>NZ_JBIYDC010000002.1:6457500-8203493 GCF_044908355.1 Bradyrhizobium sp. USDA 336 | reverse complement strand
CCGCATGCATGGCCTTGAGCCAGGACGGCGGCGGAACGAGGACGCCTCCTGACCCCTGTATCGGCTCGACATAGAAGGCGGCGACGCGTTCGGCGCCGAGTTCGGCGATCTTCGCCCGCAAGGCCGCGACCGACGCCGCAATGATAGCCTGGGGATGCGAACCGACAGGGTTGCGATAGGCGTAGTGGGACGGAATTTTGTGCTGCCAGTTGTATGGCACTCCAAAGCCCGTATGAAAGGCCGGCAGCGCAGTCAGGCCAGACCCTGCCGTCGATGATCCGTGGTAGCCAGACTCCACGGAAATGAACTGGTCCTTCTGCGGCCTCCCTTTGGCATGATAGTAGTACCTGATGAACCGGATTGTACTGTCGACGGCATCGGAGCCACCCAGCGTGAAGTAGACATGGTTCAGATCGCCAGGCGCCAACTCAGCCAACCTGGCCGCCAGCCGGATCGCCGGGTCCGAGCCCAAACCGAAATAGCCTGTCGCATAAGGCAGCTCCTGCAGCTGTCGCGTAGCCGCTTCAACGATGCTGTCCTGTCCGTAACCGGCATTGACACACCATAGACCCGCAAAGCCGTCCAGCAATTGGCGTCCCGAGACATCGGTCAGCGTCGCGCCCTTGCCTGACTTCAGCACGCGGACGCCCGTCGCCTCGTGGCTGCGATAAGAAGAGACCGGGTGAATCAGATGCGCGCGATCGAGCTCAATTAGCGAGTTGCTCAACATATTGTCCTCCAGATCGGCCGCGATGTTTGTGCGAACAGCCCGTTGTGTCCGGGCTCAACATAAGTTGCCGAAGACAGCACTTGCTCCCAGGCATGACACGGACGGAGGGCGTTTTGACTTTGATTGGGCACCACTGCGGCATGTTATGCCGGCATGGTGCGGCGACGGCATCGAGGCTAAACGGGGAGAGCCGTCGTCGCGCAACTCTCTGCCACGGCTCCGATGCGATACGACACAATCTGCTCCCGACCACCGCGACATCGGCGCTTTATCTCGCCGGTTGCTCGCTAGGCTGTGTGTCGTACCGGCTAGCGGTGCGAGATCGCAAGGATTGGAGCTATGGCGACATTCAGACCGAAATACATCACCTTCGACTGCTACGGGACGCTGACAAATTTCGACATGGCCGGCGCCGCGACCCGTGTCTACGGCTCGGAGCTTTCTGCCGCGGCGATGGCAAGGCTCATCAAGGACTTTTCAGCCTATCGCCTGGACGAGGTTCTCGGCGCCTGGAAACCGTACTTCGAGGTCGTGCACAACGCGCTGGAGCGCGCCTGCAAGCGCAATGGCGTCGTCTTTAAGCCGGAGCATGCCCAGCGCATCAATGAAGAGATCCACACGTGGGGTCCACACGCCGACGTGCCGGCTGGTCTGGCCAAGGTTGCCAAGCAGATTCCGCTGGTCATCTTGTCGAACTCCATGAAGAACCTCATCATGTCCAACGTGGAGAAGCTCGGCGCTCCCTTCCACACGGTCATCACGGCCGAAGAGACTGGCGCCTACAAGCCGCACATGAAAGGCTTCGAATACATGTTCGACAAGCTGGGCTGCGGCCCGGAAGATATCACTCACGTCTCCTCCTCGTTCCGCTACGATCTGATGACCGCCTACGATCTGGGCATCAAGAGCAAGGTATGGGTGAACCGCGGTCACGAGCCGGCGAATCCCTTCTATGAATACACCGAGGTCTCCAGCATCGGTGGCTTGGCTGCCGCAGTCGGCCTGGAGCCTCTTCGCAAGAGCGCCTGAGCGCTGTCTTTTCGGGATCCCTCGCGACGCTTCAGTTCTTGGAAAACTTCAATAGAGATCTGCGCTGGTCAAGGAAAAGGGGGCGGTTCAGCCGCCCCCTTTCTTATTTCAGATCCGATGGACG
Source organism: Bradyrhizobium sp. USDA 336 (assembly GCF_044908355.1). NCBI lineage: Bacteria > Pseudomonadati > Pseudomonadota > Alphaproteobacteria > Hyphomicrobiales > Nitrobacteraceae > Bradyrhizobium > Bradyrhizobium sp. USDA 336. Next base: position 8,201,610 of record NZ_JBIYDC010000002.1, on the reverse strand, counting down.
CTCAGTCCAGGCCGCCGACATGGAGCGCCTTGCTCTCGAGATATTCTTCTATCCCGAGCTGAGATCCCTCGCGTCCCAATCCAGACTGTTTGACACCGCCGAAAGGCGCGACCTCCGTCGAGATCAGGCCGGTATTCAGGCCGACCATGCCGAACTCAAGCGCTTCGGCAACACGCCAGGAACGCTTCAGGTTTTCAGTGTAGAAATACGCCGCAAGGCCGTACGGCGTGCCATTGGCGATCGCAATCGCCTCCTCCTCCGTCTCGAAGCGGAAAAGCGGTGCGACCGGCCCGAACGTCTCTTCGGACGCCAGGAGCATCTCAGTCGTCGCGCCGCCGAGCACGAGTGGCCGGGCATATTGCCGACCTTCCGGCACCGCCTCACTCTCCGAGATGATCTTTGCGCCCTTGTCCAGGGCATCCGTGACGTGCCCGCTTGATCTTGTCGATCGCCGCGCCGTTGATCATCGGACCGATTGTGACCCCCTCTTCGGTACCTGCGCCGACCTTCATTTTCGCGACCTTCCCGGCGAGCTTCTGTGCAAAGGTATCGTAGACGCCTGATTGCACGAGAATGCGATTGCAGCAGACGCATGTCTGTCCGCCGTTGCGGAACTTCGACGCAATCGCGCCCTCGACGGCCCGGTCGATATCGGCATCGTCGAAGACGATGAACGGCGCATTGCCGCCGAGCTCGAGGCTGAGCCGCTTGATGTTGTCGGCGGCGCCTTTCATCAGCAGCGCGCCGACGCGGGTCGATCCCGTGAACGAGATCTTGCGGACGGTCTCATTGGCCATCAGCTCCTTGCCAATGTCCGCGGGCATGCCCGTCACGACGTTGATCACGCCAGGTGGAATTCCTGCCCGCTCCGCCAGCACACCGATCGCGAGGGCCGAAAACGGCGTGAATTCAGAGGGCTTGATGACGACGGTGCAGCCCGCAGCCAGCGCGGGCGCCACTTTGCGTGTAATCATCGCGTTGGGGAAGTTCCAGGGCGTAATGATCCCGCAGACGCCGACCGGTTCTTTCAAAACCAGAATGCGGCGATCGACCGTGGGTGACGGGATCGTCGATCCGTTGATCCGGCGCGCCTCTTCCGCAAACCATTTGACGAATGATGCCCCATAGCGGATTTCGCCGAGCGATTCCGCCAGTGGCTTGCCCTGCTCGAGCGTGAGCAGAAGAGCCAAATCCTGCTCATGGTGTCGCATGAGCTCATACCAGCGCTCCAGCAGGGCGGCACGCTCTGCATGGGCCTTGGTCTTCCAACGCTTGAATGCAGCGGCCGCAGCGTTGATGGCAGCCCTCGTCTCCTCGCACCCCATATCCGGGATGGTGCCAAGAACTTGCTGGCTGGCAGGATCGATGACATCCACCGTCGCCTTCGCACTCGCGTCGCGCCAGTGGCCGCCGATCAGTCCCTGCTGGCGAAACAGATCCTTGTCTTTCAATGCAACCATGTATTTGTTCCCTTACCTTGGGGTCAAACCGCCATCACTGCTGGATATGCGATTGGCGAGACAAAGCCGTCTCAACCGAGCGATACAGCACCGCGCGCCGCATTTTTCATCGAGAAGGAAGCGTCTGATGGCGTCGAATCCGGTCAGACGGTATCTCGAAAGTCGATTGTTCTGGCCGTCGTTCAGTGAAGCCGCCGTCAGGCACCGTGCTCAGTCATAATGGCAGACATAAATCTTTCGCACGGTCTCGATCGTGCGCCAGACCCCGACAAAGCCCGGCTTCATCACAAAGCTGTCGCCGGCGCGGAAAGTCTTCGTCTCGCCACCCTTTTCCTCGATTTCGATAAGACCCGAGATGATGTGGCAGAACTCGAAGGTGGTGCCCTTGATCGAATGGGTCTCGCCGGGGGTTGCCTCCCAGACGCCCGTCAGCACTTTCTCACCCTTCGAGGCGTCCTGCGCCCAGGTCTTGAAGGACGGATTGCCCGAAATGAGCCGTTCGGGATCCGGCACGGCCTTCTTCGGTGCGAAGTCCGGATTGGTGTCGATGGCGATCAGAAGTGACATGGCATCTTTCCTGTTAGTAGCCGAGCGTTCGATCGACGAGGCCGATCGGATTTCGTCCGGCGCGGTGGCGCCGGATGTTCTGTATGACGGATTGCGCGGCCGTATGCGGCTGCGTCACGGACGCGATATGCGGCGTGATGATTACCTTCGGATGCGACCAGAGCGCATGGGCTTCCGGCAGCGGCTCGGGATCGGTCACGTCGAGCATCGCTGCGGCGAGGCGCCCGCTGTCGAGTGCTTCGATGAGTGCGCCCTGGTCAAGCTGCGGACCGCGGCCGACATGAAGCAGCCTTGCTCCAGCCGGCAGGAGAGAGAACAGTTGTGCGTTCAAGATGCCGCTTGTTTGCTCCGTCAGGGGCAGGAGACAGACGAGAATGTCCGTTCCTTTCAGGAAGCTGCCAAGCTGACCATCGCCGTGGAAGCAGGCGACGCCCTCGATCTTCTTGTTGCTGCGGCTCCACGCGGCAAGCGGAAATCCAAACGGCTTGAGGCGATCAATCGCAGCTTGCGCCAACATGCCGAGGCCCAGAAAGCCGACGCGCCGATCGGCAGCCTGGGTCGTTGCAAGAGCCTGCCATAGGCCTCTTCCCTGCTGCTCCCGATAGGCAAGCATCTCGCGATGGAGTGTCAGCACCCCAAGCACGACATACTCCTGCATCATGCATATGATGCCATCCTCGACCATGCGCACGAGCTTGACGTGGCCAGGTATGGTCTCTGGCTTGAACTGGTCGACCCCGGCGCCGATGGAAAAGAGCATTTCCAGATTTCGAAAGCGTGAGACGTCGTCTGGCGCGTTCCAGGTTATTAGGTACTGTATCTTTTCCGGCTCGAAGCATTCGCTGGAATGATAGAACCCGAGATCAGGGAGCTCGCGCGCAAAGGCCTGCCGGAAAATAGCCGCCCGAGCAGCATCGGAATTGAAAAGGAACGCCATCGACGTGGTCCTCTCAGGTCCTCGCCCGGGATGCGGCGCGTTGAGACCGGCATGGCCGGCCACCGAGGGCTGGAAAGGCGGCGAGCCCTCCAGCGAAGCCTTCAACGTTCACTGGGGCTCACCCTGCGTGCTGTTGCCGGATATCGATAGGCGGCAACCAGTAGCTTTCCCTGCTGAATCGAGTTGCACTGGCGGCGAAACATTCCGAATACCGCCTGCCAAACAGGCGAAACCTGCTGGCGTTCCGCGCTATGCTGCTGCAAAAGAGGGCTTGTGCGGCACGCAGCAGAAGGCCGGCGGGCATAGGCCGCAGGCTTTGAGCCCCGCAAAGGAATGGATGAGCTAAATGGGACGAACGGTACGCGTGAAGTCCTTTGAACTGATGGCCAAGGACATCAACGACGTTGATGTGAAGCTGCTCCACGCGCTTTCGATCGGTGTCGGCTGGCCGCATCGCCCCAAGGACTGGGATTTCCTGCGCCGCGCCGGCCACGGCATCGTCGCCGTTGATGGCATAGACCGCGTTTTCGGCAGCGCGATGTGGTTCCCTTATAGCCAGGAATTCGCGACGATCGGCCTGGTGATCACATCGCCTCGAACCCAGGCACAAGGTACTGGCCGCTGGCTCATGGAACAGGTTTTCGAGCGGTGCGGCGACCGAAATTTGGCCCTCAACTCAACCCATGCCGCCTATCACCTGTATCTGTCGCTGGGGTTCACGAAGGAAGCCACCGCATATATGTGGCAGGGAGAACTCGTCTCACCACCTCCGCCGGTGCCGGCTCTCGACGGTGAATTGACTTCACTGTCCACGGCGAGCATCGGAGAGATCGCGGCACTGGATGAGCGCGCCTTCGGAACTAACCGGCAGAAGCTGCTCGCATTGCTTTCCGATGGCGCGTCAATCTCCGTCTTGCGCCGCGGCGGAGAGGCCGTCGGTTTTTCGATGAAGCGCGAATTCGGGCGCGGTCATGTGATCGGCCCGATCGTCGCCAGCAACGATTGTGACGCGATCCATCTCACCGCCGTGCATCTGAGGGATCTCGCGGGACAATTCGTCCGCGTCGATACGCGGGAGCAGACGGGTCTGTTTGCCGACTTCCTTCAACAGAGCCGCCTCGCGATCACCGAGACCGTCACGACGATGTCTAAGGGCCGGCCATTCCTGAACCGCAAGGAAAATGAGCCATGGGTGTACGGGCTGGCCGGTCACGCTTTGAGCTGAGGCTATGAAGCGAGCTCGGTAAGAACGGGTGCCAACGGTGCCGATCGCGACCCTACAGAGATGGGCCGTGGCCAGGGCGACCAGCAGATGGACGAGTCGCTCGCGAAACGGACCCAAGCGCACGAAATCGTCGTTTGGCGTACAAAACCGCGCAAATGGCGGAGAGAGTGGGAGTCAAACCCACGATCTTCGATCATTACGCGTCGAACAGCTGAGATTGCAAGTAAGCACCCGCCGGCCTGCTGCCCTCGGAAATCCAGATTTTGCAAATGCGCCACAAGCCTGCTCACGTTGGCTGTGGTGAGATTTTTCTTGATCTCGCGGTGCACACATCGGGCCCACGCGGCCCTCTAACCAATTGAAAAACTTAAACTCTCGCTCCAATCCATCATCGGAGCGACCGAGCTGCTGCCCACTGATGCCGGTTGCCAGCAGAAATCGCGCCGGGCAATGGCAGCAACTCAAGAACCCGAACTCTTAGTGATGACTCGGGTGAGCCCATCGCATCGCCAAGTTCCGGTTGATCGCTGCTCAAAAGCCCGTTTGAAAAATCAGCTGCTCAAACGGTTTTTCTCGCCAAGTCATTGATTTGTTTGGTGGGCGCACCAGGGCTCGAACCTGGGACCCGCTGATTAAGAGTCAGCCTTGGGTTGAGAACAATCAATGACTTGCTGGTCGCACGACCGGGCTTATCCGACTGAAAGTGGGCGTTCGTCGCACGATCAAAGTGCTGCATTTCACCGGCTACCATCCGCGCGGTCGGAGCATCCGCGGGGTAAACCCTGGCATCTGGTTGGCGCCGTATCTCTTGCAAGCTACCGTTAGAGCGGCTCACGCGACGGATTGGACCCTTTTCCGTTCCGATTGATCGGATCCTCGGGTACCCTCATTCCGCCGCGTCGGCGGAACTGGCGGAGTTGATAGATTGGCTGCATGGAGAGCGGAGATGGGCCGGCTCGATAAGCAGATGGATCCGTTCCACCCTGCCGCGCATCTGACGACGGCGGATCGCGTCCCCGACAATCCTGGGCTTGAGCAAGTCGACACGTCGTCGTCCGTTGAACCGGCCCGAGAGAAGGCCGCCTCGTCGCCCGCGCATTTTGGGTCGGGCCGGGCGGGGACCGGCGTAACGGGCTCTACCAATTGGATCGACCGAGCACGTCGCATCTGGCGACGCCATCTCCAGCGCGATCAACTCCCCCGAACGACCGGGGGATCGACGGGAAACTTCGAGCGCTGGTTGATCGCACTGCTGAGCGTCGGCTTCGTCGTGAGTTGCGTTTGCGCCATCATTGTCTTCATGCAGGTCAACGCGCGCAAATTGGAGATCGCGACACTGCAACGTGATATCATCGCACTCAAGCTGCGCGTAGCCAGGCTCGATCAGATCGCAAGCACGAATGAGATGCGCGAAAAGGCAAGCAGTGGAATACCCAAACCGCCCTCGGAGATCCAAGCCGACCAGGCTCCGCTCATCCTGTCACGTGAAGAGATTCAGCTTGTCCGAGACTATATCAAGCCTGCACCAGTTGCTGGCCCCGCGACTGAGACGACAAAGGTCGGCGATCCCGTCGTGGGAGAAACCGTTCCCTTTTCCTCTCCGATCACGGACAAGGTGCGGAAGCTGCTCGGCGCGAGATTTACCGTTCGCAATGGCGTTGTTGTCATCGTCCGCAGCGGCAGCCGTCACGCTGATGCTGTGATTGGGCCCAATTGACGGGAACTGGCCGCGATTGCAGTAGTCGATCGCCCTCTTAAGGCTGGTTGTTTGGTGGTCTTTCAATGAACCGCCGGCTGCCATTGAGAAGCTCGAGGTTATTGGCGATAACCGGGTTGCCTGGGTCGAGCGAATAGGCCTTCTCAAACTTTCGGCGCGCCGCACTCAGATTGCCGCGCAGCATGTACGAATATCCCTGGTCATTCAGGACCTGCACGGTTTCGCCGCCCAGCCGGATCGCTTGGGCATAGGCCTGGTCAGCCAGATCAAACCGACGTATCCGATCATAGCTCGCCGCGAGTCCAACCCAGGCCGTCACGTCCTTCGGCGATTTCTCGACCGCATCCCTGAAATAGCGATTAGCTAACCCGTAGCTGCCGCGGTTGAAATGCTCCAAGCCCAGCCGTACCGGCTCGTCCGAGGGATAATATTTGACGTCGGTCGGCTCCTGCACCGGGTCGCCGCCAGGCGGCTCGACGGGAGCGACGACGGCAGCCTGCCTAAGCGTATGATCACACCCCGCAAGGCCGATCCCCAACCAGCAACAGGTCAGCATGAAGATGATACGTCGCATAACCCCTTGGTCCCCCGCACGTCGCAGCAACTTCACTGCGCCGTTCGCAAACAACATCGCCAAAACCACGCACTAAAAATCGTTACCTGCCGCCTACGCCTACTCCGCCGACCGGCACTGATACTCCTGTAGTCGATCCAGCCCCCAATCCTTCTATGTTGACGTTCTGGGTTGGGGCAGTCCGCACGCCCATTTGTTTCGTCGCATCGCCAATGTCGGGAAGCTGATCCACTGGCTGTTTCGTGTTGCCATAGCGAGTCACGGCGGCGCCCACGCGCCGGGCGTCGTGCACGATCCTGCGATCACCGACGTTTCGCGGCCATGGATGGATTGTGTGGGTGACCGCGTTGACCTCCTTGGCATTGCCGGCACTCATCGTGATGGTGTCTGAACGCTGGAAATAGCGGTCCACCTCGTCATGACCGGCCACCCCGTAACATCCCCCGAGCAGCAGCGGTGCGAACACAGCCAGATACCTGATGGTCATCTCCCGCTTCCTTCTCAGTTGAGCGTTTTTACGACGGGCTGGTTCGCAACAGCCGGTGCCGGAATGGTCGCAGTGATCTCGGGAGCGATGATGTGACCATAAGGTCCTTTAACGTCGCCGCCGGAGTTAACGTAGTCATTGTAACGCTTGCGGACTTCCATCTGGCCATTGAGGAAGAAATCGACGTCGTTGGCCGGAAGGCGAGAGTCGAGCGGCGACGCCAGTTGCTGACCCGGTGCGGCCGGTGCGACCAGGCGCGGCGTCACGATGATGACGAGATCGGTTTCCTCCTGCTGGTACGACTTGCTGCTGAACAAGGCTCCGAGCACAGGCACGGAGCCGATCCAGGGCAATTGCGAAACGTCCTGACGGTTGCGGGTTTGCAGCAAGCCGGCGATCGCAAAGCTCTGGCCGTCCCGCAGCTCCACCGTGGTCCGTGCATCGCGGCGGGTCAACGCCGGAACTGTCGTCCCCTGAATCGTCACTGCATTGGCGAAATCAAGCTCGCTGACCGACGGCTCCACCCGAAGGTTGATGACCCCCCGCGAGAGCACGGTGGGGACAAAGGCCAGCTCGACACCGAACTTCTTGTAGTCGATGGTGATGGTCGGAAAGCCGGCTGCGGTCGTGTTCGGAATCGGCACTGGAAACTCACCACCGGCCAGGAAGCGCGCTGCATCTCCGGAAAGCGTGGTCAAGTTCGGCTCGGCCAACCTGCGAGCCAATCCTTTGGTTTCCAGCGCAGAGATCAACAAGTCCACCGAACCGCCATTGCTGGTTCGGACGATGCTGGTCAACAAGCTTCCGAACGGGATCGGAGCTATGCCGCCCGCTGTGCCAAGAAGCGTACCAGCTGTTCCGAGTAACGGCAGGCTACCGGTGGGGGAAGCACCGACTTGGCCGCCGCCAACGCCCAGGGGGCTATTAGCGGTGTTGATACCACCAATCGGTCGCCGGCCCGCCGTAGTGCTCAAATTGCCACGTCCCGTATTCGCGACGTTGGTCCCGTTGGCATTCGCTGCGTACAGGTTCACACCGAGGTCGCGGCCGGCATCCCGGGTGACCTCGAGAAACCGCACCTCCAGCATCACCTGCTGCGGCGCCGCGACACTCATCGCGTTGACGACGGTGCCCCCCTTCGCGACCGTGCTGGTGGCGATCGCCATGGCCCGCTCGGCCGTAACCGCATCGGCGGCCGTTCCGCTGAGTACCACCTGGCCCTCGGAAGCCGAGACGCGGATCCCGTGCCCGCCAGTGCTGCTGCGGATGTTCTGCTGGAGATTGCCGGTATCGATCACGACCTCGACGTCGAGGATGCCGATCTGCTTCATCGAGGAGTCGAGCAGGATGACGTTGGTGGTGCCGGTCTGCTTGCCCTGGACGTAGATCAGGTGATCGCTGAGCGACTTCACGTCCACAATGTCGGGCGAGCCGGCCACGATAGTTGCGAAAGCCGTATCGACCTTGAAGGTGCGTGACTTGTTGACCACCACCTTGACCCGCTGGACGTCGTTCATTTCGCTGACGAAGACGCCGCCGCCGGAGAAGCCCCGCCGGTCTGCCGCCATCGCGCGGTCAGCGGACGCAAAGGAGGCGAGCGCCGCGCCAAGACCCATCACGCTGAAGGCGAGAAGCTCCCTTATCTTACCTGAAATGCGATCGCCACCCATTCGAGTCCCCCAACTGCGATCCGCGGCTCCCCCGCAAATCTACGTGCTCGACATCCCCAATAGTTCCCCTCTGCGCACCACGCCGCAGAGCTTACAAGATGTCCGACTACAATTCGTTACTTCGCGTTTCCAAGATCATCGTCCTTGATGCTGCCTGCTTGCAAGAAGAGACGCTTCCCGCACAGCCTCAAGTGGCAAAGAAAACTTTCCAATGTTGCGGGCGCGCATCATTTCTCTCTGCAGCTCCGTTCAGAACTGCTGCAGCACGACCACGTTTGCGCGAGATTCCGTCGTGGCTCACGATCGAACGGCGTCGGCTCGTCGTCTCCAAACGGCACTTGGCCAGGCTCAGATTGCTTTGGCGCAGTTCGATTCCGAGGGGTTTGTCCAGCTCGAGCACCGACCCGAGGCGATGTCGGCCAAGATGGGTAAGGCACGTTGCCATATTTTGCCTAAAAGGGAATCTGCGTTGACGCGCTCGGCGCATTGAGTGCTGTGCCCCATATCGGCATCAGCATGGTGAAGCCGGCTTGAGAAGCGGTCACGGTCAAGTTGCTGCCGCTGGATGCCACGCTCAGCGTCGGCGTGAGACCGCCGCGATACAGGAACGGCGCGGCAGTCTGTTTAGCGGTCGTGGACATCGGATCGCCCCCGCAGATTGACGGCGACTGAGGCGGGCTTTGAAGCAAGGCGGGCGTGTAGCAGCTGATCATGACCGCTCGGGCCCCGGCGCTCGCGAGCGTCCGCAAGGACTGCATCGTGATCGCATAGCGTCCGAGATCGAAGATGGCGAAGATCAACATAAAAAGGGACACAAAGGCGAGGATGAACTCGAACGATGCGATGCCCCGCTGATCGAGCTTTCTCATCACTGCACCAAGCGGACAACTTGGGTGTAAGGGACGGTGACCGGATTACATCCATCCGTGCTCAGGAAGCCGCCACCGCCCATGGTGAGTGTCTGGGCGATCACTTGTGAACAGGTCGTATTGGTACTTTGTGTCGCTCCGTTCCAGGTCACGTCGACATGCGGGAAATACATCGCACCACCCAGCCTTACCGTACCGCCGGTGATGTTGACTTTATTACTGCTCTTGCTCGGCGCCTGATCATCAATCAGAACGCCGTTCAGATCGGAAGAGAAGGTGTTGGTGTAGGGAGCGGACAGCTCAACGCTGGCGCCGCCAGAGATGGAAATGCTCGAATCCCCGAGTAATACCAGAGTGACGCCTTCGCCCGTGCCTGCCGGTGGCCAGGGTCTACAGGCATTGCAGGTGATGGTTCCGCCATTGAACTTTATTGTCCCATTGTAGAAAAAGTACGTGCCCGGACTAAAATCCACCGTGTCCCCGGTCGTGCACGTTAGGTTGCGGTACAGGTTAGTGCTGCTCGGCGGAGTGTTGGGCGTCAACGTACCACTGCATGCCAAATCGTTTGGCCTTCCGCTCGATGTCAAGCTATTGAACGATTGGCTATCCAATTTGCTGAGCGGATTGTTGGCGTACGGCATGAAATAGTTGTGCGTGACGCCGGGATCGGCGCAGGTGCTGGCTGGACTACAGCCCGTTACGCCCAAGACGGCCCACCCCGAACCGGTGAAAGAGGCAGTGCTGGCAAACTGTACACTGGCATCCGACATTATCGGGCAGCCCGTGCCGTTGTTGCTGACGTTACCGGCAATTTTAAGCGCCCCTCCGCCGCCGTTCGGATCAGGTCCGAGCGCCAAGGCGCACACCTTGCTCGGCAGTTCGACCAGAGCGATGGCTTGGGCGGGGATGTTGACGGTCGTCAAACCCAGCACTGCCGATAAGTAGGCCGGCTGTTGCTGACTGACGAGGGCGCGAACGGCGTTACCGCCGCCTCCTGCGGGCGGCGTTGTGAACGCACCCGCACTGTAGCTGCCGATATCGATCTGCACGGCGCGCGAGATTCCTGCTGGAAGGCTTGTCGCACAGTTGGTGCCCGGATAGGCCGTGTCACCGGAGTTGCAGAACCCGTTCTGCGCCGCGAATTCCTTTGCTTGATAGTCCACTGATGTATCGCAGAGCACACCAGCATTGTCGCATGCAAGTCGCAGGGCGCCCGAGTAGGCCGCTGCATCGGCGGCATTCTGCGCGTGCTGCCTGGTGACGTACCACGATCCCGCCTCGGCCCCGAGTGCGACCACGCCGATGAGCGGAATCAGCGCGATCACTGTCGCGAATGCGGCCGAGCCTCGTCTGGAACGGAGCAGACTGCGCATGAGAACACCTACTGGAAACGTTCGGAGTAAGGCAGCGTGTACGTGCAACTGCTGGGGCACAGCACCGACGTCAACACAATCGGGGCCAAAGTGACGGTCGTCGAAAACGTAAAGTACTTGGGAGTCAAACCAAGGTTGCCGGAGTTGCAAGCTGTGCTTCCGCACATGACCTGGATGTTGCCGATGGTATGCCCGGCGACCGTTGTCTGCAGCGTCGACACCCAGGTCCCCGGGTTCGCCGGGTCGGGCGGACTCTTGTATTGAATGTATTGTCCGAATGAGCGCAAGGCCGACCACGCAGAGATAAACCGGAAGCCCGCGGCAGCGACGTCGGCGAGCGGCATCAGCAGGAACGACACCATGAAAATGTAAACGATGACTGTCTCAAACGCGACGGCGCCGCGCTGATCGGCGACGAAGGACCCTCTACGATACGCGCGCCTGCCTCCACGGGGACTTGCCACGTGCGATCGCGTCACCCGAGCCGCAGCGATCTGAACCATGTCCACCACAATCCGGCCACGCATAGCCGCTCACCAAACGTAAGGAATCACTCGCCAACGTGATGCTTCGTAACTCGAATATTCAGGGCAATTGCGCCGAAGCAGGTCTTCCTCGTAAAGGATTCGGCAGACCTGAATGCCGATATGCAGGACCAGGACGATCACCGTGACCGGTGTCAGGTATTGCAGCACGACGCCCAGCACCACGATTTCTTCTGCGACATAGAGCGGGTGCTTGATCCATCGATACGGACCGGTCTGGACCACCGAGCGCGCCTGTGGCACCAGGCTGAACGACCGACCCAGATGTCGGATGGTGACAAGCATCATGATCGTGCCGACCAGCACGCAGGCGGTCGATGCCAGGTTGGGCAGCGTGTCGTCGGTTTTGCCGAGGAAGCTGATCGTCCATGGCAGATAGCTGCCGACGAAGGCAGCTATTCTTGGAAGCAGGCCATCGGCATGCGCCTTTGCCGGTGAGCGCGTCATGATCAACAGTGCCAGGAGCATGTAGAAGATGCCGAGGCAAAAGCTCGACAAGAGCGAGGGCCACGGATCGTGCAGCGACGCCCCAATCCTGACGGCGACGCAAAGAGCCAGCAACAAGAACCACAAGCTGCCAAGCAGCCGCATGATCCGGTCGTAAGATCCGCTCTTGGAGAGGGCAATTGTGCTCATGGCTACTTTCCGAAGCTGGCGAACGAACGCACGAGGTGAAGAACGGGACTTCCCCCCATGATGACGAACATGGCTGGGAGCAGGAACAGCACCATCGGAATGGTCAGCTTGGCGCCCAACTTGTGCGCCCTTTCTTCCAGCTTGGTGATGCGTTCCCGCCGCAGGTCGAGCGCGATACTTCGCAGCGTCTGGCCCAACGGCGTTCCGTACTGCAAGCTCTGGCTGATCATCGTGCCGAACCGGCGAAGACCATCCGAAGTGACCGCCAAATTCTCGAATGCTTCGACGCGACTTGGCAGTATCCGGAGATCATCAAGGAGACGGTGCAGCACCCAGGCCATGGCAGGATTGGTCGACTTCATTTCTTCGGCGACACGCCCCAGCCCGCTTTCCAGGCCCATTCCCGCCTCGCTGCACACGATCAGCAAATCGATCATATCCGGCGTGCCCAGCCGAATGGCAGCATCAAAGCGCCGCTTCATCACCGACAGAGCCAATCGCGGACCCAAGATTCCGATCACCACACCCATCAGCGTGAAGACCAGCACGTCGGCAGGTCTCCTTCCCGAAAGTTGCGCCAGAAGCAGCGCAATGACCGGCAGCGCGAACATGCTGACGATCTTGATGCCGATCCAGATCGGCAAGGTTCTATGATGATTGAATCCAGATGAGTGGAGGACCGTTCGTAGCTCCTCCAGATTCTCCTCGGCGTAGAAGCGCCGATAGCGCATGCCCAGCCATGAAAACCAACCGGTCAGGTCTTTGAAGGGGGCAGACCGGTAAGGGATACCCATCACGGCGTTTGAGACCCGCGTGTCCAATGCACGGACGTGTAGTTCGCGGATGATCAACATGAAGGCCGCCGTTCCAGCTACGACTGCGAGGGCCGCCAGCCCGAGACCAAAAGTCATAGTTCTGTTTCCCGCCTGACCATCCAACTTATCACCAGATGCCCGATGAGCACCGAGGCTACCGCGTAAGCCAGAAGCTTGTTTCCGGTCGGGTCAGTGAACAGCAAATCGACGTTCTGCGGATTGGCCGCGTATAGCAATGCTCCGGCAATCAGGGGCGAGATCGTGAGTGCTCGCGAGGAAAAGATCACTTCTCCCGCGAGCGCCTTGGCGCGAGCAGCGAGCGCAACACGCTGGCTCACCGTGTCGCCCAGCGTCTGCAAGGTCTCGGCCAAGCTGCCGCCGGACTTCAATTGAACCGCAAGTGTCACCGCAAACATCGCATACTCTGCCACTTGCGTTCGCCGATAGACGCCTTCGACGGCTTCCTCCGGAGGTCTTCCCAGATTCATTTCGCTGCATACGATTGCAAATTGTCCAGACGTCGGTTGCGGCATTTCGCGCGCGATGGTGCGAAACGCTTCGTGCACAGGCAGACCCGATCGAACCGTACTCGTCACCAGCTGAATGGCGTCAGGCAACTGCCGGAAAAGTTGACTGGCGAAGCGACGTTGCTGCCAGCCAAACAGACCTCGCACGACTACCACGGCGGCAACCGCAGCCGCGACAGACACGTAGAAAACGGAAAATCCCAGCAGGCGATTAGCGTAGAAGATCGCTGCGACGGCGATAGCGGCAGCAAGCAGCACATACGCCGGATGCCAGGCGTGAACCATCTCGGGCCTGTAATTGGCCAAACGGTGGAGAAGGAGATATCGGGAGCCGGTCTCCGCCCGGCGAATGGATGGCAGGCTGGCCGGATGGGAGGCCGGTAGAGCGACCGCCAGCCGGCGGTCCATGCGTCGCTCTCGGCCGTCGAGCCACAACGAGCCGACGGCTGCGCACATCGCAAGCACCAGAACAGCGACGATCACGGCCTCAGGTATCATATCTGCCTCACTGCCTCGGCCCAGGCGCGATCGAGCCCGAAATAGACGAGACGGCTCTTGAATTTCGGGACTGCAAGGGTGGCCCGGTAAGTGCCCGAGATCCGCCCATGCTCGTCCTCCTCCTGGTATTCGAAAGTTGCGATGTCATTGGTGGTGATCACATCCGATTCCAGCCCCATCACCTCGCTGATCTGGATAATGCGACGTTGCCCATCGCGCATGCGTTCGACTTGCACGATGAGATCCAGTGCAGCGACGATCTGAGTTCGAATGGCTCGCGACGGCAGATTCACCTGCCCCATCTGCACCATGTTCTCGATGCGGGTCAGGGCGTCGCGAGCACTATTGGCATGGACCGTGGAGATCGAACCATCATGGCCGGTGTTCATCGCCTGCAGCATGTCAAACGCTTCGGCGCCGCGCACCTCGCCCACGACGATCCGGTCAGGACGCATGCGCAGCGCATTCCACAACAGATCGCGCTGTGTCACCTGCCCCGTGCCTTCAAGGCTGGGAGGCCGGGTCTCCAGGCTGATCACGTGTGGCTGCTGGAGCTGCAACTCCGCCGCATCCTCGATGGTGACGACGCGTTCGCTGTGATCGATGAACTGGCTCATGGCGTTGAGCAGCGTCGTCTTGCCGGACCCGGTGCCGCCGGAGACCAGGACATTGAGCCGACACCGAGCGGCAATCTCCAGCAATTGTCCGACAGCTGCGGTCATCGAGCCGTTTTCGATCATTGCGGCGATATCCAGGCGGCGGCTCGGAAACTTTCGAATCGAGATGCAGGGGCTGTGGATCGCCAGCGGCGGGAAGATGATGTTGACGCGGCTGCCGTCGGACAAGCGGCAATCCACCATCGGACTGGATTCGTCGATGCGCCGTCCAACTTGCGCGGCAATTTTCTGGGCCACCGATGCGATGTGATCATTGTCGCGGAAGCGCACCGCGATCCGCTCCAGCTTGCCGGCTCGTTCGACATAAACGTTACTAGGCCCGTTGATCATGATGTCGTTGATCGATTGATCGAGCAGAAGCGGACGCAGCGGCCCATAGCCGGTCATGTCGTCGGCAATCTCGTCCGCCAGTTGAAGCTGCTCGCGACCCGACAGTTCGAGCCGTTCCTCATTGGCGATGCCATGGATGATTTCCTCGATCTGGCGCCGAAGGACGTCACGCGAAACAGTTGCGGCCACCGATGGCTCAATCTGCTCGATGACGCGTTCGCGCAGTGAAGCTGGCATCACCGGCCGGTCAATCGAAGCCTCGTCGCGCCTTGAGGTTGATGCAGGCACGCTTGGCGTCGTTGCAGCCAAGCTCGGCGTCGATGCAGGCAAGCGAACCGGCGTTTCCTCGTCGCGCCTACCAAACCTTCTCATAGCCCCAGCAGCCTCCTCAGCCGTCCCTTCTGCTCGGCGCCGAGCCCCGTGATCTCCCGTACGATCGGCGCGAGATGGCGTCGCAGTGCAGATACGTGCTTCAGCGCGGGAATTCCGAGATTGACCGCCTGGGTCATGCCCTTCCCGAGATCGGGTACGACCATGTCAGGCTCTGTCCCCAACGCCTTGACCACCGCGGCCCTGGGAAGGCCGCCCGGGCGATTGGCACGGTTCAGCAAGGTGAAGACCCGATCCCTGCCGGCAATGTTGGTGACGGCGGTCCGTAGTGCGTGGGCATTGCGAAGTCCGGTCACCTCCGCCTCCAGCAGCACCAGCACGTGCCGGGAAAGAGAGATCACCGGATGGATGGATGACGGAAACGGGACCGGGACATCGACAACGATGTAGTTGAATCGTTGGCGGAGCAGGCCTAGGACGTGCCTCACGCCCGCTTCGGTGATGTCGAGCTGAGCATCCAGTTCCTCATCGGCGGAAATCAGGCTAACCCGCTCGTTGACTGCAATTGCGGCGCGCTCGAGGAACAACGTGTCCGCCCGCATCGGGTTCTCCAGGGCGATGCGCAGGCCTGGTCCGGGCTGAACACCCAGCATCACGGCTGTTTCGCCGCCTTGAAGATGAAGATCGAGCAGCGCGACCTTGGCCTTGGTGGTCTCGGCCAGTTGCAGCGCGAGATTGATGGCGATGCTCGTTGCGCCGGCACCGCCCTGCGCGCCGCAGATCGAGATCACATGCCCGCCTCGGTCGGTCGGCGCCGGCGCACGATCGCCAAGCAGCTTTGGGCGCAGCTGGTCCAGCACCATGTCCCGCGTGATCGGTCTCGGCAGGTACTCGGTCAGGCCGAGCTCCATAAGCGCGCGATAGAAGGTGATCTCCCTGCTTTCACCGATCAGAGCCACCCGGACATCGGGCGGACAGACGCCGGCCAGCCGCTCCAGTTCGGCAAATGGATCATCGATTCCACTGATGTCCGTCACCAGGGCGAATAGTTCGGTGTCCGTTTCGAGCATCCGTATGGCATTGCGGATCGTGCCCCGCTTGATCGAAATGTTGCTGCCTTCAAGGCCCTTGCGCAGAGCCGCGGCACTCAGTTCGTCATTGACGAAGCAGACGATTCGATTGCGCGCGACGACAGACGTTGGTTCTTCAGGTGTACTGATGGCCGCTATGTTAACGCTCATCAACGTTTCTCCAGCAACTTGCCTGCCTGAACCACCATCGTCGCTCCGCGGCGAGACACTTCGGACCCGTCGCAGTTGATCGGAACGTCGCCGTCGGCAGATTCCTGTTTCCTGACCGAGTATTGCTTTATCTGACCACCGGAATGAACAACGACCGCTGCAGTCCGGCCGGCAATCGCATTTTGGCGGGCGATTTCCGGCGACACATCGCAGCTGGACATCGCGCCAGTGTCCGCCGTATCCCACTGTTCGACTGCGGCCCGCACCGCCAGGGAAAGCGTTCCGAGCTGCCTTGCGACCGTGATCTTCTTGACCTGGTCCGGGGCAAGCTCCAACGACACAGTCTGCGCTTGCTTGCCGGCCACCGAGCCGGCTACCGAGCTTACGGTTCGGCCACCCTGCATGATTTCCTGATCAATCGCGATGACTCGAACGTTTCCTAGAACGGTCTCGCTCAGGGCCCGGCGCGCGGGATCTGCCTTCTCGAACACCTGGGTCAACAAGACATCAACATGATCACCCGGCCTGATCAGCCCCGACACGCCAGACTCCTCGTCCACCTTGATGCTGATTGCACGGCTATCCGGTGCCAGGACGCTGGCCAGGAAGCCTCGATCCCGAGGTCGCAATACGTCCTGCAAGGTGATGGGACTGCCAGCGTCGACGAACTTGCGAACCAGAGAGCCGGGAAGTCCGGCCTTCGAGTCCGGTGTTTCCAGGATCGCTCCTGCAGGGAGGCGTTCAGGCGACACCGAGCGCACGGCGAAATCGTCTTCGCGGGTCAATGTACCTTTCGACAGGGGACGTGCCGCGACAAAATACCCGACAGTCGAAGCAGGCGCCGGCCCTTGCGCCGTAACGGTTACAGGAACCTGTTTCGGCAGGTTCATGTTGTAGGCGATCAGCCCGAATGCGGTGGTTGCGAGCAAGAGCACCAGGATGATCGAGAGGCGCAACGTGGATGACATGTCAAAATCCTCTGCTCGAGATGGTCCAGATGCCACCGCACGCTATCGCCACCCCGTAAGGCAGGGGCGCGTGTCGCACGTGGCGCCAGCGCTCGATCGCGTAGACGCGGCGTGCGAGCGACGATCCGACCGGCGCCAACCTCGGATATGGCAGGACGCGCATCACCAGATGCACCAGGGCAAGAACGCCCCCGGCCAGCGTGGTTACCGTCAGCAACTCAATCAAGCCCGTCGGCGGCAGGCCAATGGCCAAAGCTACCAGTAACTTGACGTCGCCCCCGCCAATCCCGCCACGCTGGTAGAGCGCGAGCAGCAGCAGGAACATGATCGTCGCGGCGATGAGGGATTCGGCAAGTTGCATTGGGCTGGCAAGCTGACGGGCGATCCCGAGCAGCGCCAGCAAGAGACAGACGTCATTTCGGATCGTGCGGGTCGCGACGTCGAGCGTTGCGACATACAGCAACAACGAGATTTCCAGTATCGAGACGATGGAAGAAACCCAGCTCATGCATGCCTCAGGGTGGTGGAAGGCACAGCAAGAATAAGAATGGAGAGAATAACATTCGGAGGGGGACACATTCCGATGCCCCCCTCTGGCCGGACGGCCGTATCAGACCGCCGCAGTAAAAGCGGTGGTGATCGCGGTGATCCCGCCTGTCAGCGCGGTTCCGATCGCACCGCCGGCACCAACGCCGAACACAGCCGACACTGCGCCGATGATGCAAACCGCGACGATGATGTACTCGAATGACACCACGCCGTCCTGGTCCGTCCGCAGACGCTTCAACGCTTCCTTGGTCTCGATGAAATGATGCAACATAGGAGGAATCCCTTCCTTCAAGATGGATTTTTCAGACACCTTGGCAACTTCAGCGGCTGCGGATTTATCTCCGGCCCCGCCAGCGACAAACTATTCATTAAATGTCTATTATCGTCAACATTTAATATATAATACATATTTCATATTAAGCTACCGCGAAATAACCCGTCGCGACGACCCAACAATCGACAAAACCGTCGCAATACAAATACGATAGCCGACCCAACAATTGAATCCCGACAAGAGCGCCGGCTGAGAGCCGGCAAAGAATCACCGGATTATTACGGATGAGCAGCGTTTAATAAGATTCATCGATGCTGCGCCCAGGCCGGCGCGCATGGAGCAAGTTTCGCCGACGTGGGGCGGCGCGAACAGCACATCTGTGCACCACGGGTGAGGTGATCCCTTCGAAAATTCCGATCGCACTGATCGCTGCCTGTAGCCGCATGATTCCCGTCAGTTGCACCGGTGTGCCGCAATCATAGAGGCTCCTGGACGCCACCTTGCGAGGCGGACCATCGCGGGATGGTGGTACGCTCTAGAGCGTAGCGCGCAGCCAGGACCCGCCATCATTGTTACGGGCTCGGTAGCCGGCGCATCTACCCTGGGTGCGGAGAAAAGCAAAACAAACGATTATTTTGTTATCGTATATAATCATGATGACTCCATCACAAAATTAAAAAATATGTTGGGAAAAAGAAAACATGGGAGGTTGGAATGGAAGCTGCCCGCCGCTTTCGCGCAATGGCCTTGCTTTGCCGTCAGACTGCCGTACTCCAACCTGCGCGAAGCTGGAAATTGCTTGCAGAGGCAGAGTACTGGGAGCATCTGGCGGCCGCGGCCATAGCTCATTGAGCTTCAGTCGGGCGTTCTTTGTCTTCCGTTTTTCGTCGACTTCCTAGTTAAGTCCTTTTCTGAGGCATGTGATGTCGAGTACGCGTCAAATTTCTTCTAGTGCTGTTCTGAGCGAACGGCACCAGGCGCTTCTGGAGGAGCTCAGAGAGGTGGAGAAACTTCGAAGTAAGCTCCGACATCTAGAAACAGAACCAATCGGCAGAAGGCGGCGTACCAAAGCGAGCGGCAGAGCTAGAGCCGTTTAGAGACCCGCCGGATCCGAAGGATGATCCGGCTCACTCGCGCGATTCGATGCACGGATTGCCCGCGTTCCTCGCGTCCACCTCTACCTTGAAAGAGGACTGGGCGGCTTCATCTGCGCCTAGCGAGCCTCGGCGATGACGTCGCTACGACGCGTCGCCAACCAGCCAGGCCGGGTGCCTCACAATGAACGAACTCGGCGGCGAGACCGGACGCCCATTCAGGGTCGGGCGTTAGCTCCGACTTTCATTCGACGTTGCACTTCGGAACACCGCAACGAGCCGATCGCCTTCCCAAAGCTCAACGTCGTGCTCGTCATGCATTTGGTCGGCTCGGCGTCTCGCCGCCTGCTCGTCAATACAGTCGAGCTTTGCAGTGCAGATCACTTGCCGGCTGCCGTCCACCACGAAAACCTTATACCGCATGATGCGTCCGATCCAAAAAGGTGACGATCATCGTACCCGAATGTCCGGTTAAGGCAGCGCCAAACTAAGTGCGATGCAACGGAACCATTGTACGTGTGGCAGTTCGGCGATACCTGCTCGTTCAATCCGTCGGTCGCGCGGCGGCAGTACCTCGTATGTCGCCACCTCAGTGGCGTAGTCTCACTGCGTGCCGAAGCGTGTGGCTCGAGCTTAAGAGCGAGAGGCCACCAAGCGTCATCAGCAGCCCACCGAGCCAGCCCGTCCAGCTGCGCGCTTCGTCGTGCCCCTCTGCAGTGCGCGGGCCCAGCGGCATATCTTGAGGTGGGTCGGCAGGCGCGGCGGCGAGAAACTGCCCAACGTTGACTTGAACCGGCACGGAGTGTTCGTGCTTGAGCTGGTTGCGGGGAATATCTCCGACGGGAGCCTCCGACATCAGGGCAGCACCCGTGCCGAGATCGGAAGTGGCATCTGCTACCTGCATTTCCGTTACAGGCGTCTGAGATTGCTCGGGCGGTGCAGAGCGCAGCAACTCCGCGCGCGCATCAACGATCACGCTCCGCGTGGTCTGCGTGGTCCGGTTCTCGTCGAAACTGGCGCTACGGTCTTTGGCCGCGGGAGCCCGAATGGGCTTCTTCACCGTCGCGATGCCCTCGGCCAGGAACCAGCATCTGCGACGACCGTCCGTTCGGTAGACCCAATGCTGTCCGCCACTGGTCGAGGTACCGGGACGCGGCGCGCATTCGGCTTGCGGCGGAGAGGTGGTTACCGTGGGTTGGGACGTAGCAGTATTGAAGAAATCGGTTAGAGGATTGGAAGACGCAGGCGTCGCCGAAAAACCTCCGACAAGGAGCAAACTGGCGAAGTACAATCGCAACTGTCCGGACATCGGAAACTCCCGGGTGCGCCCCCGCTTGAGCCTTAGCGGCGACAACGGCCCCCATGCGGCTTAAATCGGGCAACGCGATGAATTAATGGTATTCTTGGCCACCTAATTGATATGCCGGTCCAGCACTCCAGGGATGCCTGCAACAAGGGGATAGGCCGATGGATTCATCGGGTCATCTGAGTTGCGCCGGCCTCGATCCGCGGCTTAGCCGCCCGGTCGATCGCGATAGTTGCGCCCGTTCCCGAACACCAAAGCAAAACTTGCCGAGGGATGAGTTCGTGGATGTCGCGATACGTGGACACCCCCGCTACGAATTAAATACTCCATCACGATATTACCATCGTCGCGCCTTTTTCCCTGCCACCTAGCGGATTTAAATGTGGATTGTACGATCAATATTTAACTGACGGCTTGCCTGCTCCCTGATTCCCGACTTGTGTGCCCGGGCCTTCTGCCCAAGATTCGGATTGGAGCCATGAACACCGCGCATTTTAATTCGCTCTCCGTTGACGAGCTCTGGACCCTTCACCAAGAGGTCGCCGCCAAACTCACTCAGAAAATGTTGGTGCAAAAAGCACGTTTGGAGGAAAGGCTGCGCAGCATTAGACTGGCCAGCGAGGTCACACGGCTCAATTACAAGCGCCGCCGTCCATATCCGCCCGTCCGTCCCAAATATCGCAATCCGAAGAACCCAGCGGAGACATGGTCGGGTCGTGGCAGGCAGCCGCGATGGCTGCGGCCGCAGCTTCGAAGCGGCCGAGACTTGGACGATTTCCTGATCGATCAGGCTTCAGCTCAAAAGCGGCAGACAAATTGAGCGCCGATTGCGGCATTTTGGGTTGGGAATGCTGGCGCCGGCTATTTCCCGATCTGAGATTTTCACATTATCGCTTTAACGCGGGTCATGACTATGGTTGGAGCCATGGCCATAGCGACCGCACTTGCGATCTGGCTGACGGTCTCGCTGAATCGCTCGGGGGGCCCGCGGCGCAGTGAAGACATCGACGCGAATCTCAAGCGCGCGATGGCCGCGTCTAGTCGCGATGCCTTTTGAAGTGCCGCCTAACCGCATTCCACGCCCGAAGGGCTGGAAGGACGAGGACGGCGAAAAGAACTCTGATTGGAACCGGCGTCATCCCGCGCTGCACGAGTGGTGGGTCGTGACCATCCGAGCGACCGGCCGTCGTGTTGATCGTCGCCGGCGATGGAATTGCTGCGCGCCGAGTAGATGCCGGTGTGCGCGAGGGCAGGACAGCTACAACGAACAGAACGTTCACCAGCAGCCATATTCCCACTATGAGAAGGAAACTACGCACGAGAACGACCATCGTTGATCTAATCTGCCGAGCTTATTCCTGCCTCATACCCGGCACGCAGCCGGCAACTCTGCGTTCGCGGACGGAACCGCGTCGCCGCAGCCGGCACATTTGGCATCCGCCGATGCCGTTGGGCCTGTGCGCTTCGCGAACGCCCAGGATCGCTCGCAGCCTAGTCGGGCGCAACACTCGCGTCTGTGCGCTTTCGAACATTCAGGCCCTTCAGGTATGCTAGTCTATGCATCATCGGGCGAGAGCCGGACAGAGATGGCTCATCAGCCAGGACGGCCGACCTCAGCCTGCAATCCCTGAACCGGGGCTGGGTCATGGAGCATGGCTAAATATCGCAGCACTAAGAGCGGCGAATTAGCGGTGCACATAGAACCAGTATCGAGCTTCGGCAGTTGTCTCCCGGTGGATCCGAACAAGCAAACTGATTGTTCGGGCCGAGGATATTACTAAAAGCTACGCCGACACACATGAAGGACCTCCGACGACGTTTGGAAAAGGTCCGCGCTGACGCCAGAGAATTTACGCTGATGAGTCAGCGGGCGACGGACATAGAAAAGCGCGAGCTGTTCAAGCGCTTGGCGGATGAGCTCGCCTTCGAGGCTCTCGAGCTCGAGCTGATCGTGAAGAAAAATCAGCCACCTGATCCGTGCGACAAGCACGAGGTCGTGGAGTTTACGTTACCCTCTGAGCGAAAGCGCGGCTGACGCGAAAGAGGTTAAGCCGGCTAGTTCGTGCGTGCATAACGGATCTTTGCGCATGACTCCGCCGGCGATCGCTGCGCCGCCGCATCGAACTGCGCATTGCGTTTCGCGGGCCAGATCCGGAACATTCTGCTTCTGGTTGTGGTTCTGCAGCGGTATCTTGCTGCGAGGGACAGAACACACCGTCCGTTTTGCCCGCTCCGATTTCCTATTCTACGACAAGCACGTGACCGACTTGTCTCATCGGATCTGCGCGCTGTATCGAATTGGTGAAGATATAGAAACTAGGGAAAACCGAATAGCAAACCGGCCGTGTCCACTCCAACAAAAAACGTAGCACCAGACGCGCTTTGCTCTATCGAAGAATTTAAAAAAGCCCTTGCGGGCCAATCTCTTAAAGGTGGTGGGCGCACCAGGGCTCGAACCTGGGACCCGCTGATTAAGAGTCAGCCCCGGGTCGAGAACAATCAATGACTTACTGGTCGCGCCACTCTGGCTTGTCCGGCTGAAAGTGGGCATTCGTCGCACGATCTTAGTGTTTGCATTGCCTGATAGGCTTCCCACTATCAGCGAAGGTCCGTCACTCGTCCTGGTCGGTATCGCGATCTTCGCCGCGCTCAGGTCCCCGCAGCGTCTTTCTCCTCGCCGCTCCGGCGTCACTACTTGCCCAAGCGACGGCGACCCGCCCCAGCGCCTCATCCTTGGTGACGAGGCCTTCTTGCACGAGAACCACGGAACGCTGTTGCGCTCCGTGGTTCGGTTCAGTCCGCGATGGATCAGACGAAGCGGAAGTCGTCTGTCGAGAGCGAGCCCATCTGCACATTGGTCAGCGTCACAGCATTATCGTCATCGAGCGTCACGACGACGTTCTTGCCGACCTGTGTGGTATGCGACATCACGTCGGCAAAGTCGGCGAACAGGCTGTTTGAGAATTGCAGCACATCGGCCGACGCACCGGTGGTGGCGAAGTCGGTAACGGTGTCCTTGCCCAAGCCGGCGGCGAAGATGAACACATCGGCACCCGAGCCGCCCGACAGAATGTCGTTGCCGGCACCGCCCGCGAGAATGTCGGCTCCCGAGCCACCCTTGATGATGTCGTTGCCGGCACCACCATTCAACGTGTCGTTCTCGGAGCCGCCATCGATGTTGTCGTCGCCGTCGCCGCCGGAGACGACGTCGGCACCCGAGCCGCCCTTCAGCGCGTCGTTTCCGAGGCCACCCTCGACCACGTCGTTGCCGGAGCCACCGTCGACGCCGTCGTCGCCGTCGCCGCCGCGCAGCGTATCATTGCCGGCTCCACCGGCGATGACATCGTTGCCAGCTCCGCCATCGAACATATCGGCACCGTTGCCGCCTGTGAGATGGTCCGCACCGGCGCCGAGCATGAAGCCCTCGATATTGCTGAAATGGTCGGTGCCAATGCCTGCGCCGGTCGCGGTGCCGCACGCCAGGTTGATCGTGACCGCCCCGGTGGCGTCGGACAGATCCAGCAGATCCTGACCGCTGCCGCCGTCGATGGTGTCGTCACCGGCACCGCCTCGGAGTACGTCGTCGCCGAGGCCGCCGAGCAGCACGTCGTTCCCGGCGCCGCCATCGACGATGTCGTCACCCGCTCCGCCCTTGATCACGTCGCCGCCGTCATTGCCGTACAACGTGTCGTTGTCGGCACCGCCATCGACTTGGTCATTGCCGGCGCCGGCGTAGATGTAGTCGTTGCCGGCGCCGCCGAACAACACGTCATTGCCGCCGTAAGTGTAGTCCATGGCGATGGTGTCGCTGCCATCGGCACCATCGATGACGAAGCCGCCCGCGGATGTCGAGAGCGCGACGTCGTCGCCGACGCCGAGCAGGATCGTGCCGGTCACCGTGGCGCCGACGTAGAGGTTGACCTGGTCGTTGCCGGCGCCCATGTCGATCGCCGAACCGCCCGTCGCAACGATCGACCCCGAGTTGTTCAGGGTGTCGCGGCTGCCGCCCATCGAGATGCCACCGACGATCCGCCCGGTGCTGTTGTTGCCGACGAAGTCCTCGTAGTCGCCGACGAGGTTGATCGCCTCGTTGCCGCGGAGGTCGAACCGGGCAGCGTCCTCCGGCGAAACCCCTTCCGGTCCGCGGCCATCGCCCTGGATCAGACCGTCATTGACGATGGTGGTCGCCCCCAGCGCGTTGCTGTTGCTGGAGTTGTCGACCTGGATCCCCCGGCCATAACCGTAGATCTCGCCGGTGGCGCTGTTGACGATCTCGCCGCCGCCGATCGCGATCGCTTCGGACACGTTCGGTTCGCCGTCATGATAGCCTTCGGCACCGAGGCCGGCAATTCGGCCATAGTTCAGCACCTGCACCAAGCCGTCGACGTCGATGGCGTCGCCATCGGAGTCGGCCAGTTCGGCGGACCGGCCTTCCATCACTCCATGGTTGGTGATGAACGCCTTCTGCGCGAGCGACCCGTCGGTGTCCAAGTTCACGGCGGACCCGTTGCGGCCGATCATCGTGCCGCGATTCATGACGGTGACAGCGTTGTCACCGGTGACGGCATGCCGCGAAGCTTCCATCCAGCCGCCGGCATAGTTGTTGACCTTGCCGCCGGTGTCGCTCTGGAAGTCGATCAGATCGCCTCCGCCCACGAACGTCGGATCCGTCGTGATCGTCCCCCAGTTGTTGACGACGCCGTCAGTGCCGGGGCGGATCACGTCCGTATCGGCGTTGTGCTGGCGGATGATGCCCCCGGCAAGGTTGTTGATCACCGCCGACGCGCCGTTGTTGTCGAAGGTACGGAAATCGAGGACGCGGCCGTTCGCTTCGATCACGCCGGCGTTGTTGACGGTGATGGTCGCATCGGCATGACCGGCCCGTTCCGGGGTCAGCGCGCCGCGGACGACTCCGCCCGCCTGGTTGTTGAGGGTCAACGAGCCCGTCGCCCCCGCCGTGGTGGTGAGCGCACGGGTCGACCCTGCGATCTCGCCGGCATTGTCGATGACCGCGTCGCCACCGCCCTGCCAGACGATCGCGTTGCCGGACACCGCGAGCGCACCGCCGGCCTCGATGACGACGTGGTCGTTGTTGTCGACAATGAGGCTCGAAGCCAGCTTGGCGCCGTCCTGGATCGTCACGTTGTCGTACGACGCCGATCCGGCGGCCGACCAAGTGCCTGCTGCGACCAGCAGGTTTTCGACATCGAGCGTGGCGATCAGCTCCGCCGTGCCGCCACCGATCAGCTTGACCGTGTCATTGCCGTCGCCGCCGTCGATCGAACTCGGCGCGGCGTCCTCGGTGGAGACGATGATGAGATCGTCGCCGTCACCGGCTTCAGCAGTGTCGCCGGCGCCGGCCGCCAGCTCGTCGTTGCCTGCGCCACCTTGCAGGGTGTCATAGCCTTCGCCGCCGACCAGGACGTCGTCGCCCTCGCCACCGGTCAGGGTGTCGTCACCCTCGCCGCCCGCGAGCCGGTCGTCTCCAGCCTCACCGTCGAACGTATCGTCGCCTGCACCGCCAAGCAGCGCGTCGTCGCCCTCGCCGCCGGACAGGGTATCATCGCCTTCGCCGCCGTCGAGCTGGTCGTCGCCTGCGAGCCCGGCGAGGACGTCGTCGCCACCGAGGCCGGTGAGAACGTCGTCACCGATCGCGCCGGTGAGTTCGTTGTCACCCTCGTCGCCGACCAGCACCAGCGGTTCGGTTTCGAGCACCGTGTCTTGACGATAGTCGAGGTTCTGAATGCGCTCGTCGTGCGCCCGGTCGGTGTCGGCGACGTCGTAGGGCGTGTCGGAGTAGTTCGCCGCCATGTATTCGGCCAAAGCATCCTGCTCGGTGCCTTCGGCGGCGAAGTTCGCCACTTGCCCGGCATCCGGGACCAGGTCTGGCGAGAGGTTGACGACGTTGGCAAACGTGGGATTGGCCGCGATGAAGCTCGCGAACGGATAGCCGTCGCCGCCGGTGAGCAGGAAGCTCAAGGTCACGACCCGGATCGCCATCTCCGGTTCGACTGCCAGTTCTCCATTGGCGACCAGCGTCAGCACCGCGTTGCCGTTGTCATCGAGCAGCGCTGCCGACTGCACGCGGTTGCCGGCCGGCAAGTCCTTGTCGAACGAGAACGCGATGCCGCCGACCTGGGCGAACTGGCCGGGCGTCGCGGTCACCGTGGTCGCCGCCACGGCATGCTCGAGCACCTTGAGCAGCTGATCCGCGGTCACCGTGACCATCGACAGCGCGTTGTTGAAGCGCAGCGAGTTGGCGATATCGAGCTGCGACACCTCGCCCGCTTCCTTGCCGACGCTGGTGTTCGCCAGCGGCGGGCTCTCCACCGCTTCGCCGCCGACCGCATAGACGTAGCCGATCGAGTCGCGGATGCCGCCGCCGTTCTTGATCGAAACCAGCACGGTCGGGTCGACCTTCTGGGCGTACCACAGGTTTGCATCGGCGGTGAGGTCGCCGAGGTTGGTCTCCTCGGTGCGCGCCTCGCTGCGACGGCCCTCAAGATAGACGTCCGTCTTGCCGAAAGTGTTGCCGTCCTGCGCGTCGATGACGCCGCCCACCGCCTGGGCGATGTCGTTGACCAGATCGCCGCGGCCGCCGTCGGCAAACGCATCGGCATCGTCGGCATCTACGTCGCCGTCATCGTCGACGTCGACGGTGGTGTTGCCGTCGTACAGCGAGGCGACCACCTCTTCCGTGCTGGCGTAAGCACCGTTGACCGCCGTGTTGGCGGTGTAGATCACGTTGCCTTCAGCATCGAAATCGACCACCAGTCGTCCGACATAGGAGTACTCGCCGGAGGTGTTGACGATCAGCGTGGTATTGCCGTCGGCGTTTGCGGTGACGATCGGATAGGTGTCGGCAGCGGTGTCGCCGGCATGGAGCACGTCGGTCTCGTCCGCCAGCAGCGTGTGCGAGCCGCCGGCGACGATGACGTCGACGCCGTGCAGCAGGGGCGCAAGCGCCTTTTCGAGCGCGAGCTGCTGCAGATGGCTGACCAGGACGATCTTGTTGATGCCCTGAGCCAGCAGGCCGTCGATAGTCGGCTGCAGGATTGCTGCCAGCGTCGCCATGTCATCGACATTGTCGCCGATCACTTCGACGCCGCCGGTCGAGGAGATGCTCTGTACGATCTGGGTGGTCGCGCCGATCACGCCGATCTTTTCGCCGTTCTCCTCGATGACCGTGGCCGGCGCGATCTTCTTGCCGATACCCGCCGCCGGCGGGAAGCCGGTGTAAGCGTCAGCATCCTGGATCGTGCCGGTGTAGAGCGACGCGAGATTGGTATCGCCTGAGAAGTCCAGATTGGCCGAGAGATAGGGGAACTGCGCGCCCGGATAACCGGCGGTCTGCCTGATGATGTCGGCGAATGCCCTGGTGCCAGCGTCGAATTCGTGATTGCCGATCGCGGAGGCCTGCACGCCGATGATGTTCAGCATCGCCATGTCGGCGGTACCGAAGCCGGGCGAGATATTCAGCGTCCCGGCGGCGAGGCCGTAATAGGTCTCAAGTGCCGTTTCATATGCCTCCTTCAGCGAGCTGTCGCTGCCGGCGCTGAAGAACGGGCTGGGAATGAAATTGTCGCCCGACGACAGCGTGATCGAGTTCTCGTAGGTATCCTCGAGATAGTCGACAATCGCCGCGAAGTTGCCGGCGCGATCGACCGCGTTCAGGCCCGCCTCGAAGTCCGAGGCATGCAGAATCTGCAGCGTGTAAGCCGGGGTCGGCTCCTGCTCCCCGAGGTTGAGGCCTACGATCACCGGATCGTGGTCGGACACCCGGACCGGGGCGTCGCCGTCGAAGATCGATGTGTCGCGGTCGTAGTCGGTGTTGTAGTCGAGCGCATCGGCCTCGTCGGCGTTGATGTGCCAGGTGGTCACACCGGACACCTGTTCGCCGAGGCTGGCGTTGGCGAAGGCGTAGTCGAGCGTGCCGGTCTGGCCGTCGAACACATAGGAATATGCGTCGTCCTCACGGGCCTGCAAATCCTCATAGCCCGCGCTCCCGATGAGCGCGGTCGACTGCTCCTTGGCGTAGCCGTTGAAATCGCCGAGCAGCATGACGTCGGGATCGCCCGAGCCGGTCGGATCGGTGGCTGCCCACGCGGTCAGCGCGGTGGCGGCCAATTCCCGTTGGTTCTGCCAGTTGCCCTGGCCGTCGCCCTGATCGGAATCGGCGCCGGAGCCGGTACCGCTCTTGGACTTGAGATGGTTGGCGATCGCCGTGAAGGTTTCGCCGGTCGCAAGCTCCTCGAAGGTCACCGCGAGCGCATTGCGGCTGGTGTTCTCGCCGTCGAACACGGCGCCGACCGTGCTCTGCTCCAGCAGGCCGCCGAGGCCGAGGCCGGGCAGATCGGCGTCGTTAAGGATCTCGATAGTCGTGCCGTCGGCGATCTTCACCGCGGTGGTGTCGTAGATGAAGCCGACCGCGATGGCGTCGCCGCCGACGAACTGCTGGCCGGGATCGACCCAGGCATAGGTACCGGCCCCAGCCACGGCATTGAGCTGCTCGACCAGATACTTGATTGCGTTGCCGGACGATGCGGCGGAGAAGTCGTTCTCCAGTTCGGTCAGCGCCAGCACGTCGACGTCCATGTCGAGGATGGTCGCGACCAGCTTCTCGGTCTGACGTGCGAACTCCGCGCCGTTGTCGGCGCCGCGCGGCGCTTGGCCGATCGCGGTGGTGCCGCCATTGTCCAGCGTGGTGAAGTAGTTCAGCACGTTGAAGCTCGCCACCTTCAGACGGCCGCCGACGTCTTCCGGCGCATCGGTGCGCGGATTGTCGCCGGCTCCGAAGGTGTTGGCGCCGTCCTCGACCGAACGGATCCGCCAAGTCGCCCCCGAGGCGGAGTTGCCGGCCCATTGATAGTCGAGCACGCCGGTCAGGCCGGCGATGGTGTCACCCATCCGGACCGCGTCGGCGGTGCCGTAGTTCGGCGCGGCGGAGGGGTTGTCGTTCGGATCGAAGCCATCGAGGTTGTTGATCGCCGCATTCTGGACGTTGAGGCCATCGTCATAGGTGATGGTGCGAGCACCAAGCTCGGCCAGATACGCCTGGTAGGCGGCCGCGTCGGGCGCGTTCTCCTGCGTGAACTGTTCGGGCCGTTCGCCCGCCACAAGCTTGATCTCGTTGAAACGGTCGAGATTGAACTGCTCGGTGACGGTCAGGGTCTCCGGAATCGTGACCAGCATGCCTTCATAGGCTTCAAGATCGGGCTGGTAGTCGCCGTCCTGGCTCAGCGTCGTGCCCATCGACGGCAGGTCGATCTGCGTCGCCATCGTGTCAATGTCGGCCACCGCGCCGGCCTGAACGACCGAAATGCTGCTCGCGGTGAGCTCGGTCAGGCCGAAATATTCGCTGATCGAGCCGGTGACGCGGACCCGGTCGCCGACCTGGACGTCGGTGGCGCCGCCGTACACGAAGATCGCCTCGGAGGTCAGCACGTTGCCGTCGGAATCGGTAGTCTCCTCCTGGAGATAGAAGCCGTTGAGATTGCGGCCGGCGTCGGCATCGCCGTTCTGGAAGTCGCCAACAACGATGGCTTCGACGGTCACAATCTGACCGACCATGGCGCTGCTGGCTCCGCTGCCCTGAATCGCGCTGATCTTGGTGATGCCGATGTCGTCATTGACGATG
Source organism: Bradyrhizobium sp. USDA 336 (assembly GCF_044908355.1). Classification (NCBI taxonomy): domain Bacteria; kingdom Pseudomonadati; phylum Pseudomonadota; class Alphaproteobacteria; order Hyphomicrobiales; family Nitrobacteraceae; genus Bradyrhizobium; species Bradyrhizobium sp. USDA 336. The sequence goes on along the minus strand of NZ_JBIYDC010000002.1, from coordinate 8,171,304 downwards.
GTGCCGGTCGCCGTCGCAGCGCTGCCGATCGTGGTGGTCACGGCCGCCGAATTGGAAACGTTCTGCAGCGTCAGCGTGAAGCTCTCGTTCGCCTCATTGTCGGTGTCGCCGGCGACGGTAACGGTCACGACCGCGGAGGTCTCTCCCGCCGCGATGCTGCCGCTGAAGCTGACCGGCTCGCCGCCGACATAGTCGGCCGCATCGGTCTGTGCCGAAGCGATCGTTCCCGAGAACGCGACATTGCCCGTGGTGCCGCCGCTGCGCTCGACGGTGAACTGAAAGACGGTCGGACCGCTGCTACCTTCGTCATGCGACACCGTAAGCGAATCCGGCGCGAATGCGACGTGCTGCATTTCGATCGCCGATTCGGACGAACTGGTGACGCGGATGTCGTCGATGCCGACCCACTCGTCATTTCCGACGGCGTTGGTGGTGAGAATGCGAACCTGGAGGTCGCTGCGGCCGTTGACGGCGTCAGGCAGCAGCAGATCGAACGGTGTCACCTGAGTCGCGGTACCGCCGGTGGTGACGTCAGCAGCGTAACCGCCGGGAACATTGGTCCACGGCCCGCTCGAACCGAGCCGGTACTGCACGTTGATCTGCTGTGCAGAGTCGTCCGTGCTGGCGTCGAGGTCGCGTGCGTTGAAGCTCAGCCGGACATCCTTGCGGTCGGTGGCGTCGAGATGGATCACGAGGCCGGGGGCATCCGCACTGTTGGAACCGTTCAGCGCCACCGTCGGGTTGGCGATCTGGAACTCGGCCACACCGCCGTTGGTGATGGCGGTGTTGGTTTGGTTGGCGACGACGTCGATATCTCCTGACGATGGTCCGGTAGCCGTACGCGCGTCCACCCCGGTGGCCGAAACGACATCGTTGCCGAGATAGCCGACGATCGATGCGACCCCCGACCAGTCATCGTTGGTCGTGACAAGGCCGGTATTGGACCAATCCTGCAGGAAATCGCCGTTCGCCAGGACATGAGGGTTCGTTGACATTATGGCCACTCCAGCGCTTGAGAGAAGACGTCGCAGATCACCGCCTCACGGCATGCGCGAGGGCGTGGTCCAGACGGCCGATGGTTAACGTATCGTTACTGAGTTGATAGAACGCAGATGACAACAGATCGGTGACTGCTTCTTAACGGGCCGGTGAAGTCGCCACCCGAAGAGCCCCCGCGAAGATCGAGAGAACCAACTACCAGCTTTGCGCGGGGAGGCGCGCTCGACCTCTCGGCCGGCGGCAGTTGCCAATGGGTCATCGCGTGACAGCTCAATCGACCCGCCGCGAGGAGCGACCACGCCAGGTTCGATTGCCGATCTGCGCGGCCGAACTTCCGAACCAAGGCGGCGTTTCGCCGCAGAGCATCGCAGCCTCGTTGGAACCGCTCGCGTTTTCGTGGGGGTCGCTTTGTCATGCGCCTGACGTTGAACCTCGCTAACGAACGCCGACCGCATCCGACGGTGGCGGTCCGACGTCGTTTCTGAATTGAGTGTCATGAGCGCAGCAACGTCCTCCGCGTCGACTCCCGCGTCCGGCGATCTCGCGTCGGCCGCGATCGCCTCCTGCAGAACGGCCTTTCTGACGGTGGGACTGTTCTCGGCGGTGCTCAATCTGCTGATGCTCACCGGCTCGATCTACATGCTGCAGGTGTACGACCGGGTCATTCCATCTCACAGCATTCCGACCTTGATCGCGCTGTCGATCGCGGTGACGGCGGCGTATGCGATGCAAGGGCTGTTCGATCTGTTGCGTCAGCGCATTCTGACCCGGATCGGATCGGCGCTGCACGCGGCGCTGTGGCAACCGGTCGTCTGCGATATCCTGCGCGGGCCGCTGCGCGGCGGCGCGAATCGCGGCCTGCAATTGTCGCACGATCTGGACTCGGTCCGGTCGTTCCTCTCCGGGCTCGGCCCGACCACCTTGTTCGACTTGCCGTGGATGCCACTGTATCTCGCCGGCTGCTTTCTCCTGCATCCTTATCTCGGCTGGACGCTGGTCGTGGGTGCGATGCTGCTGTTCGGGATCGCGCTGCTCACCGAGGTGCTGACGCGGGCGCCAACCCGGGACGCCTCGCGCGCCGGCGCAATCCGCGGCGTCCAGCTTGAAGCGGGTCGGCGCAACGCCGAAATCGTGGCCGCGCTGGGCATGGAGCAGCGGTTGATCGACCGGATGGGCGCCGCCAACGATGATCTCGTCGCCGCGCAGCAACGCAACGCGGACATCGCCGGATCGCTCGGCGCGTTATCAAAGACGCTGCGCTTCATGCTGCAATCGGCGCTGCTCGGCCTCGGCGCCTATCTGGTGATCGAGGGGCTGGCCAGCGGCGGCGTGATGATCGCCGCGTCGATCATGGGCAGCCGCGCGCTCGCGCCGGTGGAACTGGCGATCTCCATCTGGCGTCCGTTCCTCGGCGCGCGACAAGCGGGCCAACGGCTTCGCGCCGCTCTGGGCAAGGGCGACGCCTCGAACCCTGACGTCGCGCCCGAACGCGCCGTCCATCGGCTCACGGTCGAGCAGGTCACAATCGCCGCCCCCGGCGGCACCACCGCGATCGTGCACAACGCCTCGTTCGCACTCGAAGCCGGCCAGGCAGTCGGCATCATTGGCCCGTCAGCCGCCGGCAAATCGACGCTGGCACGAGCGCTGGTCGGAATCTGGCCGATCGCACGCGGCGAGATCCGCCTTGATGGCGCCACCCTCGACCAGTGGCCGGCAGAAATTCGCGGCGGCATGATCGGCTACCTGCCGCAGGACGTCGAATTGTTCGACGGAACGGTAGCGGAAAACATCGCACGTTTCGATCCTGAGATCGATGAGGCGGCGGTGATCGCCGCGGCGAAGGCCGCCGGCGCCTACGAGATGATCCTGAAGTTGCCGAAGGGGTTCGAGATGCGGATCGGCGAAGCCGGCGCCACCCTGTCGGGCGGCCAGCGGCAGCGGATCGCGTTGGCGCGCGCGCTCTACAAGGATCCGTTCATGGTGGTGCTCGACGAGCCGAACGCCAGCCTCGACGCCGAAGGCGACGCCGCGCTGACCGATGCCATCCGGCGCGTCCGGGCGCGCGGCGGCATTGCCGTCATCATTGCGCATCGGCCGGCGGCGCTCGCCGCGGTTGATCTCGTGCTGACGCTGGCGAACGGCCACGTACAGGCGTTCGGCCCAAAGGATGAAGTGCTGCGCAAATCGCTCGCCGCTCATCCGCCGCCGGGCGGCGCGGCGCTGCAGGCGGTGCCCGATGCGCGCTCGGTTCCTGCCGCCGCCGCCAGTTGAGGACCCCCATATGGCCGCACCCCGCAAGCCCGAAGCTCGCCGTAGCGATCCGTTTCGCGATATCAGGCGCGCCACTGGACTCGGAATTGGCACGCTGGCGATCGTGGTGTCCACCGCCGGCGTTTGGGCGATGACCGCACCGCTCGCCAGCGCCGTGATCGCGCCGGCGCAGGTGGTGGTCGACAGCAACGTCCGCCGGGTTCAGCACCCGACCGGCGGCGTGGTCGCCGAAATCTCCGTCAACGACGGCGATCAGGTTCAGGCCGGCGACATGCTGGTCCGACTTGACGAGACGCTGCCGCGCGCCAACCTTGCGCTGATCGAAAACCAGCTCAACCAGCTCGGGGTGCGTCGTGCCCGGCTGCAGTCCGAGCAGAACGGCCGCGACGCGGTGGTGCTGCCCGGCGAGATCGTCGCACGCCGCGCCATCGCCTCGATCGCGGAGATGATCGAGGGCGAGACCACGCTGTTCGACCGGCGGCGCGAAGCTATCAGCGGCCAGCAATCGCAGTTGCGCGAACGCAAGGCGCAGATCGCGGACGAAATCCGCGGCCTGGAGGCGCAGATCGCGTCGAAGCGTGCACAGATCCGCTGGATCGAAACCGAGCTGGAGGGCGTGCGCCAGCTGTACGACAAGCGCCTGGTGCCCTATGCGCGCCTCACCGTACTCGAGCGCGAGGCCTCCCGCCTGACCGGCGAGGAAGGCCAGCTGATCGCCGAGATCGCGCGCGCCAAGGGCCGGATCACCGAGACCGAACTGCAGATCATCCAGCTGGTTCAGGACCAGCGCCGTGAAGTCGCGACCGAACTGCGCGACGTCGAGACCAAGCTTGCCGATCTCGGCGAACGCCGCATCGCCGCGATGGACCAGCTCGATCGCGTGGTATTGCGCGCGCCGCAGGACGGTCTGATCCACCAGAAATCGGTCTTCACCGTCGGTGGCGTGATCACCGCGGGCGAACAGCTGATGCTGATCGTGCCGAAGGATTCGCTTGTGGTCGAGGCCCGGGTCGATCCGCAAATGATCGACCGGCTCAAGCTCGGGCAATCCGCCAAGCTCCGCTTCAGCGCGTTCGACGCCGCCGTGACCCCCGAGCTCGACGGCACGCTGACGCGGATCGCCGCCGATCTGACCAAAGACCCGCAGTCCGGCGCGGCTTACTACGTCGCCCGCATCAGCATTGACGCGAGCGAACTCGCCAAGCTCGACGGCAAGGCTTTGGTGCCCGGCATGCCGGTTGAAGCATTCATCCAGAACGGCGTGCGGACGGCGATCGCCTACCTGCGCAAGCCGCTGGAAGATCAGCTCGCCCGTGCACTGCGGCAGAAATAATAGAAGCCCCTGTCGCCAGCGTTGGTCGGCATGCCGCCACATTGCCGCCGGCGAGATATCCCGAATTTCGAAGTCGTTTGATCTTCGGATCCTCGCCAAGCGAGCAGGCGTGGTGTGCTGATGTTGCCCGAATCTGTCTCTGGCCTTGAGGAGATCAGGGGATCGTCCCATTCTACAGCATCGCGTACGTACCAAGGCCGCTCGTCGGCGCCTTAGTATCGATTATCATGGAATGGAAGTGCACGGGTTCTACCAGCTGAGCCAGTGGTACCCTGCTGGAATGCTGTGGGCGAATTTTCGTGCCAAAGGCGGGCCCCAGTAACTATCAGCTGATCACGTTTATCGATCAGCCATTCAACTTCGTCGGCTTGTTTGGGCTGCATCTGCTGTGCATCGTTGTAGGCTGCTTAGGATGCGTGTTCCTCGCGCGAGAGATACGGGGTTGGCTGAAACAGCACAAATTCGGCAGATAAGGAGTCGATTGTTGCGTTCGCGGACTGATCCTCATCCTTTCGGGTGGCTTCACGGTGTGGTATTCGCCAAAGTTCTTGGGACATCAGTCATGAAATTGCGCTTCCGCAGCACGCTTTGTCGCGCTCCCCTTCATCAGGACGGACAGGCCGGATGAAAACGTTTGTGTTTGCCTTCGCGCTTTGCACAGTCATGGCTTGCGCGACGGCATCCCCCAGCTCCGAACCGCAACTGTTTGCTTGGCCGGTTGCCTGCGACTTGGGAAGGACGTGCTTCATCCAGAACTACGTTGACCATGATCCCTCCGACAAGACCTTGGACTTTCGATGCGGGCGCCGAACCTATGATGGTCACGACGGCACCGACATCCGGCTGCCCGATCTGGACGTTCAGAGAACAGGCGTCGCAGTCGTTGCGGCCGCTTCAGGGCGCGTTGCTCACACCCGAGACGGCATAGATGACGTATCGGTCAAAGTCGCAGGAAAAGCCGCAGTCGCCGGCAGGGAATGTGGCAACGGCGCAGTCGTCGAACACGGAAACGGCTGGAGCACGCAATACTGCCACATGGCCAAAGGCAGTCTCAGAGTGAAGCCTGGCGACAGCGTGAGCGCCGGGCAGACACTCGGGCTGGTGGGTCTCTCCGGAAACACGGAGTTCCCGCATCTCCATTTCACGGTGAGGCAGAGCCGGGCCGTCGTAGATCCATTCGCTGAGGCAGGCGTCAAAGGCGAATGCAACGTTGGTCGTTCGCTGTGGCTGCAAACCGGGAGCGCTGCTCCCGGCTACCGGCCGACCGAGATCATCAACGCCGGTTTTGCCGATCGAGCGGTGACCATGGACGAGATCGAGGCAGGAGAAATCAAGCGATCTCTGCCTGGCCCTCACTCTGCGGCCATCGTCGCGTATGTTCGCGCTATCGGACTGCAGGCGGAGGACGAGCAAGTGATCGAGCTGAGATCGCCTCAGGGGCAAGTCATCGCGGAGTATCGCGCACCGGAGCTGCCGCGAGACCAGGCCCAATATTTCATTTCGGCTGGGCGGAAGCGGGCGGGCGCCGCCTGGCCGCCTGGCACCTACACGGCAACTTACACGCTACGTAGAAATGACATTGAAATCGAGCGTACGGTTTTTAAGGTAGCAATCGGCGAGCCACGTTGATTGACCTACTTTGCCAATCGAACGCAGGCTCTAGATCATCCCTGGTTGTCTCAGCACGCTGGCGGCAAGCTGCCAGTCCGCCGAGCCGCTATCGAGGAGGTTCGCATGCCAAGTCGTGCCTTCTCCGACGATCTCAACCGGCGTGACCGCGATTTCCTTCACCAGCTCACACCCATGATGCGCTCGGACGGCGTCACCCTCGGCGCGGCTTCTGAGGATTGCCAGAATTTGTTTACAGGACTCCCAAACGACAATTTTGCAAACGGCTCCCGCGTCAGCTCGCGTTCGTAATGCTTCTCAGATCGTAAGTTTGCTGAACAAGCGTATGCAACGCTTTGACGGCAGCCTCCCGGTTCTCCACAGAGAGAAAAAGACTGACCGAATGCGGGGACAATACGTACCTGTCAGGGACAATCCTGTGATGTTCGAGAACCTGCAACGCCCTGAACGGCAATTCCGATGAAACGCCGCCGAAGCAGGTGAGACTAACCGAGCTTGACGCCTCGCGCTGCTTGCGCAGATCCGTAGCGCCCTCCAGCGTGCGCAGCAAGGCATCCAGCCACTCCGTATCGCAAGCCACGGTCATGGTGGTTTTTCCCGCAGCGAAGTGTGATGCAAGGAGCTGCGGCCAGGACAGGCTGTTTTGCTTGAGATGCTGCGCGAGTTTCTCGAACCCGTGATTGAGATCCCTGGAATCGATTTCCACATGCTCAATGCGAGCTATCGAGTTGACGGCTAGAACTCGCCCGTTTTCCATGCCTAAAACCCCTTTCATCACTTGTGTGCTGTGCTCGACGCCATCCCACTGCTTGAGAACCAGAGGCACATCCTGACTTTGCGCCAGCTCTACGCTGCGAAAATGCAAGATCTTCGCACCCCAGAAGCACATCTCCGACAGGGATGCGAAATCTACCTGCCGGAGCGGCTTTGCGTCCTTCACGATGCGCGGATCGGCCGAACAAATGCCGTCGACCTCTTTGATGATTTCACAGCGTTCGGCCTTCAGCGCCGCGGCCATCGCGACCGCCCTGGTGTCGCTGCCGCCGCGGCCGAGTGTAGTAATTTCCCTGGTCGCGGGGTTCACGCCTTGAAATCCTGCCAGCACGACAACGCGCCCGCGGTCGAGTTCCTCACGCACGCGAATCGGCCGAACATCCAGAATGCGTGCGGCGGAATGCGAGTCGTCGGTCATCACGCCAGCCTGGCTGCCGGTGAAGCTGATCGCAGGGACGCCGAGATCGGAAAGCGCCATGCTCATCAGGGACATGCTGATGCGCTCGCCAGTCGTCAGCAGCATATCGAGTTCACGGCGGTTGGGAGCAGAGCTGACCTGATGAGCCATCTGGATCAACTGGTCGGTGGTCGTGCCCATGGCGGAGACGATCGCGACGACACGATGACCGCGGCCATGCAGGTCGGCGAGACTGCGCGCAACCGCGCGAATCTTCGCCGGTGTTTCAAGGCAGACACCGCCATATTTCTGCACGATGATCGGATGGTTGCCCATCTAACCTCGCTCGGAAGCCTTGGTTGCCTCGCCCATCGAACCGACGCCGCCGATCCATGTGTCGACGACCTCAAAGCTCGGATTGAACGCGACAAAGTCCGCGCGGTATCCGGCCGCGATCCGTCCGAGCTCGGACCCAAGGCCCAGAAATGCCGCCGGCGTCCGGGACGCCATGATGAGGGCATCGACGAGCGCGATTCCAATGAGCGTAACAGCGTTGCGGACCGCCTGGATCATGGTGAGGTGAGCGCCCGCGAGTGTGCCGTCACTGCCAGTCAGGCGATTGTCGTGCAACGTGATCTGCCTTCCTTGGAGCAGGAATTGCCGGTCGTCCGTGCCGACCAATGGCATGGCATCGCTGACCAGCATCAATCGATCGCGTCCCTTGCAGCGGAAGGCAACACGCAAAGCAGCGCGCTCAACGTGAATGCCGTCGCAGATGATTCCAGCAAACAACCGGTCTTCCTCCAGCGCGGCGCCCACCACGCCCGGCTCCCGGGCGCTCAACTGCGACATGGCGTTGAACAAATGGGTCACCCCCAAGAGACCGCGACCGACCGCCTGCCGGATTTGTTCTGCGCTGGCATCACTGTGGCCAGCTGCGACACGCAATCCAGCGCCGACCAATTCATCGATCATCGACGCAGGCACGCATTCCGGAGCCAAGGTCACAGTGGAGCGGCCGCGATCGCCGAAGCTTTTGATGGCGGCGAGGTCGCGCCGATCGGGCACGCGTATCTCGGTTTCCGGATGAATGCCCTTGCGAGACCTGTTGAGGGCCGGACCTTCCAGATGAAAGCCGAGCACGCCAGGAATATCGAGGCACGCCTGAGCTGCGACGGCCAATCGTTCGACGACCTCGGGTCGATCGGTGATGAGGGTTGGCAAACAGCCCGTAGTCCCGGCCTTGCGGTGCGCCTCGACGATGCGCCGAACGCCGGCCTCCGTCGGCTGGTCGTTGAGAAGCACGCCACCGCCTCCGTTCACCTGGATGTCGATCAATCCGGGTGCAAGGATCGCATCTCGGGGAAGGCGGATTGACGCTGGCGCGGCCTCGTCGAAGCTGATGCTTTCAATCCGTCCCTGCGAGATCCTGACCGACCCGGGCCCGCGCATGTCGGTCCCATCAAAAATGTGCTGTGCAGCAATCGTGAGAGAGGCAGAACCAGCATGGCCCATCAGTATCGATCCTGGAATGGCCGTCACGGACTCGTGAGGCGAGTCTGCCACAAGCGTTCATATGTACGCCACGGCGACCTGTGCGGACCCGAAGCGAAACCCCTGCGTTAACGTTCCATGGGAACAAAAGGTACCACGTATCTCGGCATTGATGGGGGCGGAACCCGCTGTCGCGCCCGGATCGAAAACGAAAACGGCACGGCGCTCGGAGAAGCGAGCTCGGGACCGGCCACGACACGAATTGGCATCGACAAGGCCTGGCGGTCCATCATGGAGGCCACCGAAGCGGCGGCCACACAGGCCGGACTGAGCCGCGAGGATTTCGGCCAAATGCACGCCGGAATTGGCCTTGCCGGGATTGGCCGCCGGGGGGCGAAAGCGGCGCTCAGCAAGATCGCGCATCCCTTTGCGTCCGTTGACTTCATCAGCGACGGCCTCGCGGCCTGTCTTGGCGCCCATAGCGGCGCGGACGGGGCAATCGTTGTGGCCGGCACGGGTTCGGTCGGTGTCGGCCTGGTCGACGCCCGCGAGATCCGTCTCGCCGGTTACGGGTTTCCCGTATCGGACGAAGGCAGCGGCGCCGACATCGGCCTGCAGGTCGTTCGACTGGCGCTGCGGGCTTCGGATCGCCGCCGCGAGTTGACGCCATTGCTCGCAGAGGTGCTGGGCGCATTCGATCATGATCCCTATCAGGCGGTGGCCTGGTCCGAACAAGCCAGAGCAACGGACTACGCAACATTCGCACCGATCGTGATGCGGCACGCCAATCAGGGCGATCCGGTCGGCCGTCGCATTGTCGAACGCGCGGCCGATGCCATTGGCGATCTGCTCGATCTATTCCTGGCAAGAGGAATCGATCGGCTCTCGCTGGTGGGCGGGCTGGCGGATGCCATGACGCCATGGCTGACGCCCGACCTGCGCGCCCGCCTGAAGCCTCCTGACGCGGACGCGGTAGCCGGCGCGCTACTCGTCGCGCGAGAGCGGCTGAACCTACCCACGCTGGCTTTGACCGAGAGAGAAACTGACCATGAACAGGCTCCGAAGTTCCGCGTTTGATGGCGCTTGGATCAACAGTATGGCCACCGAAGACGTCGATCCTAGATTTGCCGACCTCGATGCATGGCCGCTGGTGTCAGCGATGGAAGCGATGTGGGAGGGTCAGCTTGCGGCGGTCGCTGCGATCGGTCATGCCCTCCCCGCGATCACGGCGGCGACCGAGGCGGCCCAAGCGGCGCTGGGCGATCACGGTTGCCTTGTCTATGTCGGCGCCGGCACCTCGGGGCGCGTGGCGGTCCAGGACGGCGCCGAGCTAACGCCGACCTTCGCCTGGCCCAAAGAGCGCGTCCGCTTCATCGTCGCCGGCGGAGACAGTGCCTTCGTCAAGAGCATCGAGGGCGCGGAGGATGACATTGATGATGCGGTCACACAGATCAATGCCGCGCGGCTCACACCGCATGATGTGGTGATCGCGGTCGCCGCCAGCGGCACAACGCCATTCACGGTCGCGGCGCTGCAGCAGGCAGGCTCGTGCGGTGCAGTGACGATCGGTATCGCCAACAATCCTGGCACCGCACTGCTGGCATCGGCCAAGTTTCCGATCCTGATCGAGACCGGCCGCGAGCTGATCGCCGGCTCCACGCGGATGAAGGCGGGCACCGCGCAGAAGGTTGTGCTCAACCTGATCTCCTCGGGAATCATGCTGCGTCTTGGCCGGGTGTATCGCGGCATGATGGTGAACATGCAGCCGACCAATGCCAAGCTGAAGCGACGCGCCGAGGCCATGGTGGCGCAAATCGCCGACTGCGATCCGTCGCACGCGGCACGCTCGCTGGAGCAGGCCGAGGGAGACGTCAAGACGGCGGTCCTTCTGGCGCTGGGCGTCGGCAGGACCGAAGCGGAGACTATTCTGAAGGACGGCGACGGCAATCTCAGGCGCGTGTTTGCCGAGCTCGCCAAGGATCGGGACTCGGATCGGGACTCGCATCCCAAGGCACCGGCAGCACGCAAGCAAGGCGGAGCGGTTGAGCCGTGACGACATCCGCGATGGCGAACGAAATCGGGGAAAGCGCCGATGTTGTCGCCAACATTGTTCGTAGCCGCCCGACCACGCGCGACATCGCGCAGCGGATTGGGATTGGCTCAGCTCCCCTGTGCGTCGTGTGCGGTCGGGGAAGCTCCGGGCATGCCGGCCTTTTCCTGAGATACCTTGTCGAGACGCGGCTTCGCCTGCCCGTTTCAGCAAGCGCCCCCTCGGTGATCACGGCATTTCGCACACCTTTGATGCTGCGCGATGCGCTGTTCATCGTGATCTCGCAATCCGGGCGCAGCCCGGATCTCGTCGCAGCAACAAGGTCGGCGCGCGCTTCGGGCGCCCGCACCGTTGCCATCGTCAATACGACGTCGTCGCCGGTGGCCGACGAAGCGGAGTTCGTCGTTCCGATCGAAGCCGGCGAAGAGCACTCCGTCGCGGCGACAAAGACCGTCATCGGCTCGATGGCCGCCGGCGCTGGACTTGTTGCCGAGCTGGCGCAAGATCGTGCGCTGGGGTCAGCCCTCGACCGGCTGCCCGAGCGCCTGCACCGTGCGCTGGCGCTCGACTGGTCCGAGATTGCCGATGATCTCGTCAAGGCGTCAGCCGTGTTTGTGGCAGCTCGAGGCCTGGCCCTGGGTTCGGCGAGGGAGATTGCGCTTAAACTTTCGGAGATCCTGCGCCTGCCCTCCATCGGCTTGAGCGCCGCAGAGCTGCAGCACGGGCCACGTGCCGCGCTATCGTCGCGCACGCCCGTTGTCATGATGCGCCTCATGGATGAAACTGCGGCCACTGTGGACGCTCTTGCAGAGGAATTGCGTGAGCAAAAGGTCGCGCTGCATCTCTGCGGCGGACCGCATGGCTCGCTGCCCTGGTTGGTCCAGGATGATCCTGCCACTGATCCGATCGCCATGCTCGTTCCGGCCTATCGGATGATCGAGGAGGCGGCATGCGCCCGCGGACTTGACCCGGATCGCCCTCCTGGCCTGAGCAAGATTACCGAGACGTTTTAACAGCTGACTGATCGGTGGCTGGCGACCAAGACGACATCTCTCCGCAGAACGTTGAGCGGGATTACGTCCATGGATGGCTCTTGCGCGAGATATTCGCGCATCGTCGTCTTTCGAATCTCTTGGTCCCGAAAGGTGGCAGCGGCATACGCAAAGGATACCTTCCGGGCACGCGATATTCCAAGGACCTGGATTTCTCCTGCGAGAATGCGCTCAATGAAAACCAGCTGCATTCCGATCTGAGCGAAATCCTCGAAGCTGCTAAGGCCGGAAGCGGCGTTCAGTTCGCGATGGACCGGACACGCGTCGCCGAGAAGAACCTCAAAATCCCCGGCGTCCAGGCCCTGGAAGTGCGGATCTATTTCAAAGGCTTCTATGCGGAAGAGAGCGTAACCCTGCGTTCGCATCTGGAAATTAGCGAATTCGAAAAGCCTTACCTGCCGATCCAGACACGGCCGCTGTTACACCCGTATTCGGACCAAGCTGCGTGCACGGGCCCGATCCGCTGCCAAAAACTCGAAGAGCTTCTGGCAGCGAAACTGACCACGCTGCTTTTTCGACGCAAAGCCCAGGACCTGTTCGATCTGTTTTACTCGATCGTATTCAGCGGAGACTTTCCGGTCAGCCGCGCCGAGGTCGTGCGCACCTTCCTCAAGAAGTCCACCTACGATGCCGAAGCGCAACAAGCGCGAATGCAATTGCTTGCCGTCCCGCTTCAACTCTTCCGTGACCTGCGGGATGATCTTGTGACGCCAAAAGCCAGCCGTATCACGTTTGACATGATACAGGGGCGCTTCGGTTCTCTCATCGAAGAACTCTTCGAGTTATCGAGCCGGTGGTACCTCCCCGCATTGTCGGCGGCGGTGGTCCGGCCTTCCTTGGTGCGCGCCTTCGGCTGCGGCGGGAGCTTTATTCCCGCCGCGAGGCAAGTCATCATTGAAGCAGGGCGATCACTGACAATGATCGAAGCCGATTATCACGGCGTCCGGAGGCTGATGGAACCCTATAAGCTTGAATATAAGATCCGAAAAAAGGACAACCGCGGCTTCGAATATTTCTGGGCCTATGATTGTACCGGTGGCCGCACGAGTGGAGCTGGCATCAAAAGCTTCTTCTCCGAAGAGCTCAGAAACGTCAGTGCGACCAACCGATCATTCGTACCGCGGGATCAGGTTATGTTTTGAGGCCACGTTCCACGCGGCCCACAAGGCCTTAAAGCGTCTCGGGAGGACAAATTGCACAACAAGCCCGAGCCGCTTCTGCCGATCACATTGTCGAGAATAGACGTCCGGAAGGATCGACAGAAACACCGTTGAAAAACCGTTTTAGTCTGGCTCTCTCAAACGGTTTGTCTCGCTAAAGTCTTGATTTATATGGTGGGCGCACCAGGGCTCGAACCTGGGACCCGCTGATTAAGAGACATGCTGCTCCCATTGATTTCTCAAGAGAATTTTTCCAACTAAGCCAAAATCCGATCATTGGAGATCAATGGCTTACAGCGAAACGTCCAACTGCAAAGGCGCATGGACGCCCGAGCGCCTCCTTTCCAAAGATGGATTGGTGGCGCTTCTGAACGGACGAAGCTACTCGGCACAAGGTCGGTCACAATGGCGTTGGACTGGACTCGCTCCGGCCGAGCCAGCGTTGTGTCGGAAATAGCTGCAATTGCCAGCAGCGGGCTGCCACGCCCCACATACCCCTCGGCATGAACAGCATGATCAGGATGGCGAGCGTGCCGAGCACGACCAGATAGAGACTGCCATACTGGGCGAGATAGGTGACGAGCCCCCACAGCAGCAGCACGCCGACCACCGGGCCTTCGATGGTGCGCACCCCGCCGATCACGACGATGAAGATGACATAGGCGGTCCAGTCGGTGACGCTGAAGGCTGCATCAGGCGAAATACGCGCCTTCTGCAAATAAACCACCGCGCCGACCATGCCGGTGGCGAACGCGACGGCGATCCACAGCACGTGGCGGACCCGCGCGGTGCGGACGCCGACGCTGCGCGCCGCCGCTGCGTTGTCACGGCTTGCGGCCAGCGCAAGGCCGTGATGTGAGCGCATGAAGGCGTAGATGCCGAGCGTGACCAGCACGGCAAGCAGCAGCGCCAGCCAGTAAACCAGCACGTCACGCGCGGCCGCCGGGCGCAGGCCAAGCAGCGCCTGCACCGCCTTCAGCCCGACCATCTGCGACAGTTCGCCCGGCGAGATCGACATCCCGGTGCCGCCGCCGAGCGACTTGAACTGGGCGCAGATCAGCCGCAGCGCTTCGGCGGCGACCCAGCTGCCGATCGCGAAATATGGCCCTTCCAGCCGGAACAGCAGCGGCCCGAGCACCGCCGCGACCAGCGCCGCGAACAGTCCGGCCAGTGGGATCGCCGCAACCGGATCGAGCCCGGCCATCACGATGCCGGCAAACAGCGCATAGGCGCCGAGCCCGACAAACGCCTGCTGCCCGACCGATACCAGCCCGCCCCACCCGGCCAGCACGTTCCAGAGCTGTGCCAAGGTCAGCATGGTGAAGACGAAGATCAGATCCTGGATCAGGTTGCGCGAGGCGATCGCGGGCAGCGCGGCCAGCGCCACGATCAGCGCGATGCCGGCCACGGCCGCGACGCGCGACAGCCGTGTGCCGACCCGAACCTGCCACACCGGCGCCTCCGCCGGGCACTGCTCGCGGCTTGCCGGGATACGGATGCTTTCGACGCTCATGTCCGCCTCGCCGGGAACAGGCCGCGCGGCCGCACCATCAGCACGGCAAGGAAGGCGAGATGGCCGGCCAGGATCTGCCATTCCGGATTGATGCGCCCTCCGATCGCCTGCGCCAACCCGAGCACGATGCCACCCGCCAGCGTCCCCCACAGGCTGCCGAGCCCGCCGATGATCACCGCCTCGAATGCGTAGAGCAGCCGCGCCGGGCCGATCGACGGATCGAAGCTGGAGCGGATACCGAGCACAATAGCGGCGATCACCGACACTGCGAGCGACAGTCCGACCGCGATGGCGTAGACATTGCGCTCGTTGACGCCCATCAACTGCGCGATCGCGGGATTATCCGCAGTGGCGCGGAAGGCGCGGCCGAGCGAGGTGCGATAGAAGATGAGCTGGAGCAGCGCGACGGCGGCAACAGCCGTCACCAACGCGGTCAGCGGCGCCAGCCCGACGCTCAGGCTGGGGGCAAGCGCCACCGACGAGGATTCGAAGGCGCCTGCCTGCAGCCTGCGGCTGTCGGCGCCGTAGCCAAGCAGCAGTCCGTTCTGAATCACGATCGACAGGCCGAAGGTGACGAGCAGCGGTGGCAGGATGTCGTCGCCGAGCACCCGCTCCAGCACCAGCCGCTGCAGCACGAAGCCGAGCACGAACATCGTGATGACGACCAGCAGGGATGCGGCCGCAAGCGGCAGACCGAGCGCGGTGGTGGCGCTGAGCACCAGATAGGCGGCAAGCAGGATCAGATCGCCATGAGCCAGATTGACAAGGCGCATGATGCCGAAGATCAGCGACAGGCCGAGCGCGAACAGCGCATAGACGCCGCCGAGCAGCACGCCTTCGATGATGGTGTCGAACCCGCTCATCGCTTCCTCATGCTCCGAAATAGGCCGCGCGGATGGTGTCCTGGTCGACATCCCTTGGCCGTCCGCTCAGCGTCACCCTTCCCTCCTGCAAACAGTAGAAGCGATCCGAAGCCCGCAATGCGCGGGCGATGTCCTGCTCGACCAGCACGACGGCGGTACCGCCAGAGCGGATCTGCGGCAGCATGCGGTAGATGTCCTCCACCACGATCGGCGCGAGGCCGAGGCTGATCTCGTCGCACAGCAAGACCGACGGGTTGGACATCAGCGCGCGGCCGATCGCCACCATCTGCTGCTGCCCGCCCGACAGCGCGGTGACGGCGCCGCGCCGCCGCTCCTTCAGCACCGGGAACATGCGGTAGACCGCGGCGAGATCCCACGGCGCCCTGCGTTCGCCGCCATAAGCGCCGATCAGGAGGTTCTCCTCGACGCTGAGCGAGGGAAACAGCTGGCGCCCCTCCGGCACCAGCGCGAGGCCGAGCCGGACGATGCTGGCGGCGGACGCATCGCCGATCGCCCGTCCCTCGAGGCAGATCGCGTCGGGACGGTTCTTGACCAACCCCGCCAGCGATTTCAGCATGGTCGACTTGCCGGCGCCGTTGGCGCCGATCACTGCGACTGCCTCGCCCTCGTTCAGCTCGAAGTCGATGCCGAACAGCGCCTGGAAATCGCCGTAGAACGCATCGAGCGCCGTGACATTGAGCAGCGCGGTCATGCCGGCACGCCCATATAGATGGTCTCGACCTCGCGCGAGCGCATCACCTCGTTCGGCACGCCCTGCGCCACGACCTTACCGAAGTTCAGCACGACCAGTCGCTGCACCACGGCGAGCAGCGCGTGCACGACATGCTCGATCCAGATGATGCCGACACCTTCGGCATGGATGGTTCTGATCGTCTCGACCAGCTCGTGGCATTCGGCATCGGTGAGGCCACCCGCGATCTCGTCGAGCAACAGCGTGCGCGGCCGGGTGGCGAGCGCCCGCGCCAGTTCGAGCCGCTTGCGATCGAGCAGCGGCAGGCTGCCCGCGAGCCGATTGGCCTTGGCTTCGAGGCCGGTCAGATCGAGCATGCGGCCGCAATGCTGGATCGCATCCGCCTCCGACAGGCCGCCGCCGAACAGCGCGGCGACCGCAAGGTTCTCGAACACCGAGAGATGGTCGAACGGTTGCGGAATCTGGAACGAGCGTCCGATGCCGGCGCGACAGCGTGCCTCGGGCGAGAAACCCGTAATGTCGGCGCCATCGAGAACGATCCGGCCGGCATCGGGCCGCAGCAGCCCGGTGATCAGGTTGAACAGGGTCGATTTGCCGGCGCCGTTCGGTCCGATCACGCCCAGCGCCTCGTCCGAGGACAGCGTCAGGTCGATCGCGTCGGCAACCACGATGGCGCCGAACCGTTTCGAGATGGCGTGGAGTTCGAGCATGGTCGTCCACATCTGGTTTCGGCGGAGAGGAGATGCGCAGCAACGCCACGCATCTTCTGCCTTCGATGCTTGGGCTAACTCAGCGCCTGCATATCGCCGCCGAGCGGAATTTGAGGCGCCAGCTTGTTGTCCGTGATCACCATGTTGTACTTGTCGCCGCTGAGCCGCCACTGGCCGCCGACCAGCGGCGTCTTGGCGATGTTCTTCGCGGCAAAGGGCGGCACCGCGCTGGAGCCGAATGCGACCTGGCCCACAATCGTATCGAGCTTGGTGGCCCCGATCGCCTTCGCCAGCGCCGCGCCGTCGCTCGGGTCGCTAGAGCGCTTGATGGCGTCGATCGCGACCTCGAACAGCGAATGCACGAAGCCGATCGGCTGGGTCCATTGCTTGCCAGAGGCCTGCTCATATCCCTTGGCGAGATCGACCGCGCTGACGCCGCTGAGGCTCGACTTGTAAGGATGGGTCGGCGTCCACCACACCTCGGTCGAGATGTTGTTGCCGCCCTTGCCGAGCGCCTGCACCGATGCGGGGAACAGCAGCGCCTTGGCGACCGATACGACTTTCGGCTTCAGCCCCTTCTGCCGCGCCTGGTTCCAGAACGTAGTGAAGTCGGGCGGGATGATCACGCCGGTGACGATCTCGGCATCGGCACCACGAAATGCCGCGATCTGCGAGCTGAAATCGTCAGTCAGGTTCTGGAAGCGGCCGGGATCGGTGAGCTTGAAACCCTGTTTGGCCAGCACGGGCGGGAAGCCGATGGTGGTGTCGCCCCAGGCGTTGCCGTCGGCGTCGTTGGGGAACAGCGCGCCCACCGACTTGTTGGTCGCGACCTGGCTCCACATGCTGGTGAAGACGCCGATCACGTCCTCCAGCCCCCAGAAATAGTGGAAGGTATATTCGAACGGCTTCCAGCTCTTGGGATCGCCCGGATTGGCCTGCCGGCCGATGAAGTTGGTCTGCCACGGCGCCACGCTCGAGATGCACGGCACCTGCTCGAGCTCGCACTGCGTCGCCACAGGGTTGTTGGTCTCGGGCGTGGCGCCGACCACGATCAGCCTGACATTGTCGCGGGTGATCAGCTCCTTGGCGACCTCGGCGGCGCGGTTCGGATTCGACTGACTGTCTTTCGTCACCACCTCGATCGAGTAGGTCTGTGATCCGACCTTGACGCCATCCTTGATGAACTTCCTGAACTCACCGAGCACGAAATCGTCAGCTTCGGCAAAGGCCGCCAGCGGACCGCTCTTTGGCGAGACATAGCCGATCTTGATCGGCTTGCTTGCCGCCCGCACCGGCGGCGCGAACAAGGTCGTCGCGCCCGCGGCGGCGAAACCACCGGCGATGCCCTGCAGCACACGGCGGCGATCGAAAGACTTTATGTTCAGTAGGTCCTTGGTCATTTTCCCCTCCCTTGAGGCAAGCCGGTCTTCAAGCCGGCTGCCTTTCATTCCGTTTTGAAGAATTTATCCGCGCAGCTCGCATCACGCGGCGGCGACGGACTTCGCCTGCTCCTTCGCACCACGGCCGAGGATCTGGCCAAACACGTCGAGCAGCACGTCGGGGGCATTCACTGCCGCCTCTCTGGCGCGCCAGGCGACATACATGTCGGGCCGTACCAGCACGCAGCCGTCCTCGTCGACTTCGCTCTGGCGATACCAGTCAGCATAGATGTCGAGCGCATCGCAGCCTTGCGGGCCGATGGTGACGACATCCACCGGCAGGCCGTAGGTCTTCTCGACTGCGGCAGCCGCCGCCTTCCAGCCATCGCCCCCGATCCCGGTGAGCAGCGTGAAACGGCCCTTGCCGACAAGATCGAGCGTCGATTTGCGCTGGCCATGATGCTCGACGCAGACATGCGGCAGATGCGCGCCGGGCCAGGTCGTTGCCTGATAATACAGTTCGTGATCCCTGGTGAAGGCCGGCATCGGCGTGCCGTCGGACACCACGGCGGTCGAGCCGTAGCGCTGGTTCAGCTCTACGCCGTGGCAGTTGAACTCGTAGCTCTTGTTGGCGATGGCCTCATAGAGCTTCTTGCGGCGCGCCTTGCCCTCGGCGGTCGGCGCCTTGCGCGCGGCGATCGCCTTGCGTGCTTCCGCCGGATCGGTCGAAGCGACGAGGCCCACTGCCTCAAAGATCGGCGGGAAATCGCCGATGCTCTTGTTGGCGCGGGTCACGATCTGCTTGCCGACCGGCTGGCGCTCGGCCGAATAGGTCTCGAGCAGCGACGGTGCCGCGTGGCCCTCGAGCACCAGCTTGAGCTTCCAGCACAAATTATAGGAGTCCTGGATCGAGGTATTGGAGCCGAGGCCGTTGGTCGGCGGATGGCGGTGCACGGCATCGCCGACGCAGAACACACGGCCGGACGCGTAGTGGCCGGCATACATCTCGTTCACGGTCCAGGTTGAGGTCGAGCGAACCTTGACCTCCAGCGTCTCGTCGCCGACGAGATTGCGCACGATCGAGATCGCCTCGTCATTGCTGAGCTTGCGCTCGCCCTGCTCGATGTCGTAGCCCCAGATGATCAGCCATTCGTTCCAGGGCCGCACCATGCGGATCAGGCCGGCGCCGATGCCGCCGATCTGCGCGCCCGGCTGCAGCACCCAATAGAGTACACTCGGCCTGTGCGCGACGTATTTGCTCAAGTCCGCCTGCACGATGATGTTCATGCTGCCGGCGCGGCCCATCTGGCCCTCCATCGGCAGCCCGATCACCTCGGCAACCCGGCTGCGGCCACCATCGGCGCCGATCAGATACTTCGCGCGGATCTGGTAGGTCTCGCCGGATAGCCGATCCTTCACCGTTGCCGTGACGCCGTCGGCGTCCTGCACCAGATCGACGAACTCGGTGTTGAAGCAGAGCGAAGTGCCGCGCTGGCCGGCGGCCTCGATCAGGATCGGCTCGAGCAAATTCTGCGGCAGGTCGCAGATCCGGGTCGGGCTGGCGAGATCGTAATCCGCCTTGCGCGAGGGATGATTGCCCCAGGAATAGAGCCGGCCGAACTCCTCGCCGGCGAGGCTTTCGCAGAACACGTTGTTGGCCATCAGATGCTGCGGCACCGCCTGCGCCACCGCCTTGTCCTCGAGGCCGAGATCGCGCAGCACCTCCATCGCACGCTGGTTGGTGATGTGGGCGCGCGGCGTGTCAGCCAGCCAGCCATATTTCGTCACCAAGATGTGCTTGACGCCGTACATGCCGAGCAGCGCCGCCGCCGTCGCGCCAGCCGGGCCGCTGCCGACGACAAGCACGTCGGTCTCGATCGGTTTGCTGGTCATCATCCTCTCCTTGGTCGTGTTGTTGGTTGCGATCGTCATTCCGCCGCCATCATCGGCCGGGGCACCAGCCCCGCGCCGGGCTTCATCTGGAAATCGTAGGTCATCAGGTGCCACGGGCCGGAGACCCGCTCGCCGTTCGGGAGCGCTGCTTCGTTGCGCGACTCGACGCGCGCGATGAGCTCGTCCTTGACGCCGAACACCACGTCGCTGCGCAGATATTGGTCGCCATCGAGGAAGACGTGGGTGATCAGCGGCTCGTAGCCTTCGGCCTTGACCAGGAAGTGAACATGCGCGGGGCGCATCGGATGACGCTGCGTGGCGGTGATGAGATCGCCGACCGGGCCGTCGGTCGGGATCGGATAGCTGCACGGCAAGATCGTGCGGAACGAAAAGCGGCCGTCGGCATCGGTGACGAAGCGCGCGCGCAGCGACGGACCGTGGGTCGCGTAATCGGCCTTCTGCGAATCGTAGAAGCCGTCGTCGTCGGCATGCCAGACGTCGATCTCGGCACCGGCGAGCGGCTTGCCGGCGAGGTCGGTGACGCGGCTCTGCACGAACATTACTTCACCGACGATGCCCTCGGAGATATTGGCGCCGTGCGGCGTAACGCGGTGCTCGCCGACATAGAACGGGCCGAGCACCGTGGTCTCGGTCGCGCCCTCGCGCTCGCGGTGATTGACGGCGTCGACTAGCATCGAGACGCCGAGCACGTCGGAGAGCAGGATGAACTCCTGGCGCAGCGGCGTGCAGGTCTGGCCGGTTCGGGTCAGGAACTCGATCGCCTGATTCCATTCCTCGAAGGTGAGTTCGGTGCGGCGCACCAGATCATGCAGCGATTTCACCGTCTCCTCGATGAGGAACTTCAGCCGCTTGTTCGGCGTGTTGGCGAAGCTGCGAACCACTTCGTCAGTGAGATTGTGCTCGTTGAAATTGGCCATCGTATTGTCCTTGATCCCTGAGGTTCAGTCCTGCGCGGGCGCATCGCCGCGCCAAGCTGCCGCGATCAATTGCTCGATCAGGGCGCGATCAATCGGTCTGGGGTTGGCATACGGGTTGCGCACTGCCGTCTCCGCGGCGCGTGCGATGCCGTCCTCGGGCATTCCGATGTCGGCGAGCGCGCGCGGCAGCGCGAGCTGCCGGGCAAGGTCAAACAGGCCCTGCGGAGCATTGGCGCTGTGCAGCGCCCGCGCGACGCGAGTCATGGCCTGAGGCGCCGCGGCGGCGTTGTAGGCAGCGGCGTGCGGCAGCACGATCGCGTGAGTTTCGGCATGCGGCAGGTTGAACACGCCGCCCAGCACGTGGCAGAGCTTGTGGTGCAGCGACATGCCGACCGCGCCGAGGCAAACGCCGCACAGCCAGGCGCCATAGAGAGCATCGCGACGGGCGCCGGGATCGGCGGGCGCCACCATGATGCGCGGTAGCGCGCGGGCAAGCGCGGCGATACCATCCTCCGCCATCAGCGAGGTCAGCGGATTGGCGTCTGGCGCATAAAGCGCCTCGACGGCGTGGGCGATCGCGTTCAGGCCGCTGGCGGCGGAGATGCGCGGCGGCAGGCTGACGGTGAGATCGACGTCGTAGATGACGGTATCAGGCACCAGATCCTGGGATTGCTGCGTGGTCTTGATGCCGTTGCTGGTCTCGCCAAGAATCGGCGTCATCTCGGAGCCGGCATAGGTGGTCGGCATCGCGATATGCGGCAACCCCGTGCGCAGCGAGAGCGCCTTGCCGAGTCCGACCGTCGAGCCGCCACCGATCGCGACCAGCCCGTCGATGTCGCGGGACTCCACAATGCGAAGCGCTTCGTTGGTGACTTCGACCGGCGTATGCATGCGTGCGCCGGCAAACAGTCCGGCGAGCCTATCACCGAGGCCCACGCCGAGCCGTCGCCCGACCTCGTGCTGCTCGCTTGTGGTCAGCACCAGCGCCCGTTTGACGCCGAGGCGCTTTGCCTCCTCGCCGAGTCGCGCCGAGGTGCCAGTACCGAACAGGACGCGATATTGCTGCGAGCAATAGGCAAACGCGCCCTTGCCGGCATCACCGGCCGTCGCAACGGACGCGCCTCCGGCATCGGCCAGCGCGATGCTCATGGCAATCCTCCCAAGCCGGCGAACCGGCGTTCTCATGTCGTTGGGAAGGAAGTTAGGGGCGGGCTGGCGCGGCGGGCCTGCACGAAACCGAAGAAAATCTGCACAAAACCGGAAAAATAATGCAGGGCCGGATCGGGCCTTCGACCGCCCGGGGCCGAGATCAGCGGGACCTAGTGGCTGTGTCGGTATCGTCCGGGTGTTATGCCGGTGAAGCGGCGGAACATCCGCGTGAAATGCTCTTGATGGGAGAAGCCGCAAGCCAGCGCGATCTCTGCCAGACTTAAGGTCTCGTCGGCAAGCAGCGCCCGGGCGCGCTCTATGCGCAAATTGAGCACGTATTGATAAGGCGAGACGCCGCTGGTCGCCTTGAAAAGCCGCACGAAATACTCGGTGCTGCGGCCGCACAGCTCCGCCAGCTGGTCGAGGCGGATATCGCCATCGATATTGGCATCGACGAATTCGCGAATGCGTGCCATCTGCCTGCCACTGAGCAGGTTCGGGTGCTTGCCGGCTTCCGTGCTCGGTTTGTGGAAGTTGATCGCCACGAAACGGTTAGCGATCGCTTGCGCGATCGGATCGACGAAGAGCGACGAGGCCGGCAGACCACCGGTGATGGTATCACCGATCGCCGAGGCAAGATGCTCCAGCACCGCGTCCTGATCGCCGAGCATCGGCGCGAGGGCGCCGATCACGGTAGGCGACCCGTCAGGGCCGGCGAAAAGGTCGGAGCGCAGATAGATGTGGGTAGATTCCAGCGGTTCGCGCAGGAGCACGTTGCATGCATGGCCCGCCGGCAGGAAGAAAACGCCACCGCGCGGGATGTGCCGAGCAACCGACTTGCCCTCCATCACATACGTGATGTCGACCGGGCCACCCCGATGTAACACCATCAGATTGTCGGATAGTGCGTGGAAGTGCCCCTCGAACGGCCGTTCGCGCTGAACCGAGGCAAATGCGGATGACCAGCCGAGCCCTTCGCTCGAGCCGCGGAATTCGGCCTGGAAGCGGTTCAGGATCCCGTGCGTCTCCTGCACCCCAAAATTCGACGTCGCCTGCATCCGACAGACCAAGGGTTCGAGGCTTCGGTGCCGCGGAGTAAAACCCAATGGCCCTCGATTTTCAATACAATCGCTCCCGTCGTTTGCTGCAGCGCAATGGCAACACCCGCGGACCAACCTGCCTCGACATCATTGCATGCGGTTCGATATCGGCGCTACTTGGTCGAGAGCACCTCGCCGAACCGCTCCCACTGCTTGCCGGTGAAGCGCATGAACTGCAGCTGCTCGACCGGCAGATGGTCACTCTCGCCGGTGTTGACCTTGATGCCGGGCAGCAGCATCGGCAACTCCAAATCTTTGATCGACAGCGCCTGCCGCAGGATGTTCTCGCGACTGAGGTCGTTGCCCGCCGCCTTGAGCACGTGCTCCAGCGCCATGCCATTGTTGTAACTGTTGACGTAGTTGGCATCGCGGATGTCGCCGTCAGGCACGTATTTGGCCATGAAGTCGCGCCACCCCTTTACGCCGGGATCGTCCGCCCATGCCGGATCGAGCGGATCCTTGACATAGGCGCTCGAGATGATGCCGGTGCCGGCGTCGAGCCCGGCCGGCTCCATCACCGAGGACATCCATACCGACACATTGGTCAGGAACATCATCGGACGCCAGTTGATCTCGTAAGTCTTGCGGATCGCCTGCGCAGCGAATTTCGGCGCCGCGGCGATCACGAGCGCATCCGCACCGGTCGATTTGAGCTTCACGATCTGGGAATCGATCGTCGGCTCAGTCGTCTCGTAGGCCGCCGCCGTGACTGCCGTCTCGTAGCGACTGCCGAGGACGTCCTTGAGCCCGGCGAGGTAGTCGCGTCCGAAATCGTCGTTCTGCGCCAGCACCGCGAAGGTCGCGTCGGGTTTCTTCTGCAGGGCATAGCGCGCATACAGGCGGGCCTCGTTCCGGAACGGCGCCATCACGCCCATCAGCGTGAGGGGAAACTGCGCGGGGTCGCCGAACTTCGAGGCGCCCGAGGCGACGAACAGCTGGGGCACCTTCTTGCCCTGCAGATATTTGGCGATCGCCGTGTTATGCGCGGTCCCCATCGTCGAGAAGATGAACGAGACGTCGTCGCTCTCGATCAGCCGGCGCGTCTGCTCCACGGTCTTGGGGGGCACGTAGCTGTCGTCGAGCGAGAGCAGGTTGACCTTGCGGCCGTTGATGCCGCCGCGGTCGTTGACCATCTTGAAATATGCGACCTCGCCCTTGCCGAGGATGCCGAAGGCGGAGACTGGCCCGCTATAGGGCATGGTCTGTCCGATGCGGATCTCGGTGGCGGTGATACCGGGCTGGTCTTCGGCTACGGCCGGCGCCGCGAGAACGGACCAGACCACGCACAGCCCTGCAGCTGCGATAACACTTCGCATCGACACCTCCCTGATAGGCCGCGCTGAGAGCGGCTGTTTGTCCGGAGGATTGCTTCCCTCCGATTCTTGCGACGTCTTTCGAATGACTCGGGCGAGCAGGCGTCCAATGGAGATCGGCGCCCTCCTCGATCGCCAGACCGAAGTTCTAACCGATGCTTGCAGCCAAGCGCTTGGCCTCCGTCGTCGCTTGCCGGCGCATCGCTTCGAACTGTTGCCGTTTCGGATCGATATCTCGATCGATGGGGAACGACTGAAGTATCTCTCCGAACGCTTCTGCGACTTCGTCTTTGAATTCGCCGTGCGGAAGAATGTATGGCTCGTTCCCGACGATTCCTTCGACCACCCGTTCGCCTACGGCGAGAGGGTCCATCCCGGCTTCCAATGGCGAACCGCCGACCGCGAACGGGCCACCCGCCGGTTGAGCAGAACCGGACGTGTTGAGGTGAAGCGTCGTGTCGACGAGATTGCTGCGAACCAGACCGGGACAAAGGAGCGAAACGCCAATGTTGTGCGGTCCGAGCGCCATACGCCAACGACTCCGTCAGGCCGCGCACCGCGAATTTGGATGTCGAGTAGATGCCGCCGGGATTTGGAAGAGCGAGAAAGCCGGCCATCGAGGAGGTGTTGACGATGTGACCACCTTCTCCATGCGCCCGAATCCGGGGAACGAACGTCGCGACGCCGTTGACGACGCCCCCGACGTTGATGTTCATCACAAAATCCCAATCCGCGAAGCTCGCGTCTTCCATAGCCACCATGCTCGATACGCCTGCATTGTTGCAGAGTATGTGGACCTTGCCGAATACCTTCTCGGTCTCCGTCGCGGCCCGTGCCATTGAGTCGCGGTCGGTAACGTCTAGACGGATCAGATGGTAGTTCTTGTTTGAGCGATCGAGGGCGGAAGCCGCCGCATCCAGATGCGATTGACGGACGTCCGCGATAACGACCTTTACCCCATGTTGCAAGAACGCGCGGGCCATTCCGAACCCGATCCCACTCGCGCCTCCCGTGATGAACGCGACCTTATCTTCGATATCTTTCATTTGATGGTGCTCCTGATCCTTGCGCACGCCCCTCGACGTCATCGCGCCTTCTCCAGCATGAGCGAGAAGGTGGAGTGCAAGCCCCGCCGCTACGGCGACGGATACTGACCGGCATACTGTGGAACGAATTAGCGTCTCCACCTCCGGCTAGGCTCTTAATCGTAAGTTGCCAGTCCCCGCCGCGGATCGCTGTTAGTCCTCGTGGCCCTCGATCATGACGAAATCGGAGGTGCTGGCTTCGTCGCGAATCTTGGCCGCCGCCTGATACTCGGGTGAGTCGTGGCAGGCCTTGGCTATTGCGTAGCTTTCGAACTCGATGACGACGTGGCGACGCCCTTGAAGTGCGTCGCCGTGCACTTCGCATGCACCGTTTCGGACAAGGAACCGCGCCCCGTACTTCTTCAATGGTGCGGCGTTGGCCGCGATGTAGTCCTTGTAGCGCTCCGGGCTCGTGACGTTGATGTGACCGACCCAATATCCCTTCTTCGCCATCTCGCACTCCTCTTGCGCTAACGGTCTGCTGACAAACCGGACCATCTCACTCGCACCTTCCAGCCGCTGCTTCACCACAAGTGCGGCGCGAAGAATCGAATTTATGTTGGTCGTGACCTCACATATTCCGAGATCCACCTTTCCAGGAAAGCAGCGATGTCATCGCTGTTCCTTTCTTGCATCATCAGGTGGCCGTTGCCGCGCAGGCCATGGTCTTCGAGCCGCAGATGGACGGCTCGCACCCCTGCCTGAACGAGATAGTCGACGGTGCCGTGGTCGTGCATGGACCAGGCCGACGCCTCGGATGTCACGACAGCAATGGGAATCGACGCCAGGTTGGGAAGACGCCTCGCCGGCTGTTTCTGAACGAAGCAGTCCGCCAGCCCCGGCTTCTGAGCCTTGCGGATTTCGCGCCGCAGTTCAGTTGGGCCTTTCACGGGCGGATCGAACGTCATCGGGATCGCAGTGAGTCCGTAAGAGAGGTTACCGAGCCCCATCGGCAATTGGGCGAAAGGCGGCCCCATTGGCTCGACCGCCACAATGCCTTTCACCAGGTTCGGTCGACTATCGGCCACGAGCCAGCCGAACGGCGCGCCCATGGAATGGGTGAGCAGGATCGCCGGACCGATACGATCCAGCAATTCGGCTCCGGCTCGCTGCATCAGCTGTTGCGTCTGTGCCAAGAAGACAAGGAACGGACCTTGGGTCGCGATGAATTGGTCCAGAACTGGATCGCCGATGACGCCCGAACCAGGCCACTGATTGTGCTTTTGCGCGTTCGGCCAGCTGTTCGCCTGCTTGCCGGGCGCGGTAAACAAGGTCATGGCAAATTCGTAGGTCAGCGGAGGTGTCATCGGACCCAGGGCCTCCGGATGCAGCGGCGAGCGACCGTGCCCTGGGCGGTCGACGACATAGACCGCGTAACCCTGTTTCAGAAAGTAAGTGGCCCATCCCGGCCGTCCATCGGCAGTACCGAGAAAATCCGTTCCCTGCCCCCCACCTCCGTGGACCATCACGATAGGATATGGATGCCGGATGTGCTCCGGGATCTGATACTGTACGAACATCTGGCCCGCAGCGATGGTGCCATTCGGTGTCTGCTGGCGGACCAAACCGGTCCAAAAGAATCCCTGATCTGACAGCACCAACGGAGCAGGTTTTGCTTTAGTTTGGGTCACGTCCCCCTCCGACTTTCTTCAGAGATCCAGAAAACCGGTCGGCAGCCCGAGATTGCTGCGACCAATGTACTTCGCGAAGGTCATGTATTGGGAGGACATGTGTCCTCGATACATCTGAGCGTCGCCAAAGTATCGAAGCATCCTCGAGCCCTTCCGCGCCGCGGTCGACCCGGCGGTCTGGAACAAGAGTTCGATGGCTTCACAGGCAAGACGTGCGCCGGTCTGCAGCATTCCCCAGAGTCGCAAGTTTTCTTCCGCGGAGGCTTGCAAACCCGTCTTCGCCCACCGCTGACAGTAGTCCATGTGCTTACGCAAGCCCTGGAGCAGCACGCCTTCGGCTGCATCGGTCAACGCTATGGCGCGGCCATAGTTGACCTGGAAATCAGTCTCGAAGGCGCGCTTGATGAAAGGTGGAACAAATGTGTTTTGCGAGAACAGGATATCGCGATATTCATCGATCGCCGCGCGCGCGGCACCGATGATAGGCGATGTCAGAGACGCGTGATAGGGACCCATGAGAACGCCAAGATACATGGGGTTGCCATGCAATCGCGTTCCGGGTGTGCCGTCGGAGAGATCCTGCTTCACACCCAGCGCGTCGAAAAACGCGGTCATGTGCTCGGGCACGAAGACATTGTCCAGCTTGACGCTGTTCGAGCCGGAGCCGCGCATGCCCAAGGTGCGGTCTCCACCCCAATCGCCCAGAATTGTGTATTGCCCCTGCGGCACAACAAAGTTCACAATGCGTGGTGGGAACGACGTTTGAAGCAACGTTGCGCCCAGGAAATGCGTGCTGTGCGGTATTCCCGACGAATATGGCCAAACACCATTGATGATATAGCCGCCCTCGACCGGCAGGCATGTGCCCCCGGGGGCAGCCCGGTGCGGTGACGCGAAATGTCCGGATGAACCGAAGATTTCGATCTGCGCGGCTTCCGACCAGTGCGCGGCTATGACCGGCGCATGAGAAGCGGCCAATGTCAAGCACCACCCTGCAGACGGATGACCGCGCGATATCTCCACCATGACGCGAAAAAATGTTTCGTAATCGAACTCGTAGCCACCAAACATTTTGGGCTGCAAGATCCGATAGAATCCAGCATCGATGAACTTCTGCTGGATTTCGTCCGAATAATGTCCCCGCTCATCGGTCTCGTCTTGCGATTCCCGCAGCAGCGTCCTCATCGAAGCCGCACGATCGATCAGTTCCTGCGGAGTGAGGCGAGGTTCCGGTACCGGCAGGCTCTTGCGCATGGCCTGAACGTTCATTTCTATCTCCTGACGTTTCCGTTGAGCGCGATTGCGGCTAACCGTCGATAAGAATTTATGCCGGCGAACTCACAATCATTCTTTTGTGGCGCTCGAGCACCCGCGGAGCAGTTTCGTCCAGCATCAGGCAGAGCAAGCCTGCACAGATGCAAAGCGTAGCGGCGATCCACATCGCGCTGGACGGACCGAACACGTCGGAAGCGATCCCGGCGAGGGCCGGGCCAGCGAAGCCTCCCGCGAGCTCGCCAACCCCCATGATGAAGCCAAGCGCGGTAGCAACATGGGTCGGCGGGATTGTTTCGGACGGCACGGTGGCCATAAACAACGAGAAGCCGCCAATGGCGAGATAGCCGACACCCATGAACAACACCATCAACGGCAAAGGTCCGTCGAACATGACGGTGGTCACCGGGGCAATCACGCCAACGAAGCCTGACAAGATGAGGATCGGACGGCGGCCAAATCGATCCGACAGCGCCGGTACGATGATCGAAGACGCGGCCGTTGCGATACCGGTCGCGGCCAGGGCAACGCTCATCGCGCTGGGCGACAGACCGCGGACCTGCACCAGGTAGATCGGGAGGAACGTTATCTGGATCAGGAGCCAAGCCACCATTAGGCAGCTCACGATCGCGCAAACCCAGATGTTGCGATGTTTCAGCATCGTCGAAAGCGGGATCGTGTTGCGCGCAGAAGCAGTCGATATCGGAGCGCCCCCCGACGAAGGTTCACGGATAAACGCGACAATCAGGGCGGCTACCACGAAGCCAGGCACCGCTGCAATGTAGAAAGCGCTTCTCCAGCCGTAGATCTGCGCAATTGCGACGAGCAGCAGAGGAGCGGCAAAATTACTCAGGAGCGCGCTGAAGAAATTCTGCAGAACGCCCATGTTGAAGCCGCGACGGTGCTCCGACGATTCCGCCGCCATGATCGATTGCGCGATCGGAAGTACAGGCCCTTCCGCAAATCCCATGACGAGGCGCGCGGCAAGCAGCGTCAGAAACGAATTGGCGAGACCGGATCCTACCGAGCACATCGAGAAGATCACTATCGCGCAGACCAGGAGCGTCTTACGATTCTGAAAATAGTCCGAAAGAGTGCCGACCGCATAGCCGGCGATTGCCCAGGTCAGAGCCAGGCCAGCCGAGAGGGCACCCAGCTGGGTGTTGTTCAGTTGGAGCTCAGGCATCAGAAACGGAGATAGAAAATTCAGCGCAAGACGGTCGAAGAATACGAAGCCAAACGCTGACCCCATCAAGACGACAACGAGATTTTCATAACTAAGGATGCGATTCCTGCTCATGACCCCTCCCTATTGTTTCCCGTTATGGTCGTTTGCGGCCGCGTTCTAGGCGCATTGCGCCGGCGCGGCTTCTGATATTTCTTGAGGCGCCAGCCCATTGCGCCGGCTCTCGTATAGCCGCCGCATCTTCGCGAACTCGACGACCTGCTCGGCCACGAATGCAAGCTGTTGCGCTATGATCGGATCACTGCACGCACCATCTGCAGAAAATGGCCTCTGCGCGGTGTTGATCACCGCTGAAAATGGAGTCGGCCAACCCCGTAGCGCGTGAACGATGGTCCGCAGAGTTCCGAGCGTCGCTCCCATGGCTTGGGCTCCGCCCGCGCATACGATGGCGCCGACAGCGCGTCCGGCAAGATAGCTGCGCGCGTCCGCGCGGAGATCCTCGGTATAGTCTATTGCGTTCTTGACCAGGCCGGAGATCGAGCCATGATAGCTTGGGGTGGCTATGATGATGCCGTCTGCGGTGCGCAGCGCTTCGACCAACGACGTCGCACGCTCCGTACGTTCAATGCTGTCGTAGTGCGGGAGATTCAACGATTGCCCGGCGAAAATCTGCGTTCTCGCACCGAGCCGCGCGGCTTCCGTCAAAGCCAGGCGCAGCGCCCTCTCCGAGGTTGATCCGTCGCGCAACGTTCCGCCAATCCCGACGACGAGCGGAGACCAGCCCTTCATCGCAGCGGCCCACTTTCCTGCGCAGCAAGATCACCCGAGGTCCAGGGCTCCCCAAGCGAATGCTGGCCAATTCGGATATGCGAGCACCCTCGCCCGGCATCGAACAATGCCATGCGCGTCTCTCCCTATCGTCGGCGCCTTGATTGCGTCTGGCGCCTCTACGTGAGGTGAAAGTAGGACATGCCGGGTGGCTAAGCCTGCACAAACCGGACCGATTTGCAGGAAACTGACACAAACTGTCCGCTTCGTTTACAGGAAACGAACGAGCGTTCAGATCGAAAAGGCAGATCTTGGAGTTCTTAATTCATTGCCCGTCGATAAGCGCCTGGCGACAAACCCGTCATACGACGGAACGTGTTTGTGAAATGCTGCTGGTGCGCAAACCCGCACTGCCTCGCAATTTCCGCAAGGCCAATGTTTGGATCCGTCAGGAGCAGTTTCGCATGATGAATTCGCACCCCCACAACGTAGCGGTGAGGAGACACGCCCAGCGAAGACTTGAACACCCTTATGAAATACTCGGGACTTACGCCGCAGATCGCAGCCAAATCGTCCAGCTTGATGCAATCCGCGAGATTAGCTTCGACAAAATCACGAATCGAGCGGACGCTACGTGTACTCAGCTGGCGTTCCACAGCACACGGTGCTTTTCGCTCCCGTGCATTGAGGACGAAAAGGCGATTGGCTATTGCATGCGCAATCGAATCGGCCAGAAGGGAACACGAGGTATCGCCCTCACGCACCATTTCTTCCACCACGGCCAGGAGATTGCCGGTTAGGGGCTCCGGCTCACCCAACAAGGGCAAGAGGCCAAAATCGGAGTTCTGCGCTTTATCTTCAGAGCCAGAAAACAGTTCAGGACGCAGGTACACATGGATCGAATTCAACGGCGTATTTAGCGTCACCTCACAGTCGCGGCGCGGCGGTAGGAAAAAGATCCCCTTCTCCTGCAAGTGCCTGGATACGACACGCCCATCGATCCGATAGGTAACATCGACTGGTCCACCAGCTGCAGTCACCAGCAGGGCGTTGGCATTGGCTTCGAAGCGGCCCCTGAACGGCTCTTCCCGCTGAACCGATGCGAACATCGTCGACCAGCCGAGCCCCGCACTCGACAGTTGGCCTTTCACGGCGAAGTGTCGCAGTACGGAATGGAAATCGCCTCCGTCGAAAGGCCGCGCGGTATGCTTATTTTGCGCTGCGGCTGGCGATGGTGGATCGGAGCGTTTCTGCATTGGCCCTAGCTGCTTGTCAGTTGACACTGCGACGGTACCGACCGGGCGTTTGACCCGTCAGCCTGCGGAAGGCACGCGTCAAGTGTTCCTGATGGGAGAAGCCACAGCGGAGTGCTATCTCAGCGAGGCCTTCCTGGTCTTGCTCGATCAATCGCTTGGCCCGTTCGACCCGTGCCGCGATCACATATTGGTATGGTGATTTGCCGGTTGTTGCCGCAAAAGCTCGACCGAACGACTTTGTGCCGATGCCGCACGCGCTGGCCATCGCAGCAAGGGTGATTTCACCCTCGAGATTGGCTTCTATGAAATCCTTAACGCGCCGAAGTTCGTAGTCCGGCAGCCCAACCGTCTGAACCCGCCACGGTTCGCTGCTCCTGCTGATCGCGGAGACCCTATTCGCAAGCGCCCGTGCTATCGGATCGATGAAGAGATCTGAATTCGAGACCTTTTCGCAAACCGCCTGCTCAACCGCCTGCGCCAGATGCTGTATAACCACGTCCCGTTCCACCAGCAACGGTGTAACATTGTTGACAGAAACCAGGTTTGCGCGGAGATAAATGTGGAGAGTGTCCAGCGCCCCATGCAATCCCACCTCGCACGCATGACCTGCTGGCAAAAAAAAGATGCTTCCTTTTGGAATGCGACGTGAAGTGACGTGCCCGCCGGATGCAAAGGTCGTCTGCACGGGGCCGCTACGGTGCAAAACAATGAGGTCGTCAGCGATCGCTTCGAACCGCCCCTCGAAGGGATTCTCCCTTTGGATCGACGCGTAGATCGAAGACCACCCATGCCCCTCACTTGTTGCACGGATGTCGGCCCCAAACCGTTGCAGAACACCGTGAGTATCGGAGCCTCTGAACTCGCGCTTGGCTTCCATCTCCTGCTCCGCGTGTAGTCTGACGGGGCCCGCTGCAGCGCAATATGCGCCTCGTGGTGATGAAGAATAATTCGTTATAACAATAATGCTCTGAGCACGCTATGTCTTCGTTTGGCCACCCAAGAGGAAGCTGCCGTCGATCTGCTCGCCAACGAGCCGGAACGAGCCGCCTGCCTCGAAGCCGAACCCGTTGAAGAGGCGCGTTATCTACACTTCAGGCGTCGAACAGAGGCTTGGCCTTCAGACGCTACTGAGGTCTCGCCTCGCTGCGCATTTGCACCGTCAGCATAAGCCGGTCGAGCAGCACCTCCTTGTCCGTCAGACGGCGCAAGCGGATGAGATTGGCCTCGTGCTGCTCCGGATCTGTCGTGTCGAAGATGATCCGCTTGTTGTCGACCGCCGCGGGTGAGACGACCTCGAGGAAGATGCGGCGGCGCTCCTCGGCGTAGCAATCGAGGATAGCGTCGTCGACATCGCCGCGAACGACAGCAGCCAGCGCCTCGTAGAGCGCAAATGCGTCGAACAATCCCGATGTGAGCCCGTAGGCGCCGCTGGGATTCGTTGCATGCGCTGCGTCGCCGGCCAGCAACACTCTGCCAACACGGAACCGCTCGGCTGCCCGCTGATGCATGCGATAAGGCGCAAATGCAACGACCTCAATGTCGCGCGCTCCCGGAAGGATGACATCGAAGTACGCGGTCATACGCTCGGCGATGCTCTCCTCGGGTAGATCGAGCGGCTCGCTGTAGGTGCAGCGCCACAGATCGTCTCTATCGAGCTTTACGATGATTGCACCATGGGTCGGGTGAATCAGAAAGGTGGTGCGCGCGTAGCCGTGCTTCGAAAAATCGTGCCGGACGTTGGCCGCGATGAACCGCTTCGGCCATGTGATACCCTCGAACTCCAGATGCAAGGCCCTTCGAACGTTGCTCGTCGCGCCGTCGGCGCCGATAACCCATCCGGCACGGAGTTCGGAAGGGCCCTCAGGGCCGTCAACCGAGAGAGTGACCCCGCTGCCATCTTGCATCAGATCGCGCATTGTCACACCCCAGCGAACCTCGGCATGCGGAAACTGCTGGAGTCGGCGCAACGCAATTCCGGCAAGTAGATTCTGGCCGAGATGGAGATTGAAAGGGAACGGTGTCCGTCCGTCGAGAACGTCCAGGCTGTAGTTGATTTTCTCGCCGGTCGCGAAATCCAAGTAGGTATAGTCCTGCTTGGCGAACCCGACGTCTAGCGCCTCTTCAAGCAAGCCAAGTCGGTCGAGGCCCTCAAGTACAGACCAATGATAAACTATCGCGCGCGGCGAAGCGATGATTTCCGATGCACGCTCGATGACGACAACCGGGATGCCCGCCTGGGCGAGCCCAAGAGCGCTTAGCAAACCAACCGGGCCGGCGCCCACGATGGCGACTCTTGCTTCAACGGACATAATCCCTCTTCTATTTCCTACAGGCGTGACTGCCTTCTTGTTGCGATTGAGGCCTAGCCACATCATGCTTCGCTCAAGCCCCAGGGGCTGCCTTCGGCGCACCCTCGCGGAATGGCTGCAGAAGTCGATAGGTGAGACTATGCAGCGGCGTTGCTAAGCCATGCTTGTGCCCCAACCGGTCGATCTCGCCGCTCTGAGGAGCGATCTACAGTTGATGTTTTGTGCAGGCGGTCCAGCACCTGGATATTGTCGAGAGCTTTGCCGATGAACATGCTGGACCTCCTGGTCTTTCCTTAGAACGGGTAGTGCTGCGGACCTTCGATCGTTATCCAACGAAGCTCGGTGAATTCGTTGATGACGGCCTTTCCGCCGAAGCGGCCGTACCCGCTGGCCTTTGTGCCGCCGAATGGCATCTGAGCCTCATCGGCGACGGTCGGCCCATTGATGTGGCAGATACCGCTCTGGATACGTTTCGCAATCGTCAGGGCACGGGAGACATCGCGGCCAAAAATCGCAGCGGACAGACCGTATTCAGTGTCGTTGGCGATGCGCACGGCCTCATCGACACCGGCAACACGAATGATCGATTTCACGGGTCCGAACGATTCCTCGTTGTAGATTTTCATTTCCGACGTCACGTGGTCGAGCAAGGTGGCTTCGACGACCGTTCCGTTGCGCTTGCCGCCCGCGACGATCTTCGCTCCCTTTCCGGTGGCATCCTTGATGAGCGCATCCATGCGCTCGGCGGGCGCCAGATCGACCAATGATCCCAGGACGACATGCTCACGCGGATCGCCAGCCGGCAATGTCGAGGCTTTGGCCGCGAGTCTGGCGACGAACGCGTCGGCGATCTTCTGATCCACAATAATGCGCTCCGTGGACATGCAGATCTGCCCCTGATTCATGAAAGCGCCGAAGGCCGCAGCATCGACCGCTTGGTCCAGATCGGCGTCATCCAGAACGACCAAAGGCGCCTTGCCGCCAAGTTCCAGCAGGACAGGCTTGAGATGCTCCGCCGCGAGCTTGGCGATGACGCGACCGACTTTGGTTGAGCCTGTGAAATTGACCCGGCGTATGGCAGGACTGGAAATCAACGCCTCAACGATCTTGGGCGCATCCGAAGGTGCATTCGACAGGACGTTGACGACTCCTTTGGGGAAGCCAGCATCATTCAGAACTTGGCCGATAAGACGATGCGTTCCGGGACAGGTTTCTGACGAACGCAAGATGACCGTGTTGCCGCAGGCGAGCGCCGCCGCGATTGCCCGCGTGCCGAGGATGACCGGGGCGTTCCACGGCGCCATGCCGAGGACGACGCCGGCCGGCTGGCGTACCGCCATCGACCAGATACCGGGCTTATCGGATGGGATGACTTCGCCGGTGATTTGGGTGGTGAGAGCTGCAGCTTCGCGCAAGATGCCGGCGGCGAGATGGACATTGAAGCCAGCCCAAGGCGCCGTTGCCCCGGTCTCCTCGAGCATCAGCTTGATAAAGTCGTTGGTACGGCTCTCCATAAGGTCAGCCGCCTTCAGAAGGAGGCCGCGACGCAGCGAGGGCCCTGTCTCTGACCAGGTCTCGAACGCTTTGGCCGCAGCAGCGACGACCTTCTCGACGTCTGCGAGCGTCGCAGCCGGCGCGCGTGTCGCGACCTTACCGGTCATGGGATCCTTGCGCTCGAAAGTGCCCCCTCCCTCGGCCGCAACCGCACCACCGTCAACGATAAATCCGATATCCATCGATACTCTCCTGATTTTCCAAGTATGCGGCCCTCAGGCCTGCGTTCCGCCGTCGATCGGAATGATCGCACCGGTCATGTATGTGGAAGCCGGCGATGCCAACAGCAGCGCGAGCCCCTTGATCTCATCCAGTTCGGCAAGCCGCCCTAAGGGTACGGTATCTGCGAACGCCGCGGCACCTTCGGGCGTATGCATCCGGCCATTGGCGATATTCGTCCGAAAAGGACCTGGCGCGATGGCATTGACACGCACATTGTGAGGACCGAGCTCGAGAGCCGCGACGCGCACCACCTGTGCAATGCCGGCCTTTGCCGCGTGGTAGCCGTAACTCGGTAGCGCCGACGCCCGCAGCGCCGCGACGGAACACGTCACGACGATCGATCCGTGCCGCCGTGGCTTCATATGCTTTGCCGCCACGCGAATTGTCCGAAAAGCGCCATCAAGATTGACCCGAAGGCAGGCGTCCCAAAGCTCCATGGACGCCGACTTGAGCTCGCCTTCGGGCTTGCCGTATCCGGGGCCACCGCTCACGCCTGCGTTCGCAAACACACAATCGAGCCGGCCATATCTTTCGACGTAAGCATCCACGACAGCTTCGACGCTGCCCGCCTCGGCTATGTCGACGCAGAAAGTGTCAACGGCTCCACCGGCTTCGTCGATGGCAGCCGCCGCCTGCATCAATTTGCCCTCGTCGATGTCAAGCATTGCGACCCGCCCTCCATTGGCTGCGATCACTTGCGCAATCGCGAGTCCAAGGCCAGACGCAGCGCCTGTAACGACGGCGATATGTCCGGACAGGTCAAACAGTTCAGCGGCTTTCATCGTGTCTCTCGTGGCCTAACGTTCGATCAGTTCAGTCAGCGCGACCAAGCAAGGCACCGCCATCGATGACGATATGGGTCCCGGTGATGTAGCTAGACGCTGGTGAAGCCAGGAAAAGCGCCAGCCCCTGTATCTCCTCGGGTCGACCGACGCGGTGAAGAGGACTGCCAGCTTCGAAGCGCTTCTTGAGGTCGGGCGTCGTGAGCTGGGTCAGAAACGGACCCGGCAAGATTGCGTTGACCAGAATGTTGTAGCGGGCGAGCTCAAGTGCGGCCTGCTTGGCGAGGTGCGACACACCCGCCTTCGATATCTGGTAGGGCATACCGACGATAGCGCCTGGCCTGATGCTCGCAATCGACGAGGTCAGGATGATGCGTCCGCCGTTCTGTCGCTTCATATGCGGAACAGCGGCTCGAATGGTCGAAAAGATCGAGGTCAAATTCGTATCGATGACCTTGTCCCACAGCCTGTCCGGGACGGCCTCGATCGCACCCTCCGGATCCCGTTCGCCGGCCATCGACAGAAACCCCGGTCCGGCGTCGATGCCCGCATTGGCGAACACGACATCGAGACGGCCGTTTCGTTCGACCGCTTTGTTGACAGCGGCCCTGACTGCATCGCGATCCGTAACATCGACGGCAACGCTTGCCACATCGCCGCGCGCCTTGAGCTCGGACACGGCCTGATCAAGGCTCGCCTCGTCTTTGTCCAGCAAGACGACGCGTGCATCATTGTCGAGCATTGCCTCGGCGAAGGCCCGACCCAGGCCTTTGGCACCGCCGGTAATGACGACAGAAAGGCCGGTGACGTCGAACAGATCCTGGGTTCTCACGTCGAGGCCCCTTGTTTGAGTGACCAGCGCCGGATGGGATCCTTGCCGTCCCAGCTCTGCGCCGCTGCGAAGTAGCTGTGATAGATGCCTTCAAGCGTCTCCGTCGTCTCGATCACCTCAAGCATGCCCGGCAAGTCGCGGCGGGTATCGACATAGACGATCCGCACACCGCGCGGCGAGAGATCGGAGAACACGACTGGATAGCCGGCAGCCTCGTAGCGGGCGACGTCCGCATCGAAGTCCTTGGAACAGACGGCCCAGTGATGGAAACCGTGACCTTCGACCTTGATCGTCTCTTGATAGACCGACGGCTTGGTGTCGTGCTGCTCAATAAGCTCGATCATCATGTGGCCGGTAAAGGCGACGGCGAGAGTCAGGCTCATGTCGGTCGGCTGGCCTCGATACATTCCCTTCGCAGGCACGAAAGGACCGCTCACAAACCAAGGCCCGATATTCAGCGTCTTCACATAATGCATCATCGCCTGATCGATGTTTTCGACCGTATAGGCTGCCTGCACTAATCCCCCGACCGGCTGACCGAATGAGAGTGGCTTCATCGAGCAAAAAACTCCCGACTACCCGCCAAGCGCTCTTTGGCGACCACAAAGTCGAGAACTGCCGGCTTACCGCTTTCATTGGCCACGAACGCCCGTCGTAGGGCGGCCTCGACCTGGTGGGGATCGGTGACACGCTCCCCGTAGCAGCCGGAGGCGATTGCAAGGCCCGCGTAATCGAGATCAAGGACGAATTCGGTCCCAATGAACCGCTCATTGAAAGCCTGCACTTGGATGTCGCGGATCGAGCCCAAGGCGTGATCGTTGAATATGCACCACGTGACACCGAGCTTGAGTTCGGCGGCAACGGGAAGGATATTCATCACCATCTGGAAGGATCCATCGCCCACGAAGCAGACGGCAGGCCGGTCAGGGTAGACAAGGCGTGCGACGGGAAAAGCCGATGCCGCGAAGCCCATTCCATAGAAGCTCGAGGGCACGATCGTGGCGCGTGGCTCAAAGATCTTAAAATTAGGAAATGCGCCACCCATCCCCTGCGCGAGCACGCCGACGTCGATGGCGACGGTTGCATTGCGTGGGAACACGTGCTGGATGCGATCGAAGATCCGAATCGGATGGATTGGCGTGGCATTAGAGCTCGCCATGCTTTCGCGCTCTGTTTCGAGCGCAGCACGCCGATTCGACAACTCGGCGAGCCACTCCTTGGAGGCCGCGCGCTGACCAGTACCCTTTGCTTTTAACTCCGTGAGAAGATCCTGGAGAACCAGGCGCGCATCTCCCGTGATGCCTATGGTCGCAATGACCGATCGGCCGAGTTCGTTTGGATCGATATCGATCTGGATATAGGTGGCCGCCGGCGCCGGAATATATTCTGGCTTCCAGTTGTTTTCCTGCTCCTCAAAGCGAGCGCCGATGCCGATGACAACGTCAGCATTTGGCAGAAGATACTTTGTGACGTCCTGTCGATGATGACCGATGCCGCCAGCCGTGAGTTCATGATCGTCAGGCAAAATGCCCCGCCCTGCGAGCGTCGTGACGACGGGGCTACCCAGCATCTCCGCGAGCTGACGCACTTCAGACGTCGCGTTTGCGGCTACGGCGCCGCCACCGGCGACGATTAGCGGCTTTCTAGCCGCGAGAAGAGCCGCCGCCGCGGTCTTGATACGATCGCTATCACCGCGGACCACAGCGGGTTTGCCGACTGGGAGATAGTCGCCGACGTCAAACTGCATTCTAAGAATATCCGCGGGGATATCGATAAGCACAGGACCCGGCTTACCCGAGCGGGCAATGGTAAACGCTTGACGCAGGCATTCGACAATGAGGTCCGGTCGATCGACCCGGACGCCCCATTTCGTGATAGCGGCAAAAATCTTGACTTGGTCGATTTCTTGGCTTGCGCCACGATGTGCGTTGCGAGTGGCACCACGCCCCGCGAGGATGACCATCGGCAACGCACCGACATATGCTTCCGCTACGCTCGTGATCAGATTGGTGGCGCCAGGCCCGGCCGTCACGCAGCACACGCCAGGCTCACCGGTAAGCTGCGCATAGCCGGCAGCCATGCTTGCAGCATGCTGCTCGTGCCGCACGAGAATGTGGGA
This sequence comes from Bradyrhizobium sp. USDA 336, assembly GCF_044908355.1. NCBI lineage: Bacteria > Pseudomonadati > Pseudomonadota > Alphaproteobacteria > Hyphomicrobiales > Nitrobacteraceae > Bradyrhizobium > Bradyrhizobium sp. USDA 336. Next base: position 8,131,559 of record NZ_JBIYDC010000002.1, on the reverse strand, counting down.
GATCTGCTGTTGTCCGTAGAGAGCGTCGTAAATTCCGATTGTATGGCCGCCGGGCATACCAAAGATGAACTTCACGCCTTCCGCCTTCAGAACGTCAACGACGGCTTGGCCGCCACTCTTCATCACCATTGACTTGATCCAGTTTTTATCGTGGACGACCGCAGCCCCGCTTCGCGCGACGATTTGCTACGTTGACTACGGTTTGGCCGAGCCGGCCTTCACCAACGGGCATCCGCCATCTTGGAGCGGACGGAACGCTTCATCGCCAGGTACTGTGCCCACCACGTTGTAGAGGTCCCACTTTCCTTTGGACTCCTCGGGCTTCTTGACTTGGAGAAGATAGAGATTGCGCAAAACACGGCCATCGATACGCACCTTCCCGTCTTTGGTGGTGAAGTCATTGACCGGTAGCTCGCGCATCTTTGCGGCGACGGCGTCCGCGTCGCGCGATCCGGCGGCTTTGACGGCTTTGAGATAATGGAACACCGCGCTGTACGACATCGCAGGATCCCAATCCGGCGGATGACCTATCTTTTCTTCGAAGCGCTTCGACCAGGCACGTGTCTCGTCATTCAGGTCCCAATAGAAGGGATTGGCCAGAAGCAAGCCGTGAGCGGTCTTGAGCGTGATGCTTTGGACATGCTCGAGAAAGAGCACGTAAGCCGCGAAAGTCGCACCGTTTGAGGTGAGACCGAATTCGACGGCCTGTTTGATGGAGTTGACCGTATCGTCCGAAGAATTTGCAAGGCCGATCACGTTCGGATTGGTCGGCTGCGCCTGCAAGAGGAAGGAGGAGAAGTCGGAAGTGTTCAGCGGCGCGTAGACGGCGCCGAGGACCTTGCCCCCGTTAGCCTCAATAACGGCACTGGTATCGCGCACAAGGGCACGTCCGAATACATAATCGGCGCCGAGGAAGAACCAGCGGTTGCCGCCCCGCTTGAGAACAGCGGCTCCCATGACGTGCGCCAGCGAATACGTATCAACGGCCCATTGCGTCGTGTAATTATCGCATTTGCGACCAGTCACATCGGAACTCAGGGCGCCAACAAATAGCGAAATCTTCTTCTTTTCCTTGGCAAGACTTTGGACCGCGAAAGCAACCGCCGAGTTCGGAACGTCGACGACCGCATCGACCCCCTCAACGTCATACCACCGGCGCGCGATGGCCGAGCCGACGTCCGGCTTGTTCTGGTGGTCGGCAAAGATGAGCTCGGCCTTCTTGCCGAGCACGGGCCCAGCGTCGTCGATTGCCATGCGGACGGCTTCAACAGTCTCTCGACCGCCGGCCACGGCATAAACCGAAGACATGTCGTTCATGACGCCGATCTTGATGGGCGCGTCGTCAGCGCGCGCCGAGCTGGCCCACATCAACGCACCCGCGAAAACCGCACCTAGCCACCTCATCGCAATCTCCTCCCAAGCGAGCTATCCTCCTCGGGAGCTCGTCATTTGTGATTTGTGATAACAAATCACAAATGAGAGTCAAGAGCCTTAAGCGCGCCCCAGCACGCACGTGCAACTACGGCAACGCAGCACTCCCAGCTTCGTGTTTGAATTTGGACAGATTGGTGAAGGCTAGGCGGCTAGTGGGCCAGCTGCTTGTCCTGGATCAAGGCCGCGATGATGCGATCGCCACCTTTCATAAGATCTTCTGTTATCGCAGCCCTAGCTGCCTTGGCATCGCCTGCGCTTAGCGCAGCTATAATTCGATGATGGCCGCGGGCGCCCTCCGAGGTCAAGTTGATCGGAATATGGTTGAAAACAGGCCCGATCTGGAGCCACAGCGACTCGATCATGGAAAGTAACAACGGGCTCTTGGCCGCTTCATACACTGTAAAATGGAACTCCTGGTTCAGCGCCCAAAATTGACGCTGCTTATTTCCACTCAAGGATTTAATCTTCTCATGGATACGCTTGAGGGAAGCAATGACGTCAGGGCTAACGTACTGACATGCCAGGGCGGCGGCCTCGCCTTCCAGAAGAATCCGAACTCTGCGAATTTCCAAGAACTCATCGATCGTCGTTTCAGGTACGATGACGCGATGGTTGGGGAGCATTTTCAGCGCGCGTTCGACGACTAGGCGCCCAATGGCGTCTCGAACCGGCATCAGGCTAACATGTAGGCTTTGCGCCAGAGCTCGCAGCTTCATTTCCGAGCCGGGCGCGAAGCCTCCAGACATGATCATAGTCCGGAGTTCGCGGTATACGCGATCGTTGAGAGTCTCTCGTTCGACAGCGCGAATCGAGCTCTCGAGCCCGACCTTGTCTATCCCTTTAACCATTCGCTGAGCGGCCTCGTCCCCGACAATTCCATCACCTTATCAAGAGACGTTCGCTTGGCAAATCTGGCGCCTTCCCCGGATACATCCTAGCCGCTCACCGATGATTCGTGCTCCACTTCGCCCCGGCGATAGACGCGTATCGCCGTATCCTTGAAGAGTAACGCTTTTTCCGTGGCCGAGGCGCCTGATGCAAGCCGTTTGAATGCGTTACACAACACATGGTAACCGCAGCTCCGCCTAACCGCAGCCGCCAAGTGGAAAGCTGAATGGAATCCGAGACGCTAAGGCCCAAGGTCGATGGCGTCGATACGATAGTGAAAGCGATTGGCAGCGGGCCGTCGCTGCTTGCTATCCATGGCGCAGCGACCATCGAGGGCTATCGGTGGGCCGAGGGGCTGGCGGATCGTTTTCGCGTTATCGTTCATCCCGGGTTCGGTGAGAGTGCCGCGGCACCGCATATTATCGGCATGCAGCACGTTACCCCAGCAAGCCAATAGACACGATTGGCAGTATTCTTGAACCGCACTGATGCTCGGGATGCGAGCCGTACGCACCTTGATTGGTCCGCGCGGGTGCCGGTGCAATTGCATTCTCTGATTGCGTCTACCTCGCTGCGCTTGGGAACAATTTTGCAGATAAGCCTTTTCAAGTGCACTTGCTTGTGATTTGTTATCACAAATTACGCGTCGCTCGCATCGGCCATCGAAAATTGCTGATACAGGCAACCAAGAGTCGGCAGAAGCCGAGATACAGAACTCCGAGGGAGGGGATCGGGATGCTAGGTTTGATCAAACAGGGCGGCTACGCCCTTTTGGCTTTCGCGTTGTCCGGTACGCTCGCCGTCGCTCAGGACAAGCCCATCGAATTGAAGTTGTCTCACTGGCTGCCGCTTGCGCACGTCAACCATCAACACGTTCTGGTGCCGTGGGCGGCGATGGTCGAGAAGAACAGTAACGGCAAACTGAAGATCACGATCTTTCCTGGCAGCATTCTCGGTAAGCCGGCCGACCATTGGGACATGGCGCAGAACGGCATCGTCGACATCGCATGGGGAACGCATAACTACACCGCCGGGCGCTTCCCGCTGACCGCAGCCTTCGATCTTCCGTTCCAGACTAAAACGGCAAAAGGCGCTAGCCGCGCGTTGTGGGAATACTACGTCAAGCACCTGGAAAAAGAGCATGCGCGCGTGAAGGTGCTGTGGCTGCAAGCTCCTCCACCCTTCCATCTTCAGATGGCGAACAAGCCGGTGCTGAAGCCTGAAGAGTTCGCCGGCCTGCGTATTCGGGTCGGCGGCGGGCCGGTTTCCGATCTGGTGAAGGCGCTCGGCGGTGTACCAGTCGCGTTGTCTGTGCCCGAAGGCTACAATGCATTGGAGCGGGGCATCGTTGACGGTACGATCCTTCCGCACGAAGCCCTTCACGGTTTTAAGCTTGCTGAGGTGACAAAACATCATATCGAGCTGCGCATGTTCACGACATCGCAGTTCCTCGTAATGAATCTTGCCAAGTACAACTCGCTTCCACCCGACCTCAAGAAGGTGCTGGACGAACTTGGCGGTGCATGGGGCGCGGAGTTCGCCGGAGCCGCATGGGACAAGGGCGAGCTATCGGGCGTCGATGCAGCCAACAAGGCCGGCGGCCATTTCTACAAGTTCACCGACGACCAACTGCAGCCATGGCGCGAAAAAGCCGCGCCGATCGTCGAGGAATGGCTGAAGGCGACCGAATCAAAGGGTCTGCCCGCAAAGCAGGCGCTTGGCGATCTCCGCGCCCTTATCAAGCAGTACGATCCCTAGGCATCAGCGAATGCCCATCCTGGAACCGGCCGCAAGGGTCTTGAATTTTGTCGCAATCATAGCCTTGGCCGGTCTCGTCGGAGTAACGGTTTCCGACGTGACCGGTCGCTACTTCTTCAGTAAACCGCTATTCGCGGGCGTCGAAATCACCGAGTTTCTTCTCATCTTCCTGAGCTTTGGCGGACTGGCCTGCGCGGAACTTCGCAACAGCAACATCAAAGTAGACTTCTTTACCCAGATGCTTCCCGAACGGGTTCGTACAGCGCTCGACGGCGTCGGTGCTCTGTTTGGAATGGTTTTCTGGAGTGTAATTTCCTGGCGGGCCATCGATCACGCTCAAGAGGTGCGCGAGAGCGGTGAAGTCTCACTCAACCTCGGCGTCTCGACGTTTCCCTTCTACGGCTTCCTCGCCGTGGGGTCCGCCCTCGTCGCGATCGTGCTCGTGCTGCGCATCGCGCGGGCGATCAACACCGTGAGCCGCTAAATGGACAATACGACAATCGGCGTCATCGGCTTCTTTGCAATGCTGTTGCTGATGTTTCTTGGCGTGCCGATTGGCGTCGCCATGGGCATCGTCGGATTCATCGGCTTCGCCGTCGTCAACAGCTGGGATTCAGCACTCAACCTGATCGGGCTCGCGCCCTACAGCGCAGTCGCCAACTACGTGCTGAGTGTCGTGCCGCTATTCGTCCTGATGGGCCACTTGGCCAATGAGACAGGAGTAGGCCGTGAGCTTTATGCCGCCTCGCAAACCTGGCTGCGTCATCGGCGCGGAGGACTCGCGATGGCGACTGTGATGGCGTGCGCCGGATTTGCAGCCATCAGTGGCTCCAGCCTTGCGACAGCCGCGACAATGACAACAGTGGCGCTGCCCGAGATGCGTAAATTCGGCTATGATCCACGGCTCGCCACCGGTTCGATCGCCGCTGGTGGCACGCTCGGAATTCTGATTCCGCCGAGCATCATTTTTCTGATCTACGGCTTCATCACCGAAACTTCGATCGGAAAATTGTTCTTGGCCGGCGTACTTCCCGGGATTCTATTGACGATCCTGTTTGTTCTCACGATTGCTGTCACGACGTTGAGGGATCCGACCCTTGCTCCCCGAACTGAAGTGAAGGCAAGCTTCGCCGAACGTGCTCGGGCTTTTCGAGATGTTTGGGCCGTTGCGATGCTGTTCACGTTGGTGATCGGGGGCATGTATGGCGGCGTCTTTACCGCGACCGAGGCCGCCGGCATCGGCGCATTTGGCACCTTGATCCTCGCGTTGGCGCGGCGGCGTCTGACCTGGCAGGTGTTGCTACGGGCATTGATGTCAACGGTCGAGACTACGGCCATCATTACCGTCATCCTCATCGGAGCGGTGATTCTGGGCTACTTCCTCGCCGTTACGCAGTTGCCTATGTCCTTAGCAACTGCGCTCGCCAATTCAGGATTGTCGCCTGCGGCCATCATGTTGCTCATCATAGCCGCATATCTGATCATGGGCGCATTCATGGACGAACTCGCCATGATTCTGCTGACCGTACCTATACTCTTTCCGGTTTGCGTTGCGCTCGGTTACGATCCGATCTGGTTCGGCGTCGTCATCGTTGTGGTGTGTCAGGCCGGCATGATCGCACCACCTGTCGGACTCAACGTGTTTGTCATATCGGGCATGGTGAGGGACGTGCCGATGGAGCAGATCTATCGTGGAATTCTGCCGTTCCTCGCCGCGATGGTACTCTTGCTGGGCATCCTGATGCTGATCCCCGATCTTGCGCTCTATCTGCCGCGGACGATGAGATAAGTATAGAGGCTAGCGAATGAATGTTCAGCTCATGATCCGCAGCTCTATGGCACCTGCCCCCGCATTCTTGCTGCAAGTGACCTGCCACTGAATTTTCATCCAGCGGGAGTTAGAGTCTCGGGGTTTTGTACGCCAAACGGCGCGGGTGGAGCAACGGACGATCGGCGGAGCTGGTCGGGGTTGCGCGGCCGATCGTCCGTTGCGGTGAGGTGGGCGGCATAGGCCGCGGGGGTCAGGTATTTCAGCGACGAGTGGGGACGCTGGAGATTGTAGTCAGCGATCCAGGCAACGATCTTGGCGCGGGCGTCGTCGAGATGGAAGAATAGGGTCTCATTGAGCAGCTCATCGCGCATCCGGCCGTTGAAACTCTCGACGAAGCCATTCTGCATCGGCTTTCCCGGTGCGATGAAGTGCCAATCGATGGCTGCGTCCTTGCACCAGGCGAGCATGGCGTTGCAGGTGAACTCGGTGCCATGGTCGGACACGATCATTCCTGGCTTGCCGCGTCGCTCGACGATTGTCGTCAGTTCGCGGGCTACGCGCCGCCCCGAGATCGACGTCTCCGGAATGGCGCCCAGGCATTCCCTGGTGACGTCGTCGACGATGTTGAGGATGCGGAAGCGTCGACCATTGGCGAACTGGTCGTGAACAAAGTCCAGCGACCAGCGTGCGTTGGGCCTCGCCTCCACCAGGATCGGAGCTCGGGTCCCCACGGCCTTGCGGCGAGCGCGCCGCTTGCGGACGGTGAGCCCTTCCTCGCGATAAAGCCGGTAGATCCGATTGATCCCCGACGGCTCGCCCTCCCGCCGCAGCAGGACGAACAGCCGGCGGTAGCCAAAACGTCGCCGCTGGTTGGCGAGGTCGCGCAGCCTGCCACGGAGAGCCGCTTCCGGAGGACGGCTGGAGCGATAGCGGATCATCTTCCGATCCGCGCCCACGATCGAACAGGCCCGCCGTTCCGACAGGCTCATGACGGCCTGCAGATGCGCGACCGCAGCGCGCTTGGCGGCGGGCCCTACCATTTTTTTGAAAGGAGCTCGCGAAGGGCGGCCGTATCAAGCATCTGCTCGGCCAGAAGCTTCTTCAGCTTCGCGTTCTCCTCCTCCAGGGCCCTCAGCCGCTTCGCCTCGGAAACGTCCATGCCGCCGAATTTGGCCTTCCAATTGTAGATCGTCGCTTCGGATATCCCATGCTTGCGAGCCAAATCGGCCGTCTTCGCCCCGGCCTCATGCTCCTTCAGCACCGCGATAATCTGCTCTTCCGTAAACCTTGCTCGCTTCATTTGTCCGTCCTTCGTCAGGTCGGACTCTAACTCCTTCTGGAGGAATTACTCAGTGGCAGGTCACAAGAGACCGGCAAGGACATCAACCCAGCTGGTTCGAGGTTTGGGGCCACCAATCTGAGGTTTTCGAATACTGTCACTTCAGGAAACAAAGAGATCATCCTGCGCAGGTAGCTCAATGTCGGGGGTTCGAGTCGCTGGTCCGCTACATCGCTAGACCCACTATTTCGGAGGCCTTGTTTTCCTATCGAAGGGCAGTCTAACTGGCGAATTGAGCCCGCGATAGTTCGTCAATAGCCGTCGTTCGTACGCAATTCCTTGCCGGCTGAAATGGAGCGCAGCCAGGTTCAAATCCTGGAGCCGCAACTACCGATACCGACATTCAGTTCAAGTCCCGATCTGAGCGTGGGCTGCCCTGCGTCCCGAACGCAACGAACGTCTTCTAAGTTGTTGATTTTTCTCGGTGTGACATACACTTTCGTCCCGTTTTGTTCACGCTCGTTTCATCCAATTCGTTGCGATTTCGTTGCGGCGTTCTCGGCGAGAACAGTGGACGCCGCATCGATCACCTGAAATGGCACCCGAGCCACCTGAGCATAACGACGGCGCAGCCGGCACGTGGCACGAGTGCAGCGGCGAGACCGGTTAAAGAACACCCGGGAACGGGGCCGTGATAGCGGTTGCCGTAGGCGAGCCCCTTTTCCGAGTGCCCCCGGGCGAGGAGCTCTTTAAATCTTGCACGAGGGATCGGTGCGCGACGTGCCGAGACAGCATGGCTTGGTAAGCGCAGCGCATAGAGCCTGGTGCGCGGAGCGGACGTGCCGTATCAACGCGGCGCGCTGAAATCTTACGTAGTCAACCAGGCTTTGACGGGGCAGCCATAGCAATTCACCTTGCTCAAACTGCAGGCGTATCTCCAATGCACAGCCTGCGGGCACGGCGCGCCGATCGCTGGAGCGCACTTCTTTCGGCCCGCGTCGAGCGGTCCGGCATCTGCGGCGACGCGAAGCATTATAGGTCTCATACGACCGTGAAAGGAACGCGATAGAGAGCATTTCTCTTTTCGTCGTCCGGCTGACTCTCGCCGGAACGGGAGGTCGCGCGGGAAACGATGCTTTGTTGTCCCGCCGCCGCCTCGAAGTTGCACATGAATTGCGTCCACGAATGGCCGGTAGGCTTTTCGACGGCGCAGGCCTTCCAGGAAAGCCCCTCATCCAGGCTGATCTTCACGCCGGCCACGCCGCCATCCGCCGACGCCCAACCCCATGCCCGAACAACTGCCCCCTGCTCTATTGGAGTCCCGGGCGCGGGCCACACAATCACCGATTGCGGGGCGATGTTCCAGACCGGGCGCGTCACGCCTTCTGCGACGACATCGTTGTACCAACGTGTCGTAAAGGGACCAGGAGCGCGCTCTTTGCGAAGCTCGATCCTCCGGAGCCACTTCACGCTGTTGGTCCCATAGAATCCCGGTACGACCAGCCGCAGCGGATGACCGTGCTCCGGTAACAAAGGCTCGCCGTTCATTTCGTAGGCGAGGAGGACGTCGGCCCCCACGCGCGAGCGAGGGAGATCCTTCGTGTAATGCCCGCAATCCGCGCCGCCGAACTCACCCGAGTCCGCACCGATGGACCAGACAAAGGCAGCCTCCGGGTCCGGTTCGACGCGTTGGAGGACATCGTCCAGACGCACGCCGCCCCATGTCACGTTGCAAACACGCTGCGTCGGCTTGTCCGGAGCCAACGGGCTTCCCGCGCATTGGTACACTGAGGCGACGGTTACCTTCTGCATCCGCTTGAGATCCCGCACGGTGATGCGCATTGGGCGGCCGATCAGAAAGAATTCTTCGCTTTGTGATCATGTTGCCTTGCTCCGTCCTCAATATGACAGGAGCGTAACTGCATCCGGATTTCCGCCAGCATTGGGAATCTTCGCAAGGCCTCGTGCGGAGACGAACCCGCCTGCCCGTTTAATGCGCCTTGGCTGCATCCATGCGATGCATCGTGCCGACTAACGCGCCGCGTTTGAGGTGGCCCGGGGAAAGAAGCACGGGCTCTTCGGCGGTGCAGGATAGCCGTCACTGGAAACGAGATCTTCGGCCGGCGTCTATAATTTTAACGCTCGAGCAGCGAAAACCATTGGATATGAAGCTCGCCGATCGATAGTGGGTGATCGCTGTCGAGGATGACGTAGTCATACTTACCCAAAAGTTAGATCACCGGTCCGTCTGACGCCGGACAAGATCACCGCACCAGAGACAGATGGATTTCAGATCCCGGAGTAGATTCCGGCGCCGTTGGCGCACATAGGTCGGTCCGATTTCCACTCCACGCTAGCCGAATCTGCGAGCTCTACAGTCCCGCTCTTTTGTCGCCAAGGTTTCTCGGCCTTGATCAACTACGGTCCTGCCGAATTCAGCACCGCTACTTTGATTGCCGGCAGTGGGAGCAGCGAATGATCGAGCCCCGTGGCATGTCCAAAGAACAGGCTGCCGCTTACGCAGGCTGCGAGTCCCTTTCAGCGATCAACGAATGGGTTCGACGCGGAATCATGCCGAGGGCAATACCTGGAACACGCAAATGGGATAAAAAAGCGATTGACGTAGCCCTTGACCGGTTATCTGGTTTGCAGCCTAAAATTGAAGCTCAACTGGCACCATACGACGCGTGGAAGGCATCCCAGAATGCGAGTGCGGCTGAAGGGGATCAACTGGTCCATAAAAAAGCTCGGTGACGGTACGTTGAAGACCTACTGGTATGCGTGGAAGGGAGGCCCGCGCATCAACGCGACACCCGGCACACCGGAATTTATGCGCCTCTACAATGAAGCAGTGGCGTCGTACACGAAGAAGAACTCCGAGACGTTTAGCTCACTTATCGACTACTTCAAGGACTGCAGTGAGTACAAAGATCTTGGTGGCAAGAGTAAGCGCGCTTACGACGGATACCTCAAGCTTATCGAAACCAGGTTCGGTTCGATGCCGATTGGCGCCCTCGAGGACAAGCGCACACGGGGTGACTTCAAGGAATTTCGGGATTCATTCTCCGACACGCCACGCAAGGCGGATTATATCTGGACGACAATTGCGCGTGTTCTGTCCGTTGCAAAGGATCGTGGCAAGATCTCAGTGAACGTCTGCGAGCGCGGTGGCCGGCTTTATGAATCCGACCGGTCTGAATTAATTTGGTCGGCCGAGGACATCAGGGCCTTTTGTGGCGTTGCGTCGGTTGAGCTACAAGCCGCTCTCCTGCTCGCATTATGGACAGGTCAGCGCCAAGGAGACCTGCTGCGCCTGACCTGGAAAGATTACGATGGCACGTATATCCGGATGCGCCAATCGAAGGGCCGCGACAACAAGGGCCGGCGCCGTGTGACTATACCGGTGGGACCGCCGCTGAAGGCGGCGCTTGACGCTGCATTGAAGGAAGAGCGCTCGGCCGTGACTATATTGGTCAACTCGTTCGGCCGGCCATGGACGGAGGACGGTTTCAGGACGAGCTGGGACAAGGCTTTCAAGAAAACGTCGTTGAAGGATCTGCACTTCCATGATTTGCGCGGCACTGCTGTTACGCGCCTCGCGCTATCCAATTGCTCGGTTCCGGAGATCGCCTCGATAACTGGCCATTCGATGAAGACGGTGCAGGAGATCCTCGATGCGCACTAACTGGGCGGCCGGCTCGAACTCGCCGAGTCAGCGATAAAGAAATTGAGTGAAGTATACGGGTAGGAACAGTGAGTTCGGGATGTGGATCGACTCCAGGTGAAGGCGTCCTCGGTCGCCAAGGCTTCTGCGTGAGAGAGCGCTCCACGCCGCCGGGGAACGAGCTAGCCGCTGCGGTAACGCGCAGCCATCCCGCCATCCTTCAACTTGGCGTACAGACGACGAACAGATTTCTCAAACCGGACGTCAAACCGACTGGTCCGTTCTGGTGCGCACTGCTGTAAGTGCTTGATTTGCTTGGTGGGCGCACCAGGGCTCGAACCTGGGACCCGCTGATTAAGAGTTCAAGACGGGCGCCTCTCTACGATTTCTGAATCTACGCCACGCCGCGACAACGGCCAAGAAGGTCTTTTATTTCTAGGGACTTGTCGCATAGCTTCGCAGTCCAGCGAACCCAGACCTTCAAACACCTCGGCTCGCCAAAACCGTTTGAAAACCGTTTTAGCAGTTCACATCCGCCCCCATGACCGACATTCGCATTGCTCTCAGCGACAAAGCTATCGCTCAGCTACCGACTCCTGAAGATGGCTGGTATTTGGCTCGCGACACCGAGTTGAAAGGTTTCTTCGTCGTCGTGGGTAAGCGGAAAAGGACCTTCACGGTTCAAGGCGACCTCAGACATCGGGGGAAGCGGGCCTCTTCCATAAGAGTGTCGATTGGAGATGCCACCGAATTAACGACTCGAGCGGCTCGCGCAATTGCCAAGGAATACCTTGCTCAGATCAGCAAGGGGCAGCACCCGAAACTGAGGCTAGGCGGAAAGGCCGGACAGGCCGAGACCGATTGGAACAGTGGGGTAACGGGCGCGACCCTGAAGCAGGCTTGGCAACGCTATTTGGAAGCCCACCTAATCCGAAAAGGCCGTAGCGAGAAAACGATAAGTGGTTATCGGGATCACGTCGAACGTCTCTTTTCGGAATGGCTTGACACCCCTCTGCTCGATCTCGCGAATGATCCGGCTCGCGTCGCCAAAAAGCATGATCAGCTTACTAGGGAGAACGGTCCCTACATGGCCAATGGGAGCATGCGGACGCTGCGAGCCATCTACAATCATGCTCGGAAGACCAATCGATCGCTGCCGCGTGACAATCCCGCGGATGCTGTCGATTGGAATCAGGAGGAGCGCAGGAACACGGGTATGGGCACCGGCGATTTGAGAAGATGGTTCATAGAGCTGGCAAATCTGGACAATCCAATCCGGCGCGAATTCCATCTTTTCACCTTGCTGTGTGGGTCTAGGCCAACCGCATTGCAGCAGGCTAAGCCGGAACACATCAATTTTCGACGGCGAACGCTCCACATCCCTAGGCCCAAGGGAGGTAGCAAGCGAGCGTTCGACATCCCGCTGTCTCGGGAAATGATCCTGAGCCTCATTCGAGTGCTTCGCTTCGGCAGGCAAATGCATCCGACTCAGGCGCAAGAAAGGTTATTCCCAGCTGAGAGCGCCTCCGGACACCTGGCGGAAACCAAGGAGGACCGAGATATCTTATCAAAATGGGGCAATGACCTTCGTCAAACATTTCGGACACTTGCCACCGCTGCTGGCGTTTCCGAATTCGACGCCAAGCTCCTGATGAACCATTCAATCCCTGGAGTGAATGCAGGCTATGTCACTCGACACAAGCTAGTTGAAGACCATCTGCGCAGCCAGCAACAAGCTATCAGTACCGTCGTGTTTTCCGCACTCGGTAAGTTGCGCACAGAACAGGGAGCTCTGATCGATTGGCTTGGTCATCGGGCAAGCCGAAGAGCTGTGAGCAAATTCCGATCGAAGCCAAGCAATCTCGGCGAGGAGCAAGGCAGCGATCAGTGCGATCGGAATCTTCGAACGGATCACCTCACCCGTCGTGAAAGAAACCGATTGCCGTCACTGCGGCGAAGCACCGTTCTACGCTATCCATGAACGCAACCCTTGCTAAAAAGATCAGTTCAGCTTTTTCGTAATGTAAGTGCGATTGCAACTGCCAACTTGCTCGTACTCGCGCGACGAGTTTGAGAGTCCCTCCGGCCAGAACAGAAAATAACCGAAACGCTCATACCGCCATACTGGGCGCCGATTGCGTGGTGTTCGCATCATCTCCGATTGCTAGGAGCGGGAAAGCAGATGCGCACGAGTGATCGTGCAGCGCATCGTTGGCTAAATGCTCCCAATACTCAGCTTCGGCGAGCAGTTTCCAACTTCTATCGGGGTGATGCGCGGCAGTCTGACGGCACAGCGATGCCATCGCGCGCAGGCGACTCACAGTATCCACCTACTCCTCCCATTCATTTTTTGTTTTTTGCACCCTATTTTCTATTTTTGCGTCGGAGTCATTATAGTTATAGCTCTGAACCAATTTTACTTTCCGAATCTCGATCGGCTTTCGCTGCGGTTTCAATCGCGCGTCAATCACAATGGGCGCAATCCATTGCGTTCTTTCGGGCTCAATGTCGAAGCGCGCGGCTAAAGTGGTCGTTGAGCATGCCGTATTTGCACTGCAATGGTCCGCCATGGCCGTAATTCTACGGAGATTGCGCACCCCCAGTGTTTGGCTTCTACTTCCGATTGTTTTTATGACGATTAGCTTTTTGAGCGACAGGTCATAAGCGTCAAAGCCATGATGGCAACTATTCTACGAAGCCAGATGACATCGCGCGGCATACACTCCCTGTCGCGATCTGACTACGAGGAGATAGTAGAGGAGTTGGTCGAACAGCTCAGAGAGCTGGAGCTTAGCTTGGCCGCTCGCGAGTTGGCAGACAAGCAGAAGCCGAAGTAGCTTCATATTGGCTGACACCGCACACGTGCTTGGTCTTTCACGGCGACTCAATATTTCGATTGTCCGCCATGAAACACACCGCTGCCCGCCCCTTAGCTGATCGGAAGTCGCCGCTGGAAAGCTTGTCGAGATCGCCAGCGGCATTAAACCCGTACAGGACGGACGGATCGTCATTGAGCTGATCAATGTGCCTTTCCTTAAACAGGGCGGCACGGGTCAACAGTTCAGCGCCGCAGTCGCGTTGGCGCAGGAGCGCGGCTGGCTGGAGCTGCATGAGAGTGGCACGTATGTGCGGCTACCGGGGCAAACAGAAGCATTGGGTTAAGTGAAGTACTGAATTCAGCAATTGAGCAGTGATTTGGTCTGCGTTTAAGCCGGTCTTGTCGTGCTGTACCGCCCATCAACCCCGAAAGCGAACCTCCCAGCAATCGGCGATCTGGAGCGTGTTCACGCGCTTAGTTCGGGCGCTCCAGATGTCCGCTCATCGTTCAACAGCGGCACAAACAGCAGACATGATCGAAGGTCGCCTATGGGCCACTTCCGGACTCATGCATCGCAGCAAACTGCGTGTCATTCGATCACCTCGTCAGCACGGCCGAGCAGCGAGGGCGGCACAGTGAGGCCGAGCGCCTTGGCAGTCTTCATGTTGATTACTAGCTCGAGTTTGGTTGGCTGCTCTACCGGCAGATCGGCAGGCATGTTGCCTTTGAGGATCTTATCGAGATAGCTGCCTGCACGACGCCAGATGTCGGCTAAATCAGGACTGTAGACGACCAATCCGCCCTTGGCGAATTGCCGGAAGAGATGAATCGCGGGCAGTTGGTGTTGGGCCGCAAGTGCGATAACTCGCGGAGACTCGAAAACAGTCAAATAATCGCCAAGGACAATGATCGCAGCGGCGCGCTGGGCGGAGGCCGAGGCAAAGGCGGTGTCGAGTTCTTCGGCCTTGGTTGCCTCAACAATCGGCAGAGCCAAGCCTAGCTCGCGCTGTGCGGGGTATCTCCTCGGCTAATGCCAAGCGGTGCATGGGGTTGTCCGGATTGACTAGGATCGCAACCTTCGAGGCGCCAGGGACCAGTTCGCGGAGGGCTTCGGACGAGGCCGAGCCCCACGGGGTCAAACACAGCCACGAATACAACCGGAATGGTAACAGTTGCCGATTTCAGGGCTAGTGCTGCTGCGGGCCCGGAGGCAATTAGCAGATCCGGAGTTAGAGCGATCAACCCGGCGGCTAAAGCTGGCAGTCGATCCCGGGCATAACGATATTCGATAAGCAGGTTCTTGCCCTCGATCCAGCCCTTCTCGCGCAAGCCGCTGAGCCACGCGGCGTGAACTGGGTCGCGAGCCGGCTCATCCGCCCAAGCGCCGAGGAAACCAATTCGCCGAGGCGTCCCTGCGCCTCCGAACACCTTGGCGAAACGAGTATTGCCGCGGTGCCCGCTATGAACTCCCGCCGCTTCATTCGATCCTCATCAAGCTCGAGGACGATGAGGCGAGAGTATCCTGTTTTCGATGGTTATACCCATTGCGTGTGCAATGCTGCGTGGCAAATGCGTGGGTGGCGCAGGACGGCTAAGGGCCAACAGCGGAAATCGCGCTCATTCGATCAGCTCGTTGCGCAGATAAGTCCTTGGCTCAGATTTCATTTCGGCAGCCCGGGGCAATGTGCCAGCACGCCGGTTGATGGCCCTGCATGGTTGGAAGTTCCCACTGATTTCTAAAAGTGGATCAGGCTTTTTCGGACTTGTTCTGTTCTCGTAGGACCAAATACCTTGACCTGCCGCACGGGGGTCACGGTGTTAGGAGAACGAATGACGGCCAGTTCCCGCTAAGCTCCGGTTCCATGGTATTGTGCGACCTCATAGGCGTGCTGGAGGGCGAGACATGGCCATCTACTTGCATTTGCAAACCGACAGTATGGCGCCGAAGCAGATTGCCTGTATTACAAAGGCTTACGAGCAAACGTTGCGCACCCTTTGTGTGAAGGATCGCGACGATCCGCTCACGGAATTGGTGGCGAAGACAATCATCAAAATCGCTCGAAGCGGGATCAAAGACCCCGCAAAGATATCAGCGCAAGCAACGTTCCTGGCTCAGCTAAGGCTGCGCCCTTCTCTCCGATCCGCAAGCTAACGCCAGAACAGCGCAAGCAGCAGGATGACAGGGAGGGGAATACCGAACAGCCACAATAGGGCACCTCTACCAAGTGTCATGGTATCCGGCCTTCTTCTACCTTGTGCGAACCAAAACGCGAACGCCTCCGGAGTTCCTGTCCCAGGAACGGAAAATTCGAGGGAGCGTTGGAACACGAAACAAAGTTCGTGGAGGACTCGCTATGGGCACACGTACAATAGCCAACCCGTTCTTTGGTTGGACCTGGTCGGCCGTACTGGCCGGAGTATTTACGTCATTGGTCGTCCAGATCTTGCTGACCATGCTGGGCCTGGGCGTCGGTCTGCTCGCCATCGACATTCCCACGGCCGCGTCGGCGCCTGCTGGCGCCAGCTGGGCCGCTTTCGTGTGGTGGGCAGTGTCGGGAATCATCGCCGCGTTTCTTGGCGGTGCGGTTGCCGCAGCCAATTCGCCGGACCAGACCGGGCTCGGCCGCGTCGGCCACGCACTTGCCGCTTGGGCGGTCGCGACCGTCGTCGTGGTTGGTGCGGCAGCGATGATGCCGGCGTCCGCGACCAGCATCGCCAGCAACCTGGTCGGTCCGTCATATACAGCCAGCGCCCGCGTCGCCTATTGGTCCAACAACACGGGACGGGACACTGTCGGTGCAACGGGCCGACCTGCGACGCCGGCCCAGATCGATGCAGCTCGCAAACACTTCGCGTATGTGATGTTTGCAAGTTTCTGTTCGCTTCTCCTCGGCGCAGGAGCCGCCTATGCCGCCGGCATGGCGACAACAGCCCAGGCGGTGAAGGAAACAGCACGACCGGTGACGTGACCACAAGTCTATCCGAAAGGCGGGGGCGTGAAGGTTGCTCACCTTGGTCGCGGCGAAAGCCTGCCCTCCGCGCGTCGGGCTCTAGCGTGACGGCCTGCCTCGCTTCGCGACATCAGTGTTGGAGCCGGCTTGTCCAGCCGTAGCTCGCGCGCAAGGGCTGGTGGGCGCTCACGGATTCGAACGACGCGGGCGAACTGCTAGGGACTGTCCTTGATTGAATCAAAGAGGCGCTCAGTCGGACCATGGTCGAGGCCGTGAAGCAGAGCGAGGTAAGAGAGCCAAGACCGTCCCGGCTCGCAGAGGCGCGGCGGGTCATTGAGGATTTCGCCGCCGATCTCTCAGGCGTCCCTCGCGAGCAACTATCAACGATCGGCTGGGTTACAGCACCAAACAACCCCTGAGGTCGCCATGAACAAAGATCCCCCACTGACACCGGACGATTTCCCAATCGAAGTGCACAGGGAAAAGCTCAAGAACCAAAAAGGCGAGCCGGTCGCCTCTGCCGAGACGGAACAGCTTGCGGGGGAGATCGCTGAGCGGCTCAACGAGCAAGCCTATCAGGAAGAGCAAGATCGTTGGTCGGCTTAGAAAGCTCGTGTGGCCGAGCCTTTGACTACGACAAGTGATGCAGACGGTGCAGAAGTACATCAACATCGCCGCTATAATCGCGCTCGCTGGTTGGTGTGGCCTCTGTTTCAAGGTGGGCTGGTACTGATGGAACGGCTTTCGCCGCTGTAGACCACATCGGTCCCCAGCCTGGAGGTTTTTCAGGATCGAAAAACGAGCTGGGACCGAGGCTCTGCCGCTGTCTGATC
Organism: Bradyrhizobium sp. USDA 336; assembly: GCF_044908355.1. Classification (NCBI taxonomy): domain Bacteria; kingdom Pseudomonadati; phylum Pseudomonadota; class Alphaproteobacteria; order Hyphomicrobiales; family Nitrobacteraceae; genus Bradyrhizobium; species Bradyrhizobium sp. USDA 336. The sequence goes on along the minus strand of NZ_JBIYDC010000002.1, from coordinate 8,114,163 downwards.
GGCAAACGCTTGGTTCATCCCAAAAAATTGAGTAGTGGGCTTCGGGGCTTTCGCAACGTGCGAGGCGCGCCCTGACCCCTTTCCCGGTCTGCGGCGTCGAATTTGCGAACCGCATTTCTCGACGCGCGCTCACTCGTCCAACCGCAGTCACCGTCAGCATTTTGGTTAATCGTCCCTGAAGGCCATCCGAGGATTGGATCGTGAAGTCGTGAACCGCTGTTAGAAAGGCCCGTGGTAAGTTGAAGTTATGCTCAGCCCTGAACCACCGGTACGAGACGTACCGAAGTCGCTCACCGACGATCAAATTGCTTCAGCACCGCTCATCGTCAATGGCCTGACCGTCCGACCGCGCAAGCAAGTGAACCCGTGGCTCTGCGCACTTTGTCTGCTGCCAGAGTTCGTGGCGCTCCCCGTTCTTGCCGGTCTCGGCATGCAGCGGCTGCTGCGATACCTAGTCACCCAGCGGAAGAAGGCTAGCTAGGCGTGACTTCCGCAACGGGTCAAAAGCGCCGGTTTGAACGGCGCCGTGTCACTTCCGGTGTGCCCCGATCAAAAGACCATATCTGAGCCAAACCGAACTTCGCCATCGGGCCCATGAGCGGACGGCCGCTACCCTGATCGCTGCGCGAGCGAATGCCCGAGGAAAAAAACGCATCATTTCCCTCGTTGCGTCCGGTCCTTTCGGATCAGTGTAGGAGCCAGCAGGGCTGCCTCCGGACCATGAGTGTCCTGCGCCGTGGATATTCCAGTGCTCCAATATTCCGCGCCCGCTCGCGTCGCTGAGGATCGTGCAGGTGTAGGCATGGCCTCCAGGTACCTGGCCGCGGTCAATTTTCTTTTGCAGCCGCATGGCTCGTACAGACTGCTCAAGAATTTGATCACCATTGTTGGGATGAACGATTGTGTCGTGATCGCCGTGAAAAACAATGGTCGGGACAGGTGGCCCGTCACCAACAACAGCCCAGCGATTGGATCCCCCGCCTTGTCGCATGGCGACCAACGCAGAAGGAAGGTCAGTGGCGGCGCCGCAAGCAAGTCCAGAATGTACGCCAATTGCTGCGTACAGATCTTTATAGGTGTTACCCATGACAGCAGCAGCGGCAGCTCCGGCCGATAGTCCACCGACATAGACACGATCCTTATCAACCGGAAAATCGCGCATGACCTGACGAGTGATCCCCGCAATGATCGAGGGTTCACCCCTGCCCCGCTGCTGGTCGGCTGCGCGAAACCAATTCCAGCATTTCGCGCGGTTTGCCTCGCTGCGCTGCGCCGGATAGACCACAAAGCAGGTTTTTTGCTCAGCGATGAAGTTCATCCTCGTACCAGCGGCGAAATCGTCCGGGGATTGGGTGCAGCCGTGCAGCATCACGATCAAGGGAAGGGGTTGGTCCTTATGGCGGCTCGGGATGAAGAGCTTGTAGGCACGACTTCCCGCTGGATTGCTGTAGCTACCTTCGATGAATCGTGTGCCGTCAGGCACGACATCTGCCGGCGAGGGCGGCTTGCGCGCAGTTACACCCCGCAATGCAAACCCACCGCGCTGCGTTGCGCGGTCAAGCAACTCGCCGAGCATGTGGGCTTGCGCCGGCGTCACGTCCGGCCCGTTGTTCTCCTCGATAACATTGGCCTGCCCGTCGATGATTGTCGGCTCTTCAAGGGTGGGCTGGGCATTGCGCGAATTCGGGCCTGGCGCACCTCCGCCGCGCAGCATGCGTTGCAGCAGTGCGGTAGCCTCGACGAGCCGACCAGCACGCGTCAGGCGCGTGGCTTCTCCAATCAAGTCCTGTCTCAGCATCGTGTTCACCGCGTTCTATCGGCGAGGGCGGCCTTGACCGCCGGACTGGCCTGCAAAGCGCCCAGGACGTAGACCGACGCAATCGCGGCGCGAGCAAGCTCGGGCGTGACATCTTGAGCGATGCTAGCAAGGCCCAAGACGTTGATGTGGAGCATTTCGCGGGCTTGCCGCGCCGCTTCGAGATCTTCGCGGCTGAAGTGCCTCAAACCCAGATCCAAACTTTTTCGGGTGGCGGACTTCTTCAGGATGTCGGCATGCCGCTCCAACTGGTTGCGGATTGCCGTGCGGATGAAATCGGTGCGGTTCGAATAGAAACCCTCCTGCACCATCAGGTCGACCTGACCAAGATCGACATAGCCAAGATTGATGGTGATTTTTTCGCTGTCCGAAGGCTTCGGCCGGAGTTCGCGAACGTTGTCTGCCATGGAACAACCATCCATTCACCATCCACATAGATGGTTTACGGAGCGAGAGAAGAGCTGTCAAGGTCTTAGGGCAAGTCCTAAGGAAGTCGGCCCGTTTGGCGCCTTTCACATGCATCGGGGCACGATTTTTCCGGCCTTCAAAATTAGCGACGCCTATGGAAGGTCCGTTGGCGGCCTACTGGAGATTGCTGGTTACGGGCTGCATGAAGCGCGCGCAGGCAGCAGGCATCACCGTCACATCACCGCTGACCTCAGGAGCGAAGGTCGCCGGCTCCCATATGCATCGCGTGGCCCGAAGGGAACGCGCCTTCCCGTTTTCCGGAGAATGGAACGCCATGGAGGTGGCCAATCACCGTCCTGCGGTTGGGCCGGGTCTGGTCGAACAGCCGCTTCATGGCATGGGGCAGCAGCGAGGCAGCGACCGTGACGAGCAGAGCATGATTGCCGGCGCGCTGTAGGGTCTCTTTGCGTCCGCGACCTCTACGTTGGGCCGACGTGGTCGACTCCGGACGTCTGATCCTCCCGCGGGCAGCCGCACGCATGTCCCCACTTTGATGGAGATCACCTGGTGTTCGGCAGAAGAACGACCCCAGGCCTGGATCAATGACCCAGGGCTGGGGCCGCTCGGGCTATGGACTGGATAGCCGTGCGCCTAAGCGCATGTTCCTCAATGTGACGGGGCGGCAAGGGTTGCGGAAGCGGCAACGAAAATTGATGAAGGTCCAAAGTATGTTAGGAATGTCCGGCTGGTGGGTTAGCTTAGGTTAATTCTTGGAAAACTAACCTTTGATTCCGCACTCGACCCGCCCCCCTCGATTCCGCACGTGCCGACACTGCGATCGATTGAGCCAAGTGCAAAGCTCCCTCGACACTACCCCGTTTACGTTCGGTGAGCTGCGCCCGATGGGCTTGCGCGAGGTCTTGGTTTACTGCCATTGCGGCCATCACGTCGCTCTGAGGGGAGATCGCTGGCCTGATGAGATGCGCCTGTCTGATATCGAGCCACGCTTCGTCTGCGCCGGCTGCGGCATTCGAGGGGCTGAGGTCAGGCCCGATTTCGAGAGCGGCAAGCCACCGCAATTCATTAGTTGAGACGCACCTACAGAGCCATGGAAATGACAGCCGCCAACCCTAGGACGGCTAACCCCCACGCCAGCGCATGTAATGTCCAATGCTGCATGGTTGCCTCGCTGGAAGCAGGCTGCAACCGGATCACGTGCGCTACTTGCGATCGATCGGCCCTCGAGACGACAGGTGCATGGGTCGGTGCCGACCGGTGCCACGCCTCTGCAACGTCGAAGATTGGCCTTACATGCGACCTCGACAAGTCTCGCGATACCTACGGCAATTTCCTTCGCCTCGTTCGCCCAACTCGTTCTTATAGAGGCAGGCTTGTCTCAGTTCGCCGCAGACATCCCTCCGAACTGGTCGTTGGCAAGTCTCCCGGTATCTGCGGCAATTTCCTTCGCCCCGCTCCCCTAAGATGTCCTTGTTTTCGCAGGCACGCCGCAATTCCTCGCATTGCCGCCCCCCTCGACCGTCGTACACTCGGACGCCTCCCGGTCCAAACTCAATGGATTGGGAAAAGGCGGAGATCGGCATTACGAAAAGAGCAGTTGCTGCTGCGGCGCCGAGCGCATACTTGCGCGTAGCCGAAATAAGAAACTTCCTCATAGCGTCTCCTCCATCGTGCGTAGATTACGCGGCGGCGTGGAGTCGGATCCACGGCTGGCAACTACGTTTATGTGTTCACTAACCTTCAGTTCCTGGACGGAGACCTTAAAAGGTTGATCTGAACCCCAGCCGAACAGCCAGTTCAAAGACTGTTTATTTCGAGCTTACAGATCTTCGCGATCATAACCGCGCTGTTCCTGAAGGACGACTTCCGGCTCGGATCAAAAACTGTCGAAGCGTTGTGCGGCAGGACAGCTCTGGGCGATAGGAAGACATCCCGATAAATAGGGTCGCCTAGGACGCATTCTCATTCCGAGGAAAGTTTGTAAACGTCACCTGGCTTGAGGTTGACTTCTTCAAAGATTCTCTGCTGTTTTTCAGAAAGAAGAGTAGGTAGAACTTGCGCTGTCCAACCTAGCTGCGAGGACCAGCGTGACGCCTGGTTTGGCTTAGCAAGGGCAAGCCATATCTCCGTCGCTGACCCTGAAACCGAGGTCACCTCGACGATAGTAAACTCATGACCGAACGACTCTGCCGTGAAGGGTCAACGCGCACTCAGGGCGACAGTTGCTGGCTGAAACGCCTCACTCGGGCGGCTTTAGTCCAGGCGATTGTAGCCACTCGCTTGTGCGACCCTGTCTCGCATTGGCGAGCCTTCCGAATGACCTACTCGCGTAGACGCCCGGGCGGAATAAGCGTAGCTTGTTCGCGCAAACGCTTTGCCTCTTCGGCAAGCCGCTCTTCCAGGGATTGAGTCTGTTTGAAACGACGCCGCGTCAACATGGCGACTCCCGTGTTCGAGAGGGCGGGAGCGCTATGGCGTTCTCATCACAGATAGTAGCCAGGGTCCGGGCTGTGATGACCCAAGCGTGCTCCCTTCATAGACAAGGTTATGTTTCGCGCCTGTGCCGGAACTCTTCAGGAATGGCTCAAAAGGATTAACCGCCGCAAAGGAAGGTTTTAGCACCTCGTCTACTTTGAGCGATTGCGGGGAAGCGCTCGAAGATGCTCTGAACGCATTGCAGGGAGGCGTCACGACGTTCTGAGCATCATTTCGCATTTTTGCTCTTGATTGGCGCGGGCTCGCCCTTACGACGGTGCTGGTATCGATCGAAATCACTTCAACAAGTCGCCGCCGGTCCGCCTGAATTTCCAAGCGAGCGCGGATCGTGGTTCCTGCTGGGACGGTCACATAACCAGCAGCTTTCAGGACCGAGACATGGAGAAAGGCATCGCCCATGCCGCCCACCAGTTCAGCGAAGCCAAACTTCTTGTCCAGCTTGAACCAAGACACTCGACGCTGAGACGATCATCTGAATTTCAACGCGCCAAAGCTGGAACCGGAGGAAAGGACTGGGCAAGCTTCGGTAGCACTTCGCCAAACTAACTTACCCATTTTCATTTGTGAATGAGGTCACCCTGTATTACCGTAGTGGAACCTGCAGAGGTGAGCGGCCAGATGAATCTTGAAGACTTGTACCGGCTTCTGCGCAGCGAACACGTCCAGGCGCAAGGGATCGTCGATACCCTCGAGGAACCCCTGCTGGTGCTGGATCAGGGCGGGTGTGTTCTGACGGCCAATCGCGGGTTTTACGAAACCTTCAGGGTCGGACGGGACGACACGGTGGGACGCAGCCTGTTCGACCTCGGCAACGGTCAATGGGACATACCTGAACTAAGGCGCCTCGTCGGCGAGATCATTCCCCGGTCTACCGCTATCGTCGGCTACGAAGTGGCAGCCAATTTTCCGACCATCGGGCCCCGAACAATGCTGGTCAGCGCCCGTCGGCTGGTTCACCCCGATAACAATAGCACCAGCGTACTGATCCTGTTTGAGGACGTGACCGACCGGCGGCGTGGCGACGCCCAAAAAGACATTCTCCTCGCGGAAACGCGCCACCGGATGAAAAATCTTTTGGCAATCGTGCGCTCTCTTGCCAATCAGACCGATGTGGAAGGCCGGACGGCGAAGGAATATCGCGATTCTTTCTTGGGACGATTCCAAGCCGTGGCCGAAGCGGAGACGCTCGCGCTGGCCGGGAGCGCCGAAGCCGATCTGAGTGCCCTGGTCGAGCAGGCAATGAAGTCGGCGGGTCCGGAGCGATGTCGGGTGGTCGCCGGGCCGCAGGTACGTCTCAAGCCGCGCCAAGTCGTGCCGATGAGCCTCATTCTGCATGAACTCGTCACCAACGCCTGGAAGTATGGAGCCCTTTCGCGCACCGGCGGGCTCGTCCACCTGAGCTGGCGCACCGCAGAAGAGAAGGGAAAATCCCTGCTTCACATCGATTGGCGAGAAGAAAACGGCCCGCCAGTGACGCCGCCAGCCCGCTCCGGGTTCGGCTCCAAGTTGATCGACCTTAGTGCGGTGCAAGGCTTACGCGGCGCCGTGGAACTTAAGTATGAGGCAACCGGTTTACGGGTTCACATCACCGCGCCTGTGGAGGCTTGAACCCCGGGGACGCATTGTGCACGACGCTCCCCGAATCTTGGTTGTCGAAGACGAGTACCTCATCGCGTTGGAGCTCGAGACTCAGCTGACGACTGCCGGTTATCGCGTGATCGGGCCGGCCTCCGACGTCGACGGGGCACTGGAGCTATTGAACGCCAGCCGTCCCGACGCGGCCATCCTCGACGTCAATTTGGCAGGGGAATGGGTCACACCGGTCGCGCAAGCGCTACAGGCGATGTCCGTGCCCTACATTCTTGCCAGCGGATACATTGCGGCCGACTTCGAAGCCCATCCTGTCCTGCGAGACGCCGTCAACGTCGGGAAGTCGTGGAGGCCAGACTTTCTCCTCAAGTCTCTTCGCGACGCACTAAACGGCGTGTGAGCGGCATCGCCGGAGCATCAGAAAACGGACTGGCTTGCTCACCTTCGGCAAATGGCACATTGTTCTCGCGTCCCAGTTATCTTGTGATAGCGGAGGGCGCCGATGAAGAACATTCTGATAGTGGAAGACGAATATTTCCTGGCTGACGATTGTGCCAGGGTGATCGAAGCTACAGGCTTGCACGCGCTGGGTCCCTTCGGCACGCTCGCTGACGCGGAGCCATATGTTGCCGAAGCGGACGGCGCTGTACTTGACGTCAACCTTGCCGGGGAGATGGTTTTTCCCCCGCTGGAGAAACTCCTGGCGGCCGGCAAACCTGTTGCTTTGCTGACGGGCTACGACCCAACTTCTATTCCCTCCCGCTTTGCCAGCTTGCCGATTTTCGTGAAGCCCGGGAGACTGCGGGCCGGCGGTAGAGCTGATCGCGCATGAACTTGGAATGAGCGGCGTTTCCGGTAACCGCCAGGTAACGTCCGACCTGCCGCCGGCCGCCGCCCTTTCAGGTAAAGTCAAATGCCCCGAGACGTTGACCGGGGGTAAGGTCGGCCCCCAAGCACCACGGCCCCAGCCCCGCAGGTGACAGGCCGGAAACTACCCGGAAGCGTTTTGGTCCGAAGTTGAACTTATAAGCGACTGGCGATCCAACCAATCCGCCAAAGCTTTGTACTCATTAGCCATTTGCAACAATTCCAGCTTAGCCGCCGGAGTCGTTGTTATAGCTGCCTGATGGCGGCAGAGCTTGCCAAGCGAGCGGTAGGATTCGGATCGAGGATTCATCGCGGAGAACTCTGATCCCGTGTGCCCCCCGCGCCCATCACTTGTGTTACAAAGTGAACACTTCAGTGAAGGGAACGCGCCCCTGCGGGCTAATTCGCTCAGCCTGAGGCAGTAAGTTGCCTCCCTGGATCACTGGCCTCAGCTTGCCTGCGTCGTACTGTTCGCTCGCGATCTGCTCGATGGGCGCCCGATCCCGTCTAAACGTGCTGGCAACATCATTTGCAGGTTCCGTCTGACGCCGCGCGGTCACGCAGGGCAGACCATTCGACCCTGCAGACGATCCGGTCATCGCCCCTGAACATTCGAACAGAACAGCCTCAGACTTCGCCTCTTCGAACCAGCCGGAAAGGATCAGGGACAAGGGGCATCTCAGATCTCCCTCTCCCGCACGGTCGGCAACTGTCGGCTTTGCGCATCGATCCTATTGGCTGCAGAGAGTGTCGCCGCTGATGACGTGTCCAACTGTAAGGGACTGGGTGATGTCTGCTTGGGGTCTTGGTTGTGTGCAAACGGATAGGTCGAACGCGGCCGTGGTCGCCAATCGTTGCAGGCCGCCGATGTTCTCGCGTCGGATCGTCCAATGACGGCCAAAGGGGGTATCGCGAGGCGGTATTGCGCTTTTGGGCGCACTTTCCGCTCTTCAGGCAGCGCGGATGGCTGCAATCAGGCTCGGCTTGCCGATGATGTTCATCACTCGTGTGAGATTATAGGCGAGAACATGCAGCGCCATCTCGGCGGCGACATTCCGCAGGCGCTTCATCAGGAAGTGGGGCGCACCCACGCGGGCTTTGATCGTGCCGAAGGGATGCTCGACCGTCTCGCGCCGCGTCCGCATGGCGTCTGGGTTGGAATCGAGCCGTCTCTGAACCTCCTCGACCACATGCTCATGCTCCCAACGCGTGATGCGACGCTCCTTTGAGGGCGTACATTGGCTCTTGATCGCGCAGCCTTGGCACGCTGCTGTCGACCGTAACGGCGCAGCGTCATTCCATGCTCGATGTTGGTGTAGTGATAGGGCAGCAGCTGGCCGGATGGGCAGCGGTAGACGTCCTCATCAGGCAGGTAGGCGAAGTCCTGTTTGCCGAACCGGCCCTCCGCCTTGGCGTTCGACGTCATGGGCTTGGGCAGGGTGACTGCAACGCCAGCCTTCTCGCAGGCCAATATCTCTTCTCCGTCGAAGTAGCCACGGTCGGCGACCGCCTCGAGTTTGTCCGCTTCGAGCACTTCTTTGGCTTGCTTCGACATCCGAGCAAGCTGCCCACGATCGTTGCCAACGTTTATGACCTCGTGCGTAACAATTAGATGGTGTTCGGTGTCCACCGCGACCTGGACATTGTACCCGACGACACCCGATCCGCGTCCACTGGTGGCCATCGAACGGGCATCCGGATCGGTGAGCGATATCTGTTGACCCGGCGTGTTGCGCATCTGCGCATCAAGCAATTCCAGGCGGCTCATCTCCTGCTTCAGCCGAGCGATCTTTTCCTTGATCCTTGTCTTGATGCTGATCGCTTCCGATGGCTCCTGCCGATCGGCGCTATCGAGTTGACGCAGATATCGACCGACGCTTTCCTCGATCTGCGCCATCCGCCTCGCCATCTTGGCATGCGTGAAGTTGCGGTCGCGGTTGTTCACCGCCTTGAACTTGCTGCCGTCGATCGCGACGCTTGGGGTCTGCAACAGGCCCATTTGCCGGCATAGTGCAATGAACTTCGCACAAACCTTCCGGATCGCCGCACCATTGTCCTTCCGGAAATCGGCGATCGTCTTATGATCGGGAGCCAGGCGGCCGATCAGCCACATCACCTCGATATTGCGGCAAGCCTCTCCGACTTTTGCCAGGTCGCGCTCACCATGAAAGCACCGAAGCCAAAGCAATGGGCCGAGCAGGAAGTCCGACGATTAGTCAGGCTCGCTCGGCGGGGAGTTGGCACATCGCGGATAGCCGCCGAACTCGGCCGTCACGCCGGATCGGTGAGGCGTATGGCGCGAACGTTGGGACTGCTGTTGAAGAAGTAGCTCCGAGCGTTCTTCAGCGCAGCGCGGCTGGCCTACAGACCAAAACCTCAGCCAATCTCCCGCGCAAGCTTGAGCGCGGCATCGGTATGGCGGCCATAGAAGAACGCTCGGTCAAGGCTGCGAAAAGATGCCCATTCCAAATAGCGCGATGGCAATGCCTCTAAACATGGTCATGGACCGGGTTGAACGATGCAAGGAAAGTTCAAAACGGCCCCAGCCCCAGGACTGGGGTAAACAACGGGGCCGGCATTCCCATTCCAATGTGCCGCAATCGGCGGTAATCGGCACGCTTTCAGCAAGCCACAAGAAACCTAACGAACTCTTTCTCACGCCGCCATCCGGGCGCGAGCCACGCCGTTGAGGTTGGATCAATGTGAAGCGCAGTGTGGGCGCTACCCATCCGCTGCTTTGCTGAGCTGCTGTGCGATTCTGAGGTCTTGCATTTCCCAATTGGCGCGCCCTCGCTCCTGACGATCGGGATGGCAGGCTCTCATCCTGATGCTGCAAAGCCCCTCGGGCCAGCCTCGGCCCCTAGGGGCTGGAGGGGACAAGTGCGGGGCCAAGGCGGTCCGACGGCTGGCGCTAAGGAGCGCCACGCACTTGGAGGCTAGTCCCAGTCAGCAAGATTGCTGTGTTCACTTGTGACCCGAGGCAGGTAATCGTAATGTTCCCGCACACGGCAGCGGCCTTTGCAGGCCTAGATCACTAGAGGAATCCAGCACAGCGTGTAGTTGTGGCACGCGGTTTAAAGACCGAGTAAGTGAGGGCGGATGTTGACCCGCCCTCACACGAGTGCTGGCCCTCCATCGGCGATGGACTGAACTCAGCGCTCAGCCTTGTCGATGTCGGCCCTGGTTTTCTTCACCGTATCGGCAACTCTCTCGGTACCAGGTAAGCGTCCCGTTCGGCGCTCAGCCTACCCGAGCCATCCTTGCCTAGCCCAGTCATGGGTCTAGAGCCTGCCAAGTGAAGGCGAGAGAGCCGAAGCGGCGGAGGTTTGCCGCACGTTGGTCGATCGGGTGACACTCGTCCCCGATGGCGAACAGCTCGCGATCATATTGCGCGGGGACCTAGCCGCGATCCTTACTTTGCGGCGGGCACGAAAAACCCCGACTTCCTTTCGGAAGCCGGGGCTCTGGATGGCTTGCTATCGTAAGCACCGGTGGTTGCGGGGGCACGCAACACCCGATTCTTGCGATTGATGGAAGCGGCAATCCCACGCTTGGCCGCTTAGTTAGACCATTGCCCTCTGAAGGCTGATATTAAGGACACTCTGTTAAGAATGAGGCGGTAAAAGACCTGCAAAAACAGTGACTTGAACGCACTGCTCGATGTCCGCAGAAACTCAGTGAGCATCCGCGCAAACAGTTTTGGGACAGTAGTAGCGAACAAGAGGAAAGAAGGTCGTAGTCCAGCACTATGGCCGCGGATCAGAGGTTGCTTAGTTGATGGCCAAGTCCGTTAGCCATCGAAGGGATGCTCCCGTAGCTCAGCTGGATAGTGCGCCTCCTTCAAAAGATGGAGGCTAAATGTTCGAATCGCGTCGGGCGCGCCAAAGTCCGCCGATACCCCTCTGTAGTACGATATAGCCGCCGATTACCGCCGGAACGACACCACAGCAAGGAGTGCGAGGTAGCCTGCGATCGAAAAAGCACAGAAACGGCGGCGTCGGGCGGTGAAAAAAGTTCAAATCGCTTATGGCGGTTTTTTGAACGCTGCTATGCGCCCCTTCTCCGCCATTCAGTAGGCAACTGAGCTGACTGATGCGGAATGCCCATTGTTAATGGTCGCGCATTCGGAAGTAGAACCGCTCGGCGAGCACGAACGAGGCCCAACCTAACGCCGCCGCGCCGGCAAAACCGAGGACGCCCAGATACACGACATTGAACACATCCCCAAGCGGGGGACTCGCAAGCCGCCACCACAGCGCAAACACCGCGGCCAGCGCCACCGAATGCAGCAGGTAGAACGAATAGGATATCCGTCCGAGCGCAACCAGTGGCGACCATGACAGAGAGCGGGCGAGCCAGCCCTCGCCGGCGCTAGCCTTGCACAGCATCAAGATGCCCACCCCGGCGAACAGCCAGACGAACTGTGAGGTGGTCAGATATCCCGCCGTCATTAGTCCGGTCGGGATGCAATAGAGCAGCACCACGATCCCGTCCGGGAACGTCGCCGCGATGCCGCGAACGCTGGCCTGCGACAACAGGCCGACCGCCGCGCCAGCAAACAGGAACACGAAAAATTCGAAGTACATGCCGGCAAGTCCTGGCACGTAGGCCATCACCACACCGGCGAGAACGGTTGTCGCGAGCGCCGGTACACGGAGCGCACGCCCGCTCGCCAGCAAAAGCGGTAGGCTGAGATAGAAGGCCATTTCATAGAACAGGGACCATGTGACGTTGTTGAACACGACGCCGGTTACGCCCAGCGCTGGAACGCCGTTTAGGAAGAGGAGATTGAAGGCGAGATCGCCCCAGCTCGGAAACGGAATGTGAAGAAACGGCCCAGTCAACACGCACACCGCCATTGTCAGCAGGAAGGCGGGATAAATCCGCACCAGACGGTTTCGCACGAACTGCGGATAGGCGAAGTCGCGGCGGTTCGCGATCTTGGCAATCAGGAATCCGCTCAACACGAAGAAAATGTAGACGCCGTGGTGCGAATGAAATAGCCAGTACATCGCCTTATCGAACGGCTCGCTCCAGCCCGCAAGCGGCACGACATTGGGATTGGCGCCGCGGAACGTCGCCATGTAGGTCCCACAATAGTGCACAAGGAAGGTCAGGAGCACCGCGACGCCGCGAAGCCCGTCCAGGCTACGATTACGTCCAATCATGTGCGAGCTGCGATATCGCGGTTGGCGGCTCGAGCCGAAATTGGCCGAACGGGAAGCTCCGTTCCGGTGATCGACGGTTCGGCCGGCTTGCCGGGTTGTCGCCATCGACGGCGATGAGTCCCGACCGCCGTCGCAAGCCGCTTGCCGAGCCGTCGAAGCGGCGTCTCAATGCACCGGAAGCTGATATCAGCCGAGACGCCGAGCAGGATGGTGGCGGCCAAGAGGAACGGTATCGTCTCGGAGGGCCCGGCGGGAGAGCCTGGAAAAGCTCCGCGATATAGCGCAGCCACCAGCCAGAAGACCGTGTTGTGGAGCAGGTAGATAGCGAACGAGCGTTCGCCGACCCAGACCAGCGCGCGACGCACGGAGCTCGGCCCGATCAGATATCCGTCGCTGTAGGACGCGAGAAACACGAGGACCAGCGCCAAACCGCTGACGACCGTCGGGAAAAACTTGATATGCATCGCCGGGATAATGCAGAGGGCTAGCAGCAGGCAAGATAGCGTCGCCGTGCGCATCACGGGGCTGCGAAGCGCCGTCGGCCTGAGTCGTTCGTAAAGCCAATGTTGCCTGCATAGTGCGAGCAGAACACCGAGCGCGATCGCGTCGAGCCGCGTCATCCACACTAGCGTCGTTCTCGGAAGCAGGGCAAACACCACGACCAGGCCGACTAGGCCGAGCATTACCAGGCGCCGCGGCAACAAAAATAAAAATGGAAAAACCAGGTAGAACTGCTCTTCCAGCGACAGGCTCCAATAGATCCCGAAGAATGAACCACAGTAGGGATTGGTGGAATCAATGCAGGCTGCGACATGGATGTTCTGAAGGTTGAGAACTATGGCAGCCAAATCGCCGGTCATGCCCCGCAGGACGATATCGCTCCAGTCGTTGAGGTGCAGCATCAGCAGCGCTGTGACCAGAAACACGATCCACGAGAGCGGCCAGATCCGGAAGATGCGCCTGATCCAGAACGGGACCGCAGCTCGCCAATAGCTGCGCGGTTTGGCGGCGATCGCGGCACTCATCTCGCTGGCAAAAGCCGAGGTGATCACGAAACCGGAGATGCAGAAGAACAGATCGACGCCACCGTAAAAGTCGAAATATTGCTCGAAATTGCCCTGCCGCCATGACAGCAGCGTGTTGATATGCTCAAGAATGACGAAGAGCACCGCGAATGCTCGCAGCGCTTCGATCTCAAGATTGCGGCAACCGGCCTTCATGCAACCCGGGGTAGCGCTACCGGATACACTCGTCAAGGATGTCGCACGAGAATGACTCGCTTTTTATCTCAGCTGTCGCCGCCGGGACGCTGATGCTGTCGTTGCATTGCGACGACGCCTGGGTGCTGGGCAGCCCGCCAACCCGTCACTCCTGTGTGGATAAGGCGTTCGATGACGCGAGCTGCCGCAAGGCTGTTGCGCGACGATCGTATCGCCGGCAGCACTAGGATCGCCGCAACCTTGGATCGCCAATCATCTTTTCCGCGCCAAACGCGACACAGCGCACAAATACTGCATGTCGGACACAAAAAAAGCTCGATCCAGACGCCATCGCGAGTCTAGCCTCACCGCTCCGATAGATGGGCGCCTGCGTTGTCGGTGGAGCACATTTAAAGAATGAAGATGGGCAACTCGTAATGCAGGACATCAAGCCAAAATGGGGGGCTGAGTCCCCGCTTGCGATGGCTGCTTTGCAGGATGCACATGCGCAACGAGACCGCTGCCGTAGCACGCGTCATGCGCCGGATTTCTGTTGTTGCGCCGCGCATTCCATTGCACCGATGTGCTTCCCCTTCCGGGGTGATCCCATGAGTTTTGAGGGCCGCCTCGGATGAGTGCAGTACTTGGTGATTCTGCATCCTGTCCCTTCATTCTTCTCCTTGCCCCAAGCCGGCCGCAAAAGTCGCAACATTGTTCAGCTTCCGTTGTACGGCTTCTCCACCTTGCGCATTGAACGCCCCATACTCAATCTTCGAAGACATAGAGGCTGACGTAGATCGATAATTAGCTTGGGCTTATCCCCTAGTTTGGTTTAAGTGCCGTTTGATACTATCAGTTGCCGGTTACACTTTTCATTTTTGATATGCAGTGAACTGCCGGCATAGACTTCGCCGGCTGCAGGTCATCAGCGACCAAACAGCGGGGGGACGCCGCTCAGCTCCCATCTAGGACCAGAACTTGCTTCTTCCGATGCTCACGTTGCTAGCTCTCAAGCTCGACACCGCCACATCCCGGTTTGCGACTGAAGCGTGCCTCGCGTGTACCACCTGGAGCGGTCCTGAGCTGGCCCGCGCGGAAGCTCTACGAAGTCGCAACGTTGACGTCGCGGTGCTGGGCCTTGCGGCGGCATTGCCTTGGTCGACCACGGCAACCAGCATACTTGGGACCGCCATTCTCTTTCTCATTTGGCCGATGATCGGGAGGGAGCGGTTGCTTACAGCCGTAAGTCAGCCTGCCGGAGCCCTGCCGGTTGCGCTCGTAATGCTTGCCGTCATCGGAACCGCCTGGGCAACCGGGGTACCTTGGTCAGAGCGGCTCGGCGCTCTCGACAAGATGATCAAGCTGCTGCTGCTCCCGCTCCTGTTGCTGCACTTCCAGTACAGTAGACGGGCGACATGCATATTCGTCGCCTTTATCGGATCGAACGTCATTTTGCTGGGGTATTCCTTCCTAGCATACGCAGTGCCCTCGTTGGCCATTGTTGAAAAAGTTGGTTACGCGGGCGTTCCGGTGAGAAACTATATCGACCAAAGTCAGGGATTTGCGTTCGTTGCGATTGCCTTGGCAGGTCTCGCGTTCGAGGCCGCGTCTCGAAAAAACCGCTATTCAGCTGCGGCCCTCGGAGCGACCGCTAGCCTATTCTTCGCTAACCTAGCCTTCGTCAACGTCGCTCGGACTGCATTCTTTTACATCCCCATCATGTTGGTTCTGTTGATGGTGCGGTACGTAAATCGAAGGCAACTCGTTGCAGGACTGATCGTTGCGGCGATCATTTGCGGGGGGGTATGGCAGATATCTCCAAACCTCCATCGAAAAGTCTCTACGATTTTCGCGGAGTTGGCTGTGCAGCCGGATGCTCCAATAGGAGTGAACGAGCCTTCGGCAGCCATGAGACTTGAATTTTGGCGCAAGTCATTGCGTTTTTTTGAAATGGCGCCCTTAATCGGCCATGGGACCGGTTCGATCCGAGGTCTCTTCCAGCAAGATGCGATCGGCCAGGCAGGGGTATCGGCCGTTGTTGTCAGAAATCCTCATAATCAGACGCTTGCCGCTGCCGTCCAGTGGGGCAGCATCGGAATCATAATTCTTTGGACAATGTGGATAGCCCATCTACGGCTCTTCCGCATCAGCGGCCCGGCCGCTTGGATCGGCTTGCTGGCGACAGCGCAAAATATCGCAAGCTCGGTCTTCAACTCTCATCTGATGGATACGTACGAGGGCTGGCTCTACGTTCTGGCGGTTGGAGTAGCAGGCGGAGAAGTGTTACGTATTCAAACCAGCAATCCGGTTCTTCGCAAAACCGCGGAACGATCGCAGGCAACTCAGGCGCAGTGAGTTGCGAGTTCTTGGCTTATGTGCGTCGATCCGGATTTGCCGACCGCATCTCGCGCAGCGCACATCCAACAAGGCGTCGCGGCTAAGATTGGGCTGTCGCGAGTCATGATTTCAGAAATTTCAGATTTAGGTTGCCCACGTTCACGAGATGTTGGCGCCATCCAGCAATTTCAGTAGCGGGCCCGACCGAACGACAGCAGCGTGTCTTCTGCTGGCGCCGATCGGGAGCGGATTCTTACTTGGCTAGAATTCGTATGCCAGCGCGATGACGGGGCTCGCGACTCTCTAAGCCGAGTGAGGCGCGGATATTTTTCTAACGAGTGAGCAGCTAAGAGAAGCGTCAGGTTGCGTCAGCCGCGTCCGTTTCGAGGCGCGCTCATAGACTACTCAATCGCGCAGATTTGTCTCGATTATCTTGAGTTCCATTTCTTGCATAGGTATCGCGACCATAACGCCGTTACGGTGCCGCGAGTGCACGTCGAACAGCAGCGCGTCGTGTTGCCAATGGTGCTGCACATGGACGTCGAGAGTGCCGGAGGCGATGGCCGTCGTCACGGAGTAGCGTCCGGATGCGAGGTTAGGGAGAACGAACACGAAGCGGGCCGCGACCTGCTGTCCTTGCCGAAAAACCAATCCTTGGTCGGCATAGCTCAAAAATGTGTTGTCCCCGAACAATGGTTGGCCGAGGCGATCTTTGACATGAAAGCCGACGATGGGACTTTCCATATCCGCGGCGATCTTGATCCGAATGGTTATCGCGATTGCCTCGCCGCCCTCGATCCAGGACAGTGGCGTGCCGTCCGGAGCCGTCATCGTTGTTTCGACAATTTCGGCAAGCCCGCTGCCGAAAGAGCTGCTCTCCTCGCGGACGTCAAAGATAGGCGGCTCCGCCTGTGGTGCAGGCGGCCGAGGCCTCCTGGCCGCCTCGCCTTCCTTAGCAGGAGGCATTGCCAAGGACCCTGCCCCCTTGTCGGAGGTTTGGTTCTGACTGGCCGCGACTTTACGAGGGCGGGGGCGCGCCAATCGAACAACATTTTCCGGCAAACCCATCGCCTGGGCCTGGATCGCCGCGGCATATGCCTCACAGACATCCTTGGCGGTGCCCTCCATTTGCAGTCGTCCTTTGTCGAGCCAGAGGGCGCGCTGGCAGAGACTCATCACGGCGCCGGTGTCGTGACCGCAAAACAGAACCGTGCCGGTCTCTCGGAATTGCCGCAGCCAGCGCAGGCATTTTTGCTGGAAATAGGCGTCACCGACGGCCAGCGCCTCATCGATGATAAGAATATCGGCGTCGACATGGGCGATCACGGCGAACGCCAACCGCATCGCCATGCCACTGGAATATGTCTTGACCGGCTGGTCCACGAAGCCGCCGATATCTGCGAAAGCGACGATGTCGTCCATTCGTGCCCTAGTCTCCTCCTGGGACAGTCCGAGCACCGAGGCGTTCAGAATCACGTTCTCGCGGCCCGTATATTCCGGATTGAAACCCGACCCTAGTTCCAAAAGCGCCGCGACCCTTCCTTTGACCTGAACGTCGCCGGCCGTCGGAGTCAAGGTGCCACATACTAATTGCAACAGCGTCGACTTGCCCGATCCGTTGCGGCCGATCACGCCTACAGTCTCACCGCGGGCTACTTTGAAGTCGAGCTCCTGCAATGCCCAGTGACGACTGAAATAGGTCTTCTCGCCGAGTTCAGCGCCGAAGCAGCGCGCCACCGGGCGGACATACCGTTGCAGACGTGGCACTACGCCCTGCAGCAGACGATCGGTGGGCTGGGAATAGATTAGATACGCCTTTGAGAGGCCTTTGGCCGCAATGGCCAGGTTAGAGGACATCGGCGAATCCGTTTCTTAACCTCTGAAAAATCCAAAATCCGCATGCAAGCGCTGCCAGCGCCGCCAGACTGTAAATCGTAAGTCCGACGAAATCCGGCCACCGGCCGAAAATCGTGACGTCGCGCGCTTGTTGCACCACGAAGGTGAGCGGATTGAGTAGGATGACGCCTCTGAACGATTCTGGAATCGCCTCGATCGGAAAGAAGATCGGCGTCAGGAACAACGTCACGGTGATGAGCAAGGAGACAAGTTGCGAAAGGTCGCGTAGATAGACGCCCGCGGCTGCAAAGAAGAACACCAAGCCGATCACAAACAGCAGATAAGGAGCGATCACAAGCGGCAGCATCAGAACAGTGAAGTAGATCTTTCCATTCAGCAGAAGGTTGCCGATGAGGACGATGGCGATGCCGATGCCTGCGTTCACGAGCGCCGTAAGGACGGTAACGACTGGCAATATCTCGAGCGGGAACACCACCTTTGTGACGTAGCTTGCGTTTCCAAGCACAAGAGCAGGAGCGCGCGCCACTGCCTCGGCGAATATCGTATGGACCACCATTCCGGTCAGACAGATGACGGCGAAGTCGAACGGTCCGTCAGACATGCCTGGCCAGCGCGCCTGGAACACCTTGCTGAAAACGAAGGTATACACCGCCGCCGTGAACAGCGGCATCAGCACCGCCCAGGTGCCGCCGAGCATGCTGCCGCGAAACCGCTGTGTGAACTCCCGCGCCGCGAGACGAAAGATAAGGACGCGGTGACGTCCCAGTGCTTTGACGAGTTCGGCGAGCGAGGCTGGATGGTGCTGCATTGTTGAGGTTCAACTTTTCCGGGAGAGTTCGTCCTGGGCGAAATCCAGGTTCAAAAGACCGTTTTCCACGCGGTGGACATCGAGCAATTCCGTGCTTTCGGAGGTGTCGTCCGATCGGTTGGCGTGATCGAAGGGCCGGCCTTCGCGTGCGTCACAAAAGAAGCGATCACGTACCCGCGGGAGGCCATGACTTTTCCGTAGCGATTGGCACACAGGATCGTGTCCGTGTCGAGTGCGAGTGAGGTTGCTTTGACAGCCATCGGCTTTTCCATGAACGCATTGCTCATGCCCATGGCATCTTGTCGGTCGAAAACACGACGACGCGCTGAACGAGAGGTGGGGCCTCCGAGCATCCTGGAAATTCCAGTCACGTGAACCTTCTGCATGGAAATCCCCAACTGGCGCGCAGCTGCCCCAACTTCGATCTGATGTCTACTCAAGGCATACGTCCCGCTTTTGATACCCAAGAAACTGGCGCACGCCGGCTTCCATGCGTTCGAGGGTAAAGTCCGCCATGAAGGATTCCTGAGCAGAAAGGGCGAGATGCGCATAGAGCTGGGCATCCTCGACCAAATGCATCAAGCCATCATATACGGCGTCGGGGTCCATGGACTGGCAAATGAACCCGGCGCCCGTCGATTTCAGGTATTGCGCAGGACCTGCATAGTCCGGCCCGTGGAAAAGGATTGGTCTGCCCGCGGCGAGGTAGGTTGGGATTTTGGATGGGAAACTGAGTTTGGCGACGTCGGCCATCGAAGTCGCATAGGGGTACGGGCAGTAGAGAATGTCGCACGAATCCGACAATAGCTCCACGGATTTCGCCTGCGATTGCCAACCAAGAAAATCAAGATGATCGTCTGGTATGGCTATCGGGCGCTGATGCCCGAATACGCGAACGGTTACTCGACGGCCGGCCACTTGCCAACGAGCGAGTTCGAGCGCCCTCACGAGCGCAAGCCATTCTTCATTGGCATAAAATTGGCCAGCCATTCCGATCACCAGTTCGCCGGTGGTTCGCAATGCCAGCTCTGGCCGTCGCGCGATAGACCGATCGAGCGAGGCAATGATGGCCTGGCTCGGTGTCCCATAGAGCTCTTCGTATTGCCCGGCCATGGCCCACGAGGCGGCAGCACAGGCGGTCGCTGCTCGCATCGTTCGGTCGAAGGCGGCGAGATCCCATCTGCGGTTGAAACGATCGACACCGTGAGCCCGGAGCCACCAATCCAGCGGATCCCAAATCTGGGCGCGGAGCGGAACGCCGAGTCCGTCTGCAACCCCAGCGGCCATTCGGACCATGGTTTGGCCCTGAAGGATGACCCAGAGGGATGAGACGTTCTGTTCTTTGCCGTAGGCGACAGCCTGCCGCACCAGCGGCGAAATCCTGGTCCGGCGGCGGAACGTCTCGATTGCCGTCGCGCCAACCGATCCAACCGAAATCCCCCGAATGCTGCGACAGCTGAGTTCGTTAGGTTTGACCACAAAGCGTATCGGGAGATCAGCCAGGTCCGGATAAGGCTCCGGGCTCAGATGGCGGTTTTGCACGCAAAAAATCGCCAATTCTCCGGCGGGGACGAACCGGCACATTTGCGCTGTGACAATCCCGGCCGTGAGGTTGCTGGAGGGCGGTATGTCGGTGAGCAGTAGCGTCTTCATTGTGACGCAGCCTCGCTGGGACTGTTCAAGGCATGCTTGTCGGCCACGGACCGGTACAGTCCGGCCAGCCGCCAGGCAAATAGTCGATCGCCGTACAAATCTTCGGCGGTGGTCCGCCCCGCCGATCCTCGCGCACGTCTTTCCGCTTCATCGGCGGCAAGGCGGCGTATGGCCGCGGCGAGGCCATCGATATCCCCCATCGGGACCGATATACCGACATCAGGAGCCCGGGCGACTTCGGGCAGGGAGGTGCCGTCAAATACGATTACCGCTTTCCCGCACGCCATCGCCTCAATCGCCATCATGCCGAACGCTTCCGCGGTCGACGGCATGACGAAAAAATCGGCAGCCTTGAAGGTGTCGAGAATCAACGCCTCGTCGTTTGTCCATCCCAAATCGATGATCTGATGCGTTCCGATGAATTCGTTGAGCTTTTCCTTGGCGTGGGTCGCTACGATACAGAGCGGGACATTGATTTCTCCCAGACGGCGAAGGGCTTGTAGGAAGAAGTCAAAGCCTTTGTATGGACTGTCGGGGAAAGCCCTCACGCCTATCACCAACCGGTTTGGCAGCACCCCGAGGCGCGCTCGCGCGGCGGCGCCATCGCCTGGACAGAATTTCTGCAGGTCGATGCCGAAGGGAATGCAATGCAGCCGGATGGCCCGACCGATCGGCGATGATTGCACCATCCGCCGCATATGCTCGGATGCAACCACAACATCGATGTCGCTCTTGTGGATCAGCCGCTGTTTCCACTCAAAATCCTGGGCCGTGCGATCGCGGCGCATCTCGAACACGAGGTCCAGCCTCGGACATTCCCCACAGCCGATTCTCCACCTTTCGCAGCCCAGCGGATAGATGCAGTGCCCCGTCATCGGCCAGGGATCGTGCCAAGTCCAGATACTCGGCTTGAGCCGGCTGAGCCAGGGCAGCGCATCAAGTCCGAAATAGCCATCGTGAATGATGTGATAGTGAACCACGTCTGCTTCGCGAAACGCACGATGCAGCGGCAGCGTGAACGATTGAAGTTGGAGGCGCGAGTGAATGGAATACGCCCGCTCGATTCTTCCTAACATTTTCGTCAGGTCGCGACTGCGAGGAATTCTAAAAAACTTGCTCGAGGCGTTGCTGTCGCTCAGCTTGTTCCAGACTAGATGATGCGTTTCGATCCCGTCGGCCGCGAGTAAGTGGCGAACGTCGAAGCCGTTAAAACGACTTCCGATCAGGTCGGATGAATTAAGCTGAAGTACCTTCATGCTTTGAACACCAACACGCAGTTCGCAATCATTGGGCAAATGCCCGTCGGTAGAACTCATCCATTTTCGGACGTAGCACTTCGACCGCCAGTCTCGATTTTATGATTTCGAAATTCTCGATAGCAGCAGCGTCAACCAGATTGTCGTCGGTCAAGGCGGTTGCGAAGCGCTCGCATATCTTCTCAAAATCGTCCGGCGGGATGGCAAAGCCGGTCTTTTCGTGAACAAACCATTCCTCACAGCACGAGGTATTGGTCTGGATCGGAAACGCTCCCATCACCATTGCTTCCAGCACCGACGTCGAAATAGCGTCAGAGATGCTGATCCCGAGATATATCCGCGCCTGGCCGAAATGTCGCAGGATGTCGTCATGCGTGGCCCAATCGATCACCTTGATATTGAGGATTCCCGCCTCGGCAAGTTCTAGCGCGCGGACGCGTGGTTTTGCACTGACCGAGAACAGAACGATCGTGTGATCCTTCAGCTGCTCGGCAAAGCGCTCGAGCACCGCAAGCGACACCATCGCGCGCCCGGCAAAATGATCATAACCCTTGACCATGATCAGCTTGCGCCTCGAGGGGGGCTCTGGATCACGGAGCGACAGGACATGGTTGATGTCCATGCCGCCGGAATTCGGCAGAACCGGCAGGTCCGGTCCGCGATATCCGAATTCCCGTCCAAGTGCGAGGTCGCGATGGCATTCGCAGGAGTAGAGATCGATAGCTTCGCACACCCGCCGGATCTGCCGCGCATGGTCGGGTTGCCGGCCGAATAAAAAGATATCGCTGCCCCAGTTAGTCGCGAGCCAGCGAGGAAACGGACCTTTGATACGATCGCGCGCAGCGAGCACGAGATAGGCCGAATGTTGAAACTCCATCGAGTGGATCAAATCCGGCTTGAGCTTGCTGATGAGAGAGGCAAGCACGTCAGGACCATGAATGCGCAGTGTGGTTTGATTACTCTCGTCATCGCGTCCGAGGCGAACGGTTTCCGTGACATCGGCAATGGCGCCGATAGTCTGAAAAGTCGACAAGTGTCGAATTTTCACGCCCGAACTTGTGGTGTCAAAGGGCGGCGGCTCAACGTCGATAACTTCCGCTGTCGGACTCATCAACATTGCTTGCTTGATGCGGTTCAAGGCATATGCTGGGTCGGATCGCAGGAGACGCAGGAAGTTGAGGACGCGAGAACGGATACCTTTCCGGCGGGCTTCCTTCACGGCCTCTTTTGGCGGTTCGTCCAGGACCGGAACGTGAAGCGTCAAATCCCGCAGCTTGTGATGTGGAGTGCTCGGCTCGAGCGGAAAAATATGGAGGTCATAACCCAGATCCGTCGCGATATCGATCCATCGCGCGGTGTGCGGGCTATTGTGCATCGCTACAAAGAGTATCTTGCGGCGCACGGTCATTCAGCGATCCAACGACGAGATGACTGAACAAAACGCATCTCGCGCCCGCTCCACGTGGAATTCCTCGGCAAGGAGTGCTGCGTTCTCGGTGAGACCGTGCCTAAGTTTGCGATCGTTGGAAATCGTGGTCAACGCCGCGACCAGCCGATCTGGATCGGAGGTGTCGACAATCAGGGCGGCGTTAGCCTTCCGCAGGAGCTCGGTCGCAAAGGACCCGGTAGGCGCATGAACCAGGATAGGAGTGCCGGCGGCGAGATACTCTCCGAGTTTGGCGGGCGAAGATGATAGGATCGCCTCGGGAATCGCGGAGTCGAATGACAGCGGTAGAAAAAGGACGTCCGCATTTCGTTGCAACGACAGCGCGGTCGACTGGGAAGTATGTGCATGATGGTGCACATAGGGGCCGTCAAGGCCGCTTGCGGCCAGCGCAGTAATGGGCTGAGAGGTGTAGACGTGGAGTTCGAAGCGGCCCGCCAACCGGTTAAGCGCCGCGTTCAGATTGCGAAAGGCGCTCGCCTGCGCCGAATACACTGATCCCGTGTACAGTAAACGGCAGGGCCGTCCGGCGTGTCGTTCCGGCTCATCCTGCGGTATGCCGGTGGGCTCATTGGAGAAGGCCGCAGGGTCTACGGGATTTCTCACAATATAGATCTTCGCCGCCGGAAGACGCGCGCGCACGTCGTTCGCCAGGACTTCGTTCGGGGCGATTATGGCGCCGGCGCCGCGGCCCCATATCGGCTCCCAAAAACGCGCTAGCCACCGGTAGATGCCTGGCTCCCACTGAAAGATGGGGTCATCGAACAGATAGGCGACGAAGGGCACCTTGAGCCGCCGCGACGCAAAGTAAGCTGCGGGAAGGTCGAACGGACTGGCCGTGCAGCCCACGATCGCATCGACCGGCTCGTCCCGCAGGATCGACGTAATTTCCTTCGTTCTCGACATCGCGCTGCGCAGCAACCCACCATAATTGTTTAATTTCCGCAACGCTACGGGTGCGCGAGATATCAATTGATGGCGGGGAGCACCAAGCGAATGATAGCTGCCGAAGCGGTGGCCATCGGCCTCGAGCGCTTGAAGTTGATCCGTGAGGTAGACCGGAGGAGCAACTCTTGCAGGTACCATGAGATGCTCCAGAACTCTCGCTTGTCCACTCGCAGACGGAGGCGCAGCCGTGGTGACCACGGCGAGTTTCGGCAATCGTGATGGACGTTTTCCGGCCACCGGCAGGCTTTCCTTGGGAACGTTGCGGTTCATGCCTCACCGCCGAGATTGGCCGGAGATTCGGCAGACGAATCCTTTGGCACCTGCCACCAAATTGCCGCGCCGTCGACTTCGTGCATAGGTGCTACAATTCCATAACGAGCTCGGAAGTCATCCACGGCCTGGGCGCAGGCCTTGAGGATGTAATCGTCGACAATCACGAATCCGCCTGGAGACACTTTCCCGTAGAGTGCGCTGAGGGTATTGATCGTGCTTTCGTACATGTCGCCATCGAGCCGCAGAACGGCCAATTTTTCGATGGGGGCGGTTGGCAAGGTGTCCTTGAACCATCCCTCCAAGAACACGACTTGTTCGTCCAGCAACGCGTACCGACGAAAATTGGCCTCGACTTCTGCGCGCGAGACGGCGAGCTGCGCGAACGTGTGGTGCTGGTCGCCGGCGTCCGCGGGGTAGGCGGCTTCGTCAGGAGCAGGTAGGCCGCGAAAGCTATCTGCGACAAATACCCGGCGGCTTGTGTCTCCGGCCGCTGCCAGAATGCCCCTCATGTAGATGCACGCGCCCCCACGCCAAACCCCAGTCTCGATAAGATCGCCTGGCACGCTTTCTTGGAGCGCACGCTGCGTTAGGACCCGCAAGTTTCGCATTCGCGCCGTGCCGATCATCGTCTCGGCCCGCGACGGCCAGTCTCGTCCAACCGCCCGGCGCGCGGGGTCGAAGACATCTTTCGCCCAGGGGGCCTGTGAGACATCCGGGTGCAGCGTGCCCGTCAGCGAGGCTTCCAAAAGGTCGAGAAAACGATCCGCCGCCGCCATGCCGGCTCCAGCAACCGATCCGTTTAGCCGGTTGCGAAGGCTCCGGAAATGCTCATCTTGTCCACTGCGAAGGGCAACAAGGTTTGCGGTTAATAGCGGCATTTGGCTGGTAAATACCGCCTGAGCTTCCGCGAAACGGCCCAGGAGAAGATTGCCGAGCGTAGGGAGATGTTCGTGGATATGCGCGCTGAGCTCCGCGACATGTTCCTGGAGTCGAGCGACATCTGCTAAGCTACGAGCGAGACTATCGGCTCGCTCGTTTGAGGCGGCAAGCTGACCCTTGGCGCTTTCCAATTCCCGTGAACTTTGGGACTCACGTGCGGACGAAGCTGCCAGTTCACTCCGGATGCTTTCCAATTCCTGCGAGGCTTGGGCTTCACGGGCGGACGAAGCTGCAAGTTCACTTCGGATGCTTTTCAATTCCCGTGAGACTTGGGCTTCACGGGCGGACGAAGCTGCAAGTTCACTCCGGATGCTTTCCAATTCCTGCGAGGCTTGGGCTTCACGGGCGGACGATGCAGCCAGTTCGCTCCGGACGCTTTCCAATTCCCGCAAGGCTTGGGCTTCACGGCCGGATGATGCTGCCAGTTCGCTCCGGATGCTTTCCAATTCCCGCAAGGCTTGGGCTTCACGGCCGGTCGAGGCCGCAACTTGGTCTTGGAGCACACCGATCTGTGCATACAGCTCTTTAAATACCCACAACTTTCGGGCAGCTCGACCGAGCATTGAGTGGTTCTGTTTTGGCTGCGTCATAGCCTCCGCGATTCCTCAACAAATCAAAACAATCGCGCCAGCGTCTAGCAAGCGCAGCCTGCCAGCGGCCAATATCATACTAGAGAGCATCGTCGGGACCTGACAACGTTATCCTCCGCCTGAAGCTTTGTGCCAGACGGTTCTGTTGACGTAGTCGACATAGCTCAACACGATGCGAAGCACCTGCTTTGAGACCGGCCCGGTTTCGTAGTCCGGCACTGTCTTGAATGTCCGGGAGCTTGTTTGGTGATGATTGATGACGACCTGCACCGCCTCCAAGACGCGCCGGCTCTTCAGCCCGCTCATGACGAGCGTCCCCACGTCCATGCCTTCGGGTCTCTCGTGTGCATTGCGAATTGTTATCGCTGGAAGGTTGAGGAGCGATGCCTCCTCAGTGATGGTACCACTGTCGGAGAGTACACACAGTGCACCCATTTGAAGACGAATGTAATCGATAAACCCGAACGGTTTCGCGAACACGATCCGATCATCCATTTCCATCTGCCCGAGCGCATCGAGCCGCTTGCGGGTCCGAGGATGCGTGGAAACCAGGACGGGGTATCCATAGGTAGTCGACAAATCCCGTAACGTGCCCAGGATGTCGCGCAAATGTTCGACGCTATCGACGTTTTCTTCGCGGTGAATGCTCACGAGGAAGAATTTTCGCTCGTCCAGGCCAAGTCGCGTCAGAACATCGGACGCCTCGATCTTCGGCATGTAAAACTGAAGCACCTCCTGCATGTGGGAGCCGGTCTTCATAATAGTCTCCGGCCGGATCCCCTCTGCGAGCAGGTAGCGACGCGCGTGCTCCGTGAGCACGAGATTTACGTCGCTAAGATGATCCAGCACCTTCCGGTTCAACTCCTCCGGCACCCGCTGGTCGAAGCATCTGTTCCCGGCTTCCATATGGAAGACGGGAATCTGCTTCCGTTTCGCGGCAATGACAGCCAGACAGGTATTCGTGTCGCCGTATAGCAACAGAGCATCCGGTTTTTCCGTGTTCAGGACGTCGTCGGTTTTCGCGATGACATCCGCTATCGCCCTGGCAGGCGTTTCGTTGTTCACTCCCAGAAAGTGATTGGGCTTGCGGATTCCAAGTTCATCGAAGAAGATCTGGTTCAGCTCGAAATCATAGTTCTGTCCCGAATGGACCAGAACATGATCAAGCTGAGCGTCGAATTCCGCAATGACGCGGCTCATCTTGATGAGCTCTGGCCGCGTTCCGACCAATGTCATCACCTTCATTTGCTGAGCCGCTCCTTTTTTCACAACACGGACAGAGCAGGCCGATCGGACGATCGTCCAAGTTCGGCCCGGACAAAATCGAGAGATAACAGGCGCTCCTTAAGGCCTTCAACGGTGAGGCGATGAGTGTTGTGAGATGTGTAGTCGTCCACTGTCGAGAGCTCCACTTCACCCTCCACAAAGAACTTATCGTAATTCAGGTCGCGGTTGTCTGCAGGGATCTGAAAGTACCGGTCTGAATGACTGGCCCTCATTATTTCTTCGCGGCCAATGAGCGTCTCGAACAGCTTTTCTCCGTGCCGAGTGCCAATGATACTAACCGCATTGCTCGCTCCAAACAGCTCTTTCAGTGCAATCGCCAGATCACCCATGGTGGCGGCTGGAGCCTTCTGTACGAAAATATCGCCTGGCCTGCTGTGCTGGTACGCATGAACGACGAGCTCGACCGACTCTTCCAGCGACATCAGGAACCGAGTCATATTGGGGTCTGTCACGGTGAGGGGGAGGCCGTTCTTGATCTGCTGCATGAACAATGGAATGACGGAGCCGCGGGAGCCCATCACATTGCCGTATCGGGTAATACACATGATCGTGTCCCCGGCCACCCTCGATTTCGCCAGCACAACCTTCTCTGCCATGGCCTTCGACAGACCCATGGCGTTGATGGGGTAGACCGCCTTATCTGTGCTTAGGAAGACAACGCGCTCCACGCCCGTCTCTATCGCCGCCTGCAGCACGTTCTCCGTGCCAATCACGTTGGTGCGCAAGGCTTCTATCGGGTAGAATTCACAGGAGGGCACCTGCTTCAGCGCTGCGGCATGGAAGATATAGTCGGCGCCCTTCATCGCATCACGAACGTTTCCGTAGTCTCGAACGTCGCCCAGGAAGAACTTAAGCTTGGGGTTCCTAAGCTCCGTACGCATATCTTCTTGCTTCTTTTCGTCGCGGCTGAAGATGCGAATCTCTCCGATCTCCGTGTGGAGAAAGCGACGCAAGACGGCGTTCCCAAACGAGCCCGTACCGCCAGTGATCATCAATGTCTTGTTGTCAAACATTATTCATCTCTCGACGCAAATCAGCTTCATACAATCGCCGGATCAGTTCCGGCCAATCAGCCGCGCGATAGCCTGTCTCTCTCTGAAACTTCTCGGAGTTGAGAGAACGATCAATCTTCGTCTGATCGTCCTTCAGTATTTCAATTCGCTTTCCGTACTGACGCGCGAGAAGGTGCAGCAGATCGAATTTGCAGATCGGCGCTGCAGAGACGTGATAGAGCCCCGCGAGATCTTTGTTCGGCAGGACGACATCGCGAATAACTGCAGCGAGTTCCGCTGTCGGCAGCCCGGAAAAAATGGCTTTTGCGTAACCCTTGACGGCGTCTTGCTGGGAAAGAAACCACTCGACGAGCGAATGAGCGCTGTAGAGTTCCCGGCCGATAATCGACGTGCGCAACGTCACAGCATGGTCGTAGTCAACGAGCTCTCCCAAGAGTTTTGATCGGCCATATAGGTCTTGAGCGTCGGTGACGTCACCTTCCGTGTAATTTCCCTTCCATCCGGAGAAGACGCAGTCGGTGCTAATGTGAATCAGCCGGGCGCCAATCAAGGAGCAGATGCGGGCAAGCCGGTGTGGAAAAATCGCATTGATCGGTAGAGTGACCAGCGGGTCGGCCGCTGACGCAAGCTGCTTCACAAGGCCGATACAGTTGATAACCGCGGCAGGACGCTCCCGATCCAGAAGCGAGACAAGCGCGTCCTCGTCAAGGACATCCAAATGCAGCAGGCGCGCCGATGCTACCGACGAGAAGAAGCCCAGAGCCACTTTGTCCCTTATGGTTCCAACCGCCTCGAAATCGGCGGATGCAAGAAAGGAGCGGAATACAGCGGCGCCTAACATTCCGCTGGCGCCCAGGATAAGGACTTTAGTCTTAGGCATGGCAACTCATTTCTCTTTGCAAAATTCCCAGTAGCCGGCTCAGCACCTGATCCGCATCAAAGTGTTTTTCGTAATACGCGCGGCCGGCTCGACCCATTTCCAGCCGTTCGATTGCAGGCATTTTCGTCAGAGCGAGTATGCTTTGCGCGAGGCCAGCCCCATCTCCGGCTTGAACAGTGAGGCCGACTCCCGCGCTTACGATCAGATCCGCAGCCGCGCCGTTAATAGCGCCGACGATCGGCCTGCCCGCTTTCATGTAGGCCTGTATTTTGCTTGGAATGGTTGCGTTGAGAGCTGGATGATCGCCGAGAGTCACGAGGAGGCAGTCCGCATGCCTGAACAATTCCGGCATCATGCGGCGATCCAGCATGCCGATCATTTGGACGTTCGTTAGCTTAGCAGCAGTGACTGACTCTCTAAGCGTCTCGGCATGGCTGCCCGTTCCGGCGACCACGATCAGGATCTCAGGGTGAAACCGAAGAATGCGCGCCGCGTGGACGATCGTGGACAGCGACTGGGCTCTGCCAAGATTGCCTGCAAACACCACCGAAAACCGGCGCGGAAACAAGCCCGCGATAGCAAGCGGCAATGGAAGCACTTCGTCACTCGGGGGAGCAAAATTCGGGAGGACGAATATCTTCTTCTTTGGAATCATCTTGGCGATCGGCCCCACGAACTGGTTTGACTGGACCAGAACGGTGTCTGCGGCGCGATAAATGAATCTGACTAGAACATGAAGAATGGCTACGACGAAGCGGCTATCTACAAAGCCGGTCGACGTCACGACCTGCGGCCACAAGTCCTGTACCCAGAGCGCAAGGTGGCAACGTTTGATCCAGCGCAGAAGAATAGCTGGAAGCGCCGCCGTTATCGGCATCGCGAGCACGAGGATAACGTCGAACTCCTGCCTTTTGAGCAGCCGCGGGAACCACAGGAGACCTGACCAAGCGAAGGACAGGTAGTTCAGGGCAAGATTGAGCGCCGTAGCCTGGTGTCGCGGCCGGCTCGGGATTCTGAATACTTGTGCGCCGGCAAACGTTTCGCATTGAACCTTATCGCGCGTATAGCCAGGTGCGAGTTCGCCGGTCGGATAGTTCGGCTTGCCGGTCGCGACCGTCACTGAGTGTCCGGCCTTGGTCAGCCATCGAACCAGGTCGTTCACAACAAATGACTCCGGCCAAAAATACTGAGTCACAATCAAAATACGCATTAGACCAAGCTCACCCATTCAGGCTTGGACGCTGTTTGATCGCAGAGCCATTCGAAAGTTTTAAGATATTGGCCGGCAATATCAGGCCATGAAAACTGCACCGCGTAGTGCCGCGCCGCATCGGCTGTCGCTTTCAGCTGAAATGGAGGAAGAGACACTGCTTCTCGCAAGGCTTGTCGCAACTGACCGACGTCATTTTTGACAATCCAACCCAGGTTCTTTTCCGCAAGGTGTGCCCAAGGCGTTGCGCTGGTGGTGATGACCGGGAGGCCTGCTGATAGTGCCTCGGCAACCGTGATCCCGAAGCTCTCGGTGTAAGACGGCAGCACATAGATAGAGGAGGCGTGAAGCTTTTCCCATTTCTCCCGCTCGTATAGTGGACCGAGAAGCTTCACGTCGCGACGGAGACCGAGTTGTCGGATTCGCGCCTCCAAGTAGGCGCGATAGCCTGGGTCGCCAAACCCATGGATATGCAGTTCATAGCCACGGCGATCCTCAAGGCCGCGCCACGCTTCCAGCAGATCAGGAATTCCTTTCGTGGGACAGAGACGCGCAAGAAAAAGAATGACCTTTTTCCTCTCCGCGTTTACGTTCTCCGACGATATGACAGGCATTTTCGGGCCATCGACTCCATTAGGAATAATGGCAATGGGTGAGGTGAGTCCGGATCTCCGAAGATGGTCATGCTCTCGCTCTGAATTTGCAATCAGCAAATGGGCGCGCTGAACTATTCTACGCTGGTACAGAGTCCACGCCATAAACTTCTTTAAGCGCTTGCGATCCAGTGCACGAGGCGACAGCGCACCATGTGGACTGATGACTAGCAAGGCTTGACTACGCCTTGCTTGTAGCTGCGCCCAGCATTCAAAAGGGGTCCATAATCCGTGAATATGGATCACACCGCAAAGCAATTGCTTTGGGATCACGCCAATGGGGCCAACGGTTCGGCCCGCCACGTAGACATGTTCGACATCTTGTTCCGGCGCCAGTCCGCAGACCAAGCGAGCGTCAACTCGCTGCGCCAGCAACGCATGATGCAAAGACAACGCAACAGCAGCCATGCCGCCGCCACTTTGGCTCGCATCTCGCACCACACCAGTAATGGCGCCCACCCCCGCCATTCTCATTCCACTACCTTACGCAATATTTCACTTCAGCATCTGCTCTCACGAGAGCCCCTCCCGTGAGCGAACTCCAATAAATAGAACAACACCCTTAACTACGACGGACGCCCTCAAAACACTCGACCACTGCGCCCAGCGTTGCGCATGCACAAAGCCCGGCCCCATAACGAATACTGGAATTACGGGCACGACTCCGACAAAGACCGTACGGAACGTACTAACAATCGTGTTACGCACCCGAGCGTGCCGCCCCGACAACAGATCGGTACGCTTCGAACAAACGCCATTCTCCCGCTCCAGCCTTGCGGCTCGGCAGGCTCGTTCAGAGTAGCCTTGTACTTGCGCTCGGGTTGCGCGTTTTCCGGGGTTAAGACGCAGCAATTCTGCGTAAAGCGCGGGAATGCGCCGATACTCGATCGGGCAGTGACCGCAAGCCGCGTCATTGCCCGCGATGTGGTTGGTGATCCTAGTCAGCATCAAGGATGCATTCGGCACCGTTGGATGCGACACAGGGTTGACCGCAACTTAGCGTCCTAATATTGGGTGCCCCACTACATTGGTGGTGGGAGCTTGACGTGGGGGTATGGGTTCGGCGAGCCGCGGCTCAACCTCGGATCTCATTTATCGACTGCGCCTTTGGAACGCACATCCTGAAGCACGGTCACGCGGCATATGCGGCGCAATCATTGGTCGGGAACGTTTCGCTATGCTTGAGACACGGGCATCTCGCGCGCCTGTATCAGCTCCTCCACTTACCCGATTTCGCGTCTGACAAATTCCATCGCGATCGTTCAGCGGCTGACGATGCAGAAACTGAACCGCGTGAAGTCAAGCTACTCTCGTATCGTTCGAGAGCGCCGATGACTGCCTGGAATCTCCGTACCTACCAGACGCGCGAGAGAGCGTTGCGTCCGTCTCGTGCCGTGACGTTTGGATCGATATGTGACCCGCTTTGAACAATATTTCCTGAGGTTGACAAGCGGACCGCATTAGCAGGAGCGCACGAGCTCTTTCGGTGTTTATGAAATACCAAAGACGGCTCTGGCCAGCGGCGGTTACTTGACAGATTGCGTCGGCTAATTGCCGGAATTTGATATGGGCGGGACGTGATAAGCGAACAATATCCCATTCGGTACTTGTCGGGCCTCCACCAACGAAGCTATTTTCGCTCGCGTGGCGTGGCCAAGCGGGGCGGAAGTCGGTCGAAGGATTGGCCAGCGAACGCGCTATGTTGACCTTGAGGAAAGAGCAAGTGTCGAGAATGACTGACCTGCCAATGCGTACGGACGGCGCCACGGCCGAGCGGCTGAAGGCCTTGGAAGAGGAGAAGGCAGAGCTGAAGAAGCTTCTGGCTGAGAGACTGCTCGAAGCAGCCGCCCTTCGCGAGCATCGTTCAAGGGAATGATCGGGCACGCGCGCTGCGTCGCGCGTCCGCAGACCGTCATCTCTCCGCCCCGTAAAGAGATCTCTTGAAGTGGCCAAATCGAAAGCGAAAGCAGCGGCTGTGGATGATGTCACGCTCGCGTACTGGCTGATCGGAGCTGGAGCAGTCCTAGTCCTGATTGGGCTATTGGGCGTAGTGGCCTTGCGCAGGCTCGACGCGAAGGCGGGGCGAACGCGAGAGTTGGCAGGCACGACTCCTGGTACAGCACGCTTGCCAGAAGTCCTTGATCACTAGCGCGCTAGCGGAGTGTCCCCTCCCCCCTGTCGATAGGGCTGAGGCGTTATGACATGGCAAATGAGCCCGCTAAGCTGATCGACGACTTCTGCAGACCGGACTTGGCAGCAAACGTTCGTGCGTGGGAGGACCGCAGAACGCGGACTGCTCGACGGCATCTTCCTGGCCGACGTGTTCGGGGTGTACGACGTATATGGCGGCACTGGCGATGCCGCCGCCTTGCACGCTGTTCAACTGCCCAACGCCGACCCGACGCTGCTCGTGTCCGCCATGGCGCTCGTCACCAACCATCTCGGCTTCGGCATCACCTCGAATCTCACCTTCGAGCATCCCTATCAGCTCGCGCGCACATTTTCGACGCTCGACCATCTGACCCGGGGCAGGATCGGCTGGAACCTCGTCACCCGCTATCTCGATAGCGGCGCGCGCGGCATGGGTCTTCCGGCCGGGCGCGCCCACGACGACCGCTATGACGCGGCCGAGGACTTTCTCACCGCGGCCTACAAGCTATGGGAGGGAAGCTGGGAGGACGATGCGGTTCGGCGCGGCCGCGGCAGCCGCATCTTCACGGACCCCACAAAGCTCCACCGGGTTCTTCATGAAGGCCCCTACTTCAAGGTCGACGGCATCCATCTCGCCGAGCCTTCGCCGCAGCGGACGCCGCTATTGTATCAGGCCGGCACCTCCAAGCGCGGCCGCGCCTTCGCGGCTCAGCACGCGGGAAGCGATCTTTCTCAACGGCCAGACCAAGCCGATGCTTGCGCGTGCCGTTCGCGAGATACGCGAAGCCGCCAAGGCCTACGGCCGCGATCCCTACGACATCCGCCTGTTTGCCGGCGCGACCGTGATCGCGGCGCCGACACGGGACGAGGCGAACGACCTGCTCGCGGACTACGCACGCCATGTCGACCAGACCGGCCAGCTCGCCCTGCTGTCGGGCTGGACCGGCATCGACTTCTCGACCTATCGGCCCGACCAGCCGATCGAATATGTTGAGAGCAACGCCATCCAGTCGATGGTCGGGAATTTCACGGTCCGGAGCGACCGGCCGGTCAAGGTCGGCGACCTCGCCAGATTGAGCCGCGCCGGCGCGAGGTCACCCTTCGTGGTCGGCTCGCCGCAGGACGTCGCCGACGAGCTGATCTCCTGGGCTGACGAGACCGACGTCGACGGTTTCAACCTGTTCCGCCTGGTCGCGCCGGAATCGCTGAACGCCTTCGTCGATCTCGTGGTGCCGGAGCTGCAATCGCGCGGCGTCTACAAGACCGCCTATCGCGACGGCACACTGCGCGAAAAGCTGTTCCCGGGACGCGGTCCGCGGCTGCACACGACGCATCCCGGCGTGGGTTTTCGGCACTCAGTCGACGCGCTGCGATCGGATCGCCGCCGAATAGTGGGCGGGCCGATTTTAGACAACAAGCTGCATCGCGTGGAAAATTCCTTTCTCAGATTGTGTCCGGTCAGAGACGCTTCCTTCTCCAACTGCACCGCATTCGGAAATTGCAACAGGGCCAAGCTTGCCTGCACATTGCGGCCTGCAGTTTTTCAAACGCGTCGCCTAAGCGGCTTAGCTTCAGGATCATTGTTCATGTCTGGTTTCAACTCCCGCCTGCGGACCCTCGCCGCGGCCGCGCTCGGCATCTTCGCCATGGCGTCCGTTCAGCCCGCGATGTCCGAAGAGATCCGCATCGGCTATCAGAAATCCTCGACGCTGACGGCGATCCTGAAGACGAACGGCGAGTTGGAGAAGGCGCTCGCGCCGCTCGGCGTCACCATCTCCTGGCACGAATTCACCAGCGGCCTGCCGCTACTGGAAGCCATCAACATCGGCAGCATCGATTTCGGCGCTGATGTCGCCGACACGGTGCCGATCTTCGCGCAGGCCGCCGGCGCCAAGCTCGCTTATATCGCCGAGGAAGCCGCCTCGCCGGCGGCGCAGGCGATCATCGTGCCGCAGTCGTCGGCCATCAAAACAATAGCTGATTTGAAGGGCAAGAAGGTCGCGGTGACCAAGGGCGCCGGCAGCCACTATTTGCTGCTTGCGGCGCTGGCAAAATCGGGGCTTAATTTCAAGGATATCACGCCTGCCTATTTGACACCGGCCGATGGTCGCGCGGCTTTCGTCAGCAACAATGTCGACGCCTGGGTTGCCTGGGATCCGTTCCTGACCAGCGCCCTGCATCAGACCAAGGGCCGGATCCTGTCCGATGGCAGCAACGGCCTTGCGAGCTACAAGCGCTACTATCTCGCTTCCGCCGCCTATGCCGACAAGCATGCCGAAGTGCTGAATGTGATCTTCACCAAGCTTGCCGCAACCGGAAAATGGGTAAAGTCCCAGCCGAAGGACGCGGCCACGTTGCTGGCCGGGCTCTGGGGTATCGACGCGGCGATTGTCGAGGAGGCCAATAGCCACCGTTCCTATCAGGTCGGCGCGGTCACCGGACCAGGCCTGTCGGAGCAGCAGCGAATTGCCGATGCGTTCCACGCCGAGGGCCTGATCCCGGTGAAGCTCGACACCACGACCATCAAGATCTGGACCCCGAGGGGGTCCTGATCTCCGGCAATTTGCGCTTCGGCCGCCGACCTTTGGAATCTTTATGTCTCCGCGCCAGCTGCACCTGAACGTCAACCTCCTCCACTCCGGCGTCTATCCATCGGCCTGGCGATTACCGGCCAGCGATCCGCGGGCTTTCTTTGATCTCGGTCATTACGTCCGGGTGGCGCAGATTGCCGAGCGCGGCAAGCTCGACGCGATTTTTCTGGCGGATTCGCCGGCCGTGAATGATCGCATCGACTACCGGTCGTTCACGTCGCTGGAGCCGACCATCATTCTGGCAACGGTCGCGGCCGCCACAACCCATGTCGGCCTGATCGGGACGGTGTCGACGACCTATAATGAGCCCTACAACATTGCGCGCCGCTTCGTGTCGCTCGACCATGCCAGTGGCGGCCGTTCGGGCTGGAACGCGGTCACCACCGCAGATGCTGCTTCGAGCCGCAACTTCGGCCTCACCGGTGCCTTGGAGCACAAGGCCCGCTACGAGCGCGCCAAGGAATTCACGGAGGTCGTCCACGCGCTGTTCGACAGTTGGGACGACGACGCCTTCGTCGGCGACACGGCGAGCGCGCGATTTATCGATACGTCGAAGGTGCACACGATCGCGCATCGCGGCCCCCATTATACGGTGGCCGGACCGCTGAACGTTCCACGCTCACCGCAAGGGCGGCCTGTTACCGTGCAGGCCGGCGGCTCCAATGATGGGCGCGATTTCGCCGCCGCCTATGCGGAAGCCGTGTTCACACTGGCGCAGTCGATCGAGGAAGGCGTTGCCTACGCGCGCGACCTGCGCACGCGCGCCGCAGCTTACGGTCGTTCCGGCGATTCCATCGTTAGCCGGCCCGGGCTTGCCACGGTCATCGGCAGCACCGAGGCCGAGGCGAAGCGGCGGCAGGACGAGCTCTGGGAGCTGGTGCCGATCGAATTCAGCCTGGCGCGTCTCGCCGGCACGCTTCAGATCGACCCCGCCCTGCTCGAGCTCGACAAACCGCTGCCCGATCCGTTGCCGCTTCCGGCGAACGCCAACCACACCATGTTCAAGGGCACCGTGAACATCGCCCGCCGCGGCAACCTCACCGTCCGCCAGCTGATCCGCGCGCTCGGAGGCGGCGTGGGTCATCGCATCATCGTGGGTACGCCGGAGCAGATCGCAGACGATATCGAAGCCTGGTTCAAGGCCGGCGCTGCGGACGGCTTCAACCTGATGCCGGACGTTCTGCTCACGGGACTGGAGACCTTCGTCGATAACGTGGCGCCGATCCTGCAGACGCGCGGACTGTTCCGGACCGAGTACACGGGCACGACGTTGCGCGACCATTTCGGACTGCCACGACCAGCGAGCCGCTATGCGAAGCGACCGCCGGCAGTCGCCTCGGCCTGATCGTCGCGACCGCCTATCCTATGGGATGGGCTAGCTTCGCAGCAGGCCTGGCCGATCGTCTGGCTCGGACACGGGGGATTATCTCCTCTGCAAAACGCCGCATCTCGGCCTCGAACGGCTGGAATTGCAGCATGAAGAGTTCGATACCGGCGGCATGGAACGCCTCGATGCGCGCCGCCACCTCATCGTAACTGCCGACCAGCCCCGCGGCCGTTCCGCCGTTGCTGCCGACCCGCGGCGTCTTCTGCATGGTCTGCATCATCACGACCTTCGGGTCGGTGTTCTGCTTCTGGATTGCCTTCATCGGCGCGTCCTTGGCCGCTAGGCTGAGCAAGCGCTCATAGGCGACCTGCGCCTGCTCCCGGGTCTCGCGTGCGACGACAAAGGCGGACAATCCGAAGCGCAATGGCGGCGCTGAACCGCGCGGCCGCGCGGCGACGTCGGCGATCAGGCCGGCGACATCATCGAGCGGCTGGCCGTTGATGAACCAGACATCGCCATGAGCGGCGACCAGATCGCGCGCGGGCTCGGACTCCCCGCCGACATAGATGGCCGGACGCTTGCGGTAGAGGCTGGTCGGCCGCAGCGCATAGTCCGTGACGTTGAAGTGATCGCCGCTGAAATTCAGGCGCTCGCCCTCCATCAGGCGGGACACGACGGAGATCCATTCCTTACCGTAAGCATAGCGCGCATCGTGATCGGGAAAGCCGATCCCCGCCTTCTCCAGCTCCGGACGATTCCAGGCATTGACCAGATTGATGGCAAACCGGCCGCGGCTGATGTTCTCGATGCCGAGCGCGAGCTTGGCGAGCACCACGGGGTGATAGAGATATGGCTTGATGGCGGCAATGATCTCGATGCGCTTGGTCAGCGCCGCGATCGCCGCAGCAGCACTCCAGGCTTCGAGCTGATCGAGATCTTCCTGATGCGGATTGATCGTGTGCTGCGCGATCAGCGTCGAATCATACCCGAGCTCCTCGGCTGCAAGGATCAGATCCCGATTGCGCTCCCAGGAGGCATCGTAGGGCTCTTCCGGGTCCTGATGCGCGGCACGCGGCCCATGCACCAGCGCCCAGATGCCGAAGCGAAGAGGTGCAGCCGTCATCATGCTCTCCCGTAACTCTCTCGACTTTGAGCGTTCTCGCTAATCGCCGCCGCAAGTTCAAGCAGACCTGCATCAAAAGATTTTCTTTGTCGCGCATCCGCGCGGCGACGACAGCAGATCACTCCGGAGCCGACGACAATTGAAATACCGCTCTATTTCTGCCAGCCCGATTTCGTGGGACATTTTGTGGAGACGGCAGGTGATTGCCGTCACGCCTTCTGCATCAAATGCAGTGCGTGAAACGAGGTCTCGCGTCTTGAGCAATCTGGAACTGAGCGGCATCGACCGCACCGCGATCGGTGCGGACCGCGCGCCGGCATCGCAAAGCAGCGGCGGCGCACTCGCTCCGGCCGCCGCGAAGAGCAAGCCTGGCACTCGCGGCCTTCAGCTTCTGTCGTGGCTGGCGCCGGTGGTGCTGGTCGTCATCTGGGAATGGCTGGCGCAGGCAGGATGGCTCTCGCCGCAAGTTCTGCCCGCACCGAGCAAGGTGATCCGCACCGCCTTCAAGCTTGCGACCACGGGCACACTGCTGAACGATCTCGGCGTGAGCTTGCTGCGGGCGGCGGCGGGATTCGTGATCGGCACGGCCATCGGCGGCGGCCTCGGCATTCTCGTCGGCTTCTCCCGCATCGCCGAAGCTCTGATCGACCGCAGCGTGCAGATGATCCGGGCCATCCCGTTCCTCGCAGCGCTGCCTTTGGTCATCGTCTGGCTTGGCGTCGGCGAGACCCAGAAGATCTTCCTGGTGGCCCTCGGCGTCACCTTCCCGATCTACATCAACACGGTGCTCGGTATCCGCCAGGTCGATCCCAAATTGCTCGAGCTCGGTCGCGTCCAGGGCCTGAGCTCCATTCAGCTGATCCGTCGGATCATCCTTCCCGGCGCATTGCCCTCGATCCTGACCGGCGTCCGCTATGCACTGGCGACGGCATGGCTTGCGCTGGTCGTCGCTGAAACCATCGGCGCGCAGTCGGGCATCGGCTTTCTCGCCATGGACGCGCGTGAATTCCTGCGCACCGACGTGATCGTGCTGACCATCGTGATCTATGCGCTCATCGGCGTCGCGGCCGATGGAATTGCACGCTTTCTCGAACGGCGCCTTCTCGCCTGGCATCCGAACTACGGGGCAGCACGATGAACGCACACATCGCTTCGCTGCCGGCCGCTCCATTCGAAGCCGGACCGGCCGTCACCGTCAGCAATCTCGTGCGCAGCTACGGCAGCCGCGTGGTGATCGAAAAGCTGAACCTGCGCATCGAACGGGGCGAGTTCGTCGCCCTGCTGGGCGAAAGCGGCTGCGGCAAGACGACATTGCTGCGGGCGCTCGCCGGTCTGGACTCGATCCAGGGTGGGCGCATCGTCGCGCCGCGCCGGCCGGCGGTGGTATTCCAGGAGCACCGGCTCCTGCCCTGGGACAGCCTCTGGCGCAACGTCTCGCTTGGTTTGCAGGTGCCGGACGCACGCGAGCGCGCCGCCGAAGCGTTGACCGAGGTGGGCCTCGGCGACCGTCTCGACGATTGGCCGCGCAATCTGTCCGGCGGACAGGCCCAGCGCGTCGCGCTGGCCCGCGCGCTGGTGCAGCAACCAGAGCTTCTGCTCCTTGACGAGCCGTTTGCCGCATTGGACGCGCTCACCCGCATCCGCATGCATGAGCTCGTTCGCGAGCTCGTCGCCAATCATCAGCCGGGCGTTCTGCTCGTCACGCACGACGTCGACGAAGCGATTGCGCTGGCGGATCGCATCCTGGTGATGCGGAACGGCGCGATCGCCTACGAGCACCGCGTCGCACGAAACGGCTCGACACCGATCTCGCGCAGCAAGCTCCTTGCCGAGCTCGGCGTGAATTCGCACTCCACCCATTGATTCAGCGGAAGGCCATTATGTCCGACTCTCCCATCTCCAAGCCGTCCCGCCGCAGCTTTCTCAGCACCGCGGCCTTCGGCGTCGGCGCCCTCGCCGGCCTCAACATCGGCGATTTTGCCGAGGCCGCAACTGGCCGCACCACGGATATTGTTCGCCTGACCTGGGGCCTGAGCGGTCTCAATCTGATCGCCAAGGAACGCGGCGAGTTCGAGAAGGTGCTGGCCAAGGACGGCATCAAGGTCGAATGGCTCGGGCCCTTCCCGAACCACGCCCCGACATTGCAGGCCGTCACCGGCGGCAGCGCCGATTTCAGCTTCGGCGGCAGCACGACGCCGGCGCTGGCCGCGATCATCGCCGGTTCGCCGCTGGTGTTCACCCAGTTCGTGGTTTACGAGCCCCGCACGACGGCGATCATCGCCAAGGATGGCTCCGGCATCGATAAGGTCGAGGACCTCGTCGGCAAGTCGGTCGCGGTCAACCGCTCCGGCCTCGGCGAGTTCCTGCTGGTCGCCGCGCTCGAGAAGCACAAGGTCGACCGTTCCAAGGTCAAGTTCGTCTATCTCAATCCGCCCGATGCGGCGCCTGCGCTCGCCTCCGGCAAGGTCGACGCCTGGTCGATGTGGAGCCCCGGCGTCGATATCGCCCGGCTCGAATACAAGGCGCACGACATCTTCCTGGAAGGGAGGGACCTCGACTTCCAGATCGACTACACCTCGTACCTGACCACCCGCAAATTCGCGACCGACAACCCCGCCCTCGTGCGGGCCGTCAACGATGCGTTCCGCGCCGAAGGCAAGTGGATCTCGGAGAACGGAAAGGAGGCGGAGTACATCGCCCAGAAGGCGGGCAAGTACAGCGACGAGGTCCGCGATCAGTTCATTGCGCTGAAACGCAAGTACCGCTACTTCGCGGTCAATGACGAGCGCTTCATCAGCGAGCTGCAAAAGGCCGCCGACTGGCTGGTCGCGCGCAAGGTTCTGCCCGAGCCGGTCAAGGTCACCGACCATCTCGCCCAGCTCTAGTTAACAGGTCAGGACAATGAACAAGACCGTATCCGCCCCCTCCCTCGGCAGATCCGAGCCGTTCAAGGCCGGCTCGCCGGAGCTGGAAGCGTTGCTCAACCAGATCGCCGAAGGCGCGAGCGCGCGAGAACGCGACCGCGTGCTGCCCTTCGAAATCATCGATCTCATCCGCCGCGCCCGTCTCGGCGCGCTGCGGCTGCCAGTGAGCGCCGGCGGCGCTCCGCGATCTCTTCGCTTTCGTGATCCGCCTCGGCGAGGCCGACTCCAATGTCGCGCATATCCTGCGCAACCATTTCAGCGTGGTGGAACGGCTGGTGCGTACGCCCAAGGACGAGCAGAGCCGCGAGTGGCAGAAGGCGGTCGCGCAGGGCGCGATCATCGGGCTTGCCACCACCGAGCTCGAAAGCCCCCGCGTCGGCAATGTCACGCCGGGTACGACCTTCACGCCTGACGGAAACGGCGATTACCTCCTGAACGGGACCAAATATTACAGCACCGGCACGCTGTATTCGGACTACGTGCTCGTCCGCGCCGCCGATCCTGATGGCATCAGCGGCGCGACCATCGTCCCGATCAAGCGCGAGGGCATCGAGCTGGTCGACGATTGGGATGGGCTCGGACAGCGGCTCACCGCGACCGGCACGACGCATTTCCGCAACGTCAAGGTCAAGCGCCAGGAGATCGTCTTCGACACGCCCGACACCGGCTACGGCGTGCCTTACTCCAACACGTTCGCGCAGCTGTTCCTGACCGCGGTCGTTGCCGGTATCGCGCGCGCGACGTTGCGTGACGCCACCGCGCTCGTCCATTCGCGCAAGCGAACCTTCTATTACGCGCCCACAGAAGTTCCGACGGATGATCCCCTGCTGCAGCAGACCGTCGGCCAGATCGCCAGCGGGGCGTTTGCGGCCGAAACGGTTGTGCTGGCGGCCGCCGAGGCGCTCGACATCGCGACGGATGCCTTCGACTCCGGTGCATCGAACGCCGCGGAGGCCGCCCACACCGCCGCCCTGCTCTCGGCCAAGGCCAAGATCATCGGACGATTTCGCCATCCGCGGCGGCAGCCTGCTGTTCGATGTCGGCGGCGCGTCGGCGACCAAGAAGGTCACCAATTTCGACCGGCACTGGCGACAATCCGACCACCTACAAGGCGCGATCGATCGGCCAGTACGAAATCAGCGGCACGCCGCTGCAGGCGAAGGGCTTCTTCTAGGCAGGATGGCGCCTTTATCCGACGGTCCGACGCAAGGAGAGACAGACATGTGAAGGTCGGACATCCATCTCGTCAATGAGATCGAGCACCAGTTCCGCGCCGTGATGCGCCGGCTCGCCGGTGGCGTCAGTATCATCACGGCCGCCGCGACGCCGACATCACGGGAATGACGGTCACGTCGCTGACCTCGCTGAGCGCCAGCCCGCCGCGTGTGCTGGTCAGCGTCAACCGCCAGGCCTCTTCTTTTGCCCCGATCGAGCGTCACAGGGTGTTCGGGGTCAACATTCTCGGATCCGACCAGCAGGAGCTCGCGAGCCGATTCAGCAATGGCAGGCTGAAGGGGGCCCAGCGCTATGAAGGCGTCGCCTGGACGGCTGGGCCGTCTGGCGTTCCCCTGCTCGGCAATTCACTGGCGACGGTCGAGTGCCAGGTGGAGGAGATCATCGAGCGATACTCGCATGGGATAATCGTCGGCAGTATCTTGAG
The DNA here is from genome assembly GCF_044908355.1 of Bradyrhizobium sp. USDA 336. Taxonomy (NCBI): domain Bacteria; kingdom Pseudomonadati; phylum Pseudomonadota; class Alphaproteobacteria; order Hyphomicrobiales; family Nitrobacteraceae; genus Bradyrhizobium; species Bradyrhizobium sp. USDA 336. The sequence continues at coordinate 8,071,677 of NZ_JBIYDC010000002.1, read as the reverse complement.
CTTCGAACTGTCGCCCCAGCTGTCGGGGCTGGTATACTGGAACGGTCAATATATCGAGATAAAGCACGATTTCGACCTGGATTTGCTCGCCGAGATCAGCATCCCCCTGGCGCATGTCAGGTAGGAGCGCTCCTGCGGCTTCTCGATCTCCGGCATCAAACGAGGGCAGCATGAAACGCGAAATCCCGACATCGGACCTGGAGCCGACGTCCAGGCGGTGGCAGCTCGACCGGATCGTGGCCGAGCTACGCGTCTCCCGGAAGGAGACACACAGCATCCGCAGGGACGGCGAAGCACGCCAAGCCCCATCGCGCGAAGCGCTGGAGGCCGTCCTCGATGGCCTCACGGCGGCACTGTTTCCACGGCATTACGGTCGCTCCGAGCTCGACGGCGAGAATATCGACTATTTCGTCGGAAACACCCTCGCCATCGCCCTGGACTCGCTGTGCGACCAGATCCATCGCGGTGCCCTCTTCATCGGCGACGAGCTCACCGCCGGATTCCGCCGCGAGGACGCCGTCGAACTGACCCGGACATTCGGCTCGCGACTGCCGATCGTGCGCGGGCTTCTCATCAATGACCTCAGGGCCGCCTTCGTCGGTGACCCCGCCGCCCGGAATTTTCCCGAGATCCTGATCGGCTATCCCGGGATGACGGCAATCATTCATCACCGCCTCGCCCATATCCTGCACGGGCTGGGCGCCCGGCTGATCGCTCGCCTGGTCGCCGAGATCGCGCATACCCGCACCGGGATCGACATTCACCCCGGCGCGAGCATCGGCTCTGGCTTCTTCATCGACCACGGCACCGGCGTGGTGATCGGCGAGACCGCCATCATCGGCGACAACGTCCGCGTCTATCAGGCCGTCACGCTCGGCGCTCGTCACTTTCCGACCGACGACGATGGCAGCTTGATCAAGGGCGACGCCCGCCATCCGATCGTGGAAGACGATGTCGTCATCTATGCCGGCGCTACGATCTTGGGCCGGATCACCATCGGCCGCGGATCGACGATCGGCGGCAATGTCTGGCTGACCCACAGTGTGCCGCCGAACAGTATCGTGACCCAGGCCACGGTCCGCAATAAGCAAGGCTAGGGCTTCTTGTTTCTACGCGTTTTCTTGACGCGAACCGGTATCCACTTCGCTCGAAAACGCTAGATGGCCGGCGCCTTCCAGCGCATCAGGCGACGCTCCAGTGCCTCCAGGATTGCGTTGAAGGAGAGGCCGATCACCGTGATGCCGAGGATGCCGAAATACATCTGCGGGATCAGGAAGCTGTACTGGCTGTTGATGATGAGATAACCCAGCCCCGATTTCGCACCGACCATCTCGGACGCGACCAGCACCAGCATCGCCGAGGCGCTTGCCAGGCGGATGCCGACGAAGATGGTCGGCAGCGACGCCGGCAGGATCACTTTCCGGAACAATTGGCTCGGCGTCGCCCCCATCGTCCGTGCCGACTTGACCAGGAGCGGATCGACCTGGCGGACTGCAGCGATCGTGTTCAGCAGCAGCGGCCAGGCGCAGCTGTAGACCACCATGGTGACCTTCGAGAGCTCGCCGATCCCGAGCAGCAGGATGAAAACCGGCAGCAGCGCCAGCGGCGCCGTGTTGCGCGCGATCTCGATGATCTGGCTCAGGAGATTGCCCAGCCCGACATACCATCCCGTCAACACACCCAACGGCACGAACAGGGCAATGGCGATCAGAAAACCGCTCAGGGCACGAAGCAGGCTTGCCCCGATGTGGTCGTAGAGCTCTCCCGACTGTGCAAGCTGCCAGCCCGCGGCGATCACCTCGGAGAACGGCGGCAGGAAGGTCACATCGATGAGACCGAGGCGCGGCGCCGTTTCCCAGAGGGCCAGGAACAGCAGCAACAGCAGGGATCGCTGTCCAATGATGCCGAGCCATCGCACCAGGCTACCCGTCGCCGCGGCAACTACGCCGGCGCGTTGCCTGGCCCGGTCTTTCGGGCTGCCCTCGGCCAGTTCCATCAAGGTCAGGATCTCCAGATTAGACATGAGCGAGCTCCTTCGCCTTTGCCACGCGCTCGCCATCCGATGCTGCCACCTGGGAGCCCTGCGCCTTCAAGACCTCGTCGCGCAGCAAGGACCACACTTCGTGCCTGACATGCCCGAACCCGGGCAACGAGCGAACGTCCTCGGTCTTGCTGTGCAACTCATCGGGAATATCGATGACTTGCTTGATGCGGCCGGGACGCGAGGTCATCACCGCCACGCGCTGACCAAGGACCACGGCTTCATCGATGCCGTGCGTGATGAACAGGATGGTCTTTCCCGTGCGGCGCCAGATCCGCAGCAGCTCGCCTTGCAGTGTCTCCCGCGTCTGTGCATCGAGCGCCGCAAACGGCTCATCCATCAGCAGCACCTCCGGATCGTAGGCAAGGCTGCGGGCGATCGCGACGCGTTGCTTCATGCCGCCGGAGAGCTCGTGCGGATAGCGGTCGGCAAAGCCGGACAGCCCGACGAGATCGAGATAGTGCAGCGCCCTTTCCCGCCGCTCCCTGGCCTTCAGGCCGGCAATGTCGAGCCCGAACTCGACATTCTGCGCGGCCGTGCGCCAGGGAAACAGCGCGTATTGCTGGAACACGATGCCGCGGTCCCGCGCCGGGCCCCCGATGACCCCGCCATCGAGCAGGATGCGACCGCTGCTCGGTGTCGTTAGGCCGCCGAGCAGGTCCAGCAGGGTCGACTTGCCGCAGCCGCTCGGCCCCACCAACGCAAGGAATTCGCCGGTCCGCACATCCAGTGTGATGTCGTCAAGCGCGGTGAAGCGCTGCGCCGGCCCGCCATCCCTGCCGCGGACCAGGAAGTCCTTGCGCACGTGCTCGAAGCGGATCTTGGCCGTCGTCATTTGGCCTCCGCGGTCTTGCCCGGGCGGAAATAGTTGAACGCGTTGGTGAAGATGTCCGACGGCTTGAGCTGGTCCTGCTTCAGCAGGCCATCCCTGACCAGCCAGTCGATCCAGACCTGGAGCTCGGCATCGCCGATCACGCCGCCCTTGGTCGCGACGCCCGTGCTCCTCCAGTACTTGATCGGGGTGGCGTCCTCGTTGCGCTTGCGCTCGGCGATGACGCGCTCGAAGCGGGCACGGACCTCCTCCGGCGGCGTTGTCTGAGCCCAGTCGATGGCACGAGACACGCCCTCGATCAGCTTGCGGGACGTGTTCGGATTGTCCTTGATGAACTTGTCCCGCAGCACATAGGCCCCTCCGGTGAAGTTCCCGAAGACGTCGGTATCCGCAAACAGCCGGCGAATGCCGCCGCGCTCGAGTGCCTTGTCACGCAGGACGCCGCCGAGCGTGCTAAGCTCGACCTGCCCCTGCCGCAGCGCCTGCTCACCGGTGACCGGCGGGATCGCGACCAGCGTCACCTGCTTCGCCTCCGCCGGCGTCAGGCCGTTGCGAGCCAGGTACTCGCGCAGCACGAATTCATGGTGCGCTCCCAGCGTGTTGACCGCGACCTTCTTGCCGATCAGGTCCCGCGCGGTCTTGATCGGACTATCCTCCTTCACGTAGTAGCCGCTGTAGGTGTTGTCGTCCGAACCGTAATAGCCGACCACCGCCTTGATCGGCGCCTTGGCGGCGATCAGCTTGATGATCGCGCCGTAGAACGCACCGCCGATGTCGATATCGCCGGTGACCACGGTCTGAATATCCTGCGGACCGCTGATGGTGTTGCCGACCCATTTCAGCTTGAGCGGCGCGAGATAGCCGAGATCGTCAGCCAGCTCGATGAAGGTCACCTGCCCGGCCCAACCCTGGTAACGGATCTCGCTCTTCTCGAGCTGCGGCTCGGCCATGGCGCTGCCAACGAACCCCGTCAGACCGAGGGCCGCGAGGCCGAGTTGCCGGCCTCGTGCACGGAGCCCGGCAACCAGCCGGCGCAGAGCGGAGATAGCAATTCTCATTGTATTCACTCCCTTGCTTATTTCAGGCGGCTTTTGCTTGCGGCTTGGTCGACTTGATCCGGGTGACGCTCTGCCGGCCGTCGACGCTGACCGGCACCTCGCCATCAATGGTCGCGCGGCGCACGACGCGATGCTGATCGCCGTAATCATTGACCGCGTAATGCTGGGTCGCGCGATTATCCCAGATGACGACATCCCCCTGCCGCCAGCTCCAGCGAACCGTGTTCTCCGGCGCCGTGATGTGCGACTGGAACAGGTCAAACAGCTTCTGGCCGTCGTATTTCGACAGGCCAACGAAGCGCTGGACGAAGTTGCCCAGCACCAGCGTGCGCTCGCCGGTCTCAGGGTGGACGCGAACGACGGGGTGTTCGGTCTCGTAGATTGTACCGGTGAACACCTCCTCGAAGTGTTTTCTGTCGGCCTCGCTCGCACGGGTCTTGACTGCATAGTCATAGGCATTGCTGTGCACCGCCCAGAGCTCGTCGGCGAGCTTGCGCAGCGGCGCCGGCAGGTCGAGATAGGCGGCAGCCGTGTTCGACCAGATCGTGTCGCCGCCGAACTCGGGGATCACGACGCCGCGCAGAACCGAGATCTTCGGATAGGCGTCGACGAAGGTGACATCGGTATGCCACTGGTCCGCACGGCCGCCTCCGCGCGCGGAGTCGAGCTCGAGGATCGAGGCCGTGCCCTTGGTGGCGCCGACCGTCGGATGCGGCACCAGATTGCCGAGCCGATGGGCAAAACGCTCCTGCTCGGCATCGTCGAGATGATTTTGGTCACGGAAGAAGATGACTTTGTGCTCCAGCAGCACCTGATTGATCGCTGCAATAAATCGATCCGGCAGATCGCCCGAAAGCTTGATATTCCTGATTTCGGCGCCGATACGGGCCGACCGTTTCACGATATCCGCGCGCGGAATGACGTTGTCGATGGTGATTCCGTCAGTCATGTCACTTTCCCCGATGCCGCGATCCATTTGGACAAGGCTCCGCCGTTCGCCGATCGCAGTTGCGATGACGGAGTGAAGGACAATGATGGTGCGATCGATCCTCTTGCGAGACTGCCGTCCGCTCTGACGGCAATCCCGTCTGGCGGGACCTTTCCGTGGAGGCTACATCAATGCAGCCTCGTGCTCAGTCAGAGAATGCTAGCTCACGGATTTCGGAAATGGCTTCCAAAGATTGAACAGTGCGGGGAATAGTTGCATTCGCGAAAACAGCGACAGAAGAACGCAGAACCGCTCTCGGCGTAAACCCACGGTGTCGCCGCCGCTTAGATGGTCGTCTGGACGTGCGCATCTCGAATCCACAAACAGTCGCGCCACGTGCGATCTCCGCTTGCAGGCTTTCCCGAAAGTTCATGCTCGCATCGAACTCAACAACGCAATTCCATTCCATCGACAACGATGCGAGCGCCGACATAGATTTTGCCCAGGCCGCATACGGGGCGTTTCGACATGAGCAATCAACGGCAGCTTGTTCTCAATCTCTTCATCAATCCCGGCGGCCATCACGAAGCTGCCTGGCGCTACAAGGGATCGTCCGCGGAGCACATTCTCGACATCACCTATTATCAGGAGCTGGCACAGCGCGCCGAGGCGAGCAAGTTCGACGCGATCTTCTTTGCCGACGGGCCGGCGCTAGCCGACAACGTCCGCTACGCCCAGCGTTTTCGCTTCGAGCCGATCACCTGGCTGGCTGCGATCGCCGCGGTGACGAAGCGTATCGGCCTGATCGCGACGGCATCGACCACCTATACCGAGCCCTACAATCTCGCGCGCCTGTTCGCCTCGCTCGACCACCTGAGCAAGGGCCGGGCCGGCTGGAATATCGTGACGACCAGCGCGCCGCAGGCTGCGCAAAACTTTGGATTGCCCGAGCACCCGCCTCACCACGAGCGTTACGAGCGCGCCCGCGAATATCTCGACGTGATCTCGCGGCTCTGGGACAGCTGGGAGGACGACGCACTCGTCAACGATCCCGCTTCCGGCGTCTTCGCCGAGACCAGCAAGATCCACACGCTCGACCATGTCGGCAAGCATTTTCGGGTGCGCGCCCCGTTGAACATCTCGCGCACGCCGCAGGGCCGGCCGGTCTATGTGCAGGCGGGCTCCTCCGACGATGGTCGTGCCTTCGCCGCGCGCTTTGCGGAAGCCATCTTCACCGCGCACCAGACGCTGGACTCCGCCAAGTCCTTCTATGCGGACATCAAGCGGCAGGCCCGCACCTTTGACCGCGGCCCTGACGAGATCAAGATTTTGCCCGGCATCAGCCCCTTCATCGGCAGCACGCAAGCCGAGGCCGACCGCCTTCAGGACGAGTTCAATGAGCTGATCCAGCCGGAATATTCCCTGACGCAGCTGCGCCAGATGATCGGTCTCGATCTCACGGGCTACGATCTCGATGGTCCCGTGCCGCGCCATCTGATCGACACCGCCAGTGCGCGCGGCGTCGCCAGCCGCTTCAAGCTCGTTGTCGACATCGTCGATCGCGAGAAACCGACGATCCGCCGGCTCGTCCAGCGCCTTGCCGGCGCGCGGGGGCATTGGGTCATAGCCGGCACGCCGGAAAAGATCGCCGACAATGTCCAGGCCTGGTTCGAGAGCGGCGCGGCCGATGGTTTCAACGTGATGCCGCCCTGGCTGCCCGGCGGATTCGATGTCTTTGCCGAGCAGGTCGTCCCGATCCTGCGCAAGCGCGGCTTGTTCCGCGAGGACTATACCGGCACGACGCTGCGCGAGCATTACGGCCTCGCTCGCCCTGCCAGCATCTACTCCAACCAGGTCAAGGCGATCGCCTGACACCGCTCTCCCTCCAAACTGGAACCGTAAGAAGACATGAAGACCGCATTGTTTCTCCTCTCCGGCCTTTTGGCTCTCTCCCCGCTCGCCGCCGGAAACTCCCTGGCGCAGCAGCCCTCGAAGCCCGAATTGCGGGTCGGCTTCGTGCCGGGGCCGTACATCGATGAGTTCAAGATCGGCGTCGAGCCCGAGCTGAAGCAGAAGGGCTACAAGATCCGCTATGTCGAATTCTCGACCGGCCTCGAAGCCAACAATGCGGTGTTCAAGTCCGAGATCGATGCCAATGTGATGCAGCACACGGTCTTCCTTGAGTCCTACAACGAGCGCCAGAAGACCGATCTTCTCGGCATTGTCCATGTCCCGACGCCCCCGATGGGCCTCTATTCGAAGAAGCACCCGCTGGGCACGCCGATCAAGCCGGGCTCCAGCGTCGCGGTGCCGAACGATCCCGTCAACCTCCAGCGCGCGATGTGGGTGCTGCGCGATCTTGGCCTGATCGAGATTCGCGACAGCAAGCCGGTCGACGTCACCGAGCTCGATGTCATCAAGAATCCAGGCGGCATCAAGATCGTGCCGCTCGAGGCAGCGCAGGCGCCGCGCGCGCTCGACGATGTCGATTTCGCCGCTGTCCAGGGCAATTTTGCGATCTCCAGCGGCCTGAAGCTCACCAATGCCTTTGCGCTGGAGAAGATGACTACGCCTTACATCAACGTGCTCGCAGTGAAGAAGGCCAACGCCAATGCCGAATGGGCCCAGGACATCGTCGCCGCTTACAAATCGCCGACGTTCAAGACGGCGATCTTGGCTGACCGCTTCTATGACGGGTTCACCCTGCCCGACTACATGAAGTGAGGGGATCGCGGAAAAGCAGTGAGACGCGGCCTCAGCATGTTCGCGTTCACGTTGGAGTGGACGCGTGTTCGTTCTCCCGCTGAGCGGGCGACCGACGCGCGAGCGGTGACCGATCGCATCGGCTGGCATGAAGCCTTGATCCTGCCGCTGGTGCTGCTGATCGCGTTCCTGTTCGTGCTCGGCCTGATGACGCGCCTGCACCTGCATGAGCGCGCCGACCCGAGCCTGATGTATGCATCGTTCGGCAGCATGGGTCTGCCCATGCTGCCGACGGTGCCGGACTCCTGCCGCAGACCGCTGAACGCCGGTTCCACACAGCAGCTGCGGCACGCCGACGTGCTCGCGTTGCTCGCGAACGACTGATCCAATCCTCCGCATTCCGTCCACTGCGTGAAAATCGTTCCTTGCGAAACGGCACCAGGGAATATCTCGCTCGAACAGATGACAGTCTCAGTACGATCCAACCAAACTGAACGTGGTCAACGGCTGGCGATGTTCAACATGTTACCGCTCGTGTTAGCCTTGTCGGGTTCTCGCCCTACAATGTTGTCCGGAGTGAACATGAGCTACATCATCTCGCTGCATTCAAGCTTTGCCAGCTGGTTCGAACAGGCACGCGAGTGGTTCCGGCACTCACTGCGGCCGCAGACGGGTGGCCCGAACGATGAACGATGCAGCCCTCAGGATGACCTTTACGAGATCTTCCTGTTCGGACCCCACGGCTGACAACCCTGCCTAAGCGCCGGTCCCCACCTCCACTGACAAAAAGGTAATCAGACAATGTCCGACGCTGCGCTGCAGCTCGCCGAGACGGGCCGCCGCCTCGATGCCATTGACCGCAAGATCCTGACGGTGCTTCAGGAGGACGCCTCACTGTCCGTGGCCGAAATCGGCGACCGGGTCGGCCTGTCCTCCACGCCCTGCTGGAAGCGCATCCAGCGCCTGGAGGCCGACGGCGTGATCCTGAAGCGCGTTGCGCTGGTCGACCAAAACAAGATCGGCCCCGGCCTTTCGGTGTTCGTCTCGATGGAAAGCTCCGATCACTCCGATGGCTGGCTGAAGCGTTTCGCCGCTGCCGTTAGCGCTATACCCGAGGTGATGAAAGAACCAGCCGACGCTTCCAGCTCAGTAGACGCAGAGGAAACGGTTCCGACAATTTCCCCGATGGCCGCCTCGAAGGCATCTGCAAGCCGGCGCATGTCGGACTTTCGTTACTCGGCAGCGATACGATCATGAGCTGCCTTGGCTTCGGTTTCCGCTTGCGCCTTCTCGGCCGCTTTCACCTTAAACCTTTCGACCGCGCCCGCGATTTCGCCGATTTCGTCCTTGCGGCCAACACCGTGGAGCACAACATTGGAATTGCCTTCGGACAAGTCCAGCATCGAGGCTCTCAGCTCCCGGATCGGATGCTAATGCTGCGCGACGTAAGCACCGAGAGGGCGAGCCCCAGGAGCAAGCTGAGAGCACCAAGATCAGAGCAATCATTACGCCCAATCCAAGGTCTTCTTCTGCCCTCAACGCAGTGGCTTTCGAAGCCTTCTCGTAATCACTTGCGAGCGGCTCTGCGAGCTCGTCAACCCGCCTTCCGGCCGCAAGCGCAGAGCTTACGGCGACCAACTACCGGGCCGCAGCGTAAAGACCTTCTACTGACAACCTGAATCAGAACGAGAGAGGCGAAATGCCTTGGCCTGGTGATCAGTCCAGTGGCCGGATATTCTGGTTCATGCGGAAGAAGTTCGTCGGATCGTATTTCGCTTTGATCTGCTGCAGGCGACGGTAATTCCGCCCATAGGCAGCGGCAACGGGATCGCCTGTCTCATCATCATCGAGATAATTGACATAGCGTCCAGAAGCGAAAAACGGCCGCATCCTTTCATAGGTTGCGCGTGCCCACGAGATGCTGCGGCTGGTATCGCTGGCCTGCGTCCATTGCGCGAGGATCAGGAAATTGTAGCCCTCCTGCCGATGCACAAATGCCGTATCCCCGGCACCTACGCGGGCCGCGGCACCGTGGATGTGCTCGAGCAGCAGCTGCCCCATCGGAGTCGGGCAGCGGGCGAAGCATTCGATCATCGTCGCGACCGCACCATCGCTCAGCTCCGTGAGGAAGTTCGACTTCCAATAGTTGAACGCGCCTTTCGGATAGTTGGCGTCGAGCATGCGGTTGAGCTCGCAATAGGTCATCGGTCCGACCGCATCCAGAATCGGAGGCCCGAACTGTTTCAGCGGCTGCATCGCTCGTTCGGCCTCCGGGACTGGGCCGCAGTGGCTGGTGACCAGGGCCGCGACCTCCCTGCCGGACCCGTCGGGCGCATGGGTCAGGGATGCGAACAGCATGTGCTCGTCCGTGAGCGATCGCGTGCTGGTCCGGAAAAATTCCAGCACGTCGCGGGAACGCTCGATAGGGTGAACGATCGGGCCGCCGGTGATGATCGGCCCTACCGTATGGAGGTCGTATTCAAGACTGGTGGCAATCCCGAAGTTTCCGCCGCCGCCGCGCACGGCCCAAAATAGATCGGGCTGCTCTTGCTTGCTGGCCCGCACAACCTTGCCGTCGGCGGTGACGAGTTCGACAGCCCGCAGATTATCCAACGCGAGGCCGTACTTGCCCATCAGCCAGCCCAGCCCTCCGCCGAGCGTCAGGCCCGCGATGCCGGTGGTCGAGACCACGCCGCCGGTCACCGCGAGTCCGTGAAGCTGCGTTTCTCGATTGAGCTCGCCCCAGGTGACCCCGCCCTGCGCCCAAACGGTCTTGCCGATCGCGTCGACCCGGACCCCCTTCATGGGTGAGAGGTCGATCATGATCCCGCCGTCGATGGTTGCGCGCCCGGCCACATTGTGGCCGCCGCCGCGAACCGCGACCTCGAGGCCGAGCTTGGTCGCAAGTGCCACGGCATCCACGACATCGGCCGCACTGCGACATCTGGCAATCAATGCTGGCCGTTTGTCGACCAGCCCATTGTGAACCTTGCGCGCCTCGTCGTAGCCCTCGTCCGCTGGTTTGAGCAGTTCTCCTCCGAAGGAGGCATTAAGCTCGGCGGCAGCGCTGGCAACAGATGCGATGGACATGGCGTGGGCTCCTCAGCTTGACCCCGCCATATCCTCGATCGCGGGCTGTCTCAGAGCAAATCCGAAGAATTCAGGTGACGATGAACTGATTTCACCTACACTCGCCGCATGCACAAGCTGCCGCCCCTGATCGAGCTCCGCGCTTTTGAGGCTGCCGCGCGCCATCTGAGCTTCAAGAAAGCCGCGGCAGAACTCGGCGTCACGCCGACCGCGATCAGCCACCAGATCGGATTGCTTGAGCAGTATTGCGGCCGCGCCCTATTCCGGCGCAGACCACGCCCTCTTTCCTTGACCGATGCCGGCGCCCAGCTGTTTCCTGCCATTCGCGGCGGGCTCGAGGCGTTTGCCGCTGCCATTGCGTCCCTCAAGCAGGAAGGTGACGAGCAGCCGCTCCGGGTTACGACGACCAACGCCTTCGCCAGCCGCTGGCTCGTGCCCCGCCTGCCCCTGTGGCGGAAGTTGCATCCTGACGTGCCGCTGGAGGTGATAGGCACTGACACGGTGCTCGATCTGCAGGCCGGAGACAGCGACGTTGCCATTCGCTACGCGACAAGCCGCGTACCACCGACAGACGGGATCGTCGATGAACTATTCAGCGATACGTTCTTGCCGGTCTGCAGCCCGGATTTGCTTTCAACGGGCCGCCTGAAGAGACCAATCGACCTTGCAAACCATGTTCTGATCCACTCCTATTGGTCGCCGACCGATCGCGAGCCGCCCACATGGCAGAGATGGCTTACCGCGGCTCAGCGCAGGTGGCGGGAAGTGCCCCAATTCAAGGATATGCAACACTTGAGTTTCCGCGAGGAACTGCACGCCATCGAGGCGGTGATCGCCGGGCAGGGAGTCGGGATTTTCAGTGATGTGCTCGTGGCCCACGAACTCGCTGTCGGTATGCTCGTGAAACCGTTCAAGTTGAGCTTGTCTGGCTATAGCTTCTATGTGGTCACCAGGCCAAGCAATCCGCGCGCAAGGACCATCCGAGCCTTCTCGGAGTGGTTGCGGTCGAGTACTTAATCCGCTCTTCTTGTTGTCTTCGAAATGTCCGCTCGGGGTCACAAGCGGCGGTCGTGGCAAGCGCAGCCTTGCGCCCGGTTTATAGCCAGGAGCCGACAGCCAACTGCGAGGGCCGGCCTCAGGCCGCCCACCCGTAAATTTCCCAAGTGTTCGGTCATTTGCGCTCGCTGGTTAACTGGTGAGGATCGAGCGCCGCATCATGAAAACACCAAAGCCAAAGCAGTGGGCCGACCAAGAGGTCCGACGATTGATCACACTGGCCCGACAGGGAGTTGGCGCGTCAAAGATAGCCGCCGAACTCGGCCGCCACGCCGGATCGGTGAGGCGCATGGCGCGAACGTTGAGACTGCTGTTGAAGAAGTAGTCCCCGAGCGATCTTGAGCGCGCGGCTGACCTACAGCCCCAACGCCTCGGCCCCTCCCGCTGCGGCCGTTGCGACTCGCGAAAAATGCAGAACTCAGATCGTTTGCAGCAATATCATCCCGACGATGGTCACAAAGAAACCGATTGCCGTCACTGCGGCGAAGCACCGTTCTACGCTATCCATGAACGCAACCCCTGCTAAAAAGATCAGTTCAGCTTTTTCGTAATGTAAGTGCGATTGCAACTGCCAACTTGCTCGTACTCGCGCGACGAGTTTGAGAGTCCCTCCGGCCAGAACAGAAAATAACCGAAACGCTCATACCGCCATACTGGGCGCCGATTGCGTGGTGTTCGCATCATCTCCGATTGCTAGGAGCGGGAAAGCAGATGCGCACGAGTGATCGTGCAGCGCATCGTTGGCTAAATGCTCCCAATACTCAGCTTCGGCGAGCAGTTTCCAACTTCTATCGGAGTGATGCGCGGCAGTCTGACGGCACAGCGATGCCATCGCGCGCAGGCGACTCACAGTATCCACCTACTCCTCCCATTCATTTTTTGTTTTTTGCACCCTATTTTCTATTTTTGCGTCGGAGTCATTATAGTTATAGCTCTGAACCAATTTTACTTTCCGAAGCTCGATCGGCTTTCGCTGCGGTTTCAAATCGCGCGTCAATCACAATGGGCGCAATCCATTGCGTTCTTTCGGGCTCAATGTCGAAGCGCGCGGCTAAAGCGGTCGTCGAGCATGCCGTATTTGCACTGCAATGGTCCGCCATGGCCGTAATTCTACGGAGATTGCGCACCCCCAGTGTTTGGCTTCTACTTCCGATTGTTTTTATGACGATTAGCTTTTTGAGCGAGAGGTCATGAGCGTCAAAGCCATGATGGCAACTATTCTACGAAGCCAGATGACATCGCGCGGCATACACTCCCTGCCGCGATCTGACTACGAGGAGATAGTAGAGGAGTTGGTCGAACAGCTCAGAGAGCTGGAGCTTAGCTTGGCCGCTCGCGAGTTGGCAGACAAGCAGAAGCCGAAGTAGCTTCATATTGGCTGACACCGCACATGTGCTTGGTCTTCCACGGCGACTCAATATTTCGATTGTCCGCCATGAAACACGCCGCTGCCCGCCCCTTAGCTGATCGGAAGTCGCCGCTGGAAAGCTGGTCGAGATCGCCAGCGGCATTAAACCCGTACAGGACGGACGGATCGTCATTGAGCTGATCAATGGGCACGGGCCAACAGTTCAGCGCCGCAGTCGCGTTGGCGCAGGAGCGCGGCTGGCTGGAGCTGCATGAGAGTGGCACGTATGTGCGGCTACCGGGGCAAACAGAAGCATTGGGTTAAGTGAAGTACTGAATTCAGCAATTGAGCAGTGATTTGGTCTGCGTTTAAGCCAGTCTTGTCGTGCTGTACCGCCCATCAACCCCGAAAGCGAACCTCCCAGCAATCGGCGATCTGGAGCGTGTTCACGCGCTTAGTTCGGGCGCTCCAGATGTCCGCTCATCGTTCAACAGCGGCACAAACAGCAGACATGATCGAAGGTCGCCTATGGGCCAACAGCCGTCATAGGAACGACACGGTAATCCAGCCCATTTTCAACGACGTCCTGCACGATCCAAAATGCCCGCGGTGGGATCCCGAGTTCGACCTATCGTCACTTAACCGAGACGCTCCTCAATTCCCGCTGAGACATGTTCGTCGATCCACCGGACAACTGCGGAACGTACGTCTGCATTTTCATAGACACTGTGCGCTAACTGATCGGCGTTGCTGCCTCTTGTATCCCGCGAAAATAGATGAATCGTTGCTGACGCGCCAACGGGTATCGCTTCCGTTGTAATTTCCAGAGCGAGAGATGAGCCAAGCCCCATAGACCAGCGCGCGACCCAGATCGCTATCCGCTCATTCCAGCGAACATCTAGTTCTTCGAACATTTCTCGAGAAGGTACCGTTCCTTGTACGGCGGTAACAACCAGAATAGCTACCAATAACATTAGGAAAAAGAAGCCGTACAATAGATTATCAAAGAAAGTCGTCTTCAGACCAACTAGTACAAGCACGGATACGGACACAGCCACTCCTCCAATGATAGAAAGACCGGGCGCCGCAAAGTATTTGGCGCCGGCGGAAGCTAGAATGCCGACCAACGGAATGAGCCAAAATGCGGTGGGTACAGGCAGATTACGAAAGGGCTCCCGGAGAAATCGAAGGTCATTCGCTTTTGCAAAGTACGTCGTCAGTCTCACTGAGGCCCACGCAAGTAGTTGACCACTTGCCAAGCTGGCAGAGGCCTCATCTCCTGTCACTCTGAATACTCCGATTTGCGTGTTCTTTGGAACGCACACATTCAGACCATCAGCTAGTTCAGCCACTCTCTTTGTCCCGATGTCGCCCAAGTGCGAAATGATCACGGCGGCAAAGGTGCAAATGAGACCCAATATCACGAGAACGCCACACCACTCGAAGAACGAGAGGCCTGATGCTAGGTTAAATATGTAGCTGGCTAGGAGGGCCAGCCCCATAAGGCCCCCCACGACAGCCCTCTCAGAAAAAAGGAGGCGATCGCGATGGATGGCGTGGAGAAACGGAGTTGCCAGGCAGGCTATTCCATCGATCCTCGTTCGTCGAGCAGCGTAAAGGGCGACATTTCCGCCATGACTGTGTGCTACTACATACTGCTTAGCATCGGGATATATTGCACGAAGTGCATCGACAAAGTCGCTTAGCTCTTCTGCGGCTTTCGCGCGATCCCAAAGGTTATTGCGGCCGGACCAATCGAATCTCGTTACAACGGCTCTACATCGCAAATTGTGAAGCAGGTCTATCGAGAATTTCGAATCCAGCTGTGTCCACTCAGCACCTCTAGCAAACGTTCCATGAACCAGAGTAACGACGACCATGGGCGACATGGCAGTTCTCCCTCGGTTCGAATCGGTGCAACACATCAATTAAGTCGCTGTCGCCACGACGAACGTGGACTGAGGATACCAGACGGGTGTATTTGCCGGAAGCGTTCGCAAGCTGAAGCTTTCCTCGGAACAGCGACTGTCGGTTGGCTTTGCTCGCGGCCCCAAAAACTGTCTGATCAGGGTCATAAGCTGCGGTGGCGCACTATGCCGCGATTGGACCGCTTAGGGCCATGTGCGGACCCAGGCGTGCAATGAGCGAGCGCATCTCTGGGCGTCAGGACGATCGCCTCGCTGAAGTTGCAGTTGAGAGGCTCAGCGCTGCGAATGCATCGGGAATTAACTACACTTGGTGGTTGACACAAATTAAATATGCTTATTTAATTGGTCCGTCGCCCGCCGTTTTAATTATAGAATCGATCGCGTTCTGTTGTGGGGGAATCGGTAATGCGTTGGCTTGCGCTTGCACTGATTTTGAATGCCTGGGGAGTGTCCGCGGCTGAACTGCGCGGCACCTCCGATGCGCGATCCGCTCCAGCGCAGAAATATGACACTCGCGCCCAATGCGAAGCCGATCCTAACAGGGCCAGAAGCTGTTGCGACTTTACTGAGCGGCTCCGATACGCCTCTCCGCAACATGATGGCAAGCTGATTTCAGAACTGGGATCAGAGATGCCGACTCGATTTGTGTGTCACGACCCAGATTTCAAACGATGAGAACGGCTTCAATCCTCATGCTCGAAGCCGGTTGAGGCGTACTTCAGGAGGGTTCTCTTATGTTGTTTTCAGGATTTTGGCGATGCTGCGTAATCGCCACGTTGACGCTGCTGGCCGACGGCGCGTTCGCCCAGCCGCCGCAGGAAATCTCCGTCCCGGCTGAAGACACGATCAGGCTACAGCCCGGTCAGATACGAATTCTCCAATTCGGGGAGGCTGTGAAGCAGATCGGTACGCCGGAGGACAACATCGTGGAGATCACGCCGCAGTCTGAACGCATATTCACCTTTAGGGGGCTCGCGTCGGGCGAAACGATTGTGACTGCCCGATCCGACGACGGTCGCGTGGTCCATCGGGTGCGCGTCGTGGTCGGAGGCAATCTAGTCAAAGTGTATGGCTTGGCGGATGAACCGGACTATGTCGGCTTTATATGCGATGGGTACGGCTGTGGGCGCGGTGAGTCCGGGCAGGCTAAAGCCAACTCGACGACGGTACGGAAACCTTTGCGCGGCGGTGGCTTCATCGAAAAGAACTATCAGTAAGGTGTCAGGCAGCAGCTTCCCGCGCGGCGAGGACGAAGGACCGAATGTCGGATAGAACTTCGTTCAGGGGTCAAGACCGCTTGGGGGCAAAATGCGAAGAACTCAGGTTGAGCAAATCTAGTCCGCTCTGCCGCGATAAGCGGACCTCCGTGAGACCTAGCGCAACTTCGCAGATGGGCCAAAACCGGAAGTCGCCTCCCTCTCTCGATTAGCCTATCTGAGCGAGTCAGGAGGCTAGGAGGAAGCTCGAAACCCAGCTCTTGGCAGCCTTGAGATTGATGACTAATTCAAAATGGATCTCTTGGAAGAAAGGCATTTCTGCTGGGTTGCTACCATTGAGGATTTGGACGATCCGCGCGACTATCCGTCGACAGCCTGCCCTCAGATCGTTTGCGTGCGACATAAGTGCGCCCGCCTCGACCATGTCGCCAAAGATTCCAATAGCCGGCAATCTGAGATAACTAAGTGATTGACTTAGTCATGTCGCATTGCCTCGACGGCCCGGCGAAATTCTGCTTCGTTGCCGGCGAGCGCAATTAAAGTCGCAGGCGTTGCAGATTTGCAACCCGCACAGTTATCCGCGATACTAAGCTCCTGCATTGAGACGACCGAAGCATATTTCGTGCTTAATTCGATACGATCAATGGGGGCGAAAAGTGTTTGATGTCTATCGCAATGGCAAGCGGGACTTGCTCGTTCTAAGCACAGGGGCCGCGATACCCGGTGCTTACTCTGCAAATAACTGGCGCAAGAGTAGAAAAAGAATTCGCAAAGTAAGCGACGAGATTAGGTCAGCCGTTCATCGACAAGGTTATTACGTTCGTAGCTTCCGTGTCGCGAAGGAGGGCACGATCTAAGTGAGCGGGCCGGCGGCCCTGATGCTCCCATCTGCAATGTCTAGAACACCAGCCGCGAGCCCGGATACTCGGCAACCCATTGTTCGCCGAACTTCGATCCTCCCCGACACAACTTGTCGTACTACCATACCGGCTTCTCGCAACCTGCTAACTATTTTTCAACCGCTTTGACTTAATTTCTGGATACGGAGCATCTACAGCCGGTCGGCGTGGCCATTCTGCGACAGCAAATGCTTGCCCGAGTGGACCTGTCCCCGTTGTAACTCGCGTATAGTGTCTTTCTTTTATCATCGCTTTTTTGATCTTTCGGCAGGACAAGGCCGATCGGAATTAGAGATTCGCGACAGATGTCGTCAGTGATACAACTTGAACAGCCATACAAAGCAACAACTGCGACAAGTCCCTCGTGCTATGGACTGCCCGATATTTTGGTGAACCTCCTCGCTTTATTATCGCAGATTCAAGCTCTCGAAATTCAGACGACAGATGACGCTCGTCAGGCGATCATCCTTCTTGAACTCGCGAATGGCCGCATCCGATTGACCGTCGGACAAACCAAACTGAACGAGACAACCCGAACGACTTTACTGGTTCAGTCGGCGCGGATCGATCTGCTGATTGCAGAGACCTGCAGAGAGGCGGCGTGTTTATTCGAACGAACTGATTTGAAATCGTGGATTGCAGATGAAAGAGAACAATCGAAAGGCGCACCGCGTTCGATTTGAACACAAACACATCGTGAGCATCATGGGTGTTGATGGCACGTGGCGAAGAAGCTGCGTTCTCGTGGACGCCTCTGCAAGCGGCGCGAAGCTTGAGGTCGACGGCTCAACGGACCCCCTGAAGGCACAGGAATTCTTTCTAGTTCTCTCGTCAACTGGACTGGCATTTCGGCGCTGCGAGCTGGTTTGGGTGGACGGGTCTCACGTCGGAGTTCAATTCGTCACAGCAAAGACGAAGGCCAAGGCGAGCCCACAGAAACGTCTTGTTGGCTCACAATGAGGCGGGTTCGGACTTGCCAAATGACCGCTCAGCAGGATGACAGGCTTGTTGTCGGCAGTCGTTTCAAGATGAGCGAGCTGGGGATTGTTCAGTTCCCAAAATTGGCCCACAAGACCGGCACCATTGTCGAAATCAGTATTCGCACCCCCGGCGTGACGGTGCTGTTCGACGGCGCAGTCAGACCGACCGTCTTAGATCGAAGCTACATATCTCCTCTCTCGAAGTGACGATCTTCTCGACCGAGAACCTTCTCCGACTTTTGTAGGTCGCGCTCACCATGAAAGCACCGAAGCCAAAGCAATGGGCCGAGCAGGAAGTCCGACGATTAGTCAGGCTCGCTCGGCGGGGAGTTGGCACATCGCGGATAGCCGCCGAACTCGGCCGTCACGCCGGATCGGTGAGGCGTATGGCGCGAACGTTGGGACTGCTGTTGAAGAAGTAGCTCCGAGCGTTCTTCAGCGCAGCGCGGCTGGCCTACAGACCAAAACCTCGGCCAATCTCCCGCGCAAGCTTGAGCGCGGAGTCGGTATGGCGGCCATAGAGGAACGCTCGGTTTAGCTGCGGAAAAGATGCCCATTCCAAATAGCGCGATGGCAATGCCTCTAAACATGGTCATGGACCGGGTTGAACGATGCAAGGAAAGTTCAAAACGGCCCCAGCCGCAGGACTGGGGTAAACAGCCGGGGCCGGCATTCCCATTCCAATGTGCCGCAATCGGCGGTAATCGGCACGCTTTCAGCAAGCCACAAGAAACCTAACGAACTCTTTCTCACGCCGCCATCCGGGGAGCCACGCCGTTGAGGTTGGATCAATGTGAAGCGCAGTGTGGGCGCTACCCATCCGCTGCTTTGCTGAGCTGCTGTGCGATTCTGAGGTCTTGCATTTCCCAATTGGCGCGCCCTCGCTCCTAACGATCGGGATGGCAGGCTCTCACCCTGATGCTGCAAAGCCCCTCGGGCCAGCCTTGGCCCCTAGGGGCTGGAGGGGACAAGTGCGGGGCCAAGGCGGTCCGACGGCTGGCGCTGAGGAGCGCCATGCACTTGAAGGCTAGTCCCAGTCGGCAAGATTGCTGTGTTCACTTGTGACCCGAGGCAGGTAATCGTAATGTTCCCGCACACGGCAGCGGCCTTTGCAGGCCTAGATCACTAGAGGAATCCAGCACAGCGTGTAGTTGTGGCACGCGGTTTAAAGACCGAGTAAGTGAGGGCGGATGTTGACCCGCCCTCACACGAGTGCTGGCCCTCCATCGGCGAGGACTCAACTCAGCGCTCAGCCTTGTCGATGTCCGCCCTCGTTTTCTTCACCGTATCGGCAACTCTCTCGGTAAGTTCTGTCGCTTCTTTGCGCACCACTAGTTCTTCGCCGGCTCGAACATCCTTCTGGACCACGGGCTCCTCGTGCAGTTCTCGCACTGCGTACTCGCGCTCCAGGGGTTGTCCCGTCGCAACTCCCGTGGCTGGACGGCGCTCGACCACGGTTCTCTCATCGCGCAGTCGCACGTCCTTTTGCACGGGCTCCTCGACTACGTAAGTTTTTATGTGTTTGACGGTCTCGGTAGCCCGTTTGCCAACCTTCAGTTCTTCTTCCGGAAGAGGGATGACCTTTTCGCGTTCGACGCCTTGAGAGACATATCCTTCTTGCCTTACCGCGCTTCCTGATGCTCCGCTTCCGACCGCTGCCGTGCCATCGCTGTTTTCTTCGTGAATCTCGACTGGATTGTACTCTTGCAGCACACCTTCAATACGTTCGAGATCGGCCATGCTCGGAGCATCTACTAACACCGACAACGCGGCACCACCTCTTTGCATGTGGTTTTCATAGAGACGGCGCTCGTCATCCGGCACATCGCTTCCAAACAGCCAGTCCCAGAAACTTTCTCCATCCGAAGCTCGCGCTTACTCTATCGCTGATCGAAGATTGTGATGTTGATTGCTCACTCTCACATGATCCGCTGGAACCCCTGAACCGACCAAAGCTCGGTACGCTTGCTCTGCATCGTTGCGGGAGCTGTATACTGCTACTACGCATTGTCCTTGCATGGTTGCCTCCTCTATGGACATGCGCCCAACGCGAGCATCAACGCATCGTTCTTAACTTTATCGCAAACTTTAGTCCGGTACGGCGCATGAGATCGGCTTCGGCGTAAAAGTGGCTGCGAGCGGACCGTTGAGGCCGCGCTGAGGTTGATCGAAGAAGAAGAGATGGGCCCCGCCAGCTGAGCACACTGATGGACAAGACCTTCGTCTATGGTGCGTTGAGGCAGGTCGAGCGCGATGTAGTTGAAGGAGAAAAGGATAGCACAGCCGCTGAAGCAGAGCTGGACACAATGCGCAGAGCCCAACGTATTCTTGATCAGGACCGACAACGCCTCCTCTCGCTGTTACAGCCTTGAAAGGGTGTCGCCCGCAAGCAGTTTGACTTTGAACCGCGCGCTGAGGGCCTAGCCGCGTTAAACTGTGCAAATGCGGACGCATCGTCCCACTTGCTCAGGACATTGAAGTCCGCCAGGGTCAGACTGAGAAGAGCTCGGGCTGAGCAAATCTGGTCCGGTATGCTCCGCTGAGCAGACGCCGTCAGGCCGTGCCGCCACTTCGCATTCGGGCCATATGCAGACCTGCTGACTTTGGATGGCCGAAAGGTTAAGCTGTCGCATTATCAGCCAGACGGCCTTCAGGGGGGCGCCAATGGCCATCTTGTATTTCGAGGAGGCGGAGGTTGGCAAACTGCGTACGGCTGGCCCTTACCACGTCACAAAGAACGAGATCATCGAATTTGCCCAAAAATTCGATCCGCTGCCCATTCATACCAACGAGGAGATTGCCGCACGTTCGATCTTTTCCGGACTGATCGCTTCGAGTGCACACACGTTTGCGATACTTATCTCTTTGTTGAGCAGAACACAGCCGTACTCGCTTCGTATCGTTCCCGGGCTTGGCTGGGATGAACTCAGGCTCCCCGCGAAAATTCGCTCTTGAAGAGGCCGTCGAAAGCGCCTGATAACTCGCTCATCCCGCACCACCGATTGACTCGGACTCGCTTCTGCTCATCGGTTAAACTCCGACCATAGTGGCGGAGCATATGCTTGTTTATACAGGTAGAGTCTGCATAGGGGGATCAGAATGATCCACCCGTTCTGAAGTCTCCGCCCCCGAAGGATCCTCCGGTCCCGAAACCGTCTGGAGGCGGAATCGGCAACCCTCCCCCGAAACCCGAGTCCCATGGGCTGGGCCCACGATGGAAGCCATCACGTAGAACTTGCCCCAGCACCGCACTCCCAATAACCCCAGTCAGGATGCCGCCAAGCACGTTTCCGAGTGACGCCTCGTTACTGAACGTGCCGTAAGGGGTGTCGTAGCCTTGATGCCGTAGTTGCTCCCATTCCTGTTCGACCGTCTCGCGGCGCCGGGCGAGTTCCTTGAGCCGCTGGTGGGAGTCTGCTGCTTGGCGTAACGCTGAATTCATTAGCTCGTCCGTAGATTGGATACGCCTGACGATCTCCTCATCCTTGGGCGTCGGAGTTTGAACAGCCTCCCTGTAGAGTTCCTGCAGATCTTCGCGCTGATCGGCGGCTGCCAGCAGGTCGACCGCATCACGATAAGGGGCATCCCCCTGGAGGATCGATGCATCGAAACTTCGGTCCTGAGCAGCGAGAGCTTCCCGCGCCTGTTGGAGATGGGCTTCGCGATGTGCTACCGCATCCCTTCCCTTGGCAACTTCAGTTTCGGCGGCCTCAAAGCCGGACTGGACAAGTGCGTTGCGCTCCAAAACTTTTAGATCGGATCGTTCCTCGCGCAACCTCTCAGCAATTCGCTTGGAGTGCTCGCGTAGCCGCACGGGGATTTCGTTGAGCAGGGCATAGTTGACTCGTAACCTGTCATAACCCACGACGCCGGCCACCATTCGATCCATGTAGCGGGTGAACGGGTTGGCTCGGTAGGCGGCGGTCCCGAACTTCCGGCGCCAGAGATACATGAATAGCGGATCGGCTTCGTAAGGACGACGCTTTTCGTCCCGATCGGCTTCCGCTTGGATGGCCTTCTTCTCAGCCTGCTGGACTTGCCCGGTGATCTCCTCAACTCGCGCCCGCTGGGCAATCCATTCAGTGTTGATACTGATCTTGGCCTCGACGTCTTTGCGAATCGTCTCCGCGCCGGCCAAGGCACGTTGCAGATCGTCCAGGGCGGCCTGCCGCTCAGCCTCCGCTTGCTGCACCCGTTGCTCGGCCTCGTGCCGCCGCTCCGTCAGCTGCTGCAAGGCCTGCTGCCGGCTGTGAAGCAGGCTGATCGCCTCCCGCTCTGCGCTATCCAGCTCGCCAACGACCTGGTTCTGCCTGATGGCGTCGAGCTTTAGCCGTGCGAGTTCGCGGAACGCTTCCGTGCGCTGGACACGCAGGCGGCCGACGTCCTTCGTGGCCTTCGCATAAGCTTGCTCGAGTTGCGCCTCCTGTTGGCGAACTCTCTGAATGAACTGTTCGATCTGGGCAAGCGCCTGCCTTCCGGATATCATGGCCTTACCATTGTGTGATCGCGCCGCCCAGAACCGGCAACTTGTAATCCACATCGAGATGGCCTCGGCGCTTTTCGCCAAGGCTATTCTGCTGCACGATTCCGTCATCGTTTCTTGTCTTGCTGCACGCGCATGGCCGTCGCCTCACTCACACGCACGCCCCATTTCGAGGCCTCCACGGTCCGGCCATCCTCTTCGCTCGTCACGGGTAGCTTGAGAACGCGGCCATCGGGCGTGAGGGGTTCAACGATCAGATAGTAGTTGCGGCCTGTGGGATTGCGTTGCGGGACGCGCCAAACACCGGTGGGCTCGCCCGGTCGCGAGACAATACGCAGGACATACTCGCGGCGCAGATCCCGATGCAACGCCTCCAGATCGTTAACAGCCCGCCGTGCTGCATCGGCGTCGCCGCGGGCAATGGCTGCCTTTCCATCAGCAAGAAGCCCAGCGGCCTTCTCGCGCGCCGTAGCGACTTTCGCTTCGCGGAGGACATCCTCGTGCTCCTGCTCCAGGGCTGCCGGCAGCCTCTCGGCCAAATCGACCCTGTTGCGCTCCGCTTGGGCCTGCTCCTGGGCGACCCGCCGCTGTGCCGGCTCGACGATGCCGAAGTGGTATGCGCCCCAGCCGAACGCCACTATCGCCAGTAAGGTCAGTAAACGGCGACCGATGCGACCACGATCGACCCAGGCAAGCGCCATCGTGCGGGCGAAGCTTGGCGGAGGGGGAGTATAGACGAAGCGCTGTTCTTTGAGGGCCTGCACACCCTCGACCAGAATACGGTCAGGGACCTCGATGCCCTGCCCTAGATAGATCTCACGAAGTCGCTTCAGAAGTTGGGCGTCCCGCTGCTCTTCGCTGAGCTCGCGGCTGACGAGATTGTCTTGGTGGCGCAGCGTGTCCACGACATCCATTGCGAGCATCAAATCATTGAGGCTCGCAGGGGCTTTCTCCTGCGCGATAGATGCAGCTTGATCAGCCATCTACTGGCAACGCCTGTCCTTCCGCTACTAGACGAGCGATGCGGCGCTTGCCGTCCTCAACCGCATCTCGAATCTCCGCCGAGTTTTGAGTCGCAAGCCGTCGCATCTCACCAATGATTTCTTGGGAGCGCTCCTGGAAGGTGATAACGGAGTCAACGAGCTTCTTGACCGCATCCGCGCGGATCGTCGGCCCGTAGCCCGCCTTGATGGCAGCTTCTCCGACCTGATCGCCGATTTCGGCCAGCACTTCCAGGCTGCGGGACACGCCCTCTTTCATTTCGTTGAGGGTCTGTGTCGACTCATTCAGGCCGAACATGCCCGTGAACGAGGCTTTCAGAGCCGTGAAGACGGAGTCGTTGGTCGAGAAAAACGTGACCGCCTGCGCGTAGACGCGCTCCTTCGCGCTGGTCATCTGCATGAGCCGAGCCATCACCACTTCAGAAGTGTTGTATCCGATTGTCAGATTGTCCGAGAGGTCTTTGGCGATCTGATAGCGTTTCTCCTCGTCCTGGGTACGTCGGAGTTGCTCGTCACGGGCAAGCTCTAGCCGTGCGCGTTCAGATACCTCCTGTCCTGTGAAGTTGGCCACGGCGTCGGCCGCCTTCTGCAATTCGACCTGAGCGCCCTTGAGTTTTTGCTCAGCGGTCTTAAGCACCTCCAGGGCCATGACCTCGGCATGTTTCAGCGCGCCGCGGAAATCACGGTAGGAGTCAAGGATGATCTGCTCGCGCTGGATCTGGTCCTTGGTTGAGCGAGTGACGTCAAGATAGACTTTTCTGATCTCATCGAAGCGATCAGCGACATCCCCGCGCGACAGCTTCATCCAAACGTTATTGATGCGCTCGAACAGATCGATCTTCTGATCCGCGAGCTGGTCCACCATCTTCTTGGTGTCGTCGCGAATGGAATTGAAAGAGTCGGTGATCTGACGGTAACGTTCGCCGATCTCCATCGCCTGAACCTGCTCGCGGACCACCTCGTTGAACACACTGGTCTGACCCAGAGTACGAGCGATGATTACGATTCGGTCCGCATCGAGAGCGGAGATTTTTTCTAGCAACCCGGCAATTGGAGCCTCGATCGGCTGGGGCGGCGCAATTCCGATCTCCCGCAACGCTCGGGTGGCCCTGTCGAGATACTGCATGGGCGACGTTGGCGCGACGTCAGACATTGGGGCCTCCGTGTAGTTTCCTTCCTGAGTTCCAAAAACCCGCTCCTGGAATCAGCTCCACCGAAAACAGCGAGCGATCCCATGGAGAATTCATCTCAATAGGATCCGATTGTCTTGGTTCCTATAGACGGTATGACAAGCCGCCATCGTAGCGACGATGCGTCCGCTGCGCGATACAAAAGCTCTCGAAATATGCGATTGCCATTACCGCCGACCTGAATGCCTCCGCGGCCAAAGCGCTTACCGGGCCTAGAGGCGCGGGTCTGCAGATAATAGCCGATGGCCTTGATCAGCTCACTTAGCCGTCCTCGGCCAGTCAAACGCTTTCCATTGTCAAGTAGCTCCACTCAGAATAACGCTCACTAAGCTTAAGAGCTGCTTAGGCCCGCTCGCATCGCCTGTTTCGGATCATTGCGGGAAGCAGCGTGGCGACGCTTTGAACTAGGGTCAGGAACGGGCAATTTCTGCCTTAAATAGGCGGCAGAACATGCCAGCGCATGCTCCGGCGAATGCTGTCGCTCCACGCTTGGGCGGGTCAACGCTGCGCTGGTGAACCAGAAGGTCCTTGACGCGACAGAACACCATGGATTCGGAACACCTTTGATTGGTAGATGGACGGAGCCGACCCGTGCAATTTTTGCTGAGAGTTATGCTTGCAACCGCCCTCGTGAACCTTGCTCCAGCCGTCGCCGCGACGCCGAAGAACGCCGTCGCTTCTCCTGCCTTACAGAAGGAATTCGATGATTTCATCGAGAAGTTTCGCGCGGCGCTGAGGACAAACGATTCCGCCGCCGTCGCTAGTATGACACGATTGCCGTTCATGAACGACAGCGGAATTCGCGCCGCCGCGCAATTTCGTGCCAAGACCTATCCGACCTCGTTCACGGCGAAAAATCGCGCGTGTATCCAGCGCGGCAAAGCCTTCTACGATCGCGATCAGGAGAACAATGACTATTACTCCGTCTTCTGCGGCCAGCTCATCTTCGTCTTTACCAGGACGCCGGCCGGCTTCCTTTTTACGGACGTTGGCGTGAATGACTGATGAGGCAATAATGCTATCACTGCCGCCAGACGTATGACCGGTCGGCTCCCTTAACGACGCATTGGATAATAGGCGGAGGGCTGCACTCATCAACGGAAAGACTCGCCGCGAGTGCAATGAGCCGGCTCAGATCCCCATTGACGGATATGCAAATAGACGGCGGCGACTTCGCCTTCGGTCAAAAGCGGCGGTCAGCCGACCAGCCCGGAAACGTCTGCTCAGCGGCCAGAAGCGGACACCAAATGAGGGAAAGGTCCGGGGAGTCTGCCGGCATTCTCCCGCAGGTGTCTAAGCGCGCTTCACATGGCGAGCCGCCCGAAGGCCGCGCAGTCATTGTGGAGGCGAGCCGCGACCGGTTTGTTGGCGAATTTAGTCCTTTTGTTTCTCGCCTGCGCTTTTTCCATCGGAGCTCTTAGAGCGCTCTTCGAGCGCCTGGTCCTAGTCCAGCAAAGCTCGGAGCGATTCCGTGACGATCCATGCCGCAAATGAAGCAATGGCCGCCAAGACGATCATTTGGAGCCGCTCGTCCGCGGCGACCTTCCTGATCATCTGCCAGCGATGATGCATGATAGGTCGCCTGCGTTTCAACGAGGGACAAAGGGCTGAACGACGACTTTCGGTCAGCTAAACTTGGTCGAGAGCTGAGGTCAATTTTTCGGTCCGTGTTGTCAATGCCGGGCGACTTGCGCCGACACTGTTGGATTCACGGCACCGGCTTGCCCTGGAAAGAACGCGGCCAAGGCGCCCAGTAACAAAGCCACCGCCGCGAACAATGCACCTTGCGAGACGCGCTTGGCCGCTGTGTCCGCCGCCTGCTTTGCCTGCTCCTTCGTCTTGGCTACCGCTTCTTTATATTGTTGCTGGTACTGACTGATCTGCGCCTTTGCTTCGTCTTGTGATATATTCTGCGCCTTGGCTAGAGCCTCGGCGGCCGTGTCGTTAGCCGCTGCCTGCTGAGAAGCGTCACCCGTTAGCGCCGCGCGGACGGCTGTGGCCGCGGCATCACAAAGCGCAGCGGGATCTTGCCCTCCCGAGGCGCCTCTAACTTTGCTTTCGATGGCAGCCATCGGATCGCTAACATTGTTCAGCGTAGGCGCCGCCGTCTGAACTGCCGTTTGTACCGACCCTCCAAGCGCTTTGCCCGCTCCGCCCAAAGCGGAGGACGCTGTGCTGAGAGCGCCACCAGCGATGCCGGAAGCGGCGGAAGAAAGCAGATACATTACTGCCAGCGTCGAGACGGCCCATGACATCAGTCCATGATAAGCCGTCGTTGAAGCCGACGCCTTGCCAGAAAGCCGACCGGCTATGTAGCCCCCTAGCGCTGCAGCCACAATTCCAGAAACTACGAACCAGATACCAGCACCAACCGACATCGAGCTTGCGCTGGGCGTACTACCCTCCCCAACGTCGACAGTCGACAAACCTACGCCCAGACCGATCATGTTCAGGATAATCTGTATGACAAGGGCGATGGCTGCACCCGCGAAAACGGCGCCCCACGCGACCTGGTTCAACATGATTGTGCGAATTTCGTCAGCGGGAACGACCTCGCTCGTCTGAGGGGGCGTGCGGTGGCTTGAACGAACCATTTCGGGAGAGTTGGCCATGACATTATCCTTGAAGCCTGTTTGATCCCGCAACTTGCTTTTGGATGCGACGTTCCTAAAAAGTCGCAGGCCTCAACTGCAAACCCCTTGCAGCACCGCCGCTCGAATGCCCGTTAGCGTGCACCTCCCGATTGTCCTTCGCCGAGTTCGAGCAGAACGGCGGCTCCGGCAGGTGTCGAATTGCTGTTGGCGCCATGGGTAGGCTCGGGGTGCTGACACGAACAGCAGCTAAGAAGCTAGCGAAAGATGACCCGCTTCAGGTCGGCATTCAGGTGCAAAGCCGTCGATGCCGGGTCTGCTTTGCCATTACCGGGCAGCCCCTCCTCGCCCAGCAGGTTCCACATCAAGCTCCCCACTTTCGCGCTCAATGGGAACTTTTGCCAGTTTTTCCCGTATTCGACAGGACGAACCGATCTGCCATGTCGTCCCAACAGACATCTCAGTTTCGACCGACTGCTCCTACGCCGCCGGCCAACCGGCTGCCAACTCTTCCTTCCCAGAAATCCATTGGAGTGCTGGAGCGCCGAGTTTTTCCTCGCACCTCTTTCGACGGTTCGGCTTGCTTTCTTGGCGGCTATCCTTGTGCACGAGCCGAGTATTCTGAAGACTTGGCCTCTGCAACTCCATGCCACAAATGAATTTGGGTTGAGCGCAACCGCCCGGTCAACCAATTCAATCTCACTTTTATAATCGCCGACCACGAAGGCTGATGTCTAGCTCTTGGCGATATGTTGTAATGTTTCGCGCCTAGACTCATTGCCGACTTGATCGGCCATCTGTAAAGCTTCGGCGGCCTTGTCCTGAAAGCGCT
The DNA here is from genome assembly GCF_044908355.1 of Bradyrhizobium sp. USDA 336. Lineage (NCBI taxonomy): Bacteria > Pseudomonadati > Pseudomonadota > Alphaproteobacteria > Hyphomicrobiales > Nitrobacteraceae > Bradyrhizobium > Bradyrhizobium sp. USDA 336. The sequence continues at coordinate 8,043,500 of NZ_JBIYDC010000002.1, read as the reverse complement.
TGGCGTTTTCCAAACCAGTACGCGCCTTCTGACGGAGTTTGCTGGGCGACGTCAACCACTCGCTCATATGCGAAGCGGTTTCGGCCTGGCGGGCCTTCCGCAGAACTTGCTCGCGCTCGGGGCCGCGCGGCAGAGACTTCACCTCCTCGCGCAGTCGATTGGCTTCCTGGTGAAGCCGTTCGTCGAGAGATTGGGTCTGCTTGAACCGACGGCGCTCTATCATGGCGCTGCTCCATTGGTGAGTTAGGCGGAGCGCAACTGGCGTTCACACACCGATAGAGGTGTCGGACCAGTCGGTGATGGAACAAAGTGCGGCTAGGAAGGTGACAAGGCCAACGGTTTATTTCGTCCACACGCAACTATCCAGGAACTACTCAAAAGTAGCCGAATTGGCCAATACCCACATTCGCTTTAGGAACGACCAACCCGGCGGCCCATTGAAGATTGAGGGACGTCAGTTCCGCGACACGGTGGCGCGCCAGCACGTTAGTGCCGCAAGGGTACAGCCATGCACGACATGCGAATCCACCTAGAAAAACTCCTCACGGAAGCGGAGGAGTGCGCGGTTATCAGCAGACGCCACGCAGCCGACCAATCGAAGAAGGAGTTGTTTGCTGATCTCTCCTCGAACCTATTGGGGCTCGCCACCAAGGTGGAACTCGCCATCCAAGAGCGTCAGGACTGGTGTAACAGGTAGTGTGCATCGGCGAGCCTTTCCTGCGCCTTGCACCTGACGCTCGGGGACTACGTCTGAATCGCGACAGGCGATCGGTAGTCAATGATCAGGTTCTTCCCTTCATCCGGCCATGATAGCGCAAGCTTCCCTGCCACACCTTTAAACAGCGGCAACTACACGGCCGCACCATCAAGACTGCCAATCCAGCGAGTCGGCCCTTCTGCCAACAATGCGCGGCGAGACAGGCAGTGCCGCACTAGTTGCCGCAGTTCCTAACTGGCTGCTCTGCTACATCTCGGAGGGTGCGGACCTGCTCCGCGCGGCGGGCGAGCTCCTCATAGGTCTTAGCGACCTTACGCAAGCTTTTCCTTGTCTCAGGATGCTCGCAGTTGTCCGCCTTCGTCCGAAACTCCTCCGCTCGCATCTCCCAGTAATGAGGCGAGTGCATACGTTCGATACCCATGACGCCAATTTCCTGAATTGGTCGTTCATGTTGATTAATGTACATTCAGTCCAAGTGTTCCGCGCTCCTACGGGGGAACGGTTAGGTCGCTTCCTCACCCTAGCGGGCAAAAGCGATAGGAGCAGGTCGCGCCGGAGAGCCGGCCTACGTCAGCTATGGGTCTTGGTTGTGTGCAAACGGATGGTCGGCACGCGGCCGTGGTCGCCAATCACTGCAGGCGGCTGATGTTCTCGCGTCGGATCGTCCAATGACGGCCAAAGGGGGGATCGCGAGGCAGTATTGCGCTTTTGGGCGCACTTTCCGCTCTTCAGGTGGCGCGGATGGCTGCAATCAGGCTCGGCTTGCCGATGATGTTCATCACTCGTGTGAGATTATAGGCGAGAACATGCAGCGCCATCTCGGCGGCGACATTCCGCAGGCGCTTCATCAAGAAGTGGGTCGCACCCATACGGGCTTTGATCGTGCCGAAGGGATGCTCGACCGTCTCGCGCCGCGTCCGCATGGCGTCTGGGTTGGAATCGAGCCGTCTCTGAACCTCCTCGACCACATGCTCATGCTCCCAACGCGTGATGCGACGCTCCTTTGAGGGCGTACATTGGCTCTTGATCGCGCAGCCTTGGCACGCTGCTGTCGACCAGTAACGGCGCAGCGTCATTCCATGCTCGATGTTGGTGTAGTGATAGGGCAGCAGCTGGCCGGATGGGCAGCGGTAGACGTCCTCATCAGGCAGGTAGGCGAAGTCCTGTTTGCCGAACCGGCCCTCCGCCTTGGCGTTCGACGTCATGGGCTTGGGCAAGGTGACTGCAACGCCAGCCTTCTCGCAGGCCAATATCTCTTCTCCGTCGAAGTAGCCACGGTCGGCGACCGCCTCGAGTTTGTCCGCTTCGAGCACTTCTTTGGCTTGCTTCGACATCCGAGCAAGCTGCCCACGACGTTGCCAACGTTTATGACCTCGTGCGTAACAATTAGATGGTGTTCGGTGTCCACCGCGACCTGGACATTGTACCCGACGACACCCGATCCGCGTCCACTGGTGGCCATCGAACGGGCATCCGGATCGGTGAGCGATATCTGTTGACCCGGCGTGTTGCGCATCTGCGCATCAAGCAGTTCCAGGCGGCTCATCTCCTGCTTCAGCCGAGCGATCTTTTCCTTGATCCTCGTCGTCTTGGCGCTGATCGCTTCTGATGGCTCCTGCCGATCGGCGCTATCGAGTTGACGCAGATATCGACCGACGCTTTCCTCGATCTGCGCCATCCGCCTCGCCATCTTGGCATGCGTGAAGTTGCGGTCGCGGTTGCTCACCGCCTTGAACTTGCTACCGTCGATCGCGACGCTTGGGGTCTGCAACAGGCCCATTTGCCGGCATAGTGCAATGAACTTCGCACAAACCTTCCGGATCGCCGCACCATTGTCCTTCCGGAAATCGGCGATCGTCTTATGATCGGGAGCCAGGCGGCCGATCAGCCACATCACCTCGATATTGCGGCAAGCCTCACGTTCCAGGCGGCGACTGGATTGCACCCGATTGAGATAACCATAGATGTAAAGCTTCAGAAGAACTGCCGGATGATAGGAGGGCCGGGCGTCCCCTTGGCGATCACACGCTCAAACCCCAGTCCATGCAGGTCGAGCGCCTCGACGAACACATCGATCACATGGACCGAGTTGTCCTCGCTTACCCAATCCTCCAGACATTCCGGGGCCAGCCTGCGTGTGCTCGGCTTCACGCGGGGCGAGGTGCTGCGCATCCTCTTGCTGGAGCTCGCGATCCTCACCCTGATCGCGCAACCGCCTGGCTGGTTGATGGGCTACGGGCTCGCCTGGGTCATGAAGACGAACCTTGCCGGTGAACTGATGCGCGTCCGCCTGGTCGTCGAGCATTCGACCTATGTGGTCGCCACATCCGTCGTGGTGCTGGCGGCCATCGCCTCCGCGGCCGTCATCCGCCAACGCATCGACAACCTGGACGTGGTCGCGGTCCTCAAGACGCGAGACTAGCCATGCCGGCACAGTGGATCAAACGCATCATCGGCGCCGCGATTCTAGCTGCGGTCGCGGGAGGACTGGCCCGGTTCGCCTGGCCCCGGCCTGTTTTGGTGGACCTCGCGATCGTCGGGAAGGGGCCTATCGAAGTCACGGCGGACGACGACGGGAAGACCGATGTGCCCATGTCTACACGGTCTCGGCCCCGATCGCGGGGAAGGTCCTGAGGATCTCGCATCCGATGGGCGAGAAGGGACCTTCGCTACACGTTGGCGACGAAGTCGTCGCCAACGAGACGGTCATGGCCCTGATGCAGCCGGCGCTGCCCGGTTTCATCGACGTGCGTTCGCGGGACCAGCTTCAGGCCGAGGTGCTTGCCGCCGACGCGGCCATTCAGCAGCAGGAGGCAGAGGTGCAACGGATCCAGGCCGCACTGAATTTTTCCAAGACGGAGTTTCAACGGGCGCAAGCGCTGTTGCGGACGCAGTCCACCTCGGCACAGGCGTTCGACAAGGCGAAGTTCGAGGTGGCGACCAGCGAAGCCAATCTGGCGAGCGCCAAGGCCCAGGTCGAGATGCGCCGCGCGGTGCGGACCAGCTTGGCAGCTCGATTGATGGATCCGGCCAACGCCGTGCCCTCTGCGGAGCCGACCTGCTGCGTCCGGGTGCTCGCGCCGGCGAACGGACGGGTACTGAAGATTGCCCAGGACAGCGAGGCGACCGTCCTTCCCGGGACGCCCCTCGTCGACATTGGCAACCCACTTGATCTGGAGGTTGTGGCAGACCTGCTCTGGACCGATGCCGTCCAGGTCAGGGTCGGCGCCCCCGTCCGGATCGACGGCTGGGCGGCCAGCCGATCAAGGGAAAGGTGGTCCGTGTGGACCCGGCCGGCTTCCCGAAGGTCTCGGCCCTGGGCATCGAAGAACAGCGAGTTCGGGTAACCATCGACTTCGTGGATCCGCCCGAGGCGTGGGCATCGCTCGGCCACGACTACCGGGTCGTCGTCCACGTCACCACCTGGAGCGCTTCGGACGCTCTGACTGTGCCGGTGAGCGCCTTGTTCAGGAAAGGCGATCAGTGGGCTGTTTTCGCCGATGAGAACGGTCGCGCCAAAACCGTGCTGGTCAGCATCGGTCACCGCAACAACCAAGTGGCCGAGGTGCTCTCCGGGCTGGCTGCGGGGGACCAGGTAGTTCTGCATCCCAGCGACCGAGTGGTCGATGGAGGCAGGATCGCGATGCGCGCCGCACCGTAGGTAGCGGTCCGTTGGTAAGTGGTCGGCTTGTTGATGCAAAGTAGAAGACGGGCGAATCCTCGGCTTCGCCTCAGGATCACATGGCGACGTTGGCCCGAGGCCGCAGACGGTCAGTTCCGGGCCACAAGCGGAAGTGAGGGACAACCAATGAAAGAGGCCGCGAACTGAGACGGCCTTACTTCGGCCCCGGGAGATCGTCCTTCTTCGGCGGCTGTAGGCCGGGCGAGTTAAGCCAATCGTCCATGTGAGCGGCTGTCTCTGCTTGCCTCGCTCTTCTTAATGCCGCGTCGCGCACCGGTCCGTGTGGCAGCAACCTAGCCTCCTCCAAGAGCTTGTGAGCCTCTTCGAGAAGCCGTACTTTTAGTGACTTAGTTTGTTTGAAACGACGACGACGAATGATCGTCATAACGCGCTCCTTTCCATTGGAGGAAGGCGGGAGCGCAATCGGCGTTCTCGTCACGGATAAAAGCCAAGGTCCGGTCCGTGATGAAGGGATAATGACACAGCCCCGGGTTTGGTTATGTATCTTTTGATACGCAGCGAGAAGTAATTATTCTTTCGGTAACTCAAATTGAGCCACTCGCAAATACAAAGCAGGCCACTGACCGTCGCCCAAGTCCGCTTAGGGTCAATCGCGTCGGTTTGGCCCCGTTTAAGTTAGGTCGGGTCCACCCCTGACAGCCGACATATCCTCGGCCGTGCGATGCGGCGGCATGGGCCAAAAGCGGCTGTAAGCAATCGCAGCAAACCGCCCCACTATTCGATCACTTCGTCGGCGCGGGCGAGCAGCGTCGGCGGCATGTCGAGGCCGAGCGCCTTGGCGGCCTTGAGATTGATCACCAGTTCAAACTTCGCCGGCTGCTGAACGGGGAGATCGGCGGGTTTTGCGCCTTTAAAGATCTTGTCGACATAGCCAGCAGCACGCCAACTTAAATCAGCAAGATCTGCTCCATAGGCAATGAGCCCACCATCATCCGCAAATACGCGCAGTCCGTAGATCGTCGGGAGCCGGTTCTTGGCCGCGAAATCCACAATCTTTTTACGATAGGTGATGGTTAGAGGTTCCTCTACCGCAACCAGAGCATTCGCGCGCTGCTCCGTGACGGCTTCGAGCGCGTAGTCGAAGTCAGCGGGAACTCGCACATCGATGGATTGAACCTCAAGCCCCAATCTCTGGGCCACCTCTTTGGTTTCGCCGAAGACGCGTGCTGAATAAGGATTCGCCGCATTCCAAATGACTGCCACGCGAGAGGTACTAGGGGCAAACTCGCTGAGCATTTCCAGTCGTTTCCCGCCCAGGTCCGGCACCATGAGACTCAGTCCGGTCACGTTTCCGCCTGGCCGCGCCAAACTGGCGACGAGACCACTTCCTAGCGGGTCGCCCGCGCCTGTCATGACGATGGGGATTGTTGCGGTGACACTCTTGGCAGCAAGCGGCGCTTGCGTTCCCCCTGCTACAATCACATCCACCTCGAGATTCACAAGCTCCTTCGCTAGCTCAGGCATTCGGTCGAGCCATTCGGCGTATCGACGCTCAAAGATGAAGTTTTGCCCTTCAATCCAGCCCAACTGGCGGAGGCCCTCAGTGAAAGCTCCGTTTAGCTCATTGCTATAGTCGGTACTAGGATAGATCCCCGATCCCGGGCTCAACCAGCCTATCCGATAAATCTTTGGGGCTTGCTGCGCGCGCGCCACGCGGCCGCGCCGCCGAGCATCGTCATGAACCAGCGTCGGTTCATTGCCCGGTCCCTCCCGTGCTTCTGAAGGATAGCACACCTCGATACGGCAGGGACTGCTGTGCTGCGGGATTGCGATACAGCTTATGTCGCAGATGGGTCAAAAACGCGAAGAATTCAGGTTGAGCAAATCTGGTCCGGCTCTGGCTCAACGAGCGGGCTACCGGCCGCGGAGGTGCAACTTCGCTGATGGGACAGGAGCTGGTCTTCGCCAGGATAACAGTCGGCCGCCCCTTGCTCGCCTTTGCTGCAGCGAAGGCAGATAGCTGGCGTGAACAGCCGCGTCTCAGACGGTCAAGGCAGTACTCTTGTCAGATGCGTGCGCCGCTTCATTTTTACAACCGAACATTGCATTTTGACCCGCTATGCTCGACGTGGAGCTTCTGGTTGCGGCTCAAGAATGAACTAGTTCATACTATCGGGATAGAAAACACCGCTACGGTACGAACTGATCGAGAGATAAAGCATCTGCATCGGACGACTGTCCGGGTCGGAATTCGGTCTGGGTTCTTGGTCCGCCTCGCGCATCCCTCACGCGAGCATAGGATGCTCTGGCTGCAAATCCGTCGAGCCTGATTTCGATCAACGCGTGTCGGAGTTGTGGTGAGGTCCACATGTGCACAGGACTGGGCACGCCCATGTGCGATATCTGCGGCAAATTCTGCGCGCGCGGCGGAACTGCCAACAGGCCTCGTGTTCGCCACAGTGTTCGACCACGGTTTTCGGCATACGCACGCACCCGCGCCATTGAACAGTAAAACGCGATTAAATCTGTCGCTAAGTCCCGGCCTCGGGCTCCAGCCCGATTTGTTGCCCACGATGGGCGGCGGGCGTACCATACCACGCCGGTTGTCAGCCTAGTGTCGAGAATTTAAGGACCGGCCGCAATACGAACGGCCTAACAGAAGATTTTACTCGGCCGGCCAGAGCTCGGTCGAACTGTTCATAATCTCGCGACCAGGAAGGCTCTTCATGACGGGGGGCATCAGTGAGAGGATAGTGGAGCGCAAGGTCGCCATTCTCGGGCGGCTTGGCGTCTACCCGATGGTTCGCCTCTCGCTCCCGGCGCGCCGGCTTCTCGCCTTTCTCGCGCTTCAAGGTCGGCCGGTCTCGCGCACCGCAGCCGCCAGCAATCTCTGGCTGGATCTCGCCGAAGACGCGGGCCGAGCCAACCTCCGCCGCGCGCTGTGGCACGTTCCGCGCGGCTGGATCGAGACCATGGGCGACGAGCTGGTGCTGTCGGCGGACGTCGATTTCTCGCGCGCGCAGGCCATCGCGGCCCGTGCCCTCAAGGGCGAAGCGCTTACCTTCGAGGACATCGTATTGCTATCGAACGACGTTCTGCCCGGCTGGCATGAGGAGTGGCTGATCGCCGCGCAGGAGGCGTTTCGCCTGCTGCGGGTGGAGGCGCTCGAGGCGGCCTGCCGGATGATGACGACGTGTGGGGATCTCGCGCTGGCAGCACAGGCGGGAGTCGCCGCGCTCGCCGCCGAGCCGCTGCGCGAATCGGCGGCCGAAGCGCTGATCGATGCATATCTCGCCCAGCGCAATCGCTACCAGGCGGTCCAGTGCTACCGTTCGCTGGCAAAACGCCTTGCCTGCGAGCTGGGCGTCGCCCCGGATGAGGCGCTGGCGAAGCGCGTGGCCGGCATTTGTCCCGCCTCACGCACCGCGCACTAGCTTCCCCTTCCCTTCCTTCCCTTCTGTCTCGTCCTTTTCCGGAGTCTGCAGGGACGGCCGTCCTGCCCGCGGACGATCCTGCGACGCTGCGTGGACGCCTCGGAAAGCGCCGCGGCCACGGCAGCAATCCGCACTGAGCGCGCGAACAAGACGGCAAGGCGACGGCGCCACACACAGCGGCGGACGGCGGTCATGCTCAACTGCACCGCAGATGTTCAGGAGGCCGGAGTCGCGCGATGCTGAATCAACAAGAGTCATCCCATCTCTTCGCCGCGCAGGAAAATCCGTTCGCTGAAGCCTTCGCCGAAACCGGCAACGGCGCGGCGATCGGCTTCGCTCCGTGGAGCGAGAATCTCACGCCATTCGCAGCGACGCTCGATGGCGGCGCAAGCCAGTCCGAGACCGACCGCCTGGTGGCCGAAGTCTATGCCGAGCTTCGCGACGAAGCGTTCGACGAAGCGCTTGCGTTTCTGGCCGAGGAGACCGAGCAGGCACTCGACGAGCGGTTCGTCGGCGAGACGCCGGCGTCCGCACAGGAGCGCGAGCGCTATGCCGACGCGCACCTTGCCCCGGTGCGCTTCGAGGCGCAACAGTATCTGCAGGCGCTGGAAGCAGGGATGGCCGGCCTGGACGTCGGCTCCCTTTCAGAGCAACAGCTCGATGAGGTGCTGGAGAGATTCGACCCATTGATCGGAGAGCTGACGCCGGCCGGCGAGGAGTTCATCGGCAAGCTCATCAAGAAAGCCAAGGGCGTCGTCAAGACCGTCGCCAATGTGGCAAAGAGCGTCGGCAAGGTCGCGGGGTCGCTGCTCGGGCCGGTTCTGAACAAGCTGCGCGGCCTGATCAATCCCCTGCTCCGGCGCGTCCTGTCCTTCGCCATCGGCCGGTTGCCGGCACCTCTGCAGCCGCACGCACGCGCGCTCGCCGCCCGATTCACGTCCGAGGCTGCGGAGGAGAGCATCGACGAAGCTCAGGTGTCACCGGCGAACCTGACCGACATGGAATCGCTCGCCGAATCCTTCGACGCGGCCATCGCGGAGGCACTGGCGGGCGATGCGGCAGCCGAGTTCGAAGGCGAGGCGTTCGGTGCGACGGACGAGAGCGAGATCGAGACTCGGGAACTCGAGGTGCTCGCCGAAGCCCGCGGCGCACTGATCGAACGGCTGCGCGACGCCGACGAGGACGAAGATCTCGCGCCGGCGATCGAGCAATTCGTTCCCGCCCTGCTCGGCGCGCTGCGGCTCGGAATCAACCTCGTCGGTCGACCGAAGGTGGTGGGCTTTCTCGCCAATTATCTCGGCCAGCTGATCGGCAAATGGGTAGGACCGCAGCTCAAAGGGCCTCTGTCGAACGCCATCGTAGATACCGGTCTGAGGCTCATCTCGCTCGAGGCCGAGGACCGGGCGCAGCTCGAGCGCAGCGACGAGGTGGCGCCGGTCGCGCTCGCCAGCGTCGTCGAGGATACGGTCCGCCAGTTCGCCGAGAACGAGGACTACGTGTTCGAGGACGAAGAGCTGACCCAGCTCGCGACCGCAGAAGCGTTTAGCCAAGCCGTTGCAACGCATTTCCCGCCTCGCTTCGTTCGTGCGTCGCTGCAGCAGGCCCCGTCGCTCGGCGGAACCTTCGTGAGCCGCCGCCCGCGTAGCCTCCGGCCCTATCGCAAGTACAACCGCACGCCCGATATCCAGTTGACGTCGCAGATTGCGGACACGCTGCCCACCTTCGGCGGATCGACGGTCGGCGCGGCGATGCGGGCGGCGGGCGCGCAGTTTCCGATCCGCGCGCGCATGCACATCTATCAGTCTGCGCCCGGCACCACGCTCCAGCGCATGGTGCGCACCGACCGGTCGGGCGCAGGCGCAGGCCGCGGCTACATCAACACCGCCAACGTCCATCCGCTGACGCCGGCGGCGGCCGGCGTTCTACTGCGTGAACCGAAGCTCGGCGTCGCGGTGCCCGCCGCATATCTCCGCTCGCGACAGCGGATCGCCGCGGGCCAGCGCTTCTACATTCTGGAGCCGGTCGGCGCCGGCGCGCCGCCAACTTTGCCCGCGGGCCCGGCGGGACAGGCCGCGGCCAGGCGTCTGCGCGCAAGCCGTGCCTGGGCGTCGGTGAATATGCGCCAGGCACGCATCACCGTCGGCATCTACTTGTCGGAGGCGGAGACGCAGAAGATCGTCGCGGCGATCCGCAAGGGCCAGGGAAGCCTTGCGCTGCTGCAGGCGCTCACCAGGACCTACCAGGACATGGAGCGACTCTCCGCCGGCGGCCAGGCTCCTCTCCGGATGTTGCGCGAGGATGGTGAGGACGGCGAGACTTTCGAGGACTTCGCTGCCCAAAGGGGCAAGCTGCTGCCGCCCGGTCTGACCGCACAGCTGCGCCAGCGCCTGCGCGCCTGGGTGATGCCGGCGTTGACGAAATGGGCGCGAGCCAATGCGGAAGCGTTCGTGCGCGCAGCCGGACATCCCGATCCCGGTGTAACGGTTCGCATCCGCCTCACCGCGGTCCCCGGGCTCGACGCGATCCGCAGGATGCTGCGCGGCGGTGCGTCCGCGCCGGCCGGCGCCGCGCTGCGCGGCACACCGAGCATCGCCATCTCCGTCACACCTGGGCGGGGCGGCAAGTGACGCGTGACATCGACCAGCATCTCGTCACCTCGGACCTCCAGCGGCAGGTCGCCCACTGGCTGGCGGCCGCTCGCACGTTTCGCGATGCCGAGGAGTTTGCTTCGATCGAGGCCTGGAAGTCGGTCGAACGCGACACCGGTGCGCCGCTGCGCCAGCAGATTAACGCGGTCGTCGAGGAACTCATCGAGCTCGGTGAGGCGACGCAGCGGGTCGTTGCCGAGGCGCGGAAGAATCCGGCCCGCATTCCAGCCGCCTCGACCGGTGTCCAGCGTTTCCGTCGCCGCTACGTCCAGGTCGACACCACACTCGATTTCCTCGGAGATGCCGTGAACTCGCGAACGAGTGCGCCTCTGCGCGAGGCGCTCACGACGCTCGACCGGCTTGCGGTCACGAGCATGCAGGGCGTGCTCGAGCGGGCGAGGAAGCCGGTGCCAAGAGTGCTGGTGTACCAGGACAAGGGAACCGGCGCATCGATCCTGCGCGCGGGCGTCCGCCTCTGGGCGCCCGGGGCCATCATGCCGGTCGCGGCCATCAAGATCGTGCGCCACAATCTCTATCGCCCCACCTCGCTCTTTCACGAGACTGGCCATCAGGTCGCTCACCTCACCGGCTGGACGCCCTCCGTGCGAGCGGCCATAGCGCGCGCGCTGAAGGACGATGAAAAGCTTCAGGCGATGTGGACACCCTGGGCCTCCGAGATCGGTGCCGACGTCTTTGCCTTTCTTCACACCGGCTATGCCTCGACGGCGGCGCTCTACGACGTCGTCGGCAATGCCGACACCATCCTGCAATGGCCGGTGGGCGACCCGCACCCGATCGGGTGGCTTCGCACAGTCCTCGGTTGCGCAATGTCACGCCTCTGCTTCGGCGACAAGGGCCCATGGAATGCCCTGCAACGGGCCATGGAAGCGCATTATCCGATCGCCCTCGCCGAAGAGACGCTGCAGCCCCTGCTCGCCCGCTCGAAGGCCGCGATGCCAAGGATCGCAGAAGCGTGTCTCTCAGCGCCCGTACCGGGGCTCGGCGGCCGGCCGATGACCGACCTGGTCGATCCAAAACGCGTCTCGCCCCAGGCGCTTGCCGAGCTCGAACACACCGCTGGCGCAGCGCTCTGGACGTCGCCGGCGTGGCGGCAGCGCGAGGGAATACGGATCGTCGCACTCGCCGGCCTGCGCGAGGCCGAATGTCCGGAGACTGCACCGATGTGGATTGAACGCGCACGCAGCTGGTTCGTCAACCAAGCCGAAGCGGCGTGAATTGAGAAAGGAATACGACATGGCCAAGAAGCCTTCATCTTCGGCGGGATCCGACTCCGTGCTGGAGCTTGCCAAACGCCAATCGGACGGGCACCCGCGCAACGAGGAGATCGACCTCCTCAAGCAGACCATCAACGAACTGCACGAGCGCGATGCGAAGCGCGAGCAGGAGCTGTGCCACTTGAATCAGGCGCTGAGCCGGTTGTCGCAGATGAGCGCGATCGAATGCATCCTGACCAACGGATTTGAGGAACTGTCCACCAAGCTCGCACCGCTGGCGGAGATCGGACCTCATCGCGTTCCGATCACGGATGGCGCTGTGAACGCGCGTCTCGCAAGCATGATCGAAGCCACGGCGCGGCCGAGCTGGTCCGGAGCATCGACCGTGCCGATACCAACGCGTCCCGTTCCATTCATCGGCGAGGTCGTTCCGCGCCCACGCGACAACGAAAGGTATTAGTCATGATCCAGCAGCTGATTGACCGCATGATGGCGCCGCCGTCCAACATGTCGCGCGATGCGGCGGCCGCAATAGTGCTCATGTGCGATCCGTTCGATCTGTTGCTCCACATGGAACAGGTCTGGAACGCCTTTCGCGTATGGGGACCGCCGCCGAATCCGCAGCCGGCCAGCCCGGCCCGGCTGGCCTTCCTCCGCTACGACATCGGCGCATTCGCGCCATTCATCCCGGATCCGTCGTTGGCCGGTGTCCCGCAATGGGACCACCTCGGCTACAGCTACGTTCTGGAGAACACACGCGCCATCCAGATCCTGCGCCGCGTCGTCCGGGAGTATCGCTCCGGCGAGGGATTGGGCATCCCGTCAATCGCGACCCAGCGTTGGCTCGAGATCACCGAGGTGCTGCTGTTTGGTGCCGCCAATCCGCTTGCCCCGTGGCTGTCCACCAGTGTCATCCGTCCCGATCCCGAGGCGGTACGGCGCAACGCATACTGGCGGCTCTTCGGCCTCGACCTGGCATTCGGCACCGACGACAACCGGCCGCCCACCTACGACAAGGCCACGCACGCGAACGCGTCATTCATCCAGGTGTTCGAGGAACTCCTTTTTGAACTGTGGCAGGCGATCACCAACGTTCGCAACACATCCGGCGTGAACGCCTCAGACGACGATCGGATTTTCAGGATCGCCGAAGCGCTGCGATTTGCACTGCGCGCCCGGCGGCAAAATCAGTTGCTCAGCCGGGAGGAGCTGGTCGCGGCAACGGCCCTCGGCTGGGCCGAATTGACGCTAAGCGCCAACACGCCGGTGGTCGAGGATCTGGTTGCCAACGCCACGAGCCCCTACGAGCGTCTGCGGATGATCGGCGAGCGCGTTGGGCTCGCACCGCACAGCAGGTCGTCGGCTCTGTTCTCGATGGCCGGCGATCTTTCCCGGTTCCTGCGCATCGTCGAGTCCGGCGTCGTGTCCGGACCTGAACTGGCGTGGGTTCTCTACCTCGAGCAGCCGCCGGTCGGTTCGCCGCCGGGCGCAGCTTCGCCGATCGGAGCTTCGAGCAGGCGGGTCATCACTGAGTGGGCATCCGCAACTGGCAAGGATCTGAAGACACGCGCAAAGCCGATCGAGATGCGGCCGCCGACCCGGCCGCCGCTGCTCGTCGGCGCACGTTGAGGTCAACGCAGGAGGCAGACGATGCACGGGTCCACGCAGGATTTCCAATCGCTCGACCCGCTCGGCCTCGACGCTCCGTTCGCGGAGACGTCCGAGCCGGAGAACCACAGCGGAATTGGAGCGTTCGCCACGCTCGAGGACAACCCGTTCGTGGCCTTTTCGGGCGAAGCGGAGTGGACTGGTGCGGGTGAATCCCAGTCCCTCGAGGAGGAAGAACTGGGCTCACCCCACTCCTTCGCGAACTGTACGTCGACGCAGAAGCACCTGCTACTTGACGTCGCCGAACGGTGTCTGCGCGCAGTGCGGCATGCGGCCTCGTTCGTCGGCAGCGCGTACGGACGGCCGGATCAGATGGGCGCAGCCACGCGGCAGCTGCTGCTGCGGCATTTTCACACCACGAAGCACGACGATCTCCGTCACATCGTCACACGGCTGATGCGGATCGAAATAGCGCTGAAGGATGGAATCAAGTTCCGCGGCGAGACCGACTGCGCCACGGACGGCAAGGGAGCCGTCTGCGGCTATGCCCTGACGACGCAGTTGTTCGGCGGTTTCGGCAAGGTCCACATCTGCTTCGACACCCGGCCGAGGCACTGCAACTTCAGCGCGCTGGCGCCCGACACGCAGGAGGTGACCCTCATCCACGAGGTCGCGCATCGCTATGTCGGCATCAAGGACCAGGCCTACGAGCACGAACCGAAATACTCGACCCTGTCCCCGAAGCAGGCTCTGGACAACGCGGATAGCTACGCCTTCTTCGCCGTCGAGGGCATGACCCTGCTGAGCGAGAGCTTCGAGCCGGAGGTGGAAGGCTCGCTGTCGGAAGATTACGATGAAACGTCGTTCACCGGGCTTGAAGCCCAGGCGTGGGATTCGCATGGCTTTTCCGCGGATAACGAAGCCGCGCGAGACGAAAGCTCGGAGCCTTGGGAGCGCGAGCTCGAGGAGGCTCGCGAGCTGGAATCCGGAGCCAGCCGCTGCGCCGAAGACGAACACGAAGGTGAGGACGAATATCTCGAGTCCGAGGCGTGGACCGCAACAGCGGAGCAGATCGCCTTTCGCAACAATGTGCTCGCCGAGCATATCGCCCGCAGCCGCAAGGCCAGGGGTGCTCCCCTGCCGGACCTGAGCAGCACTCAGGTCGAGACGATCCCCGGCACCAGCGTCAAGACGCGGCCGGAGACCGCGCGGGCCGCAGGCCGCCTGCTCGCCGCTGCAAATGCAGATCTGCAGAAGGCTCAGATTGCGGGTGATGCAGATGCGCTGCAAACGAAACGATTGACGGCAGCAAGCGGCTATCGCGGCAGCGAGCACCAGCGCTCGCTGTGGCTCAGGTATTTCAAGGGCTACTACAACCGGACACGCGCGCACCGCGAAGCTCTTGCCGAAGGTCCGCATTCGAAGGCGGCAGCCGCCTACATGCTGAAGTCGAAGGCCTACGGCGGCTTTGGCCTGGGTGGCCGGATTGCGGCGCCAGGCTACAGCAATCACCAAAACGGCATTGCCGTCGACTTCTATCAGAACAGAAAAGCGGGATTCGAGGTTGCCAACAGTAGCAGTGACGCAGCGCGAGCGGCCTGGCGCAGGAGCTGGTTCTATGGATGGCTGAAGCAGAACGCGGCGGCTTACGGCTTCGAGCAGTTGCCGACCGAGGAATGGCACTGGGAGTTTCGCCGCAAGCCGACGATCACGAGCGAGTTCGAAAGCGAAGCCGTCGTTCCGTCCACGAAGCCGTATCTTGACGGCGCGTTATGGATCTACCGCTCCCGCGTCACCGGGACGAAGATCGCCGTATTCGCGCCGGCCGCGGCCGTTCGAGGCAGCGGGCCGGTGGACATGTTGCTCTACATCCACGGGTTGCTCAGTCCTTGCGGCGTGCCGCGAGCCATGCCTGCGGGCATCGTGACGGAGGCGACCTTCAGGCTCGGCAAGATCGTGACCGACAGCGGCCGGCCGATGCTGCTGATCGTGCCGCAGCTCCAGATTGGGAGCGACGCAGGCTGGAGTGCACACGGCCTCGACCGGCCTGCGCAGCTCAATGCGCTGTTTGCCGAAGTGCTGGGCGAGACGGACCGCCGCCTCGAGCGGAGCGGCACGCAAATAGGCCGGCTCGTCATTTCCGGGCACTCGCGCGCCTACGGCGTGCTCTATCCGCTCGCCAACGCGAACAAATCCACGGCGCTCGGCACCGGCGCGCTTGCGAAGCTCGTCAAGGTGTGGGTGCTTGACGCCACCTACGGAAGCCCGCCCATCGCGGCGTTCAAGACGCTCGCCGCAGCCCGGCCGGGTTTGGGCGTGGACATCGTTTACCGCGCCAAATCTCCGACCGACAAATTCGACGGCCGCGCCAGTGCGGGCGCCGTGGCGCTGCGCCCCGTGCCAAATTCGATCACCCATTGCGCGCTGCCCGGTAAACTGCTCCCGACCTTGTTGAGCGAGCTCGGCGCCCCGGATGGCGAGGCCTTCGAGGATTTCGATGCGATGTCGAGCGCGGAAACACATCTCGAGAGAGGCGACGGGGAATCGTTGGCTTGGCGGGACGTGGAAGCAGGCCTTCCTGGCGACAAGCTCGACGAAGACTTCTCCGACACGGGCTGGCCTGAATCGTCCGAGGACGAAATCGAGCACGAAGGATGCGGATGCGGGTGCGGCGCTCACTCGGCGCCCCGAAAATTCGAGGCCGAGTGGTTCGAACCGGAATCGGATGATGCAGGATGGCCTGCAGGCGTCGGCGTGCGCGCATTCGACACCGAGGCCGGTGGAGCTGCCGACCTCTTGCAGGGCGCCTCGGCTCTTGTGGTCGGACCGACGCTTCGCCGCGGCAACGGCGGCGCCGGTGTCGAAGCGCTGCAGCGCGCGCTGGCGCAACTCGGCCATTCGGCGGGCGAAATCGACGGACGATTTGGCGCTGCAACGGAAAAAGCGGTCCGCGCCTTTCAGTCCCGCGCAGGCCTCGCCGCCGACGGCGTGGTCGGCCCGCGCACCAAGGCGGCTATCGCCGCAGCGCTCGGGGGCAAGATCGCGCCGCTACCTACTCCACCTGCTCCCATCCCGCCGGCACCGACCCCGCCTGCGCCGCTTCCTGTCGACGAGGATCTCGATGCCTTCATTGCCAGATTGGCTGCGGAGTGGTCGCGGCGGACGGGCGGAAAGCCTTCGGCCGACGAACGAAGCGCGGCGCTGCGCGGCGACTACGAGGATACGCTGAAGGGCGCCCGCATGCGCTTCGGGACGAAGTACGCCGACGACGTTCTCCGCCGCGCCTGGATGATCAGCCGCGAGGAAGAGATGCGCTTCCGCACCGAGCCATCGGGCGGCTCGCTCGGCGATTTCGGGCCGCCGGCGCAGCGGGTGGAGCTGGTCAGTCACGCGTCGATCGACGGAAGCGGCAAGGCGCCTGTCGCGCCGATCATGGTCCGCTTCTTTGCCGAGCTGCGCCGCCGCTACGGCGCAGGCCTCGGAGCGGGCACGTATCGCGGACATGGCGGCGGGAGCTTCAACGACCGCGGCTATTCGCTCGATCTGTTCCTGAACAGGCGCGACGCTCGCGGTTTCTATCTCCGCGACGATGCCTTGAGGTTGCTGCGCGCGGTGAACGAGACCGCGAAGGCGATGCCGGCCAAATGGCGGGTCATCTACAACGATTTCGCGGTCGCCGACGAGATCAACCGGGAGACCGGCAAGCGCAACGTGATCTTCGTCGGCACGACGCGCAAAGACAAGAACAAGCGCGTGACGGGGCTCAACTGGCATGGACCGCATCCCCTAATCATCCACTTCCACCTCGACCTCGCGCCGCTGCCGGGCGCGCAGAGCGAAGCCGAGGACGAGGGATGGCAGGAGACTTGGCAGGAGAACTGGCAGGAGAACTGGCAGGAGAACTGGCAGGAGAATTCCAGCGACAGTGAGGACGTGCGCGCCGCCTGCGAGGGCGAATCTCCAGCCGACGAGACCCTCACCCTGGAAGCCCTGCTCGCGGGCGAAGCGGGAGGCGATCCGGGGCTGGTGGACCGCCTCAAAGGCGTCGCCGAATTCATGCTCGGACCGACGCTGCGCCGGGGCAGCAAAGGCGACGGCGTGAGCAGCCTGCAGCGCGCCCTTGTCGGGCTCGGTTACGATTTGGCAGTGGACGGTGATTTTGGTTCGAACACCGAACGCGCGGTGCGTGGGTTTCAGTCGCGCAGCGGGCTGGAGGCCGACGGCGTCGTCGGCGCGGCGACCAAAACCGCGATTGGCGCCGCGCTGGGTGGCCGCTCGCTGCCGCCCGCCCCCGCTCCTACGCCTCCTGCGCCGACGCCCTTGCCCTACGTGCCGGGCAAGAAGCTCGCGCCGAAAGCGTTCGTCGCCACGTTCGGCGAGTCAGCCAGGGCTTCGCAGGCGGCGAGCCGCGTACCCGCCCTGGTAACGCTCGGCCAGGCAGCGCTGGAATCCGGCTGGGGTGCGCATGCGCCCGGCTTCAATTTTTTCGGTATCAAGGCAAAAGCCAGCATGCCCGAAAACATGCGGCAGTTGCTGAAGACCAAGGAGGTCATGTCGCGGCCCGACGCCAAATTCCCCGAAGTGATCTCGGTGACGCCGCGGCCCGACGGCAAGTACGACTATGTCGTGCGCGACTGGTTCCGCGTCTATCCCGACGCTGCCACCGCGTTCAGCGAGCACGGCTCATTTCTGGCGCGCAACAAGCGGTACGCCAAGGCGTTCACGGTCAGCCACGACCCATACGCCTTCGCAACCGAAGTCGCTCGCGCGGGCTACGCCACCGGACCGACTTACGAGAGGGAGCTCCATGCCGTCATGCGCATGATCGAGAAGGCGGGTGGCGGGTAAGAATGTCGAACTGAAACCTGCGACCTAAATGGTCCGATCCGGATCGCCGGTCGGGTCTGGGCGACGCGTTCTCGAAGAAGTCAGGGCGGCAGCCTTATCGTGCCCGGAGGTCCACCATTCGCCAGCAAGAGCCGCACGCCGACTGGCTCTCGATCATTCAAGCCGACTGCACGGAGATCGGTGATATGCCACGAGGACCTGACAAATATGATTCCATGACTGCTCTGTACGATGATCCGAACAACGTCGAAGGGATGGCATATGGAAAAAGATGGCTACGTCATGAGTGGCGCCAACTGGTGGAAGAACAGGTTACGGACAACACGGAAACACAAAAGATCATCATGGCCCTCCACGGAGGTGGCATTGAGACCGGCACAAGCGAGATCGCTCTAGCTACGGCAGGCTATCATCCGGCTACGCTGGCGACCGCAGTTGATGGTCTTGGATTTCATGACCTCTGGCTGTTTGAAGGGTTGTTGCCCTCCAGCAACGGCGACCTGCATGTGACGGCTTCCCACTACGATGAGCCAATAGCCACGAAGTTGGCTGAAAACGCTCAACGTTGTATCAGCTTGCACGGCTGTACGGACACCCAGGCGAATGGAAGAATTCAGCTCGGCGGACTGGACGACGAGTTGCGCGATATCGTTCTGGAAGAATTGGATGCTGCAGGAATCCCGGCCGAGGTTACCAGCAACCCGATGCTTGACGGCAGTCTCCCAAGCAACATCGCAAACAAGACAAGAATTGGCGGCTGCGCCCAACTCGAGATGGGAACGAGCTATCGTAGAAGCTTGTTCGGGATCAACACAAGGCGACAGCGGAAAAACACGACGAACGCTCAATTTTGGCTACTGGTCGACGCTTTGCGTAAATCCATGAGCCGCGTATGAGCCGTTCCCTACCCGGACGGACTAGCCAGCAGGCTTGTTCGAACCGGGCACGACGGCTTAGAAAATCGATATTCCAAGCCCAGGTTACGCCGGCGCCCACCGGCCGTCTCAGGAATGAGCACCCACGGACGGCGCGACGTCGAGGCGGACGGCGACACCAGCCAGCTCCGGGCTCGGTGCCGGATAGAGCTTCATGACCAGCGGATCATGACCGGGTACGATGTGGTCCGCGTCGGGCGCGGCCGCCCGCAGCTTGTCGAAACCCGCCCCAGCATGTCGCCGACGTGAAACGCCGTCGTGAACGGACGCTCGCTGGTCATGTTCTCGGTGAAATGGCTGACGTCGGAGGCGAGCACGACAGGGCCGCGGCGCGTGTTGACCCGGACGAACTGAAGGCCGGCGGAATGTCCGCCCGCGGCATGGACCGTCAATCCCGGCGCAATCTCCGCGCCGCCGTCGTAGAACAGCACCCTGCGCGCATAGTTCAGCCGCACGATCCCGCAGACATCCTCGACCTCGAAGGAATGCGACAGCCGCGGATATTGCACGTAACGCCCGGTGGCGTAGGCGAGCTCGCGCTCCTGAAGATGAAACCGCGCATTCGAAAACCGGTCGAAATTGCCGGCATGGTCGTAATGCAAATGCGTCAGGATCACATCCTTGACGGCGGCGAGGTCGATGTCGAACGAGGCGATCGAAGGCTTCTGGTTCAGCGTATTCACGGCCGCGTGTACGAAGCCATTTTAGGCGCCCAACGAAGCGAAACTGAAACAATGCAATTCGAACCTGTGATCGTAACGCCCATTGAGGGAGGGTGGAATGCGTAGCCTGATTTTCGGTGCGGCTCTCCTGGCGCTGGCAACCATCGGATGTTCCGCGTTTATTTCGGCCGCCCTTTCCGCAGCACGGGATGCAAAGGCCGCAACATTCTCAGAACGGTTCGCGCCGACAGTGACGGTTCTCCCAACCGGCTAGGCCCGCCAGCGTGAACCGGCGGGCCTGAGCACTCACTTCTTCAAACAAAGCCCGACTGTCGGCGACGTCCCGCATTTCGCTCCGTCGGCGGCGCCTCCGCTTGGACAGAACACCGACACTAGCGTTTCGCTGTTGTTGCAATTGACGGCGCCATCAGCTTGCACTGCGCGGATGTTGACGTCCCCGGATCGCCCTTGTCTCCCTTCTCACCTTTTGGCCCCTGCGGTCCTTGTGGTCCTTGCGCACCGGCTGGGCCCTGTGGTCCCGGCACCCCCTGAATCCCTTGGGCCCCCTGCGGGGCCGGTCGGCCCCTGCGGCCCTGGATCACCTTTAGGTCCAGGCTCTCTGCCACAGGCCGCAAGGATGAGCGCGGCAGTCAGAACTCCCGCCGTGATCATTTTGTGCATTGCGATCCTCCCAGTTATCAACCCATTAAACAGGTCGTCTGAGAGAGCCGCGAGAGAGAAGCCCGCCAGCGTGAGCCGGCGGGTGAGTTGGTTTGGACTGTAGATTGCAACCGGGGGTGCCGGCCCGCAGCTCAACTGTATGCGAGCTCGCTCGAGCCCGCGAGCCCATCTAAGCGGCAGCTTCCGCCCCGGCCTTCCGCGGCGCGTCGCATCCATCCCCTTCATGGGGTGGCACGCTCCTTGCCAATTGCACGTCCCGCAGCATGGAGGCGTGCACCGATGGGACAACGTAGTCGCATTATCCGGCGCCCAAAGCCCGATTTGACACATATCGCTCGGAAGCTCGTGAGATTGCTCGACGAGATCGAAGACCTTGATGAGCTGAGAGAAAAGGTCCGGCTCGCCGAAGCCGCTCGAGTGTTGCACTAGCCTGCACTAAAAAGCGCCCTCCACCTTCTTGGGGCGCTGATTGCGCTCCCTAGCAGCGCTAGGATAATTGTCGCATTTCACTTCCAGTTTGAGTGCGAGCCGCACTGCAATCCATCTTCTGGATCGCTCTAACAAGAATGGCGTTGTGCGCGCGCCGACGAGGCGGAGTTAGTGTTAACCTCGACAATGTCTTTAAAATTGATCCCAACGCGGGCCAGACCTGTTCTGAGGGGCTGGTCTCGAAACACCTCGATCGGCCTTACCGAGGCGGACGGCAACCGGCGTTCAGTGTCAGGCACCGTGCTGCTGGGCTTGCGAGCCGCCAAGCACTTAGCTTGGTCAAGGCGCGAAACGCAGCGAGCGCGTTCGCTTCAAGTGAACGCAAAGGCGAGCAGGCTCGAGCAGAGCACCACCAGACCGACCGCTGTCAGTGTCAGGAAGCTGTCGGAGACAAGGTCACGATTGCGCATGAAACACCCACGATCGCTCCGTAGGAGCGAGGGCAGCAGTCCCGCCTTGGCTCGACGAGAAAACAACCGGCCACCGCCTCAAGCGCCTTCTGCCGCCAGCGCTCGAACTAGGTCGGGGCAATGGGACACCGGCTAGAGGGATGCGGAGATCGTCGTCCACTGCTTGCCAACATCTTTATGAATTGGTTCCTGAAGCATTGGCGGCTGACGGCGCGTGGGGAAGCATTCCGTGCGGACGTTGTCGCGTACGCCGACGACTTCGTCATCCTCAGCTGCGGATACGCGACTGAGGCTCTGGCGTGGACGAACGCGGTGATCACCAAACGCCTACACATCACCTCGTTGGCCTGGGCGATATTCGACCTGGCCTTGCGTTCGCATCGCGCGTTTCTTAGGGTGAACGCGCAGCATTGCTTCGTTCTATCGGACATGTCGCAGGAAAGCGGCGAGATGTCGGGCGTCCACGATCGGCACCGATCTCATCGATAGAGAAAGTCGTCGGCGCAAGCGGGCGTAGCTTCCGACGCGTGCGCATCTCATCTTCTGTCGATCTCGTACCGACCCACCGTTTAATTCAGGTTAGTGCACAAGCTGCCGTCATGGTCGGTTAGCTGAATTCGGCGATCGATTACAGGCACAGGTCTGTACGTAATGTACAGAACTGTGCCCCGGTTTGCGGTGATAGAGGACACGAAAGTCAGCCCGCCCGGCCCCGCCTTCGCCCCCGCTAAATAATGAGTTCGGCCACGCATGCCGCCGGACGTGGCGAACTTCAAGAATTTATCTTTTCTCAAATGTTTGCCGCGACCTTCCAGCACTGGCGGCAACGTTAGAGCCAGTCCTGCGGGGTCCGAGATGAGGACATATCTGAGCTTGTATGTCTCGAAGCTATTCGCGGGGGATCTGGCGGCTTTCGGCGGCCCTGCGACAGATGAAGCGGTCGCAGGGCACATTCGGGCGGAGCAGATCTCCCTCGTGCTCGGCTATTCCCTAGGCATAATGCTGGCCAACGCCTGCAATGCGACGGTGCTTGCAATTGCCCTCTGGCACTCGCCCAACAGAAACTATGCCCTGATCTGGGCAGCTGCCGTGGTTTGCGGCGCGTTATCGATAGGCCTGAAGGCGCGTTTATCACGACGGATTACGAAGCCGCAGTTCGTCTCCCGACAGGCCATGCATCGGCTGGTGCGAAATGCGCTCGTTCTTGGAACAGCCTGGGCGGTCGTTCCGGTCGCTTTCTTCGCCGACGCCTCAAATGGCGGCCAACTCGTGATCACATGTCTTTGCTCCGGGATGCTCGCGGGCGGAGCATTCGCCTTCGCTACGATTCCCGTGGCGGCGGTTGCATTCACGGCTCCGATTTTTGTGGGTACGGCAATCTGCCTCGGCAGAAATGGCGATTTCGTCTATCTGCTGGTCGCTATTCTTGTTGTGGCCTATGGCTTCGTGCTTCTGCGCGGCGTTTTCGCCCATTCTTTCGAATTCACGAAACGCACCATTGCTCAATTGGAAGCCGAACGGAGGGTCCGGCGGGATCCCCTTACCCACTTGCCGAACCGTTTCGCCTTCAACGAAAGCCTCGAAGCCGCCCTCAATCGGTTGGCTCGCTCGGGAGAGGAATTCGCGGTTCTTCTGCTTGATCTCGATCGCTTTAAGGAAGTGAACGACAAGTTCGGCCACCCCGCTGGAGATGAGTTCCTCGTTCAGGCCGCGGCGAGACTGCAACGATGCGCGCGTGAGACCGATACTGTCGCGCGGATCGGCGGGGACGAATTTGCGCTGATCGTGACCAATCTGGCCAAAGTCGAAGACGCGTTGGAAATCGCCGAGCGCTTCGTCGGGGCTTTCGGCGAACCATTCCTGATCGAACGATGCGAGATCGCGAGCGCGACGAGCGTCGGGATCGTGTTGGCCCCGCGCGACGGCAATACGCCCCATGAGCTCTTGAAAAATGTCGACCTTGCGCTCTATCGCGCCAAAAAAGCGGGGCCCGGAACGGTTCGCTTCTTTGAGGTCAGCGACGACAAATCAGCGCGCGATCGCAGGGCGCTGCAACGGGATCTGGAGGAGGCGATCGGGAAAGACGAGCTTTTTCTGGTCTACCAACCATTCTTTGATATTCGCGAGAACCGAGTAACCGGCTTTGAGGCCTTGCTGCGCTGGCAACACCCTGTCCGGGGAGTCATTTCGCCGGCTGAGTTCATCCCAATTGCCGAAGAAACCGGCTTGATCCACCCGATCGGCGAGTGGGTGATCCGACGCGCCTGCTCGACGCTTTCGAACTGGCCCTCCGATCTCAGGGTCGCCGTGAATTTCTCGGCAGCTCAATTCCATAACACCAGCATCCTGCAAACAATCGTGCAGGCCTTGACAGAGGCCAGAGTTGCCCCTAGCCGACTTGAAATCGAAATAACGGAGTCGATGCTGATTTCAAAATACGGGCCGGCATCATCGATCCTGAATTCACTCCTGCAACTGGGGGTGACGGTGGCGCTCGACGATTTCGGAACAGGATTTTCGTCGCTGACCTATTTGCTCAAATTGCCTTACACCCGCATCAAAATCGATCAGTCCTTTATACGCGACATGCTGACACGGCCGGATAGCGCGGCGATCGTAAAATCAATAATCACGCTGGCGCAGGATCTGCACATTGGCGTGGTAGCGGAAGGCGTCGAGACCGCCGAGCAGCTCGGGCGTTTGCGCCAAACGAGCTGTGATGAAGTCCAAGGATATCTCATCGGTCGGCCGGTATCAGCCGACCGCATCTTCGCCCTACTCGATCAAAATAAGCAATGGTCGACACCTGCCGCTTGAAACGCCCTGTACGAACCGACCGACCATCATGCCGCGCGAAGCCGCGTGCGGCGCTGGCAATGCTAGCGGAATCAACGACAAGATCGGTATGTGACCGACCTTGCGATATGACCCTACGGCATCCAAGTCCGTCACATCGTCTTGTTGTTCAGCGCCAAGGGTAATACCGATATCGATCAAATAGGTCGAAGGTCTATCGGTAGGTACATCGGAGCCCCGAAGGCGCCGCCCTGCCGCAGCAGGGCATCCCGCAAATAACGAACCACTTTCACGATGATAATTTGCGCGCTGTTTTGGGTACGAATAGTAGCATCAATGTCATCAACCCGCTTCAACCGCTGGCGTTGCGCGACTTCTGAACCTCGTCGAGTAGACCAAGGCGCGTGACTCGCGATGCGTGCCACAGTTAAAAAGGCCATTTGAGCCAGAGGCCGGAAGGGCGGGCGGCGTCCTACCGGCTCACCTCAGGTTCGGCAAATAAGCCCTGCCGCGACAATCGTTCCATGCTCTATAAGGGCCTACCGCGACTGTTCGCCGAGCTCGCCTGGTGCGCGGCGACGTCGGCATCAACGCCTGTTGCACGATCTCGGCCGCATCGTGGTTCTGCTCCTCTACCATCGCGGTCTTGAGCCGATCGACGCTGGCGCCCCTTGCGCGGCAGTTCGGGTCCACTAATGGTCTTCCGTTCACGCAGAGCTGCCGGCACAAGGCCGCAGCGAGCCGACCGCTTCAAATAAACTTCTAGATCTGGATCGTTGACATCGATTGCCCACCACGTTCCGTCCAAGCATATCAAGGGTGAAGAGACGAGACTTTTACATCCGTTGCCAGAAGGCGGGTCGTTAGGCCCAACTTTCACGTCTTTCGCTCCCACCCAATTCTGATTTCGATTTCGGCAACCTATCCTGAATGGCTCCAGATTTGGTTGGAAGAAAAAGAACACTTTTAGGCATTTGCTCGGCAATTACCTGGGACACGCGGCCAGGCAAGGGCGTGTTTGGCTGGGCTGTTCTGCAACTGGACCCGCCATGTTTCAAAAATTAACCAAGAATTGTTTCTGTTACCCATAACGCTTTCTTAATACTTAAGCTAAGCGAGACTAAGTCTTGCTAGTGGCTCGCAAGCGATAGTCGCGCGGCCAACGCTGACGCAATCTTCCAACTTCATGGAAACGCATGATGAGCGATCTTACGGACACCGTCGGCCATCCACAGAACCCGATGGCCATTCCCGGCTCACGGAAGGACGACGTTGTTCGCGGAATATATTGCATGATCGCCGCGAGCGTGATGTTCGCACTATCGAGCGCACTATCGAAATGGCAAGCCGCTCTCTATCCTGTTGGCGAAGTTATGTTCTTTCGCTCCGTTTCTGCGTTTGTCCTCTGCGCCGCATTGATCCTCCCGGCAACGGGCATGTCAGTCTTTAACACTCGGCGGCCCCGCGCCCACCTTGCGCGCGGGCTGTCGCAGTCGATCTCGCAGACGTTCACTGTCATCGCCGTTAGTCTGATGCCCCTTGCAGGCGCGATCGCGATCAATTTTTCTGCATCGTTGTGGGCGGCCTTGCTGTCATTAGTCTGGCTTAAGGAGCGTGCCGGGATCGCGCGTTGGAGCGCGCTGGTAACAGGATTCGTGGGGGTCATCGTTGTGGTAAATCCAGGTGCAGATTCGTTGCAGATTGGCGCATTATTTGCGCTGGCAAACGCGGTTATGTATGGCAGCGTCACGGTTGCCGTTCGCGGAATGACCGCAACTGAGTCTGCAAAGACGCTGTTGATGTGGCAGATGCTTACGGTAACCTTCTTTCATTCCTTCTTACTGCTGTTTGGATTCCGGGTGCCGGCGCCGGCTGACGCAATCATGTTGACCCTGAGCGGTGTTACAAACGCCGCGGCACAATATTTTTGGACGCAAGCGCTCCACCTAGCCCCGGCCGCCGCCGTCTCGCCATTCTATTACCTGACCCTCGTCTGGGCACTTGCGATTGGATTTTTCGTTTGGGGCGACGTGCCGACGCTTTTTCTTCTGATCGGGTCCGGTATTGTCGTTGCATCGGGCCTGTTCCTGCTCGTGCACGAGGCTCGGCGACCAACCAAGAAGCCGATCTTCGGTGAACAAACTGGAAAATCCAGCCTTCAGAAAGTCGCTGGGTAAACGAGCGGGTCCCAAACTCTAGGCGACAAATTTGCGCCCGGGCGACCATTTGGCAATCATTTCAGGAACTGTCGCTATTGGAACAGGCGGACTGAACAGATAGCCTTGCCCTTCGTCGCAATCGAGCGCCGCGAGAAAATCATACTGTCCGACGGTTTCGATGCCTTCTGCCAACGTCGTCATTCCCAGAGCGCGAGCAATACTCACCACGGCTTGCACAATCACAACGTGCTCGGTGCCTTCAGCAAGGTCAGAAACAAACGACCTATCTATCTTGATTTTGTCGAATGGGAAGCTACGGAGATAACTGAGAGAGGAATACCCCGTACCGAAGTCGTCCAACGAAATGCGGACGCCGAGTTGCTTCAACTGACGCAGAGTAGATAGGGTGGATTCATTATTGGTCATGAATACTCCCTCGGTAATTTCAAGCTCAAGGCGATGCGGCTGAAGTCCGGTTGCCGCCAGGGCGTGTCTCACGACCTCGGAGAGATTGGAAGCTGAAAACTGAATCGGGGAAAGATTGACCGCTATCTTAAGATTGTTCGGCCAGTGCGCGGCGCAGCGGCACGCCTCTCTCAGCGCCCATTCACCAAGAGGTTGAATGAGTCCAGTATCCTCCGCTACCGCGATGAATGTTGTCGGCGGTACCATGCCATTGACCGGATGGCGCCATCGCATCAAGGCTTCGAAGCCGGTTATGATGTTGCTCCGCAAATTGAGGATGGGCTGATAATATAGCTCCATCTCATTTTGCTCGATCGCCTCGCGCAGATCGATCTCAAGCTGCCGTCGTTCCCTAAGCTCCCTGTTCATTGCAGCATGATAGAATCTATAGCTGCCACGTCCTTGGGCTTTGACCGCGTATAGTGCCAGATCGGCGGCAATCAGAAGGTCGTCGCAATTTACTCCATCGCACGGCCCAATGGCGATACCTACACTGATGCCAGAACGGATTCGGTGACCTCCGATCTCAAAGGGCTTCTGTGCTGCCTCGATCATGCTATTCGCCAGGTCCGCGATCGCTGGTCGAGACTCAACCGTCGGTACAACAACTGCGAATTCATCGCCGCCGAGCCGTGCCAGCACTTCATTTGCACCGAGCGTATTCTTTAAGCGCCGGGCCATCTCCTGCAGCAGCAAGTCACCGGTCTGATGGCCAAGGGTATCGTTGATAGCTTTAAAACGATCAAGGTCAAGAAATAGGACGGCGAATTCCGCCGCTGGCTGCCCGTTGTCTACTGCCGATGGTTGCCGGCGGCTCATCTGGTCGAGCATGGAGTGGAACATCCGCCGGTTTGGGAGACCGGTCAGTGAATCCTCGGAACTAAGGCGGACTGCATCTGCTTCAGCGCGCGATCTTTTCGTGACGTCAGTGAAGGTTTGGACGAATCCACCATCGGGGAGACTTTCCCTGCGAATTTCGATGATTGATCCATCCGGCATCGTTCGTTCGCTAACGCCGAGTTCTCCTGCGACAAGATCTCCCAAGATCCGAACAGAAGCCTCGGTCAGTTTGCCCGTAGGTGTCTCGTATTCGGCGAGTTGATCGACTCTTGGTGGGTTCTGTATGAACTCTACGGGCAAATCGAGCAACTCGCCGCAGCGACGATTGATAATCGGAATCTGCTGATCATAGGTAACCAGCATAATTCCCTGATTCATATATTCGAGCGTAAGGTCAAGTTGATTCGCTTTTTGCCTTGCCTTCGCGTCTATCCGTAGAAGCTGCTCAAGAGCAATGAGAACCAGCAAGGTAAGTACGGTACCCACCAACGAATTCAACTTGAGGGCGTTCCGAGAGCTTTCCATGATCTGGCTTTTGCTCAAGCTAACGCTGACCCACAATGGATAGCCCTTGACCTTGCGGACAGTAATGAAACGCGTTTCGTTGTTGGCGGGATCAATGTTTTCAAATGTAGTTTCGACCCCGGCTCCCATTTGGTCGAGCAGTTGTGTTCCGCTAAGATCGTCCCCAAGTGCGTAACCGACCGCGCTCCCGCCACTCGAACGAACCACGCCATCACTTCCGATCAGGGCGATCGCCGCCGCCGATCCAAAATTGATATTGTTGTAGAATTTCGTCAAATGGCCCGGATTGAGCGAGGCCACGACGACGCCGCCGAACGTCTGATCACTATTCACGAAGCGCCGCGTGAATTGCACGGACCATTTTCCGCTCGCACGGCCAACCACCGGCTTGCTGATAAAAAGCTGATCCGCGATGTTGTTCAAATGAAACTTAAAGTGCTCTCGATCGCTCAGATCAAGGGCAGGCGCGGGTTGAGGACCGCTGTTCGACGCGCGCATAATTCCCTTGTCGTCGATAATGGCGACTTGGACGATAATGTCGCTCAGCACGTCGGTCGTGTTGGCAATAGCGCTAAAACTAACCGAATTTTTCCGGGTCTCAATGCTCCGTCGCAGGTATAAGAGCGCCTTATCAATTTCTCCGATTGATCGAAGAACATTCTCTTCGAATACTAGCGCAAAGTTACGAGCGTCCCGATGCGCCTCTCTTTCGTCCCCCCGAACATCGCCGAAGTATTTTACAGCAACTCCTGCCCACACCATGGTGATGATCACCAAGCCGAAAATTGCCGAGCTTCGACGCTCAGCAATCAGCTTTGGCAACTCTAGGATTTGTAAATTCATGCCGAGAACAGGCCCCCTATCGGCAGGGCTTACTCGTCGGATATTTCGGGCGACTTAACTTCATTGATCGGCCACCGGAGCGTGAGGTTAACCTTAATAGATGGGCCACCTCTCTCCCGAGTTGACGTTGAGAAAAATAACCGATTATTAACTCGCGATAAAAAGATCTTCTTTCGGAGTTCATATGTCGGGTTGCGATACGGTTGGTTCGAAAGAAGACGCATTAGCCCACACTGAATTTAGGGCTTGTTCGCAACCCTTTGGCAACAAAGCTGTTGACGGAGCATTTGAACGATCAAACGAAATTGCGGTGCCTGTCACTCCTCGAGCCAAGGAGATTGCGCCAGAAAAAGTCCTGCAAGCCTTTAATACTTGGGCTTTTAAGCGTGAGCAACCTGACAACTCTGCTGCAATGTTGCAGAGCATTTCCAAATCAATTGCGGTCAGAAATCCCGTTCCGTTTGTGCTCTATTGGGGCAAAGGTCCGCGGTCCAACATCGACAAGCCAGACTTCGAATGTCTCAACTATTTGGCTGCCTTCACCCGCCGAATCAGCACAACATATGCACCGGGGGCGGCATTAAGGCTGATTTTCACCGATACCCATGCGGAATTGAACGGACATTCATCACTGAACATACGCCAGTACTTTGATGAGGTTGCGGATGGCGCCCGCGAACGCGGTTTCGAGAGCTGTTGGTTGGGCGACCTCACAAGGGCCGCAGAAGCGGATAGCAAAAGTCCTTTAATCGATGAGATCGTACCGGAGCCGACGTTCCAGCGGCTGCTTGCCAGCGCGATGAAATGGTATCGTGGAAATGGAAGTTGTGAGGATGGCGCAATAGAATATTACCGGATGAACATGATCGAAAAACGCGCGGTCGAACGTGCATTTCCTGACTCAATCTTTATCACCTTCAATGGAAGCGAATTTCGAGGGCTTTTCCCCCCAAACCTTCCAATTTTCTACATGTATTCGCTTCGCAAAGGGATCAGCATCAAACCCTGGTTCCTCTTCCCAGATACGGACGCCTGCGAACAGCGAGCAAGTTAGTCTCGCGTGTTGGAAATGCCGCGCTACGTTGTTGAGATTTATTCTTCCGAGGACGGGCCGCCTTGCGGATATTGTCCGGGTCTAGCTGAGAAGGGCGGCTAGAGCGGGCTTGCAGAGGGCAAGATAGACAGCTGCGGCAAAGTCTCCGCAGACAATCTGCTCATAGGATGATTTGGACTCCTCGGGGAAAGCGAACTCTCGCTGCTCAGTGGGCTCCGGCGTCCAAATGCACTTTCAATAGCGCAGCCCACACGTGTGGCGCAGGATTCCAGAACGGTACGAAGTCGCACTGTCGAAGCGCGTGCCGCTGAGGCCGGAGCGAGCGAGGGCTAGCGCCCCGCCGGCCCGGCGAATTTCGGTCTATTCTCCCCCCTCGTAGAACAGCTCGAGCGGCAGCCCGACCAGCGCCTTGCCGATCCAGTCGCGAGCAATCACATTCGGGGTCCCATGGCTATGGCTGCCCGTGCGTCGCGGAAGGAGCGCTCGATGGGTCCTCGGTGATAGCCGTAACCTCCCGTAACCGTGAGCGCCGCCGCCGCGACCTTGTTCGCAACCTCGGCTGCATGCACCTTGAACTCGGTCCGAGAAATGAGGATTTCGCTCTGCGGCTTGCCGGCTCGCCAGAGCTCATCCAGCCTTGCCGCGAGTTCCACGCGCCACGGCCGCAAGGTCTCGACCAACACCTTGGCTGCACCGAGTTCCTGCCGGATCGCCTGATAGTCCGACAGGCTCTTGTTTCGGTCCTTGTGCACGAAATTCGTGGCGTGCGTGGTGACGGCCTGACGCCAAACGACCTCGCTGAAGACTGGGCTTTTCCAAGAAATGTCGACGCCCGCCAACTCGGGAAGGACGAGCAGATCAACGGGCGCCTTAGCGAGCTCACTTTCCAGCCGGCTTCACATCGCTGTCGCGCTGTCGCGATGATCGGGAAATTCGCAGGTCGCTACTCGGATGATCGCCGTGTCCTCCATGACAGCCAAAGTTGCGCCAAGCGATGCCGGGTTGACCAGTGGCACAAAGTTTGACGGCAATGCCTTGGCATCCATATTTGCGTGGGCGCAACACCACTTGGATCAAGACCTGGCGATCGACCTCCTCGCTTCCCGCGCTGGAATGAGCCGCCGCACTTTCATCCGGCGATTCGAGGAGGCAACCGGAATGTCGCCCGGTGATTGGTTGACGCAGGCACGCGTGTCGCGGGCTCGCGAACTCCTCGAGGCGACGCAGCTCCCAATCGAGGGTATCGCGGTCGAGACCGGCTTCGGCTCGGCTGAGGCGCTGAGACATCATTTCAGACAGAGAATCGGTACTAGCCCCATGCGTTATCGTGCGGCCTTTCAGTTACCTGCGCGAGCGGGAGCCGAAAATTGCTGAGCAGCATATGGCGGTTAAATCGCTAAGCGCGAGCTTCAGGACGGTCGCCTGCCCCTGTTGTCGATTGGCCAAAATGCCAAAGCTAGTGTTTGAAGCAAGCTGGCTACCGTCGCCAGTATCCATGTCGGTTTGGCCGTCCCAGCAGCTCGGCGTCGCGGTCGCGCTGCGGGTTGGGCGTGGTCAGCAGCACGTCCCTGATAAACATCGAGCTGGCACCGGCAAGGAAGCGGAGTGCCTGCAATTCATCAGTCATGTACTGAACTCCGGCAGAGAGCCGGGCCACGCTTTGTGGCATCATGATGCGCGCCACCGCAACGAGGCGCACCACATCGATGGGATCCGGCCGTTCCGCGGTTACGTTGACCGGGACGCCCCTTGACTTCGTTCCAAAGATTGATGGAAACACTCTCCGGGTGAACGGTCATGTTGGCGAGCAGCACTAGCATGCGGAGCCGGTCGGTAGCCTGCTCGCCCATTCCGATGATGCCGCTACAGCAGACCTTGATGCCGGCTGCGCGACACGCGGTCCAGCGTGTCGATGCGGTCCTGTGCAATCACGGGAATGGATGTTGTGCAGGCAGTACCAGAAGTTCGCGGTCCGCAACTACACCGCGCCTCCCTCCTCAGGCACCCCCACGGGCTGGTGCCGCACCACCTGACGGGCGTGGCAGCCATCCGGCGAGCCCTGCTTTGACAACAACACTATCCAGCGACATCCTTCCTGGGTGCGCATCAATGAATGAGACAACCGGCAGCCTTCCAAAAAATGCCGCTGCCGGATTTCTCCAACAGCGGCCTAAGTCTTGGGAGAAAGCAGACGAGCCGGTCTGCCAGCGGAGCCGAGCAACAAAACAGAATCTCAATCGTGGTCGCCCATTGACACTGCCAACCTCTTTCCGCTCGCATTGCGGAACGATTCGACTTCGACTTTGCGCATTGGAACGTCATCAAACGGTTCGAGATACGGAGTGAAGTCCTGCTTCCAATCGCCATTCTTCCAAATGAACTCGCCTGGGTCATTGGGGCACGACGCAGCATCGGGGTAACCTTGGGTAAATAGACCAGGCGACCTCGAGAGGCGACCGGACGAAGATCGTGAGAAGCTCGCGGCCTACGCAGATAACGGTTTCAACCTATCGAGGCCGGACACTTGGCTTGCCAACCAGCAAATTAAAAACATTCGATCCCAGCATCCGAAAAATGAGAGACACAATTTGCAATTATCGTGCGTTTTCTGACCAACGGCCAAACAATGGAGATAGAGAGATCAGAGGCTCACGAGATGAGCACCAGTTGTGCTTGCCAAACCATGCACAGAAAACTTGAGACCTCCTGATTTTTGAAATACGTATTGCGGTCACCATAGATCGAAAATCGACGAGGCAATGCTGCCTGCCTAGCAAGCTCTCTCACAGGGAGAGGAGCGTGCGCGATAATTCCGACGAGGATAAGGACTGATTACTAGAGTCGCTCCGTCTTTGGCCACGATGCATCGCGCTTTGCCGGAGGCTGTGGATTATGCGTCAGGTCCTCAACGACTTGATGCGATTTATCGTAAGGGTCGTTCATGATCGCGAGTCTCACTGTTGTCCTCCTCTGCCAACTCATCGGCGAGGTCATTGTGCAAGGTCTGAGCTTACCGTTGCCAGGGCCTGTGCTTGGTCTCCTCCTCTTGCTGATCACGCTGCTTGCCCGCGACCGCTTCGTGATGATGGCCCGAGGACCGTTTCGGGATAATAGCGTGGAGAATGTCAGCAAGGGACTGTTGACTCACCTGTCGCTCCTTTTTGTGCCAGCCGGCGTTGGGGTCGTGCAGAAACTTGATCTGCTCGCTGCGCATGGCATAGGCATCATTTGCATTCTTATGGTGTCGGTGACTGTGACCTTGCTCGCGACCGTGCTGACGTTCCAGATTGTCAGTCGCTTCACAAGCCGAGAGGACGCTCGATGAAGGAAGATCCGTTTTCGCTCTGGGTCTATCTGTCGCAATCCCCCTTACTTTGGCTGACAATCACTTTGCTGGTCTACGCAATAACCGACGCGGTATCAGTTGCAACGCGCCGTCATCCACTCGGCAACCCTGTGTTGCATGCGATGTGGATCATCGGCTTGTTTCTGCTTCTGACGGGTACCTCCTACACAACCTACTTCGCTGGTGCGCAGTTCGTACATTTTCTGCTGGGGCCTGCAACCGTCGCGCTCGCCGTGCCTCTCTATGAAAATCGCAAGCTGGTCACCGCCGCGATCGTTCCGATGCTGACCGCCCTGGTTGCCGGCTCCGTTACAGCTGTCACATCTGTGGTCCTTCTTGCCGAGGCCGCCGGGCTTCCCCTCGAAACTATCCTGTCTCTTGCGCCAAAGTCACTCACGGCCGGCGTTGCAATGGGAATCAGCGAAACGCTACATGCGGATCCGTCGGTGACTGCTGTCGCAGTCATTCTCACTGGTATCATGGGCGCCATCATCGTGACCCCCTTGATGAACTGGACAGGCATCATCGATTTTCGGGCTCGAGGCTTTGCCGCAGGCATCGCGGCGCACGGCATCGGCACCGCACGCGCTTTCCAGGTTGATGAGATCGCTGGTGTGTTCTCAAGCCTTGGCATGGGCCTGAATGCCCTTCTGACATCCTTCCTGGTGCCGTTCGCAGTAACGGTATTGATAAAATGATGCGCGAGACCTCTCGCCGCTATTGGACTCTGCATCGACGAAGAATGTCCAGAGACGAACCGCTTCGCCAGTAGCACCTTCATAGCCCTCGTTTACGTTCCGAGATGTCCATGGGCGCTGTTCGGACACCACTCGCACTCCCATAAAACAAGATAAAGCCTGAAAGGGAAGCCTGTGCAAGGAAGCCGCCCAATTGACTCGCTCAATACCGGAACAGATCCCGTCTACTTGATGAAGGCAAGCCGTGATCGATCGAGCGTGACTGTCACGGCCAGGATGACGATAAGGCCCGTCACCATGATCTGGATGTAGGTATGCACCCCTGCGATGTTTAAGCCATTTTGCAGAACGGCAATCACCAACACCCCGATTAGCGTTCGATGCACGCCTCCTGAACCGCCTGAAAGAGCGGTGCCCGCCCATGACCACAGCTGCGATCGCCTGAAGCAAAAGGTCATCCCCCATCCGGGCGGTTCCGGTCGAGGTTCGCGCGACAAGCAACAAGCCTGCAATTCCGCAGAGCATTCCGGATGCGACGAACGCGATTGCTTTCGTGCGAAGAACATCGATGCCCGAAAGCCGAGCCGTCACTCCTCCCCCTCCAATTGCAAACAGAGATCGCCCGAAATGGCTTCTCGCACCGATAAAAGAGGCGACCGCAAATATCAGAAGCGCCAGAATTCCCGAGTTTGGAATGCGCCCGATCATTGCACCGGATGCGACCCATGTGAGATCCGGACTGCGAAAAAACACGTTCACTCCGCCACTGATCCAGGTGGAAATGCCCCCAATGATGGTCATGGTGCTGAGGGTGGCGACAAAGGACGGGATCCGCAGGCGCAGCACCAAAATGGCGTTGAAAAGGCCGCAAAGCGCCCCGATGACGGAAGCAGCAAACAGAATCGCAGCGGCGCTGAACCCGAAATCCCGGATCAGAACTGCCGAGGAGATTGCCACGAAGGTCACGATCGCGCCGACGGAAAGGTCGATTGCTCCCATGAGAATGACAAAGGTGATGCCGGTCGCCACGACGAGCAGGATGGAGGACTGTCTCATCAGATTGAAAAGGTTTATCCAGCTCAGGAAGCGAGGATTGATGGCTGTGAAAACGATGACCATCGTCAGCAGCAGAAGCGCGGGGCCACCTGGATTTATGATCGCGCGGTGACGCTGAACAAACTGCCTCGCGATCTCCATTGTAGCCTCGAGTCGCAATCTCGATCTACGCGCCTTTGTCTCAGACCATGTGCCTGACAAGTTCCTGCTCCGTCGGTTTATCATTGGCAGGCGCGTCCCGCTCGAACTGGATCTCGCCATCGCGCATCACCAGAATCCGGTTTGACAGACCGATGAGCTCGAGCAAATCGTCCGATATCAGAAGAATGGCTGCTCCCTGGTCCGTCAGATCCCTGAGGACACTGTAGATCTCCTCTTTTGCGCCGACATCAACACCACGGGTAGGATTGTCGAGCACCAGAACCTGTACCCCTCGCGCCAGCCATTTTGCCAGCACGACCTTCTGCTGGTTTCCGCCGGAGAGGAATTGGCAGAGTTGCGTCGGCCCGCTGCATCGAATCCGTAAGCCATTGACGTGCTTCTGCGCTAAAGACCGTTCTCGCGCTGCCGATATGATTCCAGTCAGCCGGGAGACGAGGGGCAGCGAAGCCAGAGAAATGTTCGCTTCGACTGACATGTAAGGTACGATGCCTTCGGTCTTTCGTTCCTTGGGGACGAAGCCTACGCCATTTGCGATGGCGGCCTTGCCACGCCTCCGAAGGGGCAGGACTTTTCCGTTCACCTCGACGGTGCCGGCTGCCGGAAACGGATCAAATCCGACAACTGCCCTTCCAACGGCCTCTTTGCCGCATCCAACCAGTCCGCCAAGTCCGACGATCTCGCCTTTTCGAACATCGAAACTGACGTTCCTGACGTTATCGCCCTCAAGCCCATTCGCCGAAATCACAATAGGCGCTTCGGTGACGTCCAGCTGGCGCTTTTCCTTGAAGTACTCCTCATCCCGGATTCGCCCCACCATCGCCATGTGCAGGTTCTGCTCGGAAATCCGTTCTCCGGCAAACTCACCCACGTTTCGACCATCTTTGAAGACATAGATGCGATCGCACAGCTCTATGTATTCGGAAAGCCTGTGAGTGATAAGAACGAAGGATGCGCGCGCACGGAATTGGCGGATCGAGTCGAAGAGAAGCCTGACTTCGCGCTCACCGATGGCCGCGGTCGGTTCGTCAAGCAGGATGATCGGGTGGTCAATGTGGAAGTACTCAGCCAATGCGAAGGCTTTGGCAATCTCGATCATCTGCCGGTCGTGAAAGGCGTAGTCACTCGTCCGCCGACGTGGGTCGATGTGCGCAAGACCCAAGTCTTTCAGATGCCGTTCGCTGTGGGCAATCATCGCTTGCCGATCAACGAGGGCCAGCCGGTTGGTAAAATTGACTTCGAGCGACAGAAAGATATTTTCATAGACGGAAAGGCTGGGAATAAGGGCCTGCTCCTGGAACACCATCGAGATCCCGGCCTCGACGGCCTGGGTGTAACGGAGGGGCTTGAACGGTTTACCGAATAACTCCATCTCGCCCCCATTCGGGGGATGGATGCCAGCGATCATTTTGAGGGTCGTGGATTTTCCCGCCCCATTTTCACCTGCGATGCCGACAATCTCGTTTGGAAAAATCTGAAGATCAACTCCTTCCACGACCCAATTGCCGTTAAAGCTCTTGGATCCGCCTCGCATCGCGAAGATTGGATTGCGTACTGCCGTCATCTCACGTCCTCCGCGCTCACACGCTTCGTGTTGAGGAGAACAGCGAACAGTATGACGACCCCCTGGATGATCGCCTGCAGATGAGGCGCGAGCGCAAGCGTGTTCAGACCATTCGAAAGAGTCGTCGTGAAAAGCACCCCAAGAATCGTCAGGCGCACGTTGCCGAATCCTCCGGTGATCGCAGTACCGCCGACGACCACCGCGGTAATGGTGTCCAGAGTCATGAAGCTGCCCATTGTCGCTGTGGCGGATCCAAGACGCGCGGCCAATAACGCTCCGGCAACCCCCCCCAGGAGGCCGGACAACGCAAACGCCTGTATTTTGATCGTATTGACCTTCACTCCAACAAGAGCGGCTGTTTGCTCGTCACTTCCAAGTGCAAGCGTCATACGGCCAAACCGAGTGCGCGCCCCTAGAACGACTGCAGCCATATAGATGACGAGGGAAATCAGGACCGCATTGGGAATCACATTCAGCCATGCGCCCTGAGCGATGTCGATCACGGCGGCATCAGATACCGTCAGCGAACGGCCATCAGAGACAAAGAGGACGGCACCCGAGAGAGTCGTTGCGGTTGCAAGCGTCACCAGGATGGAGGGGATCCTGAGGTAGACGTAGACGAGCCCGTTGATCACACCACAGGACAGGCCCACCAGACAAACAATGGGGATTGACCAGAAACCGAAGTCCGGCGCCATCCGCGCAACCAGCATGCCACAGAAGCTCGCGATCGCTCCGATCGAAAGGTCAATGGAGCCCATCAAAATGACGAAAGTCGCACCGACCGATGCAACCAAGAGGACAGAACTGGATAGCTCAATCGCCCTCAGGTTTCCCACGGTCAAAAATGAGGGGGCCGCCAAGCCGATGGCCGCGCATGCGACAGCAAACACCGAAATGGTTACGATGCGCCGCGCTAGCTCGCCATCCCCACGCCCGACCTGCCATGCCTGCAACATTTTGCGATCCGATTGAGCATTTCTTGGAGGGATGCCTCCCTCGAGAAGGGAGGCATCCAGGCGCATTTTACTCGGGAATTCGCTGCTTGTAGTGGTCCTTATACTCCGCCGTCAGCTTCCCCACACAACCCGCGTCGAAGGCTTCCTGATATGGCTTCGGAAGGTTGTAACCGGCGGGCATACGGCTTCCCCAATAGGTCTTCACGTCGATCGGCCAGACGTAGTTTTGAGGGTCCCAATCGTTGGGATGGAGCGCGCGCGACATTTTCTTCCAGTCGAAGGGCAGCTTTTCCCCTGCAAGAAACGCCTGATACTTGTCGACATTCGCAGCCGTAATCAGCGTCGCCCCCGTGTACATCATGCGTTCGCACGGACTCGGCTTGAACCCCTTGGAGGCGTCGTACGCCCGCACAAGTGCGAAACCGGCCTGCCACTGTGGCGTAAAGCCCATGGTAGCAAGAATTCGGCCCTCCTTCACCAGCTTCAGGGTTTCGCCGTTGCCGTCAAGCCCTGTGATCGGGATGTGCATACCAGCATCTTCAACGGCCTGCATGGCTCCGAGTGCGATCGAGTCGTTCTGACCGAATACCGCATCGATCTTGGAATGTGCGACCAGCAGGTCTTCCATGACCTTGCGGGAGTCGACCTGGTTCCATTTTCCTGGCTGGCGGGCGACGACCTTGATGTTCGGGTATCCAGCGAGGGCCTTTTCGAAGCCTGCGGTTCTGGCGATGTCCGCATCGACCCCGGGAAAGCCTGTGATATGAACGACGTTGCCTTTTCCGCCGATCTTGTCGAAAAGCAGCTTTGCTATTCTATAGCTGTTGTCGACGTCGTCCGGCGTGAAGAAGGTCGCGAAGGCATAGTTGTCGGTCCCACCGTCCAAAGGATGAAAGCCCGGCAGAGATTCCCAGACAGCAACGTGCACTGCTCCTGCCTTTTTCGCCATCTCGACGATGGGCTTGATGTTTGCAGCGACCAGATTCTCGCCGAATGTAATTTTGACGCCCGCCGCGAACTGAGCTTCGTAGATTTCGATTTGCTTGGCGGCATCACCCTTTCCCGAAAGGATGCGGTAATTTAAACCGAGCGCTTTCGCCGCCTGCTCGGCACCTTGCGACCAGTTGTTGAAATACTCGTTCTCCAGCGTGGAGACCTCGGACAGGACATCTTCGGCCCTTGCGGCTGTAAACGACGCCAACAGAGCGGCTGTTGCAAAAAAGTAGGCAGACAAGTTGCGCATTAGTTCCCTCCTCTACTCGTTTCAAACCTCGATCGTCTCTCAAAGAGTCCGCAATCCGCGTGCAGGCGCCGTCATCTCTCGATATCGCGTTTGGCGTGAGAAAATTGACGAGTCATCTCTTACGCCGCGTGCTCGCACGCGCGACTTTCCCTCGTCACATCTAAGGTTGTGGTATTGATCATGGCGGGACAGCTTCGGCGTCACCCTCCCATTGCTTCTACATTTGTTTCCAGTCGCCAATCTGCTCGAACGCATGCGCCGCCCTATAGATGGTCGTCTCCTCGAAGTGACGACCAACAAGCATCAAACCCACTGGCAGGCCATCCACCATTCCGCAGGGCAGCGACATAGCGGGATGGTGCGTGAAGTTGAACGGAGCGGTATTAGTGAACATCTCAGTCGCGCGCGCGATATAGTCCTCTCGGCTGACATCCTGCGGAGGAAGCTGGGTCGCCTTCATCGGCGTCGTTGGCATTAGAAGAAGATCGTAATCCTTAAGCGTGTTGTCGTATGCCGCCCTCAGGCGGCGAGATATGTTGACCGCCTTGCCGTAAAATCGCGGCCCATAATTGTTATTGATGAATGTGCCGAGCATCAGGAACAGCTTCGCCTGCTCGGACAGGGAATTCGCTTTCCGCCGCCAGCCGCGATGAAAGTCCATGAGCGACAGTGAAAAGAGGTCCGATCGGCTGGTACCATAGCCGTCGCCGAACATCATGGTCTGTGTCGCGCCCTCGGTACCGATCGGCGTCCAGATTGCGGCTCCCTGGAGGTGCATCGGCACTGACACTGTCTCTACCGAGGCGCCGAGATCTTTGAAGCGCTTGGCGGCTTCACGAACGCTTCTGTTGACAGTCGCCTCCGCTCCGGGTTGCTCAAAGCCCTCCTTCAGAACGCCGATCTTCAATCCACTGATACTTTGGCCGAGCGCTTTGGTGTAGTCTTCGACCTTCGGCGCCTTGATGCGCGGATCGTAACCGTCGTCTCCAGCAATCACTTCAAGCAACAATGCGTTGTCGGCGACTGTTGCGGTCATCGGACCGGTGTGATCCAGCGTCATTTCATTAGGCATGATGCCGGTATAGGGGACCAAGCCCCAAGTCGGCTTCATGCCGTAGATTCCGCAAAAGGACGAGGGCATGCGTATTGAACCGCCCTGATCGCCGCCGATCGCCATATCGACTTCGCCAAGGGCAACGACAACCCCGGAGCCCGAAGACGAGCCTCCTGCGGAGTAGCCCATCTTGTGAGGATTGTGCACGGGTCCGAGCGCACCGGTATGGCTGCCGCCGGATGTGCAAAAGCATTCGCAGTGGACTTTGCCTGCAATTTCGGCGCCCGCGTCCAACATCCGACTGACAATGGTCGCATCGATTTCAGGAACAAATCCTTCGAGCGTCGCCGAGCCGTTCATCATGGGCACCCCGGCGAGCATGATGTTGTCTTTCAGCGCGACTGTCTTTCCCTTGAGCTTCCCACTAGGCGCCCCCAGCACCCTCGTCTTTCGATACCAGGCGTTGTGCGGGTTCTCCTCGGCTCTCGGCTGATATCCCGGCGTGCGAG
This sequence comes from Bradyrhizobium sp. USDA 336, assembly GCF_044908355.1. Taxonomy (NCBI): domain Bacteria; kingdom Pseudomonadati; phylum Pseudomonadota; class Alphaproteobacteria; order Hyphomicrobiales; family Nitrobacteraceae; genus Bradyrhizobium; species Bradyrhizobium sp. USDA 336. The sequence continues at coordinate 8,002,919 of NZ_JBIYDC010000002.1, read as the reverse complement.
GATACTTCACCGCAGGCAATTCGTCGGGAACGGCGTCGACATAGTTGTAGGCTTCAAGCGCCCCCTTGATAAGGCCGCGGAAGGAGACAAGGTCTTCATCGGAAAGTGAAAGACCGCATTGCCCTGCGACATCTCGCAACTGCGCTGGTGTAGGCGGGACGATTGACACTGGGCTTTCCTCCTCGAGGTGGGCTATTCGTATGTGTGAGGCCGCTCTGCGGTGGCTCGTCACTAACATTTCAAGAAAATATGCTTGGTGCAGCCGAGTCACCGAGCCCGCGCTCAAAACTGGGTAATTTTGAGTAATTCATCCTACAAAAATCGCCGAAAAAAGAAGCAATTTATGCGGGAATAATGCGCATTCAGCGCGACAATTATTAGTCCTACCGGGGAATAGATCATTTGCGTACTAACACAGCGAACTGCTGGCACCGAGATTTGGCTCTCGCGTTTACAATCCAGAAGCTGTCGGAATAGAAGCGATCCAAGATCACCGCGACAGGTAGCCAACCACGCTCGCTCAAGAGCCGTGGATTGCGGTACCCCTGATGCAGAGTCCAAAGTTGCTGCCTGGAGGTTCACTCCCGCACGTCAAGCGAGGCGAGATGACGCAAAGCGGATTGGATGTGTTGTTCGAACACATCGTCGTCGGGGGCAAATTTTACAGATCGACTAGTCAGGGGCTGCGGACGAATGATGATGCAAGATCTGCCACGCATCGTCTTTGTGGCTCAGCACGAAGGTGAAACGAGCCGGTGTCGCCGCTATGTGATCCGTGGAAGATTGGGAAAAGACATAATTGCCCACCACCAGAACGAGGTTGGCGGCCAATCTCGCAGAACGCCAAGCTTCAAATTCCACTGTATGCGTCCGACGGAAATAGGTTCGAATCTCTTCAGCACCCGAATAGAGCTTCGAGCTCGATGTACCGTACAGTAGCGCGTCACGTGCGTACAGGGCCGCCAGCTTGTCGACGTCGTGAGCGTTGAAGGCTTGCGCCCAGAGCACCAGGAACGCGCGCACGTCCGGCATCATATCGTCTCGATTAGAATTAGATACCCACTTAAATGACGAAGACATCTTGCTGGAATACTGTAAAACACGAGATGAGTCGCTTTGACACTTCCTGGCGATCGACCATTGAGATTGCCGCCTCAAAAGATCGCCGCTGCTGGATTGCTCCAACAGCGGCTTAGTCTAGGGAGGAAGCAGACAAGCCGGCCTGCCAGCGGATCGCATTACGTGACCTTAGCAAGCGGCAACACGGAGATTGTTGGTTGCGCCCCTCAGTCCAAATGGCACTCCGGAGATCACGATCGCTAAATCACCCGGCTCGGCGTAGCCTTCCTTGCGCGCCGTCGCCGCCGCTATTTGCGTGATGTCATCGGAGCTGGAGGGGTCGGCTGCAACAATGCTGTGTACCCCCCACAGCAAGCTCATGCGCCCCGCGACCCTCTCGTCTGGCGTAAGAGCGAGAATCGGGACCAGCGGCCTTCTACGCGCGATACGAGCGGCGGTGGTCCCGCTTGCGGTGAACCCGATGATCGCCCTCGCATCAATCGCGGCCGCCAGATCCGCGCCCGCGGCCGCAACCGCATGAGGAGGCGTGATTTCCTCACCGACCTGCGAGGCGTCGAGAAGCGACCGATAGAGATGATGCCGCTCGGTGCTTTTGATGATTCTGTCCATCATGGTAACCGCCTCGATGGGATAGGCTCCGCTCGCCGATTCAGCAGAAAGCATAACAGCGTCGGCACCATCGTAGATGGCGGTCGCGACATCGGACGCTTCCGCGCGCGTCGGCGTCGGCATAGCCGTCATCGAATCCAGCATCTGCGTTGCGACGATCACGGGCTTGGCGGCAAGCCGACAGGCGCGAACGAGCTCCTTCTGTCGCGGAGGCACCTCCTCGAGCGGGATCTCAACACCAAGATCGCCGCGCGCGACCATAATGCCGTCCGACAGGGCAATGATATCGCCGATACATTCGAGCGCCATGGGCGTCTCGATCTTGGCTATCAGACCTGCAGCTTCACCGATCAGGGAACGTGCTTCGAGGAGGTCCGATGGTCTTTGAACGAACGACAGAGCGACCCAGTCGACGCCAAGTTCAAGGCCGAAGGCTAAGTCGGTGCGATCCTTATGGGTCAAGGGGGATATATCAAGGAGTGCACCTGGGAGGTTTACCCCTTTGTGGTCACGGATCACGCCGCCCACGACAACTCTCGCGACGATCTCCTTGTCGCCGGGACTAACAACACTTAGACGCACTCGGCCGTCATCGATCAGGACGTCCTGGCCGGGATGGACGGCTGCGAAGATTTCGGGATGAGGCAGGGGAATGGATTGTTTTCCGTCCCCTCCTCCGTCGAGCGAAAAGCGGACCGTTTCGCCCGCATTCAGCATCAGCTTTCCGCCATCTAATGAGCCGATGCGAAGCTTCGGTCCTTGCAAATCCTGCAGCACGCCGATTGGCGTGCCGACCTCGTGTTCAAGCCGCCGGATCGACGCAAGAACCCCCGCATGGTCATCATGCGATCCGTGACTGAAATTGAGCCGGAACGTGTCCGCACCTGAAAAATAAAGAGAGCGGATCATCTCGGGTGCGGCCGTCGCCGGCCCCACCGTTGCTACAATTTTGGCAAAGCGAGAGCGACGCATCTTGGATCCCCTAGTTAGAGGATGAAACCAGTGTGAACGAAATTGGAATGCCGTCCCTCGACGATGGTATTCAGAATCTCGCGCGATGGGCTCGTATACTTCGCGGCCACCATCGATCGAATGGAAAACGAACGTAGCGCATCCGTGACCGACAAGGTGCCTTCGGCCGCATCCTTCCTGCCCGTGAAGGGAAACACGTCCGGCCCACGCTGACATTGACAGTTCAAGTTGACGCGGCAGACTTGATTGACCAGGACATCCGACATGCGACCGATCACGTCGGGGTCGCGGGCGAACAAGCTTACCTGCTGGCCATGTTCAGAGGTGGCCACGTAATCAAGCGCGAGGTCGACATCCTCGAAGTTCGACATGGGGATGAGTGGTCCGAACTGCTCCTCCCGAAAGAGCCGCATGGACGGCCCCACAGGATAGACGACTGCGGGATAGAAAAGAGTGCCTACGGCCGTACCCCCGCCGGCGTTGAGAATACGGGCGCCCTTCGTTACGGCGTCATCTAGAAGCGCGCTCATCTGGTTTACTTTCTCGACACTTGGCAAGGGCGTCAGAGTCACGTCTGGCGCCCAGGGCATACCGATTTTTAGTTGGGCGAGCTCCGCTTGTAGCGCCGCTATGAACGAATCAGCGACATCGCGGTGCACGAGCAGCATCTTCAGGGCCGTACAGCGCTGTCCATTGAACGAGAGCGCGCCTAGTAGGCATTCCTTTGCTGCGAGTGCGATATCAGCATCAGGCATAACGATCGCCGCGTTCTTTGCGTCGAGACCGAGAATGGCACGCAGGCGGTTGGTTTTTGGGTGGAGTTTTTTAAGGTGGTCGGCCACTCGGCTCGAGCCGATTAGCGTAAGGACATTGATTTGGCCGGTCTCAAGAAGTGTCGGGACGATTTCCGCGCCTTCACCGTAGGCGAAGTTGACTACTCCAGGCGGGAACGCGGCCCGGAACACCTCCAGCAGCGGTTCGAACAAGAGAACGCCGTGTCGGGGCGGCTTGAAGACGACGCAATTGCCCATGATCAACGCCGGAATGAGCGTCGCGAAAGTTTCATTCAGGGGATAGTTGTATGGCCCCATGCAGAGGACAACGCCGAGTGGCGTTCGGCGTATCAGGGCAATCACTCCTTCAACGATTTCGAACCGCGAGTTGGCATTGTCGAGATTGCGCACCGCGTCGATTGTTTGCCGGACGTAGTCCACTGTGCGGTCAAATTCCTTTTCTGAATCCGCGAGCGTTTTGCCAATCTCCCACATGATAAGCCGTGTGACTTCGGCGCGGCGCGCACACATTCCGGCGAGAAATCTTTGCATCGCCAGGATGCGCTCTGAAACACGCATGGTGGGCCACGCGCCGCGCCCGCTGTCGTATGCAGCAACCGCAGCGTCGAGTGCGGTTATCGCCGTCGCGACGTCGCCGGACGGATGGCTGCCGATCCGCATCTGCGTCAACCCGCCATTACTTCCGCGGACCATCACGGGAGACAGAACGTTCTTGACCGGCCCTATCCAGTCCCGCATTTCGCCGTTAACGAGGACACTCCGCTGTTCAATGGGCGCAATGGCGGCCTCGTGCAAAGCCGCGTCATCGGCAGTCGGAAAGAGCAAGCTGAGATTATCGCGGCTCATCATCATGATTCACAACAAGGACTGGTATCCGAAGAGACAACGAAGTCGCGCAGATCACAGTGCCGCGACGGCCTCCCCCTTTTCTGACGGCCTAGCATCAAGACTATCGGCTCACACTTATAGCGCCCTTCGGCGCGTCGCCGCCCCGCTCGAACGGAACCGCAAGCATCGGCAAAATTTCCGCGATCGCAGGGCGGCAATCTCAATCCTCCCTTTAGGAAGCCACTCGTTTCTCGGTATTGGAGGCGGCGAGGATATCCGCCACAGCACGGTAGCTGAAGACGATCGCGGGACCGATTGTGATCCCTGCTCCCGGGTAGATTCCGCGCATTGGCGAAGTCATGTCGTTGCCGCAGGCGTAGAGACCAGGGATCGGCTTGCGCTGTGCGTCCAGAACTTTACCGCAGCTATCGGTTGCGAGGCCCGACGCAGTGCCGAGCGTTGCCGGAACGATCGGCAGCGCAATGAAGGGGCCCTTTCGGATCGGTCCGAGATTTGGGTTCTTTGCTCCGACCGATGGATCCCCAAGCGTGCGGTTGAAGGCCGACTCACCACGCTTGAAGAGTGGATCGATCCCTGTGGCGGCGTGGGCGTTGTGCTCCTCGATCGTTCTCTCGAGCTCGGCTGGGTCGAGTCCGATTTCCCTGGCAAGCTCTGGGATTGTTCGGCCCACCTTGATATATCCAAGCCGCGCGTATTTCCGGATGCTCAGCGTCCATGGCCACGGCAACAGATGTCCCATGCCTCTGAGGCGAACGAAATCGTAATCACAGACGAAATAGAACCGCTTGTCTGCGGGGTATCCGTTTGCGAACATCGCCAGGCAAATGTCATGGTAGGAGTTGGACTCATTTACGAATCGGCGCCCGTTCGGCGCGACCGCGATGACGCCGGGACGCCCCCGATCGAGCCAGCCATACGGGACAACTTGTGAGCTGCTCCTGGTCTTGAGGATCGATACTGGTGTCCAGAACCCTGCGGACGCGACATCCTTATCGACTGCGGCTCCGACCTTCGTTGCAAGCTCAATGCCATCGCCGGTGACATCGGGATGAGCCAGGGTGTCGTCATGCTGATGCGGTCCGCTCAGCTCGGCTCTCAGCTGGGCGTTGCGCGCGAAGCCGCCGGTTGCGAGGACGACGCCATGGGAAGCACGCACGCGAAGCTCGGAATTGGCGTGTTTGATGATTGCCCCCGTGACGCGCCCATCCTCCTTGATGAGTTCAAGAAGAGTAGACGCCGGCCATATTTCGACATTGAGCTTGCGCAAGCTCACCAGCAAGCGAGCGATCAACGCGTTGCCTCCACTGAATTCCGTGCCGCGCCTATAGCTCAAGCGATCCCGTGCGTAGCGGCTGACGCGGCGCAGGACGTGCTTGAGAGACGAGAAGGATTGAAACGGATTCAGGAAGCTTCGGACCTCGCCGGACGAGATCATCATCCCTCCGAGTACAACACGAATGGGATCCCCGATGAGATTGAAGTCTTTGCCGAGAAGGCGCGCATCGTAGGGGGCAGGGCTGAGTGCCCGGCCCTTGTCTACGCCGCCGACTTGGCTCGAGTGATAATCGGGCGCTGAGGCCAGTGTGAACTTGACCTCTGTCCCGTTCTCGAGCGAAGCAAGCGCGGTTGGACCGTCCTCCAGATAGGCTTCGATGAGGTCTGGCCGGTAGTAATTGCCCAGCTCATGCTGAAGATAGGTCCGGGCCTTGGCAAACGAGTCCTCGATTTTTGCGGACCGCGCCTGGGGCGAGCAGGGAATCCAGATCATGCCGTTTGAGAGAGCCGTCGTTCCGCCAAGTCGCGGAGATTTTTCACAGACGGTCACTCGAAGTCCAGCCTTCGCCGCATAGAGGGCGGCTGACAGACCGGCTGCGCCGCTACCGATCACGAGGACATCGGCTTCCCTATCATCCGCCGATCTGCCCGCTCGGGAGAGCGTCACCTTGTTCTGCTTGCCTGATTGGCTGATTGGCTCGTTCATTCCAGCCTCTTTTTTATTTGCGATGAACATCAGTTTTGCTGCGGCAGAGGAACGGCTTTAAATTCCTCTGCCGCTGCCTTCACTGCACGTTCGATTGGAATCCGTTCGATGGAGGAGGCGCCAACGAAGCCGACACATTCGGTCGAGCGGTAAACTTCATACGTATCCTGTGGCTCGGCGATTGCCCCACCGTGGCAGAGGAGAATGATATCCGATCGGACCCCCTTGGCTGCCGCGTTGATCTCGTTGATGCGCCTGATCGCCTCCTGGATCGACTGTCCTTCCTCGTGGCCCACGAGCCCGCCCCGGGTAGCGCCGACATGAGGGACAATGCAGTCCGCTCCGCTACTCGCCATGGCTTTGGCGTCGTCAGGGCTCGCTACGTAGGCGAGCGAGAAGATGTTCTTCTTGCGGGCAGTCGCAATCATCTCGACCTCGCGCTCGAAGCCGAGCCCTACACGACCGCGGCGGTCACGCCATTTTTCTCCCATGGTGGAGATGGTCGGGTAGTTGATCACGCCGGAGAACCCGGCAGCAGAGAACTTGTCCAGAAGAGCATCAAGATCAAGCCGGAGAGGATCCCAAGCTTCAACGCCGCCAATCACCGGCACAGAAGATACGACGTTGCGGATTTCCGCAGCGAGCTTCAACGTTCGGTCATTGGAATCACCGATGCGACTGGTGGGAAGGCCCATGAGCCGCGAGAGACCTGTGCTGTAGACCACCAGCATATCGGCCCCTCCGAGCGCAGCACATTTTGCGACCAACCCACAGCTGCTGGCCGCGGCGAGAATCGCTTTTCGGTCCGCGACTTGGCTTGCGATCCTCGAAACAATTTCCGCTCGATCAAATATTCGCACGAAATAGACCTCCCAGGTCCAAGTGCTCGAGGATCCACGTCACGGCGGCCTCGGCAAATTCGGGGTCGTTGATGTGGCAGCTGAGTTCGCGGACCGCGATCTCTGGCCGGAGACTGGTCTTGATTGCCTGCAGCCAGGCCTGGTCGGCTTCCGTGTCACGAAATACGCCGCCCTCCCGGTCGTAGTCCGACACGCCTTTGGCTGGCCAAAGCACGATGGCAGGCCCCTGGGCCTGCGACAGCCGCTCGGCCGTAAGCTCGCCGATACTGGCATTCTCGGCAGGCGTCGTACGCATCAATGTCGTGTAAGGAGTATGGGAGTAGAACCGGCGGTTTCGGAATTGATCGGGTACGCTGGAGGGCGGGCCGAAATTAACCATGTCAACCGCGCCGGGTGCGATGACTTGCGGGATCTGTTGGTGCGAGGCCGCCTTGAGCCGATCGGGGCCGGCGCTGGCTGTGCCTCCCACGAGTTCATCGGCCAACTCCGTTGTAGTCAGATCGATCACGGCATCGAATTCGCCGGCAGCGATCAGCTGCTCCATTTTCCGGCCACCGGCTCCGTTGGCCGGAAACACGATCGCGTGCAGGCCGGCATCGGCAAGCAGGGACACGCACTGATTTGCTGCAGGCGTCGTCACGCCGAAGGCCGTGATCGCAACGACCTTCCTCTCGCGTTCACGCTTGCTGGGTTGATAATGCATGGCGGAAATAGCCCGCCCTGCATTCTCCAGCACTCGTGCCGTGAACGCGTTGATACCGAAGAGATCGACCAGCGTTGGGTACAGGACGATGTCGTGATGGGTCGCGAGTTCAGCGAGGAGCGCTGGCCGCGCACTCGTCACCAGCAGCTTCGGAAAGCCATAAGGCAAATCAGACGCGATCTCGCCGAAAACAGCGCTCCCCTTGCCTCCCGCAATCGCCACGATCGCGCTGATCTCGCCGGAGGCCAGGAGCCCGGCAACTCGCGTGCGCGTAGTGGCGGCTATCTCTTTCAGGAGCTCGGCTGGTGACGCCAGGCGCGCTCCCGCACCGTCAGCTGGCCGCGCCAGATTCCGATTGGCGGACGTGCCAATATCGATCTGGACGGTACTTCTGCCTTGTCCCTTGATGACATCCGCAAGGAAAGAGGCTTCCTTCCCCTTGGTGTCCATTGTGGCCACGACCGCGACCGCGCCCAAGGCCGCAGTCGCTGGCTCGAATAGATGGCCATCCCGGACCGACCTCTGGCCGTCCGCGCAATGGTGAGACACGGTTGTCCTCCCGGACCATTTGTAACAGCAGGTGGTCTAGACCGGGCCCAAACCGGGTATAAGATCGACGAAGCGCGTAAATGGGTAAGATTGGGTAGAAGCCGTGAGAGCGACAATTATCGGCAAACTTGCCACAGACCTCTTGGTTCGCCGCGGCATGTCCCTGCAGATCTATGCCCCGTCGCTGCGCAGCCTTCCTGAGGACGCTATGCTCGTCATGGCGACCCTGCCTGTCATCGACTGGAACAACTGCCTATTGCGGGACTTGCACATTATCAAAAAGAGGACGCCCGTTCCTGCTTATGCGGCGATCGTCATGATCGATCCCTTTGCATGCTGGGAGGATTTCGCCGACTTGTTGAAAAATGCTGAGATCACCGGGATCATAAACTTTCCACCTGCGTCGATACTTGAACGGTCGAGCGGAGGCGTGCCCGTCGACACCGGACAGGAGCTCGAGCTTCGGCGCATGGAATGGGTTCGCAAGCCTCGGGTTCAAGGCGTTGTTCGCGGCCGCCAACGAGTCGGACGTCACGGCGGCGGAGCGGCGGTTAGGTTCGCAACTGGATGGCGTAGTCTATTTGCCCCCGGAGGCGCTCGCTCTGACGATTGGAACCGACATGGGGCTGGTAAGCCTTGGACCTCAGGGGTCGCCGGTACCGAAGTTCGCGCTCCTGGAGGCAACCGCTTCAAGGCGGCCACTTCCAACGTGAGAAGCGCAGCGCTATTCGAGGATCCGCAGCTTCTTGATCTTGTTATATAGCGTTTTTCTTGAAAGCCCGAGAGAGCGGGCGGTCTTGCCTCGGTGAAGCCGGTTTCTTTTCAGGCCTTCAATGATCCACTCGCGTTCGGACAGCGAAGCCGAGGGCTTGGCATGTGACTGGGCATCCAGAAGCGGTCTTAGCACATCGGCCGTGATGTGGGTTTGCCGCAGGGTCACGAGCTGGTTTACGATCCGGCGCAATTCCCGCAAATTGCCCGGCCAGTCATGACCGGCGAGCGCCAGGAATGCTGAATTTTCAATTGCAAGCGTCTGGGCCCTCGAATCTCCCTTCGCCTCGACCGTGAAGTGTTGAATCAGCTGCGGAAGATCCTCGAGCCGGTCTGGCAAGGAAGGCAGCTCAATATCGAGTCCCGCAAACAAAGCGAGCAGCCGGGGACATAACACAGTTTCAAGGCCAGCCCCCCGGGAGACGGTGGCGGTCGCGATGATCCGCGCCGTGGAGCGGACAACCGCGATACCGTTCAAAGGTGTGAAACCGCCAGTCTCGAGGTAATCGGCAAGACGCTCCTGCCCCTCGCGCGAAAGCTGGTCCACATGCAGCAGCAAGACCGCACCATCGCTTGACGTTTCCAGGAGCGACAATTGGCGCCTTCTGGTCTCATCGCGCTCGGCGCCAAACAACGCTCCCAGCGTATCGATCGCGGGGCCTGGCCGGCACTGAAACAGCGCCGCCTTGGCGTGCTTTCGATCGCTAAAGGCGAGTACGAGACCTGCTATTCTTCGTTTCCCCGAGCCGGCTTCGCCCCAGACAAGCACTGGATTGGGGTTGGCGGCCAAGCGTTTTGTCGTCTCGAGGATGCGCTTCATCGAAGACGCCTGGGCGATGACCCCGTGCCTGAATCCGCTCAACTGGAGCTGCCGTTCAAGCAGATCGACCTTCTCCCGCAATAAGTGGATGGTTTTGAAGCCCGAGGTCACCTCAAGGACGGACATCTCCAACGGCACGCGGTCAAGCGAAGAGCCTCCGATGAAACCTTGGATACCCGTCTCTCGGCAGATATCCAACAATTCGTCGGGCTTTGTAATCGGTCCGCCGCCAAGCAGGCAAATGGCACTCTTGTCGATGGATTGAGCAACGCGCGCAACAGCACTGGTGCGTGCTGCAAGCTCCGACAGGCTGATCGACGGGTCCGACGTGCTTTCGACACCGCGGTTTAGATTGAAGTTGATGCAGATCGCCTCAGCACCCGCTTCAACCATGCGCCTGGCCTCGGCTTGGGTGCGCGTATAGGCGATGGTCATCAGGCCGCGTTTTGCGGCCTTCACCAGAAGCTCGGTCTCTCGAGCGTAACCAAGGCCGCACTTCTCGAGCAACGACCTCCGGTAGTCATCGATGTGTATGACTGACGGAAAGTTGGTGACTCCGGAAAACCCCCATCTGATGATCCGATCGAGCCAGCGGTCAAGATCGAGCTGCGGATCGAACGTGCAGGCACCGAAGAATACGGGCAGTTTCGTGCTAGGCAGGATTTCGGTCCGTCCAAAGCTGGCCACGAACTCGTTGCAATTGCGGATTGGAAGAATGGATGCAGGCGAGGAGCCGCCCATCGCACGAAAACGGCCCGCATTGAGCGCAAGTACGAAATCTGCGCCCGCCCGTTCGGCCGCTCGTGCGGTCATGCCTGAACCGATTCCCGCCCCAAGTACAAAAGAGCGGGAATTTCGGAAGAACTGCCTGATACCGGCTCCCTTCACCTCATCCGTCCGCTATCCAAAACTCGAGCCCGGCTTGAGCGAAAGACTAGCTCCAATTCGCCGGCGCATGCAACCGCCGAAGCGCCCTGCCGTTGCTCATGAACAGGTGGCAATCCGCGGGAGCAGCAGCAAGACGAAGCTTCCCCGCCCTCTTGAGCGGCTCTTTTGGCGCCTTGGCGACGACAGCTTCGTTTCCGGCGTTGCCGTAGATGTAGGTAACGCTGCCGAGATGCTCGACGAAATCGACATCGAGCTCGATGGCGATATCCTGCTGCGTCTGCGAGGACGCGGAGAAATCGTCGGGCCGAATTCCGAGCGTGATCGCCTTGCCGACCAATTCTTTGTCTGGTTGGACCGGGACGCAGACGCTGGTGCCGGCCTGAAGGCGCACGTCCATACCTCCCTGGTGCGCCGCCTCGACCTCGCCACCCAGGAAGTTCATTTTGGGCGAACCAATGAACCCTGCCACGAAGCGCGATGCCGGATTGTGGTAGAGGTCGTGCGGGCTGCCGACTTGCTCGATATTTCCGTCCTTGAGCACGACGATCTTGTCCGCCATGGTCATCGCCTCGACCTGGTCGTGTGTTACATAGATCATCGTGTTGCCGAGCTGCTTATGAAGTTTGGCAATCTGAACCCTCATCTGCACCCGCAATTCCGTGTCCAGGTTGGAGAGGGGCTCATCGAACAGGAACACCTTTGGTTCGCGCATGATTGCGCGCCCGATTGCGACGCGCTGCCGTTGTCCCCCTGAGAGTTGTCGGGGCTTGCGGTCCAGCAGATGATCCACCTGCAAGAGCGAAGCAGTCTCCCCTATCCTGGTGGCGATCTCGCCCCTCGCAGCCTTGGCCATACGCAGCGGGAAGGCAAGGTTCTCTCTCACGGTCATATGCGGATAGAGAGCGTAGCTTTGAAATACCATTCCGATGTTGCGGTCCGCCGCGTCGATATCGTTGACGAGCTCATTATCGATCAGGAGCCGCCCGCCGCTGATGGGCTCCAGCCCCCCTATCATGCGCAACAAAGTGGACTTGCCCGACCCAGATGGACCGACGAAGGCAACGAACTCGCCGTGATCTATTTTCAGGTCAATGTTGCGCAGGACTTCTATCGTTCCATACACCTTCCTAACGCCTTGCAGGCGCACATCGGCCATCATACCCTCCTCTGTCGTGACGGCCCCGAGAGAGTCGCGGTCACATCGATCTCGCCCAAGCTCGACACGATGAAATCGGGCGGTTTCAAAGACGGGTCCTCTCGGGCCGGCACACCGGTCGTGACAAGCACGCTCGGTAGACCTGCCCTCTTTCCGGCCTGAATATCGGTCTGAATTTGATCGCCGATTAGAATAGTCGAATCGCGAGCGGTACCAAGCCGCGAAAGTGCCGTTTCGATCATATGCGGTTCGGGCTTACCGGCGATCAACGGTCTCACTTGCGTGGCAGCAGCAATAGCTGCGATCGCTGCACCAGCTCCTGGTTCGAATCCGCTCGCCGTCGGCAGCAGAAGATCCGGATTGGTGCCGATAAAAGCGGCTCCATTCAGGATCGCGTCAACCGCGATCCGCATCTTCTCGTGCGTGATCTCGCGATCGAGCCCCATCACTACGGCTTCGGGTGTTCGCTCGGTGACCTCGAGTCCTGCGCCAACCAAGGCCTTCACGAGGGAGGGAGCACCGATAACATAGACGCGTCTCAATTCTGGGTATTTCGCACGGATGAGCTCCGCGGCCGTGACAGCGCTTGTAACCACCTGCTCGGGCGCAATTGCAAGACCGTGTCCTTCCAGCTTGCGGACGACGTCCTCTGGCGTGTGCGTCGAATTGTTCGTCACGAAACAAAATCGCAGGCCGGCTGTCTGCCACCGAGCGAATGCTCCTATCGCATCTGCGATTGCTGCGTGCCCGCGATAGACCACCCCGTCCAGATCCGAGATGATGCCTTGGATTGGTGGCCAGCTGAGGTGAGAGCCTGCGCTAGCCATTCATCAGCATCCCGCCGTTCACATGAACGATCTGCCCGGTCATGTAGGAGGCTGCGGGACTTGCGAGGAAGACCGCAAGCCCAGCGATATCCTCGGGCAATCCGACCCGCCCCAAAGGAATTCGGCCACTATGCCGTGCCTCGGTCTCCTGCCGCGGACGGCCGTGCATGGGTGTATCGATGATGCCGGGCGCGATTGCGTTGACGTTGATGTTGAGAGGAGCGCATTCGTAGGCGAGGAGCTTGGTTAAGTCGTGGACGATCGCCTTCGACAAGCAATAGTCGGCTCCGCCGGCCTGATAGTTGAAAACGGCGCCTTGCGAGGACAGTGAGGAGCCGACATTGACTATGCGACCGCCTTTGCTGTTCATAAAACGCTCGATGGCCAGCTTCGAGCAGCGCAGCACGGCGACCGAGTTGATCTGTATGGTACGCTCGATCTTGTCAGCATTGCCGCTGAGAAGCGGCTGGGCCGATTTTATGCCGGCGTTGTTGATCAACACGTCAAGCCTGCCGAACAGCCTGGCGATCTCGTCGAGAACCCTTGCAACGTCTTCCTCGCGCGCCACATCCATCGCCATTGGCAGTATGCCGTTCCCGTGAGGTAACCTCGTCAGAATGTCCCGGAGGTTCTCCAGGTTCGCGTCTGTCGCCAGGACGTTTGCTCCGCCTTGGCGGAAGGCATTGGCAATGGAGGAGCCTATGCCGCCGCCGGCCCCGGTGACGAGCACGGTCCTGTCTGCAACTGAGAACTGTTCGGTCATTACAACTCCAAGATCGTTTGGGATTTCAGGAACTCGTCGACGGCCTCGCCGGTCGGCATGGAGCTTTGGGCGCCGCGTCGTGTCACGCACAATGCGGCCACTGCCAGCGCCCTTTTGACGGCTTCTCGCAACGGCAGCCGCTGGGCGAGTGACGCTGCGAAGCCCCCATTGAACGCATCGCCCGCAGCGGTCGTGTCAACGACCTTCACGGGAAATGCCCGCAGGGCAAAAGCCCGCTCCGCATCGGCGTAAAAGGCCCCCTGCGCGCCGAGAGTAATCAGCGCTGCGTTTGGACCGAGGTCGAGTAGTTTTCCGGCGGCGTGAGCGGCACTCTCAAAGTCGTGCACCTCGACCCCGGTTAACTCAAAAGCTTCGGTCTGGTTCGGAGTGACGAAATTGACGTTTCTCCATGCCGCTGATGAAAGCCCGGCTCTAACGGGCGCTGGATTGAAAATGAGTTCAAATCCCTTTGCCCGTTTCATCTCAAAGAGGCGATTAAGAGCGGGAATCGGCATGCCCATCTCGGCAACAACGATCGCGCCGTGCTCAATGAATTCCGCGGCTCTATCGATCATGGCGGGGGTGACGTTCAGATTAGCGCCGGGATCTATGACGATCATGTTGGAGCCATCGTCACCGACCAGAACGAGAGCTGATCCCGATATTTCTCCTGGGCACACTTCGATAGCGTCAGCGCGAACGCCCGCATCCCGCAGGGACAGCGACAGCGATCGACCGGCATCATCGTCTCCGAGCCGCGTGTAAAAGTGTGGGCGCAGTCCAAGCCGAGCAGCAGCAACAGCCTGGTTGGCGCCCTTGCCTCCGGGGTTGCGATTCAAGGCTCCCATGAGGCTTTCGCCCGGTGTCGGAAGCCGCTCGACATTGAAGCAGAGATCAAGATTGGTCGTTCCGAAGAACATCAATGGCCTGGGGCTCATTTCACGGCACCGAAGGTAAGACCACGTTCAAGATGACGCTGGCCGAGGACGATCAGAACGACGGGAATGACCATGGTCACCACAAGTCCGGCGGCCATGACGGGGTAGAATTGGACGCCCGGATTGAGCAGCTTGAGAAGAGCTACCGTCACCGGCGCCCTGGTCGAGCTCAAGATCAGACCGAGCGCGAAGTTGTGCCATGCGAGCAGAAAAATGAGCAATGAGGCGCCTATCAGACCCGGCTTTAAGAGCGGCAGCACGATGTGCAGCACGATGCGGAACGGCTTTGCACCATCCATGGCGGCCGCTTCCTCGATGTCCTTCGGGATGTCTTCGATATAGGAGCGGCTCAGCCAGACGATCATCGGCAGGGTGACGACCTGGTAAACCCAGATCATCCCGAAATAGGTATCGTACAGCCCAATTCTCTGGAAAACGCTAAAGAGCGGGATGACGACCAGCAACGCCGGAGCAAAGCGGAAGCCCAGGATAAAGAAAGCGATATCTTCCTTGAAAGGTACGTCGCGCCTCGCCAGCACGTATCCGGCGGGCACTCCGACGAGCACAGAGATCGTAACGGCGCCAAACGCAATCACTACGCTGTTCGCGATCGGTGTCAGGAAATCAACCTTGATGGTACCGTAACTGGTCGCGCCGGCCTGGGCGACGTCAAAGAGGACGCGAAAGTTCTCCAGCGTTGGCGTGAATATGAACGTCGGCGGCCACGTCATGACCTCGGACTGCTGTTTGAGCGACATCATCACGATCCAGACGAGGGGAAACGTCAGGATCAGCGCGCAAGCAGCGACCAGGACATTCAGCATCAGACTGGTAGAGGTTGATCGTCTCAAACGCATTGGCGACCTCGTTCAGCTTACACGCTGCCTAACGAAGCGCCACAGCTTGACCATGGCAAACGCTCCGACGAGCACTATCAACCAATTGATTACCATGAGCGCGGCACCGCGCCCAAAGGCAAGATTCTGGAAGGCGACAATGTAGGCGCGTACCGAAAGCACGGCGGTGCTATCGCCCGGCCCTCCTTGCGTGGTCCCAAAAATGATGTCGAACTGGTTGAGGGATTCGATCAGCCGAAATACCGCGGCAATCAGAATATATGGAGCGACGAGCGGTAACTCGATATACCGGAAGGTTGCCCAACCTTTCGCGCCGTTGACCCGAGCGGCCTCCCTCACCTCGTCGTTGATGCCCTGTAGACCGGCAAAGATGATCAGTGCGAAGAAAGGCGTGTAGGTCCACACGTCGATGAGAACCAGGGAGAACATCGCCGTCGTTGGATCCGAAATCCATGCAAAGCGGCTGATCCCAACAAGCGAGAGCAAATAATTCAGAATCCCGTTTTGCGGGTCCATCATCGTCGTCCACATGAGGGCGACGCTCATCGGCGGAAGGACGAGTGGCAGCAGAATGACAGGCCGCATCAAACGTGCAAGGAACACCTCCGTGGCGAATAGCTTTGCAAGCGCAAGTCCAAATATGGCTTCTACTAGTACAGCCAATCCCGCGTAGCCGAGGGTCGCGCGAACGCTGCTCCAGAAATCTTCAGTCTTGATCAGGGCTGTATAGTTGTTGAACCCAACTAAGTGGACCAGCGGTCGTCCAAACCGGAGATCTGTAAGAGACTGAAAGATTCCGTAGAAGAACAGGAAAAGAAAGCCGAGCAGGACGACGATAGCGGGTACGACCGCGGCAATGCTCCACCAGTCGAGACGCCACTCGCCGGCACTTTTCACCGGCTCGTCCTTCGACGAGGCAAGTTGACCGGCCGTAGGCTGTAGCGTCACGGTCCCGTTAATCCCTCGAGGATCCATCACTCTAACTCTAGGATGCGAGGCGGCGGCAACTGACCTTGCCGCCCCTTTTCGGCTTCACATTGACGAGCGGATTCCCGAGGCGAGATCGGTCAGCGTCGTTTTCACATCGGCGCCATTGACCATCTTCTGCATGGCGACGGCCCAGGCGTTCATTGCTTCGGCGAATCCGACCCGCGGCGTGAAAGCGAGCGCTGCTCGGTCCTGCACGCTCTTGAACGTATCGACAAAGTTATTGAATTCGGGCTTTGCCGCATATTCCAGCCAAGCCTTGTCGCTCCATGTGGAGGCGCGCGGAGAGTTGACGAGCTTGCCGGCGACCGCGCCGTTCAACTCTACCTGCTTCGACGTTGCCCACTGGATGAACAGCCAGGCGGCACCCTTCTTCTGGGAGGCAGCATTCATCGCCAAAGACCAGATCCAGATGTTCGATTCGAAGTTCTTGCTGTTCGGAGCGTGCAATGGAGGTGCGAATGCGATCTTGCCCGAAGCGGGCTTGCCGGCCACGTTGTTCCAGAACCCGAACATATTGGAATCAATTGCCATCGCCGTACGTCCGGAGCTGATGCCATCGACCACCTGGTACCAGTTGTCGTTGGCGAAGGATGGAGCCGCACACTTCTTGATCATGTCCACATAGTCTTTGTGGAAGACGATCGACTCGGGCGAGTCGAGACCTGTTTCCAGCTTTCCGTCCTTGAGGATAAAATCGTGGACTCCGTAGGACTTGGCGATCGAGATTGCGGCTGTGTGGATGCTGCTCCAAAAGCGCACGCCGCGTACGCCCAATGGCGTGATGGCAGGATTGGACGCCTTGAGTTTCTCGCAAGCGGCCGACATCTCAGGCGGCGTTGTCGGAACCTTGATCCCGTATTTGTCCAAGATGTCCTTGCGGTAAAACAGCTGGATGTTCTCGAATCCATGCGGGATGCCCCATACCTGACCGCCTCCCGGCTCGATCTGCCCTTCCTTCACTTTCCAGGTGAGTGCATTCCGCAGTGCAGGGAAGAAATCCTTGTAGTCGTAGCTGGACGCCGTTAGTTTTGGATCGTTCAGATAGCGATCGAGCGGCTCAAGCAACTGCCCTGGTGCGAGATCCCAGGCGGGCTGAATCCCCGTCCCCACAACATCCCAGCTCGGCGACTTGGTGCTCAGTTGAATGGTGAGCTTATTCCAGTACGCATCATCCGGATAAAGCTCCGGTGTCACCTTGATGCCCGTCAGCTTTTCGAATTCGGGCAACTGGGCCGCGACCGCATCCGCATATGGATGGATGTCGTATGCCCAAACAATCGATGTACCTTCGAACTGCCGCCAATTGAGGTCGTCGGCTTTGGTTGGGCTGAGTGTTCCGACCGCTCCGACCAAAAGCGTCGAGCAGATGAGAGCGTTTCTGGCAAAATTCGTCGAATGGTCGCGAAGAGCGGCGAGCTTCCTTGGCATCAATCCCTCCTCTGGGCTCTTTGGCCCGGAAATCCACGTGCCCCTTCGGTTCCAGGCCGCGGCAGGGGAAGGCTAGCCATCATTGTTTCGTCCGAGCGTCCCTTTCACTCAAAGGTTTGGGTAAGATTGAGTAAGATCAAAAGATTGGCCTCACTAAAAAGCAGCCGCCGATTGGGACAAAGGCAGACACCCGCCAGCTTCAGATAGTTGGAAGAACGGAAGAGCCCCGATAATTCAAGATCTTCCTTTGCTTTTGGCTCATAAACTGTCAGTGACTCGCCGCCCTCGGCCTTCAGCCGCGCGCTCTCGCTGGACAGCAGTTTGGCAAGCGACTGGCCTGAGGCAGGCTCGCGAAGGATGGCGTCACCAAAATGAATATTCCCGACCGGTTCTACCCCTTTCATCGATTGAAAGATGCTTCCGATCAATTCGGAAGGACATGCCAGTGCCAAGTTGAATTTGCGATTGACCCAACTCCGATTTGGAATGGTAGCATTTGACTGAACCACGCGAGTTCGGGTTGCTCTTCGAGAGTGGCGGTGGAATTTCGCGATCTACGCTGGACAATCACCGTTTCTCAGCATCGAAGCCTGCGCCAAGCCGAGGGCACTCCGAATCCAACAGTGGACGCTGAGTCGCTGATTGCGCAACTTCGAACACAAGGTGGGTAGCACCCTCTTGGAGCGCACCAACGGCGGCACGGGACCAATTATCCAAGGTCAGGAATTCCTCAATGCTGCCCGGTGTATCGTCGACGATCCGGAGCACTGACGGCTCTCCTCAATATCCATTCGCGCAGCGAGAACGGCCGATTGATCACCGGCGTTCACACTTCCCTCTTGGCCGGCAATCTGCGGGCCACGCTCCTCGAGCACCGGCGGCGCTAATTTCGATTCTCATCTAGTCGACCGAGCGAGAGTCCAACTGATCTCCGATCTCATCAGTCCTGCAATTGATATTGCTTTCGTAGCAGAGCCCAATCCAATCGGTCTGGAGCGAACGCGTTGTCCCCGCTGTCCCGAGAACCATCCATTTAGGGCGCACAATGTGGTTCATTGGGGGGAGTTGAGGATTGAGACGCTCTTGTTGCCACGGCACGGAGCGGGATCGGAATTCTATAAGCTGCTCATCAGCAAACTGGGGAGTACCGATGCAAGCCTGGGGCTGCGCGATGATGTGGCGCTCGACCGGCTGCTCACGTTGGTTGGCGCAGGCTGGGGTGCCCTGCTGGCTTTGGGAGGTGCGACCGCCGCTGCCTATCCAGGTGTCTCCTTCCGACAGGCCCATCATGCCGGGCTGCTGCCGGTTGGATAGACACCGAGATTAGGTGTGTCTGAAGCCGGAGATGGGCGGTGAAAAGACGGAAGTTTCAATCGTGAGTTCAAAATCGAGGCGGTGAAGCTGGTCAGGGAGCGTGGGTGTTTCGGTGGCGCAGGCTGAGCGCGACCTGGATGTTCATGAGAGCGTTCTGCGCGAGCGGGTGAAGGCGTTGGGCTCCGATGCAGTGCAGGCCTTTCCCGGCCACGGGCAGTTGAAGCCGGCAGCAGGAGATCGATCGGTTGCGCCGTGAGGTCGCCAAATTGAAGGCCAAGCGGGATATCCTAAAAAAGGCCCGCAGCCTTCTCGCGGAGGAAGCGACATGAAGTTCGTTTTCATCGCAAAGCACCGGGCGGTCTGGCCGGTGGAACGGCTACGCGATGCGCTGAGGGTTTCGCGCTCGGGCTTCCATGCCTGGCTGAACCGCTCTCCCAGCGCCACATCCCGCGGCGACGAAGAGCTCGGCGCCAGGCGGTCAGTTCGCGCAACGATCCAGCGACGGCTGCCCGCAGAGCGGCTTCAACCGGTCTGCCTGGTCACGCCCAACACGAGCGATCGGCGCCTCGCCAAGTCGTGTCGTAGGTACGCACGTTCGCCACCTTACGTTCCCACTTGGCGAGATGCGCCTCGAATGCCTCCCAGCCCGCGAAGGAACGCCCGCGAGCGCGTTCTTCTTCAAGTCGCCGATGCCATTCTCCGTCTTGCCTTCGTGTACGCCCGACACGGCGCACAGGCGCGAGGACAGAAGCCCAATGCTTCGCGAGCGCGATGAACTTGCGGCTAAACTGAATCGACTCTTCGCGGCTCGAAACGCACCGACATGCAGCCGCCGCGAATGCCCAGGCGTCGCCAGATACGAATGCCTTGATCTACACCTCCCCGATCTCGACGAGACGCTCGCCGACGTCCATCTGCCGCTGCCCGTCTCGAAACCGCGTCGTCGCCAGCGCTTCGGCCTTCAGCACCTAACGATAGGGCTGCACGGCAGGGTTGCCACGTTCGCGGGCTGACAGCCACGCCTTTTCCGACCAACAGGTCCTGGCGCACCAGATCCGCATCGCCGCCGTGCCGAATGAACCTCTTGCGCAGCCTACCCTCGAGTCCATGGAGCCATTTCCGGCGCTCAGGCGACCGCCGCCCGCCGCCACGTAGTCCTTCACCCTAACGCCCGTCGCCCAGCTGTGGCGCAATCCGCTACAGACCCCACCCGCACGCCACTTGGCGCAACATCTCCACCACATCATTCGATGTCTTCGTCAGCTCCCCCGGTGGATCAATCCGAGACGAGCCTTCCGTCGTTCGTTCTCGTTCCTTCGCTCTCTCCCGCGCTATCCAAGCAGGGGCAATTTCTCGTGATGCCGAGGGCCAGTTTTCCATGGCCCGCGACGCGCTTCCCATGATCAGCCTACGGTCGCTCTCGATAGTCGACCGTTGCGTTCTCCAGCTTCTACTTGAGAGGGCACATCGGATGCCGGCGGCGGTCTCGCGCCTTGCGTGCCAGAACGTTCCCTCTCGATAAACGTATTGCAAACTCTCGCCGAAAACATACGCCCAGATGTCAGAACTCTTACAAATTGTCTGTGATCACTCGATGCAGCCGTGAAATCGCAAACAATTCTCCAACTCGACTGGCCTCAATTTTGCTCTGCACCTCGCGCGGCACCTACTAATCGGATCTTTGCGATGAGATCAGCGTCCCCTAACGGTGGAACAGACGTGAACTTGGAGTTTCAAGCGTTGATGGAAGTCCCCGCGAGCAGTGCCTTGGGCGGTGACTACGTACCCGCATACTTCCGAAGCGGCTCTGATAACTTCAAAATCATGGAGGCACTATGCGCATCTGCGGTATCAAGCTGACGCATGACGGAGCTGTCGCTCTCGTCGAGGACGAACGGCTTATCTTTTGTATCGAGCAGGAAAAGCGTAACAACAACCCTCGGTATCAAACGATCGACAATCTCGATGCAATCGTCCTTGCCTTGGCGGAACACGGCCTGCATCCAGGGAAAGTTGATCAGTTCGTCGTCGACGGCTGGGTAGGCAAGCGCGAGTCGCAATTCCGGGTCCTCAGCGGGACAGCACCCATCGCCCTCAAAGGCGGTCCCTATGTTGAAAAGGACGCAGTGAGCGTCCTTGCTTCACATGAGGGCTTTGGTCTTAGACTCGACGGCGCGGACTATCCATACATAAGTTTTCCACATGTGACGAGCCACGTGGCCGCCGCATATTGCACCAGCCCCTTTGCCAAAGCTGGGCAGCCCGCTTTCTGCCTTTTATGGGATGGCGGCACATTTCCACGTCTCTATCACGTAGAACGCAGGAGCGCTCGATTCGTCGAATGTCTTTTCCCTATGATCGGGCACGTCTATGCCGCTGCGGGCCTTCACTTTGGACCATACAAGCAGGTGAAGCGCGCCAACTGGGACTTGGGTGATCCCGGCAAGCTAGACCCCGGCGGTGCGGGCAAACTCAATTTAGGTGTTGCCGGGAAACTGATGGCCTATATCGCGCTCGGGTCTGTTAATGAAGACATTGTCGCGGTCTTTCAAGATCTCTATCATAAGGTCTTCGCGGCTGAGACGAACCTTGCCAAACTACCGCACGGACGTTCCGAGCATGGAGTCCGCACTTGCGACCACGCATGAGTTCTTTGATGCTAGCGCGCGTCGCTTGGAGACTTCGTCCCCCGAGGATGTGCTCGCATCCTTTCATTGCTTCCTCGAACGTCTGCTCGTCCAGGAGATGTCGAATGCAATACAGCGCCATTCGGACTTTTCAGCACGCAATCTGTGCATTACTGGTGGCTGCGGTCTCAATATCAAATGGAATAGCGCGTTACGAGCGGCAGGCCTGTTCGATGCTATCTGGGTGCCCCCGTTCCCAAATGACAGCGGCTCCGCAATCGGTGCGGCTTGCTGTGCGATGGTGGCGGATAAAGGTTTCGCGCCCTTAGATTGGTCGGTGTATAGTGGGCCGGCCTTGGAACATTGTGATGTACCACCAGAATGGAGGTCCACGCCGTGCAGCTTGCATGAACTTGCTACCATCCTCGCGAGCAACAAGCCGGTGGTTTTTCTTTCCGGCCGCGCCGAGCTCGGACCTCGCGCATTGGGCAGCCGAAGCATTCTCGCAGCCCCAACATCATCGAGAATGAAAGATCATCTCAACGACATCAAACTTCGCGAACACTTCAGACCAGTGGCGCCGATCTGCTTGGAGGATCGTGCGCCCGATATCTTTGATCCTGGAACGCGGGACCCTTACATGCTTTTTGATCACGAGACGAGAGCAGAGTGGCGAGACAGAATCCCGGCCATTGTACATCTCGACGGCTCTGCGCGGCTACAGACGATTTGCAGAACCTCTCAGCACAAAGTCGCCGAGCTTCTAATCGAATACGAAAAGCTGACTGGCATTCCGCTGCTTTGCAATACAAGCGCCAACCACCATGGACGTGGATTCTTCCCAAGTGTCGCAGCGGCTTGCGAGTGGGGGCGCGTTGATCACGTATGGTGCGATGGTACGATGTGGACGAAAGCCCCGTAGGCGAGTCACTGGGAGCTAACAAGGTTGTTCACGCCAAACGGTTGACTTACGGACGCATGAAGTCTTACTACGCGGATTGTTGTTGACGTTCCAGCAGAAGCGCGCTCCTGCCAGTTAGTAAGGGAATTCACGCTCATTGGAGAGCACTAGCCAGTCGTCCGTTAAGAAGCCGTATTGAGCTTGGCTGGACATGCGGTCGCCGTAGGGGTCCCACGGCGCGGCCAGGAATTCTCTGAGAGGCGTCAACGCCGCGGAAGTTGTTGCGGACAGCCGAGAGGAGCACGTTGGCACCCTCGCCGGCCCGTCATTTGAGCTAGCCGCGCCTGGATGACCTCGGCCTCCGGTGACCTGATGATGATGGAGGAGCGTGACGCAGCTCTGGATTGATGATGCAGAATCTGGCCCGAGATGAAGACCCCGGCTTGAATTTTGCGCAATGCGGCCGACCTACCATTGCCGACATGCGCCCGCTCGATCGACAGAGGCGGCAAGCACTTCAGTGCGGACGATAGCGTCCGCAACGCGCGACCATCACAGGGATGGCCGAGTGGCCCTCTGGCGCGTGGCAGGAACCAGTCATATCTCTGACCGATCGCTTCATTGGAGCCTCGATCAGGAGCCGTGATCGCCAGAAGCTGCGGCGGCTCTCGGGTTCGATTTCACAATCCAAGCGACTCTCGGTCTTAAGGCCACCGGCACTACCCACGCCGCCATTTCATGGCCTGAGGCTGTTATTCATATCGATGTCTTCCGTGTGATGAGATCGGACTTATGGTTCTTCAAGACTAAGGCTATTCAGCGCTTGAACGATACGCTTCAGTCCGATAGCCACTGCTTCAGGCGGACTGCCGAAGGAGAGACGCAGGCCGTTGACGTCGCCAAACGTGTCACCGGCAACGCATCCTACGTTAGTTTCTTTCAGAAGCCGCCGCGCAATATCATTCGTCGCTCCAATTCGACCGTCGGCCTGCAAAGCTGATGCAAGCCTATTCAGATCGAGGTAGAAGAAGAACGCACCATCGGCGCGAGGCGGGGCTACGTCACGTAAATCAGAAAGAATGTGAAGACCAATGTCGCGAGCGCTGACCAGCCAGTTGTATGTCTCCCGCTCAACATGGCCCTCGGTTACTTTAAGGTGGTAAAGAGCAGCCTCCTGGACGGCTGGACTTGGAGTTGTCCCTGCACGACTCTGAAGCTTTCCCACAGCTCGCGCGATAGGCGCGGACGCCGCCAAATAACCCAAGCGAAATCGAGCCATTGCTAGGCACTTTGAACGTGGATTGACGATGATTGTCCGCGACCGTACGCCAGGGTGGACGGTGACGATCGATTCGTGGCGATGGAAACCAGTGAATACGAAACTAGAGTAGCACTCATCCGAAATGATCCATATCCGGAGTTCGATAGCGAGCTCGCCGATATTGTGCAGTGTTGTTCGGTTGTAGACTGCGCCAGTCGGATTGTTAGGGGAATGAATAATTATAGCTCTCGTTCGTGGTGTGACAGCAGCTCGAATAGAGCTGACATCAGGAGTATATCTTGGTCGTTGAGCATCGACGAACACTGGTACTGCGCCAAGGGCAAGAATCAGGGGAGGGACCTCCGGCTGCCAGGGGCGAACAATGATAACCTCATCGCCCCCCTTCAGGACGGCCAAGGCAGCATAGAGCAGTGCTTTGTTTGAACCTGCAGTGATTACGATCTCTTCCGCTGTCCACTCAATGCCTGTTTGGGCGGCGAGCCTTTTGGCGACAGCTTTCCGGAGCGGCATGAGGCCGGTAGGATCGAAGTAGCCGCTCGGCCGTGAATTGACCGGCTCCATTGTCTTTTCGCGCGCTGATAAGAGTGGCTGGACGATTTCGTCATTTCCTAGATCGATGAATCGGCCTCCGATAGCGGCAGACCCCGTAACCACGTACTGGTCACCGGGCATATACTTTCTAGAACTGAACGATGTCGAGCGCGACAGCATAGTGTGACCTCCTGCAGTCGTCGAAACTGATGGGAGTGAACCAAGACACGCTAACGCCTTTATCTTAGTGGTTTGGCAAACCGGCCACACTCGGCGGGGTTGAAAGGTTCACGTAAAACGGCACATTTTTCCTCCATCACCAGCAGCCTTGTTGTCGCGGCTCACAGTCCGATAAGATGAGAGACAGCGTGACGAACTTTCCGCGGCGGCACCGGACTTCTCCGAGGCAGGCGAGACAGATTGTGCCGAACACTAAATAGTGTGATCATTGATCCGACTGTCGTTGCACAAAGCGCCAGCCTGTCTTCGCCCGCGAAAGAACAAGGTTCTGCCCTCCTCGAAGTTGCTGAGCTTTTCGCGCAAATGAGATTGCGCACGATTACACAGCATCAACACCTTGTGGATTGTGTAACTACCAGGGTTACGCTGCCCCGCCTCGGCAGGGCCCGTCGAGGATGACACAATGCAGCTCGCCTTCTATGCTACGCTTGTAGACGGTGCCTGGTCTTGCGTCTCACTGAGAAATGCCATGCACTATTCCGCTGATCAATCGCCATTATTAGTAGTTGATCCGGCCAGCGTCGACGACGTGCGTCCAGGGCTCGCTTCGGTCGATGCAATCAAACACTACGTCGTGGTGATGGCAAAGATGCCATGTTCGAGTTGAATAGAAACGACACTTACAATGGCGTGAGTTGGATGGTCTCACTCCATCGCGCCAAAGATTAACGAAGCCGATCTGCTCGACATTCCACCGCCCGGCTCAGACCAGCGCTCGTGTATATCAAGTCCGACTGCCTTATCTCGATTTCTCACCTATGCGAGAAAAGAACATCACCAGTGCCGCGATTGGACTTCTCAACCGATATCCCCCGGAGCCGCTAACACGATCCATTCCTAACTGCGCCCGCCGAAAGCTATCGCCACATCGCGCAAGATAAGCTCTAGAGTGTCTCGCATTTTGACGGAGGCATAACCGGCGTTGGCGAGGTCGCTTGCGCATTCGCGAGACAGAATACCCTCGATGAGGTGACCGATGTAGCGTCAAGTGTCCTCGATGGTGCGGTTCTGCGCTTGCCGCAAACAGTGTTTGGTCTTTGGAGAATGCCTGCTCGATCAGGTTGAGGTCTGGCGGGTATAGCGGAGAGTACCAGAGCCTGCCGTCGCAGCCTGGATCATCTGCCTGACGACTTGTGGCTTCCGAGAACATCGAGACTTGACGGTGTCGCCTTCGCTCAGGGTTCGTAGGAGACGGTGCTTGACATAAGCAAGCGCACCAGGAATCACCCTTGATCGGGCCGTCGTTCCGTCCACCAGATAGCCCTCATCAAGCATCTGCCAGTGATAGTCCCAGCCTTCGGACCTTCCCCCGCCCGTCACCAGCGTAGTCGATGTTCGACTGAAATAGTGAGCGTGAGCGCGGCCGACTTTTCGTGACGCGAAGAGACCGCTCCAGATGCATTTGGACCGTTCGAGCGAACGGCATGAACATGCGCTAGCCTTCTCTGCACACCGTCTTGGGTGCCTTTCATCGGTCTAGATCTGCTCTTGCTCGGTATTGACGAGACACGGCGGCACCTTTTCCTCGTCATCTCTGCCGATGCTTGCTCGAAAAAACGAAATGCCGCCGACATTAAAGACCTGCTGGGATGTCGTGACTCCCATTTTTGATCCTGGGTCTTGCGTGAAGACCGCCTCGGCTCACTGCAAAATCGAACGCACAAGTGGCAAATCAGAAAGCCTCGGGCGGCTTGCACATGTCCGAGGAAACTGCCTGGCACCCGAGCTCGCGGCAGACTTTGTCTCTGGGCTCCGGAGGGCGCCGCCCTGCGTGGTGCTTTTCGTACGACCTTGTACCATCTCCGACAAAATGTCTGGACCTGAACGACCCATAGTAATCGTTGCCCGACTAAGATGGCACTTATCCCGATTCTTCGCGATCTCGAGGTGGCGAAGCAATGGTACGACGCTTGCTTAAGGATGAAGCGAAGTCCCGGCTTCATAAGCACATTAGGCATGGAAACGACCCGCCAGATCGGCTCCTTAAAAAATTGGGTGACTATATGTCCGGTGTCGCCGGTGCGTTTCTCTGCTCTTCAACCGAACCATCGCCGCGTGTTGTAAATCAGTTGAAGACTATGATTCCGACACTTGCACTGCGTGGGCAAGCAGGTGTCGTAGTCGCTGCTTTCATGCAAGAGCGTGGGATCCGATATGGAAGGGCATTTCAATCGGCCGATAATTCAGTACGCATTGACTGCATCGAACAAGATCCGCGCTTTCGGCCTCATGTTGCAATCGCGCAGATCCGTAGCAGATCCTGTGGATCTGGAGGTGATGGCGATATGCAGCCAATTCCCGCCGGTACAGGCACCAGCGGCTATTTTGCAATTTCTCTGGATGGTGCTTTTGTCAATGCTGATGAACTAAGGGACGAATTATTGGCGCACGAGCAACTGACAGACGCCAACACAGACTCCGATCTCTTGCTAAAGTGGATTGAACGCTTTTGTGAACGAGACTACTGGCGCCACGGTTTACCCGCAAACTACGAGGCCATCTTTCGCGAAATTGATGATCGTGTCGACGGCGCCATCAGCGCGCTCTTGATAGATAGGGACGGAAATCTTGTTGCATACCGCAGTCGAAGTGGTTTGCGACCATTGGAGACTATGCGCACGGACAACGGATTTTTGCTCTTTGCCTCTGAAAATTGTGCCTTCGCCGGCTTGAAAGGTAAGACCCAGCAGCTCTTGCCTGGGAGCATACAGCGTGTGGACGCGAAGACGGGCGACAGCGTTGACCATGCCCTGAACAGCCGACGATATAGGGCCAAACTCTGCGCCTACGAAACTCTTTATTTGGGAAGTCCGAACACGTCGGTCGAGGGCCATTCACATCTTCATACCCGTTACAACATCGGGCTCGCCTTGGGGAGAATCGTTGCCGAGCGAGTTCAAGCAGAGCCACTCGTGACGCCGCCAATCGTGTCCTCCATGCCAAATACTGGGGGGCCGTACGCCGATGGTCTGTTTGACTCTCTCGCCGAACAGGGCGTGCTCGCCGAGCGTGATGACGTAGTGGCAACGCACTTTCTGGAGCGAACGCTCCTCGGCAGACCCAGGGGCCGGCAAGCTCGTATCGCTCAGAAGTATCGGGTGTCGGAACCTGCCGTCGCTAGACGGACCATAGTAGTCGTCGACGAGGCACTCATTCGAGGCGATACCAGCCAAGCCGTCACAACAATGCTCCTTGCCGCCGGAGCCAGAGCCGTACATTGGGCGATCGGTTCGCCACCTATAGTTGCTCCAAACTACTACGGCATGGGTATTGAAACGCTAGATGAGCTCGCATTCTGGCAGGCATTGAAGCGACTGCCGCCTGAACTGCGCGCCCAGTGCCTTCGCTTCCACAGGATGGACTTGCCAGTCCTCAGAACCATTGAAAGCAACATTGCGACAGCGATCCAAGCAGCGACAATAACTTATCTGCCCTTCCGCGCCCTAGTATCCGTACTGGCCGACAGGCTAGAGGGCATCGATTTGTCACCCTTCACGTTCGAGATGCCGACCCCCGCTGGACGGCAGCGCGCGGACAGAAGCTTGGAGGCGTTGCTGGCCGCTCTTCCTGTTAATCCTTGTCTGGGGTCAGGATCATGAAACCCGCCCTCGTATTTGACTGGAACGGAACACTGCTCGATGACACGTACGCGCTGCTCGAAACGACCAATGTAATTTTGGGCCATTTTGGTCATCCGCGCATCGATATAGACACCTTTCGAGAGCATTGTGATGTCCCCCTCTCTCGTCTCTTTCGTAGCCTTGGAATGTCGCAGGAGGAGATTGCGGCAGTAGAGCGTGACGAGGGCGCACTGTTCCACGACACATACGAGCCTCTTGCGGAAAAAGCCGATTTACGTGAGGGGGCGCGCAGAGTGTTCGAGTTAGCGCGCCGGGAATCCGCTCTACTCATCATCGTTAGCAACCATATAGTCGTGCCTCTACAATCCCAGCTGAGGAGACTTGGAGTTGATAACTACATCACCGATGTGCTCGCCTTTGAAAGCCGCGCCACGCAGTACAAATCGATGAGCAAAGGAGAGCGGCTTCGCCTTTATATGCACAGGTACAACCTGAATCCGTCCTCAACCTTCATCATCGGCGATATGCCCATCGAGACTGATATTGCGCGCAATCTCGGGCTGACAAGCATATCCATTACAGGTGGATTTGTTTCGGCGGCGCGCCTGGAAGCCGCGCGTCCAGATTACACCATCAACAACCATCACGAGCTATTGCCCATCCTACAAAGGCATGGCTTTTTTCGGAATGCTAAATCATGAGCAAGGGATCATCAGCATACGCCTCTCCCAATACGATCAAGCAGAGCATAGGCCTAATCGGAGCTGGGCGCATGGGAACAGGTATAGGCATCAGCCTATTACGTCGCCAATGCGAGCTCTATATCAAAGCCAACAGGAACCGGTGTGGTGCTGATCGTCTAACTCGTGCAGGGGCCCGCGAACATACTTCGATCGCTGAGTTGGCGCAGCATGTAGGCGTCGTCATTTTGTCCTTACCATCCAGCCGTGAAGTTGAGGCGGTGTGCCTGGAGCAAGATGGACTGTTTGTCCATATGTCCCAAGGCGGTTTGATAATCGATTGCACGACCTCTTACCCTGCTTCGACGATTGCATTGGCCAAAACAGCCGAAAAGCTAGGTCTGAGCTTTATTGATGCACCGGTAACACGGAGCCCCGAACAAGCGGAACTCGGCCTTCTCAACGCGATGGTTGGCTCGGATCCAAAGCTCTTTCCTATCGTTGAACGCATTCTCGCTGCATTTTGCGAGACCGTTATGCATGCTGGAGATGTTGGAGACGGCCACAAGCTCAAGCTTGTTTACAACAGCATGACTATGGGCATAGCTGCGGTCGCCGCCGAGGTCTGCCAATTTGCTAATAGTCTTGAGATGGATCTTGTAACCCTCCGCTCTTTGGTCGGACGCGGCTCCACAAACAGCGGGATATTCCAAGCTTTCGCGGCCTTTCTGCTGGGTGAGAAACCAGATGTATTGGCAATCTCTATTGCGAATTCTGCAAAGGATATTGAGTGTGCTGTGCGCCTAGCGCGGGAGAGTGCCGTTTCCGTGCCGGTGCTCGGCGCTGCCGCCGAGAAATTGAACCTCTCGGTTGCGGCGGGTAAAGGTGAACTGACCCTACCGCATTTGGCTCGATCGTAAACTCTTACGTAAGAGCGCGAGCAATGCTACTTTCTCACGTTGCGGGTTCGTGTGTCGTTGTGCGCAATTCCCAACCGTGAGCGATGATCTTGCAAAGCTTGAGCGTAAGCTTGAAAGCGGGGCGGTGGCATCATGGGTACGCATCCGGCGACGGCCCCCGGCTAGGCCGTTTTTGGCGGAAGGCTGATCGCACTTAAGCGGCGTGAGCGACGCTTTGAGGCTGCCACTTCCAAGGCAGCAGTTCGTCAATGCGCTTGGTAGGGTGATCCGGCAGGCGCGCCAGCACATCGGCAAGCCAAGCCTGCGGGTCGATGTCATTGAATTTGGCGGTGGCGATGAGACTGTAGATGGCAGCCACACGCCGGCCGCCCTCATCGGACCCGGCGAAGGTCCAATTTTTTCGCCCCACGGCGACCGCCCGTAGCTCACGCTCAGTAGCATTGTTCGTCATGCAAAGCCGTCCGTCATCAAGGAAGCGGCCAAATGCATCCAAGCGGTTGAGACAGTAATTGATCGCTTTGGTCGTATCGTTGTTCCTGGAGAGCTTGGCGCGCTGCTCGCGCAACCACGACTCCAGCTCGACGATCAGGGGCCGGCTACGCTCCTGGCGCACACGCAAACGCTCCTGCGCAGTAAAACCATTGATTTCGCGCTTGATGGCGAACGGAACATCGATGCGCTTGACCGCCTCGGCCGCGATCGGCGCCTTGCCGAGCCGCGCGAGACCAAAGAACTTGCGTCTGCCGTGCGCCCAGCACGCGGCCTCGATGGTCGGGCCGCCCTTGCGATTGGCCTCGTAGAGCCTGCCAAAGCCGGCGTAGGCGTCGGCCTGCATCAGTCCGGCATAGCCTGCCAGATGCTGCTCCGGATGCGCACCGCCACGGTCGGGCGAGTAGAAGAACATTGCCGCCGGCGGGTCTGGGCCGGCAAACGGACGTTCGTCGCGCACGTAGGTCAGAGCCGGCCGGTTCGGGTCAACGCTCACGACCGCGCCTCTTAAGCGAAGCCGCTTGAAGTGATTTGGGACCTACTCCTGAAAGTCGATCCCGAGGGGCCTACCCTCATCGCTGCCACAGCTTGTGCAGACAGATTTTCAGATTATTTCGATCATCCTTTCCGTGTGCTCCTGCAGCACACTGTCGTCCCCGTGGATGCGCTCGGCTGCGAAGACATGGCTCCGGATCGCGTCGACCAGAGGCATCAGGGTTACCGCGGAGGCACCTACCCAGTCCGCGAGCGTCGATACGTCGAGATCGATGCCTTCACGCTGGTAGACGTCGCCCTGACGATGAAGCGGCAGGTGCAGGCCGTACTTGGGGCACCATCTAAGCTGTTGATATTTCTCGATGTAACAGTCATTCCCGCTCCTTTTTTTTCCAGTGTTCGGGGCTGCGCGCCGCTATGGCTTATGTGTCAGGGGTTCGAGCCAGTGGAATCGCGTTTCCCGTGGCGCATGTTTGTCGTCACGTTCGTGTAGCCAGCCGCAATCGCGGAGACTATCTCCACTGGCTGCGCAGCTTCTATTCGGAAAGCACCGGGCGCGTCGCGCGTCGGCCGACCGTTGCGCTCCGAACGCAAGGTCACACGTTCGAACCGGTGTCGGGTGCGCCAATTCCCTAGGTTGTACAATGCGATATCGCGCCGGTACCGAAACTTCAGCTTCGCCATATTCGAGCGAGCAAGCAATCTGGAGAAAAATCGCACTCCTGTCCGCACTGCGCTTGCACAACTGTCTGCGCAGACTCGATCATTTCTCTAAGACTGCGGCCAATGAAATGGCCCGAAAAAGAAACGAGGGCCGAGGGCCCTCGCAGTTTGGGAGAAAGAGAAACATGCAGCTTCGAGACGCCGTCATGACATGGTTGGCATGACAAATTCAGCACCTGCTCGTATTCCTGTCGGCCAGCGGCTGGTCACGGTCTTCATTCGCGTATTGAAGCGGACGCCTTCAGGGCCGTGCATGTGGTGGTCGCCGAAGATCGATGCTTTCCATCCACCGAAGGAGTGAAAGGCCATCGGCACCGGAATCGGAACGTTGATGCCGACCATTCCGACCTTAATCTGATGGGCGAATTCACGCGCGGCATCACCATCACGTGTGAAGATGGCGGTGCCATTGCCGAATTCGTGTTCATTGATCATGCGCGCGGCTGTCGTGTAGTCCGGCGCTCGAAGGACTGACAGCACCGGTCCGAAGATCTCTTCCTTGTAGATCTTCATGTTCGGCTTGACATGGTCGAACAGGGTACCGCCCACGAAGAAACCATTCTCATAGCCCTGCATCCTGAACTTGCGTCCGTCGACCAGCAACTTTGCACCCTCGGCGACACCGGCATCGATATAGCTCCTTACCTTCTCCAGGTGCTGCCTCGTGACGAGAGGCCCCATCTCCGCTTCGCGGTCGGTACCCGGCCCGACCTTCAGGCCTCGAACCTTGGGTTCGAGCGCAGAGATCAGCTTATCCGCCGTCCCCTCGCCGATCGGCACGGCAACCGAGATCGCCATGCAGCGTTCGCCGGCGGAACCGTAGGCGGCCCCCATCAACGCATCCACCGCCTGATCCATGTCGGCATCGGGCATCACGATCATGTGGTTCTTGGCGCCACCCAGCGCCTGGCAGCGCTTCCCGGTGTTCGCGGCCGTCGAATAGATGTACTGCGCGATAGGCGTGGAGCCCACGAAGCTGATCGCCGAAATATCTGGGTGATGCAGCAGCGCATCGACAGCTTCCTTGTCGCCTTGCACCACGTTGAACACACCGTCCGGCAGACCGGCTTCCTTCAGCCACTCCGCCATGATGAGCGACGCCGATGGGTCGCGCTCAGATGGCTTCAGAATGAACGCATTTCCGCAGGCGAGAGCCACCGGGAACATCCACATCGGAACCATGACCGGGAAATTGAAAGGCGTGATTCCGGCGACAACACCGAGCGGCTGGCGAGTAGAATAGCTGTCGACGCGGGTACCGACATTCTCGGTGAGTTCGCCCTTGAGGAGCTGCGGAGCGGCCGTGGCAAACTCGACCACCTCCATTCCGCGCTGAACTTCCCCGAGAGCGTCAGAGTGAACCTTGCCGTGCTCGGAGACGATTACGTCGGCAAGCTGATCTGCGCGATCCTCGACGATCCGCAGAAAGCGATTGAGGACGCGTGCACGCCGAAGAGGCGTCGTGTCGGCCCAACCCTGCGCCGCCCTCTTCGCGGCGGATACCGCGTCCGCCACCACGGCCGCGTTGGCGGCCACAACACGGCCCGTCTGCTCACCCGTTGCCGGGTTGAAGACGGGCAAACTGCGTTCAGTGCCGCTCGGGACCTGCTTGCCATCGATGAAATGATTGATCTGCGTGACCACGAACGTCTCCCTGTTGATTTTGGTCAGATGCGCGCCCTCGAGTCAGGCCGCTTTCATTCCCGCCATGTATTTGCCGATCACGCGCTTGTCGGCGCCTTCGGCTGACACTTCATGGACTATGCGACCCGCGCTCATGACGAGGACCCTGTCGACTAAGCCAAGCAACTCGTCGAGATCCTCCGAGATGAGTAGCACTGCGGTTCCGCGATTCCGCGCCTCGAGGATCCGGCGGTACGTTTCTTCGCACGCAACGAAATCAAGCCCGAACGTTGGATTGGACGCGACCAGCAGGCGAACGTCCTGCGTGAGCTCCCGCGCCAGTACGGCCCGTTGCACGTTGCCACCGGACAGCGTGCTCATGCTTGCGGTCAGGCTAGGCGCCTTGACACGAAATTGAGCGACCAGCCTCTCGGCCTGCTGGGCGAGCGCGCCGTAGTTCATTGCGATACCACGGCAGAGCGGCACCCGATCGAAATTACGCAGGGCAAGGTTCTCGGCCAGCGACATGCGGTCGATGCAGGCGTTCTTCAGGGGCTCTTGCGGCAGTCCATAGACGCCGAGGCGGGCGATTTCCCTTCGCGTACCGTTGAACGGCGAGCCGGACACGGTCATCGTACCGCTTCGATCCCGCTGCCCCATCAGGGCCTCGACCAACTCCAACTGTCCATTTCCGGATACCCCGGCAATCCCGACAATCTCCCCTGCCCGCACCTCGAGCGAGAGATCTTTCACAGCGGGAAGACCATTGTCGCCGTTCACGCGGAGGTCGCTGATGGAGAGGATAATATCGGACCTCGGCGGCGATTTCGGCGCGTGCTGCACCATCTTGCTGACGGGCTCTCCGATCATAGCTTCCGCCAGAGCGTCGTCCGTCAAATCGGCGACGGCGCCCGTTCTCACCGACGCGCCTCGACGCAATACCGTCACGTCGTCGGCGAATCGGCGCACTTCATGGAACTTGTGGCTAATCAGGATGGCGCTGAGTACGCCCGTCCGTGTCAGGCTGCGAACATGGCCGAGCACTTCATCGGCTTCTGCCGGCGTCAGCACCGACGTCGGTTCGTCCAGGATGAGTAGCTTGCGCCCGAGATAGAGCTGCTTGACGATCTCGGCCTTCTGCTTCTCGCCCGCAGAGAGCTGTGAGACGCGTACATCGAGTGGCACGTGAAACGGAAGCTTCTTGGTGACTTCGGCCAGCCGCCTCAGCTCGCTTTGCCAGTTGATATAGGCCGGCAATCTCGCACCGCTGACGACGAGATTCTGCGCCACCGTCATCGACGGCACGAGAGTGAAATGCTGATACACCATGCCGATGCCGAGCGCATCGGCATCCTTCGGCGAGTTTAGCCGGTGCTCGCGCCCATCCACCTGGATGTGACCCTCGTCCGGATGATAAAAGCCCACGAGGCATTTGACCAACGTGCTCTTGCCGGCGCCGTTCTCCCCTAGCAGCGCATGGACGGTGCCCGAGCGGATCAGTAGCGACACGTTGTTCAAAGCGAGATTCGCTCCGAAACGCTTCGTCATGTTCCTGAGCTCGACTTGCGGAGCGGTCATCGGACTATCCTCCCAGGATGAATTCCCGTCACGGCGCTTCTCACCGGTGCAGCTTGAGTTCGCCCGGCGCATCGGCGAACGGAGCGGCGCGCGACGTCGAGGCAACCATGATCGCCAGCGTCAGGATGTAGGGGGCTGCATTGAACAGGTAGTAATAGCCGGTCACGCCAATGCCCTGGAGCGCAGGACCGAGAGCGCCCGCCCCGCCGAACAGCAGCGATGCGCCCAGCGCGTTGACCGAACGCCAGCGCGCAAAGATGACGAGCGCGACGGCCATGATGCCTTGGCCACTCGACAGGCCTTCGCTCCAGCTTCCCGGATACGAAAGCGACAGGAAGCTGCCGCCGATGCCGGCGAGAAAGCCGCCCGCCATGGTCGCGATGATTCGTACCCGCAGTACGGGAAAGCCAAGCGCGCGTGCGGCATCCTCGCTATCTCCCACCGTACGCAGCATCAGCCCCCAGCCGGTCCTGTTCAGGAAAAGGTAGACCGCAAAAGCCAGTGCAATTCCGACGAAGAACAGTGCGTTGACGTCCAGCGCAGCTCGCACCTGCGGTACGGTCGACCAAAATCCGAGTCCAATCGAGGGAAGCGGCGGCGCTTTGGGCTCGATCAAGGGTTTGCCCAGGAAGAACGCGAGGCCCGTCCCTAGCACGATCAGGCTGATGCCGATCGCGGTGTCATTGACGCGCTTCACACTGCACAAAAGGCCATGCAGCAGCCCGAATGCCATTCCGGCAAGTCCGGCCGAAAGCACGCCGAGCCAGGGCGAGCCGGAGAGGTAAGAGATCGCGTACCCCGCCATGGCACCGAGCATCAGAGTGCCCTCGAGGCCCAGATTGATACGGCCCGATTTCTCGGTGATCAGCTCACCGATGCTCACGAAAATGAAGGGTGTCGACACACGGATCGCCCCACCCAGGATCGCGAGCGGCAGCGCAAGCCAGCCGATTGATGTACCGTCCATGCCTTTACCTCCGCGTCGTTTCTCGGAGTTGTTGCGCAATTGCATCCGCGACGAGGACGCAGACGAAGATCAGCCCCTGAAACACCAGCATTGTCGCATCCGGCAGTCCAAGACGTCGTTGCAGCAGGCTGGCGCTCGCCTGCATGCCGCCGATCAACAGCGCGACAGCGACAATCGCAAGCGGCTGGTGCCGCGCCAGGAATGCGACGAGGATTCCGCTATAGCCGTAGCCGACGATGAGCGAGGAGTTGGCCGTCCCCTGCACGGCCGCCACCTCGATGGCGCCGGCAATTCCCGCCATGCCGCCTGCCACGACCGAGGCACCGATGATCCAGCGGTTAACGGCGAGGCCCATCATCTTCGCGACTCGGGCACTTCCACCGACCACCCGCAGCGCAAAACCCCAACGCGTGTAGCGGAGCACGACGTGGGCGATGACGGCCAGCGAGAGACTTGCCGCAAGCCCCGCGTGAACGCCAACACCGGGCATCACCGGCAGCATGTAGGAGGGATCGATCGGGTGGGTCGATGGCTTGTCGAGGCTTGCCGGGTCGCGGAGCAGACCTTCCGTCAGATGATGAAAGATTGCGATCCCGATATAGGACAGCAGCAGACTCGATATCGTTTCGTTGAGGCCGCGATACTGGCGGAGCACGCCCGCCAGACCGAACCAGAGTCCTCCAATCAAGGCGCCGGCCAGCGACATCAGGAGCTGCATGGGAAGCGCGTGCGCCCCCGCGAACGGCAACGTCACAACGGCACCCGCGAGCCCGCCCAGCACCAAGGCTCCCTCGCCGCCGATGATCACCAGCCCCGCTTGGGCGGGGATCGCAACGGCGAGTCCCACGAGGACAAGAGGAGCGGCGCGCGACAAGGTATCCTGCCAGGCGAAGCTACTGCCGAAGCCGCCCTGGACGATCAGACCGAACACCGTGACGGGGTTCTGTCCGTACAAGGCGACGAACGCCGCGAAGATGGCCGACGCAAGCAGCACCGCCAGCACAGGCAAGGCCAAACCGAGTTGGGCTGCGGTTACTGGCGGACTCGATGGCCCGGGTTCGATTCCGGAGATCGAAGACAAGGGCGCCTCCTAGACTTGGCCAATGATGCCTTCGACGAGATAATTGATGCCATCCAGCACACGGTCGTTGCTGCTCTGCGTAGTTCCGGCAGGGATGACGACGTTGCCCTTGTTGTCCTTGAGCGGGCCACTGTAGATCACGCGCGTGCCGCCGATGAGGTCTGCCCGCGCCGTCTCGGCCGCTGCGCGCGCCTCAGGCGTAACGAGTTTCCCGAACGGGCTGTTCTTGACGAAATGATCGCCAAGCCCGGCACGGAGATAGTGCTCCGGCTTCTTGCCGGCACGCACGCTGCCGGCATAGACGAGGTAGGGCGTGATCCAGTTCCACTCGGCCCCGGTGAGATAGCCGTTGGGAGCGACATCCGCCTGACTCGAGTGGTAGCCGCATGACATGACGCCGCGCTTCTCCGCCGTCTCGATCACGACCTTCGGGCTATCGACCTGGGCGGCGATGACGTCGGCCCCCTGGTCGACCAACGTGTTCGTCGCTTCCGCCTCACGCACAGGAAGCACCCAGTCACCAGTGAAGATGACCTGCACCTGAATGGCCGGATCGACCGAGCGCGCGCCAATCGCGAACGCGTTGATGCTGCGCAGAAGATTGGGCGTCGGCTTCGCAGCGACGAGGCCGAGCTTCTTGCTCTTCGTCATGTGGCCGGCGACGATTCCCGAAATGTACTGCGCCTCGAAGATGTAGGCGTAGAACGTGCCGATGTTCTCGGGCATGCCAGCCGTCCACACGCCGCCGGTGTGAGCGAAGGTGACGTCCGGATACTTGGCCGCCATCTCCAGAACGTGCGGCTTGAAGTAGCCAAAGGACGTCGCCAGGATGAGTTGAGCGCCGTCCTGACGGATCATGCCTTCCATGCTGCGCTGGGCCGCAATCGTTTCCGGAACGCGCTCCTCCTCGACCAGCTTGATACCAGGCTGTTTCTTGAGCGCCGCGGCGGCCTGCGCGTGGGACTGGTTGAAGCCGTAATCCTGCTTGGAGCCGGAGTACAGAACTCCGACGGTGAGCGGCGTCTCCGCAAGAGCAACGCTACTCTTGAGAACGAATGGTGCGGAGCCGGCAGCGGCCAGCATCTGGAGCACCGAGCGACGGTCGACAGGCTTCAAAGTCATGTTCCTCTCCGTTGAAGATTGCAATCAGCACGTCACGACGAAATTCGTTCGGCAGCAGACAGCAGGCCGGGCGCACCACATGCGATGAGATCGGCTTCAAGCTCCCGTCTTTCAGCAGCGGACAGCGGCGTGACTGGCGAGCGCACGGCGCCGCCGGCAAGGCCGATCAGATCGCACCAATGCTTGACCGCTGCGTTCGGCATGTGACCGCGCTTCAGCGGGTCCATGATCCATTTGTTGAAGATGATCCGCTGCGGCGCGAGTGAAGCACAGATGCGTGCTGCTTCTTCCGTTCGTCCAACCGCCAACAGAGCCACGTATTCCGCGATCGGGCGAAACTCGCCGCGTTGATAGAGGTAAGGCTCGGGGTCGGCAAAGAGGATCGACTGACCCTCGGCCTGCATGTTGGCGAAGAAGTTCTCTTCCAGCGGGTCCGACACTAGCACGCCGTTTCGCGCAGCCTGCCGAAGCGCCGCGTTCTCGGCTACATTGCCTGTCGTCTTCAGGAGCTTGAGATTGGATAGCGAGCAGAGCTGCGTGAAAACGCCGGGATCCAATGGACTGCCCGCGGCGGTTCGCGCGTTGAAGATGACGATCGGCATCTCCAACCGGACACAGATGTGGTGCAGATACGCGAACTGCTGCGCAGGGGATCGCGGCCCGGAGGTTGGGACCATGAGCACAGCGTGGCTGACGCCAAGCCGGCGCGCGTGCTCGCCGAGATCGATGGTTTCTTCCACCGAGGGACCCGAGATCACCACGGAAACCCCAAGGCGCCCCCCCGCCTCGTCTGCAATGACCTCTATGACACGCTTTCTCTCCTGCAGCGTGAGCGACCAGACTTCGCCGATCAGCCCATTACAGAACACGCCCGCCAATCCGGTTGCGATGTAGTGGCGGACGTTCCGGCGGACTCCGGCCTCGTCGATGGCACCGGAGGCCTCGAAGGGCGTGTGAATCGCCGCCCAGATTTCCGGGATGTTCTGCCCGATCGACATGCTCGCTCCCTATAAACCGACCGGTTTATTCTATTTATCATGATAAACCGGATTTGCATGAATATGCCTATTATGCGAGAAGTGTCAATCGACGAATCGGGTTCTTTGCCTGGTCCCGCGCCAGTTCGCCCCCGGAGCCGATCCTGGAACCTATTGTTAGCTTTGGAGAATTCGGGAATGACGGTCGAACTGGAAAAATTGCCGCGGCCGGGGGGGCGGCTGAAAATTCAAAAGCGGGCCGATCTCGTCACCGAAGAGATCAAGCAGCTGATCACCCAGAAGAACCTTCGTCCGGGCGACAAGCTTCCCATGGAGAAGGAGCTTCAGCGGCTGTTTTCGGTCAGCAAGAGCACGATCCGCGAGGCTCTTAAGTCCCTCGAGGTGCAGGGACTGATCACCATCAGCACCGGGCCGACCGGCGGGGCGACGATCATGGAGGTCCCGCTCGAGCGCACCTTTCAGCTGTTGCAGAACTATCTGTTCTTCAAGGAAGTCAGCATGGAGGACATCTATGCGGCGCGGCGCTTGCTGGAGCCGGAACTAGCTGCCGGCTCGGTCCCATTTCTGTCGAACGAGCAGCTCGACGCGCTGGAGCACAACATCGAAACGTGCCAGCCTACCTCGCAGGAGCCGTCTCTTCTGGTTCGTCAACGCCAGGCGGATCTCGACTTTCACGACATCCTGGCTGCAGCAAACCCCAATCCCTTCCTGCGCTTCGCATGCGAGCTGATCAACGAGATGCTCCGTCGGCTGGTTGTCTTCAGCACCCAGACGCCTCCGGAAGAGCACACGCGATTTGGATGCGCCAACGTCAAGATTCACACGGAGATCGCCAAGGCCGCCCGTGCACGCGACAGCGAGCGCGTGCGCGCGCTCATGAAGGCGCATATGGAGGAAGCTTCGGAATACGTGAAGCGGTTGGATGGCCGTCTCGACGGCCGACTGATCCTAGACTCGGAAATGGCGCCGCGCCCGCGACCACTGTCCTGAAGCGCGGCCTGTTCCGCCACGATTGCACCGGCGCGAGCTTGCGCGAGCATTGCGTCTGG
The DNA here is from genome assembly GCF_044908355.1 of Bradyrhizobium sp. USDA 336. Lineage (NCBI taxonomy): Bacteria > Pseudomonadati > Pseudomonadota > Alphaproteobacteria > Hyphomicrobiales > Nitrobacteraceae > Bradyrhizobium > Bradyrhizobium sp. USDA 336. The sequence continues at coordinate 7,962,883 of NZ_JBIYDC010000002.1, read as the reverse complement.
ACAGTCCTGTGAGCCTGTTCTTCTGCCCGATCTAGCAACCGCATGATTGGCTCGCTTTGCTTCCGAGAGACCTCAGCAGATAGGTGACTGCGGTTCACCGATGCTTGCAAAGTTCTCATTTGTCGGCCAGTTCCGCCTCGACGCAGACTAGCCCCAAAGTCAACGCTCTCAAGCGTTTTGGGGAGGATCCGTGCTTCTACAACGCCAACTGGCGTCCATTCAGGTTGCGGGCAACAAGCCCGGACCCGCGATGCGCCTGCACCGCAAATCCTCGACATAGATGAATTTGTTTCTCTCGGCAGGTCGCCGCCGACAGCGTCCGTTCACGCCGGCGGCTGGCTAACCGGGCAGGGATCACGTGAGAAACGCTCCGGAGCCGGCTCTGCCGGACTCCGGACGTCCAAGAGAGGAGGAGGAAGGGATGAAGTTCAGGACGTTTCTCGGCGCGGCCGCTCTGCTAGCGCTGGCTGCAGGTTCAGCGCCGGCTGCCGACAAGGATGCAGCCGACACAGCGGTGGAAGCCGCGAAGAAGTACGCGGGTACAACGATCAGCATCGTCTGGGAGGCCGGTCTTCAGTCTCTGGACCCGCTGAACTATTCCGGGCCGCAATGGGAGAAGCTCACCGGCATCAAGGTGAAGGTGGTCGAAGTGCCGACCGACCAGATGTTCACCAAGATCATGCAGGATTTCAAATCGGGCGCCGGAGCGTACGACGCGCTGAACGTCATCCCATCTTGGATGCCGGATCTTGCACGCGCCGGGGCGCTCGAGCCCCTCGACAAGTATGTCGACAAGTTCGGCTACCGCGACGAGCTGCAGGACATCGCGGCCGCCTATCGGGACAACCAGATGCAGTATAACGGGAAGATCTACGGCTTTCCGGACGACGGCGACGTGATGCTGCTCTACTACCGGAAGGACATCTTCGAGGATCCGAAGATGAAGGACGAGTTCAAGGCCAAGTTCGCCTACGAGCTCGCGCCGCCAAAGGACTGGAAACAATTCGGCGAAATCGGCCAGTTCATCACCGACAAAATGGCGCCGAAAGTCTACGGCGCGGGCTTCTTCCGTACCGCGCCCTATCCGCAATACATGTTCCAGGAACGCTTCCGCATGGAAGGTGGCAAGTTCTTCAACGCGGACACCATGAAGGCCGCGGTGAATGGCGACGTCGGCCTCAAGGTGTTCAAGCAGATGCTGGCGGAAAACAAGTTCATGCCGCCCGGCGTGGAGCAGTGGAATTTCGTCGACAATCTCGCCGCATTCCTTCAGGGCACGACTGCCATGACGATCTCCTGGCCGCCCTACGGCCGCTGGGCCGCGGGCTATGGCTCGGGCGAGGAAGCACTGAAGTGGGTGCCAAAATCGCAGGTCGCCGGCAAGGTCGGCTATGCGCTCACGCCTCTCGGCCGTCCCGAGCTCGGCGTCGGCTTCGACTTGTCGGTGTCGGCCACCAGCAAGAACAAGGAGGCCGCGTATCTCTTCATCCAGTGGCTGAACAGCAAGAAGACCAGCCTCGCGCGCGTCCAGCTCCCCTATACGCTGCGCGATCCGTTCCGCCTCTCCCACTACGCGAGCGAAAAATACCGCGGGCTCTGGCCTGATGCTGCCGCCTATCTCGACACCATCAAGACCTCGGGCGAGAAGGGCCTGCTCGATCTCTCACTGCTGCAACAGGACAAGTACGACGAGGCGATGACCAAGGCGATCTCGAGCCTGTGGGCGGGCGAAGATCCCAAGGCCATTCTCGATCGCATGGCACAACAATTCGACGCGATCACCGCGAAGGTCGGCATCGAGAACCAGAAAGCCGTCTACAAGGTCTGGGCCGCAAAGCCCGGCGCCTACCCGCAATAACTGACTGGATACCGCACGAGAGGCATCGCCCTCCCGTGCGGTGCCGTTTTCCGGACTGATGATGACACTTTCCGCAAGTCTCAACGCTGCCGAGCAGCGCCACCCCAGCCGCTTCGGGCGCATGCTCGAGGACCGCCTGCCCTATCTCATCGTCGCGCCGGCCATTCTGATCCTCCTCCTAGTCGGCCTGTTTCCCCTGGTCTACTCGCTGATCGTGAGCTTCCAGCGCATCACGATGACCGAGAACGACACCTCCTTTGTCGGCTTGTTGAACTATGCGGAGCTGTTCACGGATACCCGCCTCTGGGCCTCGCTCGGTCATACCGCCATCATCACGGCGATCGCCCTCCCCCTCGAGTTGCTGATCGGTTTCCTGATGGCACAGCTTTTCATCGACCGCATGCCAGGTCGACAGATCTTCGTCGCGCTGCTGGTGCTTCCGACGGTGATCTCTCCGATCGTCGCGGGCGCGACCTGGCGTCTGATGTTCGACGTCCGCTTCGGACCGATTGGCCAGATTCTGAGTTTCTTCGCCGGCGAGCAAGTGCGGATCCTTTGGACCGTCAATCCCGCCTTCGTCTATCCGGCGATCATCATCTGCGAGGTCTGGCAGTGGTCGCCGTTCATGTTCCTGCTGCTGCTCGCCGCGCTGTCGAACGTGGACCAGTCGCAGCTCGAGGCTGCCGAGATCGATGGGGCATCGTACCTTCGGGTACTTCGCGCGATCGTTCTGCCGGCGATCGCGCCAGTGATCGCCGTCGCCTGCCTGATCCGCGGCCTCGATCTGGTTCGCATCTTCGACATCATCTGGGCCCTCACCGAAGGCGGGCCGGGCTCGATGACCGAGACCATTTCGCTCTACACCTATGTGCAGGGCTTCTCGCAATTCGAGATCAGCTACACGGCCGCGATTTCCTTCCTGGTGATTGCGTTGCTGACGCTGATCACGACCCTGGTCCTCAAGCGCATGGAGCTTGCGCGATGAGGATCGGCAGGCTTCCGGCCAGAAAAACCCGTATTCTCGCCGTCCGCTATCTCGGCGCCTGCGTCGTGACCCTGCTGTTCCTGTTTCCAGTTTACTGGCTGTTCATGATTTCGTTCAAGACAGCGGACGAGATCTATCACGTCCCGCCCTTGTGGATTCCCGGACAGATCCAGTTCTCAAACTATTACGTCTTGCTCAAAGATGGCGACGTCCTGGCGATCCTGAACAGCCTGATCGTCGCCGGCGTCAGCTCCGGCATAGCAATCGTTCTCGGGACGCTCTGCGCCTACAGCCTCGCCAGGTTCGGCACCGGCGGCGAGAACCTCGCGATGTGGATCATCTCCCAGCGCATGATCCCACCGATTGCGGTCGTCTTCCCGATCTTCCTGATCTACGTGTATTTCGGCCTCGTCGACAGCTATTTCGGGCTGATCCTGCTCTACACGGCCTTCAATCTTCCCTACGTGATCTGGATGATGCGCGGCTACATCGTCGACGTGCCGCTGGAGCTCGAGGAAAGCGCTCTCGTCGACGGCCTCAATCGATGGGAGGTGATCTGGAAGGTCGTCTTCCCGATGGTTCGCCCCGGCCTCATGGCGACGTCGGTCTTCACCTTCGTGTTCGCCTGGAACGACTTTCTGTTCGCACTCGTGCTCACGCGCACCGAGGTCATCACCTTTCCGGTCATGCTGACGCACTATTTCGGCGGCCAATCGAATTTCTGGGCGAAGATCGCGGCGATGTCGGTCCTGGGGACGTTGCCGATCTTCGTCGCGGTCTCGGTGATGCAGCGCTATCTCGTGCGCGGCATCTCGCTGGGCGCAGTCAAGGGTTAGGGAGAGCGGAGTGGCTGACGTCAAGCTGTCCGGAGTACACAAATATTACGGCAACGTGCATGCAGTCAGGGGAGTTGATCTCACCATCGCCGATGGCGAATTCGCCGTGCTGGTGGGGCCGTCCGGCTGTGGCAAGAGTACTCTGTTGCGAACCATCGCCGGCCTCGAGGATCCGGATGGTGGAACGATCACCATCGGCGGCGCGGTGGTCAACGATCTGCGCCCGCGCGAGCGCAATATTGCGATGGTGTTTCAGAACTATGCGCTCTACCCTTATCTGACCGTCAGCGAGAACATCGCCTTCGGTCTGCGCGCGCGCAAGACTCCCGAGATCGAGATCAGGAAGCGGGTCGGTGAAGCCGCCGAGATGCTCGGCATCGGCAATCTCCTCCAGCGCTATCCGCGGCAGCTCTCCGGAGGACAGCGTCAGCGCGTCGCCATCGGCCGCGCCATCGTCCGCAAGGCCGACCTGTTCCTGTTCGACGAGCCGCTCTCGAATCTCGACGCTCAGTTGCGTGACGAGATGCGCACCGAGATCAAGCGCCTACATCACGAGATCACGACGACCATGATCTACGTTACCCATGACCAGGTCGAGGCGATGACGCTGGCCGACCGCATCGTGTTGCTGCGCGAGGGACAGATCGAGCAGCAAGGCGCTCCGCTCGAGCTGTTCGAGCAGCCGCGCACGGGGTTCGTTGCCGGCTTTCTCGGCTCTCCCTCGATCAACCTCATCCCCGCGACCCTCAAGACAAACGGCCGCGACGCCGCAGTGGTGTTTCAGTCCGGCGGTGAACTGACGCTTCCGAGCGCGAAGGCGAGGCCGCTGGCCAGTATGGATAGGCGAGAGATTCTCGTCGGCATTCGGCCCCAGCACTTCAGTCGGGCCGGCGGGCCGTTGCGCGAAGGCGCGGTCTCCTATTCGGCCACTGCCGATCTCATTCAGCCGACGGGAACACGCACCTTCACCACCATCAAGATCGGCGGCGTCGATGCGGTTGCCGAGCTGCAGGCCCACGACGTCAGCAGCCATGGCGAGCAGGTCGACCTCGCCATCGACCTCAATCGCGTGGTGCTGATCGATCCGACCAGCGGCCTGGTCATCGCATAACGAGAGCAACATTCGAGAACGGGAGGGATGAATGGCGTCGAGACTGTTTGCAACGGGAATTGGCGCGCCGGAGGGTCCGGTGTGCCTGCCCGACGGCTCGATGTATGTCACGGAGATGTCCGCCTCGACCCTTTGCGTCACGCGGCTCGATCCTCGCGGCAATCGCCGCGTGATCCGAACGACGGGTGGCCGTCCGAATGGACTGACGACGGATGGCCACGGCCGCATCTGGATCGCGGAAGCTGGTTTGCGGGCCCTGATCTGCATCGACGAGGGCGGAAACGAGATCCGGCGCATGCAGGGCGAAGGCGCGGAGCGCTTTCTGTTTCCGAACGACCTCTGCTTTGGTCCGAACGGATTGCTGTACATGACCGACTCCGGAATGGCCGCCGAGGATTTCATCAACGGCCAGGCCTTCGTCGACGGTTATATGGACTTCGACTGGGACGGCCGTGTGTATGAGATCGATCCGGCAGCCATGAAGATGCTCCGCGTGCTCGATCGCAAGATCCGCTTCACCAACGGCATTGCCTTCGGCCCCGACAACCACCTCTACGCCAACGCGTCCTTCACCGGCGAGATCTATCGATATGACGTGCTCGGCGAGGCAGCGCCAAAACGCGTCGTCTTCGGAAACGTCCTGCAGCCGGATTCCAATCCGGACTTCAAAGGGCCGGACGGGATGGCCTTCGGAACGGACGGCCGGCTCTATTGCACGGTCTACAACCAGAAGAACGTTACGGTGCTCGACCGGCGGGGTGAGGTCGCCGATCGTCTGGTCCTGGATGGAGCCCAGCCGACGAATTGCGCCTTTACGCTCGAGGGCAGAAAGCTACGGGTGACGGAGGTCGGCAAGGGCCAGGTCGAGGAGATCGATATGCCCTGTGACGGCCTGCCGTTGCATTTGCCGAAATTCGCCTGACGGGATGCCCGCGCGATGTTTTCCGCGAGGGCGCCTCGCCCGTTATCAAAGGAAGCCGATCGATAGCCAGGGCACGGCGGCAACAATCAGCGTGCCGATCAGGAGCGCGATCATATAGCCCACGATCGGCTTCATGCCCTCGTCCGGATTTATGCGGCTGATGGCGCAGGCCGCGTAATAACCGACGCCGAACGGCGGCGCGAACAGGCCGATGCCCATGGCGAGAACGACGACCATCGCGTAGTGGACGTCGTTTACTCCGACCTGCCGCGCGATCGGGAACAGCAACGGACCGAATAAGACGATCGCCGGAATTCCCTCCAGAACACTGCCGAGGATCACGAAGGTCACGATCGTCACGGCCAGGAAGACGGGAACACCTCCGGGAAGGCTGGTCATGAACTTTGCCAGAGATGCGGAAAATCCCGACTGAGTCAGCGCCCAGGCCATGCCTGTCGCCGCGCCGATGATAAGCAGAATCGCCCCTGATAGGGAGGCTGTCTCGACCAGCATCGGATAGATGCGACGCCAGTCGAACTGGCGGTAGATGAACAGACCCGCGCAGACCGAATACAGGATGCCGATCGTCGAGACTTCCGTTGCCGTCGCAACGCCCTCGACGACCGCCGTGCGGATCACGAACGGCAGTGCGATAGCAGGTATCGCGATCACAAAGGCCCGCCCGATTTGCCGGCCGGTAGCCCGTTTGACGTGAGACAGGTCTTCGCGGCGGTATCGCCACCAGACCACGGCCGCGAGCATGACCGCGAGCACCACGCCCGGGAGCAACCCGCCAGTGAAGAGCGCCGAGATCGACACACCGGTCACCGAGCCGATCGTGATCAGGACCAGCGAGGGCGGGATCGTTTCGGTCTGCGCGCCGGTTGCCGCCAGAAGCGCAACGAGGTCGCCCGGCTTGGCCCCGCGCTGCCGCATCTCGGGAAACAGGACCGGAGCCACCGCAGCCATGTCGGCCGCTTTGGACCCAGAAATGCCCGAGACCAGATACATCGCTCCCACCAGCACGTAGTGCAGTCCGCCACGCACGTGGCCCAGCAGGCTCGCCAGGAAGCCGACCATGGCGCGCGCCATGCCCGTCATCTCGATCAGGAGGCCAAGAAAGACGAAGAGCGGCACGGCGAGCAGGATCAGGTGGCTCATGCCCTCGTCCATCCGTCCGATCACCACCACGTCAGGCGTACTGGTCGTCAGGGCGAGATAGCCGACCGTGGCGAGGCCGAATGCGAACGCGATTGGTACGGCTGCGAAGACCATCGCGCCGACCACGAACACGAAGAAGATCAAGAGATTCAGATTGCCTAGCGGCTTCAAAACGGGAGCGAGCAGAACGAACGCCCCGATGATGCCTGTGACCATTGCGACCGAAGCTAGCAAGCTGCGCAGGCTCGCGATGCGGATGAGTCGGAGGACCGCTGCGATCAGCATCAGTCCGATCCCAACCGGCAATGCTGCCGCACGCCAGCTGTTGACGATCTCAAGCGCCGGCGTCGTCACAAAGGCTTCGTCGGCCGCGAATTCGTAGGCCGGCCAGACCACTAGCACGAGAAAGGCCAGCGATGCTGCGGCCGCCACGACATCCAGGAATGCGCGAACTTCCGCACTGAGGACGCCGACGATGGCGGTCATCCGCATATGCTCGCCGCGCTGAAACGCGATCACCGATCCGAGCATGGCGAGCCAGAGGAAGAGAATGCCGGCAAGCTCGTCAGACCAGACGATCGGCGAGCGGAACACATATCTGCTCACAATCCCCGCGGACAGCACCGCGATTTCCGCGAGCACGAGCAGTGCTGCAGGTACAGCGACGATATGACCGAGCATACTGTTCGCCGCGACCACCCAGCGGCGCGAACCCGCTTGAGACGCACCGGTCGCCATACCGGCATCGACGTGGGGCGTATGGCTCACGCTGGTCATGATAACTGGCCCGCGGCTTTTTCGAGCTGCGACCATGCCTCCTCGCCAAACTTGGCTTTCCAGTCGGCGTAGAAGCTGGTCTTCGCCAGGGCCTGGCGGAAGGCGGCGCGATCGACGTCGATGAATTTGAGGCCCTTGGCCGAGAGATCGTTGCGCAGCGACTGGCTGAGCTTCGCGATGTCGGCACGCTGATCGACGGCGGAGCGGTCGAGCTCGCGCGTCACGATCTCCTGCACGTCCTTGGGCAGGCGCTCGAAGGCGCGCTTGTTGCCGAGGATCCAGTAGCCATCCCAGACGTGCCCCGTTAGACTGCACGTGCTCTGCACCTCATAGAGGCGCGCGGTCGCGATGATGGGCAACGGATTCTCCTGGCCATCGACGACCTTGGTTTGCAGCGCGGAATAGACCTCGTTGAAGTTGATCGGCGTCGGGCCGGCGCCGAGCGCCTTGAAGAGCGAAGTGAGCAGCGGCGCGGGCGGAACGCGGATCTGGAAATTCTTCAGATCATCCGGGGTGCGCACCTCGCGGCCGGACGAGGTCACCTGGCGGAAGCCGTTGTCCCAGGCCTTCGAGACCGCCATGATCGGTGTCTTGGCGATCAGCGCCCGGATGTAGGTGCCGAGGTCGCCGTCCATCGCCTTCCACACGCTGTCGTAGTCGGTGAACGCGAACCCGGTGTTCACGATGCCCGCGCTCGGCACCAGAGTGGCGAGGATCGAGGAGGATTGATTGAAGAACTCGACGCCGCCGCTGCGAACCTGGGTCAGCAGCTCGGTGTCGGACCCGAGCTGATTGGCCGGGAACAGCCTGATCTCCAGCCGGCCGCTGGTTGCTTCGCGGATGCGGTCGATCGCCTCTTGCGCGCGGACGTTCACCGGATGGGTCGCGTCCTGTCCGGTTGCGAACTTGTAGACGAACTCGGCGGCAGACGCTGGACGGGTCAGAATCGCGCAGAGAGGTACGGCGCTCGCCCCCACCAATAGCGAACGGCGGCTGATGCGTCCGAGCTTCGAGACAGTCATGTTTTCCTCCTGATCCTGTATTGACGTTGTGCGGCTGCATGAGCCTGCGCTGGCTTTCAGCTCTCCGGGCTCTTCGACCGCCCGCATTCGGGCAACAGCCATCGCTCGCCCACCGCAACATGCAGCGGGCGGAACTCTTCACTCGGATTCGGCGTGACTGGCGCTTAGTGCTGGTGCGCTAAAGCCACTGCTTGATCTGCCTTGCGACCTCGGCGGTGGAGATCCCGTAGCGGTCGTGCAGCGTCGGAAGTGCGCCGGCGTCAAGAAATTCGTCCGGCAATGCGATCTGGCGGAACGGCGGATGGATGCCTGAACGCAGCAGGAGTGCGGCAACCGCCTCGCCGAGACCGCCAATCGTCGTGTGGTTTTCGGCGACGACGACCAAGCGGCCTGACTTGCCGGCTTCACGCAGTATCGTCTCGGCGTCGAGCGGCTTGATGGTCGGAACATGGAGCACCGCAGCATCGACGCGGTCGTTCTTCAGAGTTTGCAAAGCCTCGAGCGCACGCATGGTCATGATGCCGGATGAGATGATTAGAACATCCTTCCCGTCACGAACCAGCTTGGCTTTGCCGAGCTCGAACTTGTAGTCGTATTCATCCAGCACGACCGGCACCTGGCCTCGCAGCAGGCGCATGTAGACCGGCCCCTGATGCGCCGCGATCGCGGGCACCAGCTGCTCGATTTCATGAGCATCGCAGGGATCGATGACCGTCATGTTCGGCATCGCGCGAAACAGCGCGAGATCCTCTGCGGCTTGATGACTCGGGCCATACCCCGACGTCAGGCCGGGCAACGCGCAGACGATCTTCACGTTGCGGTCTTCCTCCGCGATCGTCTGATGGATGAAGTCGTAGGCGCGGCGCGAAGCGAAGACCGCGTATGTGGTTGCGAATGGCATGAAGCCTTCGGCGGCAAGACCGGAGGCCGCCCCGAACAGAAGCTGCTCGGCCATGCCCATCTGATAATAGCGGTCCGGAAATTCCTTCGCGAAGATGTGCAGGTCGGTGTATTTGCCAAGATCGGCCGTCATGCCGACCACATCGGGACGGCTGCGCGCGAGCTCGACGAGCGCGTGTCCAAACGGCGCCGGCTTCGTCTTCTGCCCCTCCGCCGCGATCGAAGCGATCATGGCTGAGGTCGTCAGGCGCGGCTTGCCCGGCTGGGGTGCTGATCTGACGGTCTTCATGCCTGCCTCCCGGCTTCCAGCGCGGCCAGCGCGAGCTGCCATTCGTGCTGCTCGACCCGGATGAAATGGTTCTTTTCGCGCTGCTCCAGGAAAGGAACACCCTTGCCCATCAGCGTGTCGGCGACGATCATGCGCGGCTTGGGCGCTGGGTGAGACTTGGCGGCATCGAATGCCGCAACCACGGCATCGAGATCATTGCCGTCGATCCGCTGCACAAACCAGCCGAAAGCCTGAAGCTTCTCGACCAGCGGCTCGAACGCCATCACCTGCGTCGAAGGACCGTCCGCCTGCTGATTGTTGACGTCGACGATGCCGATCAGATTATCGAGCCTGTAATGGCCCGCCGACTGGATGGCTTCCCAGACCGAGCCCTCGTCGAGCTCGCCGTCGGAGAACAACGTGTACACCCGCGCCTCGGATTTCTTGCGCTTGAGCCCCAGGCCCATGCCGACGGCGATACTGAGCCCAAGCCCGAGCGAGCCGCCCGACATTTCCATTCCGGGCGTGTAGGACGCCATGCCAGACATCGGCAGGCGGCTCTCGTCGCTGCCATAGGTTTCGAGCTCGTCCTCGGGGACGATCCCCGCCTCGATCAAAGCCGCATAAAGCGCGATGGCGTAGTGCCCGTTTGATAACAGGAAGCGGTCGCGGTCTTCCCAGGAGGGATCTTCCGGCCGGTAGCGCATTGCGTGAAAATAGGCCACGGCAAGGACGTCGGAGATGTCCAGCGCCTGTGCGATATAGCCTTGCCCCTGGACCTCGCCCATGCGCAGCGCATTGCGGCGAATGTTATAGGCGCGGTCCGTCAGCTTGGGCGTGTTGGTCAGCGTTTCCATCGATCTGGACCTTGTCTTGCTGGCTCAGTGGATCAGCATGCCACCGTTGACGTCGATCACGGCACCAGTCACGTAGGCGGAGAGATCCGAAGCCAGGAAGGTGTAGATGCCAGCGACGTCGTCTGCCGTGCCGAGGCGATTGAGCGGAATGCCTTCCAGGATCTTCGCCCTCATTTCGTCGGTCAGCTTGCCCGAGGTGATATCGGTGCCGATCAGGCCCGGCGTCACGCAATTGACGCGGATGCCGTCCGGGCCGAACTCACGGGCCATCGCCTTTGCGAGACCGAGCACGCCAGCCTTGGCCGCCGAATAATGCGGGCCGCCAAAGATTCCGCCGCCGCGCTGGGCCGAAACCGAGGACATGCAGGCGATCGATCCGGACTTGCGCGCGCGCATGTGCGGGATCACCGCCTGGGAGAGGAACAGAATGCCCTTCAGATTGACGTCCTGAATGCGATCCCAATCAGCCGGCGAGATATCCAGGAACTTCACCGGCTGGGTGATGCCGGCGTTGTTGATGAGAATATCGATGCTACCGAAGGATTCGATCACGCGAGCGACGGCCTGCTCGCAAGATGATTTGTCAGCGACGTCGCATCGCAGCCCAATGTGGGACGTGCCAAGCGATGCCGCGGCGTCCGCCGCCGCGATCGCATCAATGTCGAGAATGGCGACCCGGGCGCCCTCGGCGGCGAACCGCCGTGCCGTGGCAAGCCCGATGCCGCGCGGCGATGCCGCGCCCGAAATGATGGCCGCCTTACTGCTGAGCAGCATCAGTTCCTCCCGCAATTCTTTTCTTTGGCAAGGCCATGAATGAACCGCGGAGGCGCAACAGACAAACGCACAGTTGTCACGGATCGATGAATCTGGTTCACTTATGGACATGCTGTCGAATGTCCCGATATCGGCAATTCGCGCCTTTGAAGCCGCTGCTCGCACGGGATCGTTCCGTGATGCCGCGAATGAGCTTCACCTGACGCCGAGTGCGGTCAGTCATGCCATCCGCAAGCTGGAGGACACGCTCCGCACCGTTCTGTTCGAACGCAGCGCGCGATCAGTGCGGCTCACGCCGGCCGGCGAAAATCTGATGCGCCACACGGGAGCGGCCTTCGATCAGCTTCGCCGTGGCCTCGAGGAAGTCGCCGCACGCGGACCACAATTGGTGCGCGTCCATTCGGCACCCAGTTTTGCTGCGCAGTGGCTTGCCCCCCGGCTTGCACAGTTTCTCGCCGCTTATCCGAAGCTCGAAGTCCGCCTGGCTGCAAGCACGGATTACGCTCGCTTCAGCAACGATGATTTCGATATCGATATCGTCTACGGTCCGCCGCGCGCGGAAGGCGTGGAGGTTATTCCCCTCCCGGAGGAGACGGTCACCCCGCTCTGCTCGCCTGCCCGCGCAAAATCGATCAAGAAGCCCGCCCATCTCCTCGATCAGACGCTGATCCGCTCCGACGTGAAGCAGGTTCAGTGGCACCAATGGTTCACCGCCAACGGATTGGAGGCCCCTGCACTCCACGGCATGAGATTCGATCGCAGCTTTCTCGCGATCGCGACAGCCGCGGAGGGTCTGGGAGTCGCGCTGGAATCAACGCTTCTGGCCGAACGTGAACTGGCGAGCGGACGATTGGTGGCTCCGTTGTCCGGACGCGCCAACGATATCCGCTACGTCGGCCATCGCCTGATCTACCCGCGCGCCAGCCGTCAGAGATCGGCGGTACGTGCCTTTGCAGATTGGCTCGTGGCGCAACTCGATGGCGAAAATGCCATTTCCCCGCGCTGAAGTTCTTCGCACCACGTTGATAGTACACACGCCCGCCGAAAGAGCAGCCAGCGGGCGGCTCAGGATATAGCTTGCTCAAATGTGAATGGCGCCAACTAAGTCATGGGAGCGGCGTGAACTTCAACTGGCTAAGCGGCGCGACCTTGTCGGTGCGTGTCATCTTAAACTCGGTGCTCGGACCGAGCCACTTGTCCCAGAGTTGGTTGATCTCGCCGGCCTGGTCCATCGCGAGTAGGGTCTCGTTGATCTTTGCGAGCAGGTAGATAGCGTGCGTTGCAGGTTCTTTTCCTTCCGCCATCAAATGGTTTCGTTGACCTGTACTTTCGGGGTGCGCGCCAACGCCTGCTACACACTTCGCTACACTTTGTGCCGCTGAGTTGCTCCTCTCCTCTGAATAGATCGGCGCAGTTGCAAGCGGTCTCACAGACGGCATCGGCGCCCTTTGCAGCGTCTCCTTGCTTCTCTGGTGGTGACGGCAGGGAAGCCGGCCGGCGCAGATCTCTACCTGCAAAACCGCTTTGCGAGCATGATCGCCATGCCGCTGTGGCCGCGCTCGCGCGCCAGCTTCTCGGCCGCCGCGACGCTGCGGGCCTCGCGCACCAGGCTACCGGCCGCCGCACAGATAGTCGGCCGGTCGGCGACGCCGGTCTGCCTCTACCCGGCACGTCCGAGCGGAATTCTCCCCTCGGGCGGACGAGTACCGAGTCGGCGCCAACGGATCGGCCCCGGGAAGCTATTGGCGATGCTCAAGACCCGTGCCTCATCCGTTTCAAGAGCTATTTTTTGGGCGAGCATGACATCGCCCAGGACCAAGCCACCCACCGGAACGAAGCACCACCCGGTGCCGAGCCGCCCGTACTCGTCGATCTCGTTGACGTTGCCGGACGTTCCCAGCCGGATGCGGTACCGCTTTCCGGTATCGCACCCCACGACGTCGAAGTACCCCTTCCTTTCGAACTCGACCCTTTGCTGGGGTGAAAGCCAAGAACGCAGCAGTCGCAGCGCTCGAGCCTGGACCGTTTTCTCTTCGTTTACTGCTTGATAAAGTCTGCCAACAGCCAGGCTCCGAGGGGTCCACGGGCCGATGCGACCGATCCTTCTCTTCACCGGTGCTCACCCGCCCACGAGCCGCGGGAAGAACAATGTCTCTTCGGCCGTCGGATCGAACGCGGTGATCCGGGTTACCTCACCGGGCCTCTTCCGCACGGCCGCGGTATATCCTTTGCTGGTAAATTGGAGAAAAAGTCTTTCCGCCTCTACCAATGCTTCTGCATTGGAGTTGTCGAAGAAGTACCGGCTGTCGCCGCTGTGATCCATCACGATTTGCACTGCCATGCTGAGACTCCCGATTGCATCTCATAAGCAATGTGGAATCCGAGCCCTCGTTCCTAACTGACCCAATCGCGACTGCGACACCTTCTATCGCTCTGCATCATGGGCATAGGACGGTGCAGTGGCTTTCTCCGACGTCCCCTGACGATCGCCTCAGCTTGGTCGAGCTCGACCGAATATCGACATAACGGTGTCGGGCCATGGCGAGGAGTGGGGGTTCTCAACCGATCGCTGCCGTGCAGCCTGTCACTGCCGCACCACTGTTGAGTTCACCCGTCTCTGGCCCGCATTGTGACCCGTGTACTAAAGACCCCCACCGAGGCTGACCGGCTGGCTTTCTGTCGATCACAACAGCTTCGAGGAGATTGCGATCGACCACCGCAGGTTCCTGTGATTTTTCCCGGATTACTGTCAGCTAGTGAACACACAATCGGGCCCCACCGAAGAGCGGCCTTATGGATCGCTTATGACCCTTCACGGGCCGCTCGGCGTGCTTGCAAGCAAACGAGCAAACCGCCACCGATTTAGGACAGATTGAGCGCGCCCCGTGGAGCCGGATGAGCACAACAGCGAAGTCGCTCGCCGAGGTCGAGTATCGGGCAAAGCGGGCGCAGGTGCGGCACCCGCCTTTCAAGGACTACTCGAGGGCCTTTGACAGGGCGCGTGTGACAGCCTTGGCGGCAGAACTATCGGCGGGAACAGGCGTTTCCCGATCATGTCAGACGCATTCGACTATTTCCGCGCCTACGCCGTCCGAGCTCTTTGCAAGGCCCGATCGATGCCGAAGGGTCGGATGAAGCACCTGCAGCTTGTGGTCGGCCGGATCTATAACCTCCTCAAGAAGGAGGCGGCTTACGGTCCGAACACGCAACACCTGGAAGACTTCCGGGCAGCGCAGAAGCTCGAGAGATCTCTGGAGAGTCGGCCCAACGACGACATGGCCCCTCGGACTCGCTTTGCCGCAACGAATCCTCATCGCGCCGGGCAGGAGGTTCGTTGAGTGACTTCCCTCGACGCTCGCACCGTAGCAGGACTCCTGCGAAAATATGCGCAGCGCACCGCGTTGCGTGGCGGCAATCCCTACCGGGCAAAAGCCTATTCTCGGGCCGCCGATAGCTTGGGCGCCCTTTGTCGTCTCGCTGGACGCGGTCATCGCCGAAGATCGTCTTACGGAGATCCCGGGCGTCGGCGATGCTATCGCCGACATTGTCACCGAACTTCACCAGACGGGCACTCATCTGAGCCTCGAAAAGCTGCGGAAGGAGATTCCCGAGGGGGTGCTCGAGATGCTTGCCGTTCCGGGTCTGCGTCCGGAGAAAGTGCTGCGCCTCTACAAGGATCTCGGCATCGGCTCGCTCGCGGAGCTGGAGCCCGCCGCCAAGGAGGACCGCATCAAGAAGGCCAAGGGGCTCGGAGCCGCGCTGCAGACCAAGATCCTGCAGAATCTGGCGATCGCCAAAAGCGGAGAAGGCCGCCTCCACCTGCACCGTGCCGCCGCTCTGCTTGCGCAGGCGAAGGATTCGATCCGAAAGGCCCATCCCGAGCTGAAGCGCGTGACGCTCGCAGGCGACTTCCGGCGCGGTTGCGAGCTCGTCCGCGAACTAACGATCGTTGCGGAAGCTCCCAGGGGTGGCAAGACATCGGAGCCTGCTCAGACCGATGGGCTGCGGATCCGCCTGTCCGGCCGCAAACACTTCGGCGCCGCCCTTCTCTTCGCCACCGGCTCAACCGCTCACATCGAGCAGCTCCGAGAGATAGCCTCTAAGAAGGGAATGCGGTTGGAGGCCGACGGCTTGCACAAGGGCCGCACGCTGATCGCCGGCGACGAAGCCGACATTTACCACGCTCTCGGGCTGCCCTTCATTGATCCCGAGCTCCGGGAGGGGCGCAACGAGGTCGAGCTGGCTCTGAAGGGCAAGTTGCCGAAGCTCGTCACCGACCAGGATCTGCGCGGAATCCTTCACTGCCACAGCGATGCTTCCGACGGGACAGAGATCCTGGAGACGATGGCGAAGGCCACCCGCCAGCGCGGGTTCGAGTATTTCGGGGTCGCCGACCACTCCAAGTCCGCGCACTATGCCGGCGGTCTATCCCTGGAGGAGATCGCGCAGCAGCACCGGGAGGCCGACCGGCTGAACAAGCGCTTGGGTAAGGATTTTCGAATCCTCAAAGGCATCGAGTCCGACATTCTGGCCGACGGCTCGCTGGACTACGCGGACGACGTGCTGGAGCGCTTCGACTTCGTAGTGGCGAGCATCCATGGCCGCTTCAAGCTGGACCGCAGTGGCTGCTTCGGGCGATCTCCCATCCTCGCACCACCATCATCGGCCACATGACCGGCCGACAACTCCAGCGTCGGCCTGGCTACGAAATCGAGGTCGAGAAGGTGCTTCGGGCATGCGCGAAGCACGACGTGGTCGTCGAGATCAACGCCCACCCATGGCGGCTTGACCTGGACTGGCGCTGGCACCAGGCCGCCCTCGAATTTGGCTGCATGCTGAGCATCAATCCGGACGCGCACTCGATTCCAGAGCTCGACCACATGCACTGGGGCGTCCAGATGGCCCGAAAGGGGGGCGTCCCTGCCGACCGGATCCTGAACGCGATGACGTTGCCAGAAATCACGCGCTACCTCCGCCAGAAGCGGCGCTCGCTTGCGCGCGCTGCCTGATGTCGCACGCGCACGACCTCTCGCTCGAGGGAAGGGTGGTGGCGGTCGCCGCCGATCGCGAGCACCACTTCAGCAAGCCGTCACGGGATCGGATCGTGCTGGTAGAAGGCCACGGAGTCGAGAAGGCGACGCCCATGCCGGCGCGTTCGTTCGGCACCGCCATCTCGCCCGGCGCCGACCCCGGCTTCCCAACCTGCGGCAGGTCCACCTGATCCCATTCGAGCTCTTCGCATCCCTCTCGAAGGCTGGTTTCGTGGTCGGACCCGGAGAGCTCGGCGAGAACATCACCAATGCAGGCCTGGACCTCGAACGGATGCCGCTCGGGACTTCATCGAACTCGGGCCCACAGCCATCGTCGAGTTGACCGGCCTCCGGACGCCCTGTGTCCTGATCGACCGCTTCCGGGCGGGCCTTAAGCGGCGCGTGCTCTCGTCGGCGGAAACGGGCCCTGCATTCAGATGTGGGGTGCTGGGCGTGGTGCGGGTCGGAGGGGCGGTCGTGGCCGGCGATATCGTGCGGGTGCGCCTCCCGCCCACTTCGTTTCAGGCCCTACCGGGCCTGTAAGAGCCCGGTGCACAACTCGGCCGCCTGATGACCCAAACGAAAAGCGGTCGGTAGATCGGGCCTGCATGGCCTCAAACAAGTAACGGCGGTACGCTTTGGGGCTGGGAAGGCAATCGACAGTCCGGGACTATTGAGCCGCCGAGCTCCGCTGGCGGCTTTTTTCTTTGACTAGGAGGCGTTCGCCCTGGCTCGTTCGCGGGCTTCGCGGCGGCGTTCGCGCCGCAGCTTCGCACGGTCGGCGGGCTGCGTCAGTGGAGGAACCGCCGCTATTTCGGCTACCGGCGGGGTCGTCTCGCTGGCCGCCGCCGCTTGGATTGGCTCCGGCATCGGTCGGGCTTCCATAAATTCAAGCACTTCCCGCCCTTTGGAAGTCAGCCTCCAACCACCGCTTGTGCGTTCGATGAGCCCTTGTGACCAGATGTCGAGATCCGGCACCCGCGCCGCGAGGCGTCTGGTCCGGTCCGCCCAATCGCGTCCGCTGGTCGCCAGGATGGCCATGTCCCTCTTGAGGTCCTCCATCACGGCAAACCCATCCGGATATGCCACCAGGATCTTGAGGACCGTGACTTGGAAGTTCACGTCCGCCCCCCCCCCGATCAACGCCACATCGTGGGCGCGTGCGAAAGGGCATCTCGCCCAATCTGCCTAAGCCTCTCGCGAAAGACTTCGCCCCCGGTTTCCAGGATCTTCGAAGCAACGTGCGTACGTGCGCCGATCTGTCGTCCTAAGACGCTTTCGCACACTTGATCAAGGACCGCGCGCAAAAGCGCGATGGTTGCCGTATCGAACATGAGGTGCCCCCAGAAGGGAAAATCCAATCTTAGCCCGGTTTTGCCGGCGTGTGGATTCGGGCATGTTAGCCTTTGTGGAAAATACGACCGAACTAGAAACGGGTGCAAGATTACGGGTGCCGATGCCCCGCCCGCAAACCTATTGGGTTCGAAGCCGCGTTCGCGCAAAACAACGCGCGGTAACGATTCACGACAACCCACTCTCACTGTAATTATCGTGTCTCACTGCAGGGGTGCAGTCCAGTCGTGGGGACAGCGCTAGCTTTAGGCGCCACCGCTGATGAACCACTTTTTTGTAGGCCCTCTTGATGACTCGCACATCCTTTGTCGCCAATGGGACCGCACACCGTTTAGCTAAAGGTGCCGAAGGCACTCGTCCCGCCCCTTCCATCCACAGCCCACAGTATTTGTCGATCGCGCCGCGAACAAATTCATTCGCAGCTGGAAACCCGGTCCGTTCGAAGCAACGGATCCGCATGGAGGAGGCGGACTCTAAGCTCATCCGGCCTTAGAGCGACGCCTCGTCGAGGGCAGAACGCGGCTTCGCCCAATCTCTCCATCGCTAGCCTAAGTTTGGCGAAAAGCGGCTCAGTCAGGCTTCTTGCTCCATTTCGCGCATTATACGCTCGTTTTCGGCGATCCGCTCTGTTTCGGCGGCTTTAGCTTCATCGCTGGTCCGCCAGCTGCCGGTCAGAATTTTCGGCAAAACGTCATCGAGCTGTGTCGGAAAACCGACAAAGGCGATGCGGCCGTCACGGTCGACCACGAACGAGGTGGGAATCCCGACAGACAAGCTGGCATCCAGCCAGAGCTTTTCCATTTCGCCTGTGTAGTCGAACCCGATCCGGTAATTGAGATTCGGTACCTTTTCAGTCAACCAGGCGTCCAACTTGTCTCGGGCCTCGTCCTCTGTTTGAGCGCGTTCAAGAGCCGCGAGTCCGAGGACCTCAATGCCGCTGTGTTTGTATTTCTCTTGCAACTGCACCAGTTCCGGGACCGCCGCGACACACGGTCCGCACCAAGTTGCCCAAAACTCGACGATGTACACCTTCCCAGGCTGGAAGCTCGAGAGGGGCTCGCCACGGAGCCAGTTCTCCACTTTTATCGGAGGAGCTGGAGATTCTAATCCGAGCACCATGTTACTCTCCAAAACTTAGTGCCCGACCTTGGGCGACTTTTTGTGTAGCTGATCTCTGATCGCAGGCGCGACCGGCTTGCCGCATGGGGGCTTCCCAGCGAGATCCGCGGCGAATGTCGGTGCCGCCGCTAAGCGCGAGGACGATCCAAGTCACAAGCAGGAAGGTTTTCCCTCATGAGGGGTTACATCCGTTCAAGGAAGCAGAGCTTCGGGTGGTGCGCATCTGTTTGCACCAGCACTCGTTCGCTATTGCCGCACTCCAGTAGCAAGGTCTGTGAGCAAGGTCTGTGCCATGTCGTCTGCGTGCATTGTCCTGAACCTATTTGCGGCGCACTTTCCCGAGGTTTGGACGATTTCCTGCATCGCATAGAATTTCACGGCGGAATTCACCTCAGGCGGGAGCTGATCATGCGATATGATCGAGTAAACGCCCACATCCTCGAGATTGTGCGAAAGAACAACCGCCTAACTTCCGAGGTGCTCGGCGAAATGGCCGGGCTTCCTGCTACCGCCCTGTCAACGACGACTGAAGAGGCTCCGCTCTGAGGGCATCATCGAAACCGACGTCTCAATCGTCTCGCCGAAGGCGGTGGGAAGACCTATTCAAATGCTTGTGCTGGTCACCCTGGAACGGGAGCGCGCCTCCCTTGCGAAATCGATCCTATCTGCCATTGCTACATGATGCGTTAGGGCGGCGGCAGTCCTAGACACGAGATCTTGCCGGATCGGATCGCATGCAAGCGCTCACCCCTCTTGGATTCCGTGTCCAACGTCTGACACGGGACAAATTTGTCAGGTTCAAAACACCGGCTGCGTTTGGGGCGCCTTGGAGTTTTCAAAGCGTAATCAGGCGCTTGATGGGTGCTGACCGAGATGGCACGCTTGTTGCTATTTGGATGCAGAAACACGGAGTGAGGGCTGAGCGCACATCAGATGCGCAAAACGAGTGATGCTCTCCTTCTCTTGAAGGTGTGCTCCGTTTCTGAGAGAGACGGGCTAGCGCACAAAGTCGCGCAACGAGTGGCAATAGTTTTGGAGAACAACATGGTGCTGCGCATGGAGTCCCCGGCTCCTCCGATCAAGGTGGAGAATTGGCTGCGCGGCGAGCCCCTGACGAGCTTCCAGCCCGGGAAGGTGTACATCGTCGAATTTTGGGCAACTTGGTGCGGGCCATGTACGGCAGTGATGCCTCATCTAGTACAGCTGCAAGAGAAATACAAAGACAGCGGACTTGAGCTGCTCGGCGTCGCAGCTTACGAACAAGCTCCAACGGCGGACGAGGCCCGAACAAGCTTGGACGCGTGGTTGACCGACAAGTTCTCGAACCTGAACTTTCGGATCGGGTTCGACTCCACAGGCGAAATGAACAAGCTTTGGATGGATCCCAGCTTTTCTGTCGGCATTCCCACCTCGTTCGTCGTTGACCGTGACGGCCGCATCGCCTTTGTCGGTTTTCCGACACAGCTCGATGACGTCTTGCCGAAAATTCTTAACGGCAGCTGGCGCACCAGCGATGAAGCTAAAGCCGCCGATACAGAGCGGATCGACAGCGGACGACGCGAAATGCGCGAAATGAAGCGCAAGCGGGCGCTGATTGAGCCTATACTCGCCAAGCTTCAGCCGGCGATGGAGGCGGAGGATTGGGCAAAGGCGCTTTCGACGGTTGAAGAGGCCGTCGCGGTGATGCCGGACGATCTCCGCTTCCGCGCGCTCCATGCGGAACTGTTGCTTCACAAACTGCGCAACTTGCAGACCGGCTTGCCGGTTTTGAGGCAATTCGCTCGCGACGCGATCGACAAAAACGATGAGCAGTGGATGGAGTGGGCGCTGCGCCAACTCTTTGATCCGGCGAATGACAACTCCCACTTCCCGTCAGCCGAGCGCCTCGCGATGGGCAAAGAGTTGTCCGAACACATTCTTGCGCTGAATCCTCCGCAAGGGGACGGTGGCTTTAAGTACCTGTCCTATGGGACGGTCGCTCAGTATTATTATGAGAGCGGCAACAAGGATCGCGCGATCGAATTGATCGAGGTGGCGTTGAACTCGCTAGGAGGTCCTGAGCCTATCCCCGACGAACTGAAACAGGACGTCATGTCGACGTTGGTCGAAGCGCTGGCCAACTACAAGGGTGAGAAGGCTTGCTATGGGACTGTTTGTGCAACTCCGCAAGACGGGTTTCCGACAGCGTCAAAGCGCAGGCAACGGAGCAAACAACAAAAAGAAGGGTGAGTGTCGGAATTGCTCGCTGGCCATCATCCATTTCTCTGGCGGCCAGTGGTCGTTCAAGGTTCATCCAGATTTGCACCTTGCCTCGGCTGGAGTGTTCCTTCGATCAAGATTTCAACATTGCCGCCGGCGCCTGTTAAATGCCGCGCCTTGACGAGCAAGGCCTAGATGATGCGCGGCAAATCTTGTTAGCGAGTGCCACGGATGCGACCATGATCGGTGGTCTTTGCAGTCCGAATGCAGAGCGGCGCATTCAACTCGTCAAGCAACTTGAATCAAGGTCGCACCAACGATCAGCAACGTCCGAAGTCGTCCATTCCGCCCTTTGATGTCGCCCCAAGCCGCTGCGTTTGGACACCGACAACGAAAACCTCGTCCCGCCTAGCGGGCCGGTTGTCAGTTCGGCAACAAAGTGTCACCAAGTGGACGATACGTAGGGTCAGAAAAACGAAAATCAACAATCTTCAACGCCTCTTGCCTTGTTCACGGCGTCGGTACCGATCGCTTGTGAGCCCGAGATGGCTGGCGACTTTGAGCAAAGGCACGGAGACTGGCTGTGTCGCGAACTGACGTAGAGCGATTCGTCGACGATCTGGGGAACGAGGGTGTCTGCTCGAACGCGTAAAACCAACTGCTACCGGCCTTGCATCGATTGTCGCGATCCGAAAGAGCCTCGGCTACAGCTTCACACTTGATGAAGCTAACAGTTGCATTCGAGCTCGACAGAAGTTGACGACTAAACGGCTCGCCGGTGGCACTGTTTATTCGATTGATACGATCTCGACCGGCGCTGTGCAGGCCGTTGCGGAGGTGGCCACGAGCGGCGCGCAAGCCGCGGAAGCGGCCGCTGCCCACGCCAACGCAGTTGATCTCGTTGCAGTTGTTGTGGTTGTTATTGTTGCGGTCGTGACCGAGGTCTGACATGGCTTCGCTCCGACCCGCATCGGCGGGTTGCTCGAGGAGGCCATGAGTGCGATGAGAACATGAAGTAAGCTTCGTCAAATGACACACGCTGCCGCCGAACACTACCGACAGATTTTTGACCGGCGTACCTCGGAGCAACTGTGCACGCTGTCGCACCTCAAACGCTTCATGGAGCGGTTAGTCGGTGATGTGGAGTTCCGCAGGGCACTCGCGGAGGCAATCGCCACCCCTCGAGCGGTAACAGAGCGGTACGGCATCAAAGTGGATCCAATGGAGGTGCTGCCGCTCTGGCGCGGTGGCTACCAACAATACAGTTTCAAACCGGAGTCTGCGCCGTGGCCGCAGGCTGTGATGTGGGATGAGTATCTCCGCGAGATGTTGCGTCATCGCGACCTTCTTGCGCGACGAAGGCGAGATGTCAACGATCAATCCTCGCTTTCATGCCTGGTGCGAACGGCAAATCCGGCGGTGCAATGACCAAGCTCAGCGGAGGATGGCAGCCAGGCGACTTTCTTATTTCGCGAGGAATGACGGCGCAGCCGGCAGGGGAAGAAAGTCGATCGGCGCCGTTGCGCCAAAGGCGGTCGAGGCGTCAGCCGTCATTCGGCCAGATCAATCCATCGAAGAGGCCGTTTGGTTGCGCGCGGTCCGAACAGAGCTGACATCAAGGAGGACGTGGCGATCTGCGAGTCCACTGAAAGAGTTGGCTCAACCGAATCCAATGGTGATGAGCTCTCTTTATTGCAGGTGGACGGATCTCCGCTTCCACGATCGCGCGTCGACAGCACACCACATTCACGAGAGCGGCTGGCCGTATCTGTGATCCGTCGCCGTTTGGTCGATGCCGCATACGACCGCCACGAAACTGCCACTCTGCGATGATCGGTCGAGGCTCGACGCTTGGGCCGCTCTGAGTGTAGCTCAAAGATAACAATCACGAGCACGCTGGATGCCTGATCCGCCCTTTCAATGTGACCTATCGGCCGGCGCGAGGCCTTTCCCTGAACGGCGCAGAGGTCACGACATATTAGCCGTGCAGCCCGGGGAGGATCTCGTGCAGGACGGCACCCGTTAAGAGCTCGAGGGAGAAAAAGAATCGGATGAGCGACAATAGCAACCTCGAAGACAGAACCATCGAAGCGATACGCACTATCGCGAGGCCCTCGCCGTGGTCGACGGCCTGGAGCGAAAAGAACGTTCCGCGCATCGAGCGCTGACCAGGATACTGCCTGAATTGGGGCGCGCCTTACGCAGCCAAGACACGCGGTGTCTTAAGAATAGCCGTAAGATCGGCTCGGCAGCTGTCTCGCGGCAGAACGAAGCGTGGGCCAACCTAACTGAGGCGACCGCACGTTTGGATTCAGCCCGCTCGACTTTGGCCGCCCTCGAGCGCCAACTGGGACATCTTCCAAACGTCTCAAGAGCGCGAGATTCGGACTAGCTCAAAGAACGCCAGGACGTCGAGCCCCGCCTCATCCTAGGCGGAGATTTTCTGCGGCTTGTTTGCCGCTGAGGTTCGTCACCAGCTCGTAGCTGACCTTCGCGCCTTCAACAAGCGAGGTATAGCCCGCCTTCTCTACCGCAGAGATGTGCACGAAAACATCTTTGCCACCATCGTCCGGCGCAATGAATCCATAGCCTTTCGTCGGATTGAACCACTTAACAGTCCCTAACGCCACGTCATTTGCTCCAAAAGAAAAAACACCTTCTCATCTAAATCAATCAAGGACCGTGCGGCAAGTCTCTGCGCGAGGTGGCAAGGGATCTGTTGTCTCGCCTGGTCGTAGGCCTTGGAATGCCCGGCGTGATCGTCGTGCGAAGTACAAACACCTTGAAATCCGCCGATATTCAAGAACGACGACGCGAAGGTCACATTTTCTTCGAAAACCGCGTGCTAACTGTCGCTTGGTTGTCGCGGCCGGATGTACGCCGTGGCATCAACGGGAGCCCCGGCTTTCATGCCGGGGTTTTTCGTTTTCGGCGCGAGAAGTCCGGCCAAATCAAGATGCCTTTTGTGTAGCTTGATTTGAGTAGGATCATGACGCCTCGCAGCCCACCGCGACAATTCTGTTTTGATCTGCAGGAACCGTCCGGGGCAGAGCGAAAAGCCGAGTAGTAGGCAGACATGGCGCAGAATATTTACGACGATCCCGATTTCTTCGCTGGCTACGGCCAGTTGCCCCGACAGGTGCATGGGCTGGACGGCGCCCCTGAATGGCCCGCGATCCGGGCTATGCTGCCCGATCTGGGCGGCAAACGTGTCGTCGATCTGGGATGTGGCTTCGGCTGGGCCTCGCGCTGGATGCGCGAGCAGGGCGCGGCCTCGGTTCTGGGTCTGGATCTGTCGCAAAACATGATCGAGCGTGCCAGGAGAGACACAGCGGATACGGCCATCGAGTATCGCATCGCCGATCTCGACACGCTGGACCTACCTGAGACGGCTTTCGACCTCGCCTACAGCGCGCTGACCTTTCACTATGTTCAGGATTTTGGCCGCCTCGTGCATGTGATCCGCAAAGCACTGGTTCCTGACGGGCATTTTGTCTTTACGATTGAGCATCCGATCTTCATGGCAGCGGCGCATGCGCACTGGATTTCCGATGAGGAGGGCCGCAAAACTTGGCCGGTCAATCGATATTCCGTCGAGGGTGAACGTCGGACGGACTGGTTCGCCAAGGGCGTTCTGAAATACCACAGGACGCTTGGCACTACCCTGAATACGCTGATCAGCGCGGGTTTTCAGATTCGGCAGGTCGAGGAGTTTGCCCCGACACGCGAGCAGATTCAGCAGGTGCCGCAATTGGCCGAAGAACTGGAGCGTCCTATGATGCTGATTGTGTCTGCGTCCACATCGATCGCCGGTAGTGCTTCGAAGTCTTTGTAATATACGGTCTGACTAGGTCTTGCCGGCCAGTACTGATGTCAGCCCCGCGTCACGCGTTGTCTTGCTGGTTCGTCTGCGGCCATCCCGGTGAAGCGAACCAAGGCCGTGTTGCTGACGGCAACAGTCCCGACGACTGCGAAAACCGTCTGCCACGGGGGTGAAGATATCCCCATCTGGGCGATTCCGTGCGTCGCGCTGTAAGCGGCGAAGGTAGCAGGCGCGACATAGATGAGGATGATCAAGATTCTAAGCCAAGTCCATGGGAGGAAGGCGAGCGCGAGTTGGCCAATGCAAATGGTTGCACCGCCCGCCATGAGCCTTGCTACTGCGCCACCGAGCACTCCGGCGCCGGTGTGGAAGGTCCAGGTGCCGATCGTCAGGCCAACGAAGAAGGGCAGTGCGAAGACAGCGAGCGTAAACAGCAGCCAGCAGAAAAAGCCGATGCCGACGAGGCAAGCAGTGGTCCGAAGATGATCATGGTGGTGGTCTCCGTGAGATAAAAGTCTGACGGTCGCGCCTTCCATACGTGATCGGCTAGAATGGATAGTGAGTCGATGTGCGGTTGGGCGGCCGATCTGGCGGAGTTCAAGGGCACACCAACCGCTCGCTGATCACCATGCTGGAGATTGCCGGATGTGGTGCTGCTGCACGACGGAGGAACGGGCAACGAAGGCGAAGCCTGGCGCATCGTTCCGCGTTTCCTTGAGCAGCGCCTTCTGATTGGTGCCGAGCAGGCGCAAGTAATTCGTTCTGCCACGTTCCATGAAACGCAAAAAATTTGCGTGATAAACAATCTGGCCGGCGTCGGTATCTTCAAAGTAGACACGGACCTGCATGTAGTGCCGTCCGTCTCGAACTTTGCCGTCAAGAGAGACTGTCACAGCGCGGTTCCTCTTATTGCGCGTACAGGGACCCTTGTCTCACACAGAGGCGGTCTTCTGAGCAAGCGCCAAAATCTTGAGCTTGGCTCGAGCTGCCGGAAGCTGAGTCAGGGGCCTGAATGCGGCAGGCGTTGCGCTGCTGACGTCGACTTCGGACGAATATATCGAAGATCTATCGTCAACGCGTATTGCGGGCATCCAACCACAGCGCGCACAAGGCGGAGTTCTGCTGCTGCGGAAGCCGCATCTCTGGGATTTCGCGATGAGCGATGGCAGCCCCTTTCATCGGCAATCCATAGACCAACTATCCGCTTCCCAAGGCCTCTCTACCACTGCGTGTTACATGGTGAACAACGAGGGCATCCGTCGCATTGGGCGACGGTGTTGCGTCGGATCGGACCGACGGCAGCACGCGCACGCCGCCGCCTCCCGCGCGTTCAGGCCGGCGCACATTAGTCTCCTCCCGCAGCGTCGCTGCGGTAGCGGCTGGTCGAGGTCTGGTAGTACTGCGCGCGGATGGCCGCCATGGCCTCGATCAACGGTGCCCAGGGCGCGGGAAAGCGTTCTTTGGCTATCACCCGATCCAGCATGCGCGTATGCCCGGCCAGCTCGTCGTTGAGGAACTCCACCACAGGCATAGCCGGATAGCGCTGCAGCAGCAGGATCGCCGCGTTGTCGGCTTCGCCGGCCGAGCTGTCCATGTCGCGTCCATGCAGATCGTTCTGCAGACGCCCTATCACGGAGATGAGCCGCAGGACCTGGCGAAACGCCGGACGCGCGCGCAAGGTCGCCATGTCCAGTCCCCACAGCAACGACAGGCAACAGAACACGTTCGCGTAGGCGATCGAATCGATGCCGTTGTGCAGGTACTCGGCGTAGGACCAGCGTCCCGCCCCTGCCGCCTGCGCGTGTCCGGCGCGCAGCGCCGCGCAGTAGCACCGAGTATCGTCGAGAAGCTGAGCATAGTCGCGACGATCGTAGGCGAGCGCGGCCAACGAAGCGCGCAGCACAGCGCAACCCTCGAATCCGGGGAGCGCGCACGGCACGCCCTGCCCCAGTGCCTGCTCCACCGCGGCGAGCTGCTCCGGCGCGATCAGGCCAAGGTCGTTGCAATCGTCGAGCCAGAACAGCAGCGCCAGTTCGCGATAGAACGCCACGGTCAGCGTTTCGTCCTGCGGATCGCGGCCGGTGCGGGCGCTGATATCGTGCAGGCTCGGGTGGATGCGCTGCAGGATGTACTGGCCGCCCCTGACCGCTTCCACGGCGTGCTCATCGGCGAACCCGGTCAGGGAACGCCCCCATTCCAGCACCTGCTGCAGCGCGCGTTCGGTCTGAATCATGGCGCCGCTCCTGTTCCCTCGGCCAGGACGCGCCGCCCCCAATGAAGCGCCAGCCACAACCCGGCGAGTTCGGCCACGCGCACGACCCGGGTGGGGCAATACAGTTCCTTGCCGATCCACAGCGGAGTCTGCGGCAATGCATGCGCCGCATGGCGGGCGAGCATCCGCTCCAGCGCACGCGCCACCGCCTGCGCAATGCGCCGCCGCCCTGCCGGCTCTTCGCTCCCGTCCATCACGTGCAACGCGAATAGCGCATAGGCAGTTTCCTCGAATGTGGACGCGCGACCGGCGCCCCAACCGCCGTCGTCGCGCTGCGCCTGCAGCAGCGCCGCCAGCGCGCGCTCGTCGCGCCACCGGGGCTTGCCTTGCGCCAGCGCTGCGACCGCATGCGCGGTGGGATACAGCCACGAAACGTGCCATTTTTCGTTGTCCCAGAGACCGTGCGGGTTGCGATTGGCCTCGACGTAGGCGCTGGTGCCGGCGGCGGGCTTTCCCAACAGTCGCAACGCATGCAGGGCATGGATGTTGGTCGACACCGAGGCATTGCGCTCGCCGGGGAAGGTGACGAACAGCTCGCCGATTTCGAAATGGCGCAACGCATCGAACGCCCGGTCGCGGCCTGCAAGGCGCAGGACGCACAACGCAACGGCGGTGTCGTCCGCATCTGCCGCGAAGTGCACGGCCGGGCCCAGACCGCGCACGCCCAGGCAGGCGTCGAGCTGCGCGACTATCACGCGCACCGCCCCGGCGAGCGCGGGATGCGCGAACAGACCGGCCAGATGCAAGGTGTACAGCGACCAGCATGGCTCGAACACATTGATCGGCCAGACGTTGGGAACGACACCTTCGATGCCGCTGCGCGTCGCTCGCGATGCCGCCTGCAGATACGCGTCGGCGCGCCCGACCTGCGGCGTGCTCCCCTGTGTCACGGCGTGCGCACGCCACGCGGCGGTGGCCGCCGGACTGATGCCGATGCTGCCGTCATCATCTGGCCATGCGGTGGTCGGCGACGCCCCCCAGGCTTCCCAGGAGTGCAGCAACGGATGGCCGCTCGGCAACGTCGCCACGGCCCCCAGCTTGACCCGCGCTTGCCGCAACGGCAACAGCGCCGGGTGGCGCGGAAACGCCTCGCCGCCCGGCAAGGATGCGGCCTCGTCGCAAAACCGCGGCAGGATGAGCTCCGCGCCGATCGGCGCGTCGTCCGGCACCGCATGCGCATAGGGATCGGGCTGGCGCTGGAGGAACCGCGTTGCAGCCTGGACAGCGTCGGCAGCACCGGGAAGAGAGTCGACACGCTGCAAAGCCAGCAACGCCGCCCACGTCGGCGCATGACGGAACAGCGGGAAGTCCGCGCTTCCCCATCCGCCATCGGCCTGTTGCTGCGCGATGAGCCACGCGTATGCGTCCTGCCGACCGGTGACGTTGCCGTGGAACTGCAGAGCTCGCGCCGTGTCGTAGACGGATGGACCGACGCTGCCGCCATCGCGCATCTCGCTCAGCAGGTGGCGCAATTCGGAAAGGATCTGTTCAGCCAGCGCGTTCACGCGGGATGTTCCTTCTGCAGACGGTTGACGGGGAACCAGATCGGGCAGACGCCGCGCACGTCGCCGCAGGCCCGTCGCGGCCGTGCTGGGCAACCGCTGCGATCGGCGCCGCGGACTCGGACACAGTGCAGCATGCACCGCTGCCGCCGGCCGATCGCAGCGGCACAGGGCCGACGCCATGCGGACGGGTGCGCTCATGCGCATGGCGCGTGCTTGAACAGATACGCGTTGGCCCGCTGCAGGATCTGCGCCAACCGTTCCGCACGCGGCCCCAACGGGGCGACGGCCTCCCCCGCGTCGCGCAACAGATCCAGCACGAACTGGCGCGCCGCCTGCAGCCCCATGATCGACGCGCAGGTCGGCTTCCGCGCCGCCGCGTCCTTGCCGGGGGTCTTGCCCAGCGTCGCGGTATCCGCTGTCGCGTCGAGAATGTCGTCGATCACCTGCAACGCCAGGCCGAAACAGGCGCTGTAGCGATCGAGCGCACAGTACAGCGCAGCGTGCGCGGCATCCTCCGCGATGGCGCATAGCGCGCCCATGCGAACGGATGCGCGCACTAGCGATCCGCACTTCATCCGGTGCATCACCAGGATCCTGTCCAGCTCGACGTGCTTTCCAACCAGCGACAGATCCATGGCCTGCCCGCCCGCGGCACCCTCGGCGGACACCGCCTGCGCCAGTTCGCGCACGAGCGCGATACGGTTGTCGCCCGGCGCATCCAGGCTCGCCAGGGTCAGGAAGGCGTGCGCCTGCAGAGCATCGCCGACCAGGATCGCGGTGGCTTCGCCGAACTTGACGTGCACGGTCGGAAGGCCGCGGCGAAGCACGTCGTCGTCCATCGCGGGCAGATCGTCGTGGACCAACGTACAGGCGTGCATCATCTCGATGGCGGCACCGACGTCGTCGAGGATGTGCGCCGGCGTGTCGGCCAGTGCGCCGGCAGCCAAACAGAGCAAGGCGCGCGTGCGCTTGCCGCCATGCAAGGTGGCGTAGCGCATCGCCGCCATCAGCTCGGTCTCACCGTCGTCTTCGGCGCCGAGAAGACGCGCCAGCGCCTGTTCGACCCGCTTTGCGCCGTCCTGCATCCAGATCTCGGGCAGCAGCCTGCCGGATGCGCCGCGCGCCTGCGCGCCCAATCCGCCGTTCGCGGAAACGCCAGCTCGGTCGTCGTTTGGCGTGGAACCGGTCTGCATGTTGTTCATGTCCTTGTACCTGCCAGGAGACGGCCACGGCGAGCGGCGAGCCGCCGCGGTGTTGCGGGCCTCGCACCGAGCGCGCGGGCCGAGTGCAGCAATGCCGCGCGTCGCCGGCGCCGCTGCCTCACCCCACGGGGCATGCGATGCCAGCTCATGAGAATCCGATGCGGATAGTCATGGACGGATGTGCGGTCGGATAATAGCGCCGGCCTTTTTCGACGCCGCTCAGCAACCGCGGTCGCACCCCGGCCTCGTGCATGGTCAGCGCCAAGGCGATACAGAACTGCACCAGTTCCAGCCATGCCAGGTGGTAGCCCATGCAGACGTGTGGGCCGGTACCGAACTGCAGCATGTCCACCGGCCGGATGGGTTCGGTGCGTTGCAGCCACCGCGCCAGCCGAAACTGATCGGGCGCCTCGTGCAGCAGCGCCGAGGTCGAGAAATGCAACAGCGGGATGCACAGATCGGTGCCCGCAGGAATGCGCCGTTGGCCGAGTCGCAATTCACGCAGTGCGCGACGCACTAGGAGCGGCGTCGGCGGATGCACGCGCAGCGTCTCGCGGAACAGCGCCTCGGCGACCGGACACTGCACCAGGTCCGCGTGCCGGGTCGGCACCCCGCCTACGCGTTGCGCCTCCTCGACCAGGGCGTCCCACAACCCAGGCTGCCGCGCTAGCTCGATCACCATCCAGGCCATCGTCGAGGCGGTGGTGTCGTGACCACCAAGCAGCAGCAAGCGGATATTGGCGACCAGAACGTCATCGGAAAGCGCATCGTCGCTGCGATCGAAGGCGCTCACCATGTCGTTGATCAACCCGGTGCGCGAGGCATGTTCGCGCGCGGCGCGGACGAACTCGCGCAACCGCGCATCGATCCAGTCGCGGGCGGCACGGCCGCGCCGCAAGGGCAGTCCGGGCAGGTCGACCGGGGGCGCGACGATCAACTGCAGCAGTTGCCGGTACTTGCGATGCCATCCCGGCAGGTCCTGCGCGGGGATTCCCATGAGACTGAAGATGAGCTTGAGCATCAGATCGCCGGTTTCGCGCAGGATGGTGACGTCGCCCTGGTCGCGCCACCTCTGCACGCGCGCCCGGATGACAGGCGCGAACAGCTCGCCGATGCCGGCTTGTGTCAGCCCCTTGGGCAGAAGCGCCGCCTGGATCGCATCGCGCGCCTGCCGGTGCGCGATGCCGTCCTGGGCGACCAACGTTCCGCCAAACAATTCGGGCGCGATGTCTTCGATCAGCGCCGAGGACACGTCCTTGTGCCGGAGCAGTGCGAGAGCATCCGGATCCATGCAGGTCATCAGGTGGCCGACAGGGCCAAAATCCAGCCAGAACTGGCTACCCAGCGTCCGTTCCGCGCGCCGCAGCAGGCGCGGCAGGTCTCTGGCGACGGCGGGAAGATGCCCGACCAGCGGGAAAGCGCCGGGCACGACCGGGATGTCGTGCCGCAGCCGATGCCGACGGTTCAGCGGGTTGAGCAGCATGTCCATCAGCAGCGCGGCGCCGCGTCCGCTTCGGCGGTCTCGCCGGCAGGCCGCGCGGCGCGGCTGTTGCCACCGTCGGCGTATGTCGGCACATGCGCCAGCATGCCGCCATCGATGCACACGACCTGGCCGGTGATGAACGCAGCATCGTCCGAGAGCAGGAACGCCACCAGCGCTGCCACATCCTCGGGGCGGCCGACGCGCGGCAGGAGCTGGTGGCGCCGCAGATGCAGTTGCATGCACGCGTCCAGCTTGGCGAGGAGTCGCTCAGTCATGATGAGACCCGGCGCAACCGCATTGCAGCGGATCTGGGCATGACCGTACTGGGTGGCGAGTGAGGCCGACAGCATGTTCATCGCCGCCTTCGACGCGGCGTAGGATGTCAGCGCGGTGTCACCGCTGAGCCCCTGGCACGACGACATGTTGACGATCGCGCCACCGCCGCGGGCGATCATCCGGGGGATGGCCTGCCGGCAGCAGAGCAGCGTGCCACGCAGATTGGTCGCCATGGTCTGATCCCAGACCGCTAGGTCCAGCTCAAGGATCGCGCGGTCGCGCGGGGTCAGATGCATCGCGCTCGCGTTGTTCACCAGCAGGTCGACCCCACCAAAGTGCCGCTCCGCCGTCTCGAACAGCGCTGCCACCGCCTGCGCATCGGCGATGTCGATCGCCAGGGCGAGCGCGTGGCCCGCTTCGGCCGCGATCTGCGCGGTGCAGGCGATAGCCGCCGAGCCCTCAATGTCGGCCACCACCACTCTGCCGCCCTCGCGCGCGATGGCGAGGGCGCATGCCTTGCCGATGCCGGCGCCGGCGCCGGTCACCACGGCCACTTTGCCTTCAAACCGTCCCATCGTGTCATCCTAGATTGTGCTGGTCTTTCGCGGCATGCCGCTCGGCCTCCGCTGGAGAAGGCGCAGGGTCGGCACTGGCGCGCTCGCCATCGCCAAAGTCGCTTTCGATGACCCGAATGGCGGCGACCGGGCACTGGCTGGCCGCGAGCCGCACGGCGGCGTGCAGCGCCTGCGGGACCCTCGCCACGCACACTTCGGCCACGCCGTCCGGTTCGCGCTGGCGAAAGGTGCCCGGCAGCGTCAGCACGCACTGCCCGCTGGTTCCGCACAGATCCTGGTCGACTGTGACGCGCATCTCAGCTCCCCTGCGCATGCAGCCGCACCGGCAGCGCGCGGAACGTCCGAAGGAAGGCCGAGGGCTCCCGGGTCGGCTGCTCGGCCAATGCCAGCGTGGGGAAGCGGGCCTGGATCGGCGGCAGGCTCTCGGCCAACTGCACCCGGGCCAGTTGCGCACCGAGGCAGAAGTGAATGCCGTGGCCGAAGCTCAGCATGATCTTCCCATCGGTCGACATGCCTGGACTGGTGCCGTAGAACCGCGCGGGATCGAAGCGATCGGGATCGGCGAAGGCGTCCGGATCGCGATTGCCGGACGCGATCAGCACGCGCACGTCCGCGTTCTTCGGGATCACCACGCCGCCCAGTTCGATGTCACGCTGGGCGATACGCGGAATGGAGCTGAACATCGCGGGCGCGTCGCAGCGCAGGACTTCTTCGACGAATGCCTTCACCCCCGCGGCGTCTGCCTGCAGCCAGTGCCGCTGTTCGGGATACGCCAGCATCGCCAGGACCGCATGGTCGATGGTCGCAGCAGTGGTGGCGAAGCCGCCCAGCAGCATGCCCCACAACATGCTGATCAACTCGGCATCCGACAGCGTGTCGGCATCATCATCATGTGCGCCGACCAGCATCGACACGATGTCGTGGCGGGGATCGGTGCGCTTGCGCTGTATGAGGCAGCTGAAGTAGGCCTGCACTCTGGCACTGGCCTCGTCCGCCGCGGCGAGTTGGGGATCGCTGGCGTGCGGGCTCAGGCCTTCCAGAATGCCGCCGATGCCGGCGGCGAGCCCGAAAATGTCGTCCTGGGGCATGCCAAACAGTTCGGCGAAGACCAACATGGGCAAGGTCAGCGCGAATTCCCGATGCAGGTCCACCGCCTCCCCGCGCTCCAGCGCGGGCGCCATGCGGTCCAGTCGCGCAGCGACGATGCGCGCTATGCTCGGCCGCAGGTTGTCGATCTGGCGCATGGTGAAATCGCGCGAGATCAGCCGGCGCAGACGCGTATGCGTCGGTGGGTCCTTCATCGCAAGCGTGGACGCCAGCAGATTGAGCGACAGGCTTCTCGCCGCACGCGGGAAATAGCGCGCCAGTTCGCCAGGCGCCGGTCCCCGAAACGCATCGCCCGTGGCCTTGAACGCCCAGGAGATATCGGCGTGGCGGCTCAACAGAAAGAGGCCCGACGCCGCGCGATGCACCGGATCGTGCTCGCGCAACCACCGCATGAACGGATACGGGTCGTGGATGCGGGTTGGCGACGCCAGTTCGGCGAAGGCGTCCCGGCATGCTGCCGTGGTTTCTTGCACGTTGATGGTTACCTGTTGGCTGGCTGATCTGACGGGCGCGCGCCAGGCGCGCCGGCAGTTGCGGAGAAGATCGCGATCCGCGGCGCATCACCAGAGCACCGGGAACTCCTCGAACCCACCAGTGATGATCTCCTTGCGCAACTTCAGTTCTTCGGGCGCTACGGCTAAGCGCAGCGCGGGAAAGCGCTGGAAGATCGAACCGAACACCACCTTGAGTTCCAGCCTGGCCAGCGCCGCGCCGATGCAGGAGTGAGACCCGGAAGAGAACGCCAGGTGCGGCTCTCCGTCGCGCCGGATGTCGAAGATTTCCGGGTCGACGAAATGGCGCGTATCGAACGACGTCGCCGGCAGGCCGACCAGCACCTTGCTTTCCGGGGGAATATGCACGCCCGCGATGGTCACATCGGTCCTCGGATAGCGCATGATGCCGTCCCAGCCCGCGCCCGGCGGGTACATACGCAGGATTTCCTCCACCGCCTTGTCCACCAGCGATGGATCGCCGACCAGGCGTTCGCGCTGTTGCGGATGGCGGAACATGGCCAGCAGGCCGAATTCGATCTGCGCGACGGTGCTCTCGTGGCCTGCCACCAGCATGCCCGCCGCCAGGCCGATCGCCTCTTCCTCGGTCGCCTTGCCCTGGTCAACCGCCGCGAGCAGATCCGTTAGCAGATTGTCGCCCGGATCCTGGCGCTTGTCCCGCATCTTGCCGCGAATGTAGGCGCGCAGTTCTTCCCAAGCCAGGCGCGACGCGCTGCGCGGGCCGCTTTCATGCTGGTGCGTCATCACCTCGTCGGACAGCCCGGCGAACAAGGCGTGATCCTCGTAGAGCACGCCCATCAGCGCGCTGATGACCATGGCCGGAAGGGGAAATGAGAGGTGGCGCCGCAGGTCGGCGGGCTGGGGCTGGGCCGCCAACGTCTCGAACAACTGCGCGGCGATCGCCTCGACATGCTGGGCGAGCAGCTTCACCCTGTGGTTGCTGAAGGCCGGTGCCACGATCGTGCGTAACCGGGCATGCTCGCCCCCCTCGTGCGAGACCAGCCAGCCCGGCGAACCGAGAATCACCGAATCTGGGGTGAATGCCGCCGGCGGCATTCCCGCGGGCCGGAACGCCGCGTCACACAGCACCGCCTTGGCCTCGTCGTAGCCTGTCACCCACCAGCCTTCGTGCCCGGACGGGAAGCGCACGCGGTGGATCGGACCGTTGGCGCATAGCACCAACATCTCGGGCGAGGGCTCGATGTGATCGACGCGCCACATCGGCAGCGTCGGCAAGGGTTGCTCGGACATGGTGGCACTTCACTCTCTGAGCGATGGAAGGGCGGAAGGTGACCGGCGGGCGCTGCGGGCAGCGAATGACGTAAAACGGCATGTAGACGACGTCCTCCGCGGCGATGATCAGCGCTAGATCCTCCAGTCGCACGAACAGCGCGGGGACGGCGCATCGCAATTGCAGGCGGGCCAGCGCAGCGCCCAAGCAGAAATGCGGCCCGTGGCCAATCGACAGGTGCGGGTTGTGCCGGGTGACATCGAACCTGTCGGCATCGCCATAGATCGACTGACCGCAGGGATTGGTGAAGGAGGTTCGACCGTACCTGTCCGCCAATATAGCCCCCGGACCAGTCCCACACCGCCGGTGGCAGTTTCACTCCGGGCTCAAGGTTCGCCGTTTTGGTTGCACCGCTTGCGACGGGCGCAATTTTTGCGGCTCCCAAAAGAAGCACTCTAGATCGCATCCAACACTTGCCTGCATTTTCTCGGTCAACACCGAGCGCCAAGTCACTGCCACAGCAAACCGTCGGAGGGGACCAGACGCGAACGCGGCGGTCGGTCCCCGAAGACGATCGCAGTGCGATTGGCGACGATGCCGTGAACAGAGCAAATCGCGTGCCGAAGTGAATTCGCAGGCTCAGCAGACACTTCGTAGCGGCGCGTAGTGTCAGGTTTCTGGCATTGAGTCTCAATGTCGACAACCGGCCCAGCAAGTGCCCGACAAAGGCCTGCTCTCGCGCTGAGTATGCGGGGCAGCCCTTGCGCGAATTTCAAGCATGCGGATTGGCTGCAGCAGGTGTGGTTCGCCGGAAGCCACTCCGATGTCGGCGCTAGCTATTACGGAAAACGAAGCCCACCTCTCCTAGCGGTTGCGCTGCGCCAGCCGCTCGGGATCCTCCTGGCCGTAGGCCGCTCCGGTCTGGCCTTGCACTTCCAGCTCCATCAGTAGCTGGGCGGCAAGCCGATCATCTCCCGCCGCAGATCCGCATCAGGGGTCTTCTCCACGAGCGTCCGAGGTTCATCATCTCGTCGGTCATCGGTAGTTCCTCCAATCAGCTTGGTGTCAACAACCCGACCCTACCCGCGAATCGCCGGACCACCGGCCAGCGCGGACCTTTGGTCCCTTCGCCGGACGCCGAGCGGGGCCAGGCCTTCTTGGGAAGGCTCTGCGCGATCGCGGAGGCGGTGCCGGCGACAGGCTGCTGCTTGCCCCAGGAACGAACACGTGATTGTAAGAACCCCAGATCATAGCCTTTTCCCGCCTTGCGCAGCAGGGTTTCGATCTCACCTGTGCCATACACGCTGTCCGCCGCCGCGAACGAGAACGGCACCTTTGCGGCGACGGCGCGAGCGACCATTCGACGCGCGATCTGCGGCTCCGTCGCAAAGCCCACATCGCTCGGGACATGCGCCGCTTTCAGGCGAGCGGGGTCGTCCGTCCATTCATTTGGCAGATAGAGCGCCCGGACTCGTTGTTGCCGGTCGTCTTGAAGGTGCCGATGGTCGCCATGGTAATCCTCCTTGGCCTCTGTTTTCCGAGCCCGCACTTTGCGGCCTCGATGGTGATCGACAGGCCGGAGGCGATCGACGGCGCACCCCGCAGGGGCTCGACAGCAAAGGAGTAACTTTCTTGTTTCTCGAGGAATGACGGCGCAGGCGGCAGGGGATGAACGTTGTGACGCCTCTGTTGCGCCTTCGGCCAGATCCACCGATCGAAGAGGCCACTTCGTGCGCTCGATCCGAAACAGAGTTGACATCAACGAGAACGTGGCGATCCTCGCGTCCCGCAAAGACCGGCGAGAAACCGGATCTCGGCCGGATGGCTACGACGAATCAAAACCTCCGCGACCGCACTCGAGCAATACGCCCGCCAAGTCGAGTCGGCCGTACTTGTGATCCGCCGCTATTCGGTCGATCGCTCACGACATTCACCACGTATCTGCCTCACTGCGGTCGAGCCGCGGCGCTGCACTGCCCTGAATGTCACCTCAAAAAACGATGACGGCGTGCGCTCCGGCTGCGTGATCACGTCAACCTCACGCGACGGAACGTTATCAGCCCATCGGCCAAGCCTTGCCCGCCTGGTCCGGGCGCGGTCAGTCGCCGCCTCTGCATGGGCAAATCCGTCCACAGCATGGCGTCTCAGATAATGTAGCCGCTTGGCGAGCGATCACGGTGCGAAGCAGGCAATTTCCTGTGGCCTGCGCCCCGTACGCATCCTGTCAGAATACAAGCGCGCTTCATGTCTAAAACCTGCCTCCAACTGTCTTCGAAAGCCACGTTGCGCCAAAGGACACGAGCATGCCCCTTCTACAGTGCTGGCCCAAATCCTGCACCGCCTCTCCGCGTCAGGGCGCGGCGGCAGCAAGATGGGAGTCGTGTTTGGGCCTCGATCTGTCAATCGACAATGTGGTTGCCGCACCGGAGGTCGCCTGTCTGCACCCCGCTGGCGGAACGCAGGACGCTCCTGCTTGCCACGGCCTCGCGCGGCTGACGGTTGCTTGCTCACCCTGAAGAGAGGCGTCAATACATGGTCGATGAATTGGATCTGCGAACCTTCACGCCACATCCGCAACGCGACGCCGTGCTCGGCGAAGTGCACGCGCGCCCTTTTACGCGCCTTGTTTCGCCATTCAGCGTGATCCACTTGGCTTTTCTTGCGCAGGGTGAGGCGGCCACAAGCGATCGCTGCCGCTTTATCGATTTTTGCCTCGAGCGCAATCTTCCGCCACCTGAGCAATCGGCGAAACTTCATCAGATTGTCATCGGGCCCGCTATGCTACGCTGGGAGCAGCATTCGGAATTCACAACATTCACCTGGATCTGGAGTAACACAAATGCTTCCACCGCAGACCGATTTGACAAAGTTGATGGTACCGTCCGATCGCTGATCCGCGCGTTGCGTCAGACCGGACAGTTGCTGGTCGCGATCAGGCTAGAAGTGGAGCAGGACGCCTCGCCGACCAGGCGCGCCGAACAGGTTTTTGACAAGAACAGCCTGGCCATGGTTGCCACAAAGAGCGGCGCAGGCGTTGCCGCCTCAGACTTCCGCGTAGACGAAAAAGGCTTTACGAAAATCCTCGTCTGCGACCTCGGATTGACGTCGCACGATCTCGGAGCGCTGGTGCAACGGCTCCTGGAGATCGAGACCTACCGTCCACTGGCGCTGCTTGGCCTGTCGGCGGCCCTTGAGCTTGCACCTTCCGTTGATCGCATCGATCGCCGGCTTGTTGAGGCGCTCGAAAAAATGCAAAGCGGTGAGGGGCTGCAGTTCAACAACCATCTTCTTGCTGAGCTGACGGCGCTGGCCGCCTCCTTCGAAAAAGGCGCGACCGGCAGCCTGTTTCGCTTCGGCGCCAGCAGGGCCTACAACGAGCTGGTCCAATCGCGACTGTCCATCATTGAAGGCAACGATGTCTCGGGCTATCCAACCTGGTCGTCGTTTCTGGCGCGCCGCATGGCGCCCGCAATGCGAACCTGCGCGACCGTAGAGGATCGTCAGGCAGCTCTGTCGGTCAAGCTCGCGCGTGCCGCCGATCTGTTGCGAACCCGTGTCGACGTCGAAATCGAACGACAACATCGTGACCTGTTGCAGGCTATCAACGAGCGCGCGAGACAGCAACTTCGGCTGCAGTGCACGGTCGAAGGATTGTCGGTCGGGGCGATAGGATATTATGTGGTCAGCTTGTTTAGCTATCTTGCCAAGGGCGCGCATGACGTCGGACTGCGAGTAGAGCCCTCGTTCCTGACCGCAGCCTTCGTGCCGATCGCGGTCGGCGTGATCTGGCTCGTGAGTTACAATGTCCGAAAGCGACACCTCAAGCACGACAACGCGCCCTCGGTTGCTTGCGACTGAAGCTCCTTAAGGGAACCGGTGCGTCCATCCTGCGAAGCTCGCATGGTCGGTGAGACGCCGCCGCAAGATCGCAGCCGGCTCCTGCGCAAGGTAATGCCCCGCCCGGACTAACCGGGCGAGGCATTTTTGGATCCGGTCAGTCGCCGTTGCGACGGCCGGGGCGGGACCAGATCAGGCCACGAGACGCTGTTTACCTCGCTGGCCCAGGCCGGTCCATGTCGAAAGTGGCGAATACATGAATAGCTGCTTTGTGAGGAAGCGGTATCTCAAGCTGGTCCGCCAACTGGTTAACGCCGACATAAGCGCGAAGCGATATACCTTTGCGCGCGAGCCGCTGATGGCGTGGTGCGAGGACAACCACGTGGATTATCTGTTCGGGTTCGCCCGCAACACGCGGCTACTCGCCATGATCGCGGACGAACTGACGGCGGCCCAGGCTACGGCCGAGAGGACCGATCAACCCGCACGCCGCTTCAAGGACGTTCAGTGGAGCTTCAAAATGAACGCCTTCTGGGCGCCCGAAAACTTCGAGCCTTCATCGTTCTTCGCTCCTCCCGGCCTGGGAAATCGCGAAAAACTCTAACCAAAAATGGTCCGGTTCGCCGGCGGCCTCAGATCACGTCGGTGAGCTATTTAAGGCTCTTGATAACGAGCGTGCCAGGACTTTGCGGTTTTCTGGAGTGTTCATCATCGTCGCGTGATTGCCTGGAATCGGTGTGGTATCAATGGCCGCTGCACTCAAAACCCTGTCCCAGCCTCGCATCGGCGAGCTCATCTCTGGAGCTATTGAGCTCTTGTCTAGTCGTGCGCGACAACTTACGAAAGAATCCGTCGCGTAAAACTGATGTACCTCAATTGGCAGCGACGGAGCCCGATATAGCTGCAGCGCCCTTTGAAACTGCTCAATTCTCTCGTACATCAAAGCATCATTGTGATCCGGAGGTATAGCTCCTATTTGATGAGCCTTCTCAAGTAGTTGAGCAATTGAACTGTGCCGTGCAAAGCCGCTTTAATAGTTTAAAGTGCTCGTCCTCAAGGGGTTCAAGAGTTTCCAGCACCACTTCGCATACCATCTGGGTGGGCGTCATGCCGGCTGGCTTTGCGGGTAGCCTAACATCAATGAACGCCATAAATGAGACAGTTTCATTGAGGCTCAGTAAGTGCTCGGCTATGGCGTAAGCCAATATTCCGCCTGATGAGTATCCAGCAAATCGATATGGACCCCGGGACCGTATCTCCCTGATCGCCGGAATGACTTGCGAGGCTATCGCTTCAAGAGTTGGTGAACAAACTTCACTGAAAGAAGGCCACGGTAGACCATAGATTGGACAGTCCGCGTCCATTTCCTCCACCAAGTTGAGGATATAGGAACAATCTCCTAAGCCTGTGGGAACAAAGAACAGCGGCGGCCCGGGGCGATCGGCGCTGGGCGACGATGCGGCGAGGCGCAATGTGTATCCGTCTGGTCTTTAGATGTAGATGTCGTCTAAATGACGTTGCAGTGAACGCCAATGCGCCCCGCGTGTCTGAACTCGGACACCGTGAACCAGCGAGACTTCACTGCCAGTATACGATCCTCAATCGCTATGATCGCCGCCACTCTAGAGATTGGTCTAAAGCAATGAGGAAGATGCATTTATCGAGCACGCACCTGCATCGATAGCCGAAACAAGAACGGCATGATGTTTGCCTCACCTGGGGGGACTCTTTCATCAACATGCTCATTCCTACCCTTCTCTAAGGACAGCGTCCGGAGGATTCAGCGCCAAACTCTGTTCGGAGAACTCTTTTGCTATCGCAAGGCGCTCGGCAGACGGGAAGTCGTAGTTGTCATTCGCCGGATTAAAGAGTTGGCGCAGCGCCCCTTCCATCCACAGCTCGCAGTGTTTGTCGACGCGCATCCCGAACAAATTGACTCGTAACCGGCAAACGGTCTGCAAGACGCGCACTTTTTCGAAGCAACGGATCCGCATGGAGCACGCGGAAGCTAAACTCACCCGGCATTAGGTGTTTAGTCCCGGCATCTGCTGGAGCGGATTGAGCTTGAATCGTTCTGGCTGGGATGTCCAGCATTTGCAGATGTATTCGTAGGGCGTGAGGCCCTTCAGGGTCTTCATCCGCCAGATAACCGCGCTCGACTAGAGCGATCGAACATGAATGAGGCGGTTGGCCTTACGGCGCGCGTGCGAGTACTTCCACTCGACCGAATGGCGCGGTGCGCCTGCGATAGCTCTCGACGTCCACCTCAACGATGGTAGGTTGGTGAACGAGGCGATCGATGGCGGCGAGCGTCATGGTGGGGTCGCCGAAACAAAAGTCCCCCTATTCGTAAGCGGGTCGTGTCTCACGTCACGATCACGGACCCGCATCATTTTCTGTTTGAGCACCGGCTGAAGTATCGAAGGAGCGTTCGGGCGCGGTCCAGCCTACGTCTCCTCCGGAGTGCAAAACCTGGACCCTAATTGAATCGGAAGTTCTTGGCCGTTCATGGGTGCTGGGACTATTGACGGAGGTAAGCGATTCAATGCAAGCCAGACGGCGATCCTTGAGAGTGTGTCGTCGCCGCTTTCAGCGGGAGGCCATGACGGCTGAATGCCGGAAGGAGCTGGCGCTCGTTGGCTCTACCGTTTCCGTGCGAATCAACCGTCAGAGTAGTAGCTTCAGCTTCAGAATATGGAAAAGACACAGCAGCGAGACGTCTCATAGCAAGCTGCAACAAGTTGAGCTGACGTATCAAGTCTCAGCCCAATCTATGTGAGCAAATTGTCGTTATCGCGCGCCGGGCCAGTCTGGTTCGTGGGCAGATGCGGCTTTATCTGAGCCCACCGCTTGTGGTTGAGCCAGAACAGCCCTTTGCGCATCGAAGTCTCCGCCGAATCAACTCGGTGCGAAGGAATCAGAGTTCGCTAATTAGGTACAGACCTAGGAGGCGCCGGCCGAGCGATGGCTCATTACCGGCGCCGCTTTTCAAGGCGCTGGTCGGCATGCGAGGTCTGTGCCGACTTCCCTTGCAGCGCGCTGCCTGAGTATCGAAAGGTCTTCAGCCCACTGCCACTTTGCCTCCACTGAGAAGTTCTCAAAGCTGCCGAGGGCTGCACGAGCTGATGTTAGTCAGCGTTGGTGAAAGTAACAACTGACGAGCAGATCGTGCTCCACTTCACCCACCATCGACAAGCCGCCGATGTGCATAGATGTAGATGAGCGCATCCTGGCGAGCACTTTCGATAGGAGTGGCGGGCCCATGTCCGCCGTTGAAATCCTCATAGTAGAAATACGGCTGGCCAAGCGCACGCAGCCTGGCGGCTGCCTTGCGGCCGTGTGCTGGATGTACGATGTCGTCGTTAGTCGCGCTGAGAATGAACGGAGCCGGATAGGTTCTGCCTGGCACCAGCTTCTGATAA
The DNA here is from genome assembly GCF_044908355.1 of Bradyrhizobium sp. USDA 336. Lineage (NCBI taxonomy): Bacteria > Pseudomonadati > Pseudomonadota > Alphaproteobacteria > Hyphomicrobiales > Nitrobacteraceae > Bradyrhizobium > Bradyrhizobium sp. USDA 336. The sequence goes on along the minus strand of NZ_JBIYDC010000002.1, from coordinate 7,920,466 downwards.
GGCGAGTAACGCTGGATCCATTCGCGTTGGTCGGGAATGGCGGGATCGCCATATTCACCCCTCCAGAGCGCGCCCAATGTCAGCTTGGTGAACCGAAGCATGTCGAACAACGGTACTTGCGCGATCGCTGCATTGAAGAGATCGGGGCGCTGGGTCAGCGCGGTTCCCACCAGCAGGCCTCCTTGGCTGGCGCCGAACACTCCCAGCCGGCCCGGACTAGTGACCTTCCGCCTGATCAGGTCCTCCGCAACTGCGATGGCGTCCTCCCATGTGCGCTGCTTCGATGCTCCTTGGGCAGCCTCGTGCCAGTGCCGCCCTAGCCCGCCGCCGCCGCGCAGGTGCGCGACGACATATGCGTTGCCCTGTTCGAGCCAGAGTCGTCCCATGACCCCATCATAGGACGGCAGCTCGGGAAGCCCAAAGCCGCCGTAGCCATAGAGAAGAGTAGGAAGTGAACCGTCGAGACGGGCGTTACGGGGCCGCACCAAAAAGTAAGGAATACGCGTTCCGTCGCGCGAGGTCGCCTCGAATTGCTCAACGACATGTTGAGACGCGTTGAAGCTTTCACGCGCGACCTTCAAGGACTCAAGGTGTTCGGTCTCGGCGTCAAAGTACCAGAGTGATGTCGGCTTAAGGTAATTGGAGACGGTGAACACTACTCGATCGGAAGCATTGGAAGCGGTTGACAGGCTGACATCCGCATTCTCTGGAAGTGCGATCGACGTGACCCGCCAAGCGCCGCGGTCGTACCTGTAGGTGAATGCCTTGCCCTGAAGATTGTCAAGGACTGTGAGTATCAACAAGCTCTTGCTGATGTGGAAGCCGCGGAGTTCCTGTCGAGGCCCGGGCTGAAAGACAAGCGAAGGCCTGGCATGCAGCGGATCCCGCTTCCATTCCGCCAAATCATACGAGATTATCGAGCCGGCCCTGAAGCCGGCGCCACCGAACGGCGCCCAATCTTCATCGAGGTCATTATCAAGTTTAACGAGCAGGCGGCCAGCGGTGATGCCGCCGATCTCCGCGCGCTTGGGCAGACGGAGCTTGATTGGCCCCTTGGGTCCCAGGAGTATATACTCCCGCTCATCGCAGCTCGTGTATCGTACGGCGCCGGTCGCATGGACCGCGCCCTCATTGTCTCGCAGCACGAATGGCTCAACCCTATAATCGGTCCGTTCGCCGCGAAAGACCTCGCGTGCTTGCGCGAGCGGCTGAGAGCGCTTGACCTCCTTCAAGACGAAGGGATGACCGGCACGTGTCATGGTGCCTTTGCCCCAATCTCGCGCCACCAGAATAGTATCGCGGTCTACCCAGTCGAAGTCCTGCTTTCCCTCAGGGAGATTGAAGCCGGTTTTGACGAAGGCCTTCATATCTTGGTCAAACTCGCGTACAAATGCAGCTTCCCTTCCGCCATCGAAAAGTTTGACCAAGCACAGCCGCTCTTCGGGCTGCAGGCATCTGGTGTCTCCGTTAAAGACCCAATTCTTCTTCTCCTTCGCAGCTAACGCGTCCACGTCCAGAATAGTTTCCCATTGCGGCTCTTTGGTGCGATAGCTATCAAGCGTGGTACGACGCCAGACGCCGCGCACGTGCTTCTTGTCTCGGGTGAAATTGTCTAGGCCGCGCCGTCCCAAGGAAACCTTCGGGATGTCGTCTTGGGCGTTCGTGATGGCGAGCGCGTCCTGGCGGAAGCGCTCATAGCGCCAATCCGATTGTAGGATCTGTAGTGTCTTACGGGTCTCGCTGCGAGCCCACCTCAATGCGCGCGGCGCCTTCCTCTTCTCAAGCCAAAGAAAAGGATCACCTGCCGGCACGCTGGCCACTAAGGCATGGGAAAACGCCGGGGAGAACAAGCAAGTCATGGAGAGTGATGCGGCGAGGAGGAGCGACTTATTTAGGGGCATGTCCTGGACTGGGTTGGCCGGCCAAGCTCTTGCGAACTGGACGGAAGCTACGAAGGGTTGGATTCGGTCTCAAAGAGTCACATGGGAGATCGCGTCTGCGACTTGCCTGAACTCAGCAAGAGGCGGGCCAATCAAAGCAGATGGAATCTCCAGTCGCCCGAGGCAGAGAAGCACCTGAACTTGGTTTCAAGCACGACAATCCCACCAACTTTGTCGGTATCGTCTCAAAACGGCAGTCCCGGCCTTGTTAAGCACATAACCCGGAAGGCTCCTTGCAATTCAGTCGGCGATAGACTTCATCGAGACCGATATTGGGTCACGCCGGAATACAGACGGTCAGCAGTTCACGGAGCTTGTTTTGCGCGGCCACCTCGATTGAACCAGCTTGGTTTTGAAGCCGAACGGGCGCAGACTGGTCTAACCAATAGCGTTCTTGGTTAGGTTCATATGGTCCAGATTAAGGTGCCACACCGTGTCGGGCAGATGGGAGCGCGTCGGATCTATGAAGTGCTCAGGGATCAGATCCTAGGGCGCGTATACGGCTCGAATGGCTCGCTGCCCTCGTCCCGCGCTCTCGCCGAAGAGCTGGGAGTATCACGCGGGACGGTGACGGTCGCATACGAACAATTGGCGGCTGAGGGATTCATCGAGACCCGCCATGGCGCCCGCCCACGGGTCGCAAAGGCTGTCGTCGGGACCGGGCGCAAAGGCACGAAAGCACGGTCGTCTACACGCAAGGCACGAGTCTCGCGGTATGGTGAACGTTTGCGACAGGTCGTCGCACGCTCAACCGAGCAACCTCGTAATCTCGTTGCCGACTTTCGCTATGGTGATCTCTCACCTTTGGACTTTCCCGTACTAGCATGGAAGAGAGCCGTAACCGCTGCGATCACGCAGCGACCCCGAACCTTGACTTACGATGATCCACGTGGCTCGCTGCGCCTGCGGACGGCACTACAGGGCTATCTCTGGCGTTCGCGGACCGTACGATGCGAGATCGATCAGATCATCGTCGTCAACGGGTCACAGCAAGGGCTCGATTTGTGTGCTCGGCTGCTGCTTGACGCTGGAGATCGGTTCGTCATGGAAGATCCCGGCTACCCTATGGCGCGGCACATCCTCTCGGCGACCGGAGCTATTGCGGTGCCAATTCCGGTCGACGCAAACGGGCTGGACACGGCGAGGCTTGCAAGGGCCGAAGCTCGTCTCGCTTACGTAACGCCCTCGCACCAATTTCCACTTGGCGGTGTCATGCCGATCGGGCGGCGGCATCAGTTGCTCGCCTGGACCAAGAAGGTTGAGGCCTACGTGATCGAAGACGACTACGATAGCGAGTACCGCTACGACACGAAACCTGTGCTCCCGCTGCACGCTCTCGAAGAGAGCGAGCACGTCATCTATCTTGGGACCGTCTCCAAGACACTCTCGCCTACCTTGAGGATCGGCTATGTCGTGGTGCCTCCTGAACTGCAGTTCGCGTTCAGCGCCGGCAAGCAGATCATGGACCGGCACACATCTCTCATCGAGCAAGAGGCACTAGCGACGATGCTCGATGCGGGCGCCTACGACAGCCATGTCAGGCGCATGCGGCGGCGCAACGACGAGCGCCGGCGAGCCCTGATCGAGGCATTGCGGCGGAGATTTGGCGACCGAGTCCGAATCGAAGGTGACGCTGCCGGCTTGCATCTGGTCGTTTGGTTCGACGATCTGCCCAAGAAGTCCGAAGCAGCATTGATCGAAGCAGCCCGCGCAAAGGGGGTTGGCATCTACCCCATCTCGCTCCTGTACGATCAACGTCAGCCGGACCGCCGGCGCGGACAAAACCTCGTCGGGCTCATCTTGGGTTATGCTGCGCTGGAGGCTCATCAGATTGAGCGTGGGTGCCAGCTCCTGGCGCAAGCGAGGGACCAGTTTCGTTCACGGTGATAACTGCGAAACAACTGGACCAGCGAAATCGTGACGAACTGGCCTTTCTAAACGTAGCAGGCTTGGGCTATTCCGGAGCGGAGAACGGAGAACCGCTATGTACGTGCCCCCCGCCTTCCGGGATGATAACATCGAGAACATCCGATCGACCATCAGCTCCGCACGCTTGGCGAACCTAATCACAGCCACGGCAGAAGGGCCGCTCGCAACACCACTTCCGCTATTCCTGGACCCGATGGAAGGCGAACGGGGAGTCCTGTACGGCCACCTCGCCAAGGCCAATCCGCAATGGCGCGCGGCTCCGATCGGCGAAGCCCTGGCCATTTTCATGGGTCCGGAAGCTTACGTGACCCCCTCATGGTACGCCACCAAGCAGGAAACCGAAAAGGTAGTGCCGACATGGAACTACATCGCCGTCCATGCTTACGGTCCGGTTGAGTTCTTCGAAGATAACGAACGTCTGCTTGATGTAGTTACCCGATTGACGAACATCCATGAGGGCTCACGGGTGACACCTTGGTCTGTCAGCGACGCTCCGGCAGACTTCATCGGCGCCCAGCTGCGTGGGATTGTCGGCATCCGCATTCCTGTCACCAAGTTCGAGGGCAAGCGCAAGATGAGCCAGAACCGTCCTCTTGCCGACCGTATCGGTGTCGTCACCGGCCTTGCTGCGAGCCAAGAACCGCGCGATCAGGAAGTCAGCATCATGGTCCCAACGCTGGCCTGAGCCACGACGCTTCAGACCGCAACGCCAGGCCGACCTGTGTTCGGGTACCAGTTCTTCATTTTTCCTGGCAGCGGCGATGCTCGTGGCCGGCACGCCGGGACCTCGCATCTTCTCTATCGTCGCGTGAACGCTTGCTGGCTGCAGGGGTGAAGGTTTGGCGTCGAGCTTGGGTCTAGGGTTTCGGTGGGCTTGTTCACGTACCGGCTCGCGCCGCCTGCCTCACCGGCCTCGTCATGGCGAGCGCGGACGCGTCAAAGCGGCCTGGTCTTATAATGCCAGCAATTGCACCTACACCACCCAAGGCGCCATCGGTGGCACGTCATCCTATGGCAGCGTACCAAGCTTCACCAAGCTCGCCAGCGCGAAATTCCTCTCAATCGTTGGGATCGCCGTATCTGGTAGATGCCAACGCGACGCTACACTGATGGACTCTACCCGTTGAAGATCGCCGCCAACTTTGGTGCGCGTTGACGAACGGACCGGCCGACCTCAGGGAAGGGTTCTCCAGCGACTTTGCGATACCGCGGAGCCTTCCGATCGCCGCGTCAAGCTCTTCGATCAGATCTTGCCGGTTTTCTTCTTTTCTCGCGTTCATGGTCTTCAATTGAGCGCTGACCTCCTCGCAATGCCTGGACGGCAACCTGGGGGCCTGCTTTTGATGGTCCTGGGAGTTGTCTTAAGCTCGAGCCGCGTGCTGCGACGTCGTGTTGAGCCAAGTAGCCGACGGGGCTGCACCAGCGGTATAATGCCCCAGCCGCAGGGCTGATTCGTGGCTAGGACCAGTCTACTCGCATCCATCGCTGGCGGATGCTCCCTCTCTAACATCGGCGGCACGCCTTGTTCGATTTAGCTTCCGCTCGGATCGGCGGCCTTCCTCAATCGCGCACGTGGTGGTGCTCGCAGCCGGTGGATGGTACCGCCTCCGATCTCGCAACCGCAGTTGACTTCAACAACGTCGAAGCCGGCGGGGTTATGACAGCAAACCTGCCACATGCTCCTCGTCGCCGACGGCGCTAAGGACATTCAGTTGAAGAGCCGCCCAGCATCGGGATGATGTTTCGCGGGGAGCGCCCGCGCGTTGAGCCTAACCCAAGACCAGAGACAAATCTGAACCAACGCCCTGGATTGACCAACAAATATTTTGAACCCGCGTTTTGCAAGCTCACGTCGATGTTTGGAGAGCGCTTGGCCCGAAGCTCTCAAGTGAAAGCTGATACGCCGCGATGCGGAACTTAGTTCGGGGCTGCTCAGCTGCCAGGCCGCCTGAGTGGAGTTGCTCATGAGTACTGAGCGAAATCCCGACGCTGTGATCCTGTTGTTCGCGATTGCCGTGATCGTCGCCGCCTTCGCGGCATTCGTCACGACGTTTGAGCGGGTTGGGAGCACCACAGCTGGGGGCGAGGCTCCCTCCCCGACCACGGGGCTGGGCAAGCCTCGCCGCCTCTTGAGCGGGCACCCGGCCAATCAGTAAGGAAGTAAGCACCCCACCTGAACCGACAAAAGGTGTCCAACCTTGTGCTGCGGCATCAGACCCGCAACCTGGCCCAAGTCGACCGACTTTCGAACGAAGTGACCCGCAACGACGACCCCTCTGGTGTCAACGGGTCCTTCCACGTTTACACTGCCCTCTTTTTTAGCTTGTACGATCCTACCTCCGATTGCATACTCTTCCCGTTCTCGCCTGCATATTGTTTCAATAGTGATTGTTCGAGGCAGTAATGAGTAACCGAGGTCAAGTTTACAACTATTCGGCTATTCTGCGTCAGCGGGTCGAGGGGCTTATCGCACTATTTGGCGAACTGCAGGCGCTCCGGCGACGCCTGCGAGCCGCTAACGCGAGAAGGATTGGTCGGCGTATCCAGAAGGCCGCGCGGAGAAGAGTTGTTCGGCGGTGATAGCTACCGTTCAATGCAACGATCGCCCGTCCCCGCTTCGACATTGATACGAAGCCGGGTCAGGTCGCTTCACGAGCAGCTGCCGTCTGCAGCCATTGGCCGGAACACCGAAGCATTGGAGCAACAGTTTCCCGGCACTTTGACCAGTGCGCGATTCTTAATTTGCGCCGCGTGGGCGACTCAGACCCGCTCTCTGTACGAAGCAGACAGAATGGGGCGGGGGAATGATTGTACGCGCGGCGGCCATTGTTGCGTTGCTGCTGATGCCGCTGGGGTCCGAAGCCTTCGCTTCGCGTCACCACAGGCCCACAACTCGCATACCTTGCAGCGAGGTCAGATATTACGTCGCGAAATATTCGGCACCGGTGGCATCGCAATCTCACCGCGTGCCGAAGCGAGCGGCGCTTAAGATGGAGAGCATCCCCAGCATCATCAGCAGTGCGCCGAACCAAGTTGCCGTCCGGCTCGCCGCTTGTGCTGAAGCGCGCTACACTGGGCAGGATACCTGACGCGCCGGTGTGACGGAAGAGTCCAGGCGACGGTATAGCCGAGTGGCCACACGTACAAAGGTTCCGCGCGTCTGCGCTTACTTTGGCGCTGCTTTACACGAACATTCGACTAGGATGACAGGCTCCTTTCGGATGGGACTGTCATCATGCGGTACAGGGTGCTCGTGGTGGACAGCAGCAGGCGAGTGATATGCGCCGCGAAGCTCGACTGCGTCGACGAGAAGGCTGCGAGATGTCGGGCCGAGCAAATGTATGGCGAGCACGACGTTGAGCTTTGGGAAGGGGATCGGCTCGTTGCCGTCTTCCCAAGTGCAACGTCGAATGAAGATCGAAGCGACCGCTTGTCCTGATTAGAGTCCGCCACGCCGCCGAGTTTGGGCGTGTACTCATTGCGCGGCCGAACGATGACGCCCGATTACCCAGAAAAGCGATCCAACCAATCTCGTAGTTGCGGTTAATGGCCGTCTCGGTCCAACTCTCGCAACAATCGATGCAGGAAGTCGCTGGCGTGGTTGTATTGTGCGCCGTCGTCCAGGATCTGATGAGCCAGTGGTGACATTATGTTGCCAACGGCCTCAGGGCCAATCAGCTCGGTCCGTGACGACCACAACTCCAGCAGCCCGTCCGGAATGTGGTCGCTCGATCCAAATAGCTTCAGGAGCCGGGCTTCGGCGACACCGTTATGATCATGGTGGGCCTTGGCCGCATAAAAGGCGAACAAGCTACGAAAGGCGTCACGGGAAACGGAAGGCTTAGCCATCGCAATGTCCCCCACAGAATCCTTCAAATGAATTTGCTTAATCCGGAGCTGAACGGAAGCTATTCCCTCGAAATCCTCACACGAAGAAGATTCTACAACGGACCAGGAAAAAGCGGCAAGCCCTAATCCGTGTTAGATAGGACGTATTGACACCAGGCTTTGTTCGTCTTTTAGAAAAGTTGCCGTTGTTAGCGTGCGGTTCACACTCAACAAAACGTCTGCTTTCAGGGGACAGTGCTCTCGGCGGCTCCGCCGCGGTGTGCTGCTCAGCCGTCCGAAGCCGGCCGTCCCTGGCCCGTTCCCGCTTTCCGCCGGAATGCGCCTCCAGACGACCATGACCATTCCACCTAGCGCATAAGGCATCACGAAGGGAGGCCGACTCCAGCGCAGTCAGGTCCCGCAATACGAGGCAATGGTCTGAGGAAGCCAGAAGACCGTTCCAGAACTTTCGCAGACCAGGAAGAACAAGAATGCAGAAATCAGCAGGACTTTGCCGTCGGTTATTCCCTCCAACAAACGAGGCGGGACCATCGATCGGTCTGCGCGACTGCTCTTCGCCAGCAGCCTCCGCCAAGATGCGCTTCGCTTCGGGTCGAGGGCCTCCGAGAATGCGTTGCTGTCGCCGGTCAGGTTCATCATCTCCAGGTCGGCGGTGGTAAGTTCTCGAGACCAACCTGTCGCCCGCGCGAGACTCCAGCAACACTCAGGCTCATGGATCCAGGTCCTGGTCCTGGTCCTGGTCGGCCGATATACGCCGTGCAGCTTAACCGCTTACTTCACGCCGTCGACGATCCAGTTCCAGCCTTCCCGTTTTATTTCTTTGCCGAGGAATCGCGATAGCTTCCTCGCTCAGATAATACCAAGCCGTGGTGTCGGAATTGGCTCGGCCGTCGATCGTCGTTTCGGGAGCGGGCTTACTGTCGAGCTGCAGCATCAGGCCTGTTGGTTCGGCCGCAACGTGAACTGGTGCGTTCCTTGATTGGAGGCGCAGCGCTTCCCATGCGGAGGTGATGACGCCACAGCGCGATGCTCCGCGGCCCCCGCTTCAAACCCGCAGCTTTCCCGGAGGCGTTCGAGCGGTCGATGAGCGCTGCGCAGGTTATAGTCAACACCGACGAGCCGGGATCATCCGTGAGGCTCGCAGCGTAAGATCCTGGCCAGCGGAAAGCGAGTTGGGGGCCGTCCGTGAGGAGCGCACACACGAGATTGGGCCCGAGGGATCACGACAGCGCAGGGTGGACGCGAGCAAAGTCTTCCACAGATCACGGCTGTCAAAGCGGACCGGTTGCGGAAAACGTCGATGTGGATGATGCGATGGCCGATTTCCAGATATTCCCAGCACACCCATTTCGTGGACAGCTCGTCTTGTAAGCTGTAGGACTCGATCTGCTGGCTGTCGAGCTGCCAACGATGATGCTTGCACCTGGAATGAGTTGCCGCAACTCTCTCGCCGAAGCTGTTGGTATAGGAGTCGAGACCACAACGAAGTTGCCGAGAAGGCCGTTACAGTCCCTCGACGCACCCGAGATCACGAACTCAATCGAAGGATGGTGATCGCGGACGTGCCTGACCAGAGCATCATGCGTGCTCCAGTCGAGCGCGTATTCCGGGCAGAACGATCCCGTTCGCAGGCTTTCGCTTACGACGCGCCTCTGCGAGCAGCCGATCGACGAAGAAGGATCACGTCACCCCTCTTCAGTGCTCCATTCCTCATCGGTGGCGCTCGGTGTGCCTCCCTCCGGGCGGAGCCACTTTTCTCGACGCGAAAACGTCCCCAACGATTCTTATTTCCCTTCTTGTCGCGATTCACTCGGCCGCGGAAGCAACCTGCAGGGATGGCGTAGGGAAAGGGCCCCAGGAGCAGATTGAGCCTGGTCTGATTGTTGCCGTAGTTCGCTTCGGGTCGATCTAGCGCTTTGAATGCACCGACCGCGTGGCCAAAAAACTGCGGTAGCAAAAGCCAGGCCAAAGAATTGTGCGGCTCGTCTTGCTTCTTGGAGTGGAATGTCGTCTTCGCGACAGGACGGGGACGCGGTTGCCGTCGGGGAGCTAGCGGTTGCGAAAGCGCTAGCCCGGGCTGGCTGATGCGCAACAGCCACCCGAAGGTAAATATCTGCACAACGTTGAGTGAGATGGTTCACTCTTCAGACGCTCGGCATTTACCCCGCGAGGCTTTCAATGATGCTTCGCTCTCCTGCCGCCGCGGAGCCCCGCGAACTGCCGGTGAGGTGCGGGAGCCGCGCCGCGGGATGATCCTGTTGAGCTGGGCGGATCGCTGGCCGGGCAGAACAGCCGCCGAAGCCGGCGATCCCTACGAATCTCTCCGACAGCCTTCTCGGCCCACAGGAACGCTCGGCCCATATCGTGTCAAAATCTCACGGCAAGCAATTCCCGAAGACGTGAAGCCACCTCGCGGGCGATTGCAGAGGGCGCTTAGCGATTCCACCGGACGTTGGTATGGAATTTGCTGTCTCCGCTCGCGCCGCCGCACGCGATTGCGCCATCGCCACTGATGCCTACGCAACGCGCGCGATCGCAGTGCTCTGCATCAATTAAAGCGTAAGGTTTCTAACATGAAGGCGCTCGTCAAGGCTAAGTCTGAGCCCGGACTCTGTCTACGCGACGAACCCGTGCCCATGATCGGACCGACTGATCTCTTGATCAGGGTCAAGAAGACCGGGATTAGCGGTACGGATATTCATATTTTCCGCTGGGACGAGTGGGCTCGTAAAACGGTGCCTGTGCCCATGGTGGTGGGCCACGAGTTCGCGGGCGAAAGAGTGATCTCGGCTCGGCCGTTCAAGGCCTTGCATGCGGCCAGCGTGTGACGGGAGAAGACCATGTAATCGCAATGCACGGTCTGGCCTAGGCCGCCGGACCCGCATTTCTGAAGGCACGTAAATTGCTGGATAACGAGCAGGGGCTGGCGCAAAGAACGCAGGCCGCAGCGACTATCTCGGAATTCTAATGAGGCTGATCCGATTTATCTTGTTCCACCTGGCTTCGATGCTGCTTGCACCTGAACTTTCAGACGCAACGAGTGCTGCCGCTGGCGCAAGTCCTTCGAGCGTCAAAGCTGTGGCGACATTCAAGCAGAATGGTCCCCGAGAGGTGCTACCAAGCTTCAGGAATGGCGGCCCCTACGACAGCCAAACGACGCTAGCCGCACCCGGTCAACCGGCGGACAACCTCCAGCCCGTCAAGCTGCCTGGCAATTCCGCGGGGCTGGAACCCAGCCTTAGATGTATGATCCGCACGCACCAACGCCCGACAGTCAATATCCTCGATGGCGCTGATAGGCTCAACCTCCCCCTTGTGACGTACGGGATGTGCAATCCTGCCGCCCCGCCTTTTAATCTCCTAGCTGCAGAGACGCCGCGCTCAAATACAGCTATCCCCCATGGGGTGCTGATTGTCGCCTTTCTGACTGTTCTTGTCGTTATTTTTGTAGAAGTAAACGGTCCAGGTGCGGGCACGTGAGGGAGCAGAGCTGGGTTATATCGCAGTCGCCGTTCAGCTGATCTCCCGAAACTGTTCGCTGGTTGCGATTCAGCGTTCACGCCAAGGGACTCACGGGAATTTGTCCGTCCTCCAGGGTGCGGCAAGACCACACTCCTACGCTGCATTACCCGGATGCAGCGTCTGACGAGTGGAGTCTGCTGGGTCGACGGCGAGATTTGGCAGGATGAGACGATGTTTCAGCCGCACTCATCTACGTCCCATCGCGGGTGTATTTCAGCGGCCGATCTTTTCTCATTTGTCTATCAAAGCGTATTCTCCTGTAGAGCCCGTCAAAACCGAAGGCGGCACTGATCGACTTTGACGGTGTGGTCGAACCGCTAGTCTTGTGGCACTGCCTGACGGTGGGCCCGTCACATCTTTCTGGGGCGCAGCAATGTAGCGCGCTGTCGATCCCAACTCGGCTACTTTTAGTGGCGACCCGCTCATTTGGACTCAACTGCACCGCCAAGAGCGAGCTCTGCCATGTCTTTAAGGCTTGGCTAGCTTGGCACGATTTTCTCCAAGCTTGACGGCACCCATCAGGACAGCCGCGGAGACGTCGCTCAAGGTGACCGATCAGAAGGACAGGGGCGAGACGACCATTCAACTCACCGAGAGATCGCATCCCACGACGGTCCGGTCCTGGCGCGCGTGCGTCACTCACGCTGCTTGATCGCAAATCGGCTATCCAGCGAAGGCGGCCTCACCGGGGGCCCTCACCGGAGGAGTACTTTCTTACGGCCTTCCCTAAAGCTCTTTGGCCTTTCGCGTGATGCGCTCACCCGTTCGAAGCCGATGAAGGCAAGATCATTGTTGCAGCCTTTGTACGCGCGCATCCCAAGATCTGCTGGGGCGGTTCTGCGCGATACCCTCGTGCGGCGCTTGAGGGACAATCCTTTACGCATCTTCGCGAAATAGACTGCGCAGCATTCCTCGCTCTCATGAATCCAGGACCAAAAGTGATTGGCCCCTCTTCGCCGGCAGGGAATTCAGAGCGCCGCTCGGAGCGCGTCCTGGCCAGCACTGATCTACCCCAACCTCGTCTCGGGCGCGGGGCTCCGCGGTTCGGCTACAGCGTTGCGCGTCACTGCTCTTCGGCTTCGGCCCACTGGACAACTATTCCCCTTTCGCCTTCCTTCTTGAAAAAGTTAGCACAACTTACCTGCATCACATCGAAGCAATCGCAATTGCGGCCACAGAGCAGTTGGCAGCAGACCTCATCAGCTCCACGCCCCCTTCACATGGCTGCGAGAGGAACGAGGCACAGAACTGTCAAGACAAACTAGATGATCTCGAAGTATCTCCGACGTTCAAAGTCGGTCACTCGATTTTGAACGGCGTCCCATTCCCAACGGCGCGAGCAAGAGAATGCTTCAACAAACCTTTCTCCGAAAACCTCGTTCGCTGCTGCTGACTGTGCAAAACGAGAAGTTGCCTCTGATAGGCTTTGAGGTAGTCTCGCAGTCATCTCCACGCTTGCATCACCGGCGATCGACGCGGGTAGTGCCACACCTGTCTCGAGTCCCAATATTCCGGAACCAATGGCACATGCGAGCGCAAGATATGGGTTCACGTCTGCGCCAGCCAGCCGATATTCCAGACGATGGACGGACGGCTCTCCCGAGATAGCGCGAACCGCGCAGGAGCGGTTGTCAACACCCCAGCTTGGACAGATTGGTGCCCAGCAGCCAGGCACCAACCTCTTGTAGCTATTGAAGTTCGGCGCAGCGAGCACACAAAACTCGTTCATGTAGTTCAATTGTCCGGCGATGAATTGCCTCATAACCTTTGAGAAGTTGCCAACCGCATTGCTGTCGTAAAACGCATTCTGACCATCCGAGGACATCGAAATGTGAATATGGCCGGACTGGCCCGGCCAATCCTCGGAAACCTTGGCCATGAATGTAGCCATCAAGCCTCGCCTTTGCGCCCATGCTTTTATCATCGACTTAAATATGGTTGCTCGATCGGCAGCTTCCAACGCATCACAATGACGAAGTGACGCTTCGACCACTCCCGGTCCCGTTTCGAAGTGCAGTCCGCTGAGAGGTATTCTAGCTTTCTCACAAAGCGCCAAGATCTCATCGAACAGCTCATGTTGAGCAACGGAGCGCATAATCGAGTAGCCGAACGGGCCCCGTGTTAAAGGAGCCCATTCGCTGAACGGCTTATCCTCAATTGTATCGGCGTTCTCCTTGAACAACATGAATTCAAACTCGAACCCGACAGCGCATCTGTATCCGAGGTCAGCAGCCCTTCTCAGGACCTTACGCAGAACACCCCGCGGGCAGATGTTCTCATGTGCGCCCGTGAACTCGGCGAGGTAGAGATATTGATAGCCGACATCAGACACCGAACGGCCGGTGGCAGACAGAATACGCAGGTCAGCATCCCCAAATGCTGATAACGGCTGCTGCGTGACACTGATCGGAATGACCCGATCCGAACAATCCCACGCCAGCACCGCTTCAGAGAACTTGATGACTTTATCTTGACCCGAGAGATCTTCACCTAAGACGTGCTTGCCTCGCAGCACACCGTCGAAGTCGCTTACGCCGATCATCGCCGCGCGGGCTGGACTCGCTCCGGTCAAGGTTGCTTCAGTTGTCATCACTGGCTATCCCGCGCCACCAGTTCGAACACCTGGTCCATCCGCATTGCTCGCAACTTGTGATAGTCATCATTAAGCTGATTCACGTCGCTATTCACGAGATAGACGATGCCTGGTGTCGACGCCAAATCGATGGTCGGAACCAGCTCTTCACCAATTGGAACGAATGCAATGGCATCCGCAAAGCTCGGGAGCTTGCGAATTGCTTGGAGTCCCGGGTAGCCGGCAACGACACCGCCCCTGTTGGAGATCAGGGAGACACATAGTGCGTGCGCCTTCCGGTTGTACGGCCCGCGCATCCTCATGTACTCCCCAAAGCCCTCGGGATCTGCGTAGCGCCAAGCGGTCAGCGTGATATGGTTATGCCCCAACGCCATCATTCGTGCTTTTGCCGACATAGTCCCTTGAAGCCTCGCCCCGAAGTCCACCAGAACGGGCCCCCGATGATCGACAATGATCTCGGCATGAGCCGGTCCCTCGAGGATCTGAAGTGCCTGCAACGCACGTTTCAGGTAGTCGGAGAGCTCCTGAACGATTGGTTCGCTGCCGTCCAACAATCTCTCGAGTGAGCAGACCGATGATGCCCCCTCGATAGGAACGGTGTCATAGGTCCAGGCCTCCGTAATGAAGGCATCTCCGTGGATCGAGACGGCGTTTACGGTGTATTGTTGACCGTTTATTTTTTCCTGCCCGAGGGCAAAACGATTCAATGCTCCGACACGGTTCGTCTTCCCGACAATCGCGCTTAGAGCACGCTGAATATCGGCATCTGTCGAGCAAAAGAATACATCCTCGGTGCCCGTACTGTTCAGAGGTTTGATCACGATCTCGTCGAAGTTCGCTTCGCGCCTCCAGCTTGCGATCTCTACAGCATTGTCAGACACGACTTGTCTGATCGATCGCACACCGGCATAGGTCAGCGCACAAGACAATCGTGCTTTGTCACGCCGAGCAGCCGATAGAGCGGTCCCGTTTGAAGGTAAGCCCAGCCGCTCGGACAACGAATCGGCGAGTTCGACTCCAGACTCGCAACCCGCGATAACGAACTCAAATTCTCTGCCCTGGAGAGCCTGAAGATGATATTCAACGATGTCATCATACCCCATGCGCTCGCCGGGGCGAATGAGTTCATCGTACAGATCTGCATTGAAATGCGCTTGGAATATCGGTGGAATCTGTGCGGCCGACATCACATGCACGGTCCCAATTCCATAGCGCTTGAATTCTTCGGGTAGGTAGCGGCCCGTAGAGTATGCGTCCACGACTACACATTTCCGTTCTTTCATGCGGATCTCCGATACTGCAAGTAGATGTTGCTGACAGCGATAGCCGTAATGAGGACATTTCCAACGAACGTGTGTGACGAAGGCACGATGCGAGAATCGAAGTACTGGAACAGGAAGGTGACGATGGGGGCGGTGGACAGGACCATGTTGACGGTGAAGGGCTCTACGCGGCGAATGCCCTCCTGAATCAAGAGCAAAGGTAAAACGATCGTCGACAGCCCAATTGCTGCGATCGCAAACCAATGCTGCGAGATCTCCGGTACGATAGATGAATGGTCGACCAGCCCCAGCAGCAAGAGAATGGTTCCATAAAAGCGATGCGCCAGCACCTGTCGGCCGGAAAACCCACGGTCGAACAGCACCTTGACAAGTATATTTGTGAGGGCGAGCGATAGGCCGGCCACGATGGCCAAGACGATGCCAATGGACGATCGAGCCCCCCACTCCACGCCCGCATTGCCGCTGGCCGAGATCCAAATCATGTAAGTCCCGATCGTCGCAATCGCGGCGCTCACGACAATATCGGATGCTGGTGGGGCGCTCCTGCGCCTGATCAGGGCGTTTAACCACACTGTTGCGGCGGGCCCCAACGCCACCATGAAAGCGACCACGATCGCAGGTTCAGCGTATTTCAGTCCTATAAATAGGCCGATCCAGCTGATCGCCGTCACGACGTTGAGTGCGACGAAAACCAGGAGCGACCATTTTCCGGCTCTTGCTTCGCCTCCCTCGTGACGAGCCAAGAAGTTGAACGTTATACAAACCACCGCGAAAGACAGCAGGAGCGCCACGAACACATCCGCTTTCTGAAAATACGATGCCGCATAAACCTCCCCTGCCGCGCTCAGAACGACATAAAGCGCCACAAAAAACACTCCTAGAGCGAAGCCACTCGTAGATCGTCCACCCTTTTTGTGCCCGCGAGGCCGGGCGGAGCTCTCGGAAGCCCAGGCGCGCGCGTCGTTTTCGGAGGACTGCCCTTTCGGCTCGCGCGGGCCACGTTTCGTTTGCAAAATCACGATCTGCCTCTAGCCCTTCTTAGTCCGGCAGTACCCAACACACGCCTCTCCAAATGCTTTGAACAGTTGCTTGCTGAGGAGGTCGGTTGAGACGTGCCATTCGGGGTGCCATTGCACACCGATTTGCAGCGTCGGAGCGCCAATCACTGAAGCTGCCTCGACCAGACCGTCAGGCGCCCACGCCTCGCGCCTTAGCGCTGGGGCAAGTGCCTCGATGCCTTGATTGTGCAGCGAGTTGACTTGCGCTTCGATCGTCCGCGCGATTGGAAACAGTGCGCCATAGGATGATATCCTGACGCAGTGCGCGGCATCGTACTGACGGTCCCTGGGACGATTTGGCTTCTCGGCATGCATGGCGCCGCTTTCTCGGCTCCACTCCGCAAGCGATGGGCGGAGTGTTCCGCCGAAATAGACGTTGAGTTCCTGAAGCCCACGGCAGATGCCCAGAATAGGCATTCCGAGGGCGATGGCGCTCTCTATGGCTACGGCAGAGAGCCTGTCCCGGGGACGGTCAAGGATCCCAGGCTCAACATCCCGCCGATCAGGATCCGCAAAGGATGCGGGCGCTGACAGGACTGCGGGGTCCACGTTTGATTCATCGCCTGTCAAGACCAGACCGTCGAGCCGGCGCATGATGGCCGGGGCGACCTCCTCCATAGCATCTTCCGCGTCGACGGTCGGCAATATGACACAAGCCACTCCAGCATGACGATGGAGTGCCTGCACGTACTTGCGCCGTAACCAGTCGCGATGCACACCATCGACCAGAAGACGGTTCGAAGTGACGGCGACAACGGCTTGGGTGCGCTCGGGCTGTTGCAACCTCACGCCACCTTGCCTCGCGTGCGAACCCCGGCAACGGACTGCTCATACAGCCGTCGATTTCGCTCTTTCAACTGAGTTATGACGCTAGGTTGACCTTGAGGTCCCTTGACAAAGAGCCCGCCCCAGGTGGCGGCGACCTTCGCGTAGTTCGGATCCTGCATTCGGATTTTCTGAGCCTTGCGCAACAGCCAAAACGGGATGCCGGGTGAAAGGTGATGCTCAAGGTGGTACTCATCCAGATTCTGTCCCAGGATGGCTCGTTCGAGGAAGCTTCCTTTCCTATTCCTGGTGAGATAGACGTTCTGCGTCTCTGTTTCGCACATGGGTGAGTGCTCAGCGAGTTCGATAAACCAGCCGAGAACCTGAAACGTCGTGAGATAGGGCACGATCCAAAACAGGACGACGATATGGAGCAGACCAAGAGCATATGACCCGGCCAGGATGCTGAACCAGAACAGATAGAAGCCATACCTGTCGACAAGTATGCCTGAGCGGCTCTGCTCTTCGGTCTCCTCGATCGAAAACCGATTAGTCCAAAGATACTTCAGATACGCTACTGTCGCGCCGCCGAAGATCGGCTTCCAGATGATGTTGAAAGCGTATCTCTCTGGAGGCTGCACATCGTAGACGCCGCTGGCCAGGAAAAACTTCAGGTCGGGATCCTTGTCCGGGTCGCCGAGATAGGGATGATGCAAGTAGACATGTGAGATCCGGTAGGCCCAGTGGCGTTGGAACAAGGGATAGGAAGCGAACAGAATGCCCAGCACATAATTCCAGGTCGTATTCTTCGCGAGCGTGCGGTGAGCCGCATCGTGAGCGATGGTTGTCAATCCGCGTTGATAGGCACCGATCAGGAGAACGGCCAGCGGGTAGAACCACCACGAGACAGACACGGTCGCAAGCGTGCACGCTGTGATGACAGCGTAATCTTTCGCAATGTAGGCGGCCCCCGTGATGTTGTCCGGCCTTAGCTCCGAAAGCTGCTTATTGATCTCCCGACTGAATTGAACGGCCTCATAGCGTGATGACCTCAGTTTCCAAGCGTCTGCCTGATTCATGAGAACCTCTTCCTGATCGCCTTGCAGGTTGTCAGATTGCGGAAAGCGCCTTGTCCAGATCGCGCAAGATGTCGTTAACATCTTCGATGCCGACACAAAGCCGGATTGAGCCGCCAAATATGCCGGCCGCTTCGCGCTTTTCCCGCGGGACAGTGGTGTGGGTCGTCGAGACAGGATGAGTCACGAGCGTGCGGGCATCTCCCACATTGGAAACGTGATACATCAAGTCGACGTTCTGGATGAACTTGCGCCCGGCCAGCTCGTCTTCCACTTCGAACATGACCATCGCCCCATGTCCGTATTCGGCGTTGAGTGTCTGATCGACGATTTCCCGATCGGCGCCCTCAAAGAGCCCCGGGTAGAAGACGCGACGCACTTTAGGATGCTCCTTTAGAACGCCGGCGACGATCCTGGCATTAGCGCAGTGCTGCTTCATGCGAAGCGGCAGCGTTTCAAGCCCTTGGATCAGTTGAAAGCTCGCAAACGGGGCGATGGCTGCACCCGTATCGCGCAACCAGGTCATGCGAGCCTTGAGGAGAAACTCGCTCTTTCCTAGATCATCGACATCGCGCACAGCGTTGTGCCAGACAATTCCGCCATGCGCTTCGTCGGGACCGTTGAACAAGGGAAAGCGGGAGGCTCCCCGATAGCTAAATTTGCCGCTGTCAACGATTAGTCCGCCGAGGGTCGTGCCATGACCGGATATATATTTTGTTGCAGAGTACGTCGTAACTGCGGCGCCCAGGTCTGACGGCCGACATACCAGCGGCGTGGTCGTATTGTCTACGACCAGAGGCACGCCGTACCTTCGGCCGATTTCCGCCAGCTGTTTGACCGGGAGCGGAATCAGACAGGGATTCGAAATTACCTCTCCGAACAGGCAAATCGTGCGATCATCAATGGCACGTTCGAACGTCTCGGGCCTTCGGGGATCTGCTGTCCTCACGCTGATTCCCAAACGCTTTAAGGTGTTGTGGAGCAGGTTCCAGGTATTGCCATATAGATACGGAGAGGCAACAATATTGTCCCCTACTTCGCCACTTGAAAGATTGATGATAGCAAGGAACGTCGCCGCTTGACCTGACGCAACGGCGAGCGAGTCGCTGCCCATGTCGACAGCGGCGTAGCGCTTCTCCAGCGCGCGGGTCGTCGGATTGATAATCCTCGTGTAGGTGAACCCATCCGCCTTGACGTTGTAGACGTCAGCGATGTGATTTAGATCGCCATCGAGTTCATAAGCTGTATTCTGGTAAATCGGCACTGCGACGGCTTTTGTCACCGGGTCGCGTCGATAGCCCGCATGCAGAACAGCAGTCTCGGGGGAAAGCCGCAGCTGCCGGTCCCCAGCTGATTGAGCCGGCATCTTTACGCGCGCCCCATATACCTCTTGGCCCGACGCCGGCCTTGCTGACCGGGCCTGACCGGACCGGAAATATGTACGAAAGGCGCATCCCAACTGCTCAATCCAGCTGGATTGGATTTGCCCAATGCAACCGACCCGAAAGCTCCGCGTCGCAAGATGCAGCTTCGAGTAGACGTAAAGATTATGGGCCGCCAAGTGGCGATACAGCCCATCGAATCCTGGCTGGTCCACTATTCCGGACGGCGCACTGAACGCAACACAGACCGGCGACTGCAACTCGGGGGACAACAGCGGAGCCACTATCCCTTCGAGTTCCTTGATGAGGTCGTCTCTGACCTTCTCGTACCTGAAGCGCCTGGCATCGATGCCTTCCTCGTGCAGAATCTTCAAAGCCATTGTCGTTGCCTGAACGACGTGGGTTGGAGGGGTCGACCGCCACTCACCCGTGCGCTCGAGCGAGCGCCATTGATCTCTCACATCGAGCACAAACGATCTCGGTTCTTGAGTCGCATTCTCCAGCAGCTCGCGCGAGGCGATGACAAACGCAACTCCCGGCGGCCCTTCTATGCACTTGTTGCTCGATGTGACCAGTACGTCAGGTCCACGCTGGCTCAGATCGATATTGAGGGCGCCGAAGGAACTCATCCCATCGATGATGGTCTTTACGCCACCTCGCCTCGCCACCTCCACGATCTCGTGCAGCGGATTGACGATTCCGGTCGTCGTCTCACAATGCACGAAACACAGGTGCGTAACGCCGGGATTTCGGCTCAGATACTCGCCGATCTCTTCCGGATCCAACGGATCGGTTGCGCGCTTGACAAGCTTCAGTGCTTCGACACCCCACAGCCGCAAAATTTGTAGAATGCGCTCGCCATAGATGCCGTTTACGCAAACGAGCGGCCTGTGGGCTCGGGACACAAATGAAGAGAGGGCCGCCTCCATTGCAAAGGAGCCACCTCCTTGAATAGGCACCACCGAATATTCCTCAGCGTTTCCCAGCAAGTTGAGCATCAGCCGCCTCATGCAGGCGGTCACCTCCTTGAACTCGTCATCGCGAGACGCGAGATCAAGCTGCATCTGGCTCCTGACCGCCAGCGATAACGATAATGGACCAGGCGTCAGCAAAGACCGCTGTCTTGTCAAACCATTCCTCCTAACATTGTATTGGTCGATGACCTGGAGTACGCACAGCAGGGAGCGCCGTGGCGCGCGCCCCGTTTCTCATCAACAGCTTCGAATGAAGCGACATGTATCGTGGACGCGTTTCGCGTCGGCGCCCGAAAAGGCTGTCGGATGACAACCTCCATATCTCATCGCGGATGGAGAGCGATGTTTCACAAAGCTCCTCATTGATGCCCTTCAGACCTCCCAAATAGCCTTTGGCACTAAGCACTCGGGCGCAACCGGCGCCGACGCTCGCTCTCATCCACTGTCACGTCTGTGCAAGCTTGAGCGCGATCGCCCTCTTGCAGCTATGAAGCGCCAGTCTGCGGACAATTTACGTGTGAGCCTGTCCGGGCGATGCAGCCAGGAGACGACGTGCCCGGATTATCAATGCCTGGCACACTCGATGATCGTGGTTCGCAGCGGGAGTCTAATGCGTTGCTTTGGACTTGATACATTTGCACTCCGTCGCTGGTTGGAGGATCTGGGACGCTGATGTCCATTTCGGAGATCGTACAACTTGACGTTACGGGCGGTTCAACCCTCTCCGGGGATTTTCTCACGTAAATTTTCCTGACGTACTCTCATTTGGCGGCGACAAGCTGACGTAAGCAGCAGAGGACAGAGGATTCACAGCGGGGTTGAATCGTTTGAGAGTTCAATTTGGACCTATCGTAAGCATTCCGCCTGCAAGCGCGAGCTGGACCGCAGTGAGGGCTAATCGGCCCGTTTACGGTAACCGATGTTCCGCTCCCACGTTGTCCTCGCCGCCGTGATCTGTGATCGCCTATCCATGGACGAGCAACGGGAATTTCTCCATGGAGAGTACATTGGAGTTTCTCACGACCAGAAAGTCTGGACGTGAGCCGCATCGGCATTGGCCGGACGAGATCAAGGCGCAGATCGTTTCGGAGAGCCTTCGGCCCGGAGCGTTGGTGAATGAAGTCGCAGAGCGCTACGGCCTGAAGCCGAACCACCTTTCCACCTGGCGGACGATGGCGCGGCAGGGCAAGCTGGTTCTGCCACAAACCCGAGGACGCGGCGGAGTTCGCAGCGGTCATCGTCGAGCCCCCATTTCGGAGCCGCCGCTCAAGAAAGCCAACCGCCCCGAGATTCTCTTCGGCTCTGTGACGATCCGTCTGGAAGAAGACGCATCTGCCGCCCGGATCGCCTCTGTCGCGCTTGCATGCGCAGGTTCCTCATGATCTTTCCATCAAACCGCGTTCGGATCATAGTGGCGACCAAGCCCGTCGATTTCCGCAAGGGTCACGACGGATTAGCGGCGCTGGTAAAGAACGAGCTGCACAAGGAACCGTTCACAGGAACGGTCTTCGTATTCCGATCCCGCAAAGCGGACCGCCTGAAGCTGATCTAATGGGATGGCAGCGGTCTGGTGATGGCCTACAAGCGGCTGGAGGAGCACACGTTCACTTGGCGAGATATCAGGGACGGTCTGATGACCCTTGGGCTGCCCAGTTCGAGGCGCTGTTTGCGGGCTCGACTGGCGTCGGGTTCGTACCGTTGAGGCAAGAGCACCGACCGCAATCGAATAGGTGCGGCACGATGACTCGAGCGAGAAATCCGGACGGCAACAGAGGTAGAGTTTGACAAACTTCCGGCATGTTGGACGCCGCCGATTTGCCGGACGATATTGCTGCCTTGAAGGCGATGCTGCTCGCAGCTCAAGCGCGTGAAGTCCGCAAGGATGATCGGATCGAACGGCTAGACAAGCTGGTCGCCGCCTTCAAGCAGGCTGCCTTTGGGCGCAAGTCCGAGAAGTCTGATCCCGAGCAATTCGATCTCGCATTGGAAGACCTGGAAACCGCCATAGCGGCCATCCATGCCGAAGATGAAGCCGATAGCCCCTCGGGCAAACCGAGCCCCAAATCTCGCGCCGCCAATCGTGGCTCTCTTCCCGCCCACCTTCCTCGTGTCGAAGAGATCATCCAGCCGGAGAGCTTGATCTGCAACTGTGGCGGTGGCCTGCATTGCATAGGGGAGGACGTATCCGAGCGGCTGGATGTCATCCCTGCGCAGTTCCGCGTCATCGTTACTCATCGTCCAAAATACGCCTGCCGTGCCTGTACCGACGGCGTAGCGCAGGCTCCAGCACCTGCACGATTGATCCATGCAGGATTGCCAGGCGACCATCGCGCATGTGCTGGTGTCCAAGTATGCCGATCATCTGCCGCTCTACCGCCAGGCCCAGATCATGAACCGCCAGGGGATTGATCTCGACCGCTCAACACTCGCCGACTGGGTTGGTCGGGCAGCTTTCGAACTGCGTCCGGTTTTCGATGCCTTGCTTGCGGACCTGAAGCGGTCAACGAAGCTCTTCATGGACGAGACCCGTGCGCCGGTGCTTGATCCAGGTTCTCGTAAAACCAAGACAGGATACTTCTGGGCGCTGGCCCGTGATGATCGACCGTGGGACGGAGGTGCGCCGCCGGGGATAGCCTTCACCTATGCACCCGGTCGCGGCGGGCTACATGCCGAGCGGATATTCCGAGGATTTACGGGCATCCTTCAGGTGGATGGTTATGCCGGATATAATCGGCTGATCGCGCCGGATCGTGTTGGGCCGAACATCCAACTTGCCTATTGTTGGGCGCATGCTTGTCGTAAACTGGTCGAGATCACTCGCACCGGATCAGCGCCGATTGCCGACGAAGGCTTGAAGCGGATCGGTGAACTCTATCGGATCGAGGCAGAACTGCGCGGTTCCGCACAAGCTCGCTCGCCGGGCGGCAGGAACGATCAGCGCCGCTAATCGCGGACATGAGGGTTTGGCTGACGCATCATCGCGCCCGTGTCGCGGGCAAGTCGCCGCTCGGTGAGGCGTTGGCCTATATCGCCAAACACTGGGATGTCCTTTGCGTCTTCCTGACTGACGGCCGGATCGAGATCGACAACAATACGGTTGAGCGCACCATCAGGCCGATTGCGTTGAACCGGAAGAATGCCCTCTTTGCCGGACACGATGCAGGAGCGGAGAACTGGGCGACCATCGCCTCACTCATCGAAACGTGCAAACTCAATGCCGTCGATCCGTTCGCCTACCTGTCCTCCACACTCACCGCCATCGTAAACGGGCACAGGCAGATGCATATCGACGTGCTGATGCCGTGGAACTATTCGCGGCGGACAAATGGCTAAAGTTTGCAGGATGCCCTGATCGAACGAGCAGTCACCTGCTGAACTGTGATAGCTGTTCGACAATAAGCACGATTGCGATAGTGATCATCGCGACACCGGAAGCTTGTGCGACCAGCCGAGCAATGCGTGGTCTGGTTCGAAGGACAGCACGTGAGGTGGCCGACACTGCTGTGTAAATCACGGCACAATTGATTATGTGAACTACGCCCAGCAAGGCGATTTGTGCCGATATCGGCCACGTAGACAGACGACTGGTGAACTGCGGTAGGATGGCCAGGAAGAGCAGCAGCGCTTTAGGGTTGATGCCGCTGATACCAAAGCCGCGCGTCAGCCACTGATACCAACTTCCTGTCTGCTGTTGACCTGCTTCCGGAAGGGGCGGGCTCCGTGAAACCGCAAGCCCAAGATAGAGCAAGTAGGCCGCGCCGATCAGTGTAAGCCCAGTTAGGACAGACGGCACGCTGGCGACGATGGCTCCCACACCAGCGACTACTACTGTCGTGACTGCTACGTACCCCAGCAACATTCCAGCCACGGCAGGCACTATCGCACGATCCTTCATGCCTGCCGATATCGCGTAAGCCCAATCGGCTCCTGGTGTCAGGACAAGTGACAGCGACAAAGCCCAAAAGGCGGCGACCAAACCGATTTCCATCTCATGCACCTCTGATTGCGAGATGCGGATTTTTACGGCGTCGCTGGCGAAATGTGCTCCCAAATATTGCAATGAACGAGCGATCTGAGGCATATTCTCTCGCATGGACGCAATTGACCGCAAGATACTTGCTATTCTTCAACGCGAAGGACGCATTTCTGCTACCGACTTAGCGGAGCGCGTCGGTTTAAGCCTTTCGCCTTGCCATCGTCGATTGAGAGCGCTGGAAGAAGCCGGAGTGATAACGGATTACAGAGCCTCCGTAGAGCCATCGAAGCTGGGCCTTGGGTTTGCGGCTATTGTTTATGCGACTCTTCGCGAGGGGAGCAGAGAAAACGTGTTGGCGTTCGAGAAGGCGCTGCTCGGGGTGCCCGAGATAGTCCAAGCCCAGCGACTCTTCGGTGAGCCTGATTACATGCTTCACGTCGTCAGCAAGGACCTAGCTACATTCCAAAGACTGTACGACGACAGCCTTCTCGCCCTGCCACACGTCATGCGCCTCAATTCGACGTTGGTGATGAAAAGTGTAATCCCGAGCCGACCATTCCCGATCTGATCTCAGGTGGGAGGAAAACACCGCTTACGCTTCTCCGCGTTGCCGGCGAGATCACTCCTGCATCGCTTTGCTGTTATCAGGTCCTTGCGGTTGACTCGAGAGGACTTTGCTGCCTGCGGTCGAGTTCGACTTGATGATGATTGAGCGATCCTTGCTGGCCGCTTAGCAAGGATCAGTAGGTACCTTTCGGCGAGCGGCCGTGCGACAGAGCATGTTGTCCTGATTTGCTGGGAGTGCGTCGAGCCGAGTCCAGATGAGTGGTGCAGGTCCATCTTTCAAATCGATCGTCGGCAGAATCCATTGTTCGCTACTACACGCCGCTCGCCGCGAGACATCTCACCGGGCGATCATGGCGGCGAAGGTACGGTGATTTACGGCGCTCAAACGCCTCAGCCGGCGAGCCACCCATCACCAGCACTCGGTGAGCGCAAGTACCTCGCCCATGAGGCACTCTGGTTCGAGGATAGTCACTTCCGAGCCGTTCTGCTCGCTTTGATTCCTCCGCAGGCCGCTCGTTGATGTGCACTCGCGTTCTACGCGGTCTAAAGTGCGGTCGAGCGCGTCGATGGCTGACCAGAGCGGCTCATCGAGAGATCATTCTTTGTCGCTTGGCCAGCGATGAGCTCCCTTAACTTTTCGGTCGCGTCAATGGCCGCCTTCATGGCAACACGATGGAAGGAGGACTGGAGCATGACGCGAACACGCAACGGAGCTCCGTAGCACAGGATGGCTAATGGTCGCGGCAGCGTTGCCTCGCGATGAAGGTGCTGGGCGTACGCCGACCGTGTTCGCCTACGAGCGGCGGCCAAAAGGAAGCAAGCTTGCCTGACGTTACCATAGGTCACGACAGGATGGATCGCGACCGATTGCTCGCTTCAGATTGATCAATATACCTGGAGTAAGCCCAGGCTCGCCGGATAGCCAGCCCCGGAAAACCGCGGCCCGCGCTTCGTACTCTGCGGGAGAGTAAAGCCGCCCGAGTCCGCGGCCCCGGCGCGGCTTTAAAGGCAGATCGGCGTGTCCTTGGCCGCACGCGCAGCAAGAAGCGCGAAGCACCCCCCTCAACCTAGTGGAAGTCGGACTTCCTCTCTGGCCTTTCTCACCGCATCGTAGACTCTGATCTGCAGCATGGGACGGCGTCTCTTGAGCTCCACCGCTCCATCCTTGCTCGCGTACTCGGTTTTGAATTGACCATCCACTTCGAGCACATAACCGGAAGCTGGGAGTACACGAGAGGGTGCGACCATTCTGTTCCTTTCGAGCGAAAAGTTTGACCGCAGGTCCCGCCTGAGCCGCGCCGGCAGGATATTGTGCGAATTGATGACGTGGCGCGAGCACATCTAACCATCAAGAATTGAGCGCGCTATCAAGACATCCACTACCGCTTTCGCTGAATGCTCTAGGTTCTGCTCCATGGTCCTGAGATGAATATCCGGTGTTTCTGGTGCCTCGTAGCAGGCGTCGATTCCGGTGAAGTTCTTGATGTTGCCTGATTTCGCCATTGAGTACAGCCCTTTCGGGTCTCGCCGCGCGCATTCCTCGATCGGCGTATCGACAAAGACTTCTATGAACTCTTCGTCGCCAACAAGGATGCGCACCCTGTCCCGTTCGGCTCTCGTGGGCGAGATGAACGAGCAGATCACAATCAAGCCGCTGTCCGCCATCAACTTGGCAACTTCACCGACACGCCGAATGTTCTCCACGCGGTCCGCCTCCGAGAAGCCCAGATCGGCGCTTAATCCGTGTCGGAGGTTGTCGCCATCCAGCAGCATTGTATGCCGCGACATCGCAAACAGCTTTTGATCAACGAGGTTCGCAATCGCCGACTTTCCCGCGCCAGACAGGCCGGTGAACCAAATGACGCAAGGCTTCTGATTCTTGAGCGCGGCACGTTCCCTCCTATCCACGGATAGGGCTTGCCTAGCAATATTGGCGGTCTGCCGTAGCGGAACGGCAATCATGCCGGCCCCCGCCGTACGATTGGTGTAACGATCGATGACGATGAATGATCCGGTCTTCCGATTGACGTCATAAGCATCGAATACTGCGGGCATTGTGGTCGCAACATTACAGAAGGCGATCTCGTTCAACGAAACCATCCCGGCGGCCAGATGCGCACAAGTGTTGACGTCGATCCGATGCCGAATTTCGGTAATGCTGCCGGAAATCGTCTGCGATCCGATCCGCAGGATGTAATTGCGTCCGGGAGCGAGCGGCTCCTCGTCCATCCAAATCACATAAGCAGCGAATTGGTCGGCGACCTTCGGTTGATCGTCCGGTCGGGACAGAATGTCGCCGCGGCCGATATCAATTTCGTCTTCCAGTGTAATGGTCACCGCATCCCCGGCTTCGGCGCCGACAAGGTCGCCACCGTGGGTCACGATCCGCTTGATGCGCGTGGTCCGTCCCGACGTGGCGACAATGATCTCATCCCCCGCCGAGATCCTCCCCGAAACCACCGTCCCGGCATAGCCCCGAAAATCCGGATTTGGCCGGTTCACCCCATTGTACCGGAAAGCGGAAAGCCTGGCTTGCGGTGCCGGACTGGATGTCAATGCTCTCCAAATATTCAAGCAGGCAGGGACCACGATACCAGTTGGCACGCGCGGAGCGGTCTACGACGTTGTCGCCGTATCGCGCCGAGATCGGGATCGGAACGATCGAGGTGAAGCCGAGACCGGCGGCGAAGGCCATATAGTCGCACGCGATCCGATCGAAGCACTCCTTGTCGTATGCGACAAGATCGATCTTGTTCACTGCCAGCACGATATGACGAATACCGAGCAGCGCACAGATAAAGGAGTGGCGGCGCGTCTGAACCATCACGCCTTTGCGGGCATCGATCAGGATAATGGCGAGCTGGGCTTGCGAGGCGCCGGTAGCCATATTGCGGGTATACTGCTCATGGCCGGGAGTATCGGCCACCATGAAGGAGCGCCGCGGCGTAGTGAAGAAGCGGTAGGCAACATCGATCGTAATGCCCTGCTCCCGTTCGGCCTCGAGGCCGTCCACAAGCAGCGCGAAGTCGATGTTATCCCCGGTGCTACCGTACTTGATGCTGTCGCGTTCCAGCGCCGTGATCTGATCGTGGTAGATCATCTTGCTGTCGTGCAGTAATCGGCCGATCAGCGTCGATTTACCGTCGTCCACCGAGCCACATGTGATGAATCGTAGCTGATCCTTCGTCCGGGCCGGAACCGGTTCCGTTGTCGGCTCTGTAAACATCAAAAGTAGCCTTCCCGCTTCTTCTTCTCCATTGAAGCGGCTTCATCGGTGTCAATTAGGCGCCCCTGGCGCTCCGACACGGTCGCGGTCTGCATTTCTGCGACGATACCTTCGATCGTCGTCGCATCGGATTCGATAGCCCCGCTCAAGGGATAACATCCAAGGGTGCGAAAGCGGATCATCCGCATTTCCGGCGTCTCGTCGCAGTTAAGCGGCAATCGCTCGTCGTCAACCATGATCATCGCACCATTTCGATGAACTATCGGTCTTCGTTTTGCGAAGTAGAGCGGAACGACCGGAATTTTCTCGATCATGATGTATTCCCACACCTCGAGCTCGGTCCAGTTTGACATCGCAAACACGCGCATGGTTTCGCCCTGGCGAATCCGTGTATTGAACAGGCTCCAGAGCTCCGGCCGTTGGTTACGGGGGTCCCATACATGTCCAGCCGAACGGAAGGAGAGTATCCGTTCTTTCGCGCGACTCCTTTCCTCATCGCGCCGGGCTCCGCCAAAGGCGGCATCAAATCCGTGGAGGTCGAGCGCCTGTTTCAGCGCGTCCGTTTTCATCACCTGGGTATGTAGCGCGGAGCCGGAATCGATCGGATTGATCCCACGCGCGCTGCCGTCCTTGTTGACATGGACAATCAGGTCGAGGCCGAGCCGCCTGGCTGTCGCGTCTCGGAAGCTGATCATCTCGCGGAACTTCCAGGTCGTATCGACGTGAAGCAGGGGGAAAGGTATTTTTGCCGGATAGAACGCCTTGATCGCAAGGTGTAGCAAAACGCTTGAATCTTTTCCGATGGAGTAAAGCATGACGGGCCTTTTGAACTCGGCGACCACATCACGCATGATTTCTATCGATTCAGCTTCGAGACGGTGCAGATGTTTTGGCAGCATATATCTTGTTTTCGGTGCAGGATCTCTGTTCTTCGCCGCTCTATGGCTCCAGCCCAGAGCGGGGAATATCCGCGGCAGAAATGGCCGGCCAAGGCGCACGGCTCGTCAATGAGGCCAAGACCCGTTCGACAGCACACTTCGGACGCGGCAGCATATCGCATTCTGCCGCTCGTACGGCCGGCGTGCGGCACACCTGATCGGAGATCAGCGTGCCGGTTAAGTTGGCTAAATCAACCAGCGTGGCTTGATCACAAGCATTCAGAGTCCTTAGGAGCTCCCGAGGATCTGCTCAAGCCGCGCGACCTCGCCTCGCAACATCTCGATAGCTACGTCCCGGTTCTCCGAAATGTTCCAAGTAGTGTGGGCCGA
Source organism: Bradyrhizobium sp. USDA 336 (assembly GCF_044908355.1). Lineage (NCBI taxonomy): Bacteria > Pseudomonadati > Pseudomonadota > Alphaproteobacteria > Hyphomicrobiales > Nitrobacteraceae > Bradyrhizobium > Bradyrhizobium sp. USDA 336. The sequence goes on along the minus strand of NZ_JBIYDC010000002.1, from coordinate 7,891,058 downwards.
CTCTCCAGCGTGAGATAAGCCGGACAGTCCTCCCGCCTTGGCACTTCGCAAATCCCACCAGATTCGGAATATCCGACGATAGAGTTCGGTTACTTCCCGTCCCCTGTCCAGAACTCCGGCTTTCTGGGCATGCAGCAGTTCCTGCTCATATCCGAGTTCCACCAAAAGCTCGGCACCGACCAGATCGGTCACGGTTTGCATCTCTTCGACGCTCAATTGAGATTGCCATGATTTGACAGAGCTTTCGTCGATGGTGTTTCGTTCCAGGATTTTTCGGTCTCCAAAGCTGCTGGACTGAAGATAATCTACTCGTCCCATGCTCGCCGATGCGACGCCTCCTGGATCACAGCCGAGCGCTGTCAGTAGACGCTGGATTTCCTCGTCCGGGTGCGCCACGAGCAGTTCGTATTGCACCAAATGAGTCTGCGGGCGAATACGTTGCGCGGCGAGCCTAGGAAGACCAAAACCAAATCGGCCAGTGAAGATATTATGCCATCGGGCAGTCGAAGCATGAGGTCAGCGAGACTGGATACGCTCACCGGCTGCGCGCTTTCTGCCCGCAGTGGGATGCCCCACGTCGATTTCAGTGAAGCGGCGATGGCGTAGGGATTGCGCATCAGAAGGATGTGTGGCGATTCCGGATAGACGGATTCAACAAATTCAAGTGCCGTCCAATAGCGTGGTGTCTTATCTATGATGATGCGCTTACCCGCTTTTGCCAGATACTGATCGTATGCTGCATCTGCAAAAGCGCGGCTAACGATCGTGCGATCTATCCGTCCCAGGAATTCGGAGGTGGCGGCCTCAATTAGAGAGCTGCCGGCCGGATGACGCCGATCCAGCTTGCCAATTGCTTCAAGCGCCAGCATTAACCAGGGTTCGGGCGGAGCCACAATGTCTGGATGGAGCTGCAGCAAATGTGCCAGGAGTGTGGTCCCGGATCGTGGAAGACCAAGGAGAAAGCACACCTCAGGTGAACGACCAAAACGTCCGCTCATCATTCAGACACTCGTGCTTGGCAAGCGCCATCTGTCGGCGCTAGCTCGATTGGGCGAAACAAAGCCGGCCGCCGGATCACATGGGGGCAACCGCTTGCGTACAAGGAGTCGAAAGGACAAGAATTTTGTCTGCCACTCATGACTTGAGACCCGTTCAGTCCGATCGGGCGGGATCACAGAACGATAACTGCAATCGCTTCCCCGATTGCTCGACCGATAAAACAGAATCAAGCAACAGCTCAATTGCACGAAGATTGACTGCAAATATGGCAAGGTTGAAAAGAACTATACGGACGTTTGCCAAAGACCGCGCGCGGCACATCATGCGCTGGGGCATTGAAGAGGTAACTGCGACATGCACGTTGCTGAGGCTCGGCATACACAAACAATTTAGGCATATGAGCGGAGTGCTGCAAAGAAGCAGACTATAACGCGGACATCACACATGGCAGGATGCAGCAATCTTCTCAGCGCGGTAGCGATCCAGACGCTACTTCCAGTGAGCACCGCCGTTGGTCGGCCAACACACTGGATCGGCCGTTCATGTGGGAGATCCTTGATTGGGCCATCACCAAGGTAATGTCTTCACTGCCGATTGGTCACAACCGTTGAGACCACGTCTAAGATAGTCCGTCAATAATGAGAGGATGCTGGAGCTCCCACCGCGACAGTGAACCAGGATCCAAACACTCTCTCAGCGCGGATCCGTAAAGCTAATTTCCGACAAAATTTCTATGGGTACTGAGGGCGGCCCAGCGAGCCGCCCTATCGCGCCAGTACCAGCGCTGCTCAAAACTACCGTTGGTGTCCGAGCCCGATTCCAAGATGCAAGGCCTTCTGGCGGAGCGCACCGACGCTGCGTTTGGTCATCTTTGCTATTTTTATGACCGGGGTTCGGGCCTTCGAATGGACTTTGAGCTCCTTGATATCTGCCCTCGTCCATTCGCGCCGCTTAACGCGTTTCTTGGTTGCTTTCTTCACGATGAATGCTCCTTTTGAGAGGAGCGGCTTGTAGCATAGTTTTCACGGCACGACGACCGCAAAAAACAGACAATATGATAGAAGTGGCGCCAGCGTATAACTTGGTCATGCCTTCCAAACGCGAGACGTCTGGGCTAGTACAGCTGTGGAACTGTAAACTTCATATACACCTCGCGCTCTGAGAACGTTCCAATCAACGCCCTTCTATTCGCAGCTAAGCAACTGACACTCTCTGGAATGAGTAAGCCAACCCCGAGATCAGTTTAGCCGACCGTCGTCTCGACCACGCTGATGTGCATGAAGAGGCCAGATTCTCCATCCCTCAGGTTAAATCAAGCCAATATCCCTAGCCGCGTTGAACAACTTCGCAATACCCATTACAACGCCACTGTTTCCAAATGTGAACTTCGAGGTGTAGTTGAGTACATCACCATCAGCAAGGGGGTGATCGGCTGACCGTCACGCCGGCAGCGGTTTACGTGGGCTCAATCGCTTGCCGTGGGGCGCTTTCTGCCCGCGTTCGTTCCCACCTGCGAAGTCAAAGGGGCGGTTGCTCAGCTTTAGGCTGTTGCGCGATTTGTCGCCCAACCTACGCCTGCATAGCACACCGATCTAAGTGTTCGAGCGTCTCAAAATATTCCCTTCCCTCCTCGGTGAGGATCCAGCACCCGGCCTCCCGCATCAGCTTTGGCCGAAAATGCCGAGTTGGGGCGCGCGGCTGCGGTGCGCTTCATACGAGCTGGCCACTCCGGGCCGCTGCTATACAGATAGCCAATGCTGCTTAACGACTTCGATGCTTGCCCGACCGTGCGGCTGGCCGGCAGCATCTTGAGGTAGACAGCTGAAAACTCACGCACACGCCCTTGACCCAAGGAAAAGCCCGACAACGCCTATTTTGCGGTAAGCTCCAGAGGCGCGCCCCGCCTTCAAAAGAAAGCTTCCTCCTTAAGCCCAATGCGCGACACCCGCCTGCTGTCGCCGCGGTAAGCACCGCTTTCGACGGCATCGGCCACATCCTGCCCGAAGTTTCCGAAGAACGGTTCAGCATTAGATAGCTGCGTTGACTAGGAGTGTGACGAGGTCTCAAGTGTCGCCTTGGACCGGTACGAGATCAAACGACGTCGGTGGTAACCACGCTGTTGTACATCTTGACGAATGACGTCGCTCACGGAACGAACCGCCCGCTTCTTTCTCTTCCAATTGCCGTCCAATCCCGCGGGGATCCCAAAGCCTGTCGGAATGACCAAAAGATCGTGTCTTTGGTTCAAATAGATATCGAACATGTGGTGTCTTTTGTCGCACGAGCGTAGACCGGCCGTTCATCGGTTTGGTGACATCGAAGCAACAGTCTCCCTTAAAGTCACTGGACGATCAAATGACATTCGAAAGCTCCCGTCCTGATACGTCAAGACCGTCACGGGCACGATGGTGGCGCAAGATGTGAGCGTGTTCACGTCCCAACTTAGGGTCCGCTGACAGGCGCACTCGCCGATCGTCGGCCTGAAACGTGGCGAGAGTACATCTAATTGACTCAGCTACTTTGCGGCTTTGCGGAACCTACGCTACAGTTTTTTGGTTCTGGCAACTAGTTGATGCAGCATAACCTTGACCAGTCCTAGCGAGCACACCCTCGCCAGCTATCAGGCTTCCCAAGCAATGGCTTTACGAGGCGCCGCCTCGGGAAGCAGACGATTACGTTTATCGCCGGTATAGTTGAAGAAATCCTCCGTCCCGTCTTCGCGGACCGTGTCGAGAGTAAAGCAAATAAAGATCCACCTATGGCGGTGCCGAGCCGGTATGACCGGAAAGCGACTGTGTTCAAGGATCCGGGCCAGTTCGGGGCAGGCGTCGTTGACTAAAACGACGTCAGGAGGGACCGAAAGGACGTTGATATCTATGGAAAGACTGGACAACGGCAGATCGTCATCGTCGTAAGCTGGGAACCATTTTTGAGTGGTTCGGGCGCGACTATCACTTGCGCATTGCTTCCGGCAAATAATCAGCCACCTTTTCAAGACCGCACGAGCAAAGGGTCATCGGTCGATGCACCTTCACGTTAAGCTCCCGCAACGGGTTCACAATTCCTTCGACGTCCTCATTCAGTTCGTCGAGATAGCGGTCCTGGATTCGGTGGCGGACCCGTGCGCCAGCTTGCGTACCTGCTGCCGCCGACGAGAGAACGCGGACAATACCACTCCCAGCGAAGCTTAAGATTGATATAAGAGAATAGATCGCAAGAGAGTTCGCGATCGTGAGCCGCATGATTGGTGGCCGTACCCACCACGACTTCCTTCACTCTCGACCCCTCGTCGTACGAATTTAAGGTCACGCTTACCGGTATTGGCCGTGCCTTCAGGATTCCACAGACCGACTGCCGATCTGTGCCGATTGTGTAAGTGGAGCGTCTGCCATAGTAAGGCTACCGCACGGAATGGCAGCGGCCGGAAGTAAGCTTGATCCGGAGCGCCGCCGCCAAGGCTCGAAGGCGGACGCCGGCCATTGTAGAAGGCGAGGTATCGTCCGCCCGAGACGCGGGCGTCGGACACAGTCTCATAGGCATGCTCGACGAATTCGTTGTCGCGCCGGGCAAGCAAGGGGGATGCCATGACTGGCGAGCACGCTGGTGAACGTCGCGCCCGTGAACTACGAGCCTTGGTCGGTGAAGATGTCCCGCTTCCGTGGAAATCTCAGGAAGGGCGAAACCCTTGCTTGCTCATGAGAAGCTCGTCCTTGGGGATCCTCGAAAGGCTGATTGGATGGATTAGCTAATGCAGGTGAGGTTCGAAGCTCCAACACATCGGCGAAGATTGTCCAATCGCGGACACTCTTTTGCTTGCAAAAATCAGTCTCCGCCTGCTGAGCAGCAGCACTCAGGGAGGCGGCATCGACCTTGAATGCTGCCTGGCACGCACGATGCTCGCCGCCAGTATCGTCACAAACGGTCTTAATAAACCGAACATTAAATGAAGGCATGCCCCTCTCTTCCCGTGGTTCGCTTATCTACTATTCTGCCATTCGCACCGAGAGTACTTGATCTGCCTCAAGCAGCACCCCAAGAGGTCTGTCCGCTCGTCCGAAGATAGATCCAGATGTAACAGCGCGGCGCGAGCCGCTTATTGTCGCGAAGAACAGGGATGGCCTGTCTGTCCTACCTGCCTTATCGCACGACGCTTTGAGCCGAGGGGCAGCGCCTCTCAGGAGCCTCATGCCGACGACCGGGAAAATCAAGTGTTTGATCGAGGATTGTCTCGCAGAGACGATCGAGGGCAACATGCACTAGCATTGCAGGCGCGCGCGTGCAGATTTTCCATATGCGGCGGCGAGGCACTATACGCGCAGGCGATCGTGCAGCAATCAGGCAAGGAACCCCGATCTTGCATCCGACAGTCCACCAGCCGCCGCCACAGCAAAGCCGATCATAAGGCTTGTCGCAGCCCACGTTTCCACGAGCCCAGGTCCGGACTTCAGTGCCAAACCCTAAGGGTGGGATCAGCCCCGGCAAGGCTACCGACAATGAAAGGCGAACAATCGTTTGACCATCCGCGTGCACGGAGCAATGAGGAAAAATGCTGCCGTAGCCCTTGGAGCGTGAGTTGCGCCTCAAATCAACACGCTGGCGTCTTGCAGAGAGTGCGAGGCCCTGGCGGACTCCCGAGTTCGGACATGTCGACTGCCAACGCGGGCGTCTGTGGCACGTAGCTGCCGCTCGAGCTCAACCACTCCGGATGGACTGGCCTTTTGACCCGCATCAATGCTGCGGCGGCTCCGTCCTGATAGCAGTCATCTTCTAGTAAGGTCATACGCATGGCGGAAAGAACGACTTGAGCCCATGATGCTTTCATGTCCGGGTACCAGCGATCACTTTTTAGGACTCCTTCCGGACGCAGCCGAGCCGCGGGTCGATGACCTGCACATGATAAGTTGCGCCGCTTGCGATGGCGTCTACTTTATCGACCTGCGGACAGGCCCGATTATGGGCTCCGAGCGAAGCTACGTTCATTCTAATGGTGTCAACCGAATCCGGCGTCTTCGCGCGCTCGCTGGAGCGCGTGGTACGCGCGCGAGAGCGCGGCTGAGGTCGCCCGCACACCCACGCCATGACGCTGCAGAACACGGAGATGTGTCACCAACAAGAGATGTGACATGACGGAAAGCCGGACCATCTACCCCGCCGCGGGCCGGATTGCTGGAGCTGCAGACCGGTTTAGTTCGTGCAGAACAGTTACAAATACCAACAGCCGAGGTCTTGAGCTGACCCAGATCGATTCGACTGAAGCTCAGGCCTTGTTTCCCGGCGGAAATCTAAATATTTCGGTTCGCGAGCGGACCGTGTTCCGTACCAACGATGCGACGGCCGATAGCCCTCTGCCGCGGCTCACGCCATCGATACCGCGCGCCGTCCGGTCTAATCGGGCAGAGCCTGTTCGCGCGGAAACCAAGCGATGTTCGCAATGTTCACAAGGTTGTCTAAATTTGTCAGCTCGCAGCGATGAACTTCGTCCAGGATCTAATGGCGATTCGATCTGGGAGCGGCTCGAAATCATGCCGCCCTTCGATCAGGATCTGGAGATTGCCGTGATCGAGGGCAATTCAATTCACCGGGTGGTCTTTCCTTGTCGCCGGGTGTTCGGCGGATGGATCAACGCGAATACCGGAGAGCACGTCGCCGTGCAGCCGACGCATTGGCGTATCTGGCTCGGATAGCGGCGGCCATCCTGCACAATAGATTGGCGTGAGTTGAGGCAGGAACTGGGTTCGGCGTCCTCTCGTCGGAAACTATCTAGAGTTTCCTGAATGAGAGCGCCTGACGGGAAACATGTCCGAGCGGACCGATTGTGGTGGGGGCTTGCGGTGACCGTCCGGCATCACTCCTCGCATTGCTGTCGCAACCGTTCCCAATGTACTCGCGAGCGACACACCCCTGTGTAGATTTTGACTCTCATACCAAACGATCGCTTACCACGTCATAGTTGGCCACGATAAATGTGTCGATATGAGTCCATATTTTCGGCGAATGTTCTCGCCTTGATAAACCGTCGGCTATTCTCTCCCGGCCAAGTAGCGCGACGCGTCAGCGTCGTTCCACCGGGTGCACGTCCTTCGGACCACCAACTGGGGCCAGGCATTTTGGTTGGCCCCAAGGCTTGCTCGAGATTGTGGAGAGCGCAAATGACCACAAGCGATTTCGCTTGGTCGAGAACAGACCCGAGCGCGGGATCAATGGTTTTGCGGATCGGATGCTGCACGCAGTTCGCGGGCGGCAGCGACCATGTTGGTTAGCGCAGGCCGAACCTCCTCCCAGTTGCGCGTTTTTAGGCCGCAGTCCGGATTGACCCAGAGCTGCGCTTCCTGCAAACGCGTCCGAGCCAGCACCATCAGCTCCTGCATTTCGCCCACCTCGGGAACGCGTGGAGAGTGGATGTCGTACACGCCCGGTCCGATTTGATTTGGATATTCGTACTTGCTGAATGCGTCCAGTAGCTCCATTTTCGATCGCGACGTTTCGATCGAAATGACATCCGCATCCATTGCAGCGATCGCACCGATGATGTCGTTAAACTCTGAGTAGCACATATGTGTATGAATTTGCGTTTGATCGGCAACGCCCGATGAGCAAATGCGGAAGCAATCTCCGGCCCAATCGAGATATGCCTTCCACTCCGATCGGCGCAAGGGCAATCCTTCGCGGAGTGCCGCTTCGTCGATCTGGATCATGGCCGCACCGGCATTCTCGAGATCGCGGACTTCGTCGCGGATCGCGAGCGCAAGCTGACGGCAGACCTCGCTTCTAGGAATATCATCGCGAACAAACGACCAGTTCAGGATCGTCACCGGTCCGGTCAACATGGCCTTCATTGGCTTGCTAGTTAGTGATTGCGCATAGCGCCACCAGTCCACAGTGATCGGCTTCGACCGCACTACATCGCCAAACAGGATCGGGGGCCTGACGCAGCGCGAACCATAAGACTGTACCCATCCCTTCCTGGTAAATAGGAAGCCGCCGAGTTGCTCGCCAAAGTACTGCACCATGTCATTGCGCTCAAATTCTCCGTGCACGAGGACGTCAAGACCAATGTCCTCCTGCCAATGTACGGCGCGGGCTATCTCCTCCTTGATGAACCTGTCGTATTGTTCGTCGCTCATCGCGCCTAGCGCATGCGCCGCACGAGCATTTCGAACCTCTCTGGTCTGCGGAAACGATCCGATTGTCGTGGTGGGAAACGCTGGTAGTCCAAAGCGTGCCCTTTGGATCTCGGAACGACGGGCAAATGGGCTTGCGCGCCTGCGCATCGTCTGGTCGATCGCCCTCATCCGGGTAGCGACATTGGCATCATGGATCTTCGGCGAAGTCCGGCGGGCAGTCGCAGCGCATTCCGAATCGGCAAGAGCGAGCCCAACATTTTGGTCGCCAGCGAGTGCTCGCGCCAGGATCGCAAGCTCACGCATCTTCTGAACAGAGAAAGCAAGCCAGCTCTTGACGTCGGACGTGAGCCCGGTCTCGAGTTCAACATCGACCGGCACGTGAAGCAGCGAGCAGGATGGAGCGAGCTGTACACGGTGCTTGCCGAGCTTCGCAATCGCGGGCTCCAGCCGCTGACGAAGGGACGACAAGTTCGACCGCCATACATTCCGGCCGTCGATGACCCCGAGCGACATGACGAGATCACTTCGGCCGACAGCGACGATCTTATCCAACAACTCTGGCGCTCGAACCAGATCAAAGTGCAGACCGGAAACCGGGAGGCTCAATGCGGTATCCAGATTGTCGCCTAGCTCGCCGAAATAGCTGGCAACCATGATCTTGATAGCCGGTCCCTCCTTTGCGAACCGGTTATAGGCATGTAGCAATGATTTTCGCACCGCTTCGTCCAGATCAAGGACCAGGCAGGGCTCGTCAAACTGAACCCAACTTGCCCCTCGTTCGGCCAATTCATGCAGAACGTCGATATAGACCGGTATCAAATCATCCAGTAGGGAGAGGGGCTGGAACGCGCTATCGGCACTCTTACCGAGATTTAGGAATGTGACGGGCCCGATCAGGACAGGGCGGGTTTGAAAGCCTAGAGCCTTTGCTTCCACATACTCTTCAATGGGTTTGCGAGAGCAAAGTCTGAACCCCTGTCCCTTGTAAAACTCGGGAACCATGTAGTGGTAGTTGGTATCAAACCACTTAGTCATTTCCTGCGCGGGTGCGCCAGACCCCCGCGGGCCCAGACCGCAACTCGCATCCTGATCGTCGCATTGTGATCCGCGAGCCATGGCGAAGTACGTCTTGAGGGAAACGGATTCTCCTTTCGAGGCGTAGATCTCCGGGATAGCGCCAACCATGACACTTGTATCGAGCACCTGATCATACAGCGAGAAGTCATTCGACGGAATGACCGTGACGCCGAGAGACTTCTGACGAGCCCAGTTCGCTGCGCGCAGGCCGGATGCGTCCTCGAGCAACTGCTGTTCGCTGATCTTTCCGGCCCAGTAGCTTTCAAGAGCGAATTTGAGCTCACGCCTTGGACCGATGCGTGGCGTACCGAGCGTAGCAACCGGAAGAGAGAGAAGAGACATAGTGTTAACCCCTGTTGGGGACAGAGGCCATGGCGGACGCAGGCAGAGGAAGTCGCGCGCGCGACGGCTGCTTGGCGCACCACCGAGACACCCCGCCCGTGGACCAATCTATCGTCGGGGCAGGTCTCCTGGCTCGCTGGCTCATCGCTGCTGTCCGGCCTTCCCAAAGCCGTGCGGGCTTCAGTGACATCGTTGGACAGTAGCTCGCCGCTCACAGTTGCGGGGGCAGCGCCGGCATTTGGACCGGCTTCCCTCTTAGCTCCGGATCAAGTGGGATTCGGAGAACCTCGACGAGCTTGGATTATCGGCAGGAGGACTCTTCCGTCAACCTCTCAGATTATGTGCCACGCTATCTGCGACATCTACTAGGCGAATGACCGTCCATCTCTATGATTCTCTAAACAGAGCTGTCGCAATCAGAGATGTCCTTGTCAGATGTCGGAGTGCGACTCGGAGCTGCCTTGAGGCGACGCCGCCCGCCCCATCAATGAAGGGACAAAACCAGCCCGCGTAGCGGCGATTACCGCCGTTTCGAGCAGAATGCATTCGATGCGGCTTCCGATTTCCAGCGGTTCGCCCAGCACATCCGCTGGCCAGCTATTTTCTCGACTAGAGGATCCCCATTGAACACGTCAAGGCAGGAGGCGCAATCTAGCAACATACGCGGCGAGCAGGTTGATTTTCGTGCCAGCCAGACCTTCTCGGCTTCGTATCGCCAGCCATCATGTAGGCCGAACGCCGACGGCAACTTTAGCGAACCACCCGGTTCAATGACGGCAAACACACCGTCGAATCTCATCAGGCACTTGGCATCGAGGCGCTCACCTCTTCCGCAAACTATCTGTGCGGGACAAGGATGCACAAACTACGCCGATACACTGAATGGAAACATCGAAACGTGCGCAGGTCGGAAAGTCGACAATAGGGACATAAAACCCGTGCAAATCTCCGCCTGCTGCCTGGCACGAAGAATGCAAGCCCCTCGACATGCCCAGTCTCTTCTGCTGGGGATGTCCAGCTCAGCCAATTGACGCTGTCGCTGGCTATGGAAGTTAGCGGCGCGTGACATAGAGGGGAGCGCCTGCCCGCGCGGGACAGCCGCGGGTGCCCCGTCGCGTCTCCGTAAACTTCTTGCGCTCGCTCATAGCAGGTTCAAGGTTGCCCGCCTTGAAAGATGTACGGATGAAACGTGATAGGCCGAGGGTTATGAAGAGAATGTCGGGAAGACCCGCGCTATGGCTTCGCATGGGCGGACTTCTAATCTGCCTAGCCTGGCCGGCTGCCATGAGTAACACTATTCGCGCCAGCGACAACCCACTTGTCGAAAGACTCAAGTCAACGTGGCGAGCGCAAGATGGTGAGACGATAGAACAAATCATCTCCAATGTCTCGAAGGTGGCACAGTTCGTCCCTCAGATGTGGGGGGTCGCTGAACTTGGCGAAAACGACCATGTTTTCGTTTCGTGGACCAGGCACCGAGACAACAAATCAGACGAGCAGTACGCTATCACCTGGAAAGTCGCGCTCGACGGTACGATTGAGCTTGCGTCAACCTATGCGAAGCCGATGGAATTGGGCTGGCGTGCCCTAGCGCTCTCGCTGATCGCCAAAGAAGTCGCAGATGGTGAAAGGGACGCAAATCTTAGCTTTCTGCATGATCCAAGTAACTTCAACTTTGTGACTACGCCGCAAGGCCGGCTCGGCGATCTTCTGCGGCAGGGCCGATGCACTATCATTGAACCTGTTGGGGTCGACTACTTACCCAAGCAGAATGACAAGCCGAACGAGAAAGGCGATCTATGGCGCATTCTGCTCTTGGTGAATTGCGATATCCAAGGACCACGTTATTTTACACACAACGGGGTCATCACCTTCGAGAAGAGCGAAGGCCAAGATTGGGAGCCACAATCCTCTTTTGCCAAGCGCATCGCGAAATTTCCTCCGGGCTCCTGGTTCCAACGGACCGAGCCAAAGGAAGAGGAAGACTAGGAGAGCGAAGGCCTTAGCAGACGGTCGCGCAGGGCAACATCGCACCGCAGCTGCCGTACGGTCGAACGCCTCGTACCAACTGCAAGACATACGCGCTCTGCAGTTGCGTTGTTTACGGCTCCGCAACAGTCCCGCTGCCTTTCTCGCAGCAGTTCGGCCCGCCGTAAGGAAGGTCGAGCAGCACAATTGCGTTCTTCCACCACGTGTCGAGCTTAGCGGCGCGTACTAGTTTGTGAGATGTGGTTTGCCGCCTGCACTCCACCCAGTGAGAGCACGCCAAGTTGCTGGGGGGGAACCAGCTCTCATGCATTCTTCAGTAGAGAGCTTGTAGATGCCTCCGGCCCAAGCCGACTCGGCGTGCGCGCCGCGCATCGTGTGACTGCGGCATACGCAGGAGCGTGAGCCAAGCGACTTTGACCCGGCACTAGGGACCTATGCTGAGACGAAACGGGCGAGGAAGTTAAACTGGTAGCAACCCCGGCATACCCGCTGAGCGCTTGCCCATTTCCGAGTGCGCAGGGCGGGAAGCTCCGGAGCTGTACGCAAGAACGTTGAGCGCCGAACTGATTCGGCCCTAGATTTCCTCGCATTCATTCGTCTGCACGTCATAGACCCGGATTTCAAGCATCGGAAACCGCTTCTTTAATTCTGCTCGACCTGCCGTGGCACCGTCTTTGGTCGCGAATTCGGCTCTGAGTTGGCCATCTACTTCAAGCGCGTAAGATGAGAGCGGTACTTCCCGAACGACTGCGACCATCTCATTCCCATTATGTAGTGAGGTGCTAAGGAACGATGTGTAGCTTGAGTCGGCTAAACCGCACCAGAGCTATTCGCCCCGAGTGCGCGATGGGCAAACACGTATTGTGGACTGAAACCTCACACTGAATTGCATCAGGATGGCACTCGCGATTGTCCGAACACGTCGGCAGCTTGCCCACGCCCGGTGCATCCACGGCAAAGCCCGCGGCTCGATATCGCAGCCTTTCCAATTCCTGGAGAAAACGGGCGCTGATGCCAGCGTTCCTGGGTAAGCCACTTGAGATCGCGGGGAACCGTCACTACCAAAGAGCGGCGGCCCGTAGCGCCGCCTGAGCCATAAACAGTTCAATTCTTGTACACACGTCTGGGCAGTAGCACCAACGACGATGGTGCCGCGCGGAGGAGCCAAATGCCATAATGCGATTGGTATCAACGATCATCTCGTCTGGCGTAACAAGGAACGGATTTGCGCGGTTTGCTCGAACAAGAACGCTTCATTTACGCGGCGAGCGTTGAGGCTGAACTCCATCGCGTCTTTGTCTAACCCGGTCAGAGCGAGCCAGACCAGATCCTTTTTGAACATCTTTTTCGTGACAAGACTTTGGGGCGAATTTCCTCGCCCTCGTCGGAACTGTCCGGTTTGCCGATGGAAGTCATCACCAACCATGGCAAGGTCGCTCCTCAACGCCTGACTCAGCCGCAAGCGCCGACGCTTCATAGTCGCTCACTTTTTGCAAGGAGGAGCACAGCATTCCGAGGATCGGGTTTGTCCAGCATCGCGAGTTCGGCGCCACGCGGAGGATCTCCTCCTTAGGTTCAACGGTACAGTACGCTTCCGGTGAGAGAGCCGCCGATGCTCGAAGGACACCGCCGCACGCACGGGAAGAAAGCTCTTGATCCTTACGCAGCGTCAGGTCGTAGGTTCGGTCTCACGCCAAGCTATCATAAAGCACACATCGAAGCCGGCGGAATCTACATCTGTGGTCGAGCAATCGAATGTATCGGCACCGTATCGTGCGTGAACATGGATCAGTAGCGAAAGGTTATTGTCGGGATGAAGCACCGCGGAATTATGTTCGCATTGATCGCTCTCATCACATCTCCGGTTTTCGCCGCGACACTCAGCGGTGCTCCGCGCATCCTCGACGGCAATACAATCCAGATCGAGAAAACGACCGTTCGTCTCTCAGGCATCGAAGCTCCTGAGACGGATCAGATTTGCCTCGACGCACAGGGCCGGAAATGGGCCTGCGGCGTAGCTGTTCGCGACGAGCTCATCAAGCATTCGAATGGGCGAACGTGGGATTGTCATACCGAAAGAGTCGATGAGTATCGGCGAGCCCTCGGCAGCTGCTTCATCGAAGGCGAGGATATAAACGCCTGGATGGTACGCTCGGGCTTGGCGCTATCGGCTGGTGCATCTCACCATACCTACCTTGTTTATGAGTTGGCGGCCAGCACAGCCCATGCGGGGCTGTGGTCCGGCGCGTTCATCGCGCCCTGGGACTGGCCTCGCCGCAATAGGGGTACGATTATCGTGGGCGCGACGTCGGTTCCGGTCGACGCTCAGGAAGTCCTGCTTGGATCCGTCCTGCTATCGGAACCGCCGTCCCCCAAGTGCCTGATAAAAGGCACTGTCGAGCGCAGAGGCGAGCGCATTTATTACCTGCCAGGGCAACCCGGTTACGAACAAATCGGCATGACGAAGAAGCGCGGCGAACGCTGGCTCTGCAGCGAAGCGGAAGCCGAAGCCACCGGGTGGCGTAAGGCCGTGCCATGAGGCGACACATGCAAGCAGCCCATTCTCAAGACATGTCCCATTTAAACAAGCACGCGCGTTCGCGCCGGTCACTGTTGCTCTTTGCTGCTTCGACAGCTTTCCTGCGGTTCGGCAGTAAGATTGTCGACGCGAAGGAAGCAAAAGGCCCGCCCAAGCCAAACAACCTGCTCTCGCCAGATGCTGCCCTGAGTCGGCTGCTGAAGGGGAACGATCGTTATGTCCAGGGCGCATCACGAGTCGACGATTTCAGGCGCGAGCGGCCGGTCTTGGTTGAGGGACAAAATCCATATGCAGCGGTTCTGAGCTGCGCCGACTCCCGCGTGGTCCCCGAACTTGTCTTCAACAGCGGACTAGGTGATCTGTTTGTCTGCCGGGTCGCCGGCAACTTCGCTAACGATGATACGCTCGCCAGTATGGAATACGCGGTTGCCATACTCAACACGCCGCTGATCCTCGTACTTGGCCACGATCATTGCGGTGCGATAGACGCCACGATCAAGTCGCTCCATGAAGATAAGCGGCCGCCGGGGCACATTTCATCCCTGGTCACTGCACTTTCTCCTGCAGTGAAAGCATCTGGCGACCAAGCCGGCGACGCGTTCGCCCAAGCAACCCGACAAAATGTGATCAATAACGTCAGCAAATTCAAATCGACGGGTCCGATTCTGAACGCCGCAGTCGAGCAGAACCGACTGAAGGTCGTCGGGGGCCTGTATCGGATCGACACCGGCAAGGTCGATATTGTGAGCTGATGCCAGCACCTTCACACTCCCGGCAAATCGTCTGCTGCCTGATACAGCGCTTCTGTTCCGCGCCGTTTTGTTGGTCCATCGTCTACAACAAATACGACGGATGCTATCCGCTCCACAATTGTCATCGCTTCAGGAACCCTTAGATATGCGCGGCCTCTTAATTCTTCTCGTGTTATACGCACTCATGTTGGCAACGCGCGGCCAGCATCAAGAAACACACATAGCGCGTCCGGCAGCATTCATGCCTCCTGGTTGAACCGCCAACCCAATGGAGGTGTTCAGGCAGCAGATCGCATCGCGAAGCATTGCAGGCTCTGAACTCCAGAGCACGCGACGATCCCGAGAGCTTCTCAGCTCCGAGCGGGCAAGGCATCCACGGTCCTGCTTTTATAACCGAGCTCAGCCAGGGCCGAGGATCACATAGTACAACCAGCAAGACTGCACGGCCTGGGGCTGTAAAGCAACATGCTACCCGCATCAGTACCGGACAGCCCTCCTGCATCAGCCATTTGGGAGACCGCGACCATCGGAAAGCCAGCCGCGCATCAATCGTTCGTTAGATCGTCTCGTTCGCCGTCCTCCATGACGAGCTCGACACGAAAAGAAACCGGCGAGACTTAGCGAATGTTTCGAGTTCTATCTGCACAGCTGACTTCGGTGCGCCAGCAGCCATGTTTCAACTGCGCGCACCGACGGAAATCATCTGGCAACCGCGCTTCCGGAATCAGGCTCTTCAACCACGGAGTCGCTTATGGGAACAGAGCACTAGCTTCAGAACGTGCCGTGCCTGGTCTGTCGCAACGCTCGTGATGCGCGCATAGTTGTCGCAGGAATTTGGCAAGCTCGGCCAAGATCGGAAGAATTGGTAGACCGCCGAAGAAAGAGCCGCCGGCGGCCGCAAGAGGGTCGGCCAGTCAGGAATGTGCACGAACTTCTCGCGTTCGGTACGACAGAACGCGGACAGGCTCCTCTGTTGCTGGCAAGCCCGGAAAGCCCCCGAAACCTGTTCGAAACGCTTCGTCTTCGCTTGCATGAGCGGGGCACTCTTGCAGTCACCTCGAACCACAGTTAATCGTGCAATTACAGCGTCTGGAGCCGCCGTGCGTTTCTTGAACACCTGCGGTCTGGAGGTCAGCTTCTAAGCAAGCGCTCACCAGCAGTCGCACGAGCAGCAAATTTGGGCTGTTGGTGGCGTCAGGAGACCGGAGCGGGACTTAAGCTTAAGGAGGAACGTTGAACCCGGTCGTTGGCGGTCGAGGTCCGCCTCTGTGGTTTTCTTTGCGGCTTGTTGAGTTAATGACATCTTGTGCCTGAAAGAAAACACGGAGACACGAGCATCGTGCTGGCATGGCACGGCCGAGTGATCTCGCGCGATTCAGACAAAGTCGGCAGCCATGCTTGATGGCACGTCAATTGCTGGGAAGGCGGGCAAGAGGCCGCAGGCTTGGGCGCTCTACCAAGCACAACTCAAGAATTTCAAACTTGGTTCGATCCGGCCTGTCCCAAGTGTGACCACACGTTCATGTGGAGAAGACATGCACCGCAGCCCCCGATCGACCGCCGGAGAGTCAGTGCGGCAAAGGCGAATCGATGCCGCCGCAGCGTACCGGCTGCTTTGCCGGCCAGCCTCAATGCCAGCGACAACAGCTACATCTCGTTCAGGCCTCCGGCCGCTTAACTTGGGAAGCTACCCCATGCAATCTCATGCATTCGATATCAACTGCGACAGGTTTGAGAATGCCGCCCAGCGGGTGCCAAATCACCTGGCCTCGCCATACGCCCAGTCCATATGAATGACTCGCGGCGATGATCGGCTCAAGATACGGAGGATGATCTATGAACGCTCTACCAGAAAAGATAACTTCCGGGACCCACGCCGCGGCTGCGACCTGGGCTGATCTGTCGAAGCTACTCGTCGACATCCGAGCGCGTCGCAACGAGTTTAGCCGCGCGCAGAAGATTCCAAAAGAAATCGTCGACGGCTTCAGACGCGTCGGCGTCTATCGCGCTATGGCTGCCAAGCGATTCGGCGGTGAGGAGCGAACGCCAGCCGATTTTTGTCGGCTGGTCGAGCGCATTTCCGAGGCCGACGGCTCCGCCGGTTGGGTCGCCAGCTTCGGGGATGGAGCTCGCTACCTCGCTGCTCTTCCCGACGACACCCTTCGCAAAGTGTACGCCAATGGACCTGACGTGGTGTTGGCGGGTGCGCTTTTCCCGCTCCAACCCGCTAAGCGATGCGCCGACGGATTTATCGTGAACGGCGTGTGGCCATTCGCTAGCGGCTCACCCGAGGCGGATTTGATAGGAGTTGGTATCACGTTGGAAGACGATCCGAGCGGTGACCTCCCGCGTGTAGCGGTGATGCCGGCCGAGAAGGTGACAATTCGGCCCAATTGGGACGTCATCGGACTGCAAGGCACCGGAAGCCACGATGTCGTGGTCAGCGACGTCATTGTGCCAGAGGAATGGACCTTGATCCGCGGCGGTCCGCCGACACTTGATGGGCCGATCTATCGTTATCCGGCCGTCGCCTTCGCCGCGCAGGCGCATGCCATTGTCGGCATCGGGATTGCGCGCTCCGCAATAGACGACGTAATCGCCATGGCCGAAACCCGTGGCTCGATCACTGGAGCGCCCGTGATGGCTGAGCGCGGCTATGTCCAGCTTGAAATCGCCAAAGCCGAAGCCATGCTACGTTCCGCTCGTTCCTTCTTTTACGAAGCCACGGAGGAGCTGTGGAAGGAGGCGCTCAAGGGTGAGGTAAATCTTGGTACCACGACGCTAATGCGGCTCGCCGCGACGAACGCCGCGCGGCAGGGGGCAGAGGTCTGCAGGATTGCGAGCGGTCTTGCTGGAACTGAGGCGCTCTATAGCACCAGCAATCTAGCACGGGCCATGTGCGACAGCTTCGTGGTTGCCCAGCACGCAGCTTTAAACGAGGGAACGCTCCAGAGCGCTGGCCGCGCCCTGCTGGGAAGTGCAATACAACCGGGTTTCCCATAAAGTGGGGCACGCATGGGCAAGCCACACGCCACGCCGACGGATTACTGCACTTGCGTGATGATGTGGTCTGCCGCTGAGGACATGGCCCCTTGTTTCAATGTGAACAAAGACACCGCTGGGCTCTCTTGATGCCCCTCCATATCCTGGACTACCCTTTCGTTGTCCAAACATACGAGCCCTTATAATCTCTTGGCCCCTGCCCCGATCATTGACGTGGCCGCCCAGGATACACCTGAACTTCTGCGCAACGGCTCGCGGTTCAACTCACGAACTCTCCAAACCACCACGCAAGCGGGCTCAACTCTCGCACCGGTTGCCTACTTGCCGCTTGGGGCGCACGGCGCGGAAGAAGCTCTCCATGGCCCACTATCCTATCACTCACCCTTGCGGCTCATCGATGCGGCACGCCAGCGCTGGCAACGGCCGTGGGACGTTAATCTGAAGCGTACTGTACACCCCCGATCGGAAAATCGATCAATCATCTTGCCGCTGCTGGCGAATCGGCATCGAGGGCGCGGAAGAGGCGCTTCGGCCCGCATGAGGTCGCGCTTCGCCCGGGCGGCTCTCTTTCGGCTGAAGAGATCCATGGCGCCCGCCAATACAGCTAGCCCTATGCCGTTTGGATGGAGTGATATCGGCAAGCCGGGCGCGATTTTGGCTGCGCCGGTGAAGCCACGCGATCAGGTTCGGCGTGATCGGCGTTAGATCCTGGCGAGTGTCGGTGGAGCCGAACCGACGTAGCGGCGCCATGAGCGCGCGAGCGCCGTGCTGCTACATCGGCTGTTCGATCGCCACGCTAGCCCACGGCCCTGCCTTCCTCAGGACGGCGTGGATCCGAGGACTGCGATAGCGCGCTGGCCGCTCCCGCTCGATCGGCCAACGTGCACGCCGGCCCAATGGCAACCGCAGCCGCACTGCCTGTCCGGCTCGCGATAACCGCTCGCCTTGATGATCAACGTTGTGCAGCTGCGGCCAGCATAGAATCCGCTGGTCAGGCCGTGAATGAGACGCTCGATCTGAGTAGCCGCTAGGCACGCGTATTCTTGAGCAAGACATCACCTTCCACTGCGCGCGGATAGTGAGCCGCCACTTCAAATGATGGCAACAAGTTAAGAATGGCTTGCAGGGACAACTGCCCTTCGTAGAGCTCGCGGTCACTATATTCGGTGTAGATGAACCGCGTGTTGCTCAAGGTCCGCATACCGCCGGCGATAACGTCGGCCTCGGCTCCCTGAACGTCCATCCAGATAAAATCGACTCCGTCCAGCTTGGCTTCGCTGCACCAGTCGTCCAGCCGCCGTGTCTCAACGGAGACAGGGTGCTCAAACCGGACCCAATCGTACTCGGTAAGATGGTTTTTTGGACGGCGTATTGAACCGGATAGGTCCCAATCTTTCGCATCGCCATCTGCATTGCTTGGATGGAAGTCGATCGTTCCGTTTCGATCACTGATGGCGATCTCAAACAGCTTCACCCTATTGAGGGATGGGCCGAGCTTCTTCTTGAAGCGCGCGATCGCTCGAGGGTCCGGCTCAAAGCAGTAGAGCTGGGGTTGTGGGCACAGTTCTAGGAACTTTTGCGTATCAGTCCCGTCATTGCAGCCGATATCCAGGATGACTGGATTCGGCTTCTGAAGAAGTGAGACGATGTGCTGATGTACTTCTACGGACGACACAGCTGCTTTTCCATGGTGCGCGGAGATCTGGTGAATTTCGACTTCAAATCCGCCTTCACACGCCGGAAGCCGCCGCACAACGTATATCAAGGTATAAGATTCATTTATCCGCCAGTCCTCTTGATCCACGAAGCTGTTTGGATGCCATCGGCATCAACCGGAGAGGCTATCCCTCGCGCTGCAATTCTCGAACCTATTGTCGGAAAGTGCGGCCTCAGTGAGCCAGATCGTCGTCTTAGCTCTTTCGAGTTGCCGAAAGAGCGCCCTCGTTTGAGCGTCACCTGTCAGATATGGATGCCAATTGCGCAGAATGTGCTCGGCCGACTGATGGCCGCCATCTCAGATTCGCTGCCAGTAGCTCCCGGCGCTCGTGGGCGAGGAACGAAGTCGGCGAAAGCCGGGACGCACGCGTTGCTCGGTGCAATCAAGCTTTCGTGGCGCGTGCAACTTTCTTCAAGTGCTGTCGGCGTACCGACGACCAGGGTCGATTCGGCAGGCTTTGAGTGCCCTGCCACGGCTGGACACGGGCAATCCGGTACGATTTCGATGGTGACCTGCCTTGGAGCACGCCACCGCTTACAAGAAACAGCACCTGATCTTTCGAGATCGTTGCATACATATTCGCATGCACGACTACGGTAGATTGGACGAGCCGCTCTTCGATAAAGCTTGTAGACCGCACGCTTCCGGCCACACTGCTAGATTGTACCGTCAGGTAATTATGTGCGATCCCGACGTCGTCGAAACCCGAGGCCTCTCGATCAGTGCAACCGCCGCCTGAGCAACGTTGAAGTGTCCCGGGGCTCTCTGCGGGTGTTTCGAAGAAGCGCAATGTCTTTTTCACAACACCCGAGTGGGCTGTGCACCTCAGCGCGTTTGCTTCCGGACAAACACACACGCTGCCCGGGCAATGCTTTTACAGAACTGGAAGGATAGATCGCTCAGCGCATTTCTGGCCTGACTCTTGCTACAGTCTACTTGTCACATTGTGCCTAACTTCAACTTGTTCAAACGCTCAGGAGACCTCTATGACTTTCCGTCCGCTTCACGACCGCGTCGTGGTCAAGCGCATCGACGCAGAAGAGAAGACCGCTGGCGGCATCATCATTCCCGACACTGCGAAGGAAAAGCCCTCCCAGGGCGAAGTCGTCGCCGTTGGCCCCGGTGGCCGCGACGAAGCTGGCAAGCTAATTCCGATCGACATCGAAGTCGGTGAGCGGGTGCTGTTTGGCAAATGGTCCGGCACCGAGGTCAAGATCGATGGGCAAGACCTGTTGATCATGAAGGAGAGCGACATTATGGGCGTTCTCACCGATGTGTTCTCCAAGAAGAAGGTCGCCTAATCCTGGGCTTGCACAGCTCACCCTCCTGAGGAGAGCCCACCGGGGCGCTGAAGGATGAATTAAACGGAACTGAGGGAATTCTCTATGTCAGTCAAAGAAGTCAAGTTCGGAGTAGATGCGAGGGATCGTATGCTGCGCGGCGTCGACATTCTCGCCAATGCCGTACAGGTCACGCTTGGTCCAAAGGGCCGCAACGTCGTGCTCGACAAGTCGTTCGGCGCGCCGCGCATCACCAAGGACGGCGTTGCCGTTGCCAAGGAGATCGAGCTCGACGACAAGTTCGAGAACATGGGCGCCCAGATGGTGCGCGAAGTGGCTTCGAAGGCTGCGGATGCTGCCGGCGATGGCACCACCACCGCGACCGTCCTGGCCGCCGCAATCGTGCGTGAAGGCGCCAAGTCGGTCGCCGCCGGCATGAACCCGATGGACCTCAAGCGCGGTATCGACCTCGCGGTCGAAGCTGTCGTGGCCGACCTCGAGAAGAACTCGAAGAAGGTCACCTCGAACGACGAGATCGCCCAGGTCGGCACCATCTCGGCCAACGGCGATGCCGAGATCGGCAAGTTCCTCGCCGACGCCATGAAGAAGGTCGGCAACGAGGGCGTCATCACCGTCGAGGAAGCCAAGTCGCTCGAGACCGAACTCGATGTGGTCGAGGGCATGCAGTTCGACCGCGGCTACATCTCGCCCTACTTCGTCACCAACGCCGACAAGATGCGCGTTGAGATGGACGATGCCTACATCCTCATCAACGAGAAGAAGCTCTCCTCGCTGAACGAGCTGCTGCCGCTGCTCGAGGCCGTGGTGCAGACCGGCAAGCCGCTGGTCATCGTCGCCGAGGACGTCGAAGGCGAAGCGCTTGCGACCCTCGTCGTGAACCGCCTGCGCGGCGGCCTGAAGGTCGCGGCCGTCAAGGCTCCGGGCTTCGGCGATCGCCGCAAGGCCATGCTGCAGGACATCGCGATCCTGACCGACGGCCAGGCGATCTCGGAAGATCTCGGCATCAAGCTCGAGAACGTCACGCTCAACATGCTCGGTCGCGCCAAGAAGGTGATGATCGACAAGGAGAACACCACGATCGTCAACGGCGCCGGCAAGAAGGCCGACATCGAGGCGCGCGTGGCCCAGATCAAGGCGCAGATCGAGGAGACCACCTCGGACTACGACCGTGAGAAGCTCCAGGAGCGTCAGGCCAAGCTCGCGGGCGGCGTCGCGGTGATCCGCGTCGGCGGCGCGACCGAGGTCGAGGTGAAGGAGCGCAAGGATCGCGTTGATGACGCGATGCATGCGACCCGCGCGGCCGTGGAAGAAGGCATTGTTCCGGGCGGCGGCGTCGCCCTGCTCCGTGCCTCCGAGCAGCTCAAGGGCCTGCGCACACAGAACGACGACCAGAAGACCGGCGTCGAGATCGTGCGAAAAGCACTGTCTTGGCCGGCCCGCCAGATCGCGATCAATGCCGGCGAAGACGGTTCGATCGTAGTCGGCAAGGTGCTCGATAACGAGCAGTACTCTTTTGGCTTCGATGCGCAGACAGGCGAGTACAGCAACCTCCTCTCCAAAGGCATCATTGACCCGGCCAAGGTCGTGCGCATCGCGGTCCAGAACGCCTCCTCGGTGGCCGGGCTGCTGATCACAACGGAAGCGATGGTTGCCGAGCTGCCCAAGAAGGGCGGCCCTGGCCCCGCGATGCCTCCGGGCGGCGGCATGGGCGGCATGGACTTCTGATCCACCTTCTCAAGTTCTCGATGACATGCGAAACCCTGGCAATAATGTCAGGGTTTTTTGCATGGAGCGGCCGGTAGCCCGTTGCCAGCCCCCGAAGGTCCGGCCCATCGGCCTATCTAACGTGCGCAGCGGCAGGACCCCGATTCAAATTTCATGTGCTTCGCGACGACAGTACCGCGTCCGGTACGACGATGGAGCCGGCTATTTTGACGCACGAAGCTGCCTCTGCTCATCCAAATGTTCGAACCCTTGGCGTGCGGTAGACCCGGCGCCGCCTGCCCGCTTTCGACCTCCTTGCCCACTTTCTTTTCCTGTCGCGTAACTGGAAGCGACGAAATGCCTTTCGTGACGTTTCGCACTTACATCTTGTGGCCTAAGGGCTTGTTCGAACCCGGAGAACATTCTCAAAAATCACAAGGTATTTTGCGGAAAGTGCGCCGATTATTCTGCGCCTCATTTGGTCATCGCGGACGGCGCTCCCCTCAACTCCCCTGCTGCGGAGCTCGGGGCATGACATGCTTTAGAATGATCGCACACTAAAGTCGCAAGGCTTGCTTTGCGTCCAATCTATAGGGTATCCGATGGGAATGGTGGGGTGCTTTGCAAAAGAACTCGCCGGCGGGGCGGCCGCAAGACACTCCGGCCCTCGGCAATGTGCCTATACTGCGCCTGCATCCACACTATACCAATGTCTGGCCAAGGTAGCCTCTCGGATGAATTGGCATGAAACGCGGTCAGGATCATTGTGGTCTTATGGCCATGTACACCCAAGTTTACGCTCAATTCGGGGAGACGCAGGAACGCTTAGCTGAAGGGCATGCAACTGCACGATACTCCAGTTTCATCGCTGAGCTCAGTCAGCTGAATTTCGCAGACGCGGATGACCGCCGAGCCTTCCCTCCGACCCTACACAGCATCTTGGCAAGGCATGGACTGTTCGGGCTCACCGCACCAGGAGAGCACGGCGGATTAGCTCTCTCTTTGCAAGAGGCCATCGATCTCATCTCCGCCACGGCATCGTTCGATGTCTCCGCTGCGTCGACCCTCGTTATCCATAACTTCCTAGCTTTGCCCTGCATCGAAGCGGCATCGCACATACCCGCACAAGCCCATATCATTCGGGGTGCAACAAGCGGCGATCTCTGCGCTTTCGCTTTGACGGAGCCTGGAGCTGGTTCTGCCCCGAGACATATAGAGGCTGCGGCTTTCATGCACGAAGATAAAGTGCGTATCTCTGGCCGCAAAATCTGGATCGGCCTTGCTGACTGGGCTCGCTGGATCGTTTGCTTTGCGCGCGCGTCAGGACCCGATGCGAAAGGTCGGCTGGTTGGTGTACTCGTTGACAGACAGGCTCCAGGCCTAAAGGTCACGCACGAGCATCGTACACTCGGCCTACGTGGCATCATTCAGAATACCCTGGAGTTCCAGGACGTCGAGATGCCCCGTTCTTACGTGCTCTCTCGCGATCAAGACGGCTGGGGTGCGGCGGCATCTAGTATGAACCGCGGCCGCATCGGTGTGGCTGCTATGGGTCTTGGAGCCCTTGAGCGCGCTATCCAGGTAGCCGCCTCTTATGCAAGCCATCGTCGGCTTGGTAAACTACGCATGATCGAGAACAGTTACATCGAGCAGCTATTTGGACAGATGGTGCTGCGGCGGGAAGTAGTGAAGGCGATGCTAGCAGCATCCTGCCGACTTGTTTCAGCGCGCGGTGCGCCGAACGTCCACCTTGCGTCGGCGACGAAGGTTTTGTCCTCAGAGTGGTGCGGCCTTGTCGCCGATCAATGCGTCCAGCTGTTAGGCGGCCGCGGCTACGATGAGGGAACGCCTTTGGCCAAAATCTACCGAGACGCTCGCATCCTCCGCATCTTCGAAGGTCCGACTGAGGCGCTCCTATCGCATCTCGGCCGTTGCCTCCTCTCTAAAGCCACACGCGACGAAATAGCCGATCTGTTTCGGTCGATTGGGGCGGCATCAGTCCATGCTGCTGCAATTGACCAGCTCTCCGGGCTGAATGAGACTGACGGTGCCGTGCTGATCTATGCGGGTTGGCTCACCACATTGGGACTGGCAAAAGCTGTCATGTCTGCTGATTGCTTCTCAGCGTCAGATTGCGCCGCAGCGGCGGCTGACCTGGTCAGTTCTGAACTGACATCTCTCCGCACTCGCGTGCCGGCACGACAATCTGTCGAAACTCGCAGTCGGGCTAATAGGACACTCGCCACCTTTCTTCACGATGCGGCTTGCTCCATTCGCTCACCTGTCCTCACAGACGACTACCTTAAATTGGTGCAGTATGTCTGACATCTCCCGCATGTCCGACGTCCTTCCACGCGGTGGTTCCGCGCGCAGCGCGCAACTTCCGTAAGCGGAAGGGTCCGTGAAAACTGTCACGTCTACATGCGGCACGCGCTGCTATGAGGGCCTAACCTTCTCATTCCTGGCGGCACGCCGCGGCAGCGAAGGCTTTCGCGTTAAAGAGC
This sequence comes from Bradyrhizobium sp. USDA 336, assembly GCF_044908355.1. Taxonomy (NCBI): domain Bacteria; kingdom Pseudomonadati; phylum Pseudomonadota; class Alphaproteobacteria; order Hyphomicrobiales; family Nitrobacteraceae; genus Bradyrhizobium; species Bradyrhizobium sp. USDA 336. Next base: position 7,866,007 of record NZ_JBIYDC010000002.1, on the reverse strand, counting down.
ACCCGATACCGCTCCCCGATCGGGGCTGGCGCTCGAGAAGGCTGAGCCGCCTCGATTCGCCACGCGCTGCAAACATCGATAGGCGTGGTGTGGTTTAAGCGTCCTGCTGCCACCTTCTCGCTGGCACATGGCATATGCGAGTTTTCACGACCTCTTAAAGGTGGAGCTTGCGTCTGTACTCAGCGATACTTTTAAGTCAAACTTCCGCTAGGCGGGTGGCGGGGTTCAAGACGGGAGGGCTTCCCCCGCACAGGCCGCTTTCGCTTGATGCATGGCGTCGGGTTCGTCAGGTTTCGGAAAGCTCGCCCGTCTACATCGATGTTGAAGTTAGCAGCACGTGGTAGGGACAGCGCTTGCCCCGAGTATGCGTGGGGATTTTGGCGCCGAGTCACGTTTCTGCTAACTTCAACCAGTGGTGCGGGCGTGGCAGAGAGAACATCTGATACATCCAGTCCGACCAGCGCCGAGTCGCGCCCGCGCTGCTTCCGACGTGAGACTGGGATCAGATCCACACTACCGCGCGGCGGTCTTCCAGATCAAGCTCAATGCCCGCATGCGCTCGCTCCGTCGAGGAGAAGGATCTCACCTCGCATTATTCGGCGAGTAAGTTCTCAAACGTAGTCCAGCTCGGCGGAAAAATTCGACCGTGAGGCTTGGAACGACGCAGTGCATAGTGTTGTCACTGAGTTAGATCGTGGCTCAGGTTTTCACCAAAGCCGGACGCTACGGGAAGTGCAGCGACGCAACAAGGCGCGGGAGCTCGTGGCGAGTGAGGACCCCGTTTGGGCGCCGGTGCGACTGCATGCGGTTGTCGTCGGCTGCAGCTATTTGGTTGGCGAATCAGTACAGAAGAGCTGGCGAGGATTCCGAAGCAGTCGAACTACAGCTTGTGCCGGCTCTGTGGATGCCTGGTCACCGACCTTGGCCCTGAGCGCGATTGGCCGGGCATCGGAACCCACACGAGGAAGTTAGCCTAACGGGCCCTCGATCCTGCTCGAGTGCAAGGGCTTTGAGGCGGCGAGGACGCTGGCTCACGAACTTGGGTGATCGGACGACCTATATCGCCTGAACATTCTCCCCTCTCTGCACTACTTCCAGAGAGCTTCCGTCGAGAGCACCGATCCGACATCCGAAGAACCGCGTCGAGTGCACCATCTAGGCGACGTGGCTGTCCCGCACCGACCGATGAGGTTCCGTGCGGGGGCATCGGGTAAGGTCCGTTGCAACCTAGGACGCCCTCACGTCACCCTTTGTGTGACGACAGTCGATATGTACATTTTGTTCGGGGGGCTCCTGTAGCGCTTCGCAAGACTCTTGAATAACTCTCCGACCTCATCTGACGGAACAGAAAATTCCCCATAGTTAGGATCAAAGAGGGTCGTCGTTCCATTCGACGTCACTGTCGCAATCATGTGGGCGCCACCTGCGGCGAAACGCAAGCTTACCAAATACATGGACGCATCCTCGGTGAGCTCCTTCACGATCTGGTCAATGCACGAAGATGTATCAAACCTATATCGCGTCTCTTCAGCAGACGGCTCTAAGCCAGCGTCGCGTAACGTTGTGCTTTTTGCCTGGAGGTTGTGAGACCCTTCCGCGCCATCGTTTTTCAATTGAGCCTTGAGCTCTTCGTACTGTTCCTGTCGACTTGCCGCTGAGCGGTGCTTTTCAGTGTCCGGGAGCAGAGCCCTCATTCGAGATGACGGGCTGCTTGGGAGGTTAAGGAGCCACTCCGCTACCAATCCAACACAGATTCCGTTGACATTGGCTTCGGGCAATTCAGCAGTCCTGTAATCGAATAGAGCGCGGACAGGGCTATCGGCAGAGGATAACTCCGAGCTGGAGGACAGAGAGGAGCTGTGGCGCGAGTTGCTTGGACTATAAACGATTGACTCTGAGGTATGTGGCTTGCTGAAGCAGAGCCCCATTCTGTCGATCAATTCGCCGGACGGCAGGCTCTCTCGTCGCGCGACTTCAGTGAGTGTTTGCGCAAATTCGCTACTGTCTTCGGGCTTGATCGATCCGTCGGCTTGATCAGCGCGTGTGTATTGGCCATCGAGTCGATTATACATGCTGGTTCACCTGCTTCTTCGGCGCACGCGTCCTCAGGGAGAGCGCGCTGCTTACATCTTGCTGCGGATGATATCGCAGCAAACTGACGAAGAGCTGACCACCAACAAGCCTGGGGAAGCTACCGCTGCGACGGCCAATTGGTTGCACGACAGTGCCACTCACGAGCGGGGCTGCAGGTGTGAGGCAGTGGCCGAACGGCTAGTTACTCTTGCACACTTACGGAGGGCGAGCTTGGAATTGCAGATGCAGTCAGGATGATGGCTACGTTGGACAGCGCGACCGTCGGTTTGGTGGTCGATCTCACCTTTATCGTGTTGCGCCGCTCGGTCGGCACAACTTCGCCTCCAAGAGTGCGCAATTCGCGTCCCCGTGATCGGCCATCGGCCAGTGAGATGCTGTTGTTGCCGCTGACGTACCTTCAGCACAGATCCGAAAACCCGGTTTGAACCCAAGTTACGGTTTTGTTCACTCACAACAAGTGGCGCAGACATTTCTCTCGCCGATCAGTGTGCCGTTAGCCGCTCGTGTTTGACGGCGGCATTTCAGGTTCAGCCCGCCTGAACACTGCAACAGTCGAGCGAGCCCGACATACACCCGCATGTGACACGTCATTTCGGGAAGCCGAACCGGTGCTTGTGCACCCGCTCGACCACACCTTCTGCTCGCACTTTGTTAGCTCAGCCCGTCATGCTGTCGCGTTCATTCGCGCGAACAACGTTGCCGCATCTGAGGGACTTAATCCAACGACGCCTACGAAGCTCGGGGACGGCATCGGAATGTCTCGATAAATGGGTCTCCACAAGTGAAGGCAATATCGGCTGTTATTCACGTACTTTGAATGTGGCGGATGCAGTTGCATGACGCACTCTTCTTCATCCCAGAACAGGTCTTTCACAAAGCACATCTCGTCCCAGTTCGGACAACGCCGCGGGGTCGAAACAGCGACATGCTCCCAGCCAGGACGGACGAACGCACTTATCTTGAGCTCACACCCACAAGGCCCCTGCACGAGGAACAGACCGGAAGGGCCTGACCCTGGAGCAGTAGCGAACCGGCCGTGTTGCACGCGGCCGGCCTCCAGCTTGTCTATCATCTGCGCTCGCACGCCCGCCCCTTTGCTTCTCGGATAGCCCTGAAGTCTACGTAGATGACGGTGTCTCGTAACAAGTTAACCTGCTCGGTCCTCGGCCCAACGTTCCTAAACCAATCTACAGCGCGCCATCCGCGAAAGCCGTAGATGTCTATCATCACTCACTCTCCTCTGATTATTCCTCTAAGACGTATTGCGCCATCGGGCCGCCGGTTGTCTGAGCATGAGCGGTACCACTATCTGCACGTCGGGCGACTCGAGCCGGCGATTGCACCTGCCGCTACTTATGTAAGTCCATCATTAAGTCTCTCCGAGGCGAAACAGTTTGTCATCGATGCCAGGCAGTATTCACTGCTCATCGCCGGCAGAACCGCACATCCCGCATGAGCGGACGAAATCGGCGACTCTTGACGCGTCACGTCGTCTTCAATGAATTGGTCTTCATCATGGCACGCTCCCCTGTTGGCGACGACATCTAGATCTCATGATGCTCGCAAAACCAGTAGTGGCACCAGATAGATCGGGGTTACATTGCTGCTTCGCGAGAGAGTACTTGATCACTCGACGGCCTCCTCGCCAAGGCTGAACAGGCCTAATGCGCCATTTATGTGAAATTGGTTCAGTTTTATGGCTTCCAAATCGGCACACACATAGCCGCGGACGCCGGCATGCTCCGTTCTTCCAAATGAACCATCCGGCGGATCGCCTGCTATCTTGGTCGTAAGCTAACGGTCAGAAACTATGATTAGTCGATCTCATCGACTGCAACTGCGAATGTCGCCCGATTTTTCCGCATCACTGAGCTGCAGCTCCTAACACGTTGTCTACGGCATGGCGCTCGCGAACCGCTCATCCTTTGCCGCTAATCCGGGTGTTGTTTCCGACATGAATGTCGCGACTCAGACGTCGCACAACGGCTCCGTGTCACCAACCCACCGCATCAAAAGCGCTGCAGACACTTCTACCTCGTGGCATGTCGCTTGCTGTGCTGACAGAACGCGACCTCGCTGTAGCGAGGATGCACGAGCAATGAATCGGCCGAATCGTCGCCGCAACGAACATCGGTTCTGATGCACCATGAAAAGAGGACTGCTAACTTATGAGTGATAGGGGGCATGCAAAGCTTGGCATTTTTCTGTTCACCGGCGCTCAGCGCAATGAAATGACACATTGGCGCGCAACAAAGCGCCCAACGATCAAGCATTTCGGCGCTGATCGTCCCTCCCGGCGAGCCCAGAAAAGGTGGAACTTGTGGCCTCTGGCCGCACTCCTCATAAACGCGCTGCTTTGGGCCGGGATCTACTTAGTCATCGCAGCGTTCTTCTGAAACACTCTCGCGCATGGCAACCGCGCGATGGACTTCTGGCGCCTCTCGCAACCGCGGGTCGCCACGGCTGCGAACAAACTGATGCCAGGGCGCTTCGCGCTGCTACCTGGACATAGAGTGCGGCTGCTCCGGCGGGTGCAAAGGAAATGTCGACGCATGACCCAGATGCCTCGAATTAGCGACACTGATGTGCCGCTGCAGCGCGACGAAGTGCCAAATTGACCTGTAGCAGCTCAACCGTCCGCGGCGAGTGGGATCCGGGCTTGCAAGTGAGGCGCGACGGATCGACTGCAAGTGAGGACTAGTGCCCGTATTGCCCTTATGTGAAAGTTAGCTTTCGAGAAGCTGACGAAACAAGGTGACCTGGGGAAACGTTTGGCAGGCGGCCAGCTCGGTCCTCAAGTGCGTGTGGCATAGGACGGTCAGGCGCTTGCCTTCTGGCTTTCTCAACGCTCCGTACAGGCGGCATTGACTTGCTTGCTGAGCGATACCTAGCCAAAGGGTCGGCTAGAGATCGACGGGCTGAGGCCTTCTGGACCGTAGCGACGCTTTACAGCTCTTGCTCGGGCTACGTATCGTCCTCATTCTTGCGCATCTGCCACACGTGGGCACGCCACGCTAACTTGTCGTACTCCAAGGCGATCTTAAGGAGCCTGTCTTTGGCTTTTCCGTCGATGAGCGCTGCCGCTTTCTTTCGCGTTGCTTCCGCGCGGGCTCGCCAGTGATCGGGCTGGTACAGTTTGCTTTTCGGGTTCATGCCGAGAGCATGCAATCCGTAGATCAACGAATTGCGACACCGACGCTCCGTATTATCACGTAGGAGCGACGCTCGTGTTGCCGGCTGCCGAAGCAGTCAGTGCCCAGTCCACAGCAATCATTCAGAAACGACTGAATGCGCATTGCAGACGATGCTCGTACGATGGATGCACAGTCACCGACAGATTCAGACTATTGCTCCCACCAAAAGACTTGAATCGCACGCTGCGTTAGATTGTAGGGTTCTGGACAGGTTTGGATCACCTCTGACAATCAGTCGAGTGGTGACAGTTTACGAGCATTGGGAATGCCTCAAACATCTACAATCGCCCGGGACGACCGAAGAGAGAGCCTAACATCATCCAGATGCGAGCCGGCCCGCGATTCATCGAATCTTATTCCTCTTTCTGCTGGACGTAATCGCGCGTTACGACGTCTGCGCGGCCCGGTTCCGATCAACGCAGACTCCGCTGACTCGACGCAAGACGAAACCTACCTCACAGATAACCCCGCCCAACGTCTTCCCATAAAGTGGAACAGAAGCGCGATGACACCAAACATTGTCTCAGCGCGCCATCATGGTCGCTCTTGCAAGGCCGAATGCATCATCAACAACGACATAAGCACATCTGGCCTCTCTGATCTCTATGCTTCGCCAGAGCTGGCCAGGGCCGCGTCGAGCCGGCATCGTGGCGAGTCCGCCGCCACTCATCGGCCGGAGATTAGGCTGACCATAGTACCTCAGGTCATGTCAGGCCGACTCAAGCGATCCTCGAGGCATCGAGGCATGCACTGGCTGCACAATCACAGAAACTCCAAGACGTTCATCTGGTGCGTCGGCGCAGCTGTTAGGACCTCCCCTCTTTCGTAAGGCTCTGCCGGTATGGAAGGTGTCATTCCTGTCGTCCTGGAGCAAATGAAGAGCTCCGTACAGTGAGGACGGCAAACGTAGAACAACGAGCTTGCAGACAGCTAAGCAGATCCGCCTGTTTCCCGGTTTGCAGGTGATGCGTTCCGGGCAGCAAGAACAATAATCAGCTCCTCCGAACTGAAGAAATGTCATGGTTCAAAAACAACGAATTCAGCCGGCCCCGCGCCTGAGACTCTACTACCGCGATATAGCCCTAGGCCTAGCAATGGCAACTGTAATACTTGCGCCGGTCAACGCGCGTGATCGAACGCCGACCGCAGAAGAGAAAGAGGCCTGCATGGGAGACGTGGTTCGCCTTTGTAGCAGTCACATACCAGATCGTACCGCTATTACTGCCTGCCTCAGATCCAAGCAAGATCGCCTCACTCAGCAATGTCGCTACGTGATCTCCGGGCGGGACATCGGCAATAAGAGCAGCGGATCGAAGTGAAGATGCTGCGAGCTGTCCGTCCGACTCCTCTCCAGAAGTCGTCCCAGCTTGACGTGCAGCACGTCACACGAGGGTTCGCCGAACGGCTCACCACCTCATGCGGGGCCGTCAACGGACGCGTCCATCGCGCCTTGGAGGCTGTCATGCGGAGGTTCATTATAGTGAGGCGGGGTCATTTTGTAGAACCAGGTAAGCTCAGCCTGGAATTGGCATAGATTATATTCATAGCACGCGCGGAGGCCGCTCTGCGGCTCCGCCACAGCGGCACCGGAAAGCGAGGCCCTGTGATCCGGCCGAAACATCGACGGCAAGCGGGCGCGAGACAGAGCTATTATCCTCGCATCAAGCAACTCAGTGCTCTGACTAGCCGCCGATTTCCTCTCGAGGGCACCATCGAATGGAGAACGCTTGACCCTGACGTAGCGTCAGGTTGTAGCGTCGCCACGGATGCCACGTTCATCCGACGGCCCGCCAAGGACTCGTGCGGCATAGCGAGTGCGGATAGACCGGCAGCTGCACCAGGGCACCCGGTTGCGAAGACGCGTGGCTGAACGGACGGACCCTAGATTGGATAAGGAACGTGTAAAGTTCGATGGAACCGCTTAGATCGATCATCGGCAAAGTTGCCACCGGCGCCACTCTGACCCGCGAGGAGGCTGCGTCAGCGTTTGACAGCATGATGTCCGGCGACGCAACTCCCTCGCAAATCGGTGGCTTGCTGATTGGGATGAGGGTCCGCGGGGAGACGATCGAAGAAGTCACAGGCGCCGCATCCGCAATGCGAAATATAATGCCCACGGTCGAGACGCGATGTGACCCCATCGATATCGCTGGCACGAGCGATACCGTTATGTGTTCGCTCAACGTATCGACGTGCGCTTCGTTCATCGTCGCCGGGGTCGGCGTTCCCGTCGCCAAGAATGTCAACCGCGCGGCATCTTTGCGATCAAGCACCGCAGACGTGTTGGTACGCCTCGGCGTAAAGGTCGATCTCAAGCCTGAGGCGATTGCACGTTGTGTGCACGAAGCCGACATTGGCTTCATGTTTGCGTCACCCGACTATCCGGCGATGCAGCGCATCAGGCAGATCCGGAGCGTACTTGGAACCCACACGATGTTCAATCTAATCGAGGCTCTGTCGAATCCAGCCAGGGTCAAGCGGCAGATCCTTGGAGTGTTCACTCCCGAATGGGTGCAGCCTCTGGCGCACGTCTTGAAGAACCTTGGTGCCGATTCGGTATGGGTTGTTCATGGCTCGGACGGGCTCGATGAATTATCCCTCACCGACACAAGCTTTGTTGCTGCGGTTGAGGCGGGTACAGTCCGCACGTTCGAAGTCACGCCGGAGGAAGCCGGGCTCCCCCGCTACCGCGCCGATGCGCTGGAGTGCAGTGATGTCGAGGCTCATGCCTTTGCGTTACAAAAAGTGCTTGATGGCCTGCCAGGTCGTTTTCGTGATGCCGCCCTTCTGAATGCGGCGGCCGCACTGGTGGTGGCCGGGCGGGCCTCGAACCTACAGGAAGGCGTGGCGCTTGGACAAGAATCACTTGATCGGGGCGCTGCAGCCGCTCGATTGAATCGCTTGATCGCGGTTTCAAACGCCTGACCTCCGAGCTGGTTGATGCCGCATCCTGGCGATCAATAGTGCAGCTTACGCGCGAGAAACCTGTTGCAGCCGCGAATGCGCGTAAATTGTGCCGATTTCTCATGGAGCGCCCGCTTGCGCAAGTCCTTGTCAAAACAGCTCCGCGCTGAACACTCAGCCCGACAGCCAACATTTGGTGCACTAAAGGGTGTTCGAGCCCCGGTTGCTGAGGTGAGGACCCGCGACGAAGCGTGCGCAACGCGCCAAAGGAGACGAGCGAAGATGGCCTGGCAGAGGATTGAAACACTTGGAACTATCGCAACGATAGAACACATCATTCGGAAGTTTCGGGAATTGATCGATACAGATAGCTCGATCCCGCCGGAGCTGCGGCGTGCGCTGCACGAGACGCTGGATGGGCATCTTCTGGAGGCAAAGCGGCGTGTTCTCCTGAGAGAACATTAGGTCCGGATGCCGTTTACACACGGAGAGACACTGGCAGGCCGGCGTTGCGCTCTATGCCCACGCTCAAAAAGCTTGCGGCCAAGCTTGGCTTCGAGCTGCTCGCTCGTTCAGCGGTGATTCCGATGGCGATTGCTCAGCGCCGCTCATCTCGCCGCGGACTGGCCATCGATGGTGATGGCCTGCATACGCACCCTGACCAACTCTACATTTCGTCCAAACTGGCCGACTGGGGTCATGCGTTGGACACGCCGCCGGCGCGTTCGCCGGATCGCTCCTCCAAGGCCTCAGCCACAAGCTTCCCCCTCAGGGCAGCGCTGAATGCTTGCGACACCAGCCCCTCGGGGGCCCTCTTCGGGCAGCATGAGCTTGGCCACGTTCTCATTGGCCCGCAAAAAGGGGCTTGAATCTGACGTAACGTTAAATCGTAGGCTCTTGAGGTGTTACCTACATGGGTGTGGAAGGACTTCGGATGCCTCAGCTGCGATCCGCGGACCGGTCGATGGTCATGCTCCTTATGCCCGATGGCCCATCGGTCGAGAGGGCTTTGCAGCGAGTTCCGATTGCGGCGCTAAGGGTAGCACGTAACTTTCAATGGTGGGGCATTTCGGATCTGGACGAAGTGGCGGTCGCGTACCGCCCCGCCAGAGAGCCGATAACGACAGAATTGATCGAGGTAGAATTCAATCCGAAGCACCTAGATGGCGCTGCTTTCCTGAAGCTGACGCAAGCCCCTCCTCTGGCGCAGCAGCGCACAAAATCAGTTCGCCGAACCCGCTACCTTCAAGCTGCTTTCCCGCACGTGGCGTCTCGATCGCGCAAAGGTGTGACAGATGGTGGGCCTGCGCAGGTTTTCGAAGTGACCCGGCGTCTTACTCCGCGTGACCAGCGCGGCATCTGACGTTATTGCATGGCATGCTGGAGCAGCAAGTTGAAACACCCGGACGGTGGGGTGGCAAGGCTGTCATGCTTGCCATGACCATCCCATCCTGATCAAGTCCAGATGCCCGGAGGTCGCGAATGCCGCGGATCCTAATTATGAATGCCGGTACGCCTCAGATGTCGGGCGCCCATCTAACAAAGGCTCAACGTTCGCTGGCCGCCAGCTCGGCATACCGTTCAGCGTGGTTTGCTCAGGAGGGCGACCTGATCGTCTCCCCGGTAGTGATCCCGGCGGATCTGTTATCCTTCATTGGCGCGACGCTCGATTTCGATGCATCGAGTCTTCGCCTTGTTGTACCTGCGAGCCGCCAATCGACGATTCTCGATGATTGCACGTTGCTGTCCCAGCCCGTTGTCGAGCGGCTCAAAAGACATATTCGTCAGAAATCCGCCTGGCGATTGTATCCCTGCTACTTTACTGAAGGTGTCGCACGCTTGGCGGCCAAACTTGGCATATCGAAGACCGGGGACGACTTCGCTCTGCAGCGCGGGCCTGATCTTTTGAATCGCAAGAGCCACTTCCGTCAATTGGCAACAAGCGTCGCACTTCCGCTCCCTCATGGATGTGTCGCGACGGACCCAAATGGACTATTCAAAGCGGTCACTGCCCTCAAATCCGAGACCGGCAGGGTCATTGTAAAGTTGGATAATGGAGCTGGAGGAGTCGGAAATGTCATCTTGACCGGCAGCAAAAGCGATCCGCTACCTGGAGCCAGAGATACTCGGATGATTTCGTGGCCGTCGCTTGATCCTGACGCGCTTTACTCTGAGATCACAACAGCATCGTGTAAGACGCTGGTCGTGGAATCATACCACTTGGCCCGATCTTTATTTTATCTCGAGTATGCAATCCAGGATGATGCATCAATCGGTTTTATCAACAGTGGAAACATACGCCTGCGTAAAAGCACAGATCGGTCCGAACGGGCTCTCACCTGGACGGGGCTTGAGCTTCCAAGCGACCTGGAGAACGAGCAATGGTTGACTGCCCAGGAGCATGCCTACCGATTTGTGGCACTAGCGAGAGACCTGGGCTATCGCGGAATGATCAACATCGACGCCATTTTCACAAAAGACGGACGGTTGCTGTTCAATGAAGCGAACGGCCGCTGGGGTGGCGGATCGGTGTTACACAACATTGCGATCCGGCTGCTCGGCTTCGACTATTCCAGCCGCAACGTTATTCTATCTGTAAGAAATGTGCGATCGCCATCCTTTCAAGCGGCGCATGATCGCTTCTTCAAAGAAGGATTCCTATTCGACCGCACACGTAAGGCGGGCGTGATCCCGCTTGCCGCCGACGAGGAGGCTGGTACCGTGGAGTGCGTTGTGATTGCGCCCGACAGGACCGCGGCCCACGATCAGCAACACCGACTTTTGAGTTCCTAGGGAGAACATCTCACACGCTCAATTCACTGCCCCGTTCCAAAGCAGCGCTTTCTCAGCCCCTAGATAAAAGGGAGCAAAGTCAGAGCAAATGGGTTCGGCGCTGCGGCCGGCTGCCCTCGCTTCAACGCCGGACACGGCGAGAGGCTAGGCTGTGATCGCTAATGCCAAACGTCGGATCCTGATCGTGCCCCTGCGCGGGACATATTTCTCGCCCAGCTGACCGCTCGCTGCAACGGGCTATCCTGCGCAACGGCATCGGCCAGGCGCATTGCGTCCATCAATCCCACGTTGCAGAATATTAGAGTCATGCTCAAGCGGCTGCGCTTGCAACCAGTGACTTTGCAAGTGAAACAGCGCGGAACCGATCTTCGGGTGAGGGTTATGGCGAGTGAGACCTTCGTCAACCGGCTGATCGCAAAGCTGAACAGCGATGCCTGGCCTAGAGCTCTTACGCAGATGCTCATTGAGGCTGCCAATACCAGTAGCATACTTCTGACCAGCTGAGCTGTGCCACTTATTTTCCTTGATGATAGGCGACTTGCATACTCTCAAGAGGTCGGTTTCATCGGCGGAGGGATTCGCCTGGCTTGCGACGATGCGTGTCCGCCCGCGAGGCGCTCAGACGACGGAGTGCGGCAAGGATGACCCGCTCGCCGGAGTTTTGAACTCTGCTGCATCGCTGCCAGTGTCGTAGACACGCGGCTATGCCCTTCTTCTGGTTCTACGCGAGCCATCGTCCAAATCTCAGAAGAGAGTCCACATCAGGCTTGGCAGTACGCTCCTTGAACCCGGCCCTGATGCGTGCCCGGCCTTGACAGCTCGGTAAGAGACGCATCTCGAAACGCGAGAGGCTCGCCACTACCGCTTGCGAAAACCCAGGCCGTCCGGGATACACCATCGCGCAGCGCCGACGCGCCTCCCTGGTCTCACCCTAGCGACGAAGATGGCCACAATCACCGAGCAATCTTTGCTCGGAGGCGCGTAGTGGCCTATACATGGATCAATGTTAAGCAAGGCTTCCGACCAGAATTGTCGCAGACCTTACGACAACAGCTGACCACAAGATGAGAAATGAAATAAGTTCCCGGAGAACTCGCCCGCCACCCGATTCTCAGAGAACCATATCAGGCGCGCTACCTCATAGCCGAGCGCCGGAACTTTCGATGATCCGGCGGTTCGCGCCGCCGCGTTTTGAACAGAAGTAGACGAGAGATCGGCGCTCCCCGCTCGACACCGGCTTTACTTCATGCCGGACCTTACAGGTTGTGACAAGCACGGCGCCAAATGGCGGTCGGAATACGTGCTGTTCGTGCCTAGTAGGATATACCACGAACTCCCCCCCGTCGAAGTCTCTCGCTAGCTGCACAATCACCGAGTACTCGAAATCCGGATCACTCTCCGCATCCAAATGGATGCCAACAAAGGACCCGGGCGGCATACGATGCATTTGGCATCGGCGAACCACGTAATCTGAGGATGCCCCGAAGATCTGTCTCAGCGCGAAGCTGCGGTCTTTACTTTCAATTAGCTCCATGATCTGCCCTGAAGCTGTACCACTCACGTTGCTAGGCCTGTGGCCGGGTGGAGCTACCCTCACGCGCTTCACAAAGACGCTGTGGAAGTCGCCGGCATCTCCCTCCCGCACTTCTTCTTCCGGAATCTCAGCCTGCAGCTGATCGATCTTGGCCAAGTCGGCTTGGGTGAACAATATCTGGGGAGCGATCACGGCCGTCCCCTTTACCAACAGCTCTACGCGGTACTTTGTCAGCACTTCTTCTGAAAGCAGGCGGGATTTATCACTCATTGTGCGCGCCATGCGAGCTCACTCCTTTGATCTTCGAAGCAGGACTCCGGGTCCTGGTGCATTGAGACGAATGCTTGCTCCCAATGCTCGCCATCGAACTCGGTTATTCTTACGCGTGCGATCGTGCTTCTATCCAGGCATCGAATATTCACGCTGAACCCGGATGGGTTCGACCTCGGCCTATAGAATGGTTTTACCCCACAGAGCCGGCAAAACGTGTGCCGAGCAATGTTCTTGTTGAACTGATACGTAGTGAGAAATTCTTCACCGCGCTCGATGCGTAGCTTATCGCCAGTTACGAGCAAGTGGATAAACCCAGACATTTGACAAATCGAGCAATTGCATCGAACTCCAGAGAGCTCTCGCGGCGCTCTGACGTAGAACTTGATAGAGCCACAATGGCAACGGCCATGATGTTGGATCTCCGAGTGATCATCTCCCGTGCGCGCCGCAATTCCGATGAGATCGCGGCACCACTGGACGCTGATCCGATAGGCTCTAAAGAATTCATCCAAAAAGCGACCACTACGGTCAGGCTGCACAAGTTCACCAATCAGCCGGCCTGTCATTTCTCCGTGGTACTTCTCCGCGGGATCTTCTCCGCCGACATGGCTGCGAAAATACTCAAGATCGTCCGGCTGCGCTTTAAAGGTTTTGGCCAGAGTGGTCCACAGCGACTGGATCATGTCCGCAGCATGTAGCTCAAAAGCTACCATGTAAGCGCAACGAACGAGGGAGTCTTTCGAGGACAATCCGGCATAGAGAGAATGCAGGTACTGCTTCGTCCTAGAGGTATAGTTGGGCAGTATTGCTCGGCCGAGTAGTTGGGAGGCATCCTTTTTCAACAGGTTGGAGTGAAAGTTTTTCGTCAACAGAATATCCGGTAGCGCGGCCTTGCCCCCCTGGAGAATTCGGCCATGGCCACCGGTCTCATCCCAACAGATAAAGTTCGCGACCACGCTGGTCAGCTCAATGTCTCGCGCAATATCCCGATTGTGATGCATTGCATCAAATATGAGGTCCCTTTGGGACCCCGCCTGCAGGTACGGGAACGCCTGTGACATCGCCAGATATTCGGGCAGCAGACTGGCTACCTGATCTTCGGACATCTGCGCGGCGAACGGATGCGGGCCGAACAAGGCTCGCGCTTGCTCGGTCAGGTACTCGCAGCATATCTTCGGAGGCTGATCCGCTGCAGCTCGAGACGCTTGAGATGTCATGTGACCCCTGCAGATGAGAAGCGAACGGTCCCTGACGGAGCAACTTCGTGTCCGGGCCAACCATTAACCGTCCTGGGTTTCATCGGCTTCGAAGGGCCAATGATCGCGTTCACCTTCCAGGCGAACTTTCGGTAGTTTCCTTCGCGATGGCAGACAGCGCCATGCTCAGTCCAACTCATGAGCATTGAAGGAATGCGTTCAGTATTGGAGCGGCGGGAATCCGATCGGATTCCCGTCCACGAGCAGTCCGACGCCGCAACGCCCGCCACGACCAGCATTCGCGCGGAGACTCATAATGGATACTGCGCCGCCCACGCCATTTTGATGCTAATGTCGCGTGCGCGAGTGGCGTGCCTGGCCGCTCGGCGCGCTTGCAGCTTTCGCGATGTTGGGCGAATGGATCAAAGCCTCGCGGTTGCTGCTCCCGCCATTTCGTCGAACCGCTGTCAGCCTGGGACAGAATTGTAGTCTCCAATTTGTACCTATGATGCTCTTAAGTCCTTTGGAGGCTGGTGTCATACCGCTGCTGGCGGCACAAAGCATCTCACAGAGACCCTCGCCCGTTCTTCGCGTTCGCGATGACCGCCTCTAAGTTCTTGGTGGCTCACAGCAATCATCATGCCAACTGTTGAATTCGCTCCGCAGGATCTGACCAAGTTGATAAAACGGTCGTGACGCCTCCTCATTGCGAGTGTATCGAACTTCAGAGCCTGCGCGCCGCTGTCAGAAAGCAAACAGCGAAGAGCCAGCGGCCGCTCAAATGCGTACAGGTCTGCTCAATCGCGGAGATTGCTTCAAAGGCGACGCATAGGTTGACTCTGCGCTCCGAAGCCAGCGACAGCGCTTTGTGCGTGCAGACGGCAGCGCTAGTACGGTGACCCGGGTCGCTGACTATTCAGTCTTGGCTCGTGCCCCTTACGTGAGAAGCAATGGCCTTCCACGACCTCCAACACGGCCGAACGGGACCCTGGAACATGCGCAGGCCCCTTTGTCTGTGCCCCGACAATCCCGCGCGACTCCGTTGTAGCATAACGTGGTCTACGGAACATGCGGCCCCGCTGCTCGCGATATCGACGGATACCATTGGCAGACGCTATTGGTAGCTGGCCGAGATGCGTCGGCACTTGTTGTGCGCTCTCCGACACGGGTGCGGCGGTGATACATTCCTCGGGCGTATCCACTATCATGGCCTGGACTCTCCGGATCGAGCGTCACGAGCAAGTGCCGCAAGATCGGGTTCGAGCTTCGGTTGAAGCGAGAAAATTGCGTCTATCAACGCCTGCGCCGGTTGCTCAGCGGCCTCAACCAGCGCCGCCCTCTCGGCCCGCGCAGAGGGAGCGAACACACGCTTAACGACCGTCGGCGAGCCCTTGAGGCCGCAGTTGGAGGTGTCTTCGACACCGGCTTGTTGCGCGCTCCATTTCACGATTTGGGCACGCGCTGCACGCAAGGCATCCGCCATCGCGCCGCGCCGGATCTGATTAGTCGCCTCAAGCATGGTGACGAGGCACGGCAATTTGGTTTGCAACACCTGCACACCTCCTTCGCAGCGTCGTTCCACTTCAATCGTTTGAGCGGCGAGGTCCAAGGATCGGATCTTCGCGACGTAAGTTAGCTGCACTACGCCCATTCGCTTTGCGATGCCGGGCCCTACCTGCGCAGTATCGCCGTCGATGGTCTGCTTTCCCGTGAAAATGAGATTCGTCGGGCGATAGTCCTTACCGATTTTCCGGATGGCGGTTGCAAGTGCATACGTTGTGGCCAGTGTGTCGGAGCCCGCAAAGCAGCGATCGGTGAGTAGGACGGCGCGATCAGCACCATAAGCCAGCGCCTTTCGCAAGGACTCTTCTGCCGATGGCGGTCCCATGGTAAGCACGGTAATTTCGCCGCCGAATCGATCGCGCACCTCCAGCGCGGCCTCGAGCGCGAAGAGGTCATATGGGTTGATGATGGTCGGCACTCCCTGGCGCATGATTGTATTGGTCACGGGGTGAACACGGATTTGCGCCGAGTCCGGAACCTGTTTGATGCAGACGACATTGTGCACGATGTTGCTCCAACAGTTGCGATAGCTACGAAGAGAACAGCAAGTGTTGTACCATCGCCGCCGTTTCGGAATCGGCTCGCTGTCACAAGGGCTTAAAACGGGCGATAAGTCGCTCCAGCCCGCTCTTCCTGACGAACGAATGCCGACACAAGTCAGGGCACCAACAACGCGGTTCCGCTCGTCACGCCAGCCGAGAGACGCAAGGAATGCTCGCAGGCTAACTGCCGCGAACCACCTGCGGGCATCGGACCGATCGACGGTTAAGCATTGCCGCTCACACGTCCGCAGAATAGGGATAATAGCTTATTACATGTTCGAGCTACCGACGGTTCGCGATTGTATGGTGCGCAGGTGAGGCTCTGTAACTCATGGCGCACAAATCCATGTTGCGCGCGCGCCACGTCGTCGCCGCAGGCCGGCCCATTCCCTTCAGAGGGCGTAGATTGCCTCTTCGGAATCATTCTTCAACTATCTGTTTGGCAGCAGAAGTTCCGGCGGATGTGGTTCTTCAGAACCGCTTTATCTCAACTCCGTATTTTCGCAGCGCATAGCCGATTTGGCGCGGGGTTAGTCCGAGTAGGCGCGCTGCCTTGGCCTGCACCCAGCCAGATTTTTCCATGGCCGCAATGACACGCTCGCGATCGGTCATGCTCGAACCACCAACGAGAACTGTGCCGGCAGGTGCCAGTGGGGCCGATTCGCAGACAGACTGCGGTGGCAACGTCGTTTGAGCTAGCGGAATGATGGACTTTGCAGGCATCGGCTGCATGGGTACCGCCACGTCGGTCTTGTCGTTCGATGTGCTTTTCCAGAGCATCATGGAAAGGCACTGGCCTTGGGAGCATGCAAAGTCACTTCTCACAATCGACGGCCCGGTACACAGCGTCGCTGTTCGCTCGATGCAGTTTTCGAGTTCGCGAATATTTCCCGGAAACCCGCAGTTCATCAGTACATCGATCGCACTCGCCTCCAGGGTGAGCGTACGGCCGTTCTCGCTGTTGAACTTTCTGAGGAACTCTCTGGCTAGCAGCGGAATATCAGTGCGTCTTTCGCGCAGCGGCGGCAACAACAAGGGAACTACGCTAATACGATAGTAGAGGTCCGCGCGGAAGTCGCTCCTTGCCACAGCCTCTTCAAGGTTCTTATTGGTCGCAGCTATGACTCGAACATCGACCTTAATCGTGTGATTGCTGCCGACGCGCTCGAACTCCTGCTCTTGCAGAACTCGCAGCAACTTCGCCTGGAACGGAGCTGAGATCTCTCCGATCTCATCCAGAAATAGCGTCCCTTTGTCAGCAAGCTCGAAGCGCCCCTTGCGCGAGCTGACCGCACCGGTAAAGGCACCTTTCTCATGGCCAAACAATTCCGATTCCAGGACCGTCTCGGGCAGCGCCGCGCAATTCAGTTTAACGAACGGTCGTTTAGCACGGGACGAGGACTCGTGAATTGCCTTGGCTACGAGCTCCTTGCCGGTGCCGGATTCGCCACGCAGCAGAACCGTGCTGTTCGATTTGGCTACAACCGCAATCTTCTCGAGCAGCCCGCTCAGCGCGGCGCTGTCGCCAATAATCCCGTGGGCGTGAAGCTTCTTGCGCTCGCGAGCGACCACCCCAAGCTCAACTACCTTCTGTGGCTGGTCTTTGTCCACTAAAAATCGTTCGCGATCGCAGGCGAACAAGCGATGTAGCTTCACTGTTTGTCCCACCAAGTCGGCGACCATAGCGAGCAGCCGCGCATCGTACTCGAGCCGAAGACTGGAACTATCGTCCTGGATACGGTCTACCGTCAGCGTACCAACGACCCTCGCTTCGATACGAATAGGAGCCCCAATGAACGATACGCGCACGCTGTCGGAGGCGCCGAGAAGCTCCCGGTCGGCAGCGCTGAAGGCCGGCTCGCCGGCTACGCTCTCGACAACAAGAGGCCCGTCTGTCGCTACGATCTGGGCGATTGCATTCTGCGGCAGCCACGTGCGGTAACGTTCGTCACTGCCTTCGCTCCAGCTGGCGCGAACGGTAATTTCCGGGATGCCGTCATCGCGGAATAGTGAGACGATGCCGTGTCGCATCTGCACAAACGATTGCAGCAGGCCAAGGACCTTGGCCAACGTGACTTCGAGCCGATCAGGAGCGCTGACTACTTTCGATATTTCGAAGATGCCGGCCAGCGCGCTCTCATACGACGGCTGCCCCGAGGGATTACCCTCCGGCTCCGGTTGCGAGGTAGGTCGTTCGCCCGAGGATGGGATATGCAGCATGAGCCTGTCTCCGTTGTCTTGATTATCCTCCCTGGAGTCATGCTGGGATTGGCGAGCTTCGTTTTGCATGTCACTCTCTGATCTAGCCCCACGTGTTGACGGGATGACATAGAACCGTGACACCTTATTATGGCACGACACGAAACTTGCAATGTGCCCTCGTTTCACTTTTTGCGGATCGTGCGCGTCGTCAGCGGAGAACATACGTGCCGCTGCAGGACACGTCAGCTGCGTCGCCAGAGCGGCGGCTTTACAAATGCTGCCCGCCATTGATCGGCACCTCGGCTCCCGTGACATAACTCGCCGCATCCGAGCACAGGAAGAAGATGACCTTGGCCACTTCATCCGGGGTCCCCACTCTGCGCAGCGGGATACTTGGCACGAGACGGGCTTCCGTGTCCGGCGATAGCATGTCGGTCTTGATTTCGCCGGGTGCGATCGCATTCACGCGAATGCCATGCGGCGCATAATCATAGGCCAGCTCGCGTGTGAGGCTCGCAAGCGCCGCTTTCGACGTCGCATAGGCGCTACCGGCGAATGGGTGCACCCGTGAGCCTGCTATTGAAGTCACATTTACGATTGCTCCTGACGCGGCTCTTAGCTCGTCAAACAGACCCTGCGCCAGCAGGATCGGAGCTACCAGATTAAGATGAAACACCCCCATCCAGGTCTCGGTTGACGTGGTCAGCGACGTCATCCGATCGCCAGTGGGCGTTTTCGGCGAGACCCCGGCATTATTCACCAGCGCGTGCAAGGGCGCACCAGCCAAGCGCTTCTTGACCTCGGTGATCGCACGCGGCAGCATTCGATGATTGCTGAGGTCGATCTGGAAATGATCGTCATTCCCTGCCTCCCAGGAGCATCGCTCGCTGTCGAAAGGTTGGCGCGCGCAAGAAATGACACGCCAGCCCGCCTCCGAGAACAGCTTGGCAGTGGCATGACCAATTCCGCGCGATGCCCCGGTGAGCAACATCGTCTTTTGTTCTCTACGATTATCACGCGCTTTATCGGCGTAAACGAGGCAACCCAAATGTGTTTCGGCCAGCGGCTCTCTAATCAGATTGTCATTCGGCAGATCGAGATCCAAGGCCGCCTCCTCTACTGCTAGGCCAGCGGACGATTAGCAGGATTTGCGCCACTGCGGTGCAGATAAATCACCTCCATTTTGCGTCCTAACGTCGCGCACGCCGAACACTTGGCCGATTTCAGACAGCCGTGGGTGTGCTTTGTGACAACAATGGCAAATCAGCTACGTAAGCTCTCTAGCACACTCGCCTGCTTCATCACAGGGGACGGACCGCGCTCGCTTTCTTGATCGCGCAACCGAATGAGCTGCGGCTTGTCGCCGCCTCACCGAAGTCAACGACCGCTCGGGAGCGACCACGGACATTTTGCCGTGCTAACTCCAAAACTGACGTACCCGCCTCGCACGTCAGATTTGTCATTCGTCGATTCTGTTTGTCGCACCCCTGGGCAGAACTCGGGATATCGCTGGACGGGTTGGCTCCAGGCACGAGCTGGCGAACTGATATGTTCATCCACGCTCGAGCACTGATCAGCTCCGATTTGTCGCTTACCGAAGCATGACGACGACGTGTTCCGTCTGATTAACGCTGCGCAGCACTTTAGGGCGGTTGTTATCGACGTCATGGCTCAAGCCAGGGCACCCGGCCGTCGCTTCGTTCCGCTCTTCGCTGCAAGTTCTCGCCAACAGCATCACGTTGGGCAGACGATTGTTGCCTGTACAAGAACTGGCAGTACTCTTGGATGCAAAGAGCGACAATCAGGTCAATCAAGCGCGCTACAACTTTCATGAAGTTACGAGCTCTTGCGAGTTGTCTTCGACCAAGATCAACCTGCTCGGATCGTTCAACTCGAACTCTATAACGCGTGGAGCAAAGAGACGCGCATAGCGCGTGAAGGCGCTCGTTGGGGGAAAACGGATCACCGTGTCGCAGCGCGCAAGGAGATACATCTCAGTGAGGGCAGAAAAGCCACCCTCGGCTCCGAGGGCGGCGTTGTGCAACGGGCCGGCGTGAGGCGCCTGGAACTGTTTTGGAATCGTAAAAACATCGGGAAGTATTGCCGACATCTGCTCAAGGATGAGCGCGCTGTCCGTGCATAGGAACGCCCTCACAGGCTTCGCATGTGGTAACGCCCTCGCCTTGTCAATGGCATTACAGACCTGTCGAAAGGCGCGCTCCGCGTCCGCCCAGTAGGGAGCATGCCCCATAATGTCCTCACCGTTGCCATGCCGGACATGAATGCCGATCACGCTGTACGGCTCAAAGTGCTCGCGGTAGATAGCATCAATCCGAGCCTGAATTGCAGCTCGCGGCTTGATGCTCCGAAAGATCTCTCGCTCCGCCTCCTGATCGCAGCGCCACATCAGGCAGGCATCACACACAACCGTGTTAGCGTCACTATCGCTCTGACTTTGGAACAGTTGATCGAGTTGGTCGCGTTCAAGGAAGATCTGCTCGTCCGGGCGGTAGACGCAATCGATAGACGGCTTGTTCCACCATACCGGAAAGAATGGTCCCGGAAACGAACGTTTGTTGATGTCGTCGTCGCAAATCACCGGCACGCCGGCAATGTCTTCAACCGGTTCGAAGAAGACCGGAAAGGCATTGGTGAATGGTTCATCAAGATAGCAAGACCCCCGCCAATCGATGGCTAGCGTCCGCCCTGTCTGCTTTGCAAAACGCCAAGCTGCCGCCAGGGACCACAGACAGTCGCCAAAACCCGTACGCCGCCGGGACACTACGAACCGATCATTCATCGCACCGCTAACCATCTCGATTGCCTTTTCGCGCGCTCCTGGTTGGACAAAAGACATCGATACAGACATCTCGGGTCTCTTCTCGCCCGGCGTCACAGTCTGAAATTGCGGTTCCGGCGATCTGCGTCGGTAGAACTTCATAGCAGGGCTATCCGTGATGGCCGCGTCCTCTCAACACTTTCTGTCCTTTCTTTAGCGGTGTTGCATCTACCTGCCCGAAGTCCGATGCCCAATACTCCCTGTGCGTCGGATGGAATGGTCCCCTCACATGCAGGCATAGGAGGCGTGGCCACATGCGCTTCGTGGTGCTTCACCAAGGACTCGGGACGGATCGATCTCTGCCCCGAACTCCCCTGCCAGCAGCTGCCGCAGCAACAGTTTGGCGTCCAACGTAACCGGCTGAAACACAACAGGACGCTCGAGCGTGGTTTTGCAATAAGCTTCAGTCGCGTAGAACGCGATGCGGTCGATCTCCCCGAGCTCGACTCCTGCGGTAGACAGGCAGTATCGGATCGAGTTGCTAGGGAGCTTGTTGGATGGCTTGACACAGTTGAGGCGCTCGTCTTCGACAGCAGCAATTACGCGGTGATCCTGCACAAGAACCGCAGCGCCATCGTGAACAGATCTATTCGGCAGCTCCGGAGAGCTTTCATGGATTTTATCAAGGTCACAACTCAGTCCCGGGCACAACATCCCGTTCTCCATCGTCATGAGGGGAAGGCCAACTGCCGTCCCACCGAACTAACCTATACAGTCACGCTCCGCCGCTGCGGGGCCAGACAGCACAACACGACTTTGCAAGGTCTGTCTCGGCGCGTAGCGACAGGCGCTCAGAAATAGGGTGCTGGCGTCCGATGCAGACGGACCGAACAGGCGGCCATAGAGCTGGCTTGATCACGGCCTCTTAAGGCCGTTGCAGAAGCCGCTGTAACAGACCAGGCCGCTCGCGAGCTACCGCGGAAGGACTCATGACACTGCATCGATTGACTTTCTCCCTTTCGCTCAACTCACGTCAACGCAGCAGGCGCCGCCGAAATAGTGCTGTCGACGCGAGAAATGGCAAGACCGCGTAAACACAGAGCGCACCTACGTGCAGGGCGGCACTGTCGGCGCCGCGCTCAAGCATCGTTGGACGAATAAGGTCGACCGAATGTGCGAGCGGCAACAAGCTGGCAAAATGCTGAAATGAGTCGGGCAGTTGGCTCGTCGGAAAGACCGCGCCACAGAGAAACACCATGGGCGTAAGGACGAGCGACTGGTAAAACACGAAGTAATCGTAAGTTGGCGCAAGAGATATGACGACCATTGCCAGGCTGGCGAAGACAAGGCCGGTAAGGGCGACTGTTGGTATCGCACAAAGAATGGACGACCAGGATGCATAACCCAGCGCGGCAGCGACAATCCCGATTGCTGTCCCGGCTAGAACGGACTTACTGGCCGCCCACACCAACTCACCTAGAACGATATCTCCGAGCGTGAGCTGTGTGAACAGAATTCCCTCCCAGGTGCGCTTGACACCCATCCTAGCAAAGGCCGCATACAGCGTTTCAAAGGTCGCTGATGTCATCGCGCTGATTGCGACCATACCAGCCGCCAGAAAGGCAATGTACGAAGTCCCCTCAACCCGTCCCACGATGAGTCCGAGGCCAAAGCCAAGGCCCAACAGATTGGTGATGGGGTCTGCGAGATTGCCGAGAATCGATGCAAGCGCGACTTTCCTCCATGCCAGGAAGTTTCGTCGCCATACCGCGATCCAGTTGTACGCGTTAGCCGGCATCAACGATGCATAACCTTCATCCATCGCTCATTTCTCCATCTCGCGCCCGGTCAACCGCAAGAACACGTCTTCGAGATTCGCGGGGCGCTGCAGTACGCGAAGGTCCGCTTGCCCGCGCAGGTGCACGCGGACTTGCTCCGGATATGGCGCGTAACAAAAGAGCGTCTCTCCACTCACTTCGATATGGCGCGCATAAGGCCTGATCAGCTCTCGTAGTTGATTGACATCACCGCCATAGATCTCGATCACGTTGCAGCCGATATGCTCGTCGATCAAGGCGTCTGGCTTGCCTTCGGCGATTTTGCATCCACTCTCAAGCACGCATA
Source organism: Bradyrhizobium sp. USDA 336 (assembly GCF_044908355.1). Classification (NCBI taxonomy): domain Bacteria; kingdom Pseudomonadati; phylum Pseudomonadota; class Alphaproteobacteria; order Hyphomicrobiales; family Nitrobacteraceae; genus Bradyrhizobium; species Bradyrhizobium sp. USDA 336. The sequence continues at coordinate 7,842,809 of NZ_JBIYDC010000002.1, read as the reverse complement.
GCCGATCGCACAGGCGCTCGGCCTCTTCCATGAAGTGAGTGGTCAAGAGGATCGTCTTGCCACGCGCTAGCAGGGCCCGCAGGCGTTCCCACATCAGGTGGCGTGCATGCGGATCCAGCCCAGTGGTCGGCTCGTCCATCACGAGTAGATCTGGATCATTAATCAGGGCACGCGCCAGCGTCAGCCGCCGCTTCATGCCACCGGACAACTCGGAGACACGCACGTCCGCTTTGCTTTCAAGGCGCGCAAACTCAAGCAGCGAGGGTGCAACCGCCCCGATCCTGCGAGCGCTCATGCCGAAATAGCGGCCAAACACAAGCAGGTTCTCTCGCACAGTGAACTCGAGCTCAAGGTTGTCGAACTGCGGCACCACCCCGACGCGCACACGCGCCGCACGCGCGCGGGAAGGCACAGGCTCATCGAGGACTGTAATCTTGCCTCCGTCGGGCGAAATCATGCCGAGGAGCATGCGCGCAATCGTACTCTTGCCAGCTCCATTCGGCCCAAGCAGTCCAAAGCACTCTCCGCGCGCAACCGAGAACGACAGGTCGTTGACGATAAGCTTGTCGCCAAATGACTTCTTTACACCGGCAAGGTCGATCGCCACAGTGGACATGTTCATCTTAGGCTGACAGAAGTCGTTCCGTGGACGATGGCTTCTTGGCGACCGTTTTGCTCCAGAGCATGCCCTCGCACCAAACATGGTCGACACGCCCCCATTGGCAAGCTGCCGCAGCGTCCGGAAAGAATCCTCTTCCGTGGAGGTTGGCGCTCGTGTTGCAGAGCAGCGGAATGCCCGTGAGTTGCTCAAATTCGACGAGAAGCGCAGCAATTTCGTGAGGAGAGTTGCGGGAAATTGTCTGCAGCCGCGCCGAGCCGTCAAGGTGGACGACCGCCGGGACCTTGTCGCGCCAATTCGCCCGGGTCTGGTGATCGAACAGCATGTAAGGATCTGGCGTGCCCGGGCTGAAGATCTCCGGCGCCCGATCCTCAAGACAGATCGGCGCCACTGGTCGGAAGTGCTCGCGACGTTTGATCTCATTGAGATGATCCTTCATTGAAGGGCATGCTGGGGCTGCAAGAATGCTTCTACCCCCCAACGCCCGCGGCCCAAGTTCGGCGCACCCGGAAAGAAAGATGACGGGCTTATTGTCGGCAAGAATCGACGCAAGTTCACTCAGACTGCAAGGTACGGCCTCCCACTCCGGCGGAACCTCGCTCTCCTGGAGGGCAGGACCACTGTAAACTGACCATTGCAATGGCCCGAAGCCATCCTGCGCTGCCATGGCTCCGCACGCCGCGCCGATTGCCGAGCCGCTGTCATTCGGAAACGGGGGCACCCAGACATCATCGAATAATCCCGTCGCGCGAAGCGCGCTGTTCCATTTGATATTGAGACCGCAACCTCCGGCGACACATAGATTTCGCGCTCCCGGAAGCGACGAATATCTCAGCAGAAGCAGCGCGATTTCCCTAACAAGAAGACGTTCCAGAAACACATGGAACGAGGCGAGGACGTCCTCCGCTCGCTTGGTGGCCAGGCGCAATGCGCTTGCCTCGAAGAACGCGTGCATAGCTGCAAGAGACGATTCCGCATTGTTGATGTCTTCGCGGTAGCGGCGAGCCTGCTCCGTGTCGGCCGCCAAGCGTGTTTCATAAAGCTCCTGAAACACTTCCACGATGCTTTCATCAACGGAGCCAAGAGCGATGTAAGCCATCAGCTTGCCGGCGATGCCCAGATCCCAATTGGAGCGGTTCGGCTGCCGGTATGGCCCGAAGTGAAGGCCCGCGGCAGCATAGGCGTGGCCAATCATCGGAAACAGCGATCCGATGAACCGAGCTCCGCGCGGTTCGACATAGTAAAGACGTGGAAAGATACAGCCATCCCATACCAGACAGAACGAGGGCTGTCCCTCGGCTGCAAAGGGACTGGTGCTATATGCCGACGCGACATGGCCTGTGACATGCGGGTAGCTCTTATATGGAAACTCCTTGCCTCCGAGGAGGAGGCCAACGCCGTCGACCGGATCAAGGAGGCCCTCAGCATGACTCTCGACATATGGCGCGCCTTTTAGCGCGACCTGCACCGCTCCGCTTAGGAGCTGGAACTGCGATTCACTCTCTCCGTCCCAGCCGTCAATGACGAACTGATCGATATCCCGCGGCTCCAGGCCATGCTCCGCCAAGGCGCGCACGACTGCATCGAGATTGTCGACGGACTGATAGCGTAGACTGTTGCCGCGCTTCTCTTGCTCAACACAAAAAAGAAGCCGACCGTCTTCGACGACAGCAATTGCTCCGTCATGTGTCAGCTTTATTCCGCAGATGCGCATACGTGCTCCTGGCCTAATGACCGACGTTTGATTGTTCCGACGAGGCGCCTGGCTTCCGAAACCGGACGATCAAGCAGTCTTCGTTTGCCGATCCGGTGCAGCAGTGCCGACGCTCGACCTCCGATAGGCTCTCCTTAAAGAGAGCGATCACAGTTTCTGCACCAGCAGCATGCCCCCAGCGTTGACATAGTTCATCACGCGCAGACCCGAAAATCAGAGTGCCACCTGGCGCAAGCATACTCACCAGGTTGCAGATAGCCGCATGCATCTCCCTCACGTCTTTGAGGTAGTAAAGAACCTCGGCCACGACAATCAAATCGAACTGCTCAGTGGTCGAGAACCGCTGAATGTCGCAGGTCACCCAAGTATTATGTGACCACTTACTGGTCCGCAGTCGCGCTCGCTCGATTGCCTGCGGCATGACATCCACAACGGTAAGTCGCTCGCATAGCGGCGCCAGCATCTCCGTGAATGCACCGGCTGCACATCCTACTTCGAGGGCAGACGCAGCATCTCCGTTGCCACACGACATCCGGAGCATTTGCGCGTATCGCTCCTGCTCGAACGAACTGCTGTCAAGGCGCCATGGGTCGTCGACAGCCAACTCTCGCTCTAATAGCTGATGGTTCGCGTCCAGATTCATGAGACGACCACTTATTTGTAGGCAGTCGAGCGTTCGCGACCGGAAACACTCTCCGTGGCCGCGAGGCCCCCTTTTTGAATGGCAGTATGAATGGCAGTAGGCCCCATCCCTACACTAGCCGCACCTCGTCCGTCATTGGGGCGCAGGATGACACGCTGCTTCTCCTCTTCCGCCGGCACATTGGTAACTTTTCGGGATAGCCAATCGCTATTGCTCAATGTACAAAGCGCATAAGCCTTCAATGGTAGTAAAAGAAAGATATTGATCGGTGTGTGGAGCGAGAAGCCGATAAACCGCAAATCGCGGGCACGAAGCGCTGCCACACTGCACCGGACCATAGTCATTGCAGCAATCGTCAATCCCGTCCACCAGGGTATAGAGCCACCGATCACGAGCTGTGCAAGCGCAGTAAGTGTTGAAATGGCGAGGAGAAGTGGGCCGAGATTTTGCCCGATAACATCTAGGGTCAAATATCCATCGAGCTCTGGCAGCAGGCGCAATGCAAGAAACGTATCTCGAAAGGTACTGCGGGCCCAACGGAGCTGCTGACGCAGATATGGCCCAAGACTGTGCGGGACGACTGTGGCTGCTATCGCGTCTGGGACGTATTCGGTTCGAAACCCCGCCTTGAGCATGAGTATCGTTAGATGGCGGTCCTCGCCGAAATCACTCGGCTTCCCACGAAAGAATTGCGCTTCGTACTGATCAAGAAGCAAGGTGAGTGCGGAACGCCGATACATTGCACATGGGCCGCAGCAACACATGACGGCACCGAAGCGCGCCTGTGCCGCGCGCTCTTCGTTGCACGCGAGCCAATATTCCATATCGATCAGCCTGGTCAGCCAGGTCTGGTTGCGATTACTTGCTACGAGTTGACCCATCGCCGCACCAATTTCCGGGTCATGCATCTTCAATACAAGCTTCGTGACGACGTCGGGAGCAAGAACCGTGTCGGAATCGACGTTGACAACCAGATCCCCGGATGAGCTGCGTATTGCAGCGATCTGCGCTTTGCGCTTTCCGACGTTGTTGGCCAACAAGATGATATTGAATCTCGGATCAATGGCATATATCTGGTGTACAGGCGCGACCACGTCCCGGTTTGCAGACCCGTCATCGACCACATAGACCCGCATCTTTCCGGCGTAGTTTTGACTGGCAATCGACTCCAGACATTCAGCAAGCGTGTTTGGATTCTCATTGAAGCACGGCACGATGACGTCCACAGAGGGAAGGACCACCTCGGCTTGTCCGAGGCTGTCCTGTAGCGATGAGCTGATCGTCGGCTGGGCATAAAGCGCTTGCACGCTCTTATAGACAGTCGAGAGTAGCGCATAACTTGAAACAGCGGCAGCACTGGTTGTCGCGAGCAGGTCCATAGGGTGCCAGTTCTTGTTCAGTGGAGTTGAGGGAGTGGACGGATTACAAACCCGCGCCGTTGTAGTGCCGGAATCAGAGATGCCAGCGCCTTCGTGGTCTGATCACGCAGCGTTGTATCGGTGCACAGTCTCTCCTCATCGGGAGGATACCCGTCGTGCAGGAGCACAATTGCACCCGGGCGAACGTTCGCCAGCACCGAATTCACAATTGTATCAACACCAGGGCGGGACCAATCTCTCGGGTCGACCGACCAGTGCAGAGCCGTGAGACCAGCGCTCGCCGTCATTGCGAGCACCTGCTGCGTCCATATGCCGTAAGGCGCTCGCATATGCCTGGGCGAGGCCTTCGGGCACGCCAGACGGATCGCCTCGCTCGCGGTCAGCACTTCATCCTGTAGCTCCGCAGGTCCGCATCTGGATAGATCAGGATGGGTCATCGTATGGTTCGCAACCTCATGCCCTTCCGCAATCACTCGTCGGATGAGGTCAGGATGCTCGATCGCGTACGTGCCGATGACGAAGAATGTCGCCGGAACCCGATGTTGCGCCAGCACATCGAGCACCTCTGGCGTACAAAATGGGTTCGGCCCGTCATCAAAGGTCAAATAGACAGCTCGACTTCCGCTCACGTCAGCGTAGTCGCAGCGGACAGTGGATGGGGTGGAATGCTCTGTCACAACTCAGGCCCGTTCCGATCGATGAAAGTCCCGGCCGGCCATTCGCTTATCGAGCGTCCCAGCGGAAACACCACGACGACCACGTCCTCGAGGCGGGTCGGCGATAAATTGGGATAGACATCCGGCTGCGTGGAGCGGACGCGAATGCCATGCATCAGGGTGGCGAGCCCCTGCCTTTCGACCAGTCGCGTCATATGTCTCTCAAGCGCCGGCCGAACCGTGCCAAAGCCGAATGGAACGCCAAGCTCCTGCAGCACTGGATACATCACGCGCATTGCGTGGCTTATTCCGAGCCCTTCGAGATCCGGACGCACCGCATACAACCCCAGTTCTGCTACGAGGAGATCGACTTCACTAACTTTGATGAAGCGACGTAGTAGCCCGAGATGGGCCGCTACCCCGCGCGCGTCGTAACCAATTGCACGGAGCTCCGGTCTTGCGCCGGCCCAACTTCGGCTTCCCTCAAAGGGCTGCGCATTGAACGCGCCCGTCGGCCCATAACTCTTGCGGAAGAACTCCGCGAGCTCGGCATGATCGGCGAGCCGCAGCTCGTTCTCCCAACGAAGGCTCCACTGCACTTGAGCGCGCGCAGAAGAGCGTTCCGCAGCCGGGGACACGGCAATGTTCATGGCAAGCTTCCTTGCGCCAGTGGAATTAAGAGCGAGACGGTCAGGTGAACTCGTTAGTCGCCGAACGGCCAATCAAAACCGAGATGCGCGGACTTGCTGTGTCGGACCTCGGCACTGCTCGCCTGCACAGCGCCGCTGGCCCCATGCTCGCGAGGCAGCCAGCGCTCGGTTCGCGCTCCTCATCCGGCCAATGCCCTGCGTGCCATATATCGGAAGATGCCCACGATGCGATTCGACTAGCCAGAACCTGCCTGCACCAAAGAGCTTTTGCGCCTCCTGTCGCATCGATGTCCCTCGCTTTGATCTCTGAGGGCAGACCATCGACGCGCGGCCCTCATCGACGGCGCTTGGGATCGGCATCAAGTCAAACTGGCTTTCATACATCTTCGACACGCCCCGAATGCACTGGACAGGCGAGCCATTTGGAAAGGCGCCTGGATTTCTTGGCATCCGCAATCTGCGCCTGCCGCTATTCCCTGACACTAGAATGATGCTGAAAGCGCTCTCAAGTGTACGCGGGTAAACCTCGAATATGGAAACGGATGGCATCCCCATACCAAGGTTTATCGGACGCCGCTTGCCGACCAAACGAGCGCACTTCGCACGGAGGCGCAACACGGCTCGCATGCCGCGCCTGTAGACGGCCATGAAACGGACTCGGCGGCGCGCTCGCACGTCCAGGAGCTTTCCTCTGAGCTCACCTGAACGACCAAAATCCGTTGTGGTGTGCCTGGTTACTTTTTCAAACTTCAGTTTGCTATCCAACATCCCGCAATTTGGTAAAATCGATTGTTTCGATAGAACACATCCACACGATGGATAGACTGACAACATGCGGTTCAAAGGACTCGATCTAAATCTTCTCGTTGCGCTCGACGCCGTGATGACGGAACGCAACCTCACAGCGGCGGCTCGCAAAATTAACCTGAGCCAGCCAGCTATGAGCGCTGCGATCGCACGGCTGCGCACCTATTTCCGCGATGAACTATTTACTATGAGAGGTCGCGAGCTCGTCCCGACACCTGGCGCGGAGGCGCTTGCAGGTCCGGTTCGCGAGGCCCTGCTGCACATCCAACTCTCAATCATATCACGCGACGCGTTCGACCCGACTCAGTCGAGTCGACGCTTCAGGGTCATTCTTTCAGATTTCATGACGATCGTTTTCTTCCGCAGAATTGTGGACCGCATGGCACAAGAAGCTCCCGCCGTGCGGTTCGAATTGCTGCCATTTTCCGATGAACCCGATGAGCTGCTCCGTCGGGGCGAAGTCGACTTTCTCATTCTGCCGGAACTGTTCATGTCGAGTGCGCACCCTAAGGCGACGCTATTCGACGAGACCCTTGTGTGCGTGGGATGCCGCGCGAACAAGCAGCTATCCCGACAGCTTACGTTCGAGAAATACATCTCGATGGGGCACGTTACTGCCAAGTTCGGACGAGCACTGAGACCGAACCTCGAAGAATGGTTTTTGCTTGAGCACGGTCTGAGGAGACGAATTGAGGTCGTCGTGCAGGGCTTTAGCCTGATTCCGCCCATATTGTTAGACACGAACCGTATCGGCACGATGCCCTTACGACTGGCCAGACACTTCGAAAAACGAATGCCACTGCGCATCATCGAACCGCCTCTGCCCCTACCCATATTCACAGAGGCCGTGCAGTGGCCCTCGTTCCACAATACCGATCCCGCGAGCATCTGGATGCGGCGGATATTGCTGGAGGAGGCATCCAACATGGCATCTGGTGAGCAAACGCCTCCAACTCGCAGGCGCTGTTAGGCTTACCGCAAGCTGCGACTCCGAATATCCTAAGCACGCTATAGTCCCTTCGACGTGCTCGGTCCCTTCCTCGCTTCCGCGTCTCCTGGTCGTCTCCTGGGGAGACACTGCCACGACCTCACAATGCAGCGATCCGTTGCGAAGACTTTTCCAGTTGTAAGCGAGGTGACTTCCCAGGTGTGGTTTGATGGTCTTGCGCTGCATTCAGGGCTACCCCTGGCACTATCGCGGATAGAACACGCCTCCATCACAAATGTTTAGCTTGGCCAATAAAATGGCTTGAATCGCACATTGCGTCAGGTTGTAGGTTGACGGTCGCGACTAGCGCTGCACGACGCAGCCGTCGACGGAGCGCTTTGGGGAGCTCACGGCGCTCACGGACGCTGGGATGATCTGCCATCAGCGAGCTGAACGGACCAGCTACGTGGTCGGCCGAAACCGGCGAGACGGATCAGCTTGGAGGGTCCTGAAGCTTTCCCGCCGCGGCCGATCGGCTTACCGCTTGCTCTCCATTCTTGTGGTCATTTCGCGACTTCCTTATCGTGATCGCAGGGTTGAGCCGATGTCCATTCGGGCGAGCCAGGACGATTGCTCCAGGTGGAGCCGCCACCGCACGTTTTTTCGCAGCAAGGACGTTTGCGCCGGATAAGAAGAGATGCGTTTCAAAGGCCTGGATCTAAATCTTCTCGTCGCGCTGGATGCTCTGATAACTGAGCGCAATCTCACCTCAGCGGCACGCAGGATCAATCTCAGTCAGCCGGCCATGAGCGCAGCCGTTGCCCGGTTGCGTTCATATTTTGGCGATGAACTGTTTGGGATGAGGGGGCGCGAACTTGTCTTGACCTCGCGCGCGGAAGGGCTCGCAGCCCCTGTACGCCAGGCTCTGGTGCACATCGAACTCTCAGTTATGGCGCGAGACGTGTTCAATCCAGCTCGATCGAGCCGGCGATTCAGGATCGCCCTTCCTGATTTCATGACAGTTGTATTCTTAAGAAATGTCGTGGAGCGCGTCACGCGAGAAGCCCCCACCGTCAGCTTCGAACTGGCAGCGCCGACCGTTGAGCACGAGGAGCTCCTCCGCCGGGGCGAAGTCGATTTTGTTATCCTGCCAGATTCTCTCATGTCCAGCGCGCACCCCAGGGCGGCCCTGTTCGAGGAGAGACTCGTCTGCGTAGGTTGCTGCACGAACAGGGAATTACAACGCGGGCTTACATTCGATCGATATATGTCGATGGGTCACGTTGCAGTTAAGCACGGAGGTGCGCCCCACACGCCAATTGAGCGATCATTTTTAAGCGATCTCAGCCCTACTCGGCGCATCGACATTCTCGTGCAAAGCTTCAGCATGATCCCGCCCCTCCTTGTTGGGACGAACCGCATAGGCACGATGCCATTAGGGCTCGTGAGGCATTTCCAAAAGACCATGCCTCTTCAGATTGTCGAGCTTCCGGATCCATTCCCCGTCTTCACTGAAGCGGTCCAATGGCCCGCAATTCACAACAATGACCCGGAAAGCCTGTGGATACGGGAAATATTGTTCCAGGAGGCCACGCGCATGGCAACTGCACAAGAGCACCCCGTGACCAGCACTCCGGAAGGGGCCGGCAGTGCCGGGAAGTTCGCACAATCCGTCTCGCCGTTGCCGTAAGGATGTTCGTGAAGTCTACGAACTTCACACTCCAACACTTGTCTCGACACACACAATTGCACCTGCCAGGCTTGCTCTCCTTGTCGCGGATAAAGACCCTCCGGGCGCGCGGTTCATGAGACGTTCTTGATTTCTTTCGCGCGTTGGCGTTAGGCGCGATGTCACAACCGCAGAGTGTTGGTCTGACTTTAGAGACGGGGACGGAGCAGCACGTTCGCGCTTAGGCCAGGCGTTAAAGTTACAACCGCGACCGCCAAGCGCGTCTCTCGAGAAGGCAGGACCGGCACGGGGCTCCTGTCGTCAACGCTCCGAGTTAGTAGTTGCTCCCGATGGATGGAGGCGATCGGCTATTTGGAGTCGCAACAAAATGCGTCGTGAGCATAGAGGGCGTCGAGCATACATATCGCGCGGCTCTGCCGCGCTGCCAAAGCAAGCATCGCGCTCGCGTGTGGCCCTATGGCATCACTCTACAGTACACCGCTTCTCCCTCGCTCTGCGCCGCAGGTATGACTTCTTTTGGCCCTACCGCAGCCAAACGTCTTGACGACGTGCGCTGCCCTGGACGCAATTCAAACAAGGAGCTGAAGGTTGAAGCTATGCAGCAGCGTGTTCGATCCAGAAGAGCTTTCTGCCCTCGGACGACTTTATGATAGCGCCGTCGACGCGCTACCCCCTTCGATGCGGAGTCAAGAAAATCGTACGGCAATCGCCAAGCTCATCCTGGAGCGTACAGCGGCTGGCGAGGCTCAACTGGCATGCCTGTCGAAGTTGTTGATCACCCTTTCCCCCCAGGGTTGATCCGCCGCCATTCTAAGGATAGTCACCACTCTCGCGCTGGAATGGAAGACGATTCAGCTGGAGCTTAGAAGGCCGCTTGAATCATACGTGACGTCAGGTTGTAGGCTTCAGAATTGAACAACATGAACAAACCTACACCAAGAAGGCGCCGATTGCGCATTGGCGAACTTGCAGAGGCGACCGGAGTAACGGTACGCACGCTGCACCATTATGAGCACACAGGACTCCTAGCAGCCACAGAGCGTACTGACGGCGGCCACCGGATGTATGACCGGGATAGCGTGCAGCGGGTTCACCAGATTCGCGCGCTGCGTGAGCTTGGCTTCTCACTCGTCGAGATCCGTAAAGCCATGGAGGGCACGACCTCTCTCACGGACCTGCTGCGCAAACATCTAGAGCGCATAGAACTTCAAGTCGCTCGAGCAACTCTGTTGCGCGACCGTTTGCGCAACATGACAATCGACGGCGAGGCGCAAGTAAGTGTGGATGAGCTGCCTGCCACTCTGAATGCCATGTCGCGAGTCGAGACGCGTAGTCAAACGTCCCCATGCATCTGCAATTTGGCGTCAGAGCGCGAGGACCGGTGGCGGCGAATCCGTGACGACCTTCGCGATTGCATGGATCGGAGCGAGCACCCTTGCGGTGAGCGCGCAAAGGCTGTCGCGGTTGCGGCACGCTCGCTGATCAGCGAAATCGCCGGTGCCGATTCACGCGTTTCGATGATCCTGAAGGTACTTGCACGACTGAGCGCCCCCCGCGCTCTGGCTGGTTGGGATCCCTGCCTAATGCAATATCTCGATCTTGCCCTTGGTGGGTTGGAGGATCAGCCGTACTGACCCGTTCATGGCCGTTTCCACACGTCGGTTGACGGCAACCTGACAACGCTAGGTTGATTGGCCGCTCTCTGATGCGGGCTGAAAACTTTATGGGCTTAAGCGGACAGATGGTCATAGCCCGCCGATGCGCGCTCCTGATGCACCCATGCCCCTCAAACCCGCTTGATCCGCACGTAACGTCAAATTGTAGACTCTAGGGAAATTGGAAGCTGGTCGAGCCAACGCACGTTTGGCTTGGAGCAGCCTTGACCTGCATGGGTGTCTGATCACAACCACTTGGGATCACTTCAGTGAGCATTGAAGGCTATACAATTGCAAATACGCAGCGCGCTTCTGTTGCAAGTGCGGCGATTCTCTTCTGCGCTCTCGCCGCCCCGCTTGCGCGCGGTTCTGAAGTAAAGATCGCCGTGGCTGGCCCAATGACTGGAAGCAGCGCCGCGTTCGGCGCGCAAATGCGCGATGGTGCAGCTGCGGCGGTTGAGGACTTGAACGCTTCGGGCCTACTTCCGGATAATGCCAAAGTTATATTGAGGGTCGCTGACGACGCCTGCGACCCAAGGCAAGCTGTCGCAGTTGCGAATAAGCTCGCGACAGAGCGCGTCCTGTTGGTGGTTGGCCATTTTTGTTCCTCTTCGTCGATCCCGGCCTCCGACATCTACGCTGAAGCAGGCATCGTTCAGGTGTCACCAGGCTCGTCAACTCCTCAGCTAACAGAGCGCGGCCTTGAGACTGTCTTTCGGATCTGCGGTCGCGACGATCAACAGGGGACCGTTGCCGCCGAGTACATTCACGTGAACCATCCCAACGAGAACATCGCGGTGATCGACGACAAGAGCACTGCTGGAAAGGGCATTGCCGACGTGGTTGAAGCCCAGCTTCATCGACTCGGACGACAAGTCAGTCGGCAAAGCTATGTTGCAGGTGAACGGGATTTCAGAGCGCTGGTCTCAAGAATGAAAAAGGATCGAGTGCGCGTCGCCTATATCGGCGGCTATCATACCGAAATCGGATTGTTTGTGCGCCAGGCATCAGATGCAAAAGCAGACTTCATAGTCATGGCAAACGATCCGCTGATGACCTCTGAATTCTGGGCGATTACCGGCAGCGCTGGGAATGGCACATTGTTTACCTTCATGCCCAATCCCGCCGGGAGTGCCAAGGCGGCCGGCGTTGTCGCCGGACTCAAAGCTTCCGGCCTGTCCGGTGAAGGCTACACGCTATACGCCTATGCAGCTGTGCAAGCCTGGGCAGAGGCGGTGAACCGGAGCGGCTCCTTCCATGCTACGCGGGTCGCCAGCGCACTTCGTTCATGGCCGGTCGACACCGTGATTGGCCCGGTCCGGTTCGACAAAAAGGGAGACAACTCGGCTTCTGGATTTTTGGTTTACCGCTGGCGCGACGGCCATGTTGAACGTGTCAAGCAGTACTGATTGGCACGCACCGCCGGCTCCAAACGCAAAGTATCACGAATGACGAGACGCCCTCAGAACGTTATCGCAGCGATACTCGCTAGCTCTTTTATACTTGCTGCTTTCGGAGCGTTTTTCGCGTTCGCTGCGGCGCTCGCAGAACTAGCTAGGGTCGAGCTGACGGAGGTGCTACGTCCGATGATAGACAAATAGCAGCCCCCTTGTCCTGATCCGTCCGGCAGCACAGGACCGCTGGGCGGTCGACTACAGTTCTGGCGGGTCTGAAGGCATGACCAGCCGGATCGCCATTGACACATTCTCCTGGACCGATCATATCGCGCAAGCTCGGATCCACGCAGGGAAGAGAGAGCGGGACGGCATGAAGCAATCAGGACCCATTACATAGGCTATAGCCGGGTATTGCGGGTAACCACAGCTGGTGGATCGTCGGCGCCGAGATTGCATGTCTTGTCTCTTCGGCTCGGGACTACTGCAGAGCTTCTTCGGCTCCATTTCAAAGCTATTCGCAAACGTGCAGCCCTGCGACTTCTTCTTTGTCAACCATGATCGGTGATCAACGGATCAGCAACCCTGCCCGACATCCCTTATGCTCTGAGCCCAGACCGCGGGAAGAACCAGTTAACCGGCTCCCATGAAGGCGGTGAGGCTGCTCGCGGGCGCTATCAACGAACTGGATGCATCCCATCAACACTTTCGATTTTACTCATTCAGCCCAAACACCGCATAAGTCGACGCCGGATTACGGAAAGAACAGTCCACGAATGTCTCGTGACAATGGCTCTTTGCAGGTTGGTCGCAGCTCAATTCGCGTCTGTCGTGGCTGCATCACGCAATGTTTGACAGCGAAACACGCGGGGCACCAATGCAGTGCGATGAGCAACCGCAGGCGGGCGCGCAATCTATCACGTTGTTGTCTCTCGCCTTTGCCATGATACTCGGCGGCTCCAAGAAAACAGCTTTCACGCGCACTGTTCGGCGAAGGTAAATGCGTCCGCAGCATAGAACTTGGGCAGGTGAACTGTCCTTTGCACCGGTGCGGGCCGGACTATTCGCTCTGACCAGGCCGATAGCATCAACAATCCAGCCGTGTCGCCGCGGCTCCAAGCAAGGCAGTACAATCACCAGTGTGACCCCGACTGGAGTCACTGCAGCTATCCGACGCGCTGGACGGCTCGATCACGCTCCAATAGACTTCCGGGCCACTTACAACGCTTGTCGGCTTTTCCATATTCGCTCACTTCGCCTTTGCAATCCTGTCGCGGGAGATGTGTGCCGCCCTGTTTGGGGACCGTGCGCACCTCCCGTGCAGCAGCGATTCGTCGGCCGACGCATCCGGCATCTGGCGAACGGGAAAAGATACCCTTATTCCGCCTGTCTTGCATTTCACCATTTTGGAGAAATTCCGTGAAACTTGACCCTTCCAATTCACGCATACAGGATCTCGAGGATCGCATCGACCTGCAACTCGACATCGTGGCCGCGCTCATGCGCGAAGAAGGCAACGAGCTCGAAGCGATCCGACTGCTCAATGCACTCATAGGCCAAATGATTACGGCGGAGCTGGAGCTCGGCCAGCGTGGTGATACGAGCACCGATGACGGGCGAATGCGACTGTCGCGAGACCGTGGCGTTTACCACCCCGAGGACCTTCATTTTTTGGGACGCCTCTTCGATCAGACTGTGGCGGCATTACCGGCAGCGCTACGAACTTCCGTCAATCGAATGACGATCGCCAAGCTGATTTTTTCACGTGCGGCGGCGGACTGAACTTTCATTTGGCTTTTTCTGGGTTGACGGCGCTGACCGAACGTTTATCGCTGGACTGACAATCGTGCCAATGTCGTCCGCACCAGATCGAGGGTATGCGGCTTATGGGCTCCCCGTCCATAAGCGGGTCGCTTCCGCTGGCTTTCTATATCGCAACTGCTCGCGACGACGTTCGAGAGCAGGCTCGCTTTATCTCGCGCCGCGGACGACACAGTTACGTTCGATCTAGCAAGACCTTGCTGTTCCTCGACGCCTGTGGCCACCAAGAGCTGATAGCGCGGAAGCGCAACCCAACACATACGTTCGAGACACCGGACGGCTATCGCCGCTTCCGACCGCTCCCTGCGCCGACCTTCGAACTCGCTACATGTATCAGATACGATTCCCCAAGCAGCCCTAGGGGATGTGGTGCTTCTTCTTCCGATCAAGGTCTACCAGATGAGGTAGCTACGACATGTTGGATGTGTGGTACCCTTCAAAGCTAATGCTCGGAACAGGGCGATCAGCCACTCCGCACGTTAGCAATCTTTCCGCGAGGCACCCCGAGATTGTCCGCCGCGCACTGGTGGCGCTGAGACGCGGCGCGCACCACCTGTCAGTATCCGAGAACCTCACATAGCTTTCCGAGATCACAATATCGCGGTTGGGCCGCTCACGTCCGGTTAGTCGTGACTGGCCTAGCGCGGATCTTCCGTTTGCAGGAAGAATATCCACAATTTATTGTCGACACCAATCAACAGCGCACTACGGTAAAGAAGCGCGCTAGAATCCCTGCTCGTTTCACTCCTTTCAGAATTATTCGACTGCGCCTGGCAATACGACATTCGGTCATCCGACTTTCAACAACGATCTATAAACTTCCCTGAAGCACCGAGAGCAGCTCGATCGGGGGTCTGCACGCTGATGTCTTGCTTGCTACACGTCACGAAATCTCGGTTAGCTTTTGGGAGGTTACTCCCTTGTGTCAGGATGTCGAGGAGTGTTTTAGATGGATCAGTTTTCTTCCGACCAAGTGCAGGTGCCAGATGCTGTCGTGAGCGTCGCATTTGACAAGGCTTGGGGCTTCGTCGAGAAGGATCCCTTGCTGGCACATAATCTGAAGGCCGTCCTTCATAGACAATTGCGCACTTACCTTGAGTGTTCGATAAGAAAAGGCGAACGGAATACTCTGAATCTGGCAAACGAGGCGATACGCAACTTGCGTGCTGAACTCGCGCCGTCGACGGAGCAATGAGCGCTTGCAGCCGTACCGCTGGGAGCGTCTGGCTTGGTAAACGCATCTAACGGGTCTATGCGATAGACAAATCGGGTCAGAGCGTGGTCGAGCAGACTTTCCTCTACTGAGGCTCTGCCCGGCGCGCCCGTAATCAAGGCCTTCATTACCGATCTGTCTGAGCCGTCAGCATGCACGAAGTGTGTAAGCGCGGCCTCGGTTTGCCGGTTTGCAACAGAAGGAGCCAAGCACCTCCCAACTTTGCAGTCGCATCGACGTCATCATGAACGGCTCGTGTCCAAAGAAGGGCCCCGCGAGGCACACTGCCGGGCCGCAGCGTCTCGATGGATGTGGAGCAGCGGCATTTTGCGCGCTCCGCAATCTAACGCCGCGTACGATTGGACACATTTCTTTCCAAGACATGTTGTGCGGCAGTTACAGCAATTCGCGTTCATATTGTTAAACGCACGGCGCCGGGGGGCACCGAAAGGAAACGACACTCGAATGAAAAACATTCTGATTCTGACTGCAACCATCGGCGCACTCGTTGCCGCCGCTCCCTCCTTCGGCACGGACCTGGCCGGGCAGCCTGTCAAGGTCAAAGCGGCACCGCTGCCTGCCGCGGCCCCGATTACCGATTGGTCCGGCTACTATATCGGTGCAAATGGCGGCTGGGGAACGAGCCACAATTGCTGGGATTTCAATGGCGCCACTCCCGAGGGCTGCCATAATTCGACTGGCGGGACCATTGGTGGCCAGATTGGCTATCGTTGGCAGATCTTCAACATGGTCTACGGCATCGAAGGTCAGGGCAACTGGGCCGACTTCAACGGCTCCAATATCAGCACCGCCTTTCCGGCAAACACCGTTGGCACCACAACAGATGCATTCGGTCTACTCACGGGCCATATCGGCTACGCGTTCAATGCCGTGCTCCTGTACGGCAAGGGTGGTGCTGCGGTGACCAGCAACACCTATCAGATCAACTCAGTGGCTACTGGCGCCGAGATTGGCAAAAGCAGCGATGTGCGTTGGGGTGGCGTGCTGGGCGCCGGTGCCGAAGTCAGCCTCACGCCGAACTGGTCAGCTGGCGTCGAGTATAACCACTTCTTCATGCAGCGCAGCAACATCAGCTTCCCAGCGGCTCTTGGTACGGATCGCGTCCACCAGGATGTCGATCTCATCACGGCACGGCTCAATTACAAGTTTGGCTCGCCCTTTGCTAGATAGAGACCTCTACGCGGTTGCGTGAATCGGAACCCCGGCCTGCGGTCGGGGTTCTTTCGCGAGTTGATCCCACAAAAACGGCAATCATGACATTGGTAGGGAAGGCGACAGCACCATTTGCGAAGCCGGGACACGAGGTGACTTACAGCAAGAAATGCAGCTTACCTCGGCGGCCCCTCGAGTCCGGCCCTCTCAGGGCCAAAAGCGCAGCCCTATTCCAGCCCAGTCAAGTACAAAGTTCGGCAGTTGATGGGACGGTCTACACACGACACTCATTAAGGACCTTGACCTGACTGCAGCTCCGGCGGCGCCATCCCCACTTAAGCCCCCTTGCGGAAACACAACAAGGCCGCACCTGATGCACAACTTATGAAAGGCTCGGTGGAAACGGCGAAGATCTTCGCCAAGATCGTTGAGGCATGATTTCTCTGCTCTTCGCGATCATCTCGCTGCTCTGTACGAGCGTTGGCGAGGCGCGTGGTACTGCATTTCTAATAACTTTCATTGGTATGCCATCGCATTGTACAACAGAGGTCGGGTGGGGCACCCACTTTCGGCTGATCAAGCGGTTGCGGCAATCTCCTCGACACCTGGGTAGGCTCAGCTCGCATTCGCGCAAGAGCATCTGCAGGCTCGATTGGTCTACCGAACCACAAACTTCCGCGATCCATTGTGAATGGACTGGAATACCAGGATGCGAACGCATTCATGCAATGAAAAGGCGCAAGATCTCCCCTCCCCGGTCCTGCATAGACGGCTCGAGCTCGCAGCATCGAGAACATAGTGACTGGATGGTCGACGCCTGACCAGGCGGCCTATGTGACACTGAGAGCTGCAGGTGCATCACATCGACGCGAATGAAGGCTAACGGAGTAGATATGCGCGATCTGGCGCCGATCGATAGCTGCAAAGGCTATGTTCGAAAGAAAACAACCTAGCTGGTCACGCAGAATAGACCATTGCAGATAGTGTTACGTCTGATGCATCTGGCCAGAATTCGCTTTGCCATCAGCAGAACGTCCACAGTCGTTGTGAGTTGGTGAGCTGCATTAGACAGCAACGAGACGCCGCCAAACCAAGGCGCCCCGACGCACTCGGCCGGGGGGCTGAAAGTGCGCCGGGTTCGCCCCAACATCATCAGTACATCCGTGATGATGCTTGTGGCAATGAGACAAGCAGCGTGGCGGAATTGAGGCTTATGCGTTCGATACTAGAGATCAAAGCGAGTTTTCGTCGGCAGCGCCGACGGACTCGAATCGCACGTCGCGTCACGTTGTACTATTGCGCTCCTCTCGCTGTCATCCATCAAGCAACTTGTCTCCGTGGCACGCCGGCCTTTGACGGGAGGCATCCGTTGAACCCTGTGAGCAATCAAATCGGCCTTTGGAAACACCGGTTTGAAAATCTGCGGCAAGCTCAGCTGCTTCTGGTGAGAGCTGCAATCCCTGTTTTCGTCGCAAGAATAACTAGCCCTCAGCGAATGTGGAAACGACGTGCCCTTGTATGAGCGATTGAACGCCGCGCAGGCTCGTCGGGCACGACTAGCCGCTTCGAGCGTGCTCGCACGAGAAATTCATATCCTAAACGTTCAGATAGCCGCCAACGAGCGAGTCTCACTCCCTCACCCTGCCCCTAAGCCGCGTTTGCAGTCGCGTCGAAAACGGGACCAGATCTCAGAAACCACTAGGCGGGTTTGACATATCGCAAAGACATTAGAGAGGGTATTCGTCAGCTTTATGCTGGCCTGAGCACTGGAAAGTTAGGACTTGCAGACCTCCCTTCTGAACAGGTATTGCGATGCTCGCCTGCCTTGGTACACCATCTATCCAACCGTACGGGATTTCTCCGCGATGGTCGGTGTCGAGACTTGTGAGACATGGCTGAGGCGACTGCCGCCCGACGAGCCCGTATCGCTCTACATCCACGTTCCGTTCTGTCGCTCTATCTGTTGGTATTGCGGCTTCCCTACAAGCCTTACTCGCAGCGAGCGACCGGTCCGCAATTACTTGGCAGCATTGCGAGAGGAAATAGGCTTGGTCGCGGAGCAAGTGCCGCGCGCTCTGCCGGTGAGCGACGTGCATTTCGGCGGCGGGACGCCGACCACCATTGCACCGAGCGACTTTCTCGCCTTGATGGAACTCCTGCGCCACTGCTTTGCGTTCAGAAGATCACCTACCATCGCCATAGAAATCGATCCGCGTGGGGTCACGCCCGAGATGGTCGAAACGTTACAATCGGCCGGGATCAACCGCGCAAGCATCGGCGTGCAAAGCTTCGATCCTATAGTTCAAAGGTCGGTCAACCGCCTGCAGAGCGAGGTGCTAACGGCTTCTGTCGTCGAAAGTCTACGCCAGCATGGGATAAGCCGCATCAATTTCGACCTTCTCTTCGGACTACCGCATCAAACGGTGCGGTCCTGCGTGGACTCAGCGCGGACAGCTCTGGCCATGCGGCCAGACCGGCTTGCGGTTTTCGGCTATGCTCACGTCCCCTCCTATATGAAACGTCAGCGCCATCTCGATGAGACGGCGCTGCCGGACAATATTGCCCGCGCTGAGCAAGCCGCGGCCATTGCAGATACCCTGGTCTCGGCCGGCTACCACCAGATCGGGCTCGACCATTTCGCCCTGCCCAACGACGAGCTCGCCCTGGCGCAGAAAGCTGGTCGACTGCGCCGCAACTCCCTCGGTTATTCGGCTGATACCTGCAAAACCGTAATCGGCCTAGGTCCGTCCGCCATCGGCCGTTTGCGTGAGGGTTACGTCCAGAACGAGATCGCGACCACTTCCTATTCCGAACACGTTCGGGCCGGCCGCTTGGCAATCTCAAAAGGCTATTGGCTGTCGGCCGAAGATCGCCTCCGCGCCGCAATCATCGAGCGTCTAATGTGCGATTTGCAGGCCGACATACCAGCGATCTGTGCTGCTCACGGATTTGATCCGATTCCTCTTCTCAATTCCGCAGGCCGGCTGGGAATGCTTGCCGAAGACGGGATAGTGGACATTGAAGGGGGTTTAATTCGGGTCAAGCAGGAGCATCGGTTTGTCGTTCGTGCAGTCGCTGCCGCATTCGACACTTATCTCGACCGTACGCCTATTAGCTAAGCCACGCATGTGAGCAGACTCCAAACATCTAAGGAGCGGCGGTGTTCGATACAGCCTCAAATCGGCGAGCGCTGATCAGAAGAGAGCTGATTGGAGAGAAGCGCAGCGGATTCCGCCGCTCCGGCCCCCTCGATCGGTTGCGCGGGAGGGCCCGGCCTTTAGCCGCGCCGGAGTGGCAAGTCCGGGCGCTCGTCTCAATAGCCTTGCCGAACGCTTGGCCTGCGGACGGCTCTGCAAGGATGGACGGGCGGGCGGCTCTTGCTTGGTCTTGGCAGGAAGTGCTGCAGGCATGGCGGCCATCATTCGCCCGGCGCGATGGCGTTGCTCGGCGTCGGCCGGTCGGTGATCTGCTGACCGAACAGGCTGCCGATCAGCTCGACTGCCGTGCGCGCGGTCCGACCGCGTTCGTCCAGAAAAGGATTGAGCTCAACGATGTCGACCGATCCGACGACGCCGGAATCGTGCAGCAGCTCCATGATCAGGTGCGCCTCGCGATAGGTGGCACCACCCGGCACGGTGGTGCCGACGCCCGGCGCCACGGAAGGATCGAGGAAATCGACATCGAAGCTGACATGCAGCACGCCATCGCTCGTCTTGACGCGTTCGATGACGCGGCGGATCAGGACGGCGACGCCGAACTCGTCGATCTGGCGCATGTCGACGATCCTGATCCGGCGCGAGCGCATCAGCTCCTTTTCGAGCTTGTCGATCGAACGCGCGCCGAACAGATCGAGTTTGTCCGGGAGAATCGAAGCGCGCGGATCGTCGCCGAGCAGGCCGTCGAGCCCGGGCTCGCCGCACAGGAACGCGGCTGACATGCCGTGCATGTTCGCGGTGCGTCGTCTCCGGCGTGTTGTAGTCGGCATGGGCGTCGAGCCAGAGCACGAACAGTTCGCGGCCGCGCTCCTGCCAATGCCGCGCCATGGCATTGACCGACCCCATCGACAGCGTGTGATCGCCGCCGAGAAAGATCGGCAGCGCACCGGTCGTCGCGATCTCATAGCCTCTGCGGCTCAGAACGCGGGTCCAGCGCTGGATTTCGCGGTAATGATTGGCTTGTTCGGGCGGCCTGTCGGTGAGATCCCGGACGTCGGCGACGGACAGATCGCCATAATCGACGACCTCGAAATCAAGGCTTTCCAGCAATGTCGCAAGGCCGGCAGTGCGCAGCGCCGCAGGCCCCATCAAGGTGCCGCGCTGCGAAGCCCCCATGTCGATGGGAGCACCAAGCAAGGCGATACGCCGGGCTCGATCCGTCATGGTCCGATCGGTCACGGCTGCCTCCTGACATCAGCAAGGTTGACCCAGCGCGGATAGCCAAAGGTGCCGGCTTCCATCAACACGCCTGGAGGTCGCACCCTTGAGCACGGAGATACCGCAATCCACGTCCCAACCCGGCATGGCCGAGCGTCGCCGCTAAATTCGGTGGCCGATGAGTATATGGTCAAGGTATCCTACCAACGAAGAAAGATCCCTGCTTCATCTAACCACTTTGTGATGCAGTGTTCAGGAGCGCCGACCCGACCGATTTTGGTGTAGATCACAGAGCCGTTGACCCAAAGCGATACATAGGATGTCCAGCTTTACCGGACCAAGAGGGCGCGATAGTGGCGCAAGTAATCCCGTGCCATTCGCTCTGCCGTGAAGCGCTCTTCGAAGCGCGCGCGGACGCGCCCTCGATCGATTTGCCCAAGCCGCGACACAGCCTCAATTGCTTCGTCCTCGTTTTGACGATGAAGCCTGTCACCTCTTCCTCGATAATCTCGGGCACCGAACCGGACCGGTAAGCAATGACTGGCGTTCCGCAGGCCATCGCCTCAATCATCACCAATCCAAACGGCTCGGGTCACCTGATTGGGAAGAGCAAAGCAGCGGCTCCTGCAAGGAACGGCTGTTTCGAATCGTCATCTACCTCGCCGACGAGCTGGATCTGTTTGCCGTCAATCTGAGGCTCTATCTTCTCTCTGAAATACCCACTTTCGGCGCGACGGACCTTGGCGGCAATCCGAAGCGGCATCCTGGCGGCGAGCGCGATGCGGATCGCATCTTCGGGGCCTTTTTCGGCGGTCAAGCGCCCGAGAAACGCCAGGTACGATCCGGCAGCAAATGAGGCGCCGAACTGGTGCATGGGCAGACCGTGATACACCGTTCCGCACCAGTTTGCGCTGGCGAGCGCAATGCGCTGATTATCCGAGATGGATGCGAAGCAAGCTTCTGGAAACTTGCTGGTCACGGCCGGCAATCTCGGCAGATCCAGCTGGCCGTGCATCGTCGTGATAAATGGCACTCCTGCGCGATAGAGGATGGGCAGATGTAGCCAGTCGATGTGAGCGTGAATCACGTCGAACTGGTCTGCGCAATCCTAAACTGCTTCCAGTTGGGCAGCCAAAGCCGCGTTCGGGTCTGAGCGTGGTCGCCCAAGGCGAAGTGCTTTTGGCCAGACCGGAAAAAGTGTGGCGGGGGTCCCGGAATCGCCGCTCGCAAAGAGGGTGACATCCTGCCCGAGTTCGACGAGTGCATCGACGAGCCAGGCGACCACTCTTTCCGTTCCACCATAGAGCTTTGGTGGGACGCTTTCGGCGAGCGAAGCAATCTGAGCTATCTTCATCAGTAACTCCCCCATGGCGCTTGCTGCCCGCGGCAGACCGACGAGATTCAGTCAAGGGCCCGGCGAAGGTCGCGTATATCCGTCGGAGTGCGCTCATTCGTCGACTCGAAACCAGCGATATCCGTAGCCGTCGAGTTCGATCGTCGAGTCCTCGCAGGGCTTGAGTACACGCGATTGCCGAACAGATCGATCAAGTTGCGCGCTGAAACGACGAGGACAAGCGGCGTCACCAAAACTGCGAGACTCCGTCTTGCGACATCACAAACTTCATCCGGCACACGCCACATAGGCACAACGGCTGAGCGGCCGAGCCGGAATGGCCGATTGGACCAGCTATCATTGCAAACTGTTCAACTCCCAATTCCGGCGGGTTGTTTGAGATGACGGATACATGGCAAGCGTGATCAACGAACGCCGCGCACGTCAAGGGACTCGGATGCAACACAGATTTTGCCGTGAGAGCCGCGGTAACAGAGCCAGCAACTGCTCGCGGGTAGGCGGCAAAGTTGCTCGATCGCTGATTCCTCCGGCCTCCTGGGCCATCAGGTTAGACCTTTGTGGTGTGATTGCCGGACGCGCAAATTCAAAGGCGCCTCGGCGAGCTTGGCGACTGTCTCGTGTTTCCGTGACAACGATACCAATGAAGCGCTTCGTGAAGCCTGGCCTCAGCGCCAAATCGGCTGACTCACGGTGAGCAAGCGGGACATTCGCAACGCTTTTGCATCCATGACAGCGAGTCGCTGCGCGCTCTTCCTTAGCACCTCGATGAACCAACGCGCGGGGCTGGCCCTCGGCGCACCGGCCTCGTTCATAGGCATGGTTGCGAAGCAGATCATCGTGTCGCGATCTAACAGCTTTACAAAGCGTGGATGGTTCTTGTCGGAACGATCGAGATCCAGCTCGCCTCCCTCGCTCTCGAACGCGAAAACGCTGAGCTCTTGGCCAATCAGGCCGCTGCGCAATCTGTTCATGGCCGGCAGAGATGGAAGCAAGGTGCGCCGTGCGTGATTACTTTCTTGAGACGAGTTTGCCGTGGGGATACCCGGCGGCCAGAGCACTTTCCATCCATTTAAAGCCGAGGGGAAAGCAACGTTGGCTTGTCATCGCAGTTTCGCTCGCAGCTTATCTGGTCGACAATTCCGTACTGGCACAAACCGCCAGCGGGTTTGATCCTAGTAGCCACCCTGTGGATCAGGCCAGCAAAAGACGAAAGGCTTCTGATCCGGCCGAAAAGCTCCGGATGGACCCGGCAATCAGCCCTCCTGCCCCGGCGCCAGCGCCAAGTCCCGGTGCGCCTTTCGAAAAGCACGCTGGTGCGGACAGAGCTGCTCAGACAAGAACGCAAAAGACGGTCGATCCCTTCGCACGGTACGATAATCTGCGTGAAAAAGGGGTGTGGTTCAACATACCTGGCGCTGCGGACACGATCGATCAGGACAAGGGCGGCGTTAGATCGGCGCTTGCAGATGTCGGCATCGGCTACATCGGCTGGACACACAACAGCTTTGCAAACAACCTGCTGCCGAATGCCGCCAGAAGCACGATCGAAAACCAGCTCTATATGGGCCAGAATCCGACATTCGCGTCGGCAAACTTCATGATCGTCACCTACGATCTCAGCCGGTTTGGCATTTCCGACGGACAAATTGTACTAGGGGCCGAGCAGCAACACTGGACGTGGGATCGCGCGGGACCAGATCGAGTGGGGCTCAATACGCTCGCCTACTACCAGACTTTCTTCGACAGGACGCTAGAACTCAAACTTGGCTATCTCAGAAACCAAAATGAATTCACCGGCACATTGTTCGGAGGGATTACAGGATCGAACATGTCTGCCTTGTTCCAGGGGGGCATGAGCACCAATGCCGCACCGACGCCTGCGGTCAACCTGAAGTACAATTTTGCCCGTGCCTTGTACAACAAGGCCTCGGTCCAGCGCTCAATTAGTCCAGATGGTCCCTATGTCCAGATAACGGAGAATCCCACGGGTTTGAACTGGAGCACGCCCCACGCAGGCATTCTTCTCATTGATGAAGCCGGCTACAAGAGCAAGGCAGCTCCCGGCGTACCCGATACCTGGCTGCGGGCGGGCGTTGGTTTCAACAGCAGCCGGTACACGAGTTTGACGGATCCCAAGCGAGGGAGGGAAAGCGGGAATAACTTTCACTACATCGCTGCGGACAGGCAGTTCTGGCAGAACGACCCCGATGGGATCCCATCTCGCGGCATCTATGGCGGCTTCTCCATTATGGAAGCTCCGCCGGACCTGAACAGGATCAGCCGGTATTGCGAGCTTCGTCTTTACGCGAGGGGAGCATTTGACAGTCGGCCCAGTGATCTGATTGCACTCGTTGCTAGCAACACGAGCTGGAGCAACTTTGCGGTGGATGCCGCCCTCGCCAAAGGGCAGCTTGCGCATCGCGAAACAACAGCAATCACCGCAACATATACCGCCCATCTCGCTCCGGGAATATATGCAGGGGTGGGGCTGTCATACATTCATAACCCGACAAGCATCACGCACACTCCCCAGACTAAAGACGCGCTCAATCTGTTGCTATCTACGTTGGTATTCTTCTGATCATCGCAACCGCCATTCTGCTACCAACTCCTCGTGACCCGAGGGACTTGAGCTTGGCGATCTCTTTGAAAGGATCCGCCGCATCTGCGCTAGCCAAGCATTGTTGCTCGGCTTGACGGAAAGTCGCTGACCCGGCGGTGACGTGCGCCAGTTCAGCGGGGACGCGAATAGCAACAGACTCGTTGAAGCATTAAAGTATCTACGGACCTTTCGCTCGACGGGGGGCGTCGTGCCCATCGTGCGTCCAAGGCGCACTCGCGCTAATCTCAATTCTTCCCCCACAGAACCGGACTCTCATCAATTCTCCAAGACGCCATACCCACGGACACGCATCGATGGCGCCCCTGTGCAGAACCGCGTGCCGCACGAGGCTAACCGGCAAGAGGAGCATCAGGGTGGGCAGGATAATACGCCCGTACCGTCGGCTCTCCACGAAAGACAGGTCCTTGTCGGTCCAGAGCAGCTTCTTAAGAGCAGCTTCGCTGCCTACTGGATCATCTGGGCGACCAATCCATAGCATTGCCATGTTCCGTTCCTTCAAAGGAGCTTCAGCAGCTCGAAAGGACTTACGTGACGAGGTTCAGCGGCAATGGGAGGATCCCCTGGGCCTCTCGTTTTTCGTTGATCCTGAAGGGTTTACTGTTGACGAGGAGCAGTTCTCGAGGGGAGCTCGACGCAGAGCAGAGCTCTCGGGAGGAACCCTCGGGTAAGCGTCGCAGGAGGGCCCTATCGATCGGGGTGCACACGGCGTTGGCGAGAGACAGTCGTCTTCGAGACCAACCTCGTGTCTGAGTACGAGCATTGGAGTTGTAGCACGATAAACCGACCGCCAGCACCATCGCCAACGTCCCGCCTCAGCTCTGCAATCTACATCGACTGGATGCATGGCCCATCAAGCGCGACGTGAGCGAAGGCCGCGCGCGAACTGCCCGCCGAGCATTTGGAAATGCAGCCAAGTTTGATTCTTCAGCCACGTTCGGGATAGGCGCGAACGCGCCGACGTCCCGCGCTTTCCACCAACTCGCCCCTATAAGGCACTCCACGGATAGCGAAATAGGTCGGGCGCCCAACTTCCGGCATGATGCGCTGGCCTTCAAGGACGCGGACAAGGTAATCGGGCAGGAATCGCTCCCGGTGCTCCCATCCGCCCCGAATCAAATAGCCAAGATCGACTGTACCTTCGTCGGGTCGCGCGGCCCTGACGATCTGCGGGGGACGATAGAGGGGCTGCGATGGGCCAGCTTCGTTTATCCCGCCAGCGCGCGGGTGATGGATCAGGCGAACATCCATGGGGCCTTCCGGCCCGACAGTCGCGGAATAGCGCTCCCCATTGATCGCAAACTGACTTGGCCCGAACTGGTTTGGCAGCAGATTGATATTGCTCAATACGTCGATCAACACGTCTGAAGCCGCCCTGGAGCCGTGGCGCCAGTCGGCGCCAACGATCGCTCCGATATCCCGCAGCTCCGCAGCCGGCCCCGGCGGTCCTGCGAACCACGAGGTGGCTGCAAATTCAGGTGCTGGCGCAGAGCGCGCATCGTCACGCAAATCGTGCGGTGTGGGTGGATCCAGATCAACGAAGGAGTCGAGACCGCCGTAGATGTTTGAGGATCGGGGCCTTACCGATGACGGCGATGCGGGTTCTTGCATCTGTTGCCCAAGCCAGGCCCAGGCTCCCTGGCTCGGGGTGGCCGGAGTAGCAGGAAGCTCGAGCGGCGGATGAGCTTGCGCGGCCCAGTGCGGCGCTGGCACTGGTGAGGCGGGTTCGTGGATTTGCTCGCCAATCCAATCCCGGGCTGCCGCGCTCGGCGTTGCCGGTGCTGCGGGAAGCTGTTGCGACGAACCGGCCTGCCAATCGCTGGGCGCTCGCATCGATGTGGTGGGCCCATGGATCTGCTCGCCAAGCCAATCCCAGGCTCCCGCGCTCGGGGTGGCTGGCGTTGCAGGAGGCTCCTGCAGTGAGTGCGGCTGTCGAGCAGCTTCCCAAGAAGGCTGGCCCGGATCCTCAGGAGGCGGCAATCCAAGCGCCCTGTTCGCCTCCAGGATTTGCTCGTATTGGCCAAGCTTGACTAGATCAGGCTTGATCTTGCCGTCCTTGGTTTCGCGCCTGTATTCCTCGACATCCCGGTCAAGGGCTGGGGTGGAAAGTCTGCCAGCCATTGCCGGCCGATCATGCATCTGCAGCCACTCACTTAGCCTATACATGCGGCGAGCTTGCCTGTCGATCGTCTCCGGCTCGATCCTGTGCGCCGCCTTTTCCGCCGCCGACCACATGTCGATGAGGATTGCGTCCGCGCGGTGAGGGGCCAGTCGGCGGAGATCAGGCGCCAGCGCGTTTCCGGCACCGACCTCACGGAGCTTCTTCAAGGCCGCTTTGATGCGTCTGCTTCTGTCCTTTGCGTAGGTATCGACATCCTCATCCAGCTCAGCTTCCAGCTGATGGTTTTCCACCTCCGGGTTGTCCTGCTGCGCGTTTTCTGATTCCCGTTGAATTCGATCCGCAATTGAGGGCCTGCCGGCGGTGCTCAGGCGCGCGCTCAAATGGCGCAAATCGGCTGCGGCATTCTTGATCGTGCCGTCGGTGAGGTTACCCGCGGCCTTGTTTCTGAAATCTCTTATCAGCACCTCGTCCTCCTCTGGGACAGCGCGCGTCCGACCTGGCTGGCGAGCATAGTCAATGCGAAAAGTCGTGGAAAAGGCATCCCCCTGTCTCGCATTGCGCGAGTACTTTTCGCTGCTGCTCCCGCCAAAAGCCTTACCGATTCCCGACTTGAAGCGTGACCATAATCCGCCGCTTCTTCCGCTCTTGGCCGACGCGGCAGACTCTGCGTCTGGAAAGCTGTAGCGCGCGCTGCTGAACGGATCATCTCGCAAGCCGGACTGCGGCACTTGCGCCGAAGCGGGAAGCTGGAAGCTGGGAATGTCTACGCTCCGCCGCGTGCCGCCCAGCGCACTCTCCCTAAAAGCGGAGTCCGGCGGCATCCGCATCGAACCGCCGAAATCCTCCCGCCGGACTGCTCGCCCCCCTCCTGCGGGAGCCCGATCAGGCGAGCTTGAGTTGCTTTTATCTGACGGATCGATACTCAAATCCTCCAGCCGCCGTTCAAAACCACCGTGCTCCCTTTGGTTGTCTCCCCGCTGCGCGGTCCGCTCTTGCAGGGCGGCGTACTCCCGCATCCAGGCTCCTGAATCGAAGAATGGGTCAACCGGATCCACCCTGCTCTCCTCATGTTTGTATAGGCCCGACAGCAATCGGTACGGCCTCGTAGCAGATCGTCTAGCAAGAAACAGATTGTGGATTGTTGTAGCCGCAACCTTTCGAAAAGCTGACGAGATCAGGACATTGCTGCGCGATTGACGGCCTCGCATCGGCCGCTGCCTGGCGACAGGCGCTCCAATTTTTTCGCACCTCTTCGCCCGGCCTGTTCAGTCGACGAATTTCGTAAGCCGATGATACCAATGGATCGTCCTGCCGATCGTGTGAGGAATTCAAGCATCAGGCCCGGAACTCACTCAGCCGCTAACAATGTCTAAGGTCATGGCGTGACGAGCATCTTCTCCTCCTTCGCATCAACTTTGGCGCTGAGCTTATCCTGCGGGTGCTCTTCAATGACGGACAGCGACCTCTCATGGACGCAGACCGGGGGCGTTCTGGTAACCTGGACTTCCATTTTGTTGCTTTCGGCTGCGCTTGTGAGGGACCGAATTGGCCTACTGCGGTTTACCAGGTCCGGCGCTTTCGCTCGAATGCAGAACGTCCCTTTCGAAGGCTTACGGCGTATCCCCCGCTTCCCGGAAGACGTGGATCACATAGGGCTGCCCTTGAGGGAGCGTAGTCGCCTAGACGAGACGAACAGCGAGTTTCAGATATCAAATCGCCCAGACAGCTTTTTCAAAAAGATGTGCAGGTTGTCCTGAGTTCTCAGCAGTCATCCCGAGCGCCTCTCGGCGCTCGGGAGCGGACAGGCAGCGCGCAGTTCGAGGATGAGCTTGGCAAGCCAGCTCGGCAAATCAAAATCCGGCAGACTTCATTCATCCCTTGACTGCGGAACCGCAAGGCTTGTCGAGCAGTCTTGGAAGCGCCTCGATCAGGCGCGTGAACGACTTCGCCCGGATGACGGATTGGCCATCGTAAGCTACGAATACGGTACTCCAACACTTGCTTGGCGAGATGGATCTCGCTGGAAGGACTCGAATTCAACTAGATCTGACGAACAGTTAACTCCCACGTCAAACGATCTGGCTGGCCGCGGCAGCGCCCTGTCTGGTCTGCTCAACATCTTTTCGACTGATGGAGCTCTGGTCCGGAGGAGCTGTTGAGCTGACGCAGATATGTGCCTTGCGGGCGCGCCTTCATCGATCGCCAAGACCGAAAGGCCCGCATTTTTCCAACGTGCAAAAGCACCTTCGCGGCAATTGGCGAGGCTTTGACCGATTTTTGGCTCCGCCACAGAGCATTGATAGATATATCTCGCGTGATGAGACCTCAGAGTTCGAGGCCGCCACGCTCGGCCAGCACACGGTGCATGACATCGCGTTTGATCTCGGTGGCGAGCTCGTTTCGGACTTGGGCTCCGAGCACCCGCTCGGCATCCGGATCGCCTAGAAGACCGTGCTCGGCCAGTCGCTGATCCAAGCGGGTTTGAAACTCCTCGCCCATGGCTTCGACGAGCTGGTCCTGCATCGCTTCATATTCATCAGGAGCGATTCGCCTCAGCACCGTCTCCCACGGTTGCCAGCGGGTTGCCATGTAGTCAGTAAACTGGTTCGCTTCTTGCTCGCGAACCGAGTCCAGTGCGCGCGCCGCATCATCAGATGTCACGTGAGAAACCGTCAGAAAGCGCATGTCAGGGGCGACGTGAATCAGCTCCAGCGGCTCGCGAAGAAGATTTTGATAGGCCAAGTAGACTTCAACGTCGTCTAAGTCCGGGTGGAGAGTGAGGAGCGCGTTGACCCTGTCGCGCGCGATCCCTTCCAGCGCGTCCAGGCGGAACGCAACGCGGCCGCGCTGGATGAGTTGGCCGAGCCTATCATCATACACCCCCTCCTCGACGTCAGCATTAAGGCGCGCGCTCCGCATACCGTTCCAGTGCAGAGTAACACGATCCTCGCAACTCGCGTTGGCTTCAGAAGCCTGTGTGAAAAACTGCTCGCGCAATCTCGGATTGGTCGCCGCCTGCCGCAGATCGTCCGCCACGGCCTGCCGAAACTCGTGATTGCCATAGTTGACGGTCCCACGTAGCCTTTCTAGGAACCTAGCGTAGTCTTGGGCGCCAGGCTCATCCGCAAAGTGCTGCCACTCGGCTAGCGCCGTCGGATCGTCCGCGAGCCAGTGCGCGGCAGCCTCGTCCAGAGGCAGCTGCTCAAGATGGGGGGCCGCGAGGTGAGCGCGGACCTCGTCCGGGAATGGGTTATTACCGAACTCGACGTTCTGCAGCGGATGGCTCAAACTCCCCGGTAGGAGATCCTCGGGCAGGCTGGTCAGCCGGTTACCGCTG
The DNA here is from genome assembly GCF_044908355.1 of Bradyrhizobium sp. USDA 336. NCBI lineage: Bacteria > Pseudomonadati > Pseudomonadota > Alphaproteobacteria > Hyphomicrobiales > Nitrobacteraceae > Bradyrhizobium > Bradyrhizobium sp. USDA 336. The sequence continues at coordinate 7,812,661 of NZ_JBIYDC010000002.1, read as the reverse complement.
ACATCGATCGATTCAAGCCAGCTCGGAAGGGTTTCGGGGAGATTGGCCAATTGATTGCTGCTGACATCGAGCTCAACGAGCCGCCATGGGAGGGACTCGGGGAGTTCGGTCAGCTGATTGCCACTAACCTCGAGCGAGGTGAGGCTGCTCGGGAGAGCGTCGGGCAACCTAGTCAGTCGGTTGTTGTTTGCGTTCAGGATCCCCAGCTCCGCCGGGAGGCTATCTGGGAGACTCGTCAACCTGTTATCGCTCACCTCTAAGCGATAGAGGCTCGCCGGAAGAGCGTCCGGCAAACTGGTCAACCGGTTGTGGCTAATTAAAAGTTCGTGGAGACCAGGTGGGAGGCTAGCGGGCAGGCTGCCTAGCTCGTTGTGCATGGCGCGGAGGTTCAGCAGTCTCGGCGGCAGGGCGTCGGGCAAAGCGGTTAAGGACAGGGATGACAAATCGACCAAGTGCGAGCGCATGTTGTCCGCAGCCCTGATTCGCGAGCGCCCCTGTCCGCGGTTCTCCGCTGAGCCCTGCCCCTCTTCGCCAACCCACTCGTCCAGGATCCGCGCGCGCGCGGAGCTGGGGGTCCGATACCCTGTCAAGCTTTCGACCAAATTTGCCAAGGCGCGGTTGAAGCCGCCGAGGTAGCTTTCCCGCTCCCCTTCTTCAAAATTATCCGGGGCAGAACCTGCGCTCCGCTGTGCCTGTCCTGTGTCCATCACCTTATCTGCCTCGCCAGAAACTAAGAAATCCGCGTGCCGCTGCGCAAGGCCGCGGAGCAGGAGTTTGCGCGCTGGCGCAATAATCATTCGAGCGGGCGCACGTGCGCCCGCGGCGGCCCGCCCTGGTCGAAGGCGGTTCAGCTTCACACGATTTGGAGGCGGCGAATGGATCGCTGCTGCTGCAACGTTTGCTGCCATTCCGTTGGCCGATAGATCCAGAGGACCGCTAACGTGAAAGCGTTCTGCCGCTAGCACGGCCACCTGTCGATCAGCTGACGAGTCTCGCTGCAAAAACGCCCAAGTCACTCGGTTTGCCACCCGTAGCAAAGACCAGCGTTGCACCGATTGCCTTGGCATGTGAAAGGACGGGCCGCGGACGTGAGCGTTCGAGCGCCTGCCGCTCTTCGTTCTTCACGGACTCGGCCGAAAAGGGATCCCTGCCTGCCATTGAGGTAACGCACCGTTGCCGCGCCCCGGGCTCGATGTTTAAGCCGCTGCCGCGTCGGCGCGGAAACGTGTAGGCGGAGCTAACGGGCCGCCATGGATTCACAGTTCCAAATCGTTGCACCGAAATTATGCCTGCTTCGATGCCATCGCTGCGGTAACTGCGATAGGACCGTCAGCTTGTCGAAAGAGAAGTGTCCTAGGTCCTAGATGGTGTTGTCACGGGCTGAGTTGGCCCGGTGTGGTAAGGGAGGTGAAATGGATCCTTTTGAGACAGGACAGATTCGGCCTGACGGAGGCATTCCTTCTGCATCTTCCCAACAAGAGGGGGCGGAAGACGGGCGGGGGGCGGCACAGTGGGATGCATTCGTGACGGGTTTCGCAGCAAACTCCGGGCATTCAAGCCATGCGGTGACCGAAGCAGACGAGACCCTTGAGAATTGGGCTTCTGAACAGCACGTGGGTCTCCTCGAGGACCGGGACGAAGCGGCAAGGCGGGTCAATGCTCTGGGTGAAGACGCCACGCTGGATCTCCAGTCGCTGTCCCTTACCAGTCTGCCCAGACTTCCAAGCGAGATCGTCGTGCTCGATGTGCCCTTCAATCGGCTTACCAATCTGCCTGACGAACTTCCGGCTTCGCTCCAGCGTCTTGATGTTAGTGGCAATCAGTTGAGCAGCCTGCCCGTGCTCCCGGGCGGGCTCAGAGGCCTCGACGTGAACTCGAACCGGCTGGAGAGCCTACCTGCCGTGCTGCCTGCCGGGCTCCAATTTCTTTCCGCCAACTACAATCGGCTGCGGAACCTACCCGACGCCTTCCCTGCTTCGCTCCAATTTCTCCACGTCAGCGATAATCAGCTGACGAGTCTACCGGCGGCGCTCCCTGCTATGCTCGAGTTTCTCGACGTCAGCCAAAATCAACTGACGGATCTGCCGCCGGCTCTCCCAGCTTCGCTCCGGTTTCTCGACGTAAGCCAAAACCATTTGACCAGTCTGCCCGAGAACCTGCTGACCGCCTTGGGCGATGGTGGCACCCTAGTTCTGACTGAAAATCCGCTATCTGAGCAGGTGCTGGCGAACCTGGGGGCAATCCTAGGCGCGGAGGGTTATGTCGGCCCGACTGTCCACCTTTCGCACGACGACGAAAGTGAATCGTCCGGGACAGACGATGAGCAGGCGGACGCTCTAGCTGAAACAGTTGCAGAATGGCTGAAGGGCAATCCACAGGAGGACGATCGGGAGGTGCTTGCCGCTTGGCAGAACTTTGCAGAAGAGCCGGGCGCTCGGGAATACGGGCTTTTCCTCGCCAAGCTGTTCGAGTCCGTCAGCTCTGGCAATGAAGGGTTCCGGCAATCGGTGGCCAATGATCTGCGTCAGGCGGCAAAAAACCCGCAATTGCGTGCCCAGTACTTTCAACTGGCATGGGATGCCAACCAGAGCTGCGAGGACCGCAGAACATTAACCTGGAACGGAATGCAGACCGCGCGCCTCATCGCGGAAGTCGAGAACGGCCTCTATGACAACAAGGCACGGCTTGCCGATCTCATCGAATTGGGGCGCGTCATGTTCCGCATGGACGCGCTCGAGGCGATCGCGCGCGATAAGGCTCACTCGCTCGCCTCGGTCGACAACGTAGAAGACATCGACGCCGTTGAAGTCTTTCTTGCCTATCAGAGCAAACTGCGCGAGCGGCTGGGACTACAACACGTCGCGCCGGACATGCGCTTCTTTGAAGTCTCCGGCGTTACCGACTCTGACGTTGACAGGGCAGAGACATCCGTGCGGGAGAGCGAGGCGGCCGAATTTGCCGACTATTTGGCAATGGATTGGCAGCCTTGGGACGATGTGATTCGCCGCATCGCACCTGAAGAGCATGCCAAGACGCAGGACCAGCTCATTGGTGCAATGGGAAAGGAGTTCGACAGCCGAATGGAGCAACAGCTCGCCGATCAAGGCCTGACCGGGGCTGAAGCTGGCCTCGTCGAAGATGCCAAGCGAGTGTTGGGTGCCGCAGTTCGCAAAGAAATCGCCCGTGAGATCAAGGGCGCCCTAAGAGATAAGGTGCTCATTGAGCACGGCCTCGCGCTCTGAAGCCCCCTCTGCCGTAGGATGCTGTTAATTTTGTTGTCGTTCCTCTCGTACACCGGTTTGGGGGCCGAGAGGAACGCGTAATGCGCAGCGAGTGCAGCGGAGTGCCGATCGAGAGACCGGCGTTGCTCCTGTCTGTCATGCTGCCGTTTGATGTAGGTCAGGTCGACGCTTGGAGTAGACTGGCTGCTAGCTCTCTACTGAGGCTCCTATGCGCAACGACTGGATCGTCAGTCATACCAACTCTCCATGCGGAGCACGCCAGTACACATTTATCGGACACGCCTGCAATGTTAAGAGTTCAAGCTGGCTTATTCGCGCGCGTTTCGATCTTCGCGCAGCGGCGCATCAATTCGTCAAACGTGTCCGGCACATCGAGCAACAGCCCGTCATCAACCATGTGCTGGTAATCTTGCTCCAAGACGGTTCGGGACCTTCCTTCGGGAACAAGCTTCAAGGCACCGCCGACAGGGCTACGCGTATGCCCGTAAAGACCCCATCGCGGATCGCGCGAGACGCCCGCTGCAATATGCCGCTGGCCTAAGGGGCGTTGGGTAATCGCGGTGCCCGGCTATCGGAGCCATTTGAATCGGTTCGCTGGGCAAGCCCGCCGACGACGGAAGAGCCGCTACAACCCCGTCACCGGCCCCATGCAGGTCTGCTTGCCGTGATGAACGCATGCTCTTGCAACAGAGCTCTCCTTGATGAAAACGGCCATCGGCACACCTGGAAATGTTGCGCGGCACTTGACATGAGAGGGAGTCGATTGACCATGTTATCTTGAATGCAGACGGCCGGCGCCTGACGAGAAATTTATGCCGACTTTGCCTTCATCTGAGCTGAAGAATGACCTTCTGCGCTCGCTTGTGCATTCGATTAAATCGAGCTGCGATGTTGGCCTCACATTCGATTTACGCCCATTGGCGCCAATCTTCGACGGGTAGTTGGACAGGCTGCCAATAAGGGCGGGATAACCGGATGATCGCATCCCGCCGCGAGCGATGGAGCGTCTTAACGAGCTCCTCTAAGCTTGGAGTGACAGCCGACGCCCTGCCCCTCTCACGCCCCGGCAGTTTGGTTGCTGGATACCACTCTCCATCATGTCCGCTCTCTCCGTCATTTATCCGAGGATCGCCGTCGCTCCCTCACCGTCAGCGTTGTTTTGTCTTCCATCGATATGGTTCCGCAGGCAGCCAATCTGTGGCACCCCCGAAGAACGCTGTCAGGGACCATCTCGCGGCTTCCACATCGGTCAGTTGATGGGAGTAAGGTTCGCGGCCTGAGGGGTTAGCCCCGACCCCGAAGGATCTATATTCGGCATAATAGCTCGTGCTCAAGTTGTTGGTCTTGCCCCTATCCCATTCGCGCCAACCTTCGGGAATAACCTGCGCATCTATCTTCGTCGACAGAAAGACCACTGTGGCGTACGGCCGCCAGGGTCGGCCAAGCGCGATATCGCGTGCGGCAGGGTCGGCACTTAGAGTGCAATGATCAAAAACATAGCCGCTGTCCTCGTTCGGTGCTGCCTTGCTCTGAGCGGTAAAGACGACCGCCTGGTTGGCGATGCCGTGCAACTCACATTTCCGGAACCAGGCTTTGGCGTTGCCGAATACGAAATCGACATGCCCTTCGATGTAGCAGTTCGAGAAGTATTGACGTGACATTCTGCCGTTTGGACCCTTGCCGGCAAGCAGCGTGTCCTGGGCGCCGAGCAGGCGGACGCGCGTAACGACGTCCCTGTCTCCGGTAAGGGATAGTGCAACCGCCTGCGAGGGTGGATTGGCCGGGTTGAGAGCGTAGTCGTTCTGGATGGTCAAGTTCTCGAGCCGGAAGTCATCGCCAGTGGCATCCAGCGTCGCCGACCGGGCGGTTCCTCCTACATTGATCGCGCCGTCGCCATACACAATGACGGTATGCTCCGGCTCGCCACCAGTCCCTGAGAGATGAACACCGGATTTGGAGATTTTGACCTTCTCACGATAGATACCCGGCGCGATCCGAACATCTCCGCCTTCCGCCGGCAATGCGTCGATAGCTTGCTGCACGGAGTGATAGGCTGCATTCTCGGCATGCGACACCAACAGTGGCTGAGCGTATGCTGACGAGATGCAGAAACATCCCGTCAGAAGTGCACCAGGATGAACGAAAATTCCTACACTTCGTTGAGTCAGCGGCACCTCGACGCAGTCGACAGAGCCTATCTCTGCGGGATAGCCGCCGCACATGGGCAACTCATTTTTTCGCGCCAAATCAGAACCTCCACGTCACCTTCGCATTCCCGGCCCTGCAAACCGTCAGACAATTGCAAACAAGTCCGGACGTGAGGCCGACCTTCGTCAACACCAGTAATCTTGGCGCAGATTCTGAACTCACCACCCGAGTTCGGCGCCGGATGTAGTGCTTACCGATCGCTGTTGCGGAACGCCCCGGAACATACCTCCGAGCCGCGCAGCAGCGGTTTTGCAGCTCGTCCGGGCAGCGGCGGTGATACGTCAGAGGGATTTGCGGTGACGTTCGCATGTTCAACTTGCCAAGTGGCGGAATCGGCAAATCGGACATCTTCGAGTGTCACGTCAAGTGCATGCTCCTCGTCTACGCCGCGCATCAGCAACACACCGGTGTCGCCATGCACATGACGGAGAACGATTCGCCGATAGACCGGAATTCTCGTGCCTTGTGCGCGCGGATCATATTTTGTATCGAAAGCTAGCGGCCACCGGTTGCCCCTCAGGCACACGTACTCATAAGTCACGCTCTCGACCAGACCGCCTCGGCTAACATCGCTCTTGATGCGCAGGCCGGACGTCGTACCATCCAGCGTCAGATTACGCACCAATATGTCTCTGGCCCCGGAATTCACCTCACTGCCGATCGACATGCCATGCCCCCAGCCGAAATAATTATCAATGATCGAGATATGACTGCTTGAGCCATTGTCGCCGGCCTTGATTGCGACGTTGTCGTCACCCGTACGGATCAAGCTGCGGGTAATGGTCACATCCTGACTCGCGCCAAGATCGATGCCATCGGTGTTGCGCGCATCCGCCGGTGAATCGATTAGGAGGCCCCAAAACGTGGCACCTTGGACCCGGTTCATCGCGACATGAAAGTTGGGAGCGTTGCGCAAGGTGACACCAGAGAAAGTGATGTCCTGCGCATGATCGATTTGGATCAAGCGCGGGGCGTTCTGGTTGCCGCCCTGGGCTTGAGCGCGGCGCGCTAGCTGCCACCAGGTTTCCGCGCCGCCGCCGATTATTGCGCCGCCCTGACCATCGATGATGCCTTCTCCGTAGATGCCACCGCCGCGCGTTCTAGAAAAGCTGATGAATGGCCGGCAACCGCCGCCCTTTTCCGCAATACGACCACATTGTCCGAGGCCCTTGTCGTAAGCAGCAGGTTCGGGGATGGCGATCAGCGTCGCCCCGCGTCCGACCCATAACGTCACACCCGATTTCATCTCGAGTGGGCCCGACCGGAACTCGCCACGCCCTAAATACACGGCGGCCCCGGAAGAACATTGGTCGATGGCATTTTGCAACGTGGTCGTATCTTGCTTGCCAGACGGCACGAGGCGCTCGCACACCCTATGAGGTGCAACAGGCTCGGTGATAGTCCGGCGATCTTGCGCTTTCGCGGCGGGGAAGACAACGATGGAGGTGAGTATGAACAATAGGGCCAAGTTGCGAAAACGCTTCGTCATCGACCTCCTCGTGCTTTGTCAGGCATCCACGCCCCATCGGTATCGAGCCGCTGGCTCGATCTAGCCGCCGCGCGCGTCACTGGCGCGCGCAAGATGACATTTATAAGACGCAGCAGAGGCCCGGACCGTGCACCTGCGCAGCAGCACTTTGCAGATGCGCAAAAAACACGAAGCGTCATGCGATGGTTCAAAATCCGACAGCTTCGTCAATGGTCGGCCTTCTCGCGCCAATCAAGCGGGTCGCCAGATTCGGCTTTTTTGCATCTAGAAAGTCGTCGGCGCCCAGTGCTTGCTCTTGATAACGATTTCGATGAGCGGCGCATCAGCCTCACTGGGAGCAAAATTGGCCCAGTACCCGCCGAAGCCGCGGCACTCACGCGCGCCTGACCCCGGCTGCTGCTGCTGAACCTCCGCGCTGTTCTTGAAGCGTCCGGAAAGCCATACCTGTGTGCTTGTTCTCCTGAACACCGGGTTGGCGAGCTGGTTTAGTGTGCTGTCATCACTGGCCTGGAGCGACTGCCGCCCTCGCCGGGAAAATCCGCCACCTTAAAGCATCTGAAGATACTTTTCAGCCGTAGATGGTGAGAGTTTCCGACGAGTACTGGAACCGCTCACCATCTCGTGAATGTAATCATGATCCGCGCGCGAGACATTCGACGGCGGATTTCGACCGGCGGCATCGAGGCAAGGCCTGCCACGCGCGCTGTATTCAGTTGCAGCTCAAAGGCATCTTCTTCCGCCAGTTTCGGCTGCTGATCGTTTAGTCCGGCGTGCTGTACCGATGGCGGAGGGGCAGCACTGGATAGTCGAAATTGTGCGAGTGCACGCCCGCCTCCCGTCCAGGATCAATGGGTATATCCGTATTCGGAGAAGCTTTCGAAAAGCTGACGAGGTTACGGCCGGATAAAACGACCGAACTGGCCCTGAGTAAGGGGGACAGCTCTTGACGTTCAATCCAGACATCTGCGTGAGCAGCCCTCCAGACAGGAGGCTCTGGTCAACACCGCAGGGAGACGTCCCACATGTGGTGTTACTCCGCGCCCCATCCGCCGGCCCAACGCACCGCGATCACCAAAACGCCCGGCATAACGGCAGGCCGCAGTTCGCCCGCCCGGGGTTCGTAAAAATGATGCCTCGCAAGCCGGTCGGTATTCTCGCCGTTAACGTGGGTTACGGCAGCTTTAATGGTCTCATGATCGCCTGGAAAACGCCACGGCAGCTTCCTGGTCAACAGGATCATCGATGCTTCACGGTTCGCGCGGTAGCGCGTCACGTATTGAATTGTTTGCCGCAGAGTTGCGGTGGCGTTCATCGATCGGCAATGAGATCGCTCGACGCTCAAGCCTCCGCTCCAAATCCGCCAATCCTGCCTTACATTCGGCGACGACCGCTTGGGCACGAAGCAGCTTGACCTTGAGCTCGTCCTTCTGCCTGACTATTTTCTCAGGATCCCAATCCTCCTGCAACAGCTCATTGGCCATGTGTGACCACCGATGCAAGGCCGCCGCTTAGCTCCAAGAACCCAGGCTTGGCATCTCGCCGATACGGGCGCTTGAGCCACGGGTTAAAGGTGGCGCAAACGATCGTCCAGAAGCGTAACGTCTTAACCTCGGTGTGCGCCACCTTGTTGAGGACCGCCATTGGTCGCGAGCTCGTTGCAGGACAGTCGGGGGGGGGGATTCTGGCCGGCAAAGCAAACGGCAATCCGAAGGTAGCAGAGTTCGCGATGCTGGCACGCGTTTTGGAAAGTGCATCAGGAGACGTCTGCCATCGATGAAGTGGGCACGTTTCAATTGAATACCTGGATCGGGTGCTGAAGGAATATCATGGCCAAATTGGTGCCGTCACACATTCAAGCAACCGACATGCCAATGCCCTCGAGCATTTTCATAGACAGAATCATGTAGGTTTTTTCGCGCCATCTGGCTGCCGGCGACCCTACTTGTCGCGACTGAAACAACCGATGTCTTGAGCAAGAGAGCGAAAGCCGCAACCACGAGCCTTTAGCAGCGCTCGCTCCGGCAGCCGATGTCGGCCAGAGTGCTCCCACCATTTTTGCACAAAACGTTGTGGCGTGAGCCACAGTGGCGAGCGTTAACGCCAGAGTGACGGTGCTGTGCGGCTGATCGGCAGTCGATCCCCAATGCAGAAGAGCGTTGGAGGCTCCTCGCAATCTGATGCCACGGCTGTTCACGATACTGATCTCACGCTTGAACTCCGAAGCCGCGTTTGGCCCAGCCTGGTCGAAGATCAGTTCGTGACCCGCTTGCATTCTACGTCGCGATGCTACGCAACTGCGCCGCTCGGAACGGACTGTCTCACCCTCAGTCAGCATGGGCATCTTGGATGGCGTGGGAGATTGAACGGTCGAGCCTACAGTGAGTCAAGCACTCGCGTCCGAATACGCCAAGCTCAAGTCGACCTGGAGCCCGGACAATATTCGAATGTCAACAGCGTTTCGGTTTCACTCTTCATAGCGCGTTCTCGCTTGCCTGCCCGATGCGAGGCTCAAGACCTCCGAAATCTCCCGCAATTGATACTCGCGAGCACGGTGGAGCTGCTCATTGCGGGAGCGAGACCGCCCTCCGAAGATCCATGGTCGCGCACGCGAACCGTCCGTCAAAGAACAGATCGCGATTTTTTGTCCCCGAGTTCTTCACTGACGAAGAACTGAGGGAGGCAATTGTAGCCGACCGCGAACCCACAACAGCACGACCGCTTGGGGGTCCGTCAGCCCAATCCGGACCGCACAGAAATTCAACGAGAAGGAGCGGCATGGTAACAACCCTTTCTCCATCGGGCTCATTCACCAAAATACTCAGCCACGCCGGGCTCCAAGCGCCCACAGGCAAGCGACCGTGATTGCGGTGAAAACGAGTACAGCGCCAATTGCTAGCACAATTTCCATCGTCGGCTTCCTTCTATTGCGCGGACCACCCACCAGACGTTGTATGTGAAGGAATTCCTCCGCCAATCGACTATCTGGACACCATTGTCCGTTACTCTCACGGGGAAGGGGGTTGAGGTGCAATAATCAAGGCCGCTGTAGACTCCTGGGCACTTGGGCCTCAGTAGCCAATGCGACTCCGCACCGAAGTGATATATGCTCGGTAGCGTACCGGCGATGTGGCATTCACTTTCGAAGTCGTAACCGTTTGTTATGCTCCCGGTTACGCGGACTCTGATTCTGTTGTACCTGCGGCCTTTGTTCGTATACGCTGAGGACTTCGCGACCGAGCGCATGAGCGAACGCGATAGCCGCTGAAGCCGCTCGAATACGTTGCTTCATGTTGCCTCGCGAGCAGTAACGGGGCGGAGCCCGAAATAGCCTTGAAACATCTCAGGCCCGCCCCAGCATCACAGTCCCTGCAAGACCGGTGACGCTCACCGCACCCAAGCAAGCACCGTGCCTTTCTTCCAAAACGCTGCTGTACCTCGCTTGGGCTGTGTATACTTGTGAAGTGTGGCCTATCTTGTTCTGTCTCCATGTCCATCAGGACGCAGAATGTTTGCAACCCGACATTCGCGGATCAACGTTGAACTCAAGTGCAGGTAAGCTCGCAATCGACAGGAAGGGCGATCGCATCGCTCCGGAAGTACCGCTGACGCTTGCAGTCTACAACCCTGCCGATCCCAAGCAGCGATGGGAATTACTATTCTGAGTATCGCGGACAGTAAGCTGTGCATCGACAACAAAAGCCGCGTTGCGAAAGATGGCAATCCTACTTGGCTCTACCAATTCCAGGGGGGCAGTTGCTCAGCAGTGGAATTTTGTAATCCTAATGGACCTTTAGCGTGCAGAGTGACTGCCTCAAGGGGCGCGACGTCGCGGCGCGCATAGGCCGAACTCCGCTGATTACTCGCAAGCTAGCGTATGGTACGATCATGCTGCAGGCGCAAATCCGTGTCGTAACGCAAAGCACGAAAATGAGTTCATGGGCGCCTTAGCCCCATCATTTTCGATGTCTCTCCGCCCTCCTTGGCGCTTGCGTTATCGATTGGCTTCTTCAAATCAAGCAGCATGTTTTTGACCCAGGTCATTGACGTTTCATCTTCTCCAACGGGAGTACCGAGAGAGGCAAAGCCGCGGCGGCGTGCTTCAGCACATTTCAAGTCAGGATAATGACCCAGCCGAATATTGATGCGGTTGTTTGACAACGACCCAGGTCTTTCGACTCTTGCGAACACGCAAGCCAAAGGCCGGCGTCTTCCGGTCCATATACAGACCGGGCTTCAGTGACTGAACGGTGAGATCTGTGAGTCCAAGAATTGGCACGATCTGGCATGCCTCTCACGTGGATTGAGGCGGACAACCATGCCGAAGTATATGTGGGTCGAGTTCGCGTAAACCATCGCACGGAACGGGGTTTACGGGCGCTCTGTGGAATGGTGGAGTGGCTTCACAAAAGATTGGTAAGCTGGCGGGCAGTTGTCCTGAACAATTACGTTTAGGATTATGGTAGCCCGTGACCGGCAAGACCGAATGCGGCAACTGGCGCATCGTCTTATTTTGTAGCCCGCGGCAAAGCCCGTCAGCTTCTCGCAAAGTCTCCGGTGCAGCGGTGCTGTCCTTGACAGAAGGAGCCGAGCGTGGACAATCCTCCGCGTCGAGCCCGACGGCTTTGATGGAGGTCCAGGACGAGTTCGTGCCTCAGGCGGCGCATGCCAGGCAAGAAGTTCCGGACCATCTTCAGCAGGCAGTTCAGGCAAAGCAGACGCGCCAGACTCTGCGCCAGAGCACGGTGCGGCGCTATGCTGACGCGCCTTTCTAGCTCGGCTCTCGTGATGAAACAATCAGCGCACTCGAACCACAATCACTATCAGCCCGCACCGAGAACTATTTGTCACGGGACTGACGGCTCTGCGCCGACAGCGCTTCACCGGTGTCGCAATCCCAATGCCTGGACAGCGCACGCCTCTGCTATGTTGCTTCAGCTGAGAAGGGGAGTGGTCACGTCAGCAAGACCTCACCATTAGCTGACAACTATCCTCATCACCCCGAGACAGAGACCCCGCTCTCGTCCGAGACGTCATTCGGCTTTCGGATCAGCCAACCCGGAGATCTTCAGCTGAGATCTTGCCCGTACGCCCGGCCTTGGGCTGATAACTTACGCGGGCCCCCTCTTCGAGAGTGGTGTAACCGGCCTTTTCCACGGCACTGACGTGCACGAAGACATCGGGGCCTCCATCCTCGGGCCTGATGAATCCATAACCCTTGGTCGGATTGAACCACTTCACAATACCCATTGCCACGTCGGCACCTCCATAGTGAACCGTTGTGATCTAGCGAAGAGTCTTCCGGCCATCAAGAGCAGCCGCAAAAAACATCGCGGCATGGATGCGAAGGTCTCGTCTCATCTTTCTGTCGGATCGCCTAGCTGTCGCCCAATATGCAAACGTTAGAAAGCCCCTGACGCGACCGCACTTCGCTTCGATGCCTGTGGATCCGGATGACGATTTGACCTTCGCTTCAGTTGCCGCGGCGAACGGTTCACAAGAGAGTTGCACGCATCGAACACGCCCCAATAACCAAAAAACATGACGTCTGCATTGATGGTCCGCGAAGTATCGGTCACTAAGCCAGCAACGTTTCGTGAGAATCACCCGAACTGGTTAAGCGCGCAGAGTCATAGTTCGTGCAACGTCTACCAGCAACGTGTTTTGGAAATGCGTCTGCCGACCATCATTGCCGACTTAAGGTCCGGCCCGCGCCGTCCGAGCCGCGTTTGGGTGATCACAGTTTCAGCACGCCAGCCGCTATGATCCACCACACTTAGCTTGCGACACGTATACGCCGCTAGGCTGGCAAACGGAGGCGGACATTGGGACCCCACCGACCGTCCAGTTTCAAGAGTGTGATGCGCGTGCGCCGTTAGCTTGATTACCTTGTCCGCGTTGCGCCTCACCGCAACAATCAGCGATGACATGGAAGCACGCACTGTTCATAGTATCAGCGCCTCTATCATCGCTGTCTGCTTGTATTTCGCCACAGCGCCACCGAAACCGCGGCTTAAAGAAGACCCAAACGCCGCGCCTTGACGACGCACTGCGTCCGGCTAGTGGTTTCCAACTTTCGCGTCGCATTCTTAACATGAAAGTTGACGGTGTTCTCGCTCACGTTCAGGATGACTCCGATCTCCCAGGATGACTTCCCCTGCTCGATCCATCGCAAGCACTGTTTTTCTCGTCCCGACAGCACAACCTCTTGCACATCCGCCAATGATTTTCTCCTGGATTCGAGAGAACAGGAATGGCATCAGCAAACGCCATACCACTCAGTGGCGCCGGCAAAGTATCGGCGAATCAGGACAAGTTCTTCGGCGATTGCCGTTCCATTCGCACGAGGCTGCCATCCTGCTGTAGCCCTATCGACGGGCTTTCGACATTGTCGTCAATCCGACGGCGGCATTACGACAACCGTGACTGTCGATATTTGCGTCAAAATCTATGTGAGCTCTAAATCTATGTGAGCCGGATATCACCCTTTCCCTAAGCACTCCTCCCCCCCGAAGGAGTGTGGGAATTCTCTCTCGGGACGTAGCACGGGCTCGCGAACCCAGGTCATTCATTTTGCATCCGAAGCCCTTCTTTCCAGCCTTAGGCGCTAGGCCAATCAACCCATAGCGAAAGCTCTGCGTTCGGCGCCAATCCTATGGCGATCATGCAAGCCTTTGCGGTCCCAATAAAGTACCAATGCTGGTCATTGAGCGGCATCACGCCGAAAAAATATGAGCAGCGACGTTGGTGGCAATCTAGGTCGGCTTACAGGATTTAGACATGCAGCATCAAGCACGAGCCGTTCGGTCCACCGCAGGTCAATAACGCGCGCGGCCCTCGCCTGTCGAAATGCTTAGTGCCCAGGTCTGCTCGAATGATGAGCTCTCGTTTTGATCGAAGCCCATGATGGCCTTTCCGCCACAATCGCCCAGCGCTCAGGATTTAAGGGGCTCTAGGCGTCTGGTCTGTCGATTGCCAGCTCGCTGAGCTATGGTGATGCCAATGAAGCTTCATGGAGCCAACTCGTCCAGAGCGTCGAACGCATGGTGGACTCGACAGAGCTAGTGTGCTCGTCGACGGGGATGGCAGCTTCGGCAATTTCAACAATGCTCGCCTCCTCGCACGCAAACTTCGTCAGGCTGGCGCGGCGCGCGTCTCGCTTGAGGACAGCTGCTTCCCGAAGCTGAACTCGCTCATTGGTGAGCGGCCTCCGCTCGCCGATATTGATGAATTCTGTGGTCGTCTGCAGGCTGTAAAGGATGCAGTCGCCTAGAATCTTGTTCTCGTGGCCAGGATCGCGGCGCTGATTGCCGGGCACGGATTGAACGAAGTTATGCTCCATTCGATTGTCGCCTTGTGGTGCCTGCCGTCCCGCAGTAGGGCATCCAGGCGTCGCACCAGGTCCGCCGCCCGGCCGACAAGTCCCTGCCCGCCCCGGTCGGCGTAATTAATGGTGTTGCGGACCCGGGCTTCGAGCTGCCTGCGGAAGGCCTCGATCCTATCGAACATCTCCCCGATCTGATCGAAGATGCTTTCGATGGCCAGCAGGTCGTCGGCCGCGGCCATTCGACCGTCCTCGATGTCGGCTGCCATGCTGGAAGCTGTGTACTCCTCGGCGAGGACCTGCATGGTTTCCGGGGTGTAGGAGATCCTCCGCGCGATCGACGATGGCGCTGCGGAAGCGGTACGGATGGTTACCGGTGAGGATGGACTCGAACTCCTTCAGCAGGAGTCGACGAACTCCTCGAAAAAGGCTTCCAGCCGGGTAGCGACTGTTTTCGACTCCATGACGGTCCGTCGGACGCGCTTCAGGTCGGCCAGAATGGCGCGCAGGCTCTTCGTGAACTGGTCGGCCTGATTGCGCGCCTCGCGGACGGCGATTGCGGCTTCGCGCTGCTTGCGGTCGATGATCTCGGGCCTCAGTTTTTCGACGGCCTCCAGGTTGAGGCGGATTTGCACGATCAAGCCGCCGAATCGCCGCGAGAGATCCTTATTGAGGCTCGCGAGCCGCTCCGGAAAACCGGACCTTTCTCAAAACAGAAGCGAGCCGACCGCGAATACTATTACTACAAGGCCTACGCGCCCTCCGGTGGCGAGGGACCGACGAAGACGACCCTTAAATATGTCGGTCCAGCCGATGATCCCGAGATTGCCAAACGCGCGGAAGCTTTCCAGCGCACCAAGATTGGCTATCGCGCACGACGCGAGCTGGCAGCGAAGTTGAGGCGGGCTGGCTACCCTGCCCCTCCCCACATGGAAGGTCTCGTCGTCAACGAACTCGCGCGCGCGGGGCTTTTCCGGCTTCGCGCCACGCTCGTGGGTTCGATGGCCTATCAGACATACAGCGGCGTAGTCGGCGTCAAGCTGCCCGACAAGCTCGTGACGACCGAGGATATGGAGATCGCGAAATTCTACGGCATCTCGATCTCGATCGATGAAAGCATGCCCGACATCGAAAAGATCCTGAAAAAGGTGGATCCGACATGTGCGCCCTCATTCTCCCGCGATGAAACCAAGCTGTTCAGCGGTTTTGCCAATGCCACCGGCTTCAAGGTCGAATTCCTTACACAAAACCCTGGCGACGAGGACTACTCCTCCAGACTGACGCAGATGCCTTCATTGTGGCAGTCTGTAGGAGCGCAGCTGTTGCGGCTCCTAGACTACCTGATCCATGAGCCCATCCGCTCTGTTGTCTTGCACGACGCCGGCATGCCGGTCGTTGTACCGGCCCCAGAGCGCTATGCCGTCCACAAACTGATCATCGCGACCAAACGGAATGTGTTCTTTGCGGTTAAGTCCAAAAAGGACATCAACCAAGCTGGCGCGCTCATTCAAGCATTTCAATGCCGTCAAACGTAGTAGCGACCTAGGCTTTGCGTGGATGGAAGCGTGGGAACGCGGAGCCAGATGGCGACGACGGCTTGGTGTTGGCGCCCTGCATCTTTCGGACGACACTTTCGAGATGCTCGCGAAGGGCGTAGCCGAAGCGGCTAAACTCGACGGCAAGCCGGCAGAGGAGTACGGGCTTACGGGAGGCAAGGAAGGTCTTATGGCGCGCGTTTCAATTGCGAAGCCGACGGCGTTGCCAACGCCGTGATGCCAATTCGACATGTCGACGAGGCTCTCTCGCCCATCATCGGCGACGGCCCCGGAAGCCTTGAGCGCAGATGTGCAGCCACGTTTGCCGGCGGTGAGGCGGCTCGGGTTTGTCGTCACATGCGTCTGTTCCTAGCATTACAGTTGCATTTTTCGTTTGAGGTGAGCGCGCCGCGTGTCAGCGGCCTGGTGAGCTCGCCGCCAGAGCGACCATGCGAGAACACGGTCGATTGAGATGCGCCGTTGAGCGAGCTTGATAGCGATGCGACGGGTTTCCTGGATCGACCAGCGACGCCGCGCACGATCGAAGATGCCCGGATCGAGGCAGTAATCGTCCGCACCCTTGAGACGAAACCGCCCAGCACCACTCACTGGAGCTCGCGCAGCATGGCGATGGCCAGTGGACTGTTGGTCTCGACGGTACAGCGGATATGGCGCACCTTCGGCCTGCAGCCACATCGGTTGGAGACCTACAAGCTTTCAAACGATCCTGACTTCGTCGCCAAGGTTCGCGACGTCGTCGGCCTCTACGTAGTCCCGCCCGAGCGCGCCATCGTGCTGTGTGTCGGCGAAAAGCCGCAGATGTTGGCGCCGGACCGGAGCCACCCCTCGTTCCGCATGCGGCCTGGTGAGGTGGAACGCCGCAGTCACGACTACAAGCGCCATGGCACGACATCGCTATTTGCCGCTCTCGACATCGCAACCGGCCGGGTCATCGGCAAGTGTTACGGGCACCACGGGCCACAGAATTCCGCAAGTTTCTGATGAGATCGAAGCCGCCGTGGCGGATGATCTGGACGTTCGTCTCGTCAAGGACAATTAGGCAACCCATAAGACGCCGCTGATCCGTAACTGGCTGGCCAAAAGACCGCGTTGGCACGTCCATCTGACGCCAACCAGCTCATCCTGGCTCAATCAGGTCGAACGTTTCGTTACCCTCATCACCGAGCGCAAAATCAGGCGCGGCATCTACCGCAGCGTGGCGGAGCTACGTACTGAGATCACGTCCTTCATCGAACAGCACAACGCCGACCCCAGCCCATTCCGATGGACCAAATCAGCTGACGACATTCTCAGCTCCATCGAACGCTTCTGTGTCAGCCAAGGCCTAAAAGACCATGAACTTCTGGTTTAGGACACTAGATTATGCGCGATGTCCCGCGTACGGATTTTCGCCCGAAACGTCCGCGCCCCCATTGCTGCGCCGATCGCGGGCAATTTCCAGAGGAAAATGAACTCCCAATGCAACGCTGTCGAGGGGCGGTGTGCTGCCCCCAGCGCGCTCGCGAAAATTTCGCGGTTCAGGCTGCGGTCATGTACTGCAGGTGATGATCCCGCAGCTGAGGCGTTTATCCCGGCATCCGCTGTCTTCAGCAGCACAGCAGCTGCGATGGAAGTGGACCCGAGGCGACATGGCTTGTGCATCGGGAAAAACGCTCTTGGTCAGCTACTCGTCAGCGAAGCGGTCTAGCCAGGAAGGCTACTCTTCTATCGGAGATAAAATATGACGGGCATCGGCCGAGCTGGCAAATCGTACGTTGGAGCTGCAGGAGCCGACAGCACTGGGGTATCGAGCAGTTCGAGCCTGGAGTTCGGCCTCGTCCCTGGGGAACGCAGTCAATCTTTCGAGGCCGTCGTGGAGCGGATGCGCTCCGGGCCTCAAGATAGAACCGCGCCGCTCGTGAACCGGCAACCAACTTCGGACGTGGCGGCGCCAACACGAGATGAGGTTAAGGCAGCAAAGCGAACGTTGGGCAGCCTGCTTGAGGACCTTAATACTTGTCGTAGGGCAGCCACGCGCGGCCGGACCTTGTCGGAGAGGCAAGAGCTGATCGATCAAGTCGTCAAGGCAGGCTTAGCAGTTCTGGACTACTACGCTGCTCTGCCCCGAGGTTTGGCGGTGCGCATTCTGCCCGACGATCGGGCTCGCCAGCTCCGCGATGAGACGCTGGGCGCGGCCGACGAAGGTAACGCCGTGGCTGCTGCGATTTTCGATGACCTGGAGAAGAGCAGACACAAAGCAGCACTCCTGCTCGGCAGGATCATCCGCACCGCTTCGCCTGACCAGCTGAACCGCGTGCTTTCAGGCGTGGAGCCCTACTATGAGCACTGCATGGAGTGGTGGAGAAAGAGGGCATTGCGCTCGGAGCGGATGCAGTCCGTCTGCGCGGCTACTGCCGACCTACCAAGCAGCACGCCCGAGTTGCGGAAGTCCGAAGAGGCCGCGCTACGACTGCATACCGGCTATGCACTCAATACGAAGTACAAGTATCTGGAATCGCAGATCACTCTCGCGCAGCTCTCCCTAGCGAGCAGGTTGGGACCAGCCGTGCGAGACGCCCTTATCGATGGAGACGGCCGGGTGCGTCTGCTCGGGACCTTCATCGATGATGTTGTTCCGGCATTCGCCTCGACGGCCGAGGCCGTGATGAACCGCAACGGAGCGCCGCTTGACGCTGAGCACCGCGACGTTCTGGAAGGAGTCATGGAGCGGCTTTCGGAATTTGCGTCAGGAGTGAGCGGCATGGTTGCCAGCCTGACGGACGCCGGAGCGGGAGCCGATCTTCCGTTAGAATTGCTGGATCAGATAGTGGAAGGTGCGTGGCTTACAGCGGACGAAGTCATGCGGCTGCTGGCACTTCAGCCAAAGACGCCAGCCACGATTGAACCGCCGGCTTGGGCTGTGCTGCCGGAACATACTGCCGGGGTGGCCGAAAGCACTGCAGCGCGCAGGAAGGGCAAAGGCAGGCGCGCAGCGGCCCCAGGCGAGGGGAGCTCGACAGCTGGGGGCGCTGAGCCGCAGCTCGCCGGGTCCGACGCTGGCACGGGCTCAACACGCAAGGTTATCGTACTCTCGGATTTGGGTACAAAGAAACTCACGAGCGCGGAGGAGGCCCGCGCGCGGGCGTCATCGTCGGCGAGCGGAAACCTGACGATGTGGCAGGCTCCGCCCTCCAGAGAAGCGCTGACGGGACTGCTCAAGCGATTGGACGAACTTTTGCAGTTCGATCTGCCCGCTCAGCAAAGCGCCGCCTCGCAAGCGCGTCAGATGAAACCCGAGGACGCCGACCACGTCCTAAATATCGTCGTCGAGCGCCTCCACCGACAGGCCGCCGAGATCGAAGCCTGTGTAGCCGCGTTGGAGGAGCCTCGTCGAAGTGGCTTGCTCACGCCCGCGCAAGTGCCCGAAGTGCACGACAAGATAGTCCGGCTCAAGACGATGTATTCCGAGGTGCAGGGACAGGCAAACTCATTGAAGAGGCAAAGAGCCGCGATCATGATCGATTGCATGAAGAGCTACGGCTTTCCCTCGCAGAAATACCTTGAAGGGTTGCGGGCGGCCGGGGAGTTGGAGCCTCCGGATCCTCCGCGCGCGTTGAGCGGCGATCCGGGGACGCTGTTCGAGATTAAGCTGCGGCCCAAGGCACTGCGCAACGGTGCGACGGCGAATCCGATGTGGGTGCACATCCATACGAAGCGGCCGGTACATGCGTGGCAGTTGGCGACGGCGGCTGACGCCGAATTCGCCGCTTGCCATGTGAAATCCAATGAACAGCGCGGCTACAATCGGCACTGGCAGAGCGCGCGAGCCGCGATGGGGCACGAAAACGTCGTGATCCACCGCGGCAAGCTCACGCCTGCATTCTGTAGGTCCTTGTTGAACAACGCAGTTGGCACGTCCGACGTCAGATAATTTGAGACTGATTAGGCTTTTCACGAAGAGAGGCTCTGGGCGCATCTAAGTTAGCATTACAGGTTCATTTTTCGTCTGAGGTGAGCGCGGCAAGCGTCGGCCTGGTGAGCTCGCCGCCAGAGCGACCATGCGAGAACACGGTCGATCGAGATGCGCCGTTGAGCGAGCTTGATAGCGATGCGACGGATTCCTGGATCGACCAGCGGATCAGGAACGATGTTTGGTGCGCCGGCGTCGCGTTTTTTTTGACGCTGGCTCAGCATTGGCCCGATGACGGATGACGGCCATCATGGCGAAGGCCAGCATGACGAGTGAGACATGGCGATGCCATCCATGCCAGGAGCGGCTTTCGTTGTGATCAAGGCCGAGCTCGTTCTTGGCGGTTTCGAAGCTGTCCTCGATGGGCCAGCGTTGGCCTTCTACCGACACCAGCTTCAGCATGGATGTGCCCTTGGGGCACCAACTGGAGAAGAAGGCCAAGCTGCCGTCGGCGATGTTGCGGCGGATCAGAAGACCCCGCTTCCATTCCCCGGCAAGGTCGTCGTTGTATTCACTGACGTCGAGATCGGCCCAACGCGAGATAGGCCCAGTCGTGCCAGCGCGGACCTTTGGTCCCTCCGCCGGACGACAGGCGGCGCCAGGCCTTCTTGGGAAGGCTCTGCGCGATCGCGGAGGCGGTGCCGGCGACAGGCTGCGGCTTGCTCCAGGAACGGAACACGTGATTGGGAGCAACACCCAGAACATAGCCTTTGCCCGTCTCGCGCAGCAGGGTTTCGATCTCGCCCGTGCCATACACGCTGTCCGCCGCCACGAACGAGAACGGCGCCTTTGCGGCGATCGCACGAGCGATCATTCGACGCGCGATCTTGGGCTTGGTCGCAAAGCCCACATCGCTCGGTACATGCGGTGCCTTCAGGCGAGCGGGGGCGTCCGTCCATTCCTTCGGCAGGTAGAGCGTGCGATCGATGAAGGCATGGCCATGCCGCGACACATAGGAGGCGAACACTCCGATCTGGCAATTGGTGATCTTGCCCGCCGAGCCAGTGTACTGGCGTGCGACGCCGCGCCATGCCTTGCCCTGTTTTAAAAACCCGGTCTCATCGATAACCAGAACCGCGTCCTCATCGGCAAGCGTTCCAGCGCGTACTCACGCAACAATGTCGCGCAGCGCGTCGGCATCCAACTGCCCCCGACCCAGGGTCGCCTGCTGGCGCCACGGGCCTGGATCGCCGACCGCTTCAGCCCGCATCCAACCCGTCTTGCGCGGCTCGTTACCCAACAGTCGGTCGAGAAACCGCCACGCCGAGGCCGCCACCCGCTCCTGCGTAAACAGCGGACGGATGCGTTGCTTGGCATCTCGCAACGAGGAAGCCCACAGCGTCAGCGTATCTTCAACCGACGCACCACCAATCATCAGATCCCGAATCATGGTCACCCATGGATTCAGAACTCACCGAAAATAGCAACTGTAATGCTAGGGCGATAGGGCTGCTGCGCCTTTCGGCGCTGGCTCCGCTTGCTTCAGGCGCTCTAGGTAGCCGCGTGCGCGCGAAATCACCGCCTCGACGACCGTGTCCAGGACGGGATCGCCGCGGGCAGGCATGGCTTCGACCTCGGCCTTGGCCACCATTGCATGGTGCGTCACGGCCTGAGCAATCTCGGAGACGCGACGGATCGTCTGTGTTGGAGAGAGCTTGCAGTTGATGGCGAAGCGCTCCCAGTGGTTGCGTCCAAGCTGATCAGCCTGCTTCTGCCCGCCGATCTTCTGCGCCATGTTGCGTGTGATCTTCGGATATGGCGCCGCACAGACGATGTCGTAGCCTGGCGCCATGGCGGCGCCGCGCGCCGATAGCATCAGCGAGTAATTTTTGGCATGGGAATCCGTGTTCCACACCATTGGATTGAAGATGGCAAGGTCGACGAAGCGGGCGGTCTCCTGTGCTGTCATGTGGCGCTGGGTCACGCCGACCATGTCGGCCAATGAAGGTCCTTTTAGGCCTCTATCGTTGTTCTGGTACTTGGCAGCTGGCGGTCGGCCCAGGGCTTGGCAGAAGTCCTCCTGATGCAGCCGCCGCCACCTCTTGCCGTCATGACGGCGGTCATAGCGCTCAACCAGCAGGTAGCTACGTTCGCCTGCCGTCCCGGTCGTCACCTTCGGCGTCGGGATTCCGATCATGCGCGCGAGCGTCAGGCAGAATGCCTCGTTCTGGACGGCGCCAGGTAAGCGCTCGCCATCGGGCTTGATGATGTGGGTCGATGGCGCGCCGTCGATCGGTATGTACAGGGTGTCGCCATCCAGAGCGACGGCGAGCTTCGTCTGCACACCGGCAAGCGACATCGACACGCCATCTTCGCCGACGAGGAAGGGCTTGTGGGGTAGCTCATTGAGGATGCGCTCGAGCGCGGCCTTGTCGGGGATCTCTCGCCATTTTCCGGCGATCAGCCCGGTGCCAGGCTGTCCGACGGAGAGCGCGCCGGCGGTGTCGCGGCCCATCTCGGCAAGAAGACCGATGACATCGGCCGGCGACTTGCCGAGCATATGACCTACGATCCCGAGAGTTGCGTTCTCCGGCAGCAGATTTGCCGCCCATGGCAGAATTGCCGAGGCATCGTGCGAGGCCCGCGAGAGCGGCATGGTGAGCGACACAGGGAAGGCGCCGGTCAGCCCGCGCCAGGATTCGGCATAGGTGAAGCCTGACGCTTCGTCGGCGGCCGTGATCCAGCCGACCTCTCGCGTCTCAAAGTAGACCGGAAGGCGGTCCATGAGGCTCCTCCTCATCGCTCTCGGGAATGTCCGGTGTCTCGGAAGTGTTCGCGCGGCGGGCTTGGGCATCCCTGAGAACATCCTCGATGCGCAGCCCGAGCACGTTTGCCACGTGCAGGCTGCGCCCGAGCTGACAGGTGCTTTTTCCGGCCTCGAGGTCGACGATGAAGCGCTTTCCTGTCCCGCTCACCATGGCCAGCTCGTCCTGCCGGAGACCCTGGCGTTTGCGTTCTGCCTGGATGAGGCGACCGAATGCTGCAGCGAACTCGGCGGCTTGGCGCGGGACACCGGTCTCGCCAGGAGCCTCGTTTCCGCCTGAGGGGGGAGTGCCCTTTGGAGGCGTGTTCATAGCTCTCTCGTCGTAAAGTTACCGAACGGGAACTTTAGGAGCGGAAACCGCGGATGTCCAGAGAAAAGTTACCGAGCGGGAATTTTTAGCGCGGTTCCAAACTGAGAGCAAAAAGTTACCGAACGGGAACTTTAACCCCAAGCCGGGGTGGGGCGACCCAGAAAGTTACCGATCGGGAATTCTGCTGCCAATACCAACTCGGTTCTTTGGAAATCGATGACGACCCGAGGGAATCCCCGCTCATCCCCTCGAGCGAAACATGGTCCTTGGCGTCCACTCGATGTGGCGACCTCCTCACGTTCGGCGAATGAGGTAGCGTCCTTATAGACGTTTTGACGATCGCGATAAATGTGTCGGGGTCATACCGCCCGCTCGTGCAGTTGGCAGACAATATTGTGCAACCCTGCGCGAACTCTTTCTCACCGCGGAAAGACAATCATTCCAGACCCATCAACAATCGCTGTCGATTTGGATCTATGCTGCGTGAGAACGATAGCACTTTACCTGAGTTAAGTGCCGCGCGCGCTTCGCAGCCGGGGTGGCAGCCAAGGCGACTGCTGCGTCACGCTGTGCGTCGATTGGATCTGCCGTTCCTGCGTCGCCGTGGCCTCTGACGGCGACTGCGCGGAGGAATAAGCAATTGATCGCATCCCTGACCGCTTGCGTAGCGACTTCGCCGTACGAGAAATAGATGGTTGATCAGGGCATGTCACGTAGCTCAATGCAGGCATGGCGCGGATTGACAATCCTCAAGGAAGCCCATCTAGCAACTTACTTCCAGCTCGTCATGTTTGTGCTTGGGACGCCAGGAAATCCGCTCGACAGCGGTGGAGGCTGTTCAGACCGGTAATTTGCGCATCTGACGAGCTTCATCGAGTCCGCCCACCCTCATCAGCTCTCTCGCCTTTGCGTTCCATGAATTCAGCTGAGCAACGTGAGGAGTTGAGATAACCAATTGTCTCTAGTCTATCGGCTTCGATCAGCCCGTCCGCCGATCTTACTCAGAACAAAGCCGCCTCGATGCATAGGTGTATTCAAGGGCGAGTTGACGCGCATCTTCCATGAGATTGGCCGCGGCGCTATGTCCGCCGTCGATGTTCTCGTAATAGAAGTAAGGTTGGCCCAGCGCGGCGAGCTTCGCGGCAGCTTTGCGGCCGTGCGCTGGATGCGTGCGGTCGTCCTTGGTGGAGGTAAGAATTAAGGGAGCGGGATAAGGTCTTGCCCGCCACCAGCTTCTGGTATGGCGAGTAGCCTTCGATCCACGCACGCTGCTCGGCAATGGCGGGGTCACCGTACTCGCCGATCCAGGAGGCGCCCGCGCCCAGCTTGGTGTATCGAAGCACATCGAATAGCGGCACCTCGATGATCGCCGCGTTGAAGAGCTCGGGACGCTGGGTGATCGCGGCGCCAACGAGCAGGCCGCCCTGGCTGCCGCCAATCGCGCCCAGCCGGCGTGGACTCGTGATCTTCCGACGGATCAGGTCCTCGGCAACGGCAATGAAATCATCCCATGTCGTCTGCTTCGTTGCCGCCTGGGCCGCTTGGTGCCATTGTGGACCAAACTCACCGCCCCCGCGCAGGTTCGCAACGACATAGGCATTGCCCTGTTCGAGCCATATCCGCCCCATCGATCCCAGATCAGAGGGCAGTTGCGACTCCTGGAAACCGCCATAGCCATGGAGAAGTGTCGGGATCGTGCCGTCAAACCTTGCGTTTTTGGGCCGCACCAGAAAATAGGGAACTGACGTGCCATCACGCGAAATGGCTTCGAGCTGCTCCACGACATGGTTCGACGCATCGAAGGCAGAGGGTGCCTTCTTCAATTCCTCCAAGCTTTTGCGTTCGGCATCAAAAGACCAAACTGAGGTTGGTCTGAGATAGCTCGAGACGGTGAATATGACCCGGTCGGCTTCATCGTATGTAGCTGACAGGCTGACATTTGTATCTTCCGGCAGCGGGATCGGTGTCGCCGACCAAGCTCCCTGATCGTACTTGTAGAGGAAGGCTTTACCCTGAACGTTCTCAAGGATCGTCAGAATCAAAAAGTTCCTTGTGTGAGTGAACTCGCTCAGTGCCTGCCGGGGCCCAGGCTGAAAGACGAGCGATGGTCTGGCGCGCAAAGGATCCTGTTTCCATTCATCGAGGTCATACGAGATCATCGAGCCGGCCGTGAAGCGGATGCCCTCGGACGGTGTCCAGTCCTCATCAAGTTTCACAAGCAGGCGGCCGCAAGCGAGCGTGGCGATCTCGGCCTTCTTCGGCAGATTGAGCTTGACGGGCCCATCGGGGCGGAAGACCACATACTCGGACTCGAAAGAGCTGATTGCGCGGGCGGCGCCGGTCGCATGAATATGGCCCTCGCTGTCACGAAGCACGAAGGGGGACGCCCCAACGTCGGTGGGCTCGCCCCGAAAGATCTCGCGAGCCTCACTGAGCGGCTGAGCACGTTTGAGCTGAACTCTCGTATGGACACGGCATCCTTTCCGCCATCGGAAAGACTAATCAGGCAACGGCGCCCTTCAGGCGGAAGGCAGCTGTGACCTTGAAAGACCTAATTTCTGTTTTCGGCGGCGGCCAAAGCGTCCACGTCGAGGATGGTTTCCCACTTTGGGTGTTGGCTACGATCGCTCTCACGCGTGGTGCGCCGCCAGACGCCGCGCACCTGATTCTCGTCTCGCCAGAACTGCTCCAAACCGCCCCCTTCGGATGGAACATCTGCGATCCGATCTTTAGCCTGCAGGATGAGGAGCGCCTGTTCGTAGAAGGGCCGATAGCGAGGATCTGACTGAAGCACCCCGAGCGTCTTCTCGTTCTCGCCGCGAGCCCAAGCCAACGCGCCTGGTCCTTCCATCTCCTCGAGCCAAAGGAATGGGTCGTCAGTCACCGCCGCATCCGTTCGCTCCTGCGAAAACGCCGTGGACGTAGCGCTAGCAATCGAAGGCAACACCGCGGACAAGAGTGGTGGCGTGTTCATGGACTTTTTCTAGATAAGATCGGCGGGCCACGCTGTCCGGCCCTGGCGCGTCAAGCAGACCCGGCGGAAACCGTGCAAGCGCAGGACATAGCGCGGCTTGCGCTATGTCATGCGCCGCTTACTGCAAGCTGCGTGCCGGCTAAGGAGTCGCAAGTTTCAGCGTTCGGGGGCTGCACGACCATGTTCCGTTGCCGCCATTGGTTGCCAAACGGACATCACAGCGTGTCGGCGGACAGCCTGTGAGACAGCGCCAGCATTTTCGATCTTCAGTGGCAAGACTGGGACGCAGCGATGCTGCTTACCTCCGCATCCGAGGTTTGCAAGCAGAGCGTTGCCTTAGTAGCCGGCGACGCGCAATGGGCCTCGACGCTGGAAAGGCTCGGGCGCCGTGGCGAGGTGACCGTTCTGATCGGCACAAATGGCGCGAGCGCGGAATGACGAGTCTATGGAGTAGTCAATCCTTTGGATGCAGAAGATCTTGCTCGCTCGACCCCACCGTATAGACGGGCATCATAGAGCTCCTGACGTGGTCCGCCCCTCGCGCATCATCGCGCATCCGAATACCAAGTAGAAACCTTAAGAGAAGCTTCCTTCAAGCTGTCCCGGCCCGCAACCTTGACCCTATCAGGTGCGGCCCTGCGCGCTTATACGACGCGCTTCCATCACATGCCCCTGTTCATACCGTGATGAGGATAATGTGGTCGGCTTGATACTCTGCCCGCGGCACAAACAATGCGGGCGGCTTCCCACTATGCGATACGAACGAAATTGCAACTCAAATGTTTGACCAGTTTGGCAGGAGCGTGCGTCGTTAATGGCTCCGCACCTGTCGTACCCACCTGGCGGAGAATGCATATGAGCTCTACATTGCGCAACGATTTGTAGCCGCGTTGCACGCCTCGCCTCCTCCTCAAGGCCCGTCGATACTGCAACTTTGCACATCATCGATGGCGCCCTGTGGTCGTGGTCCAACTCAGTCAGTTTGACTTCGGAGTCGCCTGCCTTTCCAAAAACATCCGGATCGCGGCTTCCGCCGCAAACATGTTTAGCTTATCTCGAATCCGCTACATCATCGGAAGAACCCAACATTCGCATTGGAGGTCAGCGAAGAGGTAGCATTGAGCTAGCTACGCTTCGTGAGGATTGCCCGCACTTGGTAGTGCGCAGAGCGCTAGAGTATGGGGCAACGTCTAACAGCAGCACGCTTTCGAAAATGGGTTCACGGACTATCATTGCCGTCTTCGTGTCCAGCCTAGACCGTCTACACCGCCTTTCCGATGACAACGACTTTAGTACCTAAACCGCTACGATCGCCCCCCAATTTGGGACACGCATACGACCGCCGCGTCCGCAGCACGGGGACGGATCGATCAGATCCGACAGACCCTCGAGCTTTCAAGAGCGTTTTGCGCCGCGATCTCACCTCGCCTGGTGGTCCACGGCGCCCCGTGACGATCGGCGACGAAATAGAAGCACACCCTTCATAAACAGCTGCGGGCGCGCAATTCGCTTCGCATTCCGCCGGAGCAACCCAAAGTCGCCCCTTACACTTCGCCAGATCTGCATTAGGGGCAACGGAACCTATGCGGTTACCTTAGATAATACCCTGGCGTCGCGCTTTGACGACGCACTAAGTCCGGCTGGACGTTTCCAGCTTTCGCATCGCATTCTTGACATGAAAGTTGACGGTATTCTCGCTCACGTTCAGGATCACTCCGATAGCCCAGGATGACTTCCCTTCCTCGACCCATCGCAAACACTGTCTTTCCCGTTCCGACAGCACAACCTCTTGCCTATCCGCCATGAATTTCTCCTGTAGTCCAGAGAACAGGAAAGCATCAGCAAATGCCATACCACTCAGTGGCGCCAGCAAACTGTCGGCGAGGCAGGACAAATTCTTCGGCGATTGCCACGCCATTCGCGCGAATCCTGCCATCCCGCCGCAGCCCTGCCGACAGGCTGCGACGTATGTCGTCAACCTCACAGCAGCTTTGCGACAATCGTGGCTGTTCGATATTTGCGTCAACTCTATGTGAGCCGGATATCACCCTTTGACTAAGCGCTCCCCCTCGAGGAGTGGGGGGGCAATTCTCTCTGGGGGCCGCAGCTCCAGGCTCGCGAACGAAAGGTCATTCATTCGCATCCAAAACCCTTCTTCCAGCCTTTGGGCACGACGCCAATCAATTCATAGCGAAAGCTTTGCGTTCGGCGCGCCTCCTATGGCGAGCATGCAAGCCTTTGCGGTCCCAATAAACTACCAATGCTGGTCATTGAGCGGCATCACGCCGAAACGATATGAGCAGTGACATTGGTGCCAATCGCTCGTTTTCCAGGATTTAGGCATGCAGTATCAACCACAAGCCGTTCGGCCCACCGCAGGTCATCAATGCGCGCGGCCGTCGCCTGCCGAAATGCTTCATGTTCAGGTCTGCTCGAATGATGAGCTCTCGTTTCTGATGGAAGCGCATGATGGCCTATCCGCCACAATCGCACAGCGGTCAGGGTTCAAGGGGCTCTGGGCGTCTGGTCTGTCGATTGCCAGCTCCCTGGGCTATCGTGATGCCAATGAAGCTTCATGGAGCCAGCTCGTCCAGAGCGTCGAGCGCATAGTGGACTCGACAGAGTTACCTGTGCTCGTTGATGGGGATGGCGGCTTCGGCAATTTCAACAATGCTCGCCTGCTCGCTCGCAAACTTCGTCAGGCTGGCGCGGCAGGCGTCTCGCTTGAGGACAGCTGCTTCCCGAAGCTGAACTCGCTCATTGGTGAGCGGCATCCGCTCGCCGATATTGATGAATTCTGCGGTCGTCTGCGGGCTGTAAAGGATGCAGTCGCCGAAAATCTTGTTCTCGTGGCCAGGATCGAGGCGCTCATTGCCGGGCACGGATTGAACGAAGCTATCTTGCGGGCTCACGCTTATGCCGACGCGGGAGCCGATGCTATCTTGATTCATTCACGAAAGAGTACAGCGGACGAGATGCTTTCGTTCGTCACCGAGTGGCGGAACCGGCTACCTGTCGTGATCGTTCCGACCACATACTATCGAACGCCAGTCTCAGCCTATCGGGATGCGCGCATCTCCACGGTCGTTTGGGCCAATCACTCCATGCGAGCTGCGGCAGCTGCGATGCGGCGCGTCTGCGATAGTATCGCAGCTCAAGAGAGCGTTGCGAGCATTGAGCCTCAGATCGCACCGCTCAGCGAGATATTCGAGCTCCTGAGGTATGACGAACTCGCCGTGGCCGAAAAGCAATATCTGCAGCCCCGCTAGTGGCAGCAGGGTTTGTCACCTGAAGCTTCCTTTGTTCAAATCTGCCGATGAGTCCCCTCACCTTTCGTCGGTCCCGCTCAGCGTCACGGCACTGGCAGCGACGTAAAACTCCTGGAGAGGCTCTCCACATGGCAAAACAGTTTTGCCTATGGCTCAAGGAAGGACACACAGCGGCTGATGCAAGTATATACGCCGACCAGAATTCATGCCTGCCTCTTTCAATCTCTGGGGTGGTCTCACAAGTCTGCGGCACCTGACACTTAACAGAGGCGTTCACGACGCTTGCAGAGCGATAGGCGGGATGAAGAAAGCGAATTGAAATGCCTGTGAATATTCCCAAGCACGCTCTCATTCTTGCCGCTGGAGTGGGCTCTCGTCTACGGCCGCTCACGGACCTAAGCCCAAAACCTCTAGTCCAAATCCATGGCACCCCCATCCTGCACAACGCGCTACATAACCTTGGGTGTCTTGGCGTGGAACACGTAACGATCGTTGTGGGGTATCGCAAAGAGGCGATCCAAGATGCCTGCGGCAGCCGCTTTGGCAGTGTTACGATTAAGTACGTCGAATCCTCGGTTTACGACCGTACTGGGAGCGCCTATTCGCTCTGGCTGGCGCGTGACGCACTCCTTTCCGGAGATTACTTCGTTCTTGAGGGCGACGTCTTCTTCGAGGAAAATGTATTGCGGCAGCTGATCATCACTGAAGCGACCAACGCGGCTGCTGTCGCTCCCTTCCATGAGCTGATGCAGGGATCGGCGGTCCTGTTGTCCGATCTTGGCTTCATTTCAGAATTTCGGTTGAAACAAACAGCGCTAGATCTTATCCCGGGTGGCCCCCCTCTCTACAAGACGATGAATCTGTTACGGCTGTCCGCATCTACTCTGCGGACAGAGGTCATTCCGGCCCTAGACGATATGATCAGGGCCGGAGCTACCCAGGCCTACACCGAGGAGCTTCTTTCCTATCTCGTGGAAACACGAGGCCTACTGCTTGCTGCGGTGAGATGCGATGGCCTCAGGTGGTACGAAATCGATGACGCGGAAGATCTGCGTACCGCCAAGCGCATCTTCGCAGAAGCCGACCACGTTTGATCCTATCGCCCAGGGGTGAAGTTCAAGACGGTCACGGAAGGCTTGTCGCTGCGCGTCTTCGACATTCATGGCTGCCTCTGACGCCGGGCGGGTAAGAACGGCCCAGAACCGTAAGCTTGACGGAGGCCGCAATCAAAGCGGCCGCCCATTGTTTTAGCAGAACGCGAGCACTCGTCCCGGCATACAATGTGAAACACATCCCAAGCAATGGTGCTAGCGAAACAGTCATTTCGCGCCCAGCCGCTTTGACCGCAGGAATGGGACAAGACCTAGACCTTGGAGGAGATAGATGACTTCGATTTGCTGGGTTGCGCTTTTCCGGATCGAGACTTTCCTGCAAGCGACTGCTCCGCGGAACTAATCTCTTTGAAGTCGAATCTGAAGCTGATTCTTGGCGCGCAAAGTACGTTCTCGCCAAATTTGATCGGAATATGGCCAGAGCAATCAAGGCTCTCTTTGACAAAGACCGGCGCCGAAGTGGACATTTCAAGCAGGCGCGCCTCCTGGGCGGAGGGCAGACGCGCACTGATCGTCACCCATTGCTGCGAGTAGTCGTCAATTCCGATGCGCCTGAGAGCTGCTGAGATCGAGTTGGCGCCAGAGAGTTTGTCCAGCAGTCCGGGAGTGCGTTTCGCCGAAAGTAGCTATGCGCAATGGCGATTGGGATCTCGTCCTGATCACTCAGCGTGTCGATGCGCAGCACATCGTCACGGGCCTTCAAGTCAAGGTAGCCGGCGAGCCGCTCGTCTGCCGGTATCGTTGCAGTAGTCAGGATCTTACGACGAGCCAAGCGGCCTCGCGACATGAGATTGTCGTTTAGCCGGGTTTGAGAGGAGAGAAGATACGCTGTTGAATGTTCGACAACGAAGGTGCCTCTCCCCTGCTCGATGCGAAGCAGTCCTTCCTGCTCAAGTGCCCGAATGGCGTATCTTACGGTGTGCCGGTTGACACCATATTCGAGAGCACGCTCGACGTCGTTCGGAAGTTTTTCGCCTGGCCGAAATCGGCTCGACGCGATAGCTTCTTCGATGTTCGATCGAACAAATTCCCAGCGCTTTCCTTGATACATAGGTCAAATGGTCCGTGCTTCAGGCTTCGGCCTGACACGCCGGGCGTTTTCGTGCTGGAGACGATCTTGCTGACGACGAGGTTCCGTTCGGTCACTGATTTATCGCTAATCCGTCCAATGAATCCGCAATTCCACACACAGCTAGCCCCCTCATGCGTGCTAAGCCGGCGCCCAGGCGGTCGGGTCGCCGGCTCGCCGGCACCTCTCGATAGGCTGGATGCTCCAGACGCCCTCCAGAGCTAAGATCAGGGTCAGGTCGCGGAGCCGCAGTGTGCTGGCAACAAACTGGCCTTCGTTGACCTCCTCGAAAACGCGCGATCTCAAATTTTCCGGATTATCTGCCGCGCTGCGCGCCAAGTTCAAACATTACCCTTAGAGGCTAAGCACCACGAATGAGCGTCCGAACCTCATCGGTCAGGACTCGTTCCACGAGCCACTTCGGAGGCTCAATCCGTGGTGGAAGATATAGCGCGCGATAGAGCCGATCGAGTTCTTCGGCGCTGCGTGGAACGTCCGACGAATCCAAAAGTGCGGTCATCGTGCGCATGGGATAGAAGCAAGGCTTGCGCTTATCTTGAGCGATCAACACGTCTTGGGAGCGACGGGTAGCCGATCCGTCCAACAAGCGCAGCCACGTCTGACAGAACAGCGCGTAGCCATAAAGTTGGGCTCTGGTATCTAAAGAAAGAGCTGTCTCTGAAGGCAGCACTGGGAATTGCAACTCACCGATAATATCGCCCCTGTCCACTCGCTCTGAAAGATAGTGGACAGTCACCCCGAAGCTCTTCTCGCCATTGAGTATGGCATGCGTCCGCGCAAAACTGCCGCGATATTCAGGGAGCGGGCCTGGATGAAGATTAATGCCTCCTCGACCAAAGCCTGCGAGGATTCGGGCGGAGAAGATTTTGTTCCACATGATACTGACGAGAAATTTTCCGAGAGGAGGAACATCGTCTATCGACTCGAAGAACGGTATCCCGAAGCGATCTGCGACTTGCCAAAGCTCCTCACTGGTTTCATGCCGCCACCATGTTTTCTCGTACCGGGAAGCGCCGAGAATGCCCGCGATGTGGTCTTTGCCGCAGGTCTCGATGACAAACAGAAGACAGCGGGTCGCGAGTCCCCTGGTTCCGGCAAATACCACGCCGTCAATTACGCTCGACATTTCTCAGCCTCATCACGTTCTAGGCCACACCGATTATGTGCCCGTTCTACTCGTAATCAGCAGTCCGGCGGACCCGGTGACCGCTACGCAGATGGTGATGACATGCACAAGAGTGCCTGAGGCTTTGACCTTGAACGGGGCGATGTGGAGCAGCGATAGCGGTACAAAGACGGCAGGAAGAACGACACCTAGCTCGAGCGGCGCAATTGTGTGGTCAACTATCAAGATTGCCGCGAGCACTGGCAAAGCGTAAGAGAGAGGTAGACCGGTCGAATAACCGCGGTGGTCCAATCCGAAATAGTCAAAATATGCCAGGCGAAGAGCGCCGATAAATATCATGAACGCTGTGAATACCGCAGATGCTGGCAAATCGATGAAAGACGCGATGACAATTGCCGGGATGACTGATCCAAAGATGAGGTCCGAGAACGCATCCAGAGCTTTACCAATGGCCTTGGTGGCCATCGTTCGATTCTTGGTACGCCGGGCAATTTCGCCATCCACATCATCAGCGATAATCGCCCAGAGTCCGAGCGCTACACCCGCCTCCTGGTGTCCTCTGGCTACTAACCCCATCGCTGCACCAGAACAGAGGATCCCCACGGCAGTACCGGCGTTTGCGCGGTCAGATAGGTATGCGATCATCGCACCTGCTTCCGCCGAGGCGATCGAAATCACGCCCTTGGGCCGCTTGCGCACCGCAACTGCGCTTAAATTGGGCGAGGTCCGCCAGGTCCGCAAACTACCAGTTCTAATAGCCATTCGTCGGACTGCTGGTTGAAGCAGTCCTCGACCTTTTGATCTCTCGAACTCAAGAGACGCAGAAAAATCGACTGAGGCTCGGCCGACCGGCCGGAAGGCTGAAGCGACCGCGACAACACTATGGAGTGCATCAACGCTGGTCGGAGCCAGGATCAGCAATTAGCGGCGCACCCCCGACCGAGATTGGGCCTTCTGACTTAGAGGGCTGGACCATTCTCTTCACCGGCCTCGATACCGGACGGGCTGCTGGTGGAGAAGGAGCCTCGGGCACAGATGTAGGGACCGGTGAATTCTGCAAAGACTCGATCTTGGCCGTCAATGCCTCGATCTGGTCGGCCATCCGCTTCAAATCGGCTTGCTGCGCACCCATGTTGCGATTGAGCTCTGCAATTCCATCACTTGCCTTCTCAATTTCATCACTCGCCTTCTGTTGTCCCAATCGGATCTCCCAGAGAGCTTCCTTTTCTTCGTGTGACAAGCCTGTCGTCTGAGCAGCTTCACGCGCCGATGACGTCCCGGAAGGTGCCTCGGCGCTAGTCCAATAATAGGCCCCCCCAGCGCACAGGCCGATGGAGACGGCCAAAAGCACGAGGATCCAAGAAAAGCGCCTTGAAGGCCTGTGCAAGTCGGGCGGCAAATCCGAGGCGTTCGCTTGATCAATCACATCCATGTCCAGTTCCTATTGGCTTTTGTCGTTGGCGCCATACCGGCCAACCGTCAAGTGGTACTGTCGGCGACAGCACCTCTTTGCGCAATATTGCCAGTGCTCAAGCTCAGTTCACGACGTGCTCCGCGAGCCAGCGCTACCTTGCTGCTGTTACGGCCACTTCCTTGCCGTCGAAACTCCAAGAATTGGCGGGGTTAAGTGAGCACTGACACACCAAGATGACGGATGACTTTCCTCGGGACTCCCACGATCTCTCCCCGAGGAGTGCTCCATTGTAAACGCAAACCTTCTTATGGCTTTGCCGATCCAGCGGCGAAAACGGGTGGGATATGGGGCTTAACGCACCCAGCGATGACTGAGATGCGAGGTCGTCGAAGTCAGCCGGTTGCTTGCGAGACGCCGGGAGACCTTCAAACTTGCTTTCCAGCAAATCGACGCGCAATTGGCGAAGATCGCGAGACCGATGTCGCTCTCGTCCTCTGGTACCCGCACCGCGCCGACCATTTCGGCGACCGGGAGCGCTCGCGTCACATCAAAGTAGCCGAGCATCGGCTTACCGCGCACACCGCGACCACTCTTCGGGAGATTCAGGCCGTAGACCGCCAGGATCCGGCGCGACTTCGGGTATATGCGCCGGATTCCACTGCCGAATGCAAGATAAGACAGCGAACGTCACCTCAAATTGTACCAAATTACACGGTCTGTGTTGCTACCCTCACGCGACTTACTTCTTTCGAGGTTTGAATATGAAGAGACTTCTAGGACTTTTGCTGCTTGCCCAATGTTTCATGGTATCGAGCAAGGCCACCGCGCAGGGTCTTCCTGCTCCTTCATTCTGGAAGAATGAACGGGGTTCAGAACTGTTCGTTTTGTCCGCCAACAGCGGGGCAATACAAGGAACTTTCACAAACCACGCTCACGGTTTTGCGTGCCAAGACATCCCCTATCCCGCATCCGGAGCCGTTAGTCCCAGGGGCTTGTATTTTGTTGTCACTTTTGCCCAGTGCAATTCCTTTACCCGCTGGGTTGGCAAAATTAATGGCTCCAAAATGCCAACGTCATGGACGCTGTTCTACGTTGACCAGAACGGCAAGCCCAGCAAGTTGAAGGGCGCCGATACATTCACGCGCGTATGGTAGTCTCACTCTCCTTGCAACGTCGCGACCTTCGACTGGCGCTCTCGCGAATTTGGCTGGTCGCTGTGAGACGTTGAGGCTTGCCTTTCGGAAAGCTCTGGGCTGTCCAGCGTCACGCAGCTTGGATGCTTGACAGCCCAATGTTCCGGCATAGCCCATGAAAACATCAAAAGGCCCCTTCCCGGATTCGAAACGGCTGTTTAAGCTTGTATCCAGACTTTGGGACGTTCCGCGCATTTAGCATTACTCTTCATGTTCTCGTTTTGAAACGGAGTTCGGGGCCCAGAAGGGGTGCCGCTAATATCTACGGCGTTCGTGTTGCGGCGTTTGGTTGACGGATGTGAGTTTTCAGCTCTCGATACTTAAAATTCTCGCCGGCCAACCGGAGGGCCGCGCCAGTCTCGCCGTCCTAAAGAATTACCTCACAGTGTTCTACACCAGCGGCCCGGAGTGGACGGCTCGCATGAAGCGACTGGCCGAGCGGGCACCAGGTCTCAATATTTTCGGGCAGAAATTGGTTGAGCGAGACTCCGGGCACTGGATCATAACAGAAGGGGGACGCGCCTTTCTTGCTTCACTGGAACGAGCGGCGGTGACCATCACTCAGGAGCGAGCGCTCGAAGACACGATTGAGACGCCTCTCGCAAGTAAACTTCCCGCGTCTCCTCTGACGTCGGGACGCCGCAATGGCAGTCGCAGACATCGCCGCCGCAATCGGCCGTCCGGGCGCGAATGCCAGTCGCCATAGCCTGCAAAGCGGATTGCGATTGTCACGTGCACCCACCAGTTAAGGATTTGATCGTTGCGCAAACAACTAGCTACATCGTGGTCATTTAGCTGGAGATACTGACGTGGCGACTGGCATTGCAAAGTGGTTTAACGCGACTAACGGTTACGGTTTCATCAAGCCTGATGATGGCGGAGCGGACGTATTCCTGCACGTTGGGGCGGTTGAGAAGACCGGCTACGCCCGGATCGACTTCGAGTTCAAGACAGCCAGCTCAGGCAAAGTGTCCGCAGAAAATCTGCGCATCGGATGATTTTAGCCCTTCAGCTGCGGCGGGAAGAAAACTTTCGCTGCAGCCGCTCCATTCGGTCCGCGTGAAGTCCATCTCAAGCATTTGCCATGTTGCACGCGCCTTACAGACCATGCTGTCGGCGCAACAAAAAGCACCAGTTCGCATATTTGCGCGGAATTTTCAGGCTTCGCCGATCGTTTTCTGCATCTTATTCGGAGAGACGATGAGAAGCCGTGCCCCGTGCGGGGCTGGCTAGTGCTCGGGCTCGAAGCGCGCAATTCTGCGCGGGCCATCCCAGAGTTCTACAGGATCGTCCTCGAGCAGATCCTCAGCACGTGCCTTGGCTTCGTCCTCGGTGGCACAAACTAAAGCAATCGTCAGAATGATTTCGCCCTCGAGTGTGAGGACAACCGCCCGAAATGTTTTCATCGATCGGAGTTACACCTGTTCCCCGTCTCTTCCTATTCTTTTATGTTCAGAGCCTGGCCAGGTAAGGGCGGGTGATCGGCAAACTTTTCGGCACCGCGATCTCGCGTCCAAAGCCGCCGCTTAGCAATCTCGCAATTTTCCTCCACATTAGCGCAATTGTCTTCCTTGTCGCTCAAACGCATAGATCGGATTGATACCGCAATAGGCGTATGTACCGGATGCGGTAGCCATGCACTGGCTATAGGTTGAGAACTGGCAGTTGCCCGGATATCCCCAAGTACGGCCCTGCAGGCAATAAACGTCTTGGCGAGCCGGTGGGGTGTGCGAGTGAACCCGTGAACCAGCGGTCGAAGGCGATCCAAAGCCGACGAGGATGGGAAGTATGAGCACTCCGGTAACGAGAAAGTCGCGCATGAGATCTCTTGCCTCCGTTAAGTTCGCTGAAGGATGGAGGATCTGAATTGAACCATCTGACCTTAGTCAATCGCACATCGCCGGTCCAGCTGGTCTACCACCGGAAAGAGCGTTCAGCTTGTCCGTAACCACCAGCGCGAAAGCGGCACGCCGGATACAGGTAGGGCGCAGGCAATAAGAGGGCCGGAGCGAAACGGGACGGCACCGTGGTCGTCACCATTTGCCGAAAATCGCCCGGACCTCCAAGCGGCTTTCCTGCGGCTTTCCGTAACGAAATGCGTGTTTTGCGCGACTGCGCCATTCCGAGCGGAGTAAAAGAGCAAAATATATACGACGCGAGCGCCGTAGGAACTCATGAACGTCCTTGCACGCCAGCGCGATACGCAGGACCTAGCGCCCCATGCTAGGGGATTTGGAGAGCGCTTCGCGACCGATCTGCTTTAGGGGTCTGGCCTTGTCTCACCTGTGCTAGCCGCTTCCAAAGCGATCACGCAGAACACTTAAGCGGCACACTCGTGAGACGGTCGCTGAGACTAACGCGATTGTCTGACGTACCTTTGCTAAGCTTGACTACCAATAGCCTGCAGCACGCAGAAAACATCGCTGATTGCCTGACCATTGAAACAGTTTCACGTGCAGTGTCGCAATTGCATAGTGCCGGCGTGCTCGATTCATCGGCAATACTCAACGCGAAATCATGATTGTAGATCGGCAGCGGCTCGCACGTTTTGACCTGCAAAATCAGATCCGTGGTGCGTGCGTGCAAGTCCTAGCGATCGGCGAAGAAGGGCGGCACAGCAACCACGGTTTTAATCAGATTGGATACCGGACGCATGGGATAACGGTGCCATGGTGAGGCGGTGCCGGCGCTTGCGCTGGAGCGCTACGAGAAGCTCACTGGTCAGTCAGCCTGTTCGCGTGGCTCGATCACGCCTTCTTTGGCGTTGCCAGAATGCCTGCCACCCTATAAAGGAGCCCGGGCACCGTTCGGGCTGTCTTTCAGCGGTCGCCGGCGGCGGGGCCCGTAGCTCAATGGTTAGAGCCGGCCGCTCATAACGGTCTGGTTGCAGGTTCGAGTCCTGCCGGGCCCACCAGCGGGATCAATATGTGAGGACACTTTTAGAACGACTCGATTTGGGCTTTTAGAGCGACTCGATCTCGTTTTAAGAACGACTCGATTTCAGATCCCACTGAGACGACTGCCGAATTTTCCTTCGCTTTTTTCGCTGATTCTATAGCTCGAAAAAACCGAGGGGGGGTGCTTTCAGGAAATCCCTCATGAAACCTGCTGGTCGACGTGGCACCACAGCCGGCGATCCTGGCTGGTCGAACTGCGTCTTCTGCGGCACGGCTGTTGGCAAGTCTGCCCGTTCGCGCGAACACATCATCCCGATGTGGCTCCTGCGCGCCACGGGAGACCCCCATCGCAAGATCAAGATCGAGAGCGACCCCGTAACCGGCGCCGACGTCCTGCGACCAGCGTCCACATTTCACTTCCCCGCTTGCGAACCTTGCAATGCGAAGTACGGCAAGACGCTCGAAAAGCGAGCCAAGAAGGCCGTCGAATCCCTCATGGCGGGGAAATCGCTCGAGGTCTCTGAGTGCTATTGGCTGCTGGATTGGCTCGACAAAGTACGTGTTGGACTCTGGCTCGGGTATAACATGCTGCACAAGGAGGAGTTCGCGCCGAAGTTCCGTATCGATCAGCGCATCGGGATAAAGGATAGGATCGCAGTCATCAGCGTGGATCGGAATGATACCACGAAGGGATTCGGATTCGGCGGCTTGGACAACCAAATATTTCGCACCAGCCAAGCCGGCATGTTTTTCAGGATCAACAATATTCGGATCTTGTCACTCTCGTTCGACGGCATGATTTCACGCTTCGCCGGAATGCCATTCCCAGAAAAGATGCTCGCATTGAGCGACGATCCCGATCGCCACGTAGCGGTGATGGGGCGCACCGACTACAAGATCCAACAGAATTGGAAGGAATTTCAAATTCCTGGCGCGACCGTGATCGCCCAATCGAGCTTCTGGTTCAGGAATTGCGCCGACGATAAGAGCTTCGGTCTATGGATCAATAAAAACACGATCCCTCGTTTCAAGAAAATTCCGAAGCTGCGCAAAGCCGCAGACTTGGATCAATTCGTGCAAAGCCTGCTGATCTCCAACGCTACTGGATCATTTAAGTACCACCAAAATAGCCGGCAACGCATCCGTTTTGGCTTGGCTCAAGAGAATAGCGACCTAACGTTCGTCAGAGCGCTTTACCTGGCGTTCTTGCGATACGTGCTACCGCTCAACCCACAGGAGCAAATTAGATCAGACGGCACACGACAAAGCACGATCTTACTGGCGATGCTCTGGATCGAGAAATCCGTGCAGTTGGCGCTTCGCTTCCGCCAGGTCGGAATTTGGGACGAGCGGACGTTCGGTCCCGTCGTAGAAGAACTGCAGAAGGTCTATAGGGCTTGGGAAGAGTTGCGCGCCAACACGCTGGGCGAGTGGGCACAAGACGCATCCGCGACCCTAGTTTTCGCCGCTCCCGAATGAGGAACACTCTCCCTTCGCCGGTTGTTCTGATGGGCGCCACGGCGCCCCCCCAGAGTGCTTGGTGCGACGGGCCTACTAGTGCGCGATCGCCCGCTGCGGCAATGTAAGTACGGTCAAGATCTCATCGCCCGGAAGAAGAAACGACTGCTCTTCCACTTCATACCGATCGCTTCCCTTGAAATCGAACCACGCATCAGCCGGGTTCCTTCGAGGAAAACTTTGCTCGTCAGCGCCGCGAAATAGCATGTCAGCGGCGAACGTCTGATCGTCGAGCTTCCGGACGGGGCGCCACCATTCCTGGATCATCGGTGACGTCTTGTACCAAACGCGTTCCCGCCTGTTGTGGCAGGCTATGACCATCGGAAAGTGGTTCAACGACGTCATTTTCACGAGAGTGGCGGTGAGACTGACGTCGAACTCGTCGGCCAGTTCTCTAGAGGCCGACAACGTCAGGCGCTTCATTTTCCGAAGCCGCGGAAGTACCATGAAATTGGGAAGGATCAGATCCGAGGCAAAGTCGTCGGCAAGCCGCTCCGGACTAAGCGCGTCGTGTCTGAAATTGCAGACGTCGTCCTTGCCGCAGAAGAGCACTTTCCCACGATCGTAGTGCCAGTGCCCAAGTTCATGCCCGAGGGAAAAGCGGCAACGCTGTCGCATGCTGAGACTATTGACGGTGATGACCGCGCGCTTCTTTGAACCCACGATCGTCGCCTCGCAATTGTCGATCGGCCTGTAGTTGACCACTGCGCCCTGCGTCCAAGCGATGGCATCCAGGTCGATGTCCTTGGGTTCTTCGATACCCAATCCTATAAGCAAGCGTTCGGCCGGGGTCATTCTTCCCCTTCTTCCTTGTCGTCGTTTTCAAGCGCGTCGAGCTGCGCCAAATCCTTCAGCAGGTTTTCTTCGTCTCGTTGCGAAAGTTTGCCGCCTTTACGCGCGGCCATCATCGCATTTTCGACTTCACCTGATCGCATCCCATCGAGCCGACGGCGTGCCTTCGCTAGATCAAGACTCCTGACGTTCTCCCGCTCGCGATACGTCCTCACTTCATCTTGGGCTCTCTTGAAGCGCATCAGAGCCGCGCGAGCTTTCGCCTTTTCGACGGCCGATCCGGCGCGTGCGACGGCCTTTTCGAAATCGTCGCCCGCCTCTTTGAATTCTTCTCGAAGATCGCCCTCGGATGCATCGAGAATACTATCGTCGATGGCCTTGCCGATCTTTGCCAGCCGTTCAATATCTGTCGGGTTGCTGCTCATATTCGCCATCCCATCGGGTATTGTCGGCGAGCGATGCGCCGGATTTTCTTGATCAAGTAGTCCAAGCGAGCCTGGTCGACACCCACAAAGTCGCGAAGCTCCTCGCCCCTCATGTCATTTTCCCACCCGAGCAGCACCATGCTCATCTCCTCATCAGGGCCGTAGTGAGCATTCAGCACCGCCCAGACTTCCGACGCCCGCCCGTCCTGCTCCGCCTCGATCATGGCCTGCTCCGGATTAGGCCCCGCGTCCCTCAGCGGCGACTTACCCTTGCCGTCTACCGTCTTCCTACCGCCCTCATCTATCCTGGCATCCTCGGGGGCTACCTGCCGCAAGAGGCCCTTGCGCCGCCTGGTCGCGATATTCCGCATCGACTGAGCCAGGAAGGCAATGAACAGGATGGTTCGGGGACAGGCCTTCTCCTCGAACAGCGCTGCGCAGACGGCCTCTTGAAGCAGGTCACCGTCCGCGAAGTCGGTGCCGCCGAGGTGACGGTGCTCGATGGCGGCAAGCCGAGCGTGATCGAGCGGCGTCAACCCATCCAGCGCTAGCACCACCTCCTCGTAGGTGAGGTGCTCCGGAGGAAAGGCCGCCGCTCCCGATGAAGGCGCGCTAACGTGGTCCATAGGTTCACGCTTCCTATGCCGGCCGAAAGATCTTTTCGGACAAACTTTTTTGAGTCCGAAAAGGCCGGCTGGCGGGCATGCAGATGTAGAGGCGACCGGTTTCGAGAGAGAACCGGGGGCAATAAACTCGAAATCTGGTG
This sequence comes from Bradyrhizobium sp. USDA 336, assembly GCF_044908355.1. Classification (NCBI taxonomy): domain Bacteria; kingdom Pseudomonadati; phylum Pseudomonadota; class Alphaproteobacteria; order Hyphomicrobiales; family Nitrobacteraceae; genus Bradyrhizobium; species Bradyrhizobium sp. USDA 336. The sequence goes on along the minus strand of NZ_JBIYDC010000002.1, from coordinate 7,771,246 downwards.
TCAGAACAATGAATTACATAGCAGAACGGGCGCAGCTGCGCCAGTCTCAGCTGGTTGGCCTCATTGAGGAGGTCTGCCAGTACGTGGAGCCGTCTTCCTATCAGCGCGACACGGCTAAGCAGCGGTATGAAGGCGTCGGCGACTGGCTCGCCCGGTCGGATGACTGGCTTTTGGCGTCGATCGCAATCCGTCTCCAGGGGTCGGTCGCCATCGGCACGGCCGTGAAGCCGATCGGAGCCAACGAGCACGACGTCGACCTCGTCGCACATGTTCCGGACCTGGACTTGGCAGTTTCACCCGCGCTGCTCAAGCAGCGGATCGGCGACCGACTCCGCAGCAACGGCAATTATGCCGGGCTGCTGGTGGAGATGCCGCGGTGTTGGCGCCTGGACTATGCCAATGAATTCCACCTCGACATCACACCCTCGATCCCCAATCCGGAATGCCGTCTCGGCGGCGAGCTCGTTCCTGACAAGACGCTGAAGATGTGGAAGGCGTCAAATCCGCAAGGCTACCGCGCCAAGTTCGAGCGGCGGGCAGCACTCCTGCCGCGCATCAGGTCGGTTTTCGGCAAGGCCTTCGATAGCGCCCGGTCCGCCGCCCAGGTCGAGCCTTATCCTGAAGAGAAGCGACTGAAGGGCATCCTGCGACGGATCGTGCAGATCGCGAAGCGTCACCGTGACGTCCACTTCATCGACGACGACCAGGGGCTGGCGCCGCTTTCCATCATCATCACGACGTTGGCGTCGCGGGCTTATGAAATGTGCGTCAGCAACTTCGAGTACGACCACGAACTCGACCTGATCGTCGATGTGCTCCGCCGGATGCCGCAGATGCTGCAGACCACCACGATCGACGGCCGCCTGGTTTGGTGCCTGTGGAACCAGACCACTGCCGGCGAAAATTTCTGCGAGAAGTGGAATAGGCATCCCGAGCGGGCGACCGCCTTCTTCGAGTGGCACGGCAAGATCGTTGCCGACGTCGAGCACCTCGCGGGCGCGCGAGGTCTCGACCAGGTGCGCCGGCTCCTCGGCAACATCTTCGGCACGGCGCCGGCGAACAAGGCGATGGATTCCCTGACCGACCGCGTCGACACCGCGCGCGCCGCTAACCGCCTCTCGGTCTCGCGGCCGGCTGGCCTGATCATGGGCGCCGCGGCAAGCGCGACCCCGGTTCGCGCCAATACTTTCTTCGGCGATGGGCCCTGACATCATGCGGCTCGGACGACCGAAAGCGCTGACGATGGCGCAGCAATACGTGAACCTGCAGGGCAATCCCCTCAGCGCGGGCGCCGGCACCCTACGGGCCGGCGGCTTCACGTGGGTCTACGCCACGTCGCCAACGCCGTTGAGCCGGGACTACCTAATCCGGATCGAGATGGCTTGCGGCGCGTCGCCCAGGGTCTTCGTCGACCACCCTGAGATCGAGCTGCTCGCCGGCGACCGAGACCTTCCCCACATTTATCGTAACCCCACGCGCCTCTGCCTCTACTTGCCGGGGACGCGAGAATGGCAGCCGTGGTTGCGGCTCGATCAGACCGTCGTGCCCTGGACGTCTCTCTGGCTGTTTTATTTCGAAGACTGGCTGGAGTCGGGAGAGTGGGCGGGCGGCGGCACGCATCCAGGAGAAGTCTCCCGCACCCGACAAGGCCCGCGTCGGCTGGGAATCCGCCGGCCCGACGAATGCGAGATTGGAAACGAATGAGCGGCGAAACGCGCATCTACAAGATCCTTTCGATCGACGGCGGCGGCATCCGGGGCGTGTTTCCCGCGGCCCTCCTCGCCAAGCTGGAAGATCATCTGAGCTCGCCCGTCGGGTCCTACTTCGACCTGATCGCTGGCACATCGACAGGTGGTATCATCGCCATTGCATTGGGGCTCGGGCTGTCGGCCCGGGACATCCTGAAGCTTTACGAGGAGCGGGGACCGGCGATCTTCGATCAGCAGCACGGGCTGGTCGGCAACTTCGTTCGGCAGCGGTTGCGCGGAGCCATGCACTGGTTCGGCACCAAATACTCGTCGCAGGCGCTGCATGACGCCATCGCCGACATCCTCGGCGAGCGCCGGCTCGGCGAAAGCCGCACGCGTCTGGTGATCCCGGCATGGCACCCGATGCTCGAGCGCGTCTACATCTACAAGACGGCCCATCACCGACGGCTCGAGACTGACTATCGTGTCCGCGCATTGGACGCGGCGATGGCGACGGCGGCCGCACCTACATTCCTCAAACCCCACATGACGGACGACGCTATCGAACTCGTCGATGGCGGCGTCTGGGCGAACAACCCGATCGGCGTCGCCACGATCGAGGCCGTCGGAATGCTAAACTGGCCGTCGGACAGGCTGAAGATCCTCAGCATCGGCACTATCAACGACGTGAAGGCACCGCCCCGGTGGAAGGGCAAGCTCCCGATGGCATCCTCCATCGCGCGTCTGTTCATGGCCGGTCAGTCGCACAGCGCGCTCGGGACGGCCAAGATCGTTACCGGCGACGGTCACGACCACCGCGCCATATGGCGCATCGACCAAACCGCGCCGGCCGGCCGCTACACAATGGATGACGCAGAACGCATCTCTGAGATGAAGAACCGCGGGTTCACCGAGGCCCGCGAACAACTGCCCGAACTGCGCCGGCACTTCTTCGATCGCGAGGCCGAGCCCTTCGTTCCCTTCCACTCACTCTGACCGGCGAGGACGCCATGCCCAAGAATATCCTGATCTTCTCCGACGGCACCGGCCAGGCCGGCGGTCTGCGTCCGGACGAGAACCGCTCCAATGTCTACAAGCTTTACCGGGCAACGCGCTGCGGCCCCGACACCGCGATCGACCCGCGGGAACAGCTCGCCTTCTACGACGCCGGTCTCGGCTCCCGACCGCCTGGCGGCGCCCTATTTATCACGCGCGCCTACCGCTGGCTGCACAATGTGGCCAGCCAGGCGACCGGCCTCGGCATCACAACCAACATCATAGACTGCTATGCGGCCATCATCCGAATGTGGGAGCCAGGTGACCGGATCTTTCTTTTCGGGTTCAGCCGAGGCGCCTACACGGTCCGTTGTCTTGCCGCCGTGCTGGGCCAGTGCGGCGTACCGACGACGATGTCAGACGGTTCACCGTTGCAGCGTGATGTCGGCACGACCACGCGCATCGCACGCGAGACCGTAAAGAAAGTGTATCAGCACGTCAGTTCGCCGAAAGACACCAAGTACCTGTCTCAACGCGAGGCGCTGGCAACACGCTTTCGCCGGCAATACGGCAGCGACGCCGTAGGCGCCGCCAACGCCGTTCCGTTCTTCATCGGGGTGTTCGACACGGTCGCATCGCTCGGCAGCTACGCCCTCTCTGCCGCGCTGGTAGGCGGCGCCACCGGCGTCATTGCGGCTTTAAGCTTTGCGCAGTCATTTTTTCTGTTCCCGTTCCTACCGACCTTCTTGTGGGCGGCCGGCGGCGCGGCAGTTGCCGCGGGACTCGGCTACGTCGCCACGCATCTGAAGTTCGCCGTAGGTCTCCCCGGCTATACGTTCTGGCAGACGTTGCACCTCGCCTCACCGAAGATGAAATTCTACGACCTGCACCTGAACAATGCTGTGTGGTACGCGCGCCACGCCATGTCCATCGACGAGAACCGGGCTGACTTCGCGCGGGTGCCTTGGGGCGGTTCGCACAACAAGGGTCCTGAGCGTCCGGATGTATATCCGGACTGGTTGCAGCAGGTCTGGTTTGCCGGCAACCATTCCGATGTAGGAGGTAGCTACCCGGAAAACGAAGCGCGACTTTCCGACATCTCGCTGGGATGGATGGTGCATGCGGCAAGGAATCTTCCCGACGGCAAGACACCCGACGGCTTCGGCATCAAGGTAGACGACAGCTACCTCAATCTGCACTCGGATCCGCTCGGTCCGCAGCACGACGAGCGTGAGCCAGGCTACCTGGGCGGCCGTTTCAAATGGGACAAGGGCCTGCGCGAAGTTCAGGACGAAGCGGTTCTGCACTCGACCGTTCTAGAGCGGTTTGCCGCCGACGGCGGTGTGCAGCACTACTATGAGCGCATGCTGTACCGACCCGAAAACCTAAGGTCACATGTAAAGGTCAAGAAGTATTACGAGCCGCAGGCGTCGATTTCGAACAGGGCAGAAATCACTGCAACCCCGTCTCCGTCGCGGTCGGGCCTAAGTGACATCGCGATCCGATCTGCTCCGGAGATCGTGGCTCAAGTGCCTCCTGCTCAAGATGGCGAACGTCACTCCCAAACGCCAACCACTCCGCCAGGTCTCTGATCGCACTGTCGGATCTTGCTATCGACACCAAGCTCGGATCAGCCTGTGCCGGCTGACCAGATTTCTCAGCCAATTCCCTTGTCATCAGGTGGGGCCGCGGCCCACGTGGCAGGCTCTCCTCAAGAAACCGGAAAATGCGTACACCGCCGGAGTCCACGTCACCCCAGTGAAGGAACGGCACCTCGACCGGCACTGTTGTCAGAACCTTCGACAGAAGCTCGATGACGCCGGCCGCGGGGAAGCCGCCGGTGTACACGACCAGGCTGCCGTCCTCGATCTCACGGGCCTGCCGGTTGAAGCTCGCATAATTTTCGATCGTCAAGACGGCCGTCGGCCGCTCCAGGACTGACAATTGGTAGAGCATCTCCGGATGAATTGAGGCGAAGGGCTTGGCGCGGCCGTCGATTAGAAAACCGCCGGCCCCTTCCACGGCAACAGGCCCCCTGAGGTGAACTGGATGACTGAAACGCTCCAGCCCGATGTGCGCCCAGACCACGTCGGCTGCAGCCCCGGGCTGTCCGATCCACACGCCGAGCACGGCGGCAAGCCGCGAGGCATGCCGATCGAAGGCTTTCGTGTCGTTCGTCGCCCTTTGGGAAAAGGTCCGCGCGTCGAGTCCGCGCGCTTCCTGCCGGGAGATGGACGCCAGCAGTGTGAAGAACTCCCTGGCGGCGTCCGCCTGGCCGGCGGTCAAGCGGTAGGCAGCTTGGCTTCGTGCCCATCTAGCCGTCATCTCGTCCAGTAGACCAACGACCCAAGGCTCGCCGGCCACTGCGAGGGGCAGCAATTCCTCCCTGACGCGTTGCGCAGTAGCCGGCGCCGTCGGGCGTCCGAGATGTGTGGCTAGCAATTCTGGGTCTCGCACGCGCACCCTCTCGACCAGATGTTCCCGGTCTCTCTTGCCCCGCTGCACCTCGACGGCCCCGAACCGTTCCGCCGCTGCCATCTGGTCATGAAAGCGGCTCACCTGCTGCGCCGTCGAAAGTCTGTCGTACTCCGGAGCCGCAGACGCAGGCCGGGAACGATCCGGATTGCGCTCGCTCCGCTCCAACAGCCGTTCGAGGAATTCGACCCCGGCATCCGTCGTCCGTACGTCGGTCATTCCGCGGCCTGGTCCTGTGGGACGGCGCCGGCCTTCTCGGCAGCAATCAACTCGGCTTTGAAGACGTCAAAGCCCTTGCGATACGGGTCGGCTGCGACGATCGCCTGGCGAGCCATCTCCGTCGGGTATTCGGTGTCGATCATGACCTGATTGCCCAAGCGGTTCACGTTGACGACCGTGTCGACCACCTCCATGAACACGTGCCGCTTTTCGTCCGGCGTGGCCAGCATGACCTGCAGGCCCAGATCGCGCATGAATTCAGAGCACTGACCGATCGCCTTGGTATCCAGACGATTGAAGGCCTCGTCGAAGATGGCGAGCGACAGCCCGCTCTCGCCGGTGCGCCGGTTCTGGTAAGTCGCGGCCAACGAGGCGCCGATCGCGATATAGAACGGCAACTGCCCTTCGCCGCCGGATCCCGTGCCGGCGCGGCTCGTCAGCGACGAGCGGATCTTGCCCTCGGCATCCTGAATGAAGAGCTCGAAGTTGAAATACTTCCGGGGATCCTCAATCTCCTCGGTCCGCGCCTCCGGCTTCGACAGGATCTCCTCGATCTGACGCACGGCGCGCATCATCGGAGAGCTCGCATCCTCGCTACGGTCTCCGAAAAGCGGCAGATTGAACTCGGGCTTTCTCGATTCCTCGACGAGCTCGATCATGTCGACGTGGGTCGGGGCCTCCAGCGCCTTGAACGAGTAGTAGTCGCGACCGTGGAACTGGCGATCCTTCAGGTGGCGGTTGAGCTCGTTCAGGGTGGACTTGATGCCGGTGAAGGCATCGTCGAGCCGATGGAGAAGGTCGTCCCGGAACGCCGAGGTCATCTCCGTCTCAGCGTTCCGACACTGCTCCGCGTACTGGACCAATTCATGCCCGTCCAAACGGTCCTTTTCGGCGGTCGCCCACTGCTCGACGGCCGACGGCGTCGCCTCCTCGGCGGTGAACGGCGGCACGAGATGGAAGTCCTGTCCGTGCTTGTTCACGGCGCCCGTCATTTCCCTCATCAGGGTGGAGCGCCGGTTGGTAGATCGGTTCTCCCGGTCCGCCGTCAACCCGGCGATGCGGTCCGACAAGGACTCCGTCACCATTTCGGCCACCTTCGACCGGTAGTCGCTCATCTCCCTCGATTGCGGGAATCCGTCCAGCAGCTGGCGCGCGCGGGCGCGGCGCGCCCCCGCCAGGACTTCACGATTGTTCTTCATGTAGTCTTCATACGCGCCCTCGGCCCGGTCTTTCGCGCTGTGGGCCCGGGTCGACGCATCCTGTGTCTCGGTCTTGAGCCGGTTTGCCGTCTTGACCTCGACGGCGAGGCGCTCCAGATCGGCGACGAGCTTGGGATCGCGATTCCGCTTGGCGTCTTCGATGTTTTTCCCGATTTCCGCCAGCTTGCGATCGAAAGCAGCCAGTTCCTCGCCGCATCCAAAGCAGGTCAGGCCAGAGTCGCGGATGGCCTGGAATTGCGCGAACATGGCTTCGAACAGCCGTGCCTCATCCTCCGCGCGCCGAACATCTCCCGCCGATCCAGCAAGTTGCTGGAGCAATTGCTGCCGTTCGGCCTGAAGCTGTTGGCGCATCTGCTCCTGCGTGGCTCGCCCGAGCTTGAGGTACTGAGGCTTCTGCAATCGCCGGACCGTCCGACCTCCCTGCACCATGAGATCCGGCGTGATGGCGTTCTCGGCGGCGGCCATCCTATCCATGGTCTCGACCATCATCAGCCGGCCAACCCGATAATTGAGGAAGGCTCTGGCGTGTGGGTTTTCCGTGCTGATGATCTGCGCGAGAGAGCCCTTTTCAGCCGGCCTGGTATTCTCGGTCTTTGTCGTGTTGATGACTTCCGCATCCCTGAAGGAATGCTCTCCACCTTGCCGGAATATCTCCAAGGCACGCACCGCCCTCGTGGGCTCGACGATCAATGCTTCTCGGGACCGACCGAGAAAAGCCTCAGCCGCCATCCGCCATTTGTCGTCGCGAATCTCGACCAACTCGCACAGCGGTGTCGCCTCGATACCGTGCGAGTCCAGCTGCTTGATGAGGTCACGAGTGCCGCCTTCGATCGGGCTTAACCCTTGATCCATCCGCTTCAGGTTGCTGTCGATCAGTTCGATGCGGTCCTGCAGAGCCTTCGTCGCCACTCGCGCGTGAAAATGCGCATCCGAAAACGTCTTTCGGGCCGCCTCGAGCCGTTCCTGGTCAACGGCCGCAAGAGCCGCATCCAGGTGGGACGCGCTATCCTTCCAGTTCTCTGGAAGCGGCTTATCCCATTCAGAAAGTGGCGCCCTTCCCCTCGCAACGACCACTGCACTGAGCAGCGCGTGCAAGAAATCGTCGCGGCGAACCAACAGATTGAGATCGACCGCCTTCCTGATCGAAGCGGTGAGACCGTCGATCTCCTTGACGGGCGCCATCGCGTTGGCGCGCTGGCTCAGGGTCGCGGTCTTATCGGACTCGTACATCTGGGCAAGCTGCTCGCCGTCGCTGGTCCTGATCGAGAGTTCGACGGTCTTGTGTTCGGCGTCAAGGGTGGCGTGTCTCGCTGCGGCCGCTACCGCGTCGACCTCGGCTCTGCTGGCGGCACTCCGGAGCTGCGAGATGACCTCTTCCTGCCTCCTAGCCTCCCGCCGAAACTTCTCCCACTCGAGCCGCGCGATCTGCCAGCCCGTTACCGCAATGACCCTTTCGTTTTCGACCGCACGCGCCACGATCCGGAGAATCCCGGCCAAGCTGGCGCTCTGCGACTTCAATTCTTCGATGCGGCTGGTCAACGTGCGCCAATGTTCGATACCGCGGCGAAGGCGATCAACCTGGAGAGGTTGGACGTCGAGCACGTAGTTCCGGACGAAGTCGGTAGGATTGTCCACCGGCTTCAGCAGCAGGGCATTCCGAAAAGCCTTCTGAAAGCGCCGGGGATCGAGAGGAAAGCCCGCCGGCGACAGCGCCCTGAGCGCTTCCGCCACGAAGTCGGTCGCGCTCGCGAACGCGTCGTCGACCTCGACGCTGCGAGCGCGCAAGGTGTTGCGGACTGCATGCCACTGCAGCGTCTCGACCTCGTCCTCGCCGACAGGAGCCAGGATGTCATCCTTCGTCAGCGCAGCCTTTACGATGAAGCGCGCCTCGCAGGCCTCGTCGCTTCTCGTCGCCGAGGCCGAGAAGGCTACGCCCAGGCTCACGGCCGAGCCGTCGGCCAGGTTCTCGAAGACCAGGATGACGTAGGTGTAGGCATGCTGGCGCGTCGGCTCCGACCGCTCGCCCTTCTCGTCTAGCGAGACGACGCCGAGACAGTAGTCCCGCAGGGTCCGCTTGCTCCGGACGTTGCTTTGAGCGCTCGGATTGAACCGGATGCTGGCCATGCTCGCGCCGGAGAGCACGGTCTGCACGGCGTCGATGATCGCCGACTTTCCCGCGCCGTTCGGTCCGATGATCGCGGTCATGCCGCGCATATCGACCTGCTGAGCCCGGAACAGATACCAGTCGACCAGGATGATGCGACGGAGTTCGATCACGCCTGCACCTCGCTCGCGGTGTCGGCCTTTGCCGCCGCCGCGGTGGCGCGCGACACGAACTCCTCTAGGGAGCCGAGTGTGTCCTTTGAAACCACGATCGGGAGGGCGGGCCGAAGGAACAACGTGAAGTTCCTGTCATCACGGTCCTCGATCCGGACGAGCCCGCGCTGCCTGAAGCCGGCTAGGATTTCCTTCACCCGCCCGAAGTTGGGCCGCTCCCGATGGGTCCGATCTTCGTAGATCTGCAGTATCTGCTCGCTCTCGACCTCCACCTCGCCGAATTCCTTCGCCTCGAACCGCGTAAAGGCCTCCTCGTAATGGAGTCGCAGCACCAGCAGGAGCAGGCTTTCGTCGAGTTTCATGCTCTGACGGGGAGGCAGTTCGTTGGCCACGAGGCCGACATATCCGTCGTTCGGCCTGCCCACGACCCGGTATCCGAGCGCGTCAAATAGATTCTCAAAGTACCCTGTGTAGCGGCGGAGTACCTCGTAGGAGGTCTTCATGCCCCAGTCGTTCTCGTAAATGAACTGCGCACGCCAGAGCGACTGCGCCGCCTGGCGCAGTTCCTTCTGCAGCCGCTCGCCGTCGCCGCCCTCGCTATCCTCGTCGTCGATGAGCTTGGAGAGATCACGCAACATCAGCCGAGGTCCTCGTTCTCTCAATCCGGAAGGCGGTTATGTCGATCCAATCGTTCGCGCGACGTCCTTCCTCAAGCGTGATCGTGAACTCGCCCAAACGTACGGAGCGACCGACCGCTGCCAAGTTCGGGATAGCTCGGTAAGCAAAGAGGTCCGCAATGTTCCGGATCTCGATTTCGGCGGCTGACACGACATCGCGGTCCTGCACCTGCTGACGTGCGAACTCGAGCAGCTTCTGATCGGAAACCCGCACCATCCGATCGAAGTCGGTAGTGGCCTGAACATAGGCGCGCAGATAAGGATCCTGCTTCGGCACCTTGAAGCGCGTCCGCTCGGGCGGAGCCTTCGGCGGCGGCGGAGTGTACAGCGCAAGCGACGTGATCGGCAGACCGACATCGGGCGACCTCAAGCGGATATCGACGTCGTCGCTGTCGACTTTCGAAAGCTGCTCGATCAACCGAACGATTCTCTCGGCGGAGCCTTCCCCCATGACGTCCATGTAGTGGACGGTGGTGCGGATGCGGCGTTCGAGGCGGTCCCTGAAGTCCTCGATCTTGTCCATGAAGGGACCGACGTCCTCAAACACGCTCTTGATCTTCTCGAGTTCCGCGATGACGCGTTCCTCGGCCGTGGCAATCGTGGTGCCGGCGGGCATGACGCCCTGCTCGATGTAGGCGCGCGCGATTTTTCCCAGGCGCTCGGCGTCAGCGAGCATGTCTCCCGCGAGAGACGCGATCGTCCGACGATGGCGGTAGGGGTTATTAGACGTCTTCAGCTGCTTGTAGTCGGCGATCAGCAGCCCATCGACGAAGTCCTGGAAGAACGTGCGAAGGATGGCCGCCGCGTTGGGATTGCCCAGAATGCGGTCTTCGATCTCGCGCATCCCGGCCAAGATGCGGCGCATGCTGCGGGCGAACCGCGCCGCCGTCTCGTGGGCGTTAGCGAGACCCTGAGCCATGGTCTCCGGCTCCCGGAACGCAGCCTCCAGGTTGTTCTTCACGTCCACAACCGCGCCGGCGACACGCACGCGGCTGTTACCGAAATCGACCACCGCGCCCAGGACCATGAAAGCGTCGGGGTTCATGTCGACGTAGGTGCGCCACTTCTCGGTCTCTTCCGTGAGCCAGCCGGTGTCGCGCAATCTATAGTAGGCGAGGTAGTGGGCCTGGCTCGTCGTCTGATCTTCTTCCGGATCGCCCTCCGAAAGATCGCCCATCGAGCCGATGCCGAACTCCGACAGCCCGATCTCGATCTGCCTCACCACCTCTTCCTTGAGCGGCGTCTCAAGGATGCGAGCCGAATAGACCCTCTCGTAGAGGCGCATCAGCAGTCGCGCATAGACGTGCTTCTTCGGCCCCGACAGCGGCTTGAACAGAGTCTCCGGAAGGTAACCAAACAGCTTCATCCATCGGTCCCCAGGCGGCGAATTGAACCGCGGCGACTACGCAACCGCAAGGAAAAAGGAAGGGTTTTCAGGGCGTTCTCTTGGCCTTCCTTCGCTTAAGGTATTCCTTGGCCGCCTGCTCCATCACGGCCCAGGCCGCGCAGTGCTCCTCGATGGCGGCCTGTTTGATGTCCGCGATCACATCGGGATGCATCATCATCAAAAACTGAACCCGGTCGCCGATCGGCGTCCTCTTGCCCCTTTTCGGCGCCCTCTTCTTCCCAACCATCCATCCGCCCGCTGCGCATTAAGCCTCCGTTAACCATAAGGCCGGGGCGGTCCGGGCGCCAGATACGACGGCTCATCTTATATAAGAAGCTCCACCCTTCTTATATAAGACGGCGCGCTAACCGCTTGACTCGAGCTGGCCTTCCTGTTCACTATGTTCTTGTTTCGTTCTCATGTTGATTGGTGGCGTTGTGATGTCGAGCAGCGAGCAGGACTGGAGGCTGGGGCTCATCGCAGCCCATCCCGACCTCTTCCGCCCGCCGGCGGGGGCCCCCCGAGGGGGCGGAGGGCTATCCGGAGTGCGGACCCGGCTGGCACGATCTGATCGACCGCTGCTGCGTCCGGATCCGGACGGCCACGGCGCGCAACGCGCCCGCCCATGCCCGCGTGGTGCACACCCTGCGTGACTGGGGGACGCCGGCCGACGAAGCGCATTTCGTGGGCGTCCGCTCCAAGGGTCCGATCCTGAAGGCCCTGGGCGCGCACATCTTTTTCGACGACCAGATAAAGCATGTGCTCGGCGCAGCCGGAGTGGTGCCGGCCGGCCACGTCCCCGGCCCGCTCGATCCCGACGAGCCGATTATCCCGGCGGGGCTCTAACTGCGACCACCGCCGGGCTTGACTCCACGAGCGTCGCTGCCGCCAATTCACCGATCAAGGTCGTGGGGTTGCGTCATGGAGCAGGAGTTTTACCAAGGTCTCGCCCATCGGGTTCGCGTTATCGCCGAGCGGGCCGACCCTTTCACTCGGCGTCGCCTGCTGGATCTAGCCAAGCGGTACGATGCCAAGGGCGGCACATCGCGATCGGCGCCAACCGAGCGGCCCCTGCCCTTGCCCTTGTCGCGCACGACACCGCCGACGTCGATCTTCACCGGGCCCGGCGAGTCGTGACGTTTCGCCTGGCCGTGTACGATAGAACATTGATCGTGGCCAACGACGCTCGCGTCAGGAGCGCTTCCGGCGGCTACCCTTGGCGTAGTGGTCGAAAACGCGCTTGACGTGCTCGTCGACGAAGGTGCGCTCGTCATCCCACTCGAGACCAAGTTCTTCGGCCAAGGTCAAAAAGCCGGGGCCGGGCACGGTGTGACCCGCGGTCTTTCTGTGCACGATGGCGGACAGCAAAATGCCGTCCTTCTCGAAGCTGATTTCCGACACCCGCCCAAGCACCCTACCGACCTTGGTGCGGTCAGCCGGCACCGTCCTCGACAGCCCCAGCGCCTGCATCACCTGTTCGTAGAAAAGGATGCCCTGGGCGACAGCGGCCTCCTCCAGGTACTTTCGCGCGACCTGGACCTGATGTTCGAACGCTTCGGCAAGGTCGATCAGCCCCTGAAGTCTGATGCATCGGGTGCTGTTGATCTTGATCACCTCAAGCTGCTCGGTGGCGATCATCCGCTCGATGGCGGCGCGGGTCACGCCGCGGTAATCGGCTGCCATCTGCACCGAGACCACCGCCAGCTGTGAATTCCGGCGGAAGGCATCGATGTAATCTTCGACACTCTTGAACTCGAGCACGACCCATCTCCGTTATGTTACGAATTCGGTACTTAACGGATTAGTTAGCTTACGGCAAGCCCAGAGTATCCATTAGGGCTCCAAATCACGTCGACCGCTTCCGAAGCTGGCTGACGGTCCAGTCGAAGAGCTCCGCCGGCGTGGTGAATGTCGGCGGCATCTCCGTCGGAAAAAAGAGAGCCTTGAACAGATGGGCGACCACCTCCAGAGCGACGCTGTCCACCGCCGGCTCGAAATAGGACGACACGTGCATCACCCTCGAGTAGGCTGCAGGGTGCTTGGCGTCGCCGCCGACGGGCGCGAACAGGAGCAGCCAGGCCAGCGCAACCCCGACGGCCAGGATCCTGAACTCGCGCTGTCGGTCGTCCGGCACCTTCGCGAACACCCAGGCGGCCGCGAATTCGTCGGCTTCCTCTTCGTCCTTCAGGCTCCTTGAGCTCTCTCCACCTCATGTTGCCGATACACATCGACCTCATGGAGCAGGATCCAGGCGACCGCGCCGAGGAAGACGTTGTTGATCTCCTGGATTACTTCATGGCTGGAGTTGACATCCGGAGGCATCAAATCGTCCGGCCATGGAATGTCGACCTGCCGCAGCTTGTTCGCGTAGACGAGATACCCGCGCAGTTTCTGCATCTCCCTCCCGATGTTGACAGGGCCTTCGACGACGCCGCGGTTGGCCTTGACGACGTCGAGCAAAAAGACGCCGAACACGGCCATGCACCACACCATCGCCAATCCGGAATACGAGACGGCGATGCTCCGGTTTTCGGGGTTCGCCAGGAACGGCTGAACGCCGCCGGGCGGGGCGCCTTTCTTGGCGATCAAATCCCATAGAGCGCCTCCGAAGACGCTGGTCGCCAGTTCGTCCGCGCGCTCCGGAGCGATGTACGACGGGTTGCTTCCAAGCAGCTGGAAGTAAGGCTCCATAAGCACCGCAGTGTCGTTCGCCGGGAGCGAGTTCGTAGGGTTAGTCATTTCAGTTCGCCTTTCGGGTTTCGGTTGTCGATCTTCTTACTCATAGAACTTCGAAACTTGACCTCGCCGGACAACCTAACGGCATTCTATTTGGCGACGTTTGTTGACGGCCTGGGCAGTCTGCTGCCCTCATCGAGCATCGTCTTAAGCGTTGGGACCGCAGCAACTCCGGTGGACCGCCCCTCTGATCGGGCTACCCCACGCGCGGTATGATCGACAAATGAATGAAGAGGGCCGCGATAGTGGCGAAGGAAGCAAAATGGCGGAGCCGAAATCGCACCACTACGTCCCCCGCTTCTACCTTCGGGGCTTCTCAGCGGAGAAGGGGAAGCTGTTCGCAGTGAACCGTCCGACCGGGCATTCCTTCCGCCCGCCCCCAGAAGGTGTGGCGGCGGAGAATTATTTCAATCGCATCGATCTGGAAGGTATGGACAAGAACGAGCTCGAAAAGGCGCTCGCCGAATTCGAAGCGGAAATGGCACCGGCTCTTGAACGAGTGAAAGAAGCAAAGTCGCTCGCTGGAGAAGAGGACCGTGCGCACATCATGAATTTTATGGCTGCCCTTGCGCTACGCAACCCCTCCACACGAGACGCGCTCAGCCAAATCCACGATCAGTTGGCTCGGCTTCATTTCGCAGAGGAATTCAGAACCCAAGCCGCGGTCGATCAGGCTGTTGCCGCCGGCATGCTCGCGACGGGCACGACGGTCGCGGAGGTCCAGAAAGTCTTGGCGGACGAACCCTTCCCGATGCCGAAACCGCTGCTCATGGCACTCGAAATCGACATGCACGACCCTCTCACCGAGAAGCTTTGGCACCGGAAGTGGCAAATCATCGAGGCGAAGGAAGGGACGTTTGTCACGACGGATGACCCGATTTGCCTGCGATGGAAAGACGGGAAGGGTCCTGGAGGGCTGTCGCCGGGATTTGGCCTCAAGGAAACCGATGTAATATTCGCGCTCTCGCCCACTCTTTGCCTCCGTGGATCGTTCGAAGGGGAAGAGAACGTGATCGAAGCCGACGCCAAAGCAGTCGGTGAGATCAACAGCTTTATCATCAGCAACGCGCGAAATCAGGTCTACGCGCGTGACCACGAGTTCAAATTCAAGAACGAGGCAGGGGAGCTGCGGAGCGGCGCCACACTTGCGCAGGATAAGCGATTCCTGGATGCCGGTAAAAAGCCTGAAGACGCGATAGTCGTGGCGCTGAAACCTAAATAGACGACAATGCCGGCCCGCCCTTTTGCCAACACCAGCTGCGAAAAATCCGCGCCCAATTTGGTAGTCATCTAAGCGGCTTGCGAGATCGAGTCGTTCTAAAAACGAAAAACGGCAAATCGAGTCGTTCTAATAGTCAGGATCGAGTCGCTCTAAAAATGCTGGATCGTGTGATATCAACGGGATAGCCGAGTCGTTCTAATAGTGGCCCCACAACATTATCACGGCTATAGGCAAAGGAACGGTTGTCGCGAAACGATGGACGTCGACGCGAGAAACCCGCAGAGCTGCTCCCTACCGCCTGCTCCGTGACGCCTTCTTTCGCTTGCCCGCTTCCAGCGGCTTGACGAATATTTCGAAGCGATGACTGACGATCTCAAAGCCGTGAGCGCGCGCAATCTCTTCCTGTAGGCGCTCGATCTCATCGGAACGGAATTCGATGACATCACCGGTCTCGATATTGATCAGGTGATCATGATGCTCCCGGCCTGCCGTTTCGTATCTTGCCCGGCCATCGCCGAAAGCATGGCTTTCCAGAATCCCCGACTCCTGGAGCAGTCGCACGGTGCGATAAACGGTCGCAATGGCGATGCTCGGATCGATCGACATCGCGCGCCTGTGCACTTCGATCGCATCCGGGTGATCGGATGCCGTGGCCAGCACATCGAGAATGACGCGGCGCGGCCCGGTCAGCCGCAAACCCTTCTCGCGGCACAGCCGCTCAAACTCTTCATTCAGCCTTGATTGCATCAGCGCCCTATCGGGTGGCGCGGGTCACAGCTTACCTGCGATCAGCACGTGACCTCCCTACTCGTTTCCTGCAGTTCCCGCTATAAGCCCGCGTCCAAGGCCCTTCTGCCTTTGCGACTTAGTTGCAATAGTTTGACTTCCGGAAGCAGGCATGCAATTCCCTTATTGCAAATAACTCGCAATAAGGGGCAGCTGGCATGCGGTTGTATCGATGGGCTGTGGGGGTGAGTGCGCTCGCCTTGTCGACGGGTGCGCATGCCCAGACGGTCCAACTCGAGGAGATCGTGGTCACATCGCCCAGCCCGATCGCACAATCGGGCCAGACCACCGGCGAGAACGTCCCTTGGTGGGCCACCTCTCAGTCGATACCGGTGGCGCCGTCATTCAGTTCGGTGTCGGTGGTCACCCCTCAGCAGGCCTTGAGCCGCGGGGCAGCGTCTCTTGGCGACACCCTGAGTACGACACCCGGCGTTTCATCGACATCGTTCTCCCCGGTCGCAAGTCGTCCGGTGATCCGCGGTCTCGGCGGCTTCCGCGTCCGCACGCAGGAAGATGGCATCGGCTCCGGCGACATGGCGAACCTGGGCGAAGACCATGCGGTGACGATCGATCCGCTCATGAGCGGCCAAGTCGAGGTCATTCGCGGACCCGGTACGCTGCGCTATGGCTCGCAGGCCATCGGTGGTGTCGTGAGCGCCAATAACGGGCGAATTCCGACCTTTGTGCCGGCAAACGGTATCGCTTTTCAGGCGCGTGGCGGCCTGAACAGCGTCAGCAACGGCAAGGACGGAGCCGTCCTGCTCGACGCGGGCGGCGGAAATTTTGCGCTCCACCTCGATGCATTCAAACGAAGCGCCGGCGACTACCGCATTCCGGGCGGAGTCCAG
Source organism: Bradyrhizobium sp. USDA 336 (assembly GCF_044908355.1). Taxonomy (NCBI): domain Bacteria; kingdom Pseudomonadati; phylum Pseudomonadota; class Alphaproteobacteria; order Hyphomicrobiales; family Nitrobacteraceae; genus Bradyrhizobium; species Bradyrhizobium sp. USDA 336. The sequence goes on along the minus strand of NZ_JBIYDC010000002.1, from coordinate 7,754,715 downwards.
GAGAACTCGAGCTACTCTTCCCAGGGGCAAAGCCTCGGCGGCTCCTACATTTTCAACGATGGCTTTGTCGGACTGTCCTACCAGAGCATGGCGATGACCTATTTCATTCCGGGCATCGAGTCGGCCCGGGTGAAGAACCATATCGACCTCCGCCAATCCAAGTGGAGCAGCCGCGGCGAGTGGCGGCTTCGCGAAGGGGGAATCGACACGATCAAGTACTGGCTCGGCTATACCGCCTACAAGCATCTGGAAATCGACGGCGTTGGCGCAGCAGCCGAGGTTGGTTCGACGTTCAGGAACCGGGAATTCGAATCACGTGCGGAAATCTCGCATCTGCCCGTCAACACCGCACTAGGCGAGCTCAGAGGCGCCGTCGGCTTGCAATGGGGCCGGCGCGATCTGTCGGTCGGAGGCGCGGACGAACAGCTCCTCGCCCCCGCCCGCGCACAGAACGTCGCGGCCTTCGTGTTCGAGGAACTGCAGGTCACATCCGCGCTCCGCGCCCAAGGCGCCGTCCGCGCCGAGCGCACCGACATCAACGGCACCGGCGCGCGCTTCCCGGCCTCGTTTCTTCCGCCGCCCAACGATCCGACGACGTTCCCGGTCAGCCGCGATTTCGTGCCGGTCAGCGCCAGCGCCGGACTGTTGTACGACCTCCCCTACGAGATGGTCGCGCGGGTCACGGCACAGCATGTCGAGCGTGCGCCGGATCCGATCGAATTGTTCTACAAGGGACCGCACGACACGCCGCGGACGTTCGAGATCGGCGACCCCACCATGACGCTCGAGAAAGCCAATTCTCTCGAGCTCGGGCTGAAGCGCGGCCGTGGCGATACAAGGTTCGATGCGTCGATCTTCTACACGAAGTTCGACAACTTCATCTTCAAGAATTTCACCGGCGTCAGGTGCGGTGACGACTTCGCCTCCTGCGGCACTCCCGGCGCGACGTTCGACCAGATCATCTACTCGCAGCGCGACGCCAAGTTCGTGGGCGGCGAGCTTCAGGTCGAGCATGACGTTGCCAAGGTCTGGAACGGCGTATGGGGCGTCGAGGCACAGTACGACTTCGTCCGCGCCACGTTCACGGATGGCAGCTTCGTTCCCAAGATTCCGCCTCACCGGCTGGGCGGCGGAATCTTCTATCGGGATCCGAACTGGATCGCGCGGGTCAATCTGCTGCATGCCTTCGCGCAACACAATCTCGGAGCGTTCGAGACGCCGACTGCTGGATATAATCTTCTCAACGCCGAGCTGAGCTACACGACCACAGTGCCGACGGGATCCCTGCCCATGGAGGTGAGCCTGGGCCTGAAAGGCGAGAACCTGCTGAATGACGATATCCGCTTCCACCAATCCTACAAGAAGGACGAGGTTCTGCAACCGGGACGCAATATCCGGGTGTTCTCCTCCGTGAAATTCTGAGCGGCTCGGATCCGGTCGCCAAGTGATCGAAAGAACGGCGAGCGATGTCGGCAGCCATTGCAACTGCGGACATCGCTCGCGCGATGAGGAAGGACTTAGGTTATGTTGAGTGACGCTGCGGCCACGCTACCTCACGACTTGTCGCCGTGGGGAATGTTCATGCAGGCCGACATCGTCGTGAAAGCGGTGATGATCGGGCTGGCCTTCGCCTCGCTGGTGACCTGGACGATCTGGCTTGCCAAGGGCCTGGAATTGATGGCCGCCCGGCGGCGGGCACGCAGTTGCGTGCGCAAACTTGTCCGCGCCGGCAACCTGGAAGCGGCGCGCGAGGAGATCGAAGCCGGCTGGACCGGCAAGGGCGACGTCGCCGACCTGATGGAAGCCGCCGAGCGCGAATGCCGTCGCTCGCCGAATCTGTCGGCCGACGGCATCAAGGAACGGCTTGCGATTGCGCTGTCGCGCATCGAGGCCAGGGCCGGCCGCGACATCGCCCGCGGCACCGGATTGCTGGCGACGATCGGAGCGACTGCCCCGTTCGTCGGCCTGTTCGGCACCGTGTGGGGCATCATGAACTCGTTCATCGGCATCTCGCAGTCCAAGACCACCAACCTTGCGGTGGTCGCGCCGGGCATTGCCGAAGCGCTGCTGGCGACCGCACTCGGACTGGTGGCAGCCATTCCGGCCGTCATTATCTACAACGTTTTCGCTCGCGCGCTCGCAAGCTACCGGGCGCTGTTGTCCGATGCTTCCGGCGAGATCATTCAGCACGTCTCGCGCGATCTGGAGCGGCAGGACCGCGGGTTGCTCTCATCAGTGGTGGCGCTGGAGCGCGGCCGCGCCGCTGCGGAGTGAGCTGCCATGGCCGTATCACTCAAGGACCCGCAGGACGGCGGCATCGATGAACTGAGCGAGATCAACGTTACGCCGTTCATCGACGTGATGCTGGTGCTGCTCATCATCTTCATGGTGGCTGCACCGCTGTCGACGGTCGATGTCGCGGTCGATCTGCCGGTGTCCAATGCGCAGCCCCAACCGCGCCCGGACAAGCCGCTGTTCCTCACCGTCAAGCAGGATCTGAGCCTGGCGCTCGGCAACGAGGATGTGCCGCGCAGCGTCTTGCAGGCAATTCTGGATCAACAGACCGGCCATGACCGCGAGCAGCGCGTGTTCCTGCGTGCCGATGGCGTCGTCGCCTATCGCGAACTGATGAACGTGATGAATCTGCTGCGGCAGGCGGGTTACCTCAAGATCGCGCTGGTCGGCCTCGAAGATACCGGGCAGGCGACGATCCCGGTCTCGGGCGCCGCGACGCAGCCATGACGGCGATCGACTGGCGCGACCCTGACGGCAGAATCGGCGGCGAGGCGACGCTGCCCTCGGCGTTGCGCTGGACGGCGGCCGGCCTCGCCGTGGTCGCGCTGCATGCGGGAGGCGTGTGGCTCAGCATTAACCGGCCGGCGCCGCAGGCCATGCCGGGTGGGCCGCCGGACGCCATCATGATCGAGCTCGCACCACTCACCGCCGCGCCGGAGCCGACGGCGGCCGACGTCGCTCCCGGACCGCAGGTGACGGAAACCCCACCCGATCCAACTCCTGCCCCGCAGGAGAAGCCGCCGGAAGAATCGAAAGAGACGTCCCAACCGATCGAACCGCCCGCCGCCCGCAATCCCGAGGTCGACATTCCCAAGCTGCCCGAGACGGAGCGTGCGGATGCTGTGCTGACACCGCCGAAACCACCTGAACCACAGCCCAAGAGGCCAGCGCCGAAACGGGCCGCTCCACAGACGAGTGCGCCCAGCGTCAGGACGCAACAGCGCGCGGACAGCTTCGCCGCACCGGCGCCAAGCGCAGCGCGCGCCCCGGCTGCATCTGCCGCAAGCTGGCAAAGCGCCCTTGCCGCGCATCTCAATCGACACAAGCGCTACCCCCCGGGCGCCGGCCAAGGGGTTGCGTCGGTCATATTCACGATCGACCGGGGCGGCCGTGTCGTGTCGGCGCGTCTGGCGCGCTCCTCAGGTGACAGCGCTCTCGACAGCGAGGCTGTCGCCCTCGCGCGACGCGCAAGTCCGGTGCCGACGCCTCCTGCCGGTCACGGCGGAGACACGCTGACGATTTCCGTCCCGATCAGGTTTGATCGTAGCTAACCGAACGGTATGGACGGAATTGCGGTGACAGTGCTGGACTGCATCGTAGTGACGAACCGCGCACCGTTGCTGGCCGCGCTTGCCGCAGCCGCCTCGCGGCGGAGCCTGTAGCTCAATGGTTAGAGCCGGCCGCTCATAACGGTCTGGTTGCAGGTTCGAGTCCTGCCGGGCCCACCACGCTTCGCCCTTCGATAGTAGTAGTAGTTAGTAGTAGTAGTGTATGCGGACAGTTTGAAAACGACTCGATTTCCGCTTCAAGAACGACTCGATTTCATTTTGTGAACGACTCGATCTCAGATCCTCCTGGCGCAACTGACGAATTTCGTCTCTATTTTCTGTCGATTTTAGGGTTTGAGAAAACCGAGGGGGGTCTCGATGGCCGGTGCGAAGGAACCCGAACCGGATTCGGCCTTTCTTGGTTAGGCGCAGGCTGAGAGATCGGGCCAATTCGCGGGCCGTGTCGACAGGCCAGGGATGAAGTTCTCAGGCGTGTGGCGGAGCGTGCCGCTGAATGCGAGCAAAAGCGCTTGCGTCGTGCTGTGCGCGAGTACGGAAGCGAGCGCGCCAAGAAGTTCTTCGGACGTGCACTGAGGGCGGGCGAAATTGCATGCCGCGTGATTTCCTCCACAATCACCCGCAGTTTGCGGATCTGATCCGGATTGTGGCGGATGAGAAGGGCATTGATCCGGCCCTGGCCGAAAAAGACTACTGGATCATGCACTGCCTCTATGGCCTTCAGCAGCTGAGCTATACTTTCCAACTAAAGGCGGCACATCGCTGTCCAAGGGTGACAAGATCATTGGCCGGTTTTCGGAGGACATCGATATTCTGATCGAGCCGCCGCCCGGCCGAGACGTAAAGACCGGCAAGAACCAGAACAAACCCGCCCATATCCAGTCGCGCAAAGACTTCTAGCCCAGACGATCAAGATCGACGGCATTAGCAGTGTCGAGCGCGATAGCGAGTTTGACGATGTGCCCAACTACAGAAGCGGTGGGATCAAGCTGAATTACAAGACGGTGGTCGAAGCTATGGAAGGCTTGCGCGACGGCGTCCTGCTGAGGCGGGCTTCGATACCGTGGCCCCGAACGCACCGAAGGACATCAGCTCCTGGGTGTATGATCATGCTGCAGCACACAAAGTGGACGTGATCGACAATCGCGCCAAGGCGGTGCCTTGCTATGATCCCCGCTACACCTTCGTTGAAAAGCTCCAGACCATCTCAACGAAATTCCGTAAGCAGCAGGCCGACGGCAGCGATTCGGTCGAATTCATGCGGCACTATTACGATGTTTATGAACTACTCAAGCAGCCTGACGTTCAGAACTTCATCGGCACCGACGCTTACAAGGCCCACAACAAGCGCGCTTTCGCGCATCGTCGAAGACGGGCAAGAAGCATGCCGGGCAAAGCACGGGCGGCTGACGTTTGGTGCTTGCCTGCTTGCCAAGCGCCGAGCCGTTGAAAATCCGCTTTCGAGGTCAACGAATGACTTCCCTTCGGCCCGAAACGGAGAAGCAGTGGCTATGGCGCCGGCACGCGTACCGGTATAAAGGCCGATCGCGTGAACTGTGCGACGTGTCTCAACGGTCGCTCATCCGACAAGCTTGAATGGCGATCATATACCGTCGTGTAGGTCCTCTGCCGAATGCCAGTCCGCGCCGTGGAGGTGGATCACTCGCGATGTGACCGATGGATGAAGGCGCGCTCGACGCAATAGCCGGCCGCGAATGAGACTACTAGCGCAAGGGCACAGGCGATGTAGCTGTTAAAGTCCCACACAATGCCGACGCTGGCGCTTGCAATAAAAGTGACAGCAATAACCGTGTTGCGAAATGCGTTGACCATGCTGCTCCCCCAGCCAGTTGCTGCGGAACAACTTAGCATTGCGTCCATGACAATTAGCGGCGAAAATGGCCGATCACTCGCCGTTTTTTTGCTCATCGAGTCGGCTGCCGCTAACTTTGCCGCGGGGCCACTCGTCGATTTCAGTTGACCTTGCCCCCGGGGCTTAATCCAGTTTGAAGTTCGTTCTGGCCCACGACGAGGACCAGAGCATGAAGCGTAGCCGCTTTACGGAAGAGCAGATTATCGGGATCTTGAAGGAGCACGAGGCCGGGGTGTCGGTCGCCGATCTATGCCGCAAGCACGGCGTGAGCGACGCCAGCATCTACAAATGGAAGGCCAAGTACGGCGGGATGGACGTCTCCGAGGCCAAGCGGCTGAGGACGCTGGAGGACGAGAACACGAAGCTGAAGCGGCTCCTGGCTGACGCCATGCTGGACAATGCGGCGTTGAAGGACCTTTTGGGAAAGAAGTGGTGACGCCCGCGGCCAAGCGGAAGGCTGTCGCGCATCTCGTGGATGCCCACGGGATGAGCGAACGGCGGGCGTGTAAAGCCATCGGCTGCCGCCGCATGACCATGAGATATCGGACGACCCGAGCGGATGATGCCGGCGTTCGCCAGCGCATGAAGGCGATCGCCCAGGAGCGCCGCCGCTTCGGCTATCGGCGCCTGCATGTTCTGCTCAAGCGGGAGGGCTTTGCGATCAACCACAAGAAGCTATTCCGGCTGTACCGGGAAGAGAAGTTGGTGGTGCGCCGCCGTGCCGGCCGCAAGCGGGCGATCGGGACTCGGGCGCCGATGACGGTGCCGATGGCACCGAACGACCGCTGGTCACTGGACTTCGTCTCCGATCAGCTCACGGATGGCCGCCGCTTCCGCATCTTGACCGTGGTCGATGACTGTACCCGCGAGTGCTTGGCGCTGGTGGCCGATACCTCGCTCTCCGGGGCCCGGGTGGCGCGGGAGTTGGATCGGCTGGTCATGGAGCGCGGCAAGCCAAAGATGGTGGTCAGCGACAACGGCACCGAACTTACCAGCAACGCCATCCTGACCTGGGCCGATCGGAGCCGCGTCGCCTGGCATTATATCGCTCCGGGCAAGCCCATGCAGAATGGCTTCATCGAAAGCTTCAACGGTCGGCTCCGGGATGAATTGCTGAACGAGACGCTGTTCACGTCGCTGGCTCAAACCCGCGTCGCGCTCGGATGCTGGCGCGCCGATTATAACTACACACGACCGCACTCACAGCTCGGATGGAAGACACCCTCCGAGTTCGCCTTTACCTGCCACCCGCGCCGGGATCTGGCGCTGCGCTATGCCGATGGCTCCGCGCCAGCTCCCGTCGCTACCACCGCCCAACTGGGCAAATCCAATGGCTTGAGCGAACTCAGAACTGGATAAAATCTGGGGGCAAGGTCACAGTCTCGCCCCACCCAATTCGGTTTCCCCTCGCGCAACACGATGGGATTCTATCTTCCAGCCGCTTATCTAATAGATTGGGGCGGCCGCCTGTTGAAACAGCATCAACGCTCCGGATGGGAACGTGGTTGTTCATCACATTCCCCTTGGACGCTGGAAATGCCAGCTGCAAGACAAGGCCATGGTCATCGCGAACTTCAACTGCCATTCAGTGATGCGGGCCTGCTTCTAGCCCATTCGTGCGCTATCTCGGAGAGCGCAGTTGTCGCCTCTTCGAGCGCAGTCTTGATATGGGTAGCTCCACACCTTCATCGTCGCGGATGAATTGGCCGCCGTCGCGGATATCAGAATAATACCTTTTCGTGGTCAATCAAACAGCTCTTGTGGCTCCAGAAGATCTGCTGTCATCGAGGTGCCGCCCCTAGCTCAAATCGAAATAGCGATAGTGCTCTCGTCGTGTCCGAAGCAGCCCAGGCACTTCTTGGCGGCAGTGCTGTGTCCACCACGAGTATTCCAGGATCCGCTTGTTGCCTCGGTCGGCAGGCAGAACTCTGCGGCTTCCCTGACTTCTGCTACCGCGCTCTAAATCAAGGCAAATGCGAGCAAGCTAGAGCAGAGAAGCGCGATACCGACAACGGTAAGGGCCAAGAGGCTACCCGAAACAAGGTCGTGATCGCGCATGGAGCCGTCCTCGACTGCGCCAAAGAAGCGAATACAGCCGTCGCTGCTTTCCCGCCCGATCAGCATTTTTGTTCAAATCCGATGCAAAATTCCTTCCTTTCTCGGTCGAGGATGCGTGTTTTCGTCGTTATCAGGGCGAGTTTGCTGTTTTGGGGCAGCACTACCAGCATAATGCATTACCGGCCTATGCGAACCGAAGGTGTTCGCGCCTCACGAGCCGCGGGTTCGCAGTTATCGATTCGCGGCCCATGTGAAAGCATCGGAGCGAGACGTTTCATAGTTGCTACATGGCTTTCGGATTGATTTCGTCAAATGCGCGGCTTTTTCATTCTTCTTGTGACCTTTGCGATCATGGTGTCCGCACGCGGTCAGCTCCATACTGGCTTCGTGCCGCGACCGACTGCGCCCATGCCACCGGTCAATGCACCATAGCTCAACGACGTTTCGAGCCGCAGCAATTTAAGTGGGCTTCCAAACCCGAGGGAACATAGCCACCCTCACACAATACTTTCGATCTTCACCGCAGCATGCGTCGCGAGCACTCGGCCCGCCCTCGGGTCGGTTAGCCAAGTCTTTTACGAATGCAGAACTGGCGCAGCGGCACCTAAGCCCTACGTCGAAGCATTTAGCTCCTAAGCTCCTGTTAAGCTCAACCTTCCGAAATGGCTGCCGTTTATGGCAGTTGCAACTCGTTCGAAACCGGCCTGCTTGCGGGAGCCCCGGCCTCATCGCGGCGGTGATCGCGGGAACGGGAGCAAGATGAAGCAAGCGAGAGCTGAGACTCTGGTAACTCTCCCAAGTTCGATTTTCTGACGCCATATCGCCCCATCGACAGGATTACCAAGTGTACCGAGTGCATGGAGCCCGGTCGGTTGGCTGGACGGCGGCTTCTAAATCTGCCCACAACGCTGAGTTTTCAGGGAATGAGCTCTTGTAAGCGGTCTGACCTAAGATTGCGTGGAGCGCCTTCTTCTCCGAGACGGTCAACTCTGAGATTCGGAATGTTCACCTGACGTCGGCATCATTCCGGTCGCTTACCGCCACATGCTCGGCGCGTGGCGAAGCGCATCGAGGCCAATCTGCTCGAGACGCTCGCGCGTCCTCTCACCTTTGCTGGCGGCTTCCAGAAGCTTCGAGGCGACATGTGCCCGCACGCCACCATCACTCCCAGGCACGTTTACACAGACGGCTTTTAGGATCTCCCGCAGAAGTGCTGTTGTAGTGGCGTCCAACATCGGAGAATCCCCCAACTTGAAAGGCGATGATAGCACAGCGCGCTTTCTAGTTGAATTGATCGAGTAGCCGAAAATCCAATACCGCTTTGCTTCAATCGATCGTCTGCCTCAGCTCCCTGCTCCCTGTGCGCTCGCCTACCCTTTCCCGGTCTGCCCCTACCGCCTGCTGGGCCAATTCCGATGCTTCACTCTTGGATTGTAGTCTTGCAGCCCTAGCGAGACGGTCATCGCGCATGCGGCGCCCCTAAACGCCAAAATTCCTCGCTCGAGTGGAGATTTTCGGCGAATTCCACCTTCGCGATCGTGCGAAGTTGCGGCACATGTGCATCGAAGCGGCGACTACCGGGAGCGGAGCAGGATAGTGACCTACGCCCGGTACTCCGCAGCTCGCAGTCGGCCGGCCCAACAGCCTGGTCTCTGTCGAATGTTGAGCCCAAACAAAGTTGACGATCGAGCACCTTGCATACAATGGCGCCGAACTCGTCCGCCCTAACAACACCCCCCGCAAACAGACCTGCTGAGAATGGCGAGGAGGTCCGTCGCTTCACGCGCGAGATCCGGTTGATCAATGCGTGCCTGAATGATCTTCTTCGTTGCGGCGCGCTGCTGCGCTTGGCATTACCGGGGCGCAAATGATGCTCTTGATGGTTGGCGGACCTGGACGAGGACGACGGTATTCCGGTCAAAGTGCTTGCAAAGTTGATGAAGGTTGATCCATCTTTCGTCACCACGCAATCGAAGCTACTGGAGAGGAAGAGATTGCTGCATCATCAAGCCATGCAAGCGGGATGCCCGGGTCATGCATCTTTCATTGGCAGACAACGCCAGCAAACGTCTCGCGATTATCGCCGCGAAGCAGGAAAAGCTCGATCGGTTCGTTTTTGGAGACCTTGCTGTTCAGGAGGTGGGCAAGCTGGGCAACAGACTTAGCGCGATCAGGCACCGGCTGCAGAACGCTTGCCTGGCAGACCAACAAGAATCCTGAGGTGTAATCCGACAATCTTCTGAATGCGCGGCGTATCCTTTGTGTGATCTCGACTCCTGATGTTTTGATGAGTCACTCGGGCGTAAGCCCCTTGTTAGAGAGGGACGGATGAAAAGGAATCAAGAGGGAGAGTCAATTGGATCGTCTGAGCGGTCACATCCTAAACTACCGGAAAGATCCAAAACCAAGAAACTGACCGCGACCATGAAAAGGCGAGCCCTGAAGGTTAGCAAGTCCGAGCACCGTGCTCCTCCATCCTCCTGAAGGCTATTGCTCCGCAATTCTCTTAATCTAATCGGGTGTCTCGACTTCGCTGCCAGGACCCTGTTGCCAGTTCGAGAGGGGCTCTGTCCCCCCTTATTAACGGTCCGCGGATGGCAGGTCCGCCATGCCACGCGCGTGCGATCGTGCCATAGAAGATCGTTCTCCGGCTTCTTGCAACCCGCATGGTGGCTTCGTGTATAGGAACGACACAACAGAGGCAGCCGCGGCGCTTAAGGCCCCTCGCCGGCGAACTCCATTCCATGGAATGTAGCAGCGGTGGCAGCGGTAGCGGCCCTAGTTGTCGGCCCCGTTCAAACCAGCCTTGCAAGCCTCACCAGGACAAATTGGGCGCAGGCGAACCCGCCCCTGCAACAGCTGTGTCCGGAGTGTGGCGGCGCAGCACATCTCGTCGCCTACGCTCTAATCGCGAAGGGGTCGGAGGTTTTGCCGGGGAACTAGTTACCTGGTGTAGTGGCAATTTAAGGCGCGGACCGATTTCAGCAAAGCCGGCCTTCAAATACAACGCTGAATTCGGGCTGCGACTCCACACCGGTTGCCTGGGAGCCCCGACTTCAAGTTGACCCCAGCCCTTTTCGGTACCGAGGGCCACGGCCGCCTCGATGAGGCTCATCGCTACCCCAGACGAGCGGTGATCCGGTACGACATAGAGTTCAGTGATGATTCCGTACGAGCCGCGCGCGAAAAGCGAGATACTTTCCGCCACCATGATAATGCCTACAGCGCGCTCTTCGACAAAACCGAGAAATCCATGAATGCGCTCTTTCACAAGCAGGTCGGCCACCAGCCGAGCATCCAGTTCAGCCTGCACGTGGCGAGCGCCGAGTTCTGTAAGTAGAGCTCCAACCATCTGGGTCACGGTTCTGGCGTCATCGACAGACACTTCACGCGTGCTCACCATGTCACAAGCTCCTTCATCAACCAGAACACGTCCCGCACCACCAGCCTAGAGCAAAAGGTGCCGCCGCATACGTGCTCGTGCAGATATGCCCCCATATTGACATTCAGATGACGCCCTGTTCACAACATTTGGAGGCAATAGGCGTTGATGTCGCTAACCGCTGTAAGGACAACGAAACGCTTGAAAGTGAACACGACGCCTTCTCATTCTCCGAACGTTTGACCCGAATTGATGCACGTGACAACACGAACCATTGTTTGCCCGCGCCTACCCTCTACACGGATTCGTCAACGACCTCATTCCAGTTCATCAGCGCTCCTCTCAGCAGAGCACTATTGACGAACGAACAGTCTCAGACAACGACGGACCAAGCCCAGTCGAAGACAAACTCTTTTTCGGCCTAACCGGAGAACTACCTTTCTAAGATTCACGACGCGCAGCTTTTTTTTGCAAGGCGAGCCAATTCGCCTTTCCGAGAGCGTTCTCGCCTCCATGACGATTTTCTCTCGATCCGTTTGTAAATCTAGATCGCTCTATAAACAATGTTGCGAAGCCCGCAGCGATCGCGGGGCGACAGGGATCCGCTGCACTGCTAAGTCTATCCGGAAGATCAAGTTCGCGTGAGGATTTAGGTGGCCAGCCCGAGTAGCGCGGCAATTATTGATGCAGGTTGACTGAGATGGCACTCTACCGTCGGTCCGCTGTAACGTCAGGTCGCGTCGATTTGTTAGACACCTGTGATCGCTACCGCGATCATGATGACGAAAGAGACTCGTCTCCCTTGGAGAAGCACGCTGCAACATTTTTCGCCGCGCAGCGCCGTTCCGGTTGGTTCCAGCCGAAAGGCGCTTACGTCACCGCGCGCAAGATGCGAGCTTGCGGTTTGTCTAATTATGCCGCTTGGACTCTCCTGAGGAAACCTCCAAGTTCGTGCTTCAGCCGAGAGCTTTCCTCAGACAGCAGTTCGGCAGACCTCAACACTTGCATCGAAGCCCCTCCTGTTGCCTTGGCGCGATGAGTAACTTCACCAGCGCTCGCCGCCACCTGAGTGGTCTTGCTCGCAGCTTCGTGTAAGTTGAGCGCGACATTCTTGCTGGTCTCTTTTTGCTCGCCGATGGCTTCGACAACAGTCATAGCGATGTCGGAAATGCGAGCAACGATGGCGCCGGCTTCGGCATTCGCGCCGACAGCTTCAGTTGTCGCAGCCTGAATGTCGTTGATTTGCTTGCCAATCTCAACGGTCGCTTGGGCGGTTTGCATCGCGAGGGATTTGACTTCCTCGGCGACAACTGCAAAGCCGCGGCCGAGATCGCCTGCGCGAGCAGCCTCGATTGTCGCATTCAACGCGAGCAAATTGGTCTGCCGCGCGATCGCCGCAATAAGTTGAACGACGCTGCCGATCCGCTCCGCCGCGGACGCCAAAGCAACCATGCGCTGATCGCTGAGCTCGGTCTTGCGGACCGCTTCGCGCGCCATTTCCGCTGCTTCCTCGACCTGCCGGCCTACATCAGCGATAGTTAGAGCCATTTCGCTTGTCGAGGTCGCTACGCGTTGAACGTTGGCGGACGCGTCGTCGGATGATGAGGCAACATCCATCGAGAGTTGGCGGCTCTCAACCGCAGAGGAGGTAAGGCTCCGGGCGGAGGCTTCCAGCTCCGTCGAGGCGGACGAAACGGCTTCGATCACCTGCCCTACGGCTGCTTCGAATTCGCCCGCAAGCCGAGCGATATCGGCCTTACGCAGGTCAGCAGCAGCCTGGTCCCGTTCGACCTTAGCATCAAGCTCCGCCTGCAGCTTTTCACGAGCTCTCAGCTTGAACATTTCTACCGCTTCAGCCATATCGCCGAGCTCATCCTTTCGACCGAGGCCCGGCAATACTACATCGAACCGCCCCTCACCTAGCTGGCGCATGGCCGCGGTCATCGAGGCGACGGTTTTGGCAATGCGCTGCCCGAAGAGCATACTGAACAGGCCCGCGAGCAGCGTTGCAAGTCCAATGAGCCAGACCAGCCTCTGCCGAATCTCTCCGGCTCGGATCTCCATAGCGTGCGCATGCGCGTCTGCCGCGGACACGACCTTTGCGATTGCCGGGCGAATGCGGCCGTGAATCTGTCGAAGATCATCCACCTGATCGCTTAGCGTCTGCTGCGTCACCATGAATGAAATAAAATTTGCCTTGTACGCCCGCATCAGCTCGAGAAGCTGGGATTTCTCCTCCGTAGGCAGGCTTGCCTGAGCAAGTTCGGTTTCGAACTCCATCCCCCTGGCGGAAAGCTGATCTGCGTATTTTTCCTCGCCCCGTAAGATAAAATCCTTCTCATGGCGGCGCATCATCAGCATCAAGATCGTGAGGCGCGGCTGCTTCACCTGTCTCAATCGCTCCTCGACCGCGTGCACGGCTATGCGCAACTTGCCCTGAAATCCCTCATTTTCATTGAAGCCTAGGTTGCGTTGTGCTGCAACGACGTTAAAAGCGGGTCGCATAGAGATCAATTACCGGCCGCAGGGAGGCGGCCTGCCGCAGCGGATCATCGCCGGGCAACTCCCCGATCAGTTTTTCGACCCGACTTAAATCGTCGAGCTGGCGATCAAGAAGATCCGCATGCGTCTTGATCGACATTTCAGTGGGCTTGCGGAGGAACTCGGTCGCGATTTGGCCAGACTCCAGAAAGCTTTGTGACAATGAAACGACACGGGCTTTCAATTCATTGCTCGCGCTCGCCTCTCGTTGAACGATACTCGCGTAGTGCAGAGCTGCGACGCAGATTACGCCGGTGACCAGCACACCAGAAATCCCGAGCACTGCCATCTGCTCGCGCAATCTGATTCGAAAGCCCCATCGGACGGACCAACGTTCGCGAGTGCCGGAGAATTTCTTGCTCACCATTTGTCCCTCGAAGTGACCTGATCTGTTTGAGCGGTGCTGACAATCGCAGGTCAGCAAGTCGCGCGCACGTTGATCGGACTGGGTCAACCTGCTTCGTTCAATCAACAACAAGCGCTGGCTAATTTAGATTGATTTCCAAATCCTGAACTCGTGCGCAAAACGCCGCGCCCCGCGCCAGTGCACGACCTAACTGCTGTTGCGTCAGTTTGACGAACACAGAGCGTGGGCATGACGTGATCATTTTGAATTGAGCGTCTCACGGAATAGCTGCATCTGAACGCTCCAATTCGCATAAAACATGCGACGCATGCGCTAAATTTGGGCTCAATCAGCGCAAGAAACGGATATTTCAACATCCGGCTTGCGCGACTTGACCGTAGGCGCAAGCTTGGAGCTCCAGTGAGTGTGGGCACTCACTTTATGCTCTCTTCAGCCGCCCTTTGGGGCGTTTCCTCCCTGACTTGGCCGTGCGGAATTTTCGCACGGCCTTTTTTCGCAATCCGACGAAAGCAGATCGCTCACGTCAATCGCACAATTTTCGACCTAAGTTGTGGCCCTACGTTGGAGCCCTGGTTGTGCTGCAACCTCTGCGAAGCTGCGAAGGCGTTAGTCAGCCAGGCCGCCCCTGGGCTGGTGGCGAACGCACGCAACCATATCAGCGAGGCGATCGCGTGCAGGCTAGCGCCTCACGCGCTTGCGAGCGTTGTCGGCCAGGCGAATGGCCGCTGCAGCGCAGGGCTGGAGAGCTGGTGAAGGTCAGGGCGTTGATCCGCTTCCCGGTAGACGGCAATGCCGTCGAGCTCCGCGGGATCTTGGGAAGCGAGGCTGTGAGGAACGACTTCGATCGCACCCCGTTCAAGCTCTAATGGATGTCCGGCCGCGATACAGCGTTTGTCGGAGGACTTCAATTCATTCCCAAGCTGCATGAGACTGTATTGAAACCGGACTTTTTGCAGCATTTCGCGCCTGCTGTGCTGCCGCAATGCAGCTGCGAATGTGCGCAATCGGAGCCGGTAGAACTGGCGAACCATATCCTTCTCCCTGCCCTTTCCAAACACACTATCCGACCTGCCAAGACCGGACCGTAATGCTGCACACTAGTGCGCTCGCGGCACTGATTTGACGCAATCAACGACATATCGACGCTCAAATTCCGCGCTCGCGCGCCGGTTATCGTCCAATTTCCGCATCACGGCTTCTTCTGAGTGGGCTCTAGGACCTGATCGCCGGCATTGGCGGGGAGCCTTCCAGTTCGCAATGGTCTCGCGGAGCTCCTCGGGAAGCCGATAGCATCCCTGACTCCCAGGGAATGTGTGCCCTGACGGACATCTGACCGCCCAGCGTAGCAGCGCCTCCTGTAGAACCTCCCCATTCGCGTAGGCGCGACGAATTTTGGCCTTTTACCTTCGACCAGCCCTAAGACGTCGTGGAGTACGACCAGCTGGCCCGAGCAGCTTGGCCCGGCTGCAATCCAAATGGTGGGTATGGTCAGCGCATCGGTTTGCGCGTCCCGCGAGCTCGGCCGGAATGCCCTCGAGGCCCAAAGCGAAGCAGCCGGCCTCCTGAACGGTGAGCATCATCGAGCAGACGTAATGCTTCGGCTCTTGTCTTTCGCTGCACCTTGAAGCCGCCGATGACATTGACGCTCTGAGGGGTAAAACCAAGATGCCTCATCACCGGGATGTCGCAATCCACCAAAACGCGCATGATCCCCAGACGCTTGGCGCCGCCCTCGCGTTTCACGGCGCCGGCACCCCGCTGCAGGAAACCTCCCACATTGCGTATTGTCTCATCGAGACTGAGATGAAAGCTGAGAAACGGCATGTCGGCCACAACCAAGGCACGAGGCCTTGTGCGCGAGGCTGCTTCCAGGTGATGATTCATCATTTCCATGCTGACGGGAAGCGTATCGTCGACGCCCAGGCAGACATTGCCGACACTATCACCGACGAGAATGATTTCGACCGCTGTGTCGGCGATGCGCGCCGTGACCGCATCGTAAGCTGTCGTCATCGCGATGGGACGTCACTCCGTTTTCCATTGCTGCAGGACTGGAATGGTGAAGCCTTGCAAAGGCGACTCTGAAGTGTGGCTCATGCGCGGAAGATCCTACGACACTGATCGTTGGACGGGACACGGAAAGAGCTTCGTTAATAGAAGGGGAGAGCGGCTTCACCTCCGCCTCGGAAGCATCGATCAAGGCACGATCCAAAGCGCGACGATACAGATTTATTTGCTCGAACCACACGGAAGCCGCCGTCGATACGGCGCACTTTGCAACAACAGGAAGAGTGCTTTGTTGGCTTCATAGCGCGCCGCGGCTCGGCTGCGTTGCGTTCCCGCCACGACCAACGGGCCATTCGTCGCGGAGATGGACCACGACCACCTTCGACCGCAACGTTCAAGCGAGACTTTGTAAATCGAAAATCGATCAGACATGGCATCCCCCGCTCAAGCCATAGCTCTACCCACGATCTATTCCATCCGCATGGAGCTCACCGGGGCCGCCGCTCCGTTCCCGGGTGTCGCATGCACGCCGGCGAGGCGGTCGATAATCGCCATCCGATAGACTGCGCAATGCGGGCAGACCAATTTCGAAGAACCGGATCCTGCCGCTTCAGCAGTAGTTCCTGGGGGCCTCCTTGCCCGCCCACCTCGGCAAGGCTGATCGATGCGAGTGCCGGCGAGCGTGGGCGGGCTAGAGTTCGCAAGAAGTTCGTGGCCAATACCATAATAGCCGCTCAATCTCTCAGCCTGTCTGCGGCAAATGCCGAAGAATGAGTCGGAAGCTGCTTCTCCCAGCATCACACCGATTCCTGTCGATCGGTCAGGAAGGGTCCCGTTCTGCGGACAGACCCATCAGGGCGAACGGGGTCCATGCGAGAGAAAGCCAAAAGAAATAGTACGATGTGAGCGCATCATTGGAGGCGGTCGCGCAAGGTCGGCCGGATGACAGCTTAGCCGTTCAGCCTGTAAGCATTGAAATCAATGATTGTTGCCGAGGTCCGTGTCACTTAATTTTCCACACCACTCCTGAAAACGACTCGCTCGACTCGATGGCCTGTCGGGGCGATGTCCCGCCAAAACATCGCCCGGCTAAGGCACTGTCGCCGGGAGGTCACTCAGCGGCACCTGTCAAGCTGCTCGCAACCAGCGCAACCATTTTTGGTCGGCCTCCCGCCGCGACTTGAAGCGGTCGACGCACCTTTTGGAGCAAAGCGCCATTCGCCAGCTGTAGTAGCGGATCAGCCCGAACTTCCCGCCACAAATAGCGCAGCACCTTCCTGAACCACCATGGAAATCGTGAGAGTTATTGCGCATGTTGCCTCCTATCGGCGCCACTTAGATCAGTCCCATGCATTCTCCACTTCCACGTCTCAGCGCCCGCACACCACGTGCGGCGTCGCCAATTCCGACATTCGGGCATGCAAGAAGCAGCCGCCGCAGCAGAATGACCCTGACGCGCGCCTTCTTGGCGCGGCCCCTGAAAGCAGTTGCCCCAAACTTCCCAACCTATAACTGCTACTTTGATCCTGAATAATGCAATGAACGGCATTTGGCCGCGTAAATCCTGCAATATTTCAGCTCTGTTTGAGGGTCTTCACCGCAAGAGGTCATTCCGGATCTTTCGCGATTCTTGCTCGCCGTGCATCAAGCGAACAGATCGGCAGCTTCTCTGATCGCGGTATAAATCTGATCAATATCTGCGGCTGTAACGCAATAAGGTGGCATCACGTAGATCGTATTCCCGAGCGGACGCAGCAGAAGATTTCGGTCCTTGAAGAAGGCCTGAAGTTTCGGACCGATGCCGGCGAGATAGCCGGCGTCATTTGTTTTCAGATCAAGCGCAGTGATGGTGCCGGTCCGACGAACGTTTGCAAAGCGCGGATCAGCCCGAAACGGCTGAATTGCGTGCTCTTGCATGGATGCGAGGGTTGACACGCGCGTGCGCGCATCGGAGCTCTGCCAAAGATCCAGATTGGCCTTTGCGGCGGCGCAGGCAAGCGGGTTCGCCGTATATGAACTCGAATGGAAGAACGTCAAATTGCGATCTTTCGAATAGTGCGCCTCGAAAATATCAGCGCGACAGAGTGTCACTGCGAGCGGAAGCGATCCACCAGTGAGCCCTTTCGAATAACAGGCGATATCCGGAGTGACGTCGGCCTGCTCGCACGCAAACAGCGTTCCGGTTCGCCCCCAGCCCGTCATGACCTCATCTGCAATGAAGAGAACGCCCCAGTCTTCGCAGATCCGCTTCATCTCCCGCAGCACCCAGGCGGGGTACATCAGCATTCCGCCCGCCCCCAAAATCAGAGGCTCCACGATGAAGGCCGCCGGCATCTGCTCCCGACACACTGAATATAACGCACTGAGCGTGTCCTGCTCGCGACCTGTTGCCGGGAACGGGATTGGTGTGACGTCGAATAGCAGAGGCTCATAGGCCGCATTGAACACGCCACGGGCTCCGACCGACATCGCTCCGACCGTGTCGCCATGGTAGGAGTGTTGCATCACCACAATGCGAGTCCGCTGTTTGCCGATATTTTTCCAATAGCCGAGCGCCATTTTCAGTGCGACTTCGACACTCGTCGAGCCACTATCTGAGAAGAAGACGTACTCAAGAGCAGGCGGCGTGAGCTGCAAGAGTTGCACTGCAAGCTCCTCGGCTGGCTCATGCGTGTAACCAGCAAAGATAATCTGATTGAGCTTGCCCGCCTGGTCTTGGATGGCGCTGACGATATGTGGGTGACAATGGCCGTGGGTCACGACCCACCAGGACGAAATTGCGTCCATAATGTGTCGACCGTCGGCGACGTGAAGGTAAGCCCCCTCACCGCGCACGATCCTTGTCATCTCGCCTTGAAGCGCGTGCTGCGTAAACGGATGCCAAATTGGCGAGCTCGGGATCGGCATTTCAACTGAAATCGTCGGCACGGAATGAAGACTTGAATGCCGTCTGAAGCGCCTCTGGCGTGAGAGGCGAAAGCAGAGGCAGTCGCCCCAACCAGCGCACGCGGCCAATCTCACGAATGGCAGTCTGAGTTTCCGGGTTGCGTTCGCCGATGAACGCAATACCCAGAATCGTGATCTGCCGCTTTCGAAGAGCCTCGATCGACAGCAGCGAGTGATTGATTGTACCGAGTTTTGTGCTGGCGCAAACCACGACCGGAAGCTGCCACCTCTCAAACACGTCGATGTAGAGTGTATCCCCACTTAGCGGGACCATAAGCCCGCCGGCGCCCTCGATGACAAGAGGCCGCCCTTCCGTGTCTGGCGGATTTATGGAAGCTGCGTCGATGCGAACCCCGTCCATTTCCGCAGACTGGTGGGGCGATGCGGGCGTTCGAAGCCGGTAGAGCTCCGGCACGACTCGATCGGTTGAGAGACGAGCCAACCTGGTGACCGTTTCGGTATCGGTTTCTCCGTCGAGCCCGGCTTGTATCGGCTTCCAATAACTCGCGCCGAGAAGATCGGCCAAGCCTGCGGCGAACACAGTCTTCCCAATGCCGGTATCCGTTCCGGTCACGACGATCCGCAAACTCATCGAGCCTTCCCCTTCGTCTCCTCAGCGAGCGCGTCGACCATGGAGACCACATCATCCTCGTTGACGTTCAGCGTCAGGGAAATTCGCAAGCGCGCTGTCCCCGCCGGCACTGTGGGCGGCCGAATTCCACGAATATCGAAGCCGCGATCCTGCATCGCAGCGGCGAGCCGCATCGTATGAGCATTGTCACCGACCATGTATGGGAGGATCTGCGAGCTGGAAGGACATCGCACCCCACGGGCTTCCATCTTCCGATGCGTGAACGCAACCAGCCTTGTGAGGCGCCGCTGACGCTCGGGTTCCCGCTGCAAGATGAACAGCGCCTCGGTGACGGCAACGGCAATTAGAGGTGATGGCGCGGTCGCGAAGATGAACGGACGACAACGATTGACCATAAAGTCGCGTAGCACACCGGAAGCAGTGACAAGCGCTCCCGCCACTCCCAACGCCTTGCTGCAGGTATGTACAACCAGGAGATTCTCACGGCGACCGTAATGGCTGGTGAGCCCTCGGCCCTGCTCCCCGTAAACGCCGGTAGCATGAGCCTCGTCAACGACCAGGAACGCGTCGTGGCGATCGGCGAGCGCGACCAGATCATCGAGGGGTGCGAAATCGCCGTCCATACTATAAAGGCTTTCCGCGACGATCCAGACCCGTCCCATTCCCCCATCCGCACGCCAGTCGCGGATCGCAGTTTCGATGGCTCCGAGGTCGTTATGGCCAGCTATGCGAAACTCAGCCCTGCCAGCTCGCGCGCCTTCATGAATACTGGCGTGAACCAGAGCGTCGAGGACGAGCAGATCGCCACGCTGTGGCAGCGTCGTCAGGACCGCGAAATTTGCGATGTAACCGCTCGCAAAAAACAGCGCCGTCTCTGCGCCAAAGAACTGAGCGGCTTCCGCCTCGAGGCATTCATGCTCTTCGCAATTGCCGCGCAGAAGTCGCGAACCGCCAGACCCAAGCGGGGTGCCACGTTCGATGGCCGCCAAGACGGCCTTTTTCATATGCGATGCACTCGCAAGCGCCAGATAATCGTTAGATGAAAAATCAATTCCGGCACGCGAACTGAGACCGCGCAAGCGGTGACCATCTTGCAGGGCGCGCAAGGCCTTGACGTAGGGTCCGAATTTATCCATTCGCGACGAGCTCATTGCGCACTCTACCCCATGCTGCCGGCGCTTTGGCTTTAGCCGCCGACGACGAGCTTGAACATGCCACTCAGGTCTTAACGGGTGAGGATGCCATTGTTGCGGTCAACGAGCACGACACGCGGTTGGAACACCTTTGCTTCGGCTTCGTCGAAGGATGCATAAGCAATGACAGTAATTTTATCTCCTGGCATCGCGAATCGTGCCGCAGCACCATTCAAACCGATGATACCGGACCCACGCGGTGCTTCGATGACATAGGTTGCAAAGCGCGCTCCGGTATCCATGTTGTAGATCTCAACGCGCTCATAGATCAGAACCCCCGCCGCGTCCAGCAACGCACGATCAATCGAGATTGATCCTTCATAGTGAAGATCGGCTTCGGTCACGGAAGCGCGATGGATTTTGCCCTTCATGAGGGTGATGTTCACTTCACACTCGCCAGTCAGCGCCTTGATCCTCGGCGCTCTTTCGCTCGGCCAGCTCAGACGTGATGCCGAGCCGCGCCAACAAGTGCGCGTCGCGATCCAACTTGGGGTTTTCTGTCGTCAGCAGCGTATCACCGATGAAGATTGAGTTCGCGCCAGCCAAAAAGCACAGAGCTTGCAGTTCGTCCGTCATATACTGTCGTCCGGCCGACAACCGGACCACGCTCTTTGGCATCATGATTCGAGCAGTCGCGACCAGGCGCGCCACGGCAATGGGATCAGGACGCTGGGCGGTTTCATTGACCGGCACGCCCTTGACCTCATTCCATAGGTTGATCGGCACGCTTTCCGGATGGCTTGGGAGATTTGCAAGCAGCACGAGCATGCCGAGACGATCCTCGATGCGCTCGCCCATGCCGATGATGCCCCCGCAGCAGATCTTGATCCCGGCGCTGCGAACGTGCGCTAGGGTATCGATGCGATCTGCTAGCGTACGGGTTCTGATGATGCTACCGTAAAATTCAGGCGAGGTATCGACGTTATGGTTGTAGAAGTCGAGCCCAGCTTCAGAGAGCTTTGCCGCCTGGCTCGCGGTCAGCATACCGAGCGTGACGCAGCTCTCCATGCCAAGACCTTTCACGGCCCTGACCATGTCGCACACCTGATCAAGATCGCGCTCTTTTGGACTACGCCAAGCCGCAGCCAGGCAGAAGCGAGTTGCACCTGCATTCTTGGCGCGTTTTGCTGCGGCCAGTACATCGCTACCATCCATCAGGCGGGTGGCCTTCAGATCTGTAGCGAAGTGCGCGCTCTGGGAGCAATAGCCGCAATCCTCCGGACAGCCCCCTGTCTTGATGCTAAGTAGGCTAGCGGTCTCGACGTGATTTGGATCGAAGCTTTCGCGATGAACGTTCTGCGCCTGGAATATCAGGTCTGCAAACGGCAGCCCATACAGAGCTTCAGCCTCGACGGCCGTCCAATCAAAGCGGACAAGCCCTTTGTTATGGCGATTGTAGTGCCCGGCTTCTGCGGCAGGATTCATGCATTCATCATTGTCAGCTTGGTAGGAAACCTTCTGAAACTCGATTGAAGCTCGCGCTTTTTCGAGGGCAAAGATATAAGGGCGTACTCTCGCTCAAAGACGGCGGAAATGCACCCAAATTGCATGATTTCTGCGAAAAGCGCCCTACGCAATATCGATTTCTACGCTGAGCGAGATCATGTTGCGGCCGTTCGTCAGCAAAGGCTCGAGCACCAACCGCGGGCTGCGCGGCCAGCGCCGCCATTGCAGCGAGCTCACGTTCGAGATAGTAAACCCAGCTACACTCCCCGGGATCGCCGACCATCCATGATTCGTCACATCGTGCTGTTCACCGCCAAGGACCAAGCTCAGATTGAGAGCATCATCGAAGGTCTATCGATCCTCACGAAAATCCCACATCCTCGTCGGCTGGAGATTGCCCGCAATCGCAAGAACGATGCACTCGGGAACGACATCGATGTCATCGTTTACGGTGAATTCGACAGCGACGCCGAACTCGCAGCTTACAAGCGGCATCCTTTATACCAGGAATCAATCAGGCGTGTGCGACCTCTTCGGGAGCTACGGTTCGCGGCGGACTTTAGTGTCTAATGGATACGGGCTCCTGAAAGACGGCTGGGCCAAAGCACACTGCGGGCGTCACACAATG
The DNA here is from genome assembly GCF_044908355.1 of Bradyrhizobium sp. USDA 336. NCBI lineage: Bacteria > Pseudomonadati > Pseudomonadota > Alphaproteobacteria > Hyphomicrobiales > Nitrobacteraceae > Bradyrhizobium > Bradyrhizobium sp. USDA 336. Next base: position 7,732,101 of record NZ_JBIYDC010000002.1, on the reverse strand, counting down.
GCGCTCGAACAGTCGCTTCTCGGTCGTCGGGCGAAGGGGCAAGTTCGAAACTTGGCCAGTTCGTTGCTCTGACGAGGAACCTCCTGAGGAAGTTCTGCGACAAAAAAAGAAAAGCCTCCAAATATATGCATGGCCAGTTCGTCTCGGCTGATTTTCCTCCTCTAAGCTCTTTAGGCTCACAAACAGCTGGCCTGTGCCAGCGCCAAGGGCAAGACCGAGCCCGTGAGCCGCAGGGCACAGACAATCCGTGATGGTCAGACCCCGGTTGCACAGAGAAGGTGAAGGCAGCTTCACCGGGGAATTCGGCGCGGGCTATGCTTTCCAAGGGGCGCTCAGTGAACGCAATCGAGCTCGAATATCAGATTGATCGCCCTTTTCTTCAGATGCGGGCGGCTCCTTAGAGGACCGCCTGCCCATTCAGCAACCGGCAAAAAGCGCCTGGCCAGATGGAACGGAACACCTCTCACAGAGCAGAGCAAATGGTTGTCAAATGCATGTCCGCGAACTTCGATGGATCGAACCTGCCGTTGCTATGCGGCGCCTGGGAAATCAACCGAACCTGACTTTTTTGGATAGCGCCGCCAGGAGCGAGTTGGGACGCTACTCATATGTTACCTGTGATCCATTCGGTAGCTATATGGTCAACAATGGGCAAGCCAGTTGCAACGGCGTCGCTCTTGGGGGCAATCCGTGGGAAGCTCTCCGCAGTCTACTCGCTAGATATCCGCAACAGAACCGAACAGATCTGCCTCCCTTTCAGGGAGGTGCAGCCGGCTATTTGGGCTACGACCTAAACAGGACACTTGAGCGATTGCCGCCACCTGCGATTGCCGATCGCGCTTTGCCCGAATGTGTCCTACATTTCTATGACGTGGTCATCAGCTTTGACCATCGGGATCACAAGTGCTGGATCGTTTCTACCGGATGGCCGGCTCAGGAGCCTGCGCCTCGACTTGAACGCGCACGCCGTCGCGCCGATCAGTTCGCCGCCTTGCTCGACATGCCGACGCCAGCTTTACAGGAACTCCCTGGCACATTAGGCGCATGGCAGTCCAACTTCAGCCTTGACGACTACATCGCGGCCATACAGCGCGTCATCGGCCTCATTTTGGCAGGAGACGTCTTTCAAGCGAACATCGCGCAGCGTTTCACTGCGAGGATGCCGACCTCATTCGAGCCGATTAGCTTCTACTGCCGGCTGCGGTCCCTCAATCCGGCGCCGTTTGCGGCCTTGTTGCGCTATGGTGCGCTCACCATTGCCTCAAGCTCACCGGAACGTTTCCTCAAACTCGACGCACGAAACGTCGAAACACGCCCTATCAAGGGCACGATAGCGCGCAGCAATGATTCCGCGGAGGACCAGCACCGCGCACAGGTCCTCGTCGCGTCCGAGAAGGACCGCGCCGAAAACTGCATGATTGTCGATCTTCTGCGCAACGATCTGTCGCGGGTTTGCACGCCGCACTCGATCGAAGTTGCAGGGCTGTGCAACCTCGAATCCCACGCCTCGGTGCACCACCTCGTCTCGATCGTCACAGGTGAACTTTCAGAGAGCCAAGACGCCGTCACGCTGCTGCGAGCTTGCTTTCCAGGGGGCTCGATCACGGGGGCGCCAAAGGTGCGATCCATGGAGATCATCACGGAAATCGAGCGAGTGGCTCGACAGGTCTATTGCGGGGCAATCGGCTTCATTGGTTTTAACGGGCATATGGATACCAACATCGCGATTCGCACCGTAACTATTGATGGCGATCAAGCCATGTTTCATACGGGAGGCGGGATAACAGCGATGTCGGATCCGCAAGCCGAGTATGCTGAGACGCTTGCGAAGGCACAGCGAATCTTTGAAGCTTTTGGTAGTGAAGGACCTGGTCCGCTGTGATCCTCATTATCGATAACTACGACTCTTTTGTCTTCAACATCGGCCGGTATTTCCAGAGGCTAGGCGCGTCAACCGAGGTTGTCAGGAACGATGCGATCAGCGTCGCCGACGTGATCAAGCTTAATCCCCGCGCGATCGTTATCTCTCCTGGTCCCTGCACTCCAACCGAGGGCGGGAATATCTATGGCCGTTATCCGCGAGCTTTCCGGCCGCACCCCGATTCTCGGAATTTGCCTCGGGCATCAATGTATTGGAAGCGTTTTCGGCGGACGAGTGAGGCGAGCGCTACGCCCCATGCATGGGCGATCCTCTCGCATAATGCATGAAGGGGGGCCGTTATTCGAGGGATTGCCCTCCGCACTTTCCGTCGGTCGTTATCATTCGCTTGTGATCAAGCTTGACTCGACCTCCGCACCGCACCTGATGGTGACAGCGCGGTCCGAGGAAGGCGAGATCATGGCTCTCGCACATCGCTATCAACCAACTTACGGCGTGCAGTTTCATCCGGAATCGATACTCACCGAATGCGGGTCTCTGCTGCTCAGCAATTTCTTGCGGCTCGCAGCCACTCGTTGAACCGAGCATGTAGGCCCAATCGACGTGAGCAGACAGCTGAACATCTCCCAAGGAGGGTTTGTCCCATTCGATTTCGATCAAGCAATCAAAAAGGACATCGAGAAGCGACGAAATGAATTGCTGGAGTCCATACGAAACGGCTTGATTGTTCATTTATCTTCCAAGAGTCATCCGCTTCATTTGGCCGCAAAGAAGGTCGACACAACAGTGTCGCGCATTCGCGCCGCTATGGCGATGGCATTCCCAGATCTTACTGAAACCAATGAGACGATCCGAGCTATCCTATATGGCGAAACACCCGATCTAGAAGCACGAAGGAAGACGTCATTCGCGCCACTGCTCCATTTCAATAATATAGTCGAGCGGGTAAGAAACATTCCCAGTGTCGAACAATGGCAAAAAGTCAAAGAGCCAGGTGAGCAATACAATTCGGACAAGTGGGACGACGATGTTCTGCTGATCAGTTGCGGTAAGGCCGCTATCGAGGCTCCCAAATTGCTGGCGATCGAACTGGAACGTGTAATCCATTATGATTTTCCATTATGATTTATTGCCTTCCAGCATTCACTCCGGTCTCGCGGAAACAATGGTCGCTTTGACCAATTTGAAATACGCAAAGGCTCCGCAGCCAAAGGCACCTTAAACGCGCTTTTCACTCACCTATGGTCGATATTCGCGAGCTTCGAGACCGTCACGCTGCCCTCGCCGTCCCAACTATACTGATAATGATCGCCCTGCATGACGGGCAGCAAGATTAAGGATGGACGAAACACGCAAACATTGTTGCCGCCCTTTCGTCGGACACTGTCGAAGACAATGCCGTTCTCACCGTCACCGGAAGACGGCCAGCGCAATGCAAGTCCAAAGGCGCGAGACTTTGAATAGTCGTTTGCAGCGTACAGCTCGGGCCGTGTTTCTTGCTGTCCGCGAATGTCAATCAGCGAGCAATCGATCCCGGCGATCAACTGCCGCATTTGAATGTTTGAAGGAAAGGCACCTTCTGAGAGGCGAAGCCGACGCGTATTGTGGTGCACAGTCTCGGTAATCGCTATTTCAATTTCAAGCGCCGCATACCACGCACCGAGACGGCCGTCGGTGAAGCGGCCGCCAGTCTCATCCGCGTGCAGAAAGGCCGCCATCACCATATTGGCGGTCGGTCCTTGCACGATTTCTGAAGGAGGCAACAATTGCAAGCGTCCCGAATGGGACGTCAGTCGATCGTTCGTGACAGACTCGAGCAGGAACGCAACGGTCAGTTCTTCCTGGCTTAAATTCAAATCGTCAAAGATGCCGACCGTTGGATAGCGGCTGGCAATAAGGCGATGCGTATGTGCACGGATGCTCGCGCGCGATTCACTCATTTCATCCCGCGCCAGGCATCCAGATAGCGGCGAACCGCGTAGAGATCGTCGATGCTGCCCCGGAGCGCGCGCTGCAAGGGGGAGAGACCGCCAAACGGAAGGTCATGGTTCGGACTGGTGAACCAACGGGTCGCGCTTGCCTCGTCGGAAAAGAGCGTCCTCAATCCCTTTTGGATTCCGAGCACCAGCGAAACGCGCTCCAACTGATCGCGCGTCAATGTACCGATCTTGCCGTTGCGCCAGTTGTGATAGGTCGGCCTTGAGATATCGCCAGCGAGCGCACGGCGGTCATCAACGGAGAGATGCCACAAATCCGTCAGCTTGAGGAACAGCGACACTGCCGGGGCCGACAGGCGCTCGCGCATCTTCGAATCGCGCAAGGCGTCTGGAGCAAGGATTCCGTCCGTAGGTAGCCGGATTTCTGTGGATGCTTCGGGTGTCATTGTCTATATCTATCCTCCACATCTAAGTATAGACACAGAGCCGTCTTTTTTTCAAGTGCTCCCTAAGATACTGATATATTGACACAAATAGAACTGAGATGTGAGAATCGAAGTCCGCCAACGACGTAATCTGCCAGCTCTGCGAGAACATAACAAGAACATTAAGCTCGCAAATAACCAAAAACCGCCTATGCTCAAGCTATGACCAAAACCGTCAGCGACAATCAGCTCCTCGGCGAGCTGGGCGAGACCGCAGTAAAGAAGATCGTCCTTGAGACGGGCTTCATTTATGAGCAGCGCGGGCGTCTTGAAGCTGGGGTGGACGGACTGATCGAACTCCGGGATCCAAAGTCCGGCGCTGCGCTTGGGAAGCTGCTTGGCGTCCAGGTCAAAGCCACAGCTGAAGGAAAATACATTCGCGAAAGCGACAAGAGTTTCGAGTACACGCTTAAATCCAAAGACCTCGGCTATTGGCGCAAATACAACATCCCGGTCATCATCGTTCTATGGCGACAATCGGACGGCTCGGCTTACTGGCAGGACGTGTCCAGCGGCCTGCGCGGGGATGAACGGCGCCTTAAGTTCGACAAGGCCGACGATGTTTTCGATCCAAGCTGTGCGGATAGATTGGCAGCAATTACTATCGACCGGCGCACACCGGGCGTCCACATCCCGCCGCTGAACTTTGGCGAGAGCGCTATCGTCAACATGATGCGCGTGCGCCTTCCGGATGAGATTTTCATCTCCACATCGCCATTTGGTTTTCGTGGAGATGCCATCCCAGACCTTTTGAAGCAGCGCAATCCAAGGTTCGACTGGGTTATTCAAAAGCGACGTTTCGTGTCGTTTTTCGATCCGCGCGAATTCGGAACGCGGGCGATCGCCGATTTGGATCAAGTTGAAGCCGTTGACACGAAGCTGTTCACGTTGAATGACGATCTCGATGATATGAATTGCACGATTGATCTGTTGCGCAGGACGTTGTCGCGGCAAACCCGCGACCAACTCAGCTTCCTCAAAGATGAGCGCTTGTTTCACTTTCATGCACTCGGCGAGAATAAGTCGCGCACCTACAAGTATGCCTCGGCCGTAAAAGACACATCGGCTCGCGTGGTCAGCTATTACCCGAACAAGAAATATCCCGACAAACCGGGATATGTTCGTCACCACGCCGCGTCGTTCCGATTTGAACGGCTTGGCGATGAGTGGTTTGTCGTCATTGACCCGACGTTTTATTTCACGCGGAACGGCTTCGTCCCGCATCCGTTTCCCGGCGCACTGCTTGCAGGCAAAGAAGCGTCTGGAGCGCAATGCAGCTGTTCGTGGCCAAGTCATTATGTGGCAAAGCTTGCTGGCCGAGAGCTGCAAACAGAAAAACGATTTGTTCGAAAAAACCAATGCCAGCGATGTCCTGGTGGGATTTGAACATCTGCCGCCTATTGAACTTAAAAAGGCTGTGCCTGAAGACACATGGGAGCGAACTGATCCCCGCGCGGATGAGATGAAGCCCGCCGATCTCTTTGATGAGGGGTTGGCAGCATGACCTTCAAAGCACGCGTTTTCGATGAGCCGGTATTGGAGTTTGGCGACTGAGGGCAGCATTGCGATCCGCGCCAAGGTTTGCGTGAGTTCGGGCCGCTTCAGCCGCGCTCGGGCGATGTGGTGCATGTGGGCGTCATCGGCACGGATGACACTGTGTCAGGTTTCACGGAGTTCTTGAACGAGACGGCGCGCGGGATCGAAAGCGAGAACAAGCCACTCATCAATCTTAATCCCGATTTCCCGGGATTGGGGAATCAGAACCCGTTTCGTTGCAAATTCGAGGTGCCGGATGGCGCCACGGTCACGATGTCGCGCAGCCAGGTCAATGAGATTCGATCGATCGGCAGGCACGATGAAGCTGTGCGGCATGCGGTCGAGATGGTCTCACAGCAACTCTCCGCGTTGAACGAAAGTAGCGTCAAGCCTGATGTCATCGTGCTTGCACTCCCTATTCCGCTGATTGAGAAGCTCGTCAATGCCACGAGCGAAGATGCGGAGCCAAAGGAGGAAGATCAGGAGGAAGACGATAGCGATATCCTGCTCGATTTCCGCGATCTTCTGAAGGCCAAAACGCTCCATCTCGACGTGCCGACGCAAATCGTCTGGCCTGACACATGGGATGATGCCGCTAAAATCCCACGCAAGGTGAAGCGCGAAAGCAACCGTCAGGTACAGCTGAAAGCAACGCGCGCATGGAATCTGCTAAATGCGTTGTTCTATAAGGCTGGGAAGGTACCTTGGCGCTTGCTGCCGCAAGCGGATGGCCTGCGCACGAGCTACCTCGGCATCGGCTTCTATAGAGACGTCGATGGGCAGCAACTTTGGACCAGCACCGCGCAAATGTTCGACGAGCGGGGGCGCGGTCTGATTCTGCGTGGTGCGCGGGCGCAAACCGAAACCAAAGGCCGCCATCCCTATCTGACCGAGCAGGATGCCGACGACCTCGTAACACAATCAATCGCGACTTATAAAACCCATCACCGTCACGTCCCGGCGCGCCTCGTCATCCTCAAAACCTCAAGGTTTAGACCTGAGGAAGCAAAAGGCGTCGATGCCGCTTTGCGGCGGGCGGGTATCGACCTGAGCGATCTGGTTTGGGTGCAAGAAAGCTCGCCCATTGCCGTCTTTCGCGATGGAAACTACCCGGTACTACGTGGAACGTTCATTGATTTGCGCGGCAAAGGGCTTCTGTATACGCGGGGATCCGTGCCGTATTACGGGACTTTCCCAGGCCTTCGTGTGCCGCGCCCCCTGCTGCTAGTGCGCCATGAAAATTGCGATACGGCGATTTCAAAGCTCGCCGAAGAGATCTTGGCGCTGACCAAGGTTAATTGGAATACCACGCAATTTGACCTGAAGCTGCCAGCGCCCATCATGGCGGCGCGCGAGGTCGGGCGAATTTTGAAACACATTGATTTTCGGGACGCCCATCTCGCCTGACTTCCGAAAATACGCCTGAGACTAGGGCAAGCTTAGTATTTTCGATCCATGCCGGAGCAGTGATAATGACGCCCAAAGGGCGGGATCCAAACGCGAGAGCCTCCAGCGCGCAGCTCAAAATGCTCTTCCGCGAGGGATCGACACCGCATGGTCAGACAGACGTTCCGCATCTTCGCGGCAATCGGCTGACTCGGTGAGCCTTAGCGAGTAGAGCCAGTTCGGCGGCGCTGGCGCCCCCGGCAGTCAGCAACAGCCGGCAAGGATAGGTACGTTAAGCCGCGCCCATTCGACGACCGCTCTTGGCATTGGGATTCTCAAGGCAAAACTTCCTTGCTAACGCGAAGTCTGCCTGTTGGCAGACTACGTAGCGAGTCCCCGACTCAGAAATTCTTCTGCGATTGCGCAGCCCGGATCTTCGGCAGGCCTTCCTCTCCTAACACCGGATTGGAAAGAGCACTCAATCCAGCTTCAATGATGGAGATGTCCTGATCGATCTTAGCTATTGTTGCCTTGCAGTCGAAACCCGTCCTAGCCTTCAAATCCATCGCCAACCGACCTCGAGTATCCCTGCGCCAAAGGCCGCCTTGTTTGACGAACGCGATGGCTGCAGGTCCTAGGGATAATCCTAGGAGAAGCGCTATGACGATTTCGCGGGCGGAGGTGATCACATCGGTCGAGCGGCGGCGCCGGTGGTCGCAGGATGAGAAAGAACGGCTTGTTGCAGCATCGCTCGAGCCCGGCGCCAGTGTTTCCGAGGTGGCTCGCAGGGCCGGGCTTCATGTGAGCCAGCTGTTCAGGTGGCGCAAGGAGCTTTGCAAGCACGCTGAAGCGAGTATAGCGCCGTTCGTGCCGGTCGAGATTGGATCGTCTGTGCCGCCGCACAATCTGACCGAAGCGCCATTGACGGCGGCGCCGGCGCGTCGACGGAGGAGCCAGGGCATCATCGAGATCGACCTTGGTAGCGGACACCGCATCCGGGTCGATGGCGAGGTTGATGGAGACGCGCTACGTCGTGTTCTCGATGCTTTGGTACGCCGATGATCCCGGTTCCGACGGGCGCGCGAGTGTGGCTCGCGACAGGCTACACGGACATGCGCCGAGGCTTTCCGTCGTTGGCGCTCCAAGTGCAGGAGGTGCTGCGCAAGGATCCGCTCAGCGGTCATCTGTTCGTCTTCCGCGGTCGCCGAAGCGATCTTGTGAAGGTGATCTGGCACGATGGCCAAGGAGCATGCCTGTTCACCAAAAGACTCGAGAGAGGAAGGTTCATCTGGCCATCGGTTGCGGGCGAAGCAGTGACGATCTCACCGGCGCAGATGAGCTACCTGTTGTCCGGAATCGATTGGCGCAACCCGCAAGAAGCCCAGCGTCCGACGCGGATCGGATAGCCGTTTTTGGTTGAATCTGCTGCTTGATCTGATTCAATGGCTTCATGATATCGAAGCCGGACGATCTTCCGTCGGACCTTGTCAGTGCCCTGGCAGCGCTGCAAGCCGAGCGTGAGGCCCGGCTGCGAGCCGAGGCGATGGCTGCCAGGGCGCGGGCGGAGCTGTCGGATAACGCGGCGCTGATCGCGCATCTTGAGCTGCGGATCGAGAAGCTCAAACGCGAACTGTACGGGCAGCGCTCGGAGCGCACGGCGCGGCTGATCGAGCAATTGGAATTGGAGCTCGAAGAACTCATTACCACGGCGAGTGAGGACGAGCTTGCCGCTCAGGCCGCAGCGACGAAAACCCACGCCGTGCGTTCCTTCACGCGCAGGCGGCCGGTGCGCAAGCCGTGGCCTGACGACATCGAGCGTGAGCGCGTCGTCATCGAGGCCCCGACGAGCTGTGCCTGCTGCGGCGGATCGCGCCTGGCGAAGCTGGGCGAGGATGTAACCGAGACGCTGGAGGAGATCCCGCGCCGGTTCAAGCTGATCGAGACGGTGCGGGAAAAGTTCACCTGCCGCGATTGCGAGAAGATCAGCCAGCCGCCGGCACCGTTCCATGCCACGCCGCGCGGCTTCATCGGTCCGCAATTGCTGGCGACGATCCTGTTCGACAAGTTCGGCATGCATATCCCGCTTAACCGCCAGAGTGTGCGCTTTAAGGCCGAGAGGATCGACCTGCCGCTGTCGACCCTGGCCGACCAGGTCGGCCACGGAACCTTCGCCGTCGTGCCGCTCTTCCAGCTGATCGAGCGCCATGTGCTGTCGGCCGAGCGCCTGCATGGCGACGACACCACCATCCGCATCCTGGCGAAGGGCAAGTGTACGACCGGCCGGATCTGGACCTATGTGCGCGACGATCGGCCCTACGGTGGGCCTGCGCCGCCGGCGGCGATCTATTACGCCTCGAGCGACCGACGAGGCGAACATCCCCAGAAGCATCTGGCCGCCTTCGCCGGCATTCTGCAGGCGGATTGCTATAGCGGCTTCGAGCCGTTGTTCGACCCGCAAAAGAAAGCCATGCCGATCACGCCGGCATTCTGCTTCGCCCATGCGCGGCGGCGCTTCTTCGAATTGGCCGACGTCGAGAAGAATGCCAGGGAAGGCCGCAAGGGCAAACCGGTCTCCCCGATCGCACTGGAAGCTGTCAGACGCCTCGATGCGCTGTTCGAGATCGAGCGCGCCATCAACGGCCGCAGCGCCGACGAGCGGCGTGCCGTGCGCCAGGAGCAGAGCAAGCCGCTGCTCGACGATATGCACGACTGGCTGCTCTGCGAGCGAGAAACCCTCTCGCGCTCCTCCGAGGTCCTGAAACCCATGAACTACATGCTCAGGCGCTGGGACGACTTCGCCCGCTTCCTCGACGATGGCAGGATTTGCCTCAGCAATAACGCCGCTGAAAGAGCGTTGCGCGGCATCGCGTTGGGGAGGCGCAACTGGACCTTCGCCGGCAGCCTGCGCGGCGCCGACCGCGCCGCTATCATCCTGACGATGATCACGACCTGTCGCCTCAACGAGGTCGATCCTAAGGCCTGGCTCGCCGACGTCCTCGCCCGTATCGCCGACCTTCCCGCATCGCGTCTGCACGAACTGCTGCCCTGGGAATGGAAGCTCCTGGGTCAAGCCGGCAAGCCCGCCGGTCAGCAGGCCGCCTGACCTTCACGCAACCCCATCATAGAGCTCGCCACGCCCGCGCGCATGTATCGATCAGGCGGCCTTCGTCGTATGGGTACGACCTCGATGCATCATTAGATTCTCAAGGGACTGACGGTCCTTCAATCGAATAAAGCCCTCTACAATCAACTCCATCGCATGTGACATAACACGACTCACTAAAATGGTCTGAAAACAGAGAGACATCATAGATCTGCTTGCTCCTTCGTCAACGCTTGGAAGCACCAAAGCGATAAAAGCGTTGATAGCACCCGCATCCAAATTCGGTGCAGTACATCTCTAAAGTAGATTGCGGGTGTCGCTGTAAGAAACGTTCCAATCTGTGGCCGGAGCAACACGCTCGGGCGGTAAAGGAACTGTTGGTACATTACGTACTTTGTCTGACGACGCGCCACGCTTGATTTGGACCTTAATGGTTGGCGAGACAGGCACGGGGAGACTCTTCGTTCGCGCTCACTTGGTCGGAAGAGGTGCGATATGAATAATGACGATAACGGAAATCGCCATGAAGTATCGGTGATGACGGACGAACAGCACGACCTGGAACACTGCAAGCAAGAGATTGCTCGTCTCAAACAGCTGGTTGTGCGCCTTTCTGCAATTGTGTTGCGCAACGTCGTAAGAGACGGCAAGAACCGAAAGGAACGCGCGTGAGTCTCTGGCCGTCCACCGAACGCCAGCCACGGAGAGAAACGAACGTTGCGTCGTAGCGAGTTGTTCTTGGCAGTGCGGCTGCCCTCCGGGGGCAGGGAAGCAGCCCCGTCCTTATCTCCATAAGGGCGGGGCTCCGATTATCTTTATGGGAACCATCCCGCAAGATCGGTGATTCAGCCGGTCGCGTCTCTAGCGCGACTTGTAGTGGCTGGCTGCCAGACGGCGGGGAAGAACGGGAACAAGATCGCCCCAAAAGTGTGATAGTCTCGCGCCCATGTACCGATGGATGGCCAGAAATCCCTGGAAGACGAATTTCGCGGTTTTCCTCCTCCTATGCTGTTTCGCAATCGGTTTGCTCGCCTTCGCGCACGCGTTTGCGCCAAAGGACCAGCGAGTGTGCTTCGTGTTCCCTGTGTGGTGGCGCTGGGTCGCGTGGATCGGGTGCATCATGGCCGCTCACGAAAACCTCGCGGCTGGCCTGATCGGCGGAGGTGGCGCGCTGTTCGGCGCCTGGGTAGCTGCAAATAGCATCGTCCAGCAGATGCGTCTGCCCCTGCTCGCGCGCGAAGAGGATAGGATTGAGCGGGAAGGACCGGGCGCCAGGGATTCGATAGCTTTAATTTGGGCGATTGATGACGAGCTGCGCAAGGCGAATGGAAAACCTGGCCCAATGTTGAATGTCGTCGCAACGTTCGCGCGTGGCACGCTTATTGAAACCAACCGCTTTATTGCCGAGAAGCTACCTCTCGTGGCGGACGATTTTCGGCGACCGATCGCGGTGACGTTGTACGACCTTAGCGAAGCGGTGAAGGATGGCACGCCGAAGTTACAAAGGCGAAGCCGGACCAAGATCAGGTCCAGCGCTGGTTGAAAGACGGTCAGTATGAACGTCACCCGACTACGAACGATCGAAAAGCAGCTAAGCCACAAGATCCAAAGCGGATACGACCGATCGCCGCGCCTGCGCGCCGAGATTGAAGAGTTTTTTCGTCAATAGCTTGGTGGGGACCGAGGGGCTCCACTGTGACTGTCGCTTCTGGCCCTAAGCGGCGGTTCAGGGATGTCAGCCATTCCGCCGCTGTCGGCCGTAGAGCAGACATCGGCGGTCCACCCCCGCTTCGGCGTTTGTGAGTACACGCCCTAATATGGCTGGTTAGCACGCCAGCCTTCCGCTTCACCGAGCATTCGATCCTGGCATCGCCATGGAGATCGATGAGCGCAAGTCCCTGCCCGCGCTCGATATCTTGGAGCGCCATCGTCCGAGCAATGTCGACTTTCCGGTACCCGTTTTGCCGATGATGAAGACATGTGAAAAGCGGTGTTCCTCCTTAATACCGAACACTCGACGACCCCCGTGAAAGTCAGCGCGTGCGAAATGTGTGAGACTGGGCTGATACACATCTCTATGATCGGACAATCATCCAGCAATCCGAGAGGTGTGAACGTGCCACACTGCGTCGACAACAACAGCACGCGGCAGCACCGAAGCTCTCCACGGACCGAACTTCTCGTGCCGATCTGACACGAATTCGCCTCTCCACCTATCCGACTTTAACGGCCAATATTGCCCCAGAGTTTGATGTTTCGACGTTCCGCCCCGCGATCCCGGGACCTGCCAAGCATGTCCGGGTCTCGGTGGCGAGGCGGAGGCTTCGCGACGAGCGTCCATACGGTCGACTGGGGCATTTACTCTAAATCCCGCCCGGTGATGGACGCTCGGCGTCCGCCTCGTGATCGAGCACCCGAAATCGGTCGGGTGCCCGTAGCGAGGAGGACGCGATGTCCAACATTTCTTTTGCTCAAAGAGTTCAGAAGCTGGTGACGTTTTGCGACCAGAGAGGCTTCCAAGACCTGGACGATCTTCTGCTGGCAGCTCTCCTGAATGATGCCAGCCCCGCGATCTGCATGACGAAAGGGTGCAACCACACGCCGATATGGAGCCCGATCAAGATCAAGGTTTCTGCGAGGCGTGTGGCGGCCAGACAGTGGTTTCGGCACTTGTGCTCGCCGGCTTGATCTAGGAGCCGACGATGCAGGTCCGAAACTACTACCACTGCGACGAGCGCGGCCGTTAGTGGAGCGGCGTGGCCCGCACAATGTGACGATGATTGTCCATACTGCGGTGCTCGCCACATGGCACCCTGCCGAAGCGAGAGCGCGGAGGAGCACGATGTTGAATAGTATCGCCTTTCTGACGACGCTATCCGGCGCACGTTCCGCGGCGGTCACGTCATGATGACAATCGGGGTCGCAGAGCTAGCCGAGTGCGTAAAGGCCGAAGCCCTGCGTCACGTAGCGGATTTCTCCAGAGAACGATCCGTACGGTGAGCACGACTTCGAAAGCTTCGACCTGGTAGTTCGGATTCCGCCGTGCGATTGCAGACATTCCGGAGATCGTCGAAGCCTATCGCTTGACCGGCGAAACCGACTATCTGCTCCGCCTGGTGGTGCCAGGCGTAGAGGTCTATGATGCGATCTACAAGAAGCTGATCAGTCGGCTCGACTTTGTGACTTTAGCTCGTTCATTAGCATGGAAGAGCTGACGTTTACGACCGCGGTACCGTTGAGCTATGTTTAAGGTGCGCCTTCCGGTGGCTCGGGGCAAAGCCGCCTGGATGCATAAGTGTATTCCAGAGCCAGCCGGCGTGCACGTTCGATGAGATTTGCGGCAGTGCTGTGCCCCCCATCGACGTTCTCAAAGTAAAAATAAGATTGGCCGAGCGCAGCGAGCTTCGCGGCGGCCTTGCGGCCGTGCGCAGGATGCACGCGGTCGTCCTTGGTGGAGGTAAAAATGAAAGGCTCCGGGTAGGTCTTGCCCGGTACCAGCATTTGGTACGGCGAGTAGGCTTCGATCCACTCTCGTTGTTCGGGAATGGCCGGGTCGCCATACTCGGCGGTCCAGGACGCGCCCGCGCCCAAGTAGGTGAATCGAAGCATGTCGAACAGCGGCGCCCCTATGATCGCCGCGTTGAAAAGCTCGGGGCGCTGGGTTATTGCGGCGCCGACCAGCAGACCCCCTTGGCTGCCGCCGATCACGCCGAGCCGGCGCGGACTTGTGACTTTCCGACGGATCAGATCGTCGGCGACCGCGATAAAATCATCCCATGTCTTTTGCTTCGTTGCTCCCTGGCCAGCCCGGTGCCATGGTGGACCGAACTCGCCGCCTCCCCGCAGGTTGGCAACGACGTACGCATTGCCCTGTTCGAGCCATAGTCGACCCAAAGCTCCTCCATAGGACGGGAGAAGCGGAATCTGAAACCCGCCATAACCATAGAGAAGCGTGGGGGTCGAGCCGTCAAATCTTGCGCTCCTGGGCCGCACCAGAAAGTACGGGATCCGCGCGCCATCGCGCGAAGTCGCCTCGAGCTGCTCCACGACATGCTTCGATGCGTCGAACGTCGCAGGTGCGGTCTTCAAGAGCTCGAGCCGTTTGCTTTCGGCATCAAAGTACCAAAGCGATGTTGGCGTGAGATAGTTAGAGACGGTAAACGTCATTTCATCGTTTAGCGCGGAAGTGGCTGATAGGCTTACGGTCGCATCCTTCGGCAGTGGGACTGGTGTGGCATGCCAGGCACCTTGATCGTACCTATAGACGAACGCCTTGCTTTGAAGGTTGTCAAGAATGGTCAGGACCAGGAAATTCCTGGTGCTGCCAAATCCGCTGAGTGCCTGTCGGCAGTTGGGCTGGAAAACGACAGAGGGTTTCGCACGCAGCGGATCCTGCTTCCATTCGGCCAAATCATACGAGATCATTGAGCCCGCCTTGAAGCTGATCCAGTCTTCGTCCAATTTCACAAGCAGCCGGCCACCCGCGATGCCGACGATCAAGGCCTTCTTCGGCAGATCGAGCTCGATCGGCCCGGCGGGCCCGAACAGCACATACTGCCGCTCGAAGCCGTTGATTTGACGGACCACGCCGGTTACATCCATCCGGCCTTCACGAAAGACAAACGGCAAGGTCCTGAGGTCGGTGTGCTGGCCGCGAAAGACTTCGCGCGCCTGATCGAGCGGCTGAGCGCGCTTGAGTTCCTTCAAGACGAAAGGGAAGCCGGCCTCGGTCGTCGTCCCCTCGCCCCAGTCACGTGCAACAAGGACGGTGTCACGATCAATCCAGCTGACGCTCTGCTTGCCCTCGGGCAGTTGGAATCCACCTGCAACAAAGCTTTTGGCTTCGCTGTCGAACTCGCGTATGGACACGGCGTCCTTGCCACCGTCGGAGAGTTTGACGAGGCAGCGCTGCCCAAGGCAGCTGCGATCCTTGTAGACCCAGTTCTTGTTCTCGGCGAGAGCGAGCGCGTCAATGTCCAGGATGGTCTCCCATCGGGGATCCTGGCCGCGGTAGCTCTCAAGCGTAGTGCGCCGCCAGATGCCCCGCACATGGCTTTCGTCTTGCCAGAAATTTTCGAGACCTTGCCGTTTCAGCCAAACGGACGGAATCCGGTCTTTTGCCTGGAGGATCGTCAGCGCGTCCCGGTAAAAGCGATCGTAGCGAGGATCCGATTGCAGCAAGCCGAGGGTCTTTTCGTTCTCGGCCTGTGCCCAGGCCAATGCGCGGGGCCCCTCGATCTCCTCGAGCCAGAGGAACGGATCGTCCACTGGGGTCGCACCAGACTGCCCGTGGAACAGCGCGACTGTGAAACACATCAGCGAGAGCAACGCGGCGCGCACAAGCGATTTTTTCATTTGGCCTATCCTCGGACCAGGCACGCAGGCCGAGCCCGCAAGTTCTTGCGAGTGGGCGAACGTAGCGAAATACGTGTTGCGATCGTGCACGCGCTGTGTCGCGCCGCCCGCAGCTCGATCCGTGCAAGCAGCATGCCGCCGACAAACAGCAGGTTTCCGCCGCATCGTGCCGCATCGCCATGCCAGCTTCCCGACATTGGCTCTGAAGCTGACAATCAGGTGTCCGCCGAGTAACGTTTCGGCATCGTCCTTTGAGGCCGCCGGTTCGACCGCGGAACCGCATCAGCAGTGCGATATTGCGGGGGGCTGCGTCTCGCTTGCGTTCGGGTAGCGGGCGTGTGAGCTCTTAGCGCCCTAAGTGTTGGCATCGTGATTTGCGAGCGGGCATCGTGCGACAAAAAGAGCTCGTTGAGCAGTAGCTAAATCGCCGTCAGGAAAAGGCCGTGTTCATGGCACACCTGCGAACACTGATTTGACGATATCGCAACAGGACACTACCAGCTTAATTTCATTGGGACACTGGAAAGCAACGTGAAGCGAGGGCCAAGTTTATCTATCTCCTTCCTCGCGCAGGGATTTCGGGATGCGCTGTGCTTTTGCGCCTGAGATAAAGGACACGCGTACGCGATCCACCCGAGATAATTGCTGATCAATTCCATGTAACGGCACCCCAACGCGAGAGCAGTTTCCGGAGGCGAGTCGGATCAGCCAACCCGGAGATCCTCAGCTGACACCTTACCCGAACGCCCGGCCTTGAGCTGATAACCTACCCGGGCCCCCTCTTCGAGAGTGGTGTAATCGGCCCTTTCGACGGCACCGATGTGCACGAAGACATCGGGACGTCCGTCCTCAGGCCTGATGAACCCATAACCTTTGGTCGAGTTGAACCACTTCACAATACCCATTGCCACGGCAGCATCTCCATAGTGAAACGTTGTGATCTAGCGAAGAGTCTCGCGGCCATAAAGATGGTCGGCAAGAGACGCCCACGTGCTCGATTTGCTGAACTTGACGCACGGAACTTCGCGTGGTCTTAGCTGCGGCCGCATTGTGCAAGCGACAAAAGCGGCCTGACGTCGACGACGCTTCGAAGGCTCCGCCCAGATGACATTTTGACCTTCGCTCCACTCGTCGCTCACCACCGGCTTTACAGAAGAGTTGCGGAGCCTCGAACATCCCGCGCTCATCCAGGGCCGGCGGATGGTTTTCATCGACGTTGAACAACAGGGCGGCCGTGAACTCCTTTGCGCAGTCTGGAGCAGGCTTATCAATCCGCGCATACCTGCATTGAAGCTACCTGACATGCTTTCTCAAGCACAAAGACGCGCGCAGGGCCGCGCTCTGGCTGTTCGTGTTTGGACGTCCACCGCACGTCACGCCCTGTCGAACGAGCAGGGTCTGCCGAGACAATCCTGAAGGAAGCGCATTTGGCAAGTTATCCGCTCGTCATCTTGTATTTGGGAAGCCAGCAAACCCGCTCGGCAACGGTGGAGCCTTTTCAAACCGGTGATTTGCGCATCTGACGAACTTCGTCGCGCCGCCGGCGACTCATCAGCCTCTCGCCTTAGGTTCGATGAATTCAGCTGAGCACCGTGAAGACGCTTGAGATTGCCAATGGTCTCTATTTGTCTGCTTCGATCAGCCCGTTGACCGAGTTTACTCAGAATAAAGCCGCCTCGACAAATAAGTGTATTCAAGGGCCAGTTGGCGCGCATGTTCCATGAGATTGGCGGCGGCGCTGTGTCCCCCGTCGATGCTCTCGTAATAGAAGTAAGGCTGCCCCAGCGCGGCGAGCTTCGCGGCAGCCTTGCGGCCGTGCGCTGGATGCACGCGGTCGTCCTTGGTGGAGGTAAGAATTAAGGGAGCGGGATAAGTCTTTCCGGCCAACACCTTCTGGTAGGGCGAGTAGCCTTCGATCCACGCACGCTGCTCGACAATGGCGGGGTCACCGTACTCGCCGATCCAGTAGGCGCCCGCGCCCAGTTTGGTGTATCGAAGCATGTCGAGCAGCGGCACCTCGATGATCGCCGCGTTGAAGAGCTCGGGACGTTGGGTGATTGCCGCGCCAACGAGCAGGCCACCCTGGCTGCCGCCAATTACTCCAAGCCGGCGTGGACTCGTGATCTTGCGGCGGATCAGGTCCTCGGCAACGGCAATGAAATCATCCCATGTCGTCTGCTTCGTTGCCCCCTGGGCGGCTTGATGCCATTGTGGGCCAAACTCGCCGCCCCCGCGCAGGTTCGCAACGACATACGCATTGCCCTGTTCGAGCCAGAGCCGCCCCCCCGGCCCTAGATCAGATGGCAGAAGCGGGACCTGGAAGCCGCCATAGCCATGGAGAAGTGTCGGAATTGCGCCGTCAAACCTTGCGTTCTTGGGCCGCACCAGAAAATACGGAATTGCCGTGCCATCACGCGAAGTGGCTTCGAGCTGCTCCACGACATGGTCGGACCCATCAAAGGCAGACGGTGTCTTCTTCAATTCCTCAAGCCTTTTGCTTTCGGCATCAAAATACCAGACTGACGTTGGTCCGAGATAGCTCGAGACGGTAAACATGGCTCGGTCCGCTTCATCGTGGGTAACTGACAGGCTGACACCTGTATGTTCCGGCAGCGGTATCGGCGCCGCGGACCAAGCTCCCTGAGCGTGCTTATAAACGAACGCTTTGCTCTGAACGTTCTCAAGGATCGTCAGGATCAAAAAATTCTTTGTGGCGGTTAACTCGTTCAGAGCCTGGCGGGGCCCAGGTTGAAAGACAAGCGAGGCTTTGGCGCGCAGCGGATCCTGCTTCCATTCGTCGAGGTCATACGAGATCACCGAGCCCGCCGTGAAGCGGTTGTCCTCGGACGGCGCCCAGTCCTCGTCAAGTTTCACAAGCAGACGGCCGCACGCGAGCGTGACGATCTCGGCCTTCTTCGGCAGATTGAGCTTGACGGGCCCATCGGGGCGGAAGACCACATATTCGGACTCGAAAGAGCTGATTGCGCGGACCGCGCCGGTCGCATGAATATGACCGTCGTTGTCACGAAGCACGAGGGGCTGCGTCTCACTGTCGGTGGGCTCGCCACGAAAGATCTCGCGAGCCTCGCTGAGCGACTGAGCGCGTTTAAGCTCCTTCACCACAAAGGGGTAGCCGGCTTGCGTCAAAGTCCCCTCGCCCCAGCCCCGTGCAACAAGGAGTGTGTCACCATCGACCCAGCTGACGTCCTGCTTGCCCTCTGGGAGATGAAAGCCGTCCGCAACGAAGGTCTTCGCGGTACGATCGAACTCTCGTATCGACACGGCATCCTTGCCGCCATCGGAAAGACTAATGAGGCAGAGGCGCTCTTCAGGCGGAAGGCAGCTGGCACCTCGAAAGACCCAATTTCTGTTCTCGGCGACGGCCAAAGCGTCTACGTCGAGGATGGCTTCCCATTTTGGGGCTTGGCTACGATCGCTCTCACGCGTGGTGCGCCGCCAGACGCCGCGCACCTGGTTCTCGTCTTGCCAGAAATGCTCCAAACCGCGCCCTTCCAATGGAATATCTGCGATCCGATCCTTCTGCAGGATGGAGAGCGCGTGTTCGTAGAAGTGCCGATAGCGAGGATCTGATTGAAGCACACCGAGCGTCTTCTCGTTCTCGGCGCGAACCCAAGCCACTGCGGCTGGCACTTCGATCTCCTCGAGCCAACGGAATGGATCATCAGTCAGTGCCGCATCGGTTTTCTCCTGTGAAAGCGTCGTGGAGATGAAGCAGGCCATCGAAATCAGCGTGGCGACGAGGAGTGAGGTCTTCATGGGATTTGCTCCGGCTGAGGTCGAGCGGCCACGCTCGCGGGCAGCGGAGCGTCAAGCAGAAGCGGCGGAAAGCACGCAAGCGCATGACATAGCGCGGCTTGCGCTATGTCGCGCCCCATCACTGCAAGCTGCGTGCCGGCTAAAGAGTCGCAAGTTTCAAGCGCTCCCGCTGCAGTACGATGTCCGCTTCCCAACACTGGTTGCCAAACAGACACCGACAACGTGTCCGCCGGACAGTCCGTTAGATGGCACCGGTCTTTTCGGTTTCAGCGGCCAAGAACGGATGCCCCCGCCTGTGTAGATCCCTTCGAGCGAGTGCATTTTGCAGACTTGTCGACGGGGTCATCATGACAAAGAGCAGCGCCTTTCGGAGGGGATTGCACTCAAGACAATGAGGGCAGAAGCAAGGATTACGGCTCTTAGTAGCAACGCGTCTTGAGGTCGAGGCTCCAACCAAACGGGTTCAAGCGCCGGGTCAGGTCCAATCTTTCGATAAGATGACGAAACGACGGTGTCATCATTCAGTTCTTTTGGTCGGTAGGGTCAGGCTCAAACAGTCCTGACCCGACCGGCGGCAACGGGCGCACGAGCCCGTGGCCCTTCATCGAAGGCGTACCACGCTAAGGTCGAAGGGCGAGATGTCGATCGAGAACGTCCGCTGCTAGCGGAGCAGCTTGGCAGGCGCCAGGCGTGCGAGCCACTCTGTGCTAACGGTGCTCGCGGGCCTCCATTGCAACGGGCAGCCTTTCCGGCGCGGAACGACCAAAAGCTCGCTGATGCCGACGCCACTTGTATAAGTGTCGTTTACAGGGTCGGAACAACGCGTTGGCCGCACACCGCCCGCTCCATTATTGATCACTCCCGTGATACCTTGATGCAGCTCGTTCAACATTCCCGGTCATCACCCAGGCTTGCGCAACCTGCAAGAACCGCGTCAGCGCTAAAGATCTGAATCGTACCTCTGTGCTGCTGCAGAACACCGTAATCTGCCGTGCTGTGCTACCTTAATCCTCCCCGACACTGGGCTCTTGTTCGGGACGACCACTGAGCGAAGCTGTGGCTACCGGCAGCTCCCAGAGTCTGCCCTGTGTGTGCATTAGTCGGGCCTCCAGGCGCTTCATAGGCCTTCTTCTCGTCTGCACGGGCAGCCTCCTTCAGGGCGACATCTGGGGAGTCGATCTCGTTGTAGGTGGCCAGCGCCTCGGCATGGTTCCGGTATAGCGGCATCTGAGCCACGTTGGTCCAGCCGCGACCGGCACTGATCAGCCGGAACGGTGACACGGCTTTTGTCCAGCTCCCGGACGTAGTCTGCCGACCGGTCGTGGATGGTATAGGATTCAATCTTATCCATCATCGACCGCCAACGCTTGACACGCTCCTCAAGCGGCATGTTGGCCACCCCTTGAAATAGCGTCTGCGATTTCTTTGGGATCGTTTGGATCCACCAGCAGCGCCTCGTCCTCATTGAAGTCTTCAGCCGCCCCCGCAAACTTCGATAGGACCAGAACGCCGGGATCCTCCGATTCTTGGGCAGCAACATATTCTTTTGCTGCCAGATTCATGCCATCCTGCAGTGGCGTCACCACACCTACATGTGCCTCGCGGTAGAGACGCGCGAGTGCAGCCTGGCTGAACGAGCCATTCGTGTAGTGGATCGGCCTCCACTCGTCGGTGCCATGATCGTCATTGACATGGTTGATCGCATTCTCCACGTCCTCCTTGTACTTCTGATACTCGTCGACGTCGGCGCGCGAGGACGGGGCGATCTGTAACAGCGAGATGCTCAGCAGCTCCTTCGTCAAAAGCTCATTGAACCCGTTTATGGCTGCCTTTCGTGTAGTGAGCCGGTCTACGCCGATGGCAAACTTGGCGCCCTGACATTTTTGCAATAATGACGAGACTTGTTCTTGCTCTGCGGGAGAGAGGTCTGCCGCAAGGTACGCGCGAACTGCTCGGGATCGATCCCGATTGGGAATTTTTGAAGTCGCGTCTGGCAACGTTCCGTGGTCACAACGCCATCCTTACTCTCGAGCCCGAAATGGGTTCGCAGGCAGGCCAGGAAATTGTCTACATCCCGGTTCGTCTGAAAGCCGAGCAGATCGTACTTCAGCATCGATTTCATCAGTTCGCGATGTTTGGGTACGCACTCTAATGTCGGGCGTGGGCCATGGCGTATGGAGGAAAAAGCCGGTTGGCCGCTCAATGCCCAGGCCTTTCAGCTCGGCCCCAAGCGGGAGCAGATGATAATCATGAACTCAGAATGCGCCCCTATCTCGTACATCGAAAGCCGCGCGCGCGATGAAATCGTTGATCCTTCGATAGCTGCCATAATCCTCTTCCGAGCCCGACATCCGGTCCGGCAAGGAGTGCAATGCTGGCCACAACGTTGAATTCGAATAACCTCGATAGTAGCCCGCATGGTCTGCGGCCGGCAGATCGAGCCTCGCGACGTGGCCTGCACCAGTCGGCACCAATGGCAGGGGCCGCTCGATCCCGTCGCCGCGGGTCTCAAAAGAGCCTATCCAAACCGCGCCGGAGCGTTCCACCACCGGCTCGAGACCCGCGGCAAGCCCGCCGGTCTGGGGTTTATTGGGGTCGAACGGCGCAATGCGGTTCGAAATGACGACAAGCTTCAAATCGGGTTGTTGCTTGACAGCATCAGGGCGATCCTCCACCTCGTCCGATACACTGGGATCGGAAGGACCTGCACTAGCTTGTTGCTCTTGCGGTCTGTCGTCCAGGTGCTGATCAAAGGCCGTTTGACCTATGGTTTCATCTTGCCCGGTGGCGGCTGATGTGCTGACGGGGTCTAACGTTGCCGTATCGAGCGTGTCTTGGATTCGAACTATCTCGCAACTCCGTTTGACGATGTTTACGTTTGCTGCAGTCGCAGATCAGCCCCGAAATATCTCCACTTGCCCAGGATCGTAGGTCTAGCTTTCGGGAAGCTGACCGGCCGAGCGAAAGAGTTAGATCCAGGACTTCGAGGCTGTCCTGGCGGATGAAGGGACGAGATGGTCGGATAAGGTAAGACGACCTTTGGCTTCATCGACTTGATGAGTGCACGCAGAGCGTGGTCGTGGTTCGGCGACGCACAATGGGCCTCGACGTTAGGAAAACTCGGGCGCTGTGGCGAGGTCACCGTCCTGATCGCACCATTTGAATGGCGCAACCGCCCATTGGCGCTATGGAACGGGCTCGCAAGTGCCGAGCTCCGTCTGCCCGATGTTCGCGACGTTTCCCCCGCTCGCGTTCGGGTGATGCGCTTTCCGAATCTTCGCATGGCGGTAGCTGGCCAGAGGTGGCAACCGAGCTCCCATCATCTGCAAGCGTGCGCGCCGATAGGCTGTTTTCTTCGATCAACCGATAGGTGCCGCCCCCCCTGGCTCTTGGGCTCTTCGCTGACGACGTGGGAGTTGCCAACGTCAGGATCGAGATGCCAGCTGGTTTTGATAGTACGTAACGCACCGAACTGGTGCGCCATAGACACAATCGGCGGCTCCAAGCTGCCTTCGCGGCTTCTTGCTTATGGAGTCCTTCGATGATCAGTGAGAAAGTTTGCCGCCATTCGTACGCACCGCAACCGGTTCAGCCGCGTGCTGTTGCCCGGTCTTGATCGCCAATCCATCGAAAATGCCTTTGCTCTCAATGCTCTAATCTCCGCCGGATTCCTATCGTTATCCACATTCAGAATTAGAAACACGACATAGAATCAAACAGAACTCCCGCACAGCAGGGCCCGACGAGATAAAATTCGGCGCGAAACGGCGACTCTTGCGTGATGTATGCAGACACGACATTGCAAGCCATTGTTCTTCGTGTGACATGTTGAGCTTTTCGCTTCTGGATCGAACGCAATCAAATGTCGCCCAACAAGCGCGGATCGAACAAGAAAACGCGCCAAGCAGACCCGGACCAAAAGTCCGGCTGCAGACGACGCAGTCTGAAACTGACTAGGATTAAGGGGACACATATCCCAAATGGGACTGTCGACGTAGAAGCACGCAGCTATAAGTTGCCGGCTGATCCGTGGGTTTGTTGGTTTTATTTAGTGACGGCAAGCACGATCATTTAATCAATGCTCAAGACTGAAGAGGAAACGGGCGCCGTTCCAAAGAGAGTTTTATTTTGCCCGAGCGAAATGCGCATCACTCGTGGGAACAGCGCAGGATGATTGGTGCGCTTGGATTGCTGAAATGGCCGGCGATTGTAGTCGATCGTCACGGCATGGTTCTGGATGTCAACGAAGACGCCTATAGTCTTTTTGATGGTGATCTTTCGATCAAGGGAAAGCGCCTGTTCGCGGCGGACCTTCAATCACGAATGAGATTGGATCGGCTGGTCAACCAGATTCGTCTCGCATCGAGTAAAGCGGGTCGTACCACCTTGCAAACTGTCGTCACCAGACGCCAAGGCCGTCCGGTCGTCGTTGATGCCTTTGTGCAAGGATTGGAGGACGACCTATTTCCGGCTGTGGGTGCCCTTCTTCTCCTCACCGATCTCAACGAAACCCTCCAGGTGTCGCAGAATTCTGTGATGGAGATCTTCGGACTGACGCCTTCTCAGGCCCGGCTCGGATCGCTGCTGGTCGAAGGAAAGACGCTCAAGGAAATTTCCCTTGATATGAAAATTTCTCCAGGGACAGCGCGTAATCATCTCAAAGCCGTTTTTCTACGGACCGGGACGAGACGGCAAGCCGAGTTGGTATCTCTGTTGTCCCGCCTGCGGTAACTTTCAATCGAGGTCCGCTCGCGCGATCGAGGCATTCGTTCTGACGCCAGCGCATGCTGTGGCAACGCAGTGGCTGCAGTCAACTTCCTCGTTTCTGACAAATTCTCTCGATGCTCCCCATGTCGAAATCCGTGCTGCACCAATGCCTTCGAATCCGAGGCGATGGGCCACGGCTTTCCGCGAATACGACGTGCGCTGGATGTTCAACAAGGAAATCAACCTGATAGGGGTGCAAGCGCTCGGCAGGGCGGGGTACGCTGAATGCCCAGCTCGGTGTCAAGCACAGGTCAGCACGATCCAGGCTCTCAGAGCCAGTATCTGTGCCGTCCTCCACCCCATCGTCAGACTTCAGTTGGGCGCGCTCGTCATCGCTCAGTATCAGGGGCAAGAACTTGTGGCTCGGGACGCGCTGGCTTCCAGGAGGCATTGACCTCAAGTATTCTCCGATGAGATTGGTGCCCGAGGACGCGCAGAGCAGCGCCAAGGACAACCAGGCGCGCAAGCGAGTGGTCCTGAGCGTCATCATGCGTCCGGCCGTCATAGCTCGTCGTATTGCGGTGGGCGCATCGCGACCCGCATCGCCCTAACTCGGCGATGCCTCAACCGCCATGGACGGGCCGAGCCCGGGCTGACCGACGGCAACGGCCGGAGGTCGCGTTGGCTGCAGCGACCATGAAGGAATAGTGGGAAGGTCCGGAAAGCGGTCTCGATGGTCGAGACTTGGCGAGGTCAGCACCCTGATCAATGGATCAGGGACAATCTTTACCAAACAGCTGCCCAAGGTAAACTATAGGCTACATAGTCCTATTTGATGGCCAGAAATCCCTCGAAACAGACATGTTTGTATATGGTCATGGCGTCCATAAACCCCGCACGATGCAACATGTCGAGATTGCCCTTGGTCGAAAACGGCTCAAGAACGCCTTTCAAGCTGCTTGCTTTTCCCAGAACTTCTTCGGGCGAGTAGCCGTTCTCCAGCTTATAATCGGTATAGATCGCGCTCATAATATCCTGAAACCGCGCATCTGGCGCCCTGACTTTCTCGAAAAACAGGAATGCTCCGCCCCAATTGAGTGACTTATAGATTAAGTCTATCAAGTTCTGGCGGTGTCGTGGCGGAACGAACTGTACCGTATAATAGGAGACGATAAAATCGCTGGCTTCGTAGTCTACCTCGCATGCGTTTGCGAGCAAGTACTCGACGTTCGGCGCTTTGCCCGGAGCGCTACGCGCGTATTCGATCATGGCGCGCTCGTTATCGATCCCGATCCAGCGCGTGCCGTGTGGATGGCGTTTCGCTAGTTGCCGCAGGAGCGTTCCGGTTGAAGTACCGATTTCATACGCGACTGAGTCCTTCTTCACGAAAAAATCACTCACCTGTTCAATCAGGCTATGGCCCGCTTCATAGTTGGGAACGGACCGTGCGACGTGGCGATCAAAATATTGAGGTGTGTCGCCGCCGAAGCTCCAGCCGGCGCGTTCGGCCCGGATGCCATCTCCGGTAGGGCCCCTCTCTCTTGCAGCAGACTGCTCCAAGCTGTCCATGACCACCTCTCCCGGTCTTTCCGACTATGCGAGCTGCAGTTTACGTTCGCTTGTCGTTCTTCTGGCCAATTCGCTTTTGACCGCGGGGCTGAAAAAGAGGGACAAGGCCTCGTCTTCAAAGAGTTTACCGAGTGCGGAAAGTCTCAGCCCGGCTTGGCCCCTATCGTCGAGATAAGCCTCTAATGCGCCGGCATTGTTCAGCTCGTCGACAAGAGCGTCATAATACCTCGAAAGCTGGGGATGAGCGGAGCGGAGCGACCGCAGGCTCTCGTCCTCGATGCGTCCGATACGTAGTCCTGTCGCATAAGAGGCGGCCAGCAATTCCTCTTCGTCGACGGCGCGTCCGGTGGCGATCGGAATGTTGCCCGTCAAGACGGCATCCACATATGTCGGAATATTCGGGTCATTGCGAAACACGTGCCCCAGACAATTTGCCTTCGCCACTTTGACGCCGCCATGGGAGTAGGCTCCCGCCCCCAACCCAAGAAGATCGCTCGCCGCCGTCGTTCGGATCCTCTTGAATGGATCGGTAAATTCATGCGATCGCACAAAGCGGTTGCCGTCTGTCTGGTCATAGCCGAGCGCGGCCATTTCCTGCCAAATAAGCATCCGGCCAAGAAGTGTCGTGAACTCGTCCTCGAACTCCGCTCGCTTTGTTTCCGTCCTATACCAGTGCCCTTGAGGACGGTCCCCGAATCGTCCGTGATACCAGGTGAGGTGTGGCGGACGGATCTCGGCAATGGCTTCAAGATTGCCCCATACTTCAGACGTCGACCCCCTATAGAGCCCCTGGATCAGGTCAAGATTCCAGTTTTCGAAGATCGTGTTTGCAATTGCGCATGCACGAATCGGAGTTTCGCGCTGGTAGCCGCGGGCCGCATATTTGAGGACCTCATCATCGAACGACTGTACTCCAAAGCTCAGGCGCGTAACGCCTTGAGCTTTAAGAGACCGCAGCTTGTGTTCGCCCTCAGGCGCGGTGATCGTGAGGGGGCTGCCTTCGATGCAAAACTCCGCGCCGGACCGCAGATCATATTCGCTTCGAATGGCACGTATCAAATCTCGCAACGCTGACTCATCGAGAACGAGCGGCGTGCCTCCGCCAATATAGACCGATGACACCACGGTGCCGCTTCGAGCGAGCCGCGCGCCCCAAAACGCGAGTTCACGTTTTAGCGCGGTCAGATAACGAGCAACTTTAGCGTCCTCGATAGAGTGCTTTGCCCGGCCAGCGTAGTGATCGACTGTGTAGTGACAGAAGGTGCAGCGGGTTTCACAGAACGCTATATGAACATAGAGACTGGCTTCTTCGCCCCACTCGATCGTATCGATCACGCTTCTTGAATCGAGCGGTGTCAAAGAGTTGATGGGCGGGTAGATCGCCACCGAGTGCGATCCGCCCAGGACCGCCCGACTGATGCCGATTCCGGCGGCATGAAGTGCCGGCAACATCGCCGGAATTCCGAGCCGTCGCAGCGACGAACATGCTTGCTCAAGAGCGGATTCTCTCGATCTCATGGTCGCACCTCACGTTATCGCGCTACCTAGTTGATAGATCATCGCCGTTGCGCGATGACGGTAAGATAAACGTCGGCGCGCGTATCTGGACTGTCGTCGTATCTGTAGATTACGTCGTAGGGATTTATCAGGCGCGGCATATACTGCTTACGCCAAAGGGTTGCATGCTCGCCTATGAGCGACGGGACGATTTGACCCCAGATGCGTTCCGCGATGATCGTCAGATCCGGATGCACGAAGGCTTCGCGAATCCACGCATAGATTTCGTCATACTGGACCCATGGCTGCCGCAGCGAAGCGAGATGAAGCTGCACGAGCCGATGGGTGACCGCGATGCGGCCTCCGGGCCGTACGACCCTCGCCATTTCTTTGACCATACTGGCTCCGAGTCCCAGTTCCCAAATGCCCCCGGTCCATTCGTTGACGGCCGCATCAACTGACGCATCGGGCAGAGCGAGACGCTGCGCGAGACCAGGGCGAAAATCGAGATTTGTGAAGTTTCGTTCACAGGCGAACCGGCGCGCCCGATCGCTCAGGCAGCGAAACATCTCGACGGAAATGACGAGTCCGTCTTCCCCAACAGCCGGCGACAAGCGTCGTGCGACGCGTCCGAGCCCGCCGCAGACGTCGACCACGATGCTCCCGGGCTTGAGCAGCAGCAGTTCCGGGTGATTCGGAAGCAGATCCTCTTGCGCACGGACCAGCTTGTCTTCGACTTCAGGTACCTGGCTCCAGCTATTGTCGTTCTCACATGCCTTCAACAAAGGCAGACGCCATCGCAAGTACGCGGCTCGAAAACGCTTTGCAAAATCCGACACCCGGCCGGGAGACGTAGAAGACGCCGCATTGCCTAGCAACACTTCATCGCTCGGCAAATTGACGATCAGGACGTCACCGAGCGCGTTCTCGATTGCGCGGACCGCTTTGAAAATGGCATCAAAATCATCTTCAGCGGCATCTCCGGCGGGCCAGAGAGCGTCCGGATCAAGCCGTAAGCACAGACCTGAGATGAAGGCCGAGGTCGCCCAGGTTAGAACGCGCCTCCGCTCAGCCTCGTCCATGATCGACAGGTCGGGAGTCATGAGCAGATGGATGGCGACGCAATCGCGAACCATCTCCTCAAGCCCGGCAATCGGATGGTTCGGCGCCGGCCAAGAAATTCCGTCCAGGTAGACCGCGGCACCGAGACGAATGAGGGAACGCCGGAGTTCATTGTCGCTCGCCAGGCATTGCGTTTGCACCACCGTCTGGTGCATTCGAACAATGCCTTTCTGGCGAAGGCGCGCCAGTTCACTCAAAGTCAACTTATAATCTGCCAGCTGCGCGCAACGCAGCAGCAACTCCGGCGGATGCGTTTCGTCCTTCAGGCGCGTGGAGATCTGCTCAAGCGAAATCTCACCATCGAGGTCGATTACGATGGAGCGGCGCAAGCTTGCGGTGCGTGCACATTCCGCAATGCGTCGCAGATGCTCAAGCTCCTCGGTCGACGGCTTTGTTTGCGAGGTAATGTGCATAAAGCCGTGCTGGCGGAGCGAAGCCAGCATCTCGTCAATCATGGACTGATCGTCGAATTGAGCGCGTAGAACTGCCACATTAACAGGCTCGTTGCTGAGCGTGGTGACAAAATCCACCAGGCCCTCCCCAGGTGGCACGACCATGCCGATCTCGAGGTAACCGTGACTGAGCAATCGATGTTCGGCAATCTCGGCATCCAGAACCTCGACAGCCGGGTCGAGCATGACAAATGCATCGTCCGGCAGCTTCTTGGAAAGGCTGTCCGGTCTGGAGGTCTTAAGGCGCTCAAGCAGCTTCATGGGGCGCGCCGCCGCAGATCAGGTGTGAAGCAAGAGGGAGCTCATCTACGGCATGCGTTCCTTTTCGGGAGGCAATTGCACTTTTCGACGGGTTAGGTTGATTATCCGATCCGCTTACGATGACACCGAGCCCCGCCAGAGAATCGATTAACGCGAGCACATCAGCTTGGGCGACATCGTCCAGGGCCGTCGACAATTCCACCAAGCTCTTTGGGACACGAAGAACATCAAAGAGGCGGGCAGCTCGCTGCGAAAGCTCCGCATATTCATGGGGGGATTCAGCGACCGGAACATAGATCAGCCAATGTCGTGGAGAGGCTTCGAGGTCCTGGCTGGGGTCGAAGTCAAACGGATTCTCAATCCATGGGGTGAGATCATAGGATGACGAGATCATCGTCGCCGCTGGATGGGCGACGAAGCGGATTGACTGCAAATTCCTGCTCGGGCTCTCTGCCGAGAAAGCCTCCGCCGCGGTATTGGGCCATATCAGGGGAGCGGCTTCGCCGAGCCGGCGCGCAAGCGCAACGCCGGCCGCGTCGATCGCAAGCACATCCTGGTGCGGGCGGGAGAAGAACTCCGCACGACCGGCCAAAAATGCGACAAAACATGCTGCCGTTCGCCAGAAGTAAGGCCCATTGTCCGCGTAACCGCCTGACTGCACAAATTCCGAGGCAACCGCTTCAACATCCAGCCCACTCGCGTGCAGGAGCCGGCGCGTAAGCGGGACAAGGTCTAGCGCACCCAGAGCATTCCTGACCAATCCGCGACGATACATGCCAATGTTGGATTCGGTCGGCGCGGGAGTTCCCGCATAGTCCACCAGGATTGCAAGCTCATCCGCCGTGCAGCCATGGGCATCTTCGGTCCTCGAGTTGGGATTCACGACCCAATTCGCGAGGCGATCGTCTCTCAGCACGCGCCGCCACGTATCCCAGACCAGCCGCGCGTCCACTAGGCAGCCTCGCTGCGCGTCGTACGTCTGCTCGCCCGCCCGTAGGCGCGATCCCACGCCTTACGTCCCCGTTCGAGGTCCGAGAGGATTAGATCGGTGGTACGCCCGGTATCCGCCATTTCTCCATCGCAGTAGAGAGATTGGGTCTCATATTCGAGGATGACGGCGCCAGGCCGCGCACGCGACAGAACATCATCGAGCAGGTCCCAAACTGCCTCTGCAACCTGGGTATCGTGAAGATCGTGATATTGACCCTTGATCCACCGCCCTCCCGCCATATGAATAGTGATGATGCGATCGAGCGGAATGGTGCTCAGAAACCGACGGATGGAATACCCCCTCGCGCGGTGGTTCTGCTCGTTCGCGTAGAGATTGTGCAAGTCCAGGTGCAGGTAGGTGCCTGATAATTCAAGCATTCGCGCGAGGAATTCCTCTTCGGGCAAATCGCTACCGGGGCATACGCGGTAGTACGCAGCGTTTTCGTGCGCGAGCGGAACGCCGTAAAGATCTTGAAGCGCGCGCGCCCTCGCCGCCACACGAACAGATTCAGCCCGCGAGAATTGTAACGGACTGCTCCAAACGTCGGACCAGGAGGCATCGCCGTAGAAACAGTGGTTGGCGACCGAAGCAACGTTGAATTTCTGAGACAGCGGAACGTGCCGTCGTACCGCCGCTGTGCTCATCAGATCGTCGAAGCCAAAGTCACCGCCGTAGTTCGAATGTCCGAGGAGCGGATATTTATCCATAATGTCGCGCATGAGATCGATGGCGCGGGGAGATACAAGACCCGGCCCATCAAGAGGGCTCATGACCGAGTCGAAGAGTACTTCCAGCGCGTCAAGGGGCTGGCTCAGAAACGGAAACCATCCAATTAATTCCGGGTTAAACTGAAGCCCAACGCCCAAGCGCGGAACGCTCATTTCCGAGACCTCCAATAGCCTTGGCGGCCCCGCAAAGGCGACGCGCCAAGGCCACGCCGGATTAGGATCGGTCAGTTAGGGATGATCCGCCGCGCACTTCGCCGCGGTTGCGGCGCATCTCGCTGCGGTTGCAGCGCACCGCGCCGCGGTGGCCGCGCATCGGGCCGTCGCTGCCTTTGCCTGGGCATGCGCCGCAGTCGCCGCACATTTGGCAGCCGTAGCGGCGCATTGAGCGGCCGTGGCGGCACATTTAGCGGCTGCCGCCGCCGCTTCTTTCACCGAGAGCTTTTTGACGTCCATTGGATTTCTCCGTGTGTGGAATCAATTGTCGAAAACCACTTCTCGAAGTGTCTCACTCAATCACCAGTAGAACTACCTGATCCCGACGTGGCAGCCAGTCCCATTTGGGATAGGAGCAGATGATTCTTTCCAGGGGTTCGAGCGCTGCATATGAACTCTCGCCTACGGTGATCAGGTAAAGTTGAACGATCTCGTCACAAAGCTAAGTTCATGCCCGCGCGTCAGGGCGAGACCGCCACCGACGCCCGCAGCGCTCCCGCATAATTCAGTCAATGTGCTCGCGCCTGTGTTCGACCTTGCGCGAAGCCGACGTGGTGATCGATGCTTCGGCATCGACAGAGGTACAACTAGCGCTGGCGCACTATTGCAAAATTCGGCGTACCGTACGTGCTCGGCTACGCGACGCACTGGGTGGCGGGCGGTTTGGTCGCGCGTTTCCTCCCTGAGGAGGAAAGTTGCTTCGTTTGCCTCAACGAACATTGGAAGGACGGTCGCAGCTCCGGCGGCGGCTATCGGCAACGCCGCAAGAGATCAAGATCTTCGATCCTTTTTCAGTCTGGCCGCGGCGGTGCGCTTACATGTGGGTGATGGTGGATCCCGGCCCGCCGGCAAGGCGCTGTACCGCCCTGAGGCATCCGGCATATCCCGCGTAAGGCGCGCGAGTTCGGCACCTCGACGACGCACTGGAAGTCCTCATCGTCGGAAAGCACATCAACAGCTGCGTCGGGCATCTTCTCGCGGCGAAGGACGCCAGGACCGTTTCGATCTTTGCAAAATGGAGACACTAAAGGAGAACAGCTGACCAGGGGGCAATCTCCACCTAGCGAGCTTGCATCAACGGCTAACAGGAACGCCATGGCGGAAGCTCGGCGGCTGTTATCGAGCTCGAGGACGAAGTCAAGCCAGAGGTTGGTCCTCTCAGAGGCAAAACAGCGCCTTGACGGCGCGCCCGTCAGCGGGCGAGTAGCTGTCTAACCTCAATCAAGATGCCGTTTGAGCCGAACTTATCGCGCGGCGCGGTTCGGTTGCGTTTCAGCTTCACTTTGGTTCACATCTTTGTCGAAAACGAAGGCCCCGATCTTATCGGAAAGGCCCGGCTTTGCGGCTTCGCTCCCTGCCGCGCCGCAGAATGCCTGGCAAGGCCCCTCCTCCCCACTTTTGATCAATACCCATCCACGTTGGGCCTTTGTCACGGAAGATTTCCTCGTATTTTTCACAGTCGAGGATTTCCTGCGCGGAGTGATCATCTCGCGGTGAAATTCGTCTCAGGCCGGGGGTGGTTATGAAGTACGACCGGATAGATGCCCGCATTCTCGAGATCGTGCAAAAGAATAATCGTCTGACTTCAGATGTGATTGGCGAGATGGCGGGGATCTCTCCCACCGCCTGCCAACGACGGTTGAAGAGGCTCCGCTCGGAGGGCATCATCCAGGCCGACGTTTCGGTTTTGTCGCCGAGGGCGGTCGGACGACCTATTCAAGTGCTTGCACTGGTGACCTAGGAGCGAGAAAGCCGATATCATCGATAGGTTTGAAAAAGCCATCAAATCATCAATCGACGTCGTCAACGGCTTTTACGTCACGGGCGATGCCGACTTCGTCCTGTACATTACCGCGCCGTCCATGGAGGAATACGAGCAGTTCACCGGCGCTTCTTCTACGAGAATCGCGACATCAAGGGCTTTAAGAGTGCAGTCATATTGGATCGCGTAAAGGTTGGATTTGCTGTTCCGGTTGAGCTTCCCCCAAAGGATTGATTGTCCTGATGCGCGCGATCGTCGCGACCGCCATCTGCGGTTAACACTCCGGTGGGTTCTTTGGAATGTCAATCAGCATAGCAACAAAAGACACATGTAGAGCCCGGTCTCATCGCAATCTCGTTGGCGCAATTATCGTATCGCTAGCGATAAGGTGCAAAAGCAAGAATGTGGCGCCTCGCCTCCGAGCCGGCGCGAACGCGTCCATTCGCTTGGTCGAAATTCGCCGAAGACAGGCCCGTGAACGCAGGATTCGGGCGCCGATGAGATACTCGTTGCATCAATCAAATGAAGATGTTGGCTATAGTCGGAGTCACGTTCTCGTTGCGGTCAGGCGCGGCTAGCAAAAGCCTCTATCAGGAGAGGGACCATGACTGATCGCGTGCCCTCTTTCGAAGTGATCGACTGCTCTCAAGATAGAGCTCTCAAGCAGCAGCCTGGCACACCACCGGAGCCTCTGCGTTCTCTTCCGGTGCGTCCTGCGAAACGGCCCCTTGTGAAGAACGCAATCCTGGCTCGTCTTCCTATCCAACAGCTTGCGGCCATAGGGGAGTGCCTCAAGCCGGTCGCCTTGAAAGAACGGATGGTTCTGCAAGAGCCAAAAAGGCCGGTCGAGCACGTCTACTTTGTAGAGAGCGGCCTCGTCTCGCTTAGAGTTGTTACCGCGGGCAGTATGCTCGAAACGGCAGTCATAGGCTATCGAGGCGTCGTCGGCACGTCTTTCTTGTGGGGAGCACATCTTTCGAGCAACCAATCTGTCGTCGTCTTCCCCGGAAGCGCGTACAGAACTCGCGTCGATGATCTTCGTCGGATCATGAAGGTGCATCCGGAGATCAGAGACCATCTTTTTGAGTACGTGCAAGCGCTGACATTTCAGTGCGTCCAGACAGGGTTGTGCGGGGTTCGGCACCATCGTGAACAGCGCCTCGCGAGCTGGCTTTGCCTTGCTAGTGAAGCTGTTGATGCCCGCGTGCTGCCAGTGACCCACGATTACCTTTCCTCGGTGCTGGGGCTGCGCCGCGCGGGTGTGACCGAAACCTTGATCCGCTTTGAGGAGCAAGGGCTCATTCGCAAGATGCGGGGCGTCTTGCAGATCGATGAACACAAATTGCTCGAAGAGAAAGCATGCTGTTGCTACAAGCTCGTCTCAGCTGCCTATGCGTCCTCATCAGTCCGCACTCTCGGCGAAGAACAGGCGAGTTAGCAACTCGCGACTGGCGTTTCTGCGTCCCCTGGGTTCTTGCGACGCGAAGTTGAGGCAATTCGCTCCGAGAAAGACCACACCGTCACGAATCAATGGATCCCTTGCGGCGTGTAGCTGGTGGTGCGTAACCGATCATCGGGTTACCTAGAGGCGATTTGCCGAGCACGTGAGCAGTCAAACTACCAACCGGCTGGTCCTCTTAGCTATCAATATTTGCTATAAGAAGCGCGCTAACGTTGGGATCAAAGCAAGATCCTGCTCCTTAGCCCCAACGAGTTCGGCCGCTGCCGACCACCCGAGGGCCGTCGCATCTTGTATATTGATCATCACATTTTCCGCTGCGTCAGCACCGCCCCAGCCCGCTTCGTTAATGGGAGTGGGCGGCGCATGCATGACGTCCCCTGTGAAGAGGGCAGGCAGTCAAGGTAGGCCCGGCAAGTAATCTCAGGCTCGGAATTCTGGTTCTAGCTACGCCAGCGCGAACCAATCCTTCTGTCTACCAGATCCACAAATAGCCAGTTTGCGTCGCACGAGCATCTGTCCTGCTCTTGAAACTTCCCATGTAATCTCGTAGAGGTCAGCAGCGATCTCCTCGGCGCTACGCAGTTCGCGTCTTCGCAGCGACGTCGCGTCGGGAGGGGCGGCCTCGGTTGCAGCCCAAACTGGCGAAGCGGCAGCCGCATCCAAGGTCCAACGTCTTCGGTAGACATAGGACTGACGTTGCGCCCCTCCGGAGAGGCTACTTTTCGACTACCGCAGAGATCGGGGTGTGGCGCGCGCACATGGCAAGAGTGTTTGGCATTCTTCTGACTGGACAAGGAAAGCACTGGCCCGGATCAGCGGATTGAGAGCGTAATTGTTCTCCATGCGTAAAAACGGACTGCCAGCTCCTGCTCTGGACCGACACTCCATATGATTGGTTGCGAAGCTGACCTCGGCGAGCGCCGCGCCGGACCACCCGTCGTCTGCAACCGGCGCCGGTGATTTCGATTGTCAGAGACCGTGAACGGGACGCAGCCCTCGACGGCCGGCCCGCCCGATGCTTACCTCCGAAAGACGGGTAAGCTTCTTTCGGTGGCGCTCACGGCCGCAGATTCAACGCGTGCACCGTCCTAATTGAGCAGAATTCCGGCTTCACAGAACGCTTGATGTGATGCGAGATTTACGTGTCGATCGACAAACTTAGCAAGCCGCCTTGCGGAAATCGGAGCGTGACAAGATCGTCGTTCTGCCACCCCGTTTGCGCCGATGAAGATGCGGGACGGCGGAATTCCGCGAAGCACGCGAGTGACGGCAGTGGATCAGGGAACGAGCGTACCGTCACTCACCTTGCATACCAGCAGCTGTCGGAATGCGAAGGACAGACGCTTGCGCGACCGCGTATCTCGCGACAGCGTTGCCGGCCTAATAAACTATGCGCCGCAGGTGAACATCCTCGCTTCCGAATCAATGAAGACCTGCAAACAGCCGGAGTGGTGAGGGCGTATTAAAGCCCCCCTAAGTATCGACCGCATCGCCTGGCCCCCACACACGGTACTTTTCGCCGCTGGCGCGCTCGGACAGCGCATCGTCGCGGAATCTCTCTTCTCTTCTCAGATCTGATAGGAGATCTCCGTTCCCGTTTGAGCTATTCCTTCTAGGTTGATGAATACTTGCCACCCAGCGAAGGCCACAGCCGACTGGTGGCCAATAGCCACACTTTAAAGTCGTAGATGCTGGTTCTCGAATGCCGCGATGTAAGTAGCACCAAAGCTCAACAATCGCTTTACGATCCCTAGCCGGAGCACCTCCGAAATGGATTGTTCCACATGAATGTGAGCTGTCATCTCACCGAAAGGACATGATGATTCAGGTCCTCGCCTCCCATTCAAGTGACTGCGCTCCGCAGATTGTGTTCGTCGGTAAAAATCGGGCCGGCAACTGGGTTGCCCGTGAACAACAGGGCGCGTTTGGCGGGCTTTTTGTCAACCGCGCTGAAGCCCTGAAATACGCTCTCTTCAAGAACGGACACCATCCAGAGAGCATCATCGAAGCGACGCGTGAGATCGAGCTTGATATTCCCAGCCCGTGAACTGCAGAACATAACAATGTGATCGTTCTTCTGCACCTGCTACCCACTCGAAGCCGGGGGCACTCGTTCATCGTCGCAGGTCCAAACGCCGCCAGCCGATTTCTTCAGCGTGCCCACTTCAACCCTTCAACTAGGCAGCCCAGAGGCTTTCTTCGCAGCCTGTGTGGGACGACAACATCCGCCGATCATTGCTTCCGCTCGATGCGTGTTACATCGCTATACAGCTGAACATGAGTCGTCCTTAGTCGTTCCGAACGACGACACAAGAGGAGAGATTCCAAGGACGCGCCAGCGACCTTCCTATCTGGGTCCAGTTCACGACGGAAAAGAGAGCGCAACTCAAAGAACTCGTCGGTTCATCTGCATCTGTCTAATCTCGAGGTGGAATGCGTTCGCAGGCTTAACGCAAATATCATCCGCAGCGAGACGTTCTATGATCTCACCTACCAGTTCTCTCAATTGATCAAGAAGCCAGAAACGTGTCACGCTCGAAGTGGGATAACGTTGGGCCCGAGGCACGGTTCGATTGCAGGATCATTCACCATCTCTCCTCGCCGATGGGTATAAACAACCCCTCGATCTCACTCGAGCTGATGCTCTGCGTGCTGAGGTTTGCTGCAGCAGCGCGCTCTCCTTTCTCATGGAAGCGCACGACGGTCTGTCCGCCGCAATCGCCGAGCGAGCAGGTTTCAAGGGCTTGTGGGCTTCCGGTCTGTCGATTGCCTGTTCTCTAGGTTACCGCGATGCAAACGAAGCATCGTGGAGCCACCTTGTCGGCGCCGTTGAGCGGATCGTGGATTCAAGCCGACTTCCGGTCCTTGTCGACGGCGATGGCGGGTTCGGGAACTTCAACAATGCCCGCCTGCTGGCTCGCAAGCTCCGTGAGCGCGGCGCGGCGGGTGTTGCGCTGGAAGACAGCTGCTTTCCGAAGCTAAACTCGTTTGTTGGCGACCGTCACCCCCTCGCGGACGTTGACGAATTCTGTGGACGCTTGCGCGCCGTGAAGGACACAGTTGCGAACGAGCTCGTCCTTGTGGCCCGGATCGAAGCATTAATCGCCGGCCACGGAATGCACGAAGCAATCGCACGCGCTCACGCATACCGGGAAGCCGGAGCCGATGCGATCCTAATTCACTCCCGAAGCAGCTCCGCAGACGAAATCCTTTCGTTCTCGGATGCTTGGCAGAACAGGTTGCCGGTCGTGATCGTTCCAACGAAATACTATCGGACACCGACCTGCGAGTATCGTCGCGTCGACATCTCGACGGTCATTTGGGCCAATCACTCCATGCGAGCGGCAGCCGCCGCAATGCGTCGGGTCTGCGGCCGCATCTTCGCTGAACAGAGCGTTGCGACCATCGAGCCCGATATCACCCCCCTCGAAGATCTTTTTCAACTGTTCAGCTACGATGAACTCGCCGAGGCTGAAGCGCGGTACCTCCATCCTAACAAACCGCAGCATTAGGGGCATTCACGGTCCAAGTCAGGCGGCTTAGTCCAACAATGGACGCTTGTTGCTCTAACTACTGCCAGATGTGCGGCGAATAGACGGACGCTTTGAACGAACCACCCATAACTCGGCGGCTGCTGCGACCAAATGACTATCAAGAAAGCAATCATTCTCGCCGCAGGCGTCGGCTCTCGCCTTCGACCGCTGACGGACCTCCGGCCGAAGCCCTTGGTCGAAGTCAACGGTACGCCGATTATCTACAACGCGCTCCGAAATCTGGAAGCCGTCGGCGTCGAAGAGGTGACGCTCGTGGTCGGTTATCGCAAGCATGCTATTCAATACGCCTGCGGGCA
This sequence comes from Bradyrhizobium sp. USDA 336, assembly GCF_044908355.1. NCBI lineage: Bacteria > Pseudomonadati > Pseudomonadota > Alphaproteobacteria > Hyphomicrobiales > Nitrobacteraceae > Bradyrhizobium > Bradyrhizobium sp. USDA 336. Next base: position 7,694,029 of record NZ_JBIYDC010000002.1, on the reverse strand, counting down.
TCGCTTCGGCACGCTTGCAATCAACTATGTGGAATCATCGGCTTTCGACCGCACAGGAAGCGTCTATTCATTGTGGCTCGCGCGTGACGCGCTGCTTTCCGGAGATTGCTTTCTCCTCGAGGGCGATGTGTTCTTCGAGGAGGACGTACTGCGAGATCTTCTGCACAGCCAGGCGACCGACGCGGCAGCAATCGTTCCCTTCGAAGAATCGATGGAAGGCTCGGCAGTCCTGCTGACGGATCGCGGCCTCATCTCTGAGTTCCGTATGAGGCAAACCGGAGCAAACTTGGCGGCGAGTGGGCCACGGCTTTTCAAAACGATGAACCTACTGCGACTTTCAGCTCCGACCCTCAAGGCGACGATTGTTTCCAGCGCTGGACCAGATCATAGGGTCCGGAGCGACCCAGGCCTACATTGAGGAGCTCCTTTCGTACCTTATTGAACTGCGCGGCCTGCAGCTCGCCACTACGCGGTGCGACCATGTCAGATGGTACGAAATCGACACCGCTGAAGATCTGCAAGTCGCAGAGCGCCTTTTCAGGGGAGTGCAAGGTCGAGGCATGCCTCGCAAAATGTGAGAACTCGATGCTCAAATATCTTTGGGATCCGGCGAACGCCATAACAACTGGCGGCCTTCTCTTTTCGTCCGTCAGTCTGTTTCTTGCCCTATCCAATCGCCTTGAACTGTCGATCGCGACAGCACTTTGGGCTGTCCTGTCCGACCACCTCGACGGAATAGTGGCAGCTCACACGAAAAATCGCCACCCAGATGTTGCCAAGATGGGAAAGAGCCTCGACGGGTTTGCTGACCTCATCTACGGAGCCGTTTTGCCCGCGGCAATCCTAATTCAACTCAGCGGAGCCTCGGGTTTTGCCCTAGCCACCGCGACCGCCCTGCTCGCAGCGGGAGCAATTAGGCTCAGCTACTTTGACAATTTCGGCCGCTTACGCGACGACCGTTTTTTGGGACTCCCATTATCATACGACATTCCTGTGATGGCGATCATTTTCCTTGCTCGACCGTTGGTTTCCGATGGGCTTTTCGTACACTTCACGCTCAGCACTTTTGTCTTGCTCGCAGCACTACACGTTGCGCCAATTCGCGTCGCAGCGCCGAATAAGACCATGTACGTCGCAATCTCGATATTTTCCGTCATCGCTTCATTGGCTCTGGGATTGCGAGGTCTAAGCTAACCAGCGTGTCGCGGGTCGTATGGGTACGGAGCTCTAGATCTTTGCAATTAACCGAGAGACGTCAGATGCGGATTTGGGCGCTTAAGCAGCCGAAAGGAGAGCTGGATGTTAGCAAGCGGCATCTTTGAGGGAGCAGCGTTTTACTATGCTCGCTATCAACCTGAGTACCCGCACGAACTCTTCAGATCGCTCAGCGAGCATCTTCTTCTAACACCTGACAGTCGGGTACTTGATCTTGGATGTGGTACCGGACAGATCGGACTTGGACTTGCTCCCAGCGTGAAACATGTGGACTGCGTCGATCCCAATCGCGCCATGCTGGGCGAGGCCGACCGACTTTCATCTGAACGCGGCCTCCTCAACATTTCAGTGATTGAAAGCACCGCCGAGGAGATGGATCCGGGGTTGACCGGCTACCAAGGGGCCACGATCGCGAGTGCCTTTCACTGGATGGACCGCTCGCTCGTTCTGGAGACGCTTGATCGTCGCCTGCTTTTGTCCGGCAAGGTCGCGATCATCACAAGAGTTCGCGACGAGACCACGCCGAGTGATTGGTGGAACAGGATCTGGGACTTCGTGCACACTTGGTGGGGAGGCTCTTTTCCCGCCGGACGTGGCGATAAGCGCCGCGAATTGCGCGTGGACCACGAAGCTGTTCTGCGCCAATCGAGGTTTTCGAACGTCACGGGAAGCCACATCCCTTACATGGTATCGTGGACTTCCGAGAAACTCGTCCAATACATGTATTCCACATCAAAGGCCTGTCCAGGTGTACTAACGCAGAGAAGAAATGAATTCGACGAACAATTGCGCTCTCTACTCCACCAACTGTCGCCGGCTGACATGTTTCTTGAAAGATGCCATTTAGATATCCTATACGCCAGCCGCTACTAAGGGCGAAATGCAGCGGGAATTGTTCTTCACCAAATCGGATCCGCGGAGCTTAGATTGTGCCGCGCTTCAATCGCCCGGAGGTGCACCCTTGATGTCCGATCTCGTTCATTGGCGGCGCGCGATGATAGCCATTCTGAGCGGCAGAGCGTCTTCTATGCAGCGGCTCCTACGGGCCAGCAGATTCCCCATGCTTGTGCTGATGAGGCTCTGGCAGGGGTCGTCAAAGCAATCCCAGTTACGTCCGAGAACCCTGATAGTCTTAGAGGCCTGCTGTTGCTCACAGGAGCAACTGCAGCTGGCCAGGGAACGCGGCATTTCGGGCAGAAGCGGAGCCGTCGATTCCACAGCAGAAGTCGCATCCCGGACCTCGCTTCTAACCCTTGCCGGCGTAGAACCGGCTAATAGCCACAGCTTTGATGTAATGCGGTATCGGTGGGCCGAGGAGAGTTGAATGTCTGGTGGTGAAACGACGGCGCCGATTGATATGACGCGAACATGGGCTCCTCACGTGCCAGCTTTCCGCGAACATATCGAAGAAAGCCTCACTGCGGCGGCGCGCGCACCGGACCTTGCCAGCATATTACAACGCCATCGCTTCCACGGGAGTGCACGAGACAAACAGGCCGCTGCCGATTGGTTGAGGAACCGGCTCGGCGCGCGCCCTAGTCCTAACCGCTTACTGATGACAGGTGGCACTCAGAACACGCTAATGGTCCTGTTCTCGCGACTGGTACCCCAGGGAGCGGCAATTGCCGCGGAAAAGCTGACTTATGCAGCGATCGGCCAACTCGCAATGCTGGGGCGGATTAGCGTTCTGCCAGTTGACATGGACGAAGATGGCATGCGTGACGATTCCCTTGAGTCATTATGCAAAGCTCACAATTTGGCGGCCGTTTACATGAACCCGACAGGTCACAATCCGACGACTTCAATGATGTCGCTTGAGCGCAGACAGAGGATCGCTCGGGTCGCCCGCAAGTACGCCGTTTCCATTATCGAAGATGACGTGCATGGCCTTATAGCCAATAACGCTCCCCCTCCGCTCGCTTCGATCGCTCCTGACCTCACTTGGTACCTGATGAGCGTCTCAAAATGCTTGGGCATCGGATTGAGGACTGCGTATCTTGTTGCACCATCCGACGACAGCCTCGCCGATCTTCTTCGACCAATACCAAGCGTCTCGAGTTGGTTTGTACCGGGGTTATCGGCGGCGATTATTACTCACCTGATTGAAAGTGGTGCCGCAAGTCACATTGTCGGACAGATATCCAAGGAAATCGCGGCCCGGCAAGACATTGCGCAGGAGATGCTTGGGGATCTAGGGGTGATGCGCACGAACAAATCGTCCCTACACGTCTGGATCGACTTGCCATCTCCCTGGACAGCAGAGCCATTCATCCAAGCGGCTCGCACCAAGGGCGTAATCCTAAGACATCCGGGAGTGTTTGCGACACTTGGCGTCAACGTCGAGCACAACATCAGAGCATCGCTGATCGCTCCGTCAACCCACGAGGACCTCCGACGTGGACTGAGTGTTCTAGCGGCCTTACTCCTCAGTCGGACTTAAATCGCGGATCTGGTAACTCACAATCGGTGTAGGCAAAGATGTTGGCGCCAAAATTTGCGTATCTCAATGGCCGAATTGTCCCATGGGGTGAAGCCAGGGTGCATGTATTCTCGCCCGTGGCAAAGTATGGCATTGGTGTGTTCGAAGGAATACGCGGCTATTGGAACGAGAACGTCCAGCAATTGTACCTCTTTCGTGTTGCAGAGCACCTCGAGCGATATGCCTTCTCGCAAAAGGCAATGAGGTTCGATCAGCTGATCTCCTGTGATAAGCTGATGGAGGCACTTGTCCACCTCTGCCGTGCAAATTCATTTCGCACGACGGTGCATATTCGGATGATGGCTTTCATTGATGGGCATGGCGAGTTGGTTGCAAAAGGGCCCGTGGGGACGGCGATTACAGCCTTGCCCCGCGAGGCCACTCGACAATCCGTCGACGGCGCATCTGCTCAGATCAGTTCTTGGATGCGCATGCCGGACAACGTCATGCCCGCCCGCATCAAATGCAATGCAAACTATCACAACGCACGATTGGCCATGATGCAAGCCAAACTCGATGGGTACGATATCGCTTTTCTCCTTAATTCAAGGGGAAAATTGGCCGAGGCGCCAGCAATGTGCGTTTTCATGGTTCGGGATGGTCAGTTGGTCACGCCAAGCGGAACCAACGACATACTGGAATCGATCACACGCCAGACTGTTATTCAGTTAGCACGTGAATATCTTGGGGTGGATACGGTCGAGCGCGATGTCGACCGGACGGAACTTACCCTCGCCCAGGAGGTGTTCTACTGCGGCACCGGTGCCGAAATCACTCCGGTGACTTCGATCGACCGCATGGTGGTAGGGAGTGGTCAACCCGGAGCGATCACACGGCAGCTCATCGATATCTACCGAGCGATCGCCACCGGAACAAATACCGCACATGAGTCATGGCGAACTCCTGTCTTTTGAAGGCATGGATGCAAACGGGACGACCTCACCTTAGCCGCTAGCCGGTCAATGATGCGTCATTGTCGAATTGCTCCGGTTCTACAACTGCCGTAATGGCAATCCTAACTCCTTAACGCGCCGCGGATGCTGGTGCGGTCACAAATCTCCGAAACGGCCCGCCACCAATCGCGAGCGGCGCTATTCGCACCACAACCCGACCCGGAATGGGTACGCACCTGCCCTCTCGGGCCTGACCTACTGGTATTTATAGTCTGCGTCTTCAGCGCTGCTTGATACGATAGACGGCGTCACTGATCGCAGATTTGATGAATTCGTCCGCATTCGGGGTACCTTTGGGTCTTCGTCGGCCTGAACGTGCAGGAGCCATCCCGCAATCAGTCGGATTCGAAGCTACTCCCGCCCGGCTTCCGTCCGGGCGATGGAACGCCGCTCTCCTTTGTTTAATTCTCCGCTCGAGGCGCTATGAATGAACGGGTGACATGGCAGCTCTATAACGGCGCCGCTCTGGACTACGACGAGTATAGGCCGAGGTATCCTCACGCGGTCTTTGATATCCTCACGGGCTATCACTCGGCACTCGCGCCACTGCGGTCAGCCGCAGACGTGGGCGCGGGTACGGGGATTTTCAGCAGACAGCTCATGGCGTCGGTTCCGAGCATTGAGCGCCTAACCTGTATTGAGCCAAACTGCGATATGGCCGCCGTTGCCAAGGAGCGATCCGCAACGTTTCATGGCCTCGACGTCCTCGCCGGCTTTGCTGAGATGCTTCCGCTCCCGGATCGTTCATGTGAACTCGTGACGGCAGCAACGGCGGCCAACTGGTTCGATCGGCCTCTATTCTACCAAGAGGCTGCACGGGTGCTGAAGCCTTCGGGAACATTGCTGCTCCTACAGAACAAGCATCGGCACGAGGAAAGCGCATTTCTTGATGATTTCGTCAGCCTTCAAGAGCGCTACATCCCTGGATTTCGTCGAGACCACTACTCTGATTTCTGGGGCAACTATGGGAAAGCTGATTTCGAAGCGGAACTCCGTTCGAGGCACGATCTGGTGTCTGTGGAACGCTACAAGCTGGAATGGCGCCAGACGACGACCGCAGTGCAGTTTCGCGGCTACTGTCAATCAGGACATTTAAGGATGGCGATCGCTAGGTCTGGCGCCGCAACGATCGCCAAGGAGCTTGACGCCCTGCTAGACCGGTACCAGGACGCCTCAGGTTATGTTATTATTGACTGGCTGACCGATCTCGTTTTGAGCAGAGCCCGACCTCAGGAGCAACCACTGGGGAAGCGCTAATTTGCTTTATTCCGACTGCGAGAAGTCCCCGCTTTGGCTTACATCTAGGTCCGATGCCGGTCGTGCCGAACCAACCGAGACGCCTCCTTTCGCGCAGAAAACGAAAGGGCGACATTCTCGGCTCGAGGCCAAATGGACGCGACACCGGACCAAGCCCGAACTTGTCCGATTGCGCGACAGCCGTTTCTATTGTCGCCACAAGCGGCTGAGGCACTGAGCAGACGCCCGAATATATACGCCTGATCAAATGTGCATCATTCCGACCGAGGTCATGACGCGCTAAACTTCAAATGCACTGTCGAATAATCCTAAAGGTCAAGACCTGCCCTGGACAACCTTCCAATCGGGGTGTCCTTCACTTGACCACACTCAGATTGCCTCCGCACCATAACTTGGACGGTCCGGTCGCATGTAGAGTGATCTCGCTCCGCAGTCGCACGGGTACACCCTCGCAGTAGCATCCCCGATACTTAGCGCCATCGCATCTTACAGGCACTCACATCGAATTATCCGATGCCTGTCATCCTCCAGTTGCGGTTGCGATGCCAAACACAGCGCGCAACGGCTCTAACCGCGTCTGAGGGATTCTATGCGCGTCAAGATAAACAACGATGGACAAAATGATCAGGCAAGACCGCCCTACTCGGCATCAGGACATACGTGCTGCTTCCGAACCATTCGAAAAGCGAAGCTATCAGCTGCATGTATCCTGACAACTAGTTTGGTTTCCGGAGCGGCGTTGGCACAAACGACCAATATGCCTAATCAGAATAGCGACACTCTGAGCGAGATCACCAAGAGAAACGCTCAAAAGAAGATGATCCAGCTTGGGAGTGATACTCCTGAAAAGCGAACAGTGCGTCCTGGCGCTCGCCCAGCCGCAGCTATCACGGCCAATGCCGACCACCTCGCAAAGTTCGAACACCTTCGGATAAAGGGATTGGGGGTCAACTTACCTGGTCCAGCCGATACGGCGGTCCAGGACAAAGGAGGCATCAGATCCGCGCTGGCAGAGATTGGGATCGGATACATTGCTTGGACGCAAAATACCTACGTTAACAACCTGCTGCCGAATGCAGCCAAGAGCACGATCGCAAACCAACTATATAGCGGACAGAATCCGACATTCTACACCTTAAATTACATGATGGTGACCTATGATCTCAGCCGGTACGGGATTCCCGACGGTCAGATCATTGTTGGAACCGAGCAGCAAGCTTGGACATGGCAGCCCGGAGGCCCGGATAGGTGGGGAATCAACACGATTGCCTACTACCAAACCTTTTTTGATAGGAAGCTCGAGCTCAAAGTCGGCTACCTCATGAACTCATATGAGTTGGCCGGCACTGTGGTCGGAGGGAATCCAGGAGCGAACGTCTTCGGCCCCTCATCGAATGTGCTTTATCAAGGAGGGATGAACTTCGCGCCCGCGCCGACACCTACTCTCAACCTCACTTACCATTTCGATGACCGGCTGTATAACAAGGTATCATTCCAACGCTCTACCAGTCCAAACGGGGTGTTTGCGCATATATCTGCAAACCCAACGGGCTTAGCCTGGAGTACGGCGAACGCGGGCATTCTGTTGCTTGACGAGAGCGGGTATCGCAACAGCGCGGCTCCCGGCTTACCCGAGACCTGGTTGCGGGCGGGTGTTGGCTTCAACAACAGCCACTACACGAACTTGGCGTATCCAACCCAACCGAGAGCTGACGAGAATAGCCTCTATTACGTCGCTGCGGACAGGCAACTCTGGCAGAGCCATGTCCCTGACGCCGCATCGCGTGGCATCTATGGTGGATTCTCGGTTATGGGCGCTCCGCCTGATCTCAATAAGGTTACTCGGTATTATGAGCTACGGCTTTACGCGAAGGGACTCTTTGATAGCCGGCCCAGGGATCAAATCTCGCTCGTTGCTACCGACACGGTTTGGAGCAAATTTGCTATTGATGCTGCGGCGGCTAAAGGAAATCTCGTTCATCGCGACGCGAAAGCAATCTCCGGAACATATACTGCGCATCTTGGCCCCGGAATATACGCCAGCTTGGGGCTGACATATATCGATCACCCGACAAGCATCACATATACGCCCCAAACCGGCCATGCCCTGAATTTCTCAGCGTCTACATCGATATTTTTCTAACGGAGTCGCTCGCGTTATACGTGATGAAGGCCGCTCAAGAGTGGATAAGCTGAGATCGTAGAGCCCGGGAGGACTGCGCGAGCCGGTGATGCGTACGAAGTTAATCTCGGCGTAAGCGAGGGTGACGCCAAAGGCGTCCCCTCGCAGTTGATTGGTTTAGTCGACGCCTGATCCTAGCTTACAGCACCCCAACGAGCGGCTCGCGCAGCAGGTATTTGCGCGCTTGTTTCGGAGACCAGCTGAACTCCTCCAGTCATAGCCGTCACTCAGCCGAGCTAGCCGCGGTTCGGCCGATCTCCCAATGCAGCAGACCTTGCTACGCGGACATGTCCTGTGTTCACTTTTCGCCGGTATTCGGCCGCGAAGATAATTTGCCCCTTGCTTCCGCCGACAATCGTAATTCGATGATCATCACGCGAGCCAATAGCGCGCCATGTTCAGATGTTGCGCGTTTCTCATATGATTTTTCGATGTATGTCATCAGCATGTCGCTATCAACCTCTTGAAGTCGTTCGCGAGCGCGTTCGAGAGGTCAAGGAATTGATCGTTGTAATAAGATGTGGAGGGCCAATGGCAACGCGTCGTTGACAGAAGAGCGATCGGAAACGCTCAAGCCTGGTGCCTGCTCCTTGTTTCACTGCTGACCGGCGCAAATGCCGCAGAAACGCGTACCCGCGCGACGAGCGGCTAGTTCAGGCCGCTTGCTCGCTGTAGTTTCGATTGGAGGTTAACGATGAGACGTCTGCTTGCGGTGGCTTTGTTCTTGGCGCTTTCGATTGTTATCGCGAGACCGAGCATGGTTTACGCGCTGGAACTGCGCGTGAGCTATTCGCCGGCCAATTTTTCCGCGATGTACAATGCAATCGCGGCTGAATTCACGAAAGCGCACCCGGAGATAACAATCAAGTTCGAAACGGCGAAGAGCTACGACGAATTATTGCAAAGTACCTTGCGCGCCCAATTGATCAACGATGCGCCCGACGTCTCCCACCAGGGCCTAAATTATATACGGCTGCTGGTCGATCGTGGCCTCGCCGTACCGCTCGACCGCTTTATCTCGGCCGAACCGGATTGGATTCAACAGGGGGTTGCCGATGCCATCCGAAACATCGGATCGTCCGGTGACAAAGCTTATGCCGTCCCTTATTCGCTGACGACGCCAGTGCTGTTCTACAATAATGCCCTTCTCGCCCGCGCTGGCGCAGACCCTGCCAAGCTCCCCACGACCTGGGACGGTATTTTCGATTTGGCAAAGAAGATCTCAAAGCTGGAGCCGAACGTGAGTGGGTTCTACATAGACTACAATGCGAATGGCGCGTGGGCCTTTGAAATACTGCTTTTTGCGCATGGCGGCAGGATGATGACCAAGGGCGAGGACGATATCGCCTTCGACCAGCGGCAAGGGCTTGCCGTTATGGAAACCGTAGCGCGCGCCGCAGATTCTGGTATGATGGACTTATCGCGTGACAACGCCCGTCAGTCCTTTGCCGGTGGCAAGATCGGTATCTACTTGACGTCCAGCAGCCTTCTCACCGATTTCGAGCAGCAAATCGGTCAGCATTTCATGCTTACGATGACGCCGATCCCCCTGGCTCACGACGGCAAGACCTTGGCCGCCGGCAATGGAATGATGATGCTAACCAGGGACTCCGCTCGGCAGGAAGCAGCGTGGAAATACATCAAGTTCGCCGCGAGCCCGCGCGCACAGGCGATCATGGCGGCGATGACCGGCTATACGCCAATCAACACGGCCGCCCTATCGGATCCACAGCTACAGAAGCTTTATCGGGAAAAGCCGAACTACATCGTTCCGCTGGGGCAACTCAATAATCTGGTGGCTTGGTATGCATTTCCCGGCGAGAACAGCACGAAGGCCGCGGCGATGATCGTGGACAAAATGCAACTGGTGTTGAGCAGTAAACTCTCGGCGCCAGCGGCGCTCGACGACGCGGCCAAGGAGGCACGCAAGCTCATTCTGAAGAAGTGATGACGTGTACAGGCGCGCCTTCCTGACGCGCTTGTACCGCCTATCTGATCTTTTCGTGGACGGTGTGTACCAGCAGCACACCGCAGTCCTTCGTTTGACGCCCATTAACCTCCGTGCCCGGCTTGGTGTGAGGAGACGAGCACCTCGTCCCTGCCGCCCCAACACGCTGGCGGGCCAGCTTGAGCGACACCTGGTGAGGGGCGCTGGCATTATCAGAAATGCGTCCAGTGAGTGCTTAGGAACGGCTGAAGGCTGTCATTTTATTTTGTTGGTGTTGCCGCTTGATTGCAGACGATTGCCGAGACTTCGGCCTGCAGGAATGCAATTTCAGTTGCGAGATTTGTCAGATGACGTGCTGTTGCTTTGGCGCCGCGCTCACCTACGAAGAAGAAATGACCGCCTGATACAGTACGCGTGAGGCGGCGTGGCAAATCTAACATAAGCAACCGCAGGTGCTCCCAGAGCTGGGGAGGGAAAGTGGAAAGACCAGGGCATCCGCTAACGTAGCGCTCGAAGACGTGCTGTGCGTTTAGGAAACCCCAGGTGAGTGAATCGGTCAGCGCGTGGCGCGCATCAGAAGGCCGCGTCGGCGCTATTACACCCGTCAGCGGATGGGAACCAAAATCGAAAGTGCCAAGTTCCTCCGTCACTTCTGCAACCGAGACGACCGCGCTGCACGATCGCAGATATTGCGGCTCTCCGCGCAGCAGAAGCGGGGTATTTACACGATAGTCGCGTTGATAGACATCTTCGGGGATGACCACGCGCTCGTTGTCGGCCGATTGGGCAGCAAGTTCAGCACACCAATTTGCGTGACGCGTGGGTAGACCGGGCTCATCGGCCGAGAGATCCCACAAGCCCGCCTCGGTCACCGGCTCGCCCCTCTCGAAGACGGGCACCAGGCCGGGAAACGGAGCGCTCGCGGCGAGCGAGACAAAACCAATCGGCGGCAAACCGCCTCGGGAGAGACCTCGACAGACAGAGCGCGCAACCCGACCCGCCATGCTCCAGCCGGCCACAACGACCCGCCGTGGCGCCGGACACGGGGCCAAAAGGCCGAGGGCGATCGCGGTCACCGACGCCCCCCAGTCGCTCACGGTCATCTCGGGATAGAGGTGGGGAAAGGTGGGATGATCACTGGGATAGGAGACCGCGAGAAGCCCCCATCCGGCCTCTCGCAGCCAGAAGTCGAGGAAGTCCCGCGGATCCCCGCCCGGGTGGCCATATGCGACCCGGGCCAGATGGCCACCGCCAGGCAAGAAAAGGACGGTTGGGTTCGTGCCGGTCGGCGGTCGCCAAAACACAACCGCAGGAAACGTGCCGCCATTCATAAACAGCTCGTTCGAAAATAGCGCGGCCTCCGATCTGGGGACGGCCTCAGAGATTGTCGGCGAACAGGCAACCACCCCACTTCTCCAATGATGGTGCGACTTGTAGTCCCGAAAATGGCCCGCCGGCTTTGGGCGCCTCGAAGCAAAGCTATGCTCTTCTTGGCGGGCATCGATGGATCGCTACAGGCGGATGGCACCGCTCACCTTCACTCTGCCCCGCTTCTTTCTGCCGCAAACTGGGCTCTCGCGGCCCATTGGGACGCCGACGCATACGGAATCGGAGGCTCGCCCTGCGTCGTGATATGCCATAAGACACGCCGTTCTTGGGAGTCGAAGGCCTCACGCCTATGAAGCGTGTAACTGTTATCGAAAACGAAGAGATCATCGACACCTACCACGTCGCCCCATGTATCGTTATAGGCTTCGACGTATGTCCATAGCAGGTCAGAGAGCTTCTCACTCTCTGCGCTCGTCAAGCCTTCGATAAGGCATTGTCGCTGGCGCGGGAGATACAAGGATGGTCTTCCACTATGGGGATTGAGGCGCACGAGCGGAAAGCTGGGCCCAATATGTCGACGATCGGCCCCTTCGGGGAGTGCTGCAATTTGCTCGGCATATTCGGGAGCGAAGTTATACTGAGAATAATGGATGCAGCTCAGTTGGCTCAGATAGGATGTCAAGCAGCGAGGCAGGCGATCATGGACATCGGAGAGGTTCATGAAAAATGTCTTCGGCGGATTTGCTTTGGGCGACTCGCGTCCGTACAAGAACGTTAACTTGACAGGCTGTGGCAGATAGGTGCCATCGGTGTGCCAGTAATTCTCAGAGGAACCGCCGTCACCGATCGGTTGGCCACCATCATTCGCTACGTTCGAGACGACCTTGATTTCAGGATGGCCAGGCAAATGCGCGCTACTTGACGCTGCGGCGCGCTTCAGCGTCTTTGTATGGCCGAAGGCTGACGCAAGCCTGACGAATTCGCTTGGTGACAGATGCTGACCGCGAAAGCGAAGCAAAAGGTGCGTTTCAAGCGCTTCGCGAAGCGCAGCGACAACGGCGGCGTCTTTCGATTCCGCCAATCTGCGGAGATCAACGTTGACGACATCCGCGCCGATCGCAGAAGAAAGCTTTGTTATTGTGAACATCGGAGTTCCTTTTCCAACCATAGCCATTCCAGCGCGTGCCCGGGCAATGCCTGTGCATGCGACGAGAGGTGAACTTTGATCGCCTCGACTCGCTTATTGTTTGACGGCCCCTGAGGTCAGTCCCTCGACAAACCAACGTTGGGCTGCAAGGAAGGCGATGGTGAGCGGGAGCACCACAAGAGTGGATGCGGCCATCAGAGGACCGTAGTCGCTGCCGGCCTCCTCGTTCTTGAAGACCAGAATACCCAGCGGCGGCGGCATCAGAGACTGATCACGTACGGCGATCAGTGGCCAGAACAGGTCATTCCAGTGCCCGACCACCGAGAAGATTGCAAAGGCGATGACAGCCGGTCGTGCCATTGGCACCATGACCTTCCAGACGATAGCGAGTTCAGAGAGACCGTCGAGACGGGCAGCGTGCAAGACGTCATCCGGAATGGTCTTGAAAAACTGCCGAAACAGAAAGATGCCGAAGGGTGAGACGATATAAGGAAGAATCAGCGCGGCGTAAGTGTTGAGGATTGCGAGCTTGTACCCGAGGATGAATAGCGGCAGCGAAAGCACTTGGTGCGGGAGGATCAGACCGGCAAGCACCATGCCGAAAACGAGGTCGCGACCGAAAAATCGCAGTTTTGCAAGCGCGTAGGCGCAAGGAGCGCAGAGGAGAATTTGCACCGCCAGGATCAGACCGCATACCATCAGGCCGTTGCCCATGTAGCGGAGCAGCGGCGCTTCAGACAGCGCTTTTTCATAGTTTTCGATGGCGTAGAATTGCACGGGCCAAACGGAGAAGGACGCGTGGAATATCTCGCCCGGCGCTTTGATCGAGAGTGAAATCATCCACAGGAACGGAATGAGTATCAACGCTCCCGTGACGAGTAATACGACATGGCGAAGGATCCCGGCAAGTGCGGAAAAGCCTTTGACGGAAGCAACCGCGCTCATTGGTAATGCACCTTTCTATCCATGACGATCGCATTGATCAGCGTGAGAGTACCGACCATGGCGAGGAAGACGACGGCGATGGCGGCGCCATATCCGGTGCGCAGATACTCAAAACTCTCTCGATAAAGCGTGTAGAGCAGTACTTCGGAGGCATCTCCAGGGCCGCCCTGCGTCAGTACCTTCACCGCGTCGAAGCATTCCAAGGCCCGCAGTGCCACGACAATGACAACGAACATCGAGACCGGCCCGAGTGAGGGCAGAGTGACGGTGCGCAGCCGGTCAATCCATAAGTCGGCACCATCGACGTCGGCGGCATCGTAGAGATCTCGCGGGATGCTTTTGAGGCCTGCGAGAAACAGAACCATCGCATAGCCGAGATTTTGCCAGATCCCGAGAGCGCCCAACACCGGGAGGACGGTATTTTCATTGCGCAGCCAGTTGGCGGTCGGAAGGCCGACGGCGGCGAACATCTGGTTCACGAGGCCTATCGTGGGATGCAGCAGTGCCTCCCAGACAATGGCCATACTCGTGACCGTCGCCATAAAGGGCAGGAAATGGACGGCCCGATAGAACGAGTGGCAGGATTTTCCGCTTTCGATCAGAAGTGCAACGGTAAGGCCGCCAAGAAGCGTACCCGGCACGACGATCAGAACATAGACAGCGGTGTTAGCAAGGGAGGCCCTAAAGGTGGCGTCCAGGAACGCCTCGCGGTAGTTGGCGAGGCCGACGAACGATAAAGAGCTCGCCCCGAGCTGCCAGTCGGTCAGCGCGATGAAAAACACGCCAACAACCGGCAGCAAGAACAGCACCAGCAGAAAGAAAACCGCAGGGCCAGCCAGCCCGTATCCTGCGAATGCCGTCACAAAAGCTTGCCGACGAGCTGGAGAGACCGCAAGACATGACGCTCCACGCCCCGTTAAGGACCGATTATAAGCGTTGGAAAAAGCACGGGGCTCGCTCATCCCACCGCCTCGCGGAACGGAGCAACGTGTCTGCGAACAGGATCTGCTTCCCGCCGTAAGCGCCGTCCATCCCGTGTAAACAGAAGAATGCGATCCGGTCTCGCGCCGACATGCAAGGTCTGGCCCGGCGCGATGTGCGGCGGCCGCTCGGGCAGCAGCCTTGCGATCAACGGCTGATCGATGCCGGCAAGATCGAGATGTACGAAGAGATCTGATCCCATGTGCTCGACCATTCGCACCGAACCCGTCAGCACTCCTTGGCCGGCGTGGTCTGCGAAATAAAACGCCTCCGGACGAATGCCGACCGAGAGCGGCGTGCCTGCCAGCGCATCGGCTTCGATCGGGATCGTCGAGCCAGCCACGTCGATCAGGCCGCGTTCGCGCATCACCCCATCAAGCAGGTTGATCTTGGGCGAGCCGATGAATTCGGCAACGCGGCGATTGTCTGGATCGGAATAGATGTTTTGTGGTGGAGCAACCTGCAACAACTCACCGTCGAGCATCACCGCCACGCGGTCCGAAAGGGTCATCGCCTCGGCCTGATCATGCGTCACATAGACGAAGGTGACCCCGAGCCGTTGGTGCAGTTCCTTGATCTCGGCGCGCATCTGCACGCGCAGTTTGGCATCGAGATTGGATAGGGGCTCGTCCATGAGGAAAACAGCTGGATGGCGCACCATCGCCCGAGCAACCGCGACACGTTGGCGCTGGCCGCCCGACAGTTGCCCCGGTTTGCGCGACAACAAGTCGCCGATCCCGAGGGACTTAGCCGTACGGGAGACTTCCACGCCGATGTCCTCCACCATCTGCGCCGTTGTTGGCAGAAGACGGCCTAGAAGGGGGAGCCTCTGTAAGGCAGAGAGTCGACGCATCCGCAACGGCAGCGCGATATTCGACGCGACGCTCATATGGGGATAGAGTGCATAGGACTGGAACACCATTGCGATATCCCGCCGCTTTGGCCGCACTCCGTCCACCACGCGCCCGCCGATCGAGACGGAGCCGGCATCCTGCGCCTCAAGTCCGGCCAGAATGCGGAGTAGCGTCGACTTACCACAGCCCGATGGCCCCAACAGCGTCAGGAATTCACCATCGGCTATCGACAGCGAGACGCCGCGCAGGACCGGCGTCTGACCGTAGTCCTTACTCATACTTTCGATCAAAACCGATGCCATCGCATCATTTCCCTCGCTGGCATGAAACTGTTTGCGCAAGCTGAGGACCTTGAAAACCCATCGTGCTACAGCTGGATGACAGATATCGAATATGTAGATGGAAGCCCCTGCAATATGCGATAACCGCGGTACTGCGGGGCTAAACAGCGCGACCCTAAGCAGCGGCGCCGAGATCCTTGACAACGAACCGCCCGCAGCGAGCGGGCCTTGGCACTGCTTTCTTAATGGCCGCCGCGCAACTTCTCCGTCGTGAGGCGGAAGCAGCTTCGAGTCCTGCTGATGGTTCGATTTGGACCAGAGAATTCACACCTGCGCGGCATCGAACGTAGAAGGCGCCGTGCCAGTCTGGTGAATCGCCGCCGCGAAACGCCGTCGTCTTCGGCGATGCGACGCAAGGCATCGCAAGTTGCGATCGTTTCACCCAACAAACGCGAATGTCTGTTTTGTTCGCTACTTTGCCAACGAGTAGAAACCGTCAACAATTTTGCGTCACACTTCAGGTGCTTCCATTGTCTCTCGTTGCAGGTCGGCTCAACGCTTGTCCGTTCTTCCGGAGCCGAGGCCATGTGCCGCGCGAGCCGCCAAGCTCCGCGAACACGGCGTGGACGTGATCACATTCGGTCAGGGCGAGTCCGATTTGGAAACCTCATTTGCTGCCTGCGAGGCCGGCATCTGCGGCAATCCACGACCGGCTGAGGAAAAGCAGCGCGCTCGCAGGGAGGAGGCAGCTACGCCGGCCAATCAGCGAGACTTCAGTCGCGGTCACGGGCTCAATTCCAGTATCGATCAGACCACGTTGTTTTTGGCGGCGCGAAGCAAGTCTGTTCATCGCGAACTTTGCAAGTCTTAAGACGGAGCAACGGCGGTTCGGAGGCCGAAGCAATGACTGGCTGGTGCGTTCTGTATGGCGCAGGACCTTTGACGTTGGTCGAGGCCATCAATCTCGTCCAGAGCCGAACCTTTTCCCACAGGGGCGCGATCGCACAATATGCAGCTGTCGAGGCGCTGTCTGGCGTCAGGGGTCATCTGAGGCAATTCGCGCGCGTTCCGCAAGGCCGCGAACTCGTGGTCACTAAGCTGAAGCCGGCGGAAGGCCCATCGCCGTACCTGTCGCATTCTACGCTTCTTCCTCCGGCGCCCGTTCGATCGGCAAACGCGCACGGCAGATGGTAAGGGTGACACTGACAGCCATGTTCGCCATGTATCTTCTCGATGCGTTTGCGTCACCTGGTGCCCCGGCGGCTTCCTGGCTTCGTCTTACATTCGCATCTCTCATGCTTCCTCGCTTGAGGATCTCACCTGCGCCTGCGATCTGATCATCACCGCTTGCGCCGCCCTACCTTGAAAGACTTCAGATGTCCCCTGCCAAATGCCTGCGCGCCCGGATGGCCGAAAGCGGTCTTGTCCACATTATGGCAGCTCATAGCCCGCTTTCAGCGATCCTCGCTGAGGAAGCCGGCTTCGATGGGCTGTGGGCCTCCGGTTTCGAGCTTTCCGCACTTTACGGCTTGGCTGACATGAGCCTGATCTCGATGGCACAGCATCTGGATATGCTGCGAGCAATCGCCGGGCGCACGACGATACCGATCGTGGCCGACATCGACACAGGCTATGGCAATGCGATCAATGTCATGCATGCGATTGGCGAATATGAAAGGGCCGGTGCCAGCGCCGTTGTCATCGAGGACAAGACATTCCCCAAGGTTACGAGCCTTGCTGCGGACGGCAGACAGCAACTCCTACGCGTAGAGGAATTCCTAGGCAAGATCGAGGCTGCTCTCGCCACAAGACGAGATCCAAATTTTCTTGTGATCGCGAGAACCGAAGCGCTCATCGCCGGCCTTGGCGAAGCTGAAGCCTTAGACCGCGCCCAGGCATATGTGAAGGCTGGTGCGGACATGATCCTGATCCATTCAAAGAAGAAGGATCCAGGCGAGATCGAAAGCTTTTCCCGCGCCTGGAAAGGTTCAGTGCCGCTGGCCATTGTGCCAAACGCCTATCCGGTCCTGGATGCCCGTCGTGTCAAGGAGTTGGGTAACGTCCAGATGATGATCTATGGCAATTACGGTATCCGGGCTTCAAGCACGGCCTTGAGGGACACCTTCCGGCGCATCATCGCTGATGGCGGCGTCCAGAACGTCCATAAGAATATTGTACCGGTAGAGGAAATCTTCAGACTCCAGAGAATGGGCGAGGTTAAGGCAGCTGAAACGCGCTTTCTGCGCTGATGCAGGGCTGAAGGCTCCTCGAACATTGCCTGAACGGCTGTCGCTGCAATCTGGATGCATTGCGCCGGTTCATTTGTTCGCCGCTGCAACTCCATTTCGTTGAATGGAAGAAGGCCATCGGGCCTCTCCCAGCGAACATATTTGTCTTTGGCTCGAGGCCCTTCGCGCAAGTTTGCAGCGGAATCGAACCGCTGCTGAGCCAGCTGAGCGGCTGAGCTCCACTCAGCGCGCAAAATCTGCGCTGCCGCTTTGATAGACGGTCGAGATAGCAGCGCTTGTGCGGCTCGCCCTATTAAAGTCGGGGGAGACGATTCAGTGACACTCGATGAACAATTCGATCAAAACCCCCGCGCCCATCTTGTGCGGTGACCATGCGCTCCCAAGACCTTAAGCATCGACCGCATCGTGGGGTCCAAAAATCAACAGTGACACCCCGAAGCACACACACGGTACGCTTCGCCGTGGCGCGCTCCGAGGGCGCATCCTCGCGGAACGCCTCTTCTCCGAACTTATCAACCGCGCTGAAGCTCTGAAATGTGCTCTTTTCAAGAACCGACACCATCCAGAGAGCATCATCGAAGTGGCGCGTGAGATCGAGCTCGATACTCCTAGGCCGTGAACTGCAGAACACAAAGAATTGACCGCCCTTCTGCATCCGCCGAGCCGTCGGACCCTTGCACTCGCTAACCGATGTTCTTGAGCGTGCGTACCGCAACCTTCGAGTAGGCAACCCACAGGCTTTCCGCCGGAGGTTTTCTCGGTCGACAATCACCGGCCAATCATTGTTTCCGCTCAATGAGCGTCACATCATTATAAACCTGAACTTTAGCCGTCCTGTCTCGTTCGGTGCGACGATTCAAGATGAGAGAAGGAGGCACCATCGACGGTTCCATTTGGCACGCGCTTCATTACGAAAGCATAGCGCCGACTCAACGAAACTAGTCGGCTTCACCTGCATCGGGCTATCTCGAGATGGAATGCGTTCGCCGGCTTAACGACATTTCATTCGCAGCGATACTCAGAAACTCCCGGATCGCGGCGTGCGCCGCAAACATATTCAGCTCGTACTCGACTCGGCTAGATCGTCGAAGAACGGAACCCTTGGCATTGGTGGTCCGGGAAAAGGCAGTTCTTAGCTAGCTAACGCTTCGTAAGATCGCCCAACTGGGTCGAGCCCGCAGAGCGGAGCGTCAGAGTATCGTGCAACGTCGACCAGATTCCACTTTTGGAAACTCGTTTACTTTCTCTAATTGCGGTCTTCGTGTCCGGCCCGCACCGTGTACGCCGCCGATTACCACGACTTCAGTACAAAAGCCGCTTCGATCACCACACTTCAGTTTGCGACAGGTGTACAACCGCCCCATCCGCAGCAGGGCGGACGAAATGATCACAACGTTGACATTGTGGATCCGACCAGACGTCAAGCTCTCAAGAGCGTTACGCGCCGATGATCTCACCTCGCCTGGTGGTACGCGGCGCCCGGCAATGCCGGTCGGCGACGAAGTCGAAACAGGCCCTATTCATAGTAACAACGCCGTATTATGGCTATACAGCTGCAGACATGAAATTTCATCGCATTCCGCCGCAGCAACCACAGTCGCCGCTTACATTTCGCTAGATCTGCAGCATCGGCAACGGAACCGCGGCCGCTACTCAATAAGACGCAGGCGCCGCGCCTTGACGACGCATTGTATACGGGTGCTCGTTTCCAGCTTTCGCATTGCATTTTTTACATGAAAGTTGACGGTGTTCTCGCTCACTTTCAGGATGACTCCGATGGCCCAGGATGTCTTCCCCTCCTCGACCCATCGTAAGCACTGTCTTTCCCGTGCCGACAAAACAATCTCTTCATCCGCCATGAGTTTCTCCCGGAGCAGAGAGGACGTAGGACGAGATCAGCAAATGCCATACCAGTCGGCGGCACCGCAAACTCTGGCGGCAGACCAAGATTTTGGGAGATTTTCCGGCTCACTTCCCAGGAGACTGCGATTCAACTGCAGCCCTATCGACGGGATCGCGACATATGTCGAAAACGCGACAGCAGTATTTCCGACAACCCTAGCAGTCGATATTTGCTCAACATCTATGTGAGCTAAATATCACCTTTTTAGCCAGGCGTTCCTCTCCCGCAAGGGGTGAATGCTCCGTGAAGGGCCGTAGCACCTGGCTCGCGAGCCGAGGCCCTCATTTGTACCAAGCCAACGTGTCGGCTCCGATTCACCCATTACAACAGCCCCGCGTTCGGCGCCAATCCTACGGCGATAATGCAAGCTCTTATCGCCCCACTCAACTAC
Source organism: Bradyrhizobium sp. USDA 336 (assembly GCF_044908355.1). NCBI lineage: Bacteria > Pseudomonadati > Pseudomonadota > Alphaproteobacteria > Hyphomicrobiales > Nitrobacteraceae > Bradyrhizobium > Bradyrhizobium sp. USDA 336. The sequence goes on along the minus strand of NZ_JBIYDC010000002.1, from coordinate 7,673,915 downwards.
CAAGGCTGGTCATTGATCGGACTCACCAAAAAAAAGATGCGAGCAGTGAGGTTTATGCCAATCGAAGCTCGGCCTCCAGGACTTCTGTATGAAGTATCGTCACAATCCACTCGGCCCAACGCAGGTCTTCAATGCACTCGCCCATCGCCTGTCGAAATACTTCGCGCCCAGGTCTTCTCGATTGGTGAGCTCTCGTTTGAGATGGAGGCGCATGAGGCCCTGTCCGCCACAATCTCTCAGCGCTCAGGATTCAAGGGGCTCTGGGCGTCTGACTTGTCGATTGCTGGCTCGCTCGGCTACGGCGATGCCAATGAAGCTTATGGACCCAGCTCGTCGGGAGCGTCCAACGCATAGGGGGCCTTGACCGCGCCACCTGTGTCGTTGACGGCGACGGGGCATGGGCAATCTCAACGATAAAGCCCCCTCGCACGCAAACTCCGTCAGGATCGCGCGGCGCGCGTCTCGCTTGAGGACAGCTGAAGATGAACTCGCTCATGGGGCAACGGCATTCGCGCGCCGACACCGGCGAATTCTCGGGCTGCGAAGGATACGGTCGCTGAAAACCTGGTTCTCGCGGCTAGGATCGAAGCGCTGATCGCCGGCCATGGATTGAACGAAGCCATCTTGCGTGCTCACGCCTATGCCGACGCAGGAGCTGATGCAATCTTCATTCACGCGCGAAAGAATACCGCGGACGAATGCTTTCGCTTGTGACCGAGTGGCGGAACCGGCTACCTGATCGTTCCGGCGACATACTATCGAACGCTCTCAGCCTATCGTGATGGGCGCATCTCCACGGTCATCTGGGCCGATCACTTATGCGAGCTGCAGCAGCTGCAACACGGCGTGTCTGCGATGATATCCTCGCTCAGAAGGGCGATGCGAGCATTGAAACCTCATATCGCCCCGGTCAGCGAGATCTTCGATCTCCTGGGGTATGACGAACTCGCATTGGCCGAAAAGCGATATCTGCAGCCCCTCTAATCTATCGTGACAGGTTTTGTCACGTAACCTTGCACTCTTGAAAAGCTGCCACGATGCGCACGCCAGGGCCTCTCGTCAGTCTTGCTTCAGTGTCAACCAAGACTCGAGTTTCTAATCCTGGCGACGCTTTGACACGGCGGAACAGCTTTCCGCTGCCCCAGTTGTTGTTCCATGCTCGGATGACGATGATACCGACGTGTTATCCACGATGGTTATGGGCTAATGCCAGAGAACGTCGCATTTACTTTAGGTGCGGAGCGTATGCTTGCAAAAGGCAGTCGGGTTATGGCGTTGGCCAGATCACCTTTCCATCGATGAGCGCTGTCGCCGCGGACATCGCTCAAGCCGAACGGACGGCCCGGCTCCACCATATCTGCGGGCCAAGTCTGAAAGAATCATGTGCCCTTGCGTCAACGCTCACGCACGCTTCCCTCACCAGATTGTAAACGGGATGTGGGACTATCAGGCCGTGCTTCATGTCCCTCCAGCCCGGTCAAATAGCCCTAGGGCCACGGAGATGCGGCCAACCATATTTTAGGGCTGGCCATCCGTCGAGAGCGGACCGAACTCGACGGCCTGCCGCTCGAACAGACTGCGATAGACGCCGCCGGGTTGCACGATCAGTGCCGGATGCGTGCCCTGCTCGACGATCTGGCCGCGATCGAACACCAGGACGCGGTCGAGGCCGCGCACCGTCGACAGGCGGCGCGCGATTACGATCGAGGTGCGGTCCTTCATCAGCCGTTCCATCGCCTCTTGGATCAGCGCTTCCGATTCCGAATCCAGGCTCGACGTCGCCTCGTCCAGGATCAACACTGGCGCATCGGCAAGGAACGCGCGCGCCAGCGCAACGCGCTGCCGCTCGCCGGCCGACAGATTTACGCCGCGCTCACCCACCAGCGTGCCGTAGCCCTTCCGATCGTATGATGAAGTCATGCGCATTGGCGAGCCTCGCCGCTTGCTTGATCGCTGCCATGGAGGCGCCGGGTCGGCCATAGGCGATGTTTTCAGCCAGCGAGCGGTGAAACAGGATCGGCTCCTGCTCCACGATCGCGATTTGGCTGCGCAGCGACTGCTGCGTGGCCAGCGCGATGTCCTGGCCGTCGATCAGGATCCGGCCGCCGGAGACGTCGTAGAGCCGCTGAAGCAGCTTGACGAACGTGGTCTTGCCGGAGCCGGAGCGGCCGACCAGACCGATCCGCTCGCCGGCGCGGATGTTGATCGACAATCCGTCGTAGAGCGGCACGCGATCGCCGTCATAGAGGAAGGTGACGTCCTCGAACGTGATCGTCCCACCGTGAATGTGGATCGGTTTGGCGTCGGGGGCATCGACAACGCCGATTGGCTCGCCATAGATAGTAACCAGTTCCTCCATGTCGTTCACCGAGCGCTGCAGATTGTTGATGTGCATCCCTACTTCACGCAAATAGGCGTGGATGATGTAATAGCTTGTCAACACATAGGTGACGTCGCCCGGAGAGGCGCGCCCCGCTATCCACAGCAGGATGGCGCCGCCGATCACCGAACCACGAAAACACAAGAGCATCACGAGCTGCACCGCGCTCGTGCGGTTGGACCGCAGCCAGGTGCGCTGCACCCGCGCCCGCCAACGTCTGACGACACCGTCAAGCCGCGCATCCTCACGCGCCTCAGCACCGAAAGATTTCACTACAGTATTGCAAGTGAGCGCGTCCGCTAGCGTGCCGCTGACTTTGCTGTCCCAGGCGTTGGAGACGCGCGCCGCCGGCGCGATGTAGCCGATCGTGAATGCCGTCGTCATGGCGACATAGATCACGGCGCCGAGGCCGATCACGGCGCCGAGCTCGGGCCAATGCAGGCCGAGCAGGATCGTCGAGCCCACGAGCACCGCGAGCGACGGCAACAACGCCATCAGGATCGTATGATTGAGCAGGTCGAGCGCCCACATGCCGCGGGTGATCTTACGCACGGTCGAGCCGGCGAACGAGTTAGCGTGCCAGTCGGTTGAGAAGCGCTGCACGCGCATGAAGGCACCACGGGCCACATCCGACATGGTCTTCAGCGTGAACGGCACGATCGCCTGCAAGCCCGTAGACCGCAACATAATCGAGAGCAGACCAAGGGCGAGGATACCAACGAACGCAATCAGTGCGGCATGTCGCGCCGCTTGGTCGGAGGGGACCGACGTCAATGCATCCACCAGACGCCCGGAATAGACCGGCATGAACAGGTCGGCGACCGTCGCCCCTAAGAAGCCGACGAGGATAATCGTGGCACGGACTGGCTGCTTCAGCCAGTGCTCCAACGCAAACGGGAGAACCAAGCCGATTGCGGCGGGTCGTTTGTCATCTTGACTGGTCATGGGCGCTATGGGTTTGTGGCACACGCGGTGTAAAAACCGGTCGATCCAGACCCGATGTGGCCAATGCTTGGCGCGCCGTCCGAGGGATGCGATAAATGCCCGGAGTCTGGCGGCTGCGGCCGAACTCTTCTACCCATTTCACCCACTCTTCGCTTAAACGTTTAGCTGAAGCGCCTCACGCTTTGCGAGCTTCTCGGGCTGAGAGCATCGATCTGAGACATCGGCCAGCCTTGCGCGATCCGAGCTTGTGTGAGCCAGGTAGGCGGGATCGGCGCCACTCATCTTTGCCCGTCTGCAGAAAGCGTGGGAGGTCCACGTAGCTCCGGCCTCGGCCATGGCTGTACGCAAAGGTGCATTTTGATGAAGGAAGTTTTCAGCATATGACCGCCAGAGACTTTGCGTTATGGAATCGCGGCGCGACTTCACCTGGAAGATCACCTCCGCGTCGATCCGGATGGAGGTCATAGCAATCCGAACTTCCAACGTGCCACAAACGATCCACCGCCGTGCTCGCTGATCATTAATCACCGATGGCTCACCGGATAAATGGACGAACTAACCAGTGAGCAGCTCAGATCGTTACCCTTCTTCATCTCCTCTCCTCCGGCGCTTGCGCCTTGGTACTTTGCGGAACTCCGGGTTGCGGAGTCGCACAAAAAGACCCATAGCAAGCCTTCTCACCCTTGTAGTTGGCGAGCGTTTGAACCAATACCGAAATAACGTGCTGTTTCAGGTTGTCCGGGATAGGTGCGGAGCCGTCCAGCGACTTCAGCGTCACCTCGATCAACTCGATTGCGCGATCCTTGTTGCCGCTCTCGTAATAATACTGAGCGGCCGCCGGATAGGACAGGAACTTAAGGGCCTCGCCGCGTCGCGGAGGATTTTCTGCCAGGATGTGTTCGGATAACTCATTACCCATCGCAAAGCGCTCGGCCTGCGGCAAATGAGAGTTGTCATTCGCCGGATCAAAGAGTTGGCGCATCGCCTCGGCCATCCACACCGCGGAGTTTTTGTTGATCGCGTCACGAACCAATTGCCGCATCACCGGCAGGCCGGCCTGCAAGTCGCGCATTTTGTGAAGCAACAGGTCCGCATGGAGCACGCGGAAGTTCACGTCATCCGGCAGGACAGCGACGGCTTCTTCGACCACCGAAAGCGCCTTCGCCCAATCCTGCGCCTTGATCGCCGGCGTCAGTTTGGCGAAGATCGGCATTGTGCGTTCGCCCTTGGCGATCCGCTCTGCATCGGCGGCTTTCGCTTCATCGCTGATGCGCTAGCTGCCGGTCAGAATCTTCGGCAAAACGTCATCAAGTTGCGTCGGGGAACCGATAAAGGCGATGTGGCCGTCACGGTCGACGACGAACGAGGTGGGAATCCCGACGGAAAAGCTGGAATCCATCCAAAGCTTGTCCATTTCGCGTGTATAGTCGAAACCGACCCGATAGTTGAGTTTCGGCAACTTTTTGGTCAACCAAGCGTCCAACTTGTTTCGGCCCTCTTCCGCTGTTTGAGCGCGCTCACAAGCTGCTATTCCGAGGACCTCAACTCCGCTATCTCTGTATTTCTCTTGCAGTTGTACCAGATCGGACAGCGCCGCCACACACGGTGCGCACCAAGTTGCCCAGAATTCGACGATGTACACTTTCCCGGGCTGGAAGCTCGTGAGGGGCTGACCACGCAGCCAGTTCTCCACCTTGATCGGGGGAGCTGGGGATTCTAAGCCCAGCGCCATGTTACTCTCCAAAATTATTGTCAGAGGTTGCGCGACGTTTTGCGCCAGCTGATCTCTGATCGCGCCCCCGACCGCGAGGGGTGGTGCCTTGGTGTAGACGGGCTGCTCAGCGAGATGCGCAGCGATTGCCGGTGTCGCCGCGCTAAGCGCGACGACACACAAACTCACAAGCAACAAGCTCGTCCTCTCACAAGCGGGCCACATCAGTTCAAGGAAGGAAAGCATCGCTCGACTCGCATCTGGGTGTGCTCAGCACTTTCAGTACTGCTGCACCGAGTAGCAACGTCCGTGCCAGCATCGTCTGCGCGCATTAAGGCCTAATTGCGCATGAATAGCTCAACGGCACTTCACGGCGAGCAGTGTTTTGAATCCGCCGGGCTTTGTGCCGCTGTCGGAGTTTGAACACGAATTGCGCAGTTCGCGCCGTCAGAAAACTGACTTGATGTTGTGAGCCGCCGAACGCAAGCTTGGTATTCCCTGTCCCATAGCAGACAGGATTAGGCGAGCGACGATCTAGCTCGGGCTCGAATGAGCCAAAGCCCGTGGGCCGGGGACACGTGTCCTGGTCGATGACGATGGAAACATTCGTCGGGCACTGCAGTGCGGTGCCGCGGATCGCGGAGGCTTTCAAACTGTCAGTGCTTGCCATCACGCAAGCGGTTCCTGCACCACAAACTAGTACTTCGATTAGTTTCCTGTCCAGCCGCGTGTACCAGGGGTCCCTGACGCCCCTATCGACTTCGAGGACCGCTCCCCGTATCGACACAGGTACGACGCAAGGCATCGCAACCTGCGATCATTTCATTCAACAAAACCGAATGTCTGTTATCGCGACTTTGCCAACGAGTGGAAGCCGTCAACAATGCTGCGTCAAACTTCAGGTGCTCCCATTGTCTCTCATTACGGCTCGAGGCCTTGTCCGTCGCTCTGGAAGTCGAGGCCAATGACGACGCGAGCCGCCGAGCTATGCGAACAAGGCGCGGAGGTGATCACACTCGGTCAGGGCGAATCCGATTTCGAAACCTCACTTGCTGCGTGCGAGGCCGGCATCTGCGCAATCCACGTCGGCCGACGAAAGGCACCGCGCTCGTAGGGAGCAGACAGCTGGCCAGTCAGCGAGATTTCAGTCGCGATCACGGGCTCAATTCCAGTATCGATCAGACCATGTTTTCTGCGGCGCGAAGCAGGTCGTTTTCAACGCGACGTTTGCAAGCCTCGAGACTGGGGCAACGGCGGTTCGGAGGCCGACGCAATGACCGGCTGGTGCGTTCTGTATGGCGTAGGACCTTTGACTCTTGTCGAGGCCATCAATCTCGTCCAGAGTCGAACCCTTTTCCAAGGAGCTCGATCGCGCAATATGCAGCTGTCGAGGCGCTGTCCGGCCTCCAGGGTTCATCTGAGGCAATTCGCGCGCCTTTCCGCAACCCGGTCGCTGCAATCTCGATGGTTTGGGCTGGCGCATTCTTGAGGGCTGCACTCCATTTCGTTGAATGGAGGGCCATCGGCTCCCTCTCGGCGTTTGGCTCGAGGCTATTAGCGCAAATGGGGCAGCGGAATCGAACGCTGCCGAGCCAGCGTAACGACGGAGCTCCGGTCAGCGCAGCAAACCTGCGCCGCCGCAATCGTAGGGGGCGACATACCAGCGCCTATGCGGGCCGCCCAGTAGCGTCGAGGAACGATTCGGTGACACTCATCGAATAATTCGATGGCCCCCCCAATTTGTTGACGTTTTTATGTCGGTTATAGCCTGTGGTTTGATGACCATCGAAATGGCTGCGTTCGCGCATGAGAGCTCGTGCGCTTGTGGCTTACAATGTGCGCCGGATCCGCGTCCAGCGCGGTATTCCGCAAGAGCAATTGGCCTATGATGCAGGTGTTGATCGCTCCTATATGAGCGGTCTCGAGCGCCAACAGGCGAACCCGACAATCGATCTTCTCGATCGCCTTGCCGAGACGCTCGACGTTGCTGTCTCCGAGCTGTTTGTTCGGCCATCCAAGGGTGCGCCGCCACCCGCGACCTTACCTAAAGGTCGCAAGCCGAAGCCGACACGCCGTAAAAGGACCTAGCCGCCCTGACAGCACCGAGCCGTTGACGCCGATCCTGCGCGGTGACCAAGTATTAATGCGCTCCCACGCCGATTTTGTGCGCAGCCGACCCTTGATATGCGGCAATCCCGCTGTGGACATCGAATAATGTGATGGATGTTCATTCTGGCGCCGGAGCAGACAATGGCGGCTCAAGACGATGAAGTTCCTTTAAACGCCATCCGCGCTTTTGTGACCGTCGCCCGCGAAGGCAGCGTCACGCGCGCCGCCACCACTTTGGGAACAACACAGAGCTCAGTCAGCCGCTATTTGTCCGTACTGCGGGACTATCTGGGTGCGGACCTAATCGCGCGGCGCGGCCGACGCAGTGATTTGACCGAGTTCGGAAGGTTATTCGCTAACGCAGTCTCTGAACCGCTCGAGACAGTCGGCTTCACCGCCAAGAGAATGCGGCGGCGGGCGGCCGCGGGCACCAATCGGATCGTCGTCCGCACATCACTATCGACTTTTGCTTCATCGCTTCTGATTCCAAATCTGCAAGCTTTCTCTGCTGAATCGGGCGGTGTTATCGTGGACGTCGTCAGCTCGCTCTCGCCGCCGACATCTTCGGATGACTATGACATATTGATTACACGTGACCTTTCCGTCATCGAACCCGCCGACAGTTGGGAGATCTACAATGAGGAGCTGGTATGCGTCGGGCCGCCAAATCTGGTCGCGGGCAGAGAGCTCTCGATCGTTCGCTCAACCCCGATACTGAATATCACATCGCGTCCCGACATCCTGCCCACATGGCTGAGGGCCATGAACCTGTCCTCAAACGACATACGAGCGGGCGCGCGCTATGATCACAACTATCTTGCTCTGCCGGCAGTCATGACAGGAAAATGCCTTCTTGTCGCACCAGAGATCATCGTCAGTGATCTGGTGCGAGGGGGCGCCTTGCAAGTCATCCCCGGCTCACGCGCTCCAAGTGGGATGCTATATCGCGCCTATGCTGTGGATCGAAGCGCGCATCCCGAGATCGCTCGCTCCTTTTGCCGATGGGTGGCTCGTCTTTGCAAGAAGGCAGCACTTGCGCAGGCTGCCTGACGCCTACCAGGCGCGCTTCAATCCGGAACACGCGCGCGCATAGCACGCTTTCAAGTCTGGAGCGCTTAACTTAACGAAACCATCCGAGCGAAGCCGTCAAAGCCGCATGCGAGCCGCATCATCGCGGCGAGCCGGGCAGCAACGTGATGACACCGACGTCGTTCGCGATGGTAATCTGGGTCCCAAATGGTTCCGAAAGCTTCTGCAGACGCTCTAAAATGAATTTTGCCTTGGGCCCGCACGCGAGCCGCGGGACTCCTCGGTTAGCAAATCTCTTCGAGTAACCAAGCTCAATCGGAAAGAGACGCAATTCGGCAAGTTGGTTCTGCAGGAATCGGCCGATGGTGACGACGCTTTCATAGAAAACTGGATCTAAAAATTCTTCCATTTCTTTCACGGTCACCTCAGCATCCGTATCGGTCCGGGGATCCTTACCATAAGCGGAAAACATGTCAGCGCCAACCGGGGTATGAAGGCCGTCCATGATGAAGTTTCCAAGACTGTAAAATATCGGCCGGTTTTTGTAGATCTCTATGCCCCGCAACTGATGCGGTCCATGTATAACGTAAGCGTCCGCTCCGGCATCAATCAGCCTGTGCGCAAACGATTGTTCGCAATCAGGCGGCTCTTGGCTCCAATTCCCAGGCTCGTGATCGTGATTTGTGACTATGCAGAAGTCAGCGAACTGCTTGCCCCGGCGAACGTTTCGTAGAATGCCGGCGACATCGCGCGGGTCGACTTCATAGGTATAACCGATCTTGTCCCCGGTCCTGAATGTCATTCCAGCCAGGTCGACCCTATTTGGACCCTCACCGTCAGGCCGAAGGCCAGGCAATACATCGCGAATGCGCCGCAAGCTCTCGAGCATCTCGGGCGGAATCACGACGCTTCGCGCCAAACGAAGGGGGTTGAGTCCTGGCCTGCCTGGCGCCTCGCCCGCGGGATCTGCCGCACGAGACAGCGGCGTGAACGTGGATGCAAATGACAGCAATGCCACGCGACCGCGGGCGGTCTCCAGAAAGCGAGCGGCGCCGGCTTGTGAGAGATTTTCGCCCGCACCTGCATGGACGATTCCGTTCTCATCGAGCACACGGCCGGTCTCTCGCATTCCTTCAACGCCCCAGTCAAGCGAATGGTTGTTCGCGCGACTCATGATGTTGAATCCCATCGCTTTCAAATCAGGTCCAAGCCCTGGCAGACTAATGACATACGCACCTCCGTATTCAGCCTGCGGACTTCCCTTAAACGATCGGATATCAAAAATGTTCGTTTCAATGTTGCCAAACGTGACATCAGCATTATGAAGGATCTTGACGATATCATCGAAGCCGGGATGTTGTCCTTTAGTCAGTGGCCGCGTCACGAGGAGGTCTCCAACGGCTACCATGGTGAACCCGTCAGCAACGTTCGTTGCAATCGAACCTACTGTGTCATAGCTAGTACCCTGCTGAACCGGATGACTAACGATTTCATTTGAATGTTCTTCCATAGGTGACTCCTGGCAAACCAGATTCATTGCAAAGATCGCTCGACTTATGTGCGACCTTGGTACTCCTCGGAAACGGGTCAACGGGTCTACGGGACGGTGACTAGGAGTTCGTGCTGCTCATCGGGTGCACTCGGCCTTCCTTCAGTGTTGAAGTACCTCACCAGCAACGGCCGTGCCAACAGTGTCAGCGGCATATCCGTCGGATTGCGTTTTGAAACACTACGCGGCGCCCCACCACGCGCGGTTTTGAACCTGAAGAGTTCTTGTGCTCCTGTCACAAACTGCACACGAATGGGCACTTCGCACCACAATGACAGTATGGTTTGAATTATGAGCCGCGAACGGAACTTGCTCATCCGTCGCTCTCTCGGCCTGTTTCGTATTCGTCGGTTACGGTAAGCATCGTTCTCAGGCCCCGGCTTTGAGGGCTTGAGCGCGATGAGCCCAGGCCAGTAACTGGTCGACGTCCCGGTTTGGATGACCATCGACGATGCTGCTGAGCGCGTCGGTTAGGTAAGGGAAGCGGATCGACGTCATTCAGCTTACAGGTTTCGACCAGGGAGGCGATGATTGCCCAGTGCTCGGCACCGCCGTCGGAGCCTGCGAACAGCGCATTCTTTCGATTGAGCGTGATCGGAGGGATCGAACGTTCGACGGCGTTGTTGTCGAGCTCGATCCGGCCATCATCGATGAAGCGCGTCAGACCCTCCCAGCGTGAGAGTGCATAGCGGATGGCGTCGGGGAGCTTGCCCTTCTGGCTGATCAGGGCGCGTTTTGCGTGTAGCCATTTCTGGAAGGTATCGGCAAGCGGCCGGCTTTTCTGCTGCCGCACGGGGCGACGCTCCTCGGCGCCGCGGCCGCGGATGTCCTTCTCAATCGCGTAGAACTCGGCGATGTGCTTGAGCGCCTCGCTTGCGATGGGTGCCGGGCCAGGTGTTGCGAGCTCATAGAAGTTGCGGCGCATGTGCGCCCAACAGAACGCAAGCTCAACGTCGCCCCGCTCAGCGAGTTTGGCGTAGCCGGCATAGCCGTCGACCTGCAGGATCCCCTTGAAGCCTGCAAGATGAACGATCGGTCGATCGGCTTTGCGATCGGGGGCATAGACATAGACGACGCCCGGCGGACCGACGCCGCCCCATGGTCGGTCGTCTGCCGCATAGGCCCAGAGCTGACCGGTCTTGGTGCGTCCGCGGCCGGATCAAGCACCGGCATTGTCGTCTCGTCGGCGAACAGCTTTTGCGGTTGCCTGAGCTTGCCGAGGAGTTGCTCATGCAGCGGACGCAGGTGGAAGGCTGCTTGTCCCACCCAGTCCGCCAACGTTGAACGATCGAGCTCAATGTCCTGACGGGCATAAATCTGCGCCTGCCGGTAGAGCGTCAGGTGATCGGCATATTCGGAGACCAACACCTGGGCGACGGTAGCCTCGGTCGGCAAACCGCCCTCGATCAGCCTAGCCGAGGCTGGCGCCTGCATGACGCCATCCTCGCAGGCCCGGCAGGCGTATTTGGGCCGCCGGGTCACGAGGATCCGGAACTGCGCCGGGACCGGGTCCAGCCGCTCGCTGTTGTCCTCACCGATCCGGTGCAACTCGCCTTGGCAGCAGGGACAGGTCTTGTTCTCGATGTCGAGGGTGACTTCGATCCGCGGCAGGTGCGCCGGCAACGCGCCACGGTTGCCGCGGCGCTTGCGAGCTCGCGCATCGCGGCCTTCAGGTGCACTGACGTTCTGCGCCGTCTCGCCGTACGCGGCGACTTGCTCGATGTCTTCCAGGCCCAGCAGCATCTGATCTTCGGGTAGCGTCTCCGCCCGCCGGCCAAACCCGTGTCGCTGCATTTCCTTGATGATCTGACGCAGGCGTTCGCTCTCGCACCGCTCGGCAAGCAGCATCGCTTCAGAGTCTCGGGATCGTCAGGCAGGGCGTCGCTCACACCCAAATCAGAGCATATTCGCCGCCATCTTGCGACGCGTTCGGCGGCTCCTGATTCACTTCGCCGCAGCACTGCCAACGGCTATCCGGGCTGCGCTGGCGCCGGCGTCTCCCAAGCCTCGTGCACAAGCCGCCAGTCGAGTCCTTCCAGCAGCGCCGACAATTGCGCCACTGACAGGCGCACCGTCCTCGATCTTCGCTCAGCGGAAGATCCCATCCTCAAGCCTCTTGGCGAACAGGCACAGGCCCGTTCCATCCCAGAACACCAGCTTGATCCGGTCCGCTCGCTTGACCCGGAACACATAGACAGCTCCCGAGAATGGATCTGCACCCATGCTCTCGCGCACCAGGGTCGCAAGACGCTCCATGCCCTTGCGGAAGTCTACCGGCTTGGTCGCCACCATCACCCGGACCGCGCCTGACGGACCGATCACCGGCTCGCCTTCAGCGCCTGAACGATCGAGGCAATCATCGCCGTGTCCCCTCCACGACCGGCTCGGATCGCCATTCCGTGGACTTCAATCTCGATGATCCGGCTATCTGGCTTACGTACCGCTTTGCGCTCCCGGTGAGCAGTCGGCGCCGGCACCACAGCGTCCATCACCGCCGGCACAAACTGTACTTCGTCCGCCTCTTAATGACCACCTGCGGCTTCTCGCAACTGACGCCGCCAGCCAAAAGCTGCTGCGGCGACAATTCATGCCGTCGAGCCACGGAACACACCGAGTCGCCACTCGCCACGATCTCCGCGACGATCCGCGCCTTGTCCTCGTCGCTCCACTTCCGCCGACGACCGGCTCCGGTGAAGACCTCAAGCCGCCGCACCGGCTCCGTGATAGCAGTATGCACTGTGTCCATTCTAAGCCTAACGGTCGAAACCGAACCGCAGACTCGCAGATCGTCCCGTCATCCGGTAGGTGGCTGCTGAACAGCGCCTACCAGCAGCGAGCAATTCCAGCGTTTGATGGCCGAGCACGGCATTCTCTGCAGCATGAGCCGTTCCGGCAACGTCTGGGACAACGCGGCGATGGAGAGCTTATTCTCATCGCTCAAGACCGAACGGGCCGGCAAAAGATCTACCGAACCACAGACGAGGCACGAGCAGATGTATTCAACTACATCGAAAGATTTTACAACACGATGCGCAGGTCCTCCACCATAGCTATCTCAGCCCCCGATTGAGTTCGAGCGCAAGATGGGATTAGCTTAACCTGCTGTCCATCAAACCGGCAGTAGCTCATTCTGCGGCTGCTGGGGCTTACGTGAGCGTGTTCGGCTCGGCAAGACGGCGCTTCGAGCGTTTCTAGAGCTAAGGCCGCATACGAGGACTTCCAGCTTACGCCTCCTCCCCGGAGATTTGTTCGTCCCTTCGCGATCAATGAACGCATTCAAGAGGTTTGGTCGATGCATTCGCAAAGGCCTATCGGCTTTTAGGTCGATGCTCGGCATCGGCGGACCGCACCGGACGACTGTGCGTGTCGAACATATCGGTCTTCAGTAACGAGCGAGACGTTGCGGCGATCCGGAAATACTCCCGAGGCAGCCCGGCGGCAAGACCACCCTTTTCGGCATTTGAAGGGGCGATACTTATGTGCGCACGCTGACGTCCACCACATGTCGGCTTTTCACAGCAGAAACGCGTGCAAGCCTGGGCTCGCCGCATTTGTGACTCGGCTCATCCAACGTGGAACGCACACCGACAGATCATCATGGCGGCAATGGGGCTGCCCGCAATAGGCGCAAGCGTGGGCTCCGCCGAGATGTTGGTGTTCGACTGCCCCGCGCGGAACCGCCGCAACAAATCCTTCATACAATTTTACAGAACCTTTACGGACTAGACATCGCTGATATGGCATGCTCCCCGCCAAATTTGATGACAAGCTCATCGCAGGGCACGGCTGAATTTATGCTGGACCCTCGTACAGCATGCAATCTTGGAGTTGATAGCCATGGCCAGAAGAAGAGCTCTTATTCTACTTGAAGGTACAACGAACAATGGCCTACTATATGTCCAAGCGGCCCAACGTCTTGGACTTCATCCAATTACGCTGTCAGCTAATCCAGCTCAATACGACTATCTCGCGGCAGAGGGCATTGATGCAATCCGCGTGGATACAGACAATCAAGATGCGCTGATTGACGAATGCGTTCGGCTACGTGACACCTATGAAATCGCTGGTGTTACTAGCGCCGAGGAAGCGGTCTATGCGACAGTTGGTAAGCTCTGCCGGCATTTCGATCTGCCAGGACCAAACCACCACGTCGGTTGAACAATGCTGCGACAAATTCACCCAACGTCGGCTTCTCTCGGAGGCCGGCGTTCCAATACCTGCTTATCGGTTGGCGCTGAATGCTACGGACGTAGAATGCGTTGCGGCGGAGATCGGCCTGCCGGTGATCCTTAAGCCCACGATAGGCTGTGGCAGCAGCGGCGTCCGTTTGTGTCGCAGCGTCGATGAGTTAGCCCATCATACGGCCTATCTGTTGGGCGAGCGGCCCTCGCCAAGGATATTAGTCGAAGAATTTGCACAGGGCCCCTATTATTGCGCTCATCTAATGGGAAGTGAGTTAATTGGGATTGGTGCCGCAACCTTCGGCCCCCCACCGCATTTCGTCTTCCGTGGGCGCATCTTCCCAGCTCCGCTGACTGATGAAGAGCATAAGTGTATTGCCGATGTTTCGCTGAGCTGCTTGCGAGCTCTCAACCTGGGTTGGGGACCAACGAACGTTGAATTCCGCTGGACAAAGCGTGGCCCAGTCGTCATTGAAGTAAATCCGCGTCTTGGCGGCGGTCCTCATGCGGTTCGGGTGGCCTACGGAATCGATCCCGTAACCGAGCACATTAAGCTTGTTATCGGCGAGGAGTGCGATCTTCGCAGAAAGCATTCGCTCAGTGTGGCTGGGCAGTATCTAATTCCTGATCGCGATGGCGTCCTCGAATGGATCAATGGCGAGAGTCGGGCAGCCGCTGTGCCAGGTGTCGTCGAGGTCAAATTGCATGTTAAACCCAAAACGCCAATCGTCAGGAGGAACGATTACCAAGACTCTATGGGGCATGTCATCGCTGCTTCACCCAGCCGTGCTACGAGCGCGGCGATACTTCAGCGTGCGCTCGCCTTGATCGATTGGTCGATCACACCATTTCCGGCTCTTGGCGAACCGAAACAATCTGCGGCTCTTGACGCCAGGCGCACGCTGCGCCCGATAAGCGACAATAATCATCATTAGCGATGCATTGAAAGTAGGAGAGCCATAGTCCATCAGTTGGGCGGAGATCAAGCCGTATGTCCGCAAGCGGTCGACGATTATCTCACGCTCCGGGCTCATTCGAAGAGTTTCAGGCTCCTGTTATGAATGCTCTGCGGATGACTATCGGAAACGAAGTGCCAATCGGACGTGACCGCCGCGGCCACCGAGTTCCTGAAATCTGGTCAAAGCTCGCCCCGTCCATCGGCTTGATCGGTTCTTCGCTGGCGCACATCGTATGCCGCGAGGGGCTCGCCCGGCATCGTCATTGCAACTCTACGCCGCGCCGCTGAACCGTAAGCGTCGTTCTCAGGCCACGGCTTTGAGGGCTTGAGCGCGGTAGGCCCAGGGCAGTAGCCGGTCGATGTCGCGGTTGGGATGCCCGTTGACAATCCTGGTCAGGACGTCGGTGAGATACGCGAGCGGATCGTGGTCGTTGAGCTTGCAAGTCTCGACCAGGGACGCGACGACAGCCCAGTGTTCGGCACCGCCGTCGGATCCGGCAAACAGCGCGTTCTTGCGACTGAGCTTGATGCCACGGATTGATCGTTCGACGGTGTTGTTGTCGAGTTCGATGCGGCCGTCATTGATGAAGCGCGTCAGTCCTTGCCAGCGCGAGAGGGCGTAGCGGATGGCGTCGGCGAGCTTGATCTTCTGGCTGATGAGAGCCAGCTTGGCGCGCAGCCATACCTCGAAGGCATCGGCCAGTGGTCGGCTCTTCTGCTGCCGCACGAGGCGACGTTCCTCCGCGCTGCGACCGCGGATCTCCTTCTCGATCGCATAGAATGCTGCAATGTGCTTCAGCGCCTCGCTTGCGATCGGCGCGGGGCCGGCTGTCGCGAGTTCGTAGAAGTTGCGCCGCATGTGCACCCAGCAGAAGGCGAGCTCGACCTCGCCACGTTCGGCAAGCTTTGGGTAGACGTTGTAGCCATCGACCTGCAGGACGCCCTTGACGCCGGCAAGATGGCTGAACAGCCGCTCGGCCTTGCGGTCGGGTGCATCGACATAGGCAATGCCGGGCGGATCGAGACTGCCCCAGGGCCTGTCGTCGGCGGCATAGGCCCAGAGCTGGCCAGTCTTGGTGCGCCCTCGACCGGGATCGAGCACCGGCACCGTCGTCTCGTCGGCGAACAGCTTGGACCTCGCGCGAAGCACCGTGAGAAGGCGCTCATGCAGCGGGCGCAGATGGAACGGTTGCCTCCATCGGCAGCACGCCGGGTGCCGGAACTGGGCCGGCACCATGTCAACCCAGTCTCCGCTAGCGTCGATCGATCGAGAGCGATGCCCTGGCGGGCATAGATCTGGACGTGCCGATAGAGCGGCAGGTGATCGGCATATTTGGACACCAGAACCTGGGCGACGGTTGCCTCCATCGGCAGTCCGCCCTCGATCAACCGGGCCGGAGCCTCGGCCTGCAGGACGCCATCCTCGCAAGCGCGACAGGCGTATTTGGGACGCCGGGTGACGACAACGCGGAACTGGGCCGGCACCATGTCCAGCCGCTCGCTCCTGTCCTCGCCGATCTGGTGCAGGTCGCCCTTGCAGCAGGGACAGGTCCTGCCGTCGATATCGACCACGACCTCGATCCGCGGCAGATGGGCCGGCAGTGCTCCGCGATTGTTGCGGCGCTTGCGTGCGCGTTCGGTCCGACCTTCCGGGGCTATCTCGTCCTGACCGGCCTCGGCAGAGGCTGCGACCTGCTCGACGTCCTCGAGGCCTAACAGCATCTGCTCCTCAGGAAGCGACTCGGCCTTCCGGCCAAAGCGATGACGCTGCAGCTCCTTGATGATCTGGCGCAGCCGCTCGCTCTCGTGCCGCTCGGCAAGCAGCATCGCCTTCAGCGTCTCGGGATCATCAGGAAGGTTATCGCTCACCGGCAAATCAGAGCATATTCGCACCCGCCTGACGACGTGCTCGATGCCGCTGATTCACGTCGCCGCAGCGCGGCCCACAATTATCCGGCTTGCGTCGGCACGACCGTCTCCTGTGCCGCGTGGACACGCCGCCAATCAAGTCCTTCGAGCAGCGCCGACAATTCCGCCGCCGACAGACGCATCACGCCATCCTCGATCTTCGGCCAGCGGAAGACGCCTTCCTCGAGCCGCCCGGGCGGCGGCAACCATCTGACCTGTGGCCCGTGAAGATGCGGGCCATCTGGAACGGCAGACAAACGCAAGGCCTAAGATTTTGGCTCTCGTCAATCGCTTCTGCCAGAAATCGCCGGAAGACGTATGTGGCGATCTCTATTCAAGTGACTGGCACTTGCCGAGCTGAACAACCGCCGAGCTTGGGGACCGCTGATTGATGCACACTTTGAGCACTAGACACGCTGAGAACGATACCCTCGGTCGCGGCGGCAGATGATCGCGTCAGGTTTCATGCTCTTTAAGAGCATAGCCAGCGGATCGCACGGTTCGGATTATGTTGTGAGGTAACAGTGCCTTTCTGAGTCGGCTTATGTGAACATCGACTGCACGTGCGCCGACATGGATGTTGTCGGGCCACGCTGCGGCGATCAACTCTTCGCGGCTGAATAATTTACCTGGACTCTTAATCAGGTGGAAAAGCAGGTTAAATTCGATAGGGCTTAGATGGAGTTGATATCCGTTGCAGCACACCCGATGGCTGGCAGGTCGCACTTCAAGAACGCCGTAAGTCAAAGCCCCGGCCGGGCCTCCTTTTGGCCAAGCCGACGGCATCGTCAACTTCCTCCGAAGATAGATGAGCAACCTAGTTGGGGCGAAAGGCCGTACGAAACTCTCGTCAATCCCGGCTCTTAGAAGATCGAGGTGCTGATCCTCGGCGCCTGGAGCGATTAGTCCGACTAGGGGGACTTGGGCAGTTGTCGCCTCACTCTTGAGCCGAGTACAAATCGAGGAGACTGTACCACTCGACGGTTGACAGTCGAGCAGAATGACCCGCGGCTCCCGCTCCTTCGTTTGCTGGACGGCTTCGCAAACGCTCCCAACCAGCTGGGTCGTGAAGCCATCCGCTTGGAGGACGTGGCTGAGAAAAAGGTAGAGCTCAGCATCACGCGAACAGATTAAGACCAGTGGCTTCATCCGGAGGACCCTGCCTCAATCAAGGGAGCTGTACCGGTCGCGAAGCACCTTATTGACCCTAGCTCCCCTTCTGCTGCTAGAATGATTTGGCATCGTTACCGGCAAGTTCTTTAGGAGTAGCAGCCGGCTGGCACTCCTTTTTGTCTTGCAAATGCCCGAAATAGCAAGTGATGGGCGCGTGACCTGCGGAAGGGCAACTTAAGCTGTGCATCACATGATCGGCCAAGTTGCCCCACGAGATGAAGCGACCGAAAACGGGGGACATATCTCCAGGCTGACGAACACCTCCGCAGCGTGTCGCGGGAGCTGGCTCGCCGTCTGCATGCGCAGCACCTGTTTTCTGCAGACCTGACATCAGTTGTCATCTTTTCATTACTGGACGGGCCAATCGCAGGCGTGTCCCCTAACCATCACGCGGTGTGTTATCGCACCTGCATAGTCGCACATTTTCGGGAGGTCTTGCTCTCTCCCAACAGATGGATCAAAATTTGTGCCAGGTTGGTAGAACTGCGACGGAAGTAGGCTAAGCGTTTACACGGACATGGCCGAATTTGGGCAGGGCACGAAAGCGTCGCGAAGCCGACAATATAGTTGGACTCCAGCTGTCGCTTGAGATAGCGAATCGGATCTGCTGCACAATAGGGAATCGCAGTGTTTTGGAGGTCTCTCCAAATTTCCTAGGATGTGCATCTGCATATGGACACGGCCCGAGCCAAAAAAGGGCTTGGCGGGAGCACTCGCGTCGTCGGAGCTGGCCGGGATGGCGGAGACACTTCGCTGCTCAGCCCGTGGCAATCGCACGCCAAATCTATTCTGTTCATCCCGTCCTGCCACAGCCGATCATCCCGGCCTAATGAGGCTCGCCGATCGCCGACTTGCAGTGTTCATCGCAAGCTCCAACTTCAGAGTGTAGCGACGATGATTTGGGTCCGGCCTGCAAACCGGGATCGGAGTGGTAGATCAATTCGGTATGCGGCTGTTCCCGCTATCACCATCGCCTAGGGCAGAGGAAGCCAGTTCGGCCCGTAGACCATCGCGCATCGCCCATCCGACGATTTTGCGGCTAAGCAGGTCGATGAGGGGCAAGATAGGGCCAGCCCTCAGTGGTCGGAATGTAGGTGATGTCGGCGAGGCAAGGGCCGGTTCGGCGCCGCGGCGGTGAAGTTGCGGGCGATGAGGTTCGGGGCAATCGGGCGCCATGGCGGCCGTCGGCGGCGCCATGATGGCGCGGATGCAGTGGCGGTGCATCAAGCGCTCGATCCACACGGCTAGCCGAAGATAGAACGCGCGGAGAGCTGTAACCGTTGTGGCCGCTAACCGCAACAGTGCGGCTGCCCGACTCCGATACCTTGGAGTATGTGAAGAAAGCACCTTACCACGATTTAACCCGTGTTCCTCCAGAATCTCGTGGACGAGGATCATATGGGCCTGAGTGGATTTTCATCGCGATGCTGGTCACGCCGCAGGCTCTCAACCAGTCGGCCAGATCATGCAAGTCTGGCGTGAACGTGGCGAAAGAACGCACCGGCTCGTTGTGCAAGAAGAGTTCACAGCAGCCCTATGCATCTTTGACGCGATGCGGATGGCGGCGGTCCCGACGTTGATCACGTTCATTTCGTGTTGGGTCGCGGGTCGCAGCATGCCCTTTATGTTGGCGTGCATCCCAAGCTATCTTCTTGAACTCGTGGAGTGCCTCGGCGAGCGCCCGTTTGATGCATAGCTCCTGAGTGTTGCTCATCTCAGCCAAAAAGCGGTTCTCTCGTTATTCGCCAAATGTCACCTGTGAAGTCTGCCGACCGCAGGTAATGAAGACATTCCAACCGCGCTGGCCAGGAGATGCCTTGCTGGCGCGGCGCGTCACAGCGCCCCAGTCCATCAGCTCCAGCTACACATTGCCCTCGCGCGGCGCATCTGCCCGGCAAGTCCGCAGCGATTTTACTGATAAGCCAGCTGGTCGGGTCGGCCGTCATCGCCGCCCTCCTTCAGGAGTTGCTTCGCCTTGGCATAGTTTAGGCCGGGCGTGAACCAACCGCTATTCGCATCGTTCTCCATCGGCATGCCGCAGGCGACGAGTGACGAGGGCCTAAAGTATTTGGGATTGGTGACGATTGCTTTAAGATAGTCCACCTGGCTGGCACCGTGCAAAATCGCCTGGTGGCAGCCCGCTTGCACCGCGGCGATCGCGGCCTGCGCATCCGGCACGCTAACGTAGGTGAACCGGTCGATCTTGCCACCGGCAATGCGGTCGGTGGGTTCATAGCGCAACACGTAATCGGAGCGATCGTAGACGTATCCTGCACCAGGCTTTCGCTAAGGCTCTTACCCGGCAGCGGTTTATCGCCTTCACCGCACGGCCTCCACCCCTTTGGCAGAGGTACCACCGTCCCTCTCAAATGATGAGACCAGGGCTGGTCTTTTCGTCGAGCGGCCAAATCGGACGCCTGACACGAGTGTAGGGAATTTTTCGGCAATCACGGTTCAAGGCGCCATCGCTATCGATGTGGATAACCTTCTTGGCGATCGGACCATACTCCGCCATGAAATGGTTGGTCGACTTCACGACCACGATTTTCTTAGCGAGCGGTTCGATTCCAACGTTTCGGAAGAGCTCGAGACCGAACGCTTGGGTCCGGGTGCTGGCGAGCACTATCTCGACCCCACCTACGCGCACCGCGGCGCAATCCCCGAGCGATGACCGGCTTGAACCGTGACTCTGCCAGCAATCGCGCCTGAGCCCGACAACAGTCACGATAGCATCGATCGGCACGCCGGAGGCAGGGCCGATCTTGCCACCGAAACGCAGCGGGAACTCAAACCCCTCGCCGGCATCGAAGCAGAGCCGCACCGCGATGGGGTCCCAGATGGGACCCACTGCGGCCCTCTCGACCTGACGCTCGATGAGTTGGCGTACGATCGTCGTGTTGTCGGAAGGCGCGCCGCCGCCGGCATTATCGGAGGGATCGGCTATAACGACGGGCTCGCCGTCGAATTCGGTGGCAGCGTCAATCCCGCCATCGACGGAATAGTATATCGGCTCGGTCTGGCCCCGCATTGAGATGAACTCTTCGCCGACCTCCGTTGCAAGCGCATCGCCCCTCGCCTTGTCCTTGTCCATGACGACAAGGATGCGGCTGCCCACCTCCGGTACGTCAGCCAGGTTAAAGCCATGACCGATGGAAATCGACAGCACGCCATCGTTGCCCTCCATCGCCTTGACCCGGTCGACAAAGCCGCGCATCAACGGCAGCGTCGTGGGATAGACCCCCAGCTGCCGGCAGTCATAGAGGGACATGACGGGCCTCACCTGCCCTCGCAGCGTCTTCAGCACGATGTCAAGCACGTCTTCGGCGCGCTCCACCATGTCTGTGTGGGGAAATTCCTTGTAGAGGACGATGACGTCGGCGGACGTCACGCGCTTCGCCGTCAGATGGCAATGCGGATCGAGCTCGACGCCTATGACGCATTTCGGACCGACGAGGGCGCGCACACGCTCCAGGATGTCGCCTTCGACGTCGTCATAGCCATGCGCCACCATGGCACCGTGTAGGCCCAGCAGCACGCCGTCGACGGGCAGTGCGTCCTCAAGCTGAGCCAGAATCTCGTTGCGCATGAACTCGTAGTCGCGCCGATTCGTTGTGCCGGCTGGCTGGGCCGCAAAGCAACTCCCTTCGATGAGGGTGAAGTCCTCGGCAAGTGCCCTACGGCGCGCCACCCAGAGCGGCTCCGACCCGAATACCGGCCTTTCCTGGGGATGCTCGCCGGGCCGCAGGAAGACGCACTCTTTGTAGGAGTCGAGGCTAGTTGGCATAGGCGAGAAGGTATTGGTTTCAGTTGCAAGCGCAGCGGCAAACAAGCGCATGGACGTAACTCCCTCGATTTTTTTGCAAAAGATTGTGAGTAGTCCCGGCCGACCCCAGCGGATCCACTTCCTTGAACCCCGCCCTTCGCGCGACCTTGGTCAGCCGGAAAGCTGTACGGGTCGAATATCGCCGAGCGCTAAGGTTGGATTTGGCCGATTTGAGGCTTCATACGGCCGAAATGCTGCGCTTAATCGAAGACTATGCAGCTTGAATATTCGTCACCTTTGGCTCAGCGAGTGGCGAGAGGCGATCGAACGCTCGAGGGGCACGGCGCATCGCTGCCAGCGAAGCCAGCGTTCAGGCGGCTCAGGCGTTCAAACTGCGCAAAGATTTAGACAGACCTGAACCATTCTGCCATGGTGCTCTTCCGACGCCGCTTGAGAGCTACACCGTCGTGCTCTATCCACCGCGGACAGAGGAACGCGACAAGCGCCCTGCGAACGCCTGTGTCACCGGTTTGTATTTGCGCGTGATGAAGCAGATAGGCATCTGAGCGTCCTTCGTAGCGGCCAAACCCTACCTCCTGCTTGAGCTCCTTATAGTCCCGGTCGATGCGCAAACACAGCTTGGCAAGGTCGACGAGACGCTCGAAGCGGATGGTCTTCGGCAGCGTCGCGCGCCAGTATTTTGTGGGCGCTGCTTCACCTTCCGGCCATTTGATCAACAGCCACTCCGGGGACAGCTTCTCGGCGACCAGCTTGTTGTACCCGACACGGACGCGCTCACGTGCAAAGCGCGAGGACAGCTGGCTGGCTGAGCCTTCCCGCCACGTCACCGTGCGCCAGGCCTGCTTCGGCAGAGCAAGCATCACTTCCTTGGCCGAGACCAGACCGGGCTCGTGGCGTCAGCAGGTATTACTCAGCGGTCTGTGCAGGCGGCTTTCCCGCACCCGGCTCTTCCCGAGGGTATCCCGCGTCATATCCGCGCCTGCGCTATGTGCGAGTGATGCGTGGAGTTGGCAGGCGGAAGCGTGCCGTCAGGGTCTCGAACTCCGGCCAGCCCATGCGCCGACTTTTCTGGCTGCGCCGCCTCAGACAACGCAGCCAGGTTCGACGCACTTCGCGGTAGAAGCCGTTGAGCGCTGGATAGTTGTGCGGCCTGCCATAGTAGCCATAGTGCCCGCGCAGTACGGCGGCGAACCACTCGTGCTGCTTGGCCAATGGCGCGTGCATGAGCCGCCAGGCGTCCTGGCGCAACGCCGTCAGCTTGCGCGTCAAGCGTTTCCCTTCCGTCTTGTGCTTCACGATGAACCGGCCATCTTGGGTCCGCACGCAGTAGTGGGTAAAGCCGAGGAAGGCGAAGGTCTCTGGCCGCCGCTCGCCCCGCCGCTGACGCGAGAGGGCCGCGAACCGGCCAAACTCGATCAGCCGCGTCTTGTTCTCATGGAGCGTCAGGCCGAAGCTGGCCAGCCGCACCTTGAGAGCCAAGAGCATTTCCTGCGCATCGGCCTTGCTCTCGAATCCCATGACGAAGTCGTCCGCGTAGCGCGCGATCACAATGCGACCGCGTGCATGGCGACGACGCCATTGGTGGACCCAGAGATCGAGGATGTAGTGCAGGAAGATGTTGGCAAGGAGCGGGCTGATGCCCGCCCCTTGCGGCGTGCCCTGTCCGTCTCTTGCTTCTCGCCGCTCTCAAGAACGCCAGCTCGCAGCCACAGCCCGATGAGCTGCAAGATGCGAGGATCGGCGATCCTGTGCGCCACCATCCGCAACAGCCACTCGTGGTCGACCGAGTCGAAGAAGCTGCGTATGTCGGCATCGAGCACCCAGTTCACGTGCTGGCTCATGATCGCCGTATGCAGAGCATCAAGCGCCATGTGAGATTCCGCCCCGGCCGGAAGCCATAGGAGAACCCGAGGAAGTCGGCCTCGTAGACGGCGCTCAGCACCTCGGCCACCGCGCTTTGGACAATCTTGTCCTCGAGCGCTGGCACGCCGAGAGGCCGCTTGCCGCCATCGGCTTTGGGGATGTAGACGCGCCGCACCGGCGGTGGCCGGTAACGACCGGTGTGGACTCGTCCGCAGAGGTCGCGGAGGTTATCCGTCAGCCCCTCTTCGTACCTCGCCACCGTTACCCCATCGACCCCCGCGCTGGCTTGCCGCTTCTGTCGTCGAAACGCCCGAAGCAGAGCGGCTTCATCGAGATGGTGCAGTAGAGCCGTGAACCGGGTTGGGCAGCCTGCCTGGCTGCCGCGTTCACCCGCTTGAGGTTCGGCGGCAAGGCAACCCGGCTCTGTGTCCGGACCCTGGCCTCCTCGCGCAGGCTCCCCTCGGGCTGGTCTCTTCCCTCCATGCGTCTCGTTACCTTCGACGACTTCACAGGTAGTATGGATCAGTCCGACTCCCGACCTCAGCTCGGACCGCGGCTCTGGCAGTGCCTTGCCGCTGTCCCCCACTGGAGACCAATCCAATGGACCCGGTCGGGCCTCTCATGTTCCGATGATTATCTTCCATGCGTGATCCGGCCATCGACCCCGACGGAGCGGCATCGTCTCGCATAACGACGATGCTCATGCTGTCTTCGTGACTAGGGAACACACTCGGCCTCCGCGAACATCCACCTTTCGAGGCTCATTCCCGCACCCCGCACGACTCCTGTCTACACTTCGGACCCCAGCGTTGCCGCAACGCCCGCAAGACTCGGTCCCGGCTTGCCTGCTACGGCTTTGGCCGGATGGGACTTGCACCCACAAGCAATCATCAGCTTGGCATGACGTACTCCCGGGTGATGGTGTAGCTCGGTAGAGCAAAGCCGTCCGCACGCGCGCCCTCCCATGGCGCCGTAGCGGGCGGGCGGCTTTGCGGTGGTCACCGGCAGTTCCCCGGTAGGGTCGGGTTGCTGACACCAACCGGATTCGAGGAACCACCGATGACCGATGAGATGATGAACCTCCGCACGCTCGTGGAGAAGACTCCTGATGCGGATCTGCTGCGCGAGATGATCGGCTTTGCTGCCCAGCGCCTGATGGAGCTAGAAGTGGAAGGCCAGACCGGGGCCGCCTACGGCGAGAAGAACCCCGAGCGTCTGGCGCAGCGCAACGGCTACCGCGACCGGACCTGGGAGACCCTGGCCGGCACGGTCGAGCTGCGCATTCCCAAGCTGCGCAAAGGCTCCTACTTTCCCGGCTTTCTGGAGCCGCGTCGGATGGCCGAGAAGGCGCTCACCGCCGTGGTGCAGGAAGCTTATGTGCAAGGAGTCTCGACCCGCGCCGTCGACGATCTGATGCAGGGGATGGGCATAAGCGGCATCTCCAGGAGCGAGGTCTCGCGGCTGTGCGCGGAGATCGACGACAAGGTGAAGGCGTCCGTCGCTCGCCGATCGGGGGCGATTGGCCGTATCTGTGGATCGACGCCACCTGCGTGAAGGTGCGCCAGAACGGGCGCATCGTGTCGGTCGCGGTGATCGTCGCCGTCGGCGTCAACAGCGGTGGCCGGCGCGAGATTCTCGGCATGGATATCGGCCCCTCAGAGGCCGGGACGTTCTGGACAGCAATCCTGCGCAAGCTTGCACGACGCGGCCTGCGCGGCTTCAAGCTGGTCGTCTCCGACGCCCATGAGGGCATTAAGGCCACCGTCGCCAAGACGCTCAACGCCTCCTGGCAGCGTTGCCGCGTGCACTTCATGCGCAACGCGCTGGCCCATGCCGGCAAGAGCGGACGGCGTGTCGTCTCCGCCTTCATCGCCACTGCGCTTGCCCAGGACGATGCCGAGACAGCACGAGCGCAATGGCGGAAGGTCGCCGATCAGCTCCGCCCCAAGCTACCCAAGCTCGCCGGCTTCCTCGACGAGGCCGAGACCGATGTGTTGGCCTACACGACGCTCCCGCCGCAGCACCGCACCAAGCTGCACTCGACCAACCCGATCGAGCGCCTCAACGGCGAGATCAAGCGCCGGACCGAGGTCGTCGGCATCTTCCCCAATGAGGACGCCATCGTCCGCCTCATCGGCGCGATCCTGCTCGAACAGAACGATGAATGGGCCGTCCAGCGCGCCCGTTACATGACGCTGGAAACCATCGCCCCGTTGAGCGATGATCCAACCGTCAGCCTCCCGGCTATCGCCAGCTGACCAATCCGACTCTTGCCGGCGAACGCGGTGTCCCACCGCCAGTTACACCAGGCTCAGGGACACGATCCTCCAGCGCCGCGCGATTGGTTCACAGCCGGGTTGGCTCCCGTGTAAGCCTAACGAACCCTCCTTCGGCTAATTCGGCTTTGTAGGCCCGCCCGTTAAGTAGAATTGTGGTGGAGTTATCTGCGGCCGGTATGAAACCTTCGTTACGCAGCTTGTCGATTAAGACAGGTGTGGCCCATTGCTGTGATTGCGGCGTTCCGAAGCGGCGGTTCTCCGAGAAGAAGGCTCCGAAGTCCGGCACGCCCGCCCGGCCGACCCCAAACACTTGGTCCTCCGCAGGGTTATGAACAAGACGAACGCGATTGGACGGATACAAACCGGCGGTGTAGCGGTGACCTTGGATTTCATAGATCATCGTCGGGTAACCAAGGCGCTGCCGATGCCATTGTCAACTCGTGTTAGAGAGGCGATACCTGCCGACCCCCGCACTTGGCCTGACTTTCCTGAGACTTTCATGTCGATCTTGATGATGCTTCCAGCGGCTGGAATCCGCCTCGATAACCCGTAGAAGACGCAGAATTTCTGCATCGATACCTCGGCTTTGCAGGAAACAGCGCCGCCCTCCTTATTAAAAGCAGTAGAAGGTCCGATCTTCCAAAAGATCGTGCTTAGGTTCTGCTATTGGTCATCCGCAAGTGGGGTGCGGAGGGGCTGCTCGGACTGCTGGTGACGCGCTCGGCGCGGCGACCATCCCGAAGGAGGAGGCGAAAATGAAGCTTGTTCGTTATGGTGAACATGGGACGGAAGAACCGGGCCTGATCGACAAATCTGGCCAGCTGCGCGATCTGTCGGCGCATCTGAAGGACCTGACCGGAGAGGCCTACTCACCGGAATCCCTGAAGAAGCTGGCCGCGCTCGATCCCGCCTCCCTGCCCGCCGTCTCCGGCAAGCCGCGCTTCGGCGCGCCCGTCACCGGCATCTCGAAATTCGTCGCCATTGGCCTCAACTACAGCGACCACGCCAAGGAAACTGGCGCCGCGATTCCGACCGAGCCGATCATCTTCATGAAGGCCAACACCTCGCTGTCGGGCCCGAATGATCCCGTCGAGAAGCCGCGCGGCTCGACCAAGCTCGACTGGGAGGTCGAGATCGCCGCGATCATCGGCACCCGCGCCAAATACGTCTCGGAAGCCGACGCGCTGAACCACGTCGCCGGCTATTGCGTGTGCAACGACGTCTCCGAGCGCGCCTTCCAGATCGAGCGCCTGGGCCAGTGGACCAAGGGCAAGTCGCACGACACGTTCGGCCCGCTCGGGCCGTGGCTCGCCACCAAGGACGAGATCGAGGACGTGCAGAACCTGTCGATGTGGCTCGACGTCAACGGCCAGCGCCGACAGACTGGCTCGACCAAGACCATGATCTTCTCGATGGCCAAGTGCATCTCCTATGTCTCGCAGTTCATGACGCTCCTGCCCGGCGACGTCATCACGACGGGCACCCCGCCCGGCGTCGGCCTCGGCATGAAGCCGCCGACCTTCCTCAATGTCGGCGACGTCGTCACGCTCGGCATCGAAGGCCTCGGCGAGCAGCGCCAGGAGATCGTGGCGGCGTAATTTCTCTGTAGAGAGCGGTCGAACATGCCAGCTCGAGATCGCGAGAGACTTTCACTGAATATCAGCCCAGCCAATCTTCCCAGCGCGGGTCGGCGGTGACGGCGGCCATGGTGCTAACGGACGTTTGCACGCAGAGAATGACCGCGCACGCCTGGAACAGCGCAGGGGCTGGTGATAACGCGCCTCACAACAAAATACATAGGAGCATCAAGTGGACTCGATTGCTTATGTTAATGGATCCTTCGTGCCGCTCTCAGACGCTAAAGTGTCGATACTCGACCGCGGCTTTATGTTCGCCGACGGCATCTACGAGGTTTCGGCGGTCCTCGACGGCAAGCTGATCGACAACGCATCCCATCTGCGACGTTTGAAACGTTCCGCAGCTGAGATTTCGCTGGAGCTACCTCAACCTCTAGAGCGGATCGAACAAATTCAGAAGGAGTTGATTGCGCGCAATAAGCTGAAGAGCGGAATAATTTATCTGCAGGTTACGCGTGGTGCCGACAAAGGGCGTGACTTCCCATTTCCGCAGGGCATTCGACAAACACTTATCATGTTTACGGCTGCGAGTGATTTGATCAATGCACCCTCTGCCAAGTCCGGCATTGCTGCGATCTCCGTGCCGGATCTCCGCTGGGCGCGTCGGGATATAAAAAGCGTCGCGTTGCTCGCGCAAGTGCTGGCAAAGCAGGCCGCCGCGTCAGCGGGGGCGGGTGAAGCCTGGATGGTAGAGGACGGCATGATCACCGAGGGCGCTTCATCATCGGTTTTCATCCTGACACACGACGACGTGCTGGTCACGCGGCAGAATGGCAATGAAATATTGCCGGGATGTACCCGCCAGGCGCTCGTCAGGCTTGCCGAAGAACAACGATTGCGTGTGGAGGAGCGTACATTTTCAGTTGCTGAGGCGCTCACCGCAAAAGAAGCGTTCATCACCAATTGCGCCGCGTTTGTCCAGCCTGTCGTGTCGATCGATGGCAAGTCGATCGGAGACGGCCGGCCTGGCCCGATTGCGAGACGATTGCGCGAGATCTATGTCGATTTTGCGCGTTCAACCGCTGTATAGAAGCGGCAGTTGTTCCTTTCGATTTCACTGCTGGCATAGAGCGGAGGCAGATCGAGAACTGTTTTACACTGAGTGCGCATCGACATCCTGAAATGATCGCATTAACCTTCTCAATTTGCGTTGTGTTAGCTGTAAAAGCTAAAGGCAGCACGATCCCGACGGCAAACCCAATTTTTTTTGCACATCGGCGATTCAGTATTCGCAAGCGCGGTAACTCGCGCCTGATCCTAGAGTGGAGGAATGGACGACCCGACCGAAATTCAGGCGCATGTGAACGGCAGTCATAAAAGGAGCTGGCGGCGAAACTCGGCTTGTCAGAGCGACGGCACGTTGTGAACCGCAGTCCGCGCTTCTGACACGCGGAGACATCCCTAAGACTTACCATCTCGGATCCAACCGCCGGACATTTTGTCGCGAATGCGGCGACACGCGCCGCCAGGATCGCGGAGCCGCGATCTTTGTCCGTCTTCATCGTCGGCATAAGGAACTCAGCTCCAGAGCGAATGCCGGTAGGCCACCGTGTCTTCAACTTGGTGTCGTACCCCTCGGGCTCATGCATGTGATCATCAAGGAGGGACGCCTTCTATCCACCAAACGAGTCGAATGCCATCGGAACCGGGATCGGCACGTTGATGCCGACCATGCCGACTTAGATTTGCCAGATTCGCGTGTGGCATCTCGGTTCCTCGTAGAGATGGTTTTACCATTGCCAAACTCGTGCGCATTGATCATGTCGGCGGCCTCGTCGTTCATATCGGTTATGACATTGGCGCCCGCAGCGAGGATGGGGAAGCGATTCTCGCTTTCACGCCGATTCAAGTTTTCCTGACCCGTGAGGGGCAGCCTTCGTATACCGCCACGCATACCTGCGTCGCCAGTGAGGATCGAGATCCTGACGCTGCTCGAAATCACGATCGTCGCCACTGCGAGCGCTCGAGAGCCAGTTGCAGCTACCGTCAACGCGATACTACAGCCGCCCTGAGCCCGAAGTCGACGGTGATTCTAGCGTGGCAGCCTGTTGACGGAGCGGCGGGAGCAGGGCCCATCATTCCGAGCGCCATGGGGTCGCGATCGGCAATAGAATGTCGTCCGTGAAGACCGGCTAAACGAGTGAGCTGGGATTGCATTATTCGTTGTGGCCTGTTTTTGGGATTGCAGGGTTTTGATGCTTCGGGCATCGGAACCCTGCAATTTCGTTTTGAGGATTCCATCGAAACGCCAGTCATGATTCCGTCCTTGCATCGGAGGCGGCGATGCGACCGAAGAAGCCCAAAGCGACGGGATTAGGCGATCTGTTCCGGGCCGGGCTGGACCAGATCATCAACATAAAGCACGAGCTGGTTCAGCTCGCCGGCAAGGTCGACTGGGACTGGATCGACGGCGAGATCGCGCCGCTCTACAGCGAGAACGGTCAGCCGGGGAAACCCGCTTCATGATCGGGCTGCTGCTGCTCAAGCACATTTACGGCTTGTCCGATGAGGGGGTGTGCGAGCGCTGGGTCCACGACCCGTATTTCCAGTACTTCACCGGCGAAGAATTCCTTCAGCACGCGTTCCCGCATGAGCGCTCGGACCTGAGCCACTGGCGCAAGCGGCTTGGCGACAAGCTGGAGCTGTTGCTGGCCGAGAGCCTGCGGGTGGCGCACGAGGCCGGCGCGTTGCGCAGCCAGGACCTCAAGCGGGTGACGGTCGATACCACCGTGCAGCCGAAGGCCATCACCTTCCCGACCGGTGCCAAGCTGCTGCACGCGGCAATCAAGGGGCTCAACCGCCTGGCGAGGAAGCACGGGGTCAAGCTGCGGCAGTCCTATCTTCGCATTGCCAAGACCGCGGCGATGATGGCGGGACGCTACGCCCACGCCAAGCAATTCTCGGCATCAGCGGCAGTTTCGCATCCTGCGCAGCCGGCTGGGCCGGATCATCCGCGATATCCGCCGCAAGATCGAAGATGAGGCCGTGCTCGAGAACGCCTTCGCCCTCCCGCTCGGCTGGGCCTCGCAGATCCGCTCGCAGCAGCAGCGCCAGCGCGGCTGGAAGCTTTATTCCTTCGATGCTCCAGAGGTCGAGTGCATCGGCAAGGGTAAGGCCGCCGCGCCCTACGAGTTCGGCGTCAAAGCCTCCATCGTCCCAACAACCGCCGTGCTCCTGGCGGCCTGTTCGTGCTGCACGCCATGGCGCTACCCGATAACCCGTACGATGGTCACACCTTGGACGTCATCGACCGCACCGAGACACTCACCGGCTGTGCGATCGAGCGGGCCTATGTCGACAAGGGATACCGCGGCCACGACGCGCAAATCCCTCGTCGCGTCTTCATCTCCGGCCAGAAGCGCGGCGTCTTCGGTGTCATCAAGCGCGAGCTGCGCCGCCGCTCCGCCATCGCGCCCATCATCGGACACCTGAAGACCGATGGTCACCTCGGCCGATGCTAACTCAAAGGCTGCCTCGGCGATGCGGCTAATCGTCATCCTCTCCGCCGTCGGTCACAACTTCCTCCGTGTCCTCGCCTGGCTGAGGGCTCTTTGGTGCCTCATCCTGGGCACCCTCATCGCGGCCCCCAGCGACTGCTCACCGCTCAAATCGGTTTCTTAACGGACGGCTAGAATAAGTACATCCAACAGCCGCAACTTCAACCCTCAACTAGGACCGCTGTCGACGCAGATCTCAAGGTGAGACCGCGTCGTGGGGCTCGTAATCGACAAAGCCCGGTCGTTCCATGACGCCGAGATCGCGATCGACAACAGCGGCTCGGCGCCTTCGATTGATCCGGTTTGGAGCTTTCTCAAGCCAGAGCCAGACCGCTAACCAGGCATTAGGCAAGTGACTTCATGTAGAGTGCAAGCGGGTGCGTGTTACCAGGAAAATGCTCGTCGGTCAGGTATTGAAATCCCATTGCTTCATAGAACCGACGCGTACCCTCGTACGGCTTGACCTTGCTACGCACGTGATGGGTCCAAACAAGCAGGAATCTAAGTCTATCCGCAAGCGCGGCGTCGCAGGCTGCAGTGATGAGTGCACGACCGATGCCGGAGCGGTGGCGAGCCGGATCGACTCCCAACCAGAAGATCTCAGCCGCGAGCGCGCTTTGCTTCTTATATATGAGCAAGCCTTCGGGCTTGTCGTCGAGCCGCGCAACGTAACCAGGTAGCACCTCTGCTTGTTCGGCGTACGACAAGCTTGGCTCGCCTTGTCTGAACCAGCCTGGGAGCCGGACAGTCAAGCTTTGCTGAATGCCTCGCTTCGCTATAGGGTCGGACTCAAGTGATACGGTGATGGTCATTGTGTTCCCTTTCTAAGCTTCGTCTGCCGAAGCGACTACGGATCAATGCTTTGGTCAACGACCAACGGATAGTGGTTTCGTTTTCCCGTGGCGGGTTGGACAACTAGTTTGGATGCGATTTGGCGAGGGTTGCTAACAAGCGGGTTCCCTATTGGTAGCCCGTGATCAAGTATCCAGAGTAGCACGAAGTAAAGAGTTGGTGGGAGCACTCCTCATTTGACAATTTGCGATGCCAGACTCAGAACTGGTAGTTGGCACGTTGAAGCAATGCGTTCATACCAACACCGGAAGCCATTTTGCCCTGAGCCAACTTGCTCTGAGCTACCCGTCCATGCGTGCTCAGACACTTAGCTCTTGCTGGCGGCGGGTTTCCCTGGACACACTCGCGACGAAAGGACAGATCATGATTGGGGTGGAGCGCGTTTCCACGGAGCTCGCGCGAACTGGATATGCGCGCCTCGACGCTGCCTTTTTCACCGGCGAAGGGCCGGATGGAGACGCAGCGCGTCGGAAGTTTGCGGAGAGTTGCTGTGATCTTCCGCCTGACGAGCACGGCCTTGGCGCAAATCGCTACCGAAGGCACGGCCTGTTCATAGTCTTTCCTTGGAATGGTACAATGGTTCCAATTCCGTCCCATTGGGATGAAGCAGGACGACGATTTGTGTCCCACTATTTGCAAAGCGCTGGGGCCAACCCAGAGCACCAGGGGAAAGTAAGGTCTTTCGCTCCCCTCACCGAGGAGCAACGAAACAGCTCGTTCCTGCAGAAGGTGATCTGGTCGTGCTTGCACGTGACGCCATTGAGGAACGTACCGCAACCAGTTGCTGTTGGTTGCCACATTGTCCGATTGGTAGCGAAGCCCGGCTCACCCGCTATGGCGTCGCCCAATTGCATTCACCAGGACCACGAACCGTTCACATTCGCGGCTTTAATCGAACGACGGGGGGTAATCGGCGGTGAAAACCTTATCGCGGCTCCCGAAGCAGCAAACCAGCATCCCGACGAGGTCGAACGCAGTGCTATAATTGCGCGGTTTACGTTAGAACACCCGTGGGATGGCTGGGTCGTCGACGACAAGAAGGTCTCCCACTATCTCTCGCCGGTTGAGATCGCTGCAGGGTATGATGAGGGCCACCGTTTAATCCTTTTGGTCGATTTCACCCCGATGATTCCAGCGACCCAAGCTTAATTTACGTTTGGGTGTGCCGCGCGGCATACGCGCTGCGCACTCTCTGAGTGGAAAGGGTGTCAAAGCAAAAGGGACCGTGAAGCCACCGAGTGATTTAGACCATCGGCGAAATAACCCGGATGCCTGAAGACCGCGGAAATTGACGACGTCATTACCGGGAGCGGTAGAATGGGGCAGCCTACTCCAGTAACTACCAATCGTTCGTTAGTCTTTGCTATGATCATTGAGTCTGATTTGAAATCTCCTCGGATCACAGAACTACTGCACTCACGCATTTGGCGGGCGCACTGCGTTCAACGTATTCTTCATCCCTACAGGGGGCTCTCCGAGGAACGATTTATTATGTTGCTGTCGATACTGGGCAGTTGACCTGCCACTGATTTTTCATCCAGCAGCGGTTAGAGTCTCGGGGTTTTTTGCAGCGAGGCCGAACTTTGGACCATTCAGAACTAGAGTTTTTCGCCGTAATCACGTTGGCGGGCTGGATGCGCCAACGTTGTTTTGCAGCAAAATCGGCGGTCGATTGCCGATCGTGCCATGGGGCCGCTCTTCATTGTAGTATCTGCGCCAAGTCTCCACTTTTTGCTGGGCGTCCGCAAGGGACAGGAACCAGTGAGCGTTGAGGCATTCGGCCCGGAAGCGGCCCTTGAAGGCCCCGATGAACGCGTTATCCGGCATGATGTAGCCGGTGTCCCGTGTTTCCAGACTCGATCTAGCCCATTAGCGTAGACCGATCCGGGCCTCGGGGCACCGGGAGCACGCAAGTGCGGGCAGGCCGTCGCACTGACATGAACTGCGAGTTCGAGGTCGTTATCTGGCCGCCCCTGCGACTAGCCCGGATGCGCTGCGAGCGCGGATCCGTAATTGTCGTGTTGCCCGCAGCTCCCTTTCGCACTGACCATGGAGGGAGAGATGCGCATCATTGGCATGGACATCCATCGCGTGGCGGCCGAGGCCGTGGCGCTGCTCGAGGGACATCTAACGAAGCTCGGCCGCATTCCCATGACTCGTGACAGCTTGGAGGCTTTCGCCAGGAAGGAACTCACCCATGATGATCACGTGGTCGTCGAGGCGACTGGCAATGCCGCGGCCGTTGTCGAAGTTCTGGCGCCGTATGTCGACCGTGTTGTCATCGCCAACCCGAAGCAGGTGCGGTTGATCGCGCACGCAAAGATCAAGACGGATGCGATTGATGCCGCCGTGCTCGCGAAGTTGTACGCCACCGGATTTCTTCCGGAGGTCTGGGTACCCGATCAGCGCACTATGGCCCTGCGACGGCAAGTTGCGCGCCGTACACAGCTCGTGCGTCAGCGGGTACGCTTGAAGAACCTCATTCAGTCGATCCTTCACGCCCACCTCATTCCGCCCTGTCCACACCTCAACCTTGTAGGGATCAGCGGTCGCAGGTGGATCGCCGCCCAGATGGTACCTGCCGACGAGCGTGCCGCAATCGAGCGGCACCTGGCGCAGATCGACCTGATCCAGGGTTCGTTGAAGGAGGTCGAGGCGGATATCGCGCGTGAAGCGATGTCCGATCCGATCATTCGGCGGCTGATGACGCTCCCGGGTGTGGATATGACGGTGGCTTCGGGC
This sequence comes from Bradyrhizobium sp. USDA 336, assembly GCF_044908355.1. Taxonomy (NCBI): domain Bacteria; kingdom Pseudomonadati; phylum Pseudomonadota; class Alphaproteobacteria; order Hyphomicrobiales; family Nitrobacteraceae; genus Bradyrhizobium; species Bradyrhizobium sp. USDA 336. Next base: position 7,639,318 of record NZ_JBIYDC010000002.1, on the reverse strand, counting down.
GTGGCCGCGGCCGTCGGCGACATTCGGCGCTTTGCCGATCCGACCAGGCTGGTGAGCTACCTGGGGCTAAACCCGAGCGTAAGGCAGTCGGGCGAGGGCTCCGCCTACCATGGCAGGATCACCAAGCAGGGCCGCGGCCAAGCTCGCGGAATGCTCGTCAAAGCAGCATGGGCTGTAGCCCGTTCGCCGGGACCGCTGCGTGCATTCTTCCAGCGCGTGGCTTCACGACGCGGCAAGCACATCGCGGCAGTCGCGACGGCGCGGAAGCTGGCGATGATCATCTGGCATATGCTGACCAAGAGCACTGACTACATCTGGACCAGACCGGCCCTGCTGGCGCGCAAGTTCCGGAGCATCGAACTGCGCGCTGGATTACCCACCAGCCATGCCAAGCGTGGATCGGCCTATGATTACAACATCCCCGCGAAGAGGGCTGAGGAACGAGCACGCGTGGAATCCGCCGAGAAGGAGTACACGAGGTTCACGTCGCGGTGGCGGGCAAAGCCACGATCCCGACACAGCAAGGCTTCCGCGACATAGGGCTTGCGACATAGGGCTTGTCTACAACATCCGTGTCGGTCGGTTTGCCGGGCCGCGAGAAGTCCAGCGTGACGCCGCGCTGGTAGGCCCACAGGTCAAGATCACGCGACACAAACTCGCTGCCTTGATCGATGCGGATCGTTGCCGGGAACCCCACTTCCTTGCAGGCCCTTTCCAACACCTCCACGACGTCGGTGCCGCGGAAGGTGAATCGCGGCGCCAGGGCCGGCGAGAAGCGGGAGAAGGTATCAATGATCGTAAGGACGCGAAGCTTGTGTCCGCTCGCCAACTGATCATGGACGAAGTCCATCGCCCAAGTCTCGTTCGATCGTGTGGCCGGCCTGCGATCATCGCGCAGCTTGGCCTTGACCCGGCGCTTCGGCGTTTTGTTGCGTAATCGCAGGCCCAAGTCGCGATAGATCCGCCGCGTCTTGTTCTGGCCATGGCGCCAGCCTTCACGATGCAGCAGCACGTGAACACGACGATAACCGTAGCGGATACGAACATGGCAGATCTCCTTGATCTTCTGTTCGAGGGCAGCCTGGCCGGAGCGACGGCACTTGTAGTGGTAGGTCGAGCGGTCAAATTCGAGAGCGTCACAGGCCCTGCGGGATCGAGACCTGCCATTCGCTGCGGACCGCGTCGACCAGCATGCGCTTCCGACCAAGCTTCATAGCTTTCGGCGGATCACGTCCTGCAGCATCTCCTTGTCGAGCGACAGGCCGCGACCAGCTTCTTCAGCTTGCCGTTCTCGTCCTCGAGCTGCTTCAGCCGACGCATCTCGGTCGGCAGCAGCCCGTCATACTTCTTCTTCCAATTGAAGTAGGTTGCCTGGCTGATCCCGGCCTTACGGCAGATCTCCGCCACCGCAACCCCGTCGTTGCCCTGTTTCAGGATGAACGCCTTCTGGGCGTCTGAAAACTTCGAGGCCTTGATGGTCCATCGCTCCTCCCAGCCGAGGGATTCGGCAGCGAGAACTCTAGCCACAAATGGTCCAGTTTGCCGGCCTCAGATCATTTCGTATTGTCGGAAGAACAACACTGCCGGGATTCGGTACATCTGGGATGAGCGAGTCCATTCTCCACGGCATCACCGGCAATCCGTGGAATCTGGAGCGCTCCGCGCGAGGTTCATCTTCTGGAGCGGCGCTTGGAACTGACGCAGCTAGCTTGCAATGCGCACGACGAGGTCAATCGTCGCATTAATACCGTCATCGAATTCTACGTGGAGCGTAACGTCCTCTGCCGCGCACAAGAGGGGCTAACCCGGTCGCGTCATAATCAGCATATTCGCTTAATTCCATTAGTAGTCCTTTTTTAACGCTCCGCTAGCCTTCGAAACGCTCTTGTTCGCCTCGACTAGGTCGCCTACCGGCAGGGGATCCTCGAGTTTCACAAGGAAACGACCGCACCGTGAGTGTTCATGAAAATCGCTCCGCCCGGCCGAAAATAGCATTTCATCTAAAGCGTCAGATCGACTTCCCGGAAATGCCCAGCGCGGGAGCGCGCACATGACAGGCCACAACGCGACCGTCTGCCATCGGCGCCAAAGGCGGCCTTTCGACGCGGCAACGCTCGACCGCGATCGGGCAGCGCGGGTGGAACGTGCACCCATTTGGCGGATTGAGTGGACTTGGCACCTCGCCCTCCACCGGCACCGCCTGCCGAACTCGCGTGGGATCCGGCACTGGAGCTGCCGCGATTAGTGTTTCAGTATAGGGATGGACGGGGATAGCAAAGAGAGCCTCGCACGAGGCAAGCTCGACGATCCGCCCAAGATACATGACCGCGACCCGATGGCCGATGTGCTCCACCACACTCAAATCATGCGAGATGAAGACGAAGGCGATGCCCAGCTGCTGCTGGAGGTCCATGAGCAAATTCAGGATCTGTGCCTGCACGGAGACGTCAAGCGCCGACACGGCCTCGTCTGCGACGATAAGTGAGGGCTGGAGGGCCAGTGCGCGCGCGATGCCTAGCCGCTGCCGCTGCCCGCCCGAGAACTCGGATGGGAGCCTGTGCATCATATCGGGAGCCATTCCGACCTTCCGCAGAAGCTCCGCCGCAAGCGCTTGGCGTTGCCTGCGGCTGAGCCGCTCGAAATTCTCAACCGGCTCGGTGATGATCTGTCCGGCGGTGAGACGCGGGTTAAGTGACGAGTAAGGATCCTGAAAGACCATTTGCATTCGACGACGCCATGCACGAAGCGCGTGCGTCTTGAGACCCGCAATATCAACCCCATCAACGATGACGCGTCCGGCCGTCGGCTCTACGATCCGCATCAAGAGGCGTGCGACAGTGGACTTGCCGCAGCCGGACTCACCGACGATGCAGAGCGTCTCTCCAGCCTCCACCGAGAAGGAGACATCCTCTACAGCCCGCACTGCCGGTTCGGTCTTCGTCAGGAAGCCCGTTCCGCGCCCGTAATATTTGGTGAGGTTCTCGACTTTTAACAGCGGATTACTCATGCTCCCGAGACCTCTTCGGAGCGCCAGCAGGCCGCGGCATGACCCGGTTTGACATCGCGCATGATGGGCGCCTTCTCGCGGCAAATGTCGATCACAAACGGACACCGCGGAGCGAAGCTGCAGCCGACGATCGAATCGCGCAGGCTTGGTACAATGCCAGGAATCTCTGGAAGGCGTCGCCGCCGGCCGTGCCGCTGATCAGGCACCGAGCGCATCAGGCCCTGGGTGTAGGGATGCGCAGGGCGTGCAAACAAGTCCAATACGCTTGCTTGCTCTACGATCCGGCCGGCATACATGACAATCACGCGTTGGCACGTCTCTGCCACAACGCCCAGATCATGCGTGATGAACATCACGGCCGTTCCTATGCGCTGTTTCAGATCGATGATCAGCCGCAGGATCTGCGCCTGCATGGTGACGTCAAGCGCAGTCGTTGGCTCGTCTGCAATCAACAGTTCGGGTGAGCAGACAAGAGCCATCGCGATCATGACACGCTGGCGCATACCGCCTGACATTTCATAGGGATAGCTGTCAAGGCGACGCTCGGGGTCTGCGATGCGGACGAGATGGAGCATCTGCTGCGACTTTGCCATCGCCTCGGAGCGGGAGGCCTTGGTGTGGATTTGCAATGCCTCAGCGATTTGGTGACCGACGGTGTGAACTGGGCTTAGGCTCGTCATGGGCTCCTGGAAGATCATGGCAATCCTGTTACCGCGGATCGTTCGTATCTCGGCTTCCGACAGTTTCAGGAGGTCGCGTCCATGAAAGAGTATCTCCCCGCCCACGGTCTTCGCTGTCAGCTTCGGCAAGAGGCGAAGAATTGAGAGCGCAGTGACGCTCTTGCCGCATCCCGACTCGCCGACAACGCCCAAGGTTTCACCTTTCTTCACTTGGAAGCTGATACCTCCCAAGGCGCGAGTAACACTTTCTTCGCCGTAAAAGTGTGTCTCGAGGTCGCGGACATCTAGAAGCAAGTTGTCGCCAGTCGTGTTTTGCATTCGTATGTCACCATCTGCGCTTCAAGCGTGGGTCGAACAAGTCGCGCAGGCCGTCCCCGAGTAGATTGACGGCAAGGACCGTGATCGCAAGCCAAATGCCAGGAGCGAAGACCGTCAGTGGGGCTATGCCGAGATACAACCGAGAAGTTGAGATCATATTCCCCAAGCTAGGGATCTCGGGCGACACGCCTGCGCCGAGGAAGCTCAGCCCAGCCTCAGTCAAGATGGCCGAGGCGCAGATATTGGCGCTTTGGACCATAAGCGCCGGAATGGTGTTTGGGAGGATATGCCGCCAAAGCACCTTCGGTACGGACGCACCACCGCAGAGCGCGGCCTCCACATAGGGACGCTCCCGAACACTCAGGACCACGGAACGAACCAACCGCGCGGTGCTGGGGATCTGGGGAATCGTGATAGCGACGATGAGGATACTAAACCCGGAGCCTCCGAGAGCAACGAGCGCCATGGCCAAGAGAATCGTCGGGATCGCCATCAAGCCATCCATGACCCGCATAATAATACTATCGAAGCTGCGATTGTAGCCGGCGATGACACCGATTAGAAGCCCGCTGAGAGCCGCGCTCGCCACCACCATCAATCCCACGGTGAGTGAGATTCTGGCGCCAAACAACGTTCGCGCAAAGACATCGCGGCCCAAATGATCCGTTCCAAACCACATTGCCGCCGAGGGCGGCTGCAGCGTTTTAAACGGATCCATGTTCATTGGGTCTCTGGCGAAAGACGGCGCAAAAATCGCCGTGAGGATTGCCAGCGCCAATAGGCCGCCGCCGACAAGGACCAGGGGGTGCCGCCTCCCCAGACGGGGAAAATCGGATGATCGCAGCCACGCCGTCGGCGCAGCGTCAATCGATGCAGAAAGAAGAGTCATATCAATACCGAATGCGAGGATCGATCAGCCGGTACGCAAGATCGACTGCGAGATTAATGAGGACGTAGAGCCCAGAAACGAGGATCAGCACGCCCTGAATGACCGGATAGTCACGATTATTGATCGCATCGACGACCAGACGCCCAATACCAGGCAGGTTGAATACTGTCTCAGTAATCACCACGCCACCGATCAGCCAGGCGAAGCTTAGGCCGATTGCGGTGAGGATCGGGGCGCCCGCATTCTTCAAAGCATAGTGAAAAAGCACGGCATAAGTCGAGGCGCCCTTGGCCGCCGCCGTCCGCATATAATCTTCCGAGAGTACCTCGAGCATGCTAGCCCGCGTGATCCGGGCGATGAAAGCAACATAGGACAAGCTCAAAGCCACAGTCGGCAGAATCAGATGCACGAACCAGGGCCCGAGGCCACGATCTATAGGCACATATCCCTGAACGGGAAGCCAGCGAAATTTCATGGCAAACGAATATGTGAGGAAATAGCCGACGACAAACACTGGGACGGAATAACCAAGAGTCGAGAACGCGGTGAGCATTCGATCGACAAAGCCGCCGGCGCGCCACGCGGCGAAAATGCCGAAGGACACCCCCGCCGTGACTGAAACGATCATGGTCAAGATCGACAGCGAAATGGTCGGCTCTAGGCGCTGCGAGACCAAGGTGAGAACTGGTAGCCCCGCAAAAATCGAATTGCCGAGGTTTCCGCTAAAGATCCCCATTGCCCAATAGGCGAGTTGAATCGACAATGGCTCGTTCAGTCCCAATTGTTCGCGGATGTCGGCAACCATCTGTGGTGTGGCATTAGTGCCAGCGATCATAGCCGCCGCATCGCCGGGCACCAGCCTCAGAAGCAAGAAGATGAAAATGCCGACCATCGCCATGACTGCGATGGCCGCGACCAGTCTGCGGAGGACATAAGTGCCTACCACGGCTTAAGCTCCCTGCTGCATATTCCACATCGGGAGAAACGCCGGGTAGCTGATGAGGCCCGTGAGCGTCTTACGGCGCGCAATGGGCGTGATCGTTTGCCCTAAGAAAACGAAGCCGACGCTATCCCACCAGATTTGCTGCATCTTGCGCGCCAGCACCTTACGCTCTTCGAGCGTGCTATCCGCCCATCGGAGCCGAAGAGCCTCGTATTCGCCGTTCGTCGCCCATCCATTGGCGGATCCATTCATAGCCAATCGCTCTGATGAGAGCGGGGTGCCGAAGCTAATATCGATGCTACTCGTGGGGTAGAGACTCCAGCCGCCGTTCTCCACGGGGCCCTTGTTCGACCGACGCTCGACAAGCGCTGCCCAGTCACTTGGTGCAAGCTCGGCGTTAACCCCTATGTTGCGTAGCGTAAGAGCCAGAAGCTGCATGGTATTACTACCTTGAGGCCAGTTCGTCGGTTGGAGAATGACGACCTTCTCACCAGCATATCCGGCTTCCTTGAGGAGCTGCTTGGCCTTTTCCGGATCACCGCCTTTCTTGTACCATGCGGTGTTAGCATCATTGACATATGGAGTGCCGGTTCCGAACAACGATGTTATGGAACGATTGTACTTCGGATTTGGATTAAGAATCCGCATGTACGCATCCTGATCAACCAGATGCAGCAACGCTTGGCGCGCCTTCACGTTGTCGAATGGCTTCTGCAAAGAGTTTATGCTGATAAAATAGTTATCGCCCGATTTGTGCAAATCATCGAGCACGAGATTGGGATCATTTTCGATCATCGGATAAAACTCAGCCACCGGGTCGCTCACAAAATCAAGCTCCCCAACTTGCAAGGCCGACAAGGCCGTCTGCATATCACCGATAGCTTCCCAATTGGCGCGATCGATCTTGACGATCTTGCCGCCGGCCAATCCACTGGGTGGCTCATGTCGCGGGACGTACTTTTCGTTTCGATCGTAGACATACCTCACGCCCGGCTGGAAAAGCGCCTTGTTGAACTTGAATGGACCCGATCCGATATGCTCAGTTACGCGCTGCGCGGGGGGGCGGTCCGCATCTTTCTCGCGCATGATGAACAGGAGGTAGTTCGCGGAATCTGCCATTTGATCGATCAAAATCTCCAGCGGCTCTCGGAGAGCGATCATGAACGTTTTGTCATCTTTCTTAGAGACATCCCTGGTCCTTCCCATGACCATTTTTCCGCCGGCAGTCTGACCCCACCGGCGAATAGAGGCCACGCAGTCGGCGGCAGTGACAGGGGTTCCGTCATGAAAGCCCAAGCCGTCTCGAAGCTCGAACGTATAGGTCTTTTTGTCGTCGGATACGTTCCATTTTTCGACCATTTGCGGCTGAGGAGTGAGCTTTGAGTCGAGCGCAAACAACATGTCGTAAATCGCCAAGCCGTGGTCGACAGTTTTGTAGGCGGTCGTGGAATATGGGTCGAAGTTGGTAATGTTGCCGTTCACCATTTTCACAGTCCGCTTGACAGCAGACGCTAGTTGCGCGCGCAGTATCGATGGAACCGAGAGAGCTGCTCCTGCGAGCACGCCCGCCTTAACAATGTCACGCCGAGAAATCGTCATGTTTCACCCCCTCAAGAACGATTAGGCGTGGCGCATCCACCCACTAGGGGGATAGTTTAAGAGCCGCACGACCACGCTGAACCTTCAGCAACGGTAGCTGGTCGCCAAAGAGGAATTTCACTCAATTGCCCGCAACGCACGAAGGAATCCTGCACCCGCCCCCCCCCGAGACGCACGAATAAAGGCGCGACTCTGCAAAGCAAACGGCACGCTAAGGAGGTGCGGATCAGCAGCGAGGCACTGCGACCGGAGGTGCCGTTTCGACACGAGCATATCGCGAGGGAATTTCAAGCCACCTTCCGGTGCGCGAGGCGTTTCGACAGCAGGAAGCCAAACATCTTGTTGTCTCTATCCCGCGCCGGGCGTGGCTCCACGGGGAATCCGGTGATGAAGGAGATCGCCGGGATGTGGGCCGCGCTCGAGGTGGTCGGCCTGTTTAGATCAGCCTCAACACTCACATCTCACGGCTTTGGAGTGATCGCGCTAACTCTGATCGATGAATATACCCAAAGAAAAAAGAGGAGCTTGCGAGGAGCCAACCATGCCTTTCACCACCCCTGCCCCCTTCTTGCGGGATGCCGCGACTGCTTGCGAAATCGTGATGGAATGCAGCTTACCAAATCGCGATCGGTCTTCCCGATGGCGCGCGCAAACAGAACAACCGAAGTCCCCACCGACCCGCTGAGGCGGCGCGTGCGAACCTGTCAGCGTGAGCGCTGATCTTGCTGCGCGAGCGCGAGATTGTGCGCAAGGATCATCGCCGCATCGAGATGGCATTAAAACTGGCACACTTCCTGGCCGTGGAAGGAGCTTGCGGGCTTCGACTTCGAGGCTCAGACGCCGATCGATCCGGAGCAGATCCGCGACCTGGCCGCGTCACGTTGGTCGCCAAAGGCATGCTGCTGCTCGGTCCGCCGGGCGTCGGCAATTCGGCCGCCGCGCTCGGGCGAGAGGCGATCCTGGCCGGTTACTCGGTGCAATTCACAAGCGCGGCTACGCTGGTCGCTGGCCTCGCCAAGGCGCGTGGTGAGCGGCGCCCGGACGAAAAACTGCTCGCGCTGGCAAAGCCAAAGTTGCTGATCGTCCACGAACTCGGCTACCTGCTGCTGGAGCCCGGCGCGGCGCATCTGTTCTTCCAGTTGTTCATCCGGCGCTACGAAAGCGGTGCGATTCTGATCACATCGAACCGCAGCGTTGCCGAATGTGGCATCGTGTTCGCCTATCTAGTGGTCGCCACCGCGATCCTCAACCGGCTCTTGCACCACAGCCACATGCTGACCATCCTCGACGACAGCTATGGGCTCCGCGCCAAGTGAAAACGCGGTCTCATCAAGGCGGCCGCGCTGCCGGTTCTCCGGTCGGCTTCGCCACCTTCCGTCCGTTTAGCGGCGGAGCCAACCTTCAGCGGAGATCATGAACCCGAGGGTGAGCAGTTCTTCATGACAAAAAGGGGGAGCATTGCATCGCAAAAAATATTACCCGACAACTTCCCTATCGTGTCTGGGAGCGAAGCTGCCGAATCAGTTCCGTGGCGCCTATGGCTGGGTAGATCAGCATGCGCGCAAAGCGCGAGATTACATCAGCGCTGGAGGGACTTATCAGGCGAGCGGGCGGCTAGAGAAGGGACGGATTCTGGACGAGCTGTGCGCCGTTGCGGGATCGGATCGCAAGCACGCGATCCGAGCACTGTCAGTGGACAAGGCTCCGAGATCGGCCGTGCCGCGGCGGCGAGGCCGGACGTCCGGAGCTTCCATTCGCAAGCCCTAATTGTGCTATGGGACGATCTGATGGGCTCTGCAGTAAGCGGCTCGTCGCCATAATCCGTTCTTGCTTCCGCCTCTTGAACGGCACGGCAGTTTGAAGCTTTCTGCCGATGTGAGGTGGAGGGTCTTGAGGGTGAGCGCTGCGAGGATGAATCGCCTGCTGAGCGACGTAGGGATCACATCAGCCGGCGGAGCCTACGGCGCACAGGCTTTTCCAGCGCCGTACGGCGGCAAGTCCCGGTGCGTACATTCAATGACTGGGGATCACTGCCAGGAGGGTACTGCGAAGCGGATCTGGTCGCCACGACGGCATGTCCGTGTCCGGCGCCTTCATTAGACGCTAACGCTGGTCGATATAGCAACGGGGTGGACCGAATGCTTTCCACCCGTCGTGCGTGAAGCAGCTCTTATGGTCGAGGCTATCGAGCGCGCGCAGAACCTATTTACCTGGCCCGTTCGCAGGCTCGATTTTGACGACGACAGTGCCTTCATGAACCGACACGGTCGTGTCGTGGTGCCGCTCTCACGAGGTTGAAGTCACTCGTTCCAGGGCCTACAAGAAGAACGATCAGGCATTCGTGGAACAAAAGAACGGAGCAGTCGTCCGCCGCCTGGTGCGCTACGAGTGATTTGAAGCCATTGATTCCCCTTGCTCATTAGGTCGCCTGTTTGCGGCCGCACGGCTGCACATCAATTTCTTTCAGCCCTCGTTTAAGCTGAAGGAGAGAAGCACCGCGAAGGTGCCAAGGTGATCGAGCTATCTTCCTCCCGCTACACCGTACGGAGGAGCATTGGTCCACCCGAGTTTTGATGAGGCATTCAAACGCACACTTGATCCGGTGGTATTGCTGGCACAGATGCGGGGCGCTCAAAATGAGCTGGGCAAGCGCGTTGATCAGCGGCTGGAAAGCCAGCGATTGCTGTCGTGCAAGCGACTTGGCGGCCTTGGCCCGGGAGCTCGGCGATGGTTGAAAAGAGGGTGAGCAGCGGGGCATCTATCGACGACACTATGTGCGGCGCAGGCCCGTGCCACGTCGGCCATCGATGCTCGATCCCTACATCCCATCGTCGAGGAATGGCTTGCCGCGGCTCCGCGTTTGTCCGCGGTCGATCTTCTCTCCCGCTGGCAGCGCCGCGCCCGGTCGGTTCGGCGGCCGTCAGCGGCGTACGGTGCGGCGATTGGTGAAGAATTGGCGGTCAAGCCGCTCGAGTGCTCATCAGCAGCACAGAGGTCACACTGTCAGTCCAAGCTTCGTGTTGTGGTATCTAATCCCAACAGGTTCGTTCGCCGAATCACCACAAGCCGCTCGCTCGCGACGGTCCTCTGGAGCGCGCGCTTCGCGAGCGGCTTGCTCGGACTCCACGGTCCAATTCAGGAGACGTCAAGGTTCGCTTCGGTAACATTGTCATCTAAGGCAATATGACGGGTAGTTCGGATGGCGTTTAACAGCCGTCCAGACGATTCGGCCGCTCAGGCGACTTGAACCCTTCGCCCCACCCGCCGCAACGTAGTCCTTCACCGTCTGATAGCTGCAAGTTCAGCGCGCTCAACTTGAGAAAACCCATCCGAGCAAAGCCGTCAAAGCTTACGAAGAAAGCCTTCCTTTGTTGCAGCCATCCAGACGCCAAACAGTGAAGGATCAGGAGGCAGACATCTCATCCTATCGGCCGTCGTGTATCTCGCCGGCCAGCGAATTGGCTGGCAGAACGGGAGTATGCCATTTATCTTTGAAGAGCTCATGAACTGTCGTTCCTGCGTCTGCCCTTGTGGAGGAATGCGCGGCAGCGAAGGCGCATGAGGCGCCGCCCCAGTTTAACAAGTCGAATGGTTCGGCTGCGCAAATCGTCTGTTTTCCAGCCCCGCTCAGCAATACGATGGCTTCCAAACAGGCCTTGCGCGATTTGGTGATAGCTATTTCCTTCCTGCCATCCATCCAGTGCGCGCAGCGCCAGGATCAGCCGCCGCTGCTTCAAAGCCGGCAAAGCAAGAGGAGGCGTGCCGAGCGGCCGATGCTCAAGCGCGAGATAAAATCGACCTGCGGCCTGCAAGCGAAGCTCTAAATTCGCATCGAGCGGCAGATCGAGGATGACAGCAGACCCGCCCACGGGAAGCTTGCTCAGGAAAAGGCGATGGTTCGCGCCGCCGAGCGGCACGATCGCATGCCATCCGTCCGGCGCGCGACGCACCTCGCTGCCCGGCAGATTGGCGACGTCCAGCTGGTAGCTCTTAGGCGCCATACGGTTGGCCGCCCGCACAGGCAGTACGGTCGACAGCACCTCGGGCGCCCAGAAGACTGCTTGCTTGTCGAAAGCCTCTTGCGGATCAGCTGGAAAACGAGAGCCCCCACTTCCGGCGGAACTGGCCCGCCGGTGCGCTTGAACGTTCGCGGAGAGATAACCGCCTATAATCCTCTTGGTAGTCGCGATCTCGGCGCAGCCACTCCCAGGCCAGATCAGCCGCTTCTGCGCTCTTGAGGCCGCAGTATGCCTCCTCAGATCTCCAATCAGTATTCGGCATCTCTCCATTTCCCGCATGATCTTCACACGCGGCGAACTGCAGCCGATGATTGTGGCGCTTTACGGCTGCATGCGTACCGTGCGCTCGCTTTGCATGCACTTAATCGATGGCACGATCTTCTTTTGCGATTGCTAGGAATTCTGCCGATCCTGCTCAGCCCTGTTCATTCCTTGGGCCAACCACCTCGGAGCAGATCACGATAGCCGTGGCTCGCTAGCCACTTGGCCCGAGCCAGATGACTTTCGAAGGTGCGTCGCGCGCCTTCCGGTTCAAGGGCCGCGTCAAGTCCCAGCACAATGCGCGCGATTTCGCGCCAATCGGCCTTGTCAGCGTCGGCATCGAGAAGTCGCATATAGGTGATAGCGTGCTCCTTGTCGTATGACGTGAGCTCGTACGCGCTTGGCGCCAATTCTGCGATCTTCGGATCGGCCGACACTCCCTGAAGCTCCTACCAAGTTGAAAACTCTATTGAAATCGGAGCAACAATAACGGACTTGGGGCCATTTTGGGACCGCTCGAATCGTCGCGGTCCCAAGCTATTTTTCCCTCGTCGTAACTGCGAGCGCATATCGGCTCACAATGACCTAGTGACTCCATTCTGGGCATTTGCTCTTTCATCGGCCCGGGCTCTACTCGCAGTCCATACCGCGACCGCTCGCGGATTTGCACAGCTTAGGCCGTCCTTGCTCTTCACCCTGCCGGAACGGAATGGACACCTGTCGTTTTCCCGCACGCTGGGGAAAGACTGCGGCCTAAAGGCAGCCAAGTGGAAAGAACTCGTTCACTTTTGGAGCTCCAGCTGACGGCCGCCCTATTTGGTCGCGACGCCCAGAAAAAGCGCCTTACCTCTGGGCTCATTTTGCTCTCCCGCCAGTAGCGAGCTCTCGCACCGTAAGCGCGCCTGTGATGGGTCGACGGCATCCGAAAACGACAAACTCCATGACATCTGCGTCTCACGGTGGCCTGCTCCCTAGAAGCAATAGTGCCAGGAGAGCCAATTGCTTGGGTGTGAGCTTATCGTAATAGTGTGGCTATCACCAGTGGTTTCATAATCGTCGGAATGGCTGCCTTTGCGCATGAACGCTCGTGCGCTTGTGGTCTGGAATGTGCGCCGGATCCGCGTAGAGCGCGGCATTCCGCAAGAGCAATTGGCCTATGATGCCGGGATCGACCGCTCGTATATGGGGCGCATTGAGCAGAAGAAGGAGAACCCGACCATTGATCTCCTGGATCGTATCGCCGCGACCTTGAGTATTCACTTGTCCGAATTGTTCGCGGAGCCGGCTAACGATGCGATGCCCCCCAAGCCGATGTCTAGGGGACGCAAGCCGGCCCGCCAGTGCCGGAATAGGAAGTAACTTAGAAGGCCATGCTTGTAGCTAACGACGGGCGCAGACGAGCCGGAGCGGCCTCGCGTGCCGCTTCAAATCGACGGCGGCGATTCTGAACCTCCGGCTCGAGCTATGCTGGTTCCTCTTAATCAGCGCCCAGCGCGACCTGCGTCCAGGTAGCCAAAGCATAGCTTACGCCGCTCGTGTAAACTGATTGTCTGGCCGCTTGAGCCCGAGGTTCTCTCTAAGAGTCTGCCCGGAGCTTTTCGACCTAAACTTACCGCGGCGGCGCAATTCGGGAACGACGAGCTCCACGAAATCCTTGAGCCCGCTCGGAACGATGGGGGGAATAAGGTTGAATCCATCGGCCGCATATTGATCGTAGGTATTGATCATGATGTCGGCTATCTCATTAGGCGTCCCTACCGCCATGAGATGTCCGCGCGAATCCGATATCAAGCGGATCAGCTGTCTCCAGGTCATTCCTTGGCGTGCAGCTACCTCGAGGAGCACCTTCTGGCGGCTCTGAATGAAATTCGTCTCCGGCAAAGTGGCAGGAACTAACGAATCAATATCGATCGCACGCAGGTCGGAGACGAACCCCAGCCATCGATCTGCGGTCTCCATCATGACGTCTGGATCAGTATAGGACTGCAGTTTCCTAAGCTTATCGGAGGCCTCCTGCCTGGTCCTTCCAACAATCGGGACAATGCCAGGCATGACCAACACCTGATCGTCTTCGCGCCCCAGCCCGCGAGCCTTCTCCTTTAGATCTGCATAGTACCGCTTGCCGCTTTCAAGCAATGGCTGTGCCGTGAAGACGACTTCAGCAAATTCTGCAGCAAATTTGACTCCGGCCTCGGATGAGCCAGCCTGAACGAGTACAGGATAGCCTTGAGGGGGCCGCGCGATATTCAGTGGGCCCCTAACCGAGAAATAGGTTCCGCGGTGATTGAGGAAGTGCAGCTTGGCCGTGTCGGCGAAGATTCCGCTTTGCTTGTCACGAACGAAGGCGTCATCTTCCCATGTGTCCCAAAGCCCCTTCATGACGCCTACGAACTCTCTGGCCCGCTCATAGCGCGCGTCATGCTCTGGAATTTCCTCATCACCAAAGTTTGCACCCTCGAACTTATTTCCGGAGGTCACGATATTCCAAGCGGCACGTCCGTGCGAGAGGTGATCAAGCGAAGCGATCATACGTGCGAGATGATAAGGCTGGTGATACGTCGTGGTCGCTGTTGCAACAAAGCCGATATTCTTTGCTTTTGATGAAAGAGCTGACAACAGCGTGATCGGCTCAAACGTATCGTTTCGGCCTGCACGCGCTATGTCTGCATGATCTCGCTCGACGACACTTGGGCTGTCCGGAAGAAACACGAAGTGAAATGCCGCGCCTTCGGCAAGAGCCGTAAGGTGTGCATAATGCTCGATATCGACCCCGCCAGTCTCCGGCACGCTTGGATCGCGCCACGCTCCCTCGATATATCCCGCCTGCAAGACGTATAATCCGAGCGCCATCTCACCATTTCGCGCCATGCCGTACTCCCCTTCTCAAGCGTCTCTCATGTTAGACGACTGGCCAATCGACCGAAAAATCACATTCGAAGGTCTACGCCCCGAGCCGAACCGCAGGAGCGAACAAAGCAGCGGAAGGAAGCCGGCGGCGGTTCAGATTCAGCATTGCTGCTGTACAAGCGCTCGTCTTCCACCCTAGGACTTCGCGAACAAAGTCTGTCTCCGGCAGTTCGCTCTGTTGCTGCTGATGTCGACAGTATAGGTGCCACGACTGCACATTCGCATCAACAGTGAGCACTAGTAGTTGACTTGAGCGCCGCTCTTCATTCGGTCTGTGGAGTTTTCGCAAATTGCGGCCGACTTCCACCGCTCGACCTCATTTGTCTCGGCCCCTTACGAAGAGCGCCTGATCGACGCAGTAGCTGATGCATAGCGGCCTATCGTCTTTGCAGGCTACCTTATGATCCGGTCAGGAGACCTGCCGCCGAACTGAGGCGGCTCCTCAAGTAACGTGAGACTCCTCTAACGAGCGGGCAGCGCTTCGCCCTAGTTAAGTGCTTGGCGCACCAACTTGCGAACAGATCAAACGCAAGCGCAACTGCGCAGTTATCGCACGCTCCGGCCTCACATTTAGCTGGCAAATCCCCCGCGTGCGCATGGGTCTATGTAGTCCTTAAACAGGCCGCATGTAAACGCAACGCTATCTCGTTGGAGCTTCTTCAGAGCGCCGTCTTTGTCTCAGCTCCACATCCGAGAGCATTTGTGTTCCGATGATGCCCTTCCCTTCGAGCTTCGAAATTTCGGCGTCGCAGAGCCCCAAAAGCCCGGCCACAATTTCCCTGTTATGCTCTCCCAGCGTCGGGGCTGCTCGGCGGATCGAACAAGGCCGTGCGCCTTCACGAATCGGGATCGACGACTGCGGGTGCCCACCAATGAAAGCGCGTTCAACGTGCTGAAAGAATGAACGAGATCTTAGTTGCGGATCTTTCAATAAGTCGACGGGCAGGCGGACCACGCCGGCTGCGATGCGTGCTGCCTGCAGCAAGAACATCGCATGATCTGCATCAAGCGTGCATGTCCAGGCTTCGATGGCGCTCTCGATTGTCTCCTCCATCGCACGGCGGCGGTCCGCAAGCTTGAGTGAGGGGTCAGCAGCCCAGTCTGGTCGCCCGATCACGCTCGCAAGTCTCTGCCACATACCGACATCCGTGGCAGCTATCGCGATCCAGCTGTCATCCCCGGCGCAGCGGAAGCAGCCGTGCGGCACAAACTGAGGGTGCCGGTTGCCGTACCTTCTGGACGTACCACAAAGTGATTGCATAATGATCCATGGAGCAGCAAGCGGCATCATGCATTCGACCTGCGCGAGATCAACAAACTGCCCCTCCCCAGTCTCGCGGGCGTGGATCAGTGCAACAAGAAGTGCAGCGCAACCGTTCAAACCGCCTATCGCATCCCCGAACGCAACATGGCTCATCACCGGCGGCCCGTTGACCGTTCCTACCACACTCGGCAACCCGGAAGCCTGCTCCAGCGTCGAGCCATATGCTCGGCAATCGCGAAAGACGCTGTTCTTTCCGAAGGCTGACATTGACATCACCACCAGGCGCGGGTTGAGCCTTCTCAACACTTCGTAGCCAAGCCCAAGCCTTGGCAGCACATCAACCGAAAAGTTGTCGACAACAATGTCGGCGCTCTCTATCAGCCGCTTAGCAAGCGCAAGGCCGTCGGCTCTGGTCAGATCGAGGGTGATGCCGCGCTTATTTCGATTCATCATGCAATAACGTAGCGTCTTCTCGTGCATCTGACGATTTACGTAATCCGGTCGGCGATCAACACCGCGCCACCAGTCCGGGTACTGGATCGCCTCGATCTTGATCACGTCCGCACCAAGGTCGGCAAGGGTTCGCGTACACAATGGGCCAGCCCAGCCCATCGAAAAGTCGATGACGCGAGTTCCGAACAAAGGCTGTTCGGCCGGGCTGCCGGAGCCGCGGAATATCGACGCTCCGTCGGTGGGCTTCCGTCTGGTATTCGTGGAAGATGAAGATTGCCGTTCGCCGGGGGACGGAACCCTTCCGCCGCGGCGAGGTGGTGTCAAGGTCAGCCGCTGCATCGAGCCAGCGGTCAGCGCTCTTTCCGGGCCGAGCAGAATGGGTACGATTGCGCCACGCTCAATCTTCTCTTGATCCTGGAGAAGAGCGCTTATGTCTGGCACCGGTACAATCGGGATCTTGCGCTTTAGACCTTCGGCAAACCACTGCTGCGCGGTCCGCCTCCTCAGCCTTGGGATGACCAATCGTTCGATCTCTTCCACGTAGTTCAGACGGTCGGCACCCAGCACCAGGGCTGGATCGTCTCGCAATTGAGGAAGGCCGAGCATGTCGCAGAACGCACGCCATTGTGCCGGGGTTATTGTCGTGACGCCGAGCCATCCCATTTTTGTTTCATAGATGCCGGCTGGAAAGTTTGGCCAGAAGCGATTGACGCCGATCCGATGCATCACCTCGCCCCGCTGGTATGCCTCGAATAACTGATACTCGCTGAGCGAGATACAGGCTTCGAAAATGCTGAGCGAGTACGACCGACCTGCTCTACTGTGCATTCGCGCAAGCACTGACGAGGCAGCCGCGATAAAACCCCATAGACCCGCTAGGACGCCAGTCTGGAAATCCGGCGAGTGCAAAGGTGGGCCTTTGACCGGCCCAACCAGCTTAATGAGCCCGGCAAGGGCGCGAATGATCGTGTCACTCGCGATGAATTCAGCATAAGGCCCCTCGCGGCCGAACCAGCTCGCCTCGAGATAGATTAGCCTTGGCTGCCGCTGTCGGATTGCGGCGACATCAATGGGCGGGCAGTTCGCAGCATCGATATTGCGGCCATCGATTAGAATGTCGCAATCCTCAATCAAGAGTGTGAGCCGCTTGACCGCCTCTGGGTCCACAGGATCGATGACAATACTTGATTTGTTGAAGTTCAGGAATGCGAACCACGCACTATGGCCGCCCGGGGTGAGCGGAGCGCTGGAGCGAAGTGGATCGCCAGACGATGGCTCGACCTTCCATACCTCAGCGCCGAAGTCGGCAAACAGCCGCGCACAATAGCTCGTCGCAGCTGAGCTACCAATTTCGACCACTCGCACCTGCGACAACACCTCTCTGGATCGCTTCATTTTCTAGGCCATGATTATGCTTTCGGAGTCAGCCTGATGACTAGGTGCGCGTCAACCCCAAGCCGCCCACGAGAGCGCGACAGCCCCAAGCTTTCAAGCTAGGACCGCTGGGACACGACGTCACCATGGATATATTCGGATCCACCTGCTCGCCTTTCCGCTGATGCTCAGCCTCCCAGCAAGGACCATGCCGGCTCGCACTGCTAAAACACAATCCTTTCGACACAACACCGCGCATCGCTCCCAACGGTTCGCCATCTCGAACTTCTGACAACTCACAGCTGATGGATATGCGAGCTAATCCTGAGCTACGGAATGCACTTTGAGATCCTACCGCGTCATTGGAGCGTCCTTACGACTGGGACACCGTCCCACAGAGACGAGCCTCCCCGACAGGCGCCGCATATTGATCGGACCACCCGTCTTTATCAGACATTGCGATGACACCCGTCGTAGACGTCTCGATGAGTTTCATCCACGGCCGGCTTGGCCACACGCGCAGGAGACGCCCTTGCGCGGATTGATAACATAGTACCCCTCTTCACCCGAACATTCCTGTCCGCTACATTGCAAACCGCTGGACTTACGACACCCGCCTCGCGGCCTTCGCCCAGAGCGTTCCATGCCGATCTTCTTCCAAGTTTTGTCTTGGCCCGATGTGATACAGCAGAGCGCCATCCATTTGACCACATCAGCGCAGGGGAAATACTGTAGTCGTTCACCTTAGACGAGGCGATCCATCCGCTCTCAACTCGGAGCATAAGTCCGCTATCACGTCACAAAGACGCCCATCGGCTAAGCGGCGAACTCGCCACCTGTGATATCGATCGTCGCACCCGTAATAAAGCTTGCTTCCGGTGAGGCCAGAAACGCAGCGAGGCACGCAACTTCCTCGGCCGTTCCGAAACGACCGACAGGAATGCGGGCGAGGGCTGAACGGTTTACCGCCGCTTCCGCTGGCCCGGTTAGATCACTGAGAACCCGACCCGGGGCGATACAATTGACCGTGACACCGTATGGGGCGAGATCACGTGCGGCAGCGCGGGTTAAGCCGACCAGACCCGCCTTCGATGCAGCATAATGCGGACCCGCGATCAACGGCACGGCGCGGCCTGCCAGAGATCCAATGTTGATGATGCGCCCAAACCCGCTTGAAATCATTGATGGCGCTAAAAGTCGTATGAGAAAGAACGGGCCGCTTAGATTGACATCCATGACCCTTGCCCATTCCTGAGATGACATCTGCGAGAGCCAGGGAGCATTCTGGTCCACGCGTTTCGGAGAGATGCCGGCATTGTTAACTAGAACGGTGATCTTGCCCCAGCTTTTGCGGACCTGGTCAACAAACCTGGTTACTTCAGGTCCCTGAGTGACGTCGACCACCCCTGCACAAATACGATCTTCCGAACAGCCAAAACCGTCTAGCGCATGCTGCACGTGCTTCGCTTGTGTCGCCACGAAAGCTACTCGATAGCCATCCGCCAAGAACCGTCGTACAATGCCAAGTCCGATCCCGCGCGCTCCCCCGGTTACGAGTACAACGCCCGGATCACCCTCTTTCAGCTTAATTGTCGCCATGCTTCATGGCACTCCGAAGGAGCGTCTTTGTTTTGCGCTCGTTAGCGAGAGATGGCGCCCGCAAGACGTGTAGTGTCCACTAACAGAACGACTCTCATGTCCGCCGCGCCCCACCAGATGTACCTTGTTGCCGCTGTCCGCCTTTGTAGCCTTTAGGCAAGGGGTAGTCATTACGACGCGACCGCCGGGACCCTGTCCAAAATGCAGTCACACAGCCGCTCTATGTCGCCAACATCGTGATCTGCCGTAACGCACACTCGAACGCCTGCACTTCCTTGGGCGACGGTTGGAAAGAATATCACCGAGGTGTAAAAGCCAGCGTCGAGCAGCTCTCGTGCCACCGCAACCGCCTTAGCTTCCGATCCTATAGAAACCATTCGAATTGGAAGTGAACTGCCTTGCTCGATCGTAGCGATCCGACCATCAAACACCTTGATTCGTTGCCCCAGCTGCCTCTGCCGTTCGCCAAGTTCTGCTGAGCGATGGATCTTACACGAGCCTAGCGCCGCACCAACTGCTGCCAAATTTGGCGCCACGGAGAATGCGTAAGGAATAGAGTAACGTCGAAACAGAGCTTCTTGCTCGGCTGTTCCCAACATCAACATGCCGCCGGATGCTCCAAATCCCTTGGCAAGCGAGGCCGCTATGATTGTGCGATCACCCAAAACTTCCGGAAACTGAGTGCGCGCAAATCCTTCGCCTTGGCTTCCGAACAGCGATATGCCGTGTGCATCGTCGATATATAGAAAGAGGTTATAACGCTCCTGGAGCTCGCGCAGCTCCTTGATGGGCGCGTTTCCACCCATCGAATAAACACCATCGCAGACATAGGCGACTACCGGATGCTTGCGGCACAACGATTCGAGAGCCTCAATATCATTGTGCGCGATGGTTTCCACTCGCGTTTCATCCGCAACCACGGGCTTGTGATAGGCAAGCGAGAGATGCGCGTGACGATCAAACGCGACAACCGGCTTCGCGCCTCCTGTCAAAACGCCAGAAGCGAGAATTGGCATGGCGCCCAAGTTGGCGAGCATGACGGTCGAAAAGGCGATCACACGCGCGCCGAACATGTCCGACAGATTGACCTCGAGCTTCGCCAAAACATCGAAATTGAGTCGGGTTCGCGCGCAAGACCAGTGTAGCGATCGGTGCGCCTCTATTGCCTCGATCGCTCCAGATACAATCACGGGATGATTGTCCAGCCCAAGGTAGGAACACCGCACAAAATCAATGATCTCCCGTCGATCATCAAGTGGACCGGTGCCTAGAGCAAATCTGCGTCCAGCCGTAGAACGTCCGTGAACAGCCATTAGACCGGCGGTATGAGCTGCATCAAAAAAGGGCCTGCTCTTGTTGATGACATACGCAGTGTTCCGAAAATGTCGTTTCGGACGAGCACCCTCGGAAGGCTCGATCTGCTGTCTCATGTCGTTCTCCAATCATTCTGCAGGCGTGCGCTCCAGGCTGCCAACATAATGCAGTGCGCGGCGTGGCGACGTCCCGACGGACCTTTCTAAGCAATGGAGAAAGGCCTTGTCGGACCTTATAAGTTGGAGCGAACTTACAGATGGCAAGTCGGGCTGGCAGCTACTAGAACAAAGGGGACTTGCTGCTCACGAATGCGAATAAGCAGCTGCGTTGAGGATGAGCTAGTGTCCTGAACCAGAAGTTCGCAACCTTGTTTCGTGTGCTGCCGGGGCATTGTATCGGCAGAAGCGTCGATGGATGCGAGAATGTCATCGGCGGACTTGGTCCATCGGAATGGTTTTGGATCGGCGTTGTGCGGTTCGATGAACGAGGTGATGTCGGCCCGGAGGGCAGCGACGCTGCGATAGATGCCGCGCCTGATCTTCTTGTCGGTAAGGAGCGCGAATAAGCGCTCGACTGATTAAGCCATGAGGAGCTTGTCGGGGTTAGGTGCACATGCCAGCGGGGCCTTTTAGCCAGCCATCGCCGGATCAGCGGGGTCTTGTGCGTGGCGTAGTTGTCCATGACGAGATGGACGTCGAGTTCGCGCGGCACGGCGGCCTCGATCTCGTCGAGGAGCTTGCGGAATTCGGCAGCACGGTGGCATGCATAGCACTTGCCGATGACCCGTCCGGTCGCAATATCGAGGGCGGCGAACAGCGACGTGCTGCCATGCCTCTTATAGTCATGGCTCCTTCGGGCCGGCTGGCCGGGACGCATCGGCAACATCGGTTGGCTGCGGTCCAGAGCCTGGATTTGAGACTTTTCGTCTACACACGGAACGATGGCGTGTGCCGGCGGCGAGACGTTAAGGCCGACGACGTCGCGCACCTTGGCCACGAAGTTCGGATCGGTCGAGAGCTTGAATGTCTCCAGCCGGTGCGGCTGGAGCCCGAAGGCCCGCCAGATACGTTGCACCGTCGACACCGAGAGACCGCTGGCCTTTGCCATGCCTCGGGAACTCCAATGAGTGGCGTTCTCGGGGCAGCTTTCAAGCGTCCTCACGATCACGGCTTCGATGCGACCATGGTCAATGGTGCGCGGCGCCCCCGAGCGCGGCTCATCGTGCAGCCCGGCCACGCGCTGCTCTACAAAACGGCGGCGCCACTTGCCTACCGTCCCCCGCTCCAGGCCCAGCTTGGCCGCCACTTCCTTGTTCTGACCGCCTTCTGCGCAGGCCAGCACGATCCGGGCTCTCAGAGCCAGCGCCTGCGCCGTCTTCCGCCGCATCGTCAGCGACTGAAGTTCGGCAAGCTCACCATCGCTCAGTATCAAGGGCGCAAGTCGCTGGGCCGACATCAGATCCTCCGTCGCTGTTACAGCCGCCAACTCTGGCAAGCGACGCGAATCTACTGCGAATCTACGATTGCGAACTTGTGACTCGGGACACTAGCAAGCCATTGGCCTCTCCTTTTGGAGGCGAATGGGTCTCACCTGCAAGTTAGCTCCTCTAGTGGCTGAGGACGTCTTGTGAGATGACGCTTTGCGGTGGCCGACCGGTCGCAGAGTCTACTAGAGAACAGACTGTCGTATCGCGAGCACGCGAATCGAGGCAGCCAGAAAAGCGCTTGCCTTCGCTGGCGCCACGAGTATTCGCCTATGCTTTCCAGCACTCTCGATGGCTGTCGAGAAAGCCTCCAAATACATCGACCACGAGCTCAGCGTCGGCGCGCGTCATGGCTGTTGACAGTGAAGCCGCGGCGGCATGCGGGAACATAACGCCGTTTTCGACAAAGAAGTCGCCAAGCTGCTTCATGAGTTTAGATGGGCCGGACGAGAGATAGGCCTCGCGATTGTCCTTCGGAGCAACCGCCATCGGATGAATGCGAAAGAGTGAGGCGGCTCCAGTGATGCAGAGAGACGCCCTCCGCTTTGAGATGGCTCGGCCAACCCCGTCCCGAACAACATGCCCGAGCTCGTCAAGCTTTGCGAAGGCCGCATGATCCAGATGCTTCATTGCGGCAAGACCGGCTGTTATGGACAGTGGATTGGCGGAAAATGTCCCGCCTTGCGGAAGTAGAGGCCGGCCCGCTGAGGCGTCGAATACTCGCATTACCTCTTCGCGCCCTCCTATTGCTCCAATTGGCAAACCACCACCGATGATTTTGCCCATGGTGATGAGGTCCGGAACAAGGCCGTACAAGGCGGAAGCACCTCGGAAACTCTGCCGGAGATTTAAAACCTCATCAGCGATCACCAGAACACCGTTCTTGCGGGCCGTATCTTGTACCGCGGCAATGAATTCAGGCTTGGGCGCAGTAAGACCGCCGCGGCTTGGCATCGGATCTAAAATAACCGCAGCAAGGCTGTGCCCATGAAACGACAGCAATTGGCGTGCGTTCTCCGTGTCATTAAACCGGAGCACAACAACCTCATCCAGCACGCTCGCGGGCATACCGCGATAGAACGCGGTCGAACTAGGCGCCGCCGCATCACCCCAATTGTCTGGAGTTGCCGCGACGCTCACCTCAGCCCAATCGTAAGCGCCATGGTAGGCACCCTCGAGCTTGGCAACCTTAGAGCGACCGGTGAAGGCACGCGCAGCCTTGATCGCAAACAGCACGGCCTCGGTTCCGGTGTTGACAAAGCGTACCCGCTCGACGTGCGGAATGCGGTGACAAAGTAATTCGGCTAGCTCAATCTCGCTCTCGGTCGGATTTGCGAAACAAGTACCGCGCTGAACTTGGCGCGTCAGCGCTTCCACCACGGGCACGAACGCGTGACCGTGGATTAGCGCTGTAAAGTTGCCATTGAGATCGAGAAAGCGGTTATCGTCCACATCGAACAGATAACTACCTATGCCGCGTTCAATGTAGAGCGGCTCCGGATTCCGCTCCACCGTCACCCGCGACGTACCGTCAGGGAATACCCGCCGCGCGCGAGTGAAGATATCTTTGGATCTTTGCCCAACTTGGGACCCCACCATATCGAACCTCACCGATACGCCATTTCCCGCTATCAATTGACTAAGACCGAGTGCTCACTTTCGCAGCCCCTCACCTCCCCAATTGCGAGTGCCTCAGAGCACTGGCATTCTTTCGCAAGCCTAGCCGCTCTTTCCCCTACCTCAGATATGCTTCAAGTCCGCCGTCCTGCCCGACGCCGACATTTCTCCATAGAGTGTCGAGTCACTGACATTTCCATATCGCCTGCCAGGAATATACCGGAACGTGGGTAAGTTCTAGCTCGACTTATTCCCCCCGTTACGATTTGCTGCCGATACTCACGCGCACATCGCCACCTCGCTTCCCTCATAGCGAGTTACAAGATCTTCCAACTCGTCACCAGTTAGCCAGGCAATGAGATCGTCGGCCACGATATTCTCTTCTACCAGATGCAGCACCGATCCGCCCGCCTCCCAATGTAACTGTCCGTATTGCGCAAGAACGCCCTTAGAAAGTAACCAGCGCTCTGGAAGCCCAACGACGAAATCAGGAGCCCACATCGAGAACGACACGCCACGCAGCACTGCAGCCATGATCTCTGGCATGCCCTGTCCTCGAAACTCTTTGCGCAACCAGAAATCTCCGTGGTACGCGACTTTCCCATTGATCTTCTTCGCACTTGGCGCCGTGCAACTACAACGATCTTGAGGGTGTGCCTGGGTCGCAGGATCGCCATAGAACACCCTCAAGGATTCGAGATGCTCTGCAAAATTGCTATTAGAAAGATCATATAGCCGTGCCGCCTGCACAAGCACCACTTCATTGTTTTTATCGAGGCCGACCATCCAATATCCCTCCCCTTTTTCAATGGGCGAGCGATCCGGGCGGAACGTCGGATATGTCGGCACTTTGGTCGGAAGACCCTTTGTAATTGATACGTACTTGTGAAAATCAAATCCTATTGAAAGCTTAATGCCTTTCTGAGCGGCGGCCTCGTCATATCTTCGAAGGAAGCGCGAAACGTTCAAAGGGTTAACCACTCGTTTCATCTGCAACTTATCCTTCCTAATCAGTCGCCTCGCAGTCGGAACGCATGTACAGGGTACAGGTCGGTCGCGGAGCGGGCGACTACCAACTCCGGTGAGGACAAGGGAGAACGGGAATTGACCCGGTACAACCAAGATCAGGCGGCTAGGGACATGACTTGCGGGTGTCTCAATTGCATCAATCCTGCTATTTGAGAACACTCCAGTCGGAAGCTAGAAGCGCAGCTGCTAAAAGGCTTCCTTCTCTAAAACGGCTTTCCCGTTGATGCGCCGTGAGAGCCAGCTGAACTAAAAGTCGATCAATAGCGCGCTTTCAGCTGCCAGCCAATGGAAGGGCACCGCTGTCCTGCTCTTCTTGTTGGACTAACTGTTCAATCGGCGAGCGCGCCGGCCGAACGCCGAAAGACAATCACTTATTCGTATTCCCGCTCCTTCCACCAGGGAAAGAAGTCCGGCAGATCGGCCGGTACTCGATCTTTAAACACCGCCGGCCGCTTCTCCAGGAACGCCACAACGCCTTCCTTGGCGTCGGCGGAGCGACCTCGCGCGTACATGCTGCGGCTTTCGATCTTATGGGCTTCCATAGGATCATCTGCGCCCAACATGCGCCACATCAGCTGCCGGATCATCGTGATCGACACTGGCGAGGTCTTATCCACGATCTCGTGGGCGAGAGCACGCGCGGTCGGCAATAGCCGATCGGCAGGCACGATCTTGCTGATCAGGCGGCCGGCGAGCGCCTCTTTCGCTGTAAATATTCGCCCGGTGTAAGACCACTCGAGTGCCTGCGCGATCCCGACGACGCGCGGCAGGAACCAGCTAGAGGCACCTTCTGACACCAAGCCACGCTGGGAGAACACAAAGCCAAAGCGTGCGGCGTCGGACGCGATTCGAATATCCATCGCAAGCTGCATGGTGAGGCCCATGCCGACGGCAGGCCCGTTCACAGCAGCGATTACAGGTTTCAAACACCTGAAGATCCGCATCGCAATTTTTCCGCCGCCGTCACTGACCGAGGGGTCGCTGTAATCAACCTTTCCATCGGGCAACCGCTTCACCGGCCCGCGCCGTACGTCACGATCGAACGTGTCGGCTCCCAGCGAAAGGTCAGCGCCAGCGCAGAAGCCCCGGCCTTCGCCGGTCACAATAATCGCAAGGACATCATTGTCTCCGTCGGCGCGGTTGAAGGCATCTACAATTTCGCGCTCCATAACGGAGTTGCACGCATTGAGCTTCTCGGGACGGTTCAACGTAATCGTGAGGATTTGCTCGGAAACCTCATACTTGATCGTCTCGTACGCCATAGCAATCCTTTCACCTGTTGAACACGCAGTTTTACGATGGCCTCGTTTGTTTTAACGCTTCGTCCAAAGAATGCTGGAATATCTCAAGACCATCATTGAGTGTTTCAGAGTCGATCGTGAGTGCGGGCAGGAACTTGATAACCTGATCGACAGGCCCACATCGTTCGACCATCAATCCTTTCTCAAATGCCGTCCGTGCCGTAGTTGCGGCAAGCTCGGGCGCTCCACAATCAAACCCAAAGGCCATTCCGCGTCCACGAACGGAGAATCCGTTTCCATACTGGGCTGCTATAGACTCAAGCCTATGGCGCATAACTTCTCCCGTTCGATGAACACCCTGTGCGAAGATGTCGTCTCGCCAATAGAGGTCTAGCGCTGCCGTTGCGGATACCAACGCCAGATTGTTTCCTCGAAACGTGCCGGTGTGCTCTCCCGGCCGCCAGGCGTCACACTCCTCCTTGATCAACAACATGGATAAGGGTAGACCGAACCCACTCAGTGATTTCGACAAAACAACGACATCGGGCGACAAGTCGGCGAATTCGAAGCTAAAAAACTCGCCTGTGCGGCCACAGCCCATCTGGATGTCGTCAACTATGAGCAGCGCACCTGCGCTCTTTGCGATAGCTTGGATCGACTGCAGCCACTCTTTGCGAGCTACGTTTATGCCTCCGTCGCCCTGAACCGTTTCAAGAAGAATGGCGGCCGGACAATCAAGGCCACTGCTCTCATCTCTTAGCAGCTTCTGCAAATAGTCAGCCGCGTCAGCGTCAGGCCCAAGGTAACCATCGTATGGCATGAAAGTTACGTCTGACAAGGAGACGCCGCTGGCGTTGCGATAATAGCGATTACCGCTGGCGGCCATCGCTCCCAAGCTCATGCCATGATAGCCATTGGTGAAAGAGATTATGTTCTGGCGTCCTGTGACTTTGCGCGAGAGCTTTATTGCTGCCTCGATAGCATTTGCACCGGTTGGCCCCGTGAATTGAAAACGGTATTGCAGATTCCGCCTCTGAAGTATGACGGAGTTGAAGGTCTCCATGAACTCGAGCTTTGCTGGCGTGGCCATGTCTAGGCCGTGGACGACGGCATCCGATGCCAGATAGTCGGTAATGGCAGCTTTGAACCGACGATTGTTATGACCGTAGTTAAGAGTTCCAGCACCGCAGAGAAAGTCGACGACCTTTCGGCCATCTTCCGTCAGCATGATTGAGCCGCACGCCCGGCAGAAAACGGCAGGAAAGGAACGTGAATACATGCGCACGCCCGATTCAAGCGCTTCCAGCCCTTGCATCTTGTGTGACTCGCTTATCGCTCCAGCCATGCGTCGCTCCTCCGACAAGCGAGTGGTTAGAAGAACAGCACGCTTAACTCAGCGCGATTGCGCTTTCTCGCGGCTTTCTCTCAACTCATTTACCTGA
The DNA here is from genome assembly GCF_044908355.1 of Bradyrhizobium sp. USDA 336. Lineage (NCBI taxonomy): Bacteria > Pseudomonadati > Pseudomonadota > Alphaproteobacteria > Hyphomicrobiales > Nitrobacteraceae > Bradyrhizobium > Bradyrhizobium sp. USDA 336. The sequence continues at coordinate 7,611,879 of NZ_JBIYDC010000002.1, read as the reverse complement.
GACGTGACAACGACGAAGCTACCAAGACTTGTAGTGGCCGCAACCTACGGGTCATAAGTCCACTTGCGTGAAGATTGTTCAAATGCGGAGGTCGATAGGGTGGGATGACAGACCATGCTCCCTCCCTAGTACTTGCTGCTTGCGGACCTCTTCAACATGGAGTCATATTAGCCATGGCCGGCCATCTTTGCCCGGCATGGACGGTTCGATCAAGTTCGTTATCTGGTGATCCCGTTCCAATTGCGACAGCGCACGAGCAGCGTACGAAATGATTCTGCGCGATGCGTGTATTTCTAGCAACCAGTGCTTGTCACTTGTGCACACCGCCAGGTCTTTCAATTCGGGGTGTGTTCAGGATGGGGGAGTTCCGCCTCGGAAAGCATCGACGTGCCAATGATGTGATCGGTAGCCAATTGCCCGATCTCCGTATCGGAGAGCCCGAGAAGCCCTGATAGGATTTCTGCGTTATGTTGTCCGAGAGTTGGCGCCGCTGTACGGATCGGATAGGGCGTCGCGTTCTCACGAATTGGCATCGACGGCTGCGGATGCAATCCGACGAAGGCGCGATTCACTTCCTGCAGAAATGCGCGCGAGCTGAGATGCGGGTCCTTGAGTATATCAATTGGAAGTCGGGCGGCGCCGGCGGCAACCCTTACCGCTTGCAACTCAGACATGGCCTGATCCGCATCGCGGGCGAGCGTCCAGGTTTCGATGCCTCTCTCGATATCATCCTCGATGGCGCGGCGGGCCTCTGGTGAGTTCAGAGACGGGTCCATGGCCCAGTCCGGCCTGCCAATAATAGTAGCAAGTCTCTGCCACATGCCCGCGTTGGTAGCCGCTACTATGATCCAGTTGTCCTCACCCGCACATCGGAAACAGCCGTGTGGGACGTGCTGTGGATGACGATTTCCATATCTGCGCGGCGGCATGCCATCGATGGAGTGCACGGTGATCCATGGCGCAACGAACGGCATCATGCACTCGACTTGCGCCAGATCAATGAATTGGCCTTTCCCGGTCTTGCGCGCGTGAATCAACGCAACCAGAACTGCAGCGCAACCATTCAACCCGCCAACGGGATCACCGAAAGCGATGTGGCTCATGACCGGCAGTCCACCCGCGTCTCCGACCACACCCGGAAGTCCCGAGCCCTGCTCAAGGGTCGAGCCGTACGCCCGACAATCGCGATGGACGCTGTACGACCCGAAGGCTGACATCGACATCATGACGAGCCGAGGGTTGAGGGCCCTGAGCACGTCGTAGCCGAGCCCCAGCTTCGGCAGCACGTCGACTGAATAATTGCCGACGGCAATATCGGCTTGTGCCACTAACCGCTTGGCAAGGGCAAGCCCTTCCGGCTGCTTCAGATCCAGCGTCATGCCGCGCTTGTTGCGGTTCATAATGCAGAAGCACGGCGCCTTTTCGTACATCCGATCTTCAAAGTAGCCAGGGGGCCTGTCAACGCCGCGCCACCAATCCGGATATTGGATCGCTTCGATCTTGATGACATCCGCACCAAGATCACCCAGTGTGCGCGTACATAATGGCCCTGCCCAGCCCATCGTGAAGTCCACCACGCGGATCCCTTGCAGAGGCAACCGGTAGCCATCGATGCAGCCCGGCAAGGATCGCGGAATAGTCCGCTCGGCTGTTCGCACACCACCGCGACGCTGCATTTCCCCCACGCCTGGAACCTGCCCTCCCGGCCGTGGCAACGTCAATGTCAGCCGCTGCATTGAGCCGACGGTCCGCCCCTCCTCTTGGCCAAGTCGAACGCGCACGATTGCACTGCTCGCTATCTTTTCCGTATCCTGGAGCAAATCTGACAATTGGGGCACCGGGACCAGTGGAAGCTTGCGTTTGAGTCCTTCCGCAAACCATTCCTGGGCCGTCCGCGTTTTCAGTCTCGGAATAAGGTGTCCGTCGATATGATCCATGTTTTGCAGACGACCTTCGTTGGACACTAACTCTGGATGGTCGCGCAACTCAGAGAGGCCAAGCAATCCGCAGAACTCGCGCCACTGTTTTGGAGTAACCGCTGACACGCCGAGCCACCCTTTCTTGGTTTCATAGATGCCGACCGGAAAGTTTGGCCAAAAGCGATTAATGCCGATCCGACGCATCACGTCGCCGCGCGCAAACGCGTCGAACATCAGGTACTCGGTCAGAGTGAGCGTCGCTTCGAAAACACTTAGTGACCACGACCTCCCCGTCCCGCCCTCCATTCGCGCAACCGCTGAAGACGCCGCCGCGATGAAGCCCCATAGACCGGCAACGATACCCGTCTGAAAATCCGGTGCATGCGAAGGCGGGCCTTCGGTCGGTCCGACAAGCTTTACCAGGCCACCGAGTGCGCGCACCGTAGAATCAGTTGCGGCAAATCTCGCATATGGCCCTTGCCCGCCGAACCAGCTGGCCTCGAGATAGACCAAGCCGGGGCGACGTTGCCGAATGTTATCAATATCAATGGTTGGGCAGTCAGCGGCATCAACATCGCGTCCGTCGATCAAAATGTCGCAACCTTCAATCAGAGCCGTGAGCCGTTTGATCGCATCTGGGTGCGCGGGATCAATGACAACGCTCGACTTGTTGAAATTCAGAAATGCAAACCATGCGCTTTGCCCACCGGGCGTAAGAGGCGCGGTTTGGCGAAGTGGATCACCTGCCGGCGGTTCGACCTTTAGAACATCGGCCCCGAAATCGGCGAACAACCGCGCGCAATAGCTGGTCCCAGCCGAGCTGCCGATCTCCACGACCCTCAGATGTGATAAGACTTCCATCGAGGACTCTACTTCCAGGTCATGCTGATGCTGTGGACGCGGCAGGTCGCAGCTCATCGAGATCGCGGCCTCGCCTGTTGTTCACTGGTGGACTGCGGTCCTGAGGACACGAACGACTACCGCTACATGTGAGATCAATGACGTTCCCGCTCTTAAGCTATCACCCGCGTCTTTTGCGGAGAGATCTCCGCCTACCTTCTCCCAGTTAATCCCCCTGAGCAGAATCCGCATGCCGGCCCGATGTTCTTGCTACAACCCATGGATGGCGGCAACGACTAAACCACCGGCTTCAGTGCTCGGACAGCTACCAAATCAGATAGGGTTCAGGACGCAACGATCGGTGATCGGACTACATTGATTTGAAAGCTTCGCTTCGCCGCACGCATTTAGTCGCGGCCAAATATACATGTTCCTGCCGCTTACCGTATTTCTCTACTCAGGGGGCGCTGTGAAGCGTGCGATTTTCCGAGCGCCGTGCGCGTAAACTGTGCATGGCCTAGGCAATTTGTGAACATTCACTGTTCGGATCAGCTTAGGCGGGCAGACTGGTATCCTCACCAATCTTAAGGAGGGAGGGGATCGCCTTTCGTATATCTCGCCGCGAGCGCGGCAACACTTGAGCGGGCGCACCACTCTCAAGCATCGCGGTTCTCTCCAGACCGGCCCCTCAGGCCCAAACGTTTGACGACGGGCTCGGTGAACAGTGATTGCGTGTCTGCTAAAGCAGGGGCTCAAGGTCGCTCGCGAACTGACCCTTCTTGGGCTACGGATGCCACCAGCGTGCCATCTGGCTTGAAGATCAATCCTCTGGTAATGCCGCGGCCCCCTTCCGCACTCGGAGAATCATGCGCGTAGAGCAGCCAGTCGTCCGCGCGGAACCCCCGATGAAACCACATAGCGTGATCGAGGCTAGCAGGTATCATCCGCCTGTCGAACGGCTTGCGGCCATAGCGCGCGGTTACTGAGTCAAGTAACGGGTAATCGGAGGCATAGGCCAGCGCGCATAGATGCAACACCGGATCGTCCGGCAGCTTCGCGGACGTCTTAATCCAGACGTGGATACGGCCATCCTCAAACTTGTGTCCGAAGTAGCGCCCGGTCTCAACCGCGAGTAGCTCAATTCCATAATGGCGGCGAATGAACTCAGGCGCCTCAACAAACACAGGCTGAATGGCTCGCTTTTCCAATGTCAGTTTATCCGGTGATGCCACGTCTGGCATGGTGCCCTGATGATCGACCGCGCCCTGTTCTTCGGTTTGAAACGACGCCATAATGGAAAATACCGTGTCGCAGCTCTGGATTGCGGTGACACGCCGGCTCGAATACCTCTTACCGTCTCGCAGGGTTTCAACTTGATAGATGATCGGCACCCGCGGATCGCCGGCTCTAAGGAAATAACCGTGTAGTGAATGCGGTAGCCGGTCTTTCACCGTTCGGCATGCGGCGGCAATCGATTGGCCAATCAGCTGACCACCGAACACCCGTTGCCAGCTGGTGTTTGTAACGTTGTTACGAAACAGATTCAGGTCGAGCTGTTCGAGGTCGAAAATTGCAGGAAGCTCAATTTCACTTTTTGACATTGAAGGACCGATATTTTCCTGCTCTTTCCAACCGGTTTATGACGCGTGACTATCTCGGATCTCATTCATATCTGGCTTCCGGCTCGAACGAAGCTCTAGGATGATTGAAAGTCCACGACAGGATTATCGCTCCTTACCCTTTACCACGGAGCGGCGCGCCGGCTTGTGCGATAGCGACGCTTGCCGACGCGTCTACCGCCTCGACCGCACTCATGCGCTCCATCGACATTCGCGTTAGGCATTGCGCCACGTACCAACCCTGTCATGCCGCCCTGCCTTGTAACCGCTACTTTCTCGCGGTGGCGGAGCCGAAGAACGTCCGAACTTGCTCTGTGGTTCGAGCACGGACGACCGCCCGCGGCTTGGCCAACGATTTACCGGCCAGACTGTGGCGATAGCACTCGCCGATATCAGCGCCGGCCCGCACCGAGCTCTCGTCAGCCACCGCGTCCAGTTGATCAATGAAGCCGTGAGACATGTTACCTACGTAAAACTCCCGCGGACCGATACTTCCAACGTATCTTGTGGTGAACTACTAACATCGGTAGTCGTGAACTGGCGCGAAAAACTCACGGAGTAGGGGCTCGATTTGCGACATCGTATCGGTGGATGACCGGTAGCTGCTTGCGCTTCTCGTGACCTGCACACTATACATCGTTCGCAGGCTGGGCTTCCCAATGCGCTCACCCGGAAGACATGAGCCTCGCTCGTGGCAAAGCTCGCTCTGTCCATTTTTAGATCGAAACACCGACCCCGCTTCACGCTCTTCTGCAACTCACAGAGTGCGCGGGGCCCATCCTGTCGCCCTGACGGACAGCGATGTGCGCGCCTTGCCTCTTTCAAAACCCTTGCGCGATCTCAATTGATTTAAGCGGGCTAAAGCTCTGACAGTTTTCCCGTTGCCCACGCCTGGATAGCGCGTTTTGCGATGTCCCGCTTTTCAGCAGGCCTCACCTTTGGCCCGAACGCGGCAGAGCACAGTTCTGCAACGCCAGTACCGGTTTTTGCGCAATCGGACGTGCCTCGGCTGACCAGCACCTGCCGCGAAGCCCGGTAATCAATGCGCCGCGTATCGCGTCAGCGCGTTGCGGTCGATTTCGACGCCAAGCCCTGCCCCTTGGGGTACGCGGACAATGCCGCGGGTGTGCTCTATCGGCTCGGTGAGAATCGTCTGTCGAATCGGGTACTCGGTGCGGTCGAATTCCAGGAGCGGCGCGATCGCTTTGAGGGAGGGCGTTGTATGGCACGGCGAAACGGCGAGCAGATGCAGCGCCGCAGCTATCGCAATGCCGGTACCCCAGACATGTGGGTTAAAACGAACTCCGAACGCTTCGGCCATGTCGGCGATCTTCTTACATTCGGAAAGTCCGCCGGCGGCGCAAGTATCCGGCTGCGCAATATCGAGGGCGCGCGACACGAACAGCTCGCGAAAGCCAAAGCGGGTGAACTCGCATTCCCCACCGGCGATTGGGATCGAGAGTGCCGCCTTCACCGCTCGATATCCCGCAATATCCTCTGGCGGCACTGGCTCCTCGAACCATGCGATGTCATGCTTCTCGATGAGGCGTCCCAGACGGATCGCGGCGACGCTATCATAGGCGTGATTTGCGTCTACCATCAACTTCACAGACGGGCCAATTGCTTCGCGCACGACGCCGGTAGCGAGCGCATCCTCCTCCACACCGAAGCCAACCTTGAGTTTCACCGCGGAGAATCCTTCAGCGACATAACCTGCTGCTTCCTCGGCGAGATAGCGGGTCGGATCCTCTGCTTTTCGCCTGAGCAGGCCAGTCGCGTAAGCAACAAGCTCCGTACGGTGAGCGCCACCCATTAGCTGCTGCACAGGAACCCCGAAATGCTTGCCCTTGATGTCCCAAAGCGCGATGTCGATGCCGCTCAAGCCCTGGATGACAACACCTTTTTGGCCGTGATCGCGTAAGCCGGCATAGATCATCTGCCACAGGTGCTCGGTAGACAGGGGATTTTTGCCGATCAGCCATGCTGCGACATTGTCGACCACGGCTGCGGTCATCCGTGCCGGGCCGTAGCATTCTCCCCAACCAACGATACCCTGGTCGGTTTCGATCTCCACCAGCATTGCTGTGCGGCTGTTATACCAGGCTCGTGAAGAAGCAAAAGCTTGCGACAGCGAGGCTTGAAGGATGTGAGTGCGAACGCCCGTGATCTTCATCGGTTGCCTTACAGATTCCATCTCCGTCGATGCACCCGCTACTTAGACGTGCTCATAAACTTGGTAAGAACGCGCTTGCATTTCAGTTCTCAACTACTCGGCAGGCGCTTCACATGTACCCGCATGCGTGCTTTGGCGCGATACAGGCTGCGCCTACCGGCACGGCCCCTTAGGCTCTCTTCCAAGAGGCCGCGAGTCCGTCCGAATGATGAACTGTGGTCTCGGGAATAGAGGCTCCAACAGCAAGTTCTGAGCTTATCCATCCTCCGAAAAGCACCGATATTCACGCGAACTCATGGGTCCACTCGACTAAACGTCGGCATCACGAGCAAGCCTGCTCGCCAGCGCCCGGAAGCGCAAAACGAGAAGCGCCGCATAGACGGCCGCCCCAATTGAGAACCCAGTCCAGACACCAACGGCTCCAAGCCCGCTCTTCAACCCGAGCAGGTAACTGAGGGAAAAGCCGATCAGCCAATATCCGATACCGGAAAATAAGAGCGGCACTCGCGTGTCCTTAAGCCCACGCAAGCTGCCCGAGGCGATGGTGTACACTGTCATAGACATAATCGCGCCTGCGCTGATAACGATCAGATGTGCACCAAGACCGATTGTTGCCTCGAGATCGTCGACTGATTTACCCAGAAAGAACTCGGCGATCTCGAAGCGCGCGGAAATCATCGCAACCATCAGCATCGCCACGATTAGCGTGCCGAGGAGAATCGCGGCCAGACCTGTCCGCTTAATGGCGGGCCGGTCGTTGCGGCCAACGGCATAGGCAACGCGCACGGTCGCCGCCATGCCGATGCCGGAGGAGATCATGAACGGGATCGCCCAGATTTGAAATACGACCTGAGCGGCAGCAAGTGCCTTGGTGCTAATCAGGCCCATCAAGAGCGCCGCTGCAGACCAACTTCCGCACTCCAACAGAAGGGTAAATGAGATCGGAGCCCCGATAACAATCAACTGTCGCATCAAACGCACATCGAAGCGCCAGAGCTGCGCAAGTACACGGTAGTCGCGGAATGGTCGACACAATGTGGCGAACCACAGCCCAGCCAAAAACATCGCCCAGTTCACTAATGCCGTAGCTAGGCCCGCCCCGAACAGCTCAAGTTTCGGCAAGCCCAGCTTCCCATACATCAGCCAATAGACCAATAGAGCGTTCAAGGGAATGGCCGTGAGCGTGATCCACAAGACCGGCTCGGGCCGATTGACCGCGCTCATGAAAGTGCGGATCGCCAGAAATGAGAGTGCCGGCGCCACGCCCCAGGCCATTCCAGACAAATATTGCTGCGCGAGACCCGATACGTCGGGGGGCTGGCCGAGAACCAGCAACATTTGCTCCCCGCGCAGTTGAACGGCCACTATCGGGACCGATAGCAGCAGCGCTATCCACAGCCCCATCCGCAGCGAGCGCCGTAACACACTTAGATTATCCGACTCAAAAGCTTGCGCCGCAAAGGATGCACTCGCCGCCAGCAGACCCGTGCCGAAGATGACGCCGACCAAATAGATCCTGCCGGCCAGCGCTGCGGCGGCGATTGCCTCGCGCCCATTGCGCCCGATCAAGGCAAGATCCGTCGTGGTCATCGCGACCTGCCCAAGCTGCGTCACAACTATCGGCCACGCAAGTTTCGCAATTTTGCTGAGCTCGACCGCGAAACGATACTCAGCCGCGTGTCGCAGATCGCCTTGTCGCGGAAGTGACACTAGCTTTGATTCGCCCGCGTTCTCCGTGGAATTCATGCTGCCCGTTCTTGTTTGTGCGGCTCAGAGGATCCTGCTCCGCCCTGAAGCCGCGATCACTGGCGGATCCGCCCCCCCGAGGGCTGCCTTGCAGCTGCCTTTTCCGAATAGGAGCATGATTTCGATTTGAACCTGATATGCGGAGCTGGTATCGCCTAGCGCCGTACTGTCCCACCGGTAAGAACAACTGCGCCCTTCCATGCTCGACTGCCCTGAGTACTGAAGTTTTTTGCGCGCGCTAGGCACGAAGATTAGCTAACACCCGTCGCTCAACAGCAGTGCGGCATGCTGCCAGCGCGACCGGAGTCCTGAGACCAAAGTGGTGACACACTCGCGCGATGGCCCTGATATCCGGAGAATTGCAATCAAGCCCATACGTAAAGCGAGATGCTAGAGATGATTCATGACGGCAACTCATAGATTTGGCGAGGTGCTGGATAAACCTCATCTTTCAAAGTTTGTACCAAGTTTGAGACCTTGGTATGTAAGCTAAATTTCCACTAGTGCGTTCTGAGCTCGACAGCATGTGGCGATTCCGACATTCATTCAGGTCGGCTTAATGACGACGTGCGGGCGAAAGATTCATCATGTCGTTGATCATCAAAGCGCGCGTTCGTAGCCAAGAAAGCACAGCGGCGCGCCGCGCGAATCCCGGTTGCACGCGGAAGAAATGATCGAACGAACCGTCTTGGTCCGGCAAGGCGTGCGAATGGCTAGTTGCGGTACATAGTTTCCTGACATACGCTCCCCGCCCTGGAAGGGAAACACGGCAGCGGATGCCGCAACTTCGCGTGCCTGTTGCTTTGCTACCAAATACCAACTAGAGCAGCGCGCCACTCTCACTGACCCGCCGCACGTGGTAATCGGCATCGCCAAAAGTGTGCTCGATCATAGTTAGCCGCTTAAAACAATGTCCGATCTTGGCTTCCATCGTCATACCGATGCCGCCGTGCAGCTGGATCGATTGCTGCCCGATGAATTTTCCGCTTCTCCCGATCTGCACTTTTGCCGCTGCAATCGATCTCGCCCGCTCGGTCGGATCAGCGAAAGCGGTCGCCATGGTAGCAAACATCGACATCGAGCGCGCTTGTTCCAGCGCGACGAACATGTCGGCAGCGCGGTGCTGCAAGCTCTGAAAAGATGCAATCGTCACTCCGAACTGCTTCCGAGCTTTCAGGTATTGAACGGTCATTTTCAGGGATTCGTCCATAAGGCCGACAGCTTCCGCGCAAAGGGCGGCGCGGGCCTCGTCGACGACGCGTTCGATCAGCGGCAGGCCGTTATCAACATCTCCGATCGCCGCCTCCGCGCCAACTTCGACACCATTCAGAACAACATCAGCAGCATGCAGGCCGTCCTGCATCGCATAGCTGCTCTTGGAGATGTGCTTGGCTGTAGCAGGCACCAGGAAGACCGCAATACCGCATCTCTCGCGCTGAGTACCACTCGTGCGCGCCGTGACTATGAACGCGTCCGCGTTTTCACCATTGCGGACGATGAGCTTTTCGCCATTGATGATCCATCCGTCGGCCTTCTTCTTCGCGGATGTGGTGACGTCGTTCAGATTATAACGCGAGCTCTTTTCGAGCTGGGCGAACGCAAAGGTCCTGCTTCCATTGACGATCGAGGGGATATGCGCAGCCTTTTGCGCGGCCGAGCCGCCATGGCGCAGGAACCCGCCGCCGATCACCACCGTCGGCAGATAGGGCTCGAGCACTAGCGCGCGTCCCAGAGCCTCCATCACAATCAACGTCTCAACGGCGCCGGCACCGAAGCCGCCATCTGCTTCGAGAAACGGCAAACCGAGCAGGCCCTGCTGGGCAAGTCGGCTCCAGATCGCTCGGCTCCAGCCGCCTTTCTCCTTCATGTATTTACGCCGCTGCTCGAAACGATAAACATCGGCTAATAGGTCATCGACGCTTTCTTTCAGGATCCGCTGCTCATCAGATAGCTCGAAGTCCATTTTTGGTTGCCTTGCGAACGTAGGTTGGCCCTTTTCACTAGGAGGAGCTACAGTCCCAGCACAACTTTGCTAATGATGTTGCGCTGGATCTCGTTTGAGCCGCCATAAATGGAGACCTTCCGGTTATTGAAGTAGCTCGGCGCGACCTGTGCGATCCAATCGCCGGCCTCTGTCCAAGAATCGGAATGGCCATCAAAGGGCGCGACGAACGGCCCAATCACTTCCATCAGAAGCTCGGTCGTGGCCTGCTGAAGCTCAGATCCTTTGATCTTGAGCACTGAGGAGGCCGGATTGGGCTTTCCGTTGCCATGCTTGCCTTCATCCGCGACGACCCGCAGCTGCGTTAGCTCCAGCGCTTTAAGTTCTATCTCACAGGCGGCGAGTTTCTGGCTGAAGACAGGATCGTTGAGCACAGATAGGCCGCAGGACTCGAATGTCGAGGCAACTTCCCTGATCCGGCGGATCCGCTCCTTGGAGACACCCACACGCGCGATGCCGATTCGCTCATTGGAAAGCAGGAATTTCGCATAGTCCCAGCCCTTGTTCTCCTCCCCGACGAGATTTTCCACGGGCACCTCTACGTCTTCGAAGAATACCTCATTTACCTCGTAGCCGCCGTCGATAGTTTGGATCGGGCGCACGATGATCCCTTTGCTCTTCATGTCTACTAAGATGAAGGAGATGCCGGCCTGCTTTTTGGCACTTGGATCAGTGCGGCAGAGACAGAAAATCATGTCGGCATACTGGGCTAATGTAGTCCAGGTTTTCTGGCCGTTGATGATGTATCTGTTGCCCTTGCACTCGGCTTTCATGTTCAGCGAGGCGAGATCGGAACCGGCTCCAGGCTCGGAAAAGCCCTGGCACCACCAGTCGTCGACATTGGCAATACGCGGCAGATAGTGTTTCTTCTGCGCTGCGTCACCGAAGGTGTAAATAACCGGGCCGACCATGGAAACGCCGAAGGCGAGCGGCGCCACGACTGGATACATCTGAAGCTCCTCCTTGAAGATGTAATGTTGCACCGCGGTCCAACCCGTTCCTCCATATTCCTCCGGCCACTGGCTAACGCCCCAGCCTCTCTCGTTGAGGGTGCGCCACCAGGCGATCATCTCATCTTTGGACAGCTTCCGCCCTTCCACCAGCTTGCGCGAGATCTGCGGAGGAACGTTATCGCGCAGGAACTGCCGCACCTCTTCGCGAAATGCCTGCTCTGTAGCTGTAAACGCGAGGTCCATTGGCTTATCAATCACTCATTTTGGTGTGAATCGAGATTGTCCTTCTGAGACTCGCGTATTCTGCCCCGAAGAAGAGCGCAAAGGATACCTGTCATTCCCTGACGTGTTTCGCCTGCCACGAACTATCGAACCGCTTGTGCCTCTCTTGCGAGCCTTCTTAAATGTCGTTTTAATTTGCTTTGCCGTCAGCTTGATGCTTCCGAGGCGGCTCTTGCCAAGCGAGCTCTCAGACAATGCATGTTGCTCTCCGTCAATGGATTTTAACGAACGCTCGGCTGTTCTCACGTCCCTGCCTCTTAGACGACGAGCGTCGCTCGTCTAGCTTTCGGCTTCTTTCACCCGCATTATAAGCAACCGCTGTGCCAAGTTCCGCAAACCCCTAAGCTTCTGTTTCCGTTTAAGATAACTCCCAAGCCGCTTTAAGTGCGTTATGTTTTAAACCGAACAGCCATTGTAGCTCAGTTGAAAACCGGCCAAGGACCAGCGACTTTGACACGCTGTGTGGTGCGGGCGCGGACGGTACCTTTTCCGCATGCCCACTACAGCGCGATGGTGCCCCACGGCCAAATAAGGTGGGTCGCGAGACTACCTACAGCCCCTGCGAACTCTGTCATTTCGTACGTGTAGGCGGGCGATATCTAGCAGATCAGCATAGAAACTGGTCTTGGTAGCGACGCTTCGACTTGGTTGTTTGGCTCCGTCACGCTAAGGCAATTGGATGATCGATCTTGGAAGATCGATAGGAGCGCTAGACGCGCCATGCAGCATTAGCGGATGCTGTACTGCCACTGAGTATTCCCAGAAGGAGTTAGAGCCCGGCCCGAAGAAGGACGGACAAATGAAGCGAGCACGGTTCACGGAAGAGCAGATTATTGCGGTGCTGAAGGAGCACGAGGCCGGAGCGAAGACGGCCGATTTGGCTCGCCAGCACGGGATCTCCGAGACGACGATCTACAATTGGCAGGCCAAATTCGGCGGCATGGACGTCTCCGAGGCGAAGCGGTTGAGGGCCCTGGAGGAGGAGAACGGGAAGCTGAAGAAGCTTCTGGCCGAGCAGATGCTCGATGCAGCCGCACTTCGCGAGCTCCGTTCAAAATAATGGTAGGGCCCGCGGCCAAGCGCGCTGCGGTCGCGCATCTGCAGGCCGTCATGAGCCTGTCGGAACGGCGGGCCTGCTCGATCGTGGGTGCGGATCGGAAGATGATCCGCTAATGCTCCAGCCGCCCGCCGGACGCAGTTCTGCGTGGCCGATTGCGCGATCTCGCCAACGAGCGCCGGCGTTTCGGCTATCGCCGCCTATTCGTCCTGCTGCGGCGGGAGGGCGAGCCATCGGGGATCAACCGGATCTACCGGCTTTATCGCGAGCAAGGGCTCACCGTCCGCAAGCGGCGGGATCGCCGGCAAGGCCGTCGGGACCCGGGCCCCCGATCTTGGTCGAGGCCAAGCCAAATGTCCGCTGGTCGCTGGACTTTGTCCACGATCAGTTCGCCAATGGCCGACGCTTCCGCATCCTCAACATCGTCGACGACGTCACCAAGGACTGCCTCCTGTTTGTCTCGCGTCGCGGAAAAACTCGATGGCATCGCGATGGGCCTACACGTCAGTCCAAATGAGGTGCATGGAGCACACGGCGGCAAGAAACTTGCATTACATACCGCGCCGCCAAATGTCCGGTGTGCGATAATGGAGGGCCCTTATGACTGTAATTAAGAATCCAGCGCTCACCGGGGTAGAAGAGACGGGAGGCTTTGTGGTGATCAAGGCCGATCGTCTCAAGTGCATCTGTATGGCGCTCCTACAAGCTGCCGGCGTTCCGGAGGACGAGGCGCAAGCGGTCGCAACCGGATGTGTCAATGCCAACCTGGCAGGCCATGATTCCCATGGCGTGATCGCTATTCCGACCTATATCGATCGCATTAAAGCGGGGCACATCGTGCCGGGCGCGGGGTGGACGATTGTGCAAGACTCCCCGACCACGACCGTCATCGACGGCCACTGGGGCCTCGGCTTCCATGTCAACGCCAAGGCGATGGCGCTCACCATCGAAAAAGCAAAGATTGCCAATATCGCCGCTTGCACTGTATTCCGGCAAAGTCATGTCGGTCGTCTCGGCGCGTATCCCTTGATGGCGGTACGCGCAGGTATGATCGGGCTCGCTACCGCGCATACCGGTCGCTCACCTAAATATGTCGCGCCTTTCGGTGGTCGCGAGGCGCGGCTCGGCACGAACCCAATCTCAATCGCAGTACCCTCCGATCTTGAGACTCCTTTTCTTCTCGATATGGCGACCTCGGCCGTCGCCGTCGGCAAAATCCAGCTGGCGATCGCGCGCAATCAGGCAATTCCCACCGGCTGGATCATCGATGCCGAAGGCCGCCCTACCACCGATCCCAGCGACTACCACAACGGCGGTGCGCTGCTGCCGCTCGGCGGCACTGAGGGCTACAAGGGCAGCGGCCTCGCGGCCATGGTGGAAGTACTAAGCGACCTCCTGGTCGGCCCCGGTTTCGAGGCCGAGCCGAGCAGGAACAATAACGGATGCTTTATGGCTGTGTTGAATGTGGCAGCGTTCCGGCCACTTGATCAATTCAAGAAAGATGTGACCGACTTCGCACATTACCTGACGTCCACGCCGCTCTCGGAAAGCTCATCCGGCGTGTTCTACCCCGGTGAGGCTGGATACGTGCGCGAGCAAGAGCGCACGGCAAACGGCATTAAGATTGAGGATGCGACATGGGAGACGCTGCGCGCGCTTGCGCGTGAATACGACCTTACTGACGAACTCGATCTCATTTGAAGAGGGCAGCGGCGTGCAAAAGGATTCAGTCGATCTTCGGCTGGTGCAGAACAATACGAAACTGTCGGGTTTATTGCAGCATCAGTAACTGACTCGACGTGCTCCGCCGCAGGCGGAAGGAGTAGGGAGTGGCGAAACAACTTGCGACTTTGATCGTATGATCAGGTATGTGCGACATAGACCTTGACTGCGAACGGCTAACACAGGCAGGTGATTCATGGAGCTTGTGCTCGACGCATCAGGACGGGTTAAGGCGGCTCGCTGGTCGGAAAGGAAGAACCAGCCGCACTTTTTGGCCCTCACATTATCGATGAACTGGGTCACACGTGCTGTACCGGGATGCCGTGTGAATTCGTTTCGTCTTGCGATCGATCAATGTTGCGCTCTTCGCCCCGTTGATCTGCATGCAAGGGGGCGATCTCATCCACATGGGCGGCCGATGAAGAGCTACGAGCTGGGGCGAGACCGGAAGCCTCGAAGGGCGCCGGATTAATTCCAGGGACGAAGCGTTTTCCATCTTCATGACGGCGAGGATCACACAGGCCGAGACCCAGGAAGGGCCGGTCACCTCGGGCTTTTGGGCCCTCACGCTCGGGAGTATCGGTGTCGTGTTCGGCGACATCGGCACCTCGCCACTCTACGCGTTTCACGAGACTGTCAGGGCCGTGGCCGGTGACGCAGTTGATGGTGCTCGGCGTGCTTTCGCTGATCCTGTGGGCGTTATTGAGCGTCGTCATCGCCAAATAAGTGCTGCTCCGGCTGCGCGCCGACAATAACGAGGAGAGCGGCACGCTCTTCCTGATGGCGCTTGGCCAGCGTGCGATGGGGCGGCGGAGCTGGCTCCTGCTCGCGCTCGGCGTGGTCGGCGCCTCGATGTCCATCGGCGATTCCATGATCACGCCGGCGATCTCGGTGCTGTCGGCAGTTGGCGGCCGCCACGCCCGCGTTCGATCATTTCGTCGTGCCGCTCACGGTACTGATCCTGCTACGTGTTTGCAGTCCAGAGCAAGGGCGCCGCGCTGATGGCGTCAGCCTTCGGCCCGGTGATTAGGGTCTGGTTCACTTGCCTCGCAATGCTGAGCGTCATCCACTTCGCCGACGACCATGTCCACCTCTCTCCGAGACTACAGACTCTACCAAACCTGGGAGGAGATTGCGGGGCTAAGGTCAATTAGAAGCTCCTTAAGGCTGATCTCCATTGAGAACAGGCCTCATCTAAAAAGCTGCGGGAAGGCACCTATGGCAAGAGATAAACATTTTGCCAACGCAAGGATGTTGTCAGTTTTGCTCGATCCGGTTTTGCTGACCCTGTCCGCCGCAACCACAGCAATTCTTTTCGCTTGGGTGCTATACTATAGCAATTTCGGTTTTAATCTCGCCGATGAAGGTTTGTACCTCCACTACATCGCGAATCCATTCGCCTATGCAATCAGTTGGCCGCCCTCGCTCTTCGGCTTCCTGTATCACTGGCCATTTCTGTGGGCGGGCGGCGACATCGCAGTGCTTCGCGTGTCGAACGTCACGCTTACCACGGTATTGGGTTGGATTCTCAGCTTCCTTTTGATCCGGCGACTCTGGAGAGCGGGCTGGCCGCATGCGGCGGTCCTATCGTCAGGGATCGCCAGCCTGGCACTATTGAACTTTTCCGGCTCGTGGCTCACCCCCAGCTACTACTCACTTGCCTTTCAATCGCTCTTGATGGTGATGACCGGATTGCTCTTAGCCGAACGGCAAGGACGCATTCGCAAGGTCTTGGGATGGACCCTAGTCAGCGTTGGGGGCTGGTGCTGCTTCATGGCCAAGCCTACCACCGCAGCTGCCATTGCCCTCGTCGTTATGCTCTATGTCGTCGTCTTGCAACGAAAGTCGCTCTTGCACATGCTTGGCGCCGCTCTGGTCGCTCTCGCTCTACTGATCGTTACAGCCTATTTGATTGACGGTGGCGTGACCGGGCTGCTGACCCGTATGATCAACAGTGCTGAAATGGAAACCTTGCTGGGTGCCGGGCACGAGGTGTCGCTCACGTTTCGGATCGATTGGCTCGCCACCAGCCGCTCGCAACTCGCTATCGCTGTGTCAATGGCGACAGTCTTTCTACTCAGCATTCTCATTGGGTCTGCTTGCAAGTTGTTTCTATCGCTTGCTTTCACTGCGGCGTTGATCTCAACAATAACGATTGCGCTGCTGGGGACCAATCCGATCAGCATTAAATCGTCGACTCTGTTCCTGGTGCCCGCCTTCACATCTCTTGGCGCGATGGTCTATCGCGGAGGGTTCGTCTTGCGCGCCCAGACCCCCACCAGCATCACTCTAACGCTGACCTTCTTGGTCCTGCCGCACCTGTTCGCATTCGGCTCCAATACGAATTACTGGCACGTCGGTGCGATGGCCGCCTTGTTCTGGATGCTCGCGGGCGTGGCTTTCCTAAGCCCTCTTGCGCAACAGAGACGCAGCGTCGACACCCTACTGCCGCTAACGGTGTTGGCACAGCTGCTCACTGCATCAGTCCTCAATGCTGGCATGCACACGCCGTTCCGTCAGGTCAAAGATCTGCGCGCTTACCCCGCTGTCATGCCCATGCCAGGTGGCGGAAAATTGGTACTCTCGCAATCCTTCCACGACTATCTGGCGACGGCCAGAGCCCAAGCTCGTGAGGCCGGCCTTGGAGT
This sequence comes from Bradyrhizobium sp. USDA 336, assembly GCF_044908355.1. Taxonomy (NCBI): domain Bacteria; kingdom Pseudomonadati; phylum Pseudomonadota; class Alphaproteobacteria; order Hyphomicrobiales; family Nitrobacteraceae; genus Bradyrhizobium; species Bradyrhizobium sp. USDA 336. The sequence goes on along the minus strand of NZ_JBIYDC010000002.1, from coordinate 7,594,918 downwards.
CGGTACTCCCGTGGTCGATCTAACGGGCCTCTCGCCGAGCCTGCTGTATGTGCTGGAGACGCGAGCGCTGGGTCTGCCATGGATGGTCGGATCACAACCTGGCAGCAACGCAGTCGCGGTGGAAACGCTCAGACTTGAGTCCTGCGCCGATCTGGCTAAAGCGTGGGTACTGATCGAGCCGGAGGGCCCGTATCGTCTTGATCAAGCCGCTGTCATGGCGTCCTTTGGAGCTGCGCAGGCGGACTACATCGTTGCGGCTACGTTGAATCCCCCTGTCTTTGAGGATTATAACCCGAATTCTGCCAGGCAGTTTCTGCTAAAGCCCACACGCCCTGCCGAATTGGCAGAGCAATCCTGCCGTGAGGCCAGGTGATAAAAGCCGCGTACGAGGAATGGTGCCGATCGTGAAAGCTGTGTCCATTGGTCATCCGCGGCGGCTCAAAGGCTACTTGATTGTAACCGGTATGAGCTACCACGTCCGCGATGATTAGCGGTCGCGTGCGTAGCGGATGGGCATCCAGTGCTGGCGCAGCGCCTCGACGACGGTTGGGATATCGAGGTAGGCGTTACGGAGGAAATCCTCGGGTTTGCGACCGTTTCGTGGCGGTCCGAGCACCGGACGGGCCTGATCGTCGCGACAATGCAGCAGGATGGGCAGCGGCAGGCCGTGATTGAGTTGTTGACGTCGAGCAACGGCGCCCACGCCGACAGTCTGAGCCGCATCAGGGCATCGAAACCCTGGCAACAGAAATGCGCATCGATGTTGCCGCTGGGGTCGCGCCGGTGCATCGGCTCGAACCGATCGGGGGCAGTCGAGAGGGTGTTGCTGATGTCGTTGTGGCGCAGCGCGACGGCGGAGATGGCGGCGAACTCCGGCGTGCTGCATGGTTGAAAGCGTCGGCATCGATCGCGAGCAGCGGGCAGATCCAATCGAGCGGGCTTATCGACACCGGTCCCGCACGATCGCGGCGGTATAGCTGTCGAGCATGGGAATGCTTGTGTCGGCTAGGATGGCCATCGACGCGATCCTGAAGCCATCGCTCGAGCTCCGCAAGCGACATCGCGGCTGGCGCCATCGACGATGCTGCCTTATGGCGACGTGGGCTCATGCCGCTGCCTGCGGCGTGTGCGGGCGCGCCGCCTTCCAGTTCCAGGCGAGCCGCTCGTGCAACTGATGGCTCTTGGTTCGCCCCGACACGATGCGCTCCAGCACATCGGTCAGGTAGGCCTGCGGGTCGAGCTCAAGTTTTGCCGTGTTCACGAGCGACGCCAGGATCGCCCAGCTCTCGGCGCCGCCTTCGCTGCCGCTGAACAATGATTTGCGTCTTACCATCGCAATCGGGCGCATGGAAGGCTCGACTGTGTTGCTGTCAATTTCGACACGGCCGTCGCGGAGAAAAACGCGTCAACCCGTCCCAGTGATTGAGTGGGTAGTTGATGGCCTCCGCCAGCTTCGATTGGGAGAAGAGCTGGCCGACCATTGTGGTCAGGCGCGTCCTGAGCGCCTCCATCAATGGAGCGGACCTGGTGACGCGGGTGGCCAGACGCTGCTCGGCGCTGCTGTCACGGATCTCTGCTTCGATGGCATAGACCGCCTGCAGGCGCTCGATCACTTCGCGCGCGAACGGCGACTGGGTCGTCTTATATACGTCGACGAATTTGCGACGGGCGTGGGCGAGACAAAAGGCGAGTTGGATCGCGCCGCCATGATCGCGGGCGAGCGCTTTGTAGGCGGCATAACCGTCGACGTGCAGAATGCCGGAAAAGCTTATCAACTGTCTGGCGATCTCCGCCGTGCCGCGGCCATCGGCGAACACGTAGGCCACCGACGGCGGCGAGGGACCGCCGCATGGCCGGTCATCCATGGCATACGCCCAGAACTGGCAGGTGCGCGGGCGATGTCGTCCAGGATCGAGCACCGGCATGGGCGCCTCGTCGCAGAACAGGCTCGGCGCGGCCTTGATCGTGCGCAGCTGAAGCGCATAGAGGCTCATGAGCCACCAGGCCGAACGTTTCACCCAGCCGGCAAGCGTCGCCCGGTCGAGATGGACACCCTGGCCGGCCAGAATTTGCACCTGTCGGTACTGAAATGGACCCCGGTCTTGGGACCATGTGCTTAGTTGGAAGGGGCTGCTCCGTTTGATAAACGGAGCGCATGATGACGACGAAGACGAGACGCAAGATCGACGCGGCACTGAAGGCAAAGATCGCGCTGGAAGCCGTACGGGAGCAGGCGACGGTGGTGATCTGGCCCAGCGCTATGAGGTTCACCCGAACCAGATTTATGCCTGGAAGGAGCAACTGCTGGACTAGGCGGCCCGGGCCTTTGACGCAGGTGTCGGGCGCGAGAGCGAGGAGGCTCGCAAACGCGAGATCGAGAAGCTGCACTCCAAGATTGGACAACTGACAGTCGAGCGCGATTTTTTAGCGCGGAGGTCCGGAAGATGAGCACGCCGGACCGCCCAGGAATGCTCGATCGCGCCGATACATGGCGCTGTCGATCCGCCGGCAATGCATGTTGCTTCGCATCGCGCGCTCTGGGGTCTACCGGCCGCCCCGGCCGGCCAACGACAACGACCTTGCCCTGATGCGGCGGATCGACGAACTGTTCACCGCCTGGCCGTTCCTGCCTCGCGGCGAATGACCGCGATGCTGAAGGCTGAGGGGCTTCCGGTCAATCCCAAGCGGTGCAGCGGTTGATGCGCAAGATGGCATCGCGGCGCTGGGACCATGGCCGAACACGACAAGGCCGGCGCCGGGCCACAAGATCTATCCCTACCTGTTGCGCAACATGACGATCGACCGGCCAAACCAGGTATGGGCGGCCGACATCACGTATCTGCCCATCGGCCGCGGCTTTCTTTATCTCGTCGCCATCATCTGGGCGGAGCCGTGCGGTTCTGGCGTGGCGGTTGTCGAACACGATGGACGTCTCGTTCTGCGTGGCGGCTCTGGACCAGGCGCTGGTGAAGTATGGCAGACCGGAGATCTTCAACACCGACCAGGGCAGCCAATTCACCAGTGCGGCCTTCACCGGCGCGTTGGCGGGCGCAAACATCAAGATCTCCATGGATGGCGCCGTCGTTGGATGGACAACGTCTTCATCGAGCGGCTGTGGCGGTCGCTCAAGCATGAGGATATCTATCTCAAGGGCTATGCCGACGGCCGCGAGGCCAAGGCAGGCATCGCGAGCTGGATCGCCTTCTACAACGATCGCCGCCTCCATCAGGCGCACGGCTATCGCACGCCGATGGCGGTCCGGCGCGAACGGATGCAGGCCGCGGAGGCTGTGGTCATGGTGGACAACGCTGACGCGTTGACCACATGCCCATCTGTGGACGCCCCCGGGGATGCAAGAAGAATCTTTCGTCAAGCGCTGCGCTGTAGTCGGGGTGCTGACATCTGTCCGGCCTCTATCGCGACCGTCAAATGTCGCCGGCCCGTATGGGAGTTCGCGGATCAGGTCCAAATCACAGCAGCGTGCTCGGGTAGCACTTGGGCATGTCCTGGTTTTCCTGACCCCGTCTCTCGACTGTTGCGCCATACCTTCCGTTTGACCTTCCTACATCTCGACGACCTCTAACCGGACGGCTATGCCGCCACGGTCGGAGCTTTGTAGACCCCAGCGTTGGCCATCAGAGCCCAGAGGATGCGAGCCATCTTGTTGGCAAGGGCAGTAGCCGCCAGCATGGGCGGCTTACGGGCAATCATGCGCCCTAGCCATGATGACGGTGACGCACCTCGTCGCCGTGCATGCTGCACGACCGCCGTCGCACCGATGATGAGTAAGCGCCGCAACGTTCGCTCGCCCATCTTCGATGTCGCGCCTAACTTCTGTTTGCCACCCGTGGAGCGCTGCAACGGCGTCAGCCCCAGCCATGCGGCAAAGTCCCGCCCACACCGGAAGCTTGCTGCGGCAGGTGCAAGGGCAAGCAATGCCGTCGCAGTCATTGGTCCCACGCCAGGAATCGTCATCAAGCGCCGGGCATCTTTTTCTTTCCGGGCGCGGCGGACGATCTCACGGTCGAGTTTCTTGATCTGTGTTTCCAGTGTGGCCATGGTCTTGATCCTATGTCGAGTGCAAACTGTGCCGCTGCGGGTACGTCGGTTTTCGGGTCCGTCACCCACTCGACAAGCTGTGTGACATGAGCCGTGCCCTTCGGCACGATCAACCCGTATTCGCCGAGATGACCGCGCAAGGCATTGATCATCTGGGTCCGTTGCCGGATCAACAGGTCGCGAGTCCGAAACACCACTGCGCTCGCTTGTTGCTCTTCGCTCTTGACGGGAACGAAGCGCATGGTCGGTCTCTGGTCCGCCTCGCAGATCGCCTCCGCGTCAGCCATGTCGTTTTTCTGCCGCTTGACAAAGGGCTTCACGTACGCCGGCGGGATCAGTCGCACTTCATGGCCGAGCTCGCCGATTTCACGAGCCCAGTAATGCGCACCCGAACAGGCTTCCATTGCCACGAGACAAGGCGGCTGCTCGGCAAAGAATGCCAGCATTTTATTGCGGCGCAGTTGTTTGCGGAAAACCACCTTGCCGGTGGCATTGGCTCCGTGAGCCTGAAAAACATACTTCGCCAAATCCAACCCGATCGTAGTAACTTCGTTCAAGGACGCTTCCTCTCTCGTGATGGCTGTTCAACACCCTTCACTTTGGCACATTGATGCCGTCGAGGGGGCGTCACCCCATCACAGCAACTCCAGCAGACAGAGTCTCTCGCAGCATGATAGAAAGAGATCAGGAGCGCTCAGTTTCCAACTAACAAACCGGTTCAAGCGGTCCCGCTCCGCGGGTCGGTTTCAGTACAGCGGCAGATACCAGGCGACGAGACTACCACGTGGCTCACGGGTGCGGTCGAAGCCATACCGCTCTCGATCAGGCGCGGCAGCACCTTCGCCTGGATCACACCATCGGTGCAGAGGAGGCAGCCGTGACGGACCGTCCGCAGCACCCGCAGGATCGCCGGGATGATGTCTAGTACCTCGCTGACGTCCTCGCCGATCTTGTGAAGCTGGCCCTGGCAACACGGGCATGCGGTCGCCTCCGACTCCAGCACATGCTCGCAGCGCGGCAAGTGCTTTGAAAGCGCGCCGATGTTGCGGCGCGCCTTCTTCCGCAGTGGCTTGCCGGGCGGCTTTGCCGCAGCCGCATCGTCGTTGGCAGCTGCAGGCGGCGTGACATCAGTCTCAAGATCGCCAAGCTCAAGCGCGAGCTGCTCGGCCACGAGCGCGGCAAGCCGCTCCGAGGGCTTCCCGAAGATCATGTCCTTCGTTTGCATTGCTACGCGCAGCGTCTCGTTCTCAGCGTCAAGCGCGAGCACCATCTCGGCCAGAGCTGCCGGATCGGTCGGGAGAGCGCCGGGGCGAATCGCCATGACCAGAGGTTACATCCGTGCGACCCATGCTCCAGTGAGATCCTCACTTCTCAGCCGACAATGGTCGGCTGCTTCACAGGCTTGGGCGACACGCGTCCACTCGAACCCGTCGGAGTAGCATCGCAAGCTGCGCCGCACTGAGATGCACAACGCCGTCGCGGATCGCGGCCAGGTGAAACGCCCATGGTGCAACCACTTCGTTACCAACACCATGCGCTGCCGTCCCACGCCAGACGCTTCACTCTGTCCTGGGCTTGCTGCGGAACACGAAGACGTCGCCGCAACATGGGTTCGCGCGCAGTGCTTCGCTCACCAGCGCCGAGCGTATGCACCGGCTTACGAAAGTCGACCGGCTGGGCCGCCAGCACCACCTTGAGGTCTGACCGTAGAGCAATCACCGGATGCCTCGAAGCGCCGATAGCACCAGCGAAAGCGTCGCCAATTCCACCCTCGGCTCGACCCGGATGCGCGCCCGTTCACCTCGATTTCGACCACTCCACAGACCTTGGCCGGTGGCGTGGCGATCTCCACGGGCTTCGTCTGTACCGGCGAAATGCACTCGGACTTGCCACCCCCCTCCATCGCTCTCGGCGCCAATTTGGAAGGCACGAAGTTCTGGGCTTTGCCGGCCGAGCGCGCCGCTACCTGGCGTCGCCACACCGTGAGCAGTCCGCGGGAAACGCCATTGCGCCGCGCCACCTCGGAGATGTTCGCCCCCTCCTCAAAGCTCTCCGCCACGATCCGGGCCTTCTCCTCGCTCGTCCACCGTCGCCGGCGCTCCCCAGTGATCACCTCAACGCGGCGATAAGAGTCACCTTCCTGCCTGGCATCAAGCATGGCATTTGCCATCGCGCCACCCCATCGATCAGCTTTGTCAGCCTGTATCGCAGACAAGCTTCGTCACTGCGAGGTGAGGCCCTCATGCCGGTTACCCTTGATCACAGAACACGTCGCCAACCACTTCCTGTACGGGTCGTGGAAATGACCGCGTTCTGGCGGGCAGGCGCGTCCTTCCGCAATATGATGTACACTACAACGCCGTCGGTGCCCTGCACCGTAGCTTGCGGCGCAAGATCATCACGAAGCTCGGCAGCTTTTTCCAATGTCGACGCGGCATTGAAATTGCTTTATCGCGGCGAACTGCCGTCATGGGTCATTCAGCTGAGACCTATAGAGCTATCGCATTGTGCCCCGGTTTTCCTCGGCCTAGTGATAATCCGCCTGATTTGCGCCATCGGCGCAGCTCAACGTGAGACAAATTTCTCCTCAAGCTGTCAGTCAGCGTCGTCTCAATGATACCTTCGCTGCAGATCGTGAAGCACGCCTGGTGGGTGAACGTGATTGAAATATGCATCCCCGCCGCCCAATATCGACTGCTGCATCGACGGCTACCAGCACGCCCTTGTCGAGGCCGCCACCCAACAAGAAAGGCGATACGGCCCCGCACAAATGGACGTTCACGCCGACAGGGGCGCCCGCCAAAATGGCCCACGCCGTCCAAGGCCATGGGCCAATCAAAAGTTCAACAAGTCAAAATCTCTGCTTCCCGGTACTCGGTACGGTTTGCCCAGCCCCATCCGGCAGGGGCGGTGACACGCCGGAATTTCCAACCGTCACGTCTGCATTTTCTACCTGCCAAGTCGCGCTCTCGGCAAATCGCACATCATCCAACGTAATCTCAAGAGCATGCTTCTGGTCGAGCCCGCGCATCAGCAGCGCGCCCTTATCGCCACGCACATGGCGCAGAACGATCTGGCGATAGATCGGAATGCTCTCACCTTGGGCGTTGGGATCGTATTTTGTATCGAATATAATAGGCCATTGATTGTTGCGCAGGCGTACATTTTCATACGTTACCTTCTCCACCAGGCCACCCTGGCTGACATCGCTTTTGATACGCAGGCCCGACGTCGTGCCGTTGAAGGTCAGGCCGTTCACGAGTATGCGGCTAACACCCGAGCTCACGTTGCTGCCGATCGACATGCCGTGCCCCCAACCGAAGCAGTTATCGATGATGGAGACATAACGGGTCGGACCATCGTTTCCGGCCCTGAGCGCAACGTTATTGTCACCAGTGCGGATGAAGCTGTGGGTGATGGTCACATCCTGGCTGGCGCCCGCATCAATGCCATCGGTGTTGCGGATGTTGGCTGGTGCATCGATGGTGATGCCCCAAAAGGTGGCTCCTTCGACGCGATTCATCGCGACGTGGAAACTCGGCGCATTGCGTAAGGTGATACCATGAAAGGTGATGTCCTTCGCTTGATCGATCTGGATCAAACCCGGGACGTTCTGGTTTCCACCGTCGATTTGCGCGCGGCGGACCAGCCGCCACCAAGGTCCAATGCCGCCGACCACGTACGTGCCGCTCAAGCCATCGATGATGCCGCCGCCATAGATACCGCCGCCATACGTTTTGGAAAAGCTAATGAACGGCCGACAGCCGTCACCTTTGTCATCGATGGTGCCGCATGTTCCCAAGCCCTTGTCATAGGCCGTCGGCTCGGGGATGGCGGAGAGCGTAGCATTGCGCTCGATCCAGAGCGTAACGCCCGATTTCATATCGAGTGGACCCGACCGGAACGCCCCGCCTGCCAGATAAACCGCCGCCCCGGCGGGGCAATGGTCAATGGCATCTTGCAGCCTAACCGTATCGTTCTTTCTCGAGGGGAAGAGGCGGGCGCAGACATCGATGGGTTCGACAGGTTCGGCTACAGCGCGGCGATCTTGGGCCTGGGCGGCGGAGCAAAGAACGATTGCGGCAACAGCGGACACCGCGGCTCGGTAGAATAGGTTTGTCATCAAGACCCTCGTGCTTCTGCGCCGTCTAGGCGGTGTGATCGAACGCCAGCTAAGGCTAGCTCGCGGACAGGGAGACTTGCCAAGGAAGCGGCGCTAACGGTCCGCCAGCGCTCAGTCACTTCCAAATTGCAAACGAAAGCCCAGGCGCCGAGGGCTGGTACTTGACGTAAACTCCGCGATTTCCCGAGAATTGGTGATGACGCAGCGCAGCGCTGGTGATCATGGTTTGGGTTGCCATGCCCACGGCCGCGGTCGTCTTGGAAGTCCGATTCTGCATGATTGCGCTTCATCCCATATTGTGTCTCACGGTGGACAACTCCGACAAAATGATGGGCGCGGAATGGTGTTGGTGCACACTAAGCAAGAGCTGGGCCAAACGCCCGATGCGGTCGCACGTGGGCTATGTGCACAGCTGGTCAGAGCCAACGCGCAGCACATTTCTTCTATTCGGAAGCAAACTCGGCTGTTTAGTATCCACCAACACGTTGCGAACGCGACATTGCTAGCCAAAACCGTAGCAAGTTCGTTATTTCCCGCTGTCCCCAATCCTGCAGCATCACATAACCCCTCGAGAGCGGGCGACCAATACGACTCGGAGCGCGCTTGAGTTTTGATCTGCCGCGCTGTGACCTCGTGCACCAAATATAATGATCACTCATTCTGTGCATCGAAGGGCGTTTGCGGTCACCGCACGGCTTGGCCCTTGACCGGCCCGAGCATGGCGGCATGCTGGCGTGGAACGGGACTGCATTCCTGGCTAGCACTTGCCGTCAGCGGCGGTTATGTTCGTCGAGCGCGGGCGACCTCGCAAAGCGTGACGCGTCGGCTGCAAGCGTCACCGGACTGCCTATTTTGTCCTGCCGAGCTGAGGCGCCCGCGCGCCGCGTTTTGGCCGCCGCGCTTTCCATTGCGACACGAATCATTTGTAGCTGCTCCGCCTGGGCGGCAATTAACATCTCGCGGTCGCGCAGCGCCTTGATGTCGTAGGCATAGGCTGATCCGCGACGGCTTCCTTTCTGTTGCGGATTCCAGCTTGAAGTTGCATCGCGGGCTTGTTGGCGACCAGCGCCGGACGCGCCCACAGGTAATCCTCGCCCTTCGTCAGCAAATGCCAGCAGAGCACCGTGAGCTTGCGAGCCACGGCCACCGCGGCGACCTGATGACCAAGCCGGGCACGGATCCGCACTAAAAAAGCAGGCAGTGGACCGGGCGCCTTGGCCGGGGCCCAGGCCGCCTCGGCCAGCATTGCGCGCGCGTGACTGCGGCCGATCTTGCTGATGCGACCGATGGCGTCCTGCGCGATCTCACGGTCGAGCAGAGCCAGGTCTTCCGCCAGCCAGTCAAGCTCACGGACATGCCGATTGAAGGCCGCGCGCTCATCGTCCGGCAGCTGTTGGGCCGTCAACCACGCCCGGCCGTGGGCGTTGAAAAGTTCGGCATGCGGGCACTTCGGGATTAGGTGCGCGTGCAGGATCGAATGCACCTCGTTTTTGGGCCGCGTGCGGTGCCGCAGGACCTGGTAGCGCCGCGCCACGAGCCGACGCTTGCGTTCGGTCTCCGCGTCAGGCGTATAGATCTGCGGCAGATACCGCCTGCAGACTGGCGAGCGTGCCGGCATCGATCTTGTCAGTCTTAACGTGAGCCTGGGCGATCGCGTTCACTTGCAGCGGATTGGCGATAACCACCCGTGCCACGAACGGCGCCAGAGCCCGCGACACCGCCATGGTGTTGGCAGTCGGTTCGCCCCCCAACCTCATCACTGGCGAGCAGGGTCTTGCCAAATCCCTCCAGCGCAGTCCGCGTCATCGATGCGGCTCGCACGTCGGAGCCCGCCGTCCTCCCAAAACACCACCCCGCCTAAAGTTTGGTGGACGTCGATGCCAATCACCCGTCGCATTCGCACCTCCTGCCAGACATATGACGGGAGCTGCGGGCGACACGACAACTACGGATTCGCGCTCCCAGCGCAACCGGGTGAGTCGCAGAGGCGGCCAGCTACTAACTCGAGCTATCGGCTCTTGGAAAAACATCGGCCTACCCGCACTTCGTGTTCCCGGTGCCTCTGTCCCGATAGTCGCACCATACGCCACGATGTAGAACACCGCGGCGGGAACGTTGGCACCGAGACATCTCATACCGCTTACCAAGCCGATCGAGCGCCTTAACGGGGAGATCAAGCGGCGCACCGAGGTGGTCGGCATCTTCTCGAACGAAGATGCCATTGTCGCACCTCATCGGCGCGATCCTGCTCGAGCAGAAGGATGAATGGGCAGTCCAAGCGCCCGTTACATGACTATGGAAATCATCGTCACATTGAGCGACGATCCAGCCGTCAACCTTCCGACAATCGCCAGCTGATCTGACCGGCTCCAGACAGTGAACGCGGTGACACGCAGTCAGCGACCCCGCGCAACGGGACACGATCTGTCACAGGAAATTGTACCGAGGTCGAGAAGCCAGGGGAAGGCACTCGGCAAACCGACCCATTGCAGGTGCTTCCTCCATCTGGAGGACCACGTACATTCCCGCTCTGAGATTGAGCTCTGCACCACCGTCGGGTGCCGTGCCCATGGGTCCAGCGTCCACCGAATCCCGGGCCTGGACGGTGGCAGTAACCGCGCGTGGTGGATCTCGGACGACCTCTTCGAAGCCTAGCCGTTCGGCGCGCAGGCGGTGGGGCTGCGTCACGGCCTTCCCAACATTATTAGATGCTACACCTATTTGATCAAAGTAATACGTCGCCAACTACTCCCTGCACGTGTCGAACGAGCTCGCGACATTACACCTCATTATATCCCCTCGAAGCCTTGCTGTCATCGCTATCATCGAGCCTGTCGTCCGCTGGCGTGCAAAGCTTCAGCAGCACTGTAATATATCTAAATGCCACTTGTCGTGTATGTTCCAGTGGCCGAATGGTACAGTGGTTGCTGCCAGCGACCAACCCCATAGAGCCCCCTCGTAAATCAGGTGCTCAGAAGGAACCACAAGTGATGCTTTTGATTCCGTCGACCCCATCATAAACTTTGACCACTGGGGGCTAATCCGCTGGTACAGCGTTTCCCATCGATCCCTTAGTGGATCCGGAAGAGAATAAGCTTGGTCCCGATCAAGATGCTGAAGACCCCGCCGTACTGATGCGGCGGCAGAAGGCAAGGTGCAATAAGAGACATGAACCCATGGGACGAAATCCCGAAACTAGTGAAGCAACTGCCCCTAATGCGCTTAAGCGCGTAGTTATTCAGACCTCGTTTTTGCGTTATCCCAGCGAGGCTAGCGGCCATGCGCCGCGCGCGAAAGGCCGGACATATAACCACACCGTTGCAACGTGTGAATCGACTGAAAGAGATCTTGCCACCACATTTGGGGTAAGTTCACGAAATCGTAATGTCGGGCACTCCCTACCACACCTGAGGGCTGAAGTTCAAAACCTGATGAGTTACACGCAGGTGGTCCCTCGTTTGTGGCTCCCAATGGTAATTTTCCGGATTTGCGACTTAGAGCTGTCAATCGTCGTACCTTGCTCCGACGAGCTGTCGGGACTCCAAGGGCTAGTCAGCGTGGCTGTGGCAGTGCGCGACTACAGTAGCTGACGCTACCCCGCGTGACGGCTCCTCTGACAAACTCGGGAGGCGATGACCTGCCTGACCGTCCCACCAGAACGTTGTCGCGGCGAGCTTTTACGCGATTACGGCCAACAATTTGCGCTTGTAGCCGGCTCGCCGCGAACTGTGCTCGTAATGCATGCAGACCTACAGTACCTCAGAGCTTCCTGACTAAATGCTTCAGAGCATAAAAGGGACCTCTTCTGACGCTGAATGCGGCCAACGAACTAGTCGCGCTAGAGAGGCCTTGGTTAAAGACCTCGAGGCGAGATTTTTTACCTCCAGAGCGCTCGACTGACGTTTTGGATGTCGTCGATAAGGGAAAGTTCAAATTGATGTCGCGCAGGATCGCCGAAATTATTGCGCAATTGCCAAGGAGGATTCGATGGTTCTGCTGCGACTGTCGCAACGAACATCTAAATGCGTTTTTCAGCATATTGAGTGCGGGTCGATGCGTTGGCCAAGCACCTTGCCGCTATCGTTGTTCGGTTGGGGAGTGGGAGCTTGGTTACCTTAGTGCAAAGATCCGGAAACTGTAACTGCACGACGAGTGGACGAACCATAAGTGCGTGAAGACCCTCATTCGATCATCTCGACGGATTTTTCGGCGGCTGATCTCTCTCAACAATTCAAGATGGGAGTAGTCACCCGTCTGGAAGTGGCCGCGCACTTACGGTCCAATTCCTCAATGGAGCTATCAATTCGCACTCCAAAGCATGTACGTTTTTCTACGCCAGCTCCGGGCCGAAGCGGAGAAAATAGCATCAACTACCGGCCACTATCACCCGAGCAAGCAGCTTTGGCTGAGCACGGTCCCTCGAACTTTTACATCATTCGGGAGCGCTTAATGAGCTACGTATCAGACCCTGGTGCCGCTTCAATTCAAGCGGGACGTAAGTGAACCCGACCATGCGCAAACTTCTCCTCTTTGCAGCCCGGGTGGCGGTATCGGTCGGGCTGTTTTACCTCGCGCTACGCTGGATCGATTTCGCGGCGGTTCAGTCGCAGTGGCGTCACATCAACCCGCTGTGGATCGCGGTTGCCATTGCGGTGACCATCTTCCAGATCTTCATCGGCGCGCCGCGCTGGCGTGAGATTTCCGATCTTTGCCATGCGCCGCTAGGAACGCTCAAGGCGTTCCGCTACAACATGATCGGCAGCTTCTTCAACCTAACCCTGCCGTCATCGATCGGGGGCGATGCGGTTCGGCTTTGGCTCGTCAACCGCACTGGCGCCGGCTGGCGCGCGGCGACCTATTCGATCCTGATCGATCGCGCTGTCGGACTCATTGCGCTGGCGCTCATTACAGTTGCGAGCCTACCCTGGAGCTACGCCATAATCAGCGACTCCCACGGCCGGCTCGGGCTCATCTTTCTCAATTTCGTAGCGCTCGTCCTGGGGGTGGGCTTTCTGCTGCTCGGTCATCTGCACTGGGCCTGGCTGAGCAGCTGGTGGGCGATCAAACATCTGCACGCTTGCTCGGTGATTGCCAACCAGGCGATCTTCAGCAAGAGCAGTGGATTGAAAATTGCGGTGCTGTCGCTCACCATTCACGTGCTGACGGTCGTGATCGCCTGGTGCTGCGCACGCGCAATCGGAGCGCCGGGCGATTTCGAGCAGTTGCTCATGCTGACTCCGCCGGTCATACTGATCACGATGATGCCCATCTCGATTGCCGGCTGGGGCGTTCGCGAGGCGGCCATGATGGTGGCCTTCGATTACGCAGGCCTTGCTAAGACCCACGGCGCCGTCGTCTCGATCCTGTTCGGCGGCGTCTACTTCATCGCGGGCGCGCTCGGCGGGCTGATCTGGATCTTCAGCGCGGAGAGGCAGTCGAGCCACATCGAAATAGTTGACGCCCCGAAGGATTGTTCACCCTCAACTCGCTAGCAGAGCGTCGGAACCCAGGCCTGAAGTCCAAAATGGGCTTCAGCCAACTCGCCTTACAACTACGCACGCGACGACCTTTTAAATCCAACAGCGCAAGAGCGACTTGCAATGATCCCTGCTGCTCGCCCGGATCCTACCATAGCGCTGGAGTCGATTTTCGAGAGCGATCACCTTTGCACCGGAAAGCATGAGGAACGCGTATGGGATGGTTGGCCCTGAGCAGTTGCGCTTGGCAAAACCTTCTCGGCTCGACGCAGCTTCAACAGGGCCGCTTCCCAGCGACCCTCGAGCTCGCCGGCCACAACCAGTGTCGGGGGCGGCGCGATCGAACTTGCGCAGGAACGGCACATGACACTGAAGCCTCTCAATCTGCTGCTGACCGTAACGCAGGGCTCTTTCGGACTGCTCTCTGCTTACGCCACCGGTTGCAAGAATGCCGCTGTGCGCGTGCATCGATGGTGCGGGGCGCAGACTCTAACAATCGGGTCCCCAGCCGGTTGCCTGTCGCGCGGCGATCAGGATGGGAAGGCCATCCTGCTGCATTGTCGCGACGATCAGGTCGGTCCGGTGCTCGGAACGCCACGAAACGGTCGCAAACCCGAGGATTTCCTCCGTAATGCCTACCTCGATATCCCAACCGTCGTCGAGGCGCTGCGCCAGCACTGGATGCCCATTCGCTACGCACGCGACCGCTAATCATCGCGGACGTGGTAGCTCATACCGGTTACGATCAAGTAGCCTTCGTCTTCGCCGTCGCGATCGAAGAGCACTGCAAACCAGGAGATGCCTCGCCGAATTTCACCTCGGCGATCGAGCACTCGGAACGGCCCCACCAATAATCGACGATATTCAAAAAGGGCCTACTTCCCCGTCTTGGACGCGCCGGTGATTATGTTCAGCGCGCCGAGATTGAAACGAAGGTCCCGACGTTCACCGTCATGCGAATAGTCGCGATAGCTCTGATCTGAATGGTCAAACTCGCACTCCCAATGTCTGCAGGACGGCGGCGGGATCCGACTGGTTGCCAAGCCAGCGTCCCAGCAGGCCGGCGGCTCGGCGCATCGCATCGACCCCGTCCATTGTCGCCGAAACCTTGGTACCCAACTTGATGGGCCGCTTCCCGACGATTACGCCGTCCGGACCGACCTTGATCGCATCGAGCTGCGCAAGAAACAGGAGGGCCTCCCGCCTCACGAGCCCGAGGCGCAGAGTCCGGTCGGGAACCGTGGCTAAGCGTGGCAGCGTTTTCGCCGGCCCAGGTCGCGAAGCCTTTTGGGCTCCCTGGATGAAGGACCAACGGGAAGACAACGAATGCGTAGGCGAGTGGCATCGCGCCGCCAACCTGCTTGCGAAATTCGTTGATCGTCCTAGCCAGTAATTCGCCGCAGAATGCCGGGTTTAAGTGAGCTGCTTCTTCTTGCGGTTTATCTCGCCAAGCGAGTTCAAAGCGCGTGAGGGCCATCTCACTTCTCCTCCGCGCAAAGTGAGACGTAGTCCCGGTGGCAGCCGACCCGAAGGTCGTTGGCTAGGATGTGATAGGGATCCCGTTCAAGAAGCGGGCAGTCAAGGAGCGGAATGGGAACCGAGCTTCATTCTCGACCCATTGGTAGAGTGCCTGCCCTTCCTGCTTGAGAGAGCTGGTTCGGGGGACGTACCGTCGTGAACGTCGCACATAGCCTCAAATAGGGGCTGCCATTCTTCGATCAGCCGTCGCTCGAATCGCTCAACCTCGTCGTCGAGCACGACATGCTCATGTGTCCATTTGGAACGCTGCGCAAAGCCCGGTAGATACGTGATTCGCAGAACGCAGACGGCTTCCCCCGAGTCCGACCAGATGCAACTGATGTACGAAGCGAAAGCCATCATTCTCCGCGTACTCCGCTTCACCAGACTCGGCATCTTCGAAATCCGCGACTAGAGCATCTCGCTTCAACGCGTCTCGCATGTCGTCGAGCTTCGCCTCCACCATTCCAACCGGGATGGGCTCAGAAGGGCGCCTAACCAGCGCGGCGCAGACCTTAGGCCCCCCTCAGGTGCTTCACGTTCGGCGGTCGCTTTGCCGGCGGGGGCGACTAACTTAAGAGCATGCTCCAGTTCGCCGTCCAGGTCGGCAATCAATGGTTTGTTGTAAGGACCTCCACTGCACTGAGAAGCGCAGACCGCATTGGCAAGCCCAGCGCAAGGAAAGCCGCGAAAGCTGGCGCTAGCGCCTCGTTTGCCCGATGTCTGCGCGACTACCGTCACGATTTCGTTTGCAGATTTCGGATTGCGCTTTACCGACCGGATAGGCGCCAGGTGGCCGAAGCAAAGCGGCCGCCGATAGGGCGGGAGCGGCCGCAGTGGTCAAAGGCCAGCTTAGCTCGCGACGGCAGCGACGGACATCCTTGGCCGCCTCGGCCCAAATTCGAATGGTTTTCCAGAGATCAGAGCTCGCATTGCTGAGGCTCGCGACGCGATCAATGTGATCTTTGGTTTGAAGAAGCTCTAGGCAGAGTGGACAGTTATCGCATCCATAGGACGATGGCGGCGAGAGTGACGACAGCTCTGTAGTTTCGGGCGGCCTTTTCGAAGCGGGTTACGACGCGACGGAACTGCTTGAGCTTGCTGAAGCAGCATTCGACGAGATGACGCTGGGCATAGAGATGTTTGTCGAGCGAATATTTGAGGGCCCGCGAGGGGTTGTTGGGGAATGACGGCGAGCGCGCCCTTGGCTGCCATGGCCTGGCGTAAGTGATCGGCGTCGTAGGCCGTGTCGGCCATAACGACCTGGGCGGCCAATCCCTCGATCAATTTGGCGGCTTGTGGTGCATCGCCCTTTCTGGCCTGCCGTGAGCGTGAACCGCACGGGACAGCCCAAACGCCGGACGGCCATATGTATCTTGGTGCTTAAGCCACCGCGCGAGCGTCCGATCGCTTGATCTTCAGACCCCCTTTTTCGCCCCAGCGGCGTGCTGATGCGCCTGGACGATGGTGGAATCGACAATCAGATATTCGAAGTCCGGATCATCGGACATTGCCTCGAAGATCCGCCACCACACACCCTTGATGCTCCATCGACTGAAGCGCCGGAACACGCTGTTCCAATCCCCAAACGCCTCCGGAAGATCACGCCAGGGCGAGCGCGTACGAACAATCCAGAGCACCCCTTCCACGAACATCCGGTTGTCGCGGCCGGTCGAACCTTTCTGGTCAGGCCGGCCTATTGATCAGCGGCGCCATGCGCTCCCAGGTCGCGTCGCTCGACACCAAACGATCCATCACACCAAGGCTGCCTCCCAAAAAGAAGCCTTGAATCTGATTTGCGCTCAAATGGGAATCCTTAGACTCCACACCACCTAAGGCGGTGCCGTCCTTATGGAAGGAAATGTCGTCGAGGCGTTCGATCGCATCCCCGTCCGTCGTAAAGTCGTTGGCCTCCCAGCCAGTTTTCGCGAAGGACGATCGCGCCTTCGGCAGGCCACGCATGTGCTCGATGAAGCTAGCCAAATGGAATGCGACTTGCGGATCGGTCGGGTGATAGCTGGCATTTGCCGGAGCAACCGCCTTGGCTTCGCCCAATTGATCGACCTCAACCACCAAGGGCGTGATCGTGCGCTGATTGCCAGACCAGGGCTCCGGAAAAGCCCGCGGAGAGAAAGAGGCAGCCAAAGGCCATCAGGCGCCAGTTTTCGCCTGGCGGCGCGCAGCCCCAATGCGGTCGTCCCCGACCTGGGCTGCGCGTTGACAGCGCGTGACTGCGGAGCCGCCGGAGCTGCTCCCTGCCCTGATCCTGGGGCACTGCTGCTCCCGCGGACTCCAGACTTTGCGTCCGCCCCTGGGCTGCGACCGCGGCGCGAGGTCAGGAGCATCGCTTGCAGTAGCTTCTCCGGCGCGATCGCCCTATCGGCGAATAGAGCGTGGCAAACTCGCGCTTCACCACCACGCCTCGTTCGCGATCGTCCGGATCGCTCGCAGCGGATGATCGCGGCGTACCTGCGCCTCCAGGTCCACGCAGCTGAACAGCTCGCCCGTTCGATTGTCGCCACCGCGCACGCGCCATCTCCGAATCTCGTCGGCGCCAATGAAACACGGGCGCCGAGTTTAACTCATCGAGTTTTAAAACTTCACCCCTCGGGTATGGTAGGGAGTGCCCACCTTTACATTTCCTAATCTGGATTCTATTCCTTGTTGCGTAAACTGTGAGCCTGCGGCCGTCTAATGATTGATGAAGTTAGTGTTTGCGATCACCGCCAAATGGGCACCGAATTTTCGGAGAACGAGTACTATGACGCCTATCCGCCTGGTTATGAGCGACACTATTGGCATTGCGCTCGGAGCGCCATTTTTAAGAGCTATGTCCACGCGTTTTGTGGCATCGGCGATACGATACTCGAAATCGGCGCCGCTCGGGGGCATTACGTTAGCGTCCTACGTAAAGCCGGGTTCGACGCGTACGGCTGTGATCTTGGCGATCCGTGGGTCCACGAGGAGGTGAGACCGTTTGTCTTTACGAAAACTCATTTCGCCGATATTGACAAGGAGCTGCGCGACCGTGTCAGCACGGTTCTGCTGCTCGACGTGCTTGAGCACATCGAGCAGCCGGTCACATTCATCGAAGCAATATTTCGAGCCCTTCCGGCGTTGCGTTCGCTGATCATCGCAGTGCCTGCGCGGCAAGAGCTTTGGTCGAGCTTTGATGAACATTACCGCCATTTTCGACGTTACGATGTTGCTGAACTACGCAAATTGGCGCTGCAGTCATGCTTTTCGATCAAATCCTACAGTTACTTCTTTCATGCTTTATATGCGCCGGCTTTATTACTGAAGACACTAGGCATAAAGCGTCGGGCTCCATTTTACGCGCCCAAAGCATCTCGGCTGCATAGACTATTAGGAATTGCGTTTTGGGTTGAAAGCCACCTTTTGCCGAAGAATATCTACGGCACCTCAATAATTTGCGCCTGCGTCAAAGATCCTCCGGTCTGAGAACTCGCGGCGCATCTATCGGCCCACTACAGATGTGGTTGGCCACAAGAGCGGCGACGGCGAACCGGTCGCCACCGCAACATTCGGTGATCCGCGATAAACGCGACTGAGGCCCACGTAACAACCAACGCGCGCCCGGAGGGCACTTCGCTGCATTCCACCCGCGCACTCACACTGCGTAAGCGTCGTTCTCAGGCCACGGCTTTGAGGGCTTGAGCGCGGTAGGCCCAGGGCAATAGCTGGTCGATGTCGCGGTTTGGATGCCCGTTGACGATTCTGGTCAGGACGTCGGTGAGATAGGCGAGCGGATCGACGTCGTTGAGCTTGCAAGTCTCGACCAGGGTTGCGACGACGGCCCAATGTTCGGCGCCCCCGTCGGATCCGGCTAACAGCGCGTTTTTGCGATTGAGCTTGATGCCACGGATTGATCGTTCGACCGTATTGTTGTCGAGTTCGATGCGGCCGTCATCGATGAAGCGCGTTAAGCCTTGCCAGCGCGAGAGGGAATAGCGGATGGCCTGGGCGAGCTTGATCTTCTGGCTAATGAGAGCCAGCTTAGCGCGCAGCCATACCTCAAAGGCATCGGCCAGTGGTCGGCTCTTTTGCTGCCGCACCAGGCGACGCTCCTCCGCGCTGCGGCCGCGGATCTCCTTCTCGATCGCATAGAACGCGGCGATGTGCTTCAGCGCCTCGCTCGCGATTGGAGCGGGGCCGGCTGTCGCGAGTTCGTAGAAGTTGCGCCGCATGTGCACCCAGCAGAAGGCGAGCTCGACCTCGCCACGCTAAGCAAGCTTTGGATAGGCGTTGTAGCCATCGACCTGCAGAACGCCCTTGAAGCCGGCAAGATGGCTGAACAGCCGCTCGGCTTTGCGGTCGGGTGCATAAACATAGGCGATGCCGGGCGGATCGAGGCCGCCCCAAGGCCTCTCGTCGGCGGCATAGGCCCAGAGCTGACCGGTCTTGGTGCGCCCTCGCCGGGATCGAGCACCGGCACCGTCGTCTCGTCGGCGAACAGCTTGGACCTCTCGCGAAGCACCGTAAGAAGGCGCTCATGCAGCGGGCGCAGATGGAAGGCAGCATGCCCAACCCAGTCCGCCAATGTCGATCGATCGAGAGCGATGCCCTGGCGGGCATAGATCTGGGCCTGCCGGTAGAGCGGCAGATGATCGGCGTATTTGGACACCAGAACCTGGGCGACGGTTGCCTCCGTCGGCAGTCCGCCCTCGGTCAACCGGGCCGGAGCCTCGGCCTGCAGGACGCTATCTTCGCAGGCTCGGCAGGCATATTTGGGACGTCGGGTGACGACAACGCGGAACTGCGCCGGCACCATGTCCAGCCGCTCGCTCTTGTCTTCGCCGATCTGATGCAGGTCGCCCTGGCAGCAGGGACAGGTCTTGTCGTCGATATCGACGACGACCTCGATCCGCGGCAGATGCGCCGGTAGTGCTCCGCAATTGTTGCGGCGCTTGCGTGCGCGCTCCGCCCGAGCTGTCGCGTCTTGGCTGGCTTCCGTACAGGCGGCAACCTGTTGGACGTCCTCGAGACCGAGCAGCATCTGCTCCTCGGGAAGCGACTCTGCCTTCCGGCTAAAGCGATGACGCTGCAGCTCCTTGATGATCTGGCGCAGCCGCTCGCTCTCGTGCCGCTCGGCAAGCAGCATCGCCTTCAGCGTCTCGGGATCATCAGGAAGGTTATCGCTCACAGGCAAATCAGAGCATATTCGCGCCTGCCTGACGACGTGCTCGATGCGCCTGATTCACTTCGCCGCAGCGCGGCCCACAATTATCCGGCTTGCGTCGGGACGACCGTCTCCCGTGACGTGTGGACACGCCGCCAATCAAGCCCTTCGAGCAGCGCCGACAATTTCGCCGCCGACAAACGCATCGCGCCATCCTGATCTTCGGCCAGCGGAAGACGCCTTCCTCGAGCCGCTTGGCGAACAGGCACAAACCCGTACCATCCCAGAAGATCAGCTTGATCCGGTCCGCCCGCTTGGCACGGAACACATAAACAGCACCCGAGAACGGATCGGCCTTCATGTGCTCGCGTACCAACATAGCAAGCCCCTCCATTCCCTTGCGGAAGTCGACCGGCTTGGTGGCCACCATCACCCGGACAGTTCCGGACGGGCCGATCACCGGCTTGCCTTCAGCGCATGGACGATGGCCGCAATCATCGCCACGTCCGCGCCTCGGCCGACCCGGATAGTGACGCCCTCGGCTTCGATCTCGATGCCCCCGACATCCGGCTTGGCCTTGCGTTGCGTTGTCTTGCGCTCATGGCCAACAGCCACGGCCGGTACCACGGCGTCTACCACCGCCGGTACAAACGGCGGATCGTCAGCCATCGGCGTCGACAACCGGCGTGCTTGCCGGCGCCAAGTGAACACTTGTTGTGGGGTCAACCCCTGTCGCCGGGCAATCTCGGAAACGACCGCGCCTGGTACCAGCGTCTCTTCGACGATCCGGGCCTTGTCGTCCTTGGAGAACCAACGACGGCGTCCCGTCTCCGTGATCACTTCCAGCCGGCGCGCCGTCACGTCCGACTTAAGCGTATGGTCGAGCATAGACACAAGCCGATCGCTTCAAAGAGATCTTGAAATTCGTCTATCCCATGTGCCGCGAGTAGGTGGGAGTGGAACGACGCTTACCACACTGCTGGCAAAACTCGTCAGCAATGCTGCGGCCCCCTCAGCGAGCGCAAATGTGATGCGGCGTCCAGGTTATGAATAGCGGGTCCAAAATTGGAGTCCCAGGTGGCGCGTAGATTTGCCAGGGGAAGCTATGTGAGCAATTAACGACCGATTGTAAGACCGCATGCCCGCCTCTGCCTGTGACGCGGCTTGCTCTACACTGCGCGTCCTAGGGTTACTCGGGCGGTCCGAGCCGATCCTTATCGCAGGAGGACGAGTCGTGCCACATTATTGGAAAGCATTTGTTGGAGTCGATTTCTCGACGCTGAGACACGCCATCGCGATTGCGGAAACAGGCCGGGAAGGAGAGGTTCTCTTCTTCGGTCAGGTCGACGCGTCGGCGACCAGCATACCCTGGTGATTGAACGGATCTCCAGCCGGTTTGATCGCGCGCATTTCTGCTACGAGGCCGGTCCGACAGGCTGTGGCCTTTCTCGCCTGATCCGATCGCCCGACCATACGCTCAAGTCGGACGTGAGGACGAGACGACGCGCCAGCCGGAAGGAAGTTATCAGGGAAACGGGGCGGCGTCGTTGGTTCTCAAAGGACACCAAGCCCGGGTTGTGGACGGGACACTGGTCCCGGCACTGTCGTTCCCAGATTGCCCGACGACACGGACTCACTGTCAACGGCGCGGAATCTTCTCAGGAAGTGGCGCCGCAAATTCCCCAGTTTTGCGGATGGCGATCGCCCGTCCACTTGATCAGCGCCTACGCTTTTCCCGGAGACCGCGTAGGCCTAGCTCGTTTGATGACCGTGTGGTGAACGAGGCGATCGACGCGGTAGCGACGGAATCGCCGAAGATTTCGCCCATTTTTTCGCAAAGCCGCGGTTCGATGTGAGTATTATCGCTCCCTCATATCGGACGTTGAGGAACTGGAAGAACAAGTTACCGGCGCGGGGAATAACCGGAGGTAGCATTTTGTTAATCATGAGCAGCACAGCGGCCGTAATGGCTAGTAGAGCGCGGTCAGGTTTGGTCTCGGCGGGCGAGGCGACGATATCGGCAAGGGAGCTGAAGCAGACGCTGCGCCCTGCTTTGATGGCCTCGACTGCGGATTCTGATGCCGCGCAGCGTTCCAATCTGATCGCGCGCAGGTGAAGCCCCCGATCGATAAAGGCAATTGGCACTATCGTTAGCCCGTGGTCAAGCGCCGGCCGAAGAGATCACGTCTGGTGTTGCTCGACGGAGCGAAGCTGACTGGACGCGCACCCCCAACAGTGCCGTAGCGGCCGGTCAGCTTCGCGGGCTGCAGCCCCGGTCCTTCATCGGGCCGACGATGCAATCAAGGCCACGGAACCGGACGCCGCATGGAGTCACCGTTCAAGCCTGTGAGCGTTGTGAAGCAGGCGATCGAGTATCGCATCAGCGCAAGTTGGGTCATTTATGGGCTCATGCCATTTGGCAATTGGAAGCTGGCTGGTGACGAGTGTTGATCGACGGCCGTAACGATCTTTGAGGATTTCGAGCAGATGATGCCGCGCGTTGGCGTCGATGGCTTGGAGGCCTCAATCGTCCAAAATCAGGAGCTCGACGGCGGCGATGCTCTTCATCCGCGAGCTGAATCGGCCGTCGCGACGGGGAAGGTCCAGTTCTCCGAACAACCGCGGCAGCCGGGTGTAAAGTACAGAGTGGTTGTCCCGGCAGGCCTTGCGACCAAGTGCACACCCCAGCCAGCTTTTCCCGATGCCTGTCGGCCTGACAATGGCGCAATTCTCGTGGTTCATGATCCAGTCTCCCTAGCATGTCGAACAAGCGGCGGTCGAGCCCACGGGGTGCGCGGTAGTCGACATCCTCGGGCACGGCATCATGTCGCAGTTGCCTTACGAAAGCGAAGCGCCAGGCGCCGGTTGTTACGCCAGGTGGCTTCATGGTCCAGCAGCAGCGCCAACCATTCGGCGTGAGCGAGGCCATGGACCTGCTCGTTGTCGGCGAGGCTTTTAAAGGCCTCGGCCATGCCGGCAAAGCCGAGCTGGGTAAGCAAGTGGAGCGTGGGGTGTGTCAGCCATTCTCTCCGAGCCTCTGATGTTGGTGTGTAGGATCGGCTAGCTCGGGGCACGTGGGCGTTGCAACGCGATCGAGGCCCTTCTCGAGGATCGATTTGACGCTCGGGTAGTTGCGAACCTGGATCTCAATTGCGCGCAGCGCGACCGCCTCGAGGCGCTGGGCGCCAAAGCGCTTCTCAAGCCGGATGATCCCCAGGCACGAACGATAGCCTGTTCGGGATGCGGCCGATCTTCGATGATCCGGTCGATCAGCAGGCGCAGCATCGCGCCGATCCGGCTTGCCTCGCTGCGGATCTTTGCCGGCGTCCACTCGCCATAGCGCCGGTGGCTGGAGGGCATGTGGGCGCTGATCGTCGTGTGCCGCCCCTTGCCGTTGCCGCGCATATTCGCGGCAATACGCTCGCCCTCAGAAAGATTTCAATCGTTCGCTCACAGATACGCGCTTCTACCTCGCGATGGGCAAAGCGGTAGGGCACCGAGTAGTAGTGTCGTTCGATCTCCACGTGATGGTCGAGCCCGACCCGGCATCGGCGCCATTCGGCATGGACCCACGGCTCGCCGGGAAGCGGTTTAAGATTCGGCGCGTCAATTTCCTCCAACAGTTGGCGCCGTGTGCGGCCATACCGGCGCAGCACCCGTCCGTCATTGAGCTTGGCCAGCCGCTCGGCGATCGCAGCAGTTCGGCCAGGCTGTAAAAGGTTCGGTTGCGCCGGCGCCCCAGCAGCCAGCGTTCGATGATACCGACGCAGGCCTCAACCTTCGCCTTGTCTCTCGGGCGACGCGGCCGTGTCGGCAAAATCGCCGTGCCGTAATGCTGCGCCATATCGGTGTAGCTGCGGTTGACCATAGGGCCATAGAGGCATGCCTTGATCACCGCGACCTTGGCGTTGTCGGGCACCAGCGGTTGCGTCGCGCCGCCAAAAAAGCTGTAGGCCACGTTATCCCTCGCGATCCAGTCGCCGATCTGCTCGGTCCACGTCGGCAGCGCAAACGACAAGCTGGATGCGCCCATGACCGCTGCGAAGATGTATGCGTCACGCACTTCGCCAGTTTTACGGTCAACCACCAGCACCCTGTCGCCGGCATAGTCGAAGAACAGTTTATCGCCGCCGCGCGCATCACCAGCGGCAGCCGGCCTTCCCAATTGCGGAACAAGTCACAGAAGCGGCTGGACCTGTACCCGTCCGGATGCTTCGCAATGTACTCGTCCCAGAGCACCTGCAAGGTCACATGTTGCGCTTGAGCTCGCGGGCAATAACGGACCAGTCAGGCTCGGCCCCCTTGCGACGCCCCGGCTTCACGCCAGGAACCCCGTACAGCAGTTGCTCCAGCTCGGCGTCGCTTGTCGCTTCCGGGACCGGCCACGCCAGACCCGCGCGCGCAAACCGCTTCAGCTTGTCACGTACCGTCGTCAGCTCGATGCCGACGCGCTCGCCGACCACGCGCGTCGAGAGCCCGGCCTCAAGGCTCAACCTCACAATCTCGCGCACCTGGCGCATGATAACCCTCCTCGTTGGCATCCAACCCTCCCAGCTGCTTCCAGCCGGAAAATTGGCACAAGGATCGGGCCTCACGCCATCCGAAACTGCGCGCGATCAAATCGGAATGCTGCGCGCGATCATCTCGGAACCCTGCGCGCCATCAAGTCGGTACGGTTCGCACCATCATCTCGGAATCGGCAGCCTCGACGCAGAGGGCGATGCTCAGAATGGTCTTGCCAGCTCCTGGCGGACCAGCGTCATAATGCCGGGTGTCTGAGGTTGAGATCCCCTAGGCGCCCATCCCCGACGCGGAGCGTTAGTCGTAGTTGTCGCCTGCAAGCGGCTTGAGGGGGGAGACGCATTTTGTTACCAGACAACCTGATGCGGCTTAACGCTTCTGCCGGCATGGATGGCGGCTCCCGCCGGCCGCTTCCTTCCGACTGACACCTGATCCGCGGCTTCCGGTGGATCGTCTGCTGGAAGTGTACATCCTTGTCGAGCGGTCTTAGCCTCCTCCTCCGGGGGAATCGTCTCATTCGCGAGAAGGCGGTCATGGCGAACGCATCAAGTCGTCAGTCGATCTTTTCGAGAGGCCTCAAACAGAAAGCAGCGTTCCAACCGAAGCTCACCAGGAGATGCTGAGCTGTTGAAGGAGCCGACCGAAACGCTCACCGAGAGCGCGGTCCACGCAAAACAACGTGAACGGGGAAGACGGCGGTGAGCAAGACCACGCCTGAGCACCTTGCTCGCCAGACCGTCGTGTACGTTCGTCAGTCGACGGCCAGTCAGGTTATCAACTACCGAGAGAGCCGGCGCCGCCAGTACGGCTGGGCGGACCGGGCCCGGCAGCTGAGCTGAAGCGAGGTGATTGTGGTCGACGATGATTTCGGTCGCTCAGCTGGCAGCACCGAGCGTCCCGGGTTCGAGAACCTGCTCGCTACGATTTACGAATGGCGAGTTGGCGCCGTGGTCTCGATTGAGGCCTTTCGGCTGGCTCGCAACGGCAGGGATTGGCATACGCTCCTGGCGTTCTGGGGACCGGTTAGAACACCTGACCATCGATGAGGATGGCGTCTACCATCCACGCCACACCATCGCCTTCTCCTCGGTATGAAGGGCACGATGAGCGAGAGCGAGTTGTGCATCTTGCGACAGCGCTCGCTTGAATTCCTGAGGCAGAAGGCGCGCAGGGCTGAGCTCTTCCTCAATTTGCCATCGGCAATGTCGGGGTCTCTCAGAATCGTGACCTGCTCGGTGCATTCAGGAGGCTCTCGCAGTCATGTTCACCAGGTTTGCCAAGATGCAAACACTGCGCCGGATCTACCTGTGATTACAGCAGGGGTGCATCGCTTTGCCCGCGGACGGCCATGGCCCCCGGAGGAAGTTACCAGTCTACAACACGCAACACAATCCACGACATCCGGACCAAGCCCATCTATACTGGCGCCTACGCTTTCGGGCGCAGGCAGTCGGGTGACGATTGAGGCCGACTGCAAGAGAATCGTGCGGAGTCTCGGCAGGAGCGGAGCGACTGGAAAGCTGTAATCAAGGGCCACGATGAGGGCTACGTTACGACGTGGGCGGCGTTCAAGAGGAAATCAGGCGCTTGATCACCGATAACGCCAATGGGAAGAGCTTCGAGTCGTGGTCGATCCGCCGCGACGAGGCCCTTCTTTCAAAATTCCTTCGTTGCGGTCACTGCAGTCGTAAACTCCACCTTCGCCTACAGCGGCACGCAAGCTCGGTCGGGCGCTATCACGGTTCGCCGGCCTGATCGCGGGGCGAGCTTGCCCGGGCACGAGCTGCGTAAAGGCGCACGCTGGGTGATCATGGCGCTTGATCTTGAGCACCCGAAGGTCAAGAAGAGCGCACTGGGGTGACCCGATGAGGTGGACGGCTTCGGCGCAATTGATAAACTGCAATCCGGCAAGCACCAGGACGCGGTTCTTGTCGAGCGAAGGCTGGCAGGCGAAGTCGAAACCGGTGAACGTCTTCATTGCCGACTTCGACGGCAACGACTCCGCCACCTTCGATGCCGCGCAAGGTGACATCAAGGATTTCCAGCGCGCGACATCTTCAGGTCGACGAAACTGGTCTTGGTGCGCTCGATGACTTGGGAAGCGGTCATCACACGTCCTCCTGGCTGCCAGGCGGCGACCGACGGCCGCTTAGAAGTCCCAGCGAAACGAGGGACAGCGTGGTCACCCGCGCGCGTAGAGTGATTGGTTCTGCACTTGTCTAGGCAGCGTTGAAAGGCCAGTCGAACCGGCATCGTAACAGAAATGCACGCGATTAAAGCCGGCTGGCGGTCTGTTCAATCACCCGGCGCATGCTCGTACCGACGCGTCGACTTCACCGAAGAAGCGAACTTCTCATTCGCGACCTGTTTCGCAATCACGATGAGCATTTCTCAACTTCGCGACATCGATTGCGACAAAATGCTTCCCTGCATTCTGCCACCGCTCGTCCTCCTGTGATGTGGATCGGCTCGGCGCGCCCGAGTAACGCTGGGACGCGCAGTGTAGTGGCGAGTCGCCTCACCGGCAGAGCCGGACATACGGTCTCACGATACAAGCCGAACGATTTCGGTTGATGATCGCCAAGTCGCCAAGCTCAGGTTTATTCTTTCAAGGGAATGGCTGGCGAGGCTTGTTGTCACTCTCGTTCCAGTATCAATGGCGCGGCAGCAGCTCGTTCAATCCGTCTCGATTCAAAATCAGTGAGGTTTTTGCTTAGCGCCGCAGATTAGGTCGGCAGCGAGCCTTGAATCCGCGGAAGCGTTAGTTCAAGCCACTCGGAGCAGTTTCTCGTCGACCCTAGCTAGACCAGTAAAGTTTTGATGTTCACCGACGGGTTTGCGAGCATCTCAGCCTTGGGAGCAAGCCGCCTGCCGATCATCACCTCGGCTAAACGTATTTCCTTAGCGATCGCGCCCAAGCTGCCGAAGCCGCATGCGGAGACTAGCCGTCCATCGGGGGCCAGATAGAAGAGAAACTGGCCCTTGGCGCCGAGATTCTTGGCTATCGGGATGTCTTTTTCACGATAAAGCCCAGCCATTTGAAACGTCTCGTCGTACTGATCCGACCAGAACCACGGCACGTCGTCGTACGGCCTCTTCGCACCTAGGAGGTTGGCCGCGGCAGCCACGCCCTGCTGCCGCGCATTGCGCCATGCCTCCAGCCTAATCCGCTCGCCGTAGAGGCGGTGCGGGAACACACAGCAATCGCCGGCTGCGAAGATATGTGGATCCGAGGTGGCCAGCATCTCGTCCACGACAATGCCGTTTTGGACTGCCAATCCCGCTTCCTCCGCGAGTTCCACGTTCGGCACAACGCCGACCCCGACAACCACCAGATCGGCGAGATATTTTCGTCCGTCCGCCAGGACGACCATAGAGCGTCCTTCGGTCGCATCAATGTGCTCGACCATAGCGTTGGTCTCTACGCGCACACCCGAACGTACGTGCTTGGCGCTGATGAGGTCGGCCATGGGTCCCGGGACCCCCCGCATCAGGAGCCGCGGCCCGGCCTCGACGACAGTGACCGAAGCGCCTCTCGACACTGCACTCGCTGCAGCTTCCAGGCCGATGAAGCCACCGCCGATGACGACCACATCGCACACTCGGCTAATGACTCGGCGGATAGCGGATGCGTCCGCATACGTACGTAGCGTCGCCACTCTGCTTTCTGCGGCAACCGGAACACTCAATGTTCGAGGGCGGGCGCCGGTGGTCAGCACCAGTCCTTCGTAAGCTAGCTGCGCTCCGTCCGAGAGTGTGATCGTGCGCGCCCCACGATCTATCGAATTCACATTACGACCTTCGCGATAGTCGATCTGCAACTCCGCCAACCGCTCGGGCGTGACGAGCAACTTCGGCCCAGGGTCCGTCGTCTCCGTCAGGGCCGCCTTCGATAGCGGCGGCCGTTCATATGGCAGTATCGATTCGTTGCCGATTAGGACGATCAGGCCACGCCAGCCGCCCTCGCGCAGCGCGACGGCGGCGGCCGTGCCCGCCTCGCCCGCTCCCACCACTGCTAGTGCGCGTTCGTCGTTCACGCGACCGAACCAAGCTGTGCATCGACTGCCGAACGCTCGAACAGGTCGCGCACAAGCGACTTCATCAACAGAGCTTCCTGCCAGCGGTCGGTGGTGTCGTTGCCTTCGCGATCCGTGATCGCATAGGGCCGCGGGCCAAGTTCACATACGAAAGAAAGAACTGCACCCGCCCCTGCGCGCTTTCGCCAGCTTCTGAAGCCGTAATCCCACCAACGTAGGAACAACTCGAGCCAGACCTTGTGCTGCGGGAACGTGATCTCAACCTGTACCTGCTCGCGCGAAGCGACGCGGCCATGAAATGCCCATGTCCGGTCGAGCACCTGGCGTACCAAGGCTTCGTCCTCGTCAGTGATCGGATACCAGAATTCGCGGCCCACCAGGACATGCGAGAGGTCCGCCAGCATGCACATCCCAGGAACCTGATCGATGAGATCGAGTGTGAACAGCAGGTCTGTCGTCATCCTGTTACGATGCGTCTCGAAATAGATTGGCATACGTGCCTCTTGGGCCACCCTTATCCAAGCTTCCAGGAGCGGGATGCAGTCCGCGACGCGGCGCGGGCGGACGTCAGGCTGGACGTTGAGATGCAACGCGCCGAGTTGCTGGCCCAGATTGATCGCGGCTTTGAGGTCGTCAATCGTCCGTGGGAAACACATGCCCTCGACTGCGAGCCCGGTGCCTGCCAGGGCGCGCGCGATCTGGGCGACACGCGCGGGATCGATGCAGGACGTGCTGACGCCGTCGAATCCCGCTTGTTTAATCATCGTCAGGTTCTGCTCGATGGAGCCCTCAATCCCGTCGGAATGGCGCCGTTCCATCGCCCAAAGTGACTGCATTAAAACCAGGCTCTGTTTCGACACTAGCGCCCCCCCCGCTGGCTCACTCAGATTTTCACGAACACGGTGTCGCTCTCGACCTTGACCTCGTAGCTGCGCAAGTCGATGCATGCGGGCAGCGCGCGTGCCTCGCCGGTCCGGTAATCGAAGGTTCCGAAGTGCTTAGGGCATTCGATGATGTAGCCATCGACAATGCCATCCGCGAGGTGGACCTTCTCGTGGGAGCAGTGGCCTTCCATCGCGAAATAACCGCCCTCTGGCGAGCGAACAATCACCAACGAGTGCCCTCCGTGGTCGAAGCGGAGCACCTCTTCCGCCCCCAACGCATTGTCGGCGCAGGCTGCCACCCACTCTCCTTCGTTAGTCAATCTGGCCTCCTCCATTTCGGGTGTCGAAAGCCGGCACCATAAGGGCGACGGACAGCCTGCGGCTACTGCAGGCGACGTCACGGCATAAAGCCGCATAGCTGCACACGGCCCCGCGAAGGGGATGGGAACGCACACACTGCCCGCCAACGGACCAATGTATGCTATGCGCGGCGCGCGTACTTCTTAGCCTTCAGTCGGCTGTACATCGCCTCGTCGGCTTCAGGCGAACCGTCATGCGCCGTGCCAAACCACTCGTCTAGCGGGATCAGCTGCGTGCCATAGTTCACCTCAAAGTACTTGTGATGCAGATAATGAAAGTAGGTGCAGTTGTTGATGTACTTCCCATCGTCTATCGCGATCCGGTCGAAGCCGGCATGCCCCCTCGCCGGCGAAAGCGCCGCCTCCATAAGCGCAAACATTGCGTGCAGCGGATTCGAAGGCACAACAAAATAGATCAGCACGCTGGAAAAATAGACGATGTGCTCGAACGTGTGCATCGATAGGCCAGACCAAGGCCCCGGATTAACGTTGTTGTGATGGACTTTGTGGATAATATGATACAATGGCCCCACATGAATCAGGCGGTGGATCACATAGAAGTGCAGAACATACCACATCGGCACCAGCAACATCAGCATGATCAAGTAGGACGGCTGCGTTCGAAAATCGGTATAACGGATGTAGCCGTTGGCGAACATCCACCAAGTGAGCACCTCATACGCCGTCCAGACTGGCACACCGCTGCACATCGTCCAGAACACATTCTCGGCGGTCTGGCTTCCGAACAGGAATGTCGGATTATCCGTGTCGGGCCACTTGGCGTTGTATTTGAACTCAGTCTGCTGGCGCCGCTGGATGTAGAGCACGGTATGTAAGCCGCCATAGACCAGGAGCGCCAGCGCAGCATTGCGCACGAGAATGAGCGAAACCCAGCCGACGCTGAACTCCCGCATCGTTTCCAGCGGAGGAGTCAGATAGACCCACGCGACGAGTGCGACCGCGGCAGAGAGCGAGTGATACTTCAAATAGCCAAGCAGCCAGAGCAAAAACGCCCTCGGCTGAACCGGCCAGACGAAGACCGGAGCGCGCTTCGGCAGCTTGTTTGGTTTCCAGTTCCCCCGTTTGTCGCGAGTGCCATACAGTGTGTCGTCCATGTCGCTTTCCAGTTGCCATCTTGCGCTGTTTGGCGGGGCGCATGGATATTAGTTGACTGCGATACAGTATTTCATCTGATTTTTAAGGAAAATGCAGCTTTCTGGCGCGATTGCGTCACGGCTCGCCGCAATCCAACGAGGAAAAAGAGCGGGGCCGAGCTAGAGAAATCTGAGCATCGGCGTTGGGAGGCCTAACAGCTAGGTCTGATTGAGAGCCGTTGTTTGCGCGTCGGTTCGCCGAGCAGCTGAAGACAACTTGGTTTTCGGAAGAATGAGACAGCGAGCTTACGACGTTGACATGGCTGGCTGCGCCGCTTTAAGCCTGCCCAACAAACTGTCTAATTCGTGCGTCAGCCACGAACTTTCCTCACAGCAATTCGGGAGACATCAGCACTTGGATCGAATCCGTCGATTGTTTCGCGAGTTTATCCACCACTTGCTGCATCGCTCGATTCCATCGCCCACCACGATCGTCAGCGCACACACCCATCACTCTGACTGCTACCTATGCCCGGCCGTTTCGGCGCTCTCGAAATTGGCGCTGATCAGCGCGTCGCCAGTTTCATAGAATAACATCGGGGTGATCGGGGGATGGTCAATGCCGGCTTCTTCGTGCCTCGCCGAAAGTGATTGACCTGCGGATAGATGACTCCACTGTTTGGACGCGCGGGCCGCTTGCGGCTTTGGCTGAGCAGCAACAGCTTCCTGCCTACCAGCACCACAGCCTCTGACAGCCCACCGATACTCTGCGCGATAAGACGTTCCTCGAACGCTCTGGTTGATGGCAACGCTCCTTGAAAGGTGTGGGACAAATGAGCCTCCCTTGGCAGGCACGTGTGTCTTTTCAGGCAGGTGGCTCGCGGTCTGACTACAACATCTCGGCGTGACCAGCTGTGCGCTGGCCCCGCCGCCTCCAGCGCCCAGCCTCTTTGAAATCGCTGCATCCAGGCCGAGCCGATTTCCTTCGACATGAGAACCTCCGATTCTTTGCTCATCGAGCCTCTAGCGCTGCGCCAGATATCGCTGCCCATATGCCGCACAATCGTTGGCGCGCTATTCCTCTGCCAATCGAGTTGAGATCTATCGCACCAATGTTATGAGAACGATGCACTTGTTCCGGGCCGTTCGGCAGGTGAAGCCGGTCCACGCCGTGCTCAACATCACCTCCGACAAGTGCTATGAAAATCGTGAATGGATTTGGGGCTGTCATAAAAAACGGTGCGCTCGGCGGAAGTGGTCCCGATGGCAACAGCAAGGGCTGTTGAACCTGTATCTCTGGCCTTCTATAACTCTTTTTCAGCCCAGCAAGCCATGTGGGCCGGGGTGGATTAGCCAATGCCCGCGCCTGCAGTGTTCGAGTTGAGCGGAATATGACGCAGGTTGCTGCGGGCCTGGCACGTGAACGCTACACTCGAAACATCCCACGAGCTCCGACAGCGCCGTTTAGAGAAATTCGGGATGGTGCGGGTTGGACGCGGATTGGGCTCTCTGTAAACTGGCAAGTAAACAACGACAGTCCAGCACTGGCAACTCTTGATGTTACTTAAACGACGCTGCCATCACCGCCCTAATCCTGCCGCAACACCCACGCTCGGTGTGGATTGGCGAGTAATTTGACAGGAAAGGCGGGACCACGACGACAGATCCGACAAGAGACCGCGCTTGTATTCCGGCGCAGGAAGAGAAAGGATCGTCTCGATCAACGTGAACCGGGTTCGCTTGTGATTGGGGCAGTACTCGCTGCGTCGCTTGATTCCATACTGACTTCTTGAAGAACGGCGGGGCCGCTGGAAAGCCGTCGTCCCAGAGCTCGACAAAGCGATCATAGCGTTCGGCGCCTTTGGCCCGCGCTGCCGGAATATTCTGCTCCGGCAAAGCCGGAGTGGACGTCAACCAGAAGCGGATGAACAGCGCGATTGTCTCAAGCGTGATGGCATCATTGCGTTCGAGCCGTTCAAGCACGCGTGCGATGCGGTAGAGCCGCTTGGCTATTACCGCTTCTTTCCGGTCGGAGTCGTCAGGCGAGAGGAATGACGAGATCGCAGCCTCGGCGACCGCGGATTGGGCTTGCCGTGACGTTTTGCGACGGCCTCAAGGCTGCCGAAGACACAGCGGGATCCAGGTAGATGCTAAGCTGGACCTTTTTCATGGCGCCCTCAAAGACCCATTTTGTCGTCCGGATCAAGGCTGACAGACCGATTAAGGCCCTGCATCGAGCTATTCAGAGTCTGCGATTGTACGACCTCGACATCGGCATCATCCGGGGCAGTGTCGAACTCGTTTTCCGGCAAGTGGGGAAGTGATCACAAGCTCCTCATGTTGCGACAGTTCGGCTCGCGGCGAATTCCACCATTCGGGTCGCGGGCCTTACGTTTCAGGAGCAGCTCGATAGAAGGCGGGATCGGCTTGCGGCCAGACCAGTCGTCGGGCTGCGTGGTCAAGCTTACGAGCCCCGTGAGCGAGGCCTTCAAGATTGGACGCTGGAATTGCGGATTCTCGTAGTAGCGAACCTTGCGGGCATGTACGGGGTGCACTCCCGAAACCATCGCAATCGCTTCATTGGGTGAGAGCTGCATGACCTCGCCGGGCGTGAGGAGTGGTCGCGATGTTTCCTGACGGCTCACCATGAGGTGGCCGGGCCAAGGCGAGAGACGATGCCCGGCATAGTTCTTCTGCCGCATCTCGGTGGCGGTCCCCAGCGCATCTGACACCCGCTTGGCCGTGCGCTCATCATTGTTCGAAAACGCGATCCGGATCTGGCAATTGTCGGGAATGGCGTGGTTAGTCCCATAGATGCGTTCGGGTTGGTTCAGGCTTTGGGTGATCAGAAAGCTCCGGATGCCATAGCCGGCCATGAAGGCGAGCTGGCTCTCAAAGAAGTCGAGCCGGCCGAGCGCCGCGAACTCATCAAGCATGAGGAGCAGCTTTGCCGCCGCTGTTGGTGTTAAGGCTTTCGGTTAAGCGCCATCCGATCTGACTAAGCACGAGCCGCATCAAGAGCTTGGTGCGGGCGATACCGGATGGAGGCACCACCAGGTAGAGCGAGATCGACCGATCCCATCAACCAGCTCGCGGATGGCCAATCGCATCGGCCGGTGACCTTGGCGACGACTGGATCGCGATAATGGCCTAAGAAGCTCGTCGTGGTTGACAAGCCGCCCGAGCGTTCGTTTTCACTCTTATTCAGGAGTTCGCGCGCCGCCGAAGCGACCACTGGATGAACGCGATTTCCCAGATGTGGAGTCGCCGACATCGCATTCAGCGTCGTCTCGATCGGTCGCGACGGATCAGAGAGGAAGTTGGCAACGCCGGCGAGCCTTGTCGGCCTTGGCGTAGAGGACATGCAAGATCGCGTCCAGGAGCTAGGAATGGCGTGTCTTCTCCCAATGATTGCGGCGTTCGAGCGCTCCTTCGGTGTCGCGCGGCGATCAGGATGGAAGGCGCATTGCTTTGCCTTAATTGTTACCAGATGCCGAGCCGTTGCCTCACGTAAATAGCTCCCTTGGATTGGAAACGAGCAGGGGCGAAGATGGGGTGGCTAAGCATGGCAACGCGGAAAGAACTGACAGCGGCGGCAGGCGCGCGCTATGGGCGTTCGGATCGCGCGAAGAAGGCGCGGATATGGACGAGTTCGTCGACATCGCTGGATTCCAGCGCAAGCATGCGATGCGACTACTTCGAGGCCAGGATGATGCACGCCCAGGCCGGCGGGCGCGACGTCGGGTCTACAGGCAGAACACAACGCGCTCGTGCTCCTTTGGGAGGCGTCAGACCGGATCTGCGGGAAGCGGCTGAAGGCGTTAATGCTTGCGCTGATTGAGGATGGAACGGCACGGCCACCTCGACCTTGCCCCGGGATCCGCGACAAACGTTCGGCTGGAAGCGGTTCGCTTGCCGCGCTCGTACGGCTTGAGCTTCGCCAGGGCGACTTCCTGAGGGCGAGGTGAGCGTGCAGGTACGCCTGCGTCGTCTCGACCCAGTCATGACGAGCCACAGCGCGATCACGGAACAGTCGACGCCGGTTTGCAGCAGTTCCATCGCAGCGCTGTGCCTCAGCACGTGCGGCGACATGCTCTTGGTCTTCAAAGACGGACATCTCTCTTTAGCGACACGAACATGCTTTACTAGTACGAACTGGCCGCTATCAGCACTGAGCCAGCCCCTGCACGTTCGGGAACAGCGCTGTTGCTCCTTTCCGCAACGGTTCCTTGAGCCACGCCTGGAGCGCACACCGAGCGAGTGTGGGCAGCGGAGTGGTCCGCTCCTTCCGCCGTTTGCCGACGCATCGTACGTGTGCACCAGACCCGAGGTGGACGGCATCCGGTCAAGGCCAGTCAGCTCTGAGAGGCGCAAGCCCGTCTGGGCCGCTACCTGCAGTAAGGTGTGATCGCAGTGACCACGCCACGTCGTTCGATCGGACGCGGCGAGAACCGCCTCGATCTCAGGGGGCGTCAGGAAGTGCACCTATTGCTTGTCATGGCGCTTGCTGGGTATGGCAAGCACGCGCTGGGTCAGCGCACTGTGTGCCGGTTCCTCGAAGGACACGAACCGGAAGAAGAATCTGATGGCCGTCAGATGCTGGTTACGCGTCTTCGCGCTGGCGCCGCGTTTTACCTCAAGATCGGTGAGGAACGCGCCGATGAACGTTACATACAGATCGGCGAGCGTCAGGACCGATGGGGACTTACGGAGACGCACCTGTGCGAACATGAACAGCAGCCGGAACGTGGCTCTGTAGGAGCGATGGTGTTGGCGCTAACGGCGCTGGCGCATGAGGTGCTCGGTGAAGCGCTCGATCAATGTGGCGACGTTTCAGGCGGGCTTCATGGTGTCACCTCCTATTGCCGATCGAGACGGCGCACCGCGGGCAGGTTGACTGATACCGGTAGGTATCGCGCACGCAGGCGTGGCGGAGGTAAGTGGAGATCACTGGGAGTTGTTGCTCGACGTCCTTGCCTTCGCGATAGCAGTCGAGCAGCGTCCGGGTGGCGAAGCGATGACGAAGTCGTGCACGCGTGGCCGGTACGATCACTTGGCGCCGCAGCCCGATCTCTCGGAGCAATCGCCAGAAGACGCGATGGACGTACTGGTGCAGCAAGCGGCCTCCCTGTTCGGCAAACGAAGAAGGTCGAGCAGCAGCGTGATTCGAGCATCGCGTCATGCCGGAGGGCGTAGTCGCGTAAAGGATGACGGCCGGCGAGGTGATTATCCTGAACAGAAATTCGACTTTTGGGCTACACGTTCCGCGCCCGTCGGTCGAAGAACCGTTGGGGAAAGCACTTCGTCAACTTCAGCCCCGGTCTCAGCAATGCCGCGAGGAAGGCAATCCGACAGGAAATCCGTGCCTGGCAACTACGCTGCCAGGTGGATAAGAGGATCGACGACCTGCCGATGTTGTTCAACCCGATCATCCGAGGCTGGATGAACTACCATGGTCGGTACTACAAGTCAGCGCTTTACCCGACGCTACGCCATCTCGACCGATGTCTCGCGCGATGGGCGATGTTGAAATGCAAACGTCTGCGGCGACATCGAAGACGGGCAGAGCACTGGGTACGGGACATTGCTTGCCGCCCCCCCCACGGTGTTGGCCCATTGGCCGATGCTGCACAAGACGGCGGCTGGACGGTAAGAGCCGAATGAGCAGAGACGTTCACGTCCGGATCTGTGAGCGCCTGGGGGTGAAACTCCCCCGGGCGACTCAACGGTTGGTACACTGTCGGAATGAGATGGAGGCGCAAAGCGTTCGCTAAGCGCTCCAGGCTCGGCTGGCGGAGTGCCATCCTAAAGACGAGGATCGTCTACTGCAGGGAATGATCGACGCCGAGGTAAAAGCGAGCCGGACATGGTTGACTTTCTCGGTTATTGCTTCCGGCCACGATCGTCCTGGGGCCGCGTTCGCAGAAGATGTTCTGCGGGTTCACTCCGGCGGTCAGCAAACCAGCGCTGAATGCCATGCGGGCGACGGTCCGAGGCTTGAAACTTCGCAAGCGAACCGAGGTAACTTTGGACGATATTGCCCGCGAGCTAAACCCGATGGTTAGGAGGTGGATCGCTTATTATGGGCAATACACGCGCTCAGCGCTTTATCCTTTGGCCTGCTACATCAACCAGACGTTAGCTATTTGGTTGAAGCGAAAGTACAAGCGCTTTCATCACCGTTTGGGACGCGCGCGTCTCTTCCTGGAGAGGATCGCGCGTGAGAAGCGCAGGCTCTTTGTGCATTGCAACTCGGCGATGGCGGCAAGCTTGCCTGATGGGAGCCGGGTGAGGCGAGAGTCTCACGCCCGGTTCTGCGAGAGGCTGGAGGTGAAATCCCTCCGGCCTACTCACCCCACGGTGCCGGTCCTGGCCAAGGGCAAGACCCGGACCGCTCGGCTCTGGCCCTCCGTACGCGACGACCGTCCGTTTGCCGGCCCAGATCCGCCGGCGGCCGTGTTCTTCTACTCGCCCGATCGTGGCGGTGCGCATCCGGAGCAGCATCTCGCCGGCTATGCCGGACTGATGCAGGCCGACGCCTACGCCGGTTTTGGCAGGCTCTACGAGGCTAATCGCAAGGGCGGCCCGATCATCGAGGCCGCGTGCTGGGCGCACGGCAGACGCAAGTTCTTTGATCTGGCACGGCTTACCAAGGCGCCGATCGCGGCTGAGGCGGTCAAGCGTATCGATGTCCTGTTCGCCATCGAGCGTGAGATCAACGGTTTTGCGCCGGAGGAGCGCTTGCGTGTGCGCCAGGAGCGTAGCCGCCACCTGATCGTCGAGTTGGAGGCGTGGTTGCGCGAACGGCGCGCCAAGCTCTCCAGGAACAACGACACGACCAAGGCGATCAATTACTGCCTCAGCCGCTGGGATGCATTTAGCCGCTTCCTCGATGACGGACGACTTTGCATGTCGACGGATGATGTTGAGAAGCTCTCTCGTCAGTTCATGACAACTTTTTTTGGCTTCTCCTTCCAGGCCGCCACCATCCGCTCGTAGGTCTGCTCGACGCGTGCGACGTAGCCAGCTTCCCGCTCGCGGAGTTCCTTGATCCAGTAGTCCCGACCCGGGCCAGCCTTGCCATAGGCACGGGGCGCTCCAGCCTTGAGTGCCACCTTCCGGAGTTTCATCGCTGTAAACGCTGGGCGCGCGTAAGCATAATCTTTCCCGGTCGTCAGGATGTGCCAGATCATCACTGCGAGCTTACGTGCCGTTGCGACGGCCGCGACTCCAGGCCCATGCTTCCTCTGAATGCGGTTGAAGAAGGCCCGCAGCGGCCCTGGCGCCGTCTTGGCTGACCAGGCCGCTTCAACCAGCATCTTGCGGGCGTCACGATTACCCTGTTTCGAGATGCGACCATGTCTTGCCGGGCGCCCTCCCGATTGTCGAATCCGAGGGGTCAAACCGAAGTAGCTGCTCAGCTTATCCGGTGACGGGAAGCGTGCGATGTCGCCGATCGAAGCCAGCACAGTCGAAGCAACGACCGAACTCACGCCGGGAATCGTCATCAGCTTGAGGGACCGTGGATCATCCAGAGCCTCTTGCGCCACGACTTTGTCGATCTCCAACAGCTGTTTTGTCACGCGTTCGAGTTCCGCGATCAGACGCTGGAGCATCGCATATTTTTCCGGTGGAAGCGGCAGACTCTCGAGCCAACGTTGCCCGGACTTCCCGAAGAGGTGGCCTTTGTAGGCCGGTATGAGATTGGCATGTAGGATTGCCTTCATGCGTCCCTTAATTCTGACGATCTGCGCCAAGACGCCAGCGCGCTCCGCCATCTGGCGCCGGCGGCCGTAGGTATCCTCGTCGGCAACCCAGACCTCAGGCAAAAAACCGGCAGCATGCAACTTTGCCAGGGTTTCAGCATCGATCTTATCCGTTTTGATTCGCGCATAGGCGATCGCTCGAACAAGCCTCGGGTTGGCGACCGCGACGCGCTTAACATGCGGGTCGACAGCATCATGCCCTTTAACAATGCCGCTGAACGAGGGTTGCGAGGCATCGCTCTGGGGCGAAAGTCCGCTGTTCTGCGGCTCCGATCGCGGCGGACGGCGTGCGGCGGCTATGTACAGCCTGATCGTCACGGCAAAAATGAACGGCATCGACCCGCAGGCGTAGCTGGCGGATGTTCTTGACCGCATCGCCGCACACCCCAGATCATCGGCTCGAGAGCTTCTGCCTGGAATTGGACGATGGCGCACGCGGCGTGATCTGCGAGATGATGACGCTGCTGCGTGACGACTGACCCTGACCTGCCACTGGTTTTCATCCAGCAGCAGTTAGAGTCTCGTGGTTTTTGCAGCGAGACCGAACTTTGGACCATTCAGAACTGGAGTTTTTTGCCGTGATCAGGTCGACGGGCTGGATGCGCCGACGTGGTTTTGCAGCAAAATCGGCGGTCTGTTGCCGATCGCGCCATGGGGCCGTTCTTCGTTGTAGTATCTGCGCCAAGTCTCCATTTTTTCTTGGGCGTCCGCAAGGCTGAGGGACCAGTGCGTGTTGAGGCATTCGGCCCGGAAGCGGCCGTTGAAGGCTTCGATGAACGCGTTGTCGGTTGGCTTGCCGGGCCTGGAGAAGTCCAGCGTGACACCGCGTTGGTAGGCCCACAGGTCGAGATCGCGCGACACGAACTCGCTGCCTTGATCGACGCGGATCGTTGCCGGGAATCCCACTTCCTTGCAGGCGCTTTCCAGGATCGCCACGACGTCGCTGCTGCGGAAGCTGAACTGTGGCTGCAGCACCGGCGAGAAGCGGGAGAAGATATCGACGATCGTGAGCACGCGCAGCTTGTGTCCGCTCGCCAACTGATCGTGGACAAAATCCATCGCCCAGGTCTCGTTCGACCGCGTCGCCGGCTTGCGGTCGTCGCGCAGCTTGGCCTTGACCCGGCGCTTGGGCGTTTTGTTGCGCAATTGCAGGCCCTATTCGCGATAGATGCGACGGGTCTTGGTCTGGCCGTGGCGCCATCCCTCGCGGCGCAGCAAGACGTGGACGCGCCGATAGCCGTAGCGAATGCGAACATGGCAGATCTCCTTGATCCGATCTTCAAGAGCAGCCTGGCCGGAGCGATGCGACCGATAATGGTAGGTTGACCGGTCGAACTTGAGAGCTTCACAAGCCTGTTGAGAGCTTCACAAGCCTGGCGATACTTGCCACTCACGGCACATTTCATCGACCAGCTTGCGCTTCCGGCTAGGCTTCATAGCTTTCGGCGGATCACGTCCTGCAGCATCTCCTTGTCGAGCGACAGGTCCACCACCAACTTCTTGAGCTTGGCGTTTTCCTCCTCGAGCTGCTTCAACCGTCGCATCTCGATCGGCAGCAGACCGTCATACTTCTTCTTCCATTGAAATAGGTCGCCTGGCTGATCCCGGCCTTGCGGCAGATCTCCGCCACCGCAACCCCATCACGTCTCTGCTTCAGGATGAACGCCTTCTGGGCGTCCGAAAATTTTGAGGCCTTCATCGTCCGTCGCTCCCTCCCAGCCGAGGGGATTCGGCAGCGAAAACTCTAGCCAAAAATGGTCCAATTTGTCGGCCTCAGATCAAGGGCGTGCAAGCGTGAAGCTCGAGCGATAGCTCGAAAATACAGCTTCATGCTGCCTCTGGTGGGGCTAAGGTCGGCATTCCTCGGTAAGATAACCAAATATGTGCTGAAAAGAGCGCCAAAAAGCAATAAGGGCGGAAGGCATCGGACTTTTAACACGGTCTGCTAGCCTTAAGGTCATCTGGCGAATGCAGGTCAAAGTGTTGGGCCGAGCCTCTGCGCAACAGGGACGCAGCGTCGGAACCCTGCTCGCCACGGGCAAGCTTTCGAGAGATGTTGTCGCCATAGGTTCGGCATGGTGCTGGTGAACTTCCATATGGTTAGGGTCACCTCAAATATGAGAGGTGATAGACACGCTACCAATGTTGGCAGCAGATTGCGGGGAGCCGGTCGCCTAGAAGCTCCTCAAGACTATTCCATTGGAATGCACCTTGTATGCGAAGCTTGCAGGAAGGCGCCTATGTCAAGAGATACCTACTTCACCGAGCGGAAGGAGGTTGTCAGTCGTGCCGGATCAGCCTTTGGTCCCTCTACCACCGTAACCATAGCTATCCCTCACGCTCTCATTCTTGTTGCCGAAGGTACCTACCGCAATTTTACTGCGCCCCCGGTGTTCCTATCTTATGAGCAGTCCGCCGTCCCTTTCCGTTTTGTTCATCACCCGTCATTGGATGGCGACATCGTGCTACTTCGCATAGCGAGCTACATGCCTACCACGGCCCTGGGCTGGGTGCGGTGTCCCTGGACAACGGGTTGGCTGCGCATGTCGGTTTTGTCCTCAGAGATCGGCAGATTGGCATTATATCACTATGGTGACATACCCCTCCAGCTACGACGTGACGCTGCAATCGCGCTGGATCGTGATCATCAGCTTTCTGCTAGGCCGGCGAAAGCACATCAGCCGAGTCTTGGGGGGGGGCAT
Organism: Bradyrhizobium sp. USDA 336; assembly: GCF_044908355.1. Taxonomy (NCBI): domain Bacteria; kingdom Pseudomonadati; phylum Pseudomonadota; class Alphaproteobacteria; order Hyphomicrobiales; family Nitrobacteraceae; genus Bradyrhizobium; species Bradyrhizobium sp. USDA 336. The sequence goes on along the minus strand of NZ_JBIYDC010000002.1, from coordinate 7,553,238 downwards.
TCTGATCAGCGTTGTGGGCTGGTACTGCTTCATGGCCAAGCGCACCGCGGCTGCCGCCCTTGCCTTAGTCATTGTGCTCTGCTTCGTCTTTTTGCACCGAAGGTCGCTGCTGCTCTTGCTCGGCGCGGCGCAATCGTCCTGGCTCTTCTTGTCACGACGGCGGAACATCACCTCAATTGCGCCTTTGGCAACTCGCATTGTTGAAGCGCTGAGTAACACATACGTCGTCAGAAATCCGAAATCCATGGCTCGCGTCACGCGCATAGCATTCCAAAGTGTTTCATCGGAATTGCGAGAAGCCAGGGCTATTTGTGTGCGAGGCAGGGTTAACGCTGGCGAACCTTCGGTTTTTAACCCTTGGGTCGTCCTCTTTGTCTCGACGTTCGCCGCGTGGAATCGCAAAGCGCATGATATCAAATCCAGGTCTTTCGTGCGCTCGATATCTTGTTGACCAGCCGAGTTCGTTTCAGCCATGGCTAAGACCATCAGTGTAGTCACGCCTGTGTTTAACGAACAAGATAATGTCGTTGAACTATGCAACCGCGTCGCGACAGTGATGGCTGGCGCCGGCTACGAATACGAACACATCCTCATAGATAACGCATCCACCGATCGAACTGTCGAAATCTTGCGCGGCATTGCAGCTAAGGATGTCAGGGTCAAGGTCATCGTGAACACTCGAAACTTCGGCTATGTCCGCTCATCGTTCCATGCCGTCCTGCAGGCTAGTGGGGACGCCGTGGTGCTCATCCATGCTGATCTGCAGGATCCACCGGAGATGATCCCTCAGCTTATTGCCAAGTGGGAAGAGGGGTACAAAACCATCATGGCAATTAAGCCGACGAGTGAGGAATGGCCGGTCATGTTTCACCTGCGCCGACTTTATTATCGGACAATCTCTCGCATTTCTGATGTGCCCTTGGTACAGGATGCAACGGGCTCTGGCCTCTACGATCGCTTTGTCATTGACGTGCTGCGCAAGCTCGATGAGCCCTATCCCTATTTTCGTGGACTTGTCTGCGAGGTGGGTCACAAGATTACGACCGTCCCCTTCCATCAACCTCGGCGTAATCGAGGATTTAGCAGCCAAAATTTCTATTCGCTCTACGAATTGGGAATGTTGGGTGTGACCAAGCATTCTAAAGTGCCGCTTCGTCTGATGACCATGCTCGGCTTTCTCGTGTCGACCGTCAGTTTGGCTGTTTTTCTCGCTTCGGTCGGCACAAAACTTCTATTCTGGAATTCTTTCGAGCTCGGTCTCGCTCCAATCCTCATTGGCTTCTTCTTTTTTGTAGGAATTCAAATACTTTTCTTGGGCCTGATTGGCGAATATCTGGGATCGATACAAACACAGGTAAGACACCTGCCTCATGTCATTGAGGCCGAGCGGGTAAATTTTACGTCAGAAGTCTGATGTGACCCTCGGTCTCTTTCACTAATTGCTGAAGCTTTACAGTTTTTCAGTTTGTAGTCAATTGGACTCGACGCCAGTTGAACGGTAAGCATCGGGCGTGGGCCACAGGCGGGTTGACCTGCCACTGAGTATTTCCACCAGAAGGAGTTAGAGCCCGGCCCGAAGTGATCTGAGGCCGACAAATTGGACCATTTTTGGCTAGAGTTTTCGCTGCCGAATCCCCTCGGCTGGGAGGGAGCGACGGACGATGAAGGCCTCAAAATTTTCGGACGCCCAGAAGGCGTTCATCCTGAAGCAGAGACGTGATGGGGTTGCGGTGGCGGAGATCTGCCGCAAGGCCGGGATCAGCCAGGCGACCTATTTCAATGGAAGAAGAAGTATGACGGTCTGCTGCCGATCGAGATGCGACGGTTGAAGCAGCTCGAGGAGGAAAACGCCAAGCTCAAGAAGTTGGTGGTGGACCTGTCGCTCGACAAGGAGATGCTGCAGGACGTGATCCGCCGAAAGCTATGAAGCCTAGCCGGAAGCGCAAGCTGGTCGATGAAATGTGCCGTGAGTGGCAAGTATCGCCAGGCTTGTGAAGCTCTCAACAGGCTTGTGAAGCTCTCAAGTTCGACCGGTCAACCTACCATTATCGGTCGCATCGCTCCGGCCAGGCTGCTCTTGAAGATCGGATCAAGGAGATCTGCCATGTTCGCATTCGCTACGGCTATCGGCGCGTCCACGTCTTGCTGCGCCGCGAGGGATGGCGCCACGGCCAGACCAAGACCCGTCGCATCTATCGCGAATAGGGCCTGCAATTGCGCAACAAAACGCCCAAGCGCCGGGTCAAGGCCAAGCTGCGCGACGACCGCAAGCCGGCGACGCGGTCGAACGAGACCTGGGCGATGGATTTTGTCCACGATCAGTTGGCGAGCGGACACAAGCTGCGCGTGCTCACGATCGTCGATATCTTCTCCCGCTTCTCGCCGGTGCTGCAGCCACAGTTCAGCTTCCGCAGCAGCGACGTCGTGGCGATCCTGGAAAGCGCCTGCAAGGAAGTGGGATTCCCGGCAACGATCCGCGTCGATCAAGGCAGCGAGTTCGTGTCGCGTGGGCGGCGTCAACCTGAGTTGAACTATGTTGATCTGCAAGCCTGGCTAGCTGAGGTGCTGGCCAGGCTTCCAGATCGCCCCGTCAACAGAGTCGCCGACCTGCTTCCGTGAATTGGAAGGTGAGCCGACAGTCCAAAGCGGCTGCGGCCAGAGCGTCGCGGCAGACCTGTGCGCCTGCCCTCGGGGTGCTGGCGGATGTGCACGAGGCGACTGCGTTTCAAGAAAGTGTATCCGAGTGCGGCGCGATCTGGATGTGATGCTTGAACACGCGACTCTCCATTACGTACGAGCTCTCTGGAGAGCGCTCCCTGCTGGAGAGCATTTATGTGTTTAGCCCTCTCGAGCGTCGAACCGCCCGCCACTTAGAAATTGCGCGTTCAGTCGCGAACCGGTTGTCGGCCTTGATCGAATACAGCAAGGGAACAAGGATTCCCACTACCAGTTCTCGAAGCAGGCGCAGGTCATGACTGAACTCCACGTCAGCATTTCCCCCAACTCGCGCTAGGCTTTGAATTCGGCTCATCAACCGTCATCTACTACAAGAACGTTGGTCCCAGGTGGCAATGCCAACCTGCCCGGGCACCCAAAAGTCAATTCAAAATTCAGCTAGTAATCAAGCCAACCCCGTCCCGGTTGAGTGAATGTGAATATGCCCCCAGCCCCTGCATTGTCCTCCATTACCATACTGTGGCTGATCACCCCGCGAAGTTGCCCCGTCCCATCGCCTGTCAGCGCAACATAATTGTGTAGCTCAGCGCGGCCACGTGAAAAGCAAGTCGCAGGCAACCCATAAGCAGGATGCTTTGCATTCGTAAAATGATTTACATATTTGGTGAGGGTCTGACGACGCCAGCTCTCGACTGCTTTGGCGATGCGGCTGCGGCACTTCCTTCCGCCCAGCGGTCCCAAAAAGTCGATCGCGCCGCTGAGCGGCGCGTTGTCACCGCAGATGAGGGGAAAACCTATCGCGTCTTAGGCCGCGCTCTTCTTGATCTACATTAAGAACTAGCGTCACGGCCGCTGCAAAGGGCGATGTCGCATTTCCGACCATGTCGTAGTTCCGTCGATCGCCTATCGGGCCAATCGATCACCAATATCTCAAGCATTTGTCTCCAGACCTGATTCGCCGGAGCGCCGCTACTGGCACGAGCCTTGCTGCTCTGATCCCAAGTTCTCGGAACTTATGGAGTACGGCATGCACGGTATCGTCTACGTCAAGCAGGCTTTCAACTTCGCGCAGATCCATGGACGCCCCGTGGTCAACAGTTCCATGCTGCACCGGGTTGTTCGCGCTGAACGCATTGCCGGAGCTAAGCGACGAGTGCGACGGCGACATAGCCGAGCTCATCGATGGGTGGCGACCCTTACCACGGCACTGCACTTCGGCGCCGACCACATCGTGCGATCATTGATCGCATATCCGCAGGGCGGTCGGACCCGCAATAGAAAGTTGAGTGAGTCTACCCCGGTATAATGCATGATCTTTACTCAACCTCCTGTTTCGGACGCGTGGATTATCGACATCGAGCGAAGAGGCGATGATCGTGGATTTTTCGCGCGTACCATGTGTAAGGATGAGTTCGCCGAACATGGCATGATCACCGACTACGTGCAGCAAAATAGTGCTTTCTCCGCGCAGCGAGGTACTCTGCGTGGCATGCATTTTCAGACCGGCAGTGCCGCTGAAGCCAAGCTCGTCCGATGTCTGCGGGGAGCTATCTTCGACGTCATTGTGGACCTCCGTCACCGGTCGCCGACCTATCTGAAACATGCGGCGCTCGAACTGAATGCTGAAGACAGACGCCAGATCTACGTACCGCCCGGCTTTGCTCACGGTTACCAGACGCTCATGGACGACACCGAGATCAGCTATCTGGTTTCGGCACCCTACTCGCCGGCCGCAGAGGAGGGCCTCAAGTTTGATGACCGGACGCTTGGGATCGTGTGGCCCTTGCCCGTCACGGGCATCTCAGCCAAGGATCTCTCCTGGCCCGCGCTTACGGCCGAAGGGCCGCCGTTCTTTTAGCGAGCGTCTCTTAAATGCGTGCGTGCCTGAACTCTCGACGCGTGATTAGAACGCAACCCCAGCCTAGTCTGTCATGCTGGCCTTCTACAGCATCCGGCGATCGTCGATCACGAGCGCTTCACTCTCGGACATTCCAACGAGTTCCGGAAGAGTTATGAACGCCGGCCAAACGGTCATCAGCAAAATCGCCTAGGTACCCTTGAGAGCCTCAGCGAGCGTGTCACGAGAAACCACCGTCTGCCAAGTACGTGCTCTGCTCTTGCGAGCGAATCGGATCAAAAGCTGTCACGCGCGCGCCCTTCGCTGCGAGGGCCTGAATGACCGGAATGGAAGGGTCTCTTGATGTCGTCAGTACTAGGCTTAAAGGCGACGCCAGCACGGTCACGCCAAGACCCTCGATCTTTCCCGCGCCCTTTTCGAGCATCTCGTTTTTTGAGGCTAGCGGTTGTTGAAATCGCTCGCCGAGTTCAGGAGCTGCATGTTCGCGCCGCCGCTCGCGCCACATGCGATAAGCACGATCATCCTTCCGAAAACACGACCCGCCAGAGCCGGCGCCGGGCCACGGATAAGCGATCATACCAGGTGTGACGCGGTTGCCGCCGGCCAGAATGGGCGAGCGGCGGTCGAGATGCGGGCCTTTCATGACGTCGGCTAGATCGGCTTTCTGAAGCGCGCAGAGATTTGCGACCTCATTGAAAAACGAGATCAGCGTCGCCAGCAGAGAATTGGCCATGGATTTGATCATTTCCGGCGTGCCCGGATCAGTGCGTACGACTCCGACATCTCGGACACCCGAGTAGAGCCGATCGAGCACTTCGGCGGAGCGTTTGTCGATCGCACTGAGAACGATCCGATCGGGATGCATGATTCCTCGATTGCTAGCCTTCGAGGAGAAATTCCGGATTCATGCCGACACCGAAATCCTTCCCGGCCGTTCTTGCCGCTGGATTCCTCCAAATCCGTAATACCACGTCCGTGATCGTGTCAGGAACCACCGCGCTCTTCACCACGACGATGTGGTAGTCCGGTTTTTCCCGCAACACGTAGCGAATGTCAGTCGCTACATGGCGAATGTACTTCAGATCGATGACAGTGCCGTCGAACGGGATTCCGACGGCGATCATTGACAGTCCGATTCCAAGACGGCCTTTCTCAAGTCGGTGGTTGCCGTCAGGTGGTCAGGAACGGTCTTATCCAGCAATTCCTGAAGCCGTCGCTCAGAGATCAACGTGCACGCAGACAACCTCGCGACCGAGTTCTGCCAGATAGGTTCCGGAAAGAATGCCAACGTAACCTGTACCCAGGACTGAATCTTCAATTACGCATCTCCAGCGCACTGGTTTGCAGAATACCAAATAAGTGCACGCTCCAGACCATTCTCTAAACTCACTGTCGGTTCGTAGCCGAGCTCCCTACGCGCCTTGTCAATCACTGGACAGCGGCAGTTCGGATTATCGACTAGATAGTCCTTGTCCGCGCTGATCTGTTTTACCACCCGTCCAGTGTAATCCCAATTCTTCGCCGCCAGTTTTACAATGCTCTCCGCAAGCTGGACGATCGGAACTTCCGGCCTGTCTGTGCCTATGTTGTAGGGCTCGCCCTTACGTCCATTGGCAAGAATCTTGTAATATCCAACTATGGCATCAGTGATGTAACAGAACGTTCGCGTCGCGCTGCCGTCCGATAACATCACGATGTCACGCCCCGCGAACACGTCCCTGGCGAAATCGGGAAGCACGCGTCGATCCGAAATTTTCAGGCCCGGACCGTAATTATTGAATGGCCGAGCCATCGTGATTGGCAGGTCGCATTGGCGGGCGAAATTCACACAAAGCGTTTCCCCGTAACGCTTGGATTCGTCGTAGCAGGCTCGTGGGCCGGTGCAGGAAACGTGACCGCGGTACGTCTCGGGCGTCGGAATGTTCTCCGGCGTCGGATCCCCGTATATTTCGCTGGTAGAATAGAACAGAAATCCCGAAAGCGGCTTGCCGGATTTTTTCAGCTTGAGGGTATACTCCAGCAAGTGACGCAGTCCCTTAACGTTGGCGTCCATGGTCTCAATGGGATGCTTGCGATAGTAGACGGGAGAAGCGATCGAAGCCGCGTGGATGATGAAGTCGAAATCCGGCGCACCACTTGGAACAGGATTGGTGATGTCGTGCGTCACCAGCGTAAGATGCGGATCCATCCTCAATCCGTTCAGCCAGCTAGGCGTTCCCCGGATCCAGTTATCGTAGACGGTCACATCGATGGCGGGACCTTTGTTCAGACGGTTCCAAGCCAAGGGAGCCTGAACCAGATAGTAGCCGAGGAAACCGCCTCCGCCAACGACCAGAAGCTTCTTGCCAGAGAGCCTACCGAATTCTGCCGCAAGTCTGGTGCCGATATCGGAGAGATCCTCCGTGACGATGTCCTCAGCAGTCGGCAATCTTCTATTTGCAATCATGGAATAGACAATCCTGTTCGAAACGAAGTTGATGGGAAAGACTGGCCTTGGGCGCGACGATATCATTCCAAGTGATCACCTGATCGCGCTTGATGTCATGAATGAGCTTGCAACCCTCAGCGAGCCCCATTGGTAACAGATTCTCGGCCTTTGCAACGTCGTAATTCTCGCACTGACCGTAGGTCATGTACCAGCCGAGCCCATCCAGCGTGTCACCAGCTTTGAGATCGGTCTTGGCGGTTGCGACCACCTCAACCACCGGCCGGCCGATCGGAGCGATCACGTTGTCACCGAAAAGGCGTACGCGAGCCGCAGAAATATGAACCTCGAGTGCGGTTAGATGCCAAGGCGTGTAAAAGCTGTAGATCGGGCCTTCACCCAACTTTCCATAATTCAGGTACTGCGCCTGGGTCCTGTCTTGCGCTTCGGCGAAGATATAGATGCCAGGACTGGGTTTGGCGCCGACCACGTAATCGACGATCCCTCCGAGAGAACGCATCATGTCAATGTCGTACATCCCGGTCATTTCGTCGACGTGACCTTTATACTCGAGGCCAATCATTCCCCGCCGCGCTACCTTCATGCCGGTCGCATTCGCAACGGTTGCCTGCTCCATCGAAATTTTTGTACCGTCGGCAAACGACGTCACCATGTGCGGGGTCTGCCCCCACTGTTTGGCAAATGATGCCTGGGTGGTGGGGTTGCGGTAGCGATCCTGCAATCCTTTAATGTTGCCGCATAGCAGTGGTTTGAGCCCGAGTGTTCGGACGTAGCGCAAGAGATTCATCTGCACGCCGGGCTGATCGCCGTCGCAGCCCGAAAGTATCACGCCCGCTTGATCCGCCTTTAGCTTCAAGATCGACCCGATCGTGGCGTCGAGTTCGACATTCATGGACACGATCGGCTTCCTTGCAGCTATTGCCGCAAGTACGGCACGCGCGCCGTATTCAACATGGCCTGTGGCCTCGATCACAACTTCAATGCCAGCCGCCGCAGTGATTGCCTCGGGATCCTGGGTGACGCACAATTTCTCGGCGCGCATTGCCTCGTCAATCTCCGCCGCTGTGGTGCATTCGCGGATTTCTTTCGCCGGCACACCGGCCTTGAGGTAAGTCTCGATTGCCGCCGACGGCGTCCTGTTGCAGATGGCCGCGATACGCATACCCGGCGTATATCGCATCACCTGGTTGACGATACCCTTAGCCATGAAACCTGAGCCGAACAGCGCTGCGAGCAGGGGTCTGCCTGCAGCAGCACGCTTTGCCAGCCCGGCGTCTACGATCAACATTCCCTCATCCTTTCAGCGCCTCTTTCCAAACACACCATCATCACAACACCAGCTTCCGCTCGCGATTTTCGTACAAAAGATATCGAAATCCACGACCAAAAGCGGTAGTCGATAAGATAAGCAGTATGGCCTTCTCGCCCCTGTAATGGTCGATGGAGCTGTGGTGCGTGGGTGTTGTATGCAGCGCTTCAGTCATCGCCCTCTTTGTCCGGATTACATCGTAGTTCGGGAAAACGGGCATTGGCCCCACCAGCTAAACGAAAACATGGCAATACTGTTTTCGACGTACGGTCTTGGAACTGTAGATGGTCACAGCAGCGAAGTATGACCACGTAGAAATCCGGCTCACCTCGGGATCGCGATAGTGCTCACCTCGAAGACCGTCTTGGGCCCGGGCTGGACCATTTCAGCTCGATTGTCGGGTCGGTTGATCGATATGTTACGCCGGGCACTCTCGCCCGCCGACTTCGGCCTCGCCACAATGACCGACGCCGTTGGTGATGGCGCTGGACATGGTTCTCGAGGTGCCGCGCATCTGGCTCTGACGAGCCTGCCCTGGGTGAACAATAAACCTGCCGCCGAGTTCGGAAGGAACAATCTGCGGGAAATTCATGGGCCGAATGTACCGGACCAGGGCGGGGGTGCTGCGGGCTACCGGAGCGATGGCTTGCGCCGGGGCTAATCCTGGCAGGAAGCTACTGGGCAAGCGTTGTCAACAGTTCGCTGTCGAACTTGCGACGACATCCTACATCCTGGCGCCGTACCGGCCGGCATTCTCTCTGTGCAAGTTTTCGGAGTTCTCGTCGTTCCTGGGCTCGTTCAGTACGACACAGATCTTGAGGGCGCTCAGTTGGCAATTTGATCCTATGCTAATATCTCAGTCTGCTCGGTAAGGAACTCTCCACGTGCGCGAACTCAGCTCGAACCGAGTACCGTACCGCATGCCGTGGCTGCGCACGTACTTCGACAATTCCGCAACACCTCGGGAGAGGCGCGGGGGGTCGGCTTCATCCCAGTTGCCGATGCCCTCAGGGAAGCCGCCGGGGAACCAGCCCGCGTCCACGACGAAATACTCCAGACCGACCCCGGCGACGAGAAGCTCTCCATCGCTGCGTTGTTCCAGACGTTGCCGGATCGGCTCATGCTGCAGCCGATTCTGTCGGCCATCAGCCGTTGGAACTGCTCGCTGGTGTACTGTGCTTATTGAAATTGAGGGATGATGATCGGAATCGAGAAGATTGCCTGGGCCATCTGGAACGGCTGGTATCTTCAATCCACATTGAACAGTAGACTGACGAGGCCTCACGCCTCTGCGAAAATCGACGCGAAGGACTCAAACAGCCGGCAAACCTGGAACTCTGCTGATCATCTCGGCAACCATCGGGACAATTAGAGGGTTGGCGGAAGGTCGCGTTAAACACCATTTTAGGTCGATTCCGATCGTACGGAATTCAGAGGCGGTCGTTACTTTCTGACCTGATGATCCCGCATCATCATGTGCTCTTTTCGCCCCGGCTCTTGTCTATCCCAATGTGCGACAGACTCTACCAATTCTTGTAGGAGATTGTGGCGCTCTGGCGGGTTAGAAGCTCGGCGTCCTCTGCGAGGTCGACAGGAGGAACTGTGCTATCAGATAACTAGATAAGACCTGCTCAAGAGCCTCGGCATCCGGTCGAGATGCATGAATTTACGCCAGCAACGCCCAGCCACTCCTTCGGAGCGCTTCGTGACAATCAGCCTCGTCGTCAAAGAAAATATCGAGCGTATGCATGCAGCCTTCCCGCGTGGACGCTTCGCAGGGGCCACCGTTCTGGTAACGGGCTGCGCAGACGTCCTTGGATATTACTTCCTCCAGTACTTCACGCTAAAAGTCCGAACTCGACCTGAAGCGGGTCATCGCGTTCGACGCCTCTTCCTGCTGCATCGCCCGCGCTGGCTGACCAATCTGAGTGCGAAGTTTCCGGACGTGCTCGAGCCGCGTACGTTCAACATCGCCACGGATGACCTTCAAACGGTAGACGGCGCTCGACACAGCGCACTACGTGATCCATTTGGTCTGATGTTATCGGCAGTATCCAATCGAGACCATCGACGCAAACGACTTGGGATTGCGGCTACTCGAATCCTGTCGGGGTTCGGATCGACTCAACGGCCTGTTGTTCTTTTCGAGGAGCGAAATCTATGGCGATCCAGCGGAGACTGCGATCACGACTCACGAGGAGGACCGGGCAATCTCGCTTGCCTTGGCCGCGCGCCTGCTACGACGAATTCAAGCGTTTTGGCGAAACGATGCGCTACGTCTTCTCCACGACTTATGGCATGTCCATCTTTGCCGCCCGCTCCGACGCGATCACGGGGAATCTCCTCTGCCTACTGCATGGGAAATACGATTACTTCAATATGGGGGTCGACAAGCCGGAGATCTCCGTCCAAAACCCTGCCGAGATTTATCAGCAGGCTTCACTGGAGCTTTTCAGACCGCGCGGCGCGGAGAGGAGTTCCGATGCTGAGTATCTTGTCGACAATCCAAACCGGCGCTGCCCCGTGATCAAGAAAGCGCGGGACATTCTCGGGTACGCTTCCAATATCCACGTAAATGAGGGTATGCGTCGCTGCCTGTCCTTTCTACGCGACGAGTTGGGGGCGTGATGCGCATCACAGTTGTCGGCTCGGGTTATGTGGGCCTCGTCTCGGGTGTATGTCTAGCGGCGAAAGGACACGACGTGACGTGCGTCGATCTGCGGAAGGATGTGGTCGCGCAGCTTAACGTCGGCGTCCCGCATATCTATGAGCGTGGCCTCCCTGAACTGCTCAAGTCAGTCCTTACATCGGCCCGCTTTAGGGCCACCACCGACCTAAACGCCTCGATCGAGACGGCGGAAATCGCCTTGATCGCGGTCGGCACGCCATCCGAGAACGGTGCGATCGACCTCAGCGCCGTCCGGCAATGCGTTCGCCAGATCGGCGCTTATCTCGCGACTACTCCTCGTCACCTGTCAGTCGTGGTGAAGAGCACTGTCATTCCAGGAACAACGGACACGCTAGTGCGGGCAGAGCTCGATCACTCGTCCGGGAAGACAATTGGGGCATTCGGGTTGGGCATGAACCCGGAGTTTCTTCGCGAGGGGGAGGCTATCGAGGATTTCATGGAGCCCGATCGGATCGTGCTCGGTCACGAGGACGAGAGAACGCTGGTGCGGCTCGAGGAACTCTATGCTCCCTGGAATTGCGACAAAGTGCGGGTGAACACCCGCACAGCCGAAATGATCAAATACGCCAATAACGCAGTTCTGGCGACCCAGATCTCCATGGTGAACGAGATAGCAAATCTTTGCGCTGCGGTGGGAGGCGTCGACGCCCTCGATGTCATGCGCGGCGTCCATCTCGACAAACGCTGGTGCCCGATTACCCCGTTGGGCCGCGTCGCCCCACAGATCCTGACCTATCTCATTCCGGGCTGCGGGTTCGGCGGGTCGTGCTTTCCAAAGGACGTGCAGGCGCTGCGCACCCAGGGCGAGAGCCTGGGCCTTCCGATGAACATACTGAATGCCGTTCTCGACGTGAACGCCGCGCAAACGCACCAGATCGTCTCTACCCTCGAGCGAAAGCTCGGATCTTTGTCCGGCCGACGAACCCTCCTTCTCGGCCTCTCCTTCAAACCGAACACCGACGACGTCCGCGAATCCGCCTCGATCAAGATCGTTTACGATCTTCTCCGAGCCGAAGCGGATATCAGGTGTTACGACCCGCTGGCGACGGAGAAGTTCAAGCTCGCCATCGGAATCGCCGCGGACCGAATTCAGTTCTCGTCTGACTGGCGTCGCGAGATCGAGTGGGCCGAGATCATCATCATCGCGACTCGGACGCAGGAATACGGCGAACTCACCTCGTTGCGAGTCGCCGGAAAGACGGTTTTCGATGCGCGTCGATTGATCAACCCAGCTGCAGTGCCCTCGGTGGACTATCTCTCCATTGGGCGCCGTTTGAGCTGAGTCACGCCATGACTACGAACCTACCCCCGTATCGGAGCTTTCCTCATCAGCCTCTCGCCTCGCCGCAACGGTCGCGGCTTCTTGCCCGCGTTTTTCGCGCGGAAGAGTTAGCTCCCGCGGCTTGAAAGGGCTTCGACAGATCAACACCTCAGTGTCTACGCATGCGCGCACGCTCAGAAGCCTGCAAGGTTGCGTCGACCGACGCAATCGATCGATGGATTTTCGAAGTCATGCGGCCGGCCCGCGACAGCTATCCTTTCATGCGCATTATGACTTTCTGCGCATTCCGCTTGATGTCGCCCAGCGTTGCGAGGCGACCTCGCCCACCATTCCGGGATGATGTCGCCCCTAGGTGAGGAAACCTCTTCTGGCTTTGATAGTCCAGCTTTCTCTGCTTTACGAAGGAGTAGACCTGGCCGCGAGCGAGAGCCTTGCGGTGCACCATTTGCCTGATGCGATCAGACAAAGTCGGCCGGCGAACCGATCCGCGCGATCGCGGAGCTATCGCCAAATTTGGGTGACGGCCGGGCTGGTTAGGCGGCGGCGATTTTGGTCTGATGCTCGGTCAGCTTGGCAATGACTCGATCCATGTTGAATCACACCGAAAGCGAGTTTTGGGCAAAAGTTGTGACCATCCAGACGGCGCCCAGCTTTTCTGCGCTCCCTCGATCAGTTTGAAGACCATCGGCAGCGCTGTCCTGTTCGACAGGCAACCCTTCGACCGAATCGTGCGGGTGGCACACGTCGCGAAGGTGCTTTCGATAGGGTTGGTAAGGTATCAGATTTCTCTGTGCCGATGTTTCGCTGCAATATTCAAGATCATAGCGTATGGTGCCACCATTGGGGCAAAGGCACAGGGAGCACGAACGTGCGGGCAGCCCGATACACACAATGAGCGCCGAGAGCTCTCGTTCTGCGTAGTTGCGATCATTCGACCCCGCGTTCACTTCTAGATACTGGCGCTTGGCCTTCGCCGGCCGATAGCACAATCGATCCTGCGTCATATCGCCAAAATCGATCAAGCTAGAACTGCTCGCAAGAGAAAGTTCTATCAGGACCGGACAGCTCACCAATGCGTCAAAGCCTGTCCAGTTGGCATGGGCCTTTGCGTGCGTATTTCGCCCCGCCGGTTGAGGTTACCCATGTTTCGGGTAATGAGAGTTTTCAAAGGCGTCCACCTCAGTAGCGGTTACATGCGGCATTCCGAAAACAATGTTCTATTGGCGAACGCGATCGTGTCTTCTCGTGCCGTTCAGGATAGTCCGCAGCCTGCATTCTCCCCGCGGAACAACGCACACTAATTGCCAGAGCAGTGCTCCGACGTGGAAATTGGGCCGCAGCCGCAAGGTGGTCTCGCTTGGTACGTTTCAAACTCACGGGCCGCTTGGTGGCAGACACAAAACCAAATCGGCCCCGATACTTCGAGCGACATGCGATCCTTTCTTCCCGTCAGGTCTCGGTTAGGAATTGTACCGCGATAATTTTTTCAACACCTCTAAGTTCAACCGCTAAGTTCCTCCCGTTTGGGACCGATCGCGAACGGCAGCCGGCGACGCTCCTCCCATTGTATTAATCCCATTTATCGGATTTCATTTGAGCCGGAGCTGGCTACCAATTCTCGGAGGAGATTGCAGGGCTCAGGTCAGTTAGAATCCCGTTGAGGCTGACATCGATTGGGATGGCTCTGCTCAACGAGGTACAGGAAGGGCTTATGCCACCAGAGATATCCACTTCGCCAACGGAAGGACGTTGTCGGTCTTGTTGGATCGGATTTTGCTGGCAGTGTCCGCCGCGCAACTACAGCAATCGCTCTCGCTGCGCTGCTATACTACAGGAGTCACGGTCAATATTTCAGAGACGAAGGTGTCTGGCTCAATTCCAATACGAACCCATTCGCCCACGCGATCAAAGTTCTGCCGATCCTTTTTGGTTTCATCCATCACGGGCCATGTCAGTGGGCGGGTGGCGATATCGCAGTGCTTCGTATGGCGAATGTCATGGCCACTATGGTGCTGGACTGGACTCTCAGCTTCCTTGTGATCCGCCGACTCTGGACGCGGGGCTGGACGCATGCGGCGGTACCCAGGCTGCGGCCGGCCTTGAAGTCGGTAGCCCGATGGTTGATCTCGCTGGCTTCACGCCGAGCCTGGTGTATGTCCTCGAGACACGAGCGCTCGATCTACCATGGGTCCTCGGGGGATATCCGGGCAGTAACGCAGTCGCGGTGGAAACGCGCGGTCTTGAGAACTGCACTGATCTAGCCAAAGCGTGGGTACCGATCGAGCCGGAGGGCCCGTTTCGTCTTGATGACAATGTCATGGCCTCCTTTGGAGCTCGGCCGGCGGGCTACGTCATCGCCGCAGCGTTCGCCCCCGAGTCTAGAATGGGATCGTCCGATCTCTGCCACGCAATTTTTGCTCAACCGATATGCCCAGCCGCTTGCGGAGCAATCCTGCCGCGAAGCCAGGCGAGAACGTCCGGATAGCCAGAAACGGAGCCGATGGTGAAAGCTGTGATCCTCGCGGGTGGCCTTGGAACCCGAATGTCCGAGGAAACCCACCTTCGGCCCAAGCCCATGATCGAGATCGGCGGCAAACCGATTCTGTGGCACATCCTCAAAATCTACTCGCATTATGGCATCAACGATTTCGTCATCTGCTGCGGCTACAAGGGCTATATGATCAAGGAGTACATCGCCAATTATTTCCTGCACGTGTCAGATGTCACTTTCGACATGACAGATAACCGAATGGAAGTTCACCAGCACCATGCCGAACCTTGGAAGGTGACGCTGGTCGATACCGGCGAGAAGACCATGACCGGTGGTCGGCTCAAGCGAGTTGCTAATTACCTGGCCGATGACAAGGCCTTCTGTTTTACCTATGGCGATGGTGTGGGAGACATCGACATAAGCGCGTTGATTGCCTTCCACCATCGCCAAGGGACGCTCGCCACTCTGACTGCTACCTATCCGCCGGGACGTTATGGTGCCCTAGAAATTCGTGCTGATCACCGTGTCGCCACCTTCAAGGAAAAACCCCGGGGTGACGGCGGGATGATCAATGGTGGCTTCTTCGTACTCTCGCCCAAAGTAATTGACCTGCTGGTGGATGACACCACTGTTTGGGAGCGCGAGCCGCTCGAGGCCTTGGCTGAGCAGCAACAGCTTTCGGCCTACCAGCACCACGGCTTCTGGCAGCCCATGGATACCCTGCGCGACAAGACGTTCCTCGAAGCGCTCTGGGTTGAGGGCAACGCTCCTTGGAAGGTGTGGGACAAATGAGCGCCTCGTGGCAGGCAAGCGCTTGTTTCGGGGGAACACGGCTTTCACGGGCACCTAGCTCGCGGTCTGGCTACAACATCTCGGCGCCAAGGTGACCGCCTACGCGCTGCCCTGCCGCCACCAGCGCCCAAGTCGTTGAAGCCGCCCGCGTCAGGGCCGAGCCGATTCTGGACGACGTGAGAAACTATCATCCTTGTCGTACCGCCGCGCCAGACATCGCTCTCCACATGAATGCACTATCGTGGTGCGCTATTCCTTTCCCAATTCAGTTGGGACCTACCGTAGTAATTCGCCTCCATATCGAAAACGAAATGCTTGGGTCACTAGAAAACCGACTGCCATTGTTACTGGTGCAAGCCCTGGGATCGGACGAGCAACCGCGGCTATGCTCGCAAAGTAGGAGGCCAGGGTTGCTCTTGTGGGAAGTGGGCGGGATACTTTGAAGAGTTGGGCTCCGATAGTTTGGGGCGACAGCATATCCCTACGAGCTGACGATTGATCATCAGGTCGATAGTCCAGTTGACAAATCAAAGTCAGCGGTGACGCAAATCGACATTCTCGTCCACTCCTCGGGGATCATTAAAATGGGCCGACCTGCGAGCTCTCCTATCATGGACTGTGACGAGTAAATCGGCTCTAGTTAGTCTGATGAAAACCTCTCGTTTTCGCGATGATTTCGCAACTCAAGGATTTGTCGCGAATCTCGGGGATCGGATGCGGGGCAAGTTCGAGGGAATCAGGCGGTCTGTTTTCCTGCCGAGAGACCACCCACTTCGCAAAGATCCGCGAACTGGCGCATGATGTTCTTGGCGACCAGAACCGCACACTTGGCCGGCCTTATTCGAACGAAGGACGCCCGTCGATAACCCCTGAACAGTTGCTGACTTCCAGCATTTTGCCAAGAGTGTTTGATGCCATCCGAGCCGGTTAGTTCATCTAAATTGGCGAGCAACTCGAATAGCTGAAGATCCTTGGTGCTGTCGACACATAATCTTACTCCTCTACCATCCGGCGATGGACATAGGGGCTTACTGCGCGGGTCATGAAAATGCGTTCGAGTACGATGCCGGCCGGAGGGCTTTGCAGCTGTTCTGGGTGTCATGCCTCCGGCACCGCGAGACTCGGGGGTGGTCACGTGCCGCGCTGTGGCTTCGATGGGCGTCGGCGTCGGAGTGATCGCCGGTGCCGGGGAAGGCTGGAAGCGCCGCGTGCGATCGTCGCTGTCGTCGGTCACCCGGAGGTTATCGGCGACCGTTCTCTACTTTTCTTGCTCAAAGATCCTCTGCGCCTGAAGCATAGCGTTCTCATACAACCTTGCCCCCATCGTGGTAGTTCTTGACGCTCGGCGCGATCTCGATTGCCCAATTGATCGCCTCTGCCAGCAGATAGTCCTTCGGGATCTCCTGCAGGCCATGCGAACGGCCCCGACCGGATCATCGACGACGAAGGCGGCGGAAATGGCGGCGGCAAAGAACATCGAGCCATAGACGCCGTTCCGGCGGTGGTTGCCGAGGCATCCTTATAGGCGAGCTCCGCCGCCTTTTCGGGCCAGCCCAGCGAGCGTAGGCCCAGGCGTCGGCCCGAGTCCAGGCCGCAATCGACTGCACGTTCGGGTTGTCCTTGTAGCCGGCCTCGAGCGCCGGCACACCGGCGTCAAGATTCTGCAGGAACTTCCGTTCTCCTCAATAGGCGCCGAAGCTGCCGTTGCTCGGCGAGAAATTGTGCTTCCAGAGCTCCGCCTGCTGCTCTTTGGTGAAGCCTTCGCCATAGTTCTCCAGCACCAGCAGGCCGACCATGGTGTAGGCGATAATCGTCGTCGGCGGGCACGAAGGACAACTTGTCCCTCGTCACGTCATCGATCTTGCCTACGATGTAGCGGGGGCGGCCGGGCTCCTTGATCCGCTGCCAGTAGTCGACGGGCGGCCATACATCGCCGAAATATTCGGCCCACGCCTTCATCTGTGCGACAGACTGGAATTCCAGCCCCGCCCCGAGCGTGCAGCCGCCGCTGCGCCCGAGCAGCGAGCCGCGAAAAAGTGCTTGGCTTTATCCGCCGGCACGTTGTCGCTCAGCTTTCGCATCCCGTCGGGCGGAAGCCTGCGGATCTCTTCCAGGGTTTCGGGCTCATCCGGATCGGCCAACGGATTCTGGGCGAGCTAGTTCGAATGTCGTCCTCGCGATGGCGGCTTGGAAATCCTCCAGCACTTTTCGCGCCGGATCAGCATGCCCAAACTCGGCGGCTAGACGGGAAAGCCGCATCACATCGTCGGCGGCCTGCCGAATGTCGTTGATCGGGTTGGGGGTGTACGAAATATCGAAAACCTTCATGCGGGCTTCTCCTGAGTTTGCGTGAGTTGATCCAGCCGGCGAGCGGGCCGGACCGTCGAGTTGATGGCGAGCGGCGAGGCTGCAGCGGCTAGCGTGGTGACGGCATGGGGCTCGGCTTACGGGCTCATTTTTGAAGCCCTCCGTCGCACACGGTGTCTCAGTCCACTTTACATTTAAGGCCTTGAGTGCGTCGTGAGTCTCCGCTCCGCATTTGGTCTCGAGCAGTGCATTCATCAGGCGCATGACGTGCCAGTTCACACTGCCGCCAAGTGATCACTGGAATGCCAGCCTTCCTCAACTTGTCGGCTGCGGCGATGAGTTTTTTTAGCTATGTGGTAGCTCCTCAAATCCGGCGTTCTGCAAGTGCCTTGTTGTAGTAGAGCGCCTCGCCCTTGAGCTGGTACGGGACGCTATGCCGGTTCGGAGGGTAAAGCTTCGTTTAGGACTGGGCGAGCGGACGGAGCCTGTCCGACAATTCCTACTACTTGTAGTAGTTTTCAGAGCTGGCCCTGAGGCCGGCTTTGACATACTCGCCCCAGCCCACATATTGTAGAGATCCGGACCCGGGTTGGACGTAGCCTCGATGCGCAGAGCGGACTTATCCTCGTTGACCAGCCGGGCTCAAGCCGCACTCTGTTGCCCGGGTTTTGCCGCTTGGAACTCGGCGATGTTCTGTTTCAGCGCCTTGTCTTCGGCCGGCTGATTGGTCCGCATCCAAATGGCTCCTCGGCCGATGCCGGCAAGCTCGCCAAGGTGAGCGCGCCGGCCGCAGCTTCGAATGTATTCTTGATACGTTTCATCTCCCTCCCTCTGGTGCTACGGTTGCCGCCGCTTAGGCGGCATTGCAGATCTCTTTCACCGATTGCAGGACGGCCTTCTGAGCGAAGACGCGATCCATCCATCCTTCGCGGAAGATTTGCGGTTTGGCCTGCTCAATGGCGTGCAAGGCACCGTCCGAGAACCGCCCCTCCGGGAAGACCTCGAAGGCGATGGACAGCCCGATGCTGATGTGTCCTAGCATGAACTCGACCGCAGCCTGGCGGGGTACACCGCGCCGGATCACTTCTTCTGTGGCTTCGCGAAGGGCGATGCACATGGTGATGGCGACCGTTTCGGAAAGGGCAGGCTCAAGGATCGCCATCTGCTCGACCGTGCAGCGATGGGCCGCGATAACGGGCTTAAAGATCGTGCGGGCAATCTCCTCGCAGAGGGCGTAGTGCTCCTCCGGGCCCCGCATCAGGGCACAGACGATGTGCTGTTTGGCCTTGACGCCGCCAAAGAAGTCCTTTTTGGCCTCAGGATCAGTTTCGTCGTTGAAGATCGACGGATGGCACGGATGAGTGACAAAGTAGGTCACATCCGACCGATCAGGCATTTCGCCGGCGTGCGGTGCGGCGGCGTCGAGCACGATGAACGCTGTGCCCGGCCGAACCTTGTCAACGATGTCGTGCGCAATCTTGCCGATCAGCCGGTCGGGCACGGCCATGACGACGACGTCGGCTCCCGCGAGAGCCTGGTGTTGGTCGACGCAGTCGACACCGACAGCAGATTTGAGACGCTGACGTCCCTCCTCCGAAACCTCCACGTGGTCAACCGCGAAGCGCGATCCTATAAGATTGGTGGCAAGACGGACACCCATTTTGCCGCCGGCACCGAGCAATGCGATTTTGGTCATGTCTTCTCTCCTCTTTCAGAGTTGTGGGGAAGTTCCGCCGTGTTTTACGGCGCAGAAGAAGTCAGGCGCTCCGATCTGCCCACCCTTGAGCGCGATTTCAAGCTGGGCATGGGCAGGGTCGTTCAAGTGCGCCCGGCACAATGGTGAGCCGGGTGCCGTCGGCGCGACGGCCGTGAGCGCATAAATGCCGAGCTCCAAGGCGGCATGGCCGGACGTATCGCCGCCCGCGATGACGGCACGCCCAAGCCGGGCGTCCCGCAACACGCGATCCAGGATCCGCCCGAGGCCGGCTCCGATCCGATCATTGATCTCACCCGCAGGAAGCCCACTCGCGTCGACCGCGGACCGCATGCAGTCGACGGCAGGATCGTCTGGGCCGGCAGCCGTGAAGACGAGTGGATCCCGGCCCTGGCCGATGGCCGCGAGCGCCTGAGCCCTAGTCCGTTCCAGCTCCCGCTCCCATTCGGCCGTGTCAACGGCACGAGACGCATCGAGCCGGATCCCGGCAAAGCCGTTTCTCTTCGCGAAGGCGATCTGCCCGGCGGTGATCGGCGAGCAGGAGCCGGAGACGCAGACAATCCGCTCGGTCGGAGTTGTCCGGAACTCTTGGCGTGGCTTCTCGAGCAGGCCCGTGGCCTTCCAATGTGCAATCAGAGCATTCTCGAGGCCTTGCGAGCCAACGGCAAAGAGACGCTTCCCGCGGTTCTCCCAAACCAATCGACCGGCTGCGGCTAGCGTCTCGCCGTCGGCGACATCAATCGCTACGATCTCGCCCCCCCGGGCGCATTCTTCCTTCAGCCTTGTGACGGCATCGCCACGTTTGAGGGCGAGATAATCGATCAGGCCGATGCCTTTATCAGTCTGCCGCTGGAGGTGGCGGCGGACATCCGCTTCACTCATGGGAGTGACCGGGTGGCAGGACATGGTCGGATGCCGGTCCAGCCGGTGACCAACCCCGCCAGCGACGGCGAACAGGTTCCCAAAGAGCTGGTAACGCCCGATCGCAGGATCCGCGACGATGAGCGGGTGCCATTCGCCGCCGAGCACAGGCGTCGCAAGATCGATTGCCCGCCCAATCGATCCGACGTGCGGTGCCGAGTCGAAGGTCGAGCAGACTTTGTACTGTGCAATAGGAGCGTTTAGCGCTGCCATGGTGTCAAAGACCTGGGGCAGATGTGTCGCCATCCAGTCGGGTGACTGCGATCGGGCGATACCCGCAATCCCAATGCCTCGGTATCCTGCGAACCCGGCAAGCTGCTCCGCCGTTGGCATAACAAGAAAGAGAACCGCGGGGAGGCCGGCGAAGGTCAGCACCTCCATGACTGAGGTCGAGCCGGTGAAATCGTCACCATAGAAGCTGACAAGAGGACCGTCCGGCAGGACATTCGAGACAGCCATGTCGCTCATGCTGCGCGGGCCTCCAGGGCCTTTGCAAGGGCGGGATGCTCAAGGGCGTAGTCGCCGAGCGGGATGCTGGCCAGCGTCGCCTCCCAGGCCTCGCGCAGACCCGACACTCCAGCAGCGGGACCATCTGGATGAGCCATGATGCCCCCTCCGGCCGTGACGATCAGGTTCGCCGATTTGAGCCCCGCGTACGTGCCTGGTGCCTGCCTGGCCGATTGACCCGAGGAGAAGACCGGCATCGTGATGCAAGGCTTGTCCGCAAACATCGGCGTGAGGCAAGCCCGAGCCGAGGTGATCACGCTATCGTCTGGCTCCGAAAATTTGCTCTGCAGGCCGTTCACGTGCATGTGGTCGGCGCCCGCAAGCCGCCAGATCTTCTGCCAGGCGACGTAAGACCAACCCAACACGGGTGAGCGGGAGAGATAGCCCCAGCCGTTGCGGTGAGCATGAATGGGCAGTTGCGAGAAGCGGCCGAGTTCGACCATGCCGACGAGGCCCACGGAATTCAGGCTGGCCATGATGCAGGTCCCGCCGAGCTCAAGGACGAGGTCATGACGGTGGCGCATCTGATCGAGCTCGCCGGTGAGATTGAAGGCATACATCACCTTCTTGCCGGTGCGGTCCGCGTGATCGTTGATGACCCGCAGCACGGCAGGGACCCGCTCGTCGAAGGGACAATGCGGTCCGTCGGATTGCAGCTCGTCGTCTTTGATGAAGTCGACGCCGGCTTCGCACAGGATCTGGGTCAGCGCAGCGGTTTCCTCAGGCCCAAAACCAACGCTTGGCTTGATGATTGTCCCAATTAGCGGAAGATCCGCGACGCCAGCGAGGCGGCGCGTCCCTGTAATGCCGAACTTCGGGCCTGGATAAGCCTGCGCGAAGGCGGCGGGCAGACGCATGTCGAGAAGGCGCAGGCCTGAGAACTGGCGCAGCTCGAATAGGTTGCCTGCAACGGTGGCGACCAGATTGGGCAGCGACGGGCCGATGTTGTCGAGGGGCCAGGAGAGTGTCACCCGGGCCTGTCGCCGGATCGGATCGGTCATCCCCTTGGGCGCTGTCGATCCGGGAAGCGATGGTTGCGGCACCTCGGTGTCGAGAACTTCCAACGCTTCAATGCGAGCGGCTGATCTGGCCTTCAGCTCTGGGGTCTCGCCAGGAACCGGCACAAAGGTACCGCTCGACTGCTCGCCCGCCATGGCCTCGGCTGCCTCACGGGGCCCAAAGGCGGTCTCGATAAGATAATCGGCTTCAATGCGAACCGGATCTTTCACGGCGGGGCCCCCTGGGTGTTTATGTCTTTGCGTCATCAGGGGACCGGCCGCCGTTGTGGCGGCAGAACTCGGCCGGACATTCTCAGGGTTCGGGCGGATCGATCGCACTTCGAACGCTCTCGGGTCATGGAAGCCGCTGTTAGAAGCTTTGACTTGATCTGTTCCGGCATAGCGCTCCTCCATACTTTTTGGTTTTGGCACAAACGTTCCGACCTTGTGGGGCCCCTGGCGCAAGAGGACTTAGCCGTGCCGCATCTCGGGCTATTGGAGGCTTATCTCTTTGCGAAGATCGCTGGGAACCGCTGGAGGATGCTGATCATCATATGTCATACTCATTATACCAGTTTGGCAGGGGTATCAAGGGGAGGCAAGTCAATTGTGCGACAGACCAGCTCTCCTCCGAGGCCACGTGGGTTATCGGAGCAAGGATGACCAGATGGAAGGTGAGATGACGCTAAGCCGTAGCTTGGCTGCCGGATGCGAATTCGACTGTGCTCTCCGCAATCCATGTCTGCGCCAAATTGCGAAATGCCTTAGCGGGGCAGTGACAGCCTTCTGCGCTGACCTTCTGGGCTGACAGCGTCTGTGGGCGGAGTAGCCACACGACGTTCGTTAAGAGCGACCCCAAACTAGTTGAGATATAATCATTATACCAGTACTCTGACGTGAGGTGCGCGCTCAACTATGAGCCGAGCAAGCCCTGCATTCTTCAACTGATTAGCTTTATCGAAGCGGACTTACACCATGTTGGGCGACCAATGGATGTCAAAAAAAACAGAGGTGTTGTGACGACGCCGACCGACGCGATCGTGCGCCGGAAGCTGTCCGACGAGGTCTTCGACCGGTTGCGGTTGATAATAACATCCGGTGAGCTCACCCCGGGCGACATGATGCCGTCGGAGCGCGAGCTCATGGAACGGTTCCAAGTGGGACGCCCTGCCATTCGCGAAGCGATGCAGGCGCTCAGTAACATGGGGCTGATCACGATTACGCACGGCGAAAGGGCACGGGTTCGCCAGCTGACAGCGCGATCCCTCTTCGAGCAAGTCGACGTGACAGCCCAACTCCTGCTTTCTACATCTCCGACGTCTCTGGATCACTTGAAGAGCGCGCGACGGTTTTTCGAACGCGGCATGGTGAGGGAGGCTGCCCTTAAAGCGAGTAAGGAGGATGTGGCTCGTCTGCGGCAAACTTTGAAATGGCAACATCAAAACCTGGGCAATGCGGCTTGCTTCATCAATGAGGACATGAAGTTTCATACGCAAATTGCCGCGATTTCGAAGAACCCCATCTTCGAGGCTGTCAGCGAGGCAATGCTGAGTTGGTTGAAGGAGTATCATACCGAGCTGTTGATTTGGTCTGGCAAGGAGAGGTTCACGCTCTCAGAGCACGAGGAAATAATCGACCGGATTGATGCTCAAGACCCTGACGGTGCCGAGGCGGCAATGCTGAAGCATCTCGATCGGTCCGCTGTCATGTACGAACATCAGTCTAACGTCGGTGAGGACGTCAAGGCTGACTCCCAACCTAAACGGAAGCCGAGCCCCAGCAAAGCTCGCGTAGCAAGTGCTAGAGCCAAACGCAGCTGACGTTTGCCAGAGCCGAAGTATCAGCTGGCAGCCTCAAGACGAGCGATGGAGAATGGTCCCAACGTGACGACGGAGCCATCGATACGTACGCTATCCTCGAGCCGGCCACGAGCAGCGACTTCAACCGACCGCTCATCGAGTATGGAGCTCAACCATTGCTTCCGCTCCGCCACAATGCGAACGCACTGATTCTTGTCAGTAAGATTGGCGATCCAAACCGTCGGATGCCCGCGCTCATCGATTACGCCAGTCGCGATGACGTCTGCCGGGCGGCTTGAAGGGCATCCGACACGGTTCTTCCGCGCAAGCGACGCCAAGCCAGAAGCGGCATGAAAGGCAGGCCTTACTCTTCCCGCGGCGGGACCCTCAGAGAGGAGACCAAAAGGCCCCGTCAGAGCTCCGACTGTGAGAACCTCAAGGTTCGCATCCGCAGTGCGTGCCGCATATCCGATCGTCCACGCCGCCGCGAATAGACCATCCTGACGCGGATCCCACGACGCCATGGCAATCCGCTTGCTGCTGGGGTTCTCTATCGTACGGGAGCCGTACGGATTCTGGCGCATCCCAATCGTCGATGGTCCAATCCAATATGGCCTATCCCCGATAAAGGCACGAGCCGAGCGCGTGATGAACGGGAGTGCTTCGAGCGATTGCATCACGCTCAGGTCATCGGCCGCATGCACGATCGGGCAGGTACAATGGGTGACGAAGCCAAGTTTCTCGACCGGCACACGCTTGCGATTCAGTTCTGTGAAATAGCTGAACATGCCACCGCCGAGCCGGAGACTCGGAAAGGCTTTCTGCGCCGACGCATAGACGTCCTCGAGCGGGGGGCACTCGGGCCACGTGCTGCCAGGTGGCGTCGATTGCCGGTCCACAGAGGGAGACACTGCGATGGCCGAGAGCGACAATCCTGCCGCGCGCACCAATCCTGCAATCTCCGACAGTTCAACCTCATGGGGCTCCCAGCACGGGACTACACACTCAAGCACCATCTCAGCGGGACAGGCAGCCGCAATCGCTGCGAACCCCTTTATCGCCACAAGTCCATGCCCTGCAGTCGGGTCAAAATGACAAAGAAGGACCTGAGGACTCACCTCCCGCAGGCGCTCGATATTGGCAAGGGTCGCTCCGATCTCCTCCGGAGCGATCACAAGCCCGATCTTAGGTGCCACCCCACTGCGGGGCTCAAGGGAGATCGTAACGGGCTCTTGCCTGGGAGCGTTGCTGACTGCAGGCCGGTATTGCCTTTGATCCTCAATGCTGAGGGTAATCGTTTGCCGATCGGCAACGCCCTGCGGCATAGTATAAGGCCAAGGCAGAGCCAAGGGCCGCACGTACGTCTTGTAAGAGGCATCGGACCAGTTGCGCTGATCCTCCATCTCCCACACGCCGCCTTCCATCCGGCATGTCGCGATCAGTCCAGGGCCAACTTGGTGGGAAATCGCACACATGTCCTTGAACGGCTGCCACGATTCAATCAGGTCCGGGAGAGCTGACTGCTCCCTCTCACCGTTCGTGTGTTTGACGGTGACAGGCGTTCCTGCCAGATTCGCAATGGGATGGAGAATGCAAAAGCCACATCGGTTTGTGAGGAAATCCGTCTCAGGCTCGGCAACAACATCGAATGTGACCCCAGCCTCGGTGCCGTGGATTGCGGCACGGTAGGTCAAATTCTGATCGTCCGAACCCCGGCAGGACGCACGGTAGGTGACGGTGAACTCGTTGTCGCCTTCGCTCACGACCAACGCGTCAATGACGGGGGAATACGTTCCCCAATCTTTGTCACGGACGACATAGGAGATGGCGCGCAGCACCTCGAGACCATCGTAGGCGATGGTTCGCAAATCGCCTTCGACCAACTCTGCCGTCAGTCGCCCTGCCGTCAGCCGGCGCACCGCCACGGGACTTTGA
The DNA here is from genome assembly GCF_044908355.1 of Bradyrhizobium sp. USDA 336. NCBI lineage: Bacteria > Pseudomonadati > Pseudomonadota > Alphaproteobacteria > Hyphomicrobiales > Nitrobacteraceae > Bradyrhizobium > Bradyrhizobium sp. USDA 336. The sequence continues at coordinate 7,527,514 of NZ_JBIYDC010000002.1, read as the reverse complement.
TCGGTGCCAAAGTATGTACGAAGTAAATTCCGGTCCATGACGAGCCTAGCCGTTGGTCAGATCAACGGTTTGGCCAGTTGCGGCGCTCCGATAGGCGGCCTCCACCAGCGCGAACGTCTTGAGATTGTCCCGTCCAGACGTTGCAGGCTCGTTGCGTTGCCGCAGGCACTCAACCCAGTGGTTTTGGATCGCGAGCACGCTCTCCTGGATGTTGTGCCACGGTCTGGTTGCCCATGGCAGAAGGGTCGGAGCGACATCTCTGGTTTCCACGCCCCCCGGGCTGGTCACGATCATCTGATAGCCTTGGCCGAGCCTGATGGAGCCGTCACTCCCGTCGACCTCGACGAGGGTTTCAGGAAACGGCTCCGTTCCAAGGCGGGTGGCATAGCTGCAGTCGACCACAGAGGTGGCGCCATTCGTATGGTCCAGCAGCATGGTCGCAACATCTTCGCCCCGGATCGCTGGATTAACCCGCTGTGTTCTCGCCGCGATCCGTGATGCGTCACCGAGCAGAAAGCGTGCAATGTCGAGAATGTGGATTCCCAAGTCTTCGATGATGAACCGTTCACCCTCGGCCAAGTAGGGTTGACCGGAGAAGACATCGTAGGCGGAGCGGAACGAGATTCGCGCAAAGAACGGTTGCCCGATCCGACCTGATGTGATCACGTCCGCGACCGTTTGGATGGGCGTCTGCCACCGGAAGTTCTCGTGGACCATCAGCGGAATGCCCGCCACTTCGCAGGCGCGAACCATGTCTCGCGCATCTTCGATGGAGGGGGCGAAAGGCTTTTGACAAATCGCTGGAACCCGGTGCTGTGCCGCCATCTCGACCAGCAGCCGGTGGGTTCCCACCGTCGTCGCAATGTCAACGAAGTCAAGCTCTTCGCGCACGAAGAGGTCGACCGAATCCATGTACCGGGACTGAATTCCGAATTTGTCGCCATAGTCGGCCAAGCGGGCCGGGTCACGGTCGCAGATCGCTACGATGGTGGCTCCGGGAATATCCTGCCAAGCATGAAGATGATTGGCGGCAAAAAAACCGCAGCCGATGAGAGCGCCACGCAATTCCATGATTACACCGTTCGAGCCAGTTGAAGGGAGGCAACGCGCTGCTGGAATCGATACTGGGCCTGGTCAACGACTACCGCCGCCACGATCACCAGACCTTTGATCACGGTCTGCCAGAAGGAGCTGACACGTGACGGGGCGATAGTTGCGTTCAGCATCAATCTCGGAACTTGCATTCGTTTCCTCCTGCTGGTTTCAAGGCGCCTTCCTTCGAGCGGAGGGCGTCCGTACGATCTTGCGTTTGATCTTCCCTTAAAAAAGTGGACAGGGTTAAGCTGCTTTTAGCTCCATCTCGATCGGAGCGATGTAGCCGATGGCGGAATCGAGTGTTGTTCTCTTGTAGAAATCCTCGATGAAGGCGAAGATATCGCGCCGTGCCTCGGCTCTGGTGTTGTATTGGCGATGATCAACGAGCTCGGTCTTCGGGGCGAGCGCTGTCAGCGTTGCGCTGAGCAGGTCCTGTTCCTCCGCGCTTCCAGATACGACTGAGGTTGGGAACCTCAGCCTCCGCGCCCGCAGGATTTCCGGCATTAAGGATGCCGACCGGTGTCCACCAACCATTCCCGCCGCCCTGCGTGAAGGTTCGTCCTGCGGTATCAGGGTCAGCTTCGCCTCGCGCAACGCGATGGACCTGCTCTGCGACAGGATGCCACCAGAAGGAGAAGTCTTCGTTCGCCTCCATCCAGTTGGTCAGGAGCCGCGGAGTTCGCGGCGCCTTGGTTGCAAGATAGAACCTTGCAAATGCAGAGCGGATGAACGTGTCATCAGTCACGGCGCCCGCATCGTCTGACTTCATGTACTCGCGCCGATGGGGAATGGGACAGTAGCTAGGATCGTACGTCTGTAGGCCCGTGATCTCACCAACCTTTTCCTGGATAAAACGGAAGTGTGCGAATTCTACCGGACCGCCCATCGCGTCTCCAATGGTCGCGCCCCACCACGCCCCCATCTGCCTACTATTTAACGTCATATTTCTATCTTCCTTGGAATTGTAGCTATCGCCTTAATTACTTGATCGCCCCGCTCGCGATGGTGCGCACGAAGTATGTCGCAGCCTGAGATAGAGCAGGATGACAGGAAGACTGCTTAGGAGGACAGGCCAGCCCGCGATCGGTTGCAGCACTCCTAAAAGAACATCAGCCCCAGAGTCACACACGTTGGACCCGTCACTACGAGCGCGCCGATGCGCGCATTAATGCATTCATTGCGACGCTGGGTCAAGTTGTGTTACCGGCCCTCGAAGGTGTTTTGATTACAAGAAAAAACGGTTTTACGTCACAAGCCAGCTCACCCCTTACTTATGCATTCAACATAATATACGTAAATGCATGGAGTGATTTGAATGAATCTGGTTGGTGAAGAGGTGACGCAGAAAACCCGGGTTCAGGACGCTTACGAGCGCCTGAAGCGGGATATCCTCGACAATAGGATGCCCATTAATTTCCAGGCTACCGAGTCGGAAATTGCTGAGCGTCTGGGCATGAGTCGGACACCGGTCCGCGAAGCCCTCATTCGGCTTGAAGCGGAGGGCCTGGTTTCCCTCACCTCGCGCCGCGGGGCACGCGTCTTGCCGATATCGGCCAGCGATATGCGGGACATCTATCAAATCTTGACCGCTCTCGAAGCTGAGGCCGTGGCGGCGATCGCTCGCAAGCGTCCGGAAAGGGAAACGCTGACGCCCATGATCGTTGCAGTCGCTGACATGCAGCGGGCGCTGGAGATCGGAAGCCTGGATGACTGGAGCGATGCGGATGATCGATTTCATCGGCACTTGCTGGAGATCAACGGCAACCAGCGCATGACTAACACGGTGAACGCGCTGGTTAATCAGTTCCATCGCGCACGGCGCATAACGCTGAAGATTCGCAAGCTGCCCTTGCGTTCCACCGAGGAGCATCGGCTCGTTGTCGAATTGATGCTGGCCGGTGATGCCGAAAAGGCACGTGAGGTAATGCGTGCACACCGTATCCGAGCGGCCGAAGAGTTGCTCCCGATCCTCGAAGACCTCGGCCTTTAAGTCCTTGGCATCGCGACACCGGAGGGTTTCTTGTCCGCGACACATCTCGTAGCCGTCATTCATGGAGACGGAATCGGCATCGATGTAACCGATGCTGCTGTGGCGATCGTGGAGGCCGCGCAGAAAGTGGTTGGCGGCTTCTCAATTGCGTACGACGACATCGATGCCGGCGCGATATATTATCGCGAGACGGGGCGTGATATAACGCCAGGCGGTGAGGAACGCGCCGGAGAGGCGGATGCGATCTTGCTTGGCGCCATCGGTCATCCGGCCATCCGGGGCCGATGGCACTGAGATTTCACCCCACCTGCGTCTGCGGGAGAGGTATCAGCTCTATGCCGGCGTAAGGCCAGTGAAGGTCTATCCCAATACCGGAAACCGGTTGTCCGATCCTCGCGGTCAGTTTATTGACTTCATCATCGTAAGGGAGAGCACCGACCCGAGCACAGGGAGAATTTCAGGAAGCGGGTGTCCGAGCAGGCACGAGCATCATTGGAGCGTGGACGGGGCTGTTCCGTCTTCGACATTTGCGTGGACTCCGCACGGGCTGATGTCTTCGTGCTTTATGGGGCTTACGACGACGCGAAGGCCTTCAAGGCACATCTCGCCTCAGACCACTACAAGAGCTTCGCCGCGGAAGCTGCCAGCTGGATGGCGGCAAAGAACGTGTCGGAACTCGAGCGAATGGCTCCATGACTCTAAAGATCGCCGTCATCGGGCTTGGCTACTTCAGCCAATTTCACCTTCGAGGTTGGCTAGGCATCGAGAACACGGAAATCGTCGGCGTCGTGGATCTGGTGCAGGAGCGCCGTCGCACTGCCGAGGAGCTTTACGGCGTCCGCGGCTTCCTGACTCGAAAACTTCTCGCGACTGTCGATCAGGACATCGTCGATATCGTGCCCCCTCCACCCACGCACGCCGCTCTGACCCGGGCGGCGTTCAGGCGTGGTCGATTAATCGTAGGCCAGAAGCCCTTCTGCGGAGACCTTGAGACGGCCTCGACCGTCGCCGCCGAGGCTGCTGCGACAGGCACAACCGTAGTTGGACACGAGAACTTTCGCTTTCAGCCGTGGCATCGCGAAATCAAGCGGCTGCTTGATCGGGGGGATATGGGGACGCCTTGGCAGTGTACCTTCCTTCTTCGTCCTGGCGATGGTCGGGGCGCCAAGCTTACCTGGCGCGCCAACCGACCTTTCGCAGCATGCCTCGCTTTTTGATATATGAGACGGCGGTTCACTTTCTTGATCTCTTTCGATTTTTGTTCGGAAAAATTTCAAGTGTGTACGCCGACGCCCGACGTCTCAACCCGACAATCGTCGGCGAAGTCGCCGCATTTGTTCTGCTCGAGCACGAGAGCGGAACGCGATCGGTTTTCGACGGCAACCGCTTGCTTGACCATGTGAGTGACAATCCCCGCCGTACGATGGGCGAGATGCTCACCGAGGGAGAAAAGGCCACCTTGCGGCTCGATGGCTACGGCAGACTCTTTATGTGACTGTTTGGGCAAACCGAGGAAGCGCGGGTCTTGAGCGAGAACAGATCCAGAATTCGGTGGCGGTTGTGTGGCACTACTGAACCGTCACATTGCTGACCATATCCGCCTTGGCCCTGAGATCGCGAACGAGTTGGGGGATTATCTTCCCGTGTTGCGGGCTAGTGAGGCAGCCTACGCGTCGGCGCAACAGAAGCGGCAGATCAGCTTGCGAGAGGCAGAATGACCCAGACCGATCAGTACGAAGTATATGCCATTCGGTATGCGGAGAGGACCGGACGCACGCGGCAGGACCCCTTCTTGCTGGATCCTCACCACTCGGCACCTCATCCGATGGACTATTTCGTTTGGCTTATCCGCAATGCCGAGCGCACCATACTGGTAGACACCGGATATGATCAGGCGGAGGCGAATGACCGCAACCGGGCCATCCTGATTGATCCCCGCAACGCCCTAGCGCAGATCTGAGTCGATCCAGATTTGCTCGACACCGTGATCATCACGCACCTGCACTACGATCATGCCGGCGGCCTGGCCATGTTCCGCAAGGCCCGCCTCCATATTCAAGAACGGGAGATGAGCTACGCCACTGGGCCTTGCATGTGTAGCGACTTTCTTCGTGCTCCGTACACGGCTCAACACGTCTGCGAGATAGTTCGAGAGTTTACAAGGGACAGGTACAGTTTCACAACGACGACGCGGAGATTGCGCCCGGGCTCACCGTCCATTGGGTGGGCGGTGATACTGGCGGACTGCAGTGCGTGCGCGTTCAAACAGCGAACGGACCCGTTGTGCTTGCGTCAGATGCGAGCCACTACTACGAAAACTATCTTGAGAAACGACCTTTCCCCCTGGTGGCCAGTGTGACGGAAAGGATCCGCGGGTTTGATCGACTGCGGATGCTCGCTGGCGAGTGCGGGCTGATTATTCCAGGTCACGATCCGCTGGTACGCGAGGGATTTCCAAGAGCCTTCGAGGGCTCTAGTGCTGATATCCGGCGTCTCGACGTCGGCCAAAAAGCTGGCATTTCCTGAAGTCTTCCAATCAGCCGAAGGTATGCGAGGTGTTCCATTCTCCGCGAAGATCCTGGCGGCTATTGAACAGCAGGTCGACCAATGCGCGTTCGTCGCCCGGTTCCCTGGTCTCGCCGCGGTCGCGGAGCAAGTCGTGCGAGGCATAATCCTTGAGGAGGTTGGCGGCGTCGACGACCGTGACCATCATCGAGACGCGTCAGGTCCGACAGGCTGTCGCCGTTCTCGTCGTGGAAATCGAGGGTGGTGGCGATCGGTAGCGGCTCAGCAATCCCTTCGATCAGCAGGTATCTGATCAACCACGAGAAACTTTCACGGCTCTACCGAAAAGAGAAGCTTGCGGTACGCCGCCACGGCGGGCGCGAGCGGCAACTGGGACCAGAGCACCGATGATGGTGCCGATGGCGCACAACGAGCGCTGGTCGCTCGACTTCGCTTAGGATCAGCTCAGGGATGGCCGCCGCTTCCGTATCCTAGCCGTGGTCGATGGCTACACCGGCGCCGGTGGCTGACAGCTCGCTCTCCGGCACTCGGGTGCCACCGGAATTGACCGGCAAGGGGAATATGGTGGTCAGCGACAACGGCAGCGAATTCACCATCAACAGGGTCCTTGGCAGTGCCGCCAGTCCTCCGCCGCCATCTCAAGGGGAACCGCGACGCCAGCATTGTTTATGAGCACATTGGGCGGGCCTTGCAGTGAGTCGGCCGCGCAACCGTAGCGTCAACGGCTTTGGAGTCCGCGACATCTACCCGCATGAAGCATACCTGCGCCCCCTTCGATGCCAGGGCACTCGTCGCCTCTCTGCCGCGCCGCTCATTAAAGTCCACGAGCGCGCTGCGCCCCCGTCCGTCTATGAACGCTGTTGCGATCGCCCGATGCCTTGCGCTGCGCCGGACACGATCGCGGTCTTATTCCTCAGCCGGTTCATTATAGTTTCATCCATGACCCGCCCGGCGGTCAGAAGACGCAGCAATGTCGCTCGAATTCCAGCGGATTGCTGCGCAGCCCGGAATTATGTCAAACTGTCGACAGCGTCAGTCGGTGACGATCGCTCTTGCGGTGCGGGGACCGCTAGCGCCGTTCACTTCGATGACCAGCTGTTGGCCGCCATCGGTCCAGGTGTGCATCTCGCGGGCTGTTGGATCTTCGGGATCGGCAATTTCGAACCGATAGTCACCCAGCAGCAGGTGGCGGAATCCCTTGTAGCTTTTGAGCGCTTCGGCGTAACCGCGCAGCTGCGCATCGGTCGCCTCCCAGAGGCGGCCGCTATACCCGAACGGGCCGCAGCTGTGCGAGAGGTAGTCGTAGGCGGTGAAGTCGTGTCGCGGCTGGCACAAGTTGGTGCTCGCATAGTTGCCGGGCAAGACCTGATTGAGCCGCGTCTGCAGTCGCCGCACCATGTCGGTGTCGACCGTGTGGTCGTTCATCCACAGGGTGTGGCCGCGCCGCACGGTGCCGAGGTCGATCCGGTTTCCGCCGCCGGCGCACTGATCGATCACCAGGTCGGGGAGGGTTTCGATCAGGTGATCCAAGACGGTGTACAGACCCTTGATGTGGTTGATCTGGGCCCAGCCCGGTTCGGGAGTCGAGGCCCAGTAGCTCATGGGCTTATGGTTGAAGTCCCAACGAATCCAGCGCACGCCCCAATCTGCATATGCCGCGCTGACCCGATCCACCCAGTATTGCTGCACCTCCGGGAGGCCGAAGTCGAGCATCCGGTAGTTGCCGGGCTCCCAAACCGGCGGCCACGTCCGCCCGCCCATCCAACTCTGGTACGTCAGCGGCCGCGTGAGCGATCCCAGGGGCAGGAACCACTCAGGGCGCCTGCGGTAAAGTGCACTCTCCACATGGGCGAACTCTGGCTCGAACCAAGTACCGTACCGCATGCCGTTGCTGCGCACGTACTTCGAGAATTCCGCAATACCGTCTGGGAAGCGCCGGGGGTCGGCTTCGTCCCAGTTGCCTATGCCCTCAGGGAAGCCGCCGGGGAACCAGCCGGCGTCGACGAGGAAATACTCCAGACCGATCCCGGCCGCCGCCTTAACTGCGGGTCGCAACAGCGCGTCGTTGAAGTCGTTCATGAAAGCGAAGTAATGGTTGAATGAGGTCAGCGGCACCGCCTCCTCGCCATTGAGGCGCGGCATCACATGCCGGCGGATGTGCCGCCGTAGTGCGTTCCCCCCGTCTGCCGAGTCCCCGATGTATGGAGCTAGCAGCACGGTCGGTAGCGGCAGAGTCTGCCCGGGGCGCAGGTCGAGCCTGATGCCCCATAGGCCGGCCTCCAGCCGCACTGGACAGCCACGCCCCTCGTCCGGCTGCAGGTCATAGCGCAAGTCGACGTACCAAGTTCCGGACCACTCGACGCCGATTGCGACGCCGCCGGCGACGCCGGCCAGAAGGGCGAAAGGGAGATCCTTTGACGAACTGCGCCCGTCGTCACCCCCATGGACGGAGAGCGCCGACCGGTCTAGGTGGTGCCCTCCCTGGTGCAATCGCCGACCGGTGCTTTCGAAGTCGACCGGAGGGAAAGCGGTGGCCATGGGGCCGCCGCGCCACGTCCGAAGCTGCGGCGCACCCGAGCCCGGGTCGGTGCGCAAGAACAGCCGCAGCGTTGCGCATCCGAGGACGCTGGCGACGGTCTCCGAGCCAGCGTTGCGGATCGAGCCGGAGACTTCGACCGCACGTGAGTGGCCGAAAGTCCGGGCGCGCAGCTCGGCTCGCAACCCGCTGGCGTGCGCGAATTCGGCTGAGAATCCGTCGCTTTGCTCGGTCAGGCTGGTCTCCGTCCATTTGAGGTCGCTGTTGTCGGACAGCAGCAGCGCGAACGGGGCGCGGCCGGTGGAGTTGTCGGCGATCTCGGTTAGGCCGAGGTAGCCGACGAGCCGATGGGCGAATGTCATGGAAGCCTCAGGGGGTGTGGCGGGATGAAGATGATGCGCTGAGGCCGGGGACGCTCCATGCCCAGACCGGGATTCTGATATAGATATTAGCGATCTCCGGAGGAGAAGTTCTCTGATTTTAAACGCCGACAGTCCGAAATTGTGCGCCGAACGGCAGATTGCGCACCTTTTTCACGTAAGCGAGCGATCTTTAGTTCAGGATGCGAGCGGGCAAAGCGCTAGCAAAAAGCTCGCGCCGGCGTGCCTGCGGATCTGCAGCGCGCGATTTTTAGCGTATTCATCAGACGCGAAGACGCCAGCAAGTCTCGAAGCCCGTTGAGGTCACAACGAAACTAGGGCTTTGGCCTCGCTCATTCCCCGCGATACCGAACGCAGAATTGATTCTGGGATACTCTTCGATCACCAGCTTGACGTCGGGCTCCGGCGACGCGCAGCCGCCTCGATCAGAAAGGTCCGTTCCATGTTCGGGACGGACATCGTGCGCCGTCTCGTCGATATCCATCCAGGTCGAGGTGACAAGCAGACGTGACAGATCTTCCCTACGAACGCCGAGCAACTCGCCTGCTGGGCCGGAACCCGCAGAGCACGAAGATGCACCCGTGTGGACTATGGGCGTCAATGCAGCCGCCACCTCAGCCTGTGCAGCTCGTGATCGTGCCGAATGATACCGATCTCCTCGCACATTTGTCCCATCGGCAGCTCGGAATGTGAACTCGCTCGGAGCGTAAGCCAACGATTCGATACCGCCGTCATGTGTCGCTATCCACATTTTCTCCGCGGCCAACCATACATGCATTTATGAGCTGTTGCTGGTTCTCCCTTCTGCTCGAACTCAGCTGGACTGAGGTATCCGATCGCCGAATGACGCCCGGTTGCCTTGTACAACAAGGCTCAACAATGCCCACAGGATCGTTCTTCGCGAGGTTCTTTATCGACATCATCCCTCCTTTGGTCGCCGAGTTTGCGTTCATGGAAGGGTCGAGAAGGCTGATGATGTCGCTTTCCGCTGCTCTCTTGATGGATCGAAAATAGATCGTTGCTTGGAAGTTCCAGCGTGGATGTTCGACCGGACGGCATGCCCTGACGCGGAGCCTTTGACAGCTCAGCCGCTTGTCAGCATTGACGCACTTGCTGCGCTTTCTACGCTTCTCGATCTGGCGTTGAAGGATCGAACGCCATCAGCTGCCCTGCTTTCTGGCGCATCCAGAGCCTCTCACGACCAGAATCAGGGAGAGACTCATGTCACGGCAGACGGCAGTGCCAGCGAGCGGATACCGACACAATCTACAACCGCGGCCGCACCAGCAGATGGATCTGTTCGGGAGTGGCCTGTCGAACGGCGCCATCGGCGCACCCACATGGCTGGATCTGTCCGCAGAAGCGCGGGCAGCGCTCACGAGTCTGATGATGCAGTTGATCCTCGACCATGCAGCGATGGCAGCGACGGCGCCCGCGAAGGAGGTCGATCATGATCTCTGACAAGGTCAGGCCTCATCATCTGGAGCGAAAGGCGATTCCTTTACGTGCGTCAGTCTTCGGCCCCATCAGGTGTTGCACAATCGCGAGAGCAGCGCGCTGCAATACGCCATGCGAGACCGGCTGACGGCACTCGGGTGGTCAGAGATTGAAGTGATCGGATGATCTCGGTCGTTCAGCTGCCGGCGGCATACAACGCGCCGGATTCGAGCGAATGGTGGCGGAGGTCTGCCTCGGCAAGGTTGGTGCGGTTTGCGCGCGCGAGGTCTCGCGCTTCGCCCGCAACAGCCGGGATTGGCAGCAACTCATCGAGATGTGCCGCGTGGTCGATACCGTTCTGGTCGATCAAGAGACCATCTATGCGCCAAGGCACGGCAACGACCGCCTGCTGCTCGGACTCAAGGGCAGCCTCAACGAGTACGAATTGGATCTGTTGCGCCAGCGCTCGCTCTCGGCCCGCTACGAGAAGGCGCGCCGGGACGAGTTGGTTGTGACAGCGCCGGTCGGCTTCGTGAAGGCCGGCGACCGTTATGAGAAAGACCGGATCGGCGCATCCAGGAAGCGATCAAGCTGGTGTTCGACAAGGTCGAGGAACTGGGCAGCGCGCGACAGGCGCTCTGCTGGCTCCACGAGTACAATCTCGATCTGCCGGTGAAGCAGACCAACGGCGACACGGCCTGGCGGCGACCTAACTACTCTGTCATCCACCGGATCATTGAGAACCCGGTCTACGGCGGCGCCTATTCCTATGGTAAGGCAGCTGTGGCGGCGGGATACAGCACGACGGGCGTGAGCGTGAAGATCCGCCGCAAGGCGCGGAACGAATGGCTGACGCTGAAGCCCAACACTCACGAAGGGTATGTGAGCTGGGAGAAGTTCGAGGCGATTCGCACCATGATCAGCAGCAATGTTCCCGCCAGTCGGCATCACGGCGCGCCCAAGCATGGTGACGCGCTGCTGGCCCGTCTGATCCGCTGCAAGCGCTGCGGTCGCAAGCTCACACTTCGGTACTCCGGCATGGAAAACCATATCCCGCGCTACTGCTGCAGCAGCGCCTGGATGGACAATGGTGGGGCCCACTGCATCGCCTTCGGCGGACTGCGCGTCGATGACGCCATCGAGGAAGCACTGCTTGGAGTCGTCGGCCCGGGCGCTGTCGTTGCCGCAAGCGCCGCCCAGGGAGCCAGGGAACCGCGCGATCAGGTACGCTATGCCCTCAGTCGCGACCTCGAAGCGGCGCGCTATGCCGCCGACAGGGCTTTCCGGCAATACGATGCCGCTGATCCCGCGAACCGGCTGGTGGCCAGTGAGCTGGAAGCCCGCTGGAACAGAGCGCTCGCTCACGCGGCGGAGGTTGAGGCCAAGATCACCATGCATGATGCGGCGATGCCCGCACCCCTTGCTGATACAGCCTCGCTCGACGTTCTGGCCTCGAACCTCAAAACGGTCTGGGATGCGCCGACGACGGATGCTCGCCTCAAGAAGCGCATTGTGCGCACCCTCATCCATGAGGTCGTGGCCGATATCGACGACGCGGCCTCGGAGATCGTTCTCGTGGTCCATTGGGTGGGGGGCGCCCACAGCGAGTTGCGCTTGCCGAAACGCCGGCGCGGACAGCGCAACAACACCTCTGCCGATATCGTCCAGGCCGTGCGTCAACTGGTGCTGATCGCCAGCGACGATCTGATTACCGGCCTCCTCAATCGCAACGGCCTCAAGACCGGTAACGGCAATCGCTGGACCCGCGAGCGCGTCACATCAATGCGCTCGAACTACCACATCCCGGTGTTCAAGCCCGCCGAGGACGGGATCGAGCCATGGCTCAACCTTAGCAACGCCGCAAAGCTCCTGAAGATCGCGCCCAAGACGCTCCGACTGGCCGCTGAAGCCGGCGAGATCGAATCCATCCATCCTCTGCCGGATGGTCCTTGGATCCTCGCCCGCACCTGGCTGATAACAACTGCTGCTCAATCTATCGCCGAACGAGCGCGACAGAACCCAAAATACCCCGCGGAATCGCATCCCGCTCAACAAAATCTTTTCTCTTCAATCACATAGCCAGATGGGTGTTCTGATGCGCAGTAGTAGAAGCGCCTCAACGTCGACATCCGTATCGACAATGACGTGCCGCCCGCCAGCCAGCTCGATCTCAATCCGATATCCAGTCGAATGTGCTGTCGCGCTCTCCGATGAGGCTGCTACCGACGCCACGGCCCCCCCTCGGCCACAACTGCTCTGACAAAGCCAGCCTGGGATTTGGTCCGGTTCGCCGCGAAGGCTCTTCGCCAAGTCACCAATAGAGAACGTGACAAGCCGTATCGCCGCGCTGTCGCCGCTCCAGGCGAGACTCGAATAGGCTCTCCAAAACAATCCGCGTTTCTCCTCCTCAGACCAACGCCGCCGTCGGCCTGTATCGACGACTTCAAGTCGATTCAGCATACTGATCGTATGGCTGTCCATACGTACAGTTCTCAACCATCAGGCCAGCGCGCCGCAAGGCGTCTCCCCTCGGAGGCTTACGGCATTTCTCAACTTCGCGACATCGATTGCGACAAAATGCTTCCCTGCATTCTGCCACCGCTCGTCCTCCTGTGATGTGGATCGGCTCGGCGCGCCCGAGTAACGCTGGGACGCGCAGTGTAGTGGCGAGTCGCCTCACCGGCAGAGCCGGACATACGGTCTCACGATACAAGCCGAACGATTTCGGTTGATGATCGCCAAGTCGCCAAGCTCAGGTTTATTCTTTCAAGGGAATGGCTGGCGAGGCTTGTTGTCACTCTCGTTCCAGTATCAATGGCGCGGCAGCAGCTCGTTCAATCCGTCTCGATTCAAAATCAGTGAGGTTTTTGCTTAGCGCCGCAGATTAGGTCGGCAGCGAGCCTTGAATCCGCGGAAGCGTTAGTTCAAGCCACTCGGAGCAGTTTCTCGTCGACCCTAGCTAGACCAGTAAAGTTTTGATGTTCACCGACGGGTTTGCGAGCATCTCAGCCTTGGGAGCAAGCCGCCTGCCGATCATCACCTCGGCTAAACGTATTTCCTTAGTGATCGCGCCCAAGCTGCCGAAGCCGCATGCGGAGACTAGCCGTCCATCGGGGGCCAGATAGAAGAGAAACTGGCCCTTGGCGCCGAGATTCTTGGCTATCGGGATGTCTTTTTCACGATAAAGCCCAGCCATTTGAAACGTCTCGTCGTACTGATCCGACCAGAACCACGGCACGTCGTCGTACGGCCTCTTCGCACCTAGGAGGTTGGCCGCGGCAGCCACGCCCTGCTGCCGCGCATTGCGCCATGCCTCCAGCCTAATCCGCTCGCCGTAGAGGCGGTGCGGGAACACACAGCAATCGCCGGCTGCGAAGATATGTGGATCCGAGGTGGCCAGCATCTCGTCCACGACAATGCCGTTTTGGACTGCCAATCCCGCTTCCTCCGCGAGTTCCACGTTCGGCACAACGCCGACCCCGACAACCACCAGATCGGCGAGATATTTTCGTCCGTCCGCCAGGACGACCATAGAGCGTCCTTCGGTCGCATCAATGTGCTCGACCATAGCGTTGGTCTCTACGCGCACACCCGAACGTACGTGCTTGGCGCTGATGAGGTCGGCCATGGGTCCCGGGACCCCCCGCATCAGGAGCCGCGGCCCGGCCTCGACGACAGTGACCGAAGCGCCTCTCGACACTGCACTCGCTGCAGCTTCCAGGCCGATGAAGCCACCGCCGATGACGACCACATCGCACACTCGGCTAATGACTCGGCGGATAGCGGATGCGTCCGCATACGTACGTAGCGTCGCCACTCTGCTTTCTGCGGCAACCGGAACACTCAATGTTCGAGGGCGGGCGCCGGTGGTCAGCACCAGTCCTTCGTAAGCTAGCTGCGCTCCGTCCGAGAGTGTGATCGTGCGCGCCCCACGATCTATCGAATTCACATTACGACCTTCGCGATAGTCGATCTGCAACTCCGCCAACCGCTCGGGCGTGACGAGCAACTTCGGCCCAGGGTCCGTCGTCTCCGTCAGGGCCGCCTTCGATAGCGGCGGCCGTTCATATGGCAGTATCGATTCGTTGCCGATTAGGACGATCAGGCCACGCCAGCCGCCCTCGCGCAGCGCGACGGCGGCGGCCGTGCCCGCCTCGCCCGCTCCCACCACTGCTAGTGCGCGTTCGTCGTTCACGCGACCGAACCAAGCTGTGCATCGACTGCCGAACGCTCGAACAGGTCGCGCACAAGCGACTTCATCAACAGAGCTTCCTGCCAGCGGTCGGTGGTGTCGTTGCCTTCGCGATCCGTGATCGCATAGGGCCGCGGGCCAAGTTCACATACGAAAGAAAGAACTGCACCCGCCCCTGCGCGCTTTCGCCAGCTTCTGAAGCCGTAATCCCACCAACGTAGGAACAACTCGAGCCAGACCTTGTGCTGCGGGAACGTGATCTCAACCTGTACCTGCTCGCGCGAAGCGACGCGGCCATGAAATGCCCATGTCCGGTCGAGCACCTGGCGTACCAAGGCTTCGTCCTCGTCAGTGATCGGATACCAGAATTCGCGGCCCACCAGGACATGCGAGAGGTCCGCCAGCATGCACATCCCAGGAACCTGATCGATGAGATCGAGTGTGAACAGCAGGTCTGTCGTCATCCTGTTACGATGCGTCTCGAAATAGATTGGCATACGTGCCTCTTGGGCCACCCTTATCCAAGCTTCCAGGAGCGGGATGCAGTCCGCGACGCGGCGCGGGCGGACGTCAGGCTGGACGTTGAGATGCAACGCGCCGAGTTGCTGGCCCAGATTGATCGCGGCTTTGAGGTCGTCAATCGTCCGTGGGAAACACATGCCCTCGACTGCGAGCCCGGTGCCTGCCAGGGCGCGCGCGATCTGGGCGACACGCGCGGGATCGATGCAGGACGTGCTGACGCCGTCGAATCCCGCTTGTTTAATCATCGTCAGGTTCTGCTCGATGGAGCCCTCAATCCCGTCGGAATGGCGCCGTTCCATCGCCCAAAGTGACTGCATTAAAACCAGGCTCTGTTTCGACACTAGCGCCCCCCCCGCTGGCTCACTCAGATTTTCACGAACACGGTGTCGCTCTCGACCTTGACCTCGTAGCTGCGCAAGTCGATGCATGCGGGCAGCGCGCGTGCCTCGCCGGTCCGGTAATCGAAGGTTCCGAAGTGCTTAGGGCATTCGATGATGTAGCCATCGACAATGCCATCCGCGAGGTGGACCTTCTCGTGGGAGCAGTGGCCTTCCATCGCGAAATAACCGCCCTCTGGCGAGCGAACAATCACCAACGAGTGCCCTCCGTGGTCGAAGCGGAGCACCTCTTCCGCCCCCAACGCATTGTCGGCGCAGGCTGCCACCCACTCTCCTTCGTTAGTCAATCTGGCCTCCTCCATTTCGGGTGTCGAAAGCCGGCACCATAAGGGCGACGGACAGCCTGCGGCTACTGCAGGCGACGTCACGGCATAAAGCCGCATAGCTGCACACGGCCCCGCGAAGGGGATGGGAACGCACACACTGCCCGCCAACGGACCAATGTATGCTATGCGCGGCGCGCGTACTTCTTAGCCTTCAGTCGGCTGTACATCGCCTCGTCGGCTTCAGGCGAACCGTCATGCGCCGTGCCAAACCACTCGTCTAGCGGGATCAGCTGCGTGCCATAGTTCACCTCAAAGTACTTGTGATGCAGATAATGAAAGTAGGTGCAGTTGTTGATGTACTTCCCATCGTCTATCGCGATCCGGTCGAAGCCGGCATGCCCCCTCGCCGGCGAAAGCGCCGCCTCCATAAGCGCAAACATTGCGTGCAGCGGATTCGAAGGCACAACAAAATAGATCAGCACGCTGGAAAAATAGACGATGTGCTCGAACGTGTGCATCGATAGGCCAGACCAAGGCCCCGGATTAACGTTGTTGTGATGGACTTTGTGGATAATATGATACAATGGCCCCACATGAATCAGGCGGTGGATCACATAGAAGTGCAGAACATACCACATCGGCACCAGCAACATCAGCATGATCAAGTAGGACGGCTGCGTTCGAAAATCGGTATAACGGATGTAGCCGTTGGCGAACATCCACCAAGTGAGCACCTCATACGCCGTCCAGACTGGCACACCGCTGCACATCGTCCAGAACACATTCTCGGCGGTCTGGCTTCCGAACAGGAATGTCGGATTATCCGTGTCGGGCCACTTGGCGTTGTATTTGAACTCAGTCTGCTGGCGCCGCTGGATGTAGAGCACGGTATGTAAGCCGCCATAGACCAGGAGCGCCAGCGCAGCATTGCGCACGAGAATGAGCGAAACCCAGCCGACGCTGAACTCCCGCATCGTTTCCAGCGGAGGAGTCAGATAGACCCACGCGACGAGTGCGACCGCGGCAGAGAGCGAGTGATACTTCAAATAGCCAAGCAGCCAGAGCAAAAACGCCCTCGGCTGAACCGGCCAGACGAAGACCGGAGCGCGCTTCGGCAGCTTGTTTGGTTTCCAGTTCCCCCGTTTGTCGCGAGTGCCATACAGTGTGTCGTCCATGTCGCTTTCCAGTTGCCATCTTGCGCTGTTTGGCGGGGCGCATGGATATTAGTTGACTGCGATACAGTATTTCATCTGATTTTTAAGGAAAATGCAGCTTTCTGGCGCGATTGCGTCACGGCTCGCCGCAATCCAACGAGGAAAAAGAGCGGGGCCGAGCTAGAGAAATCTGAGCATCGGCGTTGGGAGGCCTAACAGCTAGGTCTGATTGAGAGCCGTTGTTTGCGCGTCGGTTCGCCGAGCAGCTGAAGACAACTTGGTTTTCGGAAGAATGAGACAGCGAGCTTACGACGTTGACATGGCTGGCTGCGCCGCTTTAAGCCTGCCCAACAAACTGTCTAATTCGTGCGTCAGCCACGAACTTTCCTCATAGCAATTCGGGAGACATCAGCACTTGGATCGAATCCGTCGATTGTTTCGCGAGTTTATCCACCACTTGCTGCATCGCTCGATTCCATCGCCCACGCTACCGCCCCCGAGGAAGAGGAAAATTTCCGAAATTTAGCCAAGGCAGCCAAAATCCTGAAAAATGCACGCCACCACCGCAGGAATGCCTCGCCTGAACCAGTCCATTGCGCAGCCTTGATAGATTGGCTCTGAAGTTAACCATGCCGCGGCGAGAAATGCTCCCGCCAGTAGTCGTCGAGATAAGGTGCGGCGCGTATGTCTGGCACGGCCAAGTGGACGTCGCGGTCTATTAGCCGAACTGGCAAAGAAAACACTGTTAGCGCCCTGGTCGAGCGGCAGCCAGAATTACAAACGCAAAGCTTACCTCTACTGCAGCCGTCCTGTGCTCGTACGCGTTGAAGATAAATGCTGGCTGACGCGCTTCGCCGTCCGCTCCGCGTCAGGTCACGGCTGCCAGGTTAATGACATCACCCACGCGCGCGCACTGCTCGATAGCCAGAGCGGCGATGCCGTGGTCGCCGACAGATCATCGCGGAGATCGGCGCCGCGGCGGTGATCCCGCCAAACCGCACCCGCAGGATCATCATTCCGCATGACGCTAACGCCTACAAACAGCGAAACCGCATCGGGCGCTGTTTCTGCAGCTCGAACACTTCCGATGCTTGGCAACCCATTATGATTGGCGATCCGCCAAACTTTACCGCCTCATCCATCTCGCAGCCGCAATGATCTAAATGATCTAGATGCATGAATGTCAGTTACTCCTGGGCGATCAGCCAATCAACATTTCATCAACACACGGGACCAACGGCACTCCGAGAACCAATGCGCCAACGGCAGTTATGTTGTCCAGGAGCGCCGAGGCCGGGGACAGAAAGCGCAAATCAGCAAATCGCATGCTATGCCGCCGAACCTGAGGACGTTCCCAGCGCGCAAAGGGTGTGGCGAAATTGGTGCAGAAGGGTTGTTGGGCGAGGAATTTCGTCGAGCTACCGCCAACAATTGGAGAATTTCGGCTCATCGGCCCGGTACGATCTCGTTTAACTCCAGGGGTAAGTGCACTCCCCTTCACATTCAAGAACATGCGCTGGCTTCCAAAAGGGGTAATTCATGACTGAGCAGGATTCTCGGAAATATCCGTACGCTACCGTGAGCCGACGTTCGCTCCTTCAATCAACGACTGCCTTGTTGAGCGTACCGTTGGTTGCCAAGGCCACTGCTGCCTTCGGGCAAGAAAAACTCGCCGGGAGTGGCGAAGTGGTAGTTCACAGTTATGGTGGCTCGTTTACGGAAACCTTGCGCAAGAATGTCTTTGACCCGTTCAGCCAGGCGACGGGCATCAGAGTTGTCGATGTGACAGCCGACCTTGCTGAGCCCCAGATCAAGGCTATGAACCAATCCAAACGCGTTGATTGGGACGTTGCTTTTATCTCAGCTGGCAACTACCCAGAGCTGCAGGAGGCTGGCACGTTTATGCCGATCGACTACAGCCTTTGGAACGACGAAGCGCTCAAAGGTGTGCCGGATTCTGCTCGCCTCACTCATGCTGTCCTTGCATTCCAAAGCACGACTTTGCTGGTTTATGATAAGCGCGCGTTCCCAAAAGGTGGCCCGAAGAGCTGGGCCGATTTCTGGAATGTCAAGGAGTTCCCAGGACCGAGGGGCATCGATGGTATCACTGGTTATCGTCCCATGAGCTTTGCGCTGAGCGCCGATGGTGTCGCCTATAAGGACATCTGGCCGCTGACCGAGGACAAGATTGACCAGGCGCTGAAAAAGCTCGACGAGATCAAGCCGCACATCACCAAGTGGTGGATGGCAGGCGGCGAGCCTATACAATTGCTTATGAATGGCGAGTACGTGATGACGAGTGCTCCTGACGGCCGTGCCATCACGGCAATTAAGCAGGGTGCGCCTATACAGATGGTATGGGACGGCGCTGCTATAGGCGGAGTCTACTGGTCGGTTCTTAAGGGCGGTCCGAACAGCGCAAATGCGCAGAAATTCATGGCGTACGTGAATCGGGCCGAAATTGCGGCCGGCTTCACGCAGACGGGCTTTCCCAGCCCGAACATAAATCAACTGAAATACCTGGCAGCTTACCTGCCTCCACTACTTAGCATAAACCCCGAGAACGTGAGCCCCGAGAACGTGGCGAAGGCATTCAAGTTCGACACTCCCTGGTATGCGGCGAAACGCCCGGACGGCAAAACCAATGGGGAACACATACAAGAGCGTTGGCTGGCATGGCGGGCTCGATAACCTCCACCGCTATGGATGGCCTGCCGACGTCCATCGCCATGGCCCTCGTAATCCTTCTCAACAAAACCAAGTGGACGTTGCCGCTCGCCCTTATGGGCTTTCAAGGCGAATTTGGCAGCGACTACGGACCGCTCAATGCGGCCATTGTCACGACGGTTGTACCGGCCGTCGTCGTATAACCTCATCTTCCAGCGCTATTTCGTCGGCGGGTTGGCCGCCGGCGCAGACAAGGAGTGAATACCGTGAAGCAGCAAGTCGCGCTATAGGACGTTTTCGAGCTCGAGCTGGAGGGGAAGCACCTACCGAACCCCTTCATCGACGCATCAGTGAGCGCGGAATTCTCGTTCGGCAACAGGAAAGTGATGGCACCTGGCTTCTACGATGGAGACAACCGGTGGCGCGTCCGGTTCATGCCCGATACCGAGGGAGAGTGGCGATTCGCAGTCCGGTCAAACCGGCCAGAGTTGAACGGTCGCGAAGGGATCTTCATGTGCGGCCCCGCGAGAGCCGGCTTGCACGGTCCGGTCCGCGTGAGAAACCAGTTTCACTTCGCCTATGCCGACGGCACGCCATATTTTCCGTTCGGCACGACTTGCTATGCTTGGACGCATCAGCCGCTCCCTATGCAGGAGCAGACGCTCGAAACCCTCGGTCGTGCGCGATTCAACAAGATCCGCATGTGCGTCTTTCCAAAACATTATATCTACAATGACAACGAACCGCTGATGCGCATGTTCGAGATCGGAGCGGATGGCAAAGAGGATCTTGATCGTCCGAACGTCGCGGCCTTCCAGCATCTCGACAGGCAGGTCATGCGACTACGGGAGATGGGAATCGAAGCGGACATCATCCTATTCCATCCATACGATCGTTGGGGCTATTGCGCGATGGGCGAGGAGCGGGACACACGCTATCTTCGCTATGTGGTTTCGCGCCTCTCCGTCTACTCGAACGTCTGGTGGTCGTTGGCAAATGAGTACGACTACCTGCTCGACGTAAAGCCCGTCGAGTACTGGGATCGTCTGTTCCACGTCATCGAAGAATGCGATCCCAATCGACACATCAAGTCGATACACAACGGAAATCCGAACATGAACTTCGACCACCGCAAACCTTGGGTCGATCATGTTTGCATTCAAAATTGGGACGTGAAGCGTACGTATGCCTGGCGTGACACTTGGGGCAAGCCCGTTATCAACGACGAGCCGGAATACGAAGGGAACATTTCGCAATCGTGGGGAAACATAACTGCGCAGGAACTCGTGAACCGCTTCTGGATCACCATAATGCGCGGCGGCTATGCAGGGCACGGCGAGACGTACATACACCCCGAAGACTTGCTGTGGTGGGCAAAGGGTGGCGAACTCCGTGGCGAAAGCTGGAAGCGAATTGGCTTCTTGCGCGATCTGATCGAGCAGGACGTCAAGCGTGGTCTGACGCCCTACTCACACGGGAGTGAGTTCAACCGCATCTCCGGAGCACAGGACGGAGACGTCAGATATCTCTATTTTGCCGAGCATCAGCCTCTCGAATGGGCGGTGGGGCTACCCATGGAGGATGGTGACTACGACATCGATCTGATCGACGCGTGGGAAATGACCGTTACTCCCTTGCAGAAGGCGCCGCTTCCTCATTCGCCGGCCGTTCGCGGTCCCCTTGGCGTCGTGCACAGCACAAAAGCAGCGTTCGGCGTCCGCCTGCCAGGCAAGCCATGGCAGGCGGTCCGTGTCCGAAACCGCAAGTGAAATCCCTGAATTTGGGCGCGCAGTCCATGCATTCCTCCACATTCTGGTCCATACCGCTTTTCTCAATCTAAATCCGAAGGCGGTATGAACAATGGCGCATTCCATCCCCGAAGTAATCCAGGCTTTTGCCGCTGGCGAGATCGTGGTCGTCACCGACGATGATAACCGCGAAGGTGAAGGTGATTTGATCGTTGCAGCCTCACTCTGCACGGCCGAAAGGATGGCCTTCATCGTTCGCCATACTTCGGGGATCGTTTGCGCACCTGTCACCTCCGAGGACGCGCGTCGATTGCGACTAGACCCAATGGTGGCACACAACGACTCCAACTACGCCACCGCCTTCACGGTTTCTATCGATTATAAGCCCGGCATGACGACAGGCATCTCGGCTGAGGAGCGAACCGCTTCTTGCCGCGCGCTCGTCAATCCGAACGTCGGTGGATGATTTTGCCCGGCCAGGCCACATCTTTCCGCTCATCGCCCGGGATGGCGGCGTCCTCTTGCGTTCCGACCACACCGAGGCAGCCATCGATCTCTGCCGACTGTCGGGCCTGCCGCTTGTCGGCGTGCTAAGCGAACTGATGAACGACGACGGTACCGTGATGAAAGGCGCTCAAGTCACGGCCTTCGCGGAAAAACACAATCTCACGCATGTCACCATTGCGGATGATGGCCTATCGTCAGGCAAGAGAGACACTTATTAAGCGGGTGTCGTCGTTCGCCGTCGATAGCTCGATCGGACAGCTCCAAGGTCACGCCTATCGTTCGCCCTTCGACTCGATCTATCACGTCGCAGTTGTGTACGGAAACATCGGCGACGGGAAGAACGTGCTCACCCGATTCCACAAACCGAACCCCGTGATGGACCTATTCAAAGGCCCGCGGCGCGTGCTGAAAGCCTTGGACCATTTCAAGAATCGTAAATCAGGCGTGTTGGTCTATTTGAGGGACGGCGCCGCCGGCGTTCCCGTGGAGCCCTTATCCCACGAAAATTCGGCAGATGCCGACCGGAATCGCCAATGGCGCGAAGTTGGCGTCGGCGCGCAAATATTGCGCGTTTGAGCGTTTCATCGATCTGTAATCTCACATCCTCCGTTCATGACTTCAAGGGTCTCTCGGGCTTCGGAATCGAGATCGTCGGGAGCGAACCGTTTGAAGGGTGAACCCGTGAGGTATCGACGACGTACGTGGTAGATAGCCTGCCCAGTGGGCGGGTCTTGCGATCCAAGCTTCTGCGGACGCCCAACGTCTTCGGACGTCGCGCCTATGACTGCGGTTCTGGCACGCCCGGCGGAATGCCCCTCAGCCGCCTCGCTTGGCGACCTCGGCGCCGTGGCGCGCCCTCGCGTCCTCCACGGCCTGAGCCTGTGCCGCCGCAAGAATCTCACGCACATCCTTGGCACGGCGCGCGGCATCGAGGGTGGCTTGGGCGCGGCCCTGGAATTGCGGCATCACCTCGCGGGCGATCAGCTCGTACGAGCGCTCCGTCGCCGCCCGATTGGCCCAGTTGTGCGCGAGCAGGAGATACGCGCCGAATCCGCCATTCGACTGCTGCCACAGCTGCTCGATCTGCGCGGCGCAGGTGT
The DNA here is from genome assembly GCF_044908355.1 of Bradyrhizobium sp. USDA 336. Classification (NCBI taxonomy): domain Bacteria; kingdom Pseudomonadati; phylum Pseudomonadota; class Alphaproteobacteria; order Hyphomicrobiales; family Nitrobacteraceae; genus Bradyrhizobium; species Bradyrhizobium sp. USDA 336. The sequence goes on along the minus strand of NZ_JBIYDC010000002.1, from coordinate 7,504,996 downwards.
CCGCCGTGCCGATGGCATCGAGACCGGAGCCGTTGATGAAACTCGATCATCTCGCTGACTGACTTGCCGACCACAGCCATTTGCGGAAACGCTGCGACCTGCTGGAAGTAGCGGAACCGGTGCTCGATGCGTATCGCTCCGGCGAGGACCGCCTTGCGCGGCTTGATGGAGGATGAAGACATAGGCGTATGACTGACCATATGCCTATGCCGAAGGTTTCCCGGCTTGAAGTCGTCTCGACGGGCGCTCGACGCCGTTGGACATTGGAAGAAAAACAGCAGATCGTCACCGAGAGCTATGGCGGGCCACGTCTGGTGTCGGTGACGGCACGACGCAACGGGCTATCGACAAGCCAATTGTTCACATGGCGTCGGTTGGCGCGCGAAGGCAAGCTGAGCGGGGATGGCGCGCCGGCGCTCGTTCCGGTTGAGATCACGGCAGTGGCGGCACCGGTATCGATCAGCGCACCGCAACGGACGTCTTCGGCCTCTGCGCAGCGCGCAAGGGTCGGAATCATCGAGATCGAACTTGGAGGCGGGTGTCGCGTTCGGGTTGACCGTGACGTCGACGGCGAAGCGCTGCAGCGAGTTCTTGAGCTCTTGCGACGACGATGATTCCGATTCCGAGCGGCGTCAGAGTCTGGATCGCGACCGGCCACACCGATATGCGCCGCGGCATGAGAAGCCTGGCGCTTAAGTTCAGGAGAGCGTGAAGCGCGATCCCCATGCCGGCGATCTCTACATCTTCCGAGGCGGCAGCGGCGATCTGGTCAAGATTCTCTGGCATGATGGGTTGGGCATGTCGCTCTATGCCAAGCGCCTGGACCGAGGCAAGTTCATCTGGCCTTCGGCGTCGGACGGCGCGGTATCGATCTCGGCGGCGCAGATGGCTTATATGCTCGAGGGCATCGACTGGCGGAATCCGCAGCTGAGCTGGCGGCCGCAGAGCGCGGGCTGAGCGCAGAATCTGTAGCTTCTTGCATTTTGGGGAGTCCCACCGCGTCCAATCTGTGATTCACTGCGTCGCATGAATGCTGATCGGGACGCTGTTCCGGATGACGTTGCCGCCCTGAAAGAGGCGCTGGCAGCCGAGCGCGCGAAGGGTTTGGAGATAGCAGCCGAGCTCGCGCTCGCCCGCGCGAAAGCGTCGGAAGACGAAGCGCTGATCGCACAGCGGAAGCTGCAGATCGCCAGGCTGAAGCATCAGATCTATGGGCAACGGTCGGAGCGTTCTTCGCGGCTGATCGAACAGTTGGCGCTGACGTTCGAAAAGCTTGAAGCCGACGCTACCGAGGACGAGCTTGCGGCGGAACGGGCCGTGGCGAAGACGACGACGGTGGGCGGATTTGCCCGCAAGCCGCCGAGCGCCAGACCTTCCCTGAGCACCTTCCCCGAGAGCGGGTAGTGATCGATGGGCCTACGGCATGCGAGTGCTGCGGCAGCAATCGCCTGCGCAAGCTCGGCGAGGATGTGACCCGCACGCTGGAAGTGGTGCCGCGCCAGTGGAAGGTGATCGAGACCGTCCGGGAGAAGTTCTCCTGCCGCGACTGCGAGAAGATCACTCAGGCGCCGGCGCCGTTCCATGCCGTCGCACGGGGATGGGCCGGCCCGAGTCTGTTGGCCATGATCATGTTCGAGAAGTTCGGCCAGCATCAGCCCTTGAACCGCCAGGCCGAGCGCTACACCCTTGAAGGCGTGCCGATCGCGCTGTCGACCATGGCCGATGCCGTGGGATCGGTCTGTACGGCGCTTCAGCCCCTGCTGAGTCTGATGGAAGCCCATGTCATGGCGGCCGAGCGGCTTCATGCCGATGATACGACGGTGCCCGTGCTGGCCAAGGGAAAGACCGACACGGGCCGGCGCTGGATCTACGTCCGGGACGACCGACCCTTTGGTGGTGCAGGCCCGCCGGCTGCAATGTTCTACTACTCACGCGACCGCAAGGGCGAACATCCTCAGGCGCATTTGGGCCGCTATGCCGGTATCCTGCAGGCCGACGCCTATGATGGATACAACCAGCTCTATCTGGCGGGACGCCAACCAGGGCCAATCCGGGAGGCTGCCTGCTGGTCGCATGGACGGCGCCCGTTCTTCGCCATGGCCGACATCGAAGAGAATGCGCGGCGCAGGGCCGCCGGCAAAAAGGAAATCCCGCTATCGCCGATCGCGATCGAGGTCGTGCGGCGGATCGATGGGCTGTTCGAGATCGAACGGTCTATCAATGGCAAAAGTGCCGAGGAGCGTCTTCAGGTGCGGCAGACACTGAGCCGGCCCGTGGCCGAGGACCTTCAGATCTATATGCGGGAGCAGCTTGCCAAGCTGTCTGGGGGGCACGACCTGGCCAAGGCGTTCAATTGCGCTGGGCGAGCTTCACTCTCTTCCTGGAGGACGGCCGCGTCTGTCTCTCGAACAATGCCGCCGAAAGAGGCTCGCGAGGCATCGCCCTTGGACGGAAGTCCTGGCTGTTCTGCGGCTCTGATCGCGGCGGGCGGCGCGCCGCTGCCATGTACAGCCTGATCGTCTCGGCCAAGATGAACGGCGTCGATCCGCAGGCGTGGTTGACTGATATCCTTGCCCGCATCGCCGCCCACCCAGCTCATCGGCTGGACGAGCTTCTGCCTTGGAATTGGACGCCGGCATCAGCGTTGTCTACTCGAGCGGCATGACCTCGCACGTCAACAAGGTTCATCACGTCACCACCATCACCCAGGTCGCAAAGGACCCCTGTGAAGACGAAGACTGGCTGCGCGACATTGCCATCGAAATGGAGATCGAGGACGGGCTGATCTGGGTCTATGGCGTCGGCGAAGATGGTGTTCAGGCGTTCACCGACTTTGGTATCGAAAACCCTATCGAGCTCGTCAGATTCTACAAAGAAAACCCCAAGCTGCTCACGCGCTGGCAACGGGAATGACCAACCAGCCTGCGGCCTACGCCGGATGCGTACCTCGATGCATTATTCGACGTCGCGATACGCCTGCTCCTTGGTTTCCGCGATATGGCACAAACCGACGAGCCGCCACCTGCTTCGGTCCGCGGTCTTGCCGTGCGCCTTCTTCTGTCATCAGCACGTCCCAGTGCAGCGCCAGCGCGTCGAAGCCGGCGGCGGTGCTGGCCGCGACCGAGAGCATGCCGTCAGCCATGAAGCTATTGATTCGGCGGCGGGCCTCACGGGGGCGGCGAAGGCCGTGCCGTTGATCTCTTCGCTCTTCAGCGTCTTCATGAAGCTCTCGTCCTTGGCGTTGTCGAAGGAATTACCTGATCTGCTCATGCCTATGGTGATGTCGCGATCGGCTAGTCGCTGGCGATAGGCGATGGAGGCGTACTGGGCGATCGGAGTGATGGATCAGGCTGCCGGGTTTTGGCTGTCGGGCATCGATGGCTGCATCCAGCGCGACAATGGCAAGCGAAGCATCGAGTGTGTCCTCAAAAGCCCAGCCCACGGCCTTGCGCGAGAAGGCGTCGAGAACGACGGCGAGATAGGCAAAGGCCTTGGCGAGATGCACATAGGTGATGTAGGCGACCCAGATTTGATCCGGTGCCGACGGCACTAGGCCGCGCATTGATTTTGGCACGATGAGAAAGGCCGAGGGCCCGTCGGCCGGCGGTTTCAGGAACGCGCCTTGCGCTGGGCCAGCAGATGGTCCTCGCGACATAAGTCGCTGGACCTTGTTGGCATTTACCACCATGCCCTGCCGCGTGAGGGTCGCTGTCACCCGCCTGTAACCATAGAAGCGGTGCTTGAGGCAAATGCGCTGGACCAAATCGCGCAGTTCGCAATCAACCGCCTCATCGCCGCGTCCGGCAAGGTGCCGCTAATGGATCGCGCGTGGCAGGTCTGCGAGCCTGCACAGGCGCTGTACGTCGGCGTGCGAACCGATTGACTTCCATCGTTATCGCTTCGATGATTTCGACGACGCGGATGCGGGTTTGCCTTGCACTGCCGCCGCTCCAAGGCACGCAAGGCTCTTTGAAAAAATCGATGTCCAGTGCTGGCGACCCACTAGAGCAAAATCCGAGCGATTTGAATCGGGAGGGATTGAACGAAGCCGCTGGCGCGGCATGTAGGGAGTCATAGCAAGGATTGCCTCCTGTCTGAGAGGATTGCGGGTTTTCGAAGCCCAACCCTTTAGACAGGAGGTATTCCGATGGCTGAGATCAGCCCACTTCGCCGCCGCATGATCGAGGACATGACGGTCCGCAATCTGTCACCGGCGACGCAGCAATTCCAAGCTCAACCGCGTAGCGAAGTTGAGCCGATATTTCGGTCGTTTCCCGGACCGCCTTGACCTGGAGGATATCCGTGCCTTCCAGGTTCATCAGGTTGCGACGGGGATGTCCTGGCCGGCGCTGAACCAGATCGTCTGCGCGCTGCGGTTCTTCTACGGTGCGACGCTTGGTCATGACGCCGTTCCGGAGCGCATCGCCTATGCGCGTAAGCCGCGCAAACTGCCGGTCGTGCTGAGCGCCGACGAGAGGTCGTTCGCTTCCTGGAAGCAATCCCAAGCCTGAAGAGCCGTACCGCGGTGACCATCGTCTATGCCGCAGGCTTGCGCGTATCGGAAGTGGTCCTCTTGAAGGTTGTCGACATTGATAGCCAACGGATGTTGATCCGGGTCGAGCACGCAAGGGCGGCAAGGACCGTTACGTTATGCTCTCGCCGCAGCTTTTGAGGATTCTGCGGACGTATGGCGGCTCACTCGGCCAAAGCGATGGCTGTTTCCCGGTCGCGACGCCGAGCGTCCGCTCGTCCCGAACGTGCTGCATGCCGCGTGCCGTTCAGCCTATGCGGCGGCCGGCTTGAGCAAGTCGGTGACAGTGCATACGCTGGGGCACACCTTCGCGACCCATCTTCTGGAGAACGGGGCCGACGTGCGTTCATCCAGGTGCTGCTCGGCCATGCCAGTCTGGCCAGCACGGCGCGCTACACCCAAGTCGCCACTAAGACCATCAGCAGTACGCCAAGTCCGCTTGACCGGCTTCGCCTGGAGGTCGTGCCGCCCGGCTGAGCGGACCTGATGGCTCCGGTTCTGGAAGTGGCGGATATCTTCCGCCGCCACGGCGAAGCGTCTCGGCAAACCCGTGCCGGGCATCTGGGCCGCGTCGAGCGGCGCGTCATGGGCGCGATCACGGCATGCCGGACGGCTGTGCTCGGTGGCCACGTCGAGCAATGCGACGACTGCGGTGCCACTCGCATCGCCTACAACTCCTGTCGCAATCGGCATTGCCCGAAGTGCCAGGGCTCGGCGTGCGCGCAATGGCTTGCCGAGCGACAAGCCGAACTCCTTCCCGTGCCGTACTTCCACGTCGTTTTTACGTTGCCGGCGCCGGCCAGAGAGATTGCTTTCCAGAACAAGGCGGTGGTCTATGCCATTCTGTTCCGCTGCGCGGCCGAGACGCTCACCACCATCGCAGCCGATCCCAAGCATCTCGGCGCTCAGCTCGGTGTGACCGCTGTTCTCCATACCTGGGGCCAGACCCTGCAAACACCATCCGCATCTCCACTGCGTCGTGCCCGGCGGTGGACCCTCGCTCGATGGCACGCGCTGGGTCGCTTGCCGGCCCGGCTTCGTCCTGCCGGTGCGCGTCCTCTCCCGGCTGTTCCGCCGCCTGTTCCTGCAAGAGCTGCAAGCTACCTTCGCGGCCGGCGAGTTGGGCTTCTTTGGCGATCTCGCCCAGCTCGCCAATCCCGCCGCGTTCGCCCGGCGCCTCGATCAATTGCGACGGACCGACTGGGTGGTCTATGCCAAGCCGCCATTCGGCGGGCCCGAACAGGTGCTGGCTTATCTCGGCCGCTATACGCATCGCGTCGCCATCGCCAACAGTCGGCTGATCTCGCTTGCCGACGACAAGGTGAGCTTTTCCTGGAAGGACTATCGGCAGTTCGTAAAGCCAAAGTGATGACGCTTGATGCCGATGAGTTCATGCGGCGCTTTCTACTGCACACCCTGCCGGACGGCTTTCATCGCATCCGCCACTATGGCTTCCTCGCCAATGGCGGACGCAACGATAGAATCGCCCTCTGCCGTCAGCTCCTTGACGTTCGCAACGCTCCGACTGATCAAGAAGCCGGCGATGATCCCCTCACCAATGCGAGACCCCCGTCTGCCCACGTTGCGGCGGCACCATGCGGCGCATCGACGTCATCCCGCGAGCCTGCGCCCGCGACCATCCATTTCGTTGTGACACGTCATGACCAGCGCCTGCACCATTCACCCGTTCCGGGATCACCTTCTCGGTGGCAACGTTCGATGTCGCCGTGGCCGCCCTCGTCACCGCTCACCCTGTCAGTCATTCGGCCGCGCATCACAGCACAGCGAATCGCTCGCGGCATCGCGCTCTCGGCCCAAGCAATGGCGCCGCTCACGTCCGATCAATATCGCGCCGACGCGCGGCGACCACAGGCGCGCCTTCTCCGCAGTTGGACCAGCTGCACTATCGCCATAGCGCCCACAACTCCGCAGCTTCGTTCAATCCGGCTTCTATGAGGTCGCACGCGCCACCGCGCGCGCGACTGGCCTTTGCCCCGCGACCTCACAGAACCCTCAAGATTCCCAAATCAGTGTGTTTCTGATTCACCATGCTGGCTGGGCTGGAGGCCAGCATCCGGTGGTCCGACCAATTTCCAATGATCTGCGTAAGCGGGCGGTTGCGGCAGTTGCGAAGGGCGAGAGCTGCCGCTCGGTGGCATTGCGGTTTGGGGTTGCGGTGTCGTCAGTTGTGAAGTGGTCGCAGCGTTATCGAGCGACCGGCTCGGTAGCGCCCGGCAAGATGGGCGGCCATCGCAAGCCCGTACTTGAGCCGCATCGCGCCTTCATCATGGAACGGATCGGTCAGACGCCGCATTTGACGCTTCACGCCCTCAAGGACGAACTCGCCGCGCGCGGGATCAAGGTCTCCCACAATGCGGTTTGGCTCTTTCTACGGCGTGAAGGGCTGCGGTTCAAAAAACGCTGCTCGCCCTCGAGCGAGCTCGCTCCGACATCGCGCGTAGACGCCAGCGCTGGCGTTCATGGCAGGCCAACCTCGATTCCCGACGCTTGGTCTTTATCGACGAGACCTGGATCAAAACCAACATGGCCCCACTGCGCGGATGGTGACCTGCCACCGAACTTTCATCCGGCCGCGGTTAGAGCCTGGGGGTTTTGTACGCCAAGTGGCGCGGTTGGAGCAACGGACGATCGGCGGAGCTGGTCGGGGTTGCGTAGCCGATCGTCCGTTGCGGTGAGGTGGGCGGCATAAGCCGCGGGGGTCATGTATTTCAGCGACGAGTGAGGCCGCTGAAGATTGTAGTCGGCAACCCAATTGGTGATCTTGGCGCGGGCGTCGTCGAGATCGAAGAACAGAGTCTCGTTGAGCAGCTCGTCACGCATCCGGCCGTTGAAACTCTCGACGAAGCCGTTCTGCATCGGCTTTCCCGGTGCAATGAAGTGCCAGTCGATGGCTGCGTCCCTGCACCAGGCGAGCATGGCATTGCAGGTGAACTCTGTGCCGTGGTCGGACACGATCATTCCTGGCTTGCCGCGTCGTTCGACGACGGCCGTCAGTTCGCGAGCGACGCGTCGTCCTGAGATCGACGTATCCGGAATGGCGCCCAGATATTACTTGGTGACGTCGTCGACGATGTTGAGGATGCGGAAGCGCCGACCGTTGGCGAATTGGTCGTGGACGAAATCCAGCGACCAGCGCGCGTTGGGCATCGCCTCGACTAGGATCGGGGCACGGGTCCCCACGGCCTTGCGGCGAGCCCGCCGCTTGCGGACGGTGAGCCCTTCTTCTCGATAAAGCCGGTAGATCCGGTTGATCCCCAATGGCTCACCCTCCCGCCGCAGCAGCACGAACAGCCGGCGGTAGCCGCACCGCCGCCGCTCGTTGGCAAGGTCACGCAGCCGGCCACGGAGAGTCGCGTCCGGAGGACGGCTGGAGCGATAGCGGATCATCTTCCGGACCGCTCCGACAATCGAACAGGCCCGCCGCTCCGACAGGCTCATGACGGCCTGCAGATGCGCGACCGCAGCGCGCTTGGCGGCGGGCCCTACCGTTTTTTTGAAAGGAGCTCGCGAAGTGCGGCCGCATCGAGCATCTGCTCGGCTAGAAGCTTCTTCAGCTTAGCGTTCTCGTCCTCCAGCGCCCTCAGCCGCTTCGCCTCTGAAACGTCCATGCCGCCGAATTTAGCCTTCCAATTGTAAATCGTTGCTTCCGAGACCCCGTGCTTGCGAGCCAGGTCGGCCGTCTTTGCTCCAGCCTCATGCTCCTTCAATGCCGCGATAATCTGCTCTTCCGTGAACCTTGCTCGCTTCATCTGTCCGTCCTTCTTCGGGCCGGACCCTAACTCGATCTGGAGGAAATACGCAGGGGCAGGTCAATGGGGGCCAAAAGGCGGGCGCGTGCGCAGCTTCACGCCACATGGTCATTGGCGGACGCTGACATTCCTTGGCGCCTTGCGCTGTGACCGCCTCGCGGCGCCTTGCCTGTTCGACGGCCCGATCAACGGCGAATGCTTCCGCGCCTACGTTCAGCAGATTTTCGTTCCGCAGCTCCAGCCGGGCGACATCGTCATCATGGACATGTGTGGACGCCCCGTCGATGTAAGAAGAATCTTTTCAAAGAGCGCAGAGCGTGGTCGGGTGCTGACAAGTGTCCGGCCTCTGATGCGGCTGTCACATGCGGCCGGCCCGTATGGGAGTTCGCGGAACGGGTCCAACTCAACCTCGCGTGCTCGAAGCACGTATCCATGATCTGGTTTTCCCGATCCCGTCTCTTTGACCGTAGCGCCATACTCTCCGTTCGACCTTCTCACACTTGGGTAGTCCGCTCGAGGAGGCGCCCGGTAAATGCCGCCTCTGGCCATCAACGCCCATACGATGCGCGCCGTCTTGTTGGCCAAGGCGACGATCACCAGCATGGGCGGCTTGTGCTTCAGCATCCGCGAGAGCCAAGCATCCGTCATCGATCCCTTTCGCATGGCCCAGCGCACGGTGGCGCTGGCTCCGATGATCAGCAGGCGACACAAGGTTCGTTCGCCCATCCGGGATGTCTCCCCGAGCTTCTGCTTGCCGCCCGAGGAGCGTTGCAGCGGCGTGAGGCCGAGCCATGCCGCAAAATCGCGACCTCTCTTGAAGATCTGAGCAGATGGGGCCAACGCTGCCAGTGCTGTAGCGGTGATCGGTCCTATACCGGGAATGGTCATCAAGCGCCGGGCTTCGGCATCCTCTCTGGCGCGCCGGGCAATCTCGCGTCCAGCGACCGTAGCTGCTCAACGAGAGAAACAGGATCGGGCGGGCAGCTTCGGGGATGGTGGAATCCTTCTCAATCACCGCAAGCTTCGTCACATGGACGAGCCCCTGCGCGGCCATCAGTCCGAGTTCAGCAAGATGCCGACGTATCGCATTGATGGTCTGGGTCCGCTGGCGCACCACAAGGTCACGAACGCGAAACACCATGGCCGCAGCTTGTTGCTCTTCGCTCTTCACGGCCACGAACCGCATGGTCGGCCGCTGGGCTGCTTCGCAGATCGCTTCGGCGTCAGCGGCATCGTTCTTTTGCCGCTTCACGAAAGGCTTGACGTAACCTGGAGCAATCAGCCGGACAGCATGTCCCAGCTTCGCAATCTCCCGCGCCCAGTAATGGCCGCCGGCACATGCCTCCATGGCGACCGTGCAGGTCGGTTGCGTGGCAAGGAACCCAAGCACCTGATCGCGGCGCAGCTTTTTCCTGAACAGCACACTTCCCGACGGATCCCCGCCATGCACCTGGAACACATTCTTCGCCAGATCCAACCCGATTGTGTTAACTTCCGACATGGACGCCTTCGTTCAAGTGATGATCACCGACACCACTTTGGCACAGCGATGCCGTCAGGGGGCGTCCACCATAACTACGCCACCCACAAGACACCTAAGATCAAAGCGTGGCTCGCTCGCCGGCCGCACTATCATGTCCACTTCACGCCGACTTCCGCGTCCTGGATCAACCAGGTTGAGCGCTGGTTTGCCGAACTCACCAGAAAGCAGATCCAGCGAGGCGTTCATACCTCCGTCAGGCAGCTCGAGGCCGACATCCGCACCTTCATCGAACTCCACAACAAAAACCCGAAGCCATTCAAATGGAGCAAGTCCGCCGACCAGATTTTGGCGTCCGTCAAACGCTTCTGTCACAAAGAAAGACTTTATGTGGCGAACTTTAGATTCACGTGACTAGCGTCTTCAATAATAAGGTCGGCACATATAAAGCATGAAAGAGGTAACTGTTCGATCGAAAGACGGGACCTTAGCGCAATTTGCGAAATTCAGTAAAATCGTAGCGTAGAAAATGGCCGTAACGCTCATCAAAGTTTCGACCACAACTCCTGCCGCGCTGGCAGTGCGATCATTAGCTAACGCAGGGCCGGAAGGGGCACGAAAAATTGCTTCGACGAATGTGACAGGCTGCTCGATGTGCTTGAGCACGTCCAAGAGCAAAACCGTGGTGACGCGGTCGCGCAGCTTCTTATCAACGTCGGCGAAATCAGTTTTCTTAAAGACGAATGGTCTCGCCTCCTGGTAGACCCAAGGATCGCCCAGATCGCAGACGACGCGTCGAACCCGGCTTTGCGCAAGACCCTAACGTAATGGCCACGGGCAGTGCCGATTTCGAGAGCGTGTCGCTCAGGCCGCAAAGCGCGTGGACATAGCTCTTCACAATGACACTCGGAGCGCGGCGCCAATAGTGTCGCGAATAACCGGGAGGAAAGAGTTCATCGAACTGGTTGTCCGAAAACTCGCTGCCGATTTGGCGGTGATCGGAAACGCCAGCTTCAATCATTTGGAGACCTGCATAGCGCACTGTTTGCCATAGCGCACTGTTTGCCATAGCGCACTGTTTGCGCAACAAAAGTATAGATCCGGATTAGTAAAACGTAAAGGCAGGCGCTCCCTACCACAACTGAGGGCATGAAGTCTAAAACCCGATGAGTTAAACGCGGGCGCTCTCTCGGCTCTCGAAGTCCCTTATGGTAGCGTCTCGGATTTGCGACCTGGCGTTATCAATCGACGTGACTTGCTACAGCCAGGTCTTGCCGCCCCGCGAGCTGGTTGGTCACGCGCGGATTTCTCATCTTCATAACCCTGGTGGCGTTGTCAGTCGGGCTGCTTTACCTCGCTCTGAGCGGGATTGATTTCGCTGCGATCCGCTTGCGGCTGAGCCATATCAAGCCGCTCTGGATCGCGCTTGCCATTGCGGTCACCATCTTCCAGATCTTCCTCGGCGCGCAGCGCTGGCGCGAGATTTCCGGTCTGTGCCATGCGCCTTTAAGCAACCTTAAGGGCATTCCGCTTCAACATGATCGGTAGCTTCTTCAACCAGACTCTGCCCTCATCCATAGGGGGCGACGCGGTTCGGCTTTGGCTCGTCAGCCGCACTGGCGCCGGCTGGCGCGCGGCGACCTATTCGATCCTGATCGATCGCGCTGTCGGCCTGATTGCGCTGGCGTTCATTATCGTTGCAAGCCTGCCCTGGAGCTACGCGACGATCGGCGACGCCAATGGCCGGCTCGCGCTGGTCTTTGTCGGTTTCGTACCACTCACCGGAGGGGTGGGCTTTCTGCTGCTCGGCCATCTGGAACAGGCGTGGCTGAAGAGCCGGTGGCCGACCAAACACTTCCAGGCCTGCTCGGCGATTGCCAACCAGGTGATCTTCAGCAAGAAAAGCGGACCGAAAATTGCTATGCTGTCGTTCACTACTCATCTGCTGGCGGTCGTAATCGCCTGGTGCTGTGTGCGCGCGATCCAGGTGCCCGCTGATCTCGAGCAGCTGCTCATGCTGACCCCGCCGATTATGCTAATTACCACGATGCCGATTTCGATCGCCGGCTGGGGCGTGCGCGAGGCGACGATGATGATCGCCTTCGGCTATGCCGGACTTGCGCAAACGGATGGAACCGTCGTCTCGATCCGTTCGGCGCTGTCTACTTCATCGTGGGCGCCTCGGCGGGCTGGTCGGGATCATCGGCTCTGAGAAGCAGACTGGCCATATCGAAATGAATCACGCCGTGGAGGATTGATCGCGCTCAGCATGCTACGCAGGTTGGTCGGGACCGCGCCTGAAGTTCAAATGTAAGTCTCTGGTGGTGCTTTCAATTACCCCTAACTCTGACCACTCGGGCAGATCCGCTGATCGACGAAATCTTAACTCGAAAGGATCAACTTATGACTCGTTGCTGAGCGCCTGATTAGCGAGGGGGGCTCTATGGACTGACATTAAGGGATGGATCGCCAAAAGCTGTGTGCAGTGCTATGCAATGTGAATCTTGGATTGATCGAGAGAGTGGCGGATGCGACTTTAGGAACGCGCGGCTCGGCGACAGATTCGACAAACTGCTCACGGATTGGAAGTGCTTCGGACAAAGCATTCCGCTCGTCTGCCAGATCGGGCGTATACCAGGGGGCAGCCTACCGCTTCTTCTCTTATGACCCCGTCAGCGCAGCGGACATTCTGACCGGGCTATTTCCAATCGAGATGTGCTGGTGCCGTACCGCGGAAGGTCCGCTTGTTGTGCTGCACGGTCCAACTGAGTTCAGCTAGTCGTCCGTTAAGAAACCGATTTGAGCGGTGAGCAGTCGCTGGCAGCCGCGATGAGGGTGGTCAGGATCAGGCACCAAAGAGCCCTCAGCCAGGCGAGGATACGGCGGAAGATACTATGGGGCGACCGGCAAAGGCGTGAGAGTATTAAGGCTGGTCATGAGCAATGGAGCACCCCATGCAAAAGGCAAACGATCTCGGCCGGTCTTCCACGGTCCTGGAACAAGATAGCACGCTGATCGTAGTCATTGAGATGAGCCTCTCAAGCTGGCTCGTCGCTGGAATCGTTCCCGGGTTGGATCGTCATCCGTTGAAGAAGCTTGGCGCCGACGAAGACGCGCTGATCCAGTTGCTACACCGCTGGCGCGAGGAGGCGACAGAGTGTGGGCACGCGATCACACGCATAGCGGTCGCCTTTGAGGCGGGGCGCGATGGTTTTTGGCTAGCTCGCTGGCTGCGGGCTCGTGGCGTCGAGGCGTTCGTTATCCACTCAACAAGCGTCGCCGTCCCCCGCGAACACCGGCGGGCTAAAACCGATCGGCTCGACACCGAGCATTTGAAGCGCGCTCTGCTCGGTTGGCTACGCGGCGAGCCGAACCATTGCCAAATGACAGAAATCCCTAGTCTCGATGAAGAGGACGCCCGGCGTCCGAACCGCGAGCGTGAGAACCATGTCAGCCAACAAACCAGCATTGTCAATCGATTGAAGGCGTGCCTCATTCGCCTGGGTATTCGCAATTTCAAGCCGACGTTGCGTTATGCGTCAGAGCGACTTGACACGCTGCGCACGCCGGAAGGGGTGCCTCTGCCGCCCAACACTGTCGCCTAGATGCGCCGGGACATGGCACGCCTTCGCCTCGTCAGGGAGCAGATCAGGGAGATCGAGGCGGCTCGATTACAACGTTTGCAGGTTTCCGAGAGCGGAGCGCACGCGATGGTCAAATTGCTGGCGCGCATCATTGGCGTTGGAATCGAAACAGCGGACATGCTCGTGCATGAGATCCTCTCCCGGCAATTGAGAGATCGCAGAGCAGTCGCGCGTTATGCGGGCCTCACGGGCGCTCCTGATGAAAGCGGCAAGCGACGACGGGAGAAAGGCCTTGCACGCGCCGGCAATGCTCGGGTACGGCGTGGGATGATCCAACTGGCCTGGCGCTTTCTCCTTTTCCAAAAGGACAGTGCATTAGCCCAATGGTTCCGCACTCGCGCGGCCGACGCGCGCGGCGCGCGCAAGACCATGATCGTGGCGCTGGCGCGTAAATTGCTCATTGCATTCTGGCGCCTGACGACGACAGGCGAAATACCTGTAGGGATCAAGTTACCCCCGGTAGCATGAACGCGAGACAAGACACCTCGATTGGGCCTTTGGGGGAAGCACCCCCTAAACCCTGATACTCCGAGGTGGCGGTGACCCGAGCCACAACTTGGTCCATATGACCTCGCGGAAGAATGGGCCCGCTGCCCGAGCTTCGCTTGGGATGCGCATTGCTGCATCATGGTCGAAGATTGCGTTCGACCGCATACAAGTACGCGGCGCGATGGCCCGCCGGATATTGCAAGCTCCCTCGGAATGTCTCTCAATCGCCATGCCATGGAGAGTTTGTGGTTACGCCCTGCCGCCCGACCATGCTCAGGCCCACCAAGGGGATGGGCCCCCCCTCTCCGCCGCCGTCGCTCGCCAGCGCTGCGCTTTGGGGCAAGCGAGCGACGGCGGCTCCGAGGGGATGGCTTCGTCGGGACCCCAACGATCAATTTGCTGAACTTGACGTCACACGACTGCCCTACCCAAAGGAAAAGAATTGCCTAAGAGCTCTTGACAGGAAACACCCCATACAAGTTGTGACCGACGGCGGAGAGGATGACGTTAGCCGCATCGCCGAGGCGGCCTTTGAGGTAGCATCGGCCGAGGTGACCATCGGCCTTCAGGTGTCCGATGATGGGCTCGATGGCGGAGCGGCGGCGCAGCTCGCGCTTGATGACACGTAGGGCGCGGCGGCCTTGCCCTTGCCGATGCACTCGACCTCTGGAGCATGGAACGAATAAAGCTTCCAGCCGCGCTGGCGCTGCTGCTGCGAGCGGATCTGCGAGGCCCAGCCGAGCGGGAGGGCGAAGGCGTTCTCGAGCACGGCCTGACCTTCGATCTTGCGGCGGAGATCGCGGATCCGGCTTAGTCGGCTGCGCAAGATGCGCAACTGCCGCTGATGCCGCTTGAATTGCTTGGCGTGGGCGTAGCGCCCCGCCATCATTGTCGCGGTTTTGGCAATGCGAAGATAGGACTGCCGTAGCTTGACCCCATGTTTCCTCGCCAGACGGTTGAGCCCCTTGATCGCCGCGTGCAAGAGCTTGGCATCGGTCGGGAAGGTGATGGCCTTCGGCTGCACGGTGGTATCGACCGTCACCCGCTTGAGGTCCTGGCTGCGCAACGCGCCGGCCTCGTGTGCCACCCGCAAGCTCTCGGCCAGCAACAGCTCCAGCTTGTCGCCAAGCCGCTTGCGCCAGTGGCTCAGGTCCGAGCGCTCATGCGGGAACGCGTGCTGAAAGAACTCTTCGCCGGTGAAGTACTGGAAATACGGGTCGTGGACCCAGCGCTCGCACACCCCCTCATCGGACAAGCCGTAAATGTGCTTGAGCAGCAGCAGCCCGATCATGAAGCGGGTCGCGAGGCCCGGCCTGCCGTTCTCGCTAGAGCGGCGCGATCTCGCCGTCGATCCAGTCCCAGTCGACCTTGCCGGCAAGCTGAACCAGTTCGTGCTTCATGTTGATGATCTGGTCCAACCTGGCCCGGAACAGATCGCCCGATCGTCGCTTTGGGCTTCTTCGGTCGCATCGCCACCTCCGATGCGAGGACGGAATCATGACTGGCGATTCGATGGAATCCTCAAAACGAAATTGCAGGGTTCCGATGCCCGAACCATCAAAACCCTGCAATCCCCAAAAAGGCCACAACGAATAATCCGATCCCAGCTCAATTGCTTAGCTGCTCTTCACGGACGACCAGCTATCAGTGCGAAAAGTCAGAAGCGATCGGCATCACAAAGAGCGTAAACAGTGGACGGGATAAGCCCTGTCGCCTCAGACCGCACACGGTTTGCGGCGGGACCGTTGGGGTTGGCGGCCGTTAAGTTCTGAACCCGAGATGAAATTCCCCCGGCTGCTGGTTTCATTTCTTGACGCTTCATTGTTTTCGGCCGCAGCTGCGCCTGCAACCTGAAAACTCGCGACAAGAGCAACGGAGAACGCAAGTAGCTAGGGATCCCGCACGGATCGCAATCCTCCCGGGGAGGTAAAAGATGATAGGCGCTTCTTTCCCAACTACGTCAACGACGGCGTCGGTGGTTCCATTTCGTTGCTTCAAGATCGTCAACGACACTCGTATCCTTGCGGTCCGTGCTTGCTGTTCTTAAATGGATCTACCAGAGCGTCCGTGTAGACGCCCGCCAGAAGCCGGTGTTTGGCGAGCAGGTTCTTTCGCACGAAGCGACTGAAGCTCGCTATCCGCTGCCCTTTCTCTGTCAATCGAACGCAGCCGTTCACAATTTCAATCGTGCCCGATTGCAACTGCTCGGTCAGCCGCACGTCGATGAGCCGGAGTTCCGCCATGTATTCTTCAAGGGAGACCAGCGGGATAGCGTCTTCGCGAATTCCTCCGCCGCGCTGCTGAAGCTTTTCGAGAATGTAGAAGGAAAATAAGCGATCAAGTACGGTCGGACCGGAAATGGCAGCCGCATACCCGGTCACACACCAGATGATGAACATCAACCCGCGTTCAAACCCGGTAAGCGGTAGCCGGCGCCGTAGCAGAAGAGCCAGGAAACCGGCCAAAATCGCGGCGATTAGCGCATCGCCAATCGCCGAATAGAGAATCACATTAACCGAGAACCAATAGATATGCACGAAATACACGCCAGCATACAGGCCGGCGAAAATCAACGTCATCACAACCGATGCTATGCTCTTGCTACTCCAATTAGTTTTAGTCAGCATGGAAGCCTCGCTCTTTCTAAACCAGTTTCCTATTGCCATAGTACGAGACGACAGCCTGCATGACGACGCTGACAAGGAAATCCGACGTGGGGTTCAATCTCATGAGATCCGGCCAAGAAGATAGCGAAAGTACTTGGAAGACGTCGACGACGCCGCAAAACATGACACTGAGATCGCGAATTGTGACCGGCAGGTCCTGTCCGTCCGAACCTATCAGCACACATGTCGCTTCTGGCGGATTTTCGACAACATAGCCGAGGTCGACCGATAAAAACTTCCTGGCCATGCGCGGCGCACAGTTCACCAAACAGGCGACTGGAGGCGTCGCGATCTTCATAAACCGGTGTAACGATCGTAAGCTGCGACATCACACACGCAACAGCTTGCGGAAACAAGGCGGCGGTCTGATTGAGACCATCGTCCATAGAGGCGCGAGGCTTCCAGTCGAGAACTTGTTTCGATGTCCGGTTGACGCTGCTTCGGATCGTCCTGCGGCAGAGCCTTGAAATTAAGCGATGCCTTGCCGCTAACGATCTTGATTACCTTTTCCGCGAGCCCCAGCATTGCGAATTCGCTCGGGTTGGCGAGATTGACCGGCCCGGTGAATTCGGTCGGCGTGTCCATCAAGCGCAATATGCCGTCAATCATATCATCGACATAGCAGAAGCTGCGCGTCTGCGTGCCGTCACCAAAAATCGTGATCGGCTTGCCGCGAAGCGCCTGGACAATGAAATTACCGGCCACGCGCCCGCCGTTAGGATGCATGCGCGGCCGTAAGTATTGAAATGTGCACCACCTTGATTTCGAACGAGAGTTCCGGGTCGAAAAGAAAAGTCTCAGCGCACCGTCGTAATAGCTGCTCATACCGATCGGATTGACCCGGCCCCTAACAGCCTTCGACCGGCGGGTGAGTCTCTGGGTCGCGGTAAATCTCGGAAGTGTATTGATCGCGCCGTGGACACTGGTCTCAGTCGTCTGTATCGGGTCATGCCGGTAACGTATCGGCGGCGGCGGACACGCTAGATTAAAGATCCGATTGATCTCAATGTACAGCGGGAAACACACATCATGCCGCATTACCTCGAAAGTTCGGTTTTGCAACAAATGCTTAATGTTGGTCTTCGAGAGAACATCGTTACTATGCTCGATCAAGCGGTCACAAAGATGCGACCCAAGAAAGCCGCTCCTGTCGGTAACAAAAACTCGATGCATTCGCTATCTTCTCCGGACGAAATGAACATCTCGCAAGTCGATCCTGGGCCACCACTCCTGCCACGCGACCTATGCGTCGCCCGCTAGATGCGGTGTGTTTCAAGTGTGCCAGAAGCGACGACTGTCGTGGGTTTTGCTCGAAAAGACACAACGACGTGTTTGCCACTGCAGCGGCGGAATGGCTCAGCCGCGTTGTCGGTCAAGCATGCTTCGCTGTTGCGTTTTTTGTTCTCCATTCCATTTGCCAAACATACACCCCCGCCGCCTAGATGAGTCGGCGCGACAGGCGGCTTGATGGCATCGGGCCAAAGGGGCGGTTCTGGACAAGTCTTACGGGCAGCTTGGTGGCCTCCTTGGTTCAAACGAATTAAACCACTGGGTGCGTTGGTCGGGCAGCTACCAGATCAGATGGGAATCACCCCTGACAGATCGGAAGTTTGATCGGCTTGCTCCTGGTGGCCATCGACAGGCTCTCGTGGATGAGCGCCCGCAGCAGTGCCTCGCCCATGAGGTTGTCAGTGATGGACGATCGAACACCAGGCGATGCTGGAAGAACTCCTCGCCGCAGAAGTACTAACAAACTTCTTCGAACCCTTCAACGTCGGCTGAAATCCCGGCGCAGCGAGCAAGCGAATGCGCTGCTGTTCGCTCCTAGCGAGAAAATGCCGCCAGGGTATGAGGTCACAACACCCCAATAACGTGCGAGGTACCAGCGGTGGAGGCCGGGCGCTCCGAAACCCCGGCCATCTCCGCACCCGGCCTCCTCCTCAACTCAAGCCAGGAGCAAAATAAATGAGGCAACCGATCGCACCCGGGAGCATCTATACATGAGGCAATACGCGTTCTCATCCTGATTGTCGCCCCATACCAGATTTAACTTCCTTGGCTTCTTCTGCGCCAAGCCAGTAACGCCGACGATCAGCAAGCCACCTGATCTTCACCCAACCCTATCATATAGCTCGCCGACCCCGCGCGCCCGCGTCAATCCGGCGGCATTCGTCGTGGGCGTACTTTCGAACGAAGGCGCCATGATTACCATGCCAGGCGACGCCGCCGGGAACTCCCGGCAATCACGGACTTTTCGGAGCAGCATGCACCTCAACACAACCGTATCAGAGTTTGCGCAGGAGGTCCGGTGTGATTTCGGAGAGACTGCAAATACCGAGCAGCGCGAGGTCGCGATCAACTTCGGCCTGCAAAAGCGTGATCGCCCGCTCGACACCTGGCTGGTCGGCAGCAACCGCGGCATAGAGGAAAGGACGACCGATCCACACAAAGTTCGCTCCTAGCGCGAGCGCCTTGATCACGTCGGAACCGCGGCGGATGCCGCCATCCAGCATCACCGACATCCCCTTGGCACTCGCAGCTATCTCTGGCAAGGTCCGCAATCCAGAAACGGCGTAATCGAGCTGACGGCCGCCGTGGTTTGAGAGCACCACTCCGTCGACACCGCTCTCGCGCGCGATCCTCGCATCTTCTGGCGAGATCATCCCCTTCACGACGAGCTTACCCTTCCAGCGCCGGCGGATGAGCTCGACGTGCTTCCAAGCGAGCTGATCGCGGCGATCCTCATCGTGCACCGAGGTTTTCGCCATCACAGATGGACCGCGTGTCGCGTCCATATTCTCAAAGTGAGGCATGCCGTGCTTGACTACGGTGCGCACAAATGTGTTCAACAGCCATCGGGGATGGGTTATCGTGTCCCAGAATACGCGAGGCGTTATCGCGAGCGGTACCTGGAAGCCGTGCCGTCTGTACTGCTCGCGGTTTGGCGACACGGCCACATCCGCAGAGACGACGAAGGTGTCGTAACCGGCTGCTGCGGCTCGATCGACCACCGATGTGATACGCGCCTCATTGTTTTGGAGATAGGCTTGGTACCAGCTGGCGTCATTCTCGCGGCGCACCTCCTCCATCCTGATTAGCGACCACGCCGAGAGGATCATTGGTACGCCAGTGGCCCTCGCCGCGCGCGCCAGCGTGATGTCCCCGCGATAGGCACATAATGCCGATCCCCCCATGGGCGAAATGCCGAATGGCGAGGCGTAGGTTCTGCCAAACAGCGTGGCCGTTTGGTCGCGTCTTGAAACGTCCTTGAGCACCTGCGGCACAAAGCCGAATTGGCCGAAGGCTCTATGGTTGTCCCTCAGCGCGGCACTGGTCTCGGCACCAGCGGCAACATAGCTATAAAGGTACTTCGGCAGGATGCGCCGCGCCGCCGGCTCAAAATCGTCGAGACAGAGATAGCGAGCAAGGCGCTGTAGCTCATTGCTCTGGATCCTTGCGACGAAATCTAGAGGGGCACCGGTCTTGTCTAGCACTTCCACTCTCTTGTTCTTCGTAAGATGAATATGGTTCGATGAGGGTAGTTCTTTGAAAGGTCCCATGATGCGAGGGGCCCAGTGCAGGATCGCCTCCTTGTACGAATCAACCTATGGAGACTAGCGCTCGACGCAAGCGAGCTTTTGGAAACGGCTCAGGAACGCCGCGAGCATCGGCTCCGCGCGACCGGTTTCGTTTACAGCCGCTATTACAACAACCCAGCGTATCGATCTACTGGCGCCGAATTCCACCAATTATCAGCTCGATCCGTTGAAATTCCTCGTTGGTGCATCTTTTTTCGGTGGCGAAACCGGTAACACCACCGGTGTGAGTGGCTTCGAAGTCCATGCGTCCGGACCATTTAGCAGGATCTGTTTCTCGGCGCGAACTAAAGCACTCGTTCAACGCAGCATGGCAAAGCGACTGGCGACACAAAGCTCGCAAAGCTTTTGGGATCGGAAACCTTTCGCGGAATAACCGGGCAAATCTCTCCAATTCACTCCGCCGCACGAGCGATGTCAGCCAAGCACTGTCAGGCCGTTCTTAACAACCGTAACGCCGCGCTCCTTCACGCTCGCTTCAAACGAGATGAAGTTTCCATCCTTCCACATCTCCAGAGTCACAGTTTCCCCGGGGTAGACGGGCGATGAAAACCGCGCAGCGTGCCGCCTAATGGCACTTGGATCGTAATCGGCATAGGTCTGGAGAATACCGCGGCAGGTAATTCCGTAGCTGCACATGCCGTGAAGGATTGGCTTTTCAAATCCAAGTTTCTTAGCGGATTCCGGATCTGAATGCAGCGGGTGGCGGTCGCCGCAAAGCCTGTAAATCAGCCCTTGATCAGGACGAGTTGGAACGTCGACCACCCGGTCGGGAGTTCGGCTCGGCATTTGATGTGGCTGGGGCTGGCCATGGGAGGAGCCGCCGAAGCCGCCGTCCCAGCGCGCAAAGTACGATGTCACCAGAGTCGCTAATGGTTCGCCCGGGCTGGCCTTCAGCAAGGTATGGAAGCGGATGACTGCCCCCTTGTCCTTGCCTTTGTCGTAGACGGCAACCACGCAAGAATCGGCCGTGATATGCGCAGCTGGCGGAAGTGTACTGTGAAACGTGATATCCCGCTCGCCGTCCAACGCAATGGAGTTCAGATTGAACTCGCCGGGTTCGGCGAAGCCGGCTGCGACTGAGGCAAACGTCGGTACGACCTTCAATGGCCGCGCCGTCATCGTCGCCTCGTTCACGAAAGCGAGCTCCTTCTCGTCCAAGGGATCGGATCCCATGCCGATGCCAATAGCATAGAGCATCACATCGCGATCGCTATAGCTGTGCTTTTGTTCAAGTTTCTTCATGGCCATCAGCTGATCATAGTTGATTGCCATCGTGATCTTTCTCCTCAGGCACGGCCTGGCCGAAACTACAGCGGTTTCGACCGCTTAAGTTGTTGCAGAGGAGGAGCAAGCAACGGTCATTGCTTGGCTTAGATCTCTCTCCTAGCCGAAGAAATCATCCCCGCCGACCTCTCGCTCGAGCGGGCGGTAGTAGCCGTATTCATCAAACGTCTCGCGAGTCGAACTACGCGCTGCGATGTCGGCATCAATCAAACTTCTCCAGCGTCTTTTTGGCGACAAGGCAGTCAACGGCGCTTAGACCGGCACCACTGGCAGAAAGGATGACGGGATTGATATCGATCTCGCTGATCTCCTCAGCAAGGTCCGTGCAGAGCGTGCCGAAGTTCACAATGCAATTGGCCAATCCGTCCAAGTCCGTTTTTCCACCCCCTCGCGCGCCATGCAGAACGCTCGCACCGCGCAGCCGCCCAATAGCAGCTTGCACATCCGCCGCATCGAAGGGAGGCAGCAGCACCTGCACATCCTTGAGTGCCTCAACCCAGATTCCGCCCAATCCGAAGGCGACGACCGGCCCGAATTGCGGATCGAAAGTCGCGCCAAGCATGATCTCGGGCCCTGATTTAGCCATTTCTTGCACGACAACTCCGGCGATCTTCGCTTCGGGGCGGTGGGACCGGACTGAAGACATGATTTGCTCGAACTCTTCCGCCGCTTTCTCCGCAGAAGGAATATTCAAGACGACGCCGCCAACGTCCGTCTTGTGCACGATCTCCGCTGACTCGACTTTCATCACTACGGGGAAATTGAGACGCCTTGCAATTCGCGCCGCCTCATCCGCCCGCGTTGCCAGCGCTTCTCGCGTGACCGGAATTCCATAGAGCGCGAGAAGGCGTTTGCCCTCACGTTCCGTCAGGACGTTGTCCTTCGCCTCGTGCAGGATGCGCAATGCCTCGGAATAGTTAGCGCTGCGCCGGCCGCGCTGGACTGACAGACGATCGCCAGGTTTGCGGTCGCGTTGAAACTCAGCATAGTCGATGAGAGACGAAAGCGCCTTTAGCCCTGGAGCCAGTCCTTGCAGAAACGACATGCCGTCGAAATCGGGCTTCGGCTCGACCATCGTATCCTTTGGATCGAGAGAGGTGTAGAAATGACCCCCGGCAAGGCTCAATATTGGGAATACGACCTCTGGCGCCGATGTCGCAGCCCGCTTCAAAGCTTGTCCAAGGGCCGAGCTCATATCGAGGCACGAAGGAAAGCCCCGCCCCCAGATCACCATGTCATACGCGCCACAGGTCGCAAGTGTGCTCAGCGACTCATCGATGATATGCGTATCATAACCGCCCTGCGCGGTGAGATCGAGCGGGTTGCCAACATTGCCGAACTCGGGGAAGACCGCTTCCAGCCGAGCTTTTGCAGGTTCAGGCAGCGCCGGGAATTCTATGCCGTAAGTGTCCGCGACGTCAGACAGAATGCTTGCGGCAGTCCCGGAGAAAGATGCGAACGCTACGCGGCGCCCCCGCGGCCGCTTGGTCGAAGACAACGCAACCGCAGTCTCAATCAGGTCATCAACCGTATCAACCCGGATGACACCCAGTCTCTTCAGGACGGCATCGATCGCCACGTCTGAACCTACGAGCGAGCCTGTATGAGCCAGGGCCGCTTGGCGCGCTTTTTCAGAGCGGCCAATCTTGATCATCACAATGGGCTTGCCCTTATCGGCCGCGTGCTCGCAGGCCTTGATGAATTCAACAGGACGCCTGATCTGCTCGCAGTAAGAGGTGATGACGCGCGTATCTTCGTCATCGGCAAAATAGTCTATAAAATCTGCAACATCGAGACATGCCTCATTGCCAACCGTGACCACACGGCCGATGCCGATTCCTCGTGCCAGCAGTGGTACGATGAGACTATAGACGAGAGTACCGCTCTGCAGGATGGAACTAATTCCGCCTGCCTTCATGGTGTGAAAGTCGAGCGGGACCGCCATCAGCCGATTGGCCGCATTCATCAAGCCGAAGCAGTTTGGACCAACCACCGGGATGCCCGTTCGTGCGGCCCAGTCCATGAGCAAGCGCTGCTTACTTGCCCCATCGCCAGCCTGCTCGGCGAACCCGCTCGAGATAATCTGAATCGCTCGCACGCGAGCGGCTTCGCAATCCTCAAGGACCTCGGGAATGGCCTTGCTTGGAATAGCGACGATGGCGAGACCAACCGGATGAGGTATGGCTTTCAAGCTCGGATAACATTGCACGCCCGCGATTTGCGTGTAACGAGGGTTCACTGCAACGACCTCTCCCAAAAAGCCCCACTTCTTGATATTCGTGAGGATTTCCGTTGCGAAACCGCCCTTCTGGGAGGCTCCGACAATCGCGACGGATTCCGGCTGAAAGAGCTGGTTGATCCTTGCCGTTCCCTGCTGGAGGCGGCCTTGTTGCAGGACACGATCAACTTGCATGTTTATCCCGTCGGTATTTGCTTTGCGTAACGCTGGCCTCTCGTTTGGACCAGGTCCAGATCCTACTGCTGAATCGCCTGCTCGCCGAACAGGCCTCCGAGGGATGCGAGCCGCTGAAGATGGTGGTCGGCATCGCCGAACAAGGTGTCGATCATCGTCACATGCTTGAAATAGTGGCCGATGCTGTATTCCATGGTCATACCGATGCCGCCATGGAGCTGGACGGCCTGCCGTCCGAGCGCTTTCGATGATTGACCGATCTGCGCTTTGGCCGCCGAAATGGCTCGCTCGCGCTCCGTTACATCACGTTCTCGTCCGGCCATCATGGTGGCGTAGAGCGCCATGGAGCGTGACTGCTCGAGTTCAACGAACATATCGACCGCCCGGTGCTGAAGCACCTGGAAGGAGCCGATTGTCGTGCCGAACTGCTTGCGCGTCTTCAAGTAGTTGACAGTTGTGGCATGCATTTCAGCGAAGCAGCCAACGGCCTCAGCGCAAAGGGCCGCAGCTGCTTCGTCTGCAACTCGTGAGATAATCGGGAAAGCACCTGCCGGATCGCCGATAACGTCAGCGGCCGCGACTCGGACATTCTGAAGCGTGATTTCGGCCGCGCGCAGTCCGTCCTGCGTGGGATATGCGCGTCGCATAAGACCTGGCGCGTTAGCGTCGACCAGGAAAAGACCAATCCCGCCCCTTTCCCGCGCGCCCCCCGCCGTTCGCGCCGACACGATGATCTTGTCCGCCACATCGCCGTGGAGAACAAGACCCTTTGTGCCGTTGAGCACCCAACCCTCGCCGTCCCTCTTCGCCCGAGTTTCCACATCGAAAAGGTCATACCGGGATTGCGGTTCAGCGTAAGCGAAGGCGAGTTTCACCCGACCTTCGGTAATCGCGGGAACGAGATTCGACTTCTGGGCTTCGTTCGCACCATGTCGCAGGATACCGCCCCCGAGGACGACCGTTGCGAAATATGGCTCGAGGACGAGCGCCTTACCGAAAGCTTCCATGACGATCATGGTCTCGACCGCTCCGGCGCCGAGTCCGCCATCAGCCTCCGAGAAAGGCAGCCCAAGGAGCCCCAGCTCAGCATAGCGCGCCCACATCGCTTCACTGAAACCGGACTTCGCTGCCCGGTACTTACGGCGATCCTCAAAGCTATAATGCTCGCGCATCAAACGTTCGACGCCATCCTTAAGGAGCCGCTGCTCCTCGGAAAGATCAAGATCCACTAGAAAACCTCCTGAAACGGGGCCGCATCTTTGCCCCTCAAACCTTTAGAACCTGGGCAGTCAGCGACTTATGGATTTACGGAAGCGTCAGAGGCCGAGGACGACCTTTGCGATGATGTTTTTCTGGATCTCATCCGAGCCGCTATAGATCGGCACCTTACGTCCATTGAAATAGGCGGGCGCAATCGGTCCGGCCCATTCGGGACCGATCGATGCCTCTCCTCGCTGAAGCTCCTCCTCGGATTGATAGGGTAGCGCGTAAGGGCCGATCACATCCATCAGAAGCTCGGCGGTTGCCTGCTGAATCTCAGACCCCTTGATCTTGAGGATCGAGCTCGCGGGATCCTGAGTACCCTTTTCGCGTTTCGATTGGTTGGCAACGACCCGAAGCTGCGTCATCTCGAGCGCCTTGAGCTGGACTTCGACCGCCGCAATCTTCTTGCGGAAATCGGCCCTGCCGATCAATGACTCGCCACCGACGCGAGTCCGCGAAGCAAGCTCCTTAATGCGGCGGATGCGCTCCTTAGAGAGGCCAACACAAGCAATCGTGACGCGCCCATTGCCGAGGACGAACTTGGCGTAATCCCAGCCGCGGTTTTCCTCGCCAACACGATTTTCGACAGGAACCCGCACGTCGTCGAAGAACACCTCGCACACTTCGGGATATCCGTCGAACAACTGGATCGGGCGCACTGTCACGCCGGGAGACTTCAGGTCGATCAGCAGAAACGAGATGCCCCGCTGCTTCTTGGCCTCAAAGTCAGTCCTGACCAGGCAAAAGATCCAGTTGGAATATTGCGCCAACGACGTCCAGGTTTTTTGACCATTGACGACATAGTGGTCGCCATCGCGGACGGCCCGCGTCTTGAGCGAAGCCAGATCGGAGCCAGCTCCAGGCTCTGAGAAGCCCTCGCACCACCAGTCATCGACGTTAACAATGCGGGGCAGAAAATACTTCTTCTGCGCCTCATTTCCGAAGTTATAAATGACCGGACCAACCAAGTTGATGCCGCTACCGGCAGGCTCCGGCGCCGGCGTCTGGCTCACTTCCTCGCCGAAGATGTACTGCTGGACCGGAGTCCATCCCGTGCCACCGTACTCGACCGGCCAGTGCGGCACGGCCCACCCCTTCTGCGCCAGGATGCGCGTCCAGCGCACCTTGTCGTCCCTGCTGGGATGCCTGCCCGCAATCAGTTTCTCGCGGATGTCCACGGGGATTGCAGAGCGGCAGAATGCCCGGACCTCGTCGCGGAAGGCAAGTTCGTCGGGGGTAAAGTTTAGATCCATCGTGGCTTCCTAGTTGCGCGACAGGCGGCGCCGATCACCCATGTCTAATATACCCGCTCGACTGAAGCCAAAATCCGAAATCAAACCAGGAAGAGCTGAAAAGCTGCGCAGAACATCTGAATTTTGAAGTTTTCATGCGCCGCAAAGCTGAGTTGTCGCGGTCTGCGACGCGGTTTCGGGCCACCGTTCATCGGCGCAGATGGCCAACACGACTGGCCTGCCTGAAGGTGCCGCTGGAACGAGTTTCCAAGTAGCGGTCTGCCAAGCAGGGCGAGCCGCGCAGCCACACGGGCGCTCGGATCTGCAGAGCATCATAGCCTCAACGCTAGCCCATGAGAACTCCCGGAGAGGAGTCGCCGCCCACCCGTCCACCTTCAGCGCCGCGTCCTGAATCGCGCGTTGCGACTGATGGATCTGATCCAGGATTGCGCAAAGGGCCCAGCCCCGACTTAGCCAGTCACGCGCGATCGGTACCTGCGAATAAGCCCAGGCGGTGCCGGGCAACCAGAGGCATCGATCAGCGGCTTCACACCCTTGATCGGCAGCCGTTGGGCTTTCTGGTCAGACCGAGATCCAGGAAAGGGCCGCTCCCGCATTCATTCTTCAGATCAACGGGCTAAACGCCGAAAAACTGCGATCGGATCGAGTAAGGCTGCGCATTCATCAAGGCGAAGCGGATTCGGGTTTGGATTCACATCAGAGCCCCCTAAGTCCACCCGGTATCGATCACCGAGCATCACAGCTTTTCTCCTAAAGTAACAACGGGAATGGCTCATGAACAATCTCATTCTCAATGCAGTGAACAAGCATTTTTCATCGAGTTACTTCGAAGCTCGTCAGACGTTTCGCGACTACGTTAAGGATGCCGCCGTCGGTGAGGCACGAATATATCCATCGCCCGCATGCGGACCAGGAGGAGAAGAGCTCCCAACCGACGTTGCCTGGTTTGGTAATCGCCGGGCCTCGAGAGTTGGCGTTCTCATCTCAGCTACCCATGGCGCCGAAGGATATTGTGGATCCGCAGCCCAGCTGGACTGGCTGGCCGAGCGTGGATACGACAGGCTGAAGTCGGATGAAGCGATGCTGTTGATCCACGCCATCAACCCATACGGGTTCGCATGGGATCGGCGCGTTACGCAAGAAGGTTGTGACCTCAACAGAAACTTTATCGACTTTGCGGCTCCCCTACCGCAAAACGAGGCATATGACGCAATCGCAGACAGTCTGGTCCCAAGTGCTTTGGACGGGCCTGTCTTTGCGAAAGCCGAGGCGGCGATTGAAAAGTACCGGACAACATACGGTGAAACTGCCTACCGGAAGGCAAGGACCAGCGGTCAATATCGTCATCCGACGGGAATGTTCTTTGGCGGCTTCGGCCCTACCGTCGCTCGCCAAACTCTGGAACAGATTGTGTCGGACTACAGTATTGCGTCACGTCAGATCGTCCTGATCATCGACTATCACACAGGCCTGGGACCCTATGGCTATGGTGAACTGCAGTGCGAGCAGGCATCGGGAATGATTGGATATCAGCGGGCGCGCGACATCTTCGGTCATTCGGTCACCTCACCCGATCTCGGCACATCATCCTCCTTAGTCCTCAATGGCACGCAGGACGACTACTGGCAGCGGATCCTCGGCGAGCGCCATGTCTACGTTTGCCTGGAATTCGGAACCTACCCTCCGGAGGCGGCCAGACCAGTGTTGCGCGCTGACCATTGGCTCTATGCCTTCGGCCAAGCTCAGATTCATACTGACTTTGGGCGTGAGGTTCGCCGACGCGTGAAGCAGCACTATTACCCGGATATGCCCGATTGGAAGGAGATGGTGCTGTATCGTAGTCGTCAGGTTCTTCGGCAGATGATGGAAGGGATGAGAACGTGACGCATTACGAGCTCTGCCTTGGTTCAAACCACCTCACCTGGCGTTCGAGACCTGCGCATGGCCGAAAACCGTTGGGTGAGCCCGCCGCAGCGCGTCGGCGGCCTCCTCAAAGGGGGTCTATGTACGCTTTCTCTAACTGGCCCGCTCCACCGCAAGTGGGCGCCCCTTTTGTAAAATCATAATCGCCAAGCGAAGTCAGCGCAATTGTAGAAAACAATAGCTATTCAGTGTGGCGGCGCCAGCCAATCCAACTAACCTCGAGAGGACAACATGGTCAATCGCATGAAATTTTACATTGATGGCGCGTGGGTCGATCCCGCCATTATGAAAATGACGCCAATCGTCACTCCGGCGAGCGCGGAAGAAATGTACGAGATTGCGCTCGGCTCAAAAGCGGACGTCGACAAGGCAGTCATCGCAGCTAGGCGCGCATTTGCCAGCTTTTCTCGGACAACGCGCGAGCAGCGCATGAGCATTCTCCAAAACATTCTGGAGATCTACAAAACTCGTGCGAAGGAGATTGGAGATTCCATTTCGGATGAGATAGGCGCCCCGTTAGCAATGGCGGAACAGAAGCAGGCTGGCTCCGCCATCGCTCACCTGGCTACGACGCTTGATGTGCTCAAGAATTACTCTTTCGAGGAGCGAATCGACAGTACAATCGTGGTTCGCGAGCCTATTGGCGTGGTGGGGATGGTCACGCCGTGGAATTGGCCAATAAACCAAATAGCTTGCAAAGTCGCGCCGGCGCTCGCTGCAGGCTGTACAATGATTCTCAAGCCCTCGGAGTTCGCTCCTACTTGTGCACTGATCTTTGCAGAAATCCTTCACGAGGCTGGCGTACCGAAGGGTGTGTTCAACTTGATCAACGGGTTGGGACCTGACGTTGGCGCAGCCATGAGCGAGCATCCCGACATCGACATGATCTCGTTTACCGGATCGACACGTGCGGGGATCGACGTTGCGAGACGAGCCGCTTATACAATCAAGCGCGTTAGCCAAGAACTCGGGGGCAAATCCCCGTACATCGTTCTTGAGGACGCCGATTTTGAAAAGGCCGTTAGAAAATGTATCGCGACGCTTTTCCAAAACTCCGGGCAATCTTGTGACGCACCATCGCGGCTCATTGTCCCGAAATCTAAAATGGCGGAAGTCGCGAGCATCGCGAAAACCATAGCGAACGGGTACAGGGTTGGATACCCGCGCGCCGCGGGTATTCATATGGGCCCCGTCGTACACCGCGGCCAATGGGAGAAGATCCAGGCCCTGATCCAGCGAGGCATTGACGAAGGCGCCACCTTGATCGCAGGCGGATTAGGGCTACCCGAAGGCATCGACAAAGGCTTCTACGTTCGCCCTACCATCTTTGCGGATGTGACAAATGAAATGACTATTGCGCGCGAGGAGATATTTGGGCCGGTGCTAGCGATCATTGGTGCTGCGGACGAAGACGACGCAGTCCGTATTGCTAACGATACACCCTACGGCCTTGCCGGTTACGTATTCTCAGGCTCAACGGAACGCGCGCGAAACGTTGCTCGCCTAATTCGAGCCGGCACCATATATCTGCAAGGTGGATCACTCGACAGCTCCGCCCCTTTTGGCGGGTACAAACAATCGGGTAACGGTCGGGAGTGGGGACGCTTCGGCCTCGAAGATTACCTGGAGGTTAAGTCCGTTGCTGGGTCTGTTGAGCTGAATAGGTCCTAAGCTCATCGAGGTTCAGGATTGCAAGCCTTCGACTTGAGCAATTCGAATGCTTGCAATCTCACGTCAGATTTCGTTCGACTGGCAAGCTGAAAGCTGGTGATGAATTCTCTCACCAGATCCCCAAGCAAGCTCGTTCTTCACGAATTGGCATTTGGCCTCGGGCGCGGCAACTCGCCCGACACGCAATCGCGCTGCTTGGCTGTGCTCAGCTCTCCCACCGATGCCGCGATTAGTCAGATGCGCGGAAGACGGACGCCGTCCGGATGATACGCCAGCGAGGAGGCTTCGGGTGTACATCATGCAGCTCGGCTAAATTGCCCGCGTCCAGGTGACGTGGTTCCATCACCGGGATTCTCCCGTTCGGAGGCACTTCGCTCGACCCGGTTCAAAGCGTTACTATGATTGCGGTCACTCTTGCGAAGATGAAAAGCTCTCGCTGCAGCGGTGTAGCAACGCCTGATGCCGACAGGGAAGACGCAGCACAGAGGTGGTGGCCAGCCGTTTAGTTCAACGGTGTGACGAAGCGCTTCGGCTCACTGGTCGCGCTCGAGAACCATAACCTTCGTTCAGGTGAATCTTGTGCTGGTAGAGGCGCAAAGTTCTGTAGTTCTTGCGCGGTCTACTGCAGAGTATTCGGGGGACGATCGAATCACGTCCTTTTTCAAGCGAGCTTCTCCCAGGACCCACAGCACGCCTTCTGAGCGAGGGGGGTGCTTCTTCCTCGAAGGAGGCCCCCCAAATCGATCAATCTCAGAAAGATAGAGAACTCATGCGGTCCTGCGCGGCCTGAGGCTCAAGTGACTCAAGTGATCTGCACCTCGATCAGGCACGGCCCCGGTGTTGAAAGTCCACGAGCCACTTCGACATTAAACTCATCCATCGTGGTTACCCGAGCCGCCGCCATACCCATGCTTTTTGCAAGTCCCGCAAAATCAATGTCAGGCCGGCTCAAATCGAGCATGTCCAGAGCTTTGCGGCCGACATTTTGTGCCCCGACATTGGCCAGTTCATCCCGGAGGCAAGCATACGACTTGTTGTTGAACAGCACTGTTGTAATATTCAGGCCCTCGCGCACCTGTGTCCACAGTGACTGAATCGCGTACATCGAGCTGCCATCTGCCTGAAGGTTAAGCACAGGCCGATTGGGGCAAGCTATGGCAGCGCCGGTTGCCATCGGCATGCCAAGCCCAATCGAACCACCCATGTTCTGAAGATAAGTGTGTGGCTGCGAATTCCAGCTTGCAGCGAAAAAACTGGCGCTCGCCGAGATTGATTCATCCACCACGATCGCATTTTCCGGAATGAGCGCGCTCAGTGACTGCGAGATGTTGGCGCCGGTAATTGCCCCGGTAGCCAGCGATGGGGGTGCCAGCTTCGCGGCCTGGCTTGGAAACGATTGGGCATCCAGTTCGTTCGCAAGTCTCTCAAGCGAGTCCAAGACGTCTTCTTCGGCACGTGCAAGCGTCAAAAACTCCGTGTCTTCAGAAGCCATCAAGCTTGGTTTGTCCGGATAGGCAAAGAAGGCCACTGGAATGCGGCTCCCCACCAGGACGATATGCTTAAGCCCAGCAAGGCTCGCGCGTGCCTGGTTGACCGGGTATGGGAGCCGATCGACCGGAACGCGACCAGCGCCGCGCTCGATCCGGCCGGGAAAGGTTTGCGACATGAGCTTCGCGCCTGTCTTGGCACATATGCGCCCCGCTAGATCGAGACCGCGTTCTCGCAATGCCAGCCCTCCCAACAGCATCATCGTTGGCTCTCCGGAACAAAGCGCCTTAGCGGTGTCCTTGATGCGATCCTGCGAAACCCGCCTTCGCCTTGGTGCTTCGGCCACAGCAACGGGTCCACTGCCCTCGTTCCATGCGGTGTCGGCAGGAAGAATGAGGGTTGCCACCTGACCTGGCGCGGTGCGGGCGGCCGTGATAGCCGCGGCACCGTCAGCCGCGACACGCGTCGCGTCCGGCGAGGTATGGACCCAACCAGAAAACGGGGCCGCTGCCCCCTCGATATCGGACGTGAGCGGTGCATCGTAGCTGCGGTGGTAGGTTGCGTGATCTCCAACGATATTGACGATCGGCGTCGACGCTTTGGTGGCGTTGTGCAGATTGGCAAGACCATTCGCCAAGCCGGGCCCAAGATGTAACAGAGTGGCGGCCGGCTTGTCCGCCATACGCGCATAACCGTCTGCTGCGCCGGTAGCGATTCCTTCAAACAGCACGAGCACGCAGCGCATACCATCGACGCGGTCGAGGGCAGCGACAAAGTGCATCTCGGATGTGCCGGGATTTGCAAAGCAGGTGTCTACTCCTCCAACAACCAGCGTACGAACCAGGCTTTCAGCGCCGTTCATGGATAGGTTCCTCACACAAAAGTGGTTGCACACTGGCCCGAAGCATCGGGCGGAGCGATGAAAAAACGATAGTCGGTGAAAGTCCGCCAAGCCGCCCTCAAGCGGCGGCACGGGCGCCAGTAGATTGATCCGGCAGCTAGGCACGCAGCCGGATCGCGAAGGTTATTCCGTCAGAATTGTTGCATCATGAGCAGCCCACGATGCGAGGCAGGGGTCGCCGACCTCCGGCATTGTCTTGGCCGATACGTTCAGCACCTTCGACAACAAGTGTAATCCGGCTTCGCTCCGGAATTCGAAGATGGTCGCATCGCCAACGAAGGTCATGCCGCTGATGCGACCCTTGATTCCACCGCAGGAGCCAGACGCGGTCGCGTCGAGACGCATATGTTCAGGCCGCACGCAAAGCGTCGCATCCCGATCGGCATCCTGCCAGGCGGGAGCCGGCAGGATTTCGCCCGCGGGACCATGCACGGCGCCAGATTTAAGCTTGACCGGTATGAGATTGACCTCGCCGACGAAACCGGCCACGAACAAGTCGGCCGGTCTGCGATAAATATCCATCGGTGCCGAGACCTGCCGGATCCGTCCCTCGTGCATCACCGCAACCCGATCTGACATAGCGAGCGCCTCATCCTGGTCGTGGGTGACGTAGATCATTGTCTTGCCGACCTCCTTGTGGAGAGTCTTGATCTCGTTCCTCAGATGCTCACGTAACTTCTTGTCGAGGGCGCCGAGAGGTTCATCAAGCAGAAGAACGGGCGGATCGAAAACCAGGGCACGCGCGATCGCCACGCGCTGCTGCTGACCGCCGGACATCTGGTGCGGATAGCGCGAGGCCAAGGGACCAAGATGGACCTGATCGAGGATACGGCGCACCCGCGTTTCAACCTCCAGTTTGGGCAAACGTCGCATCCGAAGCGGATAAGCAACGTTTTCGGCGACCGTCATGTGCGGGAACAGGGCATAGTTCTGGAAGATCACCCCGAGCTGGCGCCGGTGAGGCGGCAGGCGCGTGATGTCCTTCTCATCCAACAGGACCTGACCGCTGTTCGGCAGCTCGAAACCAGCGATCATCATCAGTGTCGTTGTCTTGCCCGACCCGCTCGGTCCCAACAGCGAGATGAACTCGCCAGGTGACACGGAAAGACTGACATCGTCGACAGCGATCGCGCTACCGTACCGCTTCTGCAGGTTACGCAGGGCAATGCCTCCGGTTTTCACATCAGTGCCGCTCGCGGTCGCTTTCATCAACATTTCAGCTCCCTAGGGTGAATTTACCAATTGGCTTTCGATTGACCTGCGCTCAGACAGCGCCATCAGGTGGTCTTTTTCCGTCTGAGCAGGGTTCCGACCACAATCACGATTGTCGCAAATAGCATTTGCAGCGTCGCTACAGCAGCAATGGTGGGACTGATGTCCTGCCGGATTCCTTCCCACATGCGCATCGGCAAGGTCGTAATCTTGCCGATACCGAGGAATAATACGTAGACGACGTCGTCGAATGAGGTCAGGAAAGCAAAGAAGCTGGCGACGATGAGTGCCGGCATGACGAGCGGGGCAACGATGGTGCGAAAGGTCGCCCAAGACCCGGCACCAAGACTGCGAGCCGCCCGCTCGTAGCTCGGGTTAAGGTCGCGCAGATTGGCAACTACAATCACCACCACATAAGGGATGGCGTGGACCGCGTGACCCAGCGCCAAGCCGAACTCGGTGCCCTGCAGTCCAAACCGCGCCAGAAGGAAATAGGTCGCGACGGCCACGATAACCGTCGGCATAATAATCGGTGAGAGCAGAAGAGCCACCATTGCTCCGCGACCAGGCATGGCGCCGCGCGACAGACCGAAAGCAAGCATGGCGCCGAACGTAGTCGCCATGGTAACTGCCATCAGCGCAATCCGGATGCTGGTGAAGGTCGCACGCACCCACAGCGTATCGAAAAGAAAGGCTTCGTAGTTGCGCAGCGAGTAGCCTGGCAACGGGAATACAAAGTAGGACGAAGCGCTGAATGACAGATATGCAACGATCACGACTGGCAGCAGGAGAAGTACAGCCAGAAGGCATGCCAGGATCGCGATACCTTGGCCTCCCAGCGAAGGAATCCAGCGGTCAAGAGCGTTTGCCGCGGAACCGATCCGCATCAACATTTTGGCACCCATCTGACGGCGGGCAACGGTCGAACCGCGCTTTTCGTCGGAGAAGCCCAGAAGCTGCTCAATGGGGAAGAACCGCGAGCCAATCCACAATATGCTCAGGACGGCCACCAGCAGGACCACTGAAAGCGCAGCGCCAAAATTCCAATTGAGTTGCTCCAGGATCTGGGAGCTGATGGCCATCGTGATCATGACGTCCGACAACCCTCCCATCAAGGCAGGTGTAATGTAGAAGCCAAGACAGTAGATGAAGACGAGCAGCACCCCTGCAATCAGGCCCGGGAGGCTCAGCGGCAGAAACACAGTGAGGAAAGCCGCGAGTGAGCTCGCTCCGTTCGCCCTGGCAGCGCGCATCAGCTTCGGGTCAATGCTGGACATGACCGTGTACATCGGCAGGATCATCATGGGCATGACGATGTGGGTCATGCCGAGAATAACGCCAAACCGGTTGTAGAGCATCGCGATTGGTTGAGATGCCCAGCCGAGCTCAAGCAGATACTGGTTAATGACGCCGTTGCGCCCGAGAAGGACAATCCAGGCAAAGGTGCGCGCCAGAGTACTGGTGAAATAAGGCAGCACGACTCCAATGAGCAGGAAGGTACGCAACGCTGTTCCGGCCGTCGTGAGAGCGTACGCGATAGGATAGCTCAGCACGAAGGCGAGCGCAGTGACGGTGACGCTGATCTCTAGCGTGTTACGCATCACGGTCAGATAGATAGGGGTGTGGCCGATGCGCGCAAAATTCGCCCAAGTCCAGTTTGGCATCCCAAACGCGAGCAACACAAGGCCCGTGAGCGGGACGACAAAAAGCACCACAAGGAAGATACTGCCAGGCAGCAACAGCCAGGCCCAGGGTGTGGGCCACGAACGTAAATTTTGCGCCTGGTCTTTGATTGCAAGAGTACTCATTGTGCCCGCCATGACAACCAGCGCTCCTGAAGGTGGTCCAAATTCGTCTTTCCGTCGGATCGCTTATTGGCGAGCCAAGCAGAATCCTGCTCGACCACCACTGATGCAATTTCCTTATTGATATTGAGCAGCGGAGGAAGGTCGGATGGCAAGAACTCCAGCTGATTCGTATTGGGACCAGGAAGTAGCGTCCCGAGTGTGAAATTGGCGGCGTTCTGGGCGCGGTTTACGAATGCAAGAAACTTCTGAGCATTCGCGGTGTTAGGGCCACCTTTTAGAGGCACCCAATACACATAGACCAAATTGCCATCATCCCAAACGACACGAATGGGCGCCCCCTGACGGATCGCCGCCAAGGCGCGATTATCTCCACAGCTCGTCATTTCCAGTTCGCGGTTCAGCAACAACTGAACCGGTTCGCCTCCCGCGCCCCACCACTTCGTAATATGTGGCTTGATCTGATCGAGCTTCTTGAAAGCTCGATCGAGCTTGTCGTCGGTCACGGGCCAACGCTCGGCTGCCGGCAGCCCAGCAGCTGATAGCGCGAATGCTACATTGTGCCGGACGTTCGAGGCGAGCCCGCGTGGCCCCGGAAACGTTTTTACGTCCCAGAAGTCCGCCCAGCTTTTTGGCGCCTTATCTCGGAAGGCACGAGCATCATACGCGAGCACTGTTGTCGCCCGGTAAGCGACAGCCGCATCCTTAAGACGATTGCCCGCCGGAATGCCCAGCAGCGATTCCGCGTCCCACAAGCTGTAATCGATCGGCTGAAACATCCCGGCTTCGGACATAGCCGGATAAGTCTGCGCATCGATGAAGGCCAGATCCCAATCCATGCGCCCAGCTTCGTTCATTGCCCTCACCTGGGGCTCCGCAAAGTCTCCAGTCACATCGACTACAGCAATGCCTGTCGCTTTCGTGAAGGCCTCATAAATGTATTTCCGCATCCCCTGCGTGAACGAACCGCCGTAGCTGAAGACGACAACTTCCCCACTGCCGGCAAGCTTTTCCTGCGCCCAGGCCCGGGACGCCTTCGCGACAAACGGCGCACTCAGTAAAGCCGCTGTTGATCGAACAAACGATCGCCGGCCCACGACGCGCTGTAGATGGCTGATGCAGCTCTTTTCGGTCATGGCACAGGCTCCTTGACGCAGCACTACATGTTTTAACAGAACCATTTTCACCATCTACGGGCCCCATGACGCTCAAACACAGCAAAGGAGGCTAGATCAGTGAAGAAATTCTGCAAGTACACCGTGCGAACTCGCGGTTCTTCCCGCCGGTTTCGCCGCCCCGTGTTCCAGGGAGACCCACAACAACACCCCCACGCTGCCTCTCGAATTTCATATTTTGCGCCCCTGGCTGGCGCTCGCCGTTCCCAAAAAGGCGATAGCATCGCAGCAATATCAGTGTCTTCGATTGGTCGAACGGGATAGAAGGCCCGGCAAGCTCCATAATCACGAAGCAAACTTCCGGGAGTTCTTTGAGCCCAGCACGAACCTTCCATCGGGCCGATCGAAACCGCCAAAGCAAGCGACGATCAGGGAATTGAGGAGCTGGCGCGGATCGACAGAAGAACAGCCGAGCTCAAATCGCAGATTCTTTCGTAAGCTCGTCCATCACTTGCCTCGTCGCGCGATAGGCGAGTTCAACGATTTCATCGATTTCGTGTTCGGAAACGACGAGAGGTGGAGCAAATCCTAGAATGTCTCCGTGCGGCATTGCTCTGGCAATAAGTCCCCTGTCCCGCGCAGCCTTGGAGATCCGGGCGCCCACCTTCAGCTGCGGATCAAAGCGCCGTTTGGTCTGGCGATCGGCAACGAATTCCACTGCACCGAGCAAGCCTACGCCCCTCACTTCACCGACGATCTCGAGCTGCGCAAACCGCTCATTGAGTCGCCTTAAGAAATGAGCGCCAACGATTTTCGCGCGGTCCTTTAGGTGCTCCTTCTCCACGATATCGAGAACGGCATTCGCAGCCGCCGCCGCAATCGGATGTCCGGAATAGGTATATCCATGGGAGAATGCGCCGACACGGTCGGCGGCATCTTCCATGACCGAATAGACCCTCTCGCCAACGATTGCTGCAGAGAGCGGCATATAACCGGACGTCAGGCCCTTGGCCACCGTCACGAGGTCAGGCTCCATCCCGTAAAGAGTACTGCCGAACTCAGCGCCCGTGCGGCCAAATCCGCAAATCACTTCATCTGCGATCAACAGTACGTCGTAGCGTCGCAGCACGGCTTGAATTTCACGCCAATAACCATCGGGCGGCGGTGTGATGCCTCCCGTACCTAACACCGGCTCCGCAATAAAGGCTCCGATCGTTTCCGGCCCCTCCCGCAAAATCATCTTTTCAAGTTCGGCTGCACGCCGACGAGAGAACGCCTCTTCCGTTTCACCCGGCTCCGCTCCCCAGTAATGGTGCGGCGCCCCGGTGTGCAAAATACCTGCAAAGGGAAGGTCCATATGGTCATGATAGAACGACATACCGGTCATTGAGCCTGAAACGACAGAACAGCCGTGGTATCCGCGCTCGCGCGAGATGATTTTTTTCTTTTTGGGCTGTCCGCGCAAATTGTTGTAGTACCAAACAAGCTTTGCCTGAGTTTCGTTGGCGTCTGAGCCGGACAGACCGTAAAACACCTTGCTCGCCTTACCCGGCGCCATTCGCACGAGGCGATCGGAGAGATTGGCCAGCTCGTCCGTCGTGTGGGCGGCATATGTATGATAGTAGGCCAACTTGTAAGCCTGCCGCGCAATTGCCTCGGCGACCTCGGTCCGGCCGTAGCCGATGTTGACGCAATAGAGGCCGGCAAAGCCATCGATGTAGCTGCGTCCCTGCGCATCCTCGATGCGGATCCCTTTGCCTCCTTTGACGATCGTCGGATCACCAGCTTTACCGGTGGCAAAATCCTTGAGCTGGGTGAAAGGATGTAGAACAGCCGCGCGATCTTTCTCCGCGATCGTCTTGATATCGTTCATACCATTTCTCCTAAGCCACCAGGTCGCCGAAGCAGACGTACTTCAATTCCATGTATTCTTGGATGCCATGCCGCGAACCTTCGCGACCGAGACCGGACTGCTTCCAACCTCCAAAAGGAATTGGCGGCCCTGTGAACGAGGCGGTGTTGATGCCAACCATTCCGTACTCGATGTTCTCAGAAAGGCGCAGCGCACGACGCAAGCTGTCGGTATAGATGTAGGCGGCCAAGCCCATCTCGCTGGAATTTGCTCTGGCCAGGACCTCTTCCTCAGAGTCGAACGGAAGCACTGCCGCTACCGGGCCGAACGTCTCCTCGCTCGAAATGAGCATGCCGTCGGTAACATCGCTCAGCAGAGTTGGAAGGACGAAATTCGGTCCGAACTCCTGATTTTGGTTCGCAGAAACGATCCGCGCCCCCTTAGCCGCAGCATCACGGATTTGCGCCCTGCACTTTTCGGCCACGGACGACTTCGTCATCGGACCGATATCGGTCCCAGCCTCAAGGCCGTGACCAACCTTGAGCCGAGTGATTGCGGCGGCAAACTTCTCGACGAAGGCGCTATAAATACCTCTCTGCACGTAGATGCGATTAGCTGGCCAGACAGTCCTGCCCCGACGTGGCAAACTTTGCATCGATTGCGCCTTTGACGGCCTTATCGACATCGACATCATCGAAGATGATAAAGGGAGCATGCCCTCCAAGCTCGAGCGACACCTTCTTTACAGTCCGCGCAGCCCCTTCAAGCAGCAGGCGACCAACTTCTGTCGATCCGGTAAACGATAGGGCCCGCACTCTGGTATCCCGCAACAGCGGCGTCGACAATTCGACTGGATCACCAATCAGAACCTGAAACACGCCGCGCGGAACCCCAGCCTCTTCCGCCAACCTTGCCAAGGCAAGAGCCGAGAGCGGCGTTTCGGGGGCAGGCTTCACGATGACAGGGCAGCCAGCGGCCATAGCGGCGCCGGCCTTGCGCGTAATCATGGCGATCGGAAAATTCCAGGGCGTAATTACTGCCGCAACACCAACGGGCTGCATTCTTACCTGAAGCAAACTTGCGGGCTTATGGCTTGGGATCGTCTCGCCGTAAGCGCGCTCTCCCTCCGCAGCAAACCACTGCAGAAATCCCGCACCATAGCCGATTTCGTACCTTGCCTCGGCGAGTGGCTTGCCCTGCTCGCTTGTAATGAGGATGGCGAGTTCCTCCGAATGGGCCAGCATTAAAGATGCCCAAGTCCTGAGGATTGCGCCTCGCCCCTCCGGCAGAAGCCCACGCCATTGCGCGAAGGATCGTTCGGCTGCGTTGATCGCAAGATCCATATCCGCAGCACCGCAATTGGCAACTTGAGCGATGACTTCGCCAGTCGCCGGATCAACGACCGCATCTTTTTTGTTGCCTTCAATCCAGCGCCCATCGATGAGAGCGGCTCCGGTGAGAAAATCTCGACGGCGCAAACTCTCAAGATGCTCTTTAGCTAGCCCGACCAGAGGTGGACTTTTGGGTCGAGCAGCTTGAAACATCATTTAGAAATCCCTGTCGGTCATTTTGTTGAAATTCTGCCGCCAATCAGGATACTAATGTCACAGAGAGATTTGCGTCGCTTTTCACCATCGATTGGACGGTTTCCTGCAGAACCTTACCATTTTGCAGCGGAATTCAACTGGAGCCCTGACTAATGCAATACGACCGAACAGACGCCCGCATCCTGGAGATTGTCCAAAAAAACAATCGCCTGACATCTGAGATCATAGGCGAGCTTGCCGGGCTTTCTGCGACTGCATGCCAACGGCGTTTGAAGAGGCTTCGCTCTGACGGCATCATCGAAGCCGATGTCTCGATCGTTTCGGCGAAGGCCGTCGGAAGGCCCATCCAAATGCTCGTACTGGTAAGTCTCGAGCGTGAGCGCGCAGACATCATCGACAGATTTAAGAAAGCGATCAGATCGTCAGCTGAAGTCGTCAATGGATTTTACGTCACTGGGGACGCTGACTTCGTCCTCTATATCACCGCGCGGACGATGGAAGACTACGAGCAATTCACCCGGCGATTCTTCTATGAGAATCCTGACATCAAGGGATTTAAAACAATGGTCGTGATGGACCGCGTAAAGGCTGGTTTTGCGATTCCGGTAGAAGCTCCCGACGAAGGTTGATGTTCGTATCTTTGTGGCCTCTTCCGAGGCTTTTCGCTCTTTTTCATCGCCCATCCAATCATAACGCCAGAAAGGGGCGCGTTTTCTGTAGTAGAGTCCAGCGATATCAAACGTCGCAAGAAGGTAGGGCATGAGACTCCAAGCCAGTGAATGGTCGCGTACGTCTGCACGAGAGGCGATGGTCTTTTTCCTCTCAGCTTAGCGATGACAGCGCCGCATTGCTTTAGAAGCTACGTTGAGCAAAACCGGGAGACGTCCGAGATCAGAGCGCGACAGATTATCCCTAGACGTGGATGTCGTGTTACGGGTCTGGCGGCGGCGAATCCGAAACCGGAACCGCGCATAGGTATTTGAGCGAGCATCAGAGCTGCTCATCCCATTCGCGCCGAATGTTTCACCATTTTCTGAGTTGCGATCAGATTGCCGCGCATGGTCCGCGAACCTAGATGACAAAGCCTTCCGAATTTCAGATCTCCAACCACATCACCGCGCCGCTTCAGAATTCCTCGTTCCGGCGGATTTGGCTGGCGAGCCTGCTGTCGAACCTCGGTATACTTATCCAAGGGGTTGGTGCGGCCTGGGCGATGACGGAGATGACATCTTCCGCTGATAAGGTGGCGCTGGTGCAGACAGCCTTGTTGCTGCCGATCATGTTGATCGCTATGCCGGCCGGCGCGATTGCCGACATGCATGATCGCCGAATCGTAATGCTGGTTGCACTGTCGATCGCTCTTTGCGGCGCCACAGTCCTCACTGCGATTGACTGGTTGGGTTTCACGACACCAAATTTATTGCTGGTGTTTTGCTTTGTGGTTGGTGCCGGGATGGCCTTAATGGGACCGGCCTGGCAATCTTCTGTCAGCGAGCAGGTGCCGGCCGAGAGCTTGCCGGCTGCCATCGCTCTTAATGGCATCAGCTACAACATCGCTCGGAGTTTCGGACCTGCGGTTGGTGGCCTCATAGTTGCAACCGCAGGCGCTGTTTTGGCTTTTGCCGTCAACGCATTTCTTTATCTCCCGTTGATAGCTGCGCTATTCCTGTGGAAGCGGGTGCCGAAGCCCTCGCGCTTGCCGCGAGAACGCTTAAGCCGCGCCATCATCTCCGGCGTGCGCTATATCGCCAATTCGCCGTCAATCAAGGTCGTGATTGCGCGCTCGATGATAACCGGAATAGTCGGCAGCGGCATCCAGGCGCTGATGCCGCTGGTTGCCCGCGATGTGCTGCAAGGAGGCGCGCAGACGTACGGCATCATGCTCGGTGCTTTCGGCGCGGGAGCCGTCATAGGGGCGCTTAACATTGGTGAATTGCGCGCCCGGATCAGCAGCGAGGCCGCGGTTCGGGCCTGCACAATATCGATGAGCGGCGCGATAGCCACGGTCGCCCTCAGC
The DNA here is from genome assembly GCF_044908355.1 of Bradyrhizobium sp. USDA 336. Classification (NCBI taxonomy): domain Bacteria; kingdom Pseudomonadati; phylum Pseudomonadota; class Alphaproteobacteria; order Hyphomicrobiales; family Nitrobacteraceae; genus Bradyrhizobium; species Bradyrhizobium sp. USDA 336. The sequence continues at coordinate 7,463,073 of NZ_JBIYDC010000002.1, read as the reverse complement.
CATGAACCGATATTGACCGTCGCAGCTCTGGTCTTGGCGGGCGCCGTTTGGACGATAATCTGGACGTTGTTCAATATCGGTATGCAGCTGTCGGCGCCGCGGTGGGTTGCCGGTCGATCGCTTGCAGCTTGGCAGGCTTCGTTCTCAGGCGGACTTGCGATCGGGAGCTGGGGGTGGGGACGGCTAACCGATGGACTTGGAGTGGAGATCGCGCTGCTTATTTCGGCTGCGCTGATGCTGCTCTTGCCGCTGCTTGGGCGCTGGCTACCCATGCCGTCGATTACCGAGCGGGGGGAGGAGGCCGAGATGCTTGCCGATCCCAAGGTACGGCTTCCTCTTACCTACCGCAGCGGCCCTCTGGTGGTTGAACTCGAGTACAGGGTGGCTCCCAAGAATGCGCGCGCCTTTTACAATGTCATGCAGGATGTGCAGCTCTATCGCCAACGCAACGGCGCCTATGGCTGGTCGATTGCGCGTGACATCGCCGACCCCGAGCTATGGACGGAGCGCTATCATTGCCCGACGTGGCTAGATTATTTGCGCCAACGCAACCGCTGGACGCAGTTGGAGCGCGCGCTAGATGACAAGGCGATGGCTTTCCACATCGGTCCTGAACCTGTGCGTGTCCGCCGGATGCTGGAACGCCCATTCGGATCGGTACGCTGGAAGGAAGAGGTGCCCGACTGCGCTGCGAATGAGCTCTAGGCTGGTATATCGAAGAAGGCTCACAGGGCAGAGTTACGCCGGCGCGCCCGGCAAAACGGAAGTGGGTTTTGGCGCATTTCATCCACGCGGGTACAGTCCCCGGCATCGCCTCATCAACGCACCCAGAGGATCTCGACTGAAGGGCTCCTTCTGACCTGCAGGAACCGGCTAGCACAATGCACTGCATGAAACCTGCGCGCCTTCCCGACCGGTTGCACATTTTAAACGACAGAGGGGCTTGCCACGAGCGGATTCTGCCTCCATTCGCCGCTATGGTCTCCTTATGCCGCCGCAACATCACCCTTTCGTGGATCCAATCTCGAACGCTGGCTGCCCCTTCGGCAAGGTGCACCTCGACCAAGGCTAGCTTCCTGCCGAATTGGGCCACCTACGATTTCTCCAATGGGAACAACGTCAGCGCAGCTCGGACTGAGATCCCGATCGCCGCGAAGGCCCGAGCCCGCCTGCGCCGCAACCCGCCATGCGAAAGAGGCCCGGCTCCGTTCATTTCGACCGGTCGTCGGGAGCTAGCGCCTACGGAGCCAGCACCTACTAACTCAAAACTCGCTTCTTGCAACGGTTCGCCGTTTGAACGTCTCGGAGTTGATAAATATGCCGGCGCGAGGCGCGGCCGTCGAGAAAGGTATTTCACATGACCAGAGTTCTGATCACCGGCGCTAATCGAGGCATTGGCCTTGCTCTCGCACGCCAATACGCTACCGACGGCGCCGAGGTGATCGCGTGCTGCCGCGCCCCATCAACAGCCGATGCGCTCCAGAAACTCGTGGCCTCGTTCGATAGGCAGGTGCGGATCATACGGCTCGACGTGGCCGACGACGCTTCGATTGCCTCGCTCAGCCGGTCAATCGGCGAGGTGCCTGTCGACATTCTGATCAACAATGCGGGTATCAACGGAACACCTAAAGCCCAGTCGGCTGAGCGCATCGATGTCGAAGGCTGGATGACGACCATGCGCATCAACGCGCTCGCGCCGATACTGATCGCACAAGCAATGCGTGACAACTTGTTGCGTTCTTCCGAGAAGAAGCTAGTGGCGATAAGCAGCGACTATGCTTCCACCGGCACAAATTACGGCTCAAGCCGCGACCGATATGCTTACCGAGCCTCAAAAGCGGCACTCAACAACGGCATGCGCGCCCTCGCACGCGACTGGGCCCAAGACGGAATTCTGGTAGGAATACTTTACCCCGGGTGGGTGCGTACCGATATGGGCGGGGAACGCGCATCTGCCTCCCCTACTTCGATCTCCGCCGAACACAGTGCGCTCTGTCTCACCCGACGAATTGCTGAGCTCACGCCGGCCACTAGCGGCGCGTTCCTGGACTACAACGGCGAGACACTCGACTGGTGACGGCGATCCGTCAAACAACTCGATCGTCCAGACTACTCGTTGAAGCGCCAAGCCGTGCCTTCTCGCCGGGGGACTTCCCTGGCGTGCTATTCCGGTCTTCGGCTCGAGCCCAGTCGGAGTGAACGGCGCTCCATACGGCAAAAACCCCTATTATTCCGCCGACTTCCTGCCGAAAGAAGCCACAAATGGAGATATTCGGCAGCGGAGGTCGGCCATACTCTTAGCGACAAACCTTTGGCCGGGGGACTATGAGCCATTCGGCAGACTGCAAATGCACGACACAACCGCATTCTTCTGTGCTCGGGGCGAGCGAGCTCGTCCGTGAGCGACGGCGCGTCAAAGGCGATTCGCTTGGCTTTTCCTGAAGAGACTATTCACTACTCCAGTTACACGTCGGAGGTGTACCGCGCCGGCATTGACTCTGTGGAACGCGGGCAGTGGGAAAAGCTGCCAAAGCGTTGAACCTGCCCCGCCTTCAAGTGTGGCGATACGTCATCATTCCGCAGGCCGTGCCTCCGATGCTTCCTGCACTTGCCAACTACGTGGGTCTCCATGTTCAAGGAGACACCGCTATTGTCGGTGATCACCGTGGTCAAATTGATGTCTCAGGCGCGTATTGTTGCGAACATCAACTATCGCTACCTTGAGCCGATCACCATGGTTGGCGCCTTCTTTCTAGCCGTTAGTATACCTGCCGTTGCCGGCCTTCGTTTTCTCGAGCGGCGCTACGCTTTCAGACGCAAGCATAGCAGCGAGCTCTCGGTGTTCTAAAATCAAGCGGCTTGCTCGACAGAAGCCTCGATACCTCTTGCGGTTGGTCTGCACCAGGAGCGGCTTGCCAGCCTTCGCCTCGATTTCTCGGGAAGCGAGCCTTGCAGATCACAGGCCCATGGATTTAGGACACGCGTAATCGCACATGCCATCGGTTGAGCAATGTCATTGAGGCGGTAGGAGCACAATATCTTTCATTTGGACTGGGTAGTGCCATACCGCCCACGCGTGACCCACTGCGTTATGGAGCCGCCACACTCCTCGCACATGGCTCGGAGGTAGCATTTGGGCGTTACGAGAGCGCGCTTGCGACCAAGGAAAACGCCTGCGAATCCTGGGGCGCTCTTTGCGAATGAGTGGGTCTCACCACCTCCTGCAGGTTGCCCGTGACAGGTAGCAAAAATGCAAGAAACCTGAAGAACTCCACAATGTGGTGCAGATTTCCGGCAAGATACTCTTCCAAAACGGGAAGATATGTCAGCAAAGCGGTGCTATACTTGTGAGATGGCACCGACACCTTCTCTTGGAATTCTTAATCTCGAACAAGGGCTGACACCCGGTGCTCCGACCCGGGCACCCCGCAATCACTCTATTCTGAACCCGACTTCCTACGATTTCCCGGTCATCTTGGAAACTGTCGCGGGAGCTTGGGCGGAGATCGTCATTCGAGGCGATCCTGCACTTGAGCCAGCCTACATCTCGGCGGCGCAAAGATTGGTCGAGCGTGGGGCCGTTGTCATCACTGCGAACTGTGGTTTCTCTATTCGGCACCAGGCCGCAGTAGCCGCGTCGGTTAAAGTTCCGGTCGTAACCTCCAGCCTACTCTTGCTCCCAAGCCTTCTCCGCCAGCTGCCGATGGCTGCGAAGATTGCAGTGCTGACAGCGGACTCCACGCATCTAGGCCCGGATCTGTTAGTTGTTGATCCTGCCGACAGGTCGCGGGTCGTCGTTGGTGGCATCGAAGGCGGCGAGATGTGGCAAAACGAGATGAAACGTCCAACGCCGCAGACCGAGGTCAGCGTAATTGAACGGGAAGTGGGCGCGTGTGTCGCGCGGCTTCGAAATGAGCATCCAGCGATTGCCGCGATCCTGTTTGAATGCACGGCTTTTCCGTTAGTTGCGCCCACCATGCGCCGTGTGACGAAGCTACCTATCTACGATATCACGACCTTATGCCGCTTGACACTCGCATCTGTCGCGTGACTGGCACGCTCTTAGGCGCAGGAGGCTCGGGCGGCCAACGAGAAAGTCATCCCGATCCGAGCGGCACTCCAGTTTGGCTACGGCTGGAAACGCAACGGATCTTCTTACCATATCCATCCAGAAGTGGTTGCATCTCACACGCTGGAGCCTACCGAGACGAGGGGGCCACAGAGTTGAGCACGTGCGGTAGAGCCACAGTCTGATAGGCCCGTGAAGGGCGAATTCCCCCACGCAGCTACATGCACGTGCTTCGGTCGCCGGAGCAGATTCCATGCACCAGCACGTGTCCGTCCAAGGCGGAAGGTTGGAGAGAGCGGATGCAAAGTCCGGCCGGGCGAGGACGGTGCAGCAATGCTCACCACCCTCCTGCCGACTCGCCAGCTCGATTGCGACAGTATTGTTACAGAACCGTTCAATTACAGTTCGAAAAGTTTCCGCGGAGCCTTGGTCAACACTTCAACGCCGGAGTCCGTCACCCGAAAGGTCTCGCTGAGCACGTAGCCAAAGTCTTCATCGATCCAGTTGCCCAGCATCAAATGGAAGGTCATGTTCGGCTTCAGTTCTGTCCTATCTCCATCCTGCAGGCTAGCGGTCGGCTCCAACCAGCCTATGCCATGGGCGTAGCCGCATCGAGAGTCCTTCTTCAGCCCATGCTTTTCGATTGTACGATTGAAAGCGTTTGCAACATCGCTGCAGGTCGATCCCGGCCGGATCACATCGAGAGCAGCCTCGAGACCTTCCATCTCGGCCTCGTGGACCCGGCGCAAACGCTCAGAAGGCGCGCCGATCGAAAAGGTGCGCATAATCCCGGCGCAATACCCATGTCGCACCCCGCCCAGCTCGAGGTTGATTTGCGAACCCTGACGAAAAACGTCTTCGCTCCAGGAGATATGGGGGGTTCCGGTCCGAGGAGAGGAGCACAGGCTGACGTTCGGAAATCTTGTCGTTCCGGGCTTGCCATTGGCACCGCGGGCCAGCGCTCCCATGATTTCGGCAATCACGTCCGCTTCCCGTACACCAGGCCGTATGACATCGGCGGCGCGCATGATTGCTGCATCCGAAATGGCGGCCGCTTCTCGCATGACAGCTATCTCGAGATCGGATTTGACGATGCGAATCCAGGTCACGACATTCGTACAATCAACGATCTTGGCCTTGGGCAGCCTCGCTCTGAACTTTTCCGCAGCTTGTGCCGAAAGGCCTCTTAGTTCGAGCCCGATGCCACGATTTGCAGCGCCAATTTCGTTGAGAAAATCGATTACCTTGTCGTAACCATCCATCGTGGGATTACCAATGAGCGCTTCTGGGTAACCGATGATCTTGTCACGATCCATGAACGTTTGGTGGATGGCAGCTGGAGCGTCCTGGCGACGCAGAATGAAGGTGGGCTCCTCCTCGTGAAGAGAAACCACTAACGCTTGCGGCACATAGCCAGAGTTGGCGGTGTAACCGGTCAGATAGGTGATGTTGTATGTATCGGAGACGACGAGTGCGTCGATTTCGCGACGTTTCATTTCAGACTTCACGGCCGCGAGCCTTCGCAGAAACTCCGGCCGCGGGAACGCCTGAGGTCCTTTGCTGATTGCCATTAACGTAGCTCCATTGGATCCGATCGATTGAGGTGGTGTCAGAGATCTATTTTGTCCCGGAGATTCATCAACTCTCGAATTCCGAGCCGGCTTTCGCAACTACAGATCGTGCAAACGCCAATGAAGCGATAGTAGTGTCCTGGATACCAGTCCCGGTCAGATCGGCGATTGTGATGTGCGCGTCCTTCGTACGGCCAGACTTTAGGCCAGCTACAATTTCGCCGAGTTCCGTAAACTTTGCATCCTCAGGGACAGTGCGCAAGGCGATGGCATGGTGCAACTCGCCAAGAAGTCGCGTCTGCTTGAGGCTATCAGCGACATAGAGGTCGGCTCGCTTGATCGCTGCTGGCTCTATTTCATTCTTATGTTCAGCGTCAGAACCCATAGCAGTTACGTGCTGTCCAGGTTCGAGCCACGATGATTGCAGAATTGGTTTGTCGGCTGGCGTTGTGGTTACGACAATGTGCGCGCCGGCCACAGCCTGCATGCCGTCATCATATGCCCCTACAGGAAATTTAAGAAGCGCAGAGAGTTCTTGCGCTACCATCTTGGCCTTTGAAGCGTTGCGCGCCCAAATACGAGCCTCACGGATAGGTCGAACCAGAGCAAGCGCCTGCAATTGCAACCTGGCCTGATTTCCGGCGCCCAGGACCGCTGCGACCGAAGCGTCCTTACGAGCGAGATATTTTGCAGCAACAGCGCCCGCGGCGGCCGTACGCACATCTGTCAAATAGCCATTGTCAAGCAAGAGAGCCTGCACCAGACCAGTCTTACTCGAAAGCAGCACCATCATGCCGTTCGTGCTCGGTAACCCGATCTGCGGATTGTTAAAAAAGCCAGGGCTAATCTTGATGGCAAAGGTCTCTAGACCCGGCACGTAAGCCGTTTTGACGTCGACCTCCCCTCGGTGCTCGGGAATATCGAGCCTCAAAATAGGGGGCATCGCCACAGTCTTTGTTGCGAGCGAAGAGAATGCGCCTTCGACACATTGCACTGCCATCATGTCGAGAGGAACAATATTTCTGAGCTCGCGTTCGGTGAGCACCTTCATTTTTGGCATCAATTCTCCTGCTCAAAAGGATTGGCCAGGCCGTTTACGACATTGCGATGCACTTTCATATCGATATTGCGGCCGGAGAGCACCAGTGCCACCGGTCCGCTCAAATTCGGGATCTTGTCGGCTAGCAGCGCAGCGATTCCAACAGCGCCGGCGCCTTCCAGGATTTCTTGTTCGTGCTCGTACGCATGACGAATGCCTGCCGCAATCTCACCTTCGCTTAGCAACACCACATCATCGAGCAACGCCTGACACATCGTGAAGGTCACTTTGTTATCGAGGCCTATCCCGCCGCCTAAAGAATCGGCCAAGCTTGGAAACTCCTCCACCAGTACGGGCCGGCCCGCATCGAGGCTGGCCTTCATCGCCGCGCCGCGTTCCATGGTAAGCCCTACGACCTTCGCATGGGGCCTCATGGCCTTCACGGCTGCGGCGACGCCGGCGGCCAAGCCACCACCGGATAAGGGCACAAGCACAGTGGCTACGTCCGGCAGCGCCTCAACGATTTCCAGCCCAATTGTCCCCTGTCCAGCAACAATGTCCGGATGGTCGAATGGCGGCAGCATGACGAGCCCATCTTCATTCACAAGGCGTTCCACTTCCTTTTGCGCCTCGTCTTGGGAACGTCCAATGATGCGTACATCTGCGCCGAGGCGCCGGACTTCGGCGATCTTGTTTTCCGGCACAAGCCCTGACATGCAGATGGTTGCACGCGAGCCGAGCATGCGAGCCGCCTGAGACAGCGCTCGGCCGTGATTACCGGTCGAGGCTGCCACGATGCCCCGCTCCCGCTCGGCTTTCGTGAGTCTGAGGAGGGCGTTTGTGGCGCCGCGCAGCTTGAAGCTGCCGGTGGCTTGATGATGCTCGAGCTTTAGCTTAACCGTGACACCGCAGATTTTTGACAGTGTCGGCGAACCTACGAGCGGCGTTGGGAGGATGTGCCCCGCGATGCGAGTGCGCGCATCCTCAATTGCAGCGAGGCCGATCATGGAGATCCCTTTACTCAAAGAGGCCAGGTAATGGCCGGCCCCACGATCGACTGAGTTGAGCTGGCCTCAGCATAGGTCGCGGCTCCGCGATGACGATCGGTTCTTGCTTGATCTGCCACCGCGGCTTCGGCCCGTTCAACAGGGTGATCGTAGGAGAGCGACGAACAAATTGGCGAGCGAAGCCGGCGCGACGTTTGCAACATATTGGTCTTTAGCTAGTTGCGATCGCCAGACCGGCTGCATAGGCATTCTTGACATCGAAATCGACGTCAAGCGTTAAGCAGATCGAGGATGTAGCTTACCGTGAGCTCGGCAGCCGGGATGATGAGCTCATCGGATGCCCCAAAGGTCGGGGTATGTACGTGCGACTCGTTGCCAGGTGCGCGCGTCCCTAGCCAGAAATAGATCGAAGGCACGCAAGCCGAGTAGAAGCCGAAGTCATCGCTTCCCGCTATTTCCTTCTTTCCGGTGAAGAAGGCCTCTTGCCCGGCTCTCTCATGAACGGCCCTGCGAAAGCGCTGCACCATTTCAGCATCATTGACCACCACGGGCTCACCCATTCGGACCACGAATTCCGCGGCGCCGCGGTGCATCGCCGCAACGCCTTCCGCGACTTCCCGGATGCGCTGGAACAATAGAGCTCGACGCTCCGGACTTCGGGTCCTGATCGTACCTTCCATGACCACTGAGGGGCAGATGATATTCGTTGCCTCGCCGCCATGGATGGTACCGATCGTAACGACAGCACCGTCATCTGCCGGCATTTCGCGCGAGACCACCTTCTGCACCTCGTTGATAAAGGCAGCCGCGATCGCAATCGCGTCGACACCCTTATGGGGTGAAGCGCCATGCGCCATCTTTCCGGTGAGAATGAGCTTGAACTGGTCGGCAGATTTAGTGACGGCTCCCTCCCGAGCACCAAACATACCCGCAGGAATATCGGGACTGACATGGAATCCGACGGCCTTGTCGAAGCCATCGAGCAACTTCTGATCCTGGACTGTACGGCCACCGAGGGGCTCCGCCTCCTCTGCCGGCTGAAAGAACACACGCACCTTACCAGCAAAACTAGCGCGCAGTCGGTGGAAAGCAAGCGCAGCTCCTAGTGCGATCGAGCCGTGCACATCGTGACCGCAGGCATGCATCACTCCATCAATTTGAGAATGGTAGGGCAGATCTGCGCGCGTTTCGTGGATGGGCAAGGCGTCGATATCGCCGCGCACTGCGATCGACCGCTTTGGGCCGGAGCCAGTGCCCTCGATATCAATAAAAAGACCGGTATTGTGGAAGGTCTTGGCATTGGTGAGCCCGAATTGCTTCAATGCGCCACGAATCCGTTCCTGAGTTTTCCATTCCGCATTGGAAAGCTCAGGTTCACGGTGCATGGCGTGCCGCAGCTCGATGACCGCCTTGCGCTCCACATCCGACAGAATGCCGTTGGTGTTTCTAGTCATATTGGCTTATTGATCCACGTTATTGCCGAGCACGGTTCGCTCTCTCAAAGATAGCTTCGATCGGCGAAGGAAATCGCCAAGTTCACCGGCCGCGGGTACGGAAAAAGCTCATTTTTTTATCTGGAACGCAGGATTTCGGCAGGAAAATCAACATTGAGGCCCCCCCGAAAACACTACGGCACACGCCTGAACTGCTCATCGAGGCAAACGGCAACGTTCATCCCGGGGTTTATAAGCCCCGACCCGCAAAGCGCTGTTTGCCACTCTTCAACCGAGAACTCGCGAGACGGAATCTAGCAATTCAAGACGGTCCAGCCGAAGAAAACTCTCCTGGAAGCCGAGGCCGGACGGATACAACCAAGGCTACGCTTTTTTGGGCCTTTAAGCTCACGCCGCGCGTTCAGCTGGCGACACTATGATGATCGCCAAGCCAGCCACCGCTCTTGGATGTAATCTATGTTCGTTTTTCCGTCGGGACGTTTGGTGACGAGCCAAGCGTTATCCTGAAGCACGAGCTTCGATGCATTTTCCTCGTAGAGACTGAGGTTCGGGACAAGATCAGGCGGCAAAAATTTAAGTTGGTTCGTATTGGGTCCTGGGTAGCCGACGCCCATTGTGTAGGCCGCCGCGATCTCCGCTCGATTGACAAACGCTAGCAGCTTCTGCGCGTTCGAGCTGTTGGGACCGCCCTTGAGCACAGTCCAGTAGATGTAGTTTAGGTTTCCGCCATCCCATACAATACGAAGAGGAGCGGCTTGGCGAATTGCCCCGATAGCCCGACCGTCCGGGCAGCTTGTTGCCGCGTATTCGCGATTCATGAGCAAGGTGACCGGCTCCCCTCCCGCGACCCACCATTTCGGTATTTGCGACTTGATCTGATCAAGCTTTTTGAACGCTCTTTCGATCTTGTCGTCTGTCAGCGGCCAAAGATCTGATTTGGCGACGCCATCAGCTTGAAGTGCGAACACGAGGTTGTGCCTCGCGTTAGGACCAAGTCCACGTGGGCCGGGGAATGCTTTGAGATCCCAGAACCCTTGCCAGTCCTTTGGTCCGCCCTTCGGAAATGCGCGCTGGTCATAGGCAATCATTGTTACAGACCGGAATGCGACCACCGCGTCTTTAATCCGCGCATCCTGCGATGTACCTTTGAGTGCTTCATCGTCCCACAGACCATAATCGATGGGCAGAAACATGCCAGCCTGGTCCATCGCCGGATAATTCTGTGCGTCTATCATGGCTACGTCCCAGTCGACCCGTCCAGCTTCGCTCATGGCCCTGACTTGGGGTTCGGCGAAGTCGGCCACCACGTCGACCACAGAGATTCCCGTCGCCTGTGTGAATGGCTCGAAGACGGCCTTACGCAAAGCTTTCGTATAGGTCCCCCCGTAAGAGAACACGACGACCTCTCCACTGCCGGACAGTTTGTCCTTGGCAAAAGCAGCCGTCGACCTAGCGACCGCGGGAATGCTCATGGCGGCAGCGGCAAACTGCAGGAGAGTTCTGCGATTCATTCCGGCTCGTTGAAACGCTTCGCTCGGCACCCGAGGTCCTTCGCCGCGCCCAATTGACTTAATGCTCCGAATAAAGCCAGACAGATTTGAATGCTTCATTGGTGACCCCTTCTCCAGCAGCTCAGAACCGCGAGGATGTACATTCAGACGGGCAGAGGCCAAAAGTTACAGGCCTGCCGAAGGGTTTTCGAGCTTAATCTCGGCCCGCGGCGCCGGATTAGTGCGGCACAACGCTCCCTTGAGCAGTTTTTCGGCGAAAGTTTCCATCTCACCTATGACCATCGGTGCAGCAGGTGGCGCTATTTGCACTGTCTGCACGCAAGCGGCATTTCCAAAAATTTGAGACATACAGGCGTGTATTCGAAGACCTGAAGCAAGCCATGTGCGAGCATGCCCCAACTCGATAAGGCGTGCTGCTTACCGTCCCTGAAAAACAGGACTTCTCTTCTCTGCGAATGCGCGGACGCCCTCCTTGTGATCAACGCTTAGTTCCGTCCGGATCAGGCTTTCGGCCTCGTAATCCATCGATTCCAGGAATTCGGCATTCAAGGCGTGATCGAGGTTGTTCTTCATGCAACTAAAAGCAAGGGTCGGCCCCCTCGCGAGAGTGGCCGCGAGCGCAAACGCTCTCTCCTGCAGCTCCGCATCGGGGACGCTTTGGTTGATAAGGCCGAGCGATTCCGCGCGACGTGCATCCACCCGCTCCGACAAGAACATAAGTTCGCGCGCGCGGGAGACTCCGACCAGGCGCGTGAGCAGCCAGGCTATGCCACAGTCGCCGGACAGCCCGACGCGCGCGTAAGCCGTGATCAAAATAGCTGACTGTGCGGCAACGCGGATGTCACAAGCGAGCGCAAGCGCAAGGCCCGCGCCTGCGGCAGCCCCCGGAATGGCCGCGACAGTCGGCTTCCTAGCGCCAACCAGTGCGCCCCACACGGCTCGTTGGTTGAACCGCAAGTCAGAAACGCGCTGATCGAAAGTCAATTCGGCCGCCGCCGAACTTTGGCTCATCCCATTTACATCCCCGCCCGCGCAGAACGCTGCTCCCGCCCCGGTGATAAGGATCGCCCGAATTTGCGGATCTTCGTCACAACTCTTGATCAACTTACCCAATGCGCCGCTCAAACTGCTGGACAATGCGTTCCGGACCTCCGGTCGATTGAGGGTGATGACCGCCACCTGGTCGCGAATTTCCGCCAACAGCTCCCCTGTGCCCGTATCGATTTGCAGCCGCTGCGACATGCCCATCTTACTCCTGTTCATCTTCCCTGGTGCATGGCGGGTCGTCCAGTGCTGGACGGCCTGCGCAAGTTCTTCAGTAAAGACCACCTGTGGCCACTACCGCTGCAGAAGGCAATGCGGGCTCGACTTCCGTCCAACTTGAACGGATGCCGCCGCAGCAGCCCGCATGAGCATCAGTCCGACCGACGTCTCATCCAACGCGCGGCCGCCTTCCTCCTCAACCGGCTAGGTCAAACCAGCAACCACACGTCATCAACCAGCGCTTTGCTACCGACGTTCACTTTAGCGGACCGATGCAGGCCAGGGCTTCGGCCTATTTGGCTGACTTCGAAAGCGCCAATCTACCGGATATGGAACGAAAAACATGATTCCCTTCTCGCCTTCGTACTTCAGCTTAGTGTCTTTAGGAAGCCACACGACATCTCCGAATTTCGCATCGATCGCACGACTGTAGTTCTCGCCAGTGCGAATGCGCAGCACCCCACCAAGACAAATCGAGACCTGGTCATATTCAGTCGTCCAATCGGCGGAGGCGTCGTTGTAGGTCGCGATCGTGGCAGCGATGGTCTTACTGATCTCTGGAGTGACCAGGCTGCAGGTAGATGCAAATCCGCCAGCATAGATTTGGATTTGCGAATACATCATATCGGTGCTTCGGAAATGATAGACCTCAGTCAGCGGCTTTACACCCTCCACAGACTCGGTAAGCGTGCGCCAATCGACCGGGTATCGTGCGTAAAACACCTTTGCTTTGTTGCCCTGGTACTTCAGCCGAGTTCCCTTGGTAAGCCAAATCACGTCACCGAATTTAGCTTCAATGACACGGCTATAGGCTTCCCCCGTGAGGATTCGACAAGTGCCGCTAAGCACGACGGCGGCCTCATCGTAGTTAGTGGTGCGCTCGATTGAACAACCGTCGTAAATAGCGATTCCCGCATCAATCGTTCTGCTGTTTTCAGGACCAACCAATTGGCAGCAGGACGCATGGCCGCCAGCCTCGCTATGCATTGGCGAAAACACCATGTCTTCGCTCTTGAAATGGAGCGCCTTAGTCATCTTCGTTCTCCTGTCTTGGTCAATTGGCGCCTTCGAGGCGCTCCCCGTTACAGCTTTCGGTGCATGGATTTCACGGCCTCAAGGGAGACGCCCGTTAATCGTTAGGATGATGGAGCATACCCGCTTCGTTCAGCACCACCGCGCGCCCGCAAACCGAGCCTTCAGCGAAAGATTCATTACAATCCCACTGTAGAGGGCCGCATCTGCGGTCCGTCGAGTAACCAGCGCCCGCGTACCGAACATTACCTGATTCGTTTCTTCACCCTTTAGCGCGACACTCCTGCTACAGAGGACGAACACGGCGTCCGCCGAGCGTTTGGTAGCGAAATCTAGCACACCGACAAACGTGTCGACGCAAAGATAATGCGACAGAATTTGCAGAAATCCTGCAAAATGGAGCAACCTGCGTACGAATTTCGAATACGAGCACCAGGTTGCGTGGCTACCTCCTCGGTCTTGCGCTGACAGCCCGAGGAATCTCGGCAAGAGTATCCACCCGCTACGCAGCGCCCCTTTGACCCCACAGTCGGGTTTTGGGTCAGAGGGTCCGGAAATCGGCCGCGCCGGGCGGCACGACTTGACCAACGAGATACCGAAACTCGGATCGAGAACATGGATCGCCCACCATTCTCATAGCGGCAAAGCTGGATTTCGGATCGGCTCGACACGTGAGCAGCGTGTAAGTTGGCTTTGCCAAGGTGATTACGTGGTTCGGGCTAAGCGAAGCATGTCCCTGCAAGCTTCCGCGTCCCGTCCATTGCGCAACCGTTCTGAAATCAAATGTTTCGATATCACAGCCGATAGCTCGAGGCGAGCAAGTCGGAACGCCTGAGCGGCGAGGAAGGAAAACGCCTTTTTAGCCCGGCTAAGAAGAGCGACGTGTAACCGCGCGACGCTTCAATTCGGCGTCAAGTAGCTCGCTTTTGATAAATATCATCCCGTTGATCGTGCGACCCAACGATTGTTGTAAGCTCAGGCTGCGCCGCTTGGGGCGGAGCATTCCCACTTTCCTACTCGGGCCGTCTGTCTGGGCGTAACCGATGCAGTAAGTGTCGCACTGGAGACGCCACAGCAGGATCAAGGCCGTTCCTTGAACGCATCTTCCGACAGTTGGGCCATGTGGCGCTTGACCATGATTAGCCCATCAAATGACGGTTCCATTCCCGGCAGAGCGAAGTCGCCTTGGGGTCTCAACACGGCGGAACTTGATTTGGCTAAGCGTCCAACACACGTGGAGAACTGCTCTGCTAAAAGTCAGGATCTGGTGCGGCGACGAACGCTGGTGATCAAATCCCGCAACGTTTGTCTGGAAGATTTTCTTCACGTTCGAGCCGAGTCGCTCGGCATTGCCGGAACACAATTAGCGATCTTGATGGCCGTGACGGACTTGGACACGGATGCAGGTGTCGCGGCCGGCATGGTCGCAAAACTGCTGAAAGTCGTCCCATCCTTCATCACGCTGCATTCGAAGGCGCTGGAGAAGGTTGCGTATGTGCAGCGCAAGGCCGGCGCCAAAGATGGGCGTGTCGTGCAACTGTCGCTAACGTTAAAAGCGCGCAAGCGTCTCGCGACCATCACCCCACGAACAGGAGGAACTCGATCGGTTCATGTTCGGTGATCTAGGAAATGAGAAGTTGACGAAATTGTCTAGCGGGTTTGCAGCGCTCAGGAAGCGATCAGAAAGAGCCCGCCTTGAGACCGAACTTGAGACAGGCACAGTACCGGTAAGAGAGAGGAGCCTGCGATAGAAGGCTGTTGTTTTGGCGCACGTTGACCCAGGAGAGGTAAGTTTCCATTCCAGCGGTTATGGGCGCTGAGCACGGCGAGCTCCACAATTCTAACCGTTGAAGTCGACCAAAATGTCTGCTTGTTGCGGCGAGGCGTTGAATGCAAATCTCACTCGCTCAAAGGTCCCGTCCAGGATGCAGGGCCGGGTATTCTTTGCTCGAGACGGCTTGATCAATGTCATCGCCCCTGGCTCTGTATGGCTGTCCGCGTTAATGCTACACGCATTGATGCGCCATCGGATAAGTACGGACACTTGCACATCATCTGATCGACGGCGACCGTAATCAGTTGCAAGTGGAACCCGGAGCGCCCGCGTTAGGCACACTTGGCGGAAAAACTGGAAAGCGATGCGTTTTGGATCTAGTATCTTGCGACCGGGGCTGGACTGCATTCACTCACGATTGGCATTTTAACCCGGAGGGCCGCCGGCGGTATTGTCGGTGCCCTTTTTTCAGGGGGAAGCGAATGAAGAACCGCAAGCTCAGACGGGATGGGCGCCGTAGCCCTTGGATTAATCTATCTGATCAGCGCGGCTCTGCCGCATGGAGCCCTAATGCATAATTGGAAGAAGGAGCTCGACGCGCTCGTTGCTCAAACGACGATCTTCACCGAATCGTTGAAGGTACAGGTCGAGCGGCCCAAGTCTTTGCTAGGGAAAGCCACGGAAGAGGCTCGTGTCAATGCGCCACATTATGGCGACAGTGAACGCGAAGAGATCAAGAAGCGCGTTGAACGTTTCCAAGCGCATCAAGAACGCTTCAGGCGCGAACGTGAGAATTATGCCGATTCCATCCTCCGCCGGATCAGGCTGACCCCGGAAGCGTAGACGAGCTCAACAGCGCAAAAACGTCCGTGCTTCGGCACGATTTGGCAGACTTGTGCGCTTTCATTCAGGTTCGGAAATTCCGCGCACCGCCGCGGACGTTCACGTCTCGGCCGTGAAGGAAGGCACTCAGCCGACATCGTCATCAGGACCTTCGGAAGAAGCTTCATGACACCCGCTGCGGGAACGGTTTGAGGCTGCCGATACTAACGCAAAGATGTTGTTTGAGTTGGCACAGTTCTCTCCGAGGCGGCTTGCGCCGTCCGCCAAAGATCATAGCGATCAGTCTTAATGACTCTCTTCCCTGAAGACATGCCCAAAAGAGTCGGGGCACATCGGGGCACGTTGACGCCAGATCTTTTCACGAAAATGAGACCGACGACTTACTTGGGGAATGGAAGGAAGGTTCAAAAGTTCATTCGATGCTCTGCGAGGAGCAAATCACCAGAGGTGATGCCGAGGAGCTCCTACTCAACGACACCGCGGCTCTCGTACTGAAGGTCTTTCGGCCGGGTGCCAGGGCAACGCGGGCTGATGAACACGTTGTATTCGTTGAAGCCGATTCGTAGCACGGCACTTTCGCGCACGCCTCACTTTCGCGGGGAGAAACGCGTCTTGGCGAGGAGTAGAGTTCTCGACGTTTCCGCAATCGAGCCGCGCATGGGTGCCTATGATGTTCGGCGCAAGTGGGCCCCACCCGTGGCGATATTCGCGAGGCGGCTTTCGATTTCTCGCATTCGTTGGTCGCTGGAGCGCTCTCGAGCGGCTCAATGAGCTATTCTTGCCGCGAAGCCCCCCGACTGCATCGCAAAAATCAACCGGTCTTCCGCTCGGGCTCAATCTGGCTTTCCAACATGGGCATGTCGAGACTTGGAATCTCCGGCATAGCTTTACCCGCGATCGCCTGCAGATCGCCCACCATGCCGACGGTAGATTCAATCACTGACACAATCTGTGTTTCTCGCTTTGCCCACTGGCGTCCCATGAACTTGCGCTCCTTGTCGAGGTCCTCGCGCATATCATTGAATTTCTCGACGACGGCCTCCACCCGCTGCCGAAACTTTGTGCCCGTCAGGTACTGGTAGACCAGCTCCATCTTGGTCTGTTGGCCCTGCTGGACCAAGCGGGCGCTGCTAACGTCGATAAGTGTCTGACGAAGAGCAATAGCTAACGGTACAGCGTAGCGGGGATGCGCCACCCAGACTCCATCGATAAGATCAAAATGCTCAACATGCTTGGGGAGCGCTTGTGACACGATGAGTGCGACGTCGGCGGCGCTTCGCCGCTGGTCCTCGCGTAACTTTCCAAGCCAGCCATCACTCCAAGCCTTGGTACGCTTGGACTCCCAGAGTATCATACCGACTGGTTGGGCGATGGCGCCGTTAACCTGCTGTACTACGTCCGCCCCAAGTTCACCTTTGCCGACTGGTTCGATGAGATCCGTCGGAAAACGGCCGCGAAGTAAACCTTCAAGTTCGAGTTCGAGAACCTCACCCTGGGCCTGCTGGGAGCCCTGTTCAGCCTTCCGTTTGAGCTCTTCGATGGTGCGCGTCATCGATTCAATCGTTTGGTCCTTCTCCGCGACCCGCAGCCGGGCAGCTTCGTCGGCTTCTTGCCTGGCCCTTAGGCGAATCTCTTCAATGGACGCTTGCACGCGCTTTTCAACCGTCAATTCAAGTTCCCGCTTTTCCTCATCGAGTGCACGCTGCTTGCGCATGAGCTCGGCCTGCGCCTGCTGCGCCTCAGCCAGCTTGGCATTATTCGCTTCAAGCGCTCGACGGAGTTCCGCCGCTTCTTCGGCCTGCGCGGTTAATTCGGCTGCGGCGGCTTCGCGAGCCTTCTTAGCTTCGGCGGCAACCAACTGGCCACGCTCCGCTGCCAACCTCTTTGTAATTTCATCATCGATTTGCTCACGATCCTTGAAGAGCTGCTCTCGCTCCTGGCGTAGAGCTTCGGCCTTGATAGCGACCTCGGCATCCTTGTTCGCGAGCAACCCTTGAAAATGCCGTCGCGTTTCCGCGAGCAGAGGAGCGGCGAGAGATTCCGTCAACCGAATCTCATGGTCGCAGTTCGGGCAACGTAAGGTAGGTTCATGAGCGGCGCCAACCGCGACTGCTTTGAAGCTCATGGGCCATCCTGCGTAAGTTCGCTGTGATGCCGGAAACAATGTTCTCCAGCCGGTTTGCCAGTTTATGGGATGCGGGTTTACCGCGATTTCCACATTAGGGGCGAACTGTCTTCACAACCGAATGGGATTTTCCACTGAAACCAGTCTGGACGATGGGCTTCGGCCGGACCAGGCAGATCGCTGTACGTCTCTGGAGTCATGGGGATTGATGCAATATAGCGCCTCGAAAAGATTGCTTTCACGGGCTTCATTCTGACCGACAACGGCAGTCGTCTTCCTTACGTCCATGTGCCCGAATCCCAAATATTTCGGTAATTCTGCACGCTGAACTTTATTAGCTGCATGTCCCTCCTCGCGACCAAGTGGCGCCCCAACATAGTTTCCCTGAGATCGCAGAGAAGCGGGCCAAGCTGATTTTTGGTTAGTCACTATTGGTGAGCGGAAACCGCCAAGCATTGAAAATAATTCGTCTTTGGCCTTCACTGGCAAAACGGGCGTCAACCGAAGGACGCTGTTCTTCTTCTGCCATTTCGATTTTTTATGGTTCAACCCGCGCCGCCCCTCACGCACTGAAAATCAAGAAAGAAATTTTAGGCTTCCAGCTTGCGCCGGTTGCGACGTCCGCCTTTCCGACGAGGAACGCTTCGCGATCTCCCGAAACCCGTCCTCAGCGCACGCTCGAGATCATCTTCCTTAATCGCGAACTTCGGTTCTTCCGGAATAGGCCATTCTTTGGGCGGCGGGAAGTTGGGGCGGTTCAGAACCCGATCCAGCGCCTGCCTCTCTTGAGGGCTGAGACCTTGCGTAATGGAATCGAGTTCTGTCCGTTTCTTTTTTGAGCAGCGTGCGGACTCAACTCACCCACTGAGTGTTCAGGCGCGACGCTGAATACGGTTTAAGGTGAACGTAGGCTTGAGCAAGCTCTGTCACTGAATCCCTCGGCCCGACATTTCAGCACGAAACAACCCCGAACTGAAGCCGGGCGGCTACGGGATGGTTGACAGCTAGCATTCTCGCCGCCGCCGGTTGCCGTAAGGCATTGACTGTACTCTATTTTAGGCTTCCATTTCAATCCAATTTCGATCAACTGCCGGATCGCATCTCAAACATTTGAAATCGGCTTTTGCTTCGCGCGCCATTTGTCGATCGCCAAGGTCCGTGAACGCAGCATCGAGCTGCAATCGGTCCCCGTATTAGACGCGAAAATACCCGCTTCGGTGGAAGCATCCAGCCGGCCTCTACCATCCGATCAATTAAACGTGGTGTTGCTCACGCCGGCAGCGAACACCTGTCGGTTCATGCCCCCCGATGGTCATGCTGACGTACGCAGGCCGTCGGGGGGCGTCCAAAGCAAAGCGGACGCCCCCTCCTCCCGGGCGTTGATAATTCTTTTGGATTTCGTGCACTCACCATACTGATTGACCACTCGCATCATTAAGACTGTGGAAATCGCAAGATAGTCCTGGCCCCCTCCTGACCGCTCATGGCGCCTCTTGGGCGCTTCTGATCGCTAACAGCTACCTTTGACGGGCAAGTCCGAAACGGCGATCCTGAGCGCTCCTGACGCCATCTCAGTGCGCATAGGAGGACAAATCATGGATCTGGCTCAAATCGGCTTTGGCGCCGAAACGTCCGATCTCGATAGAGCCAAGACCAGCGTCAACGCACTGGTCCCCGCTGCCCGTGCTGCCGAACAGGCGGCTGATAACGTGGCTGCGTCGATGGGCGGCGTAAACAAGGCATCGACCGCGACGACCAAGGTGATGATGGCCGAGAGTGGTGCGACGGGCGCAACTGCTGCCGCTAACAAAGTCGCTGCGGCTGCGGCGAACGACAACGTAAATGCGACGAACAAAGTGCGACAGCCGCAAACGGTTTGAGCGCTGATGCAAAGAATTTGTCGTATCAACTTGTTGATGTGGTGCAAGGCGTGGCGTCCGGTCAACCGGTGTTCCAAGTCTTCGCGCAGCAAGCCGGGCAAATCGGTCAAGTGATAGCCACATCGAAACGTGGTCTAACCGGACTGTTCAAGGAATTGACCGGTGCAATCGGTGGCTTCTTCACCGCAACGCGTACTACTATGATCGGCGGTGTTGCGTTCGTCGGCACGTTGACCGCGCTCGCGTCAGCGGCGATCAAATCAGCGCGCCATTGGACGATGTTCGAACCGCGACCGTTGCAAAGTCAATGCAAGAGCTACGTAGGCGCAACATGACAGTGTTAACCACAGAAAGGGAAACGTCGCTAAGAACGTCGATTGCGCCAATAGCGGTTAATCTCGCTCTCAAACCATTGCTCCGCTTCGTTTTCCGCACCTATTTGCGAGCGGAAATTTAGATAGAGACTGCGATGGTGCTTTTCGAGCCATTGTTTGAATTCGGAAAAGCTGGGGTAGTGACCCGGCTCGGGGCAATAGTTGGTTTCATGCATCCACTCGATGAGAAATGCCTTATGCCGTCCTCAGATTCCTTCCTTTTCATCATTGGTTTTCTGCCATTTCCCCCGCTTTGCTCATCGCGTCTCGATAATTTCGGACACCCTACCATCGCTGAATTTCACGATATGACTGATACTGTAAACGTAGTTATCTTCGATCCCAGTCGCTGTGGTCTTCCTGACAATTCGACGCGGTTTCCCCCAACACGAAGCGGTCAATTCAGCGACCGTCATCCCGATCTTAGGTTGACCGCGACGAACGCAATCTTCATCAGCATGTTTTCGAACAGCTACAGCATCGTAGTCGATTAGAAACGGACTAGCTGACCCAACCCACCCACGACGCCCGTCATCGAGCATCACGTAATAGTCATCCGCTCCAACCGACGCTGTGGTTAGGTCTTTCACAACAAAGGAAGCACCCGATTTCAGTTTGAGCGTCCTTTCAGTCGTCCAATCATGTTGTGTAAACGTGACTTCAACAACTTTTGGATTTCCGGGAGGAATCGAAACCCATAGTCGTTTCCCGATAAAGGATCTGCATCCGCTGTTGTCACTCATCCAGCACGTGCCAGGACTTGATCGAGCAACAGCTACATTGGCGAAAAGCAAAATCGATAGACCAATTGCCGCACCTAGAGTTTTCACTGAAATTCCCCAAGCCCAATGTCAGGTTGTATTGATGGCTGTGGAATTTATTCCGGTCAAGGCTGGATGCGGTCTTTGTATTGTTGGGCGGAAACATCATCCGCCGCGTTGCGATGTAAGCAATTGAAAAAGCTTGCGGTGACTATTGCGAAAAACCTTCGCTCACCAAGTAGCTAGCCATTTGGCTTTTGCCGGAGTCGTGAAGCTTCGCCGTCCTGAGGCTGACTGCTCAGCGTGACTACCGGACTTCGGTTCGTGAGACACCTTATTTGCCTGTGCGGCCGTCGCGCTTTTGAATTCCTGCCAAGGCATTCGGAGGTAACGATTCGAACATTGAATTGATGTGGTTTGGAGTTGTGATCAGCGCCTGCACTATGATATTGACCAAATTGAATAGCTTTAGCGCAGTGTCTTTGTCGTCCTTGAGATCGATTTGTCCGGGATGAACGGCTTCGTTTCCCATCACCCTCAAAACGTCGAGCGCTTTTTGAATCTTCGGGTCGAGCCCCTTTGCGACCAAGAGGCCAATACTAGCGTTGACATTTTTTGCCTGTGCGTCGAGGTGCGGCATTAATCGCTCGACAGCAAGCCTAAGCAATGCGGCTGCACCTCTTGGCGAAGCATCGACAATAGCGGCGGCTTCCAAAAATACCTCCCGGACGTCCTGAGGCATGTCCTCTATCGGCGTTATTATTGCTGACGTTGCAGGCCACACAATCTTGTCGACAACCCACACGGTAAGGCGCTTGCAGCTAAAGCAGTGCGACAGATTGAGGTTGTTCACAAACTTCAGTTCGAACTGCCCTGATGCTGAGCCGGAAATCGCCGGCTCGGGATTCAACCCATCGACCCTGGCTGCGCCGCCAAGCCCGGCCATTCTAAGGGGACCGCCCGTGTTGAGGGCATGCCATGTTTGATTCGCGTGAGCACCACAATACGGGCACGTGAACGAGGCTGCATTCAACGTTGGCGTAATCTGCTTGGTCATATCGGAGGTGATACCTAACTAGGGGGAAGGCCGCGTTCGCTGTATAAGCGATTGAAATAACTTGTGGCGACTATCTCTAGAAAATTTCGCTTACCAAATAGCTAGCCAATTGAAACAGGTCTACTCGGACGACCGGTCTTTTTGAATCCAATCCCAAACATTCCGAGGCAGCCAACCTTGTCTATTTGAAAGGTCCAATTCGCAGACGAAAATACTATCGTCCTCATGGACGACCTTTCGTAGGCGCGCATACCAATTGTCGGCCGTTGGTTGCTTTGAATAGATCATCCAGCAATTCGGCGCGTACGTCACCCAATCAGTAGCCTTATTCAATACTTTCTTGATCGCTTCCGTGGGTGGATTCCGACCTTCGAAGTTGAATGAGATATGGTAGAATTTCGCCATTATTCGTTGTCCAGCAATGGCGGCTCTATAAAGGACGGTGGCGGTTTGCTGGGATCACTTGTCAAAACTGTAGTGGTTGCCGGTGGCAATCCCTTAACTTGCGCTTCGAATTTTTTGTACTCGATAAACTCGGCTCCATCCAAGATTGCTTGTGCCGGATTTCGTTCGGCGAAAGCTTGGGTGGTCTTTACCCACCAGATGAAAATGCCCGATGCAACCAACCCAGCAGCGAGCAGGCCCGCGTCCGTAGCGAGGCTATCGGTCCATCGCCACAAAATTACGCCCCAGATACCAAACAGAGCCAACATACCGTGGGTTGTTTTACCAACCACGCCGCGCGGGAACCGCACCGACCGGTAAGATTCGGTGAGGCGCTTAATCCAATCAGCCGGATCGAAAGGGGCGGGACTAGGCTCGGACATGCATCTGCATTGTAGCCAAGGCCGGAACCGGATGGAACCGGCAATTGGTTAATCGCTATTGGTGAGTGGAAAGCCCTTAATATTGAAGATATTGGCTTTTTCGGCTTGACTGGCGGAAGGGGTGACCGCGCTCAACAGAGAACGCGAACCCGAGTCCCGCACGAATACAGGAGGAGGACACGCTAGCCAGCCCCTCCCATTGCTGTCATACGCGGGCGTAGCGGTACTGCCCTTTCACGTTCGAATTTATGAAGCCTCCTATCGAGGAAGCCTGCATGAGCTCTTCGTAAAGCCGCCCGGGCACCTCAAAGTACTGGTACACTGAACCGGTCTTGAACAGGACTTCAAGAATACGGCTATCTGGATCATAACCAATCTCAGCCACGTTCGTGGAAGTCACTGGATCCCGCCTCACTTCTCACCTCCTGTCTCAGAACTTTCTGCAATTGCCTCAACAAAAACACTGGTTGGCCGTGGATTCTGACGCCGCCATAATTCAACAGCTTCGGAATATTTCGCTGGATCTCGCCGTTGATTCCACCCGCCTGGCCCTTCGTAACCGTCCGCTTCCGAGCCAGCGACGACGACTTTCGGGTCAGAACTGTCGGGCCGACGCCTGGCGCTCGGAGGATTGATGAGCGTCCGGATGGGCAAATTCACTGCTTCGCCAATTATGACCGCCTCGCCAGTTCTTAGGATGGGGAGCATCGCAAAGAGCCCATCCAAGTTGTCGGAAGCCGCGCCCTTCACATGACCGCGATCCTCAGCATTGCTAAGACGCAGAGCGAAGAGGGTCCCACACTGTGAAAGAATTGTCTGATCGATCTCTGCTGGCCGTTGACTGACCAGCATCATACCGATCCCATATTTGCGCCCCTCCTTGGCAATCCTGCGCACCGCAGTAGAAGCAATTTGCTTTTCGCTCAGATAGACATGCGCTTCCTCGAGGACGACGAGCAGAGGACGTTCTCGCCCACCCTCGGGTATATTTCGGGCCCAGAAGAGGGCATCATAAACGATGCGCAGCACCGCGCCGACCAGCTCTGATTGGATGGAAGGTGGAATATTCGACAAGTCAAGAATGGTGACTGGACTGCGATCACCCAGCCAATCTGCTAAAAGCGTATCAAGATCTTGCTCGGTATTGCCGTTCTCCGCAGGGCAGTACGGCCCTGGCCGCAGCAAGAAATCAAACCGCGGGTCGCGAATCTTGGAGCCTAACGCATCAATCTGCCTGCTGATCGATAACGCCGATCGACTCAGCCGTATCTTTTCTGCATCGCCCTTTATGTCCTTCGGGGCGCGAAATCTTGGTGGTATCCCTCTTATCGCGCTTCCCTCTTGAACCGGCTTGTTCGTGGCCGGATCATGTTCTAGTGCCCACGTAGCCCGCGATTGAGCTTGCCCATCCCGTTCGAAATGGGTTGATCGCATATCGCAATGTAGGTCAAACCAAAGCTTATGAATGCTGAATGGGATAGGCGTATCAACGCTTAAGCTGTCCGCATCGACACCTGGGCGGGCGCGCGTACTCAGCCCGTGTAATTTGAGGGCCATAATGCGATCAATAACAGCTCCGCGATCGCCGGGGTTTTCGATAGCACCAAGTGTTATCGGCAACAGCTCATCGAGAGTCATTGCCCAATATGGGATATAGAGAGGCCGCTCGCCCTTCCTGATGTCGGGATTGATCCGAAAGATTGCGGCCCTGTCCTGCAGCGCTTTGCCGTACTCTCCGTGAATATCGATAACCAGGATACGCGCGGACGGATAGCGCCCGCCGTCAGACAGAGCGGCGACCAGACCCGCAACGGTCGTTGATTTTCCGGAACCAGTCGTCCCTAGCACGGCACTGTGGCGTGTAACGAGCTTATCAATCTCTATGAGAGCTGGAATGCTGCTTGCGCTCGCAAGCTGCCCGACTTGCACGAAGCGATAATCATTCGGCCGACCGTAAATCGTCCTAAGATCGCTTTCGGTGACCAGATGAACAGTATCGCCGACTGTGGGAAATTGAGAGATTCCTCTATCAAACCGAGCTCCGGGTTGCCCCTCTCCAACAAGCTGTATGGTCATCCACCTGTTGCCATGGATCTCCACCTCCGCCAGCCGCTCTGGTACTGAACTAGCACCAACTTGCGAGATCACTCCGTAAAGATTTACGAAGCCCAGGGGGATCCGAACAAATCCACCGACTTGTCCGACCCGATAGCTTTGTCCTTCGATGAAGCTCAGTCCAGAAACGGTCTCGCTTCCAAGCTTTACCCGGACAGTTGCTCCGCTTACGTCTTCCACCGTACCCAACAGTGTAGGATCTGTCCGTGTCATGACACCTACCTTGCTTCAGCTACAGTGCTGGACACGAGACGCAAGAGGTCTCCAAATCTCGCAAAATTACCGATCTCAAATTCACACGGCCGAGGCGCATCGGAATCAGTACCGGCGGCTTCGGGGCCGGCCGTAAATATATCCGCCAGCGCGGCTACATCTCCGGTTGGCCTCATAAGCCAACCGGCCTCTCGCCGTCTGATGACGGCTCGGTCCTTTGCCATGACGGACAGATTTGAGTTCTCAGTGGCGAGCTTCACAGCGGCGGGGTAACGGGAGAGCGCGTCGTACTGGATTGCGAAGCACGCAGCGGATGGGTTGGAACGCAGGCAATCGATAAGCGCCTCGTTGATATGCTCGTCTCCAAAGGAATATCCCAAGATGAACAGGGCGACAGGACGCTCACCGCGCTTTAGAAATGTCTTCA
This sequence comes from Bradyrhizobium sp. USDA 336, assembly GCF_044908355.1. Taxonomy (NCBI): domain Bacteria; kingdom Pseudomonadati; phylum Pseudomonadota; class Alphaproteobacteria; order Hyphomicrobiales; family Nitrobacteraceae; genus Bradyrhizobium; species Bradyrhizobium sp. USDA 336. The sequence goes on along the minus strand of NZ_JBIYDC010000002.1, from coordinate 7,437,731 downwards.
ACCGGTCCGCCATTACCAAATAAGGCATTCGCCGGCTTTCGTCGTATTTCAGATGTGAGGGGTGGATGAGCAACTCATCACCGTCTTCTTGTCGATCTGTGCGGACCACGACTTTCGAAGTTTTGTTAAACCGCCAATTGATGGACCCATGAAGCTTCCACAAACGAGCCCACCTCTGGGGGACCTCTCCGTCCTCAATTGCTTTTTGATCGAGGAAAGGACGAGAAGACCCGACGAACCCGTCAAAATAGGGGACCTGCTGATGCTCCAGAGCTTCTTCAAGGAGCATGTCGTAATTCGTCGTAAATAACTCAGTCGATGGAGAACGATGGCGCCCGACATACTCCGCAAGCGAATGATAAGGAGTCCAATCAAGTGGAAGGGATCGCTTTACGCGAGCTCCGATGGCTTTGCAGATGTGCGAATCAAGGGCCGCCAGCTCAACAGATGAAAGGCCCCTGACGCCGGCTTTCCCGGCTACTTCGCGAAACTGTCGCACCCGGTTGAGCATCAGCTCAACGTTGGGCGCATCGATTTCATCCTCCCTGAATACTTCCAAAAGCTTTGAATACGCTTCTCTCGTATCCTCAGCCGTCATCAGGACTTCGTGGATGTAGGCAGTGAGACCTCGAATATCGGGTATAATTGACGACATTCCCGCTCCCTTGCCTCCATCGACCATGACTGCGCAAGGGCAGCCTGCACCGAGGAAAAATCCAATCGGGAGTTTGTCTGCAGCGAGCGTTTGCCGCAGCTGAGATACACACTGATGGGCGTCGTGCCCGAATGCCATTGTCCGTTTCCTATTTCTCGAGAACCTGCCTCTTGCAGAGATCGCAGTCCCGCACGTTGCAATCGACAACAAGCGCAATATCACAGCTCACTGAGCGGTGCCCCGCGAGCCATCAACGCCCAAAAGCTTCAGTAGGGGTACATCCAGTAGGTCGTATCGGTCTCGTCGGGCATCGAACGTAGAGTGGGCGTCCGCTGCGGCGGTTTAAGATGTGCCGAAGAGGAGATGATCCGACCGATGTCATCGAGAACCGCGCGGCTCGTTGAGTAAGTACTGTGGTTTAGAGCAAACATTTCGCCTCCGACGGCCGAAACATCAATCGTTTCGATGCCAGGGACCAAGGTTGGGCCGCTCTTGGTCACGAATCCCATTCGCGATTTGGATTGCGCTTTCTTCATCGAAGCAAGCAGTGCCAGATCCGTCGAGGAGGCATAGAGAGTCACCGCCCCTGCGGCTGCCTTAATCTGACTTGCACGTTGCAGATAAAGATCGCGGTCCACGTCAGGGGCAGCAAAAATCAGCTCGGTAATTCCAAGCGTCGTCTGGCTCAAGGCAGCTTGCTGCAAGGCGCCAAGGACGACTTCGCTGCCGAGGCTATGCGCAATGACGATGATTCTGGAGACCTTTCCCTCCTTTTTGATCAGCTGGAGAAGATCGAACAGGCCATCCGGCGCGAACAATGCACTCTCGCGGTCGTAGTCATAGTCCTTCCACCCACCCTTGGACGGCCAGGAATACATCATCACGCGACCTTTATAGTTGGCGTCGAAAGCGATTTGGGCCGCCTTGAAAGCAGCCTCGTTAAACCCAACGTTATAGCCGTGGACAAAGAGCATCAGGCTATCTGCCGGATTTTTGATAGCAGCCGCAAACTCTTCGCGAGAGAGCCGATTCAGCTTCTGAATTCGAAAGTGTTTTCCGTCCTGCTCCGCCTCTTTTATTCCCCACCAGTTCGTTCCAGGAGTTTCCACTTCGCCCATCTTGTGAATGACCGGAATGCTGACCGTCACATAGCCAAAGGTGTTGGAAGCGGCCCGGCCATACGAGATCTGGCTCAGTTCCAGACCTGGCCCGCCTGTCACAACACGATTGGTGGCAAAGTAGACCGGCACCAAGCCCTTAATCGCAGACTTGTCGACCACCACCTCGGCTCCGGTGGTGCTCTTGTTCGGAGGCGCCTCCTCGCTTGCCTCACCGGTCGTCGGCCGCCATGGCCGATAGCCATGATAGTGCCGGACATGGTGGTAGTACCCAGGGCCGTAGCGGTAGCCATATCTCTTCAGAGCGCTCCCATGTTTCTTGGGAGCCTTGTGGACATGCGGCTTGAGCGGCTGCGAGGTCGGCCCCTGATGGGCGCAACCGGTCGCGAGCGCGCAGCACAAAACGATGAGCACGGTGCGGAGACGTCGACAAACCTCTCCGATCCGTTGCAGACGGTTCGAGGCTCGAATTTGCGATGCAAGCATGACCAACTATAAACACCTACTTCGCAAGGACCTGAGACACGTTGACCGTAGCCCCGAGCCATCCGCGGTACCTGTCCACAGCGGGCCCGCTGGTGAGCTTATAGGTGAAGCGTGCCTGCGCTCCGCCGTCGTTGATGGCGCAAGCGATATTGCTTGCACCATTTGCCGTCTCGACATGCCATTTGCATCCTGTGATGCGGTAGCCGGGTTCAGCAGGGAAGTTTTCGGTATAGTCCGCCGAGTGCTCGGCAAACACGACCGGGTGATCGTCCTTGGTCTTGTCCACCGTATAGGAGCGATCGATTTGCTTCGGCTCGACGAGCTGCGAAACCGGCACGTTCACGATGAGGCGGCGGTCTTCGGGCACAAGAGTGTGGATTGCTCCGGCCAGAATTTGGGGAATCTTCACGCCGGCATCGGCCTGTGTCTGCACATGCGTGGAGTTCAGCTTGCTCCAGTTCTCAAAAGAGATCGTTGTGTCGACCCATTTCGTCCAGCAAACGGAGGGCTGGGGAATGGCGGCGATCATGTTGTAGAGTGGGCTTGCAGTAATCAGGGTCGCGGGGATGATGAAGTTGACACCCGAAACCTGTGCCTCATTCCACTTGACGATACCGCCGACCGCGATCCCAAGCAGTGCACCGAACTCATTGAAAGCCGGCCCGCCACTGTTGCCGACGTTCATCACCGTATCGGTCTGCCATCGGCCATTGGGGCTCGTTTGGTTGCTGATCAGGCCGCTCGATATGCTGAGATCCAGATCGAGAGGATAGCCGAGCAGATATAGCTGGGTTCCCATCGGGGCTTGCTGATTGTGGTCGATCACAGGCATCGGACACCGCGAGGCTCCCCCGCTGTTTCCCGCGGGCTGTGCCAACCCGAGGAGGGCCATATCTCGGGTGTCGTCGCGATGCACGGCAGTGACTTTTATCGGATTTGCATTGCGCGACCCGAGCCGGGCATCAACCTCGAGGGTTTTGTAGTTCTCCTCGCGTCCGATCACGTGGCTGTTGGTCAGCACGAGGCTGTCGCCGATCAGTAGCCCGGAACCGCCACCGACTTCTTGCTTGCCGTTGAACATCAGGCCAACGAACTGGACGTGAACCGTCCTGACGTTGTAGCGCGCGGCAATCTGCACCGCCGCACGGTCCGCTCGCACCGGCGCGCACATCAGGGCAAGGACGCAAAATGTCAGGACGGATAGAACGTCCTGACAGCGGCGATATCGAGTGGGCTTAATTGTCCGTTTCCGTTCCATGCTGAATTACAGTAGTTCATTATTGAATCGGGATCGTATTTGGTGACTATGTAATCGCCGACTGAGCCGGACGCTTTTTCGTTGCGACATTGCTCCGGAGCATCATCACGATTCTGCTCATGCGTAAAGCCAAGCGCGTGTCCGAATTCATGGACCGCGATCGCGCGAATGCAAAATTCTCGTTTGTCCTGGCAACCTTTGCTCCAATGATTGAAACTGAAATTGAGAGTCATGCCTGAGGACTTGCCGTCGAGGTATTTCCGACAAGGTCCGTGTGAGCACCGTCGTCGGCTATCCGCACGTGAATGCCAGGCGCACCGTCTGTGCAGGCGGGCCAATTCTTCGAAAACCGGACGCCCCCTTCGCCGCCGTCTCCCAAGTCTCGGCAACGGCTTTCCGAACGAGGACGGCATATTTGCTGTCCTGCGCTTTGAGGTTTTCCCAGCACACTGGGATTTCCTTGATGTCCCATTTTGAGCCGCGGATGACCGTGCCGTACAACTCCATTTCGGACACGCCCGAAGGAAGCGCAGGCTGAGCATTCGCGCTCAAAGAGAACGAGAGCGCGAGCAGCAATACTAATCTGGGCACCCAGAGGCGAAGCATGCTTCCTACTGCGTAGGGGTTGGGCTCGGCGGGAAGACCGGCACCGGCGCCACAATAAAACCATTGGTCCGAGGTCCGCCTCCGGCACGGCGACCGCCAGCTCCCGCTCCCCCGGGGAATTCCTGCGACTTCTCCCCGCCCGGCGAGGGCGCCGTATAAATGGGGTTGTCCTTTGATCCGAGCGGCGGCCTTTTTGCCGCATAACCAGCCGAGCCGGACTTGGCTCCATTGGCGAGGACCGCATTCGGACCATTGATGTAAATCCCAAGATTGCTGAACTGCTGCGCGGAGGCAGAAGCCTGGACTGCAGCAGGGGTCCAACGCACCGAGGTGAGGGAGTACTTTGCCTCGACGCCGCCGGTTACCTGAACCGAGAAGGTGTAGGTCATTTGCGCTGGCTCCGCGCTCTCCGACGGCATGGCGGGCGTCAGATTGTTAGCGGAGATGAGAACAGCGTTGTCCCGCAACCACGTCGCGAATGGTTTTGAAGCATCGACAATGATGCGCTTGTAGGCGACCCGCTCCGGAAATTTGTTCTCGGCGAGAGCCTCGAGCTCTGGCAGATCAATAGGCGTTCCACGATAGCAACCACGTTCATAGGTCGCCGAACCGGCCGAGGCCGGAGTATTATCGGACGCAAGCTGGGCATTCTGCTTCATGAGGAATGACCAGATCAGGTCATAAGTGTCCTGAGCCGAAGCGGTGGGACCGACATGAGTAACGTCGTTGCTTATCGCGTTGAGAATCCGCTTGTAGTCGAATGCTGTACCGGATCCGAGTCCGCCTGTATCGGTCACCTTCAACTCCAGGAAGAAGGTGCCATAGAGAAAGGGGTCGATGTCAAAATGAGCGTACTTGTCGAACGCTTCTTCAGGCTGGGTTTTGTAGATTTTCAGGTATTCCTTCCGCCTCTCGCGCTCGATCTGGTAGAAGGTCACGACCTCACACCTGATTGACTTGAGAAAATACGGCAGCTCACCGGCTGTGACCACGCCGGTCTGCGGATCATGAATGTAGTAGAGGCTCGTGCATCCACCCATCGCAAGGCAGATGCCAGCGCATGGCGCGGCGCGGCAGAAATTCCACATGATCGCCCCCCTCCGCGTCGCTGAGCGCGCAGATCTCCCGCGCAGATTGAAAAGCAGTCGCATCGGTTCGTCAATAGCATCGTGAGCACATTGCAGCTTTTCGTTGTCCCTGGCCCTGTTTGCGCAGATTTTCCGCGCGCCGCGACCGCGTCATTGAAAGCCAGGCTGAACAACAAGCAGCATTGACACCAAGAGGTGTGAGCAACGCGTCAAGCCGATTGCAAACAGATCCGCACGCGCCTATCGAAGAAACATATTGCTTGCATGATTTGGACGAAGATTTGCCGCGGCCCGTCAACAACCGAACTGAGAGAGAGGCCTTTGCTGTTTGGAAAAAGGCAGCCCAAGGGCTTGCTCGCGGGCACGAGGCGATTACGAATGCCAGTCGGGACGAGCTCAGGAAAGCTCTGGTTGATCTTGACGCACTGTTTCGCAGTGCTCCCGGCAGCATCCACAAGGCCTATCGAAATCTGACGGAAAGGCGGATCGAGAAGGCGCGGGAAACCTTCACCGACTCGATAGGAGACGGCCACCTTTCGTGGTCGCTATCAGAAGAAACGCCCGAATTGGCAGCCTTGAGGATGGGCGGCCTCATACGGGAAATCGATCGGGTGCTTGCCGAGCGGCGCTCTCACTGGCCGATGGCGCCAAGTGAGTGGCACTTCGAGCAGCTCGGATGCTGGTTCATTCCGCGGCAGGGCGTCAGCGCATTGCGCCCTGCCCGACGGGGGCAAGCTTACTCAAAGCGAGGCACGCTCTTTCACCGGATATTACCTACACTGATACAGGGCTACCCCGTCCACGTGGTCGATACCCGGACTTTGCATAGTGCAGCGAGGAATGCGAGCAAGTGGAAGATGGGAGCTTGCCTGTTCAAGGCGCTGAAGCTCAATCCCGAATTCATTTCGGTGGAAGACGATAAGCGCTTCACGGTCGCCAGCATAGAGGCGCCTTCTGCAGGAGAAGCGATTGCGGTGCAGATCGGCCAGGCACTGCGAGAAAATTGCATCGCGGTCGTCTGGCCTGAGCTGACCGTTCCCCCGGATTTGCGGGAGAGAATCATCAAACTTATCCGCGAGCGTGACGTCGCTGATGAGCTCGAACCGCCCGAAATTCTGATTCCCGGGACTTGGCACGAAGCAGGCGACCATGGGATCGTGAACCGGGCCCGGATCTATGACGGGTATGGTGAGGAGCGCCTGACGTACGACAAGATCGCCCCTTACGCGGACGATGATTGGGGCACGGAAAACATCATCGCGGGCGATCGCATATGTGTCCTTGCCACCGAGGGTGCGTTAATCGGAGTCGCCATTTGCCTTGATTTTTGCGACCTGTGCGAGACGCCATTCATCGACCTCGATGTCGATGTGATGCTGGTGCCCTCAATGGGAAACGACCGCACCATGCAAGGGCACCAGACCACAGCAGCCCAAGTGGAGGTGCGGTTCGGCACCCGAAGTTTCGTGGTGCAACATCCCACCCACACGGCCTTCAGAGACGGAAGACTAGGTACCATATTACCGCTACTGAAAGAACCCAACTCGGTTTCAGCCCTTCAACTGGGTCAAAAAAACGTTTGGACTGCCTACAAATGGGCTCTTGACACCTAGATTCGGGGATTAAAATCAGAGTAAAGCGTTGTAAAACGTTCTTAACGGTTGTGATGTAGGTCTAGCCCATGCCTGACGTAGCCTTGGAAAAGATAGAGACGGGCGAAGCAACGGCCAGAGAGGCCAGGCGGCTCATTTCGGAATTGCTCAAAGAGGGATCCGAAAAAACTCTGGAGCGGCTCTACGCCACCCTCGGCGCGTGGATTTGGAACGCGCTCGAGAGCCGCCGGCGTGATCCAGAGCTGCGAGAGTGGTTCGACATTCTGCGACGGACGAGCGCAACTCTCGGGCCGAGGAATGCTGCCTACGCGGAGCGGTTCCGAGCATTCTACGATCTTCTGCAAATGTCGATCAACACCTCCAAGCTCGCGCGTCCAAGCGAGGTCATGCACCGTCAGCACGTGGTCGCAATCCTTCGGCTGCTCCGCGACGCACCGTCGCGTCAGATGGAGAAGGCCGCGATCGCTAAGAAGTTAGAACTCAAAGACGCCAATCTGAGCCGTATTTTACGGCTGATGATAAACGCGCGATTTGTGGAACGAACGGCACAGGGAAAATTCGCTCATTTCGCTTTGACGCGCGACGGTTTGCTTGAGCTGGAAAAGCGCGAAGGGAAGAAGCGCAGCCAAGTGCCCGCACTGCTGGGAGATAAATGCTCGCCAGCTGGAGCCGCTCACCCTCACTATCTGGTGGCAAATGTGGATGCGGTTCTTCGCTCCTTTGACCTGGCGATACAGAACTCTGGACACGCCCCGCATACGGCTGGGCTGCTCAGTGCCGGAGATAGTGGCTTCCGTCGCGCCATGGAAGAATATCTGCTTCATTTTCAAGGACCCGCACCTGCAGCGCCCGAATACATGAAGGTGAGGACTAAGAATTCATACCAAGGTTTTTCCGTCACCGTCGTCCAGACAAAAAAGACCGAAGCCCACGGCTCTTACGCCATCGAGGCGGCAAGCAGTCCCAAAGCCGCCTCATTCCCCGTAGGGGCACTGCATCTGTACGAAGAGGATGAACATGTCGAATGAGGATCTCAATGCCTTGAAAGCGGATGAGGCGGGCGATCCCGGCTCTGTGGTGCTGTATGGAAGTGCTCTCGTCGATCGACTGACATATATCTCAACGACCTTCAGCTCGCTGATCATGAGTATGGGCAAAGCTGCTCGTGACGATCGCGATGTCCTGGTCCCCCTGGTGGAGGTGAAGTTCGACGGCCCGACCGGCCAGGACGACGCTGTCTCGAAGACCTTCTTTTCAGAGCTGGTGCCGCTCGAAAACGTAGCTTTCGTTCTTGAGGACATATCCAACGATCTCACGACCATTTGCCGTCACCTGAGTGCGGTGAGTGGCGGTCCGGTGAAGCCCGATTTCAAGCGTTTGGAAGAAACGAAAAGGCTTCTGAACGAAGCCAAGGACAACATCGAAAAATGCCTGGCAGAGTTGGAAGGGATTGGCTGAGACCCTAAAAAGCCCTAGCGTTTTCGAGCGGTCCTCGGTCGAGAGTATGGCGAGAATAATGGACGAGAGTCTTCGCCGCCCGTGCGACCGTCCCCAGTAAGAACTTGCCGTCGCTGCCGGCGACGCTACCGGAGATCTGGTGAATAGCTTTTTCGGCTGCATCTTCGCACTCACCGCATCACTCGGTGCTGGCCCTTGGTTCGAGCCCGCCTTGATCAAACGCGCTCATCACGAGATGACGCGCCTTCACGGGGCGGAGTGGCGCGGTGGAGATCCCTAGTCTAACTGCCTCGCGTCTTCAAAAGAAACCGCCATAACCGGATGGCGTATCTCGACGCAGGCATGCGAAGGCCGTGGCTGGGCGCTGGAATTGTCAGGCTCGATCCGAGCGGGGCTCATCGTCTCGTCAGGCGCCACCGGTAGGGAAAGTGAACCAAAGTCGGATCTCAAGTTTGCGAATCGCTCTGTAGCGAGCCTTCAAGCTCCTCACTTGGAATATCGTCGAAAGAGGCGTAGTTAAGGTTGTAGAGTTTGGAATAGAGACCGCCTGCGGCCATCAGTTGGTCGTGGTTGCCACTCTCAATCATCTGCCCAGACTGGAGCACGATAATGCGGTCCGCTCCGCGGATCGTGGCGAGCCGGTGAGCGATGACGAGGCCCGTCCGCCCCTTCAGTAGCCTGATCAGCGCCTTTTGGATCAACATCTCGGTGTAGCTATCGATATTGGCAGTGGCCTCGTCGAGGATAAGGATCTTGGCATCCGCGACGAGGGCGCGAGCGAAGCTGATCAGCTGCCGTTGGCCCAGAGAAAGATTGCCGCCGCGTTCGCCAAGCTGGGCTTCATACCCGCCGGAAAGTCTCATGATGAAGTCATGCGCGCCGACTGCCTTGGCGGCTTCGATCACCTCTTCACGCGTGGCTTCAGTCTTGTGGTAACGGATGTTCTCAAAGACCGTGCCGGTGAAGAGGAAAGGTTCTTGCAGTACCATCGAGACCTATCGGCCCAGCGATTCCTGTGTCAAGTCTCGCACGTCCTGTCCGCCGACCAGCACCTGACCTTGCTGCACGTCGTAAAAGCGGTGGACGAGCGCCATGGCGGAAGACTTGCCCGAGCCGGTGGGGCCGACAAGCGCAACGGTCTCGCCGGAATTGACCCGGAAGGAGACCTTCTTCAGCACGGGGTACTTTGAATTGTAGCCGAAGGTAACGTTCCTGAACCCTACCGAGCAGTCCATGTCCGGCGAAAGCACCTTGGCGTCCGATTTGTCGTTAACGTCTATCTTGACGTCCAGCACGTCGGTGAGCCGCTTGCCGGAGGCCATGGCGCGCTGCATGACCGAATATTGTAGGGTCAGCGAGCGGATCGGGTCGAAGAAGCGCTGGATGTAGAACAGGAAGGCAACTACCACCCCGACATCGAGCCGCCCGTTCAAGACCATGGAACCGCCGACAACGATGACGACGGCCATGGCAAGGCCGGTGAGGCTGTCGACGATCGGCACCATCACCTGAGCGTATTTGGCGGCCCTCAGATGCCTCTCGAGGTTAGCGCGCGCCTTGTCGTCGTAGAGCATGAAGTTGACCCGCTGGCGGTCCATGGACTGAACCGCCCGCACACCGTGGATGGCTTCAGCCAGCGCACCATTGGCGACCGAATTGGTTTCGTGGGCGGCGATAAATGCGTCTCGGGCCCGCGGCAGCCAAAAGATGCGGACGATGAGGAGTACTGGCAGCACCGCGAATGTCAAAAGGCCGAGGCGGACATCGAGCCACAGCATGACGATGACGATGCCGAAGAGCAGCGCGATATCGCCGACCGAAAGCACGCAAGTTTCAAGGAATTCCTGCATGGAATTGACGTCGCCCTGCAGGCGCGACCTCAGCCGCCCCACCTCCGTCTTGTCCATGAAGGATAGCGAAACCCTCTGTAGGTGGCCAAACATGGCACGACGTATTTCGAAGAGCACGTTCTCGGCTATTTGGCCGACGACAGTCTCCTGGGTGTAGCTCGCCGCATAATTGATAAGGATCGCCGCCGCAAACTCGGCTACCGCCCACGTCAGCACTGCGCGGTCCCCGCCACCCGGGCGCATGCCATCGTCGATCGCGTAGCGGATAATCAGCGGGATCAGGAGCTGGGTCCCGGTGAAGATCAGCACCGCGGCGACCGAGACAGCCAGCTTCGGACGATAGGGCCGAACAAACGCCCAGATACGCTTGAGGATGTCCTTATCGAAAGCGCGGCCGAACATCTCCTCTTCGAGGCGCTGCGTGCCGACGACAGCACGGGGCGGACGGCCTCCGTTGTCGAGCACGTCGTTGCGGTCGGCCCCGATCTCGCCTGCATGCCCCTGGATCATGAGCGCCGGTCCTTCAGAACCTCATCGCCAGGACGCACCTGAAGCTCATAGAGCGCGTTGTAGCGGCCACCCTTGTCGAGAAGCTCGTGATGCGTGCCACGCTCGACGATCTCGCCGTTCTCAACGAAGAGGATCTGGTCGGCGTGCATTAACGAGCTCAGCCGGTGGGCGATGACGATCGTCACGCGATCCTTGGCGAAGCGGCGCATGGCAGAGCGGATGCGTAGCTCGGTCGCCGCATCGATCGCCGCCGCGGAATCGTCGAAGACAATCACCGAAGGCCTGAGCATCATGGTGCGAGCGATCGCGAGCCGCTGGCGCTGGCCGCCCGAAAGCGATACGCCGCGCTCGCCAACCACAGTCTTGTAAGCGGTAGGCAGGCCGAGCACGTAATTATGGAGCTGTGCCGACTCGCTTGCCCGCTCGATCCGCTGTTCGTTGGCCCAGGGGTCGCCATATGCGATGTTATTCTCGATGGTGGTGGTGAAGAGGAAGGCATCCTGCTGCACCACCGCCACGCGCCTGCGCAAGGAGGTCAGAGTGACCTTGCGGATGTCCTGTCCGTCGAGCGTGATCCGTCCGCCCGTAACATCGTAGAAGCGCGGAATGAGATGCGCGATCGTCGATTTGCCCGAGCCGGGTGGGCCGACGATGCCCACGGTCTCGCCCTTGCGCGCCTCGAAGCTCACATTCTTTAGGATCGGCCAGCACCCGGCCGCAGCGTAAACGAAGGAAACGTTCTCGAAGCGGAGCGTGCCCTCGGCAATCGTCAGCGGCCGGGCATCCGGCGCATCCTTAACGGCGGGCTCGACGTCGAGGAGATCGAAAAGACGCGACCCGCATGTGGAGGCGCGTGCAAACGCATTGACCATCAGCCCGATCTGGCGGACGGGCATCTGCAGGATCGTCATGAACGTCAGGAAGGTGGTGAGCCTGCCCACGCTGATCTCGCCGGCAATCAACTTGCCTCCTCCGACCAGCAGCACCAATCCCATGGCAATAAAGAACGAGAAGGTCATGGCTGAGGTGCTGCGCACGCGAATGCCTATGCGCTGATGCGCAAGTTCCAGCGCATTCCTGGAGGCGCGATCGAATTTGAGCATTTCGTAAGCTTGGCTCGCAAAGGCGCGCACAACACGGATGCCGCCGAGATTTTCCTCCATCACGCGGGAGAGGACCGAAAGCCGCTCCTGTAGTTCCAGCCAGGTTCCGCGCAGCCGGAGCTGGGTGACGGACGAGCGCCAGCCGACAAAAGGCACGAAGCTGAGCGCCAGAAGACCGAGCACCAGATCAGTGGAGATCAGCATATAAGCCCCGATGCCGATCAGCATCGTGAGGAGCACTGCACGGACCAGTGCTGTCGAGAAGTACATCCGCACACCGTCGAGGTCGAGCATGCCGATGGTGATCAGATCGCCCGAGTGCACTTGATCGTGGAAGGAGAAGCTGAGGCGCTGGATTTTCTCGTAGCATGCAAGGCGCAGTTCGTAGGCAAGGTGATGGCCGACTGCCTCGGAGAAATAGTTCTGCATCATTGTGAAGAGGCCGCGCAGCACGCTGACGAATAGCAGAAGGGTTGCGGAAATCCAGAGAGCATGCCCCGCGGCGGCCCCTGTAGCGCCGCCGCCCACAGCGGCTTGGGATTGATCGACGGCGCTACCGAGCAGCTGGGGAATGAGCAGTTGCAAGGTTGTCGCAATGACGGTCGAGCCAATCGCCAAGGAGACTTGCCAGGGGTGCCGCAAGTTCATGCGTGTCACACGTAGCAATGTGCTCAGACCACGGCCCCAGCTCGCCGCCTTTACGTGCGCGAGCGATTTCCCAATGTTCGTCGCACCATCAATGGCATCGCTGCTCAAGGTATGTTCCAGACTTATTCTTCGTGCCTTCAGGGCGAGGAGCCAAGCCACTCGATCAAATGCGCCTACTCAGCATTGACAAAGGCTACACGGATTCGACTTAACCCGTGTGACGGATTTACGGAGCCAGTATTGCAGTTTCGCTAAGCTCGATTCGGTTGATTTCCTGTGCGGAGCGCAGAAATTCGGCGATCACATTCGCCATATAGCGCACTAGCGCCAGGTAAGCTCCAGAGCGCGATAGATCGGGGAGATCAATTCCAACCAGAACGGGGGGGCCAAGTTTGCATGGTCACGCGAAGCAGACGCATATGGCAACTCGGCGCGGCTGCGAGATCGCTTTGCAGGACAACACATCTCGGAGCTGGCAAGCTCGTCGTCACTGGCGATTGTTAGGGTGCGCTCGAAACTGTTTCTTTCATCGACGGGCCAGCTGGAGTCGTGGCGTGGCCATACCTTGGAGGTTCCGTCAGTTTCGCCACGATCCTTCGATCGAGGTGGGGCGTAGCCGAAACCGATCTCGTCCGCTTCCGCTGTTTCTCCTCTTGGCCGCGGCTCCCTGCATAAGTGCGATGGTCCTGCTCTTGTCTCTTGCTCTCAGATGGAGGTGAGCCGGTCTTGGCAATTTCGGGAATGCGATCGACGGCACCCATCTAAGCGGAGGGTCTCCACGGAACTTATCACCGGCCAAATCCAACGAACTCGCTCGTTGTCGTAAGAGCGCTTGAGCGGTTTGTGTTGCAAGTGTCTTCCGTGTTTGGGCAACAACCGCGAAACCTACCGAGATCTCCCGCGAAGGACTTCCACCGCCGGTGTCGAGCAAATTTGCTTGCGGCGCGTTCGCGAGCCTACTCGAGACGCCGCCTACTCCGGTCAAAAACAACGTGCTCTAAGCAGCGGCTAGCGGTTTTATGTTACCTTGATTAAAGAAGATCGCTCCTCTCGCGGGTCGACCCTGCTCGTTAGTTGAAAATAAGCAGCGGCCTCCAACATCTTCGAGTCGACGTGAGCGCGCGCTCCCGCATCATGATTGGAAATATGTTCGCAGACTTCATCTAGGACGGCACGCAGAAGTGCTGTGGTTGCAGGATCACGTAGCCCCCCAATAGAAACCCTATCGTAGCGAAATCCCTCTTGCGCAGAATTTAAGACTGCTAAAATCCTAAGTCCGCAGGGGCTCTAAGTTGAAGTCAGCTGATACTCGCGGCGAAGGCAAGCTGAACGATCTCTCCGCGGGAACTCCACCTGAAGAACAACGCTCAAGCATCCAAGCGTTCTCCGACCGAGCATACGCGCTCGGACTCACGGGTCAGACGCCGCCGTCTGACTTAGGCGATGTATTCACGAGGGCTAATCGAGCAGCGGCTTGGCCATCTGCGCTTATGTCCTCTCGCGACACATCCGTTGGATCAGACCTGTTTACCAATCCTGTCATTTCCGATGAAGGATTGTCCGGCGTCACAGAGCCGCCGTTTGCAGTGGCAAACGAAGCGGCAGACCCAACGCCCACCCCTTCTCGCTTAGTACCTACGTAGCGCAACGTCATGGCAGGCCCCTGTCAACATGACGAAGCTTTATGCCGTCACTGAGAACAACAACAACGCACCCGCGAACTTTGATCGTTCCTGGTCGACTTCTGCAGGTGCGCTCACGACCGCGGTCGGTGATCGGCACGAAAATCGCTCCCCCGGCCATTGCGATCGCATTCGATATCCGACACGGGCAAGTCATTCCGATTCGGTGCATGCGCTTGCCACTTTCAACAGCGGTGAGCCGACCTAACGCTAGGTCAGTCCCCGACAACTACTATCACGCCAAAGCAAGCTGTATCTTGGCGATTTTAGCCCCGAGATGGCAGTCTTTCTGCGCTCTCCGAGCACCCTTGACGTATTAACTCGTCATGGTCGCCGTCGGCGCGGCCCTCGCCGCCCGTAATGACCGATTGAGAAACACGAAAGCAACGCGCGCCTTTGGCCTGGACGCGCAAAATAGGCTCCATCTGTTGCAGATCCGCAGCAAGCGATCTTAACGCCAGGCATCGCTCGCTCGTACTGTAGGCTCGGCTTTCCTCTTCTCCCAGAACGAGATTCAGGCAGCCCTCGCCGCCTCAGGCTTTAGCGGGTTACTACGTTGCGCGTGGCCATGTCCATTCACGCTCGGCGACAGTTCGCAAGGCAGATTGTCATGACGTATTGCATCTTTCTGGCGGTCATCGACCCAAAAGTGCTGGGTCGCATGATTGTCCCATATCGCTATATCTCCAAGCTTCCAGCTCCACCGAACGGCATTTTCCGGCGCCGAAATATAGGACTGGAGTAGATGAAAGAGCTTTCGGCTGGTATTCTTCTGCAATCCGACGAAACGACCTCCGAAGTTGCGGAGAGCGAGAATGCGCTCACCCGTCTCGGGATGACTCCTAACCACCGGATGGTCGACCTCAGGGTTCGTTTGAACGAACCCTTCATGAGGAGACTTCGTGTTTGCCTCGGCAGCTCCTGAGCCCGCCGCTTCCGCGGCCTCCTCACCATGAACAGCCCATAGGTCGTCTACGAGCTTACGCAGCGGCAGCGGAAGGTCGAGATATGCAGCTCGCATGTTCGACCAGACCGTCTCGCGGCGACCGGGCGCGATCGCCGCGGACCGTAAAACAGATAGTCCTGGATCGACATGGTGGGTGATGTTCGCGGGCCAATTGTCATCTGGATAGATGGCCCGCGAGCCCACATTGCGGAACATTTTTATCAGGCGCTCGTGCTCGGCGTGGTCAAGGTGCTGCTGCTAGCGGAAGAAGATCACTTTATGCTCACGCACCAGCTGGCGGATGGCGCAGAGAACGTCCTGCGACATTTCGGCCGTAAGCCTGACATTCGCAATCTCGGCACCCAGCCGAGGGGCGCGCTTAAGAATGTTTGCCCGCGGAATGAACGCGTCACCGATTTTAGCATTATGCATCGTTCTATCCTCATCCTGGTGATCCAGTCGACAAAACCTCCATCGCCGGTCGCTTGAGCGATCGTCGAGTTGGCGTTTCCTGGTCCAATCGATAAGTTTCTTTTCGAGCAGCGCCGCCGAACTATACTGCGGCATAACGACTTCGCTCTGACGTTGAAAATGTAAGTGTGATCTTCCTTCAGTCAATGAAATGTACTCGTTTTTCTTTCTGCTAAAGCGCAATCTTTCCTTCGCAAACATAGTCGTTGATGCAATTTCTTTTTGGATGCGTAACGCCGATTGACGCGATATCAGGGGAACGGCCCACGATGCTCACGTCTTATGGTTCTAACCGCCTGAAGCACGATCTTCGCCTCCGAGCTGAGCTAACGATTGACTGATACAAATTCATGACGAAAGCTTAGGCTGCCTGTCGATGATCAATGCGATCGCGACGTCCGCTTCTAGCAAGAGATGTCGCCGTCGCGCCTTGAATCGGTCGCTGTGAGTTGAAATGCGCAGGATTTCTGCGGGACCCGACTTTTGATTGCGCACCGTGACTCACACTAAAGTCATCGCCTAACTCGTGGGCGGCACCGCAAAGCCTGGCTGTCGGAGGCAGCAAGCAATCGCGCTTTCATTGCGCCTTACTGGCGAGCATCACCTAAGGAAGAACCTGCCAACGGCATGGCCGGCATCGCCGATCAAAACTGGGCCGCGCCCGCGCGGGCAAGATCCCACCGCTAAATGGTTCGCTTCCATTCCCACAGATAAGATGGCTTTATCGTGTTGTGCGGAGAGCCCAATGATTGAGAACGGACGGGCGGCAGCATACGCAGAATGCCTCACACCTTCAAAGCGCCAGAGCAGCGACCGCTTGGAACATACCTTGCTGAGGCGAGATGATGTTGTCCTGGTGCGCACGGCTAGGCCGCTCAAATCCCGCTGAGGACGTGATCGAGCTGAGTTAGCCGAGAGCTATCGTCAGACAATTGCTCAGCTGATTTGAGCACCTGCACCGACGCTGCTCCCGTTTCGCTTGCCAGGTTCGGCCCGCGCTTGAGGCCACCTGGACAGTCGCGGCAGCTTCCTGCAAGTTGAGCGCGACACTCTGCCCGGTCGCCTTCCGATTCTCAATTGAGGCGACGGCAGCCATGGCGATCTCGCAGCTGCGAGAGATGATGACGCTGACCTACTATTCTCCCGGCTTCGCTCGTTGCTGCCTGGAAGGCGCCAATCTTATCGCCAATCTCGACAGTTGCTTGGGCGGTTTGCGAGGCAAGGCACTTGACTTCCTGGGCTACAATGGCGAAGTTCGCCCAAATCACCCGCGCGCGCTGCTTCAATTGTCGCGTTCAACGCTAGCAGATTGGTCTGCCGCGCGATTATGGCAATCAATTGGACCACACTCCTAATCCGCTCCTCCGCGGCTGCGAGCCTAGCCATCCGCCGTTCACTGAGTTCCGCGTTTCGGACGGCTTGGTGTGCCATGCTGGATGCCCTTCCAATCCGCGAGCCGACTTCCGCAATCGTCGCCGTCATTTTGCCTGTCGCGAACCGCGACACGTTGAACATTCGCGGAGGCCTCTTCCAAAGCGGCGGCCACCTCGACGAAGAGCTTCTGGCTTTGATCTGCCGAACAGGTGAGAGTTCGCGCGGACGCTTCGAGCTGCGGGGCGGCGGAAAAGATCGTTTCAATCACCGGCCCAACGGCCTCCTTGAATTCGGCTATAAGGCGAAAACTGTCGGCCCGGCGCTGATCGGCAGCCGCTCGATCCTGTTCGGTTATTGCAGGAGATCGGCCCGCGCCTCCTCACTCGCTCGCAGCTTGAACTTCTCGATCGCTTCAGCCATGTCCCCAAGCTGCGCATCTCGACGATGCCGAAGCTGATCACATTCGGCGGAAGTCCATCTGGCAACCATCATCATGGGGCTGCTCGCCTTACTATCTGGTCAGCGCATTGCCAAGACCGTCGCGTCCGCCAGGAACTCCGCTTTGTAGGCGCGGATGAGCATCAAGATTGACGAGGTTACCTCGGGAGGAAGGTTGGCTTGCCCGACGTCCGTCTCAAGTTCCGCCTCACAGTCCACGAGCTGGTCGCCATCTTTGTCCTCGCCGCGCGCGGGTCTGCTCGTGTAAATCAGTCACGAACTCCTCGACAGGACTTAGTCCGCGGAGCTGGCGTTCATTGTTCTCCGCATGCGCTTTTACAAACGCTTCACTGGGCTCGCGCTCGAATTCGCGGGCAATTTGTCCGGACTCCAGGAACGTTTGTGACAGCGCTGTGACGTGACGCTAGTTACTCCCATTCAACTCTCGTTGCGCCCCGCTAGCGTAGAGCATGGCAACAGCGCAGATTGCGCCTGTGACAAATAACCCCTGAAACGCCCAGCAGCTCCAGCTGCTCGATACGGCAGCTGCGAAGCGGTGAAGGTATCCAACGATCCGATCGAGACTTTGCGCATTTTGCCCTCAAGTCAGTTTGTTTTGCTACGCACCTGCCAAAACGCGCACAGCGATCCTGCTGAATCGAGAGCCGTATGTTTCCCTGCCGCTCGTGACGAGGCGCTGACTAATTGGATTGACTTCCAAAACCTGAAGCCAGCTCGATCAAACGGACGCGCGAATACACAGATCATGTTCAGGGTACCGCCGATGAGCAGCCCGCGAACTCGAATATTCTTGTGAAGACGGCTTCAAGATCGAAGTTGCTGCAAGCTGACCGCCATTTGCGCACAAAAACTGCAAGTTATCCGAGCCAACGCCGCCAATCCTCTCAACCAAACGAGTATGCGATGTCTCCTTGCACGATTTGACGACGTTTCGTGCAAGGTGGGGGTTGCCAGCGAGTTCATCCACTCACTGCGCTTCTTTCAGTGCCCTTCGGGGCGTTTCCTCCCTGACTCGGCCGCGCGGTATCTCGCGCGGCCCTTTTTCGCTATCGATAGTAGTACCGGATCGCTCGGATCCGACAGCCCAAGGAGTAACGCGATGACCTCGACCGCCGCCGCAAGAGCCGAGCCAGCCTCGTCGAGTCTTCGCGAGCGTCTCAAGGACCCGGCGCTTCTGCGGGAGGCCTGCTACATCGATGGCGCATGGGTCGGCACGCCGTCACGAGCGGTGACAAATCCCGTGAATGGCATCGAGCTGGCAAAAGTCCCCGTCATGAGCACGGCTGAGACGACGCAGGCGGCCGAAGCCGCCAGACGGGCGTTTCCGGCTTGGGCCAAGCTGACGGCCAAGCAGCGCTCCAACATCTTGCGCAAATGGTTTGAGCTGATCGCCGCCAGCCGAGAGGACCTGGCGCTGATCCTCACCTCCGAGCAGGGCAAGCCCCTCACCGAGGCGCTCGGCGAGGTCGATATCGGCGGTGCCTATGTCGAGTTTTTCGCTGAGGAAGCTCGCCGCGTCTATGGCGAGACGATCCCGACCCAGCGGCCCGACGCGCGCCTGCTCGCGATCAAGCAGCCGATCGGCGTCTGCGGCGCCATCACGCCATGGAATTTCCCGTGCTCCATGATCACCCGCAAAGTGTCGCCCGCGCTCGCCGCGGGTTGCACCGTGGTGCTCAAGCCCGCAAATGAAACGCCGCTCTCGGCCTTGGCGCTAGCGGCACTGGCTGAAAAGGCCGGCGTGCCGAAAGGCGTCTTCAACATCCTCACCGGCAACTCGTCAGCGATCGGCAAGGTGCTGTGCGAGCATCCGGCGGTGCGCTTCGTCGGCTTCACCGGATCGACCGAGGTGGGCAAGATCCTGTATCAGCAGGCCGCCGTCGGCGTGAAGAAGCTCGGGCTCGAACTCGGCGGCAACGCACCTTTCGTGGTGTTCGACGACGCCGATGTCGATGCGGCAGTCGAGGGCGCGATCATCTCGAAATATCGCAATATGGGTCAGACCTGCGTCTGCACCAACCGCCTCTATGCGCAAGATAAGATCTACGACGAATTCGTCGAGAAACTGGCGAAGAAGGTGGCGGCGATGAAGATCGGTGACGGCACCGAAGCTGGGGTCGTGCAGGGGCCGCTGATCAACATGGAAGCGATCGAGAAGGTCGAGAAGCATATCACGAACGCGGTCGAGGGCGGCGCGACGATCGTCACCGGCGGCAAGCGTCACGCGCTCGGCGGCAGCTTCTTCGAGCCGACCGTGCTCGCCAATGTCAGGTCCGATGCGCTCGTCGCGTACGAAGAGACCTTTGGCCCGCTTGCGCCGGTCTTCCGCTTCAAGGACGAGGCGGATGTGATCGCCATGTGCAACGACTCGTCGTTCGGCCTCGCCTTCCTATTTCTATTCCCGCGACATCGGTCGCGTGTGGCGTGTGGCAGAGGCCCTGGAATCCGGCATGGTTGGCGTCAACACCGGTCTGATCACGACCGAGGTCGCGCCGTTCGGCGGTATCAAGGAAAGCGGGCTGGGCCGCGAAGGCTCCCGTCACGGCATGGAAGAATATGTCGAGATCAAATACGTGATGATGGCGGGGCTTTGACGCCAGGTATTTAGCCGCGCTCGAGCCCGATCTCGCGATGTCCACGTTTGGGTTTCCGCCACACCATCGTGTCATGGCTCATATCGGCCTCCTACGGATCTAATACCCGGAAGCTAAGGCTACGTCGTTTTGGTAGGCGCCGCTTTGTCGACCATGCCATGCCAGCCATGGTCCGGGCGTGCCTTCTCAGGACATTTCTCTCCCTCTCTTGGTGGCATAAACTTCGTTGGACTAAATCATCTTGAACGAGTGCGGATGTCATGCCGGCAGCAGCAATATTGTATTTGCATCAGCCGAGTTGACATAGGCTGCCACGCAAAAGATCGCCCTACTCCTCAAAGGTCTTTCAGGAGGCTTGAAGTCGGCCCAATCGAGCAGGTCGAGGTACGCTAGCTGATCCACGGCAGCCAAATGTTGTTTTGCGATCGCTAGCAGCCGAGCTAAGTCTTGCCGGCGCGCGCGCCAATCCTGCTTGAAACTGGTCCGCCGCAGCGAACAGACCGCGGCTGATGGCGAGCGCCCGCTGACGTTCTTGCTGCCCGAGATGGCGATCGCGGGGACTCAGTGCTAGGCGATCGGCCCGCCCCCCACGGTTACGGTGATGATCTCTATCGAAAGATCAAGATCAGCCGTCATACGACGCAGGACCACGCATTGCTGGAAGTCCTTGTTCCGAAAGAATGCGACATCAAGGCTGCATTATATTTGAATAGTTTGCATCCAACGGTTGCAACAGCTCGAAAGTATCTCGGGCTGAAAGCCTCCGCAGAGCGACTTTGCGAGTTTGCCAGGCTCAACAAAGGTTTCAAATCCAGCCGGATAGATGTCCTTAAGATCGGCGTAAAGGGGATCGCTATCCCGGCACCTCGGCATAACTTTTGGTCGCGCAGGAAGCCGCCGGGAAGTGCCGAGATCGTCGTTTGTAGCGACTTGAGTGGGGGTGTACGAAAATGCTCACGAGGCCGACATCACACTGCGCCCTGCCCGCTTCGGTCAGAGCCGGGCCCGTACAGACGGCCTATTGTGTGAACGAAAGCGGCCCGCTTGTCCGGCTTACGAATGTGACGGATTGCCTGCCGAAGTTCGGCGACTGTCCTGATGGTGATCCTCTGAAGCGCTCACTTCGCTCTCGAGGGTATCCACTGCGCGGTAGCCTCGTCGCAGTCATGAGAACAACCGGTAGGGTTCGTCTGCGTCTGGGATGGTGAGCGCGCGCTCCGAAGAGGGGAGAGACATGGCCCTCGCCCATCGTGAGCATCCAACCTGCGGCATGCAGTTTTGTCCCGGTCCGTACTGCCCCAGAACACCAGCTGCTACTGGCGAACTTTCTGCGACTCGGCCACATCTAGAATCAGGATCTGTCGCCGGCAACTTGGGGAGTTTGTCCCTCCAGCGCTTCGCACTCAAGCCGCCCAATCCGAGCGTTGAGGACAAATATCGTGTTCCTCGGGAGCATCTTCAGTTTCTTCCAGCTGCGACTAACTTGCGCCATGTACCTACGCATGTTGGCCAGCCGAAGACCACGGCCAGCGCCTCGGTTGATGCACTCCGGCTAGTCCGACGCGAAGCCGGTTCTAACGGCCTTCACCGACGCGACAATGAACCGATGAACTTCCTGCACCCGACGCGTTTCGTGAGTATCAGGATGAGAAGTGAGCCAGTAGCTTCGTACGAAGCGCACGTCAGGAAGCAAACGCTTCAGCTCTGGATAACGACAGGCGGCATAGTCGTGCAAAATGCCAACACCGTGGCCGCTTCGCACGGCTTCCATTTGGGCGACTACGCTGCCGCACTCATATCGGCGCGACATCAGTCTCCCAAGTGCCGAGGCGTAATCGAGGGCCTGGCTGTATGCGAAGTCCTCAACATGGGTGACGAACAGCCGACCTGTCAAGTCAGACTGCTTCTCGATCCGGCCTTCGCGCACCAGATAGCTTTCGGCCGCATAAACGCTGAGCGTGTAATCGGTCAGCTTCGACAAGATTAATCGTCCCTGCTTTGGCCTGTCGAGAGTAATCGCGATGTCGGCCTCTCGCCGCGACAAGGAAAAGGTGCGTGGAAGGGGCACGAGTTGGATAACTAACCCCCGATGTTTGGCGGCGAGTGCACCCAGTCGATCCGCCAGAAAATAATTACCCAAACCGTCGGGTGCACCGACACGCACAGTACCAGTGATTGCTTCATCGGCAGCGGCGATGCTGCCGCCCACCTTTAGAAATTCGCTTTCGGCGCGTTCGGCTGCTGCCACAAGGGATTCGCCTGCCGCCGTCAATGCGCAGCCTGAAGTATGGCGCTCAAGGAGCTTGACGTTGAGACTCTTCTCCAAGGCCGTGACTTGACGCGCAACGGTCGCATGGTTCAGCCGCAGATGCTTTGCTGCTTTTAACAATTGACCAGCACGTGCGACTTCCAGGAAGATCCGTACCCTCTCCCAATCCATGGACGACACTTTCTGCACAACGGAGCCGCGAATTCAGCCGTTGATGCGCAAACTCATGCACTTAATAACAGGTGTGATCAAGCGTTTTGCAGAGGAGCATCGGCGTGTCCGCAACCATTTTGAACTTTATCAATGGTGAACTGGTGCAAAGCGGGAGCGGCAGGACATCTCCGGTGTTCAATCCCGCAACTGGTCAACAATCCGGTACGCTGGGTCTTGCTTCAGCGGACGAGGTGAGAGCTGCGGTTGCTGCAGCGCGGGGCGCCTTTCCTGGTTGGGCCAACACGCCTCCATTGCGGCGAGCGCGCATTCTCAACCGCTTTTTGCGCATTCTTGAAGAGAGGCTCGACGAACTTGCAAGTGCCATCACAGACGAGCACGGCAAGGTGCTCTCGGATGCCAAGGGTGAGGTCCAGCGCGGAATGGAAGTGGTGGAGTTCGCCACCGGCGCACCGCAGCTCTTGAAGGGGGAGATCACGGAGAACGTCGGCACGCGGGTTGATAGCCATTCATTGCGGCAGCCGCTGGGTGTTGTCGCCGGTATCACGCCATTCAACTTTCCGGCGATGGTCCCGATGTGGATGTTCCCCGTTGCGCTCGCCTGCGGCAACACCTTCATTCTCAAGCCATCCGAGCGCGATCCCTCCGCTTCCCTTATTCTGGCGAAATGGCTGGAGGAAGCAGGTCTGCCCCGAGGGGTCTTCAACGTCGTGCAGGGCGATAAGGAAGCAGTTGACGCGCTCCTCACCCACCCCGATGTTGCGGCCGTGAGCTTCGTCGGCTCGACCCCAATTGCACGCTACATCTACGAAAGCGCTACCGGGCATGGCAAGCGTTGCCAGGCACTCGGCGGCGCCAAAAACCATATGATCGTCATGCCGGATGCCGACATGGATCAGGCCGTGGATGCCCTCATGGGCGCGGCTTACGGCTCAGCCGGCGAGCGCTGCATGGCGATTTCGGTTGCTGTGCCGATCGGCGAGACCACTGCCGAACGCCTGATCCAAAAGCTGGCGCCCAAGGTGCGCGCGCTGAATATCGGTCCTGGCACCGATCCTGAAGCCGAGATGGGGCCCTTAGTGACCAAGCAGCATCTGGACAAAGTGCGCGCCTATATCGATGCAGGTGTGGCGGAAGGGGCTGAGCTCGTGGTCGATGGGCGCGACTTCAAGCGTCAAGGTTATGAAAAAGGTTATTTCATCGGGGGCACACTGTTCGACGGTGTTACAACGGACATGAAGATTTATCGGGAAGAGATCTTTGGCCCGGTTCTAGCGGTCGCTCGCGCGAAGTCCTACGATGACGCAGCCGAAATGATCAACCGACACGAATTTGGCAACGGCACAGCGATATTTACCAGGGATGGCGACGCGGCCAGGGAGTTCGCGCATCAAATCCAAGTTGGCATGGTCGGCATCAATGTACCAATTCCGGTGCCGATGGCATTCCACTCATTCGGTGGCTGGAAGTCATCTCTGTTCGGCGACCACCACATGCATGGTCCGGAAGGCATTCGCTTCTATACCAAATTGAAGACAATCACGACCAGGTGGCCGACCGGTATTCGGGCCGGAGCCGAATTTGTAATGCCGACGATGGGATGACTTTTCGGGCGACCAACCGTTTGCTCCGGACGCGCCCGAGCGCGCTCGATACGACCCGCTCGGTGCTGTGATGTTCGTCACACGCTGTTCAATCGTGTCGGAGAGTGGCTCGAACGGAGCCGTCAGTTTGCGTCGACTGTCGAAAGCGACTTTCGCTTGTTATTCTTGTCTTCTGCTGGCTGGTTCAGCCTGATAACGGCCTTCTCGAGGTATGTGCTGGCCCAGAGTATGTCGTTAGCGAGAGCAAGGCGGGCGCCCGCACCATCTTTTGCCGCCAGGCTCGCAAGGATGGATCGGTGTGGATGATCCTTCGCCGTTGTGGATGCACTGAAATCATTAAGCGTAAGAAGCGGACCGATCTGAACCCACAGGTTTTCAATCAGTCCGCAGACCACAGGCAAGTCTGACGATCGATAGATCCTGAAGTGAAATTCTTCGTTGATCGCGAGGACGGCCTGCACGTCCCGCTGCCGTCTTGCGAACATCAGTTGGTCCTGCATCTTTTCGAGCACAACGATGTCGCTCGGTGAGATATTGTTCGCAGCAGCTTCCGTGGCACGACCTTCCAACTCAATTCGAATGTCACGAATTTCCCTGAAGCGGGCCACGTTCAGGACTGGAACCATCATCGTGCGGGATTGATGGGGAACAAGGCCGCGCTCGGAAGCCAGCCGCAAAAGTGCCTCTCTCACAGGAGTGACACTGACGCCAAGCTCCTCGGCCAAGGGTTTCAGAAGAAGCCGCTGGCCAGGCCGAAACCGGCCAGCCATAAGAGCTTTGCGAAGCATCAGATATGCTCGCGCATGTAAGTTGTCGCGTCCAACGGGGAGCCAATCAAGTCCGCTGGGCATGGGAAGCGTGGGTGAGGAAACAGAGGACTCTGCGTCTCGAGATCCTGTTTTTCTCATTTTTTGTTCGTTCCCGTCTCAACTGCCGCGACGGCCTGCTCCTAATATGGCCAAGTCCGTGTATCACAGCGGTGGCCCGCGTGGGCCCCTTTTAAGATATGTCTGGGCGAGGGGAGTACCCTGCTAGCTTCCGGAGGGCGGGCTCCACGGCAAGGGAGCGAGCGCCTCAAAGTCCGTCACCACATCGATCACTGCAGGCTTACCGGACCGGCGCGCAACATCGAATGCCTTCGGCAAGTCACCGGGCTTATCGACCCGCACTCCGAAGCAGTCGAAATCGCGCGCGATCTGCGCGAAATCCGTGTCACGATAAGCGAAGATCTCCTCTTTATTGCCCTTCCTTCCTTCGTAGGCAATGTCGATGTTTCTCCGGCCCTGTCCCAGGCAATGATTGTTGTTCACGATCGTGATCACGTTCAGGCCATACCGCCTCGCCGTCTCCAGCTCGGGAAGATGATACATAAATCCTCCATCGCCGGTTAGGCAGACGACCGGACGATCTGGCAT
Source organism: Bradyrhizobium sp. USDA 336 (assembly GCF_044908355.1). NCBI lineage: Bacteria > Pseudomonadati > Pseudomonadota > Alphaproteobacteria > Hyphomicrobiales > Nitrobacteraceae > Bradyrhizobium > Bradyrhizobium sp. USDA 336. The sequence continues at coordinate 7,412,353 of NZ_JBIYDC010000002.1, read as the reverse complement.
CGCACACTGAACGCCGAGTGAAGCAGGAAAGGCCCAGCCCAAGGAACCCGCGGCACGCAGGTAGCCCTGAGCCGGATCAGTGAGATAGACGAGCGTCCCGCTCCAGTGCGAAGCGTAGCCGGTGTCGGCCACTAGCATCGCATTTTTCGGAAGCCAGTCCGAGATCTCCCGGCACAGACGTTCAGGCCTGATCGGCGTCGCCTCAGAGGACCGCGCGATCTCCGCTTTCAGCCGCCATTCGGCGACGTAATCTGCGACCTTTTGCAGCCACCCTGCCCGCGCACGAGACGGTAGTTCCGAGCCGAGGCGCTCAAGAGCCGCCTTCGGATCAGCGTGGACGCCAATTGCCTCTGGGAAGTTGCGACCAAGCTCCGCCGGATCGATGTCGATCTGTACAATCTGGGCCTCGGGTCGGGGCAGCTTCCAGTGGTTGGTGATCATGTCGCCCGTATCGCTGCCGACATACATGACAAGGTCCGCCTCGTGCAGAATCCTATTTGCACAGGATCGCGAGTAGGTCCCAGCCACGCCGCCATTCTGAGGATGAAACTCCGGAAGAGCGTGTTTCGCATCAAGCGACATCACGACGGGAATTCCCTGCTGCTCGACAAACGCCTTCAAGGCCCCTTCGCCGCCCGACATCATCAAGCCGGCGCCCGCGAGGATCACGGGGCGCTCCGAGGCTGCGATCGCGGCCGCAGCACGGCTCATCGATTCAGCATCCGGAGAGGGACGGAAAGCCGGCACCTTCGCGAAAGTCTCTTCAGGAAAGATGCTGGCTGTGAATTCGGCGGCGCCAACGATGTCCCCTGTATAGCCGGTGATATCGAGATGGACCGGGCGGGAAGCACCCGTGGTTGCCTCTCTGAATGCTTGACGCAAGAGATGAGGCAACTGTGCGACCTCATCCACGCGACCTCTGAACTTCGTAACGGAGGCGTAAAGCGGCTCGTGTGGAAGCTCCTGATAGGCGTTGCGGTACTGGTAGTTGGCCGCGTGGCGACCCGTCAGCGCGACGACAGGCGCGTAGGCAAACCATGACTCTTGGAGAGCCGCGGCAAGATTGGCTGCTCCGACCGACTGCGCCATGCAGACGGCCGGGCGACGCAATGCGCGCGCATAGCCGTCCGCCATGTATGCGATTCCCTTCTCGGAGTGCCCGAGAATTCGCTTGATGCCAAGGTCTTCCATCTCGGTGAGCGCGCGTCGCAGAACGGCGTCCATGAAGAAGACGTGCGAGATACCCTTCGCCTTGATGGTCTCGGCAATGAAGCGACCTCCGGTCATGCGGCGGGCCGGCTCAGCCTTCGACAACTTAAACTTGCTCATCTTATCCTGTCTCTCTATCGGTTTAGCGCTGAAACATAGGCTCAGGCCGGCATTTAGCCTTTCCTGAAAACCAGCCGTCGCGCATCATCTCGCGTTGCGCGAGCTTTTTATATGATATAAAAAGTCTGTCAATTCGCGGTCGGCGCCCGTGCGGGCGCTGAGCTGCGCCCGTGCGGCTCGCTTATGAGAGAAACCAAAGGAGAGACCATGATCCGCTACGACCTGTCGGGAAAAAGAGCGCTCGTCACCGGTGCCGCCTCAGGCATCGGCTTGGCGACTTTGAAGCGGCTGGCAGTGTCGGGGTGCAGTGTTGCGCTGAACCACCTTCCCGATGATCCAAGGGGGCCTGAAGAAGTAAAAAAGCTTCGGGCGGACGGTTACGATGTCTTCGGCGTACCGGGCGCGATCGGTAATGGAAAGGAAGCAGAGCTGGTAAACGCCGCCGTCAACAAAATGGGCGGGCTCGACCTCCTCGTTAACAATGCTGGCACGCCGGGAGCACGAAAATCCATTTCGTCTTCTGATCTCGACCTCATTACTGACGAGCTGTGGTCGACGGTGTTGGACACAAACCTCATCGGGCTTTTCCGATGCACGCGCGCGGCTGCACCATCGTTGCGACATTCCAGAGGTGCTATCGTAAGCTTGGCGTCAGTGTCAGCATTGACCTCGAGAGGATCCAGTTTGGCCTATGCGGCAAGCAAGGCCGGTATCATTGCGATCACGCGTCATCTTGCGCAGGGTCTCGCTCCAGAGATCCGGATCAACGCGGTGGCGCCGGGCGCGGTTGACAGCACCTGGCAGATCGAATGGACCGAAGCGCAACGGCAAAGTTCTATTGAGCGAACTCCCCTGCGGCGCAGATGCATTCCCGAGGATATTGCCGAAACCATCGTCTATTTGGGCTTTGCAGCGCCCATGATCACAGGACAGACCATCGTCATAGATGGCGGTCTAACACTGTAGCTACGGCCCGATTCAAGTCTGAAGCTTACGACATCATTGAACATCATTCTGCTTTGGATTGGATCGAATGGCAATAGCCGACCCTGAAATAGCTGCACGAAGTCGGATCACCGCACCCAACATCCGACCCAGCCGCGCAAGATAGCTGGTCACTGACAGCAAAGTCGCGTGAACCGGGCTTTGCCGTCGGGAGACTTGGTGTACGGAGAAACCCTGTCTAACGCGTTTCCGCCACGCAGCTACCGATGTTCGGCAGATGAATTGAGCGGCCGAGGGCCTGCTCGACGAGGTCAAACGTGTCGATGAGCGCACGCATATTGATGAGCCCGGGCGGCCTCGAACTGGCCGAACTGGGCAAGGTGCAACGCAATTGGCTTTTTGGAAGCACGCGTTAGTAGCGAACATCGCAAAATGGAGGCCGCAGAATCCAACCCGAGTATAGTCGTCTCGCGGGCGAAACGCCGCAACTGGATATTCCCGGCGACATGACGGATGACTTCCAGCACGGCATGCTTGCCGTGCCGGCTGCCCAGAAACGGAAACATATCAACGGGCCCGTAGAGCGCCCAGTCGACGTTTTCGTGAAGCAGACCCTCTATTTCCGCGAAAGATTGATCGTTGATCGCGCGATGCAGGGCGCGCGAGAAACGCCAATAACAATGTTCTGTCATGCGGGTTCTTCCTGCAGATCCGACTTGAGAAGAGAAGCGGCTGCGTTGGCGTTATCGGAGGAACTCAAATGTCAACTGATTTCATTTATTCGGGGCGCGTGAATTGTGCATGTAGCAAAGCGGGCTCGGATAAGCCGATCGAGAATTGAATTTTCCGCGCGTTATGATGGATCGGTTATCGGAATCGAGCTCAGACGTGAAACACTTACCAGCGGATCCCCGCACGCGGTAATCCGGAAAAACGCCGTGGTGGGTGGCCGGCGTGAGTTCTGCGTTTCGCTCGATGCCCCCCGCGCGGAACTCTTCGGCCGAGATGTAGGCAGTCTGGCCGCTGACCATTTCCGTCTGGACCTAGCCGGGATTTAGCAAAGAGGCCAAGATGCCGTCTAGGGTCCGCCGCGCGACAGCGCATGCAGCCGCTCCTCACAACTTATTTTGTCTGCTCGCGCGCGGAGAATATAGACAGGCGTGAGGCCGAATAGCTGCGAAAAATAAAACCAAGGTGCGGAAATTATGCGGGTGGTACGCCGGAATTTCCGAGAGACGGTCCGGGGCACACGGTCCACGGTAGCCAGCAGCGGTTGAGCGACATTCGGGGCTACAATGGCTCGCAAGAGCAGCGAATTTCTTTCTGCTCGCGCCAAGGCTTGCCGCATCGAATCGTGTACGCACGCTCTGTCGGTTTACGGGTAAACCGGATGGTCCATCATCCTCAGACCGAGTGGACCGCTCTTCATAGCTGTAACCAAACAAAAGTTCGACGGCCTGCTTCTGACGAGAAAGGCCTCCGGCGGGCATGCCGGAGGCCTTCTTGGAGGTTAACTCAAGAGCCTGTTGTTTGCTCCTTTCCTATACAGCGACGATTTAGAAATTACGTTGAGCGCGGAGCAGCAGCACAAGGCTGTTCTGATCCTTCAGCTCATAAACAGTAGCCGGCTTTGCGATACCCGACTGCAACGGAAGGGTCACGGTGCTTCCTCCCGCGTATTTCTGGTCGAGCATGAGGTACGCGAGTTCGCCGGTGAAGGCCAGATTTTTGATCGGAGTCCAGGACGTCTTCGTACCAACGACCGCATAGTTAAAGTCGGGGTTGCAGCCGGCAGCACCGGTCGACAATGCAAGGCTTGTGACGAACGCACCGCAGATGTACCCCTTGGCCGTGTTGTTGTACCTGACAGCAGCCCACGCGCCGAAGATAGAGGTGTTCCAGTATGGATCCCAATTGTGGGTGTAGCCACCGTTGAAGCCATAGGTCGTGGTCAACTCTTGGCCCGCTCCGGTGACGAACACGGAGTCAGCCACGCCCGCAAGTCCTAGACTCTGGTAAGCGCCCGCCGCGCCCGTGCCGCCATACATCGCGAAACTGGTCGACAAATAGTCCTGGAAGACGTAACGGCTGGCACCGTTTGCATACACGCCGGTCAAGTTGATCGTGTCACCTGCGCCAGTCGGGATATTCTTAATCGACAATGCCAGCTGACCAGCCCAGCCCCATTTGTCGCCTGGATGGCCGGTCGGTTCAGCAGCACCGTAGTAGGCAGCATGATTGTCGTGCGCAGCGACCGAGGCCTGGAAAAGACCCCAGGCCTGATCGACGCGAACCATCGCGACGAGGTCTGGAGCTCGCGAGCCTCCAATGTCGTTCGCACCGTACACACCGGCAGCCAGGCCCGCGGCTGTCGCCCCACTCACGTTCCAGATATTGGTTGTGTAATTTTGGACCTGATCCTGGGCCGAGAATGAGGCTGTAATTCCTTGACCGAAATCAGCGGTATAGGTGAACTGGTTAACCGGATCCCAACCACTTCCCGGCAGCTCTAGGTTGTTCGCGGGGTATTGGGCCCAAGGAGTCCTGAACTGAGACTCAGCCTTACCGACCGTGAAGCCAGCGAACTGAATAAAAGCGTAGTAGACGCCAAGCGAACCACCAGCGATCTGGGCAGCAGGTGACGTGGTATAGGTTGTTGCGCCATTCACACCAGTCGTGCCTGCACCAGAATAGCTGCCGGTTCTCCAGGTGAACACACCCTCATAGTAGGTCCGGACCACGCCCCACTCGGTCGCAGTGCGCGTATCGATTCTCAGACCCTGGCGCGCCAACGTCGAGTAGTAGTTACTCAGGCGGTTCCGAGCGCCCGGCACGCCGCTACTGGGAAAGTCGAAGTGAGAGCTGCCTCCCAAGACCGCATCGGCACGCAGATAACCACCGAGCTTGATGCACGTGTCGGTACCCGGGATGTAGAAGAATCCCGCGCCATACAGCGAGCAGATCTTCACGTACTCGACTGCCTTAGCCTTGACCGGCAGATCGGCCGCCTGCGCGCTCGCGCTCGCGAGCATGGCCGCAGAACCGAGCATGAGACTCTTCGTCAGTTTCATTGATGAACCTCCAAGTTGGAAACCGCGTTTCCGTCCTTCAAAGATCCGCTAACAGCTCCACTCCAGGCGGACCGCTTGACGGAACGACTTCGAGGACCCCCTCGCTGTCCTGACGAGAGATACTTTCCATCATCAATTGCAGCAATCAATTAATTTTGCCAATCACGTCTTTGCGTCGTACCGTTGCCGATCGGCAACACGCACGCCATTACGCCCGGGATTAACCCAAAAACAAAGCCCTCGGGGGGCATCCCGAGGGCTTGTTGGAGATTTCTCATTGAAGCAGATCGATTTAAGGCCTTACGATCGTAACATTGATACCACTAGTCAATTGCATTAGTCAATTGATAAATTTGATGGCGGGCATGCTCTGAGTGGGCTATTTCAGACTTCGCGAGATTGGATAGGATGCAGCGGACTCCGCTCACGCTCGCCGCCGCGGACAATCAGAACTGGCACAAAGAATGAAGATGGCCACGCAACAGCAATTTGACAGGGCTGTAAAGGACCTGATCTGGAACATCGTCGAGATCCGCGCTCAACTGGAAGAGATCGATAAGAGTTGGGCGGAATTAATCGGTATAAGCGAACCTCAATGGCTGATGCTGATGGCGATCGATGAACTCGACCATGGCAGCGGTGTTTCCGGCATTGCAGTCGCCAATAAACTGGGATTTCACCCCGCATTCATCACGACTCAGACGAAGAAACTTGAACAGCTGGAATTTCTTATCCGCGCAACCTCGCCTGATGATGCGAGATTCTTACAGATCTCGTTGACCCCGAAGGTGCGGACGGAAATTGCTAAGCTGTCGGACAAGAGACGAGCCGTCAATTCGACGATTCTAAATGGCTTGGATGAGGAGTCGCTTGCGTATCTCAATAAGCGGCTAAACGCGATTGCCAAGAACAGCCGATTGGCATCTCAGAAATTAAGTCTCGGGCTGCTATGAAGCTGGCGCGCGATCGAGCTTGCGCTCGAGCCATTCGAAGACGGCCTCATCGCATGCTATGAAGTTCTCGAATGCCCCCTCTGGGGTCCGTGGCATTAACAATTCCAGGTCAATGCTTGCCCAAGCGCAATCAGCCTCTAATTTTATTGCCTCAGACGCGTTGAAAACACAGCGCTCGCCAGCAACGACGAGAATGGGGCATCTTAACTTCCTCGCCAAACGTGATCGTTGCGTCGTGGACAGCCCCGCGTCCGGAGTCTCAGCAGTCCTAGTCATCCACTCAATAGATGACCGAGTCCGGGTCCAGCTCCAAAGCCCCCCGTCGCAAATCGCCGCAGACACGCGGCAGTCAGTCGCAGCAAAATTGGTCGCGAGCGCGGCTGAAAGGCCTTCTCCGTAGATTGCCATTCGAGACGCATCAATCTCCGGCAGGGTCGACAAATGATCCAAGCAACAAGAAAGCAATATTTCTGAAGGTCCAAGCCAATGACTTGCGACATCATCGTAAGAGACGACGAGAACCGCCATGTTTCGACCAGTTACAAGGGGCAAGAGTCTACCAAGCAGGACCCCTGCGGTTTCTTCTTCCCGACTGATACAAACAATTGCGGGGACGCACGAACTGGAAGTACCGGCGGGCACGTAGTAGGCAGACAACTCGCCGTGATCATAGAGTGTGACTTGGACACGCTCCACCCTTTGATCTAAGGATCCGAAGCCTTCGACGCTGGCCTCCAGCTTGGCCACAACGTCCACCCTTTGCGGGTCGTCTTCATCGGATAGTCGCCTGGCAACTTCAAATGCGGTCAGCGCGCAAAGCCAGGCATGGGCAGCTTCATCATGAGTACCTCTTTGGACGCTAAGATTGGCGAAGAGGCAATGAGCGTCTCCGATGCTTGTCCATTTTGCAGCACAGTTTCTCCGGCTTGCAATGTCGCTTTCCTGATCAACACCATCAAGGAACACGACAGCACTTTGCCGCGTGGACACAAGATTGCCTGTCAGTTCAGGCCAAGCAGCGCGCAACATCCGTTTCATCCCTTCAGCGCGAGTCCTCAAAACCGCTCAGGATTGCTCTAGACAACCCCAACGGGAGCTTCGTATAAGGCCAATCAATCCACGGTGACTGACCGGCCGGTGGGTTCTGCTATGCTCATTTTTCGATGATACGATTCCTCCGAGCTGAGGATCGCCGATGTGCGGCCATTTGCCGCCGAAATTCCGCTTCATTTTCGCGAAACGCGCATTTTTTCGAGTTCGAATCGGTTGCACGCTCGATCGATCGACAACACGTCAAGTGCCGATGCGCGTCCTGCGTTTTCGCAAAGCCCGCGTCCTATGTCTTGCGGCTTTGAGCCTTCCCGAATGGAGGCGTCTGATGGCGCAAGAGCGCGTAGGAAAGTCTTGTGTCCGCCACTGCCAACCGGATCGTTCTGGCCGGTATCGTGCAAGATGCGCCGGTCAGATTGAGCTATCGGCCGTCGAGGGTTCTCAAATGAACCTGCCCGTTGCCACATTCGTTGCCCGATGAAATCGCCCCCCTCGGCCTGCGAAAGAGGCTTGATCTCAAAAACTGCAAGTCTTCGTAGGGGTATGCAGATTTTCGGCTACACCAGTAAGAATATTCGGGGAATCCCGCCTGAAGCCGCCTTAAGCTGTGACGACGCAACGATCGCGACGGCCCCGCGCGTAGGCACACGAGGCCGGTCGCGGCGATGCGGCACGTGGCCCACGTAGCTGTCGATGCGCTGACGAGTAGGCGAAGGAGGAGCGGTTGCGGATCAGTTCGGCGTGTGGGTTCTCAAGCCGAGGTCAGTGGCGATTGCGGCATCAGTAAACATGTCGATGTCACCAGTGCCGCTCCGCCTATGGCTAGCCCTTCGCAAACTCGGGGCGTCAGAAGCGAACGATGGTGATCGGCGACATCGAAGGGGGCTAGGTCTTCAACGATGGCTGAAACGTGCTGCGCCACTTCTGTATCGGTCCGAACAACGCGGAAATTGCCACGTGCACACGGCTCCACCCATTCTGAGCTCACAGTCGTTTGTTCGAGCGCGCGGCGCTTTGCTCGCGGCTCCGGCGTCTTCCTTGCCCCTAGGCGCATAGCAGTCGGAGTTTCCAGCTGAGGTCCCTTGTCAAAGGCAGAACAGGCAAGTTGCGTGGTCTGAGTCGGAGGCCGCATTCTGCCAGGAAACACGCCTTGTAGAGTGGCAGGCTTATTTCAAAAGGAGATGAATATGCCCAATTTCACGCCCCAGGAATGGCAGATCCGCTGTGATCTGGCTGCGGCCTATCGACTGATTTCTTTTTTCGGCATGGACGATTTGATTTCGACTCATCTGTCGGCGCGCTTGCCGGGCGCAGAACCTCGCTTTTTGCTTAATCCTTACGGCCTAATGTTTGATGAGATTACGGCTTCGAGCCTGGTCGCTGTCGATCCGGAAGGGCATGCGATCCAGAGGGAGGACGAGTCCAAGATTAACAACGCCGGTTTCACGATTCATTCGGCGGTGCATATGAATCGTGATAACGCTCACTGTGTCATTCACACACACACGCTCGCCGGCATGGCCGTGGCCGCACAGGGACAAGGGCTGCTACCATTGAATCAGAAATCAATGTGCTTTTTCGGCGGGGTCGCCTATCACGAATATGAGGGCGTTGCGCTGGATCTTAGCGAGCGCGATCGCCTTGTACGCGATCTCGGAAAGAAGGATGTAATGATCCTCAAGCACCACGGTTTGCTCACGATCGGGCGAACGGTCTCCGAGGCCTTCCTAAACATGTATCTCTTGGAACAATCTTGCCGCATTCAGATCGCGGCTACACAGGGCGGTCAACAAATCGTCCTACCTTCCGAAGGTGTCGCCGCTCACACGGCATCGCAGTTCCACGAACACGGATACAACAGAAGCGCGCGCCCTTGGGCGGCACTCAAGCGCCGGCTCAATCGGATCAGCCCGGACTACGCAAGCTGACTATTCCCATCATGGACAATCCTCCGGCCCGACTGGTCGTTCCGCGCTATTTCCAGGTGACGGCGGCCAAACAGCTGGGAGCTTCTCTGCAATCTGGCAGTCGTCTCGTTCGTCGTGGCACCAGTGGAGTTCGGTGAGCGATGCATACAATCGTACTTCCAAGGTGGTTTGCTGGCGCGCCACCCAGGCACTGGAGGGCATCCAACGTAAGTGCTCGGATCAGGCTCGAGGACTCGAACTTGGAGAGCGGAGCTGGTTTGCTATTCCGCCGAACGTCCTTCTCCCTCGCGAGGTTGCATCATTCGCGCCGCTGCTGGTCGTTTTGCACGCTCGCTCCGCGAAGCCCGTCGGAGTCGGCGCGTTCGTTTCTGGAACTCTACAAGTAACAGGCTAACAGCCGTCTCGCTTTCTTTAGGCTCTACCGCGATAGGGTTCGACTCGGATTGTACGATGAAACGGACGCCGGCGATCCTGCAAGCGAAAAAGAGCATGGGGCGATGCGGGTGAGAGCTTCTTTGATCGTAGAGCTCAGCGCATACACGAAAGAGCGCGCGCGAATGGATCTCCGCCGGTGGCTTTCACGGAACTGCTATTTGATCCAACCTTACTTCCTTGGAGCGCCTGATTTGTCCTCCTCGATCGCTGAGAGCTCCTTAGATTCGATGCCGCGCGCTTGAATGAAATACTGCACGTCCCCTGCTTTGGTGCAGAATTTTCTTGTTAGCATCATCGATTTGAACAGCTTGGTGCCGCGGTAACCGATAACGTGCTTTGAGCAGAGCATGTCTGCATGGGAAGTGGTTTGTTCGCAGCGGGCTTGCGATGAACGAGCTCCTGTTGAGATGGACATTCTGCCAGATCATCTGACGCTTCCCAAGTTGATGCAGAACAGGAGGTTCTCAATGCGGCCGGTCAATTTCGATCATCTCGCCGATAAGCTGCGCAATTGGGGGCGGTGGGGCGAAGCGGACCAGCGGGGTGCACTTAATCACATCGGACCCGAAACGTTGAGGAACGCAGCCGCCGAGGTGCGCCACGGCAAGCTCTTCAATCTCGGCCTGCGGTTCGACCGCAATGGGCCCCAATTGGGACGCAAGCGGTTCAACCCGATGGTCTACGCAACAGACCTTTTTACGCAGATGGGCCCCGGAGCAGCGCCAGGTGTCTGTTTTTCCGATGACGTCATCCACATGCCTCTGCAGTGTTCCACACAATGGGACGCTCTCGGTCACGTCCACTATGACGGCCAGCTCTACAATGGGTGCAACGCGCGCGAATGTATCACGGAAAATGGTGCGCTAAAGATGGGCATCAACCATTTGGCAGCACCTGGCATTGTTTCGCGAGGCGTACTCGTTGACGTCGCGCGGCTAAAGCGCCTTGAGCGGTTGCCGCTTGACTACGCGATCACAGCTGATGATTTGAACGCCGCATGCGAGAAACAAGGCATAAGCGTGGGCACGGGCGACATTCTTTTGGTACATACCGGCCACATGCTTCGGTTCACCGCGGACGGGGACCGGGATAGCTTTATGGGCATGCAGCCGGGCCTCAGCTATACTTGCGCCGAATGGGCTTATGAGAAGTCGCTAGCAGCCATAGCTGCCGATAACATGGCGGTGGAGATATTAGACGCCGAGAGCACGGGTTCGGAAATGCCCCTTCCTTTCCACATGCTCGCGCTAAGAGACATGGGCTTGCCGTTGGGCGAGATGTTCAATCTTGAGGCGCTGGCTGCCGACTGCGCTGCCGACGGCCGCTACAGCTTTCTGCTCGCAGCTCCACCTCTGGAGGTGACTGGTGGCTTTGGTTCGCCCGTCAACCCGCAGGCGTTGAAATAGGATGCACGTAAGATCGACGGGCTGGCGGGCCTTTCGAAGTCGACGCTCAGAAGGTTCACGTTCGACCCGGCGCTTAGTCGTGCCCCTTTCCGCAGGCCCACGTGGTTCCAGAATTAGCAGGGACCCTCTCGCAGCTCGCGCAAGGCCTTGCGGTGGAGACGCCAACCGGATGTCTTGCCGAAATTTGCAGCGAGAACCTCGGCCTCGCCGGCGCGGGTCGGAATCCCTCGTAGGAGACACCCGCAACGAGATGGCCCTCAAAAGATTGGCCGATTGCATTTCGCTGATGAGAGAGATCGCTATCTTACGAGTTTTGCCGGAACCTAGCCGTGATCAGGGAAGTGGCATAGACACGGACGTAAGCTGAGCTAGGCGGGCGAGGCGGCGTATCGAGGCGGGTGTCGAGTCTGCCAGAACCTCTCACGGAAAGCGAAACGCCATGGGAAGACTTCCAACGAATAAGACTGCCAACTTCCTCGCTTTCCGTTAGCCGGCGATTGACGATCCACTGACAGAAATTCTGCGGAGCGGAGCCGGTGAGCTGCTCGCTGGGGCGATTGAGATCGAGCTACAGGCATTTCTGTGGAAGCGGCAGAGCTGAACCCGCGGATGGCCGTGCCAGGTTTGTGCGGCACGGATTTAGCCCTGCGCGTGTTGCCACGGGCATCGGCGCGACCGCGGTCGGCCAGACCAAGGTCAGAGACCGTGGTGCGACCGGCGCTGATCGGATCCGCTTTACTTCGGCGGTCCACCTGCTGCCGATCCTCTATGGCATTCAGAGCTCCCGACCCCACAAGCGCTTGCGGAGCGGCAGAACATCGGCCGACCCGAAGTGTCCTCGAACAGATTGATGACCTCATGGCCTGCCAGAGAATGGCAAATCCATCACTGTCTTTCGCTCTGTGTTGGGCGGCAGGACACCGTTGTTCGGTCCCATGCGGCAGGCAGTCGGCCCCGCTCAGTTCGCCGACTTGGCTGCAGCTGACGAGGGAGCCTCCGTGCTCCACCACTTCCGAGCAGAGCGCATTATGATGGATTCTTCTGAACGGAAGCCCGGACATCAGCATGCCCATGTTAGTGGGTCCGTCCAGGTGGACAGTTTGTCCATGCCTAAGCGCAGCTCAGTGGATTTCGACGCTCACGACGACCATCCGGTCGCAATCGACCTCGTCGGCCGTGAGTCGCAGCCGCGGCCGTCGGCTTGCCGCCACGCTAAAACCTTGGATTGCCCAGTCGATTAGATCGCAGTCATATCTAAGCGACAATTTCGATTTGGGACCTGCCAGAGTTGAGACGGCGGTTGCGCAAGCTCGCCCGCCCCTCTCGGACGAGAGCATTAAGGTTGCCGCAACCACTGGTTAACTCGCCTTCCGACAGCTTCCGACCCAGGCCGTCGACGAGAAGAGGACTAGTCATGAGCTTTCGTGAACCGCGCGTCAGTGGCCACATCCAAGTTTCCCAACATGACGCCCCTGGCCAACGGTATGGGGCCTAACGCGCCAACGTATCAGTTGTTTGGGTAACACGTAAAACGCCTCAGGCGACGGACGCCATCGTCATCCGGCAGAGAGTTATGATGTCGTAAATGGGTAGCTTTGTGATATGGCGGGTTGTCGCCGTTACTAACGGAAACGCTGTACATTCAAAAAGGAGAACTGCGATCTCGGGATGCGCAGCACGAAGTCGCGCAATGCAGGCAGCGACATCCGCCTGAATATCGGCGACATCGGTCGGCGATGGCGGACGTTTCATCTCGTTCTGCCACAACTTGCCACCTTCGACGCCTCCGACAACTACCCTCATCCGCTCGCCCGGGTCACTGATCCCCAGCAGATCTTCGCCGCAATGCCTCGAGTCAGCGCTCAGCACCGCGAGCTTTGCGGCGGGCGGCAGTTGCCGGAGCAATGCCGGCGCAAGCAGCAGGCTCGACATCACCACGGGGACATTCACCGACGCGGCAACTGCCCCTTGATGCCGGATAGAGAAACCGCAGTTTGAGCTGATTGCGACAGCGCCTCGTCCGATCAGGCGCTGGGCAGCTGCGATGTAGGCCGGCTCGAGCGATGGATCGCCGTGGATGACAGCATCTGCCCAAGCTCCCGCGACAGTTTCCACGATGACTGGGAAGTCGAAGGTGGTCGGATGCAGCAGCGAACCCGGCCGCGGGACCGGTGGGGCGGCACCGCGCGGCAGTCCGATTTCGAGTTTTAAGACTCCGAGAGAGCGTTGGGTCTGCACCACTAAAGTCTCCGAACGTCGTGGAGTCTATGATGACAGTGTTCCACCGAGCTCAGTCACATACCAGAGCTTTAGAGAGCACGACAAACATTGGCCCGAAAGCGCACTGGCACAGCTCAATGCAACAATCATAGTGAAGCTTGCGAGCGCTTCCACGCGTCGGTCTCAATCCGCAGACCGGATCAACCAGGTGCCAAAAAGAGCATCGACAAATGCTGATGTATTTTGCGCATCTGCGTGATAGATGGCCCGTGCCTTCCTCTGGTGAGATGTGCCGCCAGATCGTCCAGAAACGTCATCTTTGGGCTTCTTGAGACCGGCATCACGAACAGCGCATTGATCTTCTAAGCTCTCGATACTGAAACCTTGGCCTGAGGCGCAGGCTGGTGACCACACGTTTTACGACTGAGATGATCTCAGCAGTGCTTAACGAGCCGGTTCGCTCCCTGACCGCAAGAGGCGACATGGCTTGCGCTCTAGATACTTGAACGGCCACGACTGGCTTGCTCCAGTTGTGCATTGTTTAAGGTTCTGGTGGCACGATCGAGTTCGTCATTCCCCCAACGCCACGAACGTTAGACATAAGACGCGAATGCATCGTATTCATTCTAGAACTCCTCTCATGGCACTCTCCTTCGTAGGTAACATCAGCGGAGTGCTAGTTCGGCAGGGGGTCATTTCGGAAGACTTTATGCTGTGACACGCGTCTTCCGGATTGGCTCCGCCTACTTACCTGAGAAAACAGAACAATGAAGCTACTAAGGCTGGTAGTCTTCAGGGATCCAGCAGCACCTCCGCAACCCGCCATGCAGGCCAAGATTTCGGAACATCTGGAGGCCCTCTCGGTGTTTCGATGAGTGGTGCGTTTCGGTGAACGGCTCTCAAAGCCCGAGCTTCAACACTGAATGTGCAGCTAATGTAAGCTGCCTGCGAGTTATCGATGTTGGGAGCCGTCACAGGCTCTCACGCTTTGGCCGAGCCCGTAGCTCTTGAGCCGATCATTGGGGACAGCCCCGCTTGTGAGCCGAGCATTCGGGACAGTACTGCATGTGAGAAAGCCGCGGAACACTTCAAGGCATCCGAGCTCCCCCAATTTGGCCCAGTGTTGTTGCCGCTCAGCAGCAGGAGACGCGAACAGGTCAACCGCCTTGAACTTTCTTTCGTGCTGGAAAAGAGCTCGCACGCAATAGCGATCGACCAGTGATCTTGAACCCTGGCGCCATGTATTTTTGTCGGAAACCTGACAATGATCAGCGGCTTTTTGCGCCGGAGGTCTGCGATCGCACCGATCCGCACTCCTGCCGCGCGAATTCTTCCATGCACGGCCTTCATGCCTCTCTTAAAGATCTGACCAGCCGCGCATTCGATTCGCGCTGTCGGATGCGCAGATCATGAGAGGGAAAACTCTGTCACCCTCCCCAAGCTGGGCGTCGGAAACCGCGGATGTGCACGATATATTCTTATCTCCTGAGGCTTGTTGTCGTTGTTCGTCTGGAAACGCAAGTGCAGCATTTAGACCCCGGTCTTCTGCGGGCCTTCGTGATGGTCGCAGAGACCAGCAGCTTCACGAAAGCAAGCGAACACCTATTCCGGACCCAGGCGGCGATCAGCATGCAAATCAAGCGACTAGAAGAGCGCATCGGAAAGCCGCTCTTTGTGCGAGGTCCATGCGGCGCTCAGCTCACCACCGCGGGCGAGCTGCTGATTCATTACGCCCGCCGGATACTGCTTCTAAATGACGAAGCGCTTGCCAAGCTCTCGGCTTCTCCGTCGGACGACGTAGTGCGCATCGGCGCATCGGACGACTGCGCTCGCATTCTTTTGCCCCACGTATTGCTGTTGTTCAACAAGTTTTGTCCAAATGTACAACTGGATATCGTTGTCGAAAATCGGCTCGATTTGGTTCGGGAAGTTCGGGAGGGAAGAGTGGACCTCGCCCTAGTGGTCCGGCATTCGGAGGCCAGTGATGGAGAGCTGCTCCGACGAGAGAAACTCCATTGGATTACATCGAAGCAAAACTCGCCGCACGGGTACGATTTATTGCCTCTAGCGCTCTTTTCTAGTGGTTGCCTTCGTCGTGAGATCGCTCTGCGGGCACTCAAGGAAGCCGACCGAAGGTTTAAAATCGTCTTGTCGAGCGGCACAATGGCTCCCATTGTCACTGCAGTGTCGGTCGGCGTGGCTGTCTCCGTAGCGCAAGAGTCTATCATACCAGCCGGTGTGCGCCAGCTTATTGAGGCGGAGGGGCTTCCATCACTCCCTACTGTTGACCTTGTTCTGTATCGCGCTCCAGGCCATCAACCCCGTCCCGCAGCAATGCTCGCGGAGCACATTCGCCTATCGTTAAGGAGGTCGACACCGTCGTCGGAAACCTTGCAGGCGGCGCGGTCGGCGGCCGAATAGCGTGGCCATTAGCGAGACGTATGTTCCCATAAGTGCTTTTGATTTTTGTCGATGAGCGAGATTAGCTACCTTCGGCTGAAGGTTGCGGTTCAATCTGATCATGTGAGGCGCATAGAAAGTGGTGGACATGAAAGAAGCATCAACTCAAGCGTCGCGGCATCGATCATCGTCGGCGCAAGGAGCCTCGGGCTCATCATCGATTGCTATTTTGGCGCAGCTTACTGAGTCGGACTTTGCGACGAATTACCGAGATGCAATGCGGCCAGTTCTCCTACGTGGCGGTTGCGCGACTTGGAAGGCGTGCCGGCGCTGGTCTCCTCAGTATTTTGACCAGGTCGCCGGATCGCTTACTGTGCCAGTCAAGACGCTGAACAGTGGTGACATCAAAGTCTCGTCTTGGCGCCTCGCAGAATACGTTCGGTTGATAATGGAGCAGCCGCCGCGCGAAGATGAAGTCCCATCAAATGCGGGGGCAATTCCGTATTGCCACGACATTCCATTACTGGGGTTAGTGGAAACGCTGGCGCAAGATTGTCAGCCCTTTCCCGCGGAGCTTCTTAGTCCCTGGTATCGTCAGCATTGGTGGCGGTATTCGCAGTTCTTCATGGGCCCAGCAGGCACGATTACGCCGCTTCACTTCGACAGCCTACTTAGTCACAACCTCTTCTTCCAGATCTACGGCACGAAGACGTTCACAATCATACCTTCGACCCAAGCCGATCTTTGTGGACGCCGCGGTTGGAGATGGTTTGATGTGGACCCGGAACAACCGGACTATGTGCGCTTTCCGCAGTACCGGGATGCAACGCCCGCCGTAATCACCGTAAGTGCAGGCGATATGCTCTATATGCCACCTGGTACCCTCCACCACGTCCGTAGCTTATCGGCCTCGATTTCCTTCAACATCGATTGGCACAATGAGCGGAGCGTATTGGACGCGTTAGCGCAGCCTCCCGATGAAATCCCGACAGAAGTCAAATATTACAATGCGATCACAGCATTGGCGGTCATCGCCAAGATACCTGAAGCCATCACGTTTCCATTGTACCGGCCCTATTTGAGCTATGTAAGTTGACGAGGCGAGTTGCAGGCGAGAGCGTCACCTCGGCCTTGAAGAACGCGGGTTTCAGCTCGGACGAGCTGAGGCCAAGCGATGGGTGACGCGCGTATTTCGGGTAACAACACTTCGGCCCCAGATTGCATCCCGCCGACGTAAGATGCTGTGGCGTGCTTGGCTAAGGCATGAAAACGTTCAGGCGGTGTGAGCGTAGTCCCCCGGCAGCATACGGCATATGCCTGGCGCGATTTGTGTAGGGGAAGTGGCGTATTCGGCGCGAAGTTCTCCGCTCGTTCATGGAGCAGAGGTCATTGCGCCCAGCGGCCTATGACGAGGTCTGACTGAAACCCGGCTGCAATGCTCGTATGGAGGGGATAGGTCGATTAGTCATCGTGCCTCTGCTGCCTTCGCCGCTTCGCAGACGACATTCGCCCGGCTGGGTTCGTCGATCGGAATCTCGAGCTTGATCGCCGGAACGTGACGCTTCTCCGACGGCCCTTCCATCATCGTACGCACAGACGTGCGGCACAATAGGTGGTGACCAGCGGGTCTCGAGCCGGCCTCGCTCGGCACGCCCGCCTGCTCGCAAGCTATCCCCTTGATGATTCTCCTAACCATTATCGTCAACCTTGCGCGGACTTTCCTCATCGAAAGGTGTGGCTATCCGGTTGAGCATCAAGACGGCCTTAGCTTAACGACCGGCGGTCACGCGCACTCACCTTCCAAGATTTGATCATCGCCTCAAGTCGTTGTTGCAGTGACATTTCGGAGCGTACAATCGTTTTACTCCGTTCAGACGATGGAGACGTGGCAGTGCCAGCGAAGTCGAACGTTCAGGGGGCCAGCACTGTCTCGACCAGGTTCACCCAATAGCCGATGCCATATGGCAAGGTGTCGTCATTAAAATCATATGCCGGGTGGTGCAAGCCAACTGTCGATCCGTTACCAAGAAAGATGATCGCACCTGGCCGTGCCTCAAGCATGTAAGCGAAATCCTCTGATCCCATCCGCGGCAAGATCTTGTCATCTACTGAAGTCGGTCCGACAAGATTGCGTGCTGCCTTGATCGCCAGATTGGTTTCCTCCACGTGATTGATGGTGACCGGGCCGGATCGGCAGTACCTGAATTCGACATCTGCACCAAATCCGCGCGCAATGCCTCGAGCGGAAGACAGAATCTGCCGTTCCGCGAACTCGCGCAGGTCGGGCACAAGAGTCCTGACACTGCCCGCCATTTCTACTTGGTCGGGAATGACATTGTAAGCCCGAGCTGCACTGAGTTTGGTGACGGAGATCACCAGCGCCTCGATTGGATTCGTGTAGCGAGAAACTAAGGTTTGCAGGCCCACGATGATCTGTGCTGCAATGACGACTGGATCAATGGCCTCGTGTGGTTTCGCGGCATGGCCGCCTCTCCCCTTTACGATGAGGTCGAACTCGTCCAGAGCGGCCATGATCGGCCCATGGCAGATGCCGAACTTGCCAACTTCAATTCCTGGCACATTGTGCAGTCCGAACACCTTGGTTATTGAAAAACGATCCATGATGCCTGCCTGGACCATCCTTTTGCCGCCCACTCCATCCTCTTCAGCGGGCTGGAAGATCAGGGCGACGCCCCCCCTGAAGCGCCGAGTAGCCGCAAGGTATTTCGCGGCGCCCAACAGCATGGCCATGTGACCATCATGCCCACATGCATGCATCTTGCCCGATACTTTCGATGACCAGAGCTTCTCTGACTGTTCAAGTATCGGTAGCGCGTCCATATCCGCGCGCAGTGCAATCGTTGGCCCGGCTCCGCATCTGCCGCTCATCAAGGCGACGATACCAGTTTCGGCTATCCCCGTTTCGATATGATCAACGCCGAAAGAACCTAGCTTCTCCGCTAAGAATCTGGCCGTATTGTAAAGCCGGTAGTCCAGCTCGGGATTTTCATGAAGATAGTGACGCCAAGCAGTTGCCTCGGCTTGCAGATTTCGGAACGCTTCAACGCCATTCATGTGGACCCCACCTTATTGAGTGAGTACGGCGCTACCGACCGGCCCCGTAGCCGTGCCTCACGCCACCAATTCGATCATCCTGGGTTCAACCTCTTGGATAGCATGAAGCGTCGGAACGCCGTGCGGCATCTTCGTTCGACCACGAACAAGAGAGGCGAATTGCCAGTGCAGGATTCCAGCAGCCAAGTTCGAGACCTACTCTCCGATCTCGCGTCCGATCCTGGAAGAACATCTGCGCAAGTTTGATAACATCGCGCTCGTGCGTACAACAAGCGATCTTGTCGATGCATCCTTCGCCTTCTCATCGTACTCTCTTACAACAGACAGTGGCGCAAGCCCCGGTGCTAGAATAACTCGAACGGTCGTCGTCCCCACCAAATCCAGGATAGCCGGTAAGATACTTCGGGTGATGGGAGCGGTGATCAAGCTTGCATTAGGTTTGGCGTGCGCTATTGCATCCAGCACCTTTTTCTGCCGGCAACAGTACTCCCACTTGGAAGTGGAAGCCCCGCCCGAGGGATCTCCGAACCCGCCGTTGTGAGCATATATTGAAATCTCCATCTTCGGGCCGATGTCGCGCCTGCGCTTTCCTGTGGCGAGCACGCGTTCTGGTCAAAGGCTCGGCGATCTGACAGAGCCAGTCTGATCTGTGTCCCGGCGGCTCCAGCTCATGTAGCGAACACTGAAGCGTTCCGCGGCGGACATATCAACTGCTGGGTTCAGTAGTAGAATTGACCCGCATAGCTGGGCCGCTTGAACGGTTTCTAGTTGGAAGCTGACCTCTCTCCCACTATCAATGCTGCAAAGGCTATCGTCTGCTGTAGTTGCCGCTGTGGGCATGTGGGCAATCCGGCGGCCTTGCCCATCATGTCCAGACGGGGCGTCCCTATTGCTGCGCGCCATACGCGATCGGCCTGCGATAGCCGAGCGCGTGTGGAAGGCGATGCTCGTTGTAGAAGGCAATCAAGCTGCGATTCCGTCCTTGCGATCGCAGCCCTCGGGGTAATCCTTCAGGTAGATGTCCTCGTGCTTGAGCGATCGCCAGACACGTTCGATGAAGACCTTGTCTATTCAGCGGCCGCATCCGTGCATGGAGATCCGGATTCGGGCGGCCGAGAGTCCGCCAGTGCACGCGACGCTCGTGAACCGGATGCCGCTGTCGGAGTTGTCGGACGAGCTTCGCATCGTGCTGAGATCACCGGCCGCCGTGTTTGCCCAGACCGTCGCCGAGCGCCGTCACGCAGAACGAGACATCCATCGTTTCGACGATCCCCAAGCCAGCATTGCGCCCGCTCGCCAGGTCAATAATTACCACCAGATTGATGAAACCCTGTCGGACGGAGATGTAGGTGATGTCGGCCGCCCAGACGTGATTGACGCGCTCATTGTGAGGTTGCGCCGCAGAAATAGATAGAGAGCTTGTGGCCGGCGGCAGGCCTCGTTGTGCGAGGTCGTGGCCCGAGCGCCGCGATTCGCCATCGTGCTCATAGCCGTTCTACACCCTTGCGGTTGATCCGCGGGCCTTGGGTACGCAGCATCGGCCTCATGGGACGCGCGCTGAGAAACGGCGACGTCGTGAACCGCTCATCGAGCGGGCGCATCGGTGCGGCGTCATCGTCCTTGCCGGGGTCGCGGCCGGTAGATGCCGGAACGCGCGACGCCGACCAGGGCGCATCTTCTTTCTAATCGACAGCGCCCGAGCGCCGCCGTCGCGCATCGCTCCGGCGGTACAGCGCCGCTCATCCTCCGGACCTCCTGGCTTAAAACCTCCCGCTCCACCGTGAGCTGGCCAAACTTGGCATGCAGCTTTTCGACCTTTCGCTCGCGAAGGCCTCGCCATCTCGGCCGATGCCCGCGTCGAAGGCTCGCCCCTGCGTTCTCCAGCGGCTGGTTCTTCCAGGCATAAATCTGCTGGCGTAAACCTTATAGCACTGGGCCAGATCGGCAACCGTCGCCTATTCGCGCACCACATCCACGGCAATCTTCGCGTGCAAGGCGACCTCAATCTTGCGTCTCTTCTTCATGGTTCGCTCGTTTATGAAACGGAGCGGGTCGATCTCCACCCCTGGTCCCCAAAACCGGGTCCATTTCAATCCGAAGCACCTCAATCGGACCATTGCGCGATTCAAGTTGAGCGAGGACGACGCTGCGGTTTCAACCGCGACGGCTTCCGTATGATGCGGGAACGCTTAGACGTAGGTCGGGAACTAGCTGCTGAGAGTGGGGTGACGACGGGCGGTTAATAGAAAGAGCTGGAGTACTAGCACCGCGGCATGCAAGGCAAGCTAGACGGCTGTTTGCCCTTGGCTCAACCAAGCCACAATTTACCCGTGCTGCGCAAGCTCAGCGTCGCTCGCGCACCGAGCCCTCTTGGGCGACCGAAGCTACAAGCGTGCCGTCGCGCCTGAAGATCAGCCCACGGGTAAAGCCACGTCCGCTCTGCGCGCTCGGCGATTCCTTGGCATAGAGTAGCCAATCATCGGCGCGGAACGGGCGATGGAACCACATTGCATGGTCAAGGCTACCGGACAAGATGCGTCCATCGAACAGCGTGCGCCCATAGCGTGCCATCACGGCATCCAGCAGCGACAAATCCGAGGCATAGGCCAGTGCGCATATGTGCAGCGCCGGATCGTCGGGCAGCCTTTGCGCGGCCTTCATCCACATATGCAGCCTTCCGTTCTCGATTTTTTGGCCAACATACCTACCGATCTCAACGGGACGAAGCTCGACTGGACGATCCGGTTCATAGTAGCGCCGCACAATTTTGGGGAGATCGGCATATAATGGCAGCTTCGAGATTTTTTCGGCCGCGAAATGTTCGGGCGCCGGCACCTCAGGCATTTTATCCTGGTGTTCGAACACCCCTACTTCGCCCTTGTGGAAGGAGACCATGATCGAAAAAATTGCGCTGCCGTGCTGCGTCGCCGTGACGCGCCGTGTCGAATAGCTTTTGCCATCGCGTAGGCGCTCGACTCTGTAGATCAAGGGTATCTGAGGATCCCCGGTGTGGAGGAAGTAGCAATGCAGCGAATTCGGCAGCCTGGCTTCGACTGTGCGACATGCTGCAAACATCGCCTGACCAATGATTAGGCCGCCGAATACCCGGTGCTCGCTGACGTTTGGGCTCTTGCCGAGAAATAGATCGACCCCAATCGAGTCAAGGTCGAGAATGGCTGCAAGGTCGATCCGACTTTTGTACATTCAAGAACTCTTAGCGTGTTCAGCGTCATCACTGGAGCGGTACGATCATGGGCACCAATGTCGTGGGCCTTAGATGAAGTATCGTTGCAACCGGGGTTTCGGAGCCGCTAGCCGGACTGCTTCCTCCCGTTACTGCACACCGTACGACCGACAATTCACATGACGGAACTTTCGACAGCCCCACCCCTTATGATAATCATTGAGGCTTGTGCAATCGGCGTGCCGCTCCGCGCATCACATGACGAGATGCACAATGAGGAAGTTCTTGTCGCGTCAACATTGGCAGCGCTGTGAACGTTTGGTTTCGGACACGTCGTGAAGCAAACAGCTAATGCGATTGGCCTACCTAAAATACGATGCGAACCCGATTTGAGCTGCTTCCTAGGACCGCACTTGTTGCCGCATCGGCTCAAGAGCGTCCCGATCCTCGAAAAAAAGCGGTTCAAGCCGACTTTAGCTCCATCTCGACCGGGCTGATATAGCAGATGGCTGAGTGTCTGCTGTGATTAGGCCCTCGATGTACGCGACGAATGTCGTGCTCTGCATTATTGCGGATTGCATACTGGCGTCCGGTTTTTCGCCTGTGGAAGAAGCTTTCCAGCGGGGCATTGTCGTAGCATTCGGCTCCGCGGCTCGTCTAAGGCCGGCAGCCCGCGGCCAGCAGTGCTCGGCGGTACCGGTTGAAGTCTCTTGGATGCCGCGATCGGAGTGACGGACCGGGTCGGCAGCGGACTTTTGCCCCTTGATCCCCATCCTCAATGCGGCGAGCGGCAATTCGGCCTGCATATGCTGCGGATCTGCAAGCCTGCCCTTTAGAGAGTTTAAACCGCGCTTCGGCGTCGCCCCAGGGGTCTGCCTCGCTTCGAGAACGGCGAAACGCCCCACCGCGCTCTCTGTTGAAGCCCTAGGGCGCGATCAGCCGGGATGGTCCACGCATGAAGGCCGCAATTGGAATGCTTCCCACATCTCAGGTTAGTAAGATTTGCGCTGGGCGGCGCATGCATGCGGACGTTGCCTCGGACCTTTGCATATCGGCAAGAACCGCTAAAGCGCGGCAAACTGGCAGCCGATTACGTGCGAGGAACGGTCCGCCCCTGCTCAGTGCAGCACCGTGTGCCCATTCTTGACGACCGTAACCCGACGCTCTCGCACGCAAGCTTCGAATGAGATCGAATTACTGTCCTTCCAAAGATTGACGGTAACAACTTCTCCCGGGAACACCGGCGCCGAAAAGCGGGCCCGGTGACGATGAAAGGCAGACGGATCGTAGTCGGCGTAGGTCTGCAGGACCGCTCTGCAGGTCAGCCCATACGTGCACATTCCGTGCAGAATGGGCCTTGGAAACCCGGCCCGACAGGCGAACTCCGGATCACTATGCAAGGGGTTCCGGTCACCGGAAAGTCGATAGATAAGGGCCTGGTCAGTTCGGGTAGGGATATCGAGGGATCTATCTGGTGGTCGGCGGGGCACTTGATGTGGCTCGGGCATCCCCTCCGATGGCCCGCCAAAGCCGCCGTCCCCCCTCGCGAAGGTCGATGAAACGATTGTGACGATCTTGTCGCCGCCACTCTCTCTGACAACCACCTCGTTCTGAATGATCGCTCCTTTCTCCTTACCTTTGTCATAGATTCCCTTCACACGCGCATCCGCTGTCACGTTCGCGGCGATCGGCATTGACTTGTGAAACGTGATGTCCCGCTCGCCGTCAACAACCATGACGCGATTGAGATCAATGACTCCGGGGCGTGCGCCCCAAACGCAGACGGAAGCAAACGTCGGCATGACCTTTAATGGCTTGGAAGTTGCAAATGCTTCATTGACAAATTGCAGCTCCTGTTCATTCAAAGGATCTGAGCCCATGCCCACTCCAAGTGCATAGAGCAGTACCTCCTTGTCAGTCCAGGAATAAGGAGCCCCACATGTCTTTAAGTTCAGTGCAGCGGGATAGTTGATCGGCATCCGAGCCTTTCTACCGTTGACGACCCAAGGCCGCGGCCGGGGGCTCAACTTGAATGTCTTTCGTGGGGCGGCGCGCGTACCGCAGGCGCTCCATGTTCGTCGCGCTGGAGGGCGTGCGGCAGATCTCATTGTTCGGGCAGATCATCCAGCCAGCAGGCTGTCGCGACGTGCGGTCGGGAAAAGATCTTACCCATCTTCTCGGGAACTTTATTCTGGTGGTACCGCATATACACGCGACCATCTCTAGTCCGCGCCCCAGTGCGACTTGGAAGTGCGAGCCGCCCTTCACCGGCCTCGCTTGAAATAAGTAGTAGGGCCGCACTCCGATTTCGTGGCATTTGGCAAACGTCGCAGCTAATATCTCGGGGATCATCGTTGACTTTAGCGAGGACCGAGCACAGGGCGTGCAATTCCTTAACCGCAAAGCGCGCACTTTGCGCTCCGCGCCGGATGAGATCTCGCCTACGTGATCGAAATGCGCGATGATGATTGGAGATTTACCGGCCCTGTGGATACGCTGGACTAGTGCCGATAGAGCTGACTCATCAAACCGCTCTGGCGCATAGGCGAGCATTTTTGTGCCTAATCTGATCGACTTCAAATGCTCTATTGGCAGCAGATGGTCGACGGTCTTGTTCAGATTGGACGTGCTGAGCACGAACGGGTCACCTCCCGAAAGGAGTACGTTCGTCGTCTCAGGATGGCGAGCAATATATTGCGCGACCCGACCGAAGTCGGGTGCGATTTCATCCGAAACTTTCCCGACAATGCGCTTTCGAAGGCAGTAACGGCAATATGAACCGCAGCGTTCCGTGACCAGTAATATGCCGTTTTGGGCGTACTTGTGCTGGAGTCCCGGCACGACCGTGTTGTCGTGCTCGCCGCTCCTATGCAAGGTGCCTGGGCCGTCGAACTCTCGGATTGAGGGCTCGACAATGTACTTCAGCTGATCGTAGTATCCGCTCTTCACGATCTGTTCGCAATGAGACTTTGTGACATGATAGGGCGTGATGTTGTTGACTTGCAGTTCACTCTCGCTCACGGCGCGAGTTTCTTCGATGAGCTTCAACACGTGTGCTCTGCAATCCAGCTGACTAGCTGTGGTTTCCATTGCGCACCTCGCCCGCGTTTATCAGCGCGTTTTAAATTCAGTGCGATCTTCCTCGTCTACAATACAGCACCATCAGCGGATCGATACCTACCTAGTGTGGTGAGGCCTATCGGGATCGACATTGAGAAAAGTGCGCTGATACTCGCGCTAGATGGTCGAAGGACCGCAGCGACCTAAGTTGCAGCCAAAGAGCGTGTTGAGATCGAACTGAATTGCAAGGGATAAGCCAAATCGGGCGAACCATGACTATACCTTGGCGAGCATGGCCAATAGGAAGGCTCTTCGATTAGGTGATCAGGGCGGTTTGAGGAAAGGCACCGCAAAGCAGCTTTGCCGATCGGGCGCTGGCCGACGCTCTCCCGAAACCGAGATTAGCTCCTGCAACTGCGGCCTAGGGGGACGATTTGACGCTCGACGCGGATCGCCAAACGCCTGCTTCGCCCGCACAATGCGTAAGCCTACAAGTCGATGGTATCGCCGTTCCTCGCGGCCGAGAAGATCCCCTTCGAGTAAAACCGTGCGGGCCAGCGATTGGCATCGTCCTGAACTCGCTGAGCGCCGGAAAGCGTGGCGCAGTGCGGAGACTTTTGGTCTCCGGTTGAGTTTCTTCGATGGGACCCGACGACAACCGTGACAGCCGTCGTTACGCCCCGGGCCGATGTCGGCGCATCCGCTATGGCAATGCGCTGAACGGCCATAAGAAGACGAGCACGGTCATTGGGACCTTATCTGCGAAGGGCTTGACTGCGCCTCGTGCTCCACGCGCGGTCAACGCCGAGTGGTTCTCCGCCCACGGCTAGCAAACCTTTTCTCCGTGGTGCGTCAGAGCGACGCGGTGAGTCCTCACAGTTTGCCGTGCCAGGCGTCGAAGAGGCTACATGCCTATAGCCAGGCGCCGGCGTGCCCCGACTATTCTGCCGTCCCACAGCTCGGATCTCAATCCGGGCTAGATGACATTCGCCAACCCAAGGACCTTTGGGCGGCAAGCGAGCCCACGCTGTGGTCCTACAAACGCGCGGATGCATCCTCATAAGTCAATTGAGCGCCATCTTAAACTGCGCGAACATGCGCTCCAGCTTTTCAACGTCCCAGCACCGCTGGGCAAGGGCCGGCTCGCATTGTACTCGGCTCCCACACGAGAATAGCACCGACTGCTAGCGCCTTCTCAGCAATTCTGCGGACCAAAAAGAAGCAGCTTGCCCGCGCCGGTTAGCGGTCCTGAGAACAAGAAGGCCCGGCTCCGTTTGATTTGCCGGGAAGCAACTCAGTCGCTGGCCGGCGTCGTACGAATTTCGCACGTGCTGATTGCGCTAGGCAGCTTTAGCGGCCCGTGATTTCGGCCGTGCGGTACGCCGGCGCCGATTACACGCTGGTCCATAGCCCAATAAGGATTGCCGATCTTGTTGAGGGGGTACGGCTCAGTCGCGCGATTGTCCCAGATTACGACGTCGCCGGATTCCCATTTCCAGCGCAGAGTGTTCCGCGGCGCGACAAGGTAGGATTGCAGCAGTTCGAACAGCTTTTGACTGGGATAGCGCTGCAGGCCGACAAAGCTCTGCACGGAACGACCAAGCGAGAGCATACGTTCGCCGGTTTCGGGATGAACACGAACCATCGGATATGTCGTTTCCTGAATCGTTCCGGTAGATACGCCGCCCCATCCGCTCTAGTTGGCCTCGGTGGCCCTCTCTGTCGCAGTGAGATCGAATGCGGCGTAGTTCACAGCCCAAAGGTTATCGGCCAACATCCGCAGGGGATTGGGAAGGTCTAGATAGGCGGCCGCCTTGCTCGACCAAGCGATGTCCGCGCCACAAGATGGGATCCCTGCGCCCCACAGCATTGAAATTGCTGGGCGGCCGGCACAGAAGACGACCTCATTCTCCATTTGATCGATATGACTGCCGGCGCGGTCAGGCAGCGTCTTCCCGGCTGTGAAGCCTCCCCTTGTATCCACCATTGTGGGATTCGGTATCAGCGAATCGAGCCGAAACAAAAAGCGCTTTTGCAGGGCACCATCGAAATGTCCCTGATCACGGAAAAAGATAACCTTATGCTCCAGCACCAGCCGGTTGAAGGCTATGAATACCTCGTCGCGCAAATCATCCGACAATTTAAGGTTCTTGATTTCGGCACCAAGCTGGTCCGCGTGCTTGACGATGTCTGCTCGCGAAATGACGTTATCAACGTTCATTGTGCCACTCATGACGGCGCCTTTCTCTGTGGATTGCTAACAAACGCCCCGTGGTGGTCGTGTCAGGTCGACGAACACGGCAAGGGCGTTCTGCTGACATGGATCCGAATTGTCTGACCGTGGGGGTCGCCGCGCCTACAATTACGCGGCTGAAGTCCAATCCACACGACCAGCATCTTAGGATCTCACTCCCTCTGAGTGCGGACTCGGCAATGCCGTCCCATCGAGGAGACTCGCATATACGGCCACCAGATCGATCTGCCGCCTGATCAACAGCGCAGATCATAGACGCAACACATGTCCAGTCCATGAAACGAAACCAGCTTTCTTTTCGAGCTTTCGTGACGTTCGCTTCGTCTAAGAGCTCGTGCGTGGAAACTCATCCAACAGCGACTGGATCGCACCTCATACAAACCCGCACGGCCTCATCGGAGCGATGAAGATTGAAACTGGTTAAAGTAACTGGTGTTGCGACGACCGCCTGAATCCGCCCAGTACGCCTGCGGCGACACGGACCTGCTTCAGCGGCACGACATTGCCCCGAGCATGAGCCGGGTCGGGAATCCCTATGACAATGCCAAGGCGGAGATGAAGACCCTCAAACAGGAGGCGGTCAACGGCCAGACTTACCGCGATGCGCAGCATGCCAGAAATGCAATCGGCGCCTCCGTCGAGGACGTGTACAATCGCCAACGGCTACACTCGGCTCTGGCCTGCCGGCCGCCTGCCGAGTTCGAAGCAAATTTACCGCGATGCGGAGCTGCTGCGCAGCAGCCCCGCATCGCGGCCGTAACCCATCAACCCGCCCAGCCGCCCCAGGCGCTCGGCTCCTGTCCCTGACTACCGTGTCTCACATCAGGGGTGCAGTTCAAGCCGCCGCTCCTCATTTCCTCGACACTGGCTGGCCGACGCCCTGATCGTCGGGCTACAGGATGGCAACTTCCACAGCAAATAGAGAAGCCCTGCAATGGCTCCCCAGAAAAGTATGCCGCGGACAATGAAAGCGAGCGCCATGTTAATCGCCGTCTGCTCAAGCCGTGCGCCGCGCCGGACGGACAGCAGAACGTTGCGTGGGCCGACATGTGCTGGCGATCCAGGGCACGACTGTGCTGCGCTCGGAACGCGGCAGGGGTGAGTATCTGCATGCCGTATTGGCTCTGGATTAAGGCTTCGACATCGAAGCCTTGCAAATCGAGGAAGCGCCCCGTAACCGACTGATAACTGCGACGTTGATCGCGGCTGTGTGTATCCAGCAACTGGTGCACGCCCGTGATGGTGGTCCGGGACCTCTGCAGCCTCCGAGCAATGCGTACGAACCTGAGGACATTCCGCTGCTCGAAGCCTGCTGTGCTCAGCTCGAAGGCAAGACGGAGCGGCAGAAGAACCCTCATCCGAATGGGGTCGTTCGCTCATGCAGCCTGGTTCTGCGCGCGTCTCGGTGGATGGACCGGCTATTACGGCAAGCCGGGTCCGATCGTCACTGCTTCAGGGATGGCTCGAGTTCGAAGCCATGAAGCGCGGCACCAACCTCATGATGCATCGCTGAAAGACCGAAGCGATGTGTGAATCGAGTAGCCCAGAGCGCAGCGTGCCGTGTGTTAGCGAGGAGCGCTATCGCTACTATGGCAGTTCAGTTCGACTTCGGCGCCGTGGCCGCGGGTTGCGCGGCGGCCTGCGGGGTGCGGCCGACGACGACCGTCAGCAGCCCCTGGCCCCAGAGCCGCTTGGCGGCGGCCTTGGCATCGTCCAGCGTCACCGCATCGACGATGGCACTGCGCCGTTCGATATAGTCGATCGGCAGCTTGTCCTGCTGGTACTGCAGCAGCGCCTGCGCCAGCTTGGATGAGGTGTCGAGCGCCAGCATCTGGGAGCCCTTGAGGTAGGACTTGGCCTCGTCGAGCTCCTTCTGCGTCGGGCCCTCCTCGGCGATACGACGCACCTCCTTCTCGATGGCAGCGATGGTGTCGCCGGCGCGGTCGGCGCGGGTGCCGGTATTGCCGATAAAGACCGCCGAATGCTCCATCCAGAGCAGGGATTCGAACACCGAATAGGCAAGGCCCCGCTTCTCGCGGACCTCGCGATAGAACCGCGACGAAAATCCGCCGCCACCGAGGATGTGGTTGACGACATCGGCCGCCATGAAGTTGGGGTCGCTGCGCTTCACGCCGGGGCCACCGAAGGTGATGACGGTCTGCGGCACGTCCAGTGGAACGAAGGCGCGCTGCGGCGGCTTGGCCACCTCGACATCGGCCACCGGCCTCAGCCTGGCGTTCGCCGGCAGGCTGCCAAAGGTCTGGTCGAGCAGCTTGCCGAGGGTCGCCGGATCGACGTCGCCGACGACCGCGACCTTCAGGGTGTCCTTGGCGAGCACGCGGCCGACATAGTCCTTGAGGTCGGCGACCGTGATGTTCGGCACGCTGTCCAGCGTGCCGTTGCTCTGCCGACTGTACGGATGATCGCCGAAGGCGACCTCGAGGAATTTGCGGCTCGCCAGAGATGACGGATTGGTGGTCTCGCGGCGCAGACCGGAGAGAACCTGCGAGCGGATGCGTTCGACGTCGGCCGTGTCGAAATGCGGCGAGGTCAACGCCATCCTGAGCAGGTCGAAGGCTTCGTCCTTGTTGTCGCGCAGCATGCGCAGGCTGCCGCGGAAGCTGTCGCGGCTGGCGCTGAAGGAGAGCTCGATGGCGCGGCGGTCGAGCCGCTCGTGGAAGGTCTTAGAGTCGAGATCGCCGGAGCCTTCGTTGAGCAGGTTGCCGACCAGATTGGCGACGCCCGACTTGTCCTTGGGATCCTGGGACGAGCCGCCGGCAAAGGAATATTCCATAGCGATCAGCGGCACGGTTGCGTCCTGCACGAACCAGGCCTCGATGCCACCGGGCGAGACCAGGCGCTGGATCTTTGCGGCGGCCTGCGATGGCGAGGCCGCGGAGAGCGCGATGACCGCGCCGGCGGCGACGGAGAATGCAACGCGTCGAAGGAAGGAATAAGTCACGAACGCTTCTCCTCGCGCTTGGTGGCACTGGTGTCCTTGATCAGGTAGCCCGTCACCGAGCGCTTCTTCTCGAGCCATTTCTGCGCGACGGCGCGCACCTGCTCGGCGGTGACCGCGCGAATGCGGTCGGGCCAGCTCCTGATGTCCTCGATCGACAGGCCCGTGGTCAGCGCGCCGCCATACCAGCGCGCCAGCACGGCCTGATCGTCCTGAGCGTAGACCGCCTCGGCAACGAGCTGGGTCTTCACGCGCTCCAGATCCTCGGCGCGGATCGGGTTCTGCGCGATGTCGGCGATGACGCCGTCGATCACCTGCTCGACCTCGGCGAAGCTGACGCCGGGTTTGGGCGCCGCCGAGATCGCGAACTGGGTCGGGTCGAGCGAGATGCTCGAATAGCTGGCGCTGGCGGAGACTGCGAGCGGCTTGTCGACGACGAGCGCGCGGTAGAGATAGGAATTGCTGCCGCTGCCCATCAGCTGTGCCAGCACGTCGAGGGCCGCACTCTCGCCGGCTGCGGCCGTCGTTGCGGAAGGCGCCAGATAGTAGCGGCGCAGGCTCGGCTGCTCCACGAGCGGGTCGGCCAGCGTGACGGTGCGCGTCGCGGCCGGCTCGGGCTCCTGCGGGCGAACGCGGCGCGCGGGGATCGCGGGCTGGGCGGGAATCGAGCCGAAATTGCGCTCGACCAGCGGACGGATGTCGGCGGCCTCGACATCGCCGGCGATCACCAGGATCGCGTTGTTCGGCGCGTAGAAGCGGCGGTAGAAGGCCAGCGCGTCCTCGCGATCGAGCTTCTCGATCTCTTGCCGCCAACCGATGATCGGCCGTCCATAGGGGTGATTGAGGTAGAGCGCTCTCTCGATCTGTTCGTGCAACCGCGCTCCGGGGTTGTTGGCGACCCGCATGTTGTACTCTTCGAGCACCACGTCGCGTTCCGGCAGCACGTCCTCGTTCTTGAGGATCAGGCCGGTCATGCGATCGGCCTCGAACTCCATCATGGTCGGCAACTGCTCCTTCGGCACGCGCTGGTAGTAGTTGGTGTCGTCAACCGAGGTCTCGGCATTCTCATCGCCGCCGACGCGAACCACGCTCTGGGAGAATTCGTCGCCCGGGTGCTTCTCCGTGCCCTTGAACATCAGGTGTTCGAGAAAATGGGCGAGCCCGGATTTGCCCGGCTCCTCATCTGCGGAGCCCACTTTGTACCAGATCATCTGCGTCACCACCGGTGTTCGATGATCAGGGATTACGACCACCTGCAGGCCGTTGCCAAGCGTAAAGCTGGTGAGGGGCATCGACTTTGCAAGAGTCTCGGCTGAGGCGCCATCTATTAAGAAGGCGCGCATCAGCACCAGTGCTAAAACGCAAACGACCGTTCGAGGTGAGGACTTCGGCAGCATTGACAGCAGTCGCTGTCGAATTTTCAAAACGAAAGACCGATCGTGCGGCCGATTGGACGCGGCATCATTATCAATATCATTCGTCAGCTGCGGGATCGCGACGGCTTTTTGCAAACTACATTGCATTTGGGTCTGGATGAGGAATGAGGTCATCATCGAAGTCATCTATAGGATGCTCCATGCTTTTGGCTATCAATCGACAGATCGCGCTTGCTCTAGGGGAATACCCTCGGCCGGCGCGTCGCCGCGCTAACCCAAAAGCATCAGTCGTGCCAAAGAAGAAACTGTTTAAATTACAGCGTGGTCACCCGAAGCACTCTGTCCGTATCTTTACACATCGTCGTACATCAGACACGGTGTGGCTATCTAGAGACCCTCTCTTTTGCGGACCGCTTAGCGCGTTACTGGTGCCGACGACCATGCGTATCAGGAGACTCTCGAATGGCATGATCGAGTGCATGGGTGGCCGCGATCAGCGCCAGTCCGAGAACTTGTGGAGGTCCCGTGCAGTGCCGCTGTTCAGTTTGCGGTGATCTCGGCGATTAAGGCTGCAGAAAGTGCGTTGCCGGTCTTGCTGATGGTTCTACGTCATCCGTTTCTCGCCATCGCCTCCTGCCGCTCATCTGATGTCCTCCGCCACCGTAACGGGCGATGATCGCGATGGTGGGATGAGCAGCGAAACAAGCCTGGGCGGTCGCAGCTCCGCCTCCCACAACGGCGTGACGGCTCATTTGGCGCATACTGGCCGAGAAAGCCGCTGGCATTTCAGCGGGTCGACGGCGCCCAGCTGATCCTTGTTCAACGGCTGATGTCGTCTCCGTAACCATCACGGCTGCCGTCGCATCGCGCAGCCGGTGGCGGTCGGACGCCAGCGCGAGGTGAAAGCAGCAAGCCAAGTCTGCCAGACAATATTTGCGACACGGAGGCGAGCCACGCCGGCATTAAGGCAGCTACGATCAGCGGCGGAAAGCCAGTCGCCTCGAAACCCCATTGTAGCGCCGCCACCTCCTTTTCGGGAGAGAGCCGCTCGCGCCTTACAGGACGCAACCGGACCGACCCGAGCGCCCCGTGGGATAGCGCTATAGCCGCTCGCGCTCATAGCGAAGCCCGCCCATCGCATTCGCATAGGGTGCTCGATCTTGCGACGCATCAAACGAATCTAATGAGACCGGACAGGACTGGCGGAGAGGCAAAAAAGGCGTGTCACGCGGAGCGCAGCGTGCCGATGAGGTTCTGCGCGAGGATCAATCCACGCGCAAGGCGCTCGGCCGAACCTTCCTTGACGAGCTGGTTCGAAGCATTCCCAAGCGGTCCGATTTTAGCGCTCGCTGCTGTCAGCTAGCCCGGCCCGTCGTTTCAATGCTGATGGGGGATCCACGAGCAGCATCATCCGCCCCATTAATTTTAACCTGCTGATGATGTGAAGTGCGAGCACTAGTTCGAGTTTTGCGGTCTGCAGGTCATATTTGCCAGCGCAGTTGGTGCCGCCCCCGGGCAGTTCGTCGGTGCTAGATGTGATTGCGGCGTTTTTCGGCTGGGGGAGACTTGAGGCGATTGGCGTTGGCCTCAAACTTTTGCTCGACAGCCAAACGCGCAACCTGTGGCAGGTTCGTTAGGGCTGCGCCGGGCCCGTATGGAAGGCGCTCGATGTCACGACTCCTAAATGGCGCAGCGGGATCTCTCCTGGGCGACCGTGACCGCGGTAAGGCCCAACATCACATTGCCGGTGATTCCGAAATGGAGGCGATAGAGCCACCAGATTGCGCAGCACCGGTCGAGATCGGAAATGGCGCGCGCGCTTTATTGCTGCACCCATCCGCGCCATCGGCATTATTCCACGTCTCATCTGGAAACCTCAATGTCTCGGGACCAGTGCTCTCCATTAGTGAGTTTTCGGTCGGTGATGGCTCGCTGTCGGGCGCGTGCATCTGCCCAACAAATTGGGAGCTGAGATTGATGTTCGCCATGCATTCTTTTCCGCGTTTCGAAGCTGGTTGGGCACACGCCGATGTGCATCCAACCTTGCCGTAACTTTAGGATGGAAGTACTGCTTACAAAACGCCCGCATCTGGTAGTGACAATTGACAGGACTCCTATCTGATAAGCACGCGCTCGCGATCCCACAGCTGCGCAAAGCACCTGCGCCACTTGCCAGTGGCTGGGGCTACCCGAACTTTGCTGCCACCCTCCTTCAGAAATACCTCCGCGCCCGCCGAGACTATCTGGGCTCGCACCGGTAGGCCTACGCCGTTTTCCGAGGGGCAGCCTACGCCATCGGCTTCGGCCGTTTCAAATCGCTCAGCATCGGGGCGTGCCAGCTGTCGCGCGTCGAGTGCTCCATCGCGACTGTCCCGAAAGATCTCGCACAGCGATGCCGCTCTAGCTTTGCATGTCCACTCAGCCCCCGCTCTTTCTTTGCCGAATGTTGAGGCCACGAGCTCAATGTTGAAGATTGTAGCAGTCGGGGTTTTCCTAGGAGCAGCCCTTCGTTAATCGCGAAGTTGATCGCCTCAAAGACGCTTAGATACTCCGGCGCGCATCGACAACACTTCTGATGATGTTCGTGCCGATAACGGTCGGCTGCGTCGTACTCGTCTCAGCCACAAGCGCGCGAGTTTTCATGCGCTAAACTAAGCATGCGATAGCAATTCCTCGTGACGTCGAGGGGACAGTTTTCCACGGCGCGCGACATCAAGCATTCACGTGTCGAAAATAGTCGCGAGCGTATTTCGTCTGTTAAAAGCGGCGGCATTTGTGAATGCGGTCGGTCAGGCGCCCATGCCCTCGCGTAATTCTGGATTTAATCCGCTGAGACAATCGATTGGCGCCGGCGCTTCGAGATTCTTGGTGTGCGATCGTTCTTAGGTCCGCCTGCCGAAGAGGATGCAGCTGTCCCCACCAGATGTTCGACATGGATATGAAAACTCACTCGAATGAGCAAAGCGCGCAAGGTTTTCCTCCGGCCGCGGCGGTCCTCTGCCATACGCAAAGCCCGCCGACATTCGACTTCTCGCGCCCCCTTACCTGTTCTGACCACGTTGGGCGGAAGTCGTTAATGTCCCCTGCGCCTGGGCAGAAATCAGATGCGAACTTGACTGAAGAACTCCTGGTGCCGGTGAGGCATGCTCATGCGCGAGCAGCTCGGGCAGGCGGGCATGTGTGATGTGCAGGCTTGCCTCGACCGGTCAAGATCGAGCCGCAGCGGCATGGTGTTGAACAGGCCCATCGCGCGGCGGCACCGGCGCCGCCATGCATGCGGCCGAACAGCACCATGCCGAACACCACCTGCTCACGGCCGCTGCTGCGCGCCACCACCTCCCCCACACGAGGTGGCAGAGGCTCGCCAGCCTCACACCAAGCCGCCGCGCCTGGCCGAGCACCCGCGCATCCTGCGGCAGCATCCGCCGTGCCTCCGTGATCCCGCTGCCGTCGCCGCGGACCTCGCTTAAGCCGAACGGCCGGCCCGGCTCAACCATATCTGCGAGCCACGTCCGGAAGAACTCTTCATGCGCCTTTGCATCAACGCTCACGCACGCTTCCCTCACCAGATTGTAAACGGGATGTGGGACTATCAGGCCGTGCTTCATGTCCCTCCAGTACGGCCAAATAGCACTAGGGCTACGGAGACGTGGCCAGCCATGTTTTAGGCTGGCCTTCCGCCGGGACCGGACCGAACTCGACGGCCTGCCGCTCGAACAAACTGCGATAGATGCCGCCGGGTTGCACGATCAGTGCCGGATGCGTGCCCTGCTCGACGATCTCGCCGCGATCGAACACCAGGATGCGGTCGAGGCCGCGCACCGTCGACAGGCGGCGCGCGATTACGATCGAGGTGCGGTCCTTCATCAGCCGTTCCATCGCCTCTTGGATCAGCGCTTCCGATTCCGAATCCAGGCTCGACGTCGCCTCGTCCAGGATCAACACTGGCGCATCGGCAAGGAACGCGCGCGCCAGCGCAACGCGCTGCCGCTCGCCGGCCGACAGATTTACGCCGCGCTCACCCACCAGCGTGCCGTAGCCCTTCGGCGATCGTATGATGAAGTCATGCGCATTGGCGAGCCTCGCCGCTTGCTTGATCGCCGCCATGGAGGCGCCGGGTCGGCCATAGGCGATGTTTTCAGCCAACGAGCGGTGAAACAGGATCGGCTCCTGCTCCACGATCGCGACCTGGCTGCGCAACGATTGCTACGCGGCCAGCGCGATGTCCTGCCCCTCGATCAGGATCCGGCCGCCGGAGACGTCGTAGAGCCGCTGAAGCAGCTTGACGCATGTGGTCTTGCCGGAGCCGGAGCGCCCGACCAGACCGACCCGCTCGCCGGCGCGGATGTTGATCGACAATCCGTCGTAGAGCGGCACGCGATCGCCGTCATAGAGGAAGGTGACGTCCTCGAACGTGATCCTCCCACCGTGAATGTCGATCGGCTTGGCGTCGGGGGCATCGACAACGCCGATCGGCTCGCCATAGATGGTAACCAGTTCCTCCATGTCGTTCACGAGCGCTGCAGATTGTTGATGTGCATCCCGACGTCACGCAAATAGGCGTGGATGATGTAATAGCTTGTCAACACATAGGCGACGTCGCCCGGAGAGGTGCGCCCCGGCGCCGCCGATCACCGAACCACGAAAGCACAAGAGCATCACGAGCTGCACAGTACTCGTGCCATTGGACCGCAGCCAGGTGCGCTGCACCCGCGCCCGCCAGCGTCTGACGACACCGTCAAGCCGCGCATCCTCACGCGCCTCAGCACCGAAAGATTTCACCACAGTATTGCAAGTGAGCGCGTCCGCTAGCGTGCCGGTGACTTTGCTGTCCCAGGCGTTTGGAGACGCGCGCCGCCGGCGCGATGTAGCCGATCGTCAATGCCGTCGTGATGGCAACATAGATCACGGCGCCGAGGCCGATCACGGCGCCGAGCTCGGGCCAATGCAGGCCGAGCAGGATCGTCGAGCCCACGAGCACCGTGAGCGACGGCAACAATGCCATCAAGATCGTATGATTGAGCAGGTCGAACGCCCACATGCCGCGGGTGATCTTGCGCACGGTCGAGCCGGCGAACGAGTTAGCGTGCCAGTCGGTTGAGAAGCGCTGCACGCGCATGAAGGCCCCACGGGCCACATCCGACATGGTCTGCAGCGTGAACGGCACGATCGCCCGCAAGCCCGTAAACCGCAACATAATCGAGAGCAGACCAAGCGCGAGGATACCAGCGAACGCAATCAGTGCCGCATGTCGCGCCGCTTCGTCGGAGGGGACCGACGTCAATGCATCCACCAGACGGCCGGAATAGACCGGCATGAACAGGTCGGCGACCGCCGCCCCTAAAAAGCCGACGAGGATAATCGTGGCACGGACTGGCTGCTTCAGCCAGTGCTCCAACGCAAACGGGAGGACCAAGCCGATTGCGGCGGGTCGTTTGTCATCTTGACTGGTCATGGCGCTATGGGTTTGTGGCACACGCGGCGTAAAAACCGTTCGATCCAGACCCGATGTGCCCAATCCTTGGCGCGCCGTGCGAGGATGCGATAAATGCCCGGAGTCTGGGGGCTGCGGCCGAACTCTTCTACCCATTTCACCCACTCTTCGCGTAAGCGCTTAGCTGAAGCGCCTCACGCTTTGCGAGCTCCTCGGGCTGAGAGCACCGATCTCAGACATCGGCCAGCCTTGCGCGATCCGAGCTTGTGTGAGCCAGGTAGGCGGGATCGGCGTCACTCATCTTTGCCCGTCTGCAGAAGCGCGGGGATGTCCAGCTAGCTCCGGCCTCGGCCATGGCTGGCAAAGTGCATTTTGATGAAGGAAGTTTTCAGCATATGACCGCGGAGACTTTGCGTGATCGGATCGCGGCGCGACTTCGACTTCACCTGGAAGATCACCTCCGCGTCAATCCGGATGGAGGTCATGGCAATCCGAACTTCCAACGTGCCACAAACGATCCACCGCCGTGCTCGCGGATCGTTAATTTCCGATGGCCCACCGGATAAATGGACAAATCAACCAGTGAGCAGCTCAGATCGTTACCCTTTTTCATCTCCTCTCCTCCGGCGCTTGCGCTTTGGTACTTTGCCGAACTCCGGGTTGCGGAGTCGCACAAACAGACCCATAGCAAGCCTTCTCATCCTTGTAGTTGGCGAGCGTTTGGACCAATACCGAAATAACGTGCTGTTTCAGGTCGTCCGGGGCAGGTGCTGGGCCGTCCAGCGACTTCAGCGTCACCTCGATCAACTCGATCGCGCGATCCTTGTCACCCCTCTCGTAATAGTACTGAGCGACCGCCGGATAGGACATGAACTTAGGGGCCTCGTCCCGTTGCGGAGGATTTACGGCCAGAATGTGTTCGGATAATTCATCGCCCATCGCAAAGCGCTCGGCCTGCGGCAAATGAGAGTTGTCATTCGCCGGATCAAAGAGTTGGCGCAGCGCCGCGGCCATCCACATCGCGGATTTTTTGTTGTGATCGCGTCACGAACCAATTGCCGCATCACCGGCAGGCCGGCCTGCAAGTCGCGCATTTTGCGAAGCAACAGATCCGCATGAAGCACGCGGAAGTTCACGTCATCCGGCAGAACAGCGACGGCCTCTTCGACCACCGAAAGCGCCTTCGCCCAATCCTGCGCCTTCATCGCCGGCGTCAGTTTGGCGAAGATCCATTGTGCGTTCGCCCTTGGCGATCCGCTCTGCATCGGCGGCTTTCGCTTCATCGCTGATGCGCCAGCTGCCGGTCAGAATCTTCGGCAAAACGTCATCGAGTTGCGTCGGGGAACCGACAAAGGCGATGTGGCCGTCACGGTCGACGACGAACGAGGTGGGAATCCCAACAGAAAAGCTGGAATCCATCCAAAGCTTGTCCATTTCGCGTGTGTAGTCGAGCCCGACCCGATAGTTGAGATTCGGCAACTTTTCGGTCAACCATGCGTCCAACTTGCTTCGCGCCTCTTCCGCTGTTTGAGCGCGCTCACCAGCTGCTATTCCGACGACCTCAACTCCGCTATCTCTGTATTTCTCTTGCAGCTGTACCAGATCGGACAGTGCCGCCACACACGGCGCGCACCAAGTTGCCCAAAATTCGACGATGTACACGTTCCCGGGCTGGAAGCTCGTGAGGGGCTGACCACGCAGCCAGTTCTCCACCTTGATCGGGGGAGCTGGGGATTCTAAGCCCAGCGCCATGTTACGCTCCAAAGTTATTGTCAGAGACTGCGCGACGTTTTGTGCTAGCTGATCTCCGTTCGCGACCGCGACCGAGAGGTGTGGCGCCTTGGTGTAGACGGGCTGCCGAGCGAGAGCCGTGGCGAATGTCGGTGTCGCAGCGCTAAGCGCGACGACACACAAAGTTACAAGGGACAAGCTCGTCCTCTCACAAGCAGGCCACATCGGTTCAAGGAAGGAAAGCATCGCTCGACTCGCATCTGGGTGTGCTCAGCACTTTCAGTACTGCTGCACCTAGTAGCAACGTCCGTGCCAGCATCGTCTGCGCGCATTAAGGCCTAATTGCGCATGAATAGCTCAACGGCAGTTCACGGCGACCAGTGTTTGAACCCGACGGGCTTTGTGCCACTGTCGGAGTTTGAACACGAATTGCGCACTTCGCGCCGCCAGAAAACTGATTTGATGTTGTGAGCCGCCGAACGGAAACTTGGTAATGCCTCCCCTAGCAAACAGGATTAGAGGCGAGCGAGGATTGGACTCGAACGAGTCACCGAGACACGTGTTCTGGTCGATGACGACGGAGCCATTCGCGGGGAACGGATCAGGGAGGCTTTGAAACTGTCAGTGCTCGCCATCGCCCCAAGCGGTTCCTGCACCAAGAGCAGGTACTTCGACTAGTTTGCTGTCCAGCCGAGTGCACCAGGAGTCCCTGACGCCCCCATCCACTTCGAAAACCGTTTCCCTCGTATCGAAACAGATGCCGCCGATCGCTCGATGGAGCTAAGGCTTATACAGGCGTTCACCTCCAGGTTTCTGACCAGGAGGCCGGCTGGACCCACCCGCTGGCGGCGCGCATCACTTCCTTGCCGGCATGAAACCCTTTGGCAAGCTGCGGACCCTCGAGACCCATCGTGTTACAGCTGGATGACAGGTATCGAAATAAGTAGATGGAAAACCCTGCAATATGCGATGTGGCCGACATCGACATAGGCTATGCAATGCGATCAATGTCATCCATGCGATTGGCGCGTATGAAAGGGCCGGCGCCAGCGCCGTTGTCATCGAGGACAAGACATTTCCCAAGGTTACGAGCCTTGCTGCGGGACGTCCAGATGATGATTTATGGCAATTCGGGATCCGGGCCTCAAGCACAGCCCTGAAGGACAGCTTCCGCCGTACATCGCTGATGGCGGCGTCCAGAACGTCCACAAGCATATTGTAGCGGTAGAGGAAATCTTCAACTGCAGAGAATGGACGAGATTGAGGTAGCTGAGACGCGCTTTCTGCGCTGATGCAGTGAAGGCCAACTCTAATCTTGCCTGAACGGCGGTCGCTGCAATCTCAATGCGTTAGGGCGGCACGTTCGTCGGGGCTACGACTCCATTTCGTTGAATGGAAGACTGTCGGGCCCTCTCAGTCAGCATCTTTTGCGTTTGGCTCGAGGCTGTTAGCGCAAATGGGGCAGCGGAATCGAACGGCTGCCGAGCCAGCGGAACGACGGAGCTCGGGTCAGCGCCGTCGCGCCGTCACAAATTGATAGACGGATCGACATGCCAGCGCTGGTGCGGCCCGCCCCAATAGCGTCGGGGAACAACGATTCGGTGGCACGCATCGAATAGTTTAATCGAAAACCACCAGTTTTTTGTGGTGTTTTTATGTAGGTTATAGCCAGTGGTTTGATGGCCATCGAAATGGCTGCCTTCGCGCATGAGAGCTCGTGCGCTTGTGGCATACAATGTGCGCCGGATCCGCGTCGAGCGCGGTATTCCGCAAGAGCAATTGGCCTACGATGCAGGTGTTGATCGCTCCTATATGAGCGGACTTGAGCGCCAACAGGCAAACCCGACAATCGATCTTCTCGATCGCCTTGCCGGAACGCTCGGCGTTGCTGTCTCCGAGCTGTTTGTTCGGCCATCCAAGGGTGCGCCGCCACCCGCTACCTTACGTAAAGGTCGCAAGCCGAAGCCGGCACGCCGCAAAAGGACCTAGCCCCCTGACGGGCACCGAGCCATTGACTCCGATCTTGTGCGGTGACCAAGTATCAATGCGCTCCTAGGCGGATTTTGTGCGCAGCCGCCCCCTGATTCGCGGCAATCCCGCGATGGACATC
Source organism: Bradyrhizobium sp. USDA 336 (assembly GCF_044908355.1). Taxonomy (NCBI): domain Bacteria; kingdom Pseudomonadati; phylum Pseudomonadota; class Alphaproteobacteria; order Hyphomicrobiales; family Nitrobacteraceae; genus Bradyrhizobium; species Bradyrhizobium sp. USDA 336. Next base: position 7,371,433 of record NZ_JBIYDC010000002.1, on the reverse strand, counting down.
GAATAATATGATGGATGTTCAATCTGGCGCCGGAGCAGACAGTGGCGGCTCAAGACGACGAAGTTCCTTTAAACGCCATCCGCGCTTTTGTGACCGTCGCCCGCGAAGGCAGCGTCACGCGCGCCGCCACCACTTTGGGAACAACACAGAGCTCAGTCAGCCGCTATTTGTCCGTCCTGCGGGACTATCTGGGTGCGGATCTGATCGCGCGGCGCGGCCGACGCAGTGATTTGACCGAGTTCGGAAGACTATTTGCTAACGCAGTCTCTGAACCGCTCGAGACAGTCGGCTTCACCGCCAAGAGAATGCGTCGGCGGGCAGCCGCGGGCACCAACCGGATTGTCGTCCGCACATCACTATCGACTTTTGCTTCATCGCTTCTGATTCCAAATCTGCAAGCTTTCTCTGCTGAATCGCGGCGGTGTTATCGTGGACGTCGTCAGCTCACTATCGCCGCCGAGATCTTCGGATGACTACGACATATTGATTACACGCGACCTTTCCGTCATCGAACCCGCCGATAGTTGGGAGATCTACAATGAGGAGCTGGTATGCGTGGGGCCGCCAAATCTGGTCGCGGGCAGAGAGCTCTCGATCGTTCGATCAACGCCGATACTGAACATCACATCTCGTCCCGACATCCTGCCGACGTGGCTGAGGGCGATGAACCTGTCCTCAAACGACATCCGAGCGGGCGCGCGGTACGATCACAATTATCTTGCTCTGCCGGCAGTCATGACAGGGAAATGCCTTCTTGTCGCACCGGAAATCATCGTCAGTGATCTAGTGCGAGGGGGCGCCTTGCAAATCATCCCCGGCTCACGCGCTCCAAGTGGCATGCAATATCGCGCCTATGCGGTGGATCGCAGCGAGCATCCCGAAATCGCTCGTTCTTTTTGCCGATGGGTGGCTCGTCTTTGCAAGAAGGCAGCACTTGCGCAAGCTGCCTGACGCCTAGCAGGCCCCCCTCATACGGTACAGCGGGAGATCGATGCACTGCCCGCTATTCAAGTCGAGAGCACTCAACTTGAGAAAACCATCGGAGCAGAGTCGTCAAACCCTTACGAAGATTGCGCCTCTCTGTCGCAGCAATCCAGACGCCAAAGAGAGAGACCGGAACGCAAAGATCTCATCCTATCCGCGATCGTGCCATGCCAAAAGAATTGCAGCACGGAACGGAGGTATGATCGCCCAAGAGCTCATGGACTGTCATTCCTGCGTCTGCCCTTGTCGAGCAATACGCGGCAGCGAAGGCGCATGAGGCGCCGCCCCAGCTTAACAAGTCGAATGGTTCGGCTGCGCAAATCGTCTGTTTTCCAGCCCCGCTCGCCAATACGATGGCTTCCAAACAGACCTTGCGCGATTTGGCGATAGCTATTTCCTTCCTGCCATCCATCCAGTGCGCGCAGCGCGAGGATAAGCCGACGCCGCTTCAAAGCTGGCAAAGCAAGAGGAGGCGTTCCGAGCGGCCGATCCTCAAGGGCGAGCCAAAATCGACGTGCGGCCCGCAAGCGAAGCTCGAAATTCGCGTCGAGCGTCAGATCGAGCACGACAGCAGACCCACTCGCCGGAAGTCTCTTCAGCCAAAGGCGATGCTTCGCGCCTCCGAGCGGCACGATGGCATGCCATCCATCCGGCGCGCGGCGAACCTCGCTGCCCGGCAGATTGCCGAAATCGAGCTGGTAGCTTTTGGGCGCCACGCAGTTGACCGCCCGCATAGGCAATACGGTCGACAGCACTTCGGGTGCCCAGAAGACTGCTTGCTTGTCGAATGTCTTTTGCGGATCAGCTGGAAAACGAGAGCCCCCACTTCCGTCGCAACTGGTCCGTGGTTGCGCTGGATCGTTGCCGGCGAGATAACCGCCTATAATCCTCTTGGTAGTCGGGATGCCGGCGCAGCCACTCCCAGGCCACGTCGGCAGCTTCTGCCTTCTTGAGGTCGCTGTATGCTTCCTCAGATCTCCAGTCAGTACCCGGCATCGCACCATTTCCCCGCAAGATTTCACACGCTACGAAATGCAGCCGATGATTGTGGCCCTTTCCGGTTGCGTGCGTACCGCCTGCGAGCCTTGCACGCACTTAATCGATGGAATAATCATCTTTTGCGATTGCTGGGAATTCCGCGGATCCTGACATCCGCCGTGTTCATTGCTTTGGCCAACCGCCACGCAGCAGATCACGATAGCCGCGGCCGGCTAGCCACTTGGCCCGCGTCAGATGACTTTCGAACGTGCGTCGCGCACGATCGGGTTCAACGGCCGGCTCAAGCCCAAGCACAATGCGCGCGATTTCGCGCCAATCTGCCTCGTCAGCGTCGGCATCGAGAAGTCGCATGTAGGTGATGGCGTGCTCCTTGTCATATGACGTGAGCTCGTGCGCGCTGGGCGCCAATTCTGCGATCTTCGGGTCGGCCGGCACTGCCTGACTCCTATCAAACTGAAAAACCTATCGAATTCCGCGCAACGATAACCAAATTGGGGGCGTTGTGGTACCGCCGGAATCGTCGCAGCGCCAAACTCATTTTCGCACCAAGACCGCGATCGCATATCGGCTCACAATGACCTGGTGGCTCCATCCTGCGCATTTCCTCTTTCATCGCAGTACATACCGGAACTGATCGGTTGCCATGTAACTAGGCTGTTCTTGCTCTTTCATGCCGGGGTGCCCGTGGTGACCGGCCCGCGCGCACTGGTGAAAGGCCGTGGCCAGACCTAGCCCTTGGAGAAAATTCGTTTCCCTTTTCGAGCTCCAGTTGAACGGTTGTCCTATCTGGTCGCGGTGCCCGGAAAACGCCGCAGTACCTCTGAGCGGCCATTACTGCTCTCCGGCCAGTGGCGGGCTATCGCACCGCGAGAACGCTTGTGATGATCGACGACCTTCGAAGACGACAAACGTTACGGCGTCTGCATCTCACCGTGACCTGCTTCCTTGAAGCAAATTGGAACTAGGACAACTAACTGCATAGTGTGAGCTTATCGTAATACTCTGGCTATAACCAGTGGTTTCATAATCGTCGGAATGGCTGCCTTTGCGCATGAACGCTCGTGCGCTTGTGGCCTGGAATGTGCGCCGGATCCGCGTAGAGAGCGGCATTCCTCAAGAGCAATCGGCCTATGATGCCGGGATCGACCGCTCGTATATGGGGCGCATTGAGCAGAAGAAGTGAGAACCCGACCATTGATCTCCTGGATCGTATCGCCGTCCGCGACCTTGGGTATTCACTTGTCCGAATTGTTCGCGGAGCCGGCCAAGGGTGCGGTGCCACCTAAGCCGATGTCCAGAGGACGCAAGCCGGCACGCCCGTGTCGGAACAGGACGTAATTGTGGAGAGAGCCATGTTTGCAGCTAACCACGGGAGCGAAACGAGCCGGAGCGGATCACGTGCTCCGTTCGAATCTGTGGCGGCCGAATCCGATCTCCTGCTCCAGCCGATGTTGCGCCAGCACGGTTCGGCTTAAAGGCCGCCCAGAGCGGCCCGTTATAAAGCCGAGATCTTCGGTGATCCTCACAATCTATCGAGCCAGAGGAACGAAGAGGCCGCCTGCCTCATCGCAGGCGCCGGCGCGCACCTACTATTCCTGCCGCCCTACAGCCCCGATCTCAAGCCGATCGAGATGGAATTCGCCAAAACCAAAGAACTGCTGCGCCGAGCCCCCGAACAGTCGACGCCTCCGGGATCTCATGGGACGCACACTGAACATGTTCACTCCTGAACAATGTGCCAACTACGTCCGTCATTGCGGATAGAAACCGCTTTGATCGCGACCGGCTCCAGCGAACCGCCCAGCATGCCTAACGTATGCTACAGGCGCGTCCACGCCTTTCTGTCCGAACAAACACGCGACCCGCCTCATAAGCGTGAGCGCGATCCCCAATTGCGAAGGACACTCTTGAAAGGCCTTCATCGATGATCAGGACCCTGGTGTGCCTGGGCCCACATTCGTGAGCTATTTCCGGAGTGCGCGAGGCCGCTTTTAAGTTGGATAGCGCCTCGACCATCGCCCGAGCTCGATCCGCTCCAGCTTTTCAATGCCCAGCCCGATAGCCAAGAGCCGGCTCGCATTGTACCCGGCTCTCACACGAGAATGGCACCGCCTGCTCGCGCTTCTCAGCAATTCTTATGGACAAGAAAAGAAGCAGGTTGCCCGCGCCGGTTAGCCGATCCTGGCGGGATAAGCTCGAACCGCCAGCTCCCCTCGACATTGCAGGGCCACAACTTAGTCTTGGACCGCCAGCGTCTTACGAAAACCCGACCACTGCTAGGCAGCCTCAGCGGCCCGTGATTTCAGCCTACTCATGTGCGGTACGCCGGCGTCAATCGCAAGCTGGTCCATGGCCAAATGAGGACTGCCAATTTTGTTGACGGGGTACGGCTCAGCCGCGCGATTGTCCCAGATTGCGACGTCACCTGATTTCCAGTTCCAGCACAGGGTGTTCTGCGGCGCGGTGAGATAGGATTGCAGCAGTTCGAACAGTCTTTGGCTGGGATAGCGCTGCAGGCCGACAAAGTTCTGCACAGAACGGCCGAGCGAGAGCATGCGTTCGCCGGTCTCGGGATGAACACGAACGATCGGATGTGTCGTTTCGTAGATCGTTCCGGTGGATACGTCGTCCAATGCTCTCTTGTCGGCTTCGGTGGCCCCCTCCATCGCAATGTGATCGAATGCGGCGCAGCGCACAGCCCAGAGGTTATCGGCGAGCATCCGCAGGGGATCGGGAAGATCAAGATAAGCGGCCGCCGTGTTCGACCAAGCGATGTCCGCGCCAAAACGCGGGACCGCTGCCTCCCGCAGCACTGACATTGTTGGGCGGCGGGTACTGAAGACGTCATCATCGTTCATCTGGTCGACATGACTGCAGGCGCGATCAGGGAGCATCTTCCGGATTGTTAGGTCTCCCCCTGTGTCCAGCATTGTGGGATTCGGTATCAGCGAGCCGAGCCGGAGCACCAAACGCTGTTGCTGGGCATGATCGAGATGTCCCTGATCACGGAAGAGGATGACCTTACGCTCTAGCAGCAGCCGGTTAATGGCTATGATGACCTCGTCAGACAAATCGTCCGACAGCGTAATGTTCTTGATTTCGGCACCAAGCCGGTCCGCATGTTCGACGATGTCTGCTCGCGGGATAACGTTATCAATTATCATTGTGCCACTCATGACGGTGTCTCTCTCTGTGAATGTCTAAACAAAGCTCCGCGATTGGTGGTGACGCGTGGCAACGAACGCGACAAGGCCGTCTTGATGACACGCATCCGAATTGTCTGAGGGGTGACCCACACCGCGCAATTCGCCGGCTCATTTTGATACAGACCACCATCATCTTAGGATCTGACTCCCTCTGCGGTGCGGACACAGCCAGTGCGGTTCGAATCGACTCGCGTATAACGCGAGCAGATCGATTTGCAGCCTGATCAACAGTACAAATTATAGAGGCCGTCTATGTCCAGTCCATGAAACGAAACCAGCTTTCTTTTCGATCTCGAGTAACGTTCGCCTCGTCTGCGAACTCGTTCTTGGAAAATCCTCGAACAACGATTGCATCGTCACCTCATGCGACTGACATGGCCTCATCCGCACGACAAGAATCGAACTCGTTAGAAGCCTGCGCTCGCGAAGCGGATATGACGCCTCGCTTCGGTAAGTTACTCTATCTTAAGCTGTACACTTTCTCTACAGCTACCTACACGATCCGCAATCACTTCCTCGCGACTTGGAGTTGTCCAATGCGGGGTGTCTTTCGTCGGCTTGTTTATTGTGTTGTTCTTCTTGCCGAGCAGGAAAGCCGCGCAAAATTCGGACGCTGCAACTCCCATTGCAGCTAAACCACGGACTCAATCCCTCGATTTGCGAAATCTGCGCTCGTCACCGAATGCAGGTCTTCGGGGCTGTGACCTACGTTCTCGGCTCTGTCCGGAGGCGTAGATTTTCCTTGCGGAGCGCGGCTTGTTTAGCTTCCTGGCAGTTGACCGCACAAAATAGAGACAGAGCGCGGCCCCGCAGGAATACCGTGCGACCCCGAGACAATGCAGCGACTTCGCGCTCTCTCTAGTACCTTAAGGCGCGTGAGCATGATCACACACGCACCAAAAATGCAGGATTTCAGAGAAGACAATGAAAGAATGCACCAGCAGGGTAACAACGCATCCACGCGGCCGAGCCATCGTGCAAGATGCGCATCGCCGCAACAAAGCCCCTTTCAAACCTAAGGCTCGTCACAAGCCGCAGTAAACTCCGTTAAGCTTACTTGCATGTGCAGCCAAAGCTGCTTGTAAGCAGCTCGCGCCGCGCGAAATTGTGCTTTGAGTTCTTCGATGCCTTTGGTGCCGATCTATCTGGTGTATTTTGATTTTGATCATCGACAATTACGACTCATTCGTGTTCAATATTGCGCGCTATTTCCTCGGTGAACAGACGCAGGTCGTCCGGAATGACGCGATCAGCGTCGATCTCATCGCGCTTCAGGCGCGTGCAATCGTGATCTCTCCCGGCCCGCACGCCAGCGGAGGCCGCCATATCCACTGGCATTGTCCGCGAACTCTCGGGTCGCGTTCCAATTCTTAGCATCTGTCTTGGGCACCAGTGTATTGGAAACGTTTTCGGCGGTCGCGTGGCGCGCGCGGTGCCCCATGCACGGCCGAGCCTCACACATAACGCATGACGGCCGAGGGTTGTTCAAGCAAGTCCCCTCTCCACTTTCTGTTGGACGCTATCATTCTCTGGCGGCCGAACTCGAGCAGTCAGACGCGCAGCATCTCGTGGTGACAGCCCGTTCAATTGAGGGTGAGATTATGGCTTGGTCACATCGGCATCCCCCAACCTACGGCGTGCAATTCCACCCCGAGTCAGTACTTACTCACCAAGGGCACGTGGTGCTTATGAACTTCTTGCGATTGGCGGTCAGTTTCCAAGCGTGAGATCGGAGACTTCGTCGAATGGCGAGCTGCGTATTCGGAATCGCCCCGCAGAGGTCGGACAAGATGTAACCAGAAAGCGGAAATAGCTCAGTTGGTACGATACGTACGCAACTTTCTCTTTTGGTGCAGCCTCAATTGAATTACTTGGAGCCGAGTCGGCCTCTTCGCATCACCTCCACTCGGTAAGTCGGGGTCATCTTCTGGCGTCCTAGCGAAAACGTTTGTTCGAGATCGCCAAGAGATTGGCGGTGTCTAGACGGTACTGCGGGTACCGCTGCCCTACTCCTAGGTTGTAAATTTCAAGGGAGAATAATCATGCAATTGCGCTATGGTGTAATCTTAGCACTTTTCCTGCCATCAGTTCCCTCCTTTGCAGCTTGTACTGTCGATGACGGTGCCCTTACCGAACGCATCAACCAAATTCAGGCATCATACGATAAAAAATTTGAAGAGCGTCGCGCCGGCGTTGAGCGCGAGTCTGAGGACATTAAAAAGGACGCTCCGGATCCGAATGCTGTAGAAGGCGCGATAGGGTTTGAATTGGAGACGAAGTGGAAGGTGCAGGAAGTGAAGCTTCACGTTCCGGAGTTTCGCAACGAAGACAAGAAAATCGCGTTGAACCTGCCCCGAGTTGAGATGCGCCAGCAGACGTGGATCTATCACACACCATCAGTACGGATGGAAGCACGATGCATCAACAAACCCCCGGAAACAGTTTGCTCCATGAGAACTAAGTGCATCGGTGGAGGTTGGAGCAAGGTCTGCACGGACATACCAGAATGTTATACGCGAGCGGGTGGACAGATGTGCACCGACATTCCTATCCCTTTTATGCAAGAACAGAAAACGATATTGGGCGTACCCGAGGTGCGCGGCTCGGATCGCCAGGAGGTAGTCCTTTCTATACCAGTTGTAGAAATGAAGCTGCAAACTTGGAAAGTTAACGTTCCTGAGTTCACGCTCAAGAACGTGAAAATTGAGATAAAGAAAACACAGGATCGAGCAAACGCGCTCCAACAGCGCGAGCAAAATGCAGCCCAAGTGCTGACGGAAGGCATGCAAGGCGAGATCAAGAAAGCGAGCGTGGATCACACGGAGACACTCTTTCAGTGCCAAGAGCGGGATCTTCGCGATACAATGACCACAGCCTTGAACGAAATGGATGCGAATATCAACGCCGTCAGAGAGTCGATCAAAAGCGCCCAGTCGTTTGGCGCGAAGGAACTTGAGAGTTCTATGCGTAAGGCCCTAGATGATCTCTTGGCAGCGCGTCAGCAAGCTGCCACTTCGATGGCGGATAGTGTGATGAAGTTAGCAGAGCAGAAAAAGAGCGCGATCGACAAAATCCTTATGGGTGCTCCGCCAGCCAGGTAATAGTGGCACAATCGGGCGGCGATCCGTGAGACGCTGCCCGGTCCTTTGCTTCGGTGTTAAGGCTCGCCGCCGGACAGGCATCGCCTAACACAAGTGTTGAGCCTGAAGCTGTTCGGTTACGTCGATCTGGAGGCGCGGGTGCGGCGTGACCATCCGCGGCGAGCGATTCGCCAGTTCGATTGTCGCCGCCGCGCACGCATCATCTCCGAATCTCGTCGGAGCCAATGAACAGGTAAAAGGCCGACGATATCGCGGACCTAGTCGACGAAACGGGAGATCGCTCGACAGCTTGAATGTCTGGCAATTCCAAACGCTCCTTATATGTTCAGTTGACCTCAGGCCGGAGAGAGAGGATTTGACAGTGAGTTTGGAACTTCTGACAGCTCTGAAGAAGGTCGCGAAACGTCGGGCGCGGCTAAAGCTGTCTCGCAACGATGCGCTGCAGGTATTGATCAAAGAGGGTATCAACAACTCTCGCGGCGGCTTGACGAAGGAATATGGTGGTCCGACCTTGAAGAAGGTTCGCACCCTCCGTCGTAAATGAGTCGTTCTGCGACATCGCTGGCGGTGGGTTGCGCCGTACGCCTTGGAAAGGGACGTTCCGCCCTTGAAAACGAGGTGCTCTCCCAGTGGAGAGGAAAAGAGTGCGTTCAAGCACCAAACAACCCAGACATCTTGCTCAAGGAGATGTGCCGGACGTCCTGAATTGGAAGCAGCAACGCCGAGCGCCTCTCGGCGCTCGGCGTCAGACAGATTTAGGAACCTGTCAGACATGCAGCTCGCTTACCGGCCTGGCAAGCCAAGTCGGCAATGAAGACGCCGCGGACTTAAGTTCCCTCACTTCGGTTGGGGTCAGTTTCTGACTGAGCGACCGCAATGCTCGTTCTGCCGTCTTGGGACCAACCCAGGCAAGCGCACGCACCACCTCACCAGCAGGACGGTTCGCCAGCGTAAGCTGCCAAAGCGGCGCATGCTTGAGCTGGACAACTTGCTTGCCAAGGTGGAGCTCGCGAGAAGGACCAGAGGTCAGATAAACCTGACGGACGGGTACCTGCGTTGTCAAACCAAGATGGTTGGCCGCCGCCGCGCCGCTGGAAACAATGGTCTCACCGCTGCGAGCCTTGATTTCCTCAACGACTTTTTCGACCGACGGAGCTCTAACCCCGAAACGGCTTTCGACCGGACGTAGATACACCCCTCGCTTCGCACGCAGGAGCTTTCCTCGCTCGGCAAGACGCGAAAGGGCCTGATCGACAGCAGCACGCTTTCCAAGGTGCAAAAGCGCCTTGGCAGCAATCGGTGCGCCTTCGGGCAGTTCTTTGGTGACTTCCAAAATCCGGGTGCTAAGGGCGGTCATGGCTCTCACTCCAGTGTCAGAAACATAGGAGAACTTCTGACAACAAGAGCTAGATTTCAAAAAGGTTTCGATGTCAAATCAAGGATTTACCCAATTGTGGCCGATTCGGACCTTTTTTTGGGCCAAAAGGGCGGTTCCTGCCCCTCCCCGTCCAACGTGCTGGGCCCGATCGGTATTCAGACGGCCTGGCTATCGGCCGGAGCAACCGCAATCGCTTCCCTATGATAGGAACTACCGACCTTCAACGAGGGTTGCCCGCCTCCCACCCACGAAGATCTCCAGATCCCGGGAAAACAGGCAGACGAGATCGACACCGCGGCTCAGCGACAACGAAATTGCGCTGTTGTAAGCCGCGCCCCTGTTTGCCTCTGCCGCACCAGATGCTGTTGTCGCGACAATGCGGTAAGACCAGCCCGCGCACTTATAGGAGCTGGACTTCCTCGATCGGCCGAACGCAACCGCTCCATCGTGGGCGCTCTCGTTATCCGCCATCGCTTGCCGAACCCGGCTGCTAAAGTCCTCGCCAAAGACAAAGCCTCCACTCAGCATCGGAACGCGAAGCATCGAAACACAATCCGGCGGCTGTTCGCTTCCGGTGAAGAACACGACCAGCAAAGGGTAGCGAGGAAGGCCTTCAGAATGTACTTTCCGAAGCAGCGCTTCGATATCCATTTCCTCAGACATTTGCTTCGGACATGCCTTCAGGCTTTTCGATCTCGGTTATCATCATCGTGGCGGCCGGGGTCTGGGCAATTTCACTCCTGTACTTCGGAGTAGACCTATCCTGGGATTACGCCAAGCCATTTTCGGTCACGGTCGCGGTCGTCACCGGCCTCTTGACGGCCTTCGACCGGGTATTGTGGCGGCACTGGCCGTTCCGGCTTTTTCACAAGACACCCGAGCTCTCCGGCGAGTGGGGAGCTGAATTATTGTCCTCCTACGCCGAACAGGGTGGCCGAGAGAATAAGACGATCACCGGCACCGCCACGATTACGCAAACCTACACATCGTTATCGGTTCGATTGGTGACAGGCGAAGAGCCCAACACAAATAGATCCTTTCAGCTTGCTGGACGGCTGATCCGTCACAATGACCGTGTCTATGAAGTGATTGGCGTTTACCAGAGCGACCCCGACATTCTCGCTCGCGGCACGCAGACCGAAATCCACTATGGCGCATTCCGCTACCGCGTCATCGGTACGCCGCCGAAGAAGATGAGCGGTCATTACTGGACCGATCGCAATACCAAGGGATCGATCCAACTCAAGAAACGCCTATGAGAACTTGGTCTTCCAGGTACCGACTTTAGAGCGCTCGCCGTTTAATCTAAGCCGAGGTCACGCCGGGAAAGTCGGGCGGATCGGGCTTGTGAGTCAGAAATTTTTGAAGTGCAGGATCAGCAGAAACCTTCTGGAAGCTACCTTCCGCCAAGTCAAGCAACGTACCTTGAGCGTTCGCATCAGCAACATCCAGGGCCAAATCGGCCTTCTGCTCTTCCGAGAGGGTGGCATCGATTCGTAGATAGCGTTCGCCCAGTTGGTGGCGCAGCATGTAACCGACGAGCTGCTGCTGTGAGGAAACGATTGTTCTCAATACGGCCTCGCATCATCCATTTCGCGCTGCCGAGATCGCGACCGAGGGATCGCTTGAGGGAAAATCCGGTCGAAGTGGTGCCGATGCTGAGGATCGAGATCTGACACACATCTTGCTTCAGAAAGTGCGTTGCCTCGTGCAGGGCACATTGGTCAGGGGCATTGGCGACGAGACCGCCGTCGGCATAGTGCGCAGCGCCAACCTCCGCCAGTGGGAAGTAGGTCGGCGCGGCGCTGGTCGCCATGACCACGTCGACCAATCGCCGCTTGGGATGCAGTGTGAAATCCGGGTGATGACCCGTCTTGAACATCTGGACACTCCCCTTCGTCATGTTGACCGCGGGGATGATCAAGCGGTGCTTGCAGGCAGCCAGCATCGTTTGGTCGCCAATAATTTCGGAAACAACGCTCCGCAAGGCTTGGCCATCGTATTTCGGACCAAGCACTGACCGCCCCGCGTCGATCCAGCCGAACTTGGGCCGCGGCCAGCCCGAAAAGATGTCCCGCCCCGATCGTGCCTTCGAACGCGCTGACACAATCCTGGCGTCACTTCTTCGAAAGGCCCGCTTCTGGGAGAAGCATGCCGATCAAAGCTTCAACGACCGCCAGCGCGCAATGATCGAACGCCTGTTCGAAGGCTTCGAAGGCAAGCTCACCTCATCGAAGTGGGCACTGTTAACGAAGTCATCGCAGGACACAGCTTTGCGTGACATTGACGATCTTGTCGCAAAAGGCGTGCTGACCAAGGACGCGGCCGGCGGCCGCAGCACGAGCTATTCGCTAATTGACGCGGATTCTGCTAATCGCTAATCAAGCGATCGCGTCGAGCTTCGCAGTTGCTGCGCCAAGTTCCGCAGATAACGTGTCATAGATCTTGTCGAGGATCTTCCCATGCCCCGGCGCTTCTTCCCCCGGTTGAATGCCGAAACGCCTTAGTTGTTCTGAAGAGCTTGGTTAGGCCCCGCTTGCCGATTCAGCAGATAGCATCACTGCATCGGCTCCATCATAGATGGCGGTAGCGACATCTGAGGTTTCCGCCCGCGGCGGAATCGGCCCAGCCACCATGGAATCCAACATTTGCGTTGCGACGATGACGGATTTTCCGGCACGCCGAAGGCGCGCATGAGCTCCTTTTGCCGGCCAGGCACCTCCTCGGGCGGGATTTCGGCGTCAAGATCACCGCGCGCCACCATAACGCCGTCCGACAAGCCAATGATGTCGTCGATTCGATCGAGCGCCATCGGCGTCTCGATTTTCGCCATCAAACTTGCGGCCTCGCCGATCAGGGAGCGTGCCTCAATCAGGTCGAACGGTTTCTGAACAAAGGACAAGGCCACCCATTGGGCCCAAGGTCAATGCCGAACGCGAAGTCGGCGCGATCTTTGTTGGTGAGCGGAGATAAGGCGAGCATGGCCCCCGGTACGTTGACCCCCTTGTGGTCCGACACCAGGCCTCCGACCTCCACTTGCGCAACGATTTCTCCGTTTCGCGGCTCGGTGACCCTCAAGCGCACCCGGCCATCGTCAATGAGAAGTTCTTGCCCGGGATGGACGGCTGCAAAGATCTCCGGATGAGGCAAGGGTATCGATTGCTTTGCTTCGTTGGCTCCATCATCACAAAGCGGACCGTTTCTCCAGCACGCTATCCCAGCCTGCCTTCTTCAAGGAATCCGATGCGGAGCTTTGGACCTTGGAGATCCTGCAGGATGCCTATCTGCCGGCCGAATTCCCGCTCAAGTTCACGGATACACACATAACTCTTGGCGTGGTCTTCGTGGGTTCCGTGACTGAAGTTTAGCCGAAAGATATCTACCCCGGAAAGGTAGAGAGCACGTATCTTCTCAGGCTCGGCACTTGCCGGACCGGCTGTTGCCACGATCTTGGCGTGACGCGAGCGACGCAACGTATCCCCCATCTGAAGATTGTGATCGATCTAGCCATAAAGACCAAAGCCGACCCTACGGACTGCGGTCGGCGGTAGTTGAGCAAGCCAATGTCCTCTTCGTCAGTCGCTTAACACCATGCGATGGAGGCTATTGGCAAAGTAAATCCTGCTTTGAACCGATCCATGACCACCATTGTTTCAATGCGCTTTATGTCTGAACTTTCCTCTGTAAGGCGCCGAGCAAACCGCTCGTAATCTTCCATGTCGTTTACGGTAACTAGCAAGACGAGGTCAGCCAGACCTGTAACGTAGAATGCGCTCATCACTTCAGGCATCTTGCTAATTTGCCTCTTTAGACGATCAACGGTATCGGCACGCGCGCGCTCCAAGGAAATGAGAACCACTGCGGTCACATTACGCCCAATTGCTTTTGGAGAAATGATGGAAACGTCGGCCTCTATGACACCCGTCGATCGAAGGCGCTTCAGCCGACGTTGAACTCCGGATGCGGATAGGCCGACCTTCCCTCCAAGTTGTTCACTACAGAGGCGATTGTCTCGTTGGACGAGATCAAGAAGACGAAAATCGATCTTGTCGAGTTGCATCACTGCCTCGCGGCCAGCGGATTGCGATCGCGTCGGGGAAGCAGACGCCTGCGCCGCTTGTCCTGACATTTTCGACTCCTCACTACGCCGCCTAGCTGTTGAACGATCGATTTCGCCCGCTGTCATATGTCTTGGAACACCTACTGGGAGCCGAGCTCTTTGCGATACATCGAAGACAGTTCGTGCGCCGATCTCCCCCTCCGCCGGGGCTCACCAAACTCGAACCCGGCCGCCCTCTCAGGATGTCGCGGGTCGGGCCGACGTTTCTATCGATGCGCGCCCCGGACCCGAGCACATATTCCCCGCCACAAACGAGTGTGGTAGACGCTCAAGCTCCGGAGGCGACGGCTTTTTGCTCCTTATTAGCGGAAAGCACTATTGCGTTGACGGTGCGATATGCGAATAGGATGGCGGGACCGATTGTTATGCCTGCCCCAGGATAAATTCCGCGCATCGGCGACGTCATGTCGTTGCCGCAAGCATAAAGACCCTGGATTGCGTTGCCTTGTGCATCCAGGACGTTTCCGTAACTGTCCGTCGCCAATCCGGTCGCCGTGCCGAGCGTTGCCGGAACGATCGGCAGCGCGACAAATGGTCCGTCTTTGATTGGTCCAAGATTTGGATTTTTCCCGACGATCGGATCGCCGAGCGTGCGATTGAAAGCCGATTCCCCACGCTTAAAGAGGGATCCCGTCCTTGGGCAGCGTGCCCGTTGTGTTCCTCGGTCGTCTTTTGAAGCACAGCGGGATCTAGTCCCAGCTGCTTTGCGAGCTCAGAAATCGTTTCACCTGCCTTGACGTAGCCAAGGCGCACATATTCACCGATGCTCAACGTCCAGGGCCATGGCAGTAGGTGTCCCATACCCCTCAATCGAACGAACTGGTGATCGCAGATGAAGTAGAATCGCTTATCTGCTGGATAGCCGTTTTCAAACACTGCCAGGCAAATATCGTGGTACGAATTCGATTCGTTGACGAAGCGTCTGGCATTTGGACCGACAGCAATGACCCCAGGACGGCCGCGGTCCAGCCAGCCGTATGGCACAACCTGCGAGCCGCTGCCGCGTTTCAGGATTGAAACCGGGGACCAGAAGCCGGCCGATGCGACATCTTTGTCGATGGCGGCCCCGAGCGTAGTTGCAAGCCCAATGCGGTCACCGTTAACATCGGCGTGGGCCAACGTAACATCATGCTGGTGTGCACCACTGAGGTCCGTTCTCAGCTGCGCGTTCCGGGCAAAGCCGCCAGTTGCGAGAACAACACCACGTGAGGCGCGCACGCGGATGCCAACGTTGATCCGCTTGATAATGGCACCCGTGACGCGCCAGCCTTCCTTCGTGAGTTCGACCGCTGGAGAATATGGCCAAATTTCTACGCCGTACTCGCGCAGGCTCACCAGCAGCCGCGCGATCAAGGCATTTCCCCCGCTGAGCTCAGTACCACGGCTGAAGCTGAGCCGATCCCGCGCATAGCGGCTCAGGCAAGTTAAGACGTGTTTGAGCGACGCAACAGATTGGAGTGGGTTGAGAAAGCTTTTCACCTCACTCGATGAGATCATCATGCCCCCGAGCACAACCCGAATGGGATGACCAATCAAATCGAAGTCCTTGCCTAGAAGCCGCCCATCATAGGGGGCGGGGCTCAGTGCCCGTCCCTTATCAGCGCCGCCAAGTTGGCTCGAGTGATAATCGGGCGTAATGGCTAGGGTAAACTTGACACTCGTGCCGTTCTCGAGCGCGGTTAGCGCCGACGGGCTGTCTTCAAGATAAGCATCAATGAATTGCGCACGATAATAAACGCCGAGTTCGTGCTGCAGGTATGTCCTCGCATCGGCGATGGTGTCATCGATGTTAGCCGCGCGCGCCTGAGCAGAACAGGGAACCCAGACCATGCCATTCGAAAAGGCCGTCGTTCCGCCAAGACGCGGAGATTTCTCGCACGTAAAATGGAGCAGCTGATCGGCCGTGATCGCGACGATCTTCTTGTTTCGCCCAAGCTTGGCGGGAGCATAGTGCGTGGCCGCAATGGCCCGCTCCACGTTCTCGAGCAACCTTGTAGTAAAGACATTGAGGCCGAACAGATCGACCAGCGCCGGATAGAGGATGATGTCGCTGTGAGTGGCCAATTTAGCGAGTAGCGCAGGCCTTGCGCTGCTCACCAGAAGTTTTGGAAAGCCATAAGGCAGCTCAGACACAACTTCGCCGAAAACTGCGCTTCCCCTGCCACCCTCAACCCCGACAATCGCGCTGATCGTTCCTGCCCCCAGGAGGTCACCAACCTTACTGCGCGTCCTTTCAGCAATCTGCTGCAAGAGTTCCGTGGGGGTCTTCGCATCGGCTGGTTTGTCGCGGTCGTCCCTCTTAGTGCCGATGTCGATCAGGATGGTCTTGCGGCCGCACGCCTCGATAATGTCGGCAAGGTAAGACGCCTCGCGGCCATTGGTATCCAGCGTGGCCACGATCGCGACCGCATCCGTAGTCGCGGATCCAGTCGCCAGTTCGGACAGGTTACCATCCCAGGCCGACCTCAGGTCGTCCGTGCAATGGTGAGACACGATCTTCCTCCCAGAACCATTCCTAACAACAGGTGGTCTAGACCCGGCTCTACCCGGGTGTAAGATCCGTGAGGCGTCCAAATGGGTAACATTGGGTAGAAACGTTGAGAGCGAAAGTTCCGGCAAACTTGCCGCACAGATGTCGGACAATAGCTAAAGACGCAGAATTGCAAGTCTGCGCGTCCTCTTTGCGCAGCCTTCCAGAAGGCTCCCTGCTGGTCATGGCGACCCTTGCTAATCCGCGATTGGAACGACTGTCTTTTGCGAGACTTGCTAACCCTCGACAAGACAACGTCAGCTCCTCATGTCTATGCGGCGATAATCATGATCGACCCGTTCGCTTGCTGGGAGGATATGGCCGAATCGTCGAGGGATGCCCGCATCACCGGCGTCGCCAATTTCCGCCCGCATCTATGATCGAGCGGTCGGCGGCGGGCGCACCTGTTGATTCCGGACAGGAGCTCGAACTTCGGCGGATGGAATGGTTCATAAGTCTTGGCTTCAAGGCGTTGTTTGCCGTCGCGGGCGATTCTGAAATTGCTGCAGCGGAGAAGCGATTTGGCTCCCATCTGGACGAACTCATCCATCTACCAGCAGAGGCTCTTACACCGAGGACGAGCGAGGAGACGGAGCTGGTAAGCCTTGGCCAGCACGGATCGTGATTACCAATGGTCGCGCTTTTGGATGGGACGACTTCGAAGCGGCCAACTTGAGCAAAGTGACGAGCGGGACTGCTCTGTAAGATCCGCAGCTTCCTGAGCAGGGGTTTGTCTTGACGACCCCAGAAGGCTGCCGGTCGGTTTTGCCATCCTCAAGGGCGGCGTCGATCCGACGACGGGCGCCCCATATGAAGGTCAGATCGGGCTAACCTGCGCCGCCTGTCATACGGGGCATCTCGAATACAAGAATGTCAGCATACGGTTCGACGGTGGGCCGGCGATGGTCAATCTCGGCGACGTTGAAAGAGTGATCGGGCTATCGATCGGCTACACGCTGATGTTGCCATGGCGATTTGAGCGTTTCGCCAGCAAGCTGGAGCGGATCAAAGGGCAAAGCGTCGATCGAAAGCAGATTCGAGGCGATCTGGAGCTCGCACTTCAAAAGATCAAGAACCAAAAGGCAGCGGCCGACAGACTTATGACGGGACAGGGAGTGGCGGATCTCGACGAAGGGTTCGGTCGACTTGATGCGCTGAACCGGATGGGGAACCAGGTTTTCTATACGAGCCTACTCGATCCCGCGACTGGCGAACTCCGGGACCCGCTCCTCAAGGGCAATTTCGCGCGGCACGATGCGCCCGTGAGCTTTCCGCCAATCTGGGACACGCCGTACTTCCTTTGGGCACAGTATGACGCTTCTGTTCTCAACGAACTCGTTCGCAATTCCGGCGAGGCGCTCGGTGTCAGCGCGACAATCAATATGACAGCGGCCGCGCCCGGACGGCCGCTTTTTGCGTCGTCGATACATCTATCCGAAATCGCGCGGTTCGAAGAGCTTCTTCGCGGCGCCGATCCCTTTTCGGCGGGCGATGCAAGCCGCGGAAAATTTACCGGGCTCGTGGCCCCCAATGGAAGGACGCGCAGGAGAAATTCCGCGGTGACCCGGCCTGGGCGATTGATGAAAAGCTCGTCGAACAAGGTCGCGATCTTATCGCGCTCACTGCTTTGAATGTCACCCGGGCCCGGTCAACGACACTGCCTTCGACAAAAAGTGGCCGGAAGATTCGTTCTGGAGCCCAGAGAACCCCGATCGCTCAACCAAGAATGAGAAGAATTGGCTGCAGATCGGCGGACGGCATTATTTCAACGTGGTCCAGATGCCGGTCGCAGCAATCGGCACCGACCCCCAACAATCCAGCGTCCTCACGACGCGGCGCGTTCACCTACCGGCGTCACTCGGATTAAATCCTGCAGATGACCTCAACAAAGCCGGAGGCTGTGGCCTTCTGCAGATAAAGGGGGAGATCCGCTGTTTGTACTCGCGCTCATGGACGTGGTCGGCAAGACGATTGACCAATGGATGATTGCGAACGGCACTTCTGAAGAAACCAAGCGTCAAATGTAGGGGCCGAGAAAGAACTGCCAAAACCAGCGGGTCTATGTCGGGGCGCGTGCAAGCCGCAACGGCAAGGACGAAGTTGTTCTCGCCCTTGAACCTCAGTACCGGGCGCGCCCGTTGGACGGTGTCTGGGCGGCAGCTCCTTATCTGCACAACGGCTCCGTTCCGACGCTGAGAGACATGTTGGTACCGCAGGGCCAGCGCCCGACGTCGTTTTGCGTCGGCAGCCGTGCGTTCGACCCGGTCAATGTCGGACTTCTTACGAAAAGCACAGTCGGCCGACAGCTGTGCGGCCGGCCTGACGAACTTCGATGTGTCGCTGCTTGGGACCAGCAATCGCGGACATTCCTTCGAGGGCAAGGAAACCGACTTAAAGAAGCTGCCGCCTGGCGTGATCGGACCAGAATTGACCGACGCCGAACGGCGAGCGCTTGTCGAGTATCTCAAGACTCTATGAGCAAGGCGTTGCCCGCCGACCTGTACGTCGGCGCGGCTACGGTGGGATCTTTTCCGCCGAGCCGATTCATCCCTCTGTCGGCGGCGTGCACCATCGCCGCGAGAGCGAGGACGTCGACGTCGATTTCGCTTGGATCGACCTCGAGCCTTTCGAGGCTTCCGATGACGCTGCCCCTCACCTTTCCCAGAGCCCGATTGCCGCTCAGGACGTCGACGCGGAATTCGGCTTCCCAACGACCTGCGAGATCCGGTGCCTGGTCGGCTGGCCCATGCGACCGTCAAAGCATAGAAGGCGTCAAGTGCCTGGCCGATTGCGGCGCAGACCGCATCAACAATGGATCACACGAATGTCGGCGCCACTCTAGAAGATGGGTCGCAAAACTGTGTCGCACTGTGTGCACCGTCAGGCGTTTGTTCAGATTCGCTGCGATGTGGGCCGAGCGGCACGCAGCATACAGAACGGTCGCATCAAGCGGCCGCTAACTGTCCCGGCCGGCAAATAGTCTGCGTGTCGGTCGGGTTAGCCGCCAATAGGCCCTTAGATTGTTAAGAAGTCGTGGCGAGAGCATGACGTCCCTGCCGCCTTTGCCCGCTCACCCGGATTACCATCCGCTGTCTGTCGATATCCGGAATAGCGAGGAAAGCCACTTCCGGCACGCTTAATCCTGCGGCATAGACGTCGTCAGCGCTATGCGGCTCCTTAGGCCCAAGGATTGCGTTCAGAAAGCGCACCACCTCCTCGGCAATCAGCACGACCCGCAGCTTGAGAGGCTCTCGCGCGTAGGCGATGCGCTCGGGAATCTCACTGTGGCCGAGCGTCACGCCGTCGAAAAAGTGCAACGCACATACCATCTGGTTGACATGCTGCCAAGAGATCCCTGTTACCACCAGGTGAACCTGGAACGTATGAACATCCTCCAAGCGGAAGATCGGCTAAAAGCAATCGGCTAGGCTTCGATACCGCGTTGAGATTTGATCGGCTGCGTTGCCGGCGACAAATTGCCCACCGTCATGTCCTTGATCATGCGGCGGCTCACCTGAGCCATCAGAAAACCTCCTGTCTGAAGGGGTCAGCTCTGAGAACACTCGGATCCTGTCAGACGGCAGTCGGCGCGAGCGGCTTCGTTCAACCGCCAATCAACAAATGTCGCGCCAAAGACCCACTTTCAGGCAAATCCAAAGCGTAGCTTGTGGAGTCCAAATCGACGGCTGGGAGTTTCTTCCGGGAGGCCAGTTCCTGCCGATGCTTGACTGTTGATCGTTGACCACTCCTTGTCGCGGCGGCGTTGCACCGAAGAGGGTATGCGCATGGCTTCGCGGTACTTCGCGACCGTGCGGCGGGCAATATCGATGCCCAAGGCGCGCAAGCGTTCCACGATGGTGTCGTCCGACAGGATCGCGGAGGGCTCCTCCGAATCGATCAGCTGCTTGATGTGGTGACGCACCGCTTCCGCCGAATGCGCTTCGCCCCCGTCGGCCGAGGCGATCGAGGCCGTGAAGAAATATTTCAGCTCGAACGTGCCGCGGTTGGTCGCCATGTATTTGTTGGCGGTGACACGCGACACCGTGGATTCGTGCATCTGGATGGCGTCGGCGACGGCCTTCAGGTTGAGCGGGCGCAAATGGGCGACGCCATGGGTGAAGAACCCGTCCTGCTGGCGCACGATCTCGGTCGCCACTTTCAGGATGGTGCGGGCGCGCTGGTCGAGCGCGCGCACGAGCCAAGTCGCGTTCTGCAACGCATCGGTGAAATAGGACTTGTCGCCGTCCTTGCCGATCTTCTTCGACAGCTCGGAATAATAGGTCTGGTTGACCAGCACGCGCGGCAAGGTGTCGCTGTTGAGCTCGACATGCCAGCCGCCGTCGGGACCCGGGCGGACATAGACGTCGGGCACCATGGTCTGCAGGCGCGCCGAGCCGAACTTCATGCCGGGCTTGGGATTGAGGCGGCGGATCTCGCCGATCATGTCGGCGATGTCCTCGTCGTCGACGCCGCAGATCTTGCGAAGAGCCGCGATGTCGCGCTTGGCGAGCAGATCGAGATGCTCGACCAGCGCCTGCATCGCGGGGTCGTAGCGGTCGAGCTCGCGCAGCTGGATCGCCAGGCATTCGCTTAAGGAACGCGCGCAGACCCCGGGCGGATCGAATTTTTGCAGCACGGCGAGGACGCTTTCGACCTCGGCTTGCGACGCGCCGAGACGCTCGGCGGCCTGGCCGAGGTCGGCCGGCAGATAGCCAGCCTCGTCGACGAGGTCGATCAGGTACTGGCCGATCATGCGTTGCGCGGGCGCGGTGGAGGCGACCGAGAGCTGCTCGGCGAGATGGTCCGACAACGTTGTCTCGGCCGCGACAAAAGCTTCGAGATTGTAGTCTTCGTCACCGGAGGCGCCGCCGCCCCATTCGGTATAGGTGGTCGGCGCCGCATCCTGGGCGTTCCGCGAAGCTGCCTCGGCCAGCTGTTCGCCGCTGACCTGATCGACTTCAGTCGGGGCTTCCGTGCCAGCTACATCGTCATTGGCTCGCTCGAGCAGCGGGTTTCGCTCGAGCTCCTCCTCCACGAAGGTGGTGAGATCGAGATTGGACAATTGCAGCAGCTTGATCGCCTGCATCAGCTGCGGCGTCATGACCAGCGACTGCGACTGCCGGAACTCTAATCTCTGCGTGAGCGCCATGAAGCAAGAACCTTTACTGAAGTTGGCCCGCGTTTTGCTCATCTAGTCAGGAGCTGATCCACGCGTATTTGATGTCGCGCAAAAGTAGATGCGAGGTGAGATATTTTAATGAAGGCAGCCAACAGCTGGACACCGAAACACTTGCGAAACTCCTTCGTTAAGTCCGTGAGACTAGAGAACTAGAGATTGGGAGGTGGCACTTTGACCCGAGGACATGAACCACAGGACAGTTTCACTGTGGCGACACTCCGATGAAGGACTTGGCAATCCGCGGCAGTTTTGGTGACTTCTGAGAGTAGCGGCGATCCTACACCATCCCGTAGGACCACCGGCAATAGGTGCGCTGGGATTAGGATCGGTGCCTGCCCGCCACTCTGATAGCCCATTAACAAAGAGCCTTGCTGCACGCTCGGAGTTGGCGCGAACTTTGAAGCCAATCATGGAAGAACGATTGCCCAAACGGACTGGCACTAGGGCTGGCAGTCAAAACAGTTGAGGTGGCGGGTTGAACCGGCCTCGAGATCGGCCCTGCGCCAAAAGAGATTGCGAGGTTATCGTCGCGTTCGGCTGCCTAAAGCCTGCTGCCTGTTAGCGCAGCGCCTGCCCCATGTGCGTCGAAAACAAGTCCCTTGTCGAAGTTGCTGAGGCCTCGGCGGAAGATCGAACAGCGGACACTATTGTGCCTGCGCTTCGGCTTATCCTGGCGAAGGTCCCAACGTATTCGCGATGTCGCTTCTGGCCTCTGACGCATCCGAATCTGGGAAGGATACCTTCCTCCTCCAAATTGGCCGGCGTGACCGGGACGATCTTCTCGGTTTGTCGAGCGCCTGCGCGAGTTGCTTGGCCTGCAGCGGACTGCCGACAATCACACGGGGCGAAAGGCGTCCGCACCGCCATGCTGTTGCGATGACCTCGAGCACCACCTCATCGCTGGCCAGCAGAGTCTCGCCAGCGCTTTGCCGCACTCCGCGTCATATCAGTGCTGCCGGCGGAGCCTGCCGCCACCCCAAACATCCCTCCGAAGCTTCGCTAGATGCCGAGTCCAATCACTCGTCTCATCGGCATCTGAGCTGCGGCGAGACGACAAGTGGGAGTTAGGGCTCTTGCTACAACGCAGTGAGTCGCAGAGGTGGCCAGCTCCCAACTCGAACTCCCGGCGCATTGCCTGTATCGCCGGACCCGCAATTCGTGCTCCCGCTGCCTCCGAGCCGATGGTAGTACCATACACCACGCTGTAGAACACCGCAGCGGAACGTTGGCACCGGCAGATCTCATACCGGTTACAAACACCATTGAGCGGCCGCACGAGAAGTTCAAGCGACGGATCAAGATCATGATCGTTTGCCATCAGCGGTCGCCACGGCAATATTGTCTTGGCCTGCTCACTCCTGCCAGATCAACATGCGGCAAGGTCGATGGCTGGAGAACCCTTACCACAATGCCTAGATAGGCGATTGACCTCGCTGCACGAGCAGGTGGCTTCATGTTGATGGAAATCGTGCCACAATTGTAAGGCGGCGCTGCCCCCGCGGTGAAGCGCACGGCTTCAGCGATCATGGCTTTGTGTACCGGCAAGCCGCTGCAATAGTGCGAACCACCTTGCCTCCGCGGATCGCATCAGGCAGCGGCACCTCGATTGCCGGATCGATAAGACCGGGACGCTGGCGCGGCCTCGATCGCCTCGGGACGGTTGCTGGAGAGAATGAAGATGATGTCGGCGTCTTCCGCCGTCTCGTTGAGCAGCGTGTTTAGCAACACTAGATCGCTTGAGAGGCGGATTGCGTCTGGCGCAACGGGAGTTGCATGCAACGACGACGCCCCAAGTCCACACCGGGCGCTGTTGAGGGACACCGCATACGCGCGCCTGATGCGCTTGCGTGCCCAGCTATCTGATTTGAGCCGCTTCCGTTGAAATACATCGTCGAAGCCACTAGAGATCGGCTGTCCCGATCCGCGGCAATA
This sequence comes from Bradyrhizobium sp. USDA 336, assembly GCF_044908355.1. Classification (NCBI taxonomy): domain Bacteria; kingdom Pseudomonadati; phylum Pseudomonadota; class Alphaproteobacteria; order Hyphomicrobiales; family Nitrobacteraceae; genus Bradyrhizobium; species Bradyrhizobium sp. USDA 336. Next base: position 7,348,004 of record NZ_JBIYDC010000002.1, on the reverse strand, counting down.
ACAGAAGAGCCCGCCCGAAGACAAGGCCTTTGATCGTGCCTTTAAACGGGCGCGGAGTTAAATGAGGCGGCGTCGGGTTGCTTTGTGTACAGCATTTGTCCGGTTCGCCGCCCCTAGCTTTCTGACGACGTTCTTCATGTGAAAGTTGACGGTATTCTCGCTGACGTCCACAAGTCGCCCGATTACCCAGGCTGACTTTCCTTCTGCAACCCAGTATAGGCACTCTGTTTCTCGCTCGGTTAGCGGAATGTCTGTCTCGCAATCTTCATCAAGGGGCGGTGTAATCTGCGCGACAGCGTTGTGAAACGCCGACGCCAATATCGTGAGATGAGCCATGCGCTTCTGTGGATCGGCATCATCGAAGGGAGATGCAAACGATACGAAAGCCAATCGGCCTTGCGATCCAAACAATGGCACGCTTATGCCATGCTTAAGACCTGCTTCTCTGGCCTCGTGCAAGACGCGCAGCTCACGGGGCTGCAGTTTATATTTATGGGTTAGGTCATCCCAAAGAAAGGGCCTTGGCAGCATTGCTGTCCGCCGGACTACCGGGTCGATCGCTCGATACTCTTGCTCAGCATAGCGTTGGCACCAATCAGACGGGAAGTTTATGGTTGGCGGGGGCGGCAGATAGTCCAGCAGACGACGCTCATTCGAGCAGGTGAGTGCTCCGTACGCGACTTTATTAAAGCCTTCATTGCTCGCGCAACTGACAAGAAGATCGAACAGCGCTTTGATTGATTTTGTCTGTGTAGCGCATTCGACGAAGCTAAATAGGTCTGGCCCGCGGCTTTCCCGTCCGCTTGAAGAGAGTGGCATTTGGCCGTGCGATTGGTCATCCATTTCTATTTCCCATTTTACTTGTACAGATGTTGGCTCTGCTTGTTGCAGCTGGACGCCCGCGCGAAGGAAAGCGCCGGGCGCGAAATGTTTGCCCGGGTCCCAGAGCGTACCGATTAGATAGGTGGAGCAAACCGGCACGCGCCCCCTGCAGGTTGAGCCAACGCGGAGCTGACTTGGTTCGTTGCCGACCGGGTCGGGTTGCTATCCGAGCTGCCGAATCGTCACGTGCGTAGCCAGACTCTCGAAAGAATGGCTGGCAAATGATGCAACGGTTGCGGCGGACAAGGTCAGCACTTCTCGTAAGAACATACCAACGTCTCAAGCGGCGACGTAAAGAAGTGCGCTCGGCACGGAACTCTTCGCGCAGCTCGACACGCCTGAGGTCACGGACCGGTGCAGCCCCTCTCCGGCGCTTGCGCATGTTGGGCCGCCACTCGCGGACATTGACAACCAGCTGCTTTATAAGGACGACAGCGTGCATGCGATCCTCAGGACTTCCAAGAACCAGCATGGTGGGCACAGCAATTCTCGTACCACTTTCCGATTTGGCAGAATGGCCCCTTAAGAGAGAGGCACTCAGAGAAAGACGGTCTCATCTGAGTTGTTTCGAGCGGATGCGACATACGTCAAACATGCGACAACGTCTCAGGCGCGACATCGAATTGATATAGATCAGAGCATGATTGCGGTTGCCTCACCTGCATTGACGCGGAACGAGGTGGGCGCTGCCCGTGCGGGCCTAACGCGCAAGCCAAATCGAGTAAGGGCCTTTCCATCCTTGAAATCGAGCAGCGGAGCAGCAGTTTAGTCTTGCGGGTTCTTTGAGCAGCCGAGGACCGGCGCTTTCAGCGTTTCGCTGTGGCGCGCCTTTGCGAACCGCCCCCTTCGGCGCCGTGAGGACTTGCCCCCTCCTTGCAACGCCGAGGAGCGAGCAAATGAAAGAGGAAAGAATCACGGAAGGCTCGTCGTGGATGTATCCCTGCGCCAAAGGCCGCCTTGTTTGACGAACGCGATGGCTGCAGGTCCTAGGGATAATCCTAGGAGAAGCGCTATGACGATTTCGCGGGCGGAGGTGATCACATCGGTCGAGCGGCGGCGCCGGTGGTCGCAGGATGAGAAAGAACGGCTTGTTGCAGCATCGCTCGAGCCCGGCGCCAGTGTTTCCGAGGTGGCTCGCAGGGCCGGGCTTCATGTGAGCCAGCTGTTCAGGTGGCGCAAGGAGCTTTGCAAGCACGCTGAAGCGAGTATAGCGCCGTTCGTGCCGGTCGAGATTGGATCGTCTGTGCCGCCGCACAATCTGACCGAAGCGCCATTGACGGCGGCGCCGGCGCGTCGACGGAGGAGCCAGGGCATCATCGAGATCGACCTTGGTAGCGGACACCGCATCCGGGTCGATGGCGAGGTTGATGGAGACGCGCTACGTCGTGTTCTCGATGCTTTGGTACGCCGATGATCCCGGTTCCGACGGGCGCGCGAGTGTGGCTCGCGACAGGCTACACGGACATGCGCCGAGGCTTTCCGTCGTTGGCGCTCCAAGTGCAGGAGGTGCTGCGCAAGGATCCGCTCAGCGGTCATCTGTTCGTCTTCCGCGGTCGCCGAAGCGATCTTGTGAAGGTGATCTGGCACGATGGCCAAGGAGCATGCCTGTTCACCAAAAGACTCGAGAGAGGAAGGTTCATCTGGCCATCGGTTGCGGGCGAAGCAGTGACGATCTCACCGGCGCAGATGAGCTACCTGTTGTCCGGAATCGATTGGCGCAACCCGCAAGAAGCCCAGCGTCCGACGCGGATCGGATAGCCGTTTTTGGTTGAATCTGCTGCTTGATCTGATTCAATGGCTTCATGATATCGAAGCCGGACGATCTTCCGTCGGACCTTGTCAGTGCCCTGGCAGCGCTGCAAGCCGAGCGTGAGGCCCGGCTGCGAGCCGAGGCGATGGCTGCCAGGGCGCGGGCGGAGCTGTCGGATAACGCGGCGCTGATCGCGCATCTTGAGCTGCGGATCGAGAAGCTCAAACGCGAACTGTACGGGCAGCGCTCGGAGCGCACGGCGCGGCTGATCGAGCAATTGGAATTGGAGCTCGAAGAACTCATTACCACGGCGAGTGAGGACGAGCTTGCCGCTCAGGCCGCAGCGACGAAAACCCACGCCGTGCGTTCCTTCACGCGCAGGCGGCCGGTGCGCAAGCCGTGGCCTGACGACATCGAGCGTGAGCGCGTCGTCATCGAGGCCCCGACGAGCTGTGCCTGCTGCGGCGGATCGCGCCTGGCGAAGCTGGGCGAGGATGTAACCGAGACGCTGGAGGAGATCCCGCGCCGGTTCAAGCTGATCGAGACGGTGCGGGAAAAGTTCACCTGCCGCGATTGCGAGAAGATCAGCCAGCCGCCGGCACCGTTCCATGCCACGCCGCGCGGCTTCATCGGTCCGCAATTGCTGGCGACGATCCTGTTCGACAAGTTCGGCATGCATATCCCGCTTAACCGCCAGAGTGTGCGCTTTAAGGCCGAGAGGATCGACCTGCCGCTGTCGACCCTGGCCGACCAGGTCGGCCACGGAACCTTCGCCGTCGTGCCGCTCTTCCAGCTGATCGAGCGCCATGTGCTGTCGGCCGAGCGCCTGCATGGCGACGACACCACCATCCGCATCCTGGCGAAGGGCAAGTGTACGACCGGCCGGATCTGGACCTATGTGCGCGACGATCGGCCCTACGGTGGGCCTGCGCCGCCGGCGGCGATCTATTACGCCTCGAGCGACCGACGAGGCGAACATCCCCAGAAGCATCTGGCCGCCTTCGCCGGCATTCTGCAGGCGGATTGCTATAGCGGCTTCGAGCCGTTGTTCGACCCGCAAAAGAAAGCCATGCCGATCACGCCGGCATTCTGCTTCGCCCATGCGCGGCGGCGCTTCTTCGAATTGGCCGACGTCGAGAAGAATGCCAGGGAAGGCCGCAAGGGCAAACCGGTCTCCCCGATCGCACTGGAAGCTGTCAGACGCCTCGATGCGCTGTTCGAGATCGAGCGCGCCATCAACGGCCGCAGCGCCGACGAGCGGCGTGCCGTGCGCCAGGAGCAGAGCAAGCCGCTGCTCGACGATATGCACGACTGGCTGCTCTGCGAGCGAGAAACCCTCTCGCGCTCCTCCGAGGTCCTGAAACCCATGAACTACATGCTCAGGCGCTGGGACGACTTCGCCCGCTTCCTCGACGATGGCAGGATTTGCCTCAGCAATAACGCCGCTGAAAGAGCGTTGCGCGGCATCGCGTTGGGGAGGCGCAACTGGACCTTCGCCGGCAGCCTGCGCGGCGCCGACCGCGCCGCTATCATCCTGACGATGATCACGACCTGTCGCCTCAACGAGGTCGATCCTAAGGCCTGGCTCGCCGACGTCCTCGCCCGTATCGCCGACCTTCCCGCATCGCGTCTGCACGAACTGCTGCCCTGGGAATGGAAGCTCCTGGGTCAAGCCGGCAAGCCCGCCGGTCAGCAGGCCGCCTGACCTTCACGCAACCCCATCATAGAGCTCGCCACGCCCGCGCGCATGTATCGATCAGGCGGCCTTCGTCGTATGGGTACTCGTGGATTGATCCGGAGCGCGCTGTTGATAAAGACTCCTGCTAACGTGGCGGAGATGCTGCTCCTCTCGGCCTAGGCGTGGGGGTCTGAAGCGGATTACACGCCAGCTCGGATGCAGCTTTCACACGATGAAGGACTAGTAGCGGCCGGTGGGGTGAAGCCGTTCAAGTCGTGTCCGCCCTAGCTCTCGCGCACCACGGTCTTCAGGTAATGGTAGGCCTTGATGATCTCGACCAGGCGATCCTCCGTAGATCGGTCGCCGCTATTGGCATCGGGATGGAGCTGCTTGACCATCGCCTTGTACTTCGCCTTGATATCGCCGAGCGTCGCATTGGCATTCAGGCCCATCACCTGCAACGCTTTCCGCTCGGCATTTAAAATCTTGCGCGCCTCAGGCTTGGCCTCCGCGCGGGGGCGGGCACCGGCGCGTCCGTTCAGCTCGAGGTGCGTGCAGAAGGCATGCCAGTCGTCCTCGAAATCGGCCGCGCTGCCGACCATTTTGCGGGCGCTGATGTTCTCGCCCATCTTCCAGGTCGGACGATGGCCGGTCAGCGCGTCGTTCTGGTAGCGCGCGACCGCTTCCGCGTCCATCCCCGAGAAGAAATTGTAGGACTCATTGTATTCGCGAACATGGTCGATGCAGAAGTGCCAATATTCGCGCGCATTGTCACGGCCCTTTGGCGCGGGATGGGTAGCCTTGTTTTGGCAACCAGGCCATTCACATAGCGCCGCGGTCTGGTGCTCCCGCGCTTCCTTCTTGTTGATGCGAATGGAGTCGAAGATTTTGGAGGTGTCGATCAGCATGACTGGCTCCGTTAGCGGAGCGGCAGTTAACAGCGCCGCTTGTATGCTAGAGAATTCGTTTGGACAGCAAGTTGGATCTGTCTCAGCCTTTGCGTCTAGTTAGTGGCATGATGTATCAGGCACTTCCTAGCAATCGACATGCCAGGACCCGCGAGCTTGGTTCAGGCAAGCATCCTTCTGCGATTCAGATCGACTCAATTGCAATTTGCTGTCGGGTTCTGCACATAGAGGTCTTGAACGGGACCGGGTGAATACGAAGAAAGCGGGAGCTGCGCAGGAATCTGGGTGATAACGCTCAGAGAGCCGGCGTATCCAGGCGGATGGCGAACCTGCGAGAACTTCTTCAAGGAGCCGATGCGGCCCGAAGGAGACGATCAACATCCTACCCTTCGGTCAGCCGTCTGCGGTTGATCATGCACTGCTACAAATTCTCCGCAACATAGCGCGCGATCTGTTCGTCCGGGCCGTCCAGACGGAATTGCCGCGTTCCGCAGACGCCGGCGAGCTGAAGCCGCCGCGGATGGTCGCGCCGGCCGTGCGGAACGGCCATGGCCCGGCGCGCAACATCGCAACGGATATCGGCGAGATCGAGATTGCCAGGCCCAAGGTGAGGACCGGCGCGCGAGCGGCTCGCCAGTTGGATCGGCTTCACCTCGGTGATTTTGCCAGTCCGAGCGCGGCGAACTAGGAGCCTCGATCGCCTGCTGCCCGCCCCTTAGCTGCGCGCTATGTCGACCGGCGATCCAGGAGGCGCTCTCGGCCCTGCTGGAAAGGATACAACGAACCTTTCACCTTCGATGATTTTGAGCCTGAATGACCAATCGCAGCGCGAATACGAGCGCTGGCAGCAAAAAGCCGTCAACGTGCTCAAAGACATCCCGAGCCGGTTCAGAGCGGCAAGAAGGCCATACAGGATCTCAATGGCGCCAAGCCGAGCGGTTGGAGCATGCACTCGATACCTTGGTCGAGAATCGCGCTAAATATGGCATGACGTTATTGCCGGACAAGGATTGCGAATCTTGAGCCTATTGGCTGTCTATGACTTTCCTGCCGAGCACCAGAGCCAGCTGAGAACTACAATCCGATCGAGAGCATCCGCCGCGGTGCGGCAACCGAGCGTGCGAGCCAAGAAAGCGTTATCGCCACAAACCGTAAAATTGATGGTGCAAGCTGATCGAGGTGGCCTCGAAACGTGCGGGTTGACTGAAGAGACCCAATCAGTTGCCGAGATGGTCGCGGCGTCAGAGTGCCGACGCCATTGTGCTCGTCCCGAACGGGCAAAGCCAGGCCGCCTGCTCGGTCCCATCACGAGTCGCGGTCCAAAGCGGCGAAATGACTGATTTGAGATCGCAATCCGTAAGTCTCTAAGCGCGTCAGCTTTTCGACAGCTGATCCCAATAGAACGAGAGAGAGCGCCACTATCGTCTCCGCATTGCGAATCGACTCAAACCCCGGGGAGTTGACATGGACCCATTTAACAGCATCAACCCATTCGACCGTGACCACGCCGCGGTGTCACAACCGCAACAGCAGCAAGCGGAGTTTGAGCCGTACTTGGATGAAGTGCCGCAGCTTGATCCCCCTGCCGTTGCAGAGATCCCCGCTTCTTCAGATCCCTACTATTTTCCTCTGACTGAGGAAGAGCGTAGCCTCATCGAGGCCTTGGAACTTGGGCACCAGGGGGCTCACGGTCCTCATCCCGAAGACGCCGTCACCAGACACCTCGGGGACACCGCTGCCCAGCACAGCGCGCCGCGGGAAGCTTGGACTTGGCCGGTAGAGCTGCCTGTGGAAGGTCACGATCAGGACCCGCTGCGAGGGATGATCGGCGAACCCACCCTAACATCGTCTCTCCCAACCGCGCGCGATCACCAGGGACCGGACCGCGGAAAAGCCGTTCAGCTCAACTGGAGCGACGGCTACCAACCGGCTCGGAACGAGCTGACCGGGAGCGCTCCCTCTTCAAGTCACGAGGTCCTCTTGGGTGAGGACTACACCGGGGAGTTGAGGCCTGCGAAGAGGCAAAGAACACTAAGCCATACGGAAGGGGATGCCATCGGACGCGAGGTGAGCGAGCCCGGCAGTTCAGTCGTTCGCGAGCTGATGGAAGACGCCGGCGCACCGTTTCAGGCCAGCGATCGGCTCGTCCTTCCCGAAGGCTACGATCAGGACCTGCTGTGGGCGATGGTGGGAAACGCTGGCGCATCGTCGTCCGTCGAGCCAACCGAGGGTCATCACCAAGGGCTGGATTCAGAACCGGCCGTTATTCCCTTCAATTTCCGGCAGGGCAACCAGCACGCGTCCGCTGCGCTTGACCGTAGCAACGTCGCGCCGAGCCAGGACAGCCGACCCAACAGTTTTATCGTTCACAATGACCGCTACACGGCGCTGTTCGTGCCCGCGGCAACGATGAGGCGAAGCACCCCTCTTCCGCAAGGCGCTGCCATTCCTCTGGGAATTCGACTGGAAAACGCTCCGCAGCCCAGCGCGCAACCAGCGAACCGAGCCTCATCATCGCGGCTTGGACGGTCGATGGAGCAAGCCGCTCCGGCGTCCTCCTCCAGGGCTGAGGGGACGTCCCCCGCGCCCCGCGAGATTTATGCTGCATCATTCGCCGTTCCCAAGAATTTTTCGCACGGCGACCAACCAGCCCCGGACACGATGCTCTCGATGCTTCGCCGCTGGGGCCAGTTGCCGAACGATGCGCAGCCGGCAATGAACTACGATATTCTCGGCGAGCGTTACACCGCCCTCTTGGGGCCGGGAGGCCCAAATGACGTGCGGCTCATCCATCACCCAAGCAATGGAGATGCCGAGAGACAATCCCCACGCTAAGAATTAGGAACCCGACCACATAGCTCCGGTATTGGACTTATCAATGTAGCATAGCTTGCGCCAGCGAGCTTGGCGCGGTTCCGGGGGGTCCGGGTGAGCGCTACCCCGCCCGATTAACTTGCGCGCATCATCGCTGTGCGGCTCCTCGTTGAGCCGCACAGCGATCTTCTTTGATCTTCCGAACGCCAAAGCTGCGAAGAACACCTACGGTGTTATCGCCGTTGCGTTTTACAGCATTGCCATTGATTGGGGCCTCGGCCCCGAGACAGGGAAGCATCCTCGGAGTAAAGAGGCTGGTTCCTGCCCGCATCGAACACGCGTCGGCTGAGCTTAGCTGGCTGCAGATGGTCGTCCATCAGTCCCAGATGCACATCCTGGCCGTGGCGTTCCGCAGAAAGCTCGTCTGGCCGACGAGGCGCTGCCCAGCACCTCGTCGATCCGCCTCGAGCCTTTCAGTACATATCTCAGGGGTCAGCAATGGTCCGGAATACCGTGCGCGATCTTCATCGCTTAGCCCAGCCGACGTGTTCCGCAGCTCACACAGTGCTACCCCGAAGCTACTGCCAACGCCCTTGTCGTGGTTATACTCCTGAGATGTGCATTCAACGTCCCCGCGGAAAGCCGGTCAGCAATGCCCTTCCCATTTTTCGGCGTAGACAGTCGCTGAAACCTTAAGAGCAGTGCATAGACCGTGAATTATCTGTCGCTACTCCGGTTTTGGACGCTTTGATGAGAACCGCGTCCTCCGGGATAAGGTTTCGGTTCAGCGCGGACTGCCGTCGGCACTGCTCTGCCCGTCGAAGACGACGACCTGAGATGACCTCTCCTCAAGGAGCTTCAGCGCAGGATGAAGCTGAGCAAGCCGCAGCGACCTCTGTCCGGCTGATCAAATCGGCCAGATGAGTGTGGAGGACCCTCAAAATAGCGAACGAGCCGCAAAGACGATCGCCACGGCAACATGGTTGCCGAGCACCAAAGCTGTATCTGTCCGCGACCAGCTTTCGCTGCTGAATGTCAACACCAGGAACTCCGACCCCGACGCTGCTGCCCCATCTAAGCCATATCGCGACCATTATGTGTGAACGACCGCACATCTCGCTTTTACTTTGATGCCGGCAAATCATAGGGCAAGGCTCGCCGGCGCGAACGTTGAGGCGTTTCGCACTTCCTGCCGGCTTCAACTGACGATCGCCGCGACAATGTTCTACCTGAGCTGATCGTGCAAGCCTGCCGGGCCGGAAGTAGCACCAGGCGGGCACACCGCGGCTCCCGCAAGCATCGGGCCGACGCGACTCGCGCGAGGCGATCAAGTTCACGAGGCGTCTGCATGCCCCTAGCGGCGGATCGACGAACGCCACATTGAAAGATGCCTGGACCAATTGTGCGCAGGCTGTGCCGTGCGTTTGTCGCGTGTTTCAGTGTCCGGGCTGAGGAATAGCGCGGGGGGAGTACTTTCTGGCACGAGTGTCGTCTCTCTTTGGAGACCTGGCGCGATCACGGCTTGGCCGAGAAGCCCTCAGAGGAACGGGCCGAGCGAGTAAGCCAGCTCTGGTTATGGCTCGATTACCTCGTGACCATGAGCGCTTGAAATGGGCCCTTCCATTTAGGGAAAAGATCTACTCTCGCTTCAGGTCCGCTCTGGGGTCTCGATGCGGAGAACATTGCAATTCGTTCATGCGCCGCCTTCAGCTGGCCTGGCGAGTTTGCCGATGAGCTTGAGACAATCGGCCTACGACGGGCTGCGGCTTCGGACAAAGCGCATAAGCCTCTCCTTGCTCACCTGCAGGATCAGCCGATTTGCGGAGCCCCCTGTCCGTTACCGCTAAGCACCAAACCGGGATGCTGCACCCTAGACTCCAGCCTCGCCGCGCGTCGCGCCGATCGCGTCAAATCCCTTACGGCCAAACGCTTAGTGCAGATCTGGCGTCCTCACAGGACGGCCTCGCAGCGGAAGCGGCACGGGCGATGACCAGGAGTCTACGAGCGCACCACCAGCTCTAGGTCGCTCACAGGTGACCGATACGGTGCATACGCCCGCGAAATTATCCTGCACCTGACCTGCCATCGAACTTTCATCGAGCGGCAGTCACATGTCGCGATTTCAGCGAGACCGCGCTTTAGACCACCCCAAGACTAGAGCTTTGTCGCGTGATTACAATGGGGGGCTGGTTACGCCGACGTGGTTGTGCGGCAAAATCAGCCGTTCGACTCGCCCACGGGGTGGCCCTCCGCTACCGATGTGTCCATGTCTAACGATGTGTCCATGTCTCCAGTTCTGTCCTGGGCATCTGCAAGGAGAGGAACCAGTGGCCATTGAGCAGTCGGCGCGAAAGCGGCTCTTGAGGGCCTCGATGAAGCCGTTGCCGGCGGCTTGCCGGACCGTGAGAAAGTAAGCGTATCGCCGCGCTGATAGGCTTACGGGTCACGATCGCGCGACATGAACTCGCCGCCTTGATCGACGCGGATCTTTGCTCGCAATCCCACTGACTTGCAGCCCCCTTCCAGCACCGCAAGATGGCGGTACCGCGAAAGGCGATCGCCAGCCGCTGCCGCAACGAATGCGAAAAAAATCCAATTTGGGACGAAGGCGCGATTAGAAGACCCTACCGATTTGTGCAGGAGATTTCGCGGCTCAGGTCAGTTAGCTTGCGGGGTGTTAGGGGAGACGTCTTCAATGTTGATTGTCGAAACTGTTTTAAAGCCAGACCAGTTTGGCGGTATTGGACTTTTCTCCGCCGCCCTTTTGCCCAAAGATTCGCTGATTTGGATTCACAACCCAATCGTTGACATCGCAGTGACGCCTGAGCAGTACGAAGCTCTAGCTCCAACATTTCGAGCTCTACTTGATAAGCATGCCTATCCAAGAGACTACAAGGCTAATGATGGCGTTATAGAGTACAATGCTGACAATGCCCGCTTCATGAACCACAGCAGTCAGCCAAACACATATCAAGACGATCATTGCCGAATTTTAACCGCGCGTGACGTACAAGCTGGTGAAGAACTGACTTGCAATTACTTGTTTTTCGATCCGACGTGTGACTTATCGTGGAATAACGAACCATCGGTGAATGTTGATGCCCCGACGGGCTAGGCGGCAGTGGATTGAATTCGCGGTCTGACGACTTGATTCGTCGGCGAATTTACGGGAAGAGTTTCGGCAACTATTTGTGGCCATCGACCGACCCAGCTTTTTGCGGCAGCCTCCTGGAGCTTGAAGATTATTGCGAGCGCAGCCTTGTTCGATATCCCTGGCGCGCTAAGTGCGGTGGGCCAAGGCCCGGAGCGTGCTTTCGATGACGTATAGCCGCAACGTGGAGTTCACAGGATACCCTAGGCAAGATCTCCGCAGATGCCCCTGATTTCGCACTTACTTCAGAATCTGACGACGCTCGATCAATTCCCAATCGCTGCTGAGATGGCGCAGGAACTGAGCCTGAAAGTATCTTAGCATGCGCTCATTGGGCTGCTTAACGTCAGAGTGGCAATGTGCTGTTCACAAACGCACTTGATGACGACCGCTTGCGAGATCGAGCGCACCAGCAACGGCCGGGACGCCGACGAGCGGCGCGCCCTGCGCCAGGGAAAGGAGCAAGCCGCTTCTCAAGGATATGCACGCCTGATTGTTGCGAGAGCGCGAAACCCTCTCGCGCTCCTCCGAGGTCCTGAAGCTTATGAATTACATGCTCAGGCGGTGGGACGACTTCGCCCGCTTCCTCGACGATGACAAGATCTGCTTGACGGATGCGCTGAGCGCGCATTCAGAGGCATTGCCTTGGGGAAGGCGCAACTAGACCTTCGCTGGTAGCCAGCGTGGCGCCGACCGTGCCGCCATCATGCTGACGATGATCACGACCTATCGCCTCAACGACTTTGATCCCAAGGCCTGGCTCGCCGAGGTCCTGGTCTGGATCGCCGATCTTCCCGCGTCGCGCCTGCACGAACTGCTGCCCTGGGAATGGAAGCTCCTGCGCCAGGCCGATAAGCCCGCCGGGTCAGCAGGCCGCTGACCTTCACCCGACCGATCGTAGAGCTCGCTGTGCCCGCGCGCATGCGTCAATCAGGCGGTCTTCGTCGTATGCGTACTCAGCTCCTCACGTGAGACACTATGATGCTCTGCGAGCACACCGATTGCGGATCTTCGATCGGCGAGAACAGCATTTCACTCGGTCGTGCGCCTATTCAGTTGAAGCTGACACCAGCGCCTAGTCGGTCCCGCAGTGCCTGCCGACTGATGACAAGATTGTTGAGGTTCAAGTCCGGCCGTCTTGCTGCCAATCGCCTAACCAGTTCCCTGGTGCCGTCCAGGACAAAGACGCCGCAGTCATAACTGTTCTGCTGCTGTCTTATCGGGGCCTGTTGCAGGTTAGCGTCGAGCCGTCCTGCGAGTTCCGCTGCGGGCCTGTCATTGTATCCCTGGGTAGAGTCATAGTGATAGGCGACCGGCCGGCCACGATCGCGGCGATCAACCAGCAACAGCGACCAGTGACTGCCGCGCTGATGTCTATCCGTATTGCTGGCATCGCTTACCGGCAGGAACAGGAAGTCGGCTGTATCGTGGCGAACCCACCCTAATGCTCGTTCGCCGACCTCCTTGGAGGGAGATCGCAACATTTGGGCTATCAGGGGATCCACGAACCGCGTCCGGGCGGCGAGATCCGGATTGTTCTGCTGGAGCTCCTCCGCCAGGAGCTCATAGTCCCGCTGGATATGTTGGTCACCCAGCCACTGCGTCGGGCCCAGCACGGGTCCGCTACGGTGGCCGGAAGAGGCAACAGTAGCCGAGGGGTCGATCTGAGCACCCGGCATAGAGGTCGGGCGAGGATGATGGATGAATTGCGCACCGCGGCGTCCTCGCGGCCCCAATGTGATCGAGTTGGTCTCACCGTTGATGGAGACCTGGGTTGGGCCGCTGAACGGGGTCGGCAGGACCCCGATGTTATCCAGGACATCGAGTAAGAAATCCGGTACCGGCTGGGAGCCATCCTGGCAATCCTCATCGACTCGGGATCCGATGTCCTCAAGCTCCTCAAGTACGCCCGACCGCCCGACGAAGAAGGCGGGTTTACCGGCAGGGCTGAGCACCGGCGCTGACTGAGCATCGTCTTGCATCTGCTGCGGTGTGTACGGCAGATCAACGAAAGAGTTGAGACCCCGGTAGATGTCTGACGAGTGAGCTGGCGCGTCCGACGGTCCGGCGAAGACCGGCGGTCTAGCGGCAGCCCCACTCACCGGCGTCGACTGAGCATCGTCTCGCATCTGCTGCGGCGTGTACGGCAGATCAACAAAAGACTGAAGACCGCGGAAAATGTCTGGCGACTGAGCTGGCGCGTCCGATGGTCCGTTGAAGAGCGGCGGTCTGGCGGCAGCCGCGCCCACCGGCGCTGACTGAGCATCGTCTCGCATCTGCTGCGGTGTGTACGGCAGATCAACGAAAGAGTTGAGACCGCGGTAGATGTCTGACGACTGAGCTGGCGCGTCCGGCGGTCCGGTGAAGAGCGGCGGTTTGGCGGCAGCCCCACTCACCGGCGCCGACTGAGCATCGTCCCGCATCTGCTGCGGCGTGTACGGCAGATCAACGAAAGAGTTGAGACCGCGGTAGATGTCTGACGACTGAGCTGGCGCGTCCGGCGGTCCGGTGAAGAGCAGCGGTTTGGCGGCAGCCCCACTCACCGGCGCCGACTGAGCATCGTCCCGCATCTGCTGCGGCGTGTACGGCAGATCAACGAAAGAGTTGAGACCGCGGTAGATGTCTGACGACTGAGCTGGCGCGTCCGGCGGTCCGGTGAAGAGCGGCGGTTTGGCGGCAGCCCCACTCACCGGCGCCGACTGAGCATCGTCCCGCATCTGCTGCGGCGTGTACGGCAGATCAACGAAAGAGTTGAGACCGCGGTAGATGTCTGACGACTGAGCTGGCGCGTCCGGCGGTCCGGTGAAGAGCGGCGGTTTGGCGGCAGCCCCACTCACCGGCGCCGACTGAGCATCGTCCCGCACCTCCTGCGGTGTGTACGGCAGATCAACGAAGGAGTCGAGGCCTCGGTAGATCGCGGATGACCCATCTGTTACCGCTTCCGGCGTCGGCCACTCAAAATCGTACGGCAGGTGCGGCGACCACGTTGAGTTCGACTCGCCACGCCGCGGCTCCCCACCCGCCTGTTCAGGGCAGACGCCCAGCGCAGCGTTCGCCTCGACGAGCAATAGGTAGTTCCTAAGCCGATCGAAGCCCATGTCCGCATTTCGACTGGATTTTTTAAAGTCGGTGTGATCGTCGTTCAACGACTTTTGCTGCTCACTGGTGCCGGTGAGTCGGCTCACTATGCTCCCCCGCCCCTCCCTTTGGAGCCAAGCACCCAATCTTCGTTGGTTGCGGGCCAGATTTTGAACAACTTTTTTCCGGCTCTTCTCCTCGGGTTTGAGCATGCTCAGCTCTGCCTTTTCCAGGCCATCAATGATGCGGGCGTCATCGGGATAAAGATGCAATGTGGGCGACGGGACAGCATGACCGCGGGGCTTCCGAGATGCACGCGGGCCGGAAACGTTCTCGGCATCGCGAACCTTGCCTAATGCGAACAATAGAAGCTCGTCGTTCGGGAACAACTTCTGAGCGAATTCAATGCGCGCAGCGTGGTCTAAGCCGGATATCGAGTAGCCCGCAAGATTAAGCGCGTTAGAAAATCTGCGAAGACTACGATCATGACGAGCAGCACTGCCCGACGTCATGCCACTGGCATTAAGCCGCTCTGAGAGGGGCGCGTCTTCCGCTGAAGGGATCGTGCGCGGCCGCCCGCCAGAAGTTACATAGCTCGGATCATGATACGCACGAAGGACACCCAACCCTTTCTTCATGTCTTCGTCGTTCGGGAAGTAAGTCTTGACGTAACGGACCAGGGACTCGTGGTCCCCCAGATCAATCGTTTTGCGATGAGCGCCAAGATCATTTCCAAGTCGGCGAAGCGCCTGAGTATAGCGCTTAACCGTCGTCCGTTGTGGGTTTTTCTGAGCCGCATACTGGGCAATCGCCTTGTCGATAATGTCCCGATGGTCTGCAGAGAGATGGGGATGGTGGTTGCGGCTGCTGCGGGCGCCACTGGAGACAGGACCCGGATCGGGCGGGCGCGCCTCGGCCAAGTGCTGCTCAAAGCCCTCTTGCCCGGCATGGCCCCCCTGGTCCTCTTCCAAGACGGCGTGCTGCACGTGGGACCAAGCTGTTGGATTGGATGGATCGAAATTGTACGGGTCCACGCTAGCCTCACGTCCAAGAAATCAATTGAGCTGACCTTATTATGGATAGGCTTTCCAGAAGCTGACGAGGCCGTCGCTCGTGAAGCAATGCATCGCCACATCTGCAAAGCGAAACTGCCCCGCGGCTCTCAATCGTCGCGGGCTTCATGGGTTTAAGGACCCGCCGTCCTCGCCGCCGATGAACCCTTCCGGCGGCATGTGAGCCGACGACTCGTCATTGCTCTGGTTGCAAAACGGCATACCGCGCCGCAGGTGCACGCATGGGTGCCAAGCCGCAGTTGATCCAGATCGGTCTCGCAACTCCACGACGAGCCTTCCGCGATTCGTTCCTCGTTCATTCGCTCTCTCATCGGCTATCCAAGGAGACGGTAATCCTCGTGTCGCCGAGGGGCGCATTGCCTCGTAAAAATGTTACCGGACAACTTCCCAGTCGTGCCTGGGGCGGAGCTGCCGAATCAGTTCGGTGGCGGCTACGGCAGGGACGATCAGCATGCGCGAAAAGCGCGAGATCACATCAGCCCTGGCCGTGCGTCATCGGGCGGGCGGTCGGCGTGAGAAGGGACGACTCCTGGACGAGCTTTGCGCCGTCACGGGATGACATCGTAAGCACGCGATCCGCCCACTGTCGGTGGACGGGGCATCGGGATCCGCCGTGCCGCGGCGCCCGAGCCGGACCTATGGGGTTTCCATTCGCGCTGCACTGATTGTGGTATGGGACGCCTCTGACCGGCTCTGCAGTAAGCGGCTCGTCGCGAGCCGTTCTTGCTCCCGGCACTTGAACGGCACGGCAGATTGAAGCTTTTTGCCCATGAGCGGTCGGCCGGTTTTGAAGGTAAGCGCGGTGACGAGCGATCGCCTGCTGAGCGACGTAAAGATCGCAGCAGCCGGAGGACGCCGAGGGCGGGATCAACAAATGATTCAGCGTAGATGTCTTAGCGACTCTGGCAGAGTGCGCTGGCGCAAGTCAGCATCGTCGCGCAACTCCGACCGCGTTAGCGCATTCAGGTCAACCAAAGACTCAAGAGCAGCGTAGGTGTCTGAGCGAGCTCTGGCAGGATGCGCCGGCCAAAATGAGCATCGTCGCGCATTTCAGACGGCGCGGGCGTATTCAGATCAACAAAAGGCTCAAGCGCCGCAGGTGCGTGACAGGAGCCCGGCAGTTGATGGCGATGCTGGTTCTTGCATCTGCTGGCCAAGTAGCCCAAGCTCCCGCGCTCGGGGTAGCCAGGCGTCGGGGGAAGCTCCCGCGCCGAGCCGGACTGCCGAGCGGACTGCACGGCCGGCGAACCCGGCTGCTCACGAGCTTGCAGCCCAGCTCTCGGTTGGCGGCGATGAGCTTTGAGTAGCTTGCAAAGATGCGGCAAATCGGGACCGTATACTCTGCCTCCAGTGCGTGGGAACGAAGCCCCCTTATACAGCTCGAACATTTCTTCGAGCTTCGGACGAGTGATGGGCAGGTCGGTTAGAGCGCACCAAGGCGACCTTGCCGGCGGGCAACAAAGCAGGACAGCGATTTCGGTTGTGTCCGCGTAAGCTCGCTCTCTTCAGAAGTGTCGGCGCTGGTAGCTGGACCTGCGACCCCGCGTCAGATGGGAAAACTCTGCTGAAACATACCACACGCGTCCCCCCTAGCGAATTACCCAAGCGCACCAGCCCCCGTCGGCAATACTCAACGCGAGATCATGATTCTAGACCGGCAGCTTTGCGTTCGGCTCCCTCCAATTGATGGATGATCCGTATCCTAGATCCCCTTCAGAACGTGTTCGCAATCCTTGGCTCGCGTACTCAAAGCCGTTGCCAATCGCTCGATGACAGCGTTCTCCAATCCCTCCTTTTGCGCTCGCGTGCGAATGTCCGCCACCAGGTCAGGGATCTGCCCGGCCATGGAGTTCAGCGTAGCGATGAGTACGTCCGCATCAACACGCGTCTCGCGTGCAAATTTTTGCCACTGACGCAAGCCAATTTGATCGAGCTTGTATTCACCCCCGACTTTCATGGCGAGTTTGATCTTGCGCTGATCGACGTGGTCGTAAGGAAGAATGCTGGCGATGTCGTAAAGGGGAGCGAGACGCACGAGAGCGCCGCTGGCCAGAAGCAATGAATAGTTCTTGGCGTGAGCATCAGAGCCCCCAATGAGCCAGTTGAAGATCAAAGCGCTGACGAACGTCTCAAGGTCAGCCTCGCGGTCTGTCGAGTAGGTCCGCAAGAGCTCGACCACATCGGCAGGCGTTGGTCCGCCCTCGTTCTGGTATTTCTTGGTCGGCGGGATGCCCATGGCCTGACAGATATCTTCCTGATGAACGCGGATAATGTCGTTCCCGCTGACCTGCCGATCGTAGCGTTCAACCACGATCGCTATTTCCTGTTCGAAGCGCATCACCTTGGTTTCAGCGGCTGGCAGCCCGAGTTCGCGTGCGAGCTGCAGGCAGATATGCTCATTCTCGGCGTGACCATCGAAATGGCCCGTCGGTGGTTTCAAAATGTGGGTGGTTGGTATGCGCCCGGACGGAATGCCCCATTTGTTGTCTTTGAGGACAAGCGCAGTTTTCGGCTGGGCGCCTGCAAGACTGAATTGACCCGTGTCGCGGGGCAGACGCCAGGCAGCGTGATCCTCGCGCAAGACTCGAAGCCGATTTGCTATTTCCGGCTTATCCAGCCATTCGATCTTGTCATCTTCGCCTGTTTTCAGAGTCCCCAATCGATCAGGCGTGACGAACTGGATGGCCCCGGCGCAATCCTCACCGACGTTAGAGATGAGGGCAAACACGTTGCGCGCCGATACCTGAAATTTCTTGGCCCAGCGCTCGAGCACCTGCTCGTTGTCAGGAAGCAGCCCCCACAAGAACGACCGAACAGTGGCTGGACCGTGCTCCTCGGCGGCAAGCGGCATCGAAAGCGACAGGGGATAGGCCCCCTCCGCGTTGCGCCATGCATTGTCATAGACGAAGGTCAGCCGGCCGCGCGCCTCACTGCGGACGCGACGGACTTCGGTACCATCCAAGAGTGCAATGAGCTCGGCCATTATGCCTTGCCTTTCTTGGCTTTGGTGACGATGGCGTTGATATCAACTGCGGAGCTAGACCCGCGGCTGGTGGGCCCTCCAGTGTTGGCCTCGACCGGGATGCCGAGAACGTCGAGAGCACGGAGGACAAGAGCCAGCTCTGCGCGGGGATGACCATGCTCGACCTCAATCACCCATTGACGGCTGACGCCGATCCGCTTGGCCAGTGTCGCCTGGTCTAGCTTGAGGCGTTTGCGTCTGTCGCGAAGGACGGCGCCGAGGTCGGCAGGTGTACGGATAAGCATGGCCATCCCCAATGTCAGCGCTCGCTTACAATAGCATATGTCGTCGTTCGCTGACAATCGCAAATGTCGCCTTTCGCCGACATCCCCGAATTGTCATCGATCGTTGACATCCTTAGTGGAAGTATTAACATTTTCAAAGACATAAAGCAGACAACCTGGCACGCCCCAGCAATTCCCGCTCCGGTGCGCAAGTTCCTCGCCTGTTCGGTGTCTCGTTGACACCGAGTGGCGGCTCCCCGCGGGCCATGAGCCGCGCGCGCTCATGTGCGTGCGGATCAATCGGCATGAGCATTTCCTTCTCGCCGCTCGATACCTTGCGGGGCTTCTTCACCGCTTTTGCGGGTCTGAGAAGACGATGACGTTGCGAGCCATGCTGCCCCCTCGCCGTTCGATGCGTGGCTGCACCCAAGCAAAAGGCGCGCCTCGGATCCCAAATTGCTCGTGGGATGCAAGGCGCGGCTGCCCTTCGGCATACGGCACGCTTCCAAACGCATGGATTTCGACCATTGCGGACGGCCCTTAATCTGACCCCGGCTATTTTGTAGTATCTGGGTCATCGACGAGCAGCGTTACTCGCATCGCAAGTTTTGTCCGCTGATCCTCATGAGTGGACGAACCGTATCTCGCCCTCAATGGCGGCTTACTAATTGCTTTCACAGTCTCGCTTGTGTTGCCGTCCGGCAGTTCGTGATTGCTGCACGTGGTTGCGGTCTATGTCGGTTGGAATGGACTTGAAGTCATCGGGCTCGGCCTCCCTCGAGCCTTTCGCACACAAGCCGGACTCGCAACCCATGGTCGGGGGGGACGAGCGTCGCGCAGCATCTACGGACATCATGGTATGAAAGGCGTGAGCAGGGCCGTTGACCTCGCACGGTCGGTACGGTCGCCGCGATTGAGACCGGGCCTCGCGCTTCAAACCCATGCATCCTCAATCAAGATGCTTGCAGCCGCAGCGAACTATCTATGTGAAACCCGTGCGAAAATTCCGCCCCGCTGTAAGTGGGATGACGCCCAGTCAACGACTTCGTCCAGAGTCCATTGGAGACCCAAACTATTTGGAGCTAAAATGACGAGGTCCAGTTCGATGATTGCCGCCGCGGCTCAGGCCGCGACGGAATTTTCGGCCTGAAACCCATGCAGGAATTCCGCCATCCGTTGGGCATTGGACAAGGTCGTGAAGATCACGCGTCCGTTCTTCAGCACCTTGATTCAAGAGCCGATATAGGAGGCGTGATCCTCCCTCACCTCCGGTGTTAGGCCGAGATCGGCGGACAGGAAGGCCGCGCCAAGCTTCGCGACCAACTCTTCCATGGCACAGCCTTCAACGCCGAAGCGCTAGCGGCCGAACTCGCGGATCAGGCGGCTCTCATGGCGGCATGTAGTCTCCAACGCCACTCATTGCGCGCGCTGCGGCAGAAATGGAGGTACGTGGCCCCCACCTTTTCAGGTGGTGTACCCGACCTTCGCCGGAGTACCTGCGAAGCTTGTCGAGATAGTAGCGGGATTGGTCGGGGCAAGATGTAAAACAGTGCGGGCGCGGCTCGGTGCTAACCGACCCGGGGGCTGAAACCAGGCCAACTAGTCCCTACCACATCCGCACTGCCGTTGAGACTAGCGGAAAAGTGACTCGGCGCCGATCGATCTGGAGCGATAGCGCTGTCCCTGTCACATCCCGTTAACCCCAGGCACTCTGTATCTGTGATAGCTTACCGCAACCTGACAGGGTGCGCAGTCGGTCAATAATGTGTGGGCTATCAACACCCGCTCAATCCGCCACGGAAATTCCTGCAACCACTCAGACATGCTCTCTGTGCTGTCAGTCGTCACGACTTCAGGATCACCCGGACGGTTCAGGCTGCTGATCAGTGAGACATTGTCGGTTGCGGACCACACCATCGGAGATACTCCGCCCCGTTAGAGTGCAGGTCTCCTGTGTCCTCAAATTGCGAATTCGGTGCTTTGCGCCCCGCCCATCCCTCTGCCGTGCATATTGTACTGCCATCTTCGTCGCACTCCGCCTATCGGTCGATTGTCGGAGTGCATTTGTGGAATTCCGAGCCTTCAACCAGGGAATCCTGCGGATGACGAAAAGCGGGCCAGATGATGATTGCACACTTAAATTGTGGGCTCTGGGATGCGAGAGAAATAAAGCATCGCACGACTGAGCAATATAGGCCGGTCAGCAATGGATGGAACGCAGCGGGGATGCGACTTGGCGCCATCGAGGCGACTTGATGAGAAAGGCGCTTTCCCTATCCGCATCCGCACTGCCAATGAAGTTAGCCAGGAGATCGAGAGGCTAACGCACCGGCTTTGCCTTGAGGGCTGTTCACACGGAATGCCTCGTGGGTATTAACGAGAAATCGGCCCTGAGTGGCCTACCCGGACTGGTAGCTGATCGCTCGGATTCATCCGCAGGAAGATACCATCGTCCGCCGAGAATGAGCAAAGACGGGCTTGCGGACGCCGCTGCTGATAACTCGTCCGCCAAGCGTCATCCTTCCAGTAGATCTTAGTCCTCGACCTCACTCATCGACAAGCCGCCGGGATGCATAAGTATATTCTAAAGCAATCTGGCGTGCCTGTTCAATTAGGTTGGCGGCGGCGCTATGCCCCCCGTCGGTATTCTCATAGTAGAGGTACGGTTGGCTTAACGCAGCGAGCCTCGCCGCTGCCTTGCGGCCATGCGCTGGATGCACGCGGTCGTCCTTGGTGGACGTGAGAATGAAGGGAGCCGGGTAAGTCTTGCCTGGCACCAACCTCTGATAGGGCGAGTAGGCGTCGAGCCACTTGCGCTGTTCGGGAATGCTGGGATCGCCATACTCGCTGATCCAGGAGGCTCCGGCGCCCAGCTTGGTGAACCGAACCATGTCGAACAGCGGCACCTGTAAGATGGCCGCATTGAAGAGGTCGGGTCGTTGAGTGATTGCGGTGCCTACCAGGAGGCCTCCTTGGCTACCGCCGACCACGCCCAGCCGGCGGGGAGAAGTGATTTTGCGCCGGATCAAGTCCTCCGCGACGGCGATAAAATCATCCCATGTCCGCTGCTTCGTTGCTCCTTGGGCAGTCTGGTGCCATTGGGGCCCGAACTCACCGCCGCCGCGCAGGTTCGCGACAACATACGCGTTGCCCTGCTCGAGCCAGAGTCGTCCGGTGAGACCCGCGTAAGAGGGGATGAGCGGAATCTGAAACCCACCATAGCCATAGAGAAGCGTTGGAGTTGATCCGTCAAACCTTGCGCTCTTGGGTCGTACCAGAAAGTAAGGAATGCGGGTGCCATCGCACGAGATTGCCTCGAACTGTTCGACGACAAGTCTCGAGGCGTCGAACCTAGGAGGTGTCGTCTTCAGGGCCTCAAGGCGTTCGGTTGCGGCATCGAAGTACCAGAGCATCGTCGGGCTAAGAAAGCTGGAGACGGTGAACATCGCCTCGTCCGTTTCATGCGATGCGGCAGCCAGGCCGACATTCGCATTCTCGGGAAGCGGGATCGGCGTGGCCTGCCAGGCGCCCTGATTGTACTTGTAGACGAACGCCCTACTCTGAACATTGTCCAGAATCGTTAAGATTAACAAGTTTCTTGTAGCGGTGAATCCGCTGAGCGCTTGTCGAGGCCCAGGCTTGAAAACGAGCGTGGGTCCGGCGCGCAGCGGATCCTGCTTCCATTCGGCCAGGTCATACGAGATGATCGAGCCCGCTGAGAAGGGGGTGTCTCCGGACGGTGGCATCCAGTCTTCGTTTAGCCTCACCAGCAGGCGACCACTCGCGATGCCCCCAATGGTCGCCTTCTTCGGCAGATTGAGCTTAATCGGCTTGGACCCAAAGAGAACATACTCATGCTCGAACGAACTGATGCTGCGGATGGCGCCGGTCGCATGGATCCTGCCTTCACTGTCGCGCAGCACGAATGGTGTGGCCTCGACATCGGTCGGCTCGCCACGGAAGACCTCGTGCGCTGCCGCGAGCGACTGACCGCGCTTGAGCTCCTTCACAACGAAAGGGTAACCGGCTTGCGTCATGGTCCCTTCGCCCCAATCTCGTGCAATCAGGACCGTGTCGCTATTTACCCAAGTGACCTGCTGTTTTCCCTCGGGAAGTGCGAAGCCGTTCGTGACGAAGGTTTTGGCGACTGCGTCGAACTCCCGGACGAACACAGCGTCCTTGCCGCCCTCGGACAGGTTGAGCAAGCATAGGCGCTCCTCGGGCGGGAGGCAGCTCACCCCTTTAAGAACCCAGTTCTTCTTGTCCGCGTCAGCGAGAGCATCCACGTCGAGGATGGTCTCCCATCGAGGGCTCTGGGTGCGATAGCTTTCAAGCGTCGTACGCCGCAAGACGCCGCGCACCTGGTTCTCGTCCTGCCAGAAATTTTCGAGACCGCGCCGTCCCAATGAGACGTACGGAATCCGGTCCTTGGCCTGAAGAACGTGGAGCGCTTCCCCGTAGAAGCGCTGGTAACGTGGATCAGATTGGAGCGCACTGAGTGTCTTGTCGTTCTCGGTGTGAGCCCAAGCCAATGCGCGCGGCCCTTCGATCTCCTCAAGCCAAAGAAAAGGATCCTCAGCCCCGCTCGCAGGCGCTGGCGCCGGGGAAAGTCCCGCGGCCATCAAACAGCTCATGGATAGCGACGCTGCGAGAAAAAGCGAATTATTCATGGGAATTGTCCTGAAGTTGGCCAGCCGGACTTGGACGTCTTGCTAGGTGAGTGGAAGCATTCGGAAGATGCATGCTCGGCTCCAAAGCGCAGGCACACGGGAATTTCGTCCGCTGGCTTTTTTGATGGAGCAAGCAGCGTGCCGCTTGAAAAGGGAGGTTCTCCAGGCGTTTCCAACCCATTTAAGTGTGGACCTTTGGACGTCCGTCTCAAAGCCGACAGTCGGTTCTTAGTAAGGGCGACGACATGTTGCGCAGCGGCCACCTTGCTCATCGTCGCAGTACGTAAATCTTCGACGATCGCTTGCGCCTTCCGTTCGGCCATTCACAACTCTGCTGGGCATGAATTGCCTTGAGCATGTGGACCTCGCAAACCTTGCGCGAAGGGATATCGCGCCGGTCAACTATCCCTAAGCGTTCGAGGACGCCGCGAAGGCGACGAAAGCCGCAAGACAACGGGCGCGCTAAAGTGGTCCGGACACGAGCTCGCTTTCTCGCGCACTCACGCTCCCAAAAACTAACACGAACTAAACTTGCAACGACCGGCCGCTGGCCATCACGGCAGCTCGCGCTGGAAAAGAACACTGCACTTTGAATGACGCTGTTCAGTCAGAGCGGAACAGGTCCGCGCACATTGCAATCAAAAAAGATGAAAGTCGCACATGCGCGCCTTCCACCCTCGCCGCGGAATGCAGTGCTACCGACGCTCAATTGTCCGCCTTCAAACCAACGTAAGAGAGTTGACGCGGCACACTCTTAGGAAACTCCTGCAAAATATACGAATTAGTCCGGCACGCGGCTTGCTTCGTTCAGGACATCATCACCAATCGTAGTGCGGTGATCTTCGGAGCGGCCCCGGCGCGTCATTACGTGTCTGGTCGCTACGACGATTTGCCGTGCGGCGATACTTAGCGAGCGGGACCGCGTCTCGGCAAAGTGCAGGGCAATCATTATGCGATCAAGGTTTCTCTTTTTGGGTGCTATGACGATGGCGCTCGTCACAACGGGTAGAGCTATGGCGAACCTCGAGCGACAAGTACTGCCACCGGCGGTGTGGAACTGGTCTGGAGGCTACATTGGCGGTCACGCCGGCGGCGGGTACGGCCGAACCTCCTTTAGCAATCCCTTTGGCCCGTCGATCTATGGCGGCAGCCTCGATATTCCATCGTTCGTCGCAGGTGGCCAGATCGGCTACAATTGGCAGAACAACAGTTGGGTGTTCGGCCTCGAACTGGATGCCAGCGCAGCTGCCGCCAACGGCTCAAACACCTGCCTAGCCGCCTCCCACTTGACTGTAAGCGCAAACTGCAACGCAGGTCCCAACCTCTTTGCGACCGGGACCGGCCGCATCGGCTACGCCTTCGGTCCGCTCGGGCAAACGCTTGCCTATCTCAAGGCAGGCGTAGCCTGGCAAAACAATCGAGGCGACGTCGTCAACAACGTGGAACCGGAGAACCAGCCACAGGAGAAAACCCATTTCGATTATGGCCGAGTTGGCGGCGTCATCGGGCTCGGTCTCGAGCAAGCCCTTACGCCGGCATGGTCGGTGAATGTCGAGTATGACTATCTGCATTTCGGCGGACCAAGTGTCGCCACCGCTTCGACAGTGCAGTTATCTCCGCCTGCGATTCTGCCGGCGAACACAACCAGCCTGTCCAGCAATTATCACGTCGGAAGAGTTGGTCTGAACTACCACTTTGGCGTGGACCCAGAGGCCGCACCCAGGTCCGATGCGCCGTATGCGAAATCAGCGGGCAGCGTACCACCCATTCCCTACGCGCCTGGTTGGTCGTTCGAAGGCGGCTCGCGGCTCTGGCTGAGCCGGGGACGATTCCAGTGGGATCGCAGCGCACTTGAAAATAACGATCGCCCTAGACTCCAGCATACTCATATCGCGGCTCACTTATCACGGACTGGACGGGCTTTCGGGGGAGGTATTCGGCCGTGTCGACAGTCCCTGGGGAGTGTTCCTGAAGAGCAGCCTTGGCATCGGTGGCTTCAACAAAGGGAAGATGAACGATGAAGATTGGCTGCCCCACGAAGGATACCCGTACGTAAATACTCTTTCTGGTCAATCAAACGGACGATTCGCATATTACACGGCGGACGCAGGTTACGATTTCCTGCGCAGTACGAACTACAAGATCGGCGGATTTATAGGCTGGGGCTATTACAGCCAGAGCTCTGACTCCATTGGTTGCGTTCAGATCGCCAATCCGCAGTATCGATGTCTGAAGCCGGGTGACACCACAACATCGGCACGTAGGATACTCAATGGAATGCGCCTCGAATCGGCCTGAGCGCCGAAACTATGCTGGCCGAGGGCTGGCGCCTGAATGCCGACATCGCCTACTTGCCCTGGACCGATTTCAAAGGCCGCGACTATCATCTCTTGCGTCCCAAGACCATGTTTGACGAACAACGCGGCAATGGTGGTGGCGGCGTCCAGATTGAGGGCGTGTTGTCCTACTTCCTCACCCAGAACATCAGCGTCGGGGTCGGTGGCCGCTATTGGGCCATGTGGACCAAAAAGGACAGCGACGCTTTGTGCAGCAGCAGCGGCTGCGTCGGTGAGCCGCGCATTCTTGCGAAGTACAGCATGGAACGGTGGGGTACGTTCTTTCAGGCCTCTTACAAGCTCGATTAAGGACCTCACTAACGAGGCTCCAGACTTCAGATTCTTAGATGCCGTTCTGAAGTTTGCTGATGACCAGTCCTCGGCGCGCAATTGCCGCCGAGGATTGGCATGTCGCGATCACGCTGTTCGCCGGGTTGCTACGATTGCATATCACCCGCCTTGGACGAGGCGGGCGCAACTCTGCCCCCGAACCAAAGCTCGTCCACTAATAACAGCTCGATCTCTGAGTCCGGACGAATTCGCTTCAAAGCCGATTGCGCGCGCCATTGCGACCGGGCTGGGATGCGCGCGATGCACGATTTCTAAATTCCGCAGCGGGATCTCTCGTGGGCAACCGAGACCGCAGCGAGCCCCAACATCACGTCGCCGGTGAATCCGAAATGGAGACTATAGAGCCACCAGATTGCGCAGCACCGGTCGAGATCGTACATGGCGAGCGCGCGCCTTGTTGCTGCGACCATCCGCGCCATCGGCTTCATTCCGCGTGTCATCTGGAAACCTCGGCGTCTTGGGGCCAGCGCTCTCCATACAATGACTTTTAGGGCGGTGATGGCCCGCTGTCGGGCGCGTGCACCTGCAAGAGATTTGGAATTGAGATTGATGTTCGCCATGGCGTTCTTTTCCGCGTTTCGAAGCAGATTGCGCACACCTATGTGCATGCGCTCTTTGCCGTGATCCTACGGCGAAGGTACTGCTTGCAAAACGACCAGATCTGGTAGTGCCCAATTGGCCGGACTCCCGACCGACAAATACGCTTACGCGATCCCACCGCTACGCGAAGCCACTTGCGACAGTGGTTGCGGCTATGCGACCTTTGCTGGCAGCTCCTTGAGAATACCTCGCGCGTCCGCCGAGGCTATCTAGGCTCGCATCGGCAGGGCCTACGCTGTTTCCGAGTAACCCCTCCAGGTCAGCGGTTTCGCTACCCAACTTGCGCGGCCCCAGCCGACATCGAGCGCTGGCTTGCGGCCGAGCTCCGTCTGACCGCGCATGCAATTCTCGGTCGCCTCGCGAAGCAACGCCCCGAACAGTTCGGCCTGCACCACACCATCCTGACACCATCCTGCAGAGCTTGTTGGGATTGCTCAGAGGCAAAGCAGCCGAGACGATCATCCCGCACGGCTAAAGCTGCGGCGCTGGCCGCGCGTAATGGGCATTCCGCGCGTCTCCAGAAACTTCCGATCCCGCGCGGCATGGTGCAATCCCGGACTGGCCGATAGCCAGAGCTACATCGATCAAGCGAAACTAACATCCTCAGATGAGGCAATACCCAGGCAATATGGCAGGGGGGACTGAGGCCGGCGCCACGCGGACGAAACGTCCAGGATGACTGTTCATCTCGTGGGCTGCCAGTGGGCCCGAGGATGCGTACCCACTGGCTGCGCGAATAATCCACTATTGGACGAATGTCTCTCCAGCTAAGGACAACCGAAGTGATCGCAGGCCTCCAGCCACGCGCGATCGGTTCACAGCGGGGTTGTCTCCCGTGTAAGCCTAACGAACCCTCCTTCGGCTAATTCGGCTTTGTAGGCCCGTCCGTTAAGTAGGATCGTGGTGGAGTTATCTGCGGTCGGCATAAAACCGTCGTGGCGCAGCTTCTCCATTAGGGCAGGTGTGGCCCATTGCTGTGCGAGCGGCATTCCGTAGTGCCATTTCTCCGCGAAGAAGGCTCCGAAGTCCGGTACCCCCGCCCGGCCGACCCCAACCACTTGGTCCTCCGCAGGGTTATGAACAAGACGAACGCGATTGGACTCATCCAAACCGGCCGTGTAGCGGTGACCTTGGATTTCATAGGTCATCGTCGGCTGGTCCGAGTCCGGCAAGAGACCGTGGTGGAACAGCCTCTCAACCATCGCGTCAGGGGCGATTTGCGAACCGTGTAAAAATCTCTGTGGAGCGGCGAATGTGACATCTACCGCTTCCTCAGGTGCGGCAGGTGATGACGGACCAGCTTCATTCATGATCTGACTGAACAAATCATGATCTTCCTGTGTCCAGACGTGCGCTGTTGGCGATTCCGGGGAACGGGCATTGTCGATCGGGTTCGGATCCATAAAGCTCTCCTTTCTGTTGTGAGAACAACGGCCTCTTGAAGATCTCCCCCAGGGAATGAGCTGAGTTCGTCACGAATTCAGAGATGGGTGGCTTCGTCATCGAGAGGCCAAGTTCGAATGTTAAAGAGGCTGGCTTTCGAGAAGCTGACAAGGTCGAAGAAGGAGACAAACCCGCAGCCGCATCTGCCACGTCTGATGCGATCATCTCCGAGCCAAGTCTCATTCCGCCTGGCCTCGCAGTCGGCGCGTGGGTCTGCGTCGTGCATTGCGTTCACCTGGGCGTAAAGCTGGTTAGGAGGTCCAGGTGATGCGGACCGCGGCCAGACCCAGTCTTGCACCGAACATGTGCATTTCGACCTCTGCCCGCGACCCGTCGTTCTGGCGGACGCTTCGAGCCTATGCTCGGGGCCGCTAACCAGAATGACCGCGATAGCCGCGCCAGCGCGAGAACAGACGAAAGCGAGACCTACGTGAGAGTCCGGCAAGCGCGGAGAGAAGTGTTTACCTGAGAGAACGAAATCGCTGAGACGCAAAAGCAGCCGAGACGATCCTCCCGCGCACGGCTAAGGGTGCGGCGGTGCCGGTGATCCGGGGACTGCGGCTGCCGCTGCGTGTGGTGGGTTCCGCGAAGTCCCCAGTGCCTCGAACCCTGCGCGCCATGATACAACCTCGGACTGACAGCCGGAGCTACATCGGGCAAGCGGAACGTTACATCCCCAGGTGAGGCAATAGAAACCGCCAACTTTGTCCCGGCTGCTATGGACGCTCTGCGTCATGCAGATGGCACTCGTGTCAGGGCGTTGGAAAGAGAATTCACTGGTGTCCTGAATAAGGAAAATCGTCGTAATTCGTGCGCGCGGTGGCGAGGTCGCCGCTGAAATGTCCGCTTCCTCCAAGCGTCCGTTGGCGAAGAACCGTAGGGCACATTCGTGCTCGCCCGTTGCGGGCGCACGAACGGTAACTCCTGGGTATGCGTCGCTGGTTTGCCTTAACAGCTCTCCAAGTGGTTGACCAAGATGTACGTCCCCTGAACCTTTGGCAGCGCTCACCGAACGACTTGAGATCGGCCTCGTCGCCGTTGGGCCAAATAGCCGGGCCTTCTCCCAGTCCCGGGTGAGGCCCTCGCGCAGGAGATAGCCAACATGCGCGGGCGGGCAGCGCCGAACGCACCTTATGACGGACGACCTGGGTCTTGGCGGTCGCCAGACGCGAGCGACCCGTGAGCAGCCGGTTCGCCCGCTAGAGGGGACCCGGCCGCGACACAAAGGTGGAGCACCGATGACTGGTGGATCTTGCCCGGCGCGCGAGAGACCGCCGCAGGCGCTGAGCGGCGGCAATCGGCTTGGCCACGAAGGGCGTAGCCCGCTGACGCCTCACGGAGCGGACGCAACCTGGCCGAGGCTGAAAGGGCGCGAGACATCGCCGATCGTGTTCGGCGCCCGCCAATTTGTCCCAAACTCGCCAAAGCAGCGCAATGTCTGGGTGCCCGATAACTATAGCAGGTTCTCATATTTGTCTTGCGGGCAGGGCCAGCCATCAGATCAAGGGTATAATGGGCCACGAAAGGCGGGCATTTTTATTGCAGAGGTTACCGTGAGGTCCCTCGTGACACGCTTCAGCCTACATGTGAACAGGCCATGGCCGTGAGGACGTGCTCGGGCAAGTGGAATGCAACTTTGCGCGACCTGTCTGGTCGAAATGTTCGGGCCATGGATCGCGCTTCAGATCAGGTCGAGGATGGCGAGGCAATTTACTCCAGAGAGGATGGAGCCGGTCCTCGGTCCGGCAGACGAACGCTTGACACGCCGCGCGGTGTTGGGCGCAACCATCGGCAACATTATCGAATTCTACGACTTCGGGACCTATAGCTTTTTCGCAATACAGATCGGTCAGGCGTTCTTCCCGGCAACTGACCAGTTCGTCAGCCTCATGCTGTCACTCGGAACCTTCGGCGCAGGTTTTGTGACTAGGCCGATCGGAGCCATCGTGCTCGGCTCGTATTCGGATCGGGCCGGCCGCCGACCCGCGATGACCGCCAGCTTTGCCATGATGAGCGCCGCGGTCCTGTTATTGGCGATCACGCCATCGTACGAGGCAATAGGACTTGCCGCTCCGTTGCTAGCCATTTTCGCACGCTTGCTGCAGGGCTTTGCTCTCGGAGGTGAAGTCGGTCCAACGACAGCCTACTTGATGGAAGCGGCCCCCACCAAAGCCCGCGGTCTTGCGGTCTCCTTTCAGCCCGCGAGCCAACAGGTAGCTGCGACGGCCGGAGCGTTGGTTGGAGAAATACTCTCGCTCACCATGACAAGCGAAGCGCTCAATGCGTACGGATGGCGGGTCGCGCTGTTGCTCGGCGCGGCCACGTTGCCGTTTGGATTTTGGTTGCGGAGCGTCCTGCCCGAAACGCTGCACCGCCCCGAGGCGCCGGTTCCTGTCACCCAGCCTGAGGGGCGACGGCCTACCGATCGCCGCATCATGAGCTTGGGATTTGTCATCTTGGCCAGCTGCACGATCACGACTTATGTTACGGGATATATGACGACCTACGCGTTGAACACCCTCCGTGTTTCCACGCCTCTCGCCTTTGCTACTACGCTCATCAGCAACACGGTCGGAATTTCTGCAGCACTGTTGGGCGGCCTGCTCGCCGACCGCGTAGGCCGTCGGCGTATCATGATATGGCCGCAGGTCACTGCATTGCTGATGACCTATCCGGTATTCTTGTGGATTGCAGAGAGCCGCAGTGCCTTCGCACTTCTAGGAGGTCTCGGCGTCCTCACCCTGATCGGAACGATTCCGTATAGCGCCTTCTACGTGAGCATGGCCGAAGGTTTGCCCAAGTACATTCGTGGTCGCGCGTTCGCAACGATCTACGCTTTTGCGATAGCCATTTTTGGAGGCACAGCTCAACCGATCGTCACCTGGCTCATCCACCTTACCGGGAGTGCACTCGTGCCCGCCTGGTACATGCTTTTCGCGGGCGCGGCCGCACTTTGTGCCATGCTTATGATGCCGGAGACGGCGCCACTCAATTATGTGCCCGACCATAGACGAACGGCCGTAACGCCACGACCGCTGCCCTAGGCATACCCGAACAGGTGAGGATGACATCTATGATGTCCGAAATGCGAAAAAGCCGGAGGACGGCTATGGGGCCAGCACGTAAAAGCAATCTATCTTGAAAAATTGGAGCAGCTTTACATCGAGCAGGAGCTCCTGTCGGTGCGCAGCGTCTCCGTCTGAAATGACTTGTTCCCGTTTACCCGATCTTCGCCGATGCGGCAGTTGCGCGATTGGCGGACGTCACCGACGGGGTGTAAGTGAGCCGTCACTATGATCATCCTTTAGAGAACGAGAACGTGCGGCTTGCGCCATCTGCCAGCGCAACCATACAGCATAAGGATGCGGCCGCTGTCGGAGCAGCGGCCGCACGAGGGTCGCCCCTCATTCGCTGCTTGATATGTTTCCCGTTGTCAGTGCCGGACGCACGAGGGATCCGTCAAGCAAAAAAACAGATCGCAGATGCCATTCAACGGGTCATCCACGCACTCAGGATATGATGTATCGGCTACCGGCGCACTCGCCGCAACCGGCTGCGCGGCAACGTTTGCAGCAAAAGGAGGCACCACCGCCGTTGCAAGCGCGAGGGCGCTCGCGGTCACTAACACAGACTTTTTCATTCGAGACATCGCTTCCCTAGGTTAGCCCCAGCCGCTCTCGACGGTCTATCTGACGACGCTGCAAGCGGTAAAATTGATTTTCTTGATCAGATCTATCGACCGAATGGATAAGTACGCAGCAATGGACGATCGGCTCATCGATGCGATGGGCGAGGAGTTTCAATTCGGCTGAACCAACGGGGCCGAAGCGGGTCTGACGGGCGATGCCGAGGCCCAGCGGTCGCTCGGACCTCAACGTCAACGAGATCGCCTGCGCGATCAAAAGCGAAGTGATGCACCGGGTGCTTAGGGCCGCACGGAATCGAGCTGTAAAAGATCGATCAAACTAGTCATACGGATTGCTGTCGTGAGCTCGCGCCATGACTCAATGAACAGTCCACCAAGCTGATCTTGCGGCGGAGCATGCTCTTCCGGCGATGCCACCGTTGCTCGCTCGTGGCGACGACTGAAAAAAGCGGGGAAATGACTAACCATACGCCGGTGTATTGAAATCGTCTCCGCGGCGCCCGGCGCCATTGCAGTTGAAACGAAGAAGCTCCGACTTACTCGGATTGAGACGCTCAACGAAGAACGACAAGCCCCAGCATCTTTTGGGGGCCAAGGAGGCGTGATGCTGGGGCCGTCGTAGCCTGATGCTAGAGTAGCAAACAGGCGGCGTTGTTGTGCACCGCCCGGTTTGATTCGTCAAAGCGGCCGGGACGCTCAGCTCCCGTACGGACCATCCGCGATCCGTTGAAGCTCGCCCGAAGAGTTTGCGCGCCAGTTCGCCGCGGGCAGGCAGGTGAAAGCACTGTGACCGGGCTTATCGCCGCCAGCATCTGGTATATCTCCCGCCTGCAATAGTCAGCGGCCCAGCTTCTCGCCCGAGCGCCGATGTTCGCCAGGGCAGGGAATGGCAGCTTGCTTGTACGACGACCGACAATCCTCCGGATCGCCAGCCGATACCCCTCCCGTAAGAAGTGTTCTCTCCCCGGCTCCATCCTTGTGTAAGCTGGAGTTCGACGAGGCTCGGCGCAGCTCAGGCAATCCGCCGAGCCGGTCCGAAAGGCATGAACTCTGACGCCGAACGGCTCACCGGCGCAAGACAACCAGCTCACTAGATCCCCAGTCGAGCCATCTGAGCCGAAGCGTGCTCCGGGTCGGGAAGGGGCTGCCATGGCTGGCCAGCGGCGGTGCTCAACAAGGACCTACAGAACGCGGGAGTGAGCTTGCCTCGGTGGATCACGACGTTCTCGTGCCCCTCGGCGGCTCGAGCGTTCTGCCAGTGCTGATTGTAGCCGCGCTGTTCGTCAGACTTGACGTGGCAAGCGGCGAATTCGCGATCGCCCAGCGTTGCCAATTGCCAGGCATGTACCGGCCGCTTGGTGTGGATGTGTACCCACATCGGCCTTGGCGTCGCGCCATTGCTCAGCGCCATGGGCTGTAGCTTGATTTCAAACAGCGTCCCTGGCTCTCCCTTCAAGGCGCGAGGTGGATCCACTGACGCCAGTTCCCCCGCTGCCCGTAACTGTGCAAGGTATTTCTGCGATGGAAACGCATAGGTCTTCATGCAATCGCTCGTGATTGCTGCCTTTCGCGCGCTCAATGACTTTGCCTGCCCCTGAACCTCGGACCCCATCCTTTGAAGCCGGACTATCTTTTCGTGCACTTCGGGCACCTGCGCAGCGGTGAGCAGGCCCCGTCGGCGAGGCTCCTCCAGCGCGGCTACACAGGCCTCAATCTCGGAGGACTGCGTCTGCAAGCGCTTGACCACGCGATTCAGGACATGTTCGGCGTCGTCGGGCTTCATCTGGCGCGCTTGCGAGACGGCGCTTTGCTGAGCCCGCAGATCGAACTGCAGCAGCTCGTCCAATCGCTCAAGTAATCCCGGCAGTGCCTTCCTGGAGGGCGGAGCCTGCCACATCTGGAGGTGATCGGTCGCAGAGGATGACGCAGCTGCCTCCTCCGGCGTGGCGAGTTTTTTTGTACCGAGATCCGAGAGCACGATGACCTTGCCCGTCGCGGCCGCGGCGGCATCGGACCTTCCCAGTTGCGGCGCGGGCGGGCTGGCCGTCGAACTCCCCTCGCCCGCGGCTGCTCCGCGCTTTGCTTTGCCCTTTCTGCGCGCTGGAGTGCCTTCACCCACCAGGCCACTGTTTTCAGGAAGCGCAGCCCAAGCCGGCGGTTCAATCGTCACTTCCGTCTTTGGCTGCAATGCCAGCAGCCGCATGACGTCGTTCGCCGTCACCCACGCTCCGTCCACGATCTCGCCAAGCAACTGCAAAGGAAGGTCAGCTTCCGTTCCAGCCTCCCTCAGGGGCTCAAGCATGGCCCTCAGTTGGGATGCAAATTCCGAAAGCCGTTCCATCACTCCTTCCAGAACGGCGCGGTGCTCGGCGTCGAGCACCGTTCCTCCGCGAACGGCCTCGCCCGTCGAAATAAATGCCGGAAAAACATCTTCAACAAAGGTCCCGAGCAGACGCACCCGCCCGCTCTCGTCCATGAGGGCGGCTCGCACGTCCGGTGCTAACGTGCTCGCTCGCGACTCAATCAAGAGCTGCGCGAGAGCGATGCGCGATTGCAGATACATGCACCTGGTATTGAGCACCCAGCCCGTATTGAGCCTGAGTTGGCCCTCTTCGGTCTTGCGCATCTCGGGCGTGCTGCTTGGCAAGTGGGCAGTAGCCGCACAGACTGACTGCATCCGCTCGAAGCGCAACGCCTTCTTTCCCCACAAGTCCATGCAGGCAGCATACTGGTTCGCGACGCCCGCAACGACGCGGCTCAGCTGGTCGGGCGGAGCGGTGTCTTTGACCTCGTCGAGCAGGGCTTTTGCTTTCTTTCTCCTGTTCTCAAGTGGGTACAGAATCTCGGTGGTTACTTCGTTACATTGTTTGCCCGCATCCAGCGTGTTGTCGCGGAGCCGGCGAGCCTGATCGTCGGGCAGGATACGACGCGCCAAATTGGAAGGCAGATTCGCGTAATACTCCAGAACTGTTGAGCCTGCTTCGACCACTCGATCGATCAGCTCTTGCGCCTTTTCCGAGTTGCAGCGTTGCATGGCCGCTCGACGGCAAGTTTCAAACTTCTCAAGCAGGCTGTCCAAATTTCGCTTTGCGGCCTTGATCTCGTTGCGCGTTGGCGCCGCCATATCTGAAGCCGCAGTTCTGTCTTGAGGCCCGGAGCGCATCCGCTCCAGGACGGCATCGAAGGATTGACCGCGTTCCCCAGGGAAGAGACCAGGCTCCAGGCTCGAACGGCTCAATTCCCCGGCGCTGTCGGCTCCCGCCGCCTCACCCTGTGATGAATCAGCTCGGCCAATACCTTTCATACTTCATCTCCGAATCGAGAGTGCGCAGCCTGTCTGGATAGGCCGCCTAGCTGACGACTAGCTGACCAAGAGCCATTCATCGGGATGCACAAGAAATAAGACCTCGCCTTGAGTTCCACTTCAATCGCAGCTTGGTCGTGTTGCTGACTAGCCGCATCAGTGCCGGTGTGATCAGCTGAGACGTGACCGGCGTCCGACCTGCCCTACCCACGGAATAGTCCCTACCCGAACGCCTTGTCTCTATGCACGCGAGCTGGGCCAAGTCAAACGCTAGAGAGCAGCCAGAAACGCGTTCGCCTCCTGAACGGCGATTTTTGGCCAAGCAGAACTGGCCAGCGTATGTCGATCGGCAGACCTTCGCTCGCAACGCACGCGTCCCGCTATCCACTAAACAGACTTCGACCGAAGAGTTTTCCAAGTCACCAGCCATCGACGGGTGTGCCGAGACGTCGGAGGCCATCAGCAACGACATTTTGTCCGTCGGAACTGAGCAGAATCGAGGTTGCGCAACTCCCTCAAACTATATCTCGCAAAAGCCGGGCCGCCGCCCAGGCCGGTTAAATCACACTCATAGAAATGTGCCAGCAAGCGTACCGAGCACACCGAGCGTCACCCCGACCAGCGAATTGGGTGTCCGCACGTCTCTAAAGAGCAGAAAGGTGAGTATCGGCTCCACTACCAGAATAGCTCCCAATATTTCGCGGCAATGATCCAGATATTCTTCATATGCATGTGGCGAGCGCTTATCTGAAAATGAGGTAGATGCCACCGAAGGATATCAGGAGAAACATCGGCCACAGGCATTGCCAAATTACTGCCGGTCTTCCCCAGGGAGCTTGAGGTAATCAACTCGGGGAATATCCAAATCGCTTCTCCAAGGAATCGCTGCAACCCGCTACAATCTTCAGCATCAATTCATCGGCCTCCACGTTTCGGCTATACAAGGCAACCCGAAGAGGCGGCATCGGAGTTGCCGTTGAGGCCCTTTCGGCATCTCAGGCGTTTGCAAGTCGAGACGCGCGCCTGACATGTCGCTTCTCACGGGGACTTCAAACGTCTGCCCGGTCGATCAGTAGTTGCCCACTACAAATGCTTCGCGTCAATCGAGCCATCTGCGCAGATTGAACAAGATAGTTCAGATCAATCCAACCTGACCGCGCACCGGCGGCCGGGGACTGGCGCGACCAGGCCTACGCTTCAATCCGCACGGGGAGAGCCGAATAGCCGTGCACGAAGTTAGATGCAATTCGCTCGGGTTCGCCGACGACCTCGATCTCCAGTCTCGCATCCAAGATCTCTTCCCAGAGGACTCTCAACTGCAGTTCGGCAAGATGTCGACCAAGACAGCGATGGATTCCGAATCCGAACGAGAGGTGCTGCCGCACATTCTTCCGGTCGATCACGAAACTGTTGGCGTTCTCAATGATCTCTTCATCTCTGTTGCCGGAGATGTACCACATGACGACCTTGTCGCCTTTCCGGATCTGTTTCCCGCCTACGATGCTGTCGACCGCGGCAGTGCGGCGCATATGCGCGATCGGTGTCTGGTATCGGATAATCTCGGACACGGCGCTCGAGACCAGCTTGGGATTGTCGGCTAGTTTTCGCAGTTCGGAGGGGTACTGGCTCATGAACAGGAGGCCGCCGGTAATCGAGTTGCGCGTCGTATCATTTCCCCCCACGATCAGCAGAATCAGATTCCCGAGAAACTCACTCGGCTTCATATGGCGTGTGGCGGGCGAATGCGCCATCAAGGAAATCAGGTCGAGGCGCGGCTCCGCATTAATGCGCTCATTCCAAAGCTTTGTGAAATAGTCCAGACATTCTGACAAGATTGTGCTTCGCTTGTCCCAGCTGTCGATCGCATGGCCTGCTTTCGGAGTTGTAACAGCTACGTCTGACCAATAGGTCAGTAGTCGCCGATCCTCAAATGGAAAGTCGAAGAGCGTGGCGAGCATTTGCGTCGTCAACTCTATCGAGACCATGTCTACCCAATTGAAGGCTTCATTGCGCGGCAAGCCATCGAGAATCGCCCTGACCCGAGAGCGGATCAAGGTTTCGAGCTTCGTCAGGCTTTCCGGTCCGACGATCGGGCTCACGGTATTGCGCTGCTCGGCGTGCTTGGGAGGCCCCATCTTGATGAAACTCTGGGTCCAGTGCTTATCAGGCACGTCAACAATAGTGACACCTTGCTTTGATGAGAATGCTTTGTGGTTTGTGTCTACCGCTACGATGTCCCGATACTTCGTCACAGACCAATATGGACCATGAGGGCTGTCTTTGCAGTAGTGAACGGGATCTTCTCTTCGCAGCCGGTCAAAGAAACCCCATATGCTGTCGTCTTGAAAGCGCCTGCCTTCGCTTACATCCAGCTCGCTCAGCGGAATAATGTCATCTGCTTTATAATCTTCTGATCGCCTGCTCATGATCGTCTCCGCAGATTTTGCTCCCGAGAGGCTACAGATCTAAGGTCACGATTCACCGTTTCGAGCTGCCGTGAGCGTTTGGCTGCGACGGGCCGCCCGACCAGACTATCTCAAAGCTCGGCTGGCCTAGCCCTACCACGTCGGGCAGTAAGGATCGCATTGACTTTCCGACCTGATCTACTCAATCACTGAGAGCTGTCACCACGAGTTGGACGAGGGCTGTGCGAAAGGACAACATCCAATCGAATACACACTCCCAAGGTAGCCAGCCATTTTGCCTCTCACTGTCGTTTCGGTCCAGGGAGACCAATTGAGGCGGCTCGGCAGTCTGCCGCCCATCTGGTGATTTTGGCCGAGGCACCCCAAAGCGGCGAAGCTGAAGGTGGCAATCTTTCCATCGCTTGGATAGTAGTTCCCGGATTGGGGTGTCCTGTGGGGTAACCTGAGAAAGAGGGGGTGCGAGGAGGCTCTGAAATGCGGACGCGAGCAGGTGCAGGTAAGGTCCGCAGGTCTGCAAGGTGAGCGCCGGAGAGGCTTCAAACCTGATGCGGTGTCCGGCCTGGAAGGCTCGGACACTGTAAAATGGAGGCTGAAGCCTTGCACCGAAACGCTGCAGGAACCGTTTCGGTCGAGAAACGTGGGAGGCGGGGCAAATCGGAGCGACCGCGCATGACGGAGCGCCGTCCCGACTAGTCGCCGAAGCCGAACGCCTTCGCGTCAGGTCGAGCAGCAAAACCTGGGGCAGCCCGCCCGAGGCAAATGTGCGAACAGCACGTCAGAGTGAGACCGGCGCTCAAATGCGCCGATTCGCTGAGATCTCCCGCCGCATGATCAAGTCCAGAGCTTTTCCCGCCTAGATAGCTGTGTTAAGATATCCTCTCTTTAGTAGTGGAGGAAGTGATGAGCCATGACCGGATCGTTACGGCGGCCATCATCGCCGTTGGCGCTCTCAACACGGTGCTCGCAGCGATAGCGCTCTTGTCGTTCTGAGCAGCGCAATTTTCTCATGCGACAAGAGGCCATCTCGATTGGCGCCTCTTTCATTCACGCAGCGTATCCGCCTATGGCCCGATCGCGTATACGGAACGCGGTCTCCGCTTGGTCCGCTTCGTGGCGCCAAGGATCATGCAGCCTATCTTCTTTTCAGCCCGCCGGTTCGAAATCGTGAGTGGGTCATCCGGTACCGGGTCTAGCGGCTTCGGGGTACCCGTCCACCGCGCCCGTTAAGAGAGTAGTTACCACTCACTGTCAGCATTTCCATATTAGGTCGCCATAGGCGGCAGCCAATCTGAGAACGTCAGATTTTCCGACACGCCCGGTTGGCGGTCTCTTTCAGGAGAGGCCCAATGTTCAAGGGCTTCACGGTGGCAGTTGCGGCGCTGATTTTCACAGCGCAACTGGATCAATACCTCACGCACGGTCGGTACACCGACGCGGCGATCGCTATGCTCCGGCACATCAGGCATGGGTTTGGCTCTTGAGAAACCGGAACGCATCTGGAAAGCAATTCACGGGTTGATCTCGATGCGGAGGAGCAACGCGCCATAGCCATATTGGGAGCTGGGCTTTGTGTCGAGCTGTGTGACTTGCTTGCTCTCGTGAGCTTGAGGCAGATCGGTCTGATCGGAGTCTGCGATTTGAAAGCTGCCGCGCACGAGTTACGGAGGCGCGTTGTCTTGAGCGAACTCGGGTAACGATCAGGTGATGATCAGATGATAAAAGTGCGGATCTAACATGACGGTGCGCGACAAGACGTTCTCACCGCGCCGATTATTGGGTCCTCAGGGGGCTAAGGGCTGGATGGGATCGACAACGGAAGGGGCCGGCTCTGGTTGGGATTAATTGGGCGGTCAATTTGACCAAAGAGCAAGCCGATCGCCTCGCGGAGATTGAGTTGACGAGCACGAGCGGGACTAGCGTAAGCCCGGTCAGAGCCTAGACAGCGAGACGGATGAGTGGACATCCTCTTCATCTTGCCGATCAACGCCGAAAAGACATACCGACACCGCCCGCCTAGCATGCTTCCTTCTTTGGACAGACTGATCTCGCGAACCGCCATCTCGCCCACAGCAACAGCGTCAGTCACTCCAGGACTATGAACCTCAATCACTCTTTTGCGATCAGTCGCAGTTTGGATCGCCATGATCGACTCGACCAAGCCAAGCTTCCTAAGAGCGCAGTTCAAGCCAGACTCGAAAAGGTGTTGTTGGTCACGAGCGAAATTGATGCCGGAAATCAGGCGCGAGATCGGCATAGCTGCGCTCCCGTGCTTGATCTGGCGGAAGCACAAAGAGTCTCTCAGACGCTGAAATAAGTCACGGACCCGCGATGATGTTTGTAGGCTGCACCTCCAGGAAATAGCAGTCATGGGACTCATAGTGCCGATCTCCATAGTAACACTTCGTCTCTAGGCGCAAGGTATTGACCATCCAGTCAGCACCGCTTCGGAGCCGAGTTTATGCTTAGGCGTTGCCGACAGATGCGCCTTCCTTCCGACGTGTCCGCTTTGGGCTGAAACCGGCAACCTCAACCCGAGCAGATGTCTTCCGCTTGGCCCTCGTCAGCCGACATTGCGTTATTGGCTCAAGCCCTAGATCATTTCCCTTTTGCCAACTCGAAAGCTACGAACGTAATACCCTTGTCGCTGAACGGCCGACTTTATCTCGTCGCTGACTTTGAGAACTCTAGTTCTGCTCTTGCGCCATTTATTGGAAGAGTAAAGTGCGGGCATCTCAGAAGCGTTGCTTATGACGAGGAAGTCCCGCTTGTTATTACGAATAGACATCAAACATGTCACCCTCGCAGAAATGTCGAGTAGAGCAAATATGTTTGGTAACGACCGTGTCAGCTGTAGTGCGCTGGGCCCCGAGCGGGTGGTAGTCTGGGATGCCTGCTGGTTAGACTTCGCACCCAGTGAATGTCGGGGAAATGTTAGCGCGCCAACCGATCAGCTCAGATTTCTTTTTGCATGCTGTTTCCATGCCAGGCCAGTGTACTAGTTCCGTGAAGGCCATGCGGTGAATATTGGTCTAGCTATGAGTTCTTAGGCAGATCGATCCAGAGATCCGGAGCACCATTTAGGAGGGTATCCTGATCTGGAACATAGATACTATCGAAAACCCTCAGGCCGTGAGCCGTTGCCGCGCCAATAATGATGAAAGGGAGCTTGACCTGCTCTAGATCTTCGAAGCTGTCAGCGCCGACAATCCGAAGATAATCGAATTTAAACCGTCGGAACTTTATGTGAGATGCAGCCGACGCTACAAGGTCCTTGACGCTCGACGCTCCTCGGACGATCTCTTCCCTTAAATGGTTGAGTGCCGTGAAGAGGCACGACAGCTCATCAAGCTCAGACCGGCTAAATCGCCTTAAGCGCGACGAAATCGGCACTCCATTCTTGTATCTCACGGTCGGCACAAACCTTATCTCGCAATCCAGAAGGAGGTCTGCAACGGCGCGCTTCACCAGGATCGCCTGACCGATATCTTTCAGGCCGAAGTAGCTGCGAGTTGGCCGCGCATAGCAGATCCAGCGGACCGCACCGGTTACAGCTTCCTTCAAGCACGCCTCAGGCCCATCTAAACGCAAATGATAGTCACCTTGCGATACGAACGTTCGATAGCCAGGCGGAAACATTTCGGTGTCGCTCGAGGAAATCACGGCAGTCGCTCCCGAACGTAGGGCAAGTCCAATATCATCGTCCAAATTGAAATCGTAGCTCCCGCCTGGTCTAAGCTGGATCTTGTTCGGGTACACTGTGACAATCGCGACGTCATTCTCCAAGGCCGCTCTTCTGATCAGTTCTGCATGTCCAAGATGCAGGGCGCCCAGAGTGTGTACCGTGCCAATGGTCTGACCTGTTCTTGCGACCTCCCGGATGAACGCCTTGCCTGCGGAAAGACCTGCCAGATGCATGTTCTTACTCCAGTTTCCTTGAACGCAAAAAGAGTGGAGCGCTTGGATCTCGGAAGATGCGCGGCCTGGGCATCCTGTGTGGGCCGCGCACGCAGACGAGCTCCAAAGAGCTTCAACGCCCGCTTACAGTCGAATGACCGCATCAAACTGATCTAAGCTCATGGGCACTGTAGCTCCCTCTGCTCTTGCGGTTTTCAAAGGAGTCAGGTTGACCCTTCTCGACCACGTCGCATCAACGATGAGAGTTCAGCCAGATAGTTCGATGACTCGCTCAGCTGATCCCCCTCAAGAGCGACCTGCAGTCCCCGACAACGGTCGGCAAAAAACGGCGGCTCGAAAGTGGTTATCTTAGCGCCTGAAAAGTCGACCTTCACGAAGCTGGCCTGGAATGGCGATATCCCACTCAGGTTCGCATCGCGCAGGGACGATTGGTTCATGCGAACGTATGCGGCTCGCGTTGCCTCCAGGTTGCTATCGGTCATACCCGCGGCGAGATATGCCTGAACGAGATTGGAGCCTTCGAGATTTGCGTGGCCCAATGCCATTGATTGCGGCGGATCACCGGTGATCATCGACCTGTAGAGGTAAGCCTGTGATAGGTCCGCATGTTCGAGATCGCAGTCGCGCACAAAGGCGCAGCGGCCGCGAAGACCGGTGAGTTTGGCGGCTCGCATTGTGCTCTCTGTTATCGAAATGCTCTCACCTGATGCCTGAGATAGGTCCGCTCCGTCCAGCTGACAGGAATGAATAGATGCACTGTTGAGCACAGCACCGACGAGGTTCGCGTCGGACAGGCCTACGGACAGAAGCCGCGCCTCGGTGAGGTCTGCCTGTTCCAGCTCAGCGCTCGCGAGATTTGACAGGTGAAGATCAGCGAATGGGGCGCTCAGGGCTCTCGCCCGAATCCGCCCGCTCACCTTTGAGAGTCTCAGATACGGAAGATGAGCACCTTCCAAGACAAGACCATCGATGGAGGTGGGACGCACGATCGATAAACAGTCTCCCTTTGACTGGAAGAACGAGCAATCCGCCAGATGCGTCTTCGTGATCGTGACTTGGCTCAGCTTAGCAAAGCGGAAGGAAGCGGAAGGAAGGAAGCATTCATTGATAGTTGACCCCTGCAGTTCCGCGCCATCGAATACAGCATTACTCGCGTCGCACTGATAAAGGAGGAGCCCGCTGAGCATCGCGTTGTCAAAGCGTGTTCTTTTCATACTGCAACCATGAAACAGGCTGCCGGTTGCATCAATTACATTGCGCAGACTGGCGTCATCGAAGTTGCAGACCTGCGCTGCCATGGCGTGCATATAGGCAAAATCAAGCTTGGCCCCGAGGAAACTTGCCCGCTCTAGCCCCGGACAGATAAGGTTCGCCTCAGAAAGATCTGCACGATCCAACTTTGCTCCGTAAAGCTGCGCACGATTAAGGGTACAGCGTCGCATCGGGAAATCTGAGAGGTCGTGACCGCTAAAGTTCTCGCAAGATAGCTGCAAACCAATCCCGGTCCTTTTGATCGCCTCCTCGGTTCGCCTGCCGACAGCAGCCACTGCGCGCAGCCGATCGGCAGCTCGGCTCCAGTACCGAACGAACTCGCCGTCTGATGAAAGCTCGTTCTTCGGATCTGAGCAATGCCCCGCCCCTTCATTCACGGTGCATTCGCTATCAGCGACGATCCTATGCGACATGTCGGGGGTTCCGTATTGCCCGGATTTCGGAAGGCCTGTTATTGACCTCTTTGTGCTGGGCCTGCGCCCACGCTATGCGCTTTGTGATTAGCTCGTCTGCGAATTGGCGACACGATGCGTCGATGAGGCTCCTGTTGCGTCGGTGTTCTTCGCAGCGGACGCTTAAACACTTCAGCCGAATCCTAGTCATGCGTCCCCACTGCTACTCGGTGCGATTGTTCACCAAGCCCGCCAACCTCGAGAACGATCTGTCCGTTGACAGTGCCGATATATCTGACAAAGCGATTTGTTTCGTCAGCTCTGGGAAACTCCACATCACTCTCCATCAAACCGAATGCGCAAAATTCTAGGTCTTCTTTTTCAGAATGGACCCGCGGCTTGCCGGTGGAAAAGTGATCGTTCATCGAGGGCTGCACTCAGCTCGGCTTAACTCATCGGTAGCAACGAGCGTGCCAGCCGCGTCAGTCGAAATTAGCGAGCTGAATACGGCGTCATGAATTCGAAATTGGCGCCGAATGTTTCGAATCTGACAAACAAGGCTTTGTCGGGAGCCGCACCATGGCTAGGCTATCGTTAAAGCGAAGATTCCGAGCTCGTTTGCAGGAGAGCAAGAGCCGCACTCCTTGCGGGCAGGCAATTGATGGCTTGCAATTCCACACGTGCAGATCGCCGGTCTCGCGGTTAGCCTGTGTTCGAACTCGGCCAGGCCTGCTTCGCGCGCCGGCCGGTCCCCTGTTTTAACCCGTGATCCACAGATTGTCCTTTCCGAGCGATGAGCGAGGGCGCAATCGCGACCAAATCGCGGGCCAGCGCGGCTGCCCCGCCATCGGCGACAGACGATTTTTGAGAATGGAAATCGAATTCGAAGGCATTCACGCGATGCCTTCTTCGAGGATCGTAGCTGAATGACCACTCCGTTGAACACGCACAAGGCGCGGCATGGCCGCGATAAGGCTCCTGGTATAATCAGACTGTGGATTACGAAAAATCTCTTCAGTGGTGCCGCTATCGACGATTCTCCCCCGGCGCATAACTATGACGCGGTCGCTGATATGACGAACAACACTGAGATCATGCGAGATGAAGAGATAACTTACGCCGAGGCGGTCCTTCAGATCGCCGAGCAGGTCCAAGACCTGCGCCTGGATTGAGACATCGAGCGCCGAAACGGGTTCATCGCAGACGATAACGGCAGGATTTGGTGCAATCGCGCGGGCTATCGCAACGCGCTGGCGCTGGCCGCCCGAGAGATCGAGCGGCCGTCGGTCCAGCAAGGCCTCGGATAGTCCGACCATATCGAGCAGCTCAATAACGCGCTCCTGCCGCTGCCGTTTCTCGACGTCGCCCGAAAGACTATCGGATATGATGCGTCCGACCGTCCATCGTGGATCAAACGAGCCAAGAGGATCTTGGTAGATGATCGATATCGCCCGCCGCCGAGCCCGCCGTTCGCGTTCCGCGAGCGTGGTCCAAGGCCGGCCTGCAAACTGAACGACTCCATCGTCAGGCTTGTCGAGCGCCATGACCATGCGCGCCATCGTCGATTTTCCTGATCCGGACTCACCGACGATGCCCAAAGTCTCTCCGGATCGCAGTTCGAAGGAGACGCCGTCCACAGCCGCCCGTGAAGTGCCATCCGGGCCCTCAAAGCGCTTCACCAGACCTGTCGCTTCGAGCAGGATGGAACGAGCTTGCGGCAACGATTGCACGGGCGGCTGTGTTTGCCGGCCGGGCAAACTCAGAATAGTCGATGGTGAGAGACGTGAGCCGCGCGGCCGGCCTGATGGCACAGCGTCCAGCAGCTGACGAGTATAGGGGTGTCGCGGATCTTTGAATATCTGGACGGCGGGGCCGCGTTCGACGACCTCGCCTCCTCGCATGACGAGGATTTCGTCGGCCACGCGGGAGACCACTGCCAGATCGTGACTGATCAGGATCAGCGCCTTGCCCCTGGCTTTGGTTTCCTGGAGGAGTGCCAGCACATGAGCTTGCGC
Source organism: Bradyrhizobium sp. USDA 336 (assembly GCF_044908355.1). NCBI lineage: Bacteria > Pseudomonadati > Pseudomonadota > Alphaproteobacteria > Hyphomicrobiales > Nitrobacteraceae > Bradyrhizobium > Bradyrhizobium sp. USDA 336. Next base: position 7,303,054 of record NZ_JBIYDC010000002.1, on the reverse strand, counting down.
CGTCACGTCGAGAGCGGTAGTCGGCTCGTCAGCGATAAGGATGCGTGGATCGAGTGCAAGTGCCGCCGCGATGAGAGCTCGTTGACGCTGACCGCCGGATAATTGATGGGGCAGCTGCTCGGCCTTCGTCTCCGGCTCAGGGACACCGACGAGTTTAAGGAGAGCAATGACCCGCTGCGCGAGCTCCTCGCGGGATGATACCGCACCGTGGAGGAGTAAGCCTTCACCAACCTCTTTGCCGATCGGGCGAAGCGGATCAAGCGAGACGAGTGCATCCTGTAATACAAAGCCAATCTTGTTGCCGCGGATGCGCCGCCAGGCACGATCGTTAAGGCCGATCAGGTCCGTCCCCTCGAAGCTAAGCTGGCGTGCATGAACATTGGCGTGGCGACCAGCGAGGCCTATGAGAGCCCGCGCACTTACGCTCTTGCCCGAGCCGGATTCACCGACAATTGCAAGACATTGTCCCGGCCGCAGGGAGAAGGATATACTGCGCACAGCCGCTTTCTGGGCGATGCCGCGCCCGAAAGAAACACGCAGCGAATCGGCTGTGAGGAGGTCTGCCTCCTGCAAGAGAGGCTGGGGGCCGCCCTGGGACATTCACGTTCTTCCTTCCAGACGGTCCTGTAGATGGCGCCCGACGATGGTGACGCTGAGAGCAAACGCCGTCACCGCCAAACCGGGTATGATCTCCAGCCACCAGGCGTAGATCACATAGTTGCGCCCGGCATTGAGCAGCGCGCCCCATTCAGGGGCCGGGGGAGCGACGCCCAGGCCTAGAAAAGCAAGACCCGAGGCCCATATAATCGCTTGGCCTACGCCGATCGTCATCATTGCCGTCAGCGGGCTCATGGCGTTCGGAAGAATATGCCTCCAGACAATACCGGGAAATGGATGACCCAGCACCTTGGCGGCCTCCACATACCCTGTCCCTTTGATGGCAAGCATCTGGCCCCTGATCATGCGCGCATAGCCTGGCGCTGTGCCGATTCCGACAGCTATGACCTCAGTCAATACCGACGGGCCAAAAACGGTCACGAACACAAGGGCGAGCAAGAGCGTGGGAATCGCGAAGAGCACGTCGACAATCCGGCTAAGGATGCTGTCGACTACGCCACCAGAAAGCGCTGCGGCGATGCCGAAAACGATCGCAATGGACATGCTCAGCGCCGTTGCACCAAGTCCGATGGCGAGGGATTGGCCCGTTCCCTCGACTATTCGAGAGTAAAGATCTCGCCCCAATTGATCAGTTCCCAACCAATGAATGATCGACGGAGACTGCAATGACGATCTCAAATCAATAGCGAGCGGATCGTGCGTCTGCAGTACCTTTGGGGCCATAGCCGCGAAGGCAAAGAGGCCAATTATGATAAGAGAGACGGTAACCCGGAAGGGAACATGGCGCGTGATTGCCAGGACTTCTTTGAGCGAACGAGATATGGTGACTTCGGCGAACATGCTCATGTCAACTTGATCCTCGGATCAACCAGCCGGTAAGTCAGATCGACGATCAAATTGGCAAGAACGAATACGCCCGCAGAGATCAAAACAGCTCCCGAGACAATCGGAACGTCTCTCGAGGACGTTGCAGCGACGAGGACTCCACCTAGTCCTTGACGGGCGAAAACCACCTCGATCAAGATCGCGCCCGAAAGAAGTTTGCCGAGCGCCCAGCCTGACAAGGTAATCCCGGGCAATGCGGCGTGGCGGAGGACATGGCGAAGCCTGACGCCAAAATCACTCATACCTCGGGCCCGTGCGCACGTGACGAAGGGCTGCTCGAGCACGCGCGTGAACTCGTTCTGAACGACTTGTCCGAAAAAGCCCGACAGTTCAAGAGCCAACGCAAGTGTCGGCAGAATGAGCCCGACCGGAGAATTTCCACCGATAACCGGAAGAATGCCCAGCTTTACCGCAAAAACAACCAGCAAAATTGTGGCCAGCCAGTAAGGCGGCACTGTTGCCAAAAAGACTTGCGTGTCATTGAGCAGCTTCGACCATATGTTGTCTCTGCCGGCGATGAACAAGGTTGTCAGGATGGCGATAATCCATGCGAACAGCAACGCGGCGATCGCCAGAATAATCGTAGGCCCAATCTGCTCCGCGATGATCCCTACGACAGGCCGATGCTGCTGGTAGGATTCACCAAGATCTCCATGCAGGATTCCCAGCATGTATTTTCCGTATTGAACCATGAGCGGTTGATCAAAGCCGTATTTCGCATTGATCGCCGCGAGTTCTGCCGCGGACGCCGGCCCGACGTTGCCACTTGTCACATTAATGATGATCTGGGCGCGATCGCCAGGCAGCACACACTGAATTAAGAACGCAAACGTTGCGGCAGCCCACACCACCACTACGCCGGACAATATCCGGCGCGTGAACCAAACAATGGGATGATGGGTTGCTATCTTCATGGCATCATTTCTTGTCGTTAAAATGGGCATCATAGAAGACAGGTTCGCCAACTGACCCACGGTCCAGCCAGACGTCTTTCAGGGTCGGCTTGGTCGCCAAAGTTACGTCCAGCACAGTAAGGCCAATAACGGGTGCCTCATCCACGATCTTCCGTTCCGCCTGCTGATAAAGGGCGGTACGTTCAGCTCCATTGAAATTCTGTTCCGCCTTTTGAATGATGTCCCAAAGCATCAGATCCTGGTAGCGTGAGGGATTGAAGCGATTGGGCTCGCCATTCTGATCGGGCTTCCACGAGATCCGGAATATCTCAGCGCCGGGGGCAACCCAATAGAGGAGAACGACCTCATAATCATCGGGGCCGAGGTTTTTCCCGGCGAAGAAGTCAGCCGGATTGGTGGGTTGAAGACGTACGTCAAAACCGGCCGCCCTCGCCTGCTGCTGGACAACTTGCAAGGCTTGCTCGCCATCGGGCTTCAGAAAAGCGTACGAATAGGAAATGCGCACGATGAGCGGACGACCGTTCTTGACACGAACGCCCGTAGGATTGCGCTCAGTCCAACCCGCCTGATCAAGCAGCTGATTGGCCTTGCGAATATCGTACCCATAGGACTGCCCGAGTTCAGGCAGGTATTCCGGCGAGCTCTGACTTAGCGCACCGTTGCCTTCGAACGGTAAAGAGCCGAGGAAGGATGTGTCGACCGCGGCCTTTCGGTCAGTAGAATAGGCAAAGGCCTTGCGGACGAGCACGTCGTCAAATGGGGGCCGGGCCGTATACAATGCGAGGCGCAGGGGGGTGCCCCCCGTCAGGTGCCGCAATACTGGAAAGCGGAAGTTGGCGTCCTTCCATGCGACAGCCGGAATATCGTATATGGCATCGGTCTCCCCCGCGATCAGCGAGCCGTATCGGACAGTCTGATCGGGCAGAAACTTCCAACTGATCCCGTCAACGTAAGCCGGCCCCTGATGTCTGGCGGTGGCCGGCGCCGAATTGTAGTCGGGATTGCGGCGGAAGATGACTTCTCGCCCATGGTGCCACTTGTCGACAATGAATGGACCTGAACCGACGGGATTCTCGCAATTGACCGCAAGTCCACGTTTGAGTGCCGATGGCGAGAGAATGCCTTGTGAGGATTGGGCGAAGACGTTCAGCAAGGGCTGGAACGGCACCTTCAATTTTACCTGCAACCTCAGAGGAGCAATTGCTCTTGCCGATTCGAAGCTATCGCCGAGATAAGGAGCGGCAGTCGGATTGCGAAGATCGGGGTCATTGCTGAGCCAACCATTGATATTGTCAGCGATGGCCTGCGCATCGAGGGCAGTCCCGTCGGTAAACTTTACATTCGGTTTTATCTCGAATGTGTACACCTTTTTGTCGTCGGAGATGGTCCAAGACTCGGCCAGCCATGGCAAAATCTTGCCGTCCTCGTTGCGCGCAACCAGATTATCGCTGTACTGGCGTTGCAGATACCATTGTTGGACCCATCCTCCGAACAGGCAGGCAGGCTCTTGAAAATGCCCATAGCGAATAACGCCTCCTCGCTTTACGCTGCCGGCTAAGCCTTCCTGCGCATGAACGCTGGGCGCCAATTGGGACAGGCCCAAGAGCATGACAAGGGTAGCCGCCAGTGTTCTTGCTCGAGGGTTGAACTTGCCAGTGAAGCGCCTCGCTGACCGCGCATTCGATAAGTGCATATCCGAGCTCCAGAGATTTGGTGTTGAGGAAGCGTCAGAGCGGTGAGCTAGCTGTGGCTCGTGCCGGCTCGAACGGAGTAGAAATGCCGAAATGCTCTCGCAATGTCTGTCCCAGATATTCTTTGCGAAACAGCCCGCGCTTCCGCAGGATGGGAACCACATTGTCGACAAACGCTGAAGTGCCATCGGTGAGAACATCCGGAATAATGTTGAAACCATCGACCGCGCCGGCGCGGAACCATGCCTCAATCGAGTCCGCGATCTGCTCGGGTGTACCCACAAGCAAGCGGTGGCCAAAAGCTTGAACGCTGCTGATGATCTCGCGAACCGTCCGACCTTGACGCGCCAGAGCTTCAATCGTGCGATGGTGACCGACAGAAAACGGAACATGATCTGCATCAGGCAGAATCTCCTCCGGGATTGGCCTTTCGAGGCTGAGCTTCTCGACCGCCACACCCATGCTTCTTGCAAGGGCGCCAATGGCGCGCTCCAGATCGAGCAGCCCATCAAGCTTTTCTTTGCGACGAGCCGCTTCTTCCTCGGTGCCCCCGATACAGGTGACAAGGCCCGGCAGGATGAGCGGAGCCGCAGGGCGGCCGAATTGCCGAGAGAGCGCACGCAGGCGCTCTGCCTCCCGCAGAGCCGTCGTCAAGTCCCCGGCGGCCGCAAACACGACATCTGCACTGCGGGCACCAAGCCGTAGTCCGGGCTCCGAACCGCCCGCCTGAACGATGACTGGGTGACCTTGGGGCGAAGCGGGATGCGTCAGTGGGCCTCGGATGCCGAAACTATTGGTATCGGGATCGAGCAGGCGGAATTGACTCTGATCTGCGTAAACTCCCGCAGCCTGATCGGCGATGACCACCTCGCCGCTCCAGCTCAGCCAGAGAGCACGGACCGTTTCAACGAAGTCCTCGGCCCGTCTGTAGCGATCCGCTCGCCCGACTTCTCGACCGCCAAAGTTCGCTACCGTCGCCGGGCTCGACGTCGTGACTGCGTTCCAGGCAACGCGGCCACGGCTGATGACATCGAGCGATTGGAAACGCCGAGCGAGATTGTATGGTTCATTGTAGGTCGTCGACGCTGTCGCGATCAGGCCAATCCGCTGCGTTTCGCGTGCAATCACCGCAAGAACTAGGGTGGGTTCGAGCCCATTCAGCGGTGGCTGGTGCGTAATGTCGAAACTTATCGCAGGAGTATCGGCGAGGAATACAGCATCCAGCAGACCACGCTCCGCAACCTTCGCAGCCCGGACGTAGTGCTCGATATCGAAAAAGGCGCTTGGATTTGTGCCCGGCCAGCGCCACGCGGCGGAATGGCCACCAGCGCCATGAAGATTTAGGCCAAGATGAAGCATGGAGTTAACCGAAGACATCACAGCCCCGAATGCGGCCTCGGAGCCACTTGGTGGGCCCTTGAGGACAAGTCAATCTCGGCGACCGCCCCGCCCTTTCGCGCAAGCTCACGCTGGATGTGCGCCGGGCAACAGATTTGAGGCATGGATACAAACCGTCGGCTGATGCTAGAGGACTCTCACCGAAGAAGATTCGGCTACGTGCTGTGATGTTCTGCGCGCGGGCGCAGCTCAAAAGAGCTTCGACCACGGTAGTTGCCGATTGACGCCGTCCTGACAGCCAGTTTCCAGCGGCTAGATGATCCCACACGAGTACACTCACATCGGAGCTCCAGAATTCATCAGCAAGCCAGCTGCTCCTCAGTAAGGTGTTCTGATGCCCATTCGCGATCGGACGTTTTGGACTCGCGATCGGGCGAGCAAGGATCGACTAGAGGATCTTTAGAGGTCGAGACCACGCAAACGCAATAGTTGAGTATTTCAATCTACTATCGTCTGTTGGCATCCCCTTCTATTGCGACGTCTATCTGTCCATCGCTTAGCCCAAATGGTCTCTGATCACGCTTCCCGAACATGCGCTACGTGATTGCAGCGACTTTAATTGGCAGCGCCCGGCTCAAAGCGAAGGACACGAATTGATGCGCTCGAGAACACACGACAGATTTGGCGAGACATTGTTGATCGCATGCTGCCCCGTTGCAAAGCGACATCCGATCAATAAGGCCCCGCCAAGCAACCATCTAATATTGCGATGAAACATTCTAGATTATAGATGCCTCGGTAAGGCAATGCTTTGGGTGCTGAGCTTTGTTCTGCACCACCGTGGCGCCCGCTGCATTCGAAGATCCTGCGGATCTTCGCTTGATTGTCTTGCAGGCGCCGCATGTTCTCGCTTTTTCTATCGGTATGATGACCGACCGCGACTTTGCAAGAATGCCCGTCCTCGAGGCCCCCTTCGTGAGCGCGCTCGCTATGTGCACCGGACTCAGTCACTTTTGACGACAGGCTGCCGTGGAGCGTCAAACATCGGGAGCATCAACGTTCACGAAATCACTCAGTTGGGGTATCGCAGTGCGTCTCTTACCGGTAGGTGAGGTGGGGCGCGCCTGTCGTGATGACTCGCGCGCGATCAGCTTCATCAATGCCAGTTCGATCCGTGCTAGCCTCGAGGTCTGCGGCCATCTCCGGCGAGAAAGATCAGGGACGACACGCTCCGCGCCAGCATGGAGGACGACCGCAGCCCCGGCGTTCCGACCTAAGTCATCACCGTCCTGCCGTTAGCAACAGGAGTGCAGCCCGCGAGCGCCAAGAGCTGCTTCCTTCGGCCATCCCGGCTGGTCGTTTTGGATCGACCCAGGAAGACTGATGCTATCAATTTTCATGCGTCGGTGCCTGGGATCTATCGCTACTTTGACCGGAAACGCGCCGGGGCTCGGAGATGGGAAGGAGGGGCCGATACGACGGAGCGCGGAAATTGCCCTGCGCCTACAGGTCACACCAAAGGCTTGTGCGGCGATATGTTCGTAAGGCGCGACCAACGTTGTCGTGCATTGTGTGGCGCATCGGCTGCAAACGTCAACGCCCCGTTTTTCTTTTCCGAACTGAGGCGCCCGTGCGCCATTCTTTGCCGCCGCGGGTTCTATGCGCCCGAATCGTTTGTGGCCCAGCCAAGTCTGGTTGGCAGTTCAACGTTTCGCGGCCGTACAGCCTTCTAATGTTGAGTTTGGCCACTACCCGTGTGTTGCGGATGCCTGGATCGGAGTCGCACGCCCGGCTCTTTTTTTTTGCGACCAGCGCCCGGCGCACCCACGCGACGCCTCGCATCAGCAGTCCTAACAGAGGACAATGAGCTTCACGCCACCCCGGCCCGGACACAAGCCTGACGGCTGCGGCCAGACTCAGCTGTTCGGATCCAGCTAGCATCTTGACGAGCATTTCAAGGAGATCCACTCGGAGCCGATGCAAGCTGGCCCAGGCATACTTCTCCACGCCGCTCAAGCTCACCGATAGCAGCGCTTCCGCCGCGCTGCTTCTCCCCGGACCTTCACACGGCCCTGCCGTGGAGCGGATAGTGACGATGGCCGTATCTCACAAACTCTGCTCCGCAATGAACAACAGCTCGCGGGGGTAGTCGGAAAGGAACCCGCGTTTTCTTCAAGCAATGAGTCTGGTCAGCTGTTCGACAGCTAAGCCTTCTAGCATGGCAGCATCTTTATCCGGACAGCAGGCCGACTTGATGGCCCAAACTCTGGAACAGAAGAATGACTTGGATCGGCAGTCAGTCCGACCCGTACGCCCTCAACACACCGATCGGTTCGAGAACCGGAGCCGGTGCGCTTTTATCGACATTGCGGGCGTCTCGGTTCTGATCCTTATCGGATCAACTTCGTACGAATGATAGTGACAAGGCTACCAAAGGGAGACCGACATGGACCCATTTGAGGACGTCAACCGATCCGAGGCTCGGATGAATTACCTCGAGCCGCAACAAGAAGAGACAGCGCAAGGAGACTTTGAGCAGCGGCTTAGAGAGTCTCAGCCAATCCTCGCAGCATTGGCTTCACCCGGGGCTGGATCGAGCCGGACGGTAACGGACGGTAACAAGAAAGCGCGAGCTATCCCGGAGAATGAAAGGTGCACGGCTGCATCCTTTGTCAGAACACGCGCTCAACTTGCCGCAACGCTGGCGTGCGCTAACATTGCGGAACTCAGAAGAGAAATCGAACTCGCTGCGCAAAGATCAGCAAGATGGTCACGAGCGAGTGGATCAGTCGACCGCGTCGATAGTGGCCGCGTTTACGACGACGTGGTGGGATCGTCATACGTGGAGCTGGAGCGCTTTCAAAACCACGCCAGCCATTGCAAGCCACATGCGTTGGACCGCCAAAGCGCGATGGCCCATTTGCGTTCCATGGCCGCTTTGCGTTACGAGGCCGCCCCCTGGAATATCTGGGGAGGCCAACGACTTGATCTGGGTCGCGCAGCGGCAGAGCACATGAGGGGAGATACCAGTTCTTCGCCTTTTGTGTCGTTGTCCGAGGAGGCCTCACAACTGCTCCTTTCGCCGGACGATGACAACGAGTATGGCGCCAAAGCAATTGCGGAAAACGCGAATGAGTTGCACACCTACACGGTGCCGAGGGTCACAACTTGGACGGCGGAAGACATCGTCAGTATTCTCGAGGACGGGACTGAGAATGATGAACCCGCTCTGGCATGGGTGAGTGATACCCCAACTGAGGAGCGTGAGGTACTATTTCTGGGCGGGAACCTAGATGACTATCGAACCGCTAGCGCATCTAATCCATACAAAAAGTCAGGAACAAACGACTGAGTGGTACAGGCGTCGGAAAGGGTGATTTGCATTTTCCGACGCTCGGAAAACTCAAAGGTAGCGTTTCACGCTACGAATGATACTCCGGTCCAACTGCGCCGCGGACTGGCCGCGTACCGCGCTTGGAAACATGAGAGTTTCAGCCCGAACCTGTATCGTCTCTAAAAGTTCGCCGCACTTATCCTCTGGTTGTAACGGCCCTTGCCGATCATTGCTCATTCTAGCTTTCCGCCTGGCCAGGTCAGGTTTTGCGAAGCTAAGATGAGTAGCAATAGAACGCGGTAGCCATGCCCGCCGACCACAGCATGGATCGATACAACGCGATCAGCCCAACCGATGGCCGCGCTCCCCTCTTCCGTTGGGTGCAATCTGGCTGAAAGAGGTGCTTGTCGGCACCGCGGGCAACTGCTCAAGCTGCCGAAACCACAGATCGTTTGCTCAGAGAGCTTAGATCTGCGCCCGAACGCAGTTTACGAGCGGTGAGCAAACCCATAGCGGCGAGCCCAGATGATCTTAAGCGGATGGCTCAATCACCTTGTGGCTGCATTCGGCAGCACTGAGATTTCAGGTAAAAGGATCCCAAAAGAGGCGGATGAAAGATACGAGCGCATCCTCGGGGTCCAGGCTCGCGTGTCATCATCGCGAGCCCGCGGCTGCATCGACTTGGAAATAATTCTTACGATGATCGTAGACAGCGTGAGGACGTCCTTGGCGAGCTCATCTGAAGCGCTCAACTGAGAGCCTTGGCTCCACCCCACACGACGACTGCCTGAACCGCCGATCTTCCAATCCCTGAGATTTGAATGGAGATCGGCGGCCATCATGAGTTACCTGAGCATCAAGTCCGTGCAACTTGATCCTCGTCCGTCGAAACGACCGTCAGAAACACTCTGATCGTTCCTGACGATCGAAAGGCTCCGCATCCGTGCGAAGGTGCCCGCACGATTAAAGGATCAAGTCTTTGAAGGGCCCTCTGCTCTGTGCTCTTCGTTACCAGATGAACTTTGCGCCATCCGGCAGTTCGCAGATGAATTCGCCCTGGTTCACCAGTTCGGTGGTCCCGACAACAAGTTTCGAGGCTCGCACCGTCAGCTTGCCTTCGCGGCTAAGGCTGTGGCGGATGTACTCGGTCACCGCGTGTCCGGAGCTGTCAACGGTTTGATGAGCATTGGCGAAGCTGATGCCGTTCTGGACGGTCACCCTGAAGGCATTGATGACCAGACCGGCCTGCGTCGCCGACGCAGGCTTGCCACCCTCCGCGGTGGTACAGCGGCTCATGTCCAGTATCAGCTTTACATTCTTCCCCGCCTGGAGGGCACTGAGCACCTCGGTGTATTTCGGCGAGGGCTCATCGGCGCTCGCCGGCGCGCTCACGCTCGCGGCCAAAAGCAAGGACAACAGGATCATTAGTGCTCGGCCAGTAAACTTCATATGCTCTTCTCCCTCGATAAGTACCGCAGATTGCGCATTTAAAGACGTCGTGCTCGCAAGCTGTTTGTCTGATTCCAGACACAACGCGCGCTCGCGTCTGTACAAAAGCAGCCTGTCGCAACGAGGCGCAAGTCGCTGTGATAGCTATTCCGACATCACAACCTCGTAGGTCAGGTTTGCTGAAGTGGCTTAGCTTCGCGCGCGTCGACTACAACGATCTGCACAGGGTCGCCCTCCGCTTGGAAACAACAAAACGGAAGCCGGTTGCGCTTCTCCGTCGCAGTCCGCACGGGCGAGATAATGCAGTTCTCACATCTGCATAAGGAGACGATCTCCGAAAGAAATTCGACCAGCCGCAAGCGCCAGTTCGTCCGTCTTGCTGTGCAAGGGCCGTCTCCCCAGATGAAGCGTCCGCAATGAGGTGGTGGAGCGAACCCGACGCGGGGTCCGAAAAAGCTCACTCAGGGGACCCGATCTCGGCCTGATCGAACAGCAATGCCGGAAGGCACAAGGCAGCACCGTGTATGATCCCTCGCTTCGCGCGGCTTCCGTCCATCTGACCATTCGCCTCGCTGACTGAATCTATTCGACTCATTCCAAAGCTAAATCACCTCCTTCCTGGTCCGTCAGCTTCTCGAAAGCTGCACCTGCAACAATCTACGCCGACCGCCTGCACTTCGAAGGGAGAGAGAGATGAATGTTGATCCAGCAAATGCCGCAGACACTCCCTTTGAGGTTTACAACCCGCTAGAGGAGCCGCGCCGGGTCCACGGGCCACAGGACGAGCTTAACACCCAGATCGGCGCACCGGCGCCCAATTCAGACGATCAAGCAAGCTTCGAGCAGCAGCTGAATGACTTGAATCCAGACGACGTCGATTCGGTCTACCCAACCTCGGCTTCAGTCCCCATAGCGGCAAATTCCGCCGCCGCCAGCTCCTCGTCTGCGCCAGGCGCGGCGGCCTCGGAAAGCAGTCGCTATCCAGCCCCATCATTTGTCAGCGCGCGCGCCCAGCTTGCGGCAACGCTAATGGGCGCCACGCTTCAAGAGCTCAAGAACGAGATCGCCCTCGCCGAAAAGCAATCAGCGCGATGGGCGCTAGCGAGGGACAACGGTGTCGACCGGGATCGCATTTTCGACAATATAGCGGCATCGACATATCTCAAGCTGCATCGTTTCCAGAACCAGGACAGCGATTGCAAACCGCGCACGGAAGACACCACATCTGCAATATCACACGTCCGTAACACGGCGCGAGATCATTCTTCCATTGGAGATCCTCTGGAGCGATATCCCCTGGACCTGGCACGCCAGGCTGGATGGCATATGCGCGGTAAGACCGCTTCTCCATTCGTGTCGTTGGTCGAAGACCCTTCGAAACTCAGCGTCTCCCGAGACCACTGGGCGAGAGCGATTGCAAACAATGCCGACAAGCTGCATACCTACGTCGTGCCGAAGTCTGCGGTCTGGACGCCCGACGACGTACTGAGCAGTATTGGCCTTGCAATGAATGTGGAGGATAGCGACAACATCGATGCGGATGTGGATTTGATGTGTTCGCTTGGCAGAACGCCAACTAGTGAGACAGAGCGCTTGTTCCTGGGCGGCAATTTGGAAAGCTATCGAGTCGCCAGTAAAGACAATCCCTTCAAGCGGAAGACTGGAGAGTAACGATCAGTCAACTGGCGACTGCGCCATGCTCGTAGGTCCCTTAATGCTGACTAGATGACCACCGGAAGGAAGGGTCGTCCCAGCGAGCCCGCTTCAGGAACAACGATAATGGCTTGGCCACAGGCTCTGATACCTATCCCTTGACCCGCGCGAGGGACGGAGGGGCGCCCACATCCCAAAGAGGTACCCGATAGTGTGGCGGAGGACGCACTCGTGCCATTGTTTGTTCTTGCCCGGCCTCGTTCGGGTGCTGCGGCCTCCTCGCATCGACCCAGCCGCCGCCGACACATTTGGAAGAAAGTTCAGATGAGGTGAGCCACTAAAGCCGCGCATCGATCGTTTCCGCAGCTCGACCTGCCATTGATGGTGCGATCAATCGCAAGAGCTCGAACGCGATCGCATCAAAGACCAACTCAATAGAGTCTCGCTCACGCGGCAAGCCGTGCCGTCGCACAATTGTCTATTCGCTACCTGGATGCGTTCCATCAAAAGAATCGATTTTGCCGATCTTGCCTAAAAGCTCCATAGTCGATCGTGATGTATGGAGGCAGCATTCAAGAATGTCGTTTCGCAATTCTTCCAGTCCCTTGCCGATCAAATCAGCTTGCGAGCTCCGGCGCCTGCATCCCATAGGTTAGCTCCTGCGCCTCGCATAGAAGCATCACGGGGCGCCACTGTCTCCCTGCTGAATTCGCACGCACAAGGTCGACCGCTCGACAGCGACGTCACACTTAAAGGGCCAGCAAAGACGACCGCCTTCACACACTGCCATCGCCTTTGGCTCAAGCTACGCTTTGATTGGACCGACGAAATGCTCACGACATTAAGGAGAGGGACGCGCGCTACGCGCAACTCGATAGTTTGGTTAGGACGTGTCGTCGTGGCTAAAGACTCCTTGCGAGTTCGAGAGCACCGCTACGGACCAGCGGTCAAAAGCACTTGAACCTCACCTAGCGTCAGATTGTAGGATTTCTGACAGTCGCGACACCGACCCCGCTCGCGTGAACTCTTCCTGACAGGTAGCAAGAATTGCGAACGTCTCAAAAGAACAATGCTCCGCTGCGCCGCCCAATCATGCTGCTGAATAGCTCCTCTCCAGGGCCAGCGTCCCACACCGCCTATGTGGAGATCGAAGGACGCAGCGCCGATCCTATCCCAAGCGAATCAAGATGCGCCGTCCGAGAAGAACGCTGGCGGCCGCTATCTCGGCCTTGCGGGGCACACTCCAACTCCGAAATCGAGATCCGATCATGGCGCTGTGCACTCCGTGAGGCGAAGTGGTTCTGGTGTAGGCACTGGGATCTATGCGCGATCGCAAAACTGTGGAGCTCGGTCCTGCAATCGCTCGCAGCTTTCGCTGGGCTACGACATGTGCAGGGACCTCGGGCGCGTCAGAACTTCAGCAGGGTTGACACCTTGCGTGCGAACAATTGCGAGCGAGAGGGTGCTCTTCCGGCCGCGATGGGCATTGATCGTTTCGGCGTGCATCTCGGCCTGTGAAGCCAGTGGCCAGATGCCTCGCGTGATGTGTCCTTGAATACCGGAAAGACTTGCACTGTCGTGACTTCACGACACGACAGGCTCGACAGCCCAGCAAGACTGGCCGCAGACCAAGACGAATTGGGGAGTTTCCATGTCGGTTTCGCTCATCTGTTCAGCCACAAATCCGATCGTCTCCCGCGCTTGGGTTTCGCTTGCGCGGCTCGGCGCTATTCGTACTGCGGGGGCCGGGTCAGTGCGTGCAAGAACGGCCGTGATCGGCCCACGGACGCGTCAGCGGGCTGCCGCGGCTGTCACCCTCTTAAACAAAATCAGATCTGGCATGAGGGGCATGTTGAGCGGCGCCCACGCCGTAAGCAGGCCGCAGCGGTCCGTGGTCCATCCGCCAACAATCGACCCGCAGATATTGATCGCCAGTCAACATGCTCCGCCCTTTCGTTTCGGGCTGTCCAAACTCACGCCAGTCCAGCCTCCTCTCAGTTCCATCGAGCCCCATGCTCAATCGTGACGCGCTCAGATCTTCGTGGATGGACGAGAGGCAATGAAATGCGAATTCTCCTGGTTGATCACCATGCGGACTTTGCCCGCCACGTGAAGGAAGTGCTGTTAGGTTGCGGCTTCGCCGTTGACGTAACACGCACGCTGGATGAGGCGGCGGCCGCGCTCGATTGCGCGAACTACCACATGGTCCTGCTCGAATCGACTTTGCCCGATGGAGACGGATTGGACTGGCTGAAGCAGTTGCGGCGCGAGGGACGGTCAATGCCCACCATGATGATGAGCAGTCTCAATGATCTCGGCCGGCGGATTGCGATTTTTAATGCGGGCGCGGATGATTTTCTGCCTAAGCCCGTGGCTACCGACGAACTCATTGCTCGCATGCGAGCGATTCTGCGACGGTCAACGCAAATGACGGCGCCGGTCGTGACATTCGGGAATCTGCATTTCGATCCGATCGCGCGACAAGTCTCGGTTGGTGGTCGACTCCTCAGAATTGCGCGCCGTGAAGTGTGCATTCTTGAACATCTGCTCAATCGCGCGGGGCGTACCGTGCCGCGCGCATCGCTCGAAGATAGCTTGTATACATTTGACGACGAGGTCTCGACCAATGCGCTGGAAGTCGGGATCTATCGCTTGCGCACGCATTTGAGCCAGGCGGGTGCAACGCTCAGGATCAAGACCGCGCGCGGTGTCGGTTACACCCTTGAACTCATTGGCGCAGCCTCGGCTGCCTAGCCGATCGAACTTGAAAGCGACACTCCCTTGAACATCGTTAACAATGCCGCCGGCGCTGACGAGCCGTCCATGGTGGCAGGCCGCTCGCACTGTGCCACTTTTCGCCGCCTCTGGTACACCCTGTGCGCAGTCGCTCTGTTATTTCCGTTTGCTGCCACAGCTCAGACAAAGCGAGATGGCACAGCAGAACAGCCACGCGCGGCGTCTGGCAGCACCACCGGCACGCTCAGCCTTACTTCCTCACAGGGCAAGACAGTTCATCTGACCGGACCGGCTGCGAGCATTTTTGTCGCCGACCCGGCGATTGCGGACTATCAGGCGCCCTCAAACACCACGATCTTCGTCTTTGGCAAAAAGGCGGGACGGACCAGCCTGTTCGCCCTGAACGACAAGGGAGAGGCTCTGGCTGAGCTGCGTATTGTCGTTACCCAACCGATCGAGGATCTGCGGGCCGCGCTAAGGGCTGAGGTCGGCGACTATCCGATACAGGTCAGCTATACTCCCCGGGGCGCGATTCTTAGCGGGACCGCGCCCACTGCCGATGTCGTCGAGAACGCCAGGAAGGTCACTGAGCAGTTTCTTGGGGCGGGCGCGCTGGTTGCCAACAAGATCCAGGTGGCTGGCTCGTTGCAGGTGAATCTCAGCGTACGGGTGGCAGAAGTCTCCCGCAGCGCCGTCAAGGATCTCAATATCAACTTCACCGCCTCCGGCCCAAACGGCGCTTTCCTTATTACGGGAAAAGGGGGCGGGTCCGGCGCGGCCGGCGGCGGCGGCACGATCGGAATCGGGTTTAGTGCCGGCAATACCAATCTCAGCGCTGTTCTCGACGCTCTCGCGAGCGAGCACCTCGCCTCTATCCTGGCTGAGCCGAATCTGACGGCGATGTCCGGCGAAGCCGCAAGCTTTCTCGCCGGCGGGGAATTTCCCATTCCGGTCATGCAGGACAATCGACAGGTTTCCGTCCAATTCCGGCAGTTCGGCGTCAGCCTGGAATTCGTCCCAACTGTGCTTAGCAACAATCAGATCAATATACGTGTGAAGCCCGAAGTCAGTGAACTGTCGAGCCAAGGCGAAGTCAAAATCAATGGCATGGCGGTCCCTGCACTCTCGACGCGGCGCGCGAGCACCGTTGTGGAGCTTGCCAGCGGTCAGAGCTTTGCAATCGGCGGCCTCATCAGGCGCAACTTCAACACTGATATCGGCGAGTTTCCCTGGCTCGGCGATGTGCCGATCCTCGGTGCGCTGTTTCGCTCTTCATCGTTTCAAAAACGTGAAACCGAGCTGGTCATTATTGTCACGCCGTACATCGTGCGGCCGGCATCGAACCCGAACAAGATGAGTGCGCCGAGCGATCGCATCTCACCGCCCTCAGACGCGGGGCGCATTTTGACGAACACGGTGGCCCGGCCTCCGCGAGACCGCGATGCTCCTCGCACCAGCGCACCAGGATTGACCGGCAGTGCCGGCTTTATCATCGAATGAGGATCGTCATATGACCTTGCGACATTTGTGTCACTTGATCGCTATAGGAGCAACATTGGGTGGCTGTGCAAATAGTGCCTCGATCCATCTCGGGCCGGCTGAACAAGCAATACAGGTCGAGCAGAAGAAACGTATCTTGTTCCTGCGGAGCCTGCGTGGCTCCGAAAAGCGTCAACTGCGGAGCTTTATCGCGAACGCCAGTGGCGGCCGGCGGGATGCGCTCCATGTGGATGCCACCGGCTCACCCAGGCTCCTTGCCCAAGTGGCGCACGAGGCCCGCGCCATGGGCGTTTCACCTTATAACATCCGCCTGTCCGCTTCCCCCGTCGATTTACCGCCCCATTTCGGCGTGAGGATCGAGGCGATCACCTTTGATGCCCATCCTCCGATCTGTCCGTCGCTTTTGATCGTCGGACCAGCCGTGAACGACAATTCGTTCGAACCCACGCTTGGTTGCTCGACCAAAAACAATCTGGCAGTTATGGTAAACGATCCGCTCGACTTGCTGGATAATCGGTCTGTCATCACAAGTAATGGCGATCGCGCCGCCATTCCTCTGGCCAACTACGGTACCTTCGCCCCGCGTAACAAGAGCAACAGAGAAGATGGGGCAGGTACGGCAGCCCCGAACGCGGCGGGAACGACAGAACCGAATGTGCAGCCGCTCCGATAGCGATTTTTGGCGAATGTCCGGAAATCACAATCGCTGCTGCCATGTGGCTAGCAAGGAGAGGCGGCTCGATCGTGACACACAAACCCGCGCTATGTTTCGGGAGCGGTGACGATCAAGCGCAACGTGCTGCACAGCTTTCAGCGAGAACGGATGGCGGATCTTGTTCACCCGCACCAATGGATTTCGTCCAGAAATTCCACGTGGCGTGCGCGTGCTCAACAAGGCCGCCATCACCACCCTGAGCGCTTCGACAGTTAAACCGTGACCGGACGTGCCTAAGCGAGATCGAGGGCGGAAGACCGAGCCTACGATCTATGGGGCGTCTCCAAGAGGGTGACTTAGGCGTGGCGACCACGTCGGTCGTTTGGCTCCGCGCCGTTATGGCTATGGAGCACCCATTTGTGGCTCCAGTTCAGTAACGCGCTCGGCAGCAGGTCTGCATCATCGTCGTCCTATCCGATCAATGCAATGCCCTCTTGCGCGAGTACCACAGTTGCCCCGCGCTGGACGCTATGTAGGAGGCACATCGGATTAAGCGAACAATAACATGGTTTGTCCTGGGTGCCTGAATGCACGCGGCTTCAGGCGCGCGTTCCTGGGAATGCTGGTCAGGAACGCGCAAGAGTGCGCTCAATTCTGGTGCCGCCCATACCGATATCTCGTTGGTTCAAGGAGCGAGCGCCCCGTCGCCGCCTCACGCCCGACCTCCGAGTAATCGAAAGCCCCCGGATGGCCCGGTCCTCACGATCATAGCGCCGTGAAGGGACCGAGATCTGAAGATCAAGACGATCGCGAACGCTGTGGCGCATCACACCACCATTTCAGCTCAACACTTCAGTTGAAGACGCTGTTTTTCATCCGGCGCTTTCTTTTGCCTGCTCGAGCGATGCTACAGCGCACGCCGGCCATCATTCACATGTCATTCTACCTTTCCGCCGGGCCCCGTCAGATTTTGGAAAGCTAACGTGAGTAGCGAAATAACGAAAAAGCGATGCCAGCGGACTGACCATGGACCGATTCAACACGATCAACCCAGCCGATAGAGAGTCCACTGCGTCAGATGGCAGCGTGGAACAGCCGCAACAGCCGCATGTTGCGTTTGAGCAGCACCTGGCAGGCGCGCGAGAGGCGGGCCCCGTATATCCTCACGCGGCATTGTATGATGTCACTGACGAAGACGATCGCCTCATCCAGGCGGCATCGGCCGCTGCTCTCGATCGAGGGCCACCGCCGAGTAAAACCACCGTCGAAATTTATGATCGTCGGCTTCGCAAATTGGCCGACGCACTGAAGAAGTCTGGCAAATCAATCTCTGGGCTGGATGACGATACGTTGGCCGGTTACGCTAAGAAGCTGCTGCCAGGCGATAAGGTCATCGCCCCAGCATTGTCAATGGTCAGTCAGTACCGCGATCCTGACGCCGACGCTGGCCCCATCTCAACACATTATCGTCCTTCCAGGGAAGATGAGAGGCTCATCAGGAAGGCCGCCAACGCGGGTTTTGGTCGACGGATCGGCAAGAGAACGGCCGAGAGCTATGCGAGCCATCTGCGGAAGTTGGCGGTAGCGCTCCGACCCTTGTCCATGGCCGAGCTCAGTGATGATAGACTGCTTGGCCACGCAGATAAGTTGTTTCCAAAGGACAAGACGCTCGTCGCCGCCTTGAACGGCCTTCGGGATTATCGCGCGACTACCCTGCAGAACAATTTAGGCGGGGAAGGAGGCAGCTCGCGTCAGGTCATTCAGCCGTCCGCGCCCTCGCCCATGCCCCCGGCCGATGGGCACGCGATGGGGAGCGTCGCGGATGGGGGCGGCTCATTGCCGCCCGGGTTCGATGTTCCGCAGGTCAGGCATGCATTGGGTTTAGCGGCCCATTCTCCTATACAAAGTGTCGCCCAGGACGAGCTTTTCGATGCAGCGGATCGCGAGAACCTCGTGCCAGCGTCGACCTTCGATGCACCGGTGCCTTGGCCAACGATGAGTCCAACCATCCCCTCCCCGGTGCAAGGTATCGCTCAGGAAGAGCTCTTCGATGCCGCGGATCGCGAGAACCTCTTGCCCACCCCGGCCTTCGATGCACCGGCGCCTTGGCCAATGATGAATCTAACAATCCCCTCGCCCGTGCAAAGTGTCTCTCAGGAAGAGCTTTTCGATGCCGCGGATCGCGAGAACCTCTTGTTGGTCCCACCCTTCAAGCCGGTGCCTTGGCCAACGATGAGTCTAACCATCCCCTCGCCGGTTCAAAGTGTCGCTCAGGAAGAGCTTTTCGATGCCGCGGATCGCGAGAACCTCTTGCCGGCCCCGGCCTTCGATGCACCGGGGCCTTGGCCAACGATGACTCCAACCATCCCCTCGCCGGTGCAAGGTATCGCTCAGGAAGCACTTTTCGATGCCGCGACTTGGCAGCCGAGCTCGCGGCAGCCGAATTCCGCCTCTGAAGATCACCCTAGACGGATGATGGACCAAGGCGCTGCGGCCCAGACCACGCTTGAGCAGACGTTCGCGGCAGCCGGCGACGCCTTTGATGCGTCTTTGAGCGTTCCCGAGGATTTCTCGCACGGCACCCAGGCCGCGCCCAATATGATGCACACGCTTCGCCGCTGGGGCCTCCTGCCGGATGCAGCACAGCGGATAAAGACCTACGACATTCGCGGTGAACGCTATATCGCCGTCTTGGGACCGGGAGGGCTCAATGATGTTCGGCTCGTCCATCTGCGGTCGCCCGCTGTCGGCGATACGTTTGATGTTTCCTTCGCCGTTCCCGAGAATTTTTCCCATCGCACCCAGCTGGCCCCCGACATGATGCTGTCCACCTTGGGGGATTGGGACTTCTTGCCTGTTGCGAAACATCCAATCATGAACTACGAAATCGGCGGCGAACGCTACACCGCTATCTTGGGACCGGAAGGCCCCAAGGATGTTCAGCTCATTCATCACCCTCGGCCCGCTTCGCCGGGTGAAGCTACGCCTTCGGCACCGAGGACTTCCTCGGATATTTACGGCGGTCTTCCCGCCGGCTTTGATTCGCCGGCACCTTTCGAATGGCGTGAGGACCCTCCCTCGGCACTGGCACAAAGCCTTTCCCTGCCGTCTGCCGCACCGGCTTCAGGCCATCAACCCTTCCCCCAAGTGCCTGAACTGGGAGAGTTGTTGGGCGACGACTGGACGCACGGCCCCCAAGAGGCTTCGCCTGCCGTGATCGACATATTGCAGATCCTTGGCCTTCTGCCGAGCCGCGACGTCCCAATGACCATGTTTTTGATCCACGGTCAGCGCTACACGGCCGAAAGCCTAGCGGGAGGCGGCGTTCTTCTGTTCCATCGGCCATAATTTGGCTGAACGAGCGGCTCGTCGGCACCACAGGCCCGCTGAGAGCGTGCTCCAGATGGGAGCCGTCCTAGTTGATGATCAGCAGTACCGAGTCATCCGAGTGGCAGCCCCTCTAGCTGCCGTACAAGTCGACGTCCTCGAGGGTGCAGGCGCGGAAAGCAACTCGAAATCGGCGAACAAGTTGTTGCGCTTGGCGCCGCAGCTGATCCAGTGATCCGGTCGGCGAGCCGTGGCCCAGAGGCTATCTGGGCGAGCCTGTCGGCCCGTCGCGCAAGATCCCAGCGTCCGTTGGGCGCACTCTGCAGATCGCAGCGTCAGGACAGGATGATCTAGACTAGCCCCGCCGCATAGAGTGCTTTTGCGACCGACTCGAAATATTGCGAGGGAACCGGGTTGCCGAGCTTTGCTTGGCCGAGCAGCTGACGCGTCAGGACATCGTCATCCACAATGTTGAGGCGCAGCGCGCGCGCCTCACCAAGCAGCTGTGAAGCAGCTTCGCCCTCGCCACGGCAGACCAAGACCGGCACGCCGGTCTCGCCGCGAACATAGCGCAGCCCAATCAACGTTGCCGATCCCCGCAATATCAACGTGGCCCGACTGATGCCGAGCGGAGCCTCGTTGGCCGACTCTTGTCGCAGACGCCGGTGCTCACGCTTCACCTGCGGATTGCCCTGCTGTTCCTTGTTCTCCCGCTTGGCCTCGGTTTCAGTCATGCGCATGTCCTGCATAAATAGCCAGCGCTGGATTAGGAGGTCAGCCAATCCGCCGACCAGAAAAGCTCCAGCGGCAATCCCAGTCAGCAATTTAACCTCGGTGAAAACGAAGCCAAAACAGCTCATCCCGCAGACTGGCAGGTACACCAGCGCTTTCCAGCTGGCGGTCACCGTGAGAAAGAAAGTCGCACTAAGCAAAACCACTTTAGCCAGTGTCTTGCCAAGCTCGATGGCCGAACGTTTCGAGGCGATGCGTTTCAAGCCTTTGATTGGATCCAGTTTCTCGAGCTTCGGCTTGAGCGGCTCCGAAGCAAACATAAAGCCGCCATTGGCCAGGACATTGGCGAGAAGAGCTGCTGTGACGGCAGCAGCGAGCAACGGAGCGACGGTGGCAATCGAAAGTTCTAGCAAGCCGCTGAGCGCTTGTGGCACTGCGTTTGTGAACGGCTGCTCCTGCAATTTATCGACCAGTTGGACCGTCTCTTGCCACTTGTCCTTGATCGCACCCGCTCGCCACCACAGGCAGCCGAAACCGGCACAGGCGCTGACGCCGCTCACCAGATCCGAGCTGCGGGCGCTCTGCCCCTTCTTGCGGGCATCACGCAGCTTCTTGGGCGTCGGAGGAAGCTTTTTCTCCTCACTTGTAGAGCTCATTTCAACAGCTTCTTCAGATACTCAAGCATGTTGTTCGAGGTCAGGATTTCAGCTCCGGCGTATTCAAGCAGATAGACGGCGTAGCTAACCATGATGACCCCGAATGCAAGATTCTTGATCATTGGGGAGAGATCGTTCAGCTTGAGCTGAGATGCAAAACGGCCGAGTATCATGACTGAGACATCGACCAGCAGCAGCAGGGCCAGCACCGGCCCGGCAACTAACAAGGTCGTCATCATGATGCGATCGAGAAGGGCCAGACATTCCATTGCACCCTGCGCTGTCACGGCAGGCAGAAACTGATAGACAGGCCACACTAGGTAGCTGCCATAAAGGCCGCTCACCATGGTCTGCAGCCCGCCGACGAGTACGAAGATCGTAACTGCCGTAACGCCGAGAAAAAGCCCGGTCCCGGACGCTTGGCTGTGCGTCGCGGGATCCTCCCCCGCAACTTGGCTCGAAATTCCTCGTTGGGTATCGATGATGTCGCCGACTGCCTGTATGCTCCATAGTGGAATACTAAGCAGGATGCCGAGCATAAGACCGACGAACACCTCCTTCAGGCCAAGCATGGTAACGCTGACTAGGCGCGTGTTCGGGTCCAGGGTCTGCAGACCTAGCTTAATCTGAGCGAGGCACGGTAGGCCGATCGCAATCGTAAGGCTTCCCCGAACCAGACCGCTGATGCGCGGCCGGGTGAAGACCGGAAGCACCAGCATGATGCCGAGGGCGCGGGCCGCACTCAGGCCGGTTGCGGCGACGAGCTCGATCGTGCCCTGAACGAGAGCTTGCGCCTCCGCGGGTGACAGGCCAGCCATCCAAGCTCTGCTAATATCTTGCGGTGAGTGCTGGAAACTCGCTGAAGATGTGCTCGGCCTGGTCGATCAGTGGAGCACTGAGCACGGGAGAAAACCCGGCGAGCACGGCGACGACAACCAGAAGCTTGACTGTCAGTGGCAAGGTTTGATCCTGGAGCTGAGTTGCCGCCTGGATGAGGCCAATGATCAGTCCAGAGATGAGAGCTGCGAGCAGCGGCGGCAGAACCCAGATCATGAAGAGCACGAGCGATTGACTCAGGTGCGTAAGGATACTGGCTTCGTTCATGGTCAACCTCCTGGGGTCGTGTAGCTTAATACCAGCCCGTGCATGAGACGTGACCAGCCGTCGATCGTGACGAACAAAAAGAGCTTGAAGGGGACAGATATCACCGTGGGGGATACCATCGACATACCCATGGCCATCAAAATCGTCGTTACAATGAGATCGATCGTGATGAAGGGAAGATAGAGAAGAAAACCGATTTCGAATCCACGCTTGAGTTCGGAGATTAAAAACGACGGCACGAGAATCGCAAAATCATCTGCCGTGACGCTGCCGCGCATGTCCTCAGACCAGACGTGTTCCGTTGAGGACAGGAAGAAGCGGCGTTGCTCTTCATTCGTGAATTTCTTCAGATGAGCTCGGAGCGGCTCCTGTCCCTCCTTGGCGGCAGTCACCCAGTCATCGAAACTTTGGTAGCGAAGTTGCGGATCGGTAAGGCGGTTATAGGTCTGCTCGAAGACCGGAGCGCTGATGAAGACGGTCAGGATCAGTGCCGCTCCGTAGAGGACGATGTTCGGCGGTATCGATTGAGTCCCCAGCGCATTGCGCACGAGGAAGAGAACAACCGAGACCTTGATAAAGGCGGTCGTTGTCACGACAGCAAAGGCCAGCAGGCCAAGGCCGACGGTAATCGCAAGAAGCGCAAGGATGCTGGGTTGAACCTCAGTCATTAAGCGCCAACCTGCCGCGCAGCCTGACGGCCAGCTCGTCCCCGATCCGCACGATGTCGCCCCGGCCGATACGTTGGCCGTTGGCAAGGATATCAACCGGCCCATCCAGAGGCCGGCCAAGTTCGAACACGTGGCCTTCGTTGAGGGTTCGCAAGGTCCCCAAGGGCATCGGCCAGCGGCCACATTCGAATATGAGTGTGATCTCGATGCTGTCGATATCCGCCTCTGACGGAGGCTGCTGTTGCACCTGGTTTTGGGGCATCATATCTTCACTTGTTAGGGGGTGGGATCGCAAGCGGAATGGTCCTCGCAGCACCAGCCTGTCGCCGCCAATCTCTGCAGGGGCCCACAATCGGTCTGCAGCGAGAATAATCTGTCCTCGCGCGAGTGGAATTACGTCCGGGAGCAGCGCGTCGCCTTGCTCTGCTCGGCGAAGAACGCCCATCGCGACGCGAAGCGAACCGACTTGGCCTGCAACGATGACCGGGAGTTCGGAAGGCAGCTTGGCCGTCTGTCGCGGTAATCGGCCGAGCAGCTCGCCGAGGGCGGTGAAGGCCGGCGGAACGGGACCGTCAAGCGGTGAGAATAGAAGCAGCCGCGCCTTGCTGGCGAGCTCACCAAAGGCGACGTCAAATTCAAGATAAGGCCTCGTATTCGGCGCTTCCTCGGTGCGAACAAGCTGCAGATTGCGCTGCGTCATTCTTTCCAGCGGAGCAAGCAAGGGTTCCAGCGCAAGTTCCAGGACCAGCGAACGCGTCGGCTCAGAAGGTAAGGTAAGGCCATCCTGCACGGTCCCAATCAGCGCTTCCGCAAGCGCAACTGGCAAGGACAGGATCAGGGTTTCACCATTTACTTCGAAGACGCAATCAAGCATCGACGTCGCAGCCGGCTCCGCCTGCCAGACGGTTCGGCTCACGCGCACAGATAGCGGCTTCTCGCCGAGGAGGGTTTGCAGAGGCGCACGCAACGCTGCGATCTCGTTAAGCCACGAGGTCACGGCGTGCGAGAGGATCAGCGTCGGCGTGAAGGCTGCGCGTTCAGCCGGCCGATATGGCGCGGATGCGGCTTCCGCGTCGCAGGCCCCTAGCTCGCGCGGGAGAGGATCTGCAATCATGTTGGCTCACCTCCCGTCTGCCCTGATCGGCCTCGCCGGTAGCGGAGCAAGACTTCATCATCGGCTTCGATTTCGGCGGCAGCCTCGAAATGTGCATTCGTGATGCGCCGAACGTCGTAATCGATCTCACGCCATTTCTGGCTCGCCGCTGAACGCTTGGTCCAAACGGCTCGGGCCTCAAGAGCCGCAGCCTCAGCTTGCTCTTGGGCAGCACGGGCCTTGTCAAGAACGCACTGCGCCGCTGTGATCTCGTCTGTGAGTCGCCCGATGATGAGATGATAGCGTCGCTGCAGTTCGCATACAGATATCGCATCGGCCGCTAGCATCTCCCGATAGAGCTCCGCCTCGACCTTTGCGCGGCGCTCTTCGGCATGTGCAAGATGCTCGCACGCTTGTTGGACAGCTTGAATCGCGAGGTGGCGCTTGGCTTCCATGTTGGACAATTCACGAAGGGCGCTTCGTTCCCGCATGTCCTTTACCAGCCGCAGCTTTGAGGCGTGAACGGGACTTAGGCCGTCAGACGCGATATCCATGCGACCGTCTCCTCAAAGCTGCACGCCTCACCCTGCCCCTGGCGCAAAAAGGCCCGCAGCTGCTCGATCGAGGCGATTGCTCGATCGGTCAACGGATCAGAACCTTGCTTGTATTCACCGACCTTGATCAAAAACTCGGCCTCAGCGTAGCGTGAGAGCAGATCACGGAAGAAGGATGCCGCCTTGCGATGCGGCACCGACACGATCGCATCCATGACACGGCTGCGGCTAGACAGCACATCGATAGCCGGAAAATGCTCTCGAGAGGCCAGCGCGCGGGACAGAATAATGTGGCCATCAAGGATGCCGCGTGATTCTTCCGCTATTGGATCGCCCGTGCCATCACCCTCGACAAGCACCGTATAGAAGGCCGTAATGGAGCCATGCTCGCCCATGCCGGCGCGCTCCAACAAGCCCGGCAACAGCGCAAAAACGGAGGGCGGAAATCCGCGCCGGGTCGGCGGCTCTCCTGCGGCGAGGCCGATTTCACGCATGGCGCGGCTAAAGCGCGTCAAAGAATCCATCATCAAAACGACGCGAAGGCCCTGATCACGAAAATATTCCGCCAGTGCTGTCGCCATGTGGGCGCATTGGGCCCGCTCCATCGCCGAACGGTCGGAGGTCTCCACCACAACGACGGAACGGTGAAGGGCTTCGCCAAGATGACGTTCGATGAATTCACGCACCTCTCGACCGCGCTCACCGATCAGCGCAACGATGGTGACGTCGGCCGCCGCGCCTCTTACAATTTGCGACATCAGCGTCGACTTGCCGCAACCCGCATCACCATAGATTCCGATCCGCTGACCTTCTCCACATGTCAGAAGGCCATCCAGGACACGAACGCCTAGCGGGAACGGCTGTTCAATTCCGCGCCGTTTCATCGGATTGGGCGCCCTGCCGCGCAGCGGTCTGGCTTCGCCGGCTTTTATCGGGCCCTTGCCGTCGAGCGGTCGGCCAAAACTGTCGATGACGCGGCCGAGCAAACCGGGGCCGACAGCCACTTCCTGCATTCGCCCGGTCGTCACCACCTCCGCACGATTGGACAGCCCCACCATGTCCCCGATGGGCGTGAGTAACACCCCGTCCGGCAACAGGCCGATCACCTCCGCCTCGAGCGACCATCCGCTACGAGGATCCTGCAATAGGCATAGCTCTCCGACCCGGGCCTCCGGCAAGACGGCGTGCAGCAGCGTGCCCACCGCCCGCGTGATCCGGCCGCGGACGGCGCGTGTATCGATGTGCCTGGCGGAAGATCTCAAGGACGAGAGTGCGGCCTCTACACTTCCTTCTGCGGCCTCGGCATCATGGGTCGCTCGTTGCCCGGTCACGATTCAGCTTCCTCTGACAAGCCAAACCCGAGACGCAGCGCGCGCAGCTGCGCGGCAAGTCCAAGATCGACATTGCCAAACTCGCTCCACAAGACACATTGGTCCGCACTCAGGGCCGGATCCGCCTCAATCCTGACCTTCGGCCGGCCCTCAAGTCCGTCATAGTCCTTGAACTCACTGGCTAGCAGGTCGGCCTTCAGTGGGGAGACGTGGAGGCAAACCTCCGTGTTCTTATATCTTTGCTCGATGGCATGACGAACGCCGTGGACCAGCAGCTCACCCGGGTCAAACGCGCCAAGCAGATCGCGAACGATCTCGAAGACCAGTTGCGGCAATTCCCGCTCCAGAGCTGCCTTGCGCTGGGCCAGTTCACAAGTCGCCTGCGCAATCAGCCGCGCCATTTCCTCTGCGCCAGCCTTTGCACCCTCGGCGCGGCCCCGCGCCCTTTCCCGCTCATAAGCCTGGCGTGCCCACCCGCGCACCCGCTGCAGATGCCGCTCGGCAGCGGCTCGCGCCCGTACGGCATCGTGCCAGATCTCAAGCTGCGCAGCTGGGATCAGCGGTCCAAGTGGCCGAATCTGCGGGGCCGCGGGTGATGCGGGATCATCGGCCATCATGCTCCGGCAGCCTCTGCACGCAAATGCGCCACGACGAGGGAAAGCAGCGGGCCTGCTGCGCTACGGTGTTCAGCAGTCGGACTCTCGGCGGCCGTCCCAACAGGCAAGCGTAGAAGCACGCGGATACGACCAACCGATGAAGTCTCTTCGAGCCAGGCGCCGAGACAAGCGTGCCCGTCATATTCGATCTGTCGCGACAATTGCTCTGGATCGACGATCGGGGTCGTTGCGACGGCACTGGATAAATGCCGGACTGCGAAAGCATGCGATTCTGCACCGATCAACTCCACCAATATCGGCAGATCGTGCCTGGAAACCAGCTTGAGGATAGAGCGTGCATGCCAGATGCTGCCCGCGAGCAGCGCAGCCCGCCGCGGCTCATGCCCCAGGAGAGCATCTTCGTTCCAGTCGGCGCAGCTCACCTCGACCTTGCCGCCCAGCAGCAGTTCGGCGAGCCTTGGCTGCAGCCTGGAACTCTGCTGTAGCCGAGCCAACGTGGAAGGCGAAAGCAGCGGGTCAAGAAGCCCAGCAAAACGACCGGGATCGACCGAGGCAGCGAGCTCGCGCAGCCGATCGGCTGGGAGCGTGAACGAACGATTGGGTTTTGTGGATGACATTGATGCCGACATGAGCGTCCAGACTATGTCGCATCAGCAATCAACTTTTTGTCCGACTCCTGCTCAGCAGACACACGCGAGCCCCTACCAAACACGCTCAGGTTGCGCGATGATCGTCCAAACTGACGCATGCGCGGGCCCAGCAATACGCAAGATACGATGCCGAATAGCGCTCCGGCGCCTCCCACAGCAAGCGCAAGTAACGGGGCTGAGCCCGCTCTTGCTGACTGAGCCGCAGGAACTACCGGCGCGGCGGACTGCTCGATTGGAGCGCGCTCGACCGGCACGAAGACGACCGCGACCTTGTCATAGGACAGGCCTTCAATGCTGTTTGCGACGAGCATCTTGATCTGCGGCAACAGTGCCGAGAGCTTCGCGCTGGAGCCATGGCGAATGAAGACCGAGGCGGAGGACGGGGTCGCATCTTGTCGCAACAAGTCGTTCTTCGGCAGAACGACGTGGACGCGTGCTGAAAGGACGCCATCTATATCGCTGATCGTGCGCGACAATTCTTCGCTTAGAGCATAAACGTAACGTGCCCGCTCCTCGATCGGCGAGGCAACGAGGCCCGATCCCTTGAACACCTCGCCGAGATTCTTGAAGGATTGGCGCGGCAACCCCTCGACATTTAGCAGGTCAATCGAATAAGCGAGCTGCTTTTCCTCGACCTGGATTGTACTGGTCCCGTCCTTGGCGACAACACGGACAGCATCAACGCCCTTGCTAAGGAGAAGCGCGAGCATCTCATTAGCCTCGCGCTCCTGAATTTTGGTGTAGAGATCAGCCTTACAGCCGATCAGCGAGAGGAGAAGGGGCATCGCGAGACACATGCGAAGCCGCCGCCACGATTGACGGCCGCCACAGCTAGCCCTCTTCATATCGCCAGTCATCAGCTTACTCAGCCGGCCGATAGCAGCTTGTTTAGCGACGAGCTGACAGCGCTGGTGCCCTTAGAGACGAGGGAAACCTGAATAACGTCCCTGTATACGTCTCGCAGATTCGTCATCATCGACTCAAAATCGGCTCCAACCGGTTTAACATCCACATGTGCACCGACGTTATCCGTCTGCAAAAGCGGCTGCGTAGCCGGTCCAGGCTGCACATTAGTCACGGCAGCCGACGCAACCGCCGGAGGAACGGCGCGGCCCTGGTACATACTGGAAAGGGTTTGGAGGATTCGGTCACCCGGCGGACTTGCCAGCACATTCGTGCGCTGGACCTCCAATATCGGCGAAGCCGCTACGGGCCGATCCGCAGGCGGGAGAGCAGATCCCTGATTTGCAGATACTTGCGCTAGGGACTGCTCAAAGCCCGCCTGCTCGCCAGCAGCTGCGGGCGAGCAGGCACTGGAAAGACAGTCGGCAGAACTGGGAGAGATCGGCGCTGCGCCTAACAACATGGAATGAGTCATTGTGCTCGTGTGGTGAGACCTAGGCGTTAACCGATGAACCGATCAAGTTCATAGGCTGGCGAGCTGACGAAAACCTGACGGAGATCGGTCTGACTACGTCATCTAAAGATCACTTTTCGCTTTCAGAGCTAGGACCAAACTCCAACTTGATGATGAGCGGAAGGCGTCCGGGAATGCTCGCGCGATCCACGATCGTACATATTCTAAAAAGAATTCTTTGTGCCGGCGTTTTTGTCTGTATCGGGATAATGCGCTCGTCTGCTGCATCCCTTTCGCTGCCGTCCGCCCCTTATAGCTACACTGTTCTCGATCAGGATCTTCCTGCGGCGCTGCAGGAGTTCGGCAACAATCTCAATATCAGGGTCAATGTCAGCGCCGAGGTCAAGGGCCGGATTCGCGGACGAATGCCGGACCTGCCGCCACGAGAATTCCTTGATCGTTTGACTGCCCTGTACAATCTTCAGTGGTATTACGACGGGCTCGTCCTTTACATCTCCGCCGCCCACGAGGCGCAAAGCCGGCTCATCGTATTGAACCCGATCAGCTTCGATGCGTTCACCTCCGCCCTCCACGCGCTCAACATCTCGGATGAGCGCTATATCGTGAAACCGGCTCCGGGAGAGGGCCTCATCCTTGCTTCTGGCCCACCCCGATTTGTTGCGCTAGTGGACCAGACCCTTAAAGGCCTTGTGGCGGAAGCGCAGGCCCGGCGCGGCCCCGTCGCAGCCGAGAGGCCACAACGCGAGTCGGTTTTGATGTTGTTTCGCGGTTCCTCGAGCACGGTCTTGCGAGACGGGCGGCCGGAAGGTTCTCCCGAAACGCCGCACCATGAGGGCACTTTGCGCGAAACCGGTCCAGGCCAGAAGTGAGGTCGAAGATGCAAAACCGCGCCGAGCAAAGTCGGTCCGTCCGGCGTACGCCTATATTCATCCGATCGTCAGCTTTTCGAAAGCTACGGTCCCCAGCATGAGCCTGCGAGGTCTGGACGGCTGCCTTGCTTGGGGCAACCCTGATAGAGGGATCAGAGACCAGGCGCTCAAGGGAAATTAGGTAGTGCTGTCTTTGCAGGCGGCGCGAGTATTAAAAATCAATGTGGGCCTCCGCACGTGTGCTTCCGAGCTAGCCGAGGCTTCGCGTAACTCGATGCGCGTCATCAGTTGGAAGGAGGAACAGGGTGGATTTCAATGCAGTCGCCCCGGCGAATACGAGCCCGGAGCCCGACGCAGCACGGACGGCTTCAGATGCAACCGAATTCGACCGGCAGCTCAGCGACGCACAGGCTCCCGCTTTGGCGCAGGGCGTCGCCCATCCACTGCTGCAGGGCGAGGCTTATTCTATCTGGACGCGGGCCATCCCTACTCTCCATACTTTGATACCGGACACCTGTATCCGCCTTACGAAGATTTAGCGCATCCCCATTCGCCAGACTCGGGTTGGCAGGATAATCTAAATGCCGCGCCTGCGGCTGTCGCCGCGCCTGAGCCGGAAAACCGCGGGCAGCATCTCTCGCCGCAGACCATCGCTCAGGCGATCGAGGAACATCCCGGCTTCGATCAAGATCTGATATGGCAGAATCTGGATGTCGACCCGTCTGATGCCGAGCCACGGCACAGTGAGCCACAAGCGGGCCCATCGCATGCAGGACCATCGCACACCGCCCCTTTTCAGGGTGAGCCGTCGCACGCCGGCCCCTCCCATGCCCGGCCATTGCAGGCGGGACCGGCCCAACCTGGGTCTTCCGCAGCTCCGCCAGAACTTTCCGAGTTCCGTATGTGGGACGGACATCTCGCCAAGGACTATTGGGTGTTTACGCCTCAAACAGCCACCGGCGCTCAGATGGACATGCTGGAGCGCAGCGGAGTGAAGCCAAGCAAAGACAACCCGACAACAGTTTTCGCCATTCTCGGCGTGCCTCATACGGCCGAATGGAGAGAGGAGGACTTCATTCGTCTCACACCTTCGCTAGATCCGACCCTTTGGCCTGAAGAGGCAGGGCAAGACCAACCTCTAGATGCGGAAGGTCCGCCCATCCCCTAACGGCTGCAGCCGTGCAACGGAAGGGCGATCTCCGCGGGGCCGACAAAGACTCAGAGATCGCAGGACACCTGGTGAGAGGCGAGCTTGCCGGCGGGTATTCGCGGCCACCCTTCTCTTTTCCGGCCACTCCTAAGTGCCAGACCAGCTCGCGAGGGGTAGCGGCCAAATCAAAGACCGCGCGAGCCGAATGCGTGAAACAGTTCTCAATGGTCCGCTGAGAACACAATGGCCCGCGGAGAAGAACATCGCAATTTAGCTGCGAAATCAGGTCTGGCGCGCCGGACCCGCGAGTACGGTGCGATTTAAGAGCACCGCGAGACGATCATGCCGTCGAGATGAGGGTAAGGGCGTTCCGGATCAGGAGAGTCAGGGTATGACCGACCCCCTGAGCCCCTTCAACATCGAAGTGCTTGCTCTGCCGCTTGTCCGCCGTTCCTTGGCGAACGATTGATCATTCGCAAAACGAGGACTCTAGCATCCGGCGGTAACGGCCTGCTGATAACAGCTCTCAGTGACGTATGCCCGCGGATCATCCAAAGCATGATCATCAGAGATCGACGGATTGATCCGCGAAAACTCTGTTCGGCACCCCAAGGTCTCTCATCTCCTTTTTGCAGCCGGGCCAAAGCAGCCACTTGCACGCGATGGCCTGTTTCAGAAGCCGGGCAAGGCGCACCTCCGTCGATAGCTTTTTAGCTCGTATCGTGAGACAGAGGCCAGCTCTCTACGGCAGCCGAGCGCAGATGCCCATCCGATCCACTGGCCCTCAGTCGCGCCTGGAGCCGGACCGATGCGCGCCGATGTTCCTGGAGACAACAGCGGCCGAATGATTCGAACCGGCACCGTCCTTTGCGCATCAAACTCCAAAGGCGCGGAGCCACCCGAGATCACTGAGCGCAGGAATCACAGCATTAATCCAGCCTCACTCTTCGTCAGCTTCTTGCAAGCTGTCCCTGCTAGAACGGCGGGAATAGGTCATCTCGCGGCGCCGCCGCTATCTGGGTTTTATGACATGGACACAGGCACAGCCGATATCGCAGCAACGGCGCCAGAAGCTGGCACAAACACCGACAACGCCGCGAACGGCGGCGACAACTCGCCCGCAGCATTGTTGCAGCGAGCCTTCGAAAAGGCTCTGGTTGCCGTCGCCACCCAGGTCATAAGCGATTCCCAGTCAGATATGGATGACGCTATGAGCGAGCTAGATGATGGATGAAGGCCCGGATTATCAGACGCGCACAGGGAAGACTCTTCGGAAGGCAAGCCGAACCGAGAACGACCGGGCGAAGCAGCCGACTTGGCAAACCAGCCGCTAGACGCGTCTTAGGTGATCCTCCAGGTTGGCGGTGCGGCCGGTCGCAATCCGATCGCACTGGGAACTCTCGGAAGACGCCGCAGCGTCTAGCTTAGGCGGGCATACGCCACACTCTTCGATGCGGATTCATCGAGTGCTTTTCAGTCAGCAGGTTTCAAGCGGAACCAACCGCTTCCCCATTGATGATCAATTCCGTCAGCTGGCTGTCCTGGATCGGTTCTGCAGCCGCCCGCGGAATTGGGCGTCAGAGAGACCCTCTGAGATCATAAAGTCGGCAGCTTTGGCGCTCGCTGCGCGCATACCAGCACAGCTCCTGGACCGCTGAGACCAGCATCGAAAAATGTTGCGGGTACCTGATCAGTGAGGTCATGGCTGGTCTGTCGGTACGATTGGCGCCCAAGCTTAGACAGCCCCGATCGCGAGATGAGAGCGGCGATCCAGATCGATACGCCGCCGCACCTACTATCTTCATCTGCCTCGCCGAACACGAAAAGCGGGCGCTAACGCCCGCTTCAGTGACTTACCCGACAAGCTGAGAACGCTTCGCCAGGCTTGCGGCCAACTCAAGCGTCCGACGGTGTGCCTGGATTCTCATTGCTGTCGATGATCGCCTGGTTAACCTGGCGTCCAGACCGATCGACCCAGCCCGAGCCTGGTTGTTCATAAATCGTCTGGGCTCCATCCGAAGTCAGCTGATCAAGCGTACGGCCCGCATTTGACTGCGTCACCTTAAGGTTGTTCTTACCGTCGAAGCGGTCTCCAAGCCCTTCGACGACCATGGCATTGTCGCCGTTGGTAATGGTCAGCTTCGAGGCCATCGTTTTGCCGTTGCCGATATCAACGGTGTCGATGGTAATTTTCGTGCCGTCGTCGAGCTGGAAGGTCATGTTCTTTTTGAAGTCAAAATCGATCTTGCCGTCACCGTCGGCATCGACGTGGGGGTCGCCGTGGATCGCTGTGATCTTGCCCGTTTGATTGTTGCGAATGAGCACCGTTCCGTCACGTTCGTCCACCAGCATCGAATACTTATCACCAAGCTTGATCTCGGCCCTGCTGCCCCTGACCTCATGCGACCAGACTGGCGCCGGCTGAGACGACTGCGTCGGTGCCTGGGCGACCGCAACAGGCACCATCGCAAGAGGCGGCGGCGGCGGAGGAACGAAGAAGACGGGGGCGGTAGAGGCAGGCGCTGCGGTTGCATACTGGTAGTTACCAGGCCCGCGCCCTTGTTCGCCTGCATCGATGCTCGCCTGATTCACCGCGCGTCCGGCCCCATCGACCCAGCCTTGGCCACTCTCATGGATCGTTTGGGCACCATCGGACGTCAGCTCGTCAAGCGTCATACCAGCATTGGACTGCGTCACCCTTAGATTGTTTTTGCCATCCTTGTCGTCGCCGAGCCCCTCGACAACCATCGCGTTATGGCCGTTCGTAATGGTAAGCTTTGAAGAGATGGCCTCACCATTACCGTAGTCGACGTTATTTACAGTAACTTTCGTGCCGTCGTCGAGCTGAAACGTCATATCCTTTTTGAAATCGAAGTCATCTTTGCCGTCTCCGTCGGCATCAACGTGGGGATCACCATGAATTACCGTGACATGACCAGTCTGGTTGTTGCGAACTGTCCAGGTGCCATCCTTTTCATCGGCCGTAATCGTGTACTTGTCCCCAAGGTTGATCGTGGCCTTGCCATCCTTGACCTCATGCGTCCACACCGGATCCACAGCAGGCTCAGAATTTTGATTCAGCTGGCTCATCAGCATGGTGGGAGGAGGAGGCGCCATCATGTACGCTTGGGTCGTAACGACGGCTGGCGTCACGACGACGGGAACGGCGACCGAACTGACGAGGGCTGGTGAGGCTACCGGTAGGTACTGGTAGCTCGCCGGAGCATACTGTCCCAACAAGGCGTTGAAGGCGGGAGTGACAACCGCGCCTTCTGGCACCACTCCATTCATCGAGTCGGGCGCGCCCACCACCGGAAGACCGGCCACGGGAAGATACGGCATTTAGTTTACTCCTGTTGCATAGACGAAATCTGTAAAACTGCGAGCGCTACGCATAGTCAACCAAGGTACGCAGCTTCGATTTGCATGAGAACGCACCATTAGCTCATCCGAACGAACGACTGCTTCTCTTGCCAGAACCACCAGCCCTAATGAGATCTTCCTCTCGCCGCACCACGGTAACCGCACGATCACATCACGCGCATTTAACTCACAAAGACTGTAGCCCGAATACCTGTCGAAAAGCTGACGACGATGAGCGAGCGAAGCCGCACGCACTTTGACATCGATCGCATGTGCGAGACGCATCCTTCGCTAAGCTGTATCGCAAGCTTCAACGCTCCTGTCCGCAAGAATCGTCTGGTACCAGATGTGCCCCTATGTCTTCGCGATACGCCACGTCTGCGGTTATCAACGAGTCATCCCATCCTCACCGAGCAATCAGCGCTCCCGCCGGTCGTGCACATCATCTGCGAGGAGCGATCCATCGGTTGAGCACGCGCGCGCACCAGCCTCTCCGGCATTAGGATCTTCGCGGAACCTGACTTTTCGCAAGCCGCCCATGTTAGCCAAGCGAGTCAAGCGCGGACTGAGACCCGCACAACTCTATGACCTTATCCCGCTTCCGCGCTCTATCCGGCAGGCCACGCGCCTGTGCAGGATCCGCAAGGTAAACTCATTCCTGAACGCGCAGCTAAGCACCATCCAACCCGGCCTTGACCCAAGCCGATTATAGGCGGGGCTGGGAACGCCCGGGCGAGCCGGTGATTGCGAGCAGATGCAAGGCTGCCGCAAAAGATCAATCCACTCGCCTCAACATGAGACTCGTCAGCTTTTCGAAAGCTAGCGCCCCTAGCATGAGGCCGCTGAAATCTAGGCGAGCAGTCGTCTATTGAGCGCAACAAGACGAGGATAGGAGAATGCGATGATCGGAGAAATGATCGGAAGCGCTGCCGGCGGATACCTTGGCGGCCCTGCCGGAGCGGCCATTGGTTCGGCACTGGGCGGGACCGTGGACAAGGTCTTTGACAAGGTGGTCCACACCTTGGTGCCCGACGAGGGTAACCACTATAAGG
Source organism: Bradyrhizobium sp. USDA 336 (assembly GCF_044908355.1). Lineage (NCBI taxonomy): Bacteria > Pseudomonadati > Pseudomonadota > Alphaproteobacteria > Hyphomicrobiales > Nitrobacteraceae > Bradyrhizobium > Bradyrhizobium sp. USDA 336. Next base: position 7,267,737 of record NZ_JBIYDC010000002.1, on the reverse strand, counting down.
CCGCAGACAACAAAGACGCCGGCGACAAGAGCGAGGTACAACCCAAGTCAGATACTCTCAGCAAGAGCCCGGAGCTGAACCTTGGGCTCAGCACGCTCGGCGGTACGCCCATGTTCCTTTCGATTCCTGCGATCATCTCGCCGGCCCACAACTCGTAACAAGTCAGAACCAAGGTTATCCTAACAGAAAGGTAAGTAGACATGGCAGTTGACAATGTTGGCGGAAATGGCGGCGCTGCTGGTGCCCAGCCGACGGGCGATACGGGCTTCCAGAACCAGATGGCTGAATTCGAGCGTGTTAGCCAGAAAGTTCAGGCCCAGGCCGTGGCAATGCGTCGAATCACGACCGAACTCTCGTCCGAGAAGAAGGTCGCCGACGAGCGCGTTCAGTAGTTCTGCAAGACGGGTGGCTCACCGCGTTGCTACCGTCGCCGCGCTGTGAATGACGAAATCTGGATGAGCCGTACGGCACTGCCGTACGGCTTCTCTCGTTATTCAGGAGGTTATCGTGAACGACTCTGTTTCGCTCGAGTTCGAGGTGCTTTCGGGGCTCTATACCGGGCTCAAGGGAAAGGCAGCGGGCGGCGAAAGCATTGTTGGCAGCGGCCTCGATGCCGACATGATCTTCGTTGAACAAGGGCTTGAACCGCATCACCTTCGGATCATCGCGCAGCGCGATTCGATCGAGGTCGAGGCGCTCGCCGCCAATATCAGCATAGACGGCCTCGCGAGCATCACTTCAGGTGAGAGCGTCAGAGTGCCCCTACCCGCGGTCATTCATGCTGGCGCGATGTCCATCCGCTGGTCGACAGAGGATGTCCAGCCACTTGCTTCGAGCAAGCGCTCTCGCAGCTCGATCATCGCACTCAGCCTTGTTCTGCTCAGCTCTGTCGTGATCGGCACCGTCTCAATTATCCTCTCCCCCGGCGATAGAGCGGTGGTGCCAAGTACCCAGTCGTCGCGCGCCGTCGAGATTGCCACTAAGCCAACCGTCGATCATTTCGATCCGAGAGCTGCTGATGAAATGGCCCTATCGCTGCGGCAAGAAATCGAACGAGCGGGCCTTCTTGACGTTAAGATCGGGCGCGGCCCCGGCGTTGTGACCGCGGAAGGCACAATTGCGCCGAACCTCGTCGCAAAATGGAAAGAAATCCAGCAATGGTTCGATCGTCAAACCAACGGTACCACGACCCTTGTGAATGCTGTCACGGTGAAAGAGGAGAAGATGCCGTCTTCGATTGCTGTCCAAGCCGTCTGGCGCGGAAGCGAACCTTATCTGCTTATTGCCGGACAGAAGTATTTCGTCGGCGCGCTCTTAAGTAATGGATGGACCGTTGATCGAATTGAGGATGGACGTGTTCTGCTCAGTCGCAACGGCCGATCTGCCGCTTTGCCATACTAAGGTCTCTACCCTGCAAGAAAGAAGGAGAAGGCGATGGCTAGGCTGCCCCAGCACTCTGTAGGGCCCGGCACCTCATCGCAGGGATTAGATGCGGGCCAGCACGCACCGGTCATCGGCTCGCCTCCCTCGCGAGGTGATAAACTCGAAGTCGGAGGCGTCCATGCGGATAGCGGCACGAAGCGCGCGTCGTGGCGGGATGCGGTTTCGCATGATCTGCCAATTGATGGTGCGAGCGAAGCGGCGCTCGAGGTCAACTCCGTCGGCGCCATCCAGCGCGTCACTCTATTCGAAAGCGAAGCAGGAGCAAATGAGCTAGATCCGCGCGCGGTATTGGCTTCGCTCTATGGTCCCAATCTGTCCCGCGGACTACTCTCCTTCGTCGTTCCACGCCTCCGTCATCCGGACGTACTGCGCGCCGACAAGCATGGTGTTCTTCTGGAGCGCTTGACGCGAACGTTGGAGGCGACGCCGAATGACAAAACGGCGCGAGAATGTTTGGCAATCCTGCAGCAGGAACTACAGCGGCTATTAATGCTCCGGCAAAATCAAAACAGCTTAATCAAGGGCTAGCCATGGCCGATCCTGATGGATTGCAGCGTGTGCCCGCTCCCCTGCAGCCAGAAGTCTCCAAATCCGGCGATATTCTGTCGATCTCCGGGCCGGAGCGCGACCTGCTTTGTGCGCTCTCGTATGTACATCTCGCGTGCGGGCAGAGCGCACAGAGTCTGGCTCTGTTGCGAATTGCAGCTCGCGAGCATTCCAACGACGTCGGTTTACTCCGCATCCTAGCTTACACGCTAATCTCCGAGGGCCTTGGCGACGAAGCACTCCACGTGTTGGACCGGCTGGACGCACTCGATACGCAACCCTCTTCCCGCATACCGATGACCCTGTTGCGCAGCCACGCCCTGCGTCACGCTGGCCGCATGCCCGAGGCTCGCGAGGTCTTCCAGCGCTATGTGTCACTGCGCGCGGGCAGGGCCCTCATCAAAAAGCAATAGGGATCTATCATGGCCAACGTCTTGCGTGACTTCATCGTGCGCGCTCCGGCCCACCCGGATTTCATGGTTGCCTTGATGCTGCTTCTGGCGATCGGCATGATGATCATGCCAATCCCAATCATCGTGATCGACATGCTGATCGGCTTCAATCTTGGGTTTGCCATATTGCTGCTGATGGTTGCCCTCTATCTCACCACACCGCTTGATTTTTCGTCCTTACCGGGCGTCATCCTGATCTCCACCGTATTCCGACTGGCGCTAACGATAGCAACAACGCGGCTGATCCTTGCCGAGGGCGACGCCGGCAGCATCATTCACAACACATTCGGCGACTTCGTCATTTCAGGGAATATCGCGGTCGGAATCGTCATATTCTTGATCGTGACCATGGTGCAATTCATGGTTCTTGCCAAGGGTGCCGAACGCGTCGCAGAGGTGTCTGCGCGCTTCACTCTTGACGCGCTACCAGGCAAACAGATGGCGATCGATGCGGAACTGCGCAACAGCCACATCGATCAGCACGAAGCACGTCGCCGACGTGCCGCCTTGGAGCAAGAGAGTCAACTTCATGGCGCGATGGATGGTGCCATGAAGTTCGTTAAGGGAGACGCGATCGCCGGGCTAATCGTGATCTGCATCAATATGCTGGGCGGAATCAGCATCGGTCTTCTCTCAAAAGGTATGTCGCTCGATGAGGCGCTGCATCAATATACGCTTTTGACGATCGGTGATGCGCTCATTTCGCAGATTCCGGCGTTGCTGCTGTCAATTACCGCTGCGACCATTGTCACGCGCGTCAACGGGCCCTCCAAGCTCAAACTCGGCGCCGATATCGTTCACCAACTTACCGCAAGTACGCAGGCGCTTAGGCTAGCCGCCTGCGTCTTGGTATTCATGGGGCTCGTTCCCGGCTTTCCTTTGCCCCCGTTTTTCGTGCTGGCCGTCCTGTTCGCTGCGGCAAGCTTCGTCAAGGTCGGCACCAAAGGCGACAAGCCTGCCGCTAAAATAGGAGCTAGCGTCGCTGCTTCGGCGCCGGCTCCCGCAGCGGCCCAGAAGCAGCCCGTACATACGGAAGCACTTCCGATCGCGTTGTTCCTTGCACCGAACCTGACGGATTCGATCGACAAAGACGAGCTGGAAGAGAGCATTTCGCGTGTTTCAAGGCTCGTCTCGGCGGACCTTGGCATCACCATTCCGCGCATCCCGGCCCAGATCGGCGAGAGCTTGTCCTCGTCGCAATTCAGAGTGGATGTCGATAGTGTGCCAGTTGAGCGCGATGTGATCAATCCCGGGCACCTGGTGCTCAACGACGATGTGGCCAACATCGAGTTGAGCGGCATCCCCTTTCAGCAAGACCCGGAAACGAATCGGGTCTGGATCGAGGAACGGCATGCAGCGGCCCTCAAGGCCGCCGGAATCGGATATCATCGGCTGAGCGAAGTTCTTGCCTTACGTCTCCATTCCACATTGACACGCTATGCACAGCGCCTGGTGGGTATCCAGGAAACCCGCCAATTGCTCGCCCGGATGGAGCAGGAATATCCTGACCTGGTGAAGGAGGTGCTGCGTACGGCCACCGTCCCTCGGATCGCCGAGGTCCTGCGCCGATTGCTCGATGAAGGCATTCCAATCCGCAATACCCGCTTGCTCCTGGAGGCATTGGCAGAATGGAGCGAGCGCGAGCAAAACGCCGTCCTGCTCACCGAATACGTTCGTGCTACCTTAAAGCGGCAAATCTGCTTTCGGTATGCGAACGCCCATCGCGTCGTGGTCGCCTTTATCATCGAGCGTGAGAGCGAGGAAATCATCCGCGGCGCAGTACGGGAAACTGCCGTCGGCCCATACCTCGTCTTGGATGAATGGCAGAGCGAAAAGCTGCTTGCACAATTTCGTCAGATCCATGCGACCATCGCGCAAAGTAAGAGCCAGCCTGTCGTCCTTGGGTCGATGGATATCCGGCGTTTCGTACGCGGTTTTCTCACGCGCAACGGGATCGACCTGCCTGTTCTATCGTATCAAGATCTCGCCGCCGACTTCACGGTCCAACCGATTGGATCCGTCAAGCTTCCAAAGGCGCCTTCCTCGCTTCTCACAGCTGCAAACTAAGAATGGGCAGCGCTTCCTCGTGAGTAACCTATGAGATCAAATAGAATCAGGCGCCGCCGGTATTTGTGCTGCGCCAGTCCAGGGCCGCGGCCGGCTCTGCTTGCGATGCTGGCTAGTGTGCTGCTCGCTGGCTGCGCTGCCGGGGATAAACATAGCCTTCCACCGCAGCAGACGTCCACATCTGACCTCGCACACAGCGAAGAGATCGACCCTGCGGTGCGCGAGCGCATTTCGCACGCGCTGGGCCGAGATCCTAATGAAGGGGCTCTGCGCGATGCATTGAAGCAACAGCCGAACAACATCGATGCGGCGATTCCTCTTGCGCGAGCCCTGCTGGCAGCCAACCGTCCGAATGATGCGCTCGAGGTGCTCGACGGCGTATTACTGGCAGCCCCTGGCGACCTGCGCGCATTGAATGCCAAAGCGGTTGTTCTCGATCACGAGGGCCGCCATCAGGAGGCCCAAGAACTATACCGCCAAGCTCTCGCAGCGGAACCCGCAAACCCGATGCTGCGCAACAATTTCGGACTGTCCCTCGCCCTTGAACGCAAGACGGAGGCCGGCGATGCCAGCCCAGCACCGCAGGCGGGCGGCCGGAACGCATTGGCTCGTTCAAGATAGCGTGGCGATAAAGAGCGGGGCGGAATAGCGAAGTGATGCTCAGCTTGCCGACAGCTCGGCTTACTATGAACGCGGAACCTCAACCGGCGCAGCCCCCGTCGATACAAATGGAAAGTGTTATGTTTCAGCACACCGTCAATCTATCTAGTAGCGAACGTGCTTCCGAGCCCGATGAAATGAGAACGAGCGCGACCGATGACTCTTCCTCCTACACGGATCGCCAAAGGTTCTCGGATGTATTCTCTACTCTGAATTTGGCGCCATCGATCTCCTCTCCTGATGCAAGTTCGCCGGCAGTTCCGCCATACGCGATGGTTGAAGAGCCGCCGGTCGTTGAAATCTCAAGATCTTCATTCGAGAGGAAGCTGGTGGACTTTTATGGAGCAGACATAGAGGATATTGCTGCTAATCCGCAGCGATACTCTCGCTGGGTGTCTCAAAAGGCTCAACGCACAGCGGACACTGCGTTTCGCTTCGGCACCAAGTCTATTTCGGAGAAAGCGCGATTTTTCAGCTATCAGCTCGGGAATAAGAGCGTCGGGCTTCTCAGAACGGAACCCGGAGGTCGCATGAGCGAGCTGTTCAAGGGCAACAATGATTGGCGCAAACAATTTCCTGGGCGAGATCAAATGACCTCAACGACAGCTTTCCGGGTTACCCATCCGCTCGTCGATAACGCGGGCGATATCTTGCTTGAACATCAGCTCCAGATCGACGGTAACGAACCGCTCGTTCTCTCCCACTCTTCCAATCCGGAAGCGAAAGCCCGCGCAGCAGCGTTGGGCTTTCTTGAGGTAAGTGACTCGATGATGGTGCTCGATCCCACCAAGCACGAGGACAAATGGAAGAACAAAGAAGGCAAATGGCAGCGAGCGGGTAAACCGCCTTTGTATCTTGCCGCGACTGAAGACAATAGCAGCAATGCCAAGTGTACCGAAAGTGTGGCAAAGCCCGCGAACGATCCGTATGATGATGACTATGACTTTATGTAGAGCGTACACGCACCACATGAAGAGCGATTGGCCAGATCGACTTTGGTGAGGTCAGGCTCGCACTGGATAACCTAATCCGCTCGACCGATAATCTACGCTATTCTGGCACCTTCGTCCTGGACTACTTCGGCGCAGTGTACTCCAAGGAGCTGCTCGCCGACTCCCAGCTCGCGGCCATGAGAAATATTGTCAAGCTACTCATCTTCTAGAGCGAGATGTGTGATGGCGAGCCTGCCGGGTGTTGTGCCGACGTCATATCGCGCTCGATTGACCTGAAGTCTCCATTGGACGCGAAGTTCTCCTGACGCGTTGTGCGCAACGTTGTTCTGTGCCGTTGCGTACGCGAGTCCGGCGATTGGTCCGGTTTTTGCTCCACTGTTTGCCAAGACGAGGCGCGGCTCCCCGCCATGTCGGATTTTGTACCATAATGACCACTATGGAACGAAAGGCGATGCCATGAAGAACCGGCTTTCGGTCACCGGCAAGGCGGCAGGCACCGCCGCTGAAGCCTCGGAGTCGACGACGCGCACCGCCCCGGCGGTCGAGCGCACAACTGAGAATGGCACTGGCTTATACCTTCCTGACGAGGCTAGCGTCTCTGCCGGCACGGTCAAATCAGATCGACCAGCAAGCTTCACGCTCCAGAACGGCCTGCAGGTCGTCGTGATCCCGGATCATCGCACACCCGTCGTGACACAGATGATTTGGTATAAGGTCGGTTCCGCGGACGAACCGCCTGGCAAATCGGGGCTTGCGCATTTCCTCGAACACCTGATGTTCAAGGGCACATCCAAACATCCGGCGGATGAGTTCCGCAAGGCCGTGCTGCGCGCCGGCGGCTATCAGAACGCCTTTACCGGATTCGACTTCACCAGCTACTTCCAGCACGTGCCTCGCGAGCACCTCGGCAAGATGATGGAATTTGAAGCCGACCGCATGACTGGTCTCATTCTCAACGACGAGGATGTGCTGTCCGAGCGCGACGTCGTGCTGGAGGAATTCAATATGCGCGTCGCCAACCAACCAGGTGCCCGGCTTGCTGAGCAGATGATGGCGGCGCTTTACCTCAACCACCCCTACGGCCACCCCATTATTGGATGGCGCCAGGAAATCGAAAAGCTTACCCGCGAGGACGCGCTTACCTTCTACAAGCGCTTCTATGCACCCAACAACGCGATCCTGATTGTCGCTGGCGACGTAACCACCAAGGAAATGCCCTCGCTGGTGAAGGAGACTTTTGGCGGCATCCCCGCGCAACCCTCGATTCCCCTGCAACGCCTGCGGCCGCAGGAGCCGACGCCGGCCGCGCAGCGCAGAGTGACGTTGGCCGATTCCCGCGTCGAGCAGCCAGCCCTGCACCGCTATTATCTCGTACCGCCGGCTCGCACCGCGGCCGCGGGGGAGGGTCCGGCGCTTGAGGTGCTCGAGCAGTTGATGGGCGGCGGTGTCAACTCATATCTCCATCTCTCGCTTGTCGTCGAAAAGCAGCTCGCGGTCACTGCCAAAGCGAGCTACCAATCTGCCGCACTCGACCCCTCGCGATTCGAGATTTTTGCCATACCAAAACCTGGCGTCCACCTCAGCCTGATCGAGCACTCCATCGACGAGGTAATCGCCGACATTGCCCGTAATCCCGTGAGCACCGAAGATCTGCAGCGGGCGAAGACGCGGCTGATTGCGCAAGTCATCTACGCCCAGGACAGTCAGGAAATGCTCGCGCACCGGTATGGCCGCGGCCTGACGACGGGACTGTGCATCGAGGATATTGAACGCTGGCCGGACGACATCCGCGCTGTCGGTGCACAGCAGGTGCACGAGGCCGTGCGGAAATGGCTCGACAAGAAACGAGCGGTGACCGGCTATCTCATCAAAGAGTCTACTCCACAACACTGGGAGAAGCCCTAGTGATTTATCCGATCCTTCTCGGCGGAGCGTCGCTCTCCCTCGCTATGCTCGCTTCGCCAAATTCGGTTGCCGCCGCGGGGTCACTTGGCCGACCCAGGATCAAGCGCCTAGTTTCGTCTTGCGGTATAGAAGCCTGGTTCGTGCAGGATTCTACCGTCCCATTGATCACGATGGAATATGCCTTCACCGGCGGCGCGACTCAGGACCCCGCTCAAAAACCTGGCGTCGGTCACATGGTGTCTGGCCTGCTCAAGGAAGGTTCCGGCGACTTTGACTTCAAGACCTTTCATCAGCGGCTAGACCGTCGTGCCATTGAGTTGGGTTTTCATGTGACCCCTGATCACTTCCGCGGTGCCTTGCGCACGCTCCACGACAACGCGGACGAGGCCTTCGAGCTTTTACGGACGGCGCTAACCTCGCCGCGTTTCGACTCGGCCGACGTCGAACGGACCCGTGCTAGTGTACTTGCGCGCCTTCGGCACGCCTCGACCGATCCTTCGTCTCTGGCTCATCGCAAGTTCCTCGAAGTCGCGTTTGGGGATCATCCTTATGCTCGCCCAGCCGAAGGCTCGCTGGAAAGCGTGCCGAAGATCGAGGTCGCGGATCTCAAGGGTTATGTCCGACGCGTGATCGCAAAAGACACGCTCAAAATCGCTGTTGTCGGCGACGTCGATCCAGCGGTCGTCTGCAAGCTGCTCGACAAGACCTTTGGCAGCCTGCCGAGCAACGCAGAAGCGATGCCGGTTGCCGAAGTCATCGCAGCAAAGCCGCCGCAACGGGTCTTCATTCGGTGCGATGTGCCGCAGACAGTTGTGACTTTTGGGGGTCCAGCCGTCCGTCGGAGCGAGCCGGATTTCATGGCCGCCTATATCGTCAACCACATCCTCGGCGGCGCCGGCCTTACGTCCCGCCTGTTCCGCGAAGTCCGCGAGAAGCGCGGACTGGCCTATTTCGTCCGTGAGCACCTTGTCTGGTTGGACCATTCAGCCATGTTTCTCGGCAGCAGCGGGACCTGCGCCAATCGTGCCGGCGAAACGGTCGAAGAAATCGAGAAGCAGGTCCGCCATATCGCCGAGAAAGGACCTACTCAGCAGGAACTCGATGACGCAAAGTCCTACCTGAAGGGCTCGCAACAGGTGGCTCTCAACACATCATCAAAGCTTGCGCGAACGCTACTGCAGAATCAGCTTGACAAGCTGCCCATCGACTATTTCGAAAAGCAGAATGCCGCGGTCGATGCGGTGACGCTGGAAGACGCCAAGAGAGCAGCGCAGCGGCTGTGGGGCGAGGGTCTGCTCACCGTTATCGTCGGCCGCTCCTCGAAGGACGCCGCGGAGCGCACCACTATGCCATCGGGGACCACACCCCCGCCAGGCGCCGATCAGCTAGACGCCGGGCCGACAACGCCGCGCAATTAAACTTTCTAGCAGCGCCGGCCGCTTAGCAAGCGCATCGCTCTTGCGCGCAGAGTGCATCTAGCACCCGCCTTTAGCTCGTCGAGATATTCCGTCGTTAGGCAGCTACCATGCGGCCGCTCGAAGCCGCTTTTTTGCGCAAACGAGTTTAAACAAGGCGACAATCCGGGTTGAATCTTCAGGTTAGCCAAAGTGGGCGCTTTAAAACCGGTGCGTACACTGTCTGCCGCTTCAAGTAAACGGCCAACGAGAGTACGCACCCGCCATGGCTATCGTTCATTCCACTAAGTCCTTCTCGATCCATAGGACGTCGCTCGGCGAACTCTGTGTCCAAGACAAAGATCGCCGTGCCGGCCACCAGACGCGCGCTTCTTTCGGACGTCCGATATCGCTTCCCCACCGATGCTGCGCCGTCCGCCGGCGCCCCGCTCCGGCTTCGATCTTGTTCTCCGTTGCCCGATAATCTCGCCGCAGAGCGATGCATGGTTGCTATTGCGTCACCAACGCGCTTCAGCCTTCCCATATCCCGACATTCATCACCAGAGTGAGAGTGAGAGCTCGGTCGTTCAGGGTCATCTTTCAGGAATTAACCAGCCGCTACGCTCTCGGCCGAAGAGACGACCATCTAATCCAGCAGGGCTTTGTGGTCTGCCAAGCCATAGCCGCACCGCGTCGCATCGCCTTGACTTGCGCTTTCATCGAGCTTCGCAATCTGACGCTACGTTAGTTTCCGTCGCTTCATGAAAAGTAGATAGCGGCAGCGACAGCATCCATAGATAACCTATGGCATCACAACGATCACCACAGGCGGACAGTTGATTCTTGGCCCGCGCATTCCAGCTGCCCACAAACCTCACGTAGATCACCAATACAAGTGATTACTTCCATTCTCAGGCCTGCATCATCGGACCACGTCACTCGCTTAATGTTGAAAACGTTTATCAGTTGCAGAGCTCCAGCATCGAAGGTTCATTGCCCCTTCTTTCTGCCATGATCGCGCCCAAAGCAGAGACGCGCCGATTGCGCACTTTGCGCGCGGCAATAGCGAGTGTCTCAGGAGATGTTTCTATGGTGAAGCCAGTTGTAATTGTGGTCGGCGCGGACAAGGGAGGAGTCGGCAAGACGACCGTATCACGAACGCTACTGGACTACTTCAGCGTCAACAACGTGCAAACACGCGCATTCGACACAGAGTCGCCCCGCGGAACGCTGAAGCGCTTTTATCCCGAGATCACTGAGATCGTCGACATGACCACGACGGCGGACCAGATGAAGATCTTCGATACCTTGAACTCAGGGCTATCCGTCACTGTCATCGATGCTCGAGCAGGACTACTGTCTTCTGCGTTAGCTTCCTTGCGCGACATCGGCTTTCTGGACTCGGCACGGTCTGGCCAGATCACATTTGCCGTGTTCCACATCCTGGGATCATCCATCGCTTCGCTAGACGAGATCGCGGAAACCGCGACTTTCATGAGCGGCGCAAAGTACTACCTCGTCAAGAACTTCATCAACGACACTCAATTCTTCCAGTGGGATCAAGCGACTTATAATTCCTATTTTCACCGCATCAAACATGCGACTGAGCTGACCATACCGAAGCTCAACGAGATGGCCTATGAGCAGGTGGAAGTCGCATCCGTCCCATTCATAGACTTCGTGGCAAACAAGGGACGGAACGATGAACCCGCGCACAACTCCTTCGTGCTGCGCGGCTATGTCCGGCACTGGCTGGCAAATGTCTGGAGCGAATTCGATCGCATCAACTTGACGGAATTGGCGGGGGCCAAGTCCGCTACCCGGGCCGGCGAAAAGTAGCGTCATATCCGGCGAGCTCCGGTCGGGCCTACGTACGGAACGAAATTGATCTGCTGGCTATGTTAGCGACCCCCATCTACATCATCTGCTCTCCTAGCCCGCAGGTCGGTAAAACCCTCATCGCTCGGGCTATGAGCGAGTTCTTGCTGCTGAAAAACGGCGCAACGCTATCGTTCGATGTGAACTTGAAAGAGCCGTCATTGCTCGACTACCTCCCCAACATCACGGAGACCGCGGATGTGATCGACACTTACGGCAAGATGCAGCTGATGGACCCTCTGATCATCCACGATCGGGTACCCAAGGTAATTGACCTCGGCTTTCACGCCTTCGACGAATTCTTCAAGATGTGCGAGGAGATAGGCTTCATGAAGGAGACGGCGCGCTGCTATGTCGCCCCTATCATCCTCTTCGTCGCGGGCGCAGACCGCATCTCCTTTCGCGGTTATGAAATGCTGCGGCGGCGAATTCCGCCGGCGTCGCTGGTCACCGTCCACAATGAATTCGTGCTGCGCGGCGAATTACCGGAAGCGATGGATCACGAGCGGGTGATTCGGATTCCCGCACTTCCGCTGTTCCTCAAACGATATATAGACCGGCTTAGCTTTTCCTTCACTGGATATCTGCGCAACGAGAAGGATTGGTCCACCGAGCTGCATCAATGGATCCGACGGAATTACAGCCTGTTTCGCGATCTGGATTCGAGTGTGACGCAGCGAAGGTCCGATCGTCGGCGGGGAACGGATGTCGATAGCCTACGTTGCACAAGGGCCACTTGAAAGTTCGCTCTGACACCATCTATTCGTCCGGCCTATGAGTGGTGGTTGACCGCTGACTTCAATGACGTCCGCAACGCGAACGCATGAATTGCGGTATACGACTGTTCGCTTGGATCTCCATCCTTACGATCCTCCGCACAGACAGCGCGAGGGGCAGTTGACGGCGGCTCATTCGCCAATGGCTGATCCAGACAGCCCGTCCTCGAAAGAAGCGGTCACAGCCTTGACTTTGTGAGGGGCTAGGCCGATCGACGCGGTCTTCCTTCGGGAGGCGCTCATAGCTTTAGGTCGAATTTGCCGCGCACCTGATGCACGACCGCGCCTTTGATCTCGCGAGCGTTTTGGCGACCACATTGCGCAGTTGCTTATCGCGCGTGACCACCGCTGTTGAGAACTCAACGACGTTGCTGGCGCGATCGCTTTCGCCTAGCGCCCTCGTGAGGCTGGTTCGAAAGGACATACCAAGCTCTCACCGCAGCGCTCGTGCCGCTCGCGCGCTGGCGTTCACCCAGCGTTTTCCTTGGAAAAGGCGCGGCTAGGCTGGGTAGACACATTCTATTGCCCGCATCGTACTTGATGATGGCTGGTCAGGCGCCCCGTGCCGACATCGAAATGGCTTTCCTGGCCATCGCCCCCGCAGGCGGGAAAACTGGAAATCAACAGGTCGTCATCGTGATGTCCACTTGCGATGGGACGTCAACGCCTGCCAAGCGGGCCTTTTATCTTTTACGCATCAACAACGCTACAACCTGGCGCAGCGCGGGATTCGAGCTATTCACTCGCTCCTCTGAGGCGTGCACAGCGGATGTCGATGTCAATGACCGTCTGTGGAATGCTCAATTGGCTCGACACTGCGTCCATCGACATTTCGGGTTGTATTACCACGATCGCAACCGCGTCCGCTTCTTTGATTGGCTGGCGCGTGCCGTGGATCGCAGTCAGGCTGGTTTGCCTTCCTCACAATCGTTCTCATGGCTTTCCCATGTTGTTGGTAAGGTCCACCTCGCCCATAGATTAGTTATCGAATAAGTGATTGTGAATGCCTATAGCAGGCCGGATCTACTTAACTGCTCGTCGGCCAACCAAGCTTGTGGAGCGCTGAAATTGTGCACGACACACGATCCGGGCGCCGTGAAACCGCGAAACTCTGCCGCGATTTGTTGTCACACGTGCGGTGTCGGGTGATATTGATTGGTAAGAGTTGCACACATCTTGCTCGCCGCCTCCGGGGACGAACGGGCGGAAAGTCGTAAGTCCTCGGCTGAACTATTCGGCAGAAATGCGGAGCCAAGCAACGGCCGCTCAGACGATCGCCATGATTAATACTCCGGGGACGAATATCTGTGATGACTTCTATTGATGATACATTAAGTGAGATCAGATGGTTGCGAAACGAAATCTGGCGCTGCCGTCGATTACTTGGCACTGGACTGCCTGGCGCGGAGCGGGAGCTCGTGGAGAAGCGTCTGCATGAACAGCTTTCTGCCTTTGAACGACTCGTGTCGACGGCCTTCCCTTTAGCCCTGAGCTCTAAAGTGTATTCGTTCAAGAGCACCACGATCGGGCGAAGCGACTCCTCTGAAGCGCCCATCGAGAACGCCGCAATGGCATCAAGCGGTTGCCTCGAGAAGTCGATCAGCGGCTAACAAAAGAGGTTTTCCTAGCTCACTTTGTTACCTTGAGCCCGGCAGTCCAGCCCAAGGTAGTTCCAAGCTGAGAATCTAAGGGAAACTGCAATGAAACAAACCTCCAACGCAAATATTCCGGCGAATCGTCTGCCTATCACTACCGCTTAGCCTACCTGCCCAAAAACACCTAGTCGCCGACCACAACGGTATAGACCGGCGAGCAGTACGGAATTCCTGCATATGTCAGGCCATTCCCTCCTCAGCTTACGCAGTTGTCGTTCGGACCCGTTACAGCGAACCCATAGCAACGTCACGTAAGCCTCGAAGTCGCCGTATGGCTGCAGCGCTGTTTGAAGCGCAACTGCTGCCAATCGATCCACGGATCAGTCCTCAGATAGTTGAGCTGCGCGCGGCAGGCTGATCCTTCAGTCCGATCAACTTGCAGCCACCAAGCTGGTCAAACCCCGGGCCCCGTCAGGCTGAACACCTCACTATCGTTCGAGTTCGCAACTGCCGTGCCTCACTCTCGATGAAGGCCTACCGGACGCCTGTTGAGAGATTGTCTCGACCGGTCGTTTCTGTCCGCGGCGGCGGTAGGCATCATGCGTCGGCATTCGCGGCGTAAGCTTTTGAAGTTTTCCGTAAGACAAAACATGGCCACATCAGCATCGTTACGGCCTGTAAAGCGGTCACAGAAGCGGATCACGTCTGGTTTGCACCACACCAAGACTTCATCGGCCCGACGATCTCGCGCGCGAGCATATCCTGTGCACCACGTCGCTGCGATCGCGATCGCAGCGAGGACGGCCGAATAGCGATGCGCATTGCAAGTCCAGCCCATTCGTCGCTCTTGATTCACCAAACCTCTCAACTGTTTTTCTTTGCCCCGCGAGGCTGATCTGCTTACCGGATTCGAGCGCTTCGGCGGCCACTGGCTCACTGTTCCGGGCGCCGCAATGATAACGGCGCCCCGAATCATCGTCCCGCTAGGCGCAACACGCATTGCGAGGACCGGGATCAAACAGAGATCGGCCGTTTAGCGCTTGTGTGCCGATGTGGGCTCCCAATATGGCGTTTTGCTTCGCAATGCCTACATCCTGACGTTACGGGCGGTTCAAGCACTTTGAGCGCGCGGACAGCGCATATCATCTCATATCAGCGCGTTTTTCGAAGAGAGGCTGCCAACCTTCTCCTTCGCGCAGATCGGAAGGTGCGCCAGCCGGAGGCAGCGACTTGTGTATCACTGACGCGTTTTACGGCCGCACATTCGCCGAAGCACCATCTCCAATGCGAGAGGCATGGTTTCACCCTCAGGTGCCATGTCATAGCTCCTGCATGTGCGGTTGGCGACGCGAACGTCCAAGGTCCTACAATGCGGCGATTTAGGACGCAGGGTGGAGACCGATGCACAGCCTCCCTTGCCACTAGCCGGCCAGGTATTCCTTAAAACGGCACGCCGATTGCTGGGTAAGGATCAAGCTGCCGCGAAGGAAGCGGTCGCGGCGGAGCCAGGATTCCAATGAAGTTAATTCGATTCATCATGATCGATCTAGCGTTGATGCTACTCGCGCCTGAGAGTGCAAAGGCCACCATTGTGGCGACGGACGCAAACTTCGAATCGGCTCGCGAAGCTGTGGGATCCGTAATGCCGAGTTCTGGCCCCGAGCCAGTATTCGGCTCTGGCGTGATCGGACAGCTTTACCGCCAAGCCTCTCAAGCCGCGCTATTCGAACATGCGCTCGGCCCGCCAAGCAGACTGACAACCTTGCGCTGCTGGAAGGGCGCTTATCTCTCAATGGCAAGTGCAGCGAGCAACGTCCGATTGCCACAATCCTAGCGGCGCGAAGCTGCTCAACAAGACTCCGGTCTTGATACCAATCTGCAGTCCGCCCCCTACCCTAGGCCCTCACGCGAGCAGAAAAGCCCGTGCTGCCGCGGGGTCGAGTGGATCGTCGGAAGCATGGCGATCAGCTCCACTGCAGCCATTGGCCTCCTGACTTAGCTGAGAAGATACAGCACATGCTAAGGTTCATCAGAGAAGCCAAAAAGGGCTATATCGAAGTTGCCTTCAACGGTTCTCTCGGAAGCATTTTGCTAGATACGCAATTCAGCGTACCAGCCAAAGGCGTCACAGCGATTCTTGGTCCGCCCGGGTGCGGCAAAACTACACTCGCGCGCTGCATCGCTGGCGTCCAGCGCCTGCCGAATGGATTCTGTGCGATTGATGGGGAGATTTGGCAGGATGAGACTACGTTTCGACCGACTCATCTTCGTCACGTCGCATATGTATTTCGCCTACCGATTCTCTCTTCTCATTTGTCTGTACGACACACCCTTTTATACAACGCGTCCAAATCGGAACAGACACTGATCGATTTTGATGGTGTGGTCGAATTGCTCGCCTTGGCGCCACTGCTCGAGCGTTTGCCATCAGATCTTTCCGGAGCGGAGCGACAGCGACTCGCCCTTGGCCGTGCGCTGTTGGGCCAGCCTCGGCTACTCTTGCTGGACGATCCACTCATTGGGCTCGACCGCTCCGCCAAATGCGAGATCCTGCCCTTTCTCGAGCGCATGCGGCAAACGCTTCCATTGCCGATGATTTACTTCGGCCATGACATCGCTGATATCGAGCGTTTTGCCGATTATCTCGTCATGATGAAGGATGGCGCCGTAACTACGGCCGGTCCGCTCAATGTCATTCAGAGCGATGCGGCGCTTGCCAGGCGGGGCGAAGCGGCAGTCTGTCTTGATACTACGGTCGGCGGGTATGATGGGCGCTATGGGCTGATCATGCTCCGCCTCAAAGCTGTGCGCTTTCTGATACCTGGAGTGCCGCTTACACCGGGCGCGCAGCTGCGGCTGCGCATCGCTGCCGACGACGTCAGCATTGCGCGCGAAGCTCGGCGCGCAAGCTCTATCCTCAATGTTTTTCCAGCACGCATAAAAGCCTCTCTGCCGCACGGCGAGGCTGAGGTCACCTTGGTTCTGACCCTTGAAGCCGGCCGATCTGGCGTGCCGCTTTTGGCGCGCGTCACACGCCGCTCCTTTGATGCGCTACGGCTTAGCAATGGAGCGCAAGTATTCGCGGAGGTCGCGCGCGCCGCTCCGCTCGGGCTGCCGAGCGGTTGCTTGCAACGCCTACCACATTCGCAGGAGCATCTTCGACAGCTATGCCCGATGCGAGAAAAACACCAACAAGATCCCGGCCGTGATCGATAATCTACATGAGATCGATCCGAATAATGTTCCGGGCAGTTCTCTACCTTCCAAAAGACGAATAGGCTACTGGCCGATGTGGCTCAGGATGTCGGGCGCCAATGCGTACGCATCGGCGACAGGTGCAGCGACACTCGAGGCCAGCAAATGGGCACGCACATTATACTCGCAATCGATGTTGCGAGGGGAGAAAAGATCTCGATTTCGCAACCACTCGGGAGCAGGTGCCCTTTAGTCTTGGTATAAATGGGCTTGCCGAGGCCGCAGCCGTCGGCCCGGCCAGCTGTTTCTCGTTCTTTGGCGAATTTGCTGATCGCGAGGAGATCGACCTTATTGCGAAGCGTGCGGGAGATGCCGACGGGCGAGCCTCACCGCGGACTTGGCAGGCTGCTGCCTTGATCGTGGCGCGCAGCCGGGCCCAACCCGAGCTGCGGTGTTTGGTTACAACGATACCGGACGACCTGAACGCGACAGTGGGGCTGCCGAGCACGTCGGCTCCGCAATCGTCCACCAGAATCTTCGCCATCTCCGGAAGCCGCCTTAGCTCTAGCGTCCGCTCCTGCGCCACCTTGATGTCTTACGAACGTGCCGATTGTGGACCTTCAATGGCGAGACGTCCCAGTTCGACCAGCTGCGCCCGCTAAACAGCGCAAGCCGACATCAAGCCCGTAGCCGGCTTTGCGGTGCCGTGCCGGTCGATGACGAGACTGCTACGGTTCAGGTCTGTCGTCTTCCCGCCACCTGCCTGACCAGCGCGCGCGTTCCGTCGAGCTCAAAGGCACCGCAATCGTAGCCATTCCTCTGCTGGGGTATGGCGGTGTTTTGCAGGTTGGCCCCAACGCCTTGTAAGAGCATTGGTGCTCCAGATGACCGTCAGCTTAGTGCTGATCGAGGCACCAAGCGCGCGAACATGCCCGGACCCAAGCCGCTGGGCTGGTCTTGTTGCGCCCATTCCAGACCTAAGAACGGGTGGCATATAGTTTGCTCCACCCGTGAGGTCACGATCTACAAAAGCAAGTTTGTGAGGACAGCATGCTCGGAATTGGAAGTCAGTTGCCGCCATTCGACATCACAGGCGTGAAGCCCGGTTTTCATGCGCAGGAAGAAGAAGGGCAGAGTGCATTTGAGACGCTGACCGAAACGAGCTTTCCGGAAAAATGGAAGATTATCTTCTTTTACCCCAAGGACTTTACATTCGTCTGCCCGACAGAGATCGCGGAATTTGCCCGGCTTTCCGAAGAATTCGCTGAACGGGATGCGGTTGTACTGGGTGGTTCGACTGACAACGAGTTCTGCAAGCTTGCATGGCGGCGTTCGCATGTCGACCTGCACAATCTACCAATCTGGCAGTTTGCCGATACAAAGGGAACGCTCGTCGATGGTCTTGGCGTGCGTTCACCCGAAGGGGTCGCCTATCGTTGCACCTTCATTGTTGACCCCCAAAACACGATCCAGCACGTTTACGCGACCAATCTCAGTGTGGGGCGCAGTCCTAAGGACACGCTCCGCGTTCTGGACGCGCTGCAAACCGGCGAGCTCTGTCCCTGCAACCGCGAAATCGGCGGCGAAACCTTGAAAGTTGCTTGAGGCAGCATGTCGTGGATCGAACAAATAAGGATTCCCGATTTCGCGAAGGATGTCCGGCTTAACTTGATCTCCGTGGTGACCGACGAGACGTTTTCGCTGCAGAGAAAATACGGGCTGCTGCTGGCGAGTGCGGCTGCCACCCGCAATGCAGCCCTGGTGGCCGCGCTGGAATGCGCGGCGTCCGCCGTGATGACCTCTGTAGAGATCGCCGCAGCGAAAGCCGCCGCCACTGTGGAGGCAATGAACAACGTCTACTACCGCTTCGCTCACCTCGTTTCCGACCCCGAATACAAGACGATGCCGCCACGGCTACGTATGGACGTGATCGGCAATCACGGGGTGGACAAGACAGATTTCGAGCTGTGGTCGCTTGCTGTCTCCGTCATAAATGGTTGCGGTGTCTGCATTGATGCCCATGAGAAGACACTGAGGGCCGCGGGCGTTGATTCCAGAGCGATACACACCGCTGTGCGTTTTGCTGCGATCACGCAGTCAGTGGCGGTCGCTATCGAGGCCGCTGGGTCCGCCCCCGCTCAGGCGAGAGGCTGATCTCTACTCTGCCATTCGATCGACGCAGTTGGGGCGCCACGCAGTGGCACCACAACGAGGCCTTTGCGGCTCCCGCACGAGCTGCACGGCGGGTCACGTCGGCAAGTCATGTTGCGCGGCGTCCTCATTAAGAGCGTCGTGGTCGAATTCCCGCCGTCCCGCAGATGACACGCAATGCGCCACGGATAGGATGAGTTCCCACGCCTCGCCTCGGTCGCCCGACGGCCTTTCGTTCACCATCACCCAAACTTGAACAGCACACCATACCCGCCGCGCGGATGGCTCCATTGGATGTCGCCGGTCGGCTCAGCGATAACGCGACAGGTACCGCACTCGATGCAGCCGTCAACCGCTACCTCGACCTGGCCGCCGTCGTTGAGCTCATAGCACCGCGCGGGGCAGACTTTCAAAAGTGAAAGTAGCTGCGGCGATGGCGTTGTGTGCGCACGGACCTTGACGTGAGGGTTTCCGACGTCGACAAGATAGCGGTTGTAATACAGCTTGTCTTCGACGCGCACCGCGGGTTCGGAACTCATGCTTTGGCCTTCCATTGTTGGACTTCACACCGTTGCGGTCAGCGCCAGGCCCGCGCAAGACGACAAGCATCGCCGAACAGACCTGACCATGACCGCGCCTTGACAAAAGATTTCAGGCTAGCTTTCTCCTTTTCAGCCTTGGGCGTACCATCGACGCGCACAAAGTTCTGCATCGCCTTGGAGATGAGCTGCGGATAGGTGAGAAAGAAGTTCTGGGAGTGAGTATGCATTAGGGGCGGCAAATCCTTGTACTTCTTCAGATCTTTGATGACGAACGAATCGTCCAGCATCTTCTTGTAAATTGACAGATTTGTTGCACTCATCGGTTCGCCGCGTGATTTAACCAGACCTATCGCTTCCGCGGCGATACGGCCGGAGGTCATCGCGAGATTGGAGCCCTCACGATGAATGGCATTGTTGAGTTGGGCCGCATCGCCCACTACGACCCAGCCTTCCCCAAAAAGCTGCGGGATCGACTTGTAACCGCCTTCGGGAATGAGATGCGCCGAATATTCCTTGACTTCGGACCCTGCTAACAGGGGCGCCACAGAGGGATGCCTCTTGAATTGATCGAGCAGTCCGTACGGCGTTTGGCCCGTGCGCTGGAAGTCGGCGACAAGACAACCGATGCCAAGCGAAATGCACTCTTTATTGGCGTAGATGAAACCCATCCCGGTCATGCCACGAGAAATGGTGCCGGCCGCTTCGATCACGACGCCTTCATCGCCCCTGAGATTGAAGCGCGCCTCGATAGTCTCGCGAGGCAGGAAATGCATTTCCTTAACCGCGAGCGCAACGTTGTCGGCTGTCGGGCGCGCGCGTAGGCCTGCACGTGTGCCGAGCAGGCCATTGACCCCTTCGGCCAGGACGACGACGTCGGCATGTATTTCGCCGTCTCTGCGATCTGTACGAACACCGACGATCCTTTCACGATCGTCCCGTACGAGCTCGGTGACGGTGGTCTCGCACAGCACGATCGCACCAGCTTCACGCACCTTGGAAGAAAACCATTTGTCAAACTGAGCGCGTATGATCGTATAGCGGTTCGGCCGCTCCTCGTTGAAGTCCTCCGAACGGTAGTGCATGCCGACATGGGAGCGGTCGTCCATCATCCAGAACCGCTGTTCGATCAGGTGGCGTTCGAGCGGCGCCTCCTCTCGAAACTCGGGGATCAGCTTTTCCATCATATCGGCATATAGGATGGCGCCCTGCACATTCTTCGATCCGGGATATTCGCCCCGCTCGAGCTGCAGCACCTTCATGCCGCGTTTGGCCATCGTCAATGCCGCCGCGTTTCCGGCCATACCGGCTCCGACCACGATCGCATCGAATTTCTCTTCAATCATCCTCATCTCCTCTAGACCGCGATCCGGGCGCGCGATTCTGGCAAAAGCCGCGCGCGGAATGCTGCCGTCAGCGTCGGTAGCAATTGAGTGGCATCACTGACGATCGCGAGATGGGCGAAGTCGAAGATCGGAGCGTTCTTGTCAGTATTGACGGCGACGATCAGATCCGCGCCCTCGACGCCAACCCGGTGCTGGATCGCACCGGAAATCCCCGCGGCAATATAGAGCTTCGGCCGGATGGTTTTGCCTGTCTGGCCGATCTGCCGGTCAGACGTAACCCACCCTTTTTGCACGAGAGGACGCGAGCAGCCATATTCAGCCCCAAGCAGGGATGCGAGCTCGCGCACCAACCGAAAGTTCTCAGGCGATCCTAGTCCTAGGCCGCCCGCAACCACGACATCGGCATAGGCCAGATTGGACGTTTGTGCATCGCGGTCGGGCAGAAATGACAATACTTTTGTGACGATATCGTCTTCGAAAAGGCCGAGCGGATGAACGACGATACGAGCGGCATCGCGGTCGACACGCTCAGGCATCGGCATGACCCGCGGGCGGACGGTGGCCATCTGCGGACGATAATTTAGCGTGTAGATCGTGCAGAGCAGCGAGCCGCCAAAGGTCGGACGCGTCGCCGCAAGCGAACCATCGGCGTCCACGTCCAGCGCGGTGCAGTCGGCAGTGAGCCCCGTCGATAGGGTCGTCGCCACAGAACCTGCGAGATCGCGACCGAGCGTCGTCGCACCCAACAGCAGGATCTCGGGCTTGTAGGTGTTGACGAGTTCGGTTAGGGCCTTGGTATAGGATTCGTTACGGTAATCCGACAAAACATTGTCGCTCACGAGATAGGCCAGATCGGCGCCATAGCAAAAGGCTTCAAGCGCGGCGTTACGTGTGTGCTGCCCCTCCGGACCGATAACCACAGCGGCAAGATTCACTTTTAGCCTGTCGGCAAGGCCGCGCCCTGCACCCATAAGCTCCCAGGAAACGGGATGCACCTGACCACGCTCAAGCTCGACGAAGACCCAGACGTGCTTGTACGACTTAAAGCGCTCCGGCAGCTCTTTTTTGGCTGCTGCGCGGCCGGCAGCCGCTGGCATGGCCGTTCTGCTGACGTTGCTCATAGTTTCAAATTCCTCCTCAACGATAGGGGCGCCGGCGCCACGGGTTGCTTTTTCGCTTCGTCAACTGAAGATCACTTTCGGTTAGCAAGTGGCTGGCTGCTCTGCCCCGCCTGCGTGTTCGGACCGGCCACACAACAACACAGGTCGTGGCAATAGACGCACCCGTCCGACCGGATTTGCAGAGGTCTTCCAAACTCGACCGTTACCCGTCGGGTTCGACGAGCGCCACCGCGGCTCGCCAGGGCGCTGTGGGGATTCTAACCGATCGCTTCGGTGCCTGAGTGGGCGAGTTCGTACGCTGCGCAGTACCTGCGACCCAGCTCGGCCCAACGACTCCACATTGGCGGTGCAAACGAGGGCGATCCTGGCAACACTTCTATCACGCAATCCATCCCGACCGTCAAACGAAAGCACTCCGTATGGGCCGAACCTGGCGCTCTTCGTGGCACCGTTCCCATCCGCCATGAGATGGGCACAAATCTGAGCGGGATCGGGGACCGATTTGATGCAGATGATGTTGTGCATACGGGGTGCAGGAGTAACGCGAAGCGAAGACTTATCCATTGACCAGCATCTCACCGACGTTACGGAGCTTTGATCGCGTCAAAACCGGTTTCGAGGGGAGCTAACGCGATTATGGGCCTCGAAATGGTAGCGCAGGTCTCAGCAGGTAGTAAAAACAGCATCATAGGTCCTCCTTCAAACTCATCGCGGTCGACTGCTATCTGTCGGCACCGCTGACAGGACAACAGCAAGTGTCGTACCAGTTGCAAAGACCATTGAAAGCCAGTCGGAAGTAATGGCCTGCGACACAATTCAAACAACCGCTGATACCGTCGACACGACCAGTCCAGACATGGGTCGGGAATACGACAGCCGCCGCTCCGGTGATGGCTGCAGATACTTGAGCACAAAGAGAAGGCCCCAATATCGGATTGCCTCGGCGCCGGCCGGTCGTAATTCGCTTACAGTGAAACGCTAGATCACTTCAACTCGCTCAACGGGACAAAGGCTGCGGCCTTCTTACGGTCCGCGACGGCATCCTTCAAAACCTTGAACACTCGCTGATCGATCGGTGACGATGCCACGAAATCTGCATAGGCTTGCTCCAGCATCGCCTTGCACCTCGCTCTGATTTCCGGCTCTTCGGCGCCAGTAAATTGCTCTTCGGCAAAATATTGTCCCATGCGCTTTAAGATGTGAAGGCGCGCGACATTTACGATTTTGGGGTCGTAATCGACGCCAAGCAGCGAGAAAAAATCCTCTGCCGACGAGGCCTTGCTGAGCCGATCCAGGATACCGGCTGGCGTGGATGAGCTGATCATCGAAAATTCTCCTTCGGATTAGCTCTGGACGGTCAATGAGATGGGGGGCGCGTGTTGACTGCTGCCGTCCTGCCTCGCACAGCTGGTGCGCATCGCCACAGCCTGACTCCGGAAAGCGGTGCTCCCAACTTCGCTGCCCAGATCGGCAGGTCCGCCGGTGACGAAGCCAGTTCCGATGAAGATCCGGGATCAATGGCCAAATCACGATCTAGCTTGGCGCTCGTCAGGACGGTCGTCGGGCCGGAAATCAGCCGGGCGAGAAGATGCCGATTGGCAGTCCGGGGACAGCTCGTCATTGGGTAGGAGATCACAGCATGTATGGCGGAACGGGAAGTAAGATCTGGAGGTGAGATCGCGCCAGGGGATCTGACGTGCGAGAGCTGGACGCCGCTCGTGCCATCAGCGACATCGCACACTGTCCTTGCGGCGCGTCGGTTTGCCAAGGGTCGACGCAAACGTTGCTGGACACGGCTTTTCACGCGGGGTGGGGTGCCAAGCATCCGCACACGTCGCGCCAGATCGCCGCCACGGTTTCGCGCTCGACCGGCAGCTTGTGCTCGATGGCATATTTGCGGACTTGCGACAGGATCTGCCTGGCTTGATCGTCGCTGGCGACGAGCTGCAGTTCATCGAGTATCGCGGTGATCGCCGCAAGTCCGGAATGCTTGCCGAACACAAAGCGGTTGCAGCGGCCAAGCAAAACGGGATCAAGCGATTGATAGGTGCGTTGATCCTTCAAAAGGCCAGCGACATGAATGCCGGATTCGTGCGTAAATACATGCTGTCCGACGATCGCCTTGTTCATAGGAATCGCACGTGCGGCCGCGGCTGCTACCACCGTGGCGACGTTCTCGAGCTCCGGGAGTATGATGCCAGTCTCGCGCCCGTAGAGCTGCTTGAGTGCGACCGCGATTTCCTCGAGCGGTGCATTTCCGGCCCGCTCGCCCAGCCCGATGACGGTCACTGAGGCGTGGCTCGCGCCAGCCCTGATGGCGGAGAGCGTGTTCGCGGTTGCGAGTCCTAGATCATCGTGACCGTGAAATTCGAGTTCGAGATCGGTAGTCGCACGCAAATTTCCGACCAGCGCGTAGGTTGCGTCGGGATCGAGCACACTGAGCGTATCTGCAATACGAAAGCGACGCGCGCCCGCGGCTTTTGCAGTCGCCATCAGTCTAATGAGAAAATCAATGTCGGCGCGGGAGGAGTCCTCACCACCGACGGCGACCTCAAGTCCGCGCTCACGGGCATAGCCTACCACTCGCTTCACCCGTTCTAGCGCCAGGTCGCGATGACCACCTAGCTTGGCCGCGATCTGGACATCGGAGGTCGGGACGGACATATTGATCATGGACACCTTTGCTTCGATCGCCGCGTCGACATCAGATTCCCGCATCCGGCACCAGCCTATGGTGGTCAGCGGAAGATCTGCTTCGACAATGGCGCGGATGGCGGCGATCTCCTCGTTGCCCATCGCCGGCGTTCCCGCCTCGATCTCCGTGACTCCGGCCCGGGCTAGCGCCTGCGCGATCGCCAGCTTTTCGTCTGTGGTAAACGCAACGCCAGGTGCCTGCTCGCCGTCGCGCAATGTCGTGTCGTTGAGCACGGTGGGCTTGGCGCGCACCTGGTCGTACCGAGACGATTTGGCGGCGGTGCTGGCGGCGATCACGCGAGAGCTCCTCATTGTTTGACCTACCTACGCTTCAGCAACCAGCATGCCAGCCTGCCGTCCCGGCCAATCCATTGACGACTCTACCGCTTCCGTCCTCGACCTTCTTGAGCAAATGAATTGTCGCAAATGCGACAGGTCATCAAGCGGACGCCTTGCCTGTTGCTACGCCGAGTTCGAACGTTAGCAATTGCGGCTCGCCAGGATGTGAGAATTGTCGCGGAGCACTTGGGGGCCGCCGCGGCCTTGAACACATGGTCACTCGCTCGCATGGAAACGGCGTCAGCCGCGCCCTCAACGTCCCGCGCGGCTTACCAAACCCGGCGAGGCTTTCTCGGATGACTGGGCGATAGCGGACCTTTGTTGCAGTTCAGGCGGCCAGTCGCCGGCAACCACCGGCCGAGCCGCCTGCAACAGAAAATCGCGCCGGCGCTCGGCCATCCGGCTCTCACCGCTTTCTTCACCGAAGCAGATGTTGAAGTCGTGACATTGATTGCACACGGGTGTTGTGCACATCACGAGGCCTTCATTCTCACAAAGCATGCGGTAGAAGAAGCGCTTCCAGCGCATATTGTTGAAATTGCGCGCGGCGAGCGGCGCGAAATGACGGCTCAGCAACCGAGAGAGTTCGCCACGATTGCGCAAGCCGAGAGCTTCCCACAGATGGTCCGGCTCTATCGCGCGGCGCGCGATCATCGCAGCCAGCCAGCGGCCGATATCCCCTTCCGTCGATCGTTGCTTGAGCAAGAGATCGCGCAGCATTGCGATCTCGTCGTCCTCTTCGCACTTGCAAGCCGAAAGCTGCTTCGCGAGCTTGATCTCAAGCGTGGGAAAGTACTGCTCCAGCAAGGCCACCAGTTCAAGGCCGGACAGGCCAGCCTTCTCGGGAAGGGAGCCACCATCCATTGTGGCAGCCGCCAGGATAGACGCCAGGACATGGCGATCGAGATTGCTGTCAATGGTAATGTCGGCATCTGCAGGCGGCACACCGGTGAGCATGCGGTAGGTTGCAATTCCCCTGTGCATCTGGGTGTTGACATCAACGGCACAAGCAGCCAGCAACGGAAGGAAGTGCGCTTCGGACAAATTTTGCGGGTCTCCACAATGGTCAGGTTTGCGTGCCGCATCCTGGTTTTGATCAGGGTCGCTCGTCAGAATGCCGGCCTCCCGGGATGGGCGGTGAGGGAGACCGGCATCCGTCGCGCGCCTTTACGAGGCCGCGAGTTCGGCGGCGGTCTTGCCGATGATGGATTCGTCCACGGGCTTCATAATGCCATGCTCCATCAGCATGTCCTCGAGCTCGTCCATGGAGATCGGGGTGGGGATGATGCCTTTGCCGCCATTATTGTGAACCTTGGTTGCAAGATTGCGATAGTGATCAGCCTGCTTGGAATCGGGTGCATATTCGAGAACCGTCATCCTGCGCAGTTCTGCATGCTGCACCACGTTGTCGCGGGGCACGAAGTAGATCAGCTGAGTACCCAGCTTCTTTGCCAACGCTTCCGCCAGTTCCAGCTCCTTGTCGGTCTGCCGCTCGTTGCAGATCAGACCGCCCAGCCGCACGCCGCCAGAGTTCGCGTATTTCAGGATGCCCTTGGAAATGTTGTTCGCGGCATACATCGCCATCATCTCACCGGACATCACGATATAGATTTCCTGCGCCTTGTTCTCGCGGATTGGCATCGCAAAGCCGCCGCAAACAACGTCGCCAAGCACGTCGTACGAAACATAGTCGATGTTCTCGTAGGCGCCGTTCTCTTCCAGAAAATTGATCGAGGTGATGACACCGCGGCCGGCACAGCCGACACCTGGCTCAGGACCACCGGACTCCACGCAACGAATCTCCCTGTAGCCGACCTTCATTACGTCCTCGAGTTCTAGGTCCTCCACGCTGCCGGCGCTCGCGGCAAGGCTCAAAATCGTGTCTTGCGCCTTGGCGTGCAGAATCAGGCGAGTCGAGTCCGCCTTCGGATCGCACCCTACAATCAGGATTTTCTGACCCATCTCGGCTAGCGCCGCCAGCGTGTTCTGCGAAGTGGTGGATTTGCCGATGCCGCCTTTGCCGTAGAACGCGATTTGTCTTAGTGAAGACATGTTGCTCTCCATCAACCGATTTGCCAAAAACGTTGCGCACTTCTTGTGCGAGCTTGGTTCTCTCACAGAAGCGGGGCACACGGGTTCAAGGGAAGGAGCGCATCGCTCGCCGTGGGCGTCGGCCTGCACTCAGCCCTCACTCAGTGTTGCTGCAGCTCATTAGCAACAGCCGTGCCAGCGCTTGAATCCACACATTAAGCTTCTGATTACGCTTACAAAAGCCAACCAGCCGGCGCGTGATCATTGGTTGTCTTGGATGTGACGCGATCTGCGCGGCTGTCGGAAAACAAACAAACAAGCACAAACATCAACGCCAAAAGCCGGAATCACGGGATCTATTCCGATCTCTCCAGTTGTGGAACGGAACTTGCTGTTCCTCTCACAACCCGAGCGATTTCGGGAGAGTGAATATGCCGGACGGGCTCGAAACATGGCGGACCAGCGGCGAGTGTTGCAAATGCGGTACGGCGCTCGATGCGCAGATATCGGAGTTGACGGGCAAGAACTTCGAATGGGCTCGCGACAGCGGCAGCGGCTTGCCACAGATTCAGCTCAGCATCCCTACATAGGTATGCCGTGGCGACAATCATCGTTTATCAGAAGCCCGGCTGCGCCAGTAACGCGCGTCAGATTAAAGCGCTCAAGTCCGCCGGCCATGACGTGGTCGTGCAAGACATCTTGAAGCAGCCATGGCACGCGGACGAATTGGGCAGCTTCTTCCGCAATATGCCCGTTAACTCCTAGTTCAACCGAGCCGCGCCTCGTATCAAGTCAGGCGAAGTCAATCCCGATTCTATCGACGCGGCAAGCGCACTCGCATTGATGGTAGGGGATCCGCTCCTGATACGACGACCGCTGATCGACGTAGACGGGGCACGAAGTGCCGGACTCGATCGTGCGCCAGTGCTGTCGCTGCTTGGCGGCAAGACGCAAGATGATCTCGAGGTCTGCTTGCACGAAGCACACCGCACGCGTTGCCCGCAGACGTGAAGACGCCGAGTGCCAGCCATCAGGCGAGGCAAAGAATGACGTTTCCACTTCCGGCTTGCTTTACGCCAAGTAACCGCGGAGCGCTTCCCTGAAAGGGCCCGCGCGAGCGGTTGCTCGTAGGTTGGCGTCGCCGATATTCCACTGGAATGCCGCGCTTGCCGCTTTGCAACATGTGAGAGACGTAGCCGCATTTGCTACCTTTATCACGCGCGACCTCGGCGGCCCGCGTTAAATCGGAGCGCCACCCCGAGAGGCAGATTCTTCAAAGGATTCGTTTAGACTGACTACTGGATTGAATAACGATCAAAGCAGAACACGTTTCGCAGCCGTGATCCTAATGCAACTTAGCGGGACAATTGTGCTAACGGTCGCTTCGATTTTGATTGGTATCAAATACTACTCCGTTCCTCATGTGTGACAGAGATCTCGCGCGGCTGCTCGCGCGAGTTTTGGAATGGAGACTTCGATGAGAGTACTAACAGTTCTGGCGAGGGCATCGGTCCTCGCGCTTGCGAGCTCGTTGGCCAGCAATTCGGTACGAGGTGCGGATCTGGGCCCGGCGCCGGTCTACTATGTCTACTATAAAGCGCCTCCAATAGAGCCCGACAGCCCCTGGATGATCCGCCTGCGCGTGCTCGGCGTTTTGCCGGATACCGCAGGTAGCTCGGTCAACGTTGCCGGGACGCCATCGCTGTCTTCACCAAGTTCAGGGCTTTCGCTCAGCGATCGAGCCATACCAGAGCTCGATATCACCTACTTCTTCACAAGGAACGTAGCCGCTGAACTCATTCTCGGAGCGACTCGCCATCACATCAGCGGCAATGGCGTCCTCACTGGGCTCGATATCGGCACCGCCTGGCTGTTGCCGCCAACATTAACCCTGCAATATCACTTCACCGATTTCGGCCAGTTCAAGCCCTATATCGGCGCTGGCATCAACTACACTGCATTCTTCAACCAATCGGCAGCCAATGCGTCGCTTGGCGGCCTTGCCGTCACGGATCTACACATCAGAAACCAATTCGGCGCGGCGGTCCAATTCGGCTTCGATTACATGCTTGACCGTCACTGGGGCCTCAATTTTGACGTGAAGAAGCTGTGGCTGCGGCCGGAGTACTCCGCGACCGTAAACAATGCGATTGCTGTCACCGGGCGCGCCAATATCGATCCATGGCTCGTCAGCGGGGGCGTCGCTTACAGGTTCTGATGCCAGAACAGGGTCATAAAGGAGACTCCGTTTGATCAACTCGGACGCTGCGAGCGCATCAAGCGCATCTCCTGCCCTCTCCGTCTGCAGTGGGGAGCCGGCTGACGCGTCATCGACGCGTCAGCTGGCCAGAGGCAGAAATTCATTCGTAGCATTGCTATCGCTGTGAGCCACGGATCGCGCGGCACGTAAGTGACGATACACGAACAGATCGGCGCGTTATAATCCTATTACTGCTTCGCCGCGCGTTGCAGAGGAGCCACTTTGCCTATTTGGCCTCACAACAGGCGGTGCGCCACGCCCCATGTCAATGACCTACTGTTAGCGACCCGGAGCTCGAGTTGGACGGTCAACCTCAGACGATACGAGCTCCGAGCGGCCGGGCAGCTCATGGACGAGCACGCCGTCCATGCTTGCTGGTCCGGTCAAGTGGTCGCGACGACGCCTCTAACTTCGCTTGAGCACCATCACAAGGCGGTCGACACGTTTGCCCTGCTTGAGGTGGGATTTGACGATCTCGTCAACGTCCTCAAGCGTGGTCACGCGGTACCAGATTCCGCCGGGATAGACGACCAGCAAGGGACCAGAGTTACAAAATCCAAGGCAGCCCGCCATCGTGAAACCAATATCGTTGAGGCCTTGCGCTTCGATCGCCTTGCCCATTCGATCCCACAGGGCTTGCGCGCCTGAGGCGCCGCAACTGCCGTGGGCATGGCCTGGCGGACGCTGCGTGTTGCAGGCAAAGACATGATGCCGATAAACCTGAGGGAACTCCATTTCTTTTTCTGAGTTCATGCGCCTATCCTCTGATAAATGCTGAAGGGATGAGGTGCGAGCACATCATGCCCAACAGTCTCCGACTATTGAACGTCCCATGATTCCCACCCGCGCTTGCGGAACAAGGCGCAATGAGCGGGCGCCATAGTGGTTGTCGTCGCTAAAGATGAGCGATAAATACCTACGCGTCCGAAGCCGCCTCCTGATCAATTCCAACCTCTTCTCCTGTCATCTCGATCTGTTTATCCACTCATCGCGTATTCACGATCCAAATTCTTTAAGGTAAGTTGCACACCAGATGCGCAACGTTCGCTGCTGCAACGATTCTTTGCTTTGGGCGGCGCGCCTCGCAACGATTGCCCAAGTAGGGGCAATGTCGTTCGCTTCTCGCTTCTATCAGCGGTCCCCGACAGGCTAAGAGCCATGGCCTCGTTCA
Source organism: Bradyrhizobium sp. USDA 336 (assembly GCF_044908355.1). Taxonomy (NCBI): domain Bacteria; kingdom Pseudomonadati; phylum Pseudomonadota; class Alphaproteobacteria; order Hyphomicrobiales; family Nitrobacteraceae; genus Bradyrhizobium; species Bradyrhizobium sp. USDA 336. The sequence continues at coordinate 7,237,221 of NZ_JBIYDC010000002.1, read as the reverse complement.
GCTCAATGGCATCGGCCGGACCGACCGCAAAACCCTCGGACCTATTCGCTCATCAAATCCCGCCGGTTTCTGTTCGCTCATCTCGGCCTCGCGGTTTCCTGCTTGAAGACATCGACCGCAGTCCGGCTCAGCCGAAAAATCCCGCGGCCCCGAGTGAGCGGCCGATAAGCCGAGCTGGCACGGGTATTGAGGACATCAAACCATTGGTCTGGCGTGAGCTTGGCCGGACGCTCGCTGATTTGTATCACCCTCCCGTTCGGGGCGAAGCGGACGTGGGTGACGATTTCTTGCGAGTTCATACGATCCCCATTTTGGTAACACTAGCGATCACGGCCCAAAGTGACCGACGATCTCGATTATAACGTGCTTGGCTTCGGGCACTCGGCGCCGGCCTCAAGCCGAGCCTTGGACGCCGACACTTTTTATGATTGAGCAGGCCTTCTCCGCGGTCGCCTGGAACATTTCTCTTCCCCCTTTCCTGGACGAATACATGTCGCCGGTGGCATCCAGCGCGCTCCTGCATTTTTGTGGATCACGATGCACAAAGCACGTATCCTTGGTCCGCTTGCTCATCTCTCGCGATGATAGTTGTGCGCGCCATCCAGCTGAAACTCTGCTAATTCAGTGCTCGCCGCACACCGCTCCTTTTGGCCAACAGGACGCTAGTCGGTCGCGTTGGGTCGGCCGTAATCTGCACGCAGCGATGTCGGGTCGATCGAGAAGGTCGAGACGAGAAAATTGTCGGAACGGCTGATCCGATAACTCTGACGCATCACAGCCGCCCCAAGAAAGCTGCGGAAAACGGCGCCGCGGCCCAACAAACGGGCCCATGTCGGCGCGATCTGCAGCAAGCGTTCGTTCGATTTCGATCAATTCTTTCGCTGTGAGCGCCATCGTGGCTTCTCTTCGACTAAAAGGCTGGTCCCTTATGGCCAGAACAGACGCTCAGGATCGGCGTTCAATTCGTCGATTGCAGAAGGCAAGCGGAGGTAAAGGCTGTAAAATTCCCAGATTCCTTGGGCATGATTCTTCCGAAAAAGCTTCCAGATCCCGCTCACGGTATCATAAAGAATTAGGGCGACATCGATGAGAGCGCCATCCGTGTCGATGTTGCGCGAGCAACAAGGGCTCTCGACGAGGTAGCCGCCCCTCACCGGCCCCACTTTCGGCGAGACGTAAAGATAGCGCTTGCGCGCGCTCAAGCCGCGCTCAATTCGTTTGCGGTCGAGCTCGTTTGGGTGAGGCAGCAGCTCCGTCTTTGCTTTCCTCATCAGCGCAGCATTCATGGCGAAAGCCTCCTTCAAAGCACTGTTATTTCTTCTTCAAGACAGCCGATGAGCAGCGCCTCACCAAAATCGACAATATAGACCGGCACGTTCGCTTCGGTGTGGATAGCGACTTTGATGATTTCTCCGGTCGCTCCGGCGGCGAGCAAAACTCCCTCGGGCTCCGCGTTCGGAAATGAGCTGTCGTTGGTGAGGTCGACTGCGGCTTTGACTCGCTGGCCGCGTCGATATTTCGGAACGCCTTGCTGAGTCATGTCTCCTCCGGTAATGGCAGATCATCAATCTCCTGACAGGTCTCCACCGGCTCTAGCTCCTTGCGTTTCATGCCAACGCGGTGGCCGCTGTCCAGAAATTCCACACCGTAGATGTAGAATTGCTGCAAGAAAGTGCCGATCGAGACGACGTAACCCACCTCCCCCTTCTTGACTAAGACGTCACCAATTTCCTTGCCGGGATAGGTGCCATCGTTTCGGATGGTGCGATTGGCACGGAGCTTTTGGCCAAAGCTGAAGACGGGTGGGTCGCTGAGCTCGACGATGTCGCTGTCACGAAGAATGCTGTTCATATACCCCTCCTATGCGCCGCTCCTCTGCAGAGGCAGAGAAGCCGCCTAGCTCACGCGGGCAACACTCTGCATCATTTCGTGCTCACGCGCCGTATCGTCAATCACATCGACGATGGGAGGGTTGCCTCGGAAGCCGCTCTCGTACCACGAAGCGCCCTCGGACAGCCGAGATGCCGCCAGGCCGTGCTGCCGACGCAACAGCACGACCGCAGGACAATACAGAGCAGTCGCCGTCCGCAAGGGCGCGAAGGCCGGCGCCTGCGACGTCGCCAGCCCCGAGGGCGACGCTTGGGACGGATTCAGCACCAGGTCTTGGCATGCCGCTCATGAGACCTCACGCATTAGCCCGGCGCTTGATAGCGAGGCAAGGACCTGTCAACCACGCAGGTATTGTCGACCGGACAGGCGGCTACACATTGCGGCTCGTCATAATGGCCAACGCATTCGGTACATTTCGTCGCTTCAATGACAAAGTGCCCCTCCTTCTCCGATATAGCAACGTTCGGACATAAGGGTTCGCAGGCTGAGCAGCCCGTACACTGCGAGGCGATGATTTTGAACGGCACATATTCCCCCTTACGCCGCAGAGATCCGAGCTCCCAGCGGAATCGCAGCGTCGCCGCGCTCCACATGCTGGATCTCCCCGCGCTTCACCTTGTCAAGATAAGATCTGAACCAAGCGATTGCCGACTTCTCAATGAATTCATGGGCGAATTGATCGACCGGCTCGATGCCCGCCTTGATCAAATTGCTTTTCGGGCAGCCGCCAATCTTGGCCACGAACACCGCATGGCAGTCACGGATTCCGCGCACGATGGTGGAAAGTCTATCTTCCTCGCCATAACCGCCCTGGCAGTAAACCTCCACACGGCGTAGGCCAACGAGTTTGGCGCCGGATGTAGAAAGCTCGTACACTTGGAATTCTTTTGCATGCCCAAAGTGCTCGTCGATCAACCCCGAGCCCTTGGTTGCCACCGCCACCAGAAGAGTGATCGCGCTCATCTCTCCGGAAAGCTTCTCAAGCTCCTCTTGGCAGGCCTCGGCTTTGGAGACGCGCTCATTCTCTACCCTTTGCTGATATGCCTTGCGCATCTCTAAGTCATATTGGACGTCCATTTTCATCACCTGATCAGTGGTGAACTCTGGGCTGCGGTCGTCCCCGAGTAGACCAACCGCATCGGCGCGGCACTGGCGACAATGCCGCATCATGTTTATCTGTCCTTCGCAAGCATCTTGCAGCGCTTTCAGTTCTTGCGCCGTTGGGCCGCGCTGACCGCTGAGGCCAAATGCTGTGCCATGCTCGGGTGCGGAGATCAGCGGCATGATATTGTGAAGGAAGGCACCGCGCGATGTGACCGCCTTGTTGACCTCGACCAGGTGGTCATCATTGATGTTGGGGATCATCACCGAGTTTATCTTGCACAGGATACCCCGTTCGCTAAGCATCTCGAGGCCTTTCAGCTGGCGATCAGTGAGTATCTTTGCCGCCTCGATTCCCGTGTATCGCTTGTGGTTGAAGAAGATCCACGGATAAATCTTGGCTCCGATTTCGGGATCAACCATGTTGATGGTGATGGTGACGTGGTCAACCTTGGACCTGACGATGGTATCAACATAGTCCGGCAGTGCGAGTCCGTTGGTGGACAGACACAGCTTGATGTCGGGAGCCGCCTTGGTGACCAGCTCGAATGTTTCGAACGTCTTTGCTGGATTGGCCAGAGCATCGCCCGGTCCAGCGATGCCAAGCACTGTCATCTGCGGAATGGCGGTCGCGACCGCGAGCACTTTTCTCACCGCCTGCTCAGGGGTCAGCTTCTCGCTCACCACGCCCGGACGCGATTCATTGGCGCAGTCGTATTTTCGGTTGCAGTAATTGCACTGGATGTTGCAGGCAGGCGCGACCGCGACATGCATGCGAGCGTAATGATGGTGCGCGTCTTCGCTATAGCAGGGATGGTTTTTGACCTTTTCCCAGATTTCGGTCGGCAGATCGCCTTGGCCGGCCTTCGAGCCGCAGTTCGGCTGCCCGGTCTTCGCCGAAGCGCAGCAGCCCTTCTGATCGGTGGTGGGCTGCATCATCTTGCCGTGATTTACTGCAGCTTTGACATATGTTCCGCGTCCGACGACCGCGTTCATTCGCTTTTTCCCCTGGAGACATCGTCGCCCTCCCAGGACCATCCTTGAGCGAGCCTCAAGAAGCCGGGTAGCAACTTGCATGCCATGGCCAGAATGATGCATTCGCAGCCGCAGGCCATCGAGTCAGCGCAACGTTAGCACTGGCGCATGCAACAACAGCAATGATGAGCTTGTTGGCAAAGCGACAGATACGTCGCCATCCTCACCCAGAGCTCCATGCCTTGCGCATTCATTCTCGCGCTAAGCTCACCCGAACCCGGCTCCATCCAATGCGTTTGCCGCGTTGCGGTTCTCGCAAGCCCGATACACGCTGGGGGATCCGGGCTCGACAAGGTCAGTAGTGGCTACCACGGATCCTGCTGGACGCCCAGCGACGGGGCGCAAGATGGAGTGTAACCGCCTCGGCTCAACTGAGCGAGCGATTGTCCGCGTCATCAATTCCGTTGCGACAGCCCTATGTTTGCTAATTTCGATATGCTGGGTCGCCGCTGACCGCATTGCCCGTAACTCGCTGCGGCGGCGCAAACTTACTGGCGAAGAAGCCGGCCAATGCGTCTGGCGTGGTCGGCAGAACGGATCTGCGCCATTCAGCGTGGCCAGGACGATATGGAACGATGCTCGGGGCCCTCAAACCAACGAGAGCGCCCCACGCAGCCGCCGCAACGACAAAGTCGATCTGCGGGAGTGTCTTCACGGATCGCGCCCGGTCTCGTCCCGTTTTTTCGCATTGATTGTGATCGGCAACCGGGTGTCCCTTGCCATCTCGGGCAAATCGAGCACCCAACCATTAGCCACTTTGATCCAGCCGCCCCATAGCGTCTCGTACTCGGATTCCACGATTGGCTCTTCGAGATCCTTTTTTGGCACGTAGATGGACAGGCCCTCCGGAGACCGGCGGATCATGATTTTCACGAGGTCTACTCCTTAACTGTGACGCGGGCGATGGCGCGCATGCGAGCCACAATGTCGGACACAGCGCACACGACCTCATCGACCTCCGCGAAGGAGGTCTCACGCGACAGAGAAAAGCGCACGGCGCCGCGCATCCGCCATCTCGGCACCCGCATGGCGGTCAGAACATGCGATGACTGCATTGAGCCGGCGGCGCATGCTGATCCGAGCGACACGGCTATGCCTGCCCGATCGAGATGGTGGGCGATGGCTTCGCCTTCGAGATGGTCGAAGGCTATATTGGCGGTGTTCATCAACCGGTTGCGGATATCGCCGAGCACAACGCACCCCCCATTGCGCAAGATTCCGTGTTCAAGGCGGTCGCGCAAAGCGCCAATGCGAACTCGATCAGGTTCAAGCCGCTCCGCCGCAAGGTCGGCAGCTTTTCCCAGGCCAACGATCCCGGGAACATTCTCGGTCCCGCCGCGGCGCCCTCGTTCCTGTGATCCGCCGCAGATTAGCGGCCGGAATTTAGTTCCTTTGCGCAAATATAGTGCGCCGACCCCCTTGGGGCCGTGCAGTTTGTGCGCGGATAGCGACAGCATGTCGATCGCGCTGTCCTTTAGGTTCAAGCGCACCTTACCAATGGCCTGGACCGCATCTGTGTGAAACAGCGCGCCCGCCTCACGGGTCAATCCGGCCAGAAACTCCACAGGAAACATCGTTCCGGTCTCGTTATTGGCCCACATAACCGAGGCAATCGCTGTGCGTGGCCCAAGCGCGCAGCGAAACGCCTCGATATCGAGCCGCCCGCAATCATCTACGGGTACTATGTGCGTCTTGATTCCCCATGTCACCAATTGCTGAGTTTGCGCAAGTACAGCGGAGTGCTCAACCGAAGTGGTGACAATCTCGTCTCGCTCTTCCTGCGTCGCCAGCGCAGAGAGGATCGCGGCATTATTGGCTTCGGTCCCTCCTGAGGTGAAGACGATTTCATGATCGTGCGCGTTACCTAACAGGTCCCTCAGGCTTCGCCGGGCCTGCCTCACAGCAACTGCGACGTCGTTGCCGAAGGCATGCGTCGAAGAGGCATTGCCGAAGTTCTCAGTGAAGAACGGCAACATCGCTTGCACGACGGACGGATCAGTCCGCGTCGTTGCATTGTTATCGAGGTAAATCGGCACTCGATCTTTGCTCAATTCACCGCCCCACCTGTACCAGCAACGAGGATTAGCCGACTAAATCCGCGGATTTTATCCACCAGCCGCGCCTGCGCACCTCCCACGCTCGCCCCCGAAAGCTTACACGACGTACAGGGACCGGCCAGCCGAGCCATGAACATGCTGCCATCGATGCCGATCAGCTGCCAGTCGCCACTGTGGAGTTGCAGATGAGGCATGATATCTTCGAGCGCGCCGCGAATGCGACGCTGTCGTAATGGACGACGATTGCCTCAGTTCTTTTGGCTCGACCGGCGCATTCGATGTTTTCTCCTCATCACCTGGACAATGTTTTTCATCAGCAGAACGATTTCCCGCAGGAGCAGTTCGCGGTGGCGTTCGGGTTGTGAAAAGTAAATCCAGAGCCCTCCAGCGCCACGACGAAATCGATGGTCGTACCGAATAGATGCTCGCAGCTCTTGCTATCGACGAACACCTTCAGCCCATCGCATTCGATCACGGTGTCGTCAGGCTTCGGTTCCTCGGCCAGACCCATCTTGTATTTGAATCCATTGCAGCCGCCTGCTTCAATGATGACGCGCAGACCGCCGGACGGGCGCGTGGACGATGACATCGCACTCTTGATTGCATTCACTGCGCTATCGGTCAGGTTGATCACGTCTTTCCCTCATCAGCTTGAACATAGCCAAGAGCAAGTCACGTGCCAGCGCGCAGACGCTTAATGATGCGCGCCTCGTACGTTGGCTTTGGAACAGGTGTCGGGTTTCTTACAAGCTACTTGAGGCGGTGCCAGCCAATCACGCGCTCTCTTCTTAGGCCGGGCCGCTACGCTGCGGCGGCAGGCAATTTGCATCGCATCTGGCACCGACCAACGGGTCGGTGAAGAGCTTAGATCGAGGACTAATTTAATGACTGCAATCGAGAACACCGCACTCGGCAGATTTGAGAAGGAGGGCCGCCTGCTCAACGCCGTACTCAAAGGTGCGACTACCAAGCCGGGCCGGTTCGGCTTTCGTGGCGACGTCGCACTGAAGTTCCAGGCTCAGGTCGCGGACGAGAAGCGACCGCCGGACTATTCGATCGAGCAGGTTCTGACCATCGCGCAGGACGGAGAACGCACTATTCCGGTGCTGGCCGGATACCTACACTCCTTCGCGTATCTTGCTGACGTCGCGACCGTCCTTGACGGCGCCTTGAGCCCAACCGGAAGCTACTTCATGTTTTGCAACAACATCGATTTGCTGGCGAAGTACAGAGTGAAGTTCGGCGATATTAACTTCCACGTCTTACCCTGCGATGAATCCACCGTTTGGAAGGAGATGATGGACCTGGTCGGGCTGAACAAGGACGACATCAAGAAGCTCGATCCGCGCGGTAAGCTTGATTACCTCCTCGATGCCGCAAAGGATCTCGATCTGTCCTATGAGGAGATCTCTTACGACGACGGGCTAAAGAGGATGGAGCCGGTGAAAAACCGCAACGAGAACCGCCCGGTCTGAGGCGGTCTTCAGTTGTTGGGCGATGCATCGTCTTCGACAAGACGCACGCCGAGGACACAGATATCACCATCCAGAACTGCCAACGCGATCGGCGTGAGCGTTCTACCCTGACATGGACCTTCGACACACCGGCCGGTGCCGAGTTCGAAGGTCGAACCGTGCTTGCCGCACATCAGTCGGATACCGTATGGGTCCAGGAATTGGTTCCGCTCCCAGTCCAAATTGACGCTGTTGTGAGGGCATTTATTGACATAGCCGAGTACCTTTTTGCCCCAGCGCACCACAATGATGGACCACGGTCGGTGATTGCCATCATCATCGACGACCATAAGATGGAATCCCATGGCCTGGCGGCTCGGAATGTCGTTAAAGCCGCAAATCGCATAGATCGCGTCTGGCTGCATTCATCGCTCGTTTATTGCAAAACGTTCTTCATTAGTCGCGTGCAATCGAGCCTGCAAGAACTGTACAAGTGTCGGAACGTGTTTCCGGCAATCCAACCGCAAGCTTCGCCGCCTCATTGGCGTTGACGCACAATTCAGAACAATTCGCAGGAGCATTGAGCCTTGCTGCCCTTTCCATGCCGGGCTGCGCAGCTACAGCTTTCGCGCTCCAACCTTTCTGGACCATTTGCCGGACTGCTAAACTCGATGGCTGGTTGCTGCTCGCTAATCGTCACGCTGCGGAAGGCCCGGTTCCGATGCCCTGCGACCGTATCCATCGCGGCATCGCAAGTGCCTTCCCAGAAAGTGAACGCTCGCTCCCCGCCCGCGAGGGGCGCCCGAGGCGAACGTGCGCCCCCTTTTAGGCTAGCCCTTGCGCCCGCGCGTGGAACGGCGAAATGTCCGTCATTTCCGGCCCGCAGCTGCTGTTGCAGCCACTTTACTCCACGAAGAGCTCCCTACTAAGAGCGTGCTCCAAGTAAAGTGAAGGCTCATCGTCTGAGAAATCCGACTCGAACCTTCCCTCAGTATCGATACCACCGCCTTCAGCTTTCGAAAGATACTTCGTCGCCGGTGAAGAACGGCTGAGCGAACGAGGTAGAATCGCACTTTGTCGTTGTGGACTGGTTTGCAACTGCGGGGTTTTAGTGCACCGGGCATCGGAGCCTTGGAATTTCATTTTCAGTTCCGTCGAATCGCCGCCAGCCATAATTCCGTCGTCGCACGAAGGTGGCGATGCGGCCGAAGAACGTGTTTCCAGTACTTCACCGGCGAAGAGTTCTTTCAGCACGCCTCCCCGCACGAGCGCTGGGGACCTGAGCCACTGGCGCAAGCGGCCGACAAGCTGGAGGTGTTGCAGGCCAACAGCCTGCGGGTGGCGCACGAGGACGGCACGTTATCGAATCAGGACCTCAGGCGGGTCACGGTCGACACTACTGTGCAGCGAAGGCCATCACCTTCCCCACCGACCAAGCTGCTGCCCCCGGGGATCAAGGGGATCAGCCGCCTGGCGAGCAAGCCCGGGGTCAAGCTCCGGCAGTCCTATCTTGGTATTACCAACACCGCGGCAATGATGGCTTCCGGCTACGCCCTTGCAAGCAATTCAAGCGGCATCACCGCCAGTTGCGCATCCTGCGCAGCCGGCTGGGCCGGATCATCCGCGAGATCCGCCGCAAGATCGAAGGTCAGTCTGCGCTCGAGAACGCGTTCACCCTTCTGCTTGGAAGGGCCACGCAAATTCGCGCGCAGCGGCAGCGCCAGCGCGGCTGCAGCTGCATTCTTTCCACGCCTCGGACGCGAAGTGCCTCGGCGATGGAGGGGCGCCAGTGCACCTGATATTTCGGTGCACCCGCGCCGCGCCTTCATCTCTGGCCAAAAGCACGGGGTCTTCGGCATCATCAAGCGCGAGCTGCGCCGCCCCTCCGCCATCGAACCCGTCATAGGACAACTGAAGGCCGATGGTCACCTCGGCCGCTGTTACCTCAAAGGCCGCGCCGTCGGCGCCGACAATCACCCTCTCCGCCGTCGGCCACAACTTCGGCCGCATCCTCACCTGGCTGAGCACTCTTTGGCGCACCACCATCATTGTTGCCCTCAGCGACCATCATCGCTGAAAACGGCTTCCTAACGAAGACCACGTATGCGTTCAAGAACGAGGACGGCGTGTCCCAGGCGCCGGCACCAGCCTATATCATCGCGAAGAAACTACCTCGCCGAGCCTGGCTATCGACTCCCGATCGAAGAAGGTGGCTTACTTATTGGCCTGGCCCGAGATGACCGAACCTTCGAGCTTCGCTAGACTATGCGGAAATGTGAGTGATGACGGCCTGAGATAGGCGGCGTATCGAGGCGGGTGTCGAATGCCGCCAAAACCTCTCCAGGAGAGCGATACGCCATGAATGACACTACCAATACTGTTCCATCAGGCGCGAGCTCCTGATTGACATCAAGCAAAGCGCGGGTTGCAGATCGGCCCGGAAATTGCCGTCGGCGACGGCGCGCTCGGCTTCTGGAAGGCTTCCCGGCACCCGACACCCGCGATGCTAGGTGCACAACACCGTCAATATCGTGGACAAGGTACCGCTCTCGGTGCAAGCCGCCAACAGAGGGATTCGCGCCAAGTCTATTTGGCGCCGAATCGGACGTCCGCCCGCAGCGGCAATCGACGTCTTTGCGAACAATACCGCGCCAGATGCGGACGGGCAGACGAATGATCGCCGCAATCGTCGTCTCACCATGAAGAAAAACGCTAGTCTATCTCATTCGTCGTTCGCAGTTGATCGCAATGCTCGGCAGGGAAGTCGTAGAAGGCCAGCAGGGTTTCGCGGTCCTTGACCAGGCTCGTGGCCAAGTTTGACCGTCCCGCAGAGAGACCATATCATTTCCAGGTTGCTTATCCTCGATCGGATTCATGATCACTTCATGGTTCTCTTTGAGCGCCCGCCGCCGCTCTTACGGGCTCTGCTTTGGTGCATTGACGATGTCGCCGACTGTATCAAGATGCCCCGCTCAAGCAGGATTGGTCGGTAGACCGCCGCCCTAGCCAACCGCGGTGGGGGAGCACCGGGCGGCGCAGCGCCAGCGGCAGCTGAGGGCTAAGCCGCGTTGGCGGCGAGCGGCCCAGCGCTGATCGGGCAGCACTCTGGGCGCGATCCCGCCGCCTGACGCAAGCGCGTGTTGAAGTGGCGAGCCATTCCTACAGCAACATACTCAATGAGCTCGAGTAGCCACCGCTTTCAGGCCCGACCTCGTCCACAGCGACTATTCGGCAGCCGACCCCGGGCCTAGATTGAGGCGCTCGAAGTACCAAGACGTGTCATCGCCTGACGACTCTGTCTCATCACTTGCTTCACTCGAAGCTCGCTCGATGTTCGCCTGAGCACCACTACTCTCGGCGGCAAGATATCCTTCAGGTTTGCCTACACGTTGCCATTTACCTTCGTCGTTATGCGTCCACTTGTCGGGATGCTGGTGAGGATCAAGTACCCAGTGATTCTTATCACTCACAGGAACAAAGCCCATCTGAGCCAGACGGGACTCGATGCCTGGGAACGCAGGTTTTGACATTATCAATGCTTGTTCGCCGTCTTGCCGAAGCTGATGTTCAAGTAGAATATCGCCAGCGTTCTCGACGAGCGGATGAGTAACCCGAAGATCTACTTGGGATGTGACCGCGTTGCGACCGGGAAACTGGGCGCTGAATCGCCTTCCTCCTACCCGAAGTCCGCCTTCTGTCCTCAGAAGCCCGACAGTTTTGTCACCCAAGCGATAGGCGTAATATCGCGCCTGGTCGGTGTCTTCGTCGGTGTGACCATAGGTTCTAGCAATGTTTGCCGCGCGCTCAGCTTTTGTGGATATGAAATCCGAGTACTCCAGTGGACGCTCGGCAATGTACTTGATGTCGTCGCCATAGAAGGCCTTCACTTCTTCCCCGAACTCATCACTGTCGATCTCTTTGATCGGAGGTTGGGAAGTTACAGAGTACGGCCGTGTCGCTGCCTGAGACGAACTTTGGCCAGCATCGGGCGCCATGCCTGCAAGCCTTTCCGCAAAGCCCTCGTCATCTGAATGCCTTGCTTCATCAGCCTGGGTAGCGCTTGTGGATTGGCTAGATGAGCCAACAATTCGGCCATACATCGGATCGCTCTCCTGTCGGTACGGTTTGGGGGTCCAGAGCTCGCGTTGCTCGAGCTCTACCGAGGATGGTAAGATGTCTAGCTGACCACGAGCTGACGCGCCGAGGTTGAGCATCTGTCGCCGGCTCTTGTGAGAGGAAGCTAACTCCTCGTCAGTGAAGAGCGGCTAAGCAAATGAGCTAGAACCGCATCTCATCGTTGTGGACTGATCTGCGAAGGCTCGGTCTTGGTGCACCGGGCATCGGAGTCTTGGAATTTCATTTTCAGGAATCCGTCGAATCGACAGCCATAATTCCGTCGCATCGGATGTGGCGATACGGCCGAAGAAGCACAGGACGACGGGGGTCGGGCAATCTGTTCCGGGCCAGGCTGGACCAGATCGTCAATATGAAGCACGCGCGGTTCAGCTCGCCGGCAAGGTCGATTGGGACTGGATCGACATCCGCCGCTGTACAGCGAGAACGGCCGGCGCGCCGCAGGTCCACGAGCTTGTTTCGAGCAGGCGGATCGAGCCACACAACCTGCGAATGCAACGCCGCAAACTGCTCGCGACGCTCGGTCAGCGGCAGTTGGGCATCCTGCGCGCCTAGCCAAAGACCCTTTGGCGTCTCTTCCTGACCGCCGATGGCACTGAGTTCCGGCCAGAGATGCGCGCCGGATGAGGCAGTCTTAAACCACACCAGATGCGCCTTCGGCTGAACAAGCGTCCCCGCCGGGACGAAGGTGTTGGCAATCTTAAAGTCGTCCCTGCTCCTTGTGGAGACGACCGCGGAAAGAACTATGAACCCGGCAGTGGATCACGTTTACTATCGGGGTTGACACCGTGCCTGCGATTAAAAGAACTCGTAGGCCTGTCGACCCGCTTCCACACGTCGTTCTCGTTCCTCGTCCACACTTCGGGGTGCTGGTTAGGATCAAGCACTCAGTGGTTGCGGCCCACGTGAACAACACCCAGTTCCGCTAGACGGGCTCCATGCCTCTCCTTGCAGGACGTGACAAGACCAACGGATGATCGCCCTCCTCTCGCATTTGATGTTCCAGGAAGATATCGCCCGCGTTCTCGCGCGGATGAGTAACCTGAAGACCTACCACGACGTGATATCGTTGCGGCCCAGCTGTTCCTGAAAATGCTCTCCTTCAATCCGAGCCGGGCCTGCTGCTCTTAAAGCTGCTGCTCCTAAAGGCCCCGGAGAGCTGCCTTCGCTCATGCAGCTTCGGCTGCAGCTGAAACGTGGGTCTGGCAGTCGGCCGGGCAAACCCTGGCGCACGCACCGCAGCCGATGCAGGCACCCTGATCGTTCAGGACCATGATCTTCTTCTCGATCTCATCGTCCTCGTCATTGTCGAGGTCGATAAGTTCGCCTTCCTCGTTGATTCCTTTCAAGGTCATGACATCTCGACCGCACACCTTGAAACAGCGGCCACAGCCGATGCATTTCTTTGCATCGATCGTGATCAAGTATTGTGGCGTCCAGTCGCGTCCGTCTCGTGTTTGAAACGACATGCATTGCTCCCTCTAGGTATTCTCCAGCGCCTTTAAGGCGAGGCTCTTGCGCTCAAGTTCGGCATAAGCATCGTACGCCTTCTGCGCGACCACCATGATCGAGGTCCAGTTGATGGGCAGTTCTTCCGAAAGGTCGTGCAGATCCATCTTGGCCTGAATCGCCTTGGCGGACACCTTCCTTAGTTCGGCCTTCAGTGTTTCACGATCGCTCATGAGTGTGCATCCTCAATAGTTCGCCACGTCAGGGAATTTCCGAATCAGGTCAACTCCATCCCTGACATACTTATCCCCCTCCTGAGCCAGCTTGACGAAACTGTCGAATCCGAAGCGATGCACGTCGCGCAGCTGCTTGTTTACGGCGACCAACCGCCCTGCGATGAGCACTATGCGCCCGAAGCCTTCATGATGCAGCTTCAGAATCGGCTGAATCATAACGCCGGTCTCCCTCTCTACTGACAGCGCAACTGCATTGAAGAACAGCTCAAGCCGCCACAGTGTCTTGGCATCGGGATCACCGATAATCGGCAATGCGCGCCGCTTCTCCATGTTCAGGATATAGGGTTCGAGCAGATCACGATCGCTCTTCCCTTCCCAGGCTCCGTTGGTATCCTGAGCACGCCAAATCTTGACCAAATCGATGAGGAATGGCGCGTCGACCGGGCTGGCCTGCTGCTCTATTTTTGCGGTCATATCACCTCATTCATCAAACTCGAACGTTCTCCCCTGGTCCTTTGCCATGACCTTGCGCAGCCAGGGAGGTGGTGTGCCCTTCAGCACCCGCTCGAGTTTTTCTAGGAGCACTAGAATGTTTTCTGGTTTGCTCACCTTGATAGGATGGATTTTGTTGGCCACCACTCGCGCAGCCGCTGCACCACCAATGGCAGCGACGTAAAGGATTGCGCAATCCTTGATAGCCTCGATCTTTGGCGCCAACTTATCATCGCTGCCGTCTTCCTTAAGATCGCCATCAAACTCGATCGCTTTAACAAACACGTGCCCGCCAGGAGCGACATCGTAGATTGCGATATTCTTTGCCCAACCAAAATGAGCATCGACGCGTCTCAGGTCCTGAGTGGCAAACGCAACTTTCATGCAACCGACCTCTCAGCCGCGACGGTGGAGCTGCGATGGCCCGCGCATCGTGGCAGTACGCGCCCAGTCCGCCACTTATCGGGCGTAGGCTGATCGTTCTCGTCGCGATGCGCGATCACGAGATTCGCGATTTCGAAGATCACATTCCGCGTACCACGGTAGCCTACCGATAGCTGGTGTCCCGCGCCAAGTCGATCGAATATCGGAAAACCTGCGCGATAGAACGGCACCTTCAGCCGCGCCGCCGCTTGCCTTCCATGCGAATGCGTGATCAGCAGATCGCAGTTGTTCTTTTTGGCAAGGCCTTCCAGATCTTCGAGATCGCCAATGATTACCTCCTTGGTCTTGATCCGTTCGATCACCTCCGACTGAGTAGTCGTCACGGCAACGGCCACCTGCGTGCCCATATCGTTCAGCATGCCGGACAAATCAAACAGAAGGTCTGGCTCAGCACCGATTGCGAGCTTGCGACCGCCAATATGGAAGTGCGCATCCAGCATGGCATCTGTGAGCTGACCGCGCTGGCGTCGATATTTCAAGGGTATCGGGCGGCCGCTGATCTCACTCAAAAACGTCATGAACTCATCATTCGGACAAAGGCCACACAGCCGCTCGAAGACACGAAAAGGCACGCCGGTCTTTGCCTGCATGACCTCTGCAGCTCGCCGCATCTGCGCACCGATTGCAATCGTCCACCCGGCGCGACCCATATCCGCAATTTGGCCGACGCCGATGCCGCCGATGGTCGTTGGCGTAAACTCATCCGGGATATGCCCATCGAGCGATCCCGCCAGGTCAGGGAGGAAGGACGGAGACAACCCGAAATCCTCCAGTATGACACGGAGTTCATCAAGATCGCCGGGCGTGAGGTGACATCCCGGCAGAACATTCACCCTCGATGGATCCCTCAGGCGACTGGCATTTGGCCCATCCACCAGCACCTCCACAATGCGCGCGACAGCCTTCTCCCAGCCGTCCTGGAACGCACCCTTGAAATCAGGTGTCGAGACGTAAACGAGCGGCAACTTTGCGAGTTGCGGATGCTTGCTCCGGATCAGCTTGAGGTAGGCATCCACATCGTCGCCGTTGGTCTCGGTGACACCAGTCGAGCAGATTCCGATGACCTTTGGCTTAGCTCGCTTGTAGATGTTCAGTATCGCCTGCTCGAGATTCTCATAACCACCCAGTACAGTCGTGACCTCACTCATCGCGGTGGTCTGCAGCGGTACAGCCTCTTTGAAATGCCGGACAAAGAGCGTGAGCCCGAAGGATGTGCACCCCTGGGAGCCGTGCAGAAGCGGCACTGCCCCGCCCAGCCCCATGAAGGCGAATGCGCCGCCGATCGGCTGGCTCATCTTCAGCGGGTTGACAGCGCAGGCTTTTGTTGGCGTCGTGACGATGGCCATGACGCCTCCCTACTCTGCGGCCTGCCGCATGGCAGATGGCTCGGACACCAAGATCTCCTCGATACGTCTTTGACAGCAGCCACCGACCGCATTGGTATGCTCCCTGACCGCTTCGACGCTCCTCAGGCGATGCGCGTAGATTGCATCCTCGATCGTGCCCAGATCGACCCTGTTGCACATGCAGATCTTCCTGGCGCGGCGCGACTTTTCGGCGAGCGCCGGGTCGGCGAGCGCGGTCGCGGGCGATTGCATCTGCTCCATCGCCTTGGCCAACGCCTCCCATGGCGCAGGTCGACGTAGCTGCTTCCACATCGGACTGGAGAGCGACTTATCGATCTCCTCCACCAGCTTGACCATTCCGACATAGCCCATATAGGCGTGGCAACGCTCCTGGTTGATATCGAGCCAAGGCACCGCCGCTTTCAGCGCGACGAACTGCGACTTTCCGCCTGATAGCATGATGTCCGCCT
Source organism: Bradyrhizobium sp. USDA 336 (assembly GCF_044908355.1). Classification (NCBI taxonomy): domain Bacteria; kingdom Pseudomonadati; phylum Pseudomonadota; class Alphaproteobacteria; order Hyphomicrobiales; family Nitrobacteraceae; genus Bradyrhizobium; species Bradyrhizobium sp. USDA 336. The sequence goes on along the minus strand of NZ_JBIYDC010000002.1, from coordinate 7,221,113 downwards.
TTGCGCCCTTCAGCATCTCGTACATTTCGCGCGGCGTCATATTCTCGATCATGTGGGCATCATGCCCCATGAGCTCCTTAATGCGCTCCTTATCTTCCTTGGTCGATTTTTTTACGCTGGTGCCGACTACCTCAAGCCCGGCTTCCTGGAGTGCCGCAACGACCGACCATGACTTGACGCCGCCGGTCATTAACAAGGCCTTTTTGCCTTCGAACCGTGGCTTATACGGCTCGATCGCACCCCAGGCCCACGCTTCCTCGCGCGCGATCAACGCTTCGGTGCGCCCGAGCAGATCTGTCGGGGCGCCGCGTTCAACCAATAAGCGGGCAATCTGCCGTAGCGATTCGCTCGAATCTTGAATACCGTAGAAAGAACCCTCGAAGAATGGAATCCCGTAGCGTTGCTCCATCTTGCGTGCGACGTTGATCATGGACTTTGAGCACACCAACATCGACGCCCGTGCGCGATGAGATGAAGCGACTTCGCGATATTTGCCGTCGCCTGAGATGCAGCAGAGAATTCGCACTCCAAGCTCATCTAGTAATGGCTTCACTTGCCAGAGCTCGCCCGAAAGATTGTATTCTCCGATCAGATTGATGTCGTACGGGGTGGTGTAGTCCGGTTCTCGTGTACCGATCACATAGTCAAGCAAGGCCTCGCCGGCCAGCTTGTTGCCGAGGTTCTTCGAACCGACGAAGCCCGGAGAATTGATCGGGATCACCGGCTTTAGAAATCTTCGAGATGCCGCCTTGCAGACTGCGTTGATGTCGTCGCCGATCATCGCCGGGATGCAGGTTTGATAAACGAAGATGGCGCACGGATCGTACTTGTCGATGATCTCCTTGATCGCCTTGCAAAGCCGCTTCTCGCCTCCGAATACAATATCGGTTTCGCTCAAATCGGTTGTGAATGCGGTGCGCCACAGATCCGAGCCGGACGACACCGCACCCCGATTGTCCCAGGAATTGCCCTCGCACGCGATCGGACCATGTACCAAGTGAGCCACGTCGGTGAACGGCTGCAGCGCAACCTTGGCGCCATCGAAAGCACAGCCCCCGGCAGCACTACCCGGCTGCAGCTGTTTGGTGCAGCCGTTCCTGCGTTCAGCCTCCGACTTACTGCCATTCTTGGCGCAGCCCGGCTCGTCGAAGATATTCTGGACCGTGGCCGCTAGTGAACTCATCCTGTTTCCTCTCAGGGCGAACAAATTGCAAAGTCAACGACCATGTGCTCGTGCCATCGTCCATTGCTTGGGCGATGGCACGCGCAGTCGCTCATCAGCGAATGATGTCGAAGCTGTAGTCCGTTTTGCCAAGAACGTTGGTGTTTTTGTCGATCTCGTCGAAGATCTTGTCCAGGATCTTCACCAGCACATTCAGGCCGCCCTGATAGCCCCATAGGGGGGAGCGGTGATGATGATGCCGATCAAAAATCGGAAAGCCGATGCGGATCAGTGGCGTTCCGGTATCACGCTCCAGGTACTTCCCGTAGGTGTTGCCAATCAGAAAATCGACGGGCTCGGTAAACAGAAGTGAGCGCATGTGCCAGAGGTCTCGGCCGGGATAGGCTTGGCAGCCCTGTCCAAATGGCGAGCTTGCAAGCAGCGCCTGCATTTTTTCCTGCCAGGCCTTGTTGCCGTTGGTAGACAGCACATGGGTCGGTTCGGCGCCGAGTTCGAGCAGAAACGCAGCCAACCCATAGCAAAGATCCGGATCGCCATAGATCGCGAACTTCTTGCCATGAACATGCGCGCTGGAGTCGGCGATGGCGTCCACCAGGCGGCCACGTTCTCGCGCAAGTTGCTCGGGAATCTCCTTGCCGCTGAGGCGTGACAGCGCGACGATGAAGTCATCCGTTGCAGATAAGCCCACCGGGTAGTTGAAGGATACGACGTCCTGGCCATGCTCCGCCACGAATGGCAGCGTCTTTTCCGTGCACCACTGTTGCATGGAGATAGTCGCCTTGGCATGAATCGCGTTCGCCGCATCCTCCAGCGTCGTACCACCGTCATACATCCGGAATTCGCCGTCGGTCGGAGTATCAAAGACTTCCGAATTGTCGGCGAGAACCGTATGCTGGATGTCCATCAATTCCAAGATGCGCTTGATCTCGCGAAGGTTCCCAACGGTACAGCCATCGAACCCGCCAATGATGTTGATCGCCCCATTCGGTTTGCGCTCAAGCTTCGGCGCTGTTCCGGCCTTGCCGTCCCAAAAATGCTCCAGAATGCCCTTGAGCGCATTGTCATAGCCGGTGACGTGGCTGCCGACGAACGCCGGCGTGTGGGCGAACGGCACGTCGAAGTCCGCCGGAACCGAGCCTTTTTCTTTCGAAGTCTTGATGAAGGCGTTGAGGTCATCGCCGATCACCTCGGCCATGCAGGTTGTCGAAACCGCAATCATCTTGGGCTTATACATGTTGTAGCTGTTCGCGAGCCCGTCGATCATGTTGTTCAGACCGCCGAATACGGCAGCGTCTTCCGTCATTGACGAAGAGACACAGGAGCTAGGCTCCTTGAAGTGCCGCGACAAATGACTGCGGTAATAGGCCACACAGCCTTGCGAGCCGTGGACGAAGGGCAACGTGCGCTCAAAGCCAACAGATGCGAATACGGCGCCAAGCGGCTGGCACGCCTTGGCCGGATTTACCGCTAGCGCCTCTCGCGCGAAGTTTTTCTCGCGATATTCGGCGGTTTTCGTCCATTCCTTGATACGTTCGACCTCGGCGGGATGGCGAGGGTTCTCGAATATCTTCTTCTTGGCCAGCATCTGCTGGTATTCTGGACCGCGGAACAGTTCGACATGATCGATCACGTGCTCGGCACTCTGCGCCATTGGTGAAATCCTTCACTATCGTCGAGATTGGTATCGCCCGGCTTTCCCAAGCGAGATGAGTTGCTTTATTCCGCAGCCTGGAGCTTGGCCCTCGAAGCTTCCTTCCAGGGGGCCTTCGTTTTCTTCCAAATCGGCGAGTTGACAGCCATGTCCATGTCGCGCGCAAAGATCGCGAATCCGTCATAGCCGTGATATGGACCCGAATAGTCCCAAGAGTGCATCTGCCGGAACGGCACACCCATCTTTTGAAAAACGTACTTTTCCTTGATACCCGACCCTACAAGGTCAGGCTGGAGCTTTTCAACGAAGTGCTCGAACTCATAGCCATTGACGTCATCGTAGATAAGCGTGCTGTCCTTCACGTAGTGCTGAGCTGTGCGCTGATAGTCATCGTTGTGACCGAACTCGTATCCGGTGCCAATGACTTCCATCCCCAGGTCCTCATATGCGCCAATAACATGACGCGGACGGAGCCCGCCGACGTACAGCATCACCGTCTTGCCCTCCAAGCGAGGCCGATATTTAGCGATCACCGCATTCACGAGCGGCTGATACTTCTGGATTACCCGCTCGGCGCCTTCCTGGATCTTGTCGTCAAAATAACCCGCAATCTTGCGCAATGACTCTGCGATCTTTGATGGTCCGAAGAAATTGTACTCGCACCACGGGATACCGAACTTCTCTTCCATGTGGCGTGAGATGTAGTTCATCGAACGGTAGCAATGCAGAATGTTAAGCTTTGCCTTCGGCGTTGCTTCGAGCTCAGCCAGTGAGCCGTCGCCGGACCACTGCGCGATTACCCGCAGGCCCATCTCCTCCAGCAGAATTCGTGATGACCAGGCGTCGCCGCCGATATTGTAGTCTCCGATAATCGCAACATCGTACGGCGTCGGCTCGAACTTGGGTTTGCCATCGCCCTCGAGATGGCCGAAAATCCAATCGCGCACCGCATCGTTCGCAATGTGATGGCCCAGTGACTGCGACACGCCCCGGAAGCCCTCACAACGGACCGGCACGATGGTCTTGCCGCCATATTCCTTGGATTTCGCTCGTGACACGGCTTCGATATCGTCACCGATCAATCCGATCGGGCATTCCGATTGGATCGTGATGCCGTTGCTAAGTGGAAACAGCTCTTGGATTTCATCAAGAATTTTGACCAGTTTTTTGTCGCCGCCGAATACGATGTCCTTCTCCTGGAAGTCGGAGGTGAACTGCAGGGTCACAAAGCTATCGATACCCGTGGTGCCAACGTAATAGTTGCGACGCGAGCCCCACGAATACTGACCGCAGCCGACGGGGCCATGGCTGATATGAACCATGTCCTTGATTGGTCCCCAGACCACCCCCTTTGACCCTGCATAGGCGCAGCCTCTGATCGTCATCACGCCAGGTATGGATTTGATGTTGGACTTCACGCCGCAGTCTGACTTTCCGGCCTGGTGAACATTGAGGTGCTTGGCACGCCGTTTCGCGGTTTTCTCCGGATAGACCTTCAGCACCTCCTCGATCAGCTCTTTGTTGCGAGCCCTGATTTCTGCGGTGCTCTGGGTCGTGGCGAGACTCATCTGATGTCCTTCAAAGGTTAGCTGTTGCGAGGGCGGCTTCTTGATCCAAGACTTTTGCAACCAGCATGCCAGTGTCTCGCGAGCACCAAAACTGCAACAATGAAAACTACTTAGCGAGCCTCGTGCGGTGACACGGGCGTTGTTGCGAATCCGACATCACGCTTTCGCAGAGAACTCTTGGTGTGGCCCCGTTCGAAATGGAACAAGGCGGGCTCTGCCTGAAATTCCCTACCCAGTTCTGGATCTTATCCGCGACTGCAGCGCTCTGCGATTGAAGGCGGAAGTCGGCCGCAAGGCCGGCTGGCCGACACAGGCTTGCCAATGCTTCTATACTTACTGAAACCTACAGATGCTCACCTGCTGCGATGATGATGACGTGCACGATCCATGCTGCAGAGCTCAACGCGAGCTGCCTCGCCACGTGAACGCTCGCCAGGTCACGCGAGCAGTTGCCACGGCCTGATAAGGGCACGCACAGCACATCGAGCTCTTCGCATGTATTGTAGTCCAAGGGACACACGGCACGTCGCCAGCAGGCCGAAACACTTGAGCAGCGGCATCGCACAGTGCGCCCCCGCCCGCACGGCTACACCGGCGCGGTCAAGGATGGTGGCAATATCATGCGCATGTGTTCCCTTCACTTCAAACGAAATGATCGGCCCTTCTCGGCCGGCGTCCCGATCATGCGCACGAAGTTGATGGCCTGAGCCCCTCCTCCGGGTAAGCGAGCAGTATCTTCTCGGGCGTGTGGATCTGCACCTTGCCTATTGAATTGATGTAATCGACAGCGGCGCCGAATCCGATGGGCTTCGACGATCGGCGGCGTACCCGCTTTGAACCGGTGTGGCGGATCGCCGTAAATGACACTGGAACGCGAACTCGCGAATCATCTCCCCGTCGCCATTGGCGGGCGACATCGAGGCCAGTGCTCAGACTTGCCGTAAAGTACCCCGACCCCAGTCGGGCCATACAGTTTGTGACCCGTCATGACTTAGAATTCGCAATCGATGTCGCAGAAGTCGGCGTTCAGATGGACGCATTCCTTGCGAGCCGTCGACCCGGCGAACGCAAGCGGTTGATTGCGTTGGCGACGATACGCAGCGCGTTGATGTCGAGGCTAGCATCGATCTCGTCGAGGACGCAGAGGCTCGGCTGGAACAGCGCCATCTCCAAAACTTGGTTGCGCTTCCTCTCGCCACCGAAGAAGCCGACATTGAAGCCGCGCTTGAGCATGTCCTGGGCAGCCGCGCGCCTTGCGCTGGGCGTTCAGTGCGGCCCGCAGGAAGTTCATTGTAGTCACGCCGCAAACTCGACCGGATACTGGAATGCTAGGACGCCTCAAACGCCGGAGAATCGGTCTGGCGCAGGGTCGTCACCCAGATCACGCGCGCCACCTGCTGGGTCGGGTTGTCGAACATGTGCGGCACGATGCTCGGAAAACGAAAGCTGTCGCCGGCTTCCAGCACATGGGCCTGGTTGTCGAGCCAAAGCCGCAGGCTGCCCGAGAGGATGTAGCCCGCCTTCTCGCCGGTGTGCTGCAGGAAGTCGGTGCCGGAGGAGGCGCCGGGATTGAGCGTGAGCTCGTAGAGCTCGAGCTGGCCTTTGCCTTCCGGGGTCAGCGCTTCCTTGACGACGCCGCTGGCGGTGAGTCGCAGCAGCCGCCGGTTGGACTTGCGCACGATGTAGCGCTGCCCGTCGGCGGGATCGCTGCTCTCGAAAAAATAGGAGATGGGGACGTCGAGCGCGATGCCGAGCAGGCGCAGCGTGCGGATCGAGGGCATCGCGCGTGCGCGTTCGAGCTGGCTGATCATGCCGGTGGACAGGCCGGTCTTGTTGGCGACGTCCTGGATCGAAAGGCCGGCGCGCTGCCGCAGCAGCCGCACGGTTTCACCCAGGCGCTGGTCGACCGCATCGTCAGCTTCGATCGCCGAAGCGGCCTTGGTGACGTTGGTATCGCCGCGACCATCCATGTCGCTCTCCCGTGCATCATCTCAGCCTCGGGCATCGCGCCCCCGGCTTCAGTCGGAGTGAAAAGCTGGCGCATTCTAGCAATGCGGTGACGGCTGTATTTAGTCGTGAAGAACTTTTGCTAGAAAAATTTAGAAGCACTAAAGCCCACTCCTGTCCCTTTGCCGGGGTCTCGGGACGGCACGCTCATTACGCCGCAAGCTCTGCGAGCGACTCGCGCAAGTCACCACGGACTCGCGGCTAGCATGTGAGAAAACAGGAGACGGATAGGAAAGGCGGCGGTGTCGATAGCGTTTTCCTTATGTTTCGTACGGGAGCTCCTCTCGTCGGCTACCCGACCTTTGCCGGCACGCATGTATCGGGCACCGGGCAAACGACGGCGCATTGTGGCGCGTCAAAATGCCCTTCACATTGGGTACACTGGGACGGATTGATCACATATATGTCGTTCTTCAGGCTGATCGCGGCATTGGGACACTCGAACTCACACGCACCGCAGACGGTGCACTGGGACGCGATTATCTTGTAAGCCATCACTGCGATTCCATAAGCAAAAGGTGCGGGACAGTGTCTTGCTATCAAGTCTTGTGCCAGACAGTTTGAGCTTGATTCGTCTAGAGTATTTTCAATAACGCAAATCGCCGCGTCGACACGCTGTCGCAAATCCTACAAAGGCCGTGGCGGCTTGATCTCGATGCTTTGATTTGCGCATGGTCGATTCAGCAGTTAGCGATCAGGTGAACGACCGTTGCCAGACTTAAGGGGACGATCTGAGATCCTCCCCAACGCCGCCGTGCCACGGCTAAGATCGATGCGTCGCGCGGCATCACAGAGTTCCCCGCGGGTCTAACCCAGAGCGCATCTTGTTGATTCCACTCACCGGGACAGCCGCGGCTTACGCGACAGCATCACGGGCAGCAACCGGCAGGTCCTCACCGGTCCGCCTCGCCGCAGCCAGTCAGAAGGTCGCGGCGGCCGCTCCAGATACAGTCACACCCGTGATGCGCGTCCCTCTCGGGGCCCGCGGGACGCATTTTCAGTTGCCCCGTATTGCCGGCGAAACCGGCACATGCGCTGTATGGGGCAAAAGTACACTGGCTCCCCCTCGTGCAGGCGACTGAAGCCAGGTGTTCGTCTGGTGATCCTCCGCTACGCTTCGCGGTCAAAGTAGATGCCGGCAGCGGTCAGCCGATTGATGTAGCCGAAAAAAAGCCACCCCAAAGGGTGGCTTAGTCACGGAGGAAACGGCCATGAGGGCCTTTGGGATCACGCCGCCGCCTGTTCGATCGGTGAGAAGGGCAGCCCGAGGCTTTCGGCCACCGCTTTGTAAGTTAGCCGGCCTCGATGGACGTTGAGGCCTGCGCGCAAATGTGGATTTTCCAGTACGGCGGAAAACCCCTTGTTGGCCAGAGCCAAACCAAACGGCAGAGTTGCGTTATTCAGTGCTTGACTCGAGGTCAGCGGAACGGCGCCGGGCATATTGGCCACACAATAATGAATGATGCCATCTTCTTCGTAAGTTGGATCAGCGTGAGTGGTTGGGTGTGATGTCTCAAAGCAGCCGCCCTGATCGATAGCGACGTCCACGAGTACCGCTCTCTTGCGCATCGAGCTCAGCATGCTCCGGCGGACCAGCTTCGGCGCGCTCGCACCTGGAACGAGCACGGCACCAATCACCACATCCGCCGCAAAAACCTCTTCCTCTACGGACTCGATGGTTGAAAATCTGGTGCGAACGCGTCCTTCGAATAGCTCATCCAGCTCGCGGAGCCGGATTATCGAACGATCGATGATGGTCACTTCTGCGCCCAGACCGACCGCCATGCGTGCCGCGTGCGTACCGACGACGCCACCTCCGATCACCACGATTCGGGCAGGCTGAACACCGGGCACCCCACCGATCAGCAGTCCTCGTCCGCCTGTACTCCGCTTTAGGGCGCTACCCGCCGCTTCGATCGCAAGCCTACCCGCGACCTCGCTCATCGGCGCCAGCAGAGGTAGACCACCATGCGCATCAGTTACCGTCTCATAGGCGATCGCGGTGCATCCTGATTCCAGGAGGCCGGTAGCCTGGTCCAGGTCGGGAGCCAGATGCAGATAAGTGAAGAGGATGTGATTCTCACGCAGCTGAGACCATTCGGACGGCTGAGGCTCCTTGACCTTTACGATCATCTCGCTCAAGGCGAATACCTCAACGGCAGAAGGTAAAATCGTTGCGCCAGCATTGCGATAATCGTCATCGGTTGCACCAATGCCAGCGCCCGCATTGGTCTCGATCATCACGCTGTGGCCTGCTGCCACGTATTCGCGGGCAGCTCCAGGAGTAAGGCCCACGCGATATTCGTGCGCCTTGATTTCCTTTGGGACTCCGACCTTCATTGAAAACTCCCTGCCTGACGCGCCCTTCTTATCGGAAGCGAGCAGTGATATCGCGACGCAGCCGATAAAATGGTGCAGGAATTCAGCGATATTTGACAGGCTTCGCAGGATTTCAAACCCACAGATGCCGAGCGGACCGTGTGACCTTGCTCCCTGAGCTTAACCCGTCGACACTGCGCGATAGCGACAAATCGTTCCGAATTGCGGTCTCGGGTCGCAGAAAAGCTGACCACCCAGCGAAGTTCTCAAGCAGCAAAGATGGCAATTTGCCAGTTACGCAGGATTGCCCATCAAGCGAAGCGGTTCTGGAGTTGATGGCCAATGACCATTGATGGTAAATTTGGCTACCAGGAAATGGACCATCACGGCGACAAGCCGGATCGCGGAGATATTGTCGCGCGCGCGATCCTTCCAGCCCTTTGCCAGGGCGCCGTCGCCGGCGACATGGAAGTTCGCGCCGCGCGTGCGGCGAGCGGATGACACAGAAACCGCGGCCGCCGCAACTGGCGCCGCGGGGGGCGGCGCCGATGGATCGGGACCATCGTCATCCTCCGGCCTGGACGGGGGCTGACGCCGAGGTCGCAGTCAAGCGGCGGGAAAGAAAGGCTCGGGCGATATCAAAGCGTGGAAATCGGCAACTACAAACGCTCTCGATCGTTTGTGCGACCTCAATCATCAAGCTTGCTAAACGAGGCTTGAAAGTCCCGCTCTGGATTCAGACTTTGCTGCAAAGACGGCCGGTCAACGTCGTATCGGTGGCGCTCGCCAATAAGGTTGCGCGCACCATCTGGGCCTTGTTGGTCAGAGGCGGCATCTATCAGGAGCCGGCTGCAATGCTGAAAACCTAATCCTAAGAGTTCCCCGGCGGAAGAAGAAAGCTGCCGAGGAGAAAGGTGCAAATCTGGATGCCCCCCGAATGACGACATTCCCGGTAGCGATCAGACCGCCTGACTCACTGCGCTTCGAGCGGGAGAAATTGACTGGGCGATTGCTTCCGCGGATATCATCGTGGCCAGCGGCCAGGCGCCGCGTTTACGGGCCGAACATATGACCGCACCGTCATCCCTTGTTCACCAGAGAAAGATCTTGCAGCCCGGGCCGTTCCACATATGAGTCAGAGCCCCTGTTGGACGCCGATGGGGGTCCCATTCCAGTGCCGATTGATAGCCTAGAGGCGATTCTCCCGGGAGAGGGCGGCCACGGCATTCACGTTTTCCATATTTCAACGATATTGAATTTGCCGTCGATGCCCCCCCGGCACGATCATGTGGATGCGCGGATGGTGGTTCATCGCCGAACCCGAGGTATGCAGCACCGCGGCGATGCGGATACGTACGCCAGATGCTCGGGATTTGCGGGGATGATCGTCATCGCCTCGGAAGCCTCGTGGAACAGCAGGCCATAAGTGCCGATCGCACCCGATAATCGGTAACCTAGCGTTGAACCCGCGGTAAGCGCGCCGCAGGCAAGCGGATGACGATCTGGCTGTCCGTGATGTCGACGACTTCCTTGCGCTTTCTCCCGTCATCGTACCGCAATTCGAACGTCACTCCCGATGCAGATGGGGCAAAGGGCTCAGGCGTAAGGCTGATCCACCCCTCCCCCAAATTCAGAATGATCGGTCGATCCGCCCGGAATCGGGCGTCGAGCAGCACCAAGTCCAATCGGAGAGACTGGAGCCGCACGTTGAGCCGTCGACGCACGCCATCACGTGGCCAGATACGCAGGGTGTGAGCGAACGTCTCCATGATGCCACCATGACAAACCTGCCCAAAGATGGGATCGTCGGCAACGATTGTCGCAGCAGCGCGGACCGCCCCACAAAATCCCAGGTCGATCTCGCACGAGTAATACCACGTTCCACGGTGATGCGGCTGACCGAGCCATGTGGTCCCGCTCGGCGCGGGCTCGAAGCCGCCACCGGCCGCGCCGTCATTCTCCTCGCCCGGATACCAATAGCCATGACCGGCCGACGCAGGGCCGCTGTTCAGCAAAGCCCACGCGCTGAGTTGTGACGCATAGCCGAGACGAAGGAGCGGATGCGGGTCGTCCGCATCGTTCAGCGCATGATCAAGCAGCGCCCAGCCACCCATCTGCGCCATGTAAGTCAGCGTATAGGCGTCACCCGCAGTGCGGCGATAATCGCTGCCCAGGTAGTAATAAGCAGGTTCCAGCCAGCCACGGCAGAACAGATTTGCAGCGATCTGACGCTCCGCGAAGGCACGCGCTGCCGCCTTCGAAACCCCCATGGCGACAGGGTCGTCAAGGGCCGAGCGCGCCAGTGCCTGAGTTGATTCGAAGCTGTGGAATCGAACGGATATTCAGACTTGAACAGGTCCGCCTTCGGATCGACAAAGGCGCGCACCTTACGCGCCCAGTGCGCCTCCAACGTCGCCGCCTCGCGCGTCAAGCCCGCCGTCGTGAGCGCCGAAACCAGTTCGGGGATCACACATTCGTTGCAGATGCCGGTGCGGTAGGCAGACCACATCACCACGCGCATCGGCACCGTGAACATGGCCAGCGCCGTACCGTAGGCGCGTACCAAATAATCTCGTGCGCTCTGGCGGGTGGGTATCGCGGGATGGTCACGCGCGATGCGGTGCATGGCCAAATACATCGCGAAGATGTGCGGATAGTCATAAGGCCGCCAGATATGCAGGCGGCCCTTTGGGCCGGGATCGCTGCTTTCCCTGTTCTGCTTCCAATCGGGTATACCGTAGAGGCCGTAGGCGTATGCCTCCTGTGTGGTACGTTGCAGCCCGCCCCAGACGAACGTATCTATATACCGATCCAGCGCCGCCACTTCCGCCACATCAGGATGCTCGGCATTCTTGGTCGCGAGGTAAGCGGGCTTGCTCAGCCCGGGATCGTCGCACGTCACCTCGTAGATGCGCCAGCCCTTGATCCGGTCGTAATTGTCCGGGCCAAGCAGGACCTGCGTCTCCATATTCCACTCGCCAAACAAACCGTCGTACCATTTGGACGGGTCACGATGCTGCCGCTTCACGATGAAGGTTGCGCGCTTCTTCATCATCGTCTCGACGGGCTCGGTAGCGAAGAATTCAAGAAAGGTCTGGCGCGCACCCGGCTGGTGCAGAGTCAGCCGGTTCTCGCCCAATCGCGAAAAGCGAACCCGCCACAGTCGCCTGCCAGCCCGATCCGGCAACCGTTGCACCACCGTGTCGCCGGTAAATTCCGCCTCAATTCGCTCCACCGGAATGGAGGACGCGAGCGCGATGTCGACATGCAGGTCGTTGGGAACCGTCATGCCCGGCATTACTTCCACGTCCACCAGACCGGCGTCCGCGATAGCCCTGCGCGCCGCCTCGTAATCGGCAACCCACTGGAAGCGGAGACGGTAACGCCGTTGCTCGGCCGGCGACAGGGACAGGGAATGGGTCGGCTGTCGCCAGCGAGTCCCGCCCGCCACTGCCTCGCCGGCGGCCGCCCCGCCCAAGATGTAGGCGCACCACGTCCCACTGGCTTCGGCCGAATCCTTGTGGACATCCCAATATTCCAGTGACGTGTCCGCTTCCGGTAAGAGCATGAGGAACGGACCGGTGCTGTTGCCGCGAATCCAGAGGATGTGCGATCCATGCCCCGAGACGAAGCTGTGCTTCAAAACAGCCATCGATACCGGTTGCCCTGCCGGAAATTCGGTGTTCATCGGCATGGGTAAATAGAGGTCGCCAACCTCCACGCTCGCCATGCCGTCGTTCCGCAGCATGATCTCCCACGTCAATCCAGCCTCGTCGACTGCGAGGCGGGTCGTGAGAAGGACACCAGCATCGCGGGCTGCTAGTTCGAGGGCCGCGCTATGCATCGGCTTCGTTGCATCAACGCCGGTTCGAAGCGTATGCCACTCGGATCCGGCACGCCGAACTCTAGCGTGAGCCGTCCCCAGCACGGCTGCAGGCAGAACATAATCCGTGTCATACGCATCGTTACGATAACGCAACGAGGTAATGCCGTCTTGTGTGCACCCAACGACGAAGGGAGAGTCGGCCGCCTTCAACACCATAGCAACCTTGCGCTGCGGCCGATTGGGTGTAGGCACCGTAACGCCCCCGAACAACGCGCTACCCAAGAAGCTACTGCCCAACAGCATCGTACGACGCGTATACGTCCAGGCATTAGACATCTCTTTGGTCTTCGTGATCAACGGTATCCGGTATCGCTACATACGGATGATCAAGGCGTGCCGTTTCCCGTCGTAAACGTCAACGCGACAAAGCGACATACGTTCTCAAGTACCCAGCGTTCGGTCGGCACCGCTTCGTCACCATCGGTCCTCACGATGCCCTTGGACACCAGACCTTGCACGCAAGGAGGCCTCCGTTCTTGTCGGCGAGTCGCGATCGGCGGAGCAGACGAGATGCTCGGGCGCAAGGAGTAGGATCAGTTGGAGCTCGATCTCTCCGTGGCGTTCGATGCTCGGCAGCACTAACTCACGGCAGCAGATCCACATAAGCGCACTGGAATGGGTGATTGATCCGAGCCGACCAAGCGGGAGAAGCGGACGCTCCTGAAGGAGCTGACGCTCGTTGGCTCTACCGTTTCCGTGCGAACCAACCGTCAGAGTAGTAACTACAGAATATGGAAAAGACACAGCAGCGAAACGTCTAATAGCAAGCTGCAACAAGTTTAGCTGTCGTATCAACTCTCAGCCCAATCTATGTGAGCAAGTTGTCGCTCTACAATCTCGGCAAATTGTAGGGCTGCTTGCGCCATGTCGTGTTCACGACACGGCGACAGCGGCCCTTTGGACAGGATAAGCGTTGGTTCTGCTTTATATCCAGGTGGCGCGCGCCCTGGCGCATCCCATGGCAAATGGCCCCGCCTTTGCTTCATTGCATTTCGGACGGTGTGCGGCCGCCAAGTCTTGTTCTGCTCCGCCACAGTCGGTGCATATATATGGAACGAAAGGCGTTACCATGAGCGATCGGAGTTCGGTCACCGCCAACACAAAGGAGACCGCCGCAGGTGCCTTCCCGATGACGCGGACTACGCTGGTCGAAGACGGAACGAGGGATAGCACTACTCCTAACCGATACGGTTCACACGAGGGCGGCGTTCTTGCTCAGGCGAGGTGGGATCGACCAGCCAGCTTTGCGCTTCAGAATGGGCTCGAGGTTGTGGTGATTCCGGATCATCGGACGCCCGTCGTAACTCAGATGATCTGGTACAAAGTCGGCTCGGCCGACGAGCCACCTGGAAAATCGGGGCTGGCGCATTTCCTCGAACATCTGATGTTCAAGGGCACATCCAAACATCCGCCCGGTGAATTTGACCAGGCCGTGCTGCGCGTCGGCGGCTACCAAAATGCCTTCACCTGGACCGACTATACCAGCTATTTCCAGCATGTTCCGCGCGGGCAGCTCGGAAAGATGCTGGAATTTGAGGCCGACCGCATGACCGGTCTCATCCTCGAAGATGAACAGGTGTCGTCCGAGCGCGACGTCGTGCTCGAGGAACTAAATGGGGCCGCCAACGATCCGGGTGCGCGGCTCGTCGAGCAGATGATGGCGGCGCTTTACCTTAACCACCCATACGGTCGCCCCATTATCGGCTGGCGGCAGGAGATCGAAAAGCTTGGTCGTGAGGACGCGCTCGGCTTCTATAAGCGGTTCTATGCACCAAACAACGCTATCCTGATCATCGCCGGTGACGTAGAGGCGGGCGAGATCCGCCCGCTGGTGGAGACGAGTTTTGGCCGCATCCCCCCGCAACCATCGATCCCCGCAGAACGCTTGCGACCTCAGGAGCCGACGCCGGCCGCGCCGCGCAACGTGACGCTGGCCGATGCCCGCGTTGAGCAGCCAGCGCTGTACCGCTACTATCTCGTGCCGTCGGCGCGCACCGCGGGTGCGGGCGAAAGCGCAGTGCTTGACGTGCTCGCGGAATTGATGGGCGGTGGCATCAATTCGTATCTCTATCGCGCGCTGGTAATTGACAAGCAGCTCGCAAGTAGCGCCTCGGCGGGCTACGAGGCCGCCCAGCTCGATCATTGGCTACTCGAGATTTCAGCCATACCAAAACCCGGCATCGACTTCGGGCAGCTCGAATTCGCTATTGACGAGGTGATTGCCGGCATTGCGCATAATCCGGCGAGCGCCGAAGATATCGAGCGGGTCAAGACGCGGCTGATCGCGCAAGCAATCTATGCTCACGACGACCAGGAACAGCTTGCGCTCTGGTACGGCAGCCGGCTCACGACGGGACAGAGCATCGACGAGATCCGAGGCTGGCCGGACGGCATCCGCGCTGTTAGTGACGCACAGGTGCTCGAGGCCGCGCGCAAATGGCTCGACAAGAAGCGCTCAGTAACAGGCTATCTCACTAAAGAGCGATCCCAAAAAGACGCGGAGAAGCGATCATGACCTATTGTTACACACGACGGGGGGTTCTCCTCGCCGGAGCATCGCTGTCAATCGCGACGCTCGCCTGGCCAAGCTTGTTTGCCGCCAGCAGCACGCTTTCCGCGGCCAAGATCAAACGGCTGGTCTCGCCTTGCGGTATAAAGGCATGGTTGGTGCAGGATGCAACTGTCCCGCTGATCACGGTGGAATATGCCTTCGGCGGCGGCGCGACGCAGGATCCCGCCGAAAAGCCCGGTGTTGGGCACATGGTGGCTAGCCTGCTCGACGAAGGCTCCGGCGATCTTGACTCCAAGACCTTTCACGAGCGGCTCGATGGCCGCGCCATTAAGTTGAGCTTTGCATCGCATCGCGACTACTTCCGCGGTAGCTTGCACATGCTCAAGGACACCAAGGAGGAAGCCTTTGACCTCTTACGGATGGCGCTAACCTCACCACGTTTCGACCCAGCCGATGTCGAACGGATTCGTGCCGGAGTGCTTGCGAACCTTCGACATCACTCGACCAATCCGGCGTCGCTCGCAAATCGCAAATTCTTCGAAGTCGCCTTCAGGGATCATCCTTATGCTCGGCAGGCCAGAGGTACCCTCGAGAGCGTGCCGAAGATAGAGGTAGCGGATCTCAAGGGCTACCTCCGAGGCGTGATCGCCAAAGACACGCTCAACATAGCGGTGGTTGGCGACGTCGATCCAGATGCCCTTTCCAAACTGCTCGACATCAGTTTTGGCGGCCTGCCGGCCAGCTCGGATTCAACGCCGGTTCCTGACGTGGTCGCAGCAAAGCCGCCGCAGCGGGTCTTCATTCCGCTCGACGTACCGCAGACGGTCGTGGCTTTCGGCGGTCCGGGCGTCCGCCGCAGCGAACCCGATTTCATGGCGGCCCGTGTCGTCAACCACATCCTTGGCGGTGCCGGTCCGACCTCGCGGCTGTTCCGCGAAGTCCGGGATAAGCGCGGGTTGGCCTATTACGTCGGTCAGCACCTGGTTTGGATGAATCATTCGGCCGTTTTCGTCGGCGGTAGCGGCACGCGCGCCGACCGTGCCGACGGAACGGTCGAAGAGATCGTGACGCAGGCCCGCCACATTGCCGAGGAAGGGCCAACCCAGCAGGAACTCGACGATGCAAAGTCTTATCTGAAGGGCTCGCAGATACTGGCTCTCAACACATCATCGAAGCTTGCGCGAACGCTGTTGCAGCACCAGCTTGACAAGCTGCCGATCGACTATCTCGAAAAGCACGACGCCATCGTCGACGGGGTGACGTTGGAGGATGCCAAGAGAGCTGCGCAGCGGCTGTGGGGCGACGGTCTGCTCACCGTTCTCGTCGGCCGTTCCGCAGTGCCATGACTACATCCCGGTCAAGTGCCGAGCTGGACGTCAAACCACAATACGCAAGGCCTCAACGCCTGAAGCGAGGACCGGCAGGCTGTCCTGGATAGGAGAGCAATGCGGCTTGGCTCGGCGCCCGGTCAGCTTTCCCAAAGCTAGACCTGCGAACATGGCAGTCGAGAAATTGCGGGACTGATTGCGGCTGCATCCAACGCAAACATCGGTGACGGATTTGTGAGATGCTGCACCTTCATAACACGCGCGCGACGACGAAGTTCGCGTACGGCAGTACATCGCAGCCCGCGCAGCAAGACGAACTTGGAACAGCAAGCCGATGCGGGTCCGTCCCATGATGTTATCTTCGGCTAAGTGGAGAGCCGCCCGGTCGTGTAGACCAGAATCTACATGAAAGATCGTCATCCTTCCGAACCGCGGCTCGCCGGTCGACTGCAATAAACCCAAGGCCGGCGGGCTAGCCGACCTGAATGAGCGGATAGCTTCCGTCAAACATGGGGACGTTAAGTTACCGCGTTAGGCCGCGCCGGTCGCACTTTCCAGTGCCAACAGAATGCCCCAGTCCACCGGGAGAGCTCGCAGCGTTTGGGCGGCTGCACAAACATCAAAAAAATCGACGTCCAGCTTTTTCGGCGATACGGTCGAGAAAATCAATTGTCTGGGTCTTCCCATGGCGGCTCAAGGCCACTCATGTAGGAGCGGTCAATCCCGGCCTCGTGGGTAATTTAGCTTTGTGAAACACCTTGATCTCAGCGGATCCGACGCACATTCGAGGCCACAATCGCACGAGTTTTCATGCGTCAACTCATGCCATGGGCCAGGCCTGTCAAAACACTGGCTATAACTCGACTGTTAGGGTTCAGGCTGAAGTAATCCAATAGGCAGTGATGGCGGCGAGGTGGATGGTAGCCAAGAAATTCCTGGCGAGTTTGTCATCGGGTTGCGACACGCCTGAAATCCTTAGACGGCTGAAACAGCGCTCGAGAACGTTGCGCCTTTTGTAGGCACGCTTACTGAAGGTGTGGAGGGTTACCCGTCGGATTTGTTTGGAGTGACGGGCTTTGCGCCGCGATTGACGATTTCGGCACGAAAGCCGACGCCGTTGTAGCCTTTGTCGCCAAAGAGGGTAGACATCGGCGGCGCGAGTTCCAAGAGGGCCGACCTGCAGTAAGATCTGCGGCTTTGCCATGGAGTGAGATCAAATGCGCAAGGCCTGCAATCAGGGTCGCTCAGCGCGTGGATTTTGGTGGTCCGCCCACCGCGCGAGCGGCCGATCGCCTGTTCATGCTCGCCCTTTTCCGCCGCTCGCCGAGCGATGCGCTTTGATCGTGATGGAGTCGATGGACAAAGTCACGCCGTCCTTGCCGCAGCGGGCGAGTGCTTCAAAGATCGCCTGTCAATGTCCGCGGTTGGGCCGGCGATTGAAACGATTGTAGATCGTCGTGTACGGACCATAGTCGCGCGGGCAATCGCGCCAGCGTGCGCCGCACTGAAGCATGTGAATGGTACGCTGATGATGCGCCGATCGTCATCGCGCGCCGGGCCAGTCTGGTTCGTGGGCAGATGCGGCTTTATCTGAGCCCACTGCTTGTGGTTGAGCCAGAACAGCCCTTTGCGCATCGAAGCCGCCCGCCGAATCAACTCGGTGCGAAGGAATCAGAGTTCGCTAATTAGGTACAGACCCTAGGAGGCGCCGGCCGAACGATGGCTCATTACCCGGCACCGCTTTTCAAGGCGCTGGTCGGCATGCGGGGTCTGAGCCTAATTAGCGACTTCCCTTGCGCGCTGCCTGAATATCGAAAGGGTCTCCAGCCGACTGCCACTTTGCCTCCACTGAGAAGTTCTCAAAGCTGCCGAGGGCTGCACGAGCTGATGTTAGTCAGCGTTGGTGAAAGTAACTTGCTGACGACCTGATCGTGCTCCACTTCACCCACCATCGACAAGCCGCCGATGTGCATAGATGTAGATGAGCGCATCCTGGCGAGCACTTTCGATAGGAGTGGCGGGCCCATGTCCGCCGTTGAAATCCTCATAGTAGAAATACGGCTGGCCAAGCGCACGCAGCCTGGCGGCTGCCTTGCGGCCGTGTGCTGGATGTACGATGTCGTCGTTAGTCGCGCTGAGAATGAACGGAGCCGGATAGGTTCTGCCTGGCACCAGCTTCTGATAAGGCGAGTAACGCTGGATCCATTCGCGTTGGTCGGGAATGGCGGGATCGCCATATTCACCCCTCCAGAGCGCGCCCAATGTCAGCTTGGTGAACCGAAGCATGTCGAACAACGGTACCCGCGCGATCGCTGCATTGAAGAGATCGGGGCGCCGGGTCAGCGCGGTTCCCACCAGCAGACCTCCTTGGCTGGCGCCGACCACTCCCAGCCGCCGCGGACTTGTGACCTTCCGCCTGATCAGGTCCTCCGCAACTGCGATGAAGTCCTCCCATGTGCGCTGCTTCGACGCTCCCTGGGCAGCCTCGTGCCAGTGCGGCCCTAGCCCGCCGCCGCCGCGCAGGTGCGCGACGACATATGCGTTGCCCTGTTCGAGCCAGAGTCGTCCCATGACCCCATCATAGGACGGCAGGAGGGGATGCCCAAAGCCGCCATAGCCATAGAGAAGAGTAGGAATTGAACCGTCGAGACGGGCGTTACGGGGCCGCACCAAAAAGTAAGGAATACGCGTTCCGTCGCGCGAGGTCGCCTCGAGTTGCTCAACGACATGTTGAGACGCGTTGAAGCTTTCACGCGCGACCTTCAAGGACTCAAGGTGTTCGGTCTCGGCGTCAAAGTACCAGAGTGACGTCGGCTTGAGGTAGTTGGAGACGGTGAACACTACTCGATCGGAAGTATCGGAAGCGGTTAACAGGCTGACATTCGCATTTTCTGGAAGTGGAATGGACGTGACCCGCCAAGTGCCGCGGTCGTACCTGTAGGTGAATGCCTTGCCCTGAAGATTGTCAAGGACTGTGAGTATCAACAAGCTCTTGCTGATGAGGAAGCCGCTGAGTTCCTGTCGAGGCCCGGGCTGAAAGACAAGCGAGGGCCTGGCATGCAGCGGATCCCGCTTCCATTCCGCCAAATCATACGAGATCATCGAGCCGCCCCTGAAGCCGGCGCCACCGAACGGCGCCCAATCTTCATCAAGGCCTTTATCAAGTTTAATGAGCAGGCGGCCACCGGTGATGCCGCCGATCTCCGCGCGCTTGGGCAGACGGAGCTTGATTGGTCCCTTGGGTCCCAGGAGTATATACTCCCGCTCATCGCGGCTCGTGACTCGTATGGCGCCGGTCGCATGGACCGCGCCCTCATTGTCTCGCAGCACGAATGGCTCAACCCTATAATCGGTCCGTTCGCCGCGAAAGACCTCGCGTGCTTGCGCGAGCGGCTGAGAGCGCTTGACCTCCTTCAAGACGAAGGGATGACCGGCACGTGTCATGGTCCCTTTGCCCCAATCTCGCGCAACCAGAATAGTGTCGCGGTCTACCCAGTCGACATCCTGCTTTCCCTCAGGGAGATTGAAGCCGGTTTTGACGAAGGCCTTCATATCTTGGTCAAATTCGCGTACAAATGCAGCTTCCCTTCCGCCATCGAAAAGTTTGACCAAGCACAGCCGCTCTTCGGGCTGTAGGCATCTGGTGTCTCCGTTAAAAACCCAATTCTTCTTCTCCTTCGCAGCTAACGCGTCCACGTCCAAAATAGTTTCCCATTGCGGCTCTTTGGTGCGATAGCTATCAAGCGTGGTACGACGCCAGATGCCGCGCACGTGCTTCTCGTCTCGGGTGAAATTGTCTAGGCCGCGCCATCCCAAGGAAACCTTCGGGATGTCGTCTCGGCCCTTCCTGATGGTGAGCGCGCCCTGGTGGAAGCGCCTATAGCGCCAATCCGATTGTAGGGTCACTAGTGTCTTACGGGTCTCTTTGCGAGCCCACCTCAATGCGCGCGGCGCCTTCCTCCTCTCAAGCCAAAGAAAAGGATCACCTGCCGACACGCTGGCCACTAAGGTATGGGGAAACGCCGAGGATAACATGTCATGGAGAGTGATGCGCGAGGAGGAGCGACTTATTTAGGGGCATGTCCTGGACTGGGTCGGCCGGCCAAGCTCTTGCGAACTGGACGGAAGCTACGAAGCGCTGGATTTGGTCTCAAAGAGTCACATGAGAGATCGCGTCTGCGACTTGCCTGAACTTTGCAAGAGGCAGGCCAATCAAAGCAGATGGAATCTCCAGCCGCCCGAGGCCGAGAAGCACCTGAACTTGGTTTCAAGCACGACAATCCCACCAACTTTGTCGGTATCGTCTCAAAAACGGCAGTCCCGGCGCGAGCTCCGCGCCTTCCTCCAAAGATATACTCTCCTACTTCTCATATCGGCTTTCGGACGCAGAAAGCTACTGTCTATCTCGCAGCAGACCTTCAAAGTACTTGAACGGCATCCCCATAGCAGGATCGAAGACCTCATGCCGCGGCTATTCCGCAAAACGTCACGCCAGCCTCACAAGGATCAAACGAAATGAACGAAGCCGCGCCCGGATACGGAAGGGCGCTGTTGCCGCAGCGGACGAGTGCTTTAAAGATCGCCTGCCAATGTCCGCGCTTGGCCCAGCGATTAAAACGATTGCAGATCGTCGTGTACGGAACATAGTCTGGCGGGCAATCGCGCCAGCGTGCGCCGCACTGAAGCATGTGAATGATGCCGCTGATGATGCGTCAATCGTCATCGCGCGCCGGGCCAGGCTGGTTCGTGGGCAGATGCGGCTTTATCTGAGGCCACTGCTTGTCGTTGAGCCAGAACAGCCCTTTGCGCATCGAAGTCCACTGCGCCGAATCAACTCGGTGCGAACCAATCAGGGTTCGCTAATTAGGTACAGATCCTAGTTCTTCCTCGCGTTCTTCGACGTGATCTGGCCTCAAGTTCGGGAGCGCCCGGGATCGATGCATCATCATAATTGGGCAGGCGGCGCAATTTGCCGGGCTGAGCCAGCCGACCCGCTGTCCGTGGCCCAGCAAACGCCGAGACGTGGCGCTAAACTCAAACAGCAAGCGGGTGCGGAGCCGACGATGGTCTGGGGAGTCAATGGCGCCAGAGCGTTTCCGGTGGTCGCTCGCCAAATCGTGCGCGGTAAGCGCGCGCGAACTCGCCTAGGTTTATGTAGCCCAGGCATAGGCCACACTCGACACGCTCTGTCCCGGAGCCGAACCGCACAGATCGCGCCTGACGCCTTGCATGTCGCTACTCCCGAAGAAATGCACTCGGCGCATGATGGCCATATATTGTTCAGCAAGCCTGACCGCGCGAGGGGCAAGCCGCTTGCGGGGGTTCTCTCGGTCCAGATCGGCGCGGCTGGCCCATTCGTTCAACAAGTGGATACAGATCGTCTGCCAAAGCCAACCAGCTCGAATTGTTGCCTCCGATCCGGGTCTTGTATTGGCAGAGCACATTGTCCGGCACGAAGCCGAACCAGTCGCGACAAACCCGCTCGAGCACGCTGTGCGGGATGGTCAGATTGAGCTGGAGATGATCAGGATCGAAGTCGACATTGTAGTCTGTTCGGCTGCAATCGACGGCGGAGCTCTCGCCGATGGCGATTGCCTCAGCTCGGGTCGCATCGACGAAGTGCGTTGCGTTGTCACCGATCGTTGTCAGGACAACCGCATGGCCCGCGTCCTGCGACTCCTTGATATTGACGGGAATGCCGTAGGCAAAGCGGGTGACAGTAATCCGCCCGATCTGCGCCGAGTGCATAGTGGAATCCGGGGCGGGCCAGCTTGCCCGTGGGGGATACGCGGTGTGGCATATAGACCTGGTTCGACCAGTCGCGGATCTCGTCCCAGTCGTTGACAAGACTTTGTGGTCTTGCCGGATCGGATCTCCTTTGGGGTCAAACAGCAGAGCCTGCCTCAACGTCGACGTTCCCCCTCCCTGAAAGTCGCCTGCCACGCAGCCTTAGGTAAACCCACCACCCTAGCCTGAACAGTCCTCAAAGCCGCTGCGATATGGAAAATCACCGATCATAGACATCCTTTGCCGATTGACACACGCAGCGAGGGCGAAATTTCGCAGAGCCCTCTCCGGCGACGCCGACGGTAATGCCAACATGAGGAGGAAAGCAGAACGACGGACTTGAAATCGGCTTGCGATGACGTGCTGAAGAGGACGGTCAATTCAGCGCCTGGCGTTCCCGCCGTGGTGGCAGTGACAACCGATCGGCACGGAAAACATCCATGAAGGAGCCGCGGGGAAGCGGCAGCTCGGCGGCGGCCAGGAGATGACGACCGATAGCGTCTTTGCGATCTTCTCGACCACCAAAGCGATCACCGGGACGGCGTGCCTGCAACTGGTGGAAGGCAAGCTCGACCTCGACGCTCCGGCAAAGACCTATGCGCCGGCCATCGGCAAGCTGCAGGTGATCGAGGGCTCTCGATGACAGTGGCAACCCCAAGCTGCGTCCGCCGAACCGCAACGTCACGACGCGCATGCTGCTGCTCCACACAGCGGGCGTGGCTACAATTTCTTCAACGAGACCTACAACCGGCTCGCTCAGGAGCATGGCCAACCCAGCGTTATCACCGCGTCGCTTGTTCGGGCCCGGCGAGAAGTGGGAGTACGGCTCCAACATCGACTGAGCCGGTCAGGTGGTCGAAGCGATCACCGGCAAGCGACTCGGAGAGGTCATGAACGAGCGCATCTTCGAGCCCCTCGGTATGGAGGACTCGGCGTTCACCATGACCCATTCCAGCGGGACGATGACGGAAATCTCACGGCGCTTGCCGATTTCATTCTTCCGCAGGACCCCGAGGTCCACATGGGAGGGCACAGCCTCTACTCGACGGCCCTGGATTGTGCCAAGTTCATCCGTATGTGGTTGAACGACGGACAGGGCTCGTGCGGCGCGTCCTCAAGAAGGAGACAGTCGAGATGGCGGCCAGAAACGGCTTGCCTGCCAGCATGAAGATCAAGGCCTGCCAAGCGTCATCCCAAATCTGTCGAATTATGCCGAGTTCTTCCCGGGAATGCCGAAGGGTTGGGCTCTCACGTTTATGGTCAATGAGCAGGATGCCGTTACGGGGCGCCTCGCTGGTGCGCTCACCTAGGCCGGTCTCGCCAACCTTTGCTATTGGATCGACCGCTGAAATGGGATTGGCGGCTACCGGGCAACACAGATCTTGCCCTTTGCCGACCCAACCTTCGGTCGGAAGCTATCTTCAGTTCGAGACTACTGTATACGGCAATACTAGAAGAGCTGTAGCCTGAATCCAACTTGCGAACTTCTCGCCGGACCTCCCGTGAAGTCGTGGTTCATCCCTGTGGCAGCCAGTTGGCAGCCACAGGCTCGCTCTCGAGAGTTACGCTCGTTCTGTGGGCGACGATCTTCCGGTCGGCCTCTTCCGCTGCTGAGGCTGGCTGTATGGGAGTCGGCGGCAGTTAGGCGGATTCGGTTGCTGCTCGTGCGAGTTGCGGCCGTGCACGATCAGCGTTGCGCCGATCGAGCGCCTTCTCGAGGAACAGGGTCGCAACCATGGGAAGCCAGGCGCTACCAGCGGGCGCGGGTTAATTTACCGGGACGATGGCTTTGGGGATTGGGGCCGTTCACACGCCGCGTAGAAGTTTCAGATAACCGCGCTCGACCAGGGCCTGGAATCATGAATGAGCCGGTTAGCCTTGCGACGGGCATGCGAGTCCTTCCACTCGACCGAAGGACGGTGGGCGTGGTCGGAGGCGAGCACCTTCGCTGCCACGTCTTGCGGGCCACCGCCGAGGTCGTGGACGTCGAAGGCGTGAAGGAGCTGTATCAGTGGACGTTTCTGAAACGCCGTCAGCCGCAGAGTGCGCACCCTGTTCAACAGATCCTAGGCAATTGTTCGCCCCACAGCCAGTCGACGAGGCGTCGGCCGCCGAAACAGGTGGTTATCTGCACAAATTTGTGATCGTCAGCCACCGCCTCGCCAATATCAGCTGCATCGGACCCGAGCGGGTGCGCCTTCATGGCAGCAAGTACGGCATCGGCCGCATCAGGCGCGACGATCGCAACGAGCTTGCCCTCGTTGGCGACATGGATCGGCTCTAGTCCAAGAAGTTCGCAGGCAGCCGCAACCGCAGGCTTCACCGGAATGGTTGATTCCTGCAAATGGAACCCGAGGTCGGATTGATGCGCAATCTCGTTGAGAGTCGCAGCGAGCCCGCCGCGCGTGGGGTCGCGCATCACCCGGATGCCGCCACCGCCGGCGGCAATCATGACCGCTACGAGATGATGCAACGCTGCTGAGTCCGAGACGATTTCGGTTTGAAAAGCGACGTTCTGACGTTTTGACATGATCGCCACCCCATGGTCGCCGAGGCTTCCGGACACCAGCACACGATCCCCGACCCTTACCTTGTCGGCGGACAGATCCAGCCCATCGGCCACAAGCCCGATCCCGGCCACAGAGATGAACAGACCGTCTGCCTTGCCGCGCTCGACGACCTTGGTGTCCCCGGCAATGATGTAAACGCCGGCCCCGCGTGCTGCCGCGCCCATCGAATCCGCGATCGTCTTCAGATCCGAAAACCGGAAACCCTCCTCGATGATAAAGCTGGCTGACAGATAGAGGGGACGCGCACCAGACATCGCGACATCATTAATCGTGCCGTGCACAGCCAATGACCCGATATTGCCGCCGGGAAAGAACAGTGGTGAAACCACATAGCCGTCGGTCGTCATCACCATCCTGCCTGCCGAAACGTCAAACGCCGACTGATCATTGCAGCGGGCGAGCCATTCATTACCGAAGGCTTGGTGAAAAAGGTCGGAGATCAGCTGTGCCATGGCACGGCCCCCGGATCCGTGGGAAAGTTCAACGCGCCCGTTCTTTACGTCGAGCTTGCGTGGATAGGATTTCACGCTCATGACCTCTGCCTCACCTGTTCATCGCGAACTCGGCCATAGGTCCAATACGCCGCACAAGCCCCTTCTGATGACACCATGCAGGCTCCTATCGGCGTTTCCGGCGTGCAGATGTTTCCAAACAACTTGCAATCGACCGGCCGTTTGGCGCCACGCAGGATCGCACAGCACTCGCACGCCGGATTGTCTGCGACAGGCATGTCGCGGGTCGCAAAACGCGTCTCGGCGTCGAATTTTGCATAAGACCGCTTCAGCTTCAGTCCGCTGTTGGGTACGAGTCCAAGCCCCCGCCATTCAAACTGATCACGCAGTTCGAATACCTGCGACACCTCGCCCTTGGCGCGCCGATTGCCTTCGCGTGTCACTGCACGGCTGTATTGGTTTTCTACCTCATAGCGGTGTTGATTCACTTGCCGCACCAGCATCAATATAGCTTGCAGCACGTCGAGGGGCTCAAATCCCGCAACCACGATCGGCTTCTCGAACTGTTCTGCCAGCGGCTCGTAAGGCTGCGTACCGATAATGGTGCTGACATGTGCAGGCCCGATGAAGCCGTCAATTGGGACGCCACCGGTGTTGCGGATCTTCGGGTTCTCGAGAATGCTGTGCATCGCAGAGGGTGTAAGCACGTGATTGCAGAACACGCTCAGGCCCTCCATCCGCTTGCTCTCGGCAATCCGGATCATGTTCGCCGTTGGGGGTGTCGTGGTCTCAAATCCGATGGCAAAGAAGACCACCTCACGGCCCGGCATCTGTTCGGCGAGCCGGATAGCGTCGAGCGTCGAGTAAACCATCCGAATGTCAGCGCCCAGCGCTTTGGCTCGCAACAGGGATTGTCCTTGCGACCCGGGCGCGCGCATCAAGTCGCCGTAGACGCAGAGAGTGACCTCTGGTCGGTCGACGAGCCGGATCGCCATGTCGATTCGGCTTGCGGGCAGAACGCAGACGGGACAACCGGGCCCGTGGATCATCCGGACGTTCGCGGGCAGCAGATCCTCGAGGCCATAGCGGGAGATCGCATGAGTGTGTCCGCCGCAAAATTCCATGAACCGATAGGCTCTTTGCGAACTCACCTCAGCGTCAATCGCACGCGCAAGTCCCTGCGCGATGATCTTGTCGCGAAATTCATCAGAATATTTCATGACCGGCGTTCCTGCGCGGCGCTGCCTAGCTCCTGCAGGAGCTCCAGCGTGCGTTTGGCTTCTGTCGGATCGATCTTGGCGAGCGCGTAGCCGACATGGACGAGGACGTAATCGCCGACATCGAGCTCGTCGACGAGGGCAATCGATATCTCCAGGCTGATGCCGTCGATCGACACGAGAGCCACGTCGTTGGGTAGAATCTTCGCGATCCTCGCCGGAACCGAAAGACACATGTCAGGCAGATCCTCTCCCGGCGGACGACTGTTGAGCAATCTGTAGAGCGGCAATCCAGGCTTGGCCAAGGCTCAAACCGCCATCACTGGGCGGCAGCCGCCGCGGCACCAACGGTGTAAGACCGGCAGCGCTGCAACCGCGCGGGATCTCGTCCGCGAGCACCGCGTTCAGGAAGCAGCCCCCGCTCAGAACGACGGTGTTGACGCCGGTTGTCCGCGCGGCGCACGTGACCCAGTCGACGCAGGCGGCGACGAAAGTGCCATGAAACAGCCCGGCTCCGCCTGCGGCGTCAATGTCATCAGCAATCAACCGCGAAAATAGCGGATGAAGCGACAGCACGCCGCCATCGATCGTCCAGCCGGCTTCGAGAATCGCTGCCCGCCGCACCAGCGCTTCGAGCTTCATCGCTGCTTCGCCCTCATAGCTCTGCAAATGCCCAATCCCGAGCAGCGCCGCTGCCGCGTCGAACAACCGTCCCGCACTGGTCGTGGTGGTCCC
Source organism: Bradyrhizobium sp. USDA 336 (assembly GCF_044908355.1). Classification (NCBI taxonomy): domain Bacteria; kingdom Pseudomonadati; phylum Pseudomonadota; class Alphaproteobacteria; order Hyphomicrobiales; family Nitrobacteraceae; genus Bradyrhizobium; species Bradyrhizobium sp. USDA 336. The sequence goes on along the minus strand of NZ_JBIYDC010000002.1, from coordinate 7,193,898 downwards.
GCCCGGCTGATCGAGCAAGTCCGACACATACGCGGCTTGCCGTTGTGCCGCAAAACGCTGCCCGATTTCGTTGCCCCTGCCGAGCCCGTGTAAGACTGAGCTCGCCATACGCCACGGCTCGCGGGCTGCACGATCTCCACCAGGCATCTGCAGAGGCGCTAAGTGCCCGATGCGACGGGACCACGCCCCTTCGCACAACAATAGTTCGCCACCCCAGTTACCGCCGTCGGAGCCGAAGCCATGGCCATCGAGCACCAGGGCAAGCGCTGGTCCCGCATGCCCATGCTCGGCGATCACTGCGGCAGCGTGTGCGTGGTGATGCTGGACCGCGATCAGCGCGCGAGCATTTGCTTGCGCAAAGCGGGTAGAAGCCATATGGGGATGCAGATCATGGGCGAAAGCGACAGGTTCCACGTCAAGGCTCGATGTGAGGTGTCGGATCGTCTTCTCGAACGCACGGATGCCTTCGGCCGTATTTAGATCGCCAATATGCTGAGAGACGAACGCTTGGTTGTCCCGGGTGATGGTGACGGTCGATTTCAGTTCGCCGCCGACGGCGAGCACGGGCGGGACGGATCTCGCAAGCCGGATCGGCTCGGGAACATAGCCACGGGCACGACGAACGAATTGCGGCCGGCCAGCCACCACCGAAACCACGGAATCATCAGCACGCGTCAAGATATCGCGATCATGGGTCACGACAAGATCGGCGATTCCCTTGAGCCGCCGCAGCGCCTGCGCGTTGTCAATCAGGAGCGGTTCGCCGCAAAGATTGGCACTGGTGGCCACCATGACCGGGCTAGACCCCGCACGTGCACCTGGCGAGCGAAGCGCATGGAAGATGAGGTGATGCAGCGGCACTACGGGCAGCATGATACCAACTCGCGATAAACCAGGTGCTATGGCGGGCGCCAGATTGTTGCGCGATGGCAGGAGGACGATGGGACGTGCTACGGATTTTAGCAGCGCTAGCTCGGGCGCGTTCGCCTCCGCGATCTCGCTGACGCGCTCGACGGAGTCGACCAAAACCGCGAACGGCTTCTGAAGGCGGTGCTTTCTCCTGCGCAAACGCTGCACGGCATCCTGATTACGCGCATCGCAAAGAAGCTGGTATCCGCCCAGCCCCTTTATCGCCACGATCTGCCCCCGCGCGATTGCCGCGACAATATCGCTGATCCCATGGCTGAGCCGAGGACCGCATGCTGGGCACGCGATCGCCTCCGCGTGAAACCTGCGGCTTGCCGGATCGGCATGGTCAGCCGCGCACGCGGCGCACAAACTAAAAGCCCTCATCACAGTGTTGCGGCGATCGTACGGAAGCCGTTCGGCGATGGTGTAGCGTGGGCCGCAATGGCAGCAACTGATGAAGGGGTAGAGGTAATGCCGATTTTCTGGATCGAATAGCTCTTTGAGGCATTGCTGGCAGACCGCGGCGTCAGCGACGATCTGCGTTGACAATTTGCCGGCTTCGCTCGTACCGATCGAAAAGCCCTTCGCTGCGAGCGCCGTAGTCTCGCGAACGCAGATGTCGACTATGCGTGCCAATGGAGGCGCCTCGAGCGGCAACGTGGCGACAAACTCCGAGGCGCGGTGGCCCTCAACCTCGATGATAACCCCCTCAGGGCCATTGATGACAAACCCCGCCAATCCGTACCGAACGGCAAGTCCATAGACGTAAGGACGAAAGCCGACCCCCTGCACTGCCCCACTCACGACCACGCGCAGCCGTGTTCCGTCGCAGGTGGCTGCGGCGCTCATTGCCCTTTGTCCTCGAACGCGTGCCTCTGACGGCCCGCCTGTCTATCGATCCAGGCGTAGAGCGCGGCAAAGCCTTCGCCAGTCCGAGCCGAAACTACAATCACGTCGATCTTTGGGTTGACCCATCTGGCGTATTCGATGGCCTTGTCCACATCGAATTCGAGCAGCGACGCTAGATCAATCTTGTTAATCACCATGAGCGACGAAGCGGCAAACACATCAGGATATTTGAGCGGCTTGTCTTCACCTTCAGTAATCGAGAACACTACGATTTTGCAGGTTTCGCCAAGATCGAAGCCAGCGGGACAGATCAGATTACCCACGTTCTCGATGAAGAGAATACCGCCCGAGAGCAGCGGCAGGCAGCGATAAGCCTCGCCGATCATTGCAGCGTCGAGATGACAATTCTTGCCGGTATTGATTTGAACGGCTGGGACGCCGGCGGCCTGAATACGTTTGGCATCGTTCGAGGTCTGCTGGTCCCCTTCGATGACCCCGACCCACCGGCTGCGCTTGAGCTCGGACACCGCGCGGACGAGCAGTGTCGTTTTGCCAGCACCGGGGCTGGACAATAGATTAAATACAAGCAGGTCATCGGCTACGAAGAGCGCGCGATTGTTCGCCGCAATTCCATTATTCTTGTCCAGAATATCGCGCTCAATCTCAACGAGCCGCTTTGTGCTCTTGCCACAGCCCCTCAAATCAGGCGGATCGACGCCGCTCGGACGCGCCTGCGCGTTATGCGGCTGGTGATTGGCTGAGCGAGGAGAGCGATTATAGCTATCACCAGGGTGGTTTGACGGCGGCGGCCGTCGCTCGCCCGGTGGAAGGGTAGAATGGCAATCTCGATCGTCCTGAAGGGATCGCTCATGCATCTCCGCATCATTCGGCTCGGCGCGTTTTGTGGACGGCGTCCCTTGGTGGCAGCCGCAAACAGTACACATCAATCGATCTCCAGCTCTTTCACGCGCATCTGTTCGCCCGCGGTCACCTGCAGGTGATAGCTGCCGCAGCAAGGGCAGCACTCACCGCGCCGAGTAATTTCGACGCTCTTCGAACAGCTCATGCACCAGGCAACGCCTGGCAGTTCGACGATGTTAAGAGCCGCGCCCTCGGCAATGGTCCGCCTTGCAGCGGCAGCAAAGCAGAACCTGATCGCTTCAGGCGCCGCATGACTCAGCGCTCCCATCTCCAGACAGATGCTCCGCACCCGCGAAGAGGATCGCTCGTGTACCTTCTCCTCGACGATCTGAATGATGCCAAGACAAATCGCCATTTCATGCATCGCGAACTTCGCTAAGGTTGAGGGTGAACGCGACGCACGGATCGAGCGATGCAATCACCGCATGAACTGCATCTTCGCGTCTTCGAGCCGTCAGCACCGCGCCTTGCAGGTTCCGTACAAGCGGTCCGCGCCGGTGGAAATTCCACTCCGTCGGCGCAAGGAATTCGAAGCGGGATATTCGGCCCTGAGCATCGAGTTCAACCGCGTGGTAGAGACGGCCCCTAGCGCATTCGACCGCGGCCGCTGCACGGCGCGGCCCTAGCTTATATCTTTCGATGATCCCATGCTCCGCGGCACCAATCTGAGCGCCGGCCTTGAGCCAGGCACATAGCCGGAGGATTTCATTAATTCTGGCCATCAGCCGCTCGGCCGCACCGAAGGGTCCCAGCGGGAGCCGATCCCGGCTGACCTGGCGCGCCCATGGACCCGTCTCGGGCACATGTCCGTCAACATCGGGACAATAGCAGAACGTCGAGTCATCCCCGAGCAACCGTTTCGTGATGTTGAGGTCGTCAGCAACAGACAGGAATGAGTGCCCCGCCGGGATTGACTTCACGTCGACGTCATTAAGCGCCGCAACGCGAAGCGCCAGCGGGCTACCAGACCTCAGCGCCTCCCCCTCATGTAGACCGAGCGCGGCCAGCGCAGCGACAATCCGCGCGGTTGCTTCGCGTTGAGCGGAGCTCCAGGCTGGCTGTGCGGAGCGGACAAACGCTGACAGTTCCGACATCAGGGAGCGGATTGCTGCCGCACTGGCGACATCTAACGTAAGATGTCCGACAAAAAGGCTCCGTGCCAAATCCGCGATGCGCTCAGTAACGATCAGTGCAATCCGCTGCTGCCTTGTTGCGCGGGTGATCACTTCGTCGCGCGCCGTCTCGAGGGCGGACAATAATGCAGTTTTCTGCGCAGCGACACACAACGCGAAAAGCCGCGGCAGCACGGTCAGCACTGTCGAGGGCTCCTTTCCGGCGAACACCCGCGCCAGCGGTGGCCGGACTCGCGGCAGGATCTCGACCGAGGCGACTACGTCGGCAGCTAGCAATATGTGGACATCGATTTTGTTGCGGGCAACAAGGCTCATGCGCAACACTCCGCCATCATCCCGCGCAAGCTATAGTCCATGCGCATGCGCCGTCTGCGGGATCCCACCCGATGCCGAATGCCCGACGTCTTCATGTGAAGTACGCCTCGATAATTTCCTGCATGCGCTCGGCTGAGTCCTGGAAATCCTCATCGGCAGCCAACGCAACAATCGGCACGCCGCCGATCTCCAGCGTATCAAGGATGATGTCGTCCGTAGAATTGAAGAACTGCACGGACCAGACATTCCTGATCCCGGTCGCCTGCACTCGGCAGGTGCCGTAGCCGTGCAACATGAGTTGGACCGGTCCATTGCCCAAGCTTTGCTGTAGGAATGCCAAATCCATAATGCTCATTGGCAGTGACGTCAGATTGATGACATGGGCGTGCATGCCTAATCGCCAGACCCTCGCCCGCTCGCGTATTTCGGCCAGCACCGGTTGAACGTTCATCGCGCCATTCGGCGGCATGCCGATCACAAGATCGGCGGACGTCAGGTCAGTTGCGGCACGCCGAACAATCTGCGGAATCGACCCGACCTCAACATATTCATGCGCGGGCTCGGTGCCGATGCGCAAGCGCCAGATTCCCGCAAGCACAGACTCCCGGATTTGCGCCAAAGAGCCATCTGGCAGCGCAACGACGCCGGCCACCTCACCTTCTCCGAGCAATTCGTCGATCAACTTGCGTTCGCCATCGCTAAGATTTGCGAGTCCGTACAGTTGTGTCCGAGCACCGCTTCTCTGACCGCGAACGGCAGCAGCGGCGTTTGCTAACAGCAAGGTGGCGTTCGGATAGTTACTTCCACGCTCGTCCGCATCGCGCCAGGCGCCGCCGGCGAGCGCACTCATGGGGCCGGTATGGAATACATCGAGACTTGCAGAGCCAGTGGCAAGGTCGCTCGTGGCCCGGTCGGCGCCGCCGGATACAACGGAGATCGCTGGTTTCATGATACGAGGTTCCGTTGTCCGCATCGAGGGGCAATGCACTTGCCGACGCAAGTGCTGGCGGCGTGTGCCCTAATGATCGGTACGGAGATGCGGTTGATCGCAAGCAAACGGCCCGATCTCTTGCCAATCAGGCAGAGTTCATCGTGCCTAGAGCATGGGTTCGGCGTCGACGGTCTACGTCGACCGAGCCTGCCGACTCGTGTGCCATTAACGATGCGGAAAACCACTGCGCCTTGCGTGCCTTGCCGAAACCTCTTGACAACTTCAAGAAGGAAGAATGCGAGCTGGATGATCCGGAGCTCGGCCGCCGACAGCGGCATCACAGTCACCCCCACTTGAGGGTGCGCGGCTAGGCGCGCATCGACGCTGACGCCCTCCACGTCGGACGGAGGGGGTCGCGCCGAACCATGCTGCGCCGGCTGCAATTTCATCAGACGCCTTTCTCATGTTGTTCGTTTCTGCTAGCAGGCGGTTAGCAAGGCGCATGCCAATCATGCTCTGGCCGCGCCTCGCACTCGGACCAACGGCGAAGCGCCTGATATTTTCCAGGCAAACGTTACGTGCGATTGGAATTCGAACTGTGAGATCCCTTCAGTCGGCGCAAGCGAGCGGAACGGCTAGCGTAAGTGCTCCGGCAATTGTGGCTCGTGACCGATCAAGTCCGCAAAGAATCGATCGATGTCCTGGCCGTTGAGGCTGGCCTCAAGCCCGACAAGTGCTTCCGAGATCAGTCTTGCTTCATTGTCGTCCAAAACCCGCACCGCGCTGTCGATATGAACGAGCACCTTGGCGCCGACCGGTACATCGGCGAGCAGCATGACCGAGACGCGCCGCTGTTCATTGCCATACTCGCACAGCGCCGTGATACCGTCGGTCTCGGCAATCGTCATTGGCAGGCCAAGGCACATTGTCAGTCGCAGGCCGCTAGACGGGCTGCGCCCTCATCTCATAATTCGCATCGTCGATGCTGTTCGCCAACAGCCGTTCTGATGCAGGCAGCGGCGCTCCCCGCGGTTTTGCCGGCGAGCCCCACTGCGCTAGGAGCTTACAAGCCAGTTCAATCGCAGGCGCAATCTGAAAGCGCACCGGCGCGGTCAGAGGACCGCCCCAAGTCTCCAGGTCCAATGGCTGACAGCCGATGAGAGCGAGCTCTCGCGGGCGGCGGCCAAGAAAATCGGCCGCGCTCAAGACCTCCTGAAAACCGGTCTGATGCAGGCTCACTTTCTTGGCACCAGTAAACTTTGGCACTTCGCCATCTCGTACCAGCTCCAACTGCCCGGGCGGCAATCCATAGTCGATGGCATCGAACACGACCAGGCAATCGGCCTGTTCAAGAAAACTGACGAGGTAGAGTCCCTGGGTACCGCCATCGAGGACGGTGACATTATTATCGACGGCATAGCGGCTATGAAACTCTTCGACCACTCGCACGCCGAAGCCCTCATCGGCCCACAGGATATTGCCGATGCCGAGCACGAGGATCCGTTTTTTGTCTTTCGGGTTGAGCATTCGCTTCCCGGTCAATCGCCAAACCCGCGCTCAGCCGATCTTTTGGAAAAGAAGCTGCGCCGCGATATGATGTATTCCCGGATCACCGCGTAGATGTGGACCAGCGCGAACATCACGATGACCCACAGGCCGAGATGATGCAAGGTGTGGACGTCCTGACTGTTCGGCCAGATTGAAAACACCCAGCCGAACACCTTGTACTGCCAGCTGTCAGTACCGGCACCTTGCCCATAAAGTGCAAACCCAGTGACGACCATGAACGTGATCGTCTGTGTAAACATGAAGAACATTGCGAGCTGAGCAAGGCGATCGTGCCCGGGGCGCCTGTCAGGATCCCCTGTAAGGAACGCATACCAGAGTATCTCCTGATACACCTCCCGCCAGAAGCACCCGCGCCAGAGCGGCACGCAAAAGATCTGGACGGCATGCGCATTTCCCATCAAGGCCCAGTAGATGCGCAGAAGAAAGCCAACGCTGGCCACATATCCCGCCGAGAAATGGGCAAAGCGGATATAGCCGAACAGGAAATTGCCGCTTGCCTCTCCCTTCATCGCTGGTGTGCCGGTCCCAATAAGGTAGCCGGTTAAACTTAGTACCAGAATGGCCGCCGCGTTAGCCCAATGCCACAGTCGCACCGGCGCATAAACGTAGGCGACGCCACCGCCAATGCTACGATCAGTCGGTGCAGCATCGTCGGCGGCGAGGAGCTTCCGAGCCCTATTCAGCATGGACCTAACGCACTTTGACTGAAGCCATTTCTTGGCCCTCAGGACTCATCACGTGGGTCGAGCAAGCCAAGCACGGGTCAAAGGAATGGATGGTGCGCAAGATCTCCAGGGGCCGCTGCGGATCGGCCATCGGGGTACCGATCAGCGAAGCTTCAAAAGCGCCAATATTGCCTTTGGAATCCCGAGGAGATCCGTTCCACGTCGTCGGAACGACACATTGATAATTGTCGATCTTAGCGTCCTTGATCTTGATCCAGTGGCCGAGTGCACCGCGAGGCGCCTCAGTGAACCCGTAACCCTTGGCCTCCTTACGCCAGCTTTCCGGGTCCCACCTGCTAACGTCGGCAGTTGCCGTATTGCCTGCCCTGAGCTGGACTACGAGCTTATCCTGAAAATAACGCATCTGATGCGCCGCCCACTGGCATTCGAGCGCCCGCGCCGCTGTACGGCCAAGCGTCGAGAACAGCGCAGTCAGAGGGAGATTGAGCCCCTTGAGCAGTCTCTCGGCGGGATCCTTGAACTCGGCTTTGCCTTGCGCATAACCAATGATGTATCGCGCCAACGGCCCGACCTCGACGGCGTGGCCGCGCCAGCGCGGCGCTTTGATCCAGGAATACTTGCTGCCTTCGTCGAGTTCCTTGATATCTGTCTTGCTGCCCTTGAATTCTGGCCCAAGTTCAAAGCTCGGCTCGGTGATGCCGTCCCAGGGATGCAGCCCACCGCAATCGCTGGGGTATTTATACCATGAATGCGCGACGAATTCCTGGATCTGCTCGGGATCGCCATGGTCGATCGGCAGTATCTCCTTGAGATTGCCATTAAGAATGACCCCGCGCGGCAGCTTGAGACTTTTCGCAGAACAGTCATTGGCGTTTTCGGGGATGTCGCCATAGGACATCACGCTTTTGCTCGAAAGACCACCGCCGTGGAGCCAGTCCTTATAGAACGAGCAGATTGCAGCAATGTCGGGTAGATAGACCTGCTCGACAAACTCGATCGAGCGGGCGACGATCGAGGACACGATATTCAGTCGTTCCATATTGATCGCGCCCACCGCACCGATTCCGTCGATGTTGATCGCGCAGGGTACGCCGCCGACCAGCCAGTTCGGATGCGGGTTCTTGCCACCATAGATAGCTTGGATCTTGACGATCTCCTTCTGGAAGTCGAGCGCTTCCATATAATGAGCTACCGCCATCAGGTTTGCTTCCGGTGGTAGCTTGTAGGCTGGATGCCCCCAATAGCCATTCTTGAACGGACCGAGTTGCCCTGACCCGAAGAATTTGTTGAGCCGGATCTGAAAATCTCTGAAATAGCCGGGGGATGACAGCGGCCAGGGCGAGATAGACTGCGCCAGTGCGGAGGTCGACTTGGGATCGGCGTTGAGCGCGGAAACCACGTCGACCCAATCCAACGCATGCAAGTGATAGAAATGTACGACGTGATCATGCACGAGCAAGCACAACTGCATGATGTTACGGATCGAATTGGCATTCTCCGGAATCGTAATTCCTAGTGCATTTTCAACCGCGCGCACGGAGGCGAGCGCATGGGTGCCGGTGCAGACCCCGCAGATCCGCTCGGTGAACGCCCAGGCGTCGCGCGGATCGCGCCCGCGCAGGATGACTTCGATGCCACGCCACATCGTCCCGCTTGAGACCGCATTGCGGATTACATTGTCGGAATCGAGATTGGCTTCGACGCGCAGGTGGCCTTCGATCCGCGTCAGCGGATCGATGACGATTCGCCTGCCGGAACGATCGAGACTGAACCCATTCGGCGTCTGGACGGCCACCGTCGTGTCTCCTCAACTCGGTTTGCCTTTATCGGCCGCGCGATCCGGGTTGTGAGTCCACCGATTCACGGCGGTGACCGCCGCATGGGCAGCGACGGTTAGCCCGACCACGCCGGCAGCGGCCATGCCGATCTTGTCGGCGTTCTCCTCAATGCCGAACTGCTTGATGGTTGTAAGTCGGTCGTAAAATGACCCTTTGTCCCAGAAGCCGTCCTCGGAACAGCCGAGGCAGCCGTGGCCGGATTGAATGGGAAATGAAACGCCGCCGTTCCACCGAACGGCCGAACAGGCATTGTAGGTGGTTGGCCCCTTGCAGCCCATCTTGTACAGGCAATAGCCCTTGCGGGCGTACGTATCGTCCCACGCTTCGACGAATTGGCCAGCGTCGAAATGGGAACGCCGATAGCACTTGTCGTGAATGCGCTCGGAATAAAACATACTCGGACGTCCTTGGCGATCGAGCTCCGGAAGCTTTCCGAATGTGATGATGAAAGTCACGAGACCACTCATGATCTCTGCGATAGGAGGGCACCCGGGCACCTTGATGATGGGCTTGTTGGTGAGCACCTTATCGATTGGCGCCGCGCCAGTCGGATTGGGCTTGGCCGCTTGCACGCATCCCCAGGACGCACACGTGCCCCAAGCGATAACCGCCATGGCCTCTTCCGCCATCGACCTGAGCTTTTCAACGAACGGTTTGCCGCCGTCAATGCAGAACATGCCACCCTCCTTCAACGGTGGATTGCCTTCGACTGCGAGCACATACCTGCCTTTGTACTTGGCACGAGTTTCTTCCAGGATGGCCTCAGCCTGGTGTCCAGCCGCCGCCATGATCGTATCGTCGTAGTCGAGCGAAATCATCGACAGCAGCGCGTCTTTGATCAAGGGATGGCCCGAGCGGATAAAGCTTTCCGAGCAACAGGTACACTCGAGCCCGTGCAACCAGATGACGGGCACACGCGGCTTGGTTTCCAGGGCCTGGGCAATACTGCTTGCGGTGAGCGAACCAAGTCCCAAGCTCGCGGCCGTCACACTACAGAATTTGTGGAAACTACGGCGCGTGATACCCTGACGTCTGATCACGCTGTAGAACGTTTCCGTTGCATCAGCCATGAAACCTTCCAAGTGAGTAGTCGTGGCCGTTACGAATTGCTGGCGGTTTAGCAAGAACCAGGCCAGCGAAGCGAAACCCTTAAGACATCAAGCGACCGCTGAGATTTGCAAAATTGTGAACCTGGCCACCTGCCAGTAGCTTTGCCATGGATCTGTCATGCTAATGGTTCAGTTGCGGAGATGTGAGCACTTGAACAACTCAGCATGAAGGTTCACCACTGCACGGAGACTAACCTACAATCGCGACACTCGTCAGCCCGATTGTCGAATAGAATTGGTGCAGTTGACGGGCACCGCAATGCGCGCTCCCCCAAGGCGCTGCTGAGAAACGCCGATCTCATCGGCCGCCGCTTCGGGCAGAGGCGCGGAGTGCACCGATTGAGAGCGAATCCAGCGGCTGCCGTGGCGATAGCAAGCTTGTTCATTGTACCCTCGGAAGGATGGATGGGCCCAGTTTGCAAGACTGCCGCCCGCATTATCGGATGTCGGGCGGCAGTCCTAAGACGATTAGGTGCCCCTCCTGGCACAGTGTCTGTCGATGAGCGCCAAAGTGAAGATTGTCGCAAAGGCGAACATCACCATACCACCAGCAACCACACTTGCCTCACGCCAGCGCGACGCTTGGACGTAGTCTACGACGTATGCCGACAACACCTTGGTGCGCCCAGGAATATTGCCGCCGATCATCATCACGACGCCGAATGTGCCGATCGTATGAGAAAAGCCAACCACGGCGGCTTTAACAAATTCCAATCGCGCCAGTGGCGCGGTGATGGCGATGAAGGCATACAACCGCGAAACGCGCCCGGTCGTCTCCAAGGGGAAATCGCCTATCGCAACAAAGGCGTTACGGATCGGCTGCACGACCAACGGCAGCGCCGAGAGGACCGATCCGACCACGATTCCGGCGAAAGTAAAGGCCAGCGTGCGCTCGCCCCAGAAAGAGGCGAGAACGCCACCCGGTCCGTGGGGGCCGAGCAAAACGAGGACGCAAAAGCCGAGAGCCGTTGGCGGCAGCACCAGCGGCAGAGCGATCAACGTGGCCACCGCCTCGCCCGCAAAGGTCTTTGAGCGCGCTAGCCACCAAGCCAGGGGCACACCAATCAAGAGAAGGATCACGGTCGTCAAGCTGGCGAGCTCAATCGTGAGCGCAAGGGATTGCGAAATCTCTGCCCAAACCACATCCATCTGCGTCAGCCCGCCAGGGAGCGCGGGCCGACGTATCCTGACAGTGATGGCCTGCACGTGCGGCTCACGCAGCGCGGTGGCGCGAATCGCCAGTTGGTCGCGCGGCAGCTCGTGGCGGCCGCCAAATTCACGCGCTTCGTTTGTGCGAGCAAGAGCGGCATCGCAAGCCTCATCGACAACTCCTGTGGCAGGTCCGCTTCGGTTCATGCGACGGCGGCAACTTCTCATTTGGCATCAGCAATTCCTGTGCCGGGTGCGAACAGTGGCAGCTCTATGCTCAGCGAGAGAAATTCGCGTGGACGGCGACGTCACTTTGGAGTGGACCTAACACTCTGTTAGGTTTCCGGCACCTTTGTTTCCGAGCAGACAGCGACGGCCCTGCAACGAAGCGTTAGAAATTGTCAGCCGAAGAGATGCCTGTGTGATTGGTCGACGGCTCGCCGCGCCGGTAGTGGAGCGGACCGCAGGAAGCCCGCCGTTTGGCAGCAACACGAACGGATAGCCGAGAACTCGTTGTAAGCTGCTTCTGCGACGGCGCAAAAAGCGCGAGGGGCCGCGAGCGAAGCCGGCCTCGTGACCGCCCTGGCCAATGCGGATCGTCAGCACAGGCCTGGAGACAAATGGCTTTTACGAACAATCTTGTTTTCCAAGCCGCGCTTCCATCCGGCAAATGCGTGCAATCCAAACTATCGATTTTACCGATGCCACGTGTTGTTGCATCGATCTCAGCACTGTGTGCATATCGATCACGCTAAGGCTCCCAGTCGAGACGTAACTCCGCCAATGTGCGCTACGCTGCAATTATTTTGTTCGACCTTGCGAATGCGGTCCGCGCTCGACTCAGTCAATGCCGCCCAGGCAGACGACTTGTCCACGACTAATCAATCGGCCGCAGTTTAGGCATCTGGTGCATATCTTGCTTAACGAGAATGGACAACGTAACTACACGCCTGCCTTTGGAAGGACGCGCCGGCTCCCGGAACCGTCTTCAATCGGACACGGCTAAAATGATGAGTCTCGTATGACGCTGCCGCCTCTGAAGCGCGGCGGCTCACATTCGAGTATATTCGGGAAGGAAGCGTCATGACCACCATGGCAACTGCGGCGCCTGTACGCGCGTCGCAAGCTTGGTATAAGATACTCTACGTTCAGGTGCTGATCGCGATCTTTATGGGCGCCGTGGTCGGCTGCCTCTGGCCATCTCTAGCCACCAACGACTGGATTAAGGCTCTCGGTGACGGGTTCATCAAGCTCATCAAGATGGTGATCGCGCCGATTATTTTCTGCACCGTCACATCTGGTATTGCGCATATTCAGGATGCGAAGAAAGTTGGATCCGTCGGCCTCAAGGCGCTGTTCTATTTCGAGATCGTCTCCAGCTTTGCCTTGCTGTTGGGCCTTGTTATGGGCAATCTCGTCCAAATCGGCCATGGCCTTGCGGTCAAGCCGGATGCTGCGGCGGTCGCCAATTACGTCAAGCAGGCGGAAGCTTCGAAGACCGTCGACTTTTTTCTCAACATCATTCCCGATAGCGTGGTCGGCGCCTTCGCTCGCGGGGATGTTCTGCAGGTTCTCCTGTTCGCGATCCTTTTCGGCTTTTCTCTGATGGCTCTGGGAAAGCGTGGGGAGCGGCTGCGCGGCATGATTGACGACGTCGCGCACGCAGTGTTCGGCGTAATCGCTATTGTAATGAAAGCCGCCCCGGTCGGCGCCTTCGGCGCCATGGCGTTCACGGTCGGCAAGTTTGGGCCGGCAGCACTCGGTAATTTGATCGGCCTGATCGCGCTGTTTTACGCAACTGCCGCGCTGTTTGTTGTGGTGGTGCTCGGCCTGATCGCGCGCCTCGTCGGCTTTTCAATTTTCAAGTTCCTCCTCTATATCAAAGGCGAGATTCTGATCGTGCTCGGTACTTCGTCCTCCGAAAGCGCACTGCCGCAATTGATGGAGAAGCTCGAGCGGCTGGGCTGCTCCAAGACGGTCGTCGGACTGGTGGTGCCAACTGGCTATTCCTTCAACCTCGACGGCACCAACATCTATATGACACTTGCAACATTGTTCATTGCCCAGGCACTCGGCGTCGATCTCTCCTTTAACCAGCAGCTGACGATCTTGCTTGTGGCAATGCTAACGTCGAAGGGAGCAAGCGGCGTCACCGGCGCTGGCTTCATCACCCTCGCTGCGACATTGTCGGTGGTAAACCCAGCGCTTGTGCCGGGCATGGCAATCGTGTTTTCGATCGACAAGTTCATGAGCGAGGTGCGTGCCCTGACCAACATCATCGGCAATGGCATCGCGGCCGTGTTCGTATCCTGGTGGGAAGACGAGCTAGAGCACGGAACGCTGCAGGCTCGGCTCAACCAGCCCGCAGTTTCGACCACTATCGACCCTACAAGCACAATGAAGTAGGTCCCCGGATCTTAACCGCCACCAGCCGAACCCGAATTGAATGCAAGATTCACACTTCTTGTACTTCGAATCGGCCAGGCCAAGTTAAGGCAAGCCGGCACTTTCTCGTGCGCTCTCCAGTGCACAGCTCTTGCTCCCGCGTCGCGGCCAGGCAGCTCCCCCTGAAAAGCACGCGATCAAAGAAGTGCGGGCTTCTTCAGGGCGCCTCTTTGCCGGTCAAGGCTACCGTCCACCTGAATGCGGCGAGTCGCCCACGGCACCGTCGGCTCGGTGTCATGTCGGCGCTCGATCCCACCGAAACCAATTGGAGACGACCTCCGCAGCTAGGCTGATGGCCTAATCGCCAAGTAGCACTCGCGCAACTTGGCCTTCCTGTCTCAACACATGACGGTTGCGCTTTCCTCCGCAGGACCGACTGTGCCGGCGAGATGAGTGGTTCGCCCGCTTATTTCTGCTCGTCAGGCTCGAGCGACTGCCGTAAGGCCATCGTCAAGGGGAGCAAAGCAGACGTTTCAGCTTCGACTGCCGCACGGTCAGCGACCCTCATCGAAAAGTTTAGGACAACTATACGTACGTTTATGATGCGTTTTTTCCCCGCACGTGCTGAGTTCGGCCGCAGGTGATCAATCTCGGACACGCTCGATCCAAGCGTCGAGGATTGCCCCATTTTTGCCTAGAATGCTATAGCTCTCCCGCCGGAGAACAGGCCGGACGGTCTCAAAATGTCTATCCAGATCAGCAGTCTTAAACGTTCAGCCCCTCAGTTGACCTTCGGCGGTATAACGCTAGCCGCTGTTACATTGAGTTGCGTATACCTTAATGCCCATTTCGCCGCGACGGCGTTCGCCTATTTGTTAGTAGTCTTGCTATTCTCGTTGATGGGCAGCTTCATCGCGTCATCCGCGCTTTGCATCATGGCAATCGCTGCTCTCGCATACTACTTTGCGCCGCCCGCGTTCAGCCTACAAATCGATGACCCCCGCGATCTTCCAGCGGTTGTCGCATTCTTTATTGTCTCGATCGTAGGAACGTACTTGATCGGAAAGCTCCGCCAGGAAAGAGAGGCTGCGCGTGTGGCTGCGGTCAAGCTTCAGCGGAGTGCGGCGGATTTGGAGGATCGTGAAAAACGGTGGCGAGCAATCTTCGAGCACAATCCGGCCATGTACTTCATGGTCGATGAAGCCGGCACTGTCCTTAACGTCAATACATTCGGCGCGACCCAACTCGGCTATGCTCCTGCAGAACTGATCGGCCACTCCGTGCTCTGCATATTTCTTGAGGAGGATCGCGCATTCGTTCACAAATGCATTCGGGCGTGCCTTGAGGATATTGGACAATCGCGCACGTGGGACGTCCAGAAAGTCAGGAAGGACGGCTCCGTATTGTGGGTACGTGAAAACGCCAAGGCCATGCTTTGGGCCGACGACCGGCCCATTGTCCTTATCGCCTGCGAAGATGTCACGGAGCGAAAGCAGACGGAACTTGCCCTGCAGCGGAGCGAAGCGCATTTGGCTCAAGCGCAGGAGTTGAGTCATACAGGCAGCTTCAGCTGGAACGCCACCACCGGCGAGGCGTTCTGGTCAAAGGAGACATTTCGGATTTTCCAATTAGATCCTCAAACGACTCCCTCGCCGCAGCTTGTCGTTGATCGCACTCACCCAGATGATCGGGCTTCGGTTAAACAGGTTATCGATGGAGCGATGCGGGATTTGAGCGATTTCGAGCACGAGTATCGATTGCTGCTACCAGACGGCTCTGTGAAGCACATCCATGCGAAGGCACGACTCACGAGAACCGCTTCTGGTGAAATCGAGTTTGTCGGGGCAGCTACCGATATTACGGCAGCGAGGAGAGCAGAACAGCAGTTGCGTCGCAGCGAGGCCTATCTGGCCGAGGCCCAGCATCTCACCCACACAGGCAGCTGGTCCTGGGACGTCCATGGTCTAGATTTCGTGTATCGCTCCGCGGAAGTTGATCGACTGTTTGGCTTTAACCCACAAGAGCCGGTATCGATAGAGACCATTCGCTCGCGCATCCATCCGGAAGACTTGCCGCGGTTACAGGAGGTGCAGCGCCAGGCGAGAGAAAAGGAGCAGGAGCGGTTCGAATATGACTTCCGTGTTCTTCTGCCAGATGGCGGGATAAGGCGCATACACTCCGTTGCGCATGTTGTCGTCGCTAGCGATGGTAAGATCAGCGAGCTGATTGGAACACATATGGATGTCACCGATCAACACGCAGCTAGGGAACGCCTGGAAAACACACTTGTCGCGCTGCGCGAAAGCGAACAGCGCTTTCGCGACTACGCCGAGACAGCTTCCGACTGGCTCTGGGAGACCGGTCCAGATCATCGGGTCACTCGCTTATCCGAGCACACCAGCACTGCAGGAATTTTGGCCACAGGATTGTTAGACCTGCTTCGCTGGGAGATCGCGTGCGACGTCGAAGACGAGCCCGAAAAGTGGCGGCAGCATCGGGCGACGTTGCAGGCGCATCAGCCGTTTCGGGATCTCGTCTACCGCACAGTGAATAGGATGGGATCTCCGATCTACGTCCGCACGAGTGGCAAACCTTTCTTCGACGGAAACGGCAATTTTCTGGGCTACCGTGGCGTCAGCACTGACATTACAGCCATTATTCGCGCCGATCAGGCCGAACAAGACCTGCGAAAGGCACAGGCGGAGCTTGCCCATGTGACGCGTGTAACGACGTTAGGAGAACTGACAACCTCCATCGCCCACGAGATAAACCAGCCACTCGCCGCTATTCTCACGAACGCCGATGCGTGCCTCGGATGGATGGCTCGCGAAGCTCCTGATCTTGCCGAAGCGCGCTCTTCAGTGGAATGGATCATCGAAGACGCGATCCGGGCAAGCGAGGTGATCCGTAGTGTTCGCGCACTCGCGAAGAAAGGCGAGATTGAGATGGTGCCGCTAGACATTAATGATGTCGTCAGGGACGTCATTGCGCTGGTAACACGAGAGCTGGTGAGCCACCGGGTGACGTTGCGAACCGAGTTGACGGCCGTGCTGCCTAGGATCCTCGGTGATCGAATTCAGCTACAACAGGTGATCATCAATCTGGTAATGAACGGAATCGAGGCGATGGACGCAATTACAGACCGGCCGCGCGAACTTCTGATTCAATCATCCAAGGACGATCTGGGGCGCGTGCAGCTTGCCGTGGCCGATTGCGGCGTCGGGATCGCTGAGAAGGACGCTGACCACGTCTTGGATCCCTTCTTCACCACCAAGTCGAGTGGCCTTGGAATGGGACTTTCGATCTGCCGTTCTATCGTGGAAGCTCACGGAGGGCGGCTATCGTTTCTTCAGAAAGATGAACCGGGCGCGACCTTCCAGTTTGTACTGCCCGTGCATAAGGAGGCCATCCAGTGACAGGACCATTTGACTCGCCAGGTGAGGGTAGCAGTGCGGAGGCCTCGACGAAGGCGATCGTCTTTGTCGTTGAGGATGACATCTCCGTGCGCCGCTCGCTTACTAACCTTTTTAAACAGGTAGGATTGGAGGTCGTTGCGTTCGGATCGGCCCGGGAAATGCTGCAGAGCACAATTCCGGACGTCACAAGCTGTCTAGTTCTTGATGTCCGGCTGCCAGGCCTGAGCGGCCTCGAATACCAGACCGAGCTGGCCAGGTTGAACATACACATCCCGATCATTTTCATCACCGGTCATGGCGACATTCCCATGACCGTCAGGGCCATGAAGGGAGGTGCGGTCGATTTTCTCAGCAAGCCCTTCCGCGATCAGGAACTGCTTGATGCTGTGGTTGCGGCGACCGAACGCGATCGCAAAAGACGGGAAGCTCAGCGAACCGTCGCGAACCTGCAGTCTTTATTTGAGACCTTAAGCCCGCGAGAGCAGGGGGTGATGAAACTGGTCACGGCCGGCCTGATGAACAAGCAGGTAGCCGCCGAACTTGGGCTCGCCGAGATTACCGTCAAGATCTACCGGGGTCACGTAATGAAAAAGATGCGTGCCCGGTCGCTCGCCGAGCTGATCAGAATGAGCGAGACGCTGGGGCTTCGTGCAAATCGTCCTGAACAAACGCAAGTATGATTTTACAGCTTCATCTCTCCAGCCCATCTTTGGCCGAAGGTGGCTAGTGCTTTGGCAGCCGCTATTCCCGCGTCAGGAGGGCTCATCTTGTCCACGCCTTTGATTTCCGTCGTTGACGACGACGCCTCAGTCCGTGCGGCGACAGGGAACCTCTTAAAATCGCGTGGCTACCTCGTGCAGATATTTGCTTCGGCCGAGGCGCTCCTGCAGTCGCCGCAATTGAACGAGATATCCTGTGTCATTACCGATGTGCAGATGTCGACGATGAGCGGGCTGGAGCTGCTGGAACAGATGCGGACGCGTGGTTACGAAGCACCTTTCATTTTCATTACCGCTTTTCCCAGCGAGCGTGTGCGCACGTCAGCCCTGGACGCGGGAGCAATTGGCTTCCTCGCCAAACCATTTGGCGGACAAGAGTTACTTAAGTGCCTCGACAGCGCACTGAAGGCACCTGGCGCCCGGGGCGATATCTGATTCCAACCTGCAGCTTGAGTTCATGTCCGATCTAAACGCTCGTGGGCGACAATCACGCCACCTTGCAACGTCTTCGCAGTCCGAACCCGGGCTTACTGTAAATATGCTAGCGGCCAGCAATTTCTTGCCCGTCCACGCTTTACGGATATGGGAGGCTGCAGAACAGACTATCCTGCGAGAGACGCTGGCACGCCAACTCGACTGATTCCACGCCAACGCTCATCGTAACGCTGACCCAGAGCCGTCGTTGCGCTAAAGCACTTCTTAGCTCCATCTGGAGCGAGGCTATATATTCCATTGCAGAGTGCCGAGATGGCCCGGCAAGCACGAGATTGGCTGTGCAGCCCCACGGCGGTGACGATGACAATGGAGCTTCGCTCAGCAGCGGCCCATGTATTGGGTATCCCTCTTCTGGTGAGAGCGTTCTGCACTATGCTCGTGCTCACCGCATCGTTACGTCCGTTGACGCTTGCGGGGCCCGGCTTGTCCGTTGGGCGGCCATTCGCTGTACATTGTTGCGACTGACTATCGTCAGGCGCCCACGCCATTATTTCTTCGCAAGCTTCATCTGCGGAAGAGTTGTGGTCCCAGCCGTCCAACGTGCTGGCGCCACACGTGCCGGCCCCTCGGCCGGCCCCGGGGTCACAACAGGTCGTCGCCGCAGGCGAGCATTCTCAGCAATAGGCTTGTACAAGAAGCCCTACTTCCCAGGCGCGACAATCAGCAACTGCTAAGCCAAAGGAGAACTGAGGAGAGAGCATTCTGAGTCAAACGAGGAACTCTGAGCTAAACGCCGACGCCGCCGCAGAGAAGTGCGGAGCAGGCTAGATCGATTTCTTCCACGAGGCCAAATGCCGGTAATCCCATGATCACATGAAATCATCCTCATAATCGTATGTTGAAGCACTCGCTGGCATCTCGACTTTACGGTCTTGGCTGTCGTCAGCTTTGCGAAGATACCGCGAAGCGGTGCCTTCTCGCTGCCACTTGCCGTCGCCATTCCTCACCCACTTGTCTGACTTCACTGGGTCGAGAACCATGTTATCGGCGTCAACCTCGACGAACCCCATCTTTGCAGCACGGGCTCTTGCCTCCGGATTAGCCGGACGCAAATTCAGCAGTGGCCGTTCACCGGCCATTCCAAGTTGATGCTCGAGCAGAATATCGCCGGCGTTCTCGACAAGCGGATGAACGACCTGGAGATCTACAGTTCCGGTCGTCCCAGGTCGCCCGGGAAACAGCTCCTGCCACTTTTCCACGTCGAAATTCGTCATGCTGTCGCCCCCTTCCATTCGAAGAAGACCGACACTCTTGTTTCCTAATTGATAGCTGAAGTATCGCGCATTTACAGAATCTTGAGTTGTTCCATACTCCTCAGCAACCTCTGCAGTTCGCGCCGCTTTCTGAGAGACGAAGTCCGAATATTCTTGTGGGTTATCGGCGATTTTCCTGATTTCGTCGCTGTGATAGCCCTCTGCTGCTTTTCTGAACGACCTCTTATCGATCTCTACGACAGGCGGGCTTGAATCAAGCCAATAGGGCCGTGCTGCCGAAGACGAAGTGCCGCTGGAGTTTGGCGGGGCTAAGCGCAGTTGCCGAAACGCATCCGCGAAAGTGTCTGCGTCGTTTTGCTCATCAGCCTCGTCAAGGGGAGAAGATGTGAAATAGGACGAGCCATTGATCCGATTATACATGGCAATTGGTACTCCGGTCAGACATGCAGTTTCCACGTCTAGTTCAGGCTTGCTAGACCATGCGGCCCAGATAGGGACTCGGGCTTACCAAAACCTGACGTGATGCTGCTGGCCGCCCTCACGTTAGCGGACACAGGACCTGCTTCTAATGGAACGGCGGCGCGCTCGCCCATTGCCATTCACTCGGTCGGATGAGAAGCGAGCAGTGCGAGGATCCGCCTCCGTTGGGAACGGTCGATTGACCATTCACCTGCGGACGCCAATCAGATCCTTCCCATAGATCGCGATACTATGCAGAACGGCATTGTAGAGCGCGTGCTTCATGACGACTGCATCGCGACCGTTCAATCCCAGCATACGGCTTGGAGCATCATTAGGCCAACAAGCCTGGAACTCTTGGCATCCTGTGGCGGATTGCAATGCCTCCTGAACGGCTTCGCCAGCACATTGCAAGATCCCGCGCCGCCGCTAGGGTGACCAATCCTACTACACCAAGGCGGGCTGACAGTAGTATCGGTTGAGGTTGCACGACCGCACGGCGGCTACCAGCGACTTCGGATTGGGAACTCGTCGAGATCCATCTCGATACCAACACTGCAGCCTCATTCCACAGTGACCGATTTTGCGAGGTTACGCGGCTGATCGACGTCCGCGCCGCTTACGACGCCGGTATGGTAAGCCAAGAGCTGGACCGGAATGGCATAGACCATCGGCGTAAAGCTTGCGACCATTGTCGGCAGAACGATGGTCACGAGCGTGTCCACCGTCGCTTCTGAAGCGCCCTTCGCATCGGTGATCAGGATGATCTTGCCGCCCCGAGCCGCCACTTCTTGCATGTTCGAAATGGTCTTCTCGAAAACGCCGTCGTAAGGTGCGATCACCACCACAGGCATAGCCTCATCGACGAGTGCGATCGGCCCGTGCTTGAGCTCGCCGGCGGCATAACCTTCTGAGTGGATATAGGAAATTTCCTTCAGCTTGAGCGCGCCCTCCAACGCCAGAGGTGCCGATGTGCCACGACCGAGGTAGAGTGCGGCCCTAGCGGCGGCGATATAGCGCGCGAGCTTCTCAATCTGCGGCTCGACCAACAAGGCCGCAGCAATCAACCGCGGCATCTCGATGAGCTCTTGCACGAGCTTCGATTCATCGATTTCAGACAGCTTGCCTCGCTCTCTCCCTGCTGCGATGGCAAGCACCGCCAGTACCATCAGCTGGCAGAGGAATGCCTTGGTGGAAGCGACGCCGATTTCTGCCCCCGCCAGCGTCGGCAGAACGGATTCGCTCTCGCGCGCAATCGTCGACGTCGGGACATTAACGACAGATATCGTGTGCAGGCCCTGGCCCTTGGCGTATCGCAACGCAGCTAGTGTGTCGGCCGTCTCGCCCGATTGCGAGATGACGATCGCGAGATCGCCCCGGCGCAGAGGCGCCTCCCGGTAGCGGAACTCAGAGGCTACATCTATCTCGACAGACAAACGCGCCAGCCGCTCGAACCAGTATTTCGCGATGTGGCCAGCGTAGCTTGCCGTGCCGCACGCAGTAATTGAAATGCGCTCAATGGAATTGAAGTCGAACGGCAACGCGACCGGCAGCGCTACCCGTTTGGCCGCCACATCGAGATAATGCGCCAATGTCTTGCCGACAACTGTCGGCTGCTCGTGGATTTCCTTAGCCATGAAGTGGCGATAATTCGCCTTATCCGCAAGGAGAGACGATACATCAGACTTTGATGTTTCTCGTGGGACGACAGAGCCGTCTGTACCATAGATCACGCACGTCGCGCGTGTAAGCACGGCCCAGTCACCGTCCTCAAGATAAGTAATGGTATCGGTCAAAGACGCGAGCGCGAGCGCATCAGATCCTAAGTACACTTCACCGTTACCATGTCCGATCGCAAGGGGCGACCCTTTGCACGCACCGATCAAAAGGTCGTCGTGCCCCTTGAAAAGGAATGCCAACGCGAAGGCACCGCGCAAGCGCGGCAACGACGCCTGCACCGCATCCTGCGGTGAGTAGCCATTTTTGAGGTAGAATTCGACGAGATGCACCACAACCTCGGTGTCCGTCTCTGAGTAAAACTCGGCTCCATTTCGTTCCAGCTCCGCTCGCAGCTCGCGGAAATTCTCAATGATCCCGTTATGCACGACCGCGACATTATCCGTCGCATGCGGATGAGCATTGCTCTCGGTCGGCTTTCCATGAGTCGCCCAGCGGGTGTGACCGATGCCGCTTTGACCTGCAGGGGGACTGTAGCTCAACTGCTCCTCAAGGTTTCTCAGCTTACCTTGAGCGCGGCGGCGCTCGATACGGAGACCTTCGAGAGTCGCGAGACCCGCTGAGTCGTAGCCTCGATATTCCAGTCGCCTGAGCGACGCGACCAACTGCCCAACGACCGGACCACGTCCCAAAATGCCAATAATTCCACACATATTATCCATGCAGCCCAAGTTCGAGGAGTCCGGCGTCCGCGCTATAGGAGCCCCGTGATAGAACTCGCTTGCCCGATAACAACGGGCTTCAAGTTCGGAATCTTCCGCGGCCGTCTTTATCGCATCCCCATTCGCCCGCGTGATTTAGATCTCTTTCAGCCATCATTGTTCGTCGGCTTCATTCCACCCTTTAGCTAGCTAGTCGAATGACGCTGCGACGGGATCGCCAACGCCGTGACCGCCTGGACGAGAGCCAAACGTGCAGTAGCGCCTGCACGGCGACGTCCAGCTTGGCACAAACAGCCTCACCCTTACTGATGAGCCACCTCACGACTCTCACTTCTAAGTCTCCAAAAAGAAATGAGCAGCGATACTGGCCTACCGGATGAAGTTGATGCGGCAACAACTGCGTCGATGCTCAGGATCGACTCCTCGATAGGGGTCACGTTTCGTCTCGGCTTCTCTCCATTTCAGGCAGAAAAAAGAACGCTGCCCACATCCTCTACATGGTCTGCTGGTGATATACCTGCGCAGCAGCTCTAGCTTGAATTGTCCAGTTCTCCCGGGAACAAATTTCCGGCGCGGGCTTTAAGAGACTTGTCATACTCGGACTGAGGCAACTTACGTTCGGTCAAGATTAAAAGATCGGCGTCGAAGCTCCATTGTACTAACGTAAACTTTCGATATCGAAACGTTCGACGGTCTATACCAACGTTTGCCAGTCCCTTTGTCTTGCATCGGCTGTGCATCGCCTACTGCAAACCAGCTATTAGGGAACGGCGTGGATTATAATTTTATGCCGACGATAAGACGGGTTCTTCTATTCGGAAGCCGCAACCCCGCCGCTCCTCTGCGCCCCGATGAGAGCGCGCGGATCCATACATGCTCGTCAGGATCGATGAGGCTCACAGATGGACGGCATCTGTCTCGTTGGCGACATAGGCAGGCGGCAAGCGCGCCCGGGCGGGCGTACCGGCGCTTACAATTCATCTCACCTGCCTCGGATCATCGCCGTTGCGACGTCGCCTGACTTTCATCTCTGAAGATCGATGTGTTGGCATAAAACAGTCCACTTATAAATCAATGTATATGGTGTGTATTCCTACGCGATGTGTATGACAGGGGCTAACGATCGCGCTCCTTGAGTTGACGGTGGAGCGCGCGTGCGCATCTCGAACTTTCGGGAAGCGGCTTCGCAATGGTTCTCAGAGCGAACTCTTTCCGTCGCAACTAAGCGAGATCATGGTGGCTCACAATTCTAAACGGCGCGTTGCGCTGATCACCGGCGTCACCGGGCAGGATGGCGCATATCTCGCCCAGCATTTGCTCGGTCTCGGCTACACCGTGCATGGGATCAAGCGCCGGTCGTCCTCCTTCAACACAGCGCGCGTGGATCATCTCTACAAGGACCGGCATGCCGGTGATGTGCCATTCCTAATGCACTATGGGGACATGACGGATTCGTCCAACCTGATCCGGCTCGTGCAGCAAATTCGGCCGACCGAGATCTATAACCTGGCCGCACAGAGCCACGTCCAGGTCAGTTTCGAGAGCCCGGAATACACCGCCAATGCCGACGCGATCGGTGTGCTGCGCCTGTTGGAAGCTATCCGCATCCTCGGTATGGAAAAGGAGACGCGCTTCTACCAAGCCTCGACCTCCGAGCTTTACGGCCTCGTGCAAGAGGTGCCGCAGAAGGAAACCACGCCATTTTATCCGCGTTCGCCCTATGGCGTCGCCAAGCTCTATGGCTACTGGATCACGGTGAACTACCGTGAGGCGTACGGTATGTTCGCGAGCAACGGCATCCTGTTCAACCACGAGAGTCCGATCCGCGGCGAGACTTTCGTGACCCGCAAGATCACCCGCGCCGTCGCCGGCATCGAGGTCGGCCTCGAGAACAAGCTCTATCTGGGAAATCTCGACGCCAAGCGCGACTGGGGCCATGCCGGCGACTACGTCGAAGGCATGCACAGGGTCCTGCAGGTCGACGAGCCCGGAGACTTCGTGCTTGCGACCGGCCAGACGCGGTCCGTCCGCGAGTTCGTCGAGCTAGCGTTTGCCGAGGTCGGGCGCAGAATCGAATGGCGGGGCAAGGGCGCCGAGGAGATCGGCGTCGATATGGCTTCTGGCAAGACCCTGGTACAGGTCGATCCGACATATTTCCGTCCGACCGAGGTCGATCTCCTGATCGGGGACGCCAGCAAGGCGCGCGCGAAACTCGGCTGGACGCCGAAAACGTCGTTCTCGCAAATGGTGAAGGAAATGGTCGCCAGCGATCTCGTCCAAGCCAGACAGGACGCAGCAAATGGCAAGCGCGGCTTTTGAGCTGAAAGGCAAAACGGTTTTCGTCGGCGGCCATCGCGGCATGGTCGGCTCGGCGCTGATGCGCCGGCTCGCACGCGAGCAGGTCGATCTCTTGACGGTGTCGCGAAGCGAGGTTGACCTGCGTGACCAGGCCGCGGTGACTGCCTGGTTTGCAGCGAAGAGGCCGCGGGCCGTGTTCCTCGCCGCTGCCAAGGTCGGCGGCATCGTCGCAAACAACACGCTGCGCACCGAGTTTCTCCACGACAACCTCGCAATATCGAGCAACGTGATCCAGGCGGCCCATGCCAACAGATGCGAGAAGCTGATGTTCTTCGGCTCCTCCTGCATCTATCCACGCCTGGCGCCGCAGCCGGTGCGAGAGGATTCGATGCTGACCGGCCCGCTGGAGCCGACCAACGAGCCCTATGCCATCGCCAAGATCGCGGGCATCAAGTTGGCCGAGGCCTATCGCAGCCAGTACGGCGCCGATTTCATCAGCGTGATGCCGACCAATCTATACGGCCCCGGCGACAATTATCACCCAGAATACAGCCACGTCATGGCCGCGCTGATCCGCCGCTTCCACGAAGCCAAGATTGCGGGCGGCAGCAACGTCGTGGTGTGGGGTACCGGCAAGCCGCGCCGCGAATTTCTCTACGTCGACGATCTCGCTGACGCCTGCATCCATTTGATGAAGACCTATTCCTCGCCAGAACCGGTCAATATCGGCACCGGCGAGGACATCAGCATCGCCGAGTTATCACTCATGGTTGCGGCCGCCGTCGGCTTTCGCGGTGAGATCAGCTTCGACACGTCGCGCCCAGACGGAACGCCGCGCAAGCTGCTCGATGTCAGTCGGCTGTCCGGGCTCGGCTGGCGCGCCACCACCTCGCTCAAGGAGGGCATTCAGCTGGCATACCGCGCGTTTCGCGCTGAGAGCGATCAACGGCACAAGTGTGATCGGCTTGTTCACGAAAAGGAAGCCTGCATCACGGATCAGAGCAACCCCACCAACGATCCGAATGGCAAGCCGAGCCATTCGCGATGATTGGTAGGTCCACCTCTTTATCAAGAGAGCACCAATTGTCTTTTGCTCCCTCCGCGAGGTCGAGCTTGGTTCCGAAGCCGTGAATATCCGGCGCCGTTACGCCTGAGCAGCCAGCAGCGGACCAGCGAAGTGTTCTTCTCCGAGCAGATGAGGCGCCCTGCTCGGCACCAAATGCGCGAAGATCTCGATGCCCCAGGAAACGTGAAACGGTCCTAGGCTCCTTCGCGCGCCACACGGAGCAAACCCAATTTGATTTGATGGGTCATTGCCTGACCATCTCGGCATCAGCAGCGCCGGTGAGGTCGAGCTTGGCGAGGTTCGCGCAGTCGGCGCTCGCGTCGTCACGGTGATCGGACGCGATCGCGACATAGAGCGCAGGAAGCACGAATAGCGTGATCAGAGTGCCCACAGACATGCCGGCGGCGAGGACGAGCCCGATCGAGAAGCGGCTCGCCGCGCCAGCTCCCGTTGCAGTCAACAAGGGTATGAAGCCCGTGACCATCGCCGCCGTGGTCATCAGTATTGGGCGCAATCGGACCCGCGCCGCCATCTCTATAGCAGAGCGACGGTCAAATCTCTGCTTGAGCTGCAGCTCATTGGCGAACTCAACCATTAGGATGCCGTGCTTAGAAATCAACCCGACAAGTGTTAACAGTCCAACCTGGGTGTAGATGTTCATGGTCGCCCAGCCAAAGAATGGCGGAATCAACGCGCCGACCATTGCCATCGGCACGCTGATCATGATGATGAGCGGATCGCGCAGACTTTCGAACTGCGCCGAAAGCACCAAGAATATGATGATGAGTGCAAATGCAAATGTAAGGGCCAGTTGATTACCCTCTTGCACATACTGGCGCGCGTCGGCCAGGAAGTCGTGGCTGAAGCCTGCGGGCAGTTTCTTCGCCTCGGCTTCCAGGAAATCCACAGCCTGTTCGATCGTGACGCCAGGCATAGGCACTGCCTGAAAAGTCGCGCAGTTGAGCTGGTTGTAGTGGGTGAGCGCGTTCGGATCGATGGCGGTCTCGATGGAGACTACGGTAGACAACGGAAGCATTGAGCCTGTCGCGGTCTTTACGTAATAACTCCCGATTGCTTGCGGTACCAAGCGTTCCCCTCGGGGAACCTGCGGGATCACCTGGTAAGAGCGGCCCTGCAAATTGAAGCGGTTAACGTAGTTTCCCCCAAGTAAGGTGGCAAGCGCATTGCCGATGGTCTGCATGGTGATGCCAAGCTCGTTAGCCTTGGATCGATCAACCTTGATTCGTACCACCGGCTGGTTGAACTCGAGGTCAGAGTCGCTCACCATGAACAGGCCGCTCTTTCGCGCGGCATCCTTCAGCTTTGACATCTGCTCGTAGATGGATTGGAAGCCAAGGGTCGAATTGATCACCATCTGCACTGGTAGCCCGTCCGAACCGCCCGGAAGCGGAGGCAAGCTAAAGGCAAACGCGTTGATGCCTTCGATTTTTGACAGCTCGGCCTGGACAAGGGACTTTAGTACAATCGATGATCGCGTGCGGTCGTCCCACGGCTTGAGCAACATGCCCGCCAGGCCACTCTGCTGGCCGCTAACGCCATTGAGCACGAAGCTCAAGTCAGTCTCTGGAAATTTCTGTAACGCGTTTTCGAGCTTGTTGCCGTAATAGTCGAGGTAGTCGATATTTGCGTATTTCGGCGCCTTCATTAAAGCGAATACGATCCCTTGATCCTCCTCGGGGGCGAGTTCTTTGGAAGTGTGCATATAGAGAAAGCCGACGAGGCCCAGCATGGTTACCGCAAACAGCCCCGTAACCGGTCGATAGTCAAGCGAGCGATCGAGCTTGCGGCCGTACCACTGTGTCATGGCGCCGAACCCACGGTTCACAAATCTTGCAAACCCTCCCCCCTCGGCGCTCTTCAGGAGGAGCGAGCACATCATCGGCGATAGCGTCAAAGCGATCACGCCCGAAACGATCACCGCTCCCGCTAGCGTAAACGCGAACTCGCGGAACAGCGCACCGGTGAGCCCGCCCAGAAATCCGATTGGGGCATATACCGCAGCCAAAGTAATCGTCATGGAGACAACGGGGCCGACGATCTCGCGCGCGCCCGCTGTGGCAGCCTTTAGGGGCGTCGCACCTTCTTCTAAATGGCGGTGAATGTTCTCCACCACCACTATCGCGTCGTCGACCACGAGACCGATAGCCAGAACCATTGCAAGGAGGGTCAAGAGATTGAATGAAAACCCCAGCACCAGCATCATGCTGCAGACACCAACGAGCGACAACGGAATAGTGACGACAGGAATGATGACCGAGCGCAGCGAGGCCAGGAATAGGAAGATCACGACCACAACGACCACGACGGCCTCAATGAGCGTCTTCTCAACTTCATCGATCGATGATTGAATAAATTTGGTGGAGTCGTAGGCTACTTTCATCCTCAGTGAAGGCGGCAGGTTACGCTCGATTTCTGGAAACAGCCCTCGAACGCCTCGCGCTATGTTTAGAGGATTGCCTTGCGGGCTCGCCTGCACGCCGACAAAGACCGCGTGCTCGCCGTTCATCGCGACACTAATGTCAGTAGTCTGCGCGGCAAGCTCCACTACCGCAATGTCCTCCATGCGCACAAAGCCACCGTCATTGGCCTTCACGATCATGCGCTTGAAATCTTCGACACTCCGCAGATCCGTATTTGCCGTGACATCGGAGATAGTGAAATAGCCCTTGGTCTGGCCCGCCGCGGCCTGGAAGTTGTTGGCGGCGATTGCAGCCGAAACCTCAGCCGGCGACACGCCGTGCCCAGCCATTTTCGCAGTATCGAGCCATAGCCGCATCGCAAAACTCTGGCCGCCCAGAATGTCTGCCGCTGCAACGCCGTCGACCGTCGAGATAACCGGTTGCACGACGCGTGAGAGATAGTCGGAGATCGCACTTGCCGCCAGTTCCTCGCTGGAGAAGGCGATGTACATGACAGCAGTCTTCTGACCCGTCGACTTCGTGACGACTGGATCGTTTGATTCCTTCGGGATCAGGTATTTGACTGAGTTGACCTTGGAGAGCACCTCCGTGAGCGCTTCGTTGGGATCGAAATTGAGCTTGATGTAGACTTTGATGGTCGAAGTACCAAGCACAGACGAGGAACTAATGTAGTCAACGCCCTCGGCGGACGCGACTGCCTGCTCCAGCGGAGAGGTGATGAACCCCTGGATCATGTCGGCGGAAGCGCCAGGATAGGAAGTCGTGATATTGACAACCGTATTAGACAGCTTGGGATATTGCCGGATCGGCAGTACGGTGGCCGCGCGCAAGCCGATCAGCAAAATCAAAGAACTGACGACGATAGACAATACCGGACGTTTGATGAAAAGCTCGGTAAATGCCATATCGACCTATGTTTTCAAGAGTGGGATGCAAATTCGCCGCAACTTATAAAGCGGCAATGATCACCGATGCTGCGGCTGTGCTAGAGCCTCCGGTATGAGGGACGCGCCATCGGCTACTCTAAGAGCTCACGTGCTCGCGGATGCGGACGCCCTATCCTTCTCTTCCATGTTCGTCACTCGAGTGAATGTTGTTCCGCTGCTCTGATGGCTGATCCCCGTCTCGATGATGGGCACCTGCTATAAAGCCTCTGTCTTCTTAAGTGCAATCGGCCGAAGGTCCGAACTCTAGATGTTCGTCGCAACACCTGATTGGAACTCAACGAATTATAGCAAGGCAGCAGCTCAGGCTTCGCACTGACCCGCAAACCAAATGATCGAGGTTCGACGTCGAAAGTACAGACGACGTGACGGGTGCTCAACTCTACAAAGGTAAATGGGTGATATAGCCTGGGCTGTAAAGCACTATACCAAGGTTTGTCGAATTGATCGATGATCGCCGTAGAGCAAATCTCGTGATGTTGCCGGACACAAACTTTTAGGTCCCACAATATTCCGTACGCACCCGCGACTTATCGCTTCGCTAAGTCGCTGAACAAGGTCGCCTTGGAGTCGGCCCTTCGCCACCAGCTCGGCGCGCCCTTCGGAGGTGCTTTGAGCATTTCTTGCTGCTCAATATGCTGCGCACGGCTTAGCGACGCATTGCGCTACCGAGTTCGCAACCCCAGTAGGACGTTGTCGATCAGCCGCGTTGAGCCAACGTAGGCTGCCGCACAAAGCGCCGCGGGGCGCCGCAGTGGACTATCGGCGGTTTTGAGCGTGTCACTGTCGACAAGTTCAAGATACTGCAGTCTGTCAACTGCCTCTAAATGCCGCCTGGCGACCGCAATCAGCTTTTCTACGTTGCGCTCTCCCGAGCGAAATTCGTCGAGCGCTGCGGATAGTCCACGATTGATCGCAAGGGCCCGCTGACGCTCTTCTTTGCTCAGGTAGCGGTTGCGACTGCTCATTGCGAGCCCATCCTGTTCGCGAACGGTTGGTACAGTGACCATCTCGATCGGGAGATTGAGATCAATTACCATGCGACGCACGACTGCGCATTGCTGAAAATCCTTCTGCCCAAAAAACGCGACATCGGGCTGCACCATGTTGAACAACTTGCATACGACGGTCGCGACACCGCGAAAATGCCCAGGCCTGAAGACTCCGCACAGAGGTTTGGCGAGGTCGCCCGGTTCAACGAAGGTTTCGAAATGGCTCGTATAGACCTCCTGTGTCTCCGGCGCGAAGAGGATCGCAACACCGCCATCACGGCACAGTCCCTCATCACGTAAAAAGTCGCGCGGATAGCTACTGAGATCCTCGTTTGGTCCGAACTGAGTGGGGTTGACGAAGATGCTGACGACGGTGACGTCGCATTGCGCCTGGCTCGCCGCGATCAGCGCCATGTGGCCATCGTGGAGATAGCCCATTGTCGGCACCAATCCGACCCGTTGATCGGCACCGCGGGATTTTGCGAGAGTACGGCGAAGTTCAGCGACCCTCGTGATTGTTTGCATGTAGAGCTCTATATCAAGTTGGGTTGGACGGCGCCCAGTTGGTAATTGCTTCTTCGACGCCTTCGGGAAGCCTATAGGACTCTTGCGGTCCCGGGAATGCACCACCGCGGACATCCGCGGCCCAGCGCGAAAGCGCATCATGCAACTGCTGAAAGCCTTCTGCATAGGCGCGAACGAATTTGGGGCGATGACCTCCAGTGAGGCCCAGCACGTCGTGAAACACGAGCACCTGGCCTGAACAGTCCGGGCCGGCGCCGATCCCGATCGTCGGTATTGTCAAGGACTTGGTTGCTCGAGCAGCAAGCTCGGCCGGAATGCCCTCCAATACCAAAGCGAAACAGCCGGCCTCCTGCAGACGGTGAGCGTCATCGAGCAAACGCAACGCTTCATCCGCTTTCCGACCCTGCACTTTGAAGCCCCCCATGACGTTGACGCTCTGGGGCATAAGACCGAGATGACC
This sequence comes from Bradyrhizobium sp. USDA 336, assembly GCF_044908355.1. NCBI lineage: Bacteria > Pseudomonadati > Pseudomonadota > Alphaproteobacteria > Hyphomicrobiales > Nitrobacteraceae > Bradyrhizobium > Bradyrhizobium sp. USDA 336. The sequence goes on along the minus strand of NZ_JBIYDC010000002.1, from coordinate 7,162,676 downwards.
CATCACAGGAATCTCGCAATCGACGAGGGCCTGTACCATCTCGATTCTCTTGCCACCGCCTTCGAGTTTCACCGCAGCTGCGCCTCGCTGCAGGAATCCGCCGGCATTGCGTATGGTTTCCTCGACGCTGACGTGGAAGCTAAGAAATGGCATATCGGCGACGAGTAAAGCACGAGGCTTGCTGCGTACCACGGCTTCCAGATGATGGTTCATCATCGCAACGCTCACTGGAAGCGTATTTTCGAATCCAAGGCAAACGTTACCCACACTGTCGCCGACGAGAATGATGTCGACGGACGGATCCGCGATACGCGCCGCAACCGCGTCGTAGGCAGTCGTCATGACGAGACGCCGACCGTCCTGCTTCCACCGCTGCAGCATGGGAATTGTGATGCGATCGATCGGCTGCTCCGAAACGTGGCTCATTTGGACCTCAGTTCGATTTTGCGGTGCGAATGTGGCAAAGCTTGAACTTCGCTTAACTCGCCGACGATTTCGAAGTCATAGCTATCCACAGCGTTCGAAATGATCGAATATGTCGGGCGATCACTGGTTGCTGCGAAACGCAGGTGAACCTCTTCTTTGTGCTCATCCAAGAAGGACAAACAGCAAACAATGAGTTGGTCACGGGATTGGCAGATCCGCGCAACAGCGGCGTTGAGAGCGCAGCAACGCGAGCGCCTGCGCTGAGAATGACATAGGTCGACATCCGCATCCCGGAGTTCTTGTTCCGGATGTTCACGAACTTCATTGGCGGAAGGGCCGCTGCGAGATAGGGGTGGATCGAGGGGTGATGGAACCGAGGTAATGAAGATTGCCTCCGTCACACGCTTCGCAGCGTATACTGTTCTCATTGAAGAACGTTCAGCCTTCCGCACACACGGTACTTCCTACGGAGCGCGGAAGAAAATTGTCAACTTGCGGAAGAGAAAAAGAAATCGACGGCTCAAAAATGGCCCTCGGATGGATGAAAATCCTTTTGGTTGCGCCATCATCGCCGGGAGACTTTCTTGGGTTGTCTGTTGGTTACGCGGGCGAGGGTCGGCTTCCGCCGATTCGCCGACCGGCTGCCGCCGTCGGCGGCCGATCCGGTCTGCTCTAGAGCAGCTCATCGGCTGGATCGACGATGTACAGTGTAGAATTCCTTGAGGTCCGCCGAGGTGACGCAATACTGCGGCGTGACAAAGATCGTGTTTCCAAGCCAGCGCAGCACCAGATCTCGATCGCGAAATAGCCCCTGCGCCCCGCTTGCATTTCTTCCGAAAAATATAGAGCTCGGTGCCGATTTGCTCGAGGCCGAGGCGTTCGCATGCTTTGCGGGAAGCAGAGGTTCGTAGCAGGGTCCGTTGTCGGTCATGACCTCCTGACCTTGACGCCGACGCTTGTGGCGTCCCCGCCTTGAGGAGGGCCGCGGCGCAGCCCTGCCGCTCGCTCTTCATCTCTTTGCTGAAGGTATTTCGGGAGGCATCCTCGATTCAGACGTCGACATAATCCCGGCCAGGTTCTTCGCCGCGTACCCGCAGGCTGCTCTTTCGAGTCCGGCCACCATCGATCGATGGTCTACACGGTTGGACTCGCCCAGCTTTGTCGATAGCGATGTGTCAGCTCACCGGGACGTTCACGTTCATAGCGCCGCACCGGCTCGGCCGGGTCAAGCTGCGCAATCGGCGTGGCGCGGCCGTGGCACTCCGAGTTCGGCGCATGTGGCAGGCAGAGTTTGGCTTGGCGTTGAAAGAGCCTTGTAGAGCGATCACGCTCCATCGACGCCTGTCCTTGCGGAACGCTTGACCCACTTGGCGACGGTTTTGGCCGAAATATTGAATTGCAGCGCGGGTTGGCCTTGTGAGGCCACTATGATCACGCTCGTCACCACGGCTTCCCGATCTTTCGGCGTCAGAGCCGCGTCCTTATGGGTGCCTATCGATCCTCCACGAGCGGGCTAAAGCTTCGCCAACTTCAGCTTCCTCGTTCACGAGAGGCTGGACAGCTTACCGAAAGCTCACACTAGTGGTCTCACAGACATGCTACCCGAACCGGCTGACACCCATGCGCCCCCTCTAAAAGCGCGCGTATGCGCGCAGCGATCTGCCGTGCTTCCTTCGGCCGCAGGTCGGGTTTTATGCAATCGAGTATGGCTAGCATTGCCTGAACTTCATCCATGTTCAATGTGGCGAGCTTGCGATCGGATAGTCCCAGAGACTGATCGGCGGCACGGACCTGATTGGCTACAAGCACCGCAAGCGCTTGCGACCGCAGGGACGTGATATGCCGCTCGAACATGTGCATTTTTGCCCTGTAGCTGCCCTATGGGCATGGTGTCGCAAGCGCTGGTGGCCAACCCGGTCACAAAGACTGGGGCTGGCCACCTTTGCTCCCATGAGGCTCAAATTCCCAAGGGCGACCTAGTCATATCTTCGAGAAGTAACGAAGGGCACCTATCAAAATAGGTCGGTCCCATCTCATCGGCGACTCTCTAAGCTGGGTCTTTGCTTGAAAGAGACACCAGCATGACCAGACACGTGGGCGTTCCTAGAAAACCGTGCATAAAACACAATGACAGGCCAACGCACATGAGAGGCGCAAGGAATGTTGGCAGAGCAAGTCCAGACGAAGCGCGATAGAATCAGTCCATTGAGAAGATTATCCTAGACCTTGAAAGCCGCGACAGGGAGCACCGCGTTGAAGAATCGACGACGCTGTCGGCATCGTCGTCGCCACACATGGCGGACACAATTGCATCAAGACAACAGCGGACCGGATTCAGCCAGGCAATCTCCTTTCCCTCCTGAGTGTTGGCGAAGATTGATCGGAAGCAGTGCGGGCGCGACTCGGCGCCGCTTGGTTGCGCTGGAGCAGACGCTGTCCCTACCCCGCCCGCACTGCCAGTTGAACTTAGCAGAACTTGAATCAGCGCTTTTCCCCCACGCATACATAGGGGCAGCGCTTTCGCTGCCACCCAGCTAACTGCTCCAAACTGAGCTTCAAGCGGCGCAAGAAGCTGATTGCTTGCAGAACGAGCAAAATCGGCAGAAGGAGAACTAACCCGCGAGTTGGAAGCATTGCGGGCGCGGCTCGGCGCCTGGGGGCATCATGAGGCACTATCCTGCCGCATCCGCAATGCAATGAGCTTAACGGAAGCGTGACTCGGCACATGGTGGTCCTTCAGCTCATGCGCTGTCCCTGCCACACCCCCGTTAAACCCAACGATTCTTTATCGGGGCTGGCTTACCGAAAGCTGACAGACCTGCACAATTTACAGAACGAAAGGCGACCCATGTGGGCGGGCCGCTTGCCGTTGGCAGCGATATCGCCGTTTACGCCTCAGATAACAGTCAATTGGGCGCGCTTGCGATCAGCGGCACCCGCATTGGGACTACGCGCCGGATTGACACTCAGCCAATCCACTGCACGTTTGATGACTGATCGGCCGTATGACCTCACGCCCCCTGGCTCGTGGGCTCTTCGACCATGCAGGATTGGCCATTCGGATTGCGCATCAGTTGCTCTCGAATTTGAATACGTCGCGCCGCTTACCGGCTCGTGCTCCACGCTGGGTTCGCGTGGGGAGGACGATTGGGTTCCGATCTGTCAAAATGCTTAATGAGCTCGATCAGCCTATCTCCCAGTAAGGCGCGAAAACTAGACGCAATTAGCGAGTTCGAGAGAAAGCAGCGCGGATGCGACTCGGCGCCGATGTCCACCGGGGAGGTGGATAAATGCGCTATCTGCCGCATCCGCTTCGCCGGAACGCTAGTCAGCCTCGCGGATCACAAGGCTAACCCACCCGGCTTTCCCGTGAGGCCCGCCGCCTCAGGGTACAATGACTTTAGCGAGAGAGCGGCCTCGGGTGACCTACCAGCATTGGTAGTCATGCACAGCACGGCGGCGCAAATGGGCAAGCACACCACGTTGAACCACCTTGCATGAAGGCAGCACGCTTCGCGCCGGGTTCGGCGGTATCGGCCGCTCCGTAACGCGTTATCCAGAGCGTCTCTGCGTACAAGCACTGGAGCTCCCTCACTACACCGTGGCCTTTGTCGGGCCGATATAGCTCCCGGCGCTGTTCGCCATTCTGGCGAGCTTCTCGTTGCCCAGCGCCCCTACGCGCCCCTTGCTTTGCGAGAGACCAAGGTGTGGCCACCACGGCTTGCGGCGGCGAGCCTTGGCTTCGAGGCGTTTGTCCCTCGGCTAGCGTCTTCGGCAGGCTTCCTGCTATTTATGGAGCGCAGTTGCGCGATGAAGTTCGCGGCGAACAGCTCGATGTCAGGCAGAGCCTTTGATTTTTATAGAGAGGCGCAAGCGTCTGCATGCTTTCTTTCACTAAGCATCGGTCAATTCCTTCTCTCGCGAGCGACCAAACGAGTTCCCGTTCCCAAAAATGAAGCCACACGAGCAACGCCATGACGGCTATGCGTGCCGCAATGCAGTCGCGCCTCTTTGCGTACAGTCAGCGCGTGGCTCCGAATTCCCGCAGGATCCTTCGATGGATCCCGAGAATTCGCGCGGCCTCAACCTGTGAGGCTGCGAGGCCATCAGCGTTGATGTTATCTATGCTCAGCATAGCTTTGAAATTCGCGTCTGCCGGTTCGTCAACGGCATGCCACCATTTTGCTTCGCCGAGACACGGCGGAACAACTCGCAACATTGGAAAGTGCGAATGTGCGGGATCGGCTGCGAAAATACGCGCGGAAGAGAAGTGCTGCCGCCCTCGTCGAGCGGCCTGCCATGATCTGTTCGGCGAGGACATCGGAAAGGACCTTGTAGCTGCGCAATGCTCAGGTAGACTATCTGATTTGCGCGTTTGCCTCTTCGCTCTCGCCAAAAATCTCTACTCATCTGCGATATCTCGTACGCGCGGCAGAAGATCCGTCACCTGCCGAACCGCAATGGGCGGCGTTTGGCGGCACCAGCATTCGGCCTCCTCTGCAGCTTAAGCGAGGTCAAGGAAGCTATGACCTATCGGATCTAAGAGGGCGCAAAAGACGTCGCTGATCGAGATCAGAGAAACCGTCCATGGTGACAAAAGCGATCTCAGCGGCGCTCGGCATGGGCAGCCGCCTCGACTCATGCTGACGCTTGCCAAGGAACGTGTCCGTCCGCTTATGCAGCAGATCGCGAAAGCATCTCAAGGTTCTGGCTGACAGCAATCGACGAGCAGGATCGGGCATGGCTCACCCGTTAGTGTGTCGAAGTATTCCGAGGCCCAGAAGGTCTAGAATTAGAAGGGAGGCAGCGCGGGCCGGGCCTCCGCGCTGTTCAAAGCTCTGAAACTACCAACTCCGCGCTGCCAGCGGAGTTAAATGACGTGTGACTCGGCGCTCGTCGGAGAGGCCCTTGGAAAGCGCTGTCCCTATCACGGCGCCACTAACTTCGCTCGCCAGCGTCGCGGTACTGCAACGCTGCCGCCTCGCACCCTTGGGGCGGCTGCCCCGGGGCGCCCTGCCTTTTATCGTCGAGACGTCCCGCAAGGCACCTGCCAGATTTGGTAGGTTGAGCTGTCTTACAAGGGAGAAACTGAAGCGTTGTGCCGAGCACTCCTGCCCCCGCGCCCGATCCTGAAGCCGCTTATCGCGAGGGGGCAAATATGAGCTTCTGGCTTGTGCACCGTAGCCACGCATCTGATTCCCGACTCCCGCATCATCTGGAGCGCGCGTGAAAACACCGGCCATCTCACGGGAATATTGAAATGTCAGAACCTGAAGGCATTTCGCAGAATTCGCTACGTATGCGCGTCCTTCATCTGAGACAAAATTCGGCAGACGATCGTACCTGGCCATATGCTTATTGCGGTTGCGCCAATGCCGTATGAGAGTCTTTCTAAATGGATCTTCGAAACCGGTTCCACATGGCACCTGCCAGATTTGATGGGTAGGCTCCCCGTCACACGACGTTAGCCATCAGGAGTCGCAGCAACATGCGCACGAGGGTCGTGCGCCAGCGAAGGGGCATCGATTTCGTCAAAAGACGCAATATCCAGGCCATAGTCGAGCCATAGCAGTCTGTCTGATGGTTGCGAGAACGGCGAAGGCCATTTCCGCTCGCTGGGTAGACCTGCCTATGGACGGTTGAACCATCCACCGCCTCCTCGCTCAGGGTCTAGCTAAGGGCTCCAATCAGGCCGAACTGGTGGCGAATTCGACAGCTGGAATAGAGTCCTTTGGCGAGGCCCGGAGTTTCCACTTCGGTTTTCGCTAGAGGGAGAGGTTGTGCGCTTCCCAGCAGTATCAATTCCATTCACGCAAAGCCGTTCGCTCCTGTCTTTTTCTTCGCCTAGGCATCCGATTGCACGACGAGTTCATAGCGGCCGTTGCACTTAGTCATGATCCGAGCAGGATGCTCGAGATGATCAGTTCCCCCCACGTCGTCTTGTCGACTGACGCCAGCGTAGGTGCGTGCACCTCGTTGAGCTGCGCGATTGCCTAGAGGTTCGATCGTGCGGGAAGCCGATCTCAAATTTTCCTTGCAGGCGAAACCAGACAAGGCGATCTTACGCCTCGCGCGAGTACTTGCCCGTGTGGCCGCGAGGGAAGATCATGAAAGACAGCTCATCGAGCGAAGCGGGAAAAGAGCGACGATCTATGCTCGATTCTCAACCGATCTTCAGAACGAGCGATCGATTGAGGATCAGCTTTCGCTTTGTCAGAGCTATGCCGAGCGCGAAGGATTAATTGTTGTCAGTACCCATGAAGATCGGGCTCGTTCGGGCGGGTCTGTCATGGGCCGCGAAGGCCTTCTACAGATGTTGGACCAAGCGCGGGAGAGATCCTTTGACGTGGTGATCGTCGAAGCGCTCGATCGCCTCTCTCGCGACATGGAAGATCTGGCTGGCATTCATAAGCGGCTGTCATTTCTCGGGATCGAGATCCGGGCGGTCCACGAGGGCGTCGCTAACACCGTGCTGGTGGGCCTTCGCGGCTTGGTCGGACAACTTTATCGCGAGGACAATGCGCACAAAGTGCGTCGCGGCCAAGCGGGGCGGGTTAAGCAAGGTTTGGCTGGCGGGGGCCTGACGTACGGATACGCAGCGGTACCTGGAAGAAGTGGTGAACGAGTGGTTGTCGAGGCCGAGGCACAAGTGATCCGGCGCATCTTTCAGGAATACGTGGATGGTCGTACGCCTCGGGAAATCGCGCATGATCTCAATAACGAGGGGGTATCACCTCCGCGGGGGCGAAGCTGGAATGCGTCAACGATCAATGGCAATCATGAGAGGGGCGCCGGCATTCTGCTAAACGAACTTTATGTGGGGCGCCTTGTCTGGAACAAAGTCAGGATGGTGAAGGACCCCGACTCGGGAAAACGCCTGTCACGACCAAATCCGAAGAGTGACTGGCAAGTGGCTGAAGTGCCGCATCTTGCAATTGTCAATCCAGAGCTATTCACGGCTGCTCAGCAACGCAAGGAAGAGCGCGGTCACATCCACCCCAGCCACCAACGTCGGCCTCGTCGGATGCTATCCGGACTGCTCCGGTGCGGCTCATGCGGTTCGGGTATGGCAACTAATGGACGCGACAAGTCAGGCCGCATTCGTATTCGCTGCTCTGCGGCGAAAGAGAGCGGCACATGTTCTGATGCCAAGACCTTTTATTTAGATGCGGTCGAAAGTGCAGTCCTCAGCGGGCTCAGGGCCGAGCTGCGTGCACCGAAGGTTTTTTCGGAATACGTACGAACGTATCTGGAGGAGCGGAAGCGCCTCCTAGCTACATCACAGGCAAAGCGGCACCGCCTTGAGCAGCAGCTAGGGCAGTTGAGTCGAGAAATCGAACGACTGGTGGATGCGATCGCGAAGGGACATGGCGATCCGTCCGTGCTCGGGCCGCGATCGACTGCCTTAGATGCCGAACGAAAGCGGATATCTGAGGAGTTGCAAAGCGAACCACCCGCTCCGATGGAAATTGCGCTGCATCCGGCCATCCTCAAACGATATGAGGAGCAACTCGGTCGGCTTGAAGAAGCACTGGGTAAAGGTGTCAGTGCGGGCGACGGAGAGGCCGCAGAAGCCATTAGAGACTTGGTCGAGACGGTCACCGTGTTCCGCGAAGCGGAACGCCCAGGTGGTTTAGCCGTCGAGATAGCAGGCCGACTAAACGCCCTGCTCGGCGAAACGGCCTATCCAAATCAAGTCAAAGGAGTGTGGGGAAAGGTGGTAGCGGGGGAGGGACTCGAACCCCCGACCCCAGGATTATGATTCCCGTGCTCTAACCAGCTGAGCTACCCCGCCACAGGGATCGCGGCGGCGAACAAGGCCGATCTCGCGAACGCGCGGCATATAAGGAAGGGGGCGGGGGTAAGTCAAGCAAAGTGGTCCGCCGCCTTCGCAAAAGGCTATGGCAGGACAAGTCGCCTTGTGAATGCGGCCTCTTTTCAATGAGTTCGTCATGGCCGGGCTCGTCCCGGCCATCCACGCCTTTGTTCGCTCGTCCAAGAACGTGGATGCCCGGGACGAGCCCGGGCATGACGAAGATTGGAGTGCGGAACAAGCCGCTATTTCGGCCTCACATTGGGGTCGCCGCCGGGGCTGCCGGGGGGCGGGATCACCGGGGTGTTGCTGTCGGTGCTGGGGGCCGGAGCGTGCATGTCGGGATCGACGCCCGCGGGCGGGCAGAGCACGCCGTCCGTCTTGGCCAGCTTGTCGCCGAGCGGTTCCCGGGACTGGCCGGTCGTGGTGCCTTCCGGGGTGGTGGCCAGCCGATCGGATGGGGCACAGCCGGCGGCGCGTTGCGGGGATGGCGGCGCGGTCGCTTGCGGCGGCGTCGCCGGGGCGGGCGGGGCCTGCGCGATCGCTGGTGCAGAGGCGGCGATCAGGAGGCCCGCAACAATGAGGTTTGTCGTGCGCATAGGAAGCAAACGCGCGCGCGAGGCCCCCTGTTCCCGCAGTTCGCAATCACGATTTGCGATAGCGGATCAGCGAAAAATGACCCATCGGCGGCATGGGGCGGCGCTCGGTGAGCGCGACGCCGCCGTGCCTTTTGGCCCAGCCCTCAAGGCGAGCCCACGGGAATTCCGGGCGCCAGCCGAGGCGGCGGGCGATGGGCGCGAAGGCAAGCTCGAACAGCTTTCGGGGACCGCTCTCCGCACCGATGTGATTGACCAGGATCAGCTCGCCGCCGGACTTGAGCACGCGCATGAACTCGTCGAGCGTGCCTTCGGGATCGGGCACGGCGGTGATGACATATTGCGCCACCACCGCGTCGAAGAAATCGTCCGGGAAGGCGAGGTTCTTCGCATCCATCACCGACAGCACTTCGACGTTGGAGAGGCGGAGCGAACGCACGCGCGCCTGCGCCTTGCGCAGCATCGGCTCGGAGATGTCGACGCCGCAGACCTTGGTGGTGCGCGCGTATTCGGAGAGCGAAAGACCGGTGCCGACGCCGACGTCGAGGACGCGGCCGCCGATGCGGTCGGCCTCCGCGATGGTCGACTGCCGGCCGGCGTCGAACACCTTGCCGAACACGAGATCATAGACCGGCGCCCAGCGGCCATAGGCCTTCTCGACCCCGGCCCGCGAGATGTCTGCTGCCATGCCCCCTGCCCTTGCGCGAAGATTCTCTAAGGTGTGTTTGTTGGTGAGAACGGATCCCGCCCCGCGGGAGGTCTAGTGCCTCTCCCGCGTGCGGGAGAGGTCGCGCCGAAGGCGCGGGTGAGGGTTCTCTCCGCATCGGGAGTATCCCATCGCGGAAGCACCCTCTCCCCAACCCTCTCCCGCAAGCGGGAGAGGGGGCGCACCGTGGCTGCGGTGACAGTTGGGCTCAATCTCATCGCGCTCAGCCGCGCACGGCTTCCGCGAGCGGGCGCGATGTGCCCGTGCTGGCCTTGGCCGCGGCGCTCTGGATGAAGCCGCCGCCGAGCACGCGGGCCTGGCCGCTCGCCGCGTCGTAGAACACGCAGGCCTGTCCCGGCGAGACGCCCTCCTCGCCGGCGACGAGCTCGACCTCGTAACGGCCATTGCTGCCGCGCAGCCAGGCCGGCTGCGGGCTGCGGGTGGAGCGCACGCGCACGAACATTTCAAGGCCGCTTCCGATGGCGCGGTCGATGTCGCCGTCGCCGATCCAGTTGACGTCGCGCAAGCTGATGCGGTGCATCTTCAGCGCCTCGCGCGGGCCGACCACGACGCGGCGGGTCACCGCGTCCAGCCGCACCACGAACAGCGGCGCATGGGCTGCGATGCCGAGGCCGCGGCGCTGGCCGACGGTGAAATTGGCGATGCCGTTGTGCCGGCCGAGCACGCGGCCCTCGAGATCGACGATGTCGCCGGGGTCCATCGCATTGGGACGCAACCGCGTGATGACGTCGGTGTAGCGCCCCGTAGGCACGAAGCAGATGTCCTGGCTGTCGTGCTTGTCGGCGACCGCAAGCCCGAAGCGGCGGGCGAGTTCGCGCGTCTCGGGCTTGGTCATGTCGCCGAGCGGAAAGCGCAGGAAGTCGAGCTGCTCCTGCGTGGTCGCGAACAGGAAGTAACTCTGGTCGCGGTCGGCGTCGGCCGCGCAGACCAGCGCGCGCGAGCCGTCGCCCCGGCGGCGCGAGGCGACGTAATGGCCGGTGGCGAGCGCCTGCGCGCCGAGCTCCCGCGCGGTCTTCAAGAGGTCGCGAAACTTGACGCTGCGGTTACACTCGATGCAGGGCACCGGCGTCTCGCCGAGCGCGTAGGAGTCGGCGAAATTGTCGATGACGGACTCGCGGAAGCGGTCCTCGTAATCGAGCACGTAATGGGGAATGCCGAGCTTGGCGGCGACGTCGCGGGCGTCGTGGATGTCCTGGCCGGCGCAGCAGGCACCCTTGCGATGGGTGGCCGCGCCATGGTCGTAGAGCTGCAGCGTGATGCCGACGACGTCGTAGCCCTCAGCCTTCAAGAGCGCAGCCGTCGTCGAGGAATCGACGCCGCCCGACATGGCGACGACGACCCTGGTGTCCTCGGGACGGCCTTCGAGATCCAGACTGTTGAGCATGGGCCCTAAAGCGTTGTGACGGCGGCGACGCGCGATCCGCGATTGCTGTGCTTTCTCCGGGGACGGCGGCGATCTCCCGGAACCTTGGTTCCCGAAGAGCACGACTGCCCAAGTCGAAGGCGGCTGAGAGTAACCTCTTTAATATAGGCGGCATTCCGGTGAAGCAATCACGCGGGCCCCCGCTTAGGGCAATTCTTGCCGGGGCGGCAGAAATGGCGGGGTCGGGGCCGGCGGCCCGGCAATGCATCCACGTCGCCAAAACGTTGATTATATTACTGAAATCTTCGAGTTGGGGCGCTGGCCCGCTCCTTGCTCCCTCTTGATGCGAAGTTGCTTGCAAGGGGTTGCCTGTGGTCGGTCGGATGTCAGATGTCGTGGCAAGCGTGCAAATCCAGAGCGCGCAGCAGAAGCCTGCCCGGTCGCAAGCCCCGAAGGACACGCCGGCGAGCGAGGCTTTCGGCTCGCTGGTCGACAGCAACACGCAGGCCAGCGGCAACAACGCGCCGGCGCAGGACAGCGCACCGCGCCGGAGCGAGCAGACCTCGTCCTCCCCGGCGACCGAGCGGCCGTCGCGCGACACCTCGTCCACGGACCAGACTTCGCAGAGCAAGGCGAGCGACGACACCGACGCGTCTGCGCCGGCGGAGCATGACAGCGAGGCGCCCGGCAATCCGGCCAAGGACGCCGGCAAGGTCAAGGACAAGTCCGAAACGGCGGACGCCAAATCGGAGGAGAAACCCGACGAGACCGCGAGCGCCGCGACTGATGGCACCGAGGTCCTCACCGCCGCCGCCGAGGCGGCTGTTGCCGCGCCGCCCGCTACGGCGCAGACCGCCCTGCCCGACCCCGGAATCATCGTTGCCGCGCCGGTCGTGCCGGTCGATCCGAATGCAGCTGCGAACCAGGCTGGCGATGCCGCCGCCGCGCCGCTCGCGATCGCCGCGGCAGGTCTTGCCGCCAGCGCCTCCATCGCGGCCCAGATCGCCGGCACCAAGACCGATACCGCCACGGCGAGCGCCAAGGCCGCAGGCGCCGAGGTCGACGCCGAGACTACGACAACGCTCGGCGAGGCCGCGGCCGGCACGACCGAGACCGCCTCGACCGATGGAAAAGCTGGTGGCGGACTGATCGCCGCGGTCAGCCAGGGCACGCCCAAGACCGCGTTCAAGGATGCCGCCACGGCGCAGGCCCAGACCGACATCTCGAATATCGGCCAGGACACCGGCAAGGCGAACGTCGCCGCGCAGGCACCGGCCGCCAACGCCGCCCATGCGCAAGGCTTGAAGCCGCAGGCCGATAATTTCGCGACCGACGCCAAGGCGGGCCCCGCCGACCGCACCGCCGAGCCGGTCCAGGGCACGCCGGCCGCGCCGGCGCATGCCGGCCCGCAAGCCACGATCGCTCCGACCGAAGCCAGCGCGCAGGCCGCTTCCGCCGTGCAGGCGCCGCTGACCAATGCGACCTCGGCCGCCACCGCCTCCACCGCGACGCTGACCGCGACCGCGGCGACCCACACTACGGCGGTGCCGATCAGCGGCATCCCGATCGAGATCGCGGCCGCCATTCGCTCCGGCAAGTCGCGGTTCGACATCAGCCTCGATCCGGCCGAGCTCGGCAAGATCGACGTCCGCATCAATATCGACCGCGCCGGCAACGTCACCTCGCATCTGACGGTGGAAAAGCCGGAGACGCTGCAGATGCTGCGTCAGGACGCGCCGCAATTGCAGCGCGCGCTCGACGATGCCGGCTTCAAGACCGGCAGCAACGGTCTGTCCTTCAGCCTGCGCGACCAGAATTCATCGGGTCAGCACTCAGGCCAGAACAACGACAATGGCGGCAATGCCCGCCGCCTGATCGTCAGCGAGGACGACAGCGTTCCCGCAGCGCCCATCGGGCGCGGCTATGGCCGCATGCTCGGATCGAGCAGCGGCGTCGACATCAGAGTGTGAGGAGTATCTGGCAATGACCACCACGAATGCCGCCACTTCGCCCGCGGTCGTCTCCGGAACGACCGACCTGCCGAAATCCTCGTCGAATTCGTCGATGAGCTCGACCACGGGGTCGACGCTCGCCGGCAATTTCCAGACCTTCCTGACCCTGCTGACGACGCAGCTGCAGAACCAGAACCCGCTCGATCCGCTCGATACCAACCAGTTCACCCAGCAGCTGGTGCAGTTCGCCGGCGTCGAGCAGCAGCTCAAGACCAACGAATCGCTGGCTCAGCTCGTCACCCTGCAGCAGACCACGCAGGCGACCCAGGCGCTGGGCTTCGTCGGCAAGACCGCGCTGGTCGACGGCTCGACCGCGACGATGAAGAATTCGTCGGCGACCTGGCATCTCAACGTGCCGACCGACTCCACGGTCGAGATCTCGATCGCCAATTCCAGCGGCCAGACCGTGTTCAACGGCAAATATACCGCCGCCGCCGGCAACGACATCCCCTTCACCTGGAACGGCATGGGCAATGACGGCACGCAATGGCCCGACGGCAAGTACACGATCTCGGCCACGGGCAAGGACGTCGCGAACAACAATGTCGGCATCGCCGCGCAGGTGCAGGGCGTGGTGTCGTCGGTCGATCTGACCCAGTCGCCGCCGCTGCTCACCATCGACGGCGCCAGCTACACGCTGAGCCAGGTCAAGAGCATCATTGCGACGGGCAATTGAGGGAGCGCTGCAGCGACAAGTTCGGTGTCATCCCCGCCTAGTGCGCAATTGCGCACGGGGGGCGGGATCCATAGCCACAGGGTGTGGTTGGAGCGCATAGCTGGTTTCCCAAGTCTTCGTCAAACCCCTTCCTGGGGTTATGGATCCTCAGATGCGCAATTGCGCATCATAGCTCGCGCTCCGCGCGCCCCGGGATGACAAGAGAGGGACTCCGCGGCACCTCGGCAGACCCTCTTTGTTAGTAAAGTATTTACCTTCTGCCCCGCTCAGCCGGCCGAGATTGCGTCTTCCGCCCGCCGAGTCGGCCGCGTTCCCGCAAGTTTCAACGAGAATTGTATTGAACCCTTAGGCTTAGCGGATTTTTAAGCCGCGGGGGTTACGGTTACGGCGTGAGTTCAGTGGTTGAGAGTTTGTGAGTACGCCATGACAGAACCCCATCGCCCGAGGGTAAAATACGTCATCGGGCCGGACGGCAGTCCGTTGACGATCGCGGATCTGCCTGCACCCGGCACCAAACGCTGGGTCATCCGTCGCAAGGCCGAAGTCGTCGCCGCTGTCCGTGGCGGACTTCTCTCCCTCGAGGAGGCCTGCAGCCGTTATACCCTGACGGTCGACGAATTCCTCTCCTGGCAGTTTTCCATCGACCAGCACGGTCTGGCGGGTCTTCGCACCACCCGCATCCAGCAATATCGCCAGTAGGCGATCCGGAATTCTGCGGTTTTTGACGAAAATCGGCCTCGCTCTGCGAGGCCGATTTTTTTCATGATGCACTTTTGTCCGACCTCTTAACCTTCGTTAACCATATCGAAACCATCACCTAGGCAATAATTGCCCAGTCGGCCTTTCCAGTGAAGCGGCCGGAGCTGTGGGGCGGTTGCTTGCAAGGGCTTGCGGACTTTCTGAAGAGTATCGGTGCCGCCCGGTTCGGGGCAATGATCGCGGTCACCGCCGCGCTCATCGGCTTCTTTGCGTTCGTCATCATGCGCGTCACCACGCCGCAGATGACGACGCTGTTCACGGACCTGTCCGTCGAAGACTCCTCCAGCATCATCAAGGACCTGGAACGCCAGGGCATCCAGTTCGAGATCCGCAATGAGGGCTCCATCATCATGGTGCCCAAGGACAAGGTCACGCGTCTCAGGATGAAGCTCGCCGAGGGCGGCCTGCCTAAGGGCGGCGGCGTCGGCTACGAAGTGTTCGACAAGTCGGACGCGCTCGGCACCACCTCCTTCGTCCAGAATATCAACCACCTGCGCGCGTTGGAGGGCGAACTCGCCCGCACCATCCGGGCCATCGACCGCATCCAGGCCGCCCGCGTCCATCTGGTGCTGCCCGAGCGGCCGCTGTTCGCCCGCGAGGCGCCGGAACCGTCGGCCTCGATCGTGGTGCGCGTCCGCGGCGCACTGGAAGCCCAGCAGATCCGCGCCATCCGCCATCTCGTCGCCTCCGCGGTCAACGGGCTGAAGCCGCAGCGGGTCTCCATCGTCGACGAGGCCGGCCAGCTGCTCGCCGACGGCGCCCAGACCGATCCGGAGCAGGCCATCGGCGAGGAGCGCCGCATCGCCTTCGAGAAGCGGATGCGCAAGCAGGTCGAGGACATCGTCTCCTCCGTGGTCGGCTCGGGCCGCGCCCGCGTGCAGCTCTCTGCCGATTTCGACTTCAACAAGGTCACCCAGACCTCGGACAAATTCGACCCCGAGGGCCGCGTGCTGCGCTCGAGCCAGACCCGCGAAGAGCAGAGCATGACCGCCGACAACAACGGCCAGGTCACCGTCAACAACGAGCTGCCCGGCAACCAGCAGAACAACGGCGTCGCGCCCAAGGACCAGAGCAAGAAGACCGAGGAGACCAACAATTACGAGATCTCCCGCACCACCAAGACCGAGGTGACCGAGGCCGGCCGGGTTAACCGCATCTCGGTCGCGGTGCTGGTCGACGGCATCTACAGCAAGAACGACAAGGGCGAGCTGGCGTATCAGGACCGCACCAAGGAGCAGCTCGACCGCATCGCCACGCTGGTGCGCTCGGCGATCGGCTTCGACCAGAAGCGCGGCGACCAGGTCGAGGTCGTCAACCTGCGCTTCGCCGACGCGCCCTCCACCGCCCCGATCGGCGAACCCGGCGGCTTCCTCGGCATGCTGCAGTTCACCAAGGACGACGTCATGTACTTCGTCGAGCTCGGCGTGATGATGCTGCTCGGCCTCGTCGTGCTGTTCCTGGTGATCCGCCCGCTGGTCAAGCGCATTCTCGCCTCCGACGAGGTCGCCGCCGTCATCTCCGGCGTGCTGACGGGCCCAGCTGCCTCGGAAGAGGCCGCGCCGGCCGGCCAGCCGCTGCTGCCGAGCGGCGGCACCAGCGCCATCGACGTCGCCACCATTCAGGGCCAGGTCCACGCCCAGTCCGTTCACCGCGTCGGCGAACTCGCCGAACGCAATCCCAACGAAACCGTCGCAATCATCCGCCAATGGCTGACTGAGCCGGCGAAATAACCGAAGCCAAGTGCATCAAGAAGTGATCTGACATGGCCGCCACCTTGCAAAACGCCAACTCGAACGACATCACCAGCGTGATCTCCACGCTCGGTCAGCGCGCCGGCAGCCGTGAGGGCGGTCCCAAAACCCAGGGCCTGGCGGGGCCGAAGCGCGCCGCGATCCTGATGCTGGCGCTCGGCGAGCAATATGGCGGCAAGATCTGGGGCCTGCTCGACGACGACGAGGTGCGCCAGCTCTCGCTGGAGATGTCGACGCTCGGCACCGTCGAGGTCGACACCGTCGAGGACATGCTGCTCGAATTCGTCTCGCGCATGTCGGCCTCGGGCGCGCTGATGGGCAATTTCGACGCCACCGAGCGGCTGCTCCAGCAATACCTGCCGCCGGAACGCGTCAACGGCATCATGGACGAGATCCGCGGGCCCGCCGGGCGCAACATGTGGGAGAAGCTCTCCAACGTGCAGGAAGAGGTTCTCGCCAACTACCTCAAGAACGAATATCCGCAGACCATCGCGGTGGTGCTGTCGAAGCTGAAGCCGGAGCATGCCGCCCGGGTGCTCGGCATCCTGCCAGAGGAGCTCGCGCTCGACGTCATCAACCGCATGCTGAAGATGGAGGCGGTGCAGAAGGAGGTGATCGAGAGCGTGGAGAAGACGCTGCGCGTCGAGTTCATGTCCAACCTGTCGCAGACCCGTCGCCGCGACGCCCACGAGGTGATGGCGGAAATCTTCAACAATTTCGACCGCCAGACCGAAACCCGCTTCATCACCTCGCTGGAAGAGGACAACCGCGAATCCGCCGAGCGCATCAAGGCGCTGATGTTCACCTTCGACGACCTGGTGAAGCTCGATTCCGGCTCCGCCCAGACCTTGATGCGCAACGTCGACAAGGACAAGCTCGGCGTCGCGCTCAAGAGCGCCAACGAGGACGTCCGCAACTTCTTCTTCGGCAACATGTCCTCGCGCGCGGCCAAGATGCTCCAGGACGACATGGCGGCGATGGGCCCCGTGCGCCTGCGCGACGTCGACGAAGCCCAGGCGCTGCTGGTCAATCTCGCCAAGGACCTCGCCGCCAAGGGTGAGATCATGCTGACCAAGAACCGCGCCGACGACGAGCTGGTGTACTGATGGCCGCTCCGGCAAAATTCCTGTTCGATACCGACTTCGCGGCGCCCGAGCGCGCGACGCGCGAGAAGGCCGCGACCGCGGCCGAGATCGCGCAGAAGGTCGCGGAAGCCGAGGCGCGCGCCTATCAGGACGGCTTTGCCGCCGGCCAGCGCGAGGCCAAGGCCGAGAGCGACCGTCGCGTCGCGCTCGCGATGGAAGAGATCAACATCGCCATCCGCGGCGTCGCCGCCGGCATCGGCAACATCGAGACCAGGATGGAGACCGAGGCGGTCGAGGTCGCGGTCGCGGTGGCGCGCAAGCTGTGCGCCGACCTCGTCGCCGCCGAGCCGCTCGGCGAGGTCATCGCGCTGGTCAAGGACTGTTTCTCGCATCTGGTCGCGACGCCGCATCTCGTCGTCCGCATCAACGATGCGCTCTACGACAGCGCGCGCGAGAAGATCGAGCGGCTCGCCAAGCAGAGCGGCTTCGAGGGCCGGCTGGTGATCCTGGCCGAGCCGGAAATTGCCACCGGCGACTGCCGGATCGAATGGGCCGATGGCGGCGTCGTGCTGGAGCGCGGCGCCATCGCGGCCAAGATCGACGAAATGGTCGGACGCTACATCGCGTCCCGCAGGGGGAGCTAAACCATGAGCGACACCGACGGACAGGTCCCGCTGCCCGATCTCAACGGCCCGATGCCGCCTGCCGGCACCGACGTCGGCTACAACGAGGACGAATATGCGGCGCGTGCCGCCGCCGACCTCGAGGCGGTGTTCGACGTGCCGGTGCAGGTCTCGGCCGTGCTCGGCCGCTCCAAGATGGACGTCGGCGAGCTCCTGAAGCTCGGACCGGGCACCGTGCTCGAGCTCGACCGGCGCGTCGGCGAGGCCATCGACATCTACGTCAACAACAAGCTGGTCGCCCGCGGCGAGGTCGTCCTGGTCGAGGACAAGCTCGGCGTGACCATGACGGAAATCATCAAGGCCGAACGCGGCTGACAAAGGACATGACGCGCGACGGCGCGAGCAGACGGACAGGAGACTGACATGCGGCTTCTCATCGTTGGCACATTGAAGGGCCAGCTCACCACCGCCACCAAGATCGCGATGGAGAACGGCGCCACCGTGACCCATGCCGAGGATCACGAGCAGGCGATGCGCGTGCTGCGCGGGGGCAAGGGCGCCGACCTCCTGCTGGTCGATGTCGCGCTCGATATCCGCGACCTCGTGCTGCGGCTGGAAGCCGAGCACATCCACGCCCCGATCGTCGCCTGCGGCATCACCAACGACGCCCGCGCCGCGGTCGCCGCGATCCATGCCGGGGCCAAGGAATACATCCCGCTGCCGCCCGATCCGGAGCTGATCGCCGCGGTGCTGGCTGCCGTCGCCAACGATTCCCGCGAGCTGGTCTACCGTGACGATGCGATGGCAAAGGTGATCAAGCTCGCCCAGCAGATCGCCGGCTCCGACGCCTCGGTGATGATCACCGGCGAATCCGGCACGGGCAAGGAAGTGCTGGCGCGCTACGTTCACTCCCGTTCGGCCCGTGCCAAGCGCCCGTTCATCTCGATCAACTGCGCCGCCATCCCGGAGCACCTGCTGGAATCCGAGCTGTTCGGCCACGAGAAGGGCGCCTTCACCGGCGCGGTCGCCCGCCGCATCGGCAAGTTCGAGGAGGCGACCGGCGGCACGCTGCTGCTCGACGAAATCTCGGAGATGGACGTCCGCCTGCAATCGAAACTACTGCGCGCCATCCAGGAGCGTGTGATCGACCGCGTCGGCGGCACCAAGCCGGTTCCGGTCGACATCCGCATCATCGCGACCTCGAACCGCAATCTCGCCGAGGCCGTGCGAGAGGGCACGTTCCGCGAGGACTTGCTGTTCCGCCTCAACGTCGTGAATTTGAAGATCCCGCCGCTGCGCGAGCGTCCCGCCGACATCCTCGAGCTCGCCCAGCACTTCGTGAAGAAATATGCCGAGGCCAACGGCGTGCCGCTGCGTCCGCTCTCGGCCGAGGCGCGCCGCGTGCTCTCCGCCAACCGCTGGCAGGGCAACGTCCGCGAGCTCGAAAACACCATGCACCGCGCGGTGCTGATGGCCCAGGGCGACGAGATCGGGCCCGACGCCATCATCACGCCGGACGGCGACCGCCTCGACCTCGCCAAGACCGTCCCGGCCGTGGCGCATGCCACTATGGCCGCCGAGCAGGTGACGCGCGCACTGGTGGGGCGCACCGTCGCCGACGTCGAACGCGATCTGATTCTGGAGACGCTGAAGCACTGCCTCGGCAACCGCACCCATGCCGCCAACATCCTCGGCATCTCGATCCGCACGCTGCGCAACAAGCTCAACGAATATGCCGACGGCGGCATCCCGATCCCGCCCGCAGGCACGCCCGGGGAATATCCGCGGATGCCGATGATGGGCGCGTAGACGCCCGCGACCATCGAGCGGACGCGAATGCCCGGGCCAAGTCCGGGCATTTTTCGTTTGGCGCAGGCCGCCACCCCGTCATTGCGAGCGCAGCGAAGCAATCCAGAATCCCGCGGAGGCGACAGACTGGATTGCTTCGCTGCGCTCGCAATGACGAACCTCAAGAGCGTCCTTCGCATGACCGAACCGCGCCACGTGACTATGCCATCCGCGCGGCACGCCCTATAACCTCGCCCGAAAACCACGCGAGGGACAACATGTCTGAAGCTCAAATCACGGATTGGCTGGCGTCGCAGAAGCAGGCGATGATCGACCTGCTGCGCGACGTCGTGAACATCGATTCCGGCTCCTACGACAAGGAAGGCGTCGATGCGGTCGGTGCGCGGTTCGAGCGGCATTTTGCCGAGCACGGCATTCCGTTCCGGCGCGAAGGCCACGGCACGTTCGGCGACGCGATCCATGCCGAGGTGGCAAAGCCCGGCAGCAACGAGAAGCCGGTGCTGTTGATGGGGCACCGCGACACCGTTTTCGGCAAGGGCGAGACCGGGCGGCGGCCGTTCACGATCCGGGATGGCCGCGCCTATGGACCCGGTGTCGCCGACATGAAGTCCGGCCTCGTCATGAACGTGTTCGTGGCCGCCGCCTTCCACAAGTTCGGCGGCGCACCGCATCCGATCAAGGTGCTGATCACCTCCGACGAGGAGATCGGCTCGCCCTCCTCGCGCCCGGTGATCGAGCGCGAGGGACGCGCGGCCCGCGCGGTGTTCAATTCCGAGCCGGGCCGGCCCACGGGCAACGTCGTCACCGGGCGCAAGGGCGGCATCTTCATGCACATGGCCATCACCGGCAAGGCCGCGCATTCCGGCGCCAACTTCGCCGCCGGCGTCAGCGCCATTGGCGAGCTCGCGCACAAGATCGTCCAAATCCACGCGCTCACCGATCTCGACAAGGGCATCACGCTCAATGTGGGCCTCGTCTCGGGTGGGCAGTCCGTCAATACGACGGCGCCTTACGCGGAAGGGCAGATCGACCTGCGCTATGTCGATCCGGCCGATCGCGCGCGGATCATGGGTGCGATCGAAAAGATCGTCGCGACCTCCTACGTGCCGGGCACCAGCGCGACGCTGTCGATCAAGGGCGAGTTCGTGCCGGTGGTGCAGAGCGCGGACTCGAAGGCGCTGTTCGAAGGCTATCAGGCGGCCGCAAGGCAGGTGGGCCTCACCACGCTGCAGGGCGAGTTCTCCGGCGGCTGCGCCGATTCCGGCTTCACCGCCGCGGTCGGCACGCCGACCATTTGCGGTCTCGGTCCAGTCGGCGGGCTCGCGCACACGCCGGAGGAATATTTGGAGATCGACAGCATCGTGCCGCGCGCACAGGCGCTGGCGCTGGCGATTCTGCGGGGGTGAACGGAGGTGCCGTAGGGTGGGCAAAGCGAAGCGTGCCCACCGTTCCGGTTGCTGCCTTGGAGAGATGGTGGGCACGGCGCAAGGGCGCCTTTGCCCACCCTACGAGACCGACCAAGCTCTACGAATAACTCGGTGCATCCGGCTTGCGGAAGATGTGGATGGGATCGCCTGGCACGATCGGAGAGCCAGAGAACATCGCGTAGGCGTAGAGCGCGAGATAGGCGATCGCGAGCGCACCGACGGCGTAGAAGACAAAGGTTGCCACGCGCTTCATCGTTCCGCTCCATCCGTTCGGCGGGACAGCTCAGGGCGCTTCTAGAGCGATGAGGCGGAAAAGGCCAGCCTTGAGCAGGGCTCGCTGACGGCGATCAAATGCCGCGCCGGCCGCGCGCGGGAAGGCTGACATCGGCGAGCCGGGCCGCGTCTTCGTCCTGGTCGACCGCCACGTACCGGCCGTGCCAATAGGCCAACGCGGCATTGCGGGTCGAGCTCCTGATGTCCCTGACGCGGCCGATGACGATGCCGTGCGAGTGGCGCTCGACTATCTCCTCGACCTCGCAATCAAAGGCCGAGAGCGCGCCGACCAGCAGCGGAACACCCGAGACTGCCGTCACCCATTGGCTGCCTGCAAACCGATCCGCGCCCTTCAGCCCGCCCTTGCCGGCAAAGCGTTCGGCGACCTCGAGCTGGTCGGCATTGAGGATGTTCACGCCGAAAGCGCCAATGCGGCGGATCAGCGGAAACGACGAGGCGTCGCGGTTGATGCTGACCAGCAGCGTCGGCGGCTCGACCGACAGCGAGGTGACCGAGGTCACCGTCATGCCGGTGATGTCCTTGCCCCGCCCGGCGGTGATGACGCTGACGCCGCCGGTGAGATGGCGCATGGCGCCGCGGAAATCGGCGGACGAGACGGGAATTTCGGTCATGAGCTCGCGGGGCACTACATTCATGGCGTTGCTCCCCGAAAGCGGGGTTCCCTCTATTTAGGTACGATCGTCCGCCGACAACAGGTGGCTCAGGATCGAGCCTTCAAGGCCGGCAAGCTCGGCCGAGCCGCGCTGGCGCGGCCGGGCGGCGTTAACCGTGACGTCATGGGCGATGCGGCCCTCCTCGATGACGAGCACGCGGTCGGCCAGCGCCACGGCTTCCGAGACATCGTGGGTCACCAGGATCGCGGTAAAGCCCTGATCGCGCCAGACCCGCTCGAGGAGCCGCTGCATCGAGATGCGGGTCAGCGCGTCCAGCGCGCCGAGCGGCTCGTCGAAGGCGAGCACACGCGGGCGCGAGACCAGCGCGCGGCCGAGCGCGACGCGCTGCTTCTGGCCCCCTGAGAGCACCGACGGCCATTGATCGCGCTTGTCAGCGAGGCCGACCTCGATCAGCGCCTTCTCGGCGCGGGCATGCGCATCGCTTGAGGCACGATCGCGGCCGAGGCCGACCTCGACATTGGCGAGCACGCGGGCCCAGGGCAGCAGCCGCGGCTCCTGGAACATCACGCGGATGTCCTCGGGCTGGATCTCCTGACCGAAGCTGATGCTGCCCGCATCGATCTTGTCGAGGCCGGCGATCAGGCGCAGCAGGGTGCTCTTGCCGCAGCCGCTCTTGCCGACGATCGCGACGAACTGGCCGGCGGGAATGTGCAGGTCGATGCCGCGCAGCACCTCGTTGTCACCGAAGGATTTGCGCAAGCCGCGGATGCTGAGCGGCAGGCCGCTGGCCTGAACTCGGTGTTCTTCTTGCCGCTCCTCACGCACCACGCGGGCGTGAGGAGCGAAAGTGGCGCGGCCGGCGAGCTCGGTCTCGGGAAGAGAGGTACGAAGCGCTGTCTGCATGTGATTCCCAGTATTTTCGGTCAACGTTTCTGGAAGGCGGGGTGCCAGGAGAGCGTCAGACGCTCCAGCACGCGGGAGGCGCTGTCGGCGAGCTTGCCGAGCAGGGCGTAGATCAGGATCGAGAGCACGACGACGTCGATCAGCATGAACTCGCGCGCCTGCATCGCCATGTAGCCGAGGCCGGAAGAGGCCGCGATGGTCTCGGCGACGATCAGCGTCAGCCACATGATGCCGAGCGCAAAGCGGATGCCGACGAAGATCGAAGGCAGCGCACCCGGGAAGATGACGCGGCGGAACAGTTCGCCATCGGTCATGCCGTAGATGCGGCCCATCTCGATCAGCTGCGGATCGACGGTGCGGATGCCGTGCAGCGTGTTGAGATAAATCGGGAAGAACACCCCGAGCGCCACCAGGAAGAGCTTTGCGCTTTCGTCGATGCCGAACCAGAGGATGACCAGCGGGATCAGCGCCAGATGCGGCACGTTGCGCACCATCTGCAGGGTGGTATCGGTGAGCCTGGCCGAGAGCTGCGACAGGCCGTTGGCAAGGCCGAAAGCGAAGCCGATGCTGCCGCCGATCAAAAAGCCGATCGAGGCGCGCCAGAACGACACCCAGATGTTGCGGACGAGCTCACCGGAGACCAGCAGCTTCCAGCCCGCGAGCACGACGTCGCTCGGCGCCGGCAGCACCCGCGTCGGCACGAAGCCGGTGACGCTCGCGACCTGCCAGACCGCGATGATGGCGAGCGGCACGATCCACTGGATCAGGCCGTCGGCCCGCGGCAGGCGGTTGCTGCGCGGAAGCGAAATGCTGTCGATCAGGCTCATGACTGCGACACCCGGTGCTGCGGACGGAAATCGCTGCCGACCGTCTCCCCGAACGGACCGCCGTTGAAATGCAGCCTTGTCACGTTGCTCGGCTGCTCCAGCGCGAGCAGCGGGAACACCAGCTCGGCGAAGCGATAGGCTTCCTCGAGATGCGGATAGCCCGACATGATGAAGGTATCGATGCCGAGATCCTGGTACTCCTTGATGCGGGCCGCCACGGTCTGGGCGTCGCCGACCAGCGCCGTGCCGGCGCCGCCGCGGACGAGGCCGACGCCGGCCCACAGGTTCGGCGCGATCTCGAGCTTGTCGCGCTTGCCGCCGTGGAGCTGCGCCATGCGGTGCTGGCCGACGGAATCCATGCGGGCAAAGTTCTTCTGCGCCAGCGCGATGGTGTCGTCGCTGACATGCCTGATCAGCTCGTTCGCGGCGTCCCAGGCTTCTTCGTTGGTCTCGCGGACGATGACGTGAAGGCGGATGCCGAAGGAGAGTTTGCGGCCACGGGCCGCGGCAACCTCCCTCACCTTCGCGATCTTCTCGGCAACGAGCGCCGGCGGCTCGCCCCAGGTGAGATATTTGTCGACGGTGTCGACGGCGACGTCGATGCCGGCATCGGAGGAACCGCCGAAATAGAGCGGCGGCCGCGGCGACTGCACGGGGGGAAACAGCAGCTTGCCGCCCTCGATGCGGATGTGCTTGCCCTCGACGTTCACCGTCTTGCCGGCGAGCAGGTCGGTGTAGACGTTCAGGAACTCGCGGGTGACCTCGTAGCGCTCGTCATGGCCGAGGAAGATGCCGTCGCCCTTGTTCTCGACGGGATCGCCGCCGGTGACGACGTTGACGAGGAGCCGGCCGTTCGAGACGCGATCAAGCGTCGCGGTCATGCGCGCGGCTACGCTCGGCGATTGCAGGCCGGGACGAACGGCGACGAGATAGCGCAACCGCTCGGTGAACGGCGCGACCGAGGACGCAACGATCCAGGAATCCTCGCAGGACCGCCCGGTCGGCAACAGCACGCCGAAATAGCCGAGTTGATCGGCGGCCTGCGCGATCTGGCGCAGATAGTTGAAGTTGACCTCGCGGCCGCCGATGCCGGTGCCGAGATAGCGGCCGTCGCCGTGGGTCGGCAGGAACCAGAGGATGTTGGCGTTGGATTGGTTCATGGATCGCCCCTAGCCGTAAGTCGTGCCGACGGCGGCCGCGACGATGCCGATCGACAGCACGATGGCTGCGATCACGCGTTGAACGATGCGCTTCATGTTCAGACCTTTTTGAACGGGAAGAGTTGTCGGCACGGTCAGGCTGCCGGGTTGCGCCAGACGATGTCGCGAATGACGATCGGCTTCGGGATCAGGCCGAGCTTGTAGAAGCGGTCGGCGACGCCCTGCTGGGTCGCGACGATCTCGTCGGTGACGGGGCCGACCACGAAGTTCGCGCGATTGGCGGCGACGGTCTGGATATCCAGGGGAACGCCGGTGATCGCGGCGAGCGATCTGGCGACCTCGTCGCGGTGCTGCTCGGCCCATTGGCCTGCCGCGGTCGTCACGTCGACGATCTGCTGCAGGATCGCCCCATGGTTCTTCGCGAACTCGCGGTTGGCGATGTAGAAGGAATTGGTCTTGGTGACCTCGCGCGCATTGATCAGGATGCGGCCGTTCTGCTTGGTCTCGCCGATCGCAAAATAGGGATCCCAGATCGCCCAGGCCTCGATGCTGCCATTAGCAAAGGCGGGGCCGGCATCCGGCGGCGTCAGGTAGACCGGTGTGATGTCGGCATAGGTGAGGCCGGCCTTCTCCAGCGTCTGCACTACGACGTTGTGGGCGCTGGAGCCCTTGGTGAAGCCGATGCGCTTGCCCTTGAGATCGGCGATGTCGCGGATCGGCGAATCCTTCGGCACCAGGATGCCCTGGCCGTTGGTGATGGGCTGACCGGCGGCGTAGACGATCGCCGCGCCCGCGGCCTGGGCAAACACCGGCGGGGAATCGCCGACCGCGCCGAAATCGACGCTGCCGACATTCATCGCCTCCATCATCGGCGGGCCCGAGGAGAACTCGATCCACTTCACCTCGATGCCTGAGGCTGCGAAATGTCTTTCCAGGGCAGCCTGCTGGCGCGTGATGACCAGCACGCCGGTCTTCTGATAGCCGATGCGAATTTCCTTCACCGCGCCTTGCGCGATCGCAGGCGATGCGAACGCAGCGGTGGCCGCAGTTCCAACCGAAAGTTTCAGAAAGTCTCGACGCTGCATTCCACACTCCGGGCCGCGTGCGGCCGTCATCATTCACGTTTGCCGAATGATGGTGCGCGTCATCGGAAGTGTCGAGACGTCCGGGAAAATAGCGATGCGAGCACTGCGCTGCATGCCGCGCGCGTGATTAATCTTTCAAGCGGCGAAGCGAATGAGGATGGAATTTTTCTGCACGCGAATGTGAGAGCTCCACGGATTTGGTCGAGCGGTCTTTGGCGCGAAACATAAACGTGAAAAACAACCCCATGCACAGTAGACGAGACGTGCAAGATCAATGACTTGCGAATTATCCGAAATTTGTTTGACCTGTCGGGCAAAACAGCGGCAGAATGGCATGATTGCAGCCTTGGGGGAGAGGCTTCCTACCGCCCTATTGCTCCCACCTCACCGGTAGATTCTGCAGCCCGCGGAAGGCCCAGCCGCCGATCCGCACCTCTTCGTCCTCGGCGAGCTCGATGCGCGAGGCGCGCGCGAACAATGTCGGCAGTGCGACGTCGGCGATCATGGCGCGCGAGGCGAAGGCGCCGGCGCAGAAATGCGGGCCGGCGCCGAAGGCGACGCTCTTGGAGGTGTCGCGCCGCACGTCGAACTGATCGGCGCGCTCGAAATGCTTCTCGTCGCGGTTGGCGGAGCCGAACATCAGGAACACGCGCTCGTCGAGCTCGAACGCCACATCGCGAATGGTCCAGGGTTTTGCGATGCGGCGCGGCGACATGCCGATCGGCGAGATCCAGCGGGCATATTCCTCGAAGGCTTGCAGCCACGACACCTCGCCGCGCAGGACCAGATCGAGCTGGTCGGGATGGGTCAGCAGCGCCCAGACCGTGCCGGCAATCGCCTTGCGCGGCTCGTTCTGGCCGCCGGAGATGGCGAGCTTGACGTTGGCGCGCACGCTCTCCATCGGCATGTCCGAGGCGAGCAGCACGCCCAAAATGCTCTGGTCGGGATGCTTGCGCATCACCGGCAGGATGTCGTCGATCGCGGCGTCGATGCCCGCGGTTGCCGCATGACAGCGCGCCTCGACCTCAGGGTCGCCGGCATAATTGGCGATGCCTTCGATCATGCCCTGCGACCACGAATCCATGTCCTGAAAGCCGATATTGGTAAGGCCGGTGATCGACTTCAGGCATTCGCCGGAGAACGGCAGCGCGAAGTCGCGCATGAGATCGATCCGGCCCGGTTCGAGCGAAGCGATGATGCGATCCGCATGGGCCTGGAACTGGGCGGTCCAGTAGCCCTTCACCGTCTTCGGCGAGACCGTCGGAAACATGGCGCGGCGCTCGACGAGATGCGCTTCGCCATCCTTGCGCATCATGTTGTGGCCCATCAGCCGGTTCATCAGGCCGGCGGGCTGGTGCGACGAGAACACGTCGATCTGCTTCTCGGAGATCGAGATGTCGTCGCGGCTCGTCAGCAGCGTCGAGCCGAGCTGCGGCACGAAGGCGATCGGCGCCTCCTTCCGCATCTTGGCGAGCATCGGATAGGGGTCGGCCCAGAAGGCAGCCGGG
The DNA here is from genome assembly GCF_044908355.1 of Bradyrhizobium sp. USDA 336. Classification (NCBI taxonomy): domain Bacteria; kingdom Pseudomonadati; phylum Pseudomonadota; class Alphaproteobacteria; order Hyphomicrobiales; family Nitrobacteraceae; genus Bradyrhizobium; species Bradyrhizobium sp. USDA 336. The sequence continues at coordinate 7,135,218 of NZ_JBIYDC010000002.1, read as the reverse complement.
TCGATCTCGATGCGCGGCGCGGTGCTCAAGCTTCGCTCCCTTGTGGTCTCCTCGATGCCGAGGCTAGCGCCTTTCAGTTGCCGCCGTCTGTCCCCATGGATTGGGACAGGCGGGCCACAAGCTGCCGCTCGCGTCAACCATGCCAGCGTCGAACTGCTGCGAGGTCAACTCGGCAAAGGTGCGACGGGGTTGCGCATCATTCACCTCTGGAAGAAAATTCCAGCTCAGCACGATATCCAGGGCCTGCCTTCTGAACTGGCGCAGCTCGACGGGTTCGGCCATCCTGTATCTTCTCAGGCCTTTGTCTGCTTTCAACTCAGATGGCAGCTCCGGCCAGCAAGAAAGCGCCGCCAAGCGCGACCATCACAAGTCCAGGCCAGTTCGATTTGACGCCGAAGCCGCTACCGGGCCTTTCGGGCTCCAGCGTGTCACGTCCGGAGCGAAGCCACTTCCCACCACTGAATCGACCTCGCCAAATGGGCTGAAACGCCATTTGGAATAGGCCGCCGAAAACAAGGAGCACTCCAAGCCATATGAGGATCATGCTCACCTCCTCTACCCGCGAACGCCGATAGGTTGATGCGCCGAGAACCGTGGTCCATTCAGCGCTGCCCCCGGCTTACGGAATCAGACCGACCTTGAAAGCCGCCGGGACAACCTCTGACCTGTCAAATAGTTGATATATGGACATGATTTCTGCTAGCCGTCCATCCGGGCCAGCTTGGGAAAAAGTAGCAATTGGTTCCGCCGAAGCGGATTGGTATCAAGGGCCTTGGGCGGGCGAAGCACGAAGGCTGCTGCAGAAGTGCACGCCGCGCGTCTGAAAGATCGGTCGAATCTGATGGGTCCAGCGCAGCAATGACGGGCATCGATTTCGAGCAGATCGTGGACCGCATCCACGAGGCAGCGACCGTTCCAGAGCTCTGGCCTGATGTCCTGGAGCAAATCGCTCATGCCGCGGGCGCGCATGGCATGGTCATGATCACCTCGGACTCCGATCAATGGTCCGGTGTCTGGAACGGCGCCGTGGCGTCGCCGTCGATTCGCGAGGCCTTCTCGGCGTTCCTGAGTGGCGACCTCTCCAGCCGGACGGAGACGACCCCGCGACTCCTTGCGCTTGATCATCCCGGCTTCGTCGGCGAGCACGAGGCGTTTTCGCCGGAGGAATGGGAGCGCGATCCATATCGGGTGGAATGGAACAAGAAATGGGGCTTCGAGCATGCCTGCGCGACGGCGGTCCGCAGCCCGTCCGGCGAGATCATCGTCTTCCATATGGAAAGATTGGCCGGCCGCCCCGCCTTTTCGCGGCAGGACCTCGAATTTCTCGACCGCTTTCGCCCCCATCTCGCGCGGGCAGCTTTGCTGTCGACGCGCTGGCGCCTCACCCGGATGCGGGCGGCAACCGAGGCGTTGTCTCTGGTCGGCTTGCCGGCCCTTGCGATCACGCGCTCCGGGCGGGTTCTGGCCGCCAACGCCTTGATCGAAGGCATGACCGACGTTCTGCAATGGCTGCCGAAGGACCGGATCGCCATCAAGGACCGCGCGGCCGACACCCTGCTGCGCGCTGGCCTCGCTCAACTCGATGCGCCGGACAAGGCCGTGTGCTCCTTTGCGGCGCGTCGCAGCAGCGATCTCGATCGGGTGGTGCTTCATCTCGTGTCGATGCCGGGCGAAGCCCGCGATCTCTTCGATGGGGCGGTTGGCCTCCTCATCGCAACGCCGGTCGCCGCCTCGCAGGCACCGAGCCTTGCCCTCATTCGTGGCCTATTCGATCTCACCCCGAGCGAGGCGCGCGTTGCGCGCGGAATTGCGCAAGGACAGACGATCGGCGATATCGCCGCGCATCACGGGCTCAGCCGCGAAACCATCCGCACGCAGGTCAAGGCCGTCCTCGCCAAGACGGGAACGCGGAACCAGAAGAGCGCAGCTGCCCTCTTCGGTGCGATCCCCAAATTGCCGCTGAGAGATTGACGCCGGACTTGTGCGGTGGCCTGCCCCGGCAGGGGCAAACTTCGCTTCACCCAAATGGGTGAAGACACGGGCCGGCCCGCCGGGTTCAACTCCGCCCAAATTGGATGTCTGGCGAGAAGCGGCGGCAATGGCGGGACCGGAATTTCCGATTTTCGAAATGACCCTGGCGCAGCGCAGGCGCCGGACATGGAGCTGGGCCGTCTGCACCATTCAAGGGGCGGTGGTGATGCAGGGCCGGGAAGCCAGTCGACCCGCAGCAAAGTACCAGGCCGAGAGAGCGCTGTTCATGCTGCTGCTCACCGCGCCCTATCGTTCCCGACTTTCCGCATAGCAAGCCGCTCGTCGAGCGCTGCAGGGGTGCCAGTGTGCGACAACTGCGAGCATTGATGGGAACAGCAAGCTAAGCGTCGGTCGGCGAGCGACCATGCGTCAGCCAATGGTCGATCTGCCAGGTCTCGTAACCGAGCAATTCGCCGAAGCGCCGTTCTCGATCATCGGACCAGACTCCGGGCTCCTTCAGGAGCGCAAGCATGGCGTCAATCCGCCACTCGTGACTGGGCAATGTGTAGAACAGCATCCGATATTCGAGCTGCGGCGCTCCAGGACATGGCTCGATGAGCTCGCGCTTCGTCAGGCGGCCTTCAGCGACATGCCGGTCGAACATTCGCCAATACCGAGTATAGATGTCTGGTTCACGGCCAATGAAATGGTGAAATATGCGAGGGGCTTGGTGCCCTGGAGCATCAGGCCGAGCTCTCTATTGGTGTGAACCTGATAGGGCAGTTGACGACGCCATTCGGAATGCATGTCGAGCATATTGGCGACGCAACGTTAATTTCCGCTGAGGACCCCACGCGAACGTCCTGAGCGAAAGCCCACGCCGGCTTCCGGCCCGACCGGACAACGAATTCCACGGCGCAGCCCCTCGTCGTGACGGTGCTCGTCATGATGGCCAAGACGTCCAGCAAAGAAACGGCTAACCACGTTGCAACGACCGCATGCGCGAGAGCATCGAGGACAAATCAACTCGTGATAGTATCGGTTTTCTCAGCCCACCAAAGGGAACTGCCGTGACTGAAATGACCAAGCTTCGATCTCGACTTCTGTTGATTGCCTTGTGGGTCAGTCTCGTCGGAGCTCTCGTCGTTTTGTTTACGTTCGTCGGTACACGAGGCGGAAGCGATGGTTCATCCTGGGCGTTCAGCCTGATCGTGTCCTGGTTGCCATTCCTCGCGCTGATGGGCTTTTGGCTATGGTACGCGCGTTTGAGCCGGCGCTCATCATCCGGAACGAGTTGGGTCGATCTCTACGAGCAGCAGGTCGCCGAAAACAGGCGAACCAATGCATTGCTGGAGAGGATCGCGGCGGCTCTGGAAAAGCCGTCTCCGGGTTAGCTCGAACGCCGGTTCAATGTAGTGAGCAGTAGTATGCGCTCAGGATTTTCCGCGCGCCTCTGGCTGGTCGCCTTGGCCCTCGCAGCCGCCGTCGTCAGCCGGCCAGCGGCTGCCGACGATCGACAGGCTTGTCTGGACGGATCGAAGGCAGCCTCTGCCGAGAACATCGCCGCCTGCACCCGCGCCATCCAAAGCGGAGACTACAACAACCAGGACCTCGCCGGTTTGTATCATGCGCGAGGCTATTCCTGGTCAGCGACCAGCTTCGCCGATCGCGACGACCGCGCCTTGGCGGACTTCACCGCGGCAATCCGAGCCAACCCGAAGTCTAGCGGTTCGCTGCTCAACCGAGCGCACATCTACAACCAGCGGCACGATTACGACCGGGTGATAGCGGACGTCAACCAGGCATTCGAAGCCGGCCTGTCGGACTATGGAAAGCGGGTCGGATACGGCGAGCGCGGCCATGCCTACCACGGGAAAGGGGACAACGATCGCGCCATCGCAGACTTCACCGCCAGCATCCAGCTGAATGCGAACGATAGTTTCGCCATCATGGCCCGAGGCAGCGCCTACTTTGCCAAAGGCGATTATGACCGTGCCATTGCCGACTACACCCAGGTGATCGCACTTGATCCCGAATTTGCTCGCGACTACTCCGCCCGCAGCGGCCGCGCCATTGCGTACCTGTTCAAGGGTAACTTCCGCCGCGCCTTCGCGGACGTCGACCAGGGGCAGGCGCTATCCTGGTTCGCTGCCGGCGCCTTTCTGACAGCACTGGTCTGGCTTTGTTGCCGACGGGGCGCGCACGCGTTCGGATGGCGGTCTGGACGGACGCTGATCGAGATGTGCGAACAGCAGCTGGCCGACCTGCGGCACACAAACGCCGCCCTGGAGAAGATCGCGGCGGCTGTCGAGAAGCGATCGTCGCGTTAGCTCGGGTTCACCGGACGTTCAACCACGCCGACGTGTGCAAGCTTCGCGAATGGTGGTCAGAGCCGCAATCATCGCACCAAAACACCGGCTATGCGTCGTGTGAACCGGCGGACTCCAACGCGCAAATCTCTCACCCTGAACAGGAGGGATATGGCCCATTCCGGCGTTCGCAGATGACGGAGCGCCTCCACGACGCCTTCGTCCATGCTCTGCTGCATATTCTGATCCGTATAGTACGTGCCTTCGTCACGGCACAAATCGAGCCTCTGCGCAATCTCTTCCTGCAAGGCATCAACGCCCGTCAGATGGCGGGCAAAGTCGAGCTCTCTTCTGGCGCAGATCCGTTCGATCCGGGGGCGGGCGGCCTCGTCGTAGCGGATCCCCCAGTTCTCAAGCCGTGCATGGGTCGCCTCATGAACGATAGCGGACGCGATCCATTCGATCGTCGTGGTTTCGGAAGCGACGACGCGCGGGTCAAGCAGGCAGGCGTTCAGGGAATGCTGATAGCAGCCGGCGCCATGTGGAACCAGCTGCACCCAGATTCGAGAAAGGCTCTTCTTGACCCGCTGGTAATGAAGTGGAGCGGACCGTTCGATCAGCCGAAGCGCGGCTTCAACGCGTTGCAGGGCCCGCTCGGGATCATCCGAAAGAGTTCCGATCCAAATGCCATCGACCATGCGGCTTGTCGAAAGCCATAGCTGGATTCTATCGACAAGCGGAGGCTTCACCGACGAGCCGCGATATATGGTGGCCAGCATCTCTTTCGCCCAACCAAGCGATCTCCAAACTGATACAGGAGACTCCACTTCGGCGGGCTTAACGAATTCAGTCGAACATATCGGTTTTTCGGGCACCTCCGCTTTTGGTCAACAGATCGCGGACCAATATCCTCAGTTCAGGCCGCGCGGACCCGTCAGCAGGCGCAGCACGATCGCAAACAGCTCGCTCTGCGAGGAGATGCCCAGCCGCTCATAGGCGCGCTTGCGGTAGGTCAGGGTCGAATGCAGGCTGATGCCGAGTCCTTGCGAGATCGCCTCGGAGCTGAAGCCTGCGAGGATGCGGCGACAGACCTCCTGCTCGCGCGGGGAGAGCGCGGAGAGCGGCTTGCGCGTCGCGAACAGGGTCGCAAGATCGGACGTCGGCTTCTCCTGGAAATGGCGCGCGACGCTGGCTGCGATCGCCGGTGCGATCGCCCCGAGCCGCTCGCGCTGGGCGGCGCGGAAGCGGCCCTGCGCGGCGATCCGATAGAAGTTGACGTAGAAGCAGGTATCGCCGCTCCAGATCGCGGTCGCACATTTGTCGACGATGCCGGAATCCTGGAAGAAGATCTTGCGGTAGCGCGCGCCGTACATGCGCGGCGCGAAGCGAGGCAGCATGATCGGCGCGCCCCCCTCGCCTTCGAACAGCGCATCGCGGTTGGGATCCGTTTCGTGAAACTGGCCGGCATAGGCGGCGCCGAGATCGGCGCCGATCGGGATGTTGCCGGCATCGAGCAGGCAGCTTGCCGCGCCGGCCCGGCTCAGCGCGAACACCATGCAATGGCCGACATCGGCCTGCCGGCGCAGCGTGTCGATGAGCACATCGGGAAAATCGGAGCGGCCGATGGCGAGCACCGCGGGCGTGATATCGCCGGCCGACGGATCAAGGGTCATCCCGTTGGGGCGCACCGTATTCCTCCGCAAGACGTTCTTTTGCGAGAGGATAGCAGCAACGGAATCTTACCGGAAGCGCTCACGAGCACCGCCGCCCAGGGCCGCTCGGCTGTTGCAGACGCCATTGACGGGTCTCACGCTGCGCCTCGCCCTTCGAGACGGCATCGTCGCGATTTTCTCAGATGAGGCTGATCCGATGGCCCCACCGAGTCACTTCACCCTGTGCCTGAAAGCAATCTCGCGCAGATGACTGAAAAGCTTTGAGAGCCGCTTCAAGCGCTCACTGACCACCGCGCAAAAAAGCATCAGCCACGTTGCGAGAGCGACACACCACAACAGAAATTCCAATGCTGCGGGCATGAGGGCACCTTTCGAAACGTGTTGCGAAACAAAGGCGGGGCACTAATGCTCGTTCAAGAACGCGAGCGCGCCGCGTCTGCGTTATCAGCCTTTATGGCCTCTCGCGCTGCCGCGATCATGATCGCCTCCGCTGCCGACCGCATTCGAAGGCTATTACGACCTCCTGAATTGCACTAGAATTAATGCTGAAAGTCACAATTCCATTTCGGGGAATGATCCGATGGACAGGCTCGATGAACTTGCGACATTCGTCGCGATAGTTGAGGTTGGAAGTCTGGTAGGCGCAGCAAAGCGATTGAAGCGTTCACCTCCCGCGGTCACTCGCGCGCTTGCGGCCCTCGAGGAAAGGGTCGGAAGACGATTGGTGGAGCGAACAACCCGCCGTCTTGCACCGACGGATGCCGGACGCCACTTTGCTGAGCGCGCCCGCGAGCTGGTCAACGGCTACTCGACCGTCATGAGCAGGCTTGTCGAGACGGAAGGGGCTCCGCTGCACGGTATCCTGCGAATAGCCGCTCCCACCATCTTCGGACGCCGTCATGTCGCTCCGATCGTATCGAGCTTCCTTGACGCTCATCCGGCGATCCGTATCGAGCTCGTCATGGGTGAAAGATCGCTCGACCTGATCAGTGAAGGCATCGATGTTGCGGTCAGGATAGGTCAGCCGCGCGACTCGCGCCTCGTCGTCAGATCAGTGGGGTCGGTCCGTCGCGTCCTGGTGGCCAGCCCTTCCTACTTGCGCAGGCAACCTGAGCTTCGACATCCGCGAGACATACCGAAGCACGATGTCGTGTTCTTTTCCGGATTTGCGGGGCCGACCGAACTGCGTTTTCAGAATCGAGGTCGCTTGCACACGGTTCGCATGATGCCGCGCCTCATGACGACAGATCTCGACACGGTCATTGCCGCCGTGACATCGGGCCAAGGCATCGCTCGACTTTTATCCTATCAGGTCGAAGCCGAGATTTCGTCGGGCAAGCTCGTGCGTCTTCTTCCGGCCTATGAGCCGCCTGCCGTACCGGTTCAAGTCGTGATTCCCGGTTCCCGGCGCACCACACCGGCTGTGAGGGCATTCGCGGATCACGCCGCTGCGTCGCTCCGTACCCTTTCGATCATCCGCCAGTAGTTTCAAGGGAGCTGCGCGGGGCGAGGTGTCCGATTCTCTGCCTGCAGCCAAACCCATCAGTTCCCCCGCGAGGAACGATTGCAGCCCCGCTTTATTGGTCCGTATCTTCAAGGCTTGATCAAGGCGTTGCCCAGGCCGCCCATCGAAGGATCAGTCGATGCGCATCCTTCTCGTCGGGGCTACAGGACTTATCGGATCGGCGATCCACGCCAGGCTGTCCGCCGAAGGACATGACTGCATCTTGGTGTCGCGCCATCCCGCGGCGACGCACGATCCTCGCCACATCACGCTCGATGTCGCCCGAACCACCGATGCGTCGAAATGGAAGGGCCTTCTCGCCGGCGTCGATGCCGTGATCAATGCAGCGGGTGCGCTGCAGGGACAGGACATGCAAGGCGTTCATGTCGCCGGCAGCGCGGCGCTCTATGCGGCCTGCGAGACCGCCGGGGTCCGCAGGGTCATCCTGTTCTCGGCAATCGGCAGCAATGATGCGCTCAGCGATTTTTCCCGCACCAAGCGCGAGGGCGAAGCCGCCTTGATGGCGCGGGAGCTCGATTGGGTGGTGCTGCGGCCTTCTGTCGTGGTCGGCCGGCCCGCCTATGGTGGCAGCGCGCTGCTGCGCGGGCTGGCGGCGCTGCCGGTTCTGCCGGTCATGCCGGACACGGCGGCGATTCAACCGGTGCATCTCGACGACGTCGTTGAGACCGTGCTGTTCTTCCTGCAGCCCGGCGCGCCTTCACGGGTCGCGGTCGATTTGGCCGGCCCGCGGCGGATCGCCTTCAGCGATGCGGTCGCGCTGTTTCGCGCCTGGCTGCGCTGGCGCCCGGCCTATCGCCTGCAGCTGCCGCGCTGGGCGGCTTCAATTGCCTATCGTGCGGGCGACGTTGCGCAGATGCTGGGATGGCCAACGCCCATCAACACGACGGCACAGGCGGAAATGCGCCGCGGTGCGACCGGCGATCCCGAGCCCTGGCGTCGATTGACCGGCACTCCATCGCGCGATCTCGAAGTCGCGCTCGCACGCGAGCCTGCGTCGGTGCAGGAACGCTGGTTTGCTCAGCTGTATGCGCTCAAGCCGCTGATCTTTGGCGTCTTCGGCGCGTTCTGGATCGCCACCGGCATCATCTCGCTGAGCGCGGGCTGGAACATCGGCATGTCGTTGCTGCTTGAAGGCGGGCTGCAAGGGAACGTCGCGGCGCTCGTCGTCACCGCGGGCGCGCTCGCCGACATCGTCATCGGCATCGCCATTCTCTGGCGACCCCTGAGCCGCTACGGACTCTGGGCCGCACTGATCATCTCGCTCACCTATGCCGCGATCGGCACCGTCCTGGTGCCGCGGCTGTGGGCCGATCCGCTGGGACCGATGCTGAAGATCTGGCCGGTGATCATGCTCAACCTGGTCGCCATGGCGATCCGGGAGGATCGCTGATGCTCTACTTCCTCGTGAAGATGGCGCACATCATCGGTGCTGCCGTGCTGCTCGGCACCGGGGCCGGCATCGCCTTCTTCATGCTGGTGGCGCATCTGCGCGGCGACCCGCGCGAGATCGCGGGCGTCGCGCGGACGGTGGTGCTGGCCGACTTCCTGTTCACGGCGAGTGCCGTGATCCTGCAGCCGATCACCGGGACATGGCTCGCCTGGTCGAGCGGGTATTCCCTCGGCGACGGCTGGGTGGCGGCGTCGATTGCACTGTATCTCGTGATCGGCGCCTTCTGGCTGCCGGTGGTGTGGATGCAGATGCAGATGCGCGATCTCGCCGTCGCAGCGGTCGCGACCAACGGCAAGCTGCCTGCCCGCTATCACCGTCTCTTCTGGTGGTGGTTCGCCTTCGGCTTTCCGGCTTTCGCGGCCGTGCTGATGATCTTCTGGCTGATGATCGCCCGTCCGGCCATTCCATACTGGGATTAGGTTCGCCGTCAGGACAACCCACCTGCCTGATCACCCAACCAGAGCGGGGCGCGTGGCCAGCGCACCCCGCTCTCCCTCGCCTCATTACGGAGCCTTCACCTCGGCGCGGGCAGCTGCCGCGGCGTCCATCCCGGCCTGCTTGACTCGGTCCACAATCTCGGCGCCGGTATCGCTGATTTCCGAGACAACCGTGTCCGAGGCTTCGCGCATGGCCTGCGAGACCGCACCGGCGCGCCGGTTCAGGTCGGCCTTCACGTCGTCGCTGACGTCTCCGATATACTGGTTCTCGATCTCGGAGGCGCGGAACGCTCCCGCCACGGCCGCACCAATTGCGATGCCCACGACCCCCAGCACGAGCGGTTGCCGCTCCAGCATGTCCGCCAGTGACGACTTCGCACTCGTCATGGTGTCCTTGTTCGGAAGCGCATTGCCCAGCTTGCTGAATTGCTCCTGCGCGAAGGCGACGCCCTCGTCGAAACGATCCCGAACGCCCTCGGCGGCCTGCGACACAGTATCGGAAGCGGTGGCGGTCGCGCCACGCAGGGTCTCCCCGAACCGTTGCGAGCCGTCGTTGTCCATTTCGGGGGCGGTCGGCGGCGCCACGGTCTGCTTGATCGCGGATGCTGCCGACCTGAAACCACTCGTCCCGATATCGGCAACAGGTTCGACGGCCTCGGCGGCGGAACGCGCCACAGTCTTCAGCCTCTGGTCTCCGGCCAACAGCCAAAGCGCGCCGCCTCCGATGAGGGCTGCGGCGAGCGGGTTGTCCCTGGCGGCCGTTACCAGATTGTCGATAAAGCTGATCTTTGTGCTGCTCATCGCACCATTCCCTTCACGGTGTCCTTGTCTTTTTCCAGCTGGCCGATCGTTTCGCGGGGCGCCAGCTGACGCATATCAAGCCGGTTCATGCCCATGGCGACCAGCGCGGCGGCGATGGCCGCAGCGATGACTGCCGATGTCAGATATGACAGCGGCTGCGACCATCCTGCGGAGATCAATGCGGCCGAGAGGGCAAACAAGGCCATGACGATGGCCGGGATCACCAGAACGGCGCCGCCTACGATCAAGCCGACGGCGCCGCCGATCTTCTGGAGCTTCTCGCCAACTTCTGCCTTTGCCAGGTCGATCTCGTTCTGGAACAGCTTGGCGAACTGCGACATGGCATCGCCGAGCAGCGTCGAGATTTCCCTGAACTCGCTTTTGCTGGTTTTGATATCGCGCTCGATGCTCATGGTAACGTGCTGCCCTGTGTGGAAGAGGTTTGTTGCCGATCAGGACCACGCTGCATCGAATCCTGAGGCCAGGTTTCTGGTCCCGCCGAGAACGACGTCCCGCTTGGGTTCTGACTGCTTCCCGACCACGATCTGTCCATCGTGTCGCGCTGCCCACGGGATGACGACTGTCCGCCTGACGCCTTCAGGAAGCGCACGGCCGCGAAGCCCGCCAGCACCGATATCCCGAGAAAGGCCGCAGGCTGACGTCTGGCGAAATCGGTCGCGCCTTGGACGAGATCTCGGAAGCTTCCATCCCGGATCTTCTGCGCAGCGTCCTCGACATAGTCGGCGGCGGAGCCGATGCCGCGTGCGGCGAACGGGACGTCGCTCTCGAAAGCCCGGCCGGCCTCGCGGATGTTGCCGGCGAGGCGCTCGACGAAATCGGCGCCCGATCGCTGCTGTTCGCGCGCCTGGCTCTGGATCTGGTCCATGGTTCCGTCCGCGACGCCCTTCGCTGCATCCGCGGCCTCGCCGAACTTGTCGCGCGCGACGTCGGCCGATGCCCGGAACGCATCGCCGGCGCGCTGCTTCACCTCCGCTGTGGCACCACTCATCTGCTCCTTGATGTCCTTTGCGGTGCCCTTGTCCTGGTTCTTTTCCTGGTTCTTTGCGAACTGCGTCACGTTGCGGGGGTCCAAATCGCTCATGATCGTTCCTTCAAGTGTTGGGTTGAGAGGGGCTGAAGGCAGCTTTGACGACGTCCTCGGCAGCCTCCTTCAATGTGTCGGCCATGTTCTGGGTCACACGGCTGGCATGGCTGCCGAGATCTGCGTCGGCGACCTTTTGCGTCGCAGCATTGGCCGCAGATGTGGTTGCGTCTCTCGCTGCCTCGAAGCCGGATTGCATGGCGGCTGCCGCAGCCTGTTTCACGCCATCGCTTGCTCCGCCCATCACCTTGGCTTCAGCCTTGGTCTCGGGAAGAGCCGCAGCAATGATCGCCCCGATCGCGATGCCCAAGCCTGCGATCAGCGCGGCATTGTCGCCGATGGTCTGTCGGGCCTGGTCGGGCGCGCTCGCAGCGGCATCCTTGACCGCATCCTTGGCCGCGTCCATGCCGCTCTTGAGCTTTTCACTTGCGAAGCTGGCCGCCTGCGCCGCGCTCGCCTTGAGATCAGCGGCGAGACCAGCGGCCTTGTCCTGGGCCTCACCAGCCATGCCGGCGGCTCGGCTTTGGGCGGAGGATAGCGTCTCCTTGGCGCCGCCTTGCATGGACCGCGCGCCCTCCGTCACCTCCTCGAGCATGCGCCCCGCTCTGTCCATGACCGGACCGGTGGCGTCTGCCGCGCGCTCCCGCACTGTCTTGGACGTCAGGGCGAGTCCTGCGCCGATCATGAGAAGTGGCAACGGCGTACCTCGCACCAACCGAAGCAACGGAACGCCCACTGCGGCGCCCGCGGCCACTGCGCCCATCGGGTTGTCCATGATCTGTTGCTTGAGCCCTTCGACCCAGCTCTGGGTCTTGTGGCTGACGTATTCGGTGACTTCGGATTTGATGTGCTGCGGCGAGACTTTGTGGCGAATGTCCTCGGCGGTGTCCGATATCTGCTCCTTCAACCGTCCGACCGTCGCCGCCAGCTCCGCGCGGCTACGCTCGGACTCCCGTCTCAACTCCTCCACGGATCGTGTCATCGCGTTACCCTCTTGCTTTGTTTCTTGGATTTGAGGTCGAACTCACGCTGTGTTGAATCGTTCCTCGCGCCGCTTGGGCGCTTGCTGGGACGACGATATGCGTGAAGCAGCGCAAGGGAGAGCGACGTCGAGCGCCCAGCCATTGCTGGATGCAGAGAGTTCGAAAGGTCTGCTCCGGGTCAAAACGCCGCACTCCTGCGCGGCTCCCCGCACCGGCTTCAGCGCCAGGACCTGTCGTTGCTTACACGCTACCCCGCCGCCGCCTTCGCGGGGGCCACGTTGATCGCCAGCTTGCCGTAGCGATCGGTGAAGGCCTCGGTATCGATCTCTTCCAGCTCGATCTCGCCGCTCATCACGCCCTGCTTCCAGGCCGCCTGCGCCGGATCGTTCTGGAACTCCGGCATCACCTCGCGGCCGAACAGCTCCAGCGACTCGCAGATATGCTCGTGGCTGTTCTTGCCGGCCTGGTTGAGCAGGATGACCTGGTCGATGTGCGAGGACTGGAAGCGCTTCAGCTTCTTGCGGATCGTCTCGGGTGAGCCGATCAGGCCGCCACGCAGCGCCGCCTCCTGGGCTTGCGGATTGTCGCGCTTCCACTTGTTGTACTCGTCCCACATGTTGACGGTGTAGGGCGCGGGGCGCTGGCGGCTCTGCGAAGCGCCGTAGAAGCGCAGCGCGAACTGGAAGAAGGTGGCGCCGTCGGCGCGGGCACGCGCCTCCTCGTCCGTCTTGGCGCACATGAAGAACGAGACCAGCGCCATGTTCGGATTGATCTCGTAGTCGGCGAGCTTGTGCAGGCGCTTGGTGATGGCGTTGTAATAGGCGTGCACCCAGGCGTGCGCGGCGTCGGCGCTGACGAACTGGAAGCCGAGCGCGCCGAAGCCATGGCGGCCGGCGCGCTCGATAGTCGGCAGCTGCGAGCAGGCCATCCACAACGGCGGGTGCGGCTTCTGCACCGGCTTCGGCACGACATTGCGCAAGGGGATGTCGAAATACTTGCCGTGATGCTCTGAGCCGGCGTCCCGAAACATCGGGAAGATCGCCGCGACCGCCTCCTCGAACACCTCCTTCTTGGTCTCCATGTCGCGGCCGAACGGCTCGAGCTCGGTGATCGAGGCGCTCTCGCCCATACCGAACTCGCAGCGGCCGTTCGAGAGCAGATCCAGCACCGCGACACGCTCGGCGACGCGCGCCGGATGGTTGGTGGTGAGCTGGAGGATGCCGTGGCCGAGCCGGATATTCTTCGTGCGCTGGCTTGCGGCAGCCAGGAACGATTCCGGCGAGGGCGAGTGCGAATATTCTTCGAGGAAGTGATGCTCGACCACCCAGGCATGGTCGTAGCCGAGCTTGTCGGCGAGCTCCATCTGCGAGAGCGCATTCTGATAAAGGGCGAGCTCGTCGCCGGCCACCCAGGGCCGCGGCAGCTGCAGCTCGTAGAAGATGCCGAACTTCATGGCGTCGCTCTCCCGCTTATTGTTGTTAACGGCATCTTAGTGCGCGAGGCGACGCTGTCTACGGATGCGCAATTCCGCCACGTGGGAGACGATCCATCCTCCGGCGCAGCGAGAAGCAGCCAACCGACATTGATCCAAATCAACGCGTTGTCGGGTGGAACGTATCTAAAGTGCAGCAAGGCGACGGCCCGGATGCCGTCACGATTCCCCACAGCATTCAAGAGACCGAATATGTCGGCCCCTGACGACACGACGTCGCGCGTGCGCCGTAAGCGCATGGAGATCTTCGCCTTCCTGTTCCTGACCGCGATCGTGATGCCCGTGCTCGCGGTCGGAACGGTCGGCAGTTACGGCCTCGGCGTCTGGATCTACCAGATGTTCGCCGGCCCTCCCGGCCCGCCGCCCTCCCCGCATTGATCGGCAACCAGCGAAAGACAGCCATCATGGCTCACGCCACACTCAACCGCCGCGCCTTGATCACCGGCCGGGTGCTCAGCGCCGACCGCGTCATCGCGCCGCCGGGCGCCGAGATCGCCAGCATCATCGTGCAGGCGCGGCCCGAGCGCCTTGCCGAACTGGAAGCGGAGATCGCAGCGCTTCCCGGCTGCGAGATTCATGCCCGCGACGCGCGCGGAAAGCTCGTCGTCGTGGCTGAAGCGGCGGATGCCGGCAGCCTTGGCACCATGCTCAACACCATCCAGTCGCTGCCGAACGTCTATTCCGCAGCGCTCGTCTTCCACGCCATTGAAACCGCCTGAGTCAGGAAGAGCCATCATGACATCGCCGAAGCTCGACCGCCGCCAGATGCTCAAGCTCGAGGCTGCCGCGATCGCCGCGGCCGCCGCGGGCCTGCCGGCACCGGCGCTCGCCGCGAACCTCGCCGCCGAGCGGAAGGAGAGCGAATTGAAATGGGACAAGGCCGCCTGCCGCTTCTGCGGCACCGGCTGCTCGGTGATGGTCGCGACCAAGGACAACCGCGTCGTCGCTACCCACGGCGACATCAAGGCGGAGGTCAATCGCGGCCTCAACTGCGTCAAGGGCTACTTCCTCTCCAAGATCATGTACGGCCACGACCGCCTGACACAGCCGATGCTGCGCAAGACGGGCGGCAAATACGACAAGAACGGCGAGTTCACGCCCGTGAGCTGGACCGAAGCCTTCGACATCATGGAGCTGAAGTGGAAGGAGGCGATCAAGAAGCGCGGGCCCAACGGCGTCGCCATGTTCGGCTCCGGCCAGTGGACGATCTGGGAAGGCTATGCGGCCTCAAAACTGTTCAAGGCCGGCTTCCGCACCAACAACATCGACCCCAATGCGCGGCACTGCATGGCCTCGGCGGTCGCCGGCATGATGCGCACCTTCGGCATCGACGAGCCGGCCGGCTGCTATGACGACATCGAGGCCACCGATGCCTTCGTGCTGTGGGGCTCCAACATGGCGGAGATGCATCCGATCCTGTGGACGCGCATCGCCGACCGCCGGCTGTCGGCACCGCATGTCCGCGTCGCCGTGCTCTCGACCTTCGAGCACCGCTCGTTCGACCTCGCCGATATCGGCATGGTGTTCAAGCCGCACACCGACCTGTACATCCTCAACGCCATTGCCAACCACATCATCAAGACCGGTCGCATCAACAAGGACTTCGTTGCCGCGCATACCGTGTTCAAGCGCGGCCAGACCGACATCGGCTACGGCCTGCGGCCCGAGCATCCGCTGCAGAAGCAGGCGACGGGCGCGGCGAAACCCAACGACGCCACCGACATGAGCTATGACGAATTCGCCAAGTTCGTGTCGGAGTACACGCTGGAGAAAGCCGCCCAAATGTCGGGCGTGCCGCTCAACCGTCTCGAGGCGCTCGCCGAACTCTACGCCGCCCCGAAGACGAAGGTGGTCTCGTTCTGGACCATGGGCTTCAACCAGCACACCCGCGGCGTCTGGTGCAACAACCTCGTCTACAACATCCACCTTTTGACCGGAAAGATCTCCGCGCCCGGCAACAGCCCGTTCTCGCTGACCGGCCAGCCCTCGGCGTGCGGTACCGCGCGCGAGGTCGGCACCTTCTCGCACCGCCTGCCCGCGGACATGGTGGTGACCAACAAGAAGCATCGCGACCACACCGAGCAGATCTGGCAGCTGCCCGAGGGCACCATTCCCGACAAACCCGGCGCGCACGCCGTGCTGCAAAGCCGGATGCTGAAGGACGGCTTGATCAACGCCTATTGGGTGCAGGTCAACAACAATCTCCAGGCCGGTCCCAATGTCAACGAGGAGATCTATCCAGGCTTCCGCAATCCCGACAATTTCATCGTGGTCTCGGATGCGTATCCAACCGTGACGGCGCTCGCCGCCGATCTGATCCTGCCCACTGCGATGTGGGTGGAGAAGGAAGGCGCCTACGGCAATGCCGAGCGGCGCACCCAGTTCTGGCACCAGCTCGTCTCCGCGCCGGGCGAGTCGAAGTCGGATCTCTGGCAACTCATGGAGTTCTCCAAACGCTTTAGAATCGAGGAGGTCTGGCCCGCCGAGCTGATCGCCAAGAAGCCGGAATATCGCGGCAAGACCCTGTTCGACGTGCTCTACAAGAATGGCCAGGTCGACAAATTCCCGGTCACCGATATCGAGCCGGGCTATGCCAACGACGAATCCAAGGCGTTCGGCTTCTACGTGCAGAAGGGCCTGTTCGAGGAATATGCCCAGTTCGGCCGCGGCCATGGCCACGACCTCGCGCCGTTCGACACCTATCACCGGGAGCGCGGCCTGCGCTGGCCCGTCGTCAACGGCCAGGAGACCAAGTGGCGCTTCCGCGAAGGCAGCGATCCCTACGTCAAGCAGGGCACCAACGTGCAGTTCTACGGCCATGCCGACGGCAAGGCCCGCATCTTCGCGCTGCCCTACGAGCCGCCGGCGGAATCGCCCGACAACGAATATCCCTACTGGCTCTCGACCGGCCGCGTGCTGGAGCACTGGCATTCCGGCACCATGACGCGCCGCGTCCCCGAGCTGTTCAAGGCCTTTCCCGAAGCGGTCTGCTTCATGCATCCGGACGATGCGCAGGAGGCGAAGCTCCGGCGCGGCGACGAGGTGAAGGTGGTCTCCCGCCGCGGCTTCATCCGCGCCCGCGTCGAGACGCGCGGCCGCGACCGGCCGCCGCGCGGCCTCGTCTTCGTGCCGTGGTTCGACGAATCCAAGCTGATCAACAAGGTGACGCTCGACGCCACCGATCCGATCTCGCTGCAGACCGATTTCAAGAAATGCGCCGTGCGCATCGAGCGGGTGAACATGTCATGATGAAACGATCCGCAATGATCCTGCTCGCCTTCGCGATCGCAGCGGGCACGAGCTCGCTGACGGCGCAGACCGTGACCTCCGGCCTGCGCGGCCCGACCCCGCTCAACGACGAGGGCCCGGCGCCGCCGATGCTGCCGAACCGCAACACCTCCGAGAGGGAGGTGCGCAATTATCCGGAGCAGCCGCCCGTCATCCCGCACAATATCGACGGCTATCAGGTCGACCTCAACGGCAACAAATGCCTGTCCTGCCATGCGCGGGCGCGCACCGCCGAGTCGCAGGCGCCGATGGTCTCGATCACGCACTTCATGGATCGCGACGGCCAATTCCTGGCCTCGGTCTCGCCGCGCCGCTTCTTCTGCACCGAATGCCACGTGCCGCAGAACACCGCCAACCCGCCAGTCAGCAACGATTTCACCGACATCGACACGCTGCTGTCGCGCGCAAGCCCGGGTGGCCGCAGATGACGACGACCGCCGATGATCCCAACGCGGAGCTGAATGCCAAGCGCGGCTTCATCGCGCGCAGCTGGGCGTTTCTGCTCGAGCTGTGGCAGGTGCTGACCCGGCCGAGCTCGGTGTTCGCGCTCGGCACCCTCGTGCTGGCCGGTTTCGTCGCCGGCGTGATCTTCTGGGGCGGCTTCAACACCGCGCTGGAAATCACCAACACCGAGAAGTTCTGCACCGGCTGCCATGAGATGAAGGACAACGTCTACGCCGAGCTGAAGTCGACCGTCCATTTCTCCAACCGCTCCGGCGTGCGCGCGACCTGCCCGGACTGCCACGTGCCGCACAACTGGACCGACAAGATCGCGCGCAAGATGCAGGCCTCCAAGGAGGTCTGGGGCAAGATCTTCGGCACGATCGACACCCGCGAGAAATTCCAGGATCACCGGCTCGAGCTCGCCGCGCACGAATGGGCGCGCTTCAAGGCCAATGATTCCCTGGAATGCCGCAACTGCCATAGCGCCGATTCCATGGACATCACCAAGCAGTCGCCGCGGGCCTCGGTGGCGCACCAGCGCTTCCTCTTCACCAAGGAAAAGACCTGCATCGACTGCCACAAGGGCATCGCTCACCAGCTGCCCGACATGCGCGGCGTTCCCGGCTGGCAGTAGGGTTTGGCGACGCCTGAGTGAACGCCTCGTCCTTCGAGACGGCTGCTTCGCAGCCTCCTCAGGATGAGGCTGAGCGGCATCTCGCCCGCCGAAACCGCCGCCGCGCACTCTGTCCTCATCCTGAGGGCCCGCCAAGGCGGGCGTCTCGAAGGATGGCCGCGAGAACGGCCTTGAAATGCGATCGCCCTGCGCTTGAACCGTTGGGGCGAATGGTTAGTTTGGGGGAAGGCGAATCGCCTCATTCGCCCCTCCCTCAAGACAGACATGGCCACTTTCACCCCGCATCAGGATGCTGCGCTCAAGGCCGTCGGCGACTGGCTCAAGGCCAAGCCGGGACGGGGCGGCACGCCGCCGGTGTTCCGCCTGTTCGGCTTTGCCGGCACCGGCAAGACCACGTTGGCGCGGCACATCGCCGAGGGCGTCGACGGCGAGGTGAAGTTCGCCGCCTTCACCGGCAAGGCGGCCCTCGTCATGCGCAACAAGGGCTGCGACGGCGCCTCCACCATCCATTCGCTGATCTACCGCGCCCGCGAATCCGGCGAGGAGCAGCCGAGCTTCGAATTGTGGGACGATGCGCCAGCCTCCAAGGCGAAGCTGATCGTGATCGACGAATGCTCGATGGTCGATGCCGAGCTCGGGCGTGACCTGATGTCGTTCGACTGCCCTCTCTTGGTGCTCGGCGATCCCGCGCAGTTGCCCCCGATCCAGGGCGGCGGCTTCTTCACCAATTCCGAGCCGGATGCGATGCTGACCGAGGTGCATCGCCAAGCCCAGGACGATCCGATCGTGCGGATGTCGATGGACGTGCGCGAGGGCCGCGAGCTCGACATCGGCCGCTATGGCGAGAGCGAGGTCGTCTCGCGCAAGGAGCTCGATCCCGATCGCGTCATGGGCGCCGACCAGATCCTGGTCGGCCGCAACAACACCCGCCGCGCCTACAACATGCGGGTACGCCAGCGCCAGAATATCGAGGATCAGTTTCCCGTCGCCGGCGACAAGCTGGTGTGCCTGCGCAACAACCGCAAGAAGGGCCTGTTCAATGGCGGCCTGTGGCGCGTCAAGTCGCGCAACACCTCGCGATCGAAATCGCGCATCCTCTCGATGCGGCTGTCGCCGGACGAGGATTTCGGCCACAAGGTGACCAAGGTCTCAGTGCGCGCCGATTGCTTCGAGGGCGGCGTCGAGCAGATCGCCTGGGAGCAGCGCAAACCTTATGACGAGTTCGACTACGGCTATGTCCTGACCGTGCACAAATCGCAGGGCTCGCAATGGGACGACGTCGTGCTGTTCGACGAGAGCTTTGCGTTTCAGGATTCGCGAGCACGGTGGCTGTATACCGGCATCACGCGGGCGGCTAAACGGCTGAGTATCGTCGTCTAGAGCGCCGCTGCCGTAGGGTGGGCAAAGGCGCAAAGCGCCGTGCCCACGATCTTTCTCCATAAGCGAATAAACGCGTGGGCACGCTTCGCTTTGCCCACCTACGGCACTTGTAGCCCGGATGGAGCGTAGCGTAATCCGGGGTTGGATCCGCGATCGCGATTCCCGGATTACGCTGCGCGCCATCCGGGCTACGGCCTCTCTCCAAGCTCACCTCCCCGCAACGAAGTAAAAATCTTCCCGCCCCGGCGGCGACCCATACGTGAACGGCTGCTGCTCGTGCCTGGTCGCGGCCCAGACGTCGTCGCGGACGATGTCGAACAATTTCCGGATCTCGACGCGCGGCTGCTTGATCTCGCGCGCGAGCGCGGTGGCGAACGGGCTGTTGGGGCTACCATCGCCATCCATCGCGGTCTGGCCGTGCTTGGCGGCGTAGACGACCATGAAGCCGGCACCGGGCTCGATGTTGGAAAAGCCCTTCTCGACCAGCTTCAGCGACAGCGTGCGCTGCATGGCCGGCGCGAACGGATTGTCGCGGCAGGCATCGAGGACGACGAGACGCACTTTTCGCGCCGCGCCGACCGCGGCGATCACCTGCTCGAGCGCGACGGCCTCGGTCTCGGCGTCCTTGTCGGCGGTGAGCTTGGCGTCGACCGGAACGAGATAGTTCACCCCGCCGATCTCGAAACCATGGCCGGCATAATAGACCATGGCCCAATCGGCCTTTTCCGCTTCCTCGGCGAAGGCCTTCAGCGTCTGGAAGAACGCATCGCGGGTGAGGTCCCTGGTGTCCATCACGGTCTGGAAGCCGAGGTCGCGCAGCACGCCCGCGACCAGCTGCGAGTCGCGCGGCGGATTGGGCAACGCATGGACGTTCTTGTAGGCGCCGTTGCCGACCACCAGCGCGACGCGACGGCCGGCCGTCGCGCTCGCCGCCTCCTTCGGCGTCAGGGCGGCGAGCCGCTTCTGCGCGATGGCGCGGGCGCGCGCAACCTCGGTCTCGTCGAACCTCGTCAGCGAATAGGCGGCGGCGCGATAATCAGCGCGCGCCTGCGCGAGATCCTTCCTGCGCTCGTAGATCTGGCCGCGGCCGGAATGGCGCGGACATTGTTCGGGTTGATCTGGATGACCGTGTTGTAATCCTTCAGCGCCGCGTCGAGATCACCCTTCATCATGTTGACGTCGGCGCGGTTGTTGATCACGAACGCGTTCCTGGGCTGCTTTTCGATCAGGCCATTGCAATCGGCCAGGGCGCGGTCGAACTTGCCCATCATGCCGTAAGTGACGCAGCGGTTGCCGGCGATCTGCGGCGCAGCCGCATCGATCTTCTCGGCCTCGGCGAAATCGGCGATGGCGCCGTCGAAATCCTTCAACAGCGTGCGCGCGCGGGCGCGATTGGTCCAGGCGAGCAGGAATTTCGGCGTGTACTTGATCGACAGGCTGAAATCGTCGATCGCGAGATCCTCCTGCCCGCTCCGCTCATAGGCGAGGCCGCGCAGGTTGAGCGCGACGATGTTGCCGGGATCGAGGTCGATGGCCATGGACAGCGTCTCCGCATCCCGCCAAGCCGGCCGGTCGCCGCGCCGACCGCGTCCTCACGGTCTCGTGTCCGCCCCGGCGTAACAATCTGCGGTACGGCCCGTATCTCGGATGATGCGAAAACGCGGCCGGGCAGGCTGTTCGCCCGGTCCCGACCGCCCTAGACTGTCAGCCCTTCCGAAAGAGGATGCCATGCGCCGAACCGCCCTCGCCACCCTGCTCGCCGCAACCACCGCCCTGACGCTGGCTTTCGTGATGCCGTCGCGGGCCGCGGAGGAGGCGGTCGTGATCCCAGCCCCTACATTGGACGCGGCACCCGCGAGCGGCGTCCAGACCGCCGTGCTCGCCGGCGGCTGCTTCTGGGGCGTGCAAGGCGTCTTCCAGCACACCGCAGGCGTGGTCAACGCGGTCTCCGGCTATGCCGGCGGCACCAAGGCGACCGCCGACTACAAGACCGTGTCGAGCGGCCGCTCCGGCCATGCCGAGGTGGTCGAGATCAAGTACGACCCGAAGAAGATCTCCTACGGCAAGATCCTCCAGATCTACTTCTCGGTGGTGCACGACCCGACCCAGCTCAATCGCCAGGGTCCCGACGTCGGTCCGCAATATCGCTCGGCCATCTTCACTACGTCGGACGAGCAGAAGAAGGTCGCGGAGGCCTATATCGCCCAGCTCAACGGCGCCAAGGTGTTCAACAAGCCGATCGTGACCAAGGTCGGCGCGCTGGAGGCGTTCTACCCGGCGGAGGCCTATCACCAGGACTATATGACGTTGCACCCGAACCAGCCCTACATCGCCTTCAACGACATTCCGAAGGTCGAGAACCTGAAAAAGCTGTTCGCGGATAATTACATCGAGAAGCCGACGCTGGTGAATGCCGGCAAGGCGACCAACTGATCGCGAGATCACCAAAGCAACGGGAGACCCATGCCCGACACCAAGACGGAAGCGACCGACGACAAGGTCATCAAGAGTGAAGAGCAGTGGCGGCGCGAGCTGACGCCAATGCAATACGCCGTGCTGCGCGAGAAGGCGACCGAGCGTCCCTTCTCGGGCGAATATGAGCACGACCACCGTGCCGGCACCTACGTCTGCGCTGGCTGCGGCAATGTGCTGTTCGAGTCGGATGCCAAGTTCGATTCCGGCTGCGGCTGGCCGAGCTTCACCCAACCCGCAGTCGAGAGCCACATCGACGAGGAGCGGGACACCAGCCACGGCATGATCCGCACCGAGGTGCTCTGCTCCAAATGCAGCGGCCATCTCGGCCACGTCTTCCCCGACGGCCCCGGGCCGACCGGCCTGCGCTACTGCATCAATTCCGCGGCCCTGAAGCTCGAGCCCAAATAACCCAAGCCCGCCGCCGGGTTCCCCCGTGGAACCCGGCGGCCTGATGTGCTTTTCTGCTCTGGCGGTGCGGCCGATCATCGCATTTCGGTGGCCGCCAGGGAGGATGCCATGGCGCTTGGGACCATCCTGATCATCCTGGTGATCATCTATCTCATCGGCGGCCTGTCGGGCCGGTTCGGCGGCTACGGCTATGGCCTTGGCCATTCCGGTATCGGGATCGGCGGGGTCGTGCTGGTGATCCTGGTCGTGCTGCTGCTTCTTGACAAAGTTTAAGTGATATAAGCCCCTGAAATATCAATAAATTTCGTCTCCGCGGGGCTGCCATGCGCTGATTCATCATCTCGCATCGCGGGGGTCGCATTTTTGTCAAATCAGCCTATATTAGAGGGCGACAATGACATGCGGCGGGCCCGCTCGATTGCGGCCCCTGCCCTCCCCAACCCCACGCGCTTAAAGCCCCAGAGAAGATCACGAGGTCTTTGACCATGCGTCCACTGCGTCCGTTCAACTTCAACACCTCCGCCGAGCTCTTCCCCGCCGCCATCCGCAAGAAGAAGCGCGCGGGCTTCACCTATCGGCGGTTCGGCACTGCGGCCGAGGCCGTGCAGTTCGCGATGGAGCAGTTGCCGACGGACTCGCTGAACGGCGCCTATCTCCAGGTCGAGGAAGCGCGCTTCGACCAGAACGGCATCCGCTCGCTGTACGAGAGCGATGCCTTCCCGCTGCCCCGCCGGCCCAAGCCGGCCCCGGCCGCGGAGACCGACGCCGACGCGGCGTAAGCTTTCGCAACAAGTTCGATGTGCGCAGAAGGCGCGATGGCCGAAAGGTCGTCGCGCCTTTTGTGTTTGGGGGCTTTCTCACCCGCTATCTCTCATCCGTCATTGCGAGCGCAGCGAAGCAATCCAGCGTCCCTCCGCGGCAAGATTCTGGATTGCTTCGCTGCGCTCGCAATGACGACTCTGGGAGATGGAGCGCATTGTCGACCAGTCGGACTCGCGGCGAGCGCTCTCAGCCAGGCTACATCCGCGGCTGCTTTTCCAGCCAGCGCTGGAGCAGGCGGACGTTGCGCGTGTTGGCGCGGAACATGACGTCGAAGGCGTCGCCCGCGAACGGGACCAGGCCAACCACGCCGTCGACCGCGACATTGCCGAGCATGCGCGCCGTGATGTGCCAGGGCGCGCCCAGCGCGCGGGCTTCGCGCACCAGCCACAGCGAGATCGCGGTGGTGATGATGTCGCCGACGACGGGAATCAATCCGATCAGCCCGTCGATGCCGTAGCGGATGTTGGTGCCGGGCAGGATGAAGGCGACGTCGAGCAGCTTGGCGATCGCCTCGAGCCGCGCGATCCGCTGCTCGCGCGTCAGATTGCCGAACGGGCTGCCTTGACCGAACTCGAAACGAAACTCGCGAAATCCGTGCTCCAGGCTTTCCGGCCTGATCTCGTGGCCGTCCTGGTCGATGATCGGGCCGCGCGCCTCGTCGCGCGAGAAGCGCGCATGCGAGCCGCTCCCGGAACGGGATTTGCGCGGAGCGAGGATGTCGTCGTCTTGCATGGCCATGGCCTTCAGTGAACGCGCCAGCGCGGCGGAGGTTGCGCCGCGCCCGAACGCCGCGCGTCAGGTCGGCACCGGCACGGCTTGCGGCTCCTCGACGTAGCGATGCACCAGCCAGGATGAAATCACCGCCGGCACGAAACCGACGAGCCCGTACAGGATGATCTGCACCGCGCCCGAATCCGGCCCGCGCGAGCTGTGAGTGAGCGAGGCCAGAGCGAAGGCGAACAGGCCGACCAGGAGCATCCGCAAGACCGGCCCGATCCGGCGGATGTGGATCAGGATGTCATCGACTGCGCCGATCATCAGCGCAGGCAAGAACCCGAACAGGTAGCTGTATTGGAGCGTCTTGAAGAACACCGCGAACAGCTTGCCGACCTCGCCGAGGTTGGTCTGGGCCCAATAGCCGGACTGGTAGGTCGTCGTCAGCAGCAGCAGGAACCCGCCGATGAATGGGACGACCAGCGCAAATACCAGATAGCGTTTCATCAAGCACCTCACACTCTGCAGGCGTTATAGCAGCGCAGCGGGAACCTTGAACAGCGGGCGCCGGGCTCCTCAAGGGGAACAAGTGGCAAGGCGATGAGTTCATGCTGGACTGAATTCAACCCTGGCAGTTCAACCCCTGGCAGACTGGAGCCGCCGATGGCCCGCAAATTCTTTCTGGCGACGATCGCGCTGGCGGCCCTGAGCAGCCTGCCGACGGCACCCGCGCTGGCCCAAGGTCATATGGGCACGCCGCAGGAGCGGCAGGCCTGCACGCGCGATGCGCAGCGCTTCTGCCGCAAGGACCTCGGCAATGATGGGGCAGTGCAGAGCTGCTTGCAAGCCAACCGGGGCAAGCTGTCGAAGTCCTGCAGCAAGGTGTTTCAGAGCCACGGCATGTGAGGACGAACCCATACCCGCGAACGGAGAGTGACGCCATGTTGCACGACGAAGAACTCTCGATCCTGCGGGACATCAGCCAGTCCGTTGCCTTTGCCGACGACCGGCAGGGCAAGATGGGGCAATTGATCGCCGACGGCTACGTGATGAAGGACGGCGATCTGTTCGAGCTGACGCCCAAGGGCGTGACTGCTGTCGAGGAGCACGCCGCCGCTCTCGGCGCGAGCGACGCGGAACAAGCGTCTCCGATCGGCTGATCTGATCGCGCGACGTGACTGGCGTGCAACAATTGCGAATTCCTTTGTGCCGGCCATTGCGGGCGCGTGACAATGGCGCATACTTCGCTCGGGCGGCGCAGCACTTTCGATTCGAGCATCAAGAAGTCGAGCGACCACACGCGGGATCGAAGCTCCCGACGTGAAGGCTGCGACATGCGGCAGATCAAGCCGCGTGCGGCGCCCCAAAACCAAGCGGCTCAAGCCTTACGGGAACTCGGGGATCCATTCCACATGACACGCCTTCAGACCATCGCTTCGCTCTTCGCAGTCGCCACCACCTTCGCTCTCCAGACCTCACCCAGTCTCGCCTTCACGCAAGAAGCCCAGCAGATGTGCTCGGGTGACGCCATGCGGCTGTGCTCCAGCGAAATTCCCGACATCCCGCGGATCACCGCCTGCATGGTGCGGAACAAGGCGCAGGTCAGCCCCGGCTGCCGCGCCGTGATGGACCGCCAGCACGCCGCCGCCGCGGCATCGCGCAAGCGGGAAGCCGCGGCGCAGTAGTCCTCTCGGACGTCATTCCGGGGCGTGCGAAGCACGAGCCCGGAATCCATCGGGCGGCATGTGACGCGTTGAAATGGATTCCGGGTTCGCGCTACGCGCCCCCCGGAATGACAGAAGAACCTCAGTCGCCCCACTGCGCGAAGGCGTCGTTGAAGGCGCGCTCGCCGGGGGCGCCCTTCTCGATGGCGATGATGGCGCGGCGCTGGTTGGCGTAGACCAGCGGCACGTCGAACCAGGAGCGCTCCTTCAGGAGCTGGACGTTGCGGGCGCGGTCGGCGTCGACATTGGAGAGGCCGACCAGGAAGAACCCGTCGGTGACCTTGACCGCGAGGCCGGCGAGCGGCGTGCCGCGGGCCTGCTCGTTCGACTTCATCAAGATGCCCGGCACGTTGGAGACGCTGCCGCCGGGGAAATCCTGCGGCAGGATGAAGGTCAGCTCCGCCGTGTGGCTCGCCGGCAGCGAGGAATCGGTGTTGCGGCGGAACGACATCGTCATCTTGAACTTGCGGTCGGGAATCTCGATGTCGGCGCGCACGGCGACGTCGGCCTTCTGGTTGCCCGAGGCCTTGATCGGCTCGAGCCGCCACACCACCGAGCCGACATATTGCTTGCCCTTCGGATCGGACGGATCCTCGTCGTAGAGCACGACCTTCTGCGCCACCGGCGCGACCGGCTGGTCCGCCGAGGGCTGACCGACGCGATCGGGAATCTTGGGCTTGCTCTGCGGCTGCGCCGGGGTCGTCGGCGTATCCGCAACTTGCGTCGCGGACGGCTTGAGAAAGCCGTTGACGATCTGGACCAGTTGCTTGCCCCAGAGGATGCCGGCGCCGACCAGGATGAGCACGATGCCGACGGCAATCGCGCTCTTGAACGGAAAGGCGGAGCCGGTGCGGGCGCGCTTCTTGACGTCGCGATCGGGGGCGATGCGCGGACGCGGCGACGGCGGTTGCGGCGTGTAGCGCTCGGCCTCCTCGATCGACTCGTCGTAGGAATAGGGCGCTTCGGTCTCACCGGCGCGGTTTTCCAGGCTCGGCTCCAGCCGGTCGAATTCCGGCGAGGGCGAGGGCACGTTGGCGTAGGTGCGGCGCGCGGCGCGGCTGGCCTGCGCGGCGGCACCGCCGAGATCGTTGGCATCGGCCGTGATGTCGCGGAAGCCGCGCACGCCGGGTGAGGACGGCAGCGGCGGCGGGGGGCCGACGTCGGGCGGACGCCGCCCACCCTGGCGATCGCGGCCGGCCGGCGGCTCCGGCGGCGGGGCGGAGGGGCTAGGTGGGCGCGGGGCGTCGAAGCGGGGTGCGCGTGGCGGCCGCGGGGCCTCGCCCGGGTCGTCGACATTGAAGGACGGGCGGTCGGCGCGCGGCGGCGTCGGGGCCGGACGCGTGCGCGGCGGCACTGCTGCCGGGTTGGCCTCGGTGGCACGGGTGCTGGCGCGGCGGAAGGCATCGCCACTCGAGCCGGAGCGGGCGCCGCCACCGGGACGCGAGGCCTCGCGGGCTCGCTGGGCGGCCTCCGATTCGACCTTGCGGACGGCCTCCTCGAGCGACAGCCGTTCCCGGGTGATCTCGGATTCGGAGAGCGGCGGCTGCACGCTGCGCAGTTGCGCGATCAGGGCCGTGCGCGCCCGCTCATAGAGCGCGCGACGGCTTTCGCCGGGAGCGTTGGGGTCCAGGGCGGCAATAGCGCGGGCGATCAGCGGATAGTAATCAGCCATTTCTACTCAACTATACGCGCGTCCCGGTAAGATATCGTTAAGCCTCAAACGGATTTTGCACCAGGATAGTATCTTCGCGTTCCGGGCTGGTGGAAAGCAGCGCGACCGGACATCCCACCAATTCCTCGATCCGCCGGACATATTTGATGGCCTGCGCCGGCAGGTCGGCCCAGGACCGCGCATTGGCGGTCGGCTCCTTCCAGCCCTCGATGGTCTCGTAGATCGGCTCGACCCGGCTTTGCGCGCCCTCGCCGGCCGGGAAATGGTCGATCTCCTTGCCGTCGAGCTTGTAGCCGGTGCAGACCTCGATCGAATCGAAGCCGTCGAGGATGTCGAGCTTGGTCAGCGCCAGGCCATTGATGCCGCAGGTCCGGACCGCCTGGCGGACCAGCACGGCGTCGAACCAGCCGCAGCGGCGCGGACGGCCGGTATTGGTGCCGAACTCGCGGCCGCGCTCGCCGATCTTGCGGCCGATCTCGTTGTCCTGCTCGGTCGGGAACGGGCCCTGGCCGACGCGGGTCGTGTAGGCCTTGCACAGGCCGAGCACGTAGCCGACCGCGCCCGGCCCGAGGCCGGCGCCGGTCGCGGCCTGGGCCGCCACCGTGTTGGACGAGGTGACGTAGGGATAGGTGCCGTGGTCGACGTCGAGCAGCGCGCCTTGCGCGCCCTCGAACAACATGCGCTTGCCGGCGCGCCGCTCGATATCGAGCAGCCGCCAGACCGTCTCGGCATAGGGCAGGAGCTGCGGCGCCATCGCCATCAGCTCCTTCAGGATCACCGCGCCGTCGAATTCCGGCAGGTTGAGGCCGCGGCGCAGCGCGTTGTGGTGCGCCAGCAGGCGGTCGATCTTGTGCGGCAGCGTCTGATGATCGGCAAGATCCATCAGGCGGATGGCGCGGCGGCCGACCTTGTCTTCATAGGCCGGGCCGATGCCGCGGCGGGTGGTGCCGATCGCGGTGGCGGCGCTGGCGGATTCGCGGTGCGCGTCGAGCTCGCGGTGCAGCGGCAGGATCAACGTGACGTTTTCCGCGACACGCAGGTTGTCGGGGCCGACATCGACGCCCTGCGACCTGAGCCTGGCGACCTCGTCGAGGAAGGCGGCGGGGTCGAACACGACGCCGTTGCCGATCACCGACAGCTTGCCCTCGCGCAGCACGCCGGAGGGCAGGAGCGCGAGCTTGTAGGTCTTGCCGTTGATTACCAGCGTGTGGCCGGCGTTGTGGCCGCCCTGGAAGCGGACGACGATATCCGCCTGCTCCGACAACCAGTCGACGATCTTGCCCTTCCCTTCGTCGCCCCATTGGGCGCCGACGACGACAACATTGGCCATTCGCGGGTAATCCTGTTCAATCTGTCTCTAGAAGGCATGATCCTCGCGGAAAACCGGTGCCCACTTTTCCGGGATCACGCCTGCGCCCAGCCCAATCGGCAGCCGGAGCCGCCCGCACGCAAGGCAGCCAACCGGATAAAGGAAGCAGCCTCTCTAGGCAAGCAAGAACGGGGCTTTTTCGGGGTCCAACGTCCGGTCCAAGCCCTTGATATCCGCGGAAAATCCCGAACCCTGGCAGGCCGGCGCAACAGCTTCGACCAAAGCGGGAGAGGCCGCCTTCGCCGCCAGCATGGTCGCGATGCGCCCGTCCCCGTTGATGCAACCTCGTTTTCCGTGTCTTTGGACCTGCCGGGTGATCAGCCGGCCCGGACCTCGCCGGGCCGGAGGGCTCGGCGTACTCGACGCGGGGCTCAACCATCACAATGTCCGCCACCGGCCAGACCACGCCCGCGGAAACATCCGGCCACAGCTGGATCGCCAACCAGCCTTACCTGCTGCTCAGCATCACCGCGCTGTGCTGGGCCGGCAACGCCATCGTCGGGCGGCTCGCGGCCGGCCACATTCCGCCGGTGACGCTGTCGTTCCTGCGCTGGTTCTTTGCCTTCCTGCTGGTGCTGCCGTTCGCCTTCAAGCATCTCGTGCAGGACTGGCCGGCGATCCGCGGCAAGCTTGGCCTGATGGTCACGCTCTCGGTCACCGGCATCGGCGCCTTCAACACGTTGCAATATTGGGCCCTGGAGCACACCCAGGCGCTCAACACGCTGCTGCTGCAGTCGGCCGCGCCGCTGCTGGTGGCGCTGTGGTCGCTCGTCATCCTCGGCATCCGTCTCACCGCCGCGCAGGCCTTCGGCGTGCTGCTGTCGATGTGCGGCGTGCTGACCATCCTGCTGCACGGCGATTTCACCACGCTGTCGAGCATCGACTTCAACAAGGGCGACCTGATCTTCCTGCTCGCGCTCCTGATCTTCGCGCTCTATTCGGTGCTGTCACTGAGGCGGCCGCCGATGCACGGCCTCTCGTTCCTCGCCTTCACCTTCGGCTGCGGCGCCGCCTGTCTCATTCCGCTGGAGATCTGGGAACTGTCCGCTCGCCCGGTGATGAAGCTCGACGGGCCGAATCTCCTGACCCTGTTCTACGTCGCCGTCTTCCCCTCGACGCTCGCCTATCTCTGCTTCAATCGCGGCGTGCGCCTGATCGGCGCCAACCGCGCCGCACCGTTCTTCCACGTCGTGCCGGTGTTCGGCTCGATCATGGCGATGGCGTTTCTGGCCGAGCACCCGCAGGCGTTCCACTTCATCGGTTTTGCGTTGGTGCTGGCCGGCGTGTTCGCGGCGTCGCGAAAGCAGACAAGTTAGGCGCAGCATTCATTCAACCACAGTGCCGCTTTCACCCTCCCCTGGAGGGGGAGGCCGCAAAGCGCGAGCGGGGTGGGGTGATCTCTCCACTCGAGCACTGTTTGATGCGGAGAGACCGTCACCCCACCCCGCTCCGCATTGCGCTTCGCTTCATGCGCAGCGACCCTCCCCCTCCAGGGTAGGGTGAGCAAGCCTGCCCCGCTACTTCGTCTTGAACTTGCTGTAGGCCTCGCTCGTCGCGATGATCAGGTGCTCGGCGCAGGCGTTGACGCGATGCGGATCGGCTTCGCGCTCGTAGGCTTGCGAGGTCATCATGTCGATGAAGGCCGAGACGGACGGGTAATGCACCAGCGCGACGAAGTCCCAATCGTTGCCCGCGTGCGGACCGAGTGCGACCGCCTTGGCTTCGCCGGTCCAGAGCAGCGTGCCGCCGCGCGCCTTGATCATCGGCACCGTGATCGCACTGTAGCGCAAATATGCGTCCCAGCCCGACCCGTCGCCATCGCGCGAGCGCGCGTGGAAGCGCATCAGGTTCAGCATCACCACGGGCGCATTCGGATCGAGCCGCTCCAGGCCCTCGATGTTCAACATATTGACCGCCAATGGCACCTCCTCAAGGCTCGGCTGCATTGTAGCATTGCGGCGCTGTGACTTGTGCCATCGCGGCAATCGGGCGCAAGTTGTATCCAACGCCCATGACGACCGCTTCGCCCGCGCCACCGGCCGCCAATCCGGCCAGCTGGCTCAACAACCAGCCTTATCTGCTGCTCAGCCTGAGCTCGCTGTTCTGGGCCGGCAACATCGTGCTCGCGCGCCATGTCGGGGCGCATGTGCCGCCGCTGACGATCACCACGATCCGCTGGTTCGGCGTGTTCCTGATCCTGTTGCCGTTCGCCTGGCCGCACCTGAAGCGCGATTGGCCTGCCTTGCGCCAGAGCATGCCATTGATGCTGTTCCTGTCGCTGGTCGGCTTTGCCTTCAACAACGCGATCTCGTACTGGGCGCTGCAATACACCGAGGCGCTGAACGCGCTGCTGATCCAGTCGGCGGGTCCGCTGTTCGTGGCGCTGTGGTCGCTGGTGCTGTTCGGCGTGCGGCTGACCGGCGCGCAGCTCGGCGGCATCGCGATCTCGCTGCTCGGCGTGCTGATCATCATCCTGCGCGGCGATCTCGCGGCGCTGGCAAGCATCAGCTTCAACAGGGGCGACATCATGTTCGCCTCCTCGCTGGTGGCGTTCGGGCTCTATTCGGCCTTCATCCCGCGGCGACCGAAGATCCACCAGCTCTCGTTCCTGTCCTTCACCACCTGCTGCGGCGCGACGATGCTGCTGCCGACGGCGATCTGGGAGGCGGCGAGCGGCAGCGTGCTGCAATTCGACACGATCACGCTGGCGACGCTGGGCTACATCCTGATCTTTCCCTCCACCCTCGCCTATCTCTTCTTCAACCGCGGCGTGGCGCTGATCGGGCCGAACCGGGCGGCGCCGTTCTTCCATCTGGTGCCGGTGTTCGGCTCGGCGCTGGCGATCGTGCTGCTGGGCGAGAAGCTCCAGCCGTTCCACCTGATCGGTTACGCGCTGGTGCTCGCCGGAGTCGTGCTTGCATCGCGGCGGGGCTCGGCGATGACATAATTCCGCGCGACGGACGCGGTCACGACCTATAGCCATCTTCCGATTCCCCTTTGGACCAGCTAGGTTCCCCGCCAACCAAAAAGAGGGAACGACCGACATGATTTCAGGGCTGATTCGAAACCTGCGGACCGTCGCCGCGACCGCGCTATGCCTCACGGCAGCCTCCACCGCTCACGCCGACACCTATCCCAGCCGCAACATCACGCTGGTGCTGCCCTTCGCGGCCGGCAGCGGCACCGACACCACGACGCGGCTGATTTCGCAGCATCTGTCGCAGGCGCTCGGCGTCGGCATCGTGATCGAGAACAAGGCCGGCGCCAACGGCATGCTCGCAGCCACCCATGTCGCGAAGGCCGCTCCCGACGGCTACACGCTGCTGGTGACGACCAACACCACGCATTCGGCCAATCCCTATCTGCTCAAGAGCCTGACTTACGATCCGGTGAAGGATTTCACCCCGATCGCCCGCACCGGCGATCTGCCCTTCATGCTGGTCATCAATCCCGAGGTGCCGGCCAAGACGGTCGGAGAGCTGGTGGCCTACGGCAAGGCCAATCCAGGCAAGCTGAGCTACGCCTCGGGCTCGTCGGCGGCGATCGTGTCGGGTGCGACCTTCGCGCACAATGCCGGGCTCGACCTGCTGCACGTGCCCTACAAGAGCTCGCCGCCGGCGCTCAACGACGTCATGGGCGGCCGCGTGTCGATGATGTTCGTCGACATCCTGACCGGCCTGCCCCATGTCAACGGCAACGCCCTGCGCGCGCTCGCCGTCACCACCAAGAACCGCACGCCGCTGGTGCCACACCTGCCCTCGATGCAGGAGGCCGGCGTGCCGGACTTCGACATCACGTCCTGGCAGGGCTATTTCGGCCCGGCCGGCATGCCGAAGGAGATCGTGACCCGGCTCAACACCGAGATCCGCAAGATCATCGAGAACCCGGAGATCAAGGCCAAGCTCGCCACGCTCGGCATGGACGCTTTTTCCGGCACGCCGGAGCAGCTCGGTACTTTCGTGAACGAGCAGCTGGTGCTGTGGGAAAAGCTGATCGACAACGCGAAGATCGAGAAGCAGTGACGCGGTCTTGTGTCCTGGACGCGCTGCAGCGTGAAACGCTGCTGCGCAGAGCCGGGACCCAGATTGCCGCTAGCATGGGCCCCGGCTCTGCAGCGCACCGCTGCACCGGACGATGCTTCGCATCGCCGGGGAAGCGCTGCGCTGCGTCCGGGGCACGAGATCGTGTGCTCGCGCATTCTCCGTCATGGCCGGGCTTGTCCCGGCCATCCACGCAGCCGCACATGCCGCGCCCAAGAACGTGGATGCCCGGGACAAGCCCGGGCATGACGACGGCGTAGAGTTTTTGCGCGACGAGTTACGCCGCGCGGACCTTGGCGAGGAAGCCGTCGACGGCATCGCGCAGCGCGCCGGACTGGGTGTCCAGCTCGCGGGCGTTGGTGAGCACATCGCTGGCCGCGCTGCCGGTCGCTTCGGCGGCCGAGGTGACGCTGCCGATATGGGCGTTGATTTCACTCGAGCCGGCCGCGACCGACTGGATGTTGCGGGCGATCTCGCGCGTCGCCTCGCCCTGCTGCTCGATCGATACGGAAATGCCGGCGGTGATCTCGCTCATCTCGGCGATCGTCTGGGTGATGCCGGAGATGGCCGACACCGCGTCGCTGGTCGAGGTCTGCATCGCCGCGACCTGGGCGGAGATCTCCTCGGTCGCCTTCGCGGTCTGGTTGGCGAGCGCCTTGACCTCGGAGGCGACCACGGCGAAGCCGCGGCCGGACTCGCCGGCACGCGCCGCCTCGATGGTGGCGTTGAGCGCGAGCAGGTTGGTCTGCGCCGCGATCGAGTGAATGAGCTTGACCACCTCGCCGATCTTCTCGGCACCGGTGGAGAGCTCCTGCACCGTGGCGTTGGTGCGCTCGGCATCGCTAACGGCACGGCTCGCAACTTCAGTCGAGCGCGTCACCTGGCGGGAGATTTCCGCAACCGAGCTCGACAGCTCTTCGGCGGCGGCCGCAACGGTGCCAACATTGCCGGACGCCTTCTGCGAGGCGGCACCGACGGTCGCCGCGCGCGAGGAGGCATCGCTGGCGGTCGCGGTCATCGATTGCGCCGTGGTCTGCATGCCGGCTGCGGCCGAGGAGACCGAGCCGACGATGCCGTTGACGCTGCGTTCGAAGTCGTTGGCGATCTCCTCCATGGCGCTGCGGCGTTCCGCCGCGGCGTGTTCCTTGGCGTCCGCCTCGGTCTTCTCGAGGTCGCGGATGCGAACCGCGTTGTCCTTGAAGATCTGCACGGTCGATGCCATCGCGCCGACCTCGTCGCCGCGGCCGACGCCCGGAATATCACCCTCGAGCTTGCCGTCGGCGAGATCCTTCATCCGGGTGCCGAGCAGGCCGAGCGGAGCACTGATGCTGCGGCCGATCATCCAGGCGACGCTGCCGGCAACGATGACGATGCCGAGCACGGCGAGGCCGAGCAGCCAGTAGACCGGACCCATCTTGGCCTCGATATCATCCAGATAGGCGCCGGTGCCGAGATACATATCGAAGCCGGGGATCGCGACGGCGTAACCGACCTTGCGGATCGGCGTTTCCTGGCCGGGCTTCATATATTCATAGTGAAGCAGTATCTCGCCGTTGGCTTTGACGCCGTTCATCAATTCCAGCGACAGCTTGCGGCCGTTGGTCACGACGTCCATTCGGTTGGTGCCGATCACCTTCGGATCGGGCGCAAGCTGGGTGAGACCGTCATAGGACGTGCCGAACAGGTAGCCGGCACCCTTGTCATAGGTCATCGCGTTGCCGTAGCGGCGAAGCTCGGCCATCGCGGCGTCCTTCGTCATCTCGCCGGCATCGACGCGCTTCTTCAACGCGGCGGCATAGTTGCGCGCCAGCTCGACGATCGCCTTGGCCTGGTCGATGCGCGCATTCACCATCTCGCGCTTCATCAGATAGCCGGCGAGAACTCCGGAGATGCAGAGGCCGAACAGCGTGACTCCAACGAGAATGCCAAGCTTCGAGGCGATCTTCAGATTGCTCAACTTCACGGGGTTAGCTCCGGCAATATTGGGGTACGGGCGCACGACGAGATCGATCAAATTCGAATCAAGTCTTAGTGGCGGAGCCCTTAGCAAGTTACTTACGCACCTCCGTAGAAGCCCGGGGCTTGCACGGAAAAACGGAAATATACGTCGCCCGCAACAACCGTGAATTGTACGCACTTGCCCGAATTTCGCGTAAAAGACGCAAAGGCCCGCTCGTCGAGGCGGACCACGACAAGAAACCAAATCGGGAGCAGAGAATGCCGAAATACAGGGTGGTGACGCCGAAGGGTGCGAGCTTCACGGTCGCCGGCAGCGATTATTCCTATGAGCGCGAGGCGCTCGATCCGATCGATGCCGAGATCATCGAGGCGCCCGCCGACGAGGCCGGGTTCATCGCCGCCGCGAAGAACGCCGACGCGATCTACGCCAAGGGCATCCCGATCACCAAGTCGATCATCGACGCGCTCGAGAGCTGCAAGGTCATCACGCTCGGCTCGGTCGGCGTCGACAGCGTCGACGTCAAGGCCGCCACGGCCCGCGGCATTCCCGTCACCAACATCCCCGACACTTTCATCGAGGAGGTCGCCGACCACGCCATGATGCTGCTGCTCGCCGGCTTCCGCCGCTTGGTCGAGCAGGACCGCATGGTGCGCGATGGCCGCTGGGCCGAGGGCCGGCCGGCGCTTTTGAAGATCCCGAGACTGATGGGCCAGACGCTCGGCTTCATCTCGTTCGGCCGGGTTGCGCGTGCGGTCGCGAAACGCGCCGGGCCTTTCGGCCTGCGCATGATGGCCTACGACCCCTTCATCCAGGAAACGCTGATGTACGAGCACGGCGTGATCCCGGCGACACTGAACGAGGTGCTGTCGCAATCCGACTTCGTCTCGATGCATGCCCCGGCGCGACCCGAGGTGCATCACATGCTGACCGAGAAGCACTTCCGGCAGATGAAGAAGGGCTCGATCTTCATCAACACCGGCCGCGGTGCCACCGTGGACGAGGAGAGCCTGATCAAGGCGCTGCAGGAGGGCTGGATCGCGCACGCCGCCCTCGACGTGCTGGAAAAGGAGCCGCCCTCGCACAACAATCCCCTGCTCGGCCTGGAGAACGTGACCCTGACCGCCCATGTCGCCTCGGCCTCGGCACGGTTCGACGAGGCGCGCAAGCGCCGGGTGGGCTACGAATTGTCACTGGTGCTCCAGGGCATGTGGCCGGTAAGCTGCGTCAATCCGTCGGTGCTGCAGAACACCGCGCTCCGCCGCTGGCAGCCCGTCAGCATGGACCGCGGGCCGAACAGCTAGACGGGCGGCGCAGCAAGCGCCCACGACCGAAACGGCCCTTCACCGGCGATCAACGCCGGGAAGGGAGACATCATAGGGAGGTACTGATGAGGAACGACATCACACGTCGTGATGCCTTGGCGCTGGGCCTGTCCGCTGCAACGCTCGCGGCCACCGGTGCTGCAGCGCAAACATCCAACATCAAGGCTGCCGACGTCCCGGCACCCAAGCGCGAGATCGAAAAGGGCGCGTCCTTGCGCATGCTGCGCCCGGTGCGCTTCGTCCAGGCGGACGAGGACGTGTTCCGCGCCAATGCGGCAAAGTTCACCAAGGACACCGGGGTCGAGGTCAAGGTCGACTTCGTCGGCTGGGAGGACATCAACCAGCAGACCGCGGTGACCTCGAATTCCGGCGCCGGCCCCGATATCATCATCGGCTTCTCCGACGCGCCTCACATCTACATCGACAAGCTGATCGAGCTCACCGACGTCGCCGACTATCTCGGCAAGAAGTACGGCGGCTGGCTGCCGCTGGCGCAACGCTACGGCAAGAAGAACAAGAGCGAGTCCTGGATCGGACTGCCGTTCGGCGCCACCGCAGGTCCCCTGATCTACCGCAAGTCGGTCCTGCAATCGGTCGGCTTCGACAAGGTTCCGGAAGATCATGCCGGCGTGCTCGACCTCTGCCGCAAGCTGCAAAAGGCCGGCAAGCCGGCCGGCTTCGCGCTCGGCAACGCCAAGGGCGACGGCAACGGCTTCGCCAACTGGGCGCTGTGGTCGCACAACGCCTCGCTGCTCGACGAGGAGGGCAACGTCACCGTCAACAGCAAGGAGACGATCGCCGCGCTCAACTGGGTCAAGGAGCTGTATCCGACCTTCATCGCCGGCACGCCGTCCTGGAATGACGTCAGCAACAACCGGGCCTATTCCTCGCAGGAGATCGCGCTGACCGCCAACGGCGTCTCACTGTACTTCTCGCTGAAGAACGACCCGGCCACCAAGGCCATCGCCGAGGACAGCGAGCATCAGCTGCTGCCCAAGGGCCTCGCCAAGGTCTCGCCGATGGCGGGCCTGACATTGAATGCCATGGTGTTCAAGCACAGCCCGTACCCCAATGCCGCCAAGGCCTTCCTGCAGTACATGCTGGAGAAGGACCAATACGAGCCGTGGCTCAACGCCAATTCCGGCTACTGGTCCCAGCCGCTGGCCGCCTATGCCGAGGCCGCCGTGTGGTCGCAGGATCCGAAGGTGAGCCTGTTCAAGAACACGATGAACAGCACTTACTATGACGGCTACAAGGGGCCGATCTCGACGGCGACCGGCGCGGTCAGCGCCGATTACGTGCTGATTCAGATGTGCGCGTCCGTCGCCACCGGCGCCGCCACGCCGGAAGCCGCAGCTGCGGAAGCCGAGCAACGCTGCAAACGCTACTTCCGGCGACAGCGGTAGAGACCGTCATTGCGAGCGAAGCGAAGCAATCCAGAGACTCTCCGCAGATACAGTCTGGATTGCTTCGTCGCTTCGCTCCCTCGCAATGACGACGTGAAAGCCTAGAACAGGACAACACACTAATGTCCGTGACCACCCTTTCCTCCCACGCACTGGCGCAACGGCAGCCGAACTGGATCGTGCGCCTGTTCGACTACAAGCCGTTCCTGATCGTGATGTGCCTCGCGCCCGCGCTCGGGCTGCTCACGGTATTCCTGACCTACCCGCTCGGCCTCGGCGTCTGGCTCGCCTTCACCGACACCACGATCGGCCGCCGCGGCATCTATGTCGGGATCGAGAATTTCCAGTACCTGCTCACGGACCCCTTGTGGTGGAACGCGGTGTTCTACAGCGTGTTCTACACGGCCGTGGCGACCTTCGGAAAATTCGCGCTCGGCTTCTGGCTCGCCCTGCTGCTCAACAACCATTTCCCGTTCAAGAGCCTGCTGCGCGCCATCGTGCTGCTGCCCTGGATCGTGCCGACCGTGCTGTCGGCGCTGGCATTCTGGTGGATCTACGATCCGCAGTTCTCGATCATCTCCTACCTCCTGGTCGACGTGCTGCATTGGCGGGACAGCAATATCGACTTCCTCGGCTCGCCCTGGCCGGCGCGGTTCTCGCTGATCGCCGCCAACATCTGGCGCGGCATTCCCTTCGTCGCGATCTCGCTGCTGGCGGGCTTGCAGACCATCTCGCCCTCGCTCTACGAGGCCGCGATGCTGGACGGCGCCAGCGCCTGGCAGCGCTTCCGCTACATCACCTTCCCGATGATGCTGCCGATCCTCGCCATCGTCATGACGTTCTCGATCATCTTCACCTTCACTGACTTCCAGCTGGTCTACGCCATTACCCGCGGCGGTCCGGTGAACTCGACCCACCTCTTGGCGACGCTGGCGTTCCAGCGCGGCATCGCCGGCGGCGAGCTCGGCGAAGGCGCGGCGATCGCAGTGTCGATGATCCCGTTCCTGGTGTTCGCGACGCTGTTCTCCTATTTCGGCCTGGCACGCCGCAAATGGCAGCAGGGAGAGGCCAATGACTGAAACCGTCGCGCAATCGACCGTCGCGGACGCAAAAGCACCGCCCGACACCATGGCCTGGGATTCCGGGCTGCGGCGGCTGATGATGATCTAT
Source organism: Bradyrhizobium sp. USDA 336 (assembly GCF_044908355.1). Classification (NCBI taxonomy): domain Bacteria; kingdom Pseudomonadati; phylum Pseudomonadota; class Alphaproteobacteria; order Hyphomicrobiales; family Nitrobacteraceae; genus Bradyrhizobium; species Bradyrhizobium sp. USDA 336. The sequence continues at coordinate 7,096,647 of NZ_JBIYDC010000002.1, read as the reverse complement.
CTGCCGCTCGGCTGCTTCGTTCTGATCCTGCTGTTTCCGTTCTATTGGATGGCGATCACCTCGTTCAAGCCGAACGCGGAGCTGATGAACTACCGGGACAACAACCCGTTCTGGATCTCCTCGCCGACCCTGGCGCACATCAAGCATCTGTTGTTCAACACCGCCTATCCGCAATGGCTGAAGACGACGATGCTGGTCGCGATCGGCTCGACCACGCTGTCGCTGATCGCGAGCACGCTGGCGGCCTACGCGATCGAGCGCCTGCGCTTCCGCGGCAGTCCCTATGTCGGCCTCGGCATCTATCTCGCCTATCTGGTGCCGCCGTCGATCCTGTTCATTCCGCTCGCGACAGTCGTCGTGCAATTCGGCCTGTTCGACTCGCCGCTGGCCCTGATCCTGGTCTATCCGACCTTCCTGGTTCCGTTCTGCACCTGGCTCCTGATCGGCTATTTCAAGTCGATTCCTTACGAGCTCGAGGAATGCGCGCTGGTCGACGGCGCCACGCGGCTGCAGATCCTGCGCCGGATCACGCTGCCGCTCGCAGTGCCCGGCCTGATCTCGGCCGGCATCTTCTCCTTCACGCTGTCCTGGAACGAGTTCATCTACGCGCTGGCCTTCATCCAGAGCGGCGCCAACAAGACCGTGCCGGTCGCGATCCTGACCGAGCTCGTCACCGGCGACGTCTATCAATGGGGTGCGCTGATGGCGGGATCGCTGCTCGGCTCGCTCCCGGTCGCGATCTTCTACTCGCTGTTCGTGGATTACTACGTCTCTTCGCTGACGGGTGCGGTGAAGGAGTAGCCCCGCTCTCTCGTCCCCCTCTCCCCGTTCTCACGGTCTGCAGGCGGGGAGAGGCGAAGAGCGCTGCGGCCTTTGGCCCGGCTTCACAATACTGCAACATGCGATCCGCATAAGCGTTGCGTCCGCCAACAGGAGACGCACATGCGCGCGACTTTTCTTTGCACCGTCGCCACGATCATGCTCACTGCGAGCACAGCGCTCGCGCAGAGCGAGGGCGAATTTCCCGCCAAGCTCGCCGGCCACGCGGTGATGCCGGCCGAAACCTTCATCGAGGCGCCGGCTGATGCCCCCGCCGATCTCAAGGCGGCGGGCAAATATACCACCGGCAAGCGGGTCGACGCGCTCGGCACCGTGATGGGTAAGTCCTTCGAGCGTCCGACCGGCGTGTCGCTGCCGTTCAAGGGCCAGCCGCTGCAGGGCCATTCCGGCATCAAGACCCTGCCCGACGGCACGTTCTGGGTCCTCACCGACAACGGCATGGGCGCGCGCGCCAACTCGCCGGATTCGATGCTGTACCTCAACCGCTACAAGATGGACTGGGCCAGCGGCAAGATGGAGCGGCTGGAGACCATTTTCCTGCACGACCCCGACAGACGCGTCCCCTTCCGCATCGTGCATGAGGACACCCAGAAGCGCTATCTCACCGGCTCCGATTTCGACACCGAAGGTTTCCAGATCGTCGGCGACACCTTCTGGATCGGCGACGAGTTCGGCCCCTACGTCCTGAAGGCGGACAAGTCAGGCAAAATCCTCGGCGTGTTCGATACGGTCGCCGACGGCAAGCCGGTGTGCTCGCCCGACAATTGGGCGGTGGGGACGCCGGCCGCGCCGGGCGCGACCTACACCAATGTCAATCTCCGCCGCTCCCGGGGCTATGAGGGCTTCGCCGCGTCGAAGGACGGCAAGTTCCTCTACGGCCTGCTCGAGGGACCGCTGTGGGATGCCGACAAGAAGGACTGGGAGAAGGTCGACGGCAAGGAGGCCTCGCGCATCCTCGAATTCGACGTCGCTGCGGAGAAATTCACCGGCCGCTACTGGCACTATGTGTTCGAGCAGAACGGCAACGCCATCGGCGACTTCAACATGATCGACCAGGCCTCCGGCCTCGTCATCGAGCGCGACAATGGCGAAGGCACCGCCGACAAGGCCTGCCCGCAGGGCCAGCGCGGCGAGAACTGCTTCCCCGACCTCGCCAAGTTCAAGCGCGTCTACAAGATCGAGCTGACGGACGCCAATGTCGGCAAGCCCGTGCGCAAGATCGGCTATATCGACCTGATGAAGATCAGGGATCCCGACAAGAAGGCGAAGAAGCCGCTCAACGACGGCGTCTACACTTTCCCGTTCTTCACCATCGAGAACGTCGATCGCGTCGACGACACCCACATCATCGTCGGCAACGACAACAACCTGCCGTTCTCCTCCAGCCGCGATCCCAACAAGGCCGACGACAACGAGTTCGTGCTGCTCGAGGTCGCGGATTTCCTGAAGGCGAAGTAGGCACTGCATCCTGCCTTCCTCTTCCGCTTTTCGCGGGAGAGGAAGCCGTGCTCAATCACCGATCCCCGAACTTCACCCCGACCTTGATGAGCATGGTACCATAAGTGATCTCGGGCGGCACCGGCGGAAATGGCTGGGCCTGGCGCACCATGGCCATGGCCTGAGCATCGAGCACTGCGACACCCGATGAGCCGCCCACGCGACTGGACAAGACTTGACCACCGCGACCGAGAGTAAGATTCAGCGTCACCACACCCTTTTGCCCGTTGGCGCTCTTCGGATACTGGTGGAACCGCATGAGATGCGCGCGGACACGCTGGTTGTATGTCGCGATCATCGAGGCCACTGACCCCGCATTCACGGCGGATGCAAGCGGGGCTTCTCGCTCCGCACGCGGCGGTGCACTGGTGCGCGGCATCGGAAGCGCATCCGACGGCTTCCGGGCCTCGGGACGGACCACCCTGGGCTTCGCCGGAGCCGGCTTCTCCACGGGCGGAACTTTCGCAGGCTCGGGCTTCGGCGGGCTCGGCTCGAGCTTCTGTTCCGGTGGAGCCACCACATCCGGCTGCTCCTGCGGCGGTGTCGGCGGGATCATTTCCTCGACAGCCTGCTGCTGCACCGGCTCGGGCGGTGACGCATCCGCCTGCTGCATCGTCGGTCCCGGCGCGATGTCCAGCGGCATCGACCGCGGTGCCGACGTCTCCGGCGTCATGTCGATCAGGATGGCCGGCAGGTTGACGCCCTCGTCCGGCACCTGCTTCAGCAAGTTCATCGCAAGCAGCGCGGCGCCGAGATGCAACGCCACGATCATCGTCGCCGAGGCGCCCCAGGGCGCGCCCTCCCGCTCGTCAAGCGGCTGATGCAAGGCAAAGGCGTTCGCGGCCATCAGCTGCGTCCGTCGAGCCCGACGAGGGCGACCTTGAGATAGCCGGCGTTGCGCAAGGTGTTCATCACCTCCATCAGGTCGCCATAGGACACGGCCTTGTCGGCGCGCAGATAGATGCGCTCGTCCTTGCGGCCCTTGGTGGCGGCGACGAGCGAGGTGCTAAGCGCGTCGCGAGCGACGATATCCTCGCCCACAGCGATCGAAAGGTCCGGCTTGACGGTGACGAAGACCGGCTTGTCGGGCCGCGGTGCCGGCTCGGCCGCCGTTGCCGGCAGATCGACGCCGATGTCGACCGTGGCAAGCGGCGCCGCCACCATGAAGATGATCAGCAGCACCAGCATGACGTCGATGAACGGGGTGACGTTGATCTCGTGGGTGACCTCGAGTTCGCTCGCCTCGCCGCGCGAGCCGAGCTTCGATGTCCCGAGCCTGGCGGCCATGGCCTACTCCGCCGCCCGGGCCAGACGGAAATGGCCGTGGTCGCGCTGGCGGCTCGCCAGCAGCATCAGCTGCGCCGAGGCGTCGCCGAGCAAAGCGCGGTAATTGGCGATGCCACGGACGAGATGATTGTAGATCACGACCGCCGGGATCGCGGCGACGAGACCGAGCGCCGTCGCTAGCAGTGCCTCTGCAATGCCGGGCGCGACCACCGCAAGGCTGGTGGTATGGCTCTCGGAGATGCCGATGAACGAATTCATGATGCCCCAGACGGTACCGAACAGACCGACGAACGGCGCGATGGCGCCGATGGTCGCGAGCACGCCGGTGCCGCGCGCGATCTGCCTGGACATCGCCGCTTCGACCCGCTCCAGCCGTAACGCGACGCGTTCCTGCAGGCGGTCGTCGAGAATGCCGCCGGAGAGCTCGGCCTCCCTGGCGCAGGACTGGATCAGCTGCGCGACCGCGTCGCGCGCGTCGCCGGCCCGCGCGGATGCCTCGGCCAGAGTCATGTTGCCCTCGAGCGCACGCGTCCGCTCGAGAGCAAGCGAGCCCTTGCGGCACAGCTCGATGGTCTTGGCGAGCCACACCGTCCATGTCACCAGCGAGGCGACGGCGAGCCCAATCATCACGATCTTCACGACGATGTCGGCGCCGAGGAACATGCCCCAGGGCGACAGATTGCGCGGCAACAGCACCGCGTCGATCGCAAAGGCCGGTGCCGGCGCGAGCGCCAGCGCGCTTGTTAGGATCACATGGCGAAGCGTGGGATTGCTCTGCATCCTGATCTCCCGACAGGTTGAAGCAAGCTAGAGCGCGGGCGCGATCCGGTCCGCAAGCTGCCGGAACCGCGCCAGCTGATCCGCCCGTAGCGCCCTCGTCTCGTCGCGGCCGACGAAGACCTTGAACATGATGCCGCCGTCGGCGTTCACGAAAGCGACGAAGGCCGAGGACTTGCTCATGAAGGGCCGCTCGACGAAGGCAATTCCCGCGCAGCGCTCATGGCGGAGATGGCCGTGCAGGCCCTTTGGCTGCATCAGGTTGAAATAGCCGCGGCCGATCTCCCCCGTGGGAACGGTCCCGGTGAACTCGAAGATCGCATCATCCGTGTGGACGATCAGCGTGACCTCGCCCCATTCCGCGATGTCCTGCATGGCGGCGGCAAAATGTTCGCCGCTCCCGATGCGCACCATTGACGGCGGCAACGCCTCGATCACCGCGCGCGGCGTGACGCTGCGCTCGCGCGCGACGTCCTCGATCACCGCGCCGGAATTTTCGGCCATGTAGGCCTTGAGATCGGCGAGATCGGTGCTCAGCATGTCCGGCTTCCTTTCGTCATCGGCCGCGATCAGGCCGCCGCGCTCGCCTTGCGCTCGGTCATGATGACCTCGAAGCCTTCGAACTTGGGGTGACCGAGATAGAGGCTCTCGCCGGTCTTGTTGTCGGCGCGCGCATGAGCGCGGCGGAATTCCTCCGAGCGCGTCCAGGCCTCGAAAGCCGCCTTGTCGACCCACACGGTATGCGAGGAGTACAGCGTGTGGTCCTCGGCGACCGGCCCCTTGAGCAGATGGAATTCGACGAAGCCCGCCATGCTGCCGAGATAAGACTCGCGGGTCCGCCAGACGGTTTCGAACGCGGCTTCCGAGCCGGGCTTTACCTGGAAGCGATTCATGGCGATGAACATTCGACTTTTCTCCTGTGACTTGTAAATCGGCGATTGCCGATCGGATATTTCAGAACGGACCGAAAGCCACGCTGACGCATCAGCGTGGCTTTCGAGATCAGCAAGGCAGAACCTCCGGTGTCTCCCTCAGGTGCCGCCAAAGTGGTACTTGAGACCACCCTTGATCACGAGCCCGGCGCCGGCGCTCGCCCACTTCACGTCGTTTTGCGTGTCGCCCGTGCTGCCGACCGGAATGGCGTACGGGCGATAGTAGCGGTTGAAGAGGTTCTCGACGGAGAAGTTGAGCGTGAGATCCGGCGTCGGGTGATACTGCGCGTAGAGATTGACGAGATCGTACGAGGTCGCCGGCGTGTAGGTCCTGGGGATGTCGTAGTTGGCGATTGCCGACGTCCACATCATCGAAAGGATGAGGGTGCGGTCGAGCAGACGCACGCCGGCCGTCGTCGTGATCTTCTGCGGCGGAATGCTGTAGAGGCCGAAGCCGGTCTGGAGATTCTTTCCGCTCTGATAGGTCCCGGAGAGGCCGAAGAACCACAGGTTCGCGTCATACATCGCCTCGGCCTCGACGCCCTGAATGAGCGCGGACGCCACGTTCTGATACTGCAGGAACGGCAGCACCGTGATCGACGGGGCCGGTGGCGGCCCGGTCGGGACCACGAGTGGGTTTCCGTAAGCGACCTGATCGATGAAGTCGCTGATGTCATTGCGGAACACGTTGATCTTGCCGCGCAGCGTGTCGCCTGCAGTGAACAGATCGTTCTTCTTGATGTTGAAGCCGATCTCCTTGTTCTTGCCGACCTCGGGGCGCAGGTTGGGATTGGGCACGAAGCAGAAGGTCGAATCCGCGCCCGGTCCCGGCGTGCCCGACGGACAGCGGAAGAACGAGTCGTTGACCGTCGCGCCGGCATGCGGGCCGCTCACCAGCGTCTCCGTGATCGAGGGCGCCCGGTAGCCTTCCGCGTAGCTGGCATAGGGGGTCACGACCGCGGTCGGAACGAGAGCAACCGTGATCTTCGGCGAGAGGCGATCGCCGCCCGACGACGAGGACGCCGAGGAAAGCTGATAATTGTCGTAACGGAGCGCACCGATCACCTCGAGCATCGAAGTGTAGTTCGCCCGCCACTGCACGAAGCCGCCAGACACCGTGCGCTGGCCGCCGGGCGTCGTCACTTCGGCGGTACCCGTCCTATCCTGCGTAGATACTTTGTCCTGAAAGGCGTCCAGGCCGTATGTCACCGCGTGACGCCAGCTTCCAGTGTCGAACCGCGTCGTATTGTGCACGTCGACACCGATTGTATCGAGCAGATAGCCGCGGTTGCTCCCGATGCACCCCGAAACGGCATTGCCCGGCACGCCGCCGCAATAAACGGACGGGGTCGTGCTGGTATGTCTCGTCTTGACCTGATCGTTCTCGGTGCGATTCCAGTAGATCTTCGCATCCCAGTCGAACCATTGATCATCCGGCTGCGAGTATTTCCAGCCGAGCGTCGTGGTGTAATTCTTCACGTTGGAGGCGTAGATCGACGTGCCGTTCAGATTGTTCGTGCCGTTCGCATTGGTCGAATTGGGATCGCCCGCGCGTCGCGGCGGCTGGCCAAGGCTGTAGATGTCTTCCTGGAAGATGGCGCCGAGCTTGACCTCGTGACCGTCCGCCGGCCGCACCGTCAGCTTGGCGATGCCGCTGCTCAGACGGTTGCCGGTGTTTGCGACTTCGTAGCCGGTACCGTCCTTGTAGCTCTCCTGCGTCGAATAGGTGCCGCCTGCGAACACGTCGACATTCGGATTGACATGCACGCCGCCGAAGGCCGAGCCGAGCGCACGTCCATAATTGCTGCCGAGGATGGTTTTCACGTCGAGGCCCCAGCGCTCTCCCACGCGGACAACGTCCTCGATGTCCTTGGTGCGGAACGAGGCCACGCCGCCGATCGCCCCGGAGCCGTAGATGTTCGCGGTCGGGCCGCGCACGATGTCGATGCCGCTGATCAGTTCCGGATTGAGGAAGAACGAACCATTGGCGAAATGACCGGTGCGCTGGTAGTTCTGCCGCGCGCCGTCGACCACGACGGCAACACGGCCGAAATCCTGAAGGCCGCGGATATTGATCGAGGTCGACGGCTCGTCGCCGCGGTTCTGAACCCATACGCCGGGAACGTTGTAGATAAGATCGCCGACGGTGCTGGCCTGACGGGCTTCGATCTGCTCGGACGTCACGACACTGACCGGCGCAAGTGCGTCGACGGCTCGCTCTTCCGTCTTGGTCGCCGCAACCGTGATGGTGTCGAGCACTTGAACCGGCGAGGCGCCGCCCGCCTGCGCGCGGGGCGTTCATCACCTCGGGCGCGGCCCGCTGCGCAACTTGGGGCGCCTGCTTGCGCTTGGCCTGCTTTGGCTTTTCCGACGACGCGTTTTCACTCTGCGGCGATGCGGTCTGCGCGAGACTGCCCTCCGCCGTCATTGCCGCAATTGAAACCACCGACGCGCCCAAAATCAGGGCGCGCGAATACCTAGCCCCGTCAGCCATATCAGCCCCAGCCTGCACTTCACTTTAGTTTTTGATGTCGTCTGGCTGGCGCGCGCTCGCAACGCGAGCGACTGGCTGGCTGATTGTCTCAAGAGGCGGGCGAGTTCCCCGCTGTCGGAAATGGTTACGTGGCAACACTCTGACGGTCAATGACATCGGGTTACAGTTTATATCGATTGTAAACTGCGACGGTTGGAATGCGCTTGGCGCCACCTGTACAAACGGGCGGTACTCCAGCTTTCGAAAGCGCATCACACCGACAATGTCAGCAACATCAGGAGACAACAGCGGCAGCGCGGCAGGACCGGCACAAAGCCCTTCTGCAGCAACGCGAACTCTCACCATGCGCGGCAGCCGCATCGACAGCCGCGAGCTGTTTGCCGCCGAGCGCGAGATCATCATTGCGCATGGCGAGGACAGCTATCGTCTCCGCCTGACCTCGCAGAACAAGCTGATCCTGACGAAGTAACTGCAATGACATGTTGCCGCACCCTCGCCCGTCTCCTGCTCTCCGGCGGACTCGCGTTCGCGTCTGCTGCGCACGCCGCGGGCATCACCGTGCATGACGCGCGCAATCGCGACGTCACTGTTACCGATTTTGCCCGCACGGTGTCGATCGGCGGCGCCATCACCGAGATCCTCTATGCGCTGGGATTGGAAAGCCGGCTGGTCGGCGTCGACACAACGAGCCTCTATCCGGCGGCGGCACTGCAAGACAAGCCGAATGTCGGCTATGTGCGCCAGATCTCGGCCGAAGGCGTGCTCGGTCTCAACCCGACGCTGATCCTGGCGATCCAGGGCTCGGGCCCGCGCGATACCATGGACATCCTGGAGACGGCGAAGGTGCCGCTGGTGCTGGTGCCCGAGACCTTTTCCGAGGAAGGCCTGATCGAGAAGATCAAGCTGGTCGGCCATGCCATGGGCGTCGATGCGCGTGCCGAATGTCTCAGCGCCGCGGTCGGCGCCGATCTTGCACAGCTCCGTGCCCTGCGCGCCAAGGTAACGAAGCCGGTGCGGGTGATGTTCGTGATGTCGCTCCAGAACGGGCGGGCGATGGTGGCGGGCCACAAGACCGCGGCGGATGAAATCATCCAGCTCGCGGGCGCGGCCAACGCGGTCGAGGATTACGACGGCTACAAGGTCATCAGCGACGAGGCGATCGTGGCCGCAAAGCCCGATGTCGTGCTGTCGATCGAGCGCGGCAAGGATTCGCTGCAGGCCGATGCAGTCTACACGCATCCCGCCTTTGCGCTGACGCCGGTCGCGGCCAACAAGAGCTTCATCACCATGGATGGGCTTTATCTGCTTGGCTTCGGGCCGCGCACCGCGGCAGCGGCGCGCGATCTCTCGGTCAAGCTCTATCCGGCCTTGGCCGAGGGCGGCGCGTTCGCGTCAGCGCTGTCGACGGCGAATTGCCGGCAATGAGCGTGGCCGCCGGGATCGAAGCACGACGCCCGCGACACGGCGCGGGGCGGCGGTCCGCATCGTTCGCGATCCCCCTCCTGCTCGTGGTGCTGGTGGTCACCGCGATCGGTGCCCTGACGGTCGGTGCCGCCGGCATCCCGCTCTCCCGGCTGCCAGCCGCGCTGGGCTTGGCCGGCGAAAGCACGACCATGACGGCCCGCGACCAGCTCGTGCTGTGGTCGATCCGCATTCCCCGGATCGCGGCGGCGGCGATGATCGGCGGGCTGCTTGCCGCGGCCGGCGCGATCATGCAGGGGCTGTTTCGCAACCCGCTCGCCGATCCCGCCCTGGTCGGCGTCTCCAGTGGCGGCGCGCTCGCAGCCGCGAGCGCGATCGTCTTCACCGATTCCCGCTTCGGCGAGGCGCTGCGCTTTCTCCAGACCGAGCTGTTGCCGCTCGCCGCCTTCGCAGGTTCGCTGGCGACCACCACAATCCTCTACGGCATCTCCAGCCGCTCGGGACGCACCTCGATCGCGATCTTTCTGCTCGCCGGCGTCGCCATCACCGCGATCGCCAATGCGGGCATCGGCCTCCTGGTATTCATCGCCGACGACCGTCAGCTGCGCGACATCACGTTCTGGATGCTGGGCTCGATGAGCGGCGCGACCTGGACCAAGGCCGCCGTGCTCGCGCCGGTGCTCATTGCCGGACTCGCAGGCTGCGTCTTCATCGCGCGCGGCCTCGACCTGCTGGTGCTCGGCGAGGCCGACGCCTTTCACGGCGGCGTCGACGTCGAGCGCCTGAAGCGGATCTCGATCGTGATGGTCTCGGCCATGACCGGCGTCGCTGTGTCGATCAGCGGCGTGATCGGCTTCGTCGGCATCGTCGTGCCGCATCTGCTCCGTCTCGTGATCGGCCCGGCGCATCGCCTGCTGCTGCCGGCCTCGGTGCTGTCAGGCGCGATCCTGATGGTCGGGGCCGACACGCTGGCGCGCACCATCGTGGCGCCCGCGGAGATGCCGATCGGCATCCTGACGGCGGCCGTCGGCGCACCCGTCTTTCTCTTCATCCTGCTGCGGCAGCGCGGGCTCGCCGCGCTATGACCGCAGTGCTCGAAGCACGACACTTAGGCAAGCGCGCCGGCCGCGCGACATTGCTTGACGGCGTCAGCCTAACGGTTGCGGCCGGCGAGATGATCGCCATCATCGGCCCGAACGGCGCCGGCAAGTCGACGCTGCTGCGGCTGCTCTCCGGCGATCTCCGCCCGAGCGCCGGAGAGGTACGGCTCAAGCAGCGCGACATCGGCAGCTTCGCGCCGCGCGAGCTCGCCGCGCGCCGCGCGATGCTGTCTCAGCACATCAACGTCACCTTCCCCTTCACCGTCGAGGAGATCGTGCTGATGGGCGCGGGCGAGCGCAGCTTGCGCGAGGCCGGCCCGCTCGTCGACGCCGCGCTGGACGAGGTCGGGCTTTCTCATTTCCGCGAACGGCAATTGCCGACGCTGTCAGGCGGCGAGCAGCAGCGCGCCCATTTCGCCCGCGTGCTGGTGCAGCTCGCCTGCGGCGAAGCCAAGCACGGCCCTGGGCTCTTGCTACTGGACGAACCGACCTCGAGCCTCGATCTGCGCCACCAGATCGACCTCGTCGAGGCGGCCCGCCGCCGCGCGGCAGCCGGCACCGCCGTGATCGCGATCCTGCACGATCTCAACCTCGCGATCCGCTTTGCCGACCGGCTGGTCGTGCTGGCCGGCGGCAGGCTCGCTGCAGACGGCCCGCGCGCCGATATCGTCACGCGGGAGAGGATCCGGGACGTCTTCGAGATCGACGCGGACGTGAATCAGGTTGACGGCGTGCCTTATGTGCTGCCGCAGTCGATGCGGGCTGCGGGGCAAGCTGAACTGCCGCCACGGTGAAGGTGCGCTCCCTCGCCCCGTTCTTACGGGGAGAGGGTTGGGGTGAGGGGCCTCTCTCCACACGCGAGATGGTCGAGAGACCTGTACCCCCTCACCCGGATTGCATCTTCGATGCAATCCGACCTCTCCCCGCAAGCGGGGCGAGGTGAAGCTGCGCCACCTGTGCAGGAAATCAGCCCGCCGGCACGATCACCATGCTCCTGTCCTTCGGCCAGCGGACGCGCCAGGCGAAGTTGATGTCGCGGACCTCGCCGGGCTTGGCGTCGAACGACCATTGCAGCACCCCGCGCTTGTCGCGGATGTTGCTTGCGGTGGGCTGGGTGCTCGAGGGCAGCATCTCGACGACGATGTCCTCGTTCTCGCTGACCGGCAGCTGGTCTTCGATGGAGACCTTGATCGGGAAGTCGTGGCCGTTGCGGATCGTGGTCTTGAACGCGCGCTCGTCGGTCTTCGACGTCGTCAGGAGCAAGCCGGCCGAACCTTCGTTGCGCTTGAGCACGGCGCGCTCGATTTTCACCTTGTCGTCGGCGCCGAAGCCGAGCCGCACGATGTCGTCCTTGGCGGACGCGGTGATGTTGCCGCGGCCGACGTAGACGCCGCCGCGGTAGATCGCGACCTTGCCGGGCAGCAGAATGGCGTCGTCCGCCTGCTTGAAGCTGGCTTCGAGAAACGCGGTCGGATCCAGCACCGGCGCGGCGCGCACCGCGAGGTCGGCGGGAACATTGACGGAAGCGATGCGGAGACTCTTGGCGCCTTCGGCCGCGCCGAGGCTGACACGGCCCGGAATTTTGAAGGTGGCCTGGAAGTCGCCCATCTCGGCGACGGCCTGTTGCTCGTCGGTCCGCTCGGTCGTTTCTGCGACCTTGGACATGGGCTCGTACTGCGCCGAACGCTGGCGGACGGTTGGCGCGGGGCGGGCCAGATCCGAAGTCGTGCCGAGCGCCGGCGGCTTCGGCACTTGCGGATACTGCGCTACCAGCGAGTTCAACTCAGGGGCACTGCCGCCGCGGCTGATGCGGACCGTGGAGACGCCGAGCGTCACGTTCGACCAGTCCTCGCCGGTGGCCTGCGTCACCTCGGCGCGACGAACCAGCTCGAGCTGCGGCTTGCGGTCCTTGGCGCCGGTGTCGAGCCGGGCGTCGTAGAGCGGCACCCAGCGCGCGTTGCGCACGGTATAGGTCACGCGCAGCGTCGCCTTGGTCGCGGCGGCCGAGGCGACGTCGATCCGCACTTCCAGCTTGCTCGGCGGCTTGGCCGAGCGCTCGGCTTCCAATTCCGCGATCTGGCGGTCAAGCTCGCGCTGTTTTCGGGTGGCTTCACGAATGGCGGTGTCCGCAGTCGCGACCTCCTCGGCGACAGCCGCAAAGGCCGTGCGCCATTCGGCGATCGGACGTGCCTCGCCCTTCTCGCCGAGGCCGGCCGGCGAAGCTTCAGCAAAACGCTGCGCAAACTTGCGCCGGGCATTGGCGGAATCGATCGCGCCCTGCAGATCGGCCCGTTGATCCCTCAGCGCTTCGATGCGCTTGTCGAGCTCGGGCAGGTTGACCGGCGGCGCGGCCTTCGGCGGGCGTGCATCGATCGTGCCGATGGTGAGCTTGGCGCCCGCCTCGCCTTCGACGCGGAGGGAAGACGGGTCGAGCGAGAGCGGAAAATCCTTGGCCACCAGCGTCGAGTCGCCGGAGGCGAGATCCAGCGAAATGACGCGGGTGACGGTGGCGCCATCGGGATAGACGGTGACCGTATCGATCGTCGAACTGGCGTCCACGTTGGCCGCCCATGACGGCGATGCGAGCGCCGTGGTCACCAAGACCAGCCCCGTAGTTGCCAAATATCTTGCGGTGATGCGCATGAAGTCCCTCCTGCCGGTATCGCCGCGCCGCCAGCCGGACGCGCGCGATGAGATGCCTCGCCATCGTGGTTGGACGCGGCAGGGAAGGAACCGGTTCGATTGAGACTTCCGTGGGGCGCCGCCGCGGCGGCACCATGTGTGTGGAACGCTCGGTGGTCCGGGCGGCTTCAGGCCTGGGCCTAAGAGCCCTGGCCGAAAATGCGCCGGAGCAGATCGGTCACGTTCTTGGCGCCGGCCTTCTTCAGAACGCCGGCGCGGTAACCTTCGACGGTCCGCGCGCTCAGATGCATCCGCCGGGCGATCTCCTTGTTGGTAAGGCCGGCGGCAAGATGCTCGAGCACGTCGGCTTCGCGCGCGGTCAGAGGCTCACAGCCCGGCAGCCAGCGTTGCCGGATCGCCCCGGGTTGCGCGAATTGATCGATGGCGGCATCGATCCGGTTGACGATGTCGTGGGTGCGGAACGGCTTTTCGATGAAGTCGGTCGCGCCGCTCTTGATGGCGTCGACCGCCATGGCGATGCTGCCATTCGCCGACGTCACCAGCACCGGCGCCAGGCAATTCTCCTCGCGAAGCTGCCTGAGCACCTCGAGAGCGGAGCGATCCGGCGGCATCTCCAGCAGCACACAGGCCGGCATCCGCGCCTTGGCTTCCGAGAGCAGAGAGGCACCATCGGCAAAGCAGATCACGTCATAGGCGCTCTGTTCGAGCGCGGCGGAAAGTTGTTCGCGGGAGGCGGCGTCGGTGTCGATGACGAATACCTCGCCCTTGGAAAGCATGTTCCCCGGCATAGTCCCGATCCAGCAATGTCTTGGTCAAATGGCCCGAGACGGCCGGGGCCCCGTCGCGCCCGCCGTCATGCGCACGGCATTCACGCCGGTGCTTCGGTTTCCCTTTATGTATGTTCCATCCGGTTCCTGGATTTGACGGATCGGGACAGAAACTTTACATTTCGGGACATCTGCGGGAATGGCTGACAGGAACGGTTTGCATGACCGACCTCATTCGCAGCGCAGGCTTGAGCTGTTACCCCGAGGTCGCCCGGTCGGCCGGGCTCGACCCCAGCCAGATGATGCGCAAGGTCAGGCTGCCGCTGGCCTGCCTCGACCAGCCGAACACCCCTATCGCCGTCACCGGCATGCGCCGCCTGCTCGAACTATCGGCAAAGGCCTCCGGTGCAGAGGATTTCGGCCTGCGTCTCGCCGAGCGCGGCGGCCTCACCAATTTCGGCGCGGTCGGCCTGATCGTGCGCGAACAGGCGACCGTCGGCGAAGCGATCGAGGCGTTTTCGCGCTTCATCCATATCCATCACGACGGCATGCGGCTCGAGGTCACGCGTGACGAGCGGACCGTGACCATCACGCTGCATTTGCGCGGCCGGCGGCCGCGCGCGCCGCGGCAGTCGATCGACATGGCCCTCGGCAGCGTTCAGCGCATCATCCAGTCGCTGTTCGGAGGCGATTGGCGGCCGCTGGAAGTGCATCTGCACTACCCGCCCCCGCTCGACCGCAAGCGTTACCGCGACTTCTTCGGCTGCCGGGTGATCTTCAATGCGGACGACGATGCGATCCTGTTGTCGGCGCACGACATGCAGCGCCGGATCCCAAGCGCGCATCCCTTGATCGCGAGTTACTTGCGCAAGCGGATCGAGGCAATCGAGAGCAGGCCGGCAAGCTGGGAGGCGAAGGTCGACGAGGTGGTGCGGAGCCTGCTCGCCAGCGGCGATTGCACGGTCGAGCGCGTCGCCGAGCATCTGGCCTGCACCCGCCGCACCATCCACCGCCGCCTCGCCGCATCGGGCACCAGCTTCTCGGCCATCCTGGACGCGCAGCGCGCCGATCTCGTGGTCCAGCTGATCGAGGATCCCGCCCGGCCGCTGGCCGACATCGCGGTGCAGCTCGGCTTCTCCGCACAGAGCGCCATGGCGCGCTGGTTTCGCGGCCGTTTCGGCTGCACCATCACCCAGTGGCGCAAGGGCGCGCGGCCGCCCTCGGCCAGTGCCGCCTGACCTCAGCGCGCCGGAGCGGGCACGCCCATCGTGGCGAGCGCCCGCCGCCCGCTGCCGGCGAGCAGCGGACCGAATGCGACGGCAAATCCGAGGAAGGCGAGAATCCAGCCGCAGGCGGCGATGTGCAGCAGCACGTCGCCACACGCGGGCAACACGACGGCACCGATCCGGGCCAGGGCCGCCATGATGATTGCAGCATAGATTGCCTGGATCGCCGGCGAAGCCGTCAGCGCCTGCCCGGTATGGCCGAGGCTGGCGCGGGTCATCACCGCGAGCGTCATCGTTCCCGCAGCACCCGCCATCCAGGCATGGATGCCGGCGCTCGGCGGCAGCTCGCCGAAGGCGGCCACAGCGTTCAGGATGAAGCCGAGCGGCACGAAGACATAACCGACATGCAGGATCAGCAGCAGCCGCTCCCGCGTAGTGCGGTCGCCGGCCCAGCGTGCAAGCCGAACCAGATGCAGCACGCCCACTGCTGCCATCGCGACGCCGGTGATCATGTTCAGCGGTGCCGCGATCCATGCGATCAGCGCCAGCGCGCTCAAGCCGATCACCGCGCCGTCAAATCGTCCGAACGGCACCGGAAGACGGCCGGGATTGAACTTGACCAGCCAGTTGCGGGTGAAGCTCGGAATGATGCGGCCGCCGATCAAGCCGATCAGCAGGACGACCACGCCGATGCCGACGCGGAAGCTGACGTCGGCTGCGCCTTCGTAATGCGTCTCGACATGGAAGGCGACGTTGCCGGCGAGCAGAACCAGCACCAGCCCCACCACGGGCAGGTTTCGCCAGTTGCCGCCTGCGATGATCTCGCGCGTCGCGGCGGCAACGACCAATGCCAGGAACGCGGCATCGACGACCAGTGCAAACGCCCAACCGGTATTCGCCGACAGCGTCACCGCGACGCGTCCGGCAAGCCAGACCGTCACCAAGCCCGCGAGCGGCGCGCCCTGGATCGGCAGGCGCCCCGTCCAGTTCGGGATGGCGGTGAACAGGAAGCCGGTGATGACGGCCGGCAGGAAGCCATAGAGCATCTCGTGGATGTGCCAGTCGCGCGGCGCGAACGCGGAGCTCACCGACAATTCGCCGTAGAACATCGGCAGCCAGACCAGGATCGACAGCGCCGCCTGGATTGCGGCGAGCAGGAAAAAGGGGCGAAAGCTGTTCGCAAACAGCGGCCAGCCCGCAAAGTTGCGGGATCGGGCGCCAGCCATGGGTCAACTCCAATCAATTCAGACCGTTACTCAGATCGTTATTTGGAAAAATACTGCCGCCGGGCCGCCTCGTTTTGCGCTAACGCAAACTACCTGACGATTGCAGGTGCCATCACACTCCCCAATGCCAGGGAGGCAGAATGGCCAAGGTCGACACATCGCTGGTTGCGCATCTGCCGCTGTTTGCGGGGATGACGCCGGAAGCTCTCGACGAGATCCTGCGTGAGGCCCGCTCGGCGCGCTATCCCAAGAACAGTGCAATCTTCGAGCAGGGCGCGGACGCGCAGTCCTTCTTCCTGCTGCTGCACGGCCATATCCGCGCGGCCAAGACCACGCCCGCCGGCGAGCAGATCGTGGTGCGCTATGTCTCGCCCGGCGAGACGTTCGGTCTCGCGATGGCGATCGGAGCCGCGCGGTATCCGGCGACGGCCATGGCCGTCGACGACAGCGTCGTGCTGATCTGGCCGAATTCGGCCTGGCCGCGGCTGGTCGAGCGATTTCCGGGGCTTGCCGCCAACACGCTCCAGACCGTGGGCACGCGGCTGCAGGAAAGTCACACCCGTATCCTGGAAATGTCGACCCAGCAGGTCGAGCAACGCATCGCGCACGCGCTGCTGCGCCTCGCCAAGCAGTCCGGCAGGAAGCGCGACCACGGCATCGAGATCGACTTCCCGATCAGCCGCCAGGACATCGCGCAGATGACGGGCACCACGCTGCACACCGTCAGCCGCATCCTGAGCGGCTGGGAGAGCCAGGGCCTCGTCGAGAGCGGCCGCCAGCGCATCATCCTGCGCGAGCCGCACAAGATTGTGGTTCTGGCGGAGCGGAGCGCCGACAGCGGCGCGGCATGAAAGCTGAAGCATCTCTCCTCAAGATAGTAGGGTGAGGGGCGCTTGCGCTTACGACGCAAGCGCGCCCTCATCCGGGAATCCGCGCACACCTGCGCGCTTCCTGACCGTTTCACGCCGGCACGCACTCGCTCAATGCGGCGAGGAACTTCTCGCGGTCGATGCCATGCTCGCGGCAGGCGTCATCGACCGTGTGGAAGGTCGCGATCGGACAGCCGACGCAAGCCATCCTGAAGGCGAGAAACACGCGGATCGTGTGCGGCGCCGAATGCATGATGTCATCGACCAGATCGTCGGATCGGAAGGGCATGGACAACTCCATTCCGATCGACGATAGCGGCGCGGGACCGAGTTTCTTTGCTGGAGCGCAAGCTGCCTTGTCATTCCGGGGCGCGCCGCTTGGCGCGAGCCCGGAATCCATTGTGCAACGGATTGCGTGGAAGGATGGATTCCGGGCTCGCGCTTCGCGCGCCCCGGATGATAGGGAGCTACACCGCCCGACTGTGCAACTGCTTGGCCGGATCCAGATGCGCGTCGAACGCGGCGGCGACGCTGCGGACCAGGAAGCGCGAATCTCCGGCGACCGCAAGCCGCTCGCCGTCCAGCCTCACGACGCCGTCGGAGATCAGCGGCTTCAGACGAGAGGCCGATCTCAGCATGGCGCCGGCCTCCGCGCCGTGGCGCGCGCAGATGTCGCCGAGATCGGCACCGAACTCGCACATGATGCGTTCGATAATGTCGGCGCGCAATCGGTCGTCATCGGTGAGGCCGTAGCCCTTCGCGGTGGCGAGGCGGCCGGCAGCAATGCTCTGCGCATAGGCGCCGATCTGGACCTCGTTCTGGACATAGCCCTGCGGCAGGTGCCCGATCGCACTGGCGCCGAAGCCGAGCAGGACTTCGCTCCGATCGGTGGTGTAGCCCTGAAAGTTGCGCCGCAGCGTGCCCTGCTCGAACGCCACGGCCATGGCATCGTCGGGCCGCGCGAAATGATCGAGCCCGATCTGCACGTAACCGGCTTCCTTCAGCGCATTGGCAATGGCGCAGGCCTGGTCGTGGCGCGCAAGGCCGTCGGGCAACACGCCTTCGTTGATCATGCGCTGGTGCTTCTTGAAATCCGGCACGTGAGCATAGCCGAACACCGAGAAGCGGCTGGGCGCGAGCGCGAGACTGCGCCGGACCGTCTCCAGGCACGAAGCCATTGTCTGGTGCGGCAACCCGTAGATCAGGTCGAAGTTGATGCCCTCGATCCCGGCGCCGCGGAGCATGTCGACCACGGACGCCGTCTGCGCGAAGCTTTGCACGCGGTTGATCGCCCGCTGCACCACGGGATCGAAGCTCTGCACGCCGAGGCTCGCGCGGTTGACGCCGGAGAGCCGCATCGCCTCGACCATGTCCGCGGTCAATGTGCGGGGATCGATCTCGACCGCGATTTCGGCCGAAGGCAGCACGAAGAATTCCTGGCGCATCGTCGCCATCAATTCGGCAAAGGCCTCCGGCGCCATGATCGTCGGCGTACCGCCGCCGAAATGGATGTGCTCGACCTTGATGCGGTGGCCGATGGCTGCGGCGGTCAGCGCGATCTCGCTGCGCAGCGTCCGCTGGTAGCCGGCGACGAGATCGTCGCGGCGGACGATCTGGGTATGGCAGCCGCAGTACCAGCACATCTCGCGGCAGAACGGCACGTGCAGATAGAGCGAGGCGCTGGCGGCCACCGGCAGCTCCGCCAGCCAGCGGGCATAGGCGTCCGGACCGATCGCGGGCGTGAAATGCGGTGCGGTCGGATAGCTGGTGTAGCGAGGCAGGCGTTCCTCGCCGTAGATCGCCGCAAGATCAGCTCTCATAAGTTACCCATTCGTAAATCCCCGCCGCGCGCGAGACATCGCGGCAAATCACGGAATGAACTCAAATAACCAGGATCGGCGGACCCGACTTTGCGCTCGCGCAAAGCGGAGGCGCCGGTTCCCGGCCATTGTGAGAAAAATCGCGGCCATCCGGAGCGTTTGCCATGAGGCTTTTCGCACTCGAACTCATTCTCTCCCTGCTCGACGTCCGCGGCCATATCCCGCGTTTCGACGACTTCCGGCCGGTCCCGGCCGCGCCGGCCCCCGTCGGCGTGGTGCGCGCCCTGGCCGCCGCGATCGCCGTCTTCACCGCGCTGTCGCTGGCGGTCTGGGGATTGGTCTGGCTTACCTTGAACCTGCTCTGACCGGCCGCACTTTCGTCAAGGGCTTGCCTTGCGATCTCATCCACGCGCATGAGCGGGGCGATCGAGATCGTCCTCCAACTTGAACATGCAAACAAGTTGCCGCTGAGTTGACGCTCGGCCTCGATCAGCATCACGCCCTGCGAACGCGGTGAGTTGCCATCGCCGATCCCGCTCTTTCGAGAAACCTAGATCCTGTTGCGGAGGTGAATCCCGCGGAAGCTTGTCGCAGCACAAACACGCTTTCCGTAACAGGCGCACACTGCACTCCGTCATCAAAACCATTTCAGATGAAGGATGCTTCCGATGTTCACCCGCAGAGCCGCATTGATCAGCGCCGCCGCGACCGCCCTGATGTTGGCTACCCCGGCTTTCGCCACCGGCGACCTCAAGCTGCCGCGTCAGAAGGTGGAGCTGGTCGCTCCGCCCTTCGTGCACGCGCACGAGCAGGCCACGACACAAGGCCCCAAGATCGTCGAGTTCAGGATGACGGTCGAGGAGAAGAAAGTCGTCGTCGACGACAAGGGTACCACCTTCCAGGCGATGACGTTCAACGGCTCGATGCCGGGCCCGCTCATGGTCGTGCACGAGGGTGACTATGTCGAGCTGACGCTGGTCAATCCCGCGACCAACACCATGCCGCACAACATCGACTTCCATTCCGCGACCGGCGCGCTCGGCGGCGGCGAGCTCACGCTCATCAATCCCGGCGAGCAGGTCGTGCTGCGCTGGAAGGCGACCAAGACCGGCGTGTTCGTGTATCACTGCGCACCGGGCGGCCCGATGACCCCCTGGCACGTCGTCTCGGGCATGAACGGTGCCGTGATGGTGCTGCCGCGCGAGGGGCTGAACGACGGCAAGGGCCGCGCGCTGAAATACGACAAGGTCTACTATATCGGCGAGCAGGACATGTACGTGCCGCGCGACGAGAAGGGCAATTTCAAGTCCTACGAATCGCCGGGCGAAGCCTTCACCGAGACCGAAGAGGTGATGAAGAAGCTGACCCCGACCCATGTCGTGTTCAACGGCAAGGTTGGCGCGCTCACCGGCAAGAACGCGCTCACCGCGAAGGTCGGCGAGAACGTGCTGATCGTGCACTCGCAGGCCAATCGCGACAGCCGTCCGCATCTGATCGGTGGCCACGGCGACTATGTCTGGGAGACCGGCAAGTTCGGCAACGCGCCCGAGGTCGGGCTCGAGACCTGGTTCATCCGCGGCGGCTCGGCGGGAGCTGCGCTGTACAAGTTCCAGCAGCCCGGCATCTACGCCTATGTCACGCATAACCTGATCGAGGCGGCCAATCTCGGCGCCACCGCGCACTTCAAGGTCGAAGGCAAGTGGAACGACGATCTGATGATGCAAGTGAAGGCGCCTGCCGAAATACCTCCTGCCAGCACCAACTAGACGCGATGAAGGGGCCGGTCATCGCCGGCCCCTTTTTTCCTTCTGCGGAGGAATGATTGTGCTGATCGCATTCAAGCTCAAGCTGGCACTTGCCTGCGCGGCCGGGCTTGCGGGGCCACTGGGCGTTGCGCCTCTGGTCTCGGAGCTGACGATGCGCCATGCCGTCGGCGAGCCGGCCTCGGTCGAGGTCGCCCCGGGCAGCTTCGCCTATCGCGAGGCCGGCGATTTCACCCGCGGCGGACAGCAGGCGGAAGCGCCGATGCGCACCATCCGGATGAACCGGCCGCTGCGCATCATGCGGAATCAGGTCGCTTCATCCGACTATCAGCATTGCGTGCAGGATGGCGCCTGCCGCGCACTCGATCGCGACGTCGCAATCGCCCCCGATCGTCCCGCAGTGCAGGTGAGCTGGCACGACGCTGAGGCCTATGCAGGCTGGCTGTCGCGCAAGACCGGCCATCAATACCGCCTGCCGAGCGACGAGGAATGGGCCTTTGCCGCCGGCTCCAGATTCCGGGATGACGGGGTACCGGTTGATGCAAGCGACTCTTCGAAGCGCTGGATCAGCCGCTACGAGCGCGAATCCGAACGCGACCTCTCCGACACCACGGCTCATCGCTTCGGCAAGTTCGGCCCGAACGAGCATGGCGTCGAAGACCTCGCCGGCAATGTCTGGGAGTGGACCGCGACGTGCTTCGTGCGCTCGCGAGTCGATGATTCCGGCAATCCCGGCCGCGCGACCGTGAATTGCGGCGTACGGGTCGCCGAGGGCGCGCACCGCGCCTATGTCACCGACTTCATCCGCGACGCCCGTGCCGGCGGCTGCGCCCAGGGCGTGCCGCCCGCCAATCTCGGCTTCCGCCTGGTGCGCGAGGAGACGTGGTGGCTGGCCAGCGTCTCGCAGCGCTTGAGCAAAGCGTGGCCGGCAGGATCATAGGGCGCCAATCATTTCCCATGACCGTCGCTTCAGTATTAGAATGAGTCTAAAAGATACTTTGGAATTGCTCTAAGCTCATGCCCTCGCGACATCGCGTCGCTAACGTTGTCTCACCGCCTGCGCTACTCAATCGGCGTTCAATCTCGCGCCTGGGAGCAGCCCTTATGATCTATCTTCGCGTCCTCGCCGCGTCTGCGGCGGTGTTGAGCCTAACCACGTCTTTCGTGTCGGAGGCAGCCGCCAATGGCGAGGTCAACGTCTATACCTACCGCGAGACCAAGCTGATCCAGCCGCTGTTCGATGCGTTCACCAAGGACACGGGCATCAAGGTCAACGTCGTCTCCGCAAGCTCCGGTCTGGAGCAGCGCATGAAGGCGGAAGGGGCCAACAGTCCGGCCGACGTGCTGCTGACGGTGGACATCGGCCGCATCGACGAGGCCGTGCAGGCCGGCGTCACCCAGCCGATCAAGTCGGAGGCGGTCGACAAGGTCGTGCCGGCGCAATATCGCGATCCGGACGGACACTGGGCCGGCATCTCCATGCGCGCGCGCGTGATCTATGCCTCGAAGGATCGCGTCAAGCAGGACAAGATCACCTATGAGGAGCTCGCCGATCCCAAGTGGAAGGGCAAGATCTGCATTCGCTCGGGCCAGCACATCTATAACAACGCGCTGTTCGCGGCCTACGCGGCCAAGTACGGCGAGGCCAAGGCCGAGGAATGGCTGCGCGGCCTGAAGGCCAATCTCGCACAGAAGCCGTCGGGCGGCGATCGCGAAGCCGCGCGTGACGTCGCCGCCGGCAAATGCGATATCGGCATCGGCAACACCTATTACTGGGCGCTGATGATGAACAACGATCCCGAGAAGAAGCCGTGGGCGGAGGCGACCCGCGTTATCCTGCCGACCTTCGAGGGTGGCGGCACCCACGTCAACCTCTCCGGCGTGCTGCTCGCCAAGAACGCGCCCAACAAGGCCAACGGTACCAAGCTGATCGAGTGGCTCGTCAGCGAGCAGGCGCAGCAGATGTATGCCGACCAGAACTACGAATATCCGGTTCGGAGCGGTGTCGCCGTCAATGCGACCATCGCCGGCTACGGCAAGCTCGTCCCGGATCCGTTGCCGATCGCAAAGATCGCCGCCAACCGCAAGGCTGCGGCCTCGCTGGTGGATAAGGTCGGCTTTGACAACTGATCTCTGGCGGCCCACGTCTATCGAACTGCTGGAAGCTACGAGCACACGGCCTCGATCGAGGGGCCGTGTGCGCGCCGGTCGCGCCGCAACCGCCATCGCGATCGCAACCGCGATCTTGGTCGCGGCGCCCGTGATCTCGATCGTTGCGCTGGCTCTGCAGCCGGCGTCCGATGTGTGGCACGACCTGATCAACTACGTGTTGCCGGCCGCCCTTCTCGACACTGCCCTTCTGCTCGTCGGGGTCGGCGCGGTCACACTGCTGATCGGCGCCGGCACTGCGTGGGTGATGTCGCGCCACGATTTTGCCGGCCGGGGCATGCTGCTGTGGCTGATGCCGCTGCCGCTGGCGATTCCGACCTATCTTGCGGCGTACGTCTATGCCGATCTGTTCGAACCGCTGGGCCTGGTGCATCGCACCCTGGCGACCTGGCTGCCGCTCGGCGATGCTCTCGGCCTTCTGCCCAACCTCCGCTCGCTGCCGGGCGCCATCTTCGTGATCGGGCTCGTGCTCTATCCTTACGTCTATCTCTCGGCGCGTGCGACGTTCCAGGTTCAGTCAGCCGAATTTGCGGAAGCGGCCACGACGCTGGGCGCCGGCCGATGGACCATCTTGTGGCGCGTTTCACTGCCGATGGCGCGGCCGGCGCTCGCGGTCGGCGTGGCGCTGGTCGCGCTGGAAACGCTCAACGACATCGGAGCCAGCGAATATCTCGGCATCCGCACGCTGACGGTCTCGATCTTCACCACCTGGCTCAACCGCGGCAGCCTCGCCGGTGCAGCGCAGCTCGCATGCCTGATGCTTGCGATCGTCGCCGGCCTGATCGCGATGGAGCGTTACGGCCGTCGCAACGCCAGCATCGAATTCTCGGCCGAAAGCCCGCATGTGAGGCGGCGAACCCCGCTGTCGGGCGCAAGAGCGTCGATCGCGTTCGCGGTCTGCGTGCTGCCGGTGCTGATCGGCTTCGTGGTCCCGCTGTTCTATCTGGCGCATCAGGCTCTCGGCCGCGGCCTGCTTGCAAATTTCGACCCGCTGCTGTGGCGCCACACCTTCCATTCGTTTGCCTTTGCAGGGCTCGCAACGCTCATGGCCTTGATGCTTGCGCTCGCCACCACGATCGCGCATCGCTTACGGCCGGATCCTGTGCGCTATGTCGCGCTGAGCATCGCGCAGGCCGGATACGCGCTGCCGGGCCTCGTCATCGCTCTCGGCCTGCTCACCCCGGTCCTGGCGGTCGACAATGCGCTGAGCGCGGTCGCGACCTGGACCGGACGTTCGCTTCCCGGGCTGGTCCTGGTTGGCTCCGGGATGGCCGTCGTGATCGCCTACACGATTCGTTTTCTGGCTGTGCCGGTCGGCATGATCAAGGCCGGGTTCGACAGCATTCCGAGCGACTATGACGAGAGCGCGCGCGCGGTCGGCGCAGGCCAGGGGGTCATGTTGAGGCAGATCTATCTGCCGTTGCTCCGGCCCGCGATGATTGGCGCCGTTATCATCATGTTCGTCGACTGCCTGAAGGAGCTGCCGGCAACGCTGCTCCTGCGGCCCCTCAACGTCGAAACGCTGTCCACGTCGATCTACCAGTACGCAAGCCGCGGCAATTTCGAGGACGGCGCGCTCGCGGCGCTCCTGATCATCGCCGCGAGCATCGGCCCGGTTGCCTGGCTGACCCGGTTCTCCGAGGTGCCGAGCGGCCCCGCTTGAAGGGGCACATCGTCCGCACATTCATGGCGCTTCGACGAATTGATAGCAAACGCTTGGTTGTCGCCGGCGCCTGCAACCTGCTCAAATCTTCCGCGCGAACATGCGAAAACCGGGCGCGCCGATGATTGCCTCGAAATTCGGATCGCGCTTCTCTTCCGCGAAGACAAAACCCGCCTTCGCGTAGGCGCGCTCGGCCGGCTCGTTGCCGATCAGGAACGATATCGTCGCCCGGGCAAACCCAGCTGCCCGCCCGTTGTCCAGCGCATGCGCGATCAACGCCTGCATCAAGCCGCGACCACGATAGGCAAGGTCGGTCGCGACATGCTCGATCATCCAATCGCCCTCGCCGCCCTGGACCCAGCAAACTCGCGAATAGGCACCGCGCTGGCGGATGGCGTCGAGCTCTGACGCCGTCAGCCCAATTGAGAGACCGACCTCTTCGACCGCGCGCCATGCCGCCGGTCCGGTGCCGGCTGCCGGCACGGCGCAAAGTGCAGCAGCGGGCTTGCCATCAATCTCGGCGACCAGGAACTGCGAAAAATGCCACATCGACACCGCCCGTGCGACGGCGACGCGCGTGACGAAAGCGAGGCACTCCGCTTCCGGCCAGCCGAGCGCCACGTCGAACCAGCCGCGCGGCCGGTGGCCGCGCATCGAATTCAGGATGGTTTGTGCGATGAATTCGGCATCTTCGGGACGCGCGGACCGTATCGTCATGCGCGCCCCTTTAGACGACCTTACGTGTTCTTCAGCGCGACGCGGAATTCGGCTTCGGTCTTGGACTTGATCTCGTCGAGCGTGACGCCGTCGGCGAGCTCGATCAGCGCCATGCCGCCATCGCCGTGCTTGTCGATGGTGAAGACGGCAAGATCAGTGACGACCATGTCGACGACGCGCTCGCCGGTCAGCGGCAGATTGCACCTCTTCAGGAGCTTCGGGCCGTCCTTGGCCGAATGCTCCATCACCACGACGACGCGCTTGACGCCGGCGACGAGATCCATCGCGCCGCCCATGCCCTTGACCATCTTGCCGGGGATCATCCAGTTGGCGAGATCGCCGTTCTGGGCCACCTGCATGGCGCCGAGGATCGAGAGATCCATGTGGCCGCCGCGGATCATGCCGAAGGAATCCGCGCTCGAGAAATACGAGGTCGACGGCAGCTCGCTCACCGTCTGCTTGCCGGCGTTGATGAGATCGGCGTCTTCCTCGCCCTCATAGGGGAACGGCCCCATGCCGAGCATGCCGTTCTCGCTCTGCAAGGAGACGTCCATGCCATCGGGGATGTAGTTCGAGACCAGCGTCGGGATGCCGATGCCGAGATTGACGTAGTAGCCGTCGCGCAATTCCTTCGCGGCGCGCGCGGCCATCTGTTCACGGGTCCAGGCCATGTGAGTCTCCTGTTGCGCTTAAGCGGCGGTACGCGGGCGGGTGTTGCGGAATTCGATGCGCTTCTTGGCCGTGCCGACCTCGACGATGCGCTTCACGAAGATGCCGGGCGTGTGGATGTGGTCGGGATTGAGTTCACCGGCGGGAACCAGATGCTCGACCTCGGCCACCGTGATCTTCGCGGCGGTCGCCATCATCGGGTTAAAGTTGCGCGCGGTCTTGCGGTAGATCAGGTTTCCGGCGGTGTCGCCCTTCCAGGCGTGCACGATGGCGAGGTCGGCGAACAGGCCGCGCTCCATCAGGTACTTCTCGCCGTCGAATTCCTTCACTTCCTTGCCTTCGGCGATCAGCGTGCCGACGCCGGTCTTGGTGTAGAAGGCCGGGATGCCGGCGCCGCCGGCGCGGATGCGCTCGGCCAGCGTGCCCTGCGGATTGAACTCGAGTTCCAGCTCGCCGGCGAGATATTGCTGGGCGAACAGCTTGTTCTCGCCGACATAGGACGAGATCATCTTCTTGATCTGGCGGGTTTCGAGCAGGCGGCTGAGGCCGATGCCGTCGACGCCGGCATTGTTGGAGACCACGGTCAGGCCCTTGACGCCGGAATCCCGGATCGCGTCCGACAGCTCCTCGGCAATGCCGCAGAGGCCGAAGCCGCCCGACATGATCATCATGTTGTCTTTTAGAATGCCTGACAGCGCCGACTTGGCGTCGGGATAGACCTTGTTCATGAAAAAAACCTCGACTGAACCTTCGGCTGGCGGGCGTCGCGCCTCATTGGCGGCGATTATTAGGCGAAATCGTCCGAAGCCGTCAATGATACGGGGTTCTCCGCTCCGCCCCCGGGTGATAGAAGCTGCCCATGCCGTGGGCATAACCGAGCAGCGGCCTTGAAAGCGTCAAGAAAACCCATCAAGTTGCGGTACTTAACACCATAGGATCTGGGCGTTCGGCACACACGTTTCGCGACCCGCCCTTCTGGCTCCAACGACCAACCCGATCAGGACATGCCATTGACCATGGCCCAAGGAATGAAGCGCCTCGGGACGCCGATCGCGGCGCTGCTCGGCGTCGCGCTGATCGCCCTGATCGCGACCTCCTGGCTCATCAACCGCGACGCGCTGCGCAAGGCGGTCGAAGCGCAGATCCGCGACGTCACCGGGCTCGAGCTCAATGTCGCAGGCAGCATCGAGATCTCGGTGCTTCCGGCGAGCTATATCTCCTTCCGCGACGTCGGCCTCAAGGGCGGCGGCACCAGCGCTCCCGCGCTCCAGGTCGACGTGCTCACTGCGAATTTGCGGCTGCTGCCGCTCCTGCTGCAACGCTTCGAGATCGCCGACCTGACGCTGCTGCGGCCGCGCATCCACGTCAGCCTGAAGCCGGATGGCGAGAGCAACTGGACGCCCTTCATCCAGACCATCGCACGGACCATGAAGCCCGGGGCCGAGAACCAGGTCTCGTTCTCCGAAATCCGCATCCAGGACGGCGTGCTCGATTACGAGGACGTTGCCACGCGTGCCACCGAGAAGCTGGACGACATCGACCTGTCGCTGGCCTGGCCTTCGATCTCCCGCTCCTTTGCCGCGACCGGGCAGTTCGACTGGCGCGGCGAGCGCGTCGACGGCTCGATCAGCTTTTCCGATTTCGTCGCCGCCCTCTCCGGCGACCGCTCCGGCCTGAAGGCACGCATCGCCAGCGCGCCGCTCAAGCTCGCCTTCGACGGCAGCGTCGCCAACCGCACCAGCCCGATGATGGAGGGCACGCTCACGGTGGACAGCCCGTCCTTGCGCAATGCGCTGCGCTGGACCGGGCAGCCGCAGCCCGGCAGCGGCGGCTTCGGCCGCTTCGTGCTGAAGGCGCGCGCCAACGTCGTCGGCGCCTCGATCGCGCTCACCAATGTCAATGTCGAGCTCGACGGCAATGCCGCCGAAGGCGTCATGACCTACGCCAATAACGGCCGGCAGACGCTGCAGGCCACGCTCGCCGCCGACGCGCTCGACTTCACACCTTATATCTCGACGTTCCGCCTGCTCGCGAGCGGCGCGCGCGACTGGAACAGGCAGCTGTTCGACCTCCAGGGATTGTCGACCACCGACCTCGACATGCGCCTGTCGGCGGCCAAGCTGACAGTCGGGCCCACCAAGCTCGGCCGCACCGCGATCGGCGCCAATTTGCGCAACGGCACGCTGGCGCTCTCGGTCGGCGAGGCGCAGGTCTATGGCGGTATCGCGAAAGGCTCGTTCGGCATCGCGCGGTCCGATACGGTCGCCGACATCAAGGCGCAATTCCAGTTCACCGACGTGGATCTGCAGGCCTGCGCCACCGAGCTGTTCGGCCTCAACAAGCTGTCCGGCCGCGGCAATATCAACGTCTCGCTCTTCGCCTCGGGCTCGAGCCCGTTCGGCCTCGTGCAGTCGCTCGACGGCAGCGCCACCGTGACCGGGCATAACGGCGCGATCGCGGGCTTCAATGCCGAGCAGTTGCTGAAGCGGCTGGAGCGGCGGCCGCTGTCGGGCGGCGGCAATTTCCGCAACGGCTCGACGCCATACGACAAGCTCACGATCTCGGTGAAATTCTCCGACGGCATCGCAACCGCCGAAGACATCCGCATCGAGGGCCCGGCGGCCAAGATCACGCTGACCGGCACCGCCTCCGTGCCGACCCGCGAATACGACATGAAGGGCGTGGCGAGCCTCAACACGACGTCCGGCTTTCAATTGCCCTTCATGGTGCAGGGCCCCTGGGACGATCCCCTGATCTTCCCCGATCCCGAAAGCCTGATCCGGCAATCGCCTGCGGCGTCTCCGTTCCTCGACCTCCTCAAGCAGCGCATCACCGGCAGCGGAAAGCGCCCGGCGCAGGACGGATCGCCGACAGCCGAGAACGCCAAGGAGAATGCGAAGTCCAACTGAGGATCGCGTTCCTCTGCCGCTGCCCGATGATCGCGAATTGATCGTGGTGAATTGATGCGGCGATTGGATCGATGCGCGCATGATGCATCTCCGCAGTTGAAACGCTACGACCTTGGTCCGACAAGATGCGTTGATTGCGCTACCACCATGCGCTAGTGTTTTATACGACCGGTTAAAACACCGGCCGTTTGAGGGAGAAAAACGTGAAATCCAAGGTTATTGGCGCAGTTTCATTGGCGGTCGCTGCGGTCGGGCTGTTTGCCGCCACTGCGCCCGCATTTGCGCAACAAAAGACGATCACGGTCTGGTGGGTCAAAGGCTTTTACAAGTCCGAGGACGAAGCGCTCGCCGAGACGATCAAGAAGTTTGAAGCCAAGACCGGCATCAAAGTCGAATTGTCGCAGTACGCGATCCAGGACATGATTCCGAAGACCGTCGCAGCGCTCGATGCCGGCACCGTGCCCGACGTCGCCTATTCCGACAGCTACGACGTGCAGGTGCAGGGCAAGTGGGCCTATGAGGGCAAGCTCGAGGACCTCACCGATGTCATGGACCCGATCAAGGGCCGGTTCGTGCAGAACACGCTGGACGCCTCGATCCTCTACAACGACGTCGCCAAGAAGAAGGCCTATTACGGCTTCCCGCTGAAGCAGCAGAGCATGCACGTCCAAATCTGGGGCGACATGCTGGAGAAAGCCAGCTTCAAGCAGAGTGACATCCCGAACGACTGGACCGGCTACTGGAGCTTCTGGTGCGACAAGGTGCAGCCGGCGATCCGTAAGGCCACAGGCCAGCGCATCTATGCCGTCGGCCAGCCGATGGGCGTGGAATCCACCGACTCGTTCCAATCGTTCTACACCTTCATGGACGCCTACCACGTCAAGCTCGTCGACGACGACGGCAAGCTGCTGGTCGACGACCCCAAGGTCCGCGACGGCCTGATCAAGGCGCTGAAGGACTACACCGACACCTACGTCAAGGGCTGCGCCCCGCCCTCCGCGACCACCTGGAAGGACCCGGACAACAACGTCGCCTTCCACAACAAGACCATCGTGATGACCCACAACTTCACGATCTCGATCGCGGCGAAATGGTACGAGGAATCACAGAATCAGAACGTCACGCCGGAACAGCGCGAGGCCGGCAAGAAGGCCTATGAGCAGGACATCGTCACGGCATCTTTCCCCAAGGCTCCCGATGGCTCGACCATCCAGTATCGCTCGGACGTCAAGACGGGTCTGATCTTCACCGCGGCCAAGAACAAGGCCGAGGGCAAGCAGTTCCTCAACTTCCTGCTCCAGGAAGAGAACATCCGTCCCTACATCGAGGGCGCGCTCGGCCGCTGGTTCCCGGTGACGAAGGAAAGCCAGGAAAGCCCGTTCTGGCAGGCTGACAAGCACCGCAAGGCCGTCTACACGCAGTTCAAGGGCGGCACCTCTCAGTTCGACTTCACCAAGAACTGGAAGTTCACCATTCTGAACAACGAGAACGTGTGGGCGAAGGCGATGAACCGCGTCGTCAGCGAAAAGGTTCCGGTCGACAAGGCCGTCGACGAGCTGATCGCCCGCATCAAGCAGGTCGCGGGCTAAGTCGTCCGCCCCTTCTCTCCGCATCACGGCGGAGAGTGCAACAACACACCGGCCGCGTTTCGCGGCCGGCTTCTCTTTGAAGAGTCCGAAAGAATGGCGATCACCCTCTCTGGCGATCAGGCAATACCCGGCCCGCCCCTGTCGTCGCGGCTGA
This sequence comes from Bradyrhizobium sp. USDA 336, assembly GCF_044908355.1. Taxonomy (NCBI): domain Bacteria; kingdom Pseudomonadati; phylum Pseudomonadota; class Alphaproteobacteria; order Hyphomicrobiales; family Nitrobacteraceae; genus Bradyrhizobium; species Bradyrhizobium sp. USDA 336. The sequence continues at coordinate 7,066,114 of NZ_JBIYDC010000002.1, read as the reverse complement.
CCCCAGCGCAGGTCTGGGGCATCATCCTGCTAACACCCTATCTGCTCGTCTTCCTTGCCTTTGTCGTCTATCCCGTCTGCTACGGGCTCTGGCTGGCACGCGATCCGGCGAACTATGTGGCGCTGTATCACGACCCGATCTTCGCGCGTGCTGCCGTCAACACGCTGATCTTCCTGGTCGTCGGCATCAACATCAAGATGATGATCGCGCTGTTCCTGTCCGGCTTTTTCGCGCAGCAGCGCACCTGGATCAGATGGCTCTCGGTGATCTTCATCCTGCCCTGGGCGGTGCCGTCGATCCCGACCATCCTGTCGGTGCGCTTCATGCTCAATCCCGAATGGGGCATGGTCAACCAATTCATCTTCTCCCTGACCGGCGATGACGGCCCGAACTGGCTGAACGACCCGACCGTCGCGCTGTGCATGGCGATCGCCGTGCACATCTGGAAGTCGCTGCCGTTCTGGACGCTGATCCTGATCACCGGGCGCCTTGCGATCTCGCACGATCTGTTCGAAGCCGCGGAGGTCGACGGCGCCAGCTGGTGGCAGAAATTCCGCTACATCACCTGGCCCTCGATGCAGACGCTCTACGTCACACTTGCACGCTGCTCTCGATGATCTGGACGCTGGGCGATTTCAACAGCGTCTACCTGCTCACCGGCGGCGGACCTGCCGACCTCACGCACGTGCTGGCGACGCTCGGCATCCGCTATCTCCGGCTCGACCAGCTCTCGCTTGCGATGGCATCCATCGTCTGCGCGATGCCGTTCGTGCTGCCGCTCGTTTACTTCATGATGAAACGGTTGTCGCGATGAAGCTCCCCTCTCTCCGTGACGTCGCGACGGAAGCGCGGCTGCTGCTGATCGGCATTCCCGTCTTCCTGTGGACGATGATCCCGATCTACCACATGTTCCTGTTCGCGATCTCTCCGAAGGAGGACGCGTTCTCGGGCAAGCTGTGGCCGGACCATCCGACGCTGCACAACTTCGAGATCGTGTTCAAGCAGCAGCACTATTTCCTGCGCGACTTCTACGCCCAGTTCTGGAATTCGACGCTGATCGCAGTCTCCGTGGGCGTGCTGACGCTGTTCATCGCCACCGCCGCCGCGTTCTCGATCTCGCGGCTGAAGGTGCCGGGCGGACGCGCGGTGCTGAACCTCGCGCTGTTCACCTATTTCATTCCTGCGGCGTTCCTCGCGGTGCCGATGTATCGCACCATGGGCAATTACGGCCTGCTCAACAATCACTGGTCGCTGATCCTGGCCATGGTGACGATCGCGAGCCCCTACGCGATCTGGGTGCTGAAGCAGGCCTCCGACAAGCTGCCGGTGGAGCTGGACGAAGCCGCGGTGATGGACGGCGCCACCACGCTGCAGATCTTCCGCTTGGTCTACTTGCCGCTGATGATGCCCTCGCTGGTCGCGATCGGCACCTATGCGGTGCTGCTGGCCTGGAACGAGTATCTCTACGCGTTCCTGCTGCTGTCGAACGACCGCGACATCACCCTCCCCGTCGCGCTCGGCAACTTCCTCGCCGCCGACGACTCGCCGTGGGAGCTGCTGATGACCACCGGCTTCATCTACGCCCTGCCGCCGGCCGCGGTCTATTACGCCTTCCGCCGCTACATGGTGGGCGGGCTCACGGCGGGTGCGGTGAAGTCGTAAATAGGCTGTCATTCCGGGATGGTCCGAAGGACCAGACCCGGAATCTCGGGCTTCTCAGTTGCGCCATTCCGCACCATGGTTCGATGCTTCGCATCGCCCCGGAATGACGCTCTCCCCTACAGCGGCGCCGCGCTCTCGCCTTGCGAGCTCGACAGCTTCGAAGCGAGCGAGGCGATGACGATGACGACCGCGATCAGCGCGATCACCAGCGTGCAGATCGCGTTGATCTCGGGCTTCACGCCGAGCCGCACCTCCGAATAGATGCGGATCGGCAGCGTCGCCGAGCCGGGGCCGGTGGTGAAGCTCGCGATCACGAGATCGTCGAGCGACAGCGTGAACGCCAGCATCCAGCCCGCGACGATCGCCGGCGCAATCAGCGGCAGCGTCACGGCAACGAACGCACCGACGGGATTGCAGCCGAGATCCATCGCAGCCCTCCTCCAGCGAGCGATCGAGCGAGCCGAGGCGCGACTGCACGACCACCGCGACGAAGCACATGGTCAGCGTGGTGTGGGCGATCGTCACCGTCCAGAAACCGCGCTCGGCGTTCAGCGCGACGAACAGCAAGAGCAGCGACAATCCGGTGATCACCTCCGGCATCACCAGTGGGGCGTAGAGCATGCCGGAGAACAGGGTGCGTCCGCGAAAGCGCTCACCGCGCGACAGCGCCACCGCCGCGAGCGTGCCGAGCAGCGTCGCAATGGTCGCGGAGGAGACCGCAACCCGCAGGCTCATCCAGGCCGCCTCGATCATGGCGCGGTCGTTGAAGAACTCATGATACCAGCGCAGCGACCAGCCGCCCCACACCGTCACCAGGCGCGAGGCGTTGAAGGAGTAGAGGACGAGGATGAGGATCGGCAAATAGAGGAACGCCAGCCCCAGCGCGAGCGAGGCGATGTTGAAGCGGGACAGGCGGGAGACCTTGCGCATCGCGCTATCTTCCCTGTTCCAGCTGCCGCTTCTGCAGCCGCTCGTACGCCAAGAGCGGCACCAGCAGCACGACCAGCAACACGATCGCCGCAGCGGAGGCAACCGGCCAGTCCTTGTTGGTGAAGAATTCGAGCCACAGGGTCTGGCCGATCATCAGCGCGTTGGAGCCGGCCAGGAGATCCGGAATCACGAACTCGCCGACGATCGGGATGAAGCACAAAAGCACGCCGGCGCCGACGCCGGGCAGCGACAGCGGGAAGGTGACGAGCCAGAACACCTGCCAGGGCGGCGCGCCGAGATCGGAGGCCGCCTCCTCCAGCGCCGGCTCCATCTTGGCGAGCGTCGCGTAGAGCGGCAGGATCATGAACGGCAGATAGGAATAGACGATGCCGATATACATCGCGGTGTCGGTGGAGAGCCACACCACGGGCTGGCTGACCAGATGCAGCGCCAGCAGGACCTGGTTCAGCAGGCCGTCGTGCTGGAGGATGTTGATCCAGGCGTAGATGCGGATCAGGAACGAGGTCCAGAACGGCACGATCACCAGCACCATCGCCACGGCCTGCCAGCGCTTGGGCAGCCGCGCCATGCCATAGGCGATGGGATAGCCGATCAGGAGCAGCAGGGCGGTCGCGGTGACCGCGACGGTGAGGCTGCGCACATAGGCGAAGACATAGATGTCGTCGGAGCCGAGCAGCCGGAAATTGTCGATCGACAGCGCGGCAAAGGCGACCTTGAGCGCGTCCCATCCCGCCGTCAGGTCGAACACGGGCTCATAAGGCGGCTGCGCGATCGCGGTCTGCGACACGCTGATCTTGAGCACGAAGCCGAACGGCACCAGGAAGAACAGCATCATCCAGACATAGGGCGCGATGGCCGCGAAGCGCGCCGGCTTTGCGAAGATGCGGCGCGAGCTCATGATTGCAGCACCACGCAATCGTCGGGCGTGAACCAGGCAACGACCTGCTGGTTCAGGCTGTAGGCGTCGAGGTCGAGCCGCGCGCTGTTGGCGACCGACGCCTGCAGCATCCCGCCGGTGTCGAGCTTCACCTTGTAGGTGGTGGTGCCGCCGAGATAGCAGATGTCCACGATCACGCCGTCGAGGGCGTTGATCGCGGTCTCACGACCGGCCTCGCGGACCGGGCCGCGCCGCGACAGCTTGATCTTTTCGGGGCGGATCGCGACCGCCAGTTTTCCGGTGCGAACCGCCTCGCGCGGCTCGGCCACCACCAGCGCCCCCGCATCAGGCGTGCCGATGATCAGACGATGACCGTCGCGCAATTTGGACTCGCCGTCGAACAGATTGATGTCGCCGACGAACTCGGCGATCCAGCGCGAGCGCGGCGCCTCGTAGAGCTCGCGGGGGCTCGCGACCTGGACGAGCTTGCCTGATTTCATCACGCCGATCCGGCTCGCCATCGTCATCGCCTCCTCCTGGTCGTGGGTGACGATGATGAAGGTCATGCCGAGCCGCCGCTGCAGCTCCATCAGCTCGGCTTGCGTGTTTTCGCGCAGCTTCTTGTCGAGCGCTGCGAGCGGCTCGTCGAGCAGCAGGAGCTGCGGGCGGCGCGCCAATGCGCGGGCGAGCGCTACGCGCTGGCGCTGACCGCCGGACAGTTGGTCCGGCTTGCGCTTTTCCAATCCTTCGAGCTTGACCAGCGCCACCATCTCCGCCACGCGCGTTGCGATGTCGGCCCGCGGCATGCCGGCGCGCTTCAGGCCGAAGGCGATGTTGTCGCGCACCGACAGATGCGGGAACAGCGCATAGTTCTGGAACATCATGTTGATCGGGCGCTCATGCGGCAGCGCCTGGGCGATATCCTTGCCGCCGAGCAGGATACGCCCCTCGTCCGGCGCCTCGAAGCCCGCGAGCATGCGCAAGAGCGTGGTCTTGCCGCAGCCGCTCGGGCCGAGCAGCGCGAAGAACTCGCCGGCCTTGATATCGAGCGACACGCCGTCGACGGCGCGGAACGTGCCAAAGGTCTTGGCGACGCCCTCGATGCGCAGCAGCGGCTGGCCACCCGCCGGACATGCATCCCCGCCAGATGTTTCAGCCGCAACGTTCGTTCCGGGCAATTCTTCCGCCATCGTCCCTGCCAACCCCGATTCCGCCGCACGCTAGCGGCCGATCGTGTTTAGCTCAACCGGTTCGGGGTGAATCGTTCACATCAGCCATGAACGCCGCCAGCGCCTCACGGTCCGCTGCAGGCATTGTCAGGCCCAGCTTGGAACGGCGCCATAGAACGTCATCCGGAAAACGCGCCCATTCGCAGGTCATGAGATATCGCACCTCCGCGCCGGTCAGTTCGGGACCGAAGGCTGGGCCAAGCTCTTCGCGCGTCCTTGCTTCGCCGAGCACGGCCGCCAATCGCGAGCCGTAGGCCGCGACCAGGCGCTGGGCTTCCGGCTCGGACAGAAAGCGCCAGCGCTCGCGTGCCAGGTCGACCTCGGTGTCGAAACGATCCCAGGCGAAATCTCCACCGGGTAGCGCTGCACCGGCGGTCCAGGGCGGCGACATCGGATAGAACGGCGTCAGCTTCGTCACCGCCCGCTCGGCGCGCCGACGCGCGGTGGTGAGGTCGCCGCCGAACATCGTGATCAGCGGTGCCTTGCGCCGGCGCGCGTGGAACAGGGTTGTGCCCTCGCGTTGCGGCGCGGACGCCGGCCTCAGATTGACGCCGCAGACCGCCCGGACCACGTCGGTCGGGGCGACGCGCTCGCGGAAGTAGCGGCTCGCCGCTTCGCAGAGATAGCCGACATCGGCCCCTCGCACCGCCACGATGGCGGGGTCGCCGGTGAAATCGTGCGTGACCGTGCCGATCAGCGTGAACGCGCGTTCAAACGGGCTTGCGAAGATCAGTCGGCCGTCGCTGTTCTGGAACACGTAGACATTGTCTGAATCGAACAGCCTGGGCACGATGATCTGGCTCATCTGCATGGCCGTCGCGGCGGGCTGCGGCTGGCGCAGGACCGTCTCCGCGACGATCGAGGTCCAGCCGCCACTGGTATTGGCCAGCGCCCTTGCTGTAACGGAGCGGCGGTGGCCGCGATCGACCACGGCGAGCCGCCAGATGTCGGTTCGGTCGGCACGCACGCAGCGCGCCCCGGTCCGGATCGTCGCACCGCGCTCGGCGGCGTCCAGCGCAGTGAGCACGACAAGGCGGGAATCGTCGACGATACAGTCCGAATATTCGAACGCCGTGCCGAACGGGCGTTTCAGCGCGTTGCCGACCGGGTGATGGGTGATGTCGAGGGTCGTCGATCCGGGCAGGCCGCTCCGGCCGGAGAGGACGTCATAAAGAAACAGGCCGGCCCGCAGCAGCCACGGTGGACGCTCGTCCACATGCGCGGGGATCACGAAACGCATCGGCCGCACCAGATGCGGCGCGATGGCGAGCCAGGTCCGGCGCTCGGCCAGTGCCCGGCGCACCCGCCAAAAGCCGCGGCGCTCCAGCACCGAGAGATCGCCGTGGATCAGCCGCGGTGTGGCCGACGACGCCGCGCCGCCGAGATCGCCCTGCTCGAACAGGATCACCCGCAGGCCGCGGCCCGCCGCATCGCGGGCGAGGCTGACGCCGTTCAGGCCGCCGCCGATGATCGCGAGGTCGTAGTCCGCCATGAAGCCGTCGAATGGGAGCGAAGCACTCCCATCACTAGAGCGATTTCCGTTCCGATGAAATCGGAACGGTGGCTCTAGATTCATATTCTGACGCGCTTTCTTGACGCGAGCCGATGTCCACTTCGCTCGAAAACGCTCTAACCGGTCTTCAGCGCAAGCTCCATGGCTTCGGCGCGGCCGATGAGCCCGGCATATTTGCCGATCGGCAAAGGCTTGCCGAGCAGATAGCCCTGTACCCCGTCACAGCCTTCCTTGGCGAGGAAGGCGAGCTGGTCGAGCGTCTCTACGCCCTCGGCGATGATCGACATTTCGAGGCCGTGGCCGAGGTCGATGACGGCGCGGACGATCGCCGCCGATTGCGGGTTGCGGCCGAGATTGATGATGAAGGCGCGGTCGATCTTGATCTTGTCGAACGGAAACGCCTGGAGATAGCTCAGCGAGGAATAGCCGCTGCCGAAATCGTCCATGGAGATGCGCACGCCGAGCGCCTTCAGGCGGCGCAGCAGCGCAAGGCCGCGATCGAAATCCTCGATCAGAACGCCTTCGGTGATCTCGAGCTCGAGCCGGCCGGGTGCAAGGCCCGTCTCGATCAGGATCGAATGGACGAGGCCGACGACATCGCCGTGCATGAACTGCGCCGGCGATAGATTGACCGCGACCTGCAGCGGCTTCGGCCAGGACGCCGCCTCGCGGCAGGCCTCGCGCAGGATCCACTCGCCCATCTCGACGATGAGGCCGCTCTCCTCGGCGATGGGAATGAATTCGGCCGGCGAAACCTGGCCGCGCACGGGATGCTGCCAGCGCGCCAGCGCCTCGAAGCCGATGATCTCGCTCTCGGCGACGCTGTGGCCCGCGGCCCCCTGCGGCTGGAAGGCGAGCGAGAGCTCGCCGTTCTTGACCGCCATGGAGAGGTCCTGGTGCAGCACGCGGCGGTCGCGGATCTGCTGGTCCATCTCGGGCTGGTAGAGGCTGATCGTGCCGCGCGACTTCTGCTTGGCGCGGAACAGCGCCGCGCCGGCATTGGCGAGCAGCGAGGCTCCATCGGTGCCATTGTGGGGGAAGACCGACATGCCCGTGGTGATGCCGGCGCGGACCGGCCGGCCGTCGATCTGAAAATCCTTCGCGACGGCTTCGCCGATCTGCCGCGCCAGCGCGAGGCCCGCCTCGGGCTGCTTGCCGTCGATGATCAGGCCGAACTCGTCCCCGGACAGGCGCGCCACCACGCCGCCGCGTGCGGAATCCTGGAGCCGATGGGCGACCTCGATCAGGAGCTTGTCGCCGAGCGCATGGCCGAAGACGTCGTTGACCTCCTTAAGGCCGTCGAGGTCGACGCAGAGCACCGCGAACTCCTCGCGGGTGCCCTCGCAAGCCTCGATCATCTGGGTCAGAGCCTGCAGGAAGGCGGCGCGATTCGGCAGATCGGTGAGGCCGTCGTGATAGGCCATGTGCGCCATGCGCGACTCGGTCTGCCGGCGGTCGGTGACGTCCTCGTGGGTCTTGATCAGATATTGCGGCTCGCCGGCGTCATTGAGCACGGTGGCGCGGCGGGTGAGGAACAGCCGCAGGCCGTTCTTGGTGGAGATCGGATGCTCCTCGGTGATCATCCCGCGCTTCCTGATCGCGGCCTCGTCGCGCGCGACGATCAGCTTGGCTTCCTTGGCGTTGAAGATGTCGGACGCGGTCAGGCCGGTGGCTTCCTCGCGCCTGCGGTTGAGGATCGTCTCCGCGCTGCGGTTGGCGAGCAGATAGCGGCCATCCTTGACCTGCTCCACGATCAACGCGACCGGGATGTTGTCGACCACGAGCTCGAGGAACTTCTTGGTGCTCTCCAGCTCCTGCGACAGCGAGCGGCGGTCGGTGATGTCCTCGAATAGGATGAGCAGAAATTCGGGCTTGTTGCTCTCGTTGCGGACCACGATCCGGATCGAGGCGACCATGCGCCGCGCGCCGGCACGATCCACCTCGAACTCATTGCGGTGCTGGCCATCCGGTGAATTGAGCGCCGCTTGGTCAGCGGCCTCGATGCTGGCCGCCGAGGCCGACGCAAACAGCTCCCGTGCATTCCTGCCGACGGCGAAGTCCCGCGACAATCCCCAGAACTTCTCATAGGCGCTGTTGGCGAAAATGTAGCAGCCGTCCTCGATGTTCTTGGCCGCCACGCAGGCCGGCACATGATCGAGCACCGATTCCAGGAACTGCTTGGTGGAGGCGAGCTGCCGCGACAGGTTGCGCTGCTCGGTGACGTCGAGGTGGGTCGCCACCGAGCCGCCGTTCGGCAACACGAAATACTTCACCAGGATGGCCCGTCCGTCCGGCAGTTCCGTGGTCAGGCCATTGGCGCTCGATGCCTTCTCGTAAAATTCGTCATCGGTGACGCCGAGCACTCCGCGCTCGCGGCGCAGCCTCAGGATGTCGCAACCGGTCATGTTGGGCCGGAGGTCGGATCGCGTCAGGCCATAGATCTCGAGATAGCGGTCATTGCAGAAGATGACGCGGCGCTGCGCATCCGTCATCACCACGCCCTGGTTGAGGTTGTTCATGGCGGAGGAGATGAAGGCGTTTCGACGCAGCTGCAAACGGCTGGACCGGCGCAGCGAGGAATGGATCCACAGCCCGATCGCGGCGAGGAACGAGCAGACCACGATGCCCGCGATGAGGGCTTCCCAGATCACGCCGGGATCAAGCCTGGTGAGATCGCCCGGAACGGCAAGTCTGTCCGATGCCGCAAAGGCGCGCGCAGGCGCGCCCGTAACGGCCAGGCATAGGAGGGCGTGCACAGCAATCGAAAGCGTGCTGCCCACGTGCCAGTTCTTCTCAGCCATCAGCCACCCGCGATTTCAACGTCGGATTGTCTGGCCTCGCGGGTTTGGATCGGGTAAACGCCTGTGGGCACAACAGAATAATGTGACATAAAATGCGGCAATTGCCCTGACATGATAAACGACTTCTTAACGGAAGCCCCGCCTGCGCCGCCGCATCCGGACCGTGCGCCACCGGTGCTTCCAACTGGTTTCCTGCACAACCATGGATAGGGTCGATTGCGTCGTCATCGGAGCCGGCGTGGTCGGGCTCGCGGTGGCCCGGAAGCTCGCCCAGGCCGGGCGCGAGGTGATCGTGCTCGAGGAAGCCGAGGCGATCGGCACCGTCACCTCCTCGCGCAACAGCGAGGTGATCCATGCCGGCATCTACTACCGGGCCGGGAGCTGGATGGCGCGCATGTGCGTGGCAGGCAAGCACGCGCTGTACCGCTACTGCGCCGAGCGCGGCATCCCGCACAAGAATTGCGGCAAGCTGATCGTCGCGACCAGCCCGAAGGAGACCGAGAAGCTCCAATCGATCAAGGCGCACGCCGAGGCCAACGGCGTGCTCGACATGCAGCTGCTCTCGGGCGAGGCCGCACGCGCGCTGGAGCCGGCGCTCGCCTGCGACGCCGCGCTGCTGTCACCGTCGACGGGCATCATCGACAGCCACGCCTACATGCTCTCGCTGCGCGGCGAAGCCGAGGACGCCGGCGCAGCTTTCGCGTTTCACACCCCGCTGATCCGTGCCAAGGCGGCGGCCGGCCTCATCGAGATCGATGCCGGCGGCGAGGCACCGATGACGCTGCAATGCAGCCTCCTCGTCAACGCCGCGGGGCTGTCGGCGACGCATGTGGCGCGCTGCATCGACGGCATGCCGCTGGACCGGATTCCGCCGGCCTATCTCGCCAAGGGAAACTACTTCAGCTGCAACGCCAGGGCGCCGTTCTCGCGCCTGATCTATCCGGTGCCAGAGCCCGGCGGCCTGGGCGTGCACCTGACGCTGGACATGGCAGGACAGGCGCGCTTCGGGCCTGACGTCGAATGGATCGAGACGATCGACTACGAGGTCGATCCGTCACGCGCCGAGCGCTTCTATCCCGCGATCCGCAAATACTGGCCGACGCTGCCTGACGGCGCGCTGATGCCGAGCTATTCGGGCATCCGCCCGAAGATCGTGCCTCCGGCCGTGGCCACGCAGGATTTCTTGATGCAGGGCCCGCGCGATCACGGCGTTGCAGGCCTGATCAATCTGTTCGGCATCGAATCGCCGGGACTGACGTCCTCGCTCGCGATCGCCGATCACGTCGCCGAACTCGCAGACATCGAGAGCGTTTCGAGAAGCGGATAAGTGTGCGCGTCGAGAACCACGGGTCCAAGCAAGAGTGAGCGCCGCACAACCGCGTGCACGGTACACACCTTGCAGCAGGGATGAGCACGAATGCTCTCATCCCTGCGTGAAGGACGTGATCAACTCTACACTGTCACGGGGGTTACTAGTGGAGCGTGTCGCCAGATTGCTTCAGACGCTCGATCTGGTCCTTGACCATCAACTTCCGGCGCTTCAACTCAACAATTTGCAGGTCGTCTGTTGAAAGGTGCACGAGAGCTTCGTGCAATTCGTTTTCGAGAAGTTTGTGCTTCCGTTCCAATTCAACGAGATGTGCCTGAATTGTCATTCGAAACCTCCTCGGTAGGGTTGAACCTTTAGGATTCGATCCGGACAACCAAGTCTACATCACCGATTCGTCCTGTCGATGGGTATCCGTCGTTGCAGCGTCATTTTTGAAAGTTCATATGTAACGAAGCGTGACTAAGGAACCACGCCGGAAAAATCCATGATATCAATACGCCGGCGCACCGCCGCGGCTCCCTGCAGAAATATGTTGCGGGAGATTGGCGACGGGGGATCGCAGATCGCTTGCGATCACGCGGCGCAAGGACGATAATTTCCACAGGGCATCCACAGCCCGGATCTCACGCCTATCGGTTTTCGGCCACCGCAGACATGACCAATGAAGATGAGCGTGAACTCGAAGCCGAGCTCACCCGGTTGCAGCAGGAACACCGAGATCTCGATGCGGCGATCGATGCGTTGCATCAATCGCCCGCCCCCGACCTGTTGCGGTTACAGCGCCTGAAGAAGCGCAAGCTGTTGTTGCGCGACCGTATCGCGTTCATCGAAGACCAGATCACCCCCGACATCATCGCCTGACCGTGAGCCGGTCTTGCGCGGCGCCCCGCCGCTTCCGAATCCGCTTGACTCAATAAGAACAAAATAGGAACATTCGCGGGCACCCCAACACCTCAGAGAACGCTCAAGGACAACACACGAGGACAACGCAGATGTCGGCAACCGCCCTTTTCGACAACAGCCATTACGAACAGGCCTGCGATCAGGCGATCGCGATGTGCGACGGCAATCTGCGCAGCACCATCAAGGCGCTGATCATGGCCAACGAATATCTGGAAGCCGAGCTGGAGGAATTGCAGGCGGCGATTTCCGCCGGCTGCATTCCGGAGATCTCGCGCAGCAAGATGCGGAGCAAGAGCAGCGCCGCATAATCTTCAACCTTGGAGCAACGCCATGTCGGATGTGACCTATTACGTTGCAATGCCCTTCTTGATCGATGACGACGGATCACCCGTCGCAGGCGCTGCAGAGGAGTGCCAGTCCTCGACGGCGGCGCTGCGACGCGCCGAGATGCTGGCGCGCGGCGCCGGCCATATCGGCGCAATCGCATTCAGCCGCAGCGGCGATCCCATGACGGGCGAATTTGGCGGCGCGACGCTGCTGCGCAAGTTCGGCAACGTGCCGGAAGATCTTGCCTCCCTGTAGACTAGCGCTCGCTGCCGACCAGCTTGATCCGCGGCTCGTGCCGGCGGCTCGCCTTGCGCACATACATGGCGGCATCCGCCTCCTCCAGGGCGCGGCCTGCAGCGGATTGCGGACCGAGCAGCGCGACGCCGGCCGAGGCGCCCGCGGTCACGTGCTGGCCGCGAAAAACGAATGACAATTCGTCGATCGCCTGCTCCAAGGCCGCGGCCTTCGCCTTGGCATCGGTCTCGCTGAGATTCCAGAGCAGCAGCGCGAACTCGTCGCCGCCAAGGCGGCCGATCACGTCGGAGGCGCGGACCTGTCGCGTCAACGTGGCGACGATCGCCTTGAGCACCTCATCGCCGGCGGCATGACCGAAGGAATCGTTGATCGGCTTCAACCGATCGACGTCGAGCACGATCAGCGCCCCGCTGGCGCGGTAACGCTTCATATAGGCGATGGCGCGCGCGAGCTCGCGCTCGAAACCGCGCCGGTTGGGAATCCCGAGCAGGAAATCGGTGTCGGCGGCCGCCTCGAGCTCCGAGATCCGCAGCAGGGCCGCCTTGAGCTTGCTCCTGAGGCCGCGGATGATCGCCTTGTCGTCATCGGCAGCCGGCGCTCTGCGCAAGGCCGGTTTGGCCGCGCGGCTCGAAACGGCTTTGGATCGGGCGGCGCTGATGTTCCGGCCCTTTCTGGCCTTCGCAGGGCTCGCCCTTTTCGGTTTCTTCATGGGCATCCTGCTCAATGAAGGCTTGCGGGGATTCACCAAGACAGGATAGTGGATTCCCTTCTCCTTGCCACCGCCTTGCGAGCCGCCGGCCGGAATCATTAATCTGGCCTATCTCTCTGTTTTTCTGGGCACAATTGACGTCATGACCGCGCCGATCGCCATCATCATGGGAAGCCAGTCGGACTGGGAAACGATGCGGCACGCCGCCGACACGCTTGACGCGCTCGGCATTGTTGCCGACAGCCGCATCGTCTCGGCCCACCGCACGCCCGACCGGCTGTTCGCATTCGCCAAGGGTGCCAAGGCCGCAGGTTACAAGATTATCATCGCCGGCGCCGGTGGCGCGGCCCATCTGCCCGGCATGGCGGCGGCGCTGACGGAACTCCCGGTGTTTGGCGTTCCCGTCGAATCCAAGACGCTCAAGGGCGTCGATTCGCTCTATTCAATCGTCCAGATGCCCGCGGGCATTCCGGTCGGCACCCTCGCCATCGGCAAGGCCGGCGCGATCAATGCTGCGCTGCTGGCAGCCGCCGTGCTGGCATTGTCCGACCCGGCCCTGTCGGATCGCCTCGCCGCCTGGCGCAAGGCCCAGACCGAGGCGGTCGCCGAGCGGCCGGAGGACAAGGCGTGATGGGCACCAGGCACGTGAAGCTGAAGCCCGGTGACACCATCGGAATCCTCGGCGGCGGACAATTGGGCCGGATGCTTGCCATGGCCGCGGCGCGACTCGGCCTGCGCTGCCAGGTGTTCTCGCCCGATCCCGATTCACCGGCCTTCGACGTCGTGCTGAACGCGACCTGCGCCGAATATGCCGACGTCGAGGCGCTCGAATTGTTCGCACATGATGTCGACGTCATCACCTACGAATTCGAGAACGTGCCGGCGGCAGCCGCGCTGGTATTGGACGCGCGCCGCCCGGTGCTGCCCAACCGCAAGATCCTCGAGACGACCCAGGACCGGCTCGCCGAGAAGGATTTCGTGACGAAGCTCGGGATCGGCACTGCCGCCTACGCCGACGTCACCTCCGTCTCCTCGCTGCGCGAGGCGATCGCCAGGATCGGCCTTCCAGCGGTGCTGAAAACCCGCCGCTTCGGCTATGACGGCAAGGGCCAGGCCATCATCCGCGAGGGCGACGACATCGCGAAGGTGTGGACCAGCCTCGCCACCAAATCGGCGATCCTGGAGGCCTTCGTGCCCTACGAGCGCGAGATCTCCGTGATCGCCGCGCGCGCGGCCACGGGCGAGGTCGAGTGCTTCGACGTCACCGAGAACGAGCACCGCGACCACATCCTGAAGATATCGCGTGCGCCCGCGCCGATCCCTGACGCGCTCGCCGAGGAGGCGCGCAGCATCGCGAGCAAGATCGCGAGCGCGCTCGACTATGTCGGCGTGCTCGCCGTCGAAATGTTCGTGCTGAACAACGGCACCGGACCCAAGGTGCTGGTGAACGAGATCGCGCCACGCGTGCACAATTCCGGGCACTGGACGCTCGACGGCGCCTCCGTCTCGCAGTTCGAGCAGCACATCCGCGCCATCGCCGGCTGGCCGCTCGGCAAGCCGGTGCGCCACGGCGACGTCGTCACCATGACCAATCTGATCGGCGACGAGATCAACGATTACGAAAAGTGGCTGAGCGTGCCGGGCGCGACCGTGCACATCTACGGCAAGGGCGCGCCGCGCCCCGGCCGCAAGATGGGCCACGTGACCGAAGTCAGGCCGCCCCGGGACAAGTGACGGGATCGCAGCAAAGGCTGCAATCCCGCCGGGTGCTTGTGACTACGCCGTCTTCACGCCCGCAACGACACCCGTGGGCTCCTCGCTGAGCCAGCGATAGATCACTCCGCCGAGCGCGCCGCCGATCAGCGGCGCGACCCAGAACAGCCAGAGCTGCGCCAGCGCCCAGCCGCCGACGAACAGTGCCGGGCCGGTGCTGCGTGCTGGGTTCACCGATGTGTTGGTGACGGGAATGCTGACGAGGTGGATCATCACGAGCGCGAAGCCGATCGCCAGCGGCGCGAAACCCGCCGGCGCGCGGCCATGGGTCGCCCCCATGATGATGAACAGGAACATCATGGTCATCACCACCTCGGTGAGGAAGCACACGATCATGCTGTACTGGCCGGGCGAATGCGCGTCATAGCCGTTGGAGGCAAAGCCCTTGCCGACGTCGAAGCCGGGCGCTCCGCTCGCAATGACATAGAGCAGCGAGGCGGCAATGATCGCGCCCGCCACCTGAGCGACGATGTAAGGCAGAACCTGCCCCACCGGAAAACGGCCACCGGCGGCAAGGCCGACCGTGACGGCCGGGTTGAGATGACAGCCGGAGATATGGCCGATCGCGTAGGCCATAGTGACGACGCTCAATCCAAAGGCCAGGGACACGCCGACCAGCCCGATCCCGACCTGCGGGAAGCCGGCGGCGATCACCGCGCTTCCGCAGCCCGCGAATGTGAGCCAGAAGGTGCCGATGGCTTCGGCAGCATATTTTTTGACGTCCATTGTGGTCCCCTCATTGCAAAGATTCCGGAACAAAGCTCCGGTGCGGCCCCGTCCTCGGCGCCAAATCGCCCAAATCGCGGCCGCATGAAGGTATTTTCGCCGCATTTAATGGCCGAACTTGGCCCAAAAACCCGCTTGGCCGGTGGACATCTGCGGTTTTGTCTGATACATCCGCGCGCTCAAGGTTAAGGGCTTGCGCGTTTCGCCATCCCCTTTGACTTACCAGAATTCAAATCCGATCCACCTGAAGAGGATGCCGCGTGCAGGTTCTCGTTCGCGATAACAATGTTGATCAAGCCCTCAAGGCGCTGAAGAAGAAGATGCAGCGCGAGGGAATTTTCCGCGAGATGAAGCTCCGCGGTCATTACGAGAAGCCCTCCGAGAAGAAGGCCCGCGAAAAGGCCGAAGCCGTGCGCCGCGCGCGCAAGCTGGCCCGCAAGAAGCTGCAGCGCGAAGGCCTGCTGCCGATGAAGCCGAAGCCGGTGTTCGGCGCCGGTCCGGGCGGTGATCGCGGCGGTCGTGGCGGCCCCGGCGCAGGTCCGCGCGGACCGCGCTGAGCCGATTCAGCAAGACTCTAGTTTTCGATGACGCGGGCCCCAGGCCCGCGTTATTGTTTTGAGGACTTGTCGGATCAAGCTCTAGCGCGAGCCAACCGTAGATGGCCTCTCCTTTCTCCCAGCGCGGCCTTCCGCGACGGCGCCGGATCTGGCAGCCGCCGCTCGCGGCGGCCCTGACGGGGATCGTGCTGGGCGGCTGCTCGTTCGATCTGGGCTCGCTGATGCCGGAGAAGGACAAGCCGCAGGAGGCCCCCAAGGCCGCCGCGCCGGCCGAGAGCGCCGTCAGCGCCGGCAACGTCACCGAAGCCCAGGCCCATACCGCGAAGGCCCAGTCCCTGGCGAAGTCAGGCGAGACCGCGGCAGCGCTCGACGAGTTCAATCGCGCGATCGGCCTCGATCCCTACAATGCGCAGGCGCTCTATGGCCGCGCCCTGATCTACCAAGGCAACAACCAGCACGACTTCGCGATCGCCGATTTCAGCGCCGCCAGCGGACTCAACCCGCAAAAGGCCGAGCCGCTGCTGGGCCGCGCCAACAGCTATCTCGCGCTCGGCAAGGTCAAGGAGGCCGCAGCCGATCTCGATGAAGCCTCCGAGGCCGATCCGAACAATGCCCAGGTCTGGACCGCGCGCGGTCAGGTCTATGAGCGCCTGGGCGACAAAGCCAAGGCGGCGGCGTCCTACACCAAGGCGGTCGCGCTTCGTCCACGCGACGAACCCGCCCGCAGTGGTCTCGCCCGCGTCGGCGGCTGACGGTTTGGCGCAGGCTGAGCGGAGTTCTAGTCGGGCGTGGCGCTCTTGGGCAGAACGGCGTTGAACATCGACTTCATGCCCGACAGCATCTCGTCGGCGACATTGGTCTTCTTCGGCCGCGGCAGGGCGGCGCCCGCATCGGCACGCAGGTCGAGCGGCGGTGCGATGACCGGCACGGGAATGTCGGCCGGCGGCGTCACCCGATTCGGATCATCGTTGCCGATCGAGGCCGTGTAGGGCGGATTGGAGCCCCCATTGCCATAGGCCTCGGGTGAGGGCGTCGAGACATTGATCGGCGGCGGCAGCGGACGGACTGGAGACGGCTCCACATTCACGACCCGCGGGGCCTCCGGCGTGCGGGCGGCGTCCCGCACCGCAGGCTCAGCCGGCTTGGTCTCCGACGCGCGAGCCTCGGACGGCTTGGTCTCGGACGCTCTGGCCTCGGCAGCCTTGCCCTCGGGCGACTTGCGCAGACGCTCGATCGCAGCACGCGCCAGATCGTTGGCATCGGGGGCCGGGGAAGCCGCCGTCGGGGCCGAATTGGCCTCAACCACGGGAGCAGAGGCAGCCGGTGCGGATTTCGCCGCGGCCTTGTCGCGGGCAGAGGGACGGCCGCGCGGGCCGGTCTCAGCGGGAGCCACGTCTGCGGCCTTGGTCTCGGCGGCCGGCGGATGATCGACCGGCTTCTCGACCGCCGCCTTGTCCGTCACGCTCTTCTCGGGGATGCCCTTGGCCTTGACGCCGGGAGCGGGAAGGTTGGCGGTATCGGTGGGCTTGCCGTCGCTGCCGGTCTGGGCAGGCGCGGTTACGGCGGCTGGGGTGTCGGCGGCGGGCTTGGCGTTGATGTAATGATTGACGATGTAGGCCCCGATGATCGTCGCGAGCACCGAGGGGAAAATATCCATCGAAATTTTTGCGAGGTATTTCAGCATTCCGACCACACTCCCCGCGCGACCTGATGCGGGAACTTTAGGGCATTGTGAGGGATCAACTGCGACGGATCGATGGCAAACAGGGGGCGCGACCCTAGCGTTTCAGCTCAATTTCAAGGAACACGATCTCAGTTGAGGTTTCGTTAAGTACGTCATGCTGGACGCCGGCCTTGCGAAAATAGGATTTCCCGGCGGCAAGCTGAGCCTTGGACCTTTCGCCATTGGGCGCGACGATGGTCATCTCGCCGGCGGCGACCGGAACGATCACATAGTCCATGCCATGGGTGTGATGACCGGTGGCGCTGCCGGGGGCAAGCCGCCATTCCGTCACCCGGACCTCTTCGTTGTCGACCTGAACCTCGGACTGGGCGGCAAGCACTGGGAGCTCCTTCTAGGGTACGAAAACCATGAAGACGTAGACGGCAAATACCACCATATGCACCAGGCCGAACAGGACATTGGTCCTGCCCGTGCCGAAGGTCAGCATGCTCAGGAAGAAGGTCAGCAGCAGGAGCACGCTGCCCTGGGCGCCGAGGCCGAGCTCGAGCTCCTTGTCGAGCGCGTAAGTGGCGACGCCGACGGCAGGAATGGTCAGGCCGATGGTCGCGAGCGACGATCCCAGAGCGAGGTTGATGCTCTTCTGGAGGTCGTTCTGGCGGGCCGCCGAGACGGCCGCGACGCCTTCCGGCATCAGGATCAGAAGCGCGACCAGAAGCCCGGCAAAGGCCGGCGGCGC
This sequence comes from Bradyrhizobium sp. USDA 336, assembly GCF_044908355.1. Lineage (NCBI taxonomy): Bacteria > Pseudomonadati > Pseudomonadota > Alphaproteobacteria > Hyphomicrobiales > Nitrobacteraceae > Bradyrhizobium > Bradyrhizobium sp. USDA 336. The sequence goes on along the minus strand of NZ_JBIYDC010000002.1, from coordinate 7,048,081 downwards.
GCCGATCTTGGCCGCGACGGCGTCGACCACCAGCGAGAACTTCTTGGAGAGCAGCACGACCGCTAGCAGCGCGATCAGCAGCAGCACGACGCTGAGCACCAGCATCCTGCCCGACAGATGCACCTCGCCGCTGCCGCCGTACGCCCGCTCGTGGACGAAGTAATCCTTGTGCAGGACCGTCTGGGTGTAGAGAAACACCGCATAGAGCGCCAGCGTGACCACGTCGACGAAGCCGAGCTGGACCGCCGAATAGACCGGCCCCGGCGTGGTGGTGGTGTAGTTCGGCAGGATCAGCGTGATGGTCGCGAGCGCGAACAGGACGCTGAGATAGACGTTGGCGCCGGAGAGCTGAAAACCCTGCTCGCGATAGCGCAGGCCGCCGATGAAGATGCAGAGCCCGACGAGGCCGTTGCAGACGATCATGACCACGGCGAACACGGTGTCGCGGGCCAGTGCCGGGGCGGGCTTTTCGCCCAGCATGATCGTGGTGATCAGCGCGACCTCGATGATGGTCACCGAGAGCGTCAGCACCAGCGTGCCATAGGGTTCGCCGACCCGCTCCGCGATCACCTCGGCATGATGAACCGCCGCGAACACCGTGCCGAACAGGATGACCAGAAGGACGACGGTGAAGAGAAGACCGCCAAACGACAGCGTGAAGACGTAATCCGTGGCGCTGACGGCTGCGAACAACAGCAGGGACAGCGCCGGAAAGACCCAGGCCGACCGGGGCATCGGATCATGCGCGCTCATCCATCGGCTCCAACTACGAAAGCGAGCAATAGCAAATCGGCCGGCAGATTCAATGCCAGTGCAGGATCGGTGCGACCGGCAGGAACGTCAGCAACAGGAACAGCGGGATCAGCACGGCGCCGGCGCGCAGGAGATAACCGAAGAAGCTCGGCATCGCGATGCCGTTCTCGCGGGCGATGCTGCTCACCATGAAGTTCGGCGCGTTGCCGATATAGGTGAGCGCTCCCATGTAGACCGCTCCCATGGAGATCGAGGCGAGCGTGCCCGAGAGCTGATGCATCAGCACCTGCGGATTGCCGCCAGCGAGCTCGAAGAACAGCAGATAGGTCGGCGCATTGTCGAGGAACGCGGACATCAGGCCGGTGAACCAGAAATAGACGACCTCGCGCGGTGCGCCATCCGGCGCCGTCACCGCCGACAGCAGCCAGGCGAACGCGCCGTGATGGCCGGCATTCAGCATGGCAATGACCGGGATGATGGCGACGAAGATGCCCGCGAACAGTTTTGCGACCTCGCGGATCGGCTCCCAGGTGAAGCCGTTGGCCTGCCTGTGCTCGTCGGGCGTCAGCCACACCGACAGCGCCGCGATGGCCAGCAGCGCCAGGTTGCGCGCGACGTCCTCCAGCTCCAGCTTGGTGCCGAAAATGTCGAAAGCGATGTCGGGCCTCCACATCGCCGAGGCGAGAAGGCTGGCGACAACGGCTGCGATCAGCACCAGATTGACGAGGCCGCGGATGCGCAACGGCTCTCCCCGGCCTGTGACGGCGGGCGGCGGCTCACTGCGAAAGCGCCAGACGTCGACGACGGCGAAGATCGCGAGCAGCAGGACGGCGACGAGTGCGGTCTGCAACCAGATGGTCCGCGTGGTCCAGAAGAAGTCAACGCCATGCAGGAAGCCGACGAACAGCGGGGGATCGCCGAGCGGGCTCAGCGCGCCGCCGACATTGGCCACCAGGATGATAAAGAAGATGACGACATGGGTGTTGTGGCGCCGCTGCCGGTTGGCGCGGATCAAGGGGCGGATCAGGATCATCGCGGCACCCGTGGTGCCGACGATGCTCGCCCCCAGCGTGCCGAGCGCGAGGATGCCGACATTCGCCGCCGGCGTGCCCTTGATGTCGCCCGTGATGAGGATGCCGCCGGCCACGACATAGAGCGCGAACAGCAGCACGATGAAGCCGAGATATTCGGCGAGCATGGCATGGACCAGCGCCGCCAGTGTCGCCATGCCGCCGGCGAAGACCACGAGCGCGGCGAGCGCCAGCAGCGACCAGGCAGCGGTGATCTTGCCGTAATGGTGATGCCAGATCTTCGGCAACAGCAGCGGCCCCATTGCAATCGACAGCAACAAGCCGGCAAAGGGCAGCGCATAGGGCCAGCGCATCGCCGCACCATCGAGGCCGGTCGCGGCAAGCGCATTCTGCGGCAGAAGCGTCAAACAGGAGACGGCGAGCGCAGGGATGTAACGTTGAGCCAAGCCGTCAGCCGCCAATGAAGCCTCTCGCGGTTTCGATCGCGCCATATTGATCGAGATCGTCGTGCCCGCCGCCCTCCATGCGAACGAACCGCTTGGGCTCGCGGGCGAGTGCGAACAGACGCTCTCCGAAGACGATCGAAATGACATGGTCATTGGTGCCATGCATGACGAGCAGCGGCACCGTGACGCGCGACATGCGCTGGTCCGAATGGAAGGGGTCACGCATCAGAAGGCGGACCGGAACGAACCAGAACGATGCCCCCGCAATGTCGGCCGTCGAGGTATAGGGCGCCTCCAGGATGAGTTTTCCAACGCGATGCTCCGAGGCGAGCGCGACTGCGACGCCCGTCCCGAGCGAAAAGCCCCAGGCGACGATTCGTTCCGCCGCATAACGCGCGGTGGTGAACGCGTAGGCGGCGGCAGCGTCGCGCAGCAGGCCCTGCTCGCTCGGCACCCCGCTCGAGCCGCCATAGCCGCGATAGGACAACGCAACGAGGCCGGTGCCGTCGGCGGTCATCGCCTTGAAACGGCCGACGCGGCCGGCGAGAAAATCGCCATTGCCGTGGAAGTAGAGGATCACGGAACGACCGGGCTTGGCCGGCACGTGCCAGACGATGACCTGCTCGCCATCAGACGTGGTCAGGACATGCTCTTGTGCCTCGGGAAGGCCCGCAGCATCGGGTGCGGTGCGGCCAACGGGCGGGATCGGAAACAGCATCTCGCGCTGGCGGACGTACAGCACGACGAGACCGACGAGATAGACGGTCACGAGCAGGATGGCGATCCACTTGACGATTGTCATCATTTGCGCGGCCGGCCCCTCGGTTGAGACTAGGGCTTGCGACGGCTCCACAGCAATTTCATGACGTCGGGCCGCAGGCTCGCCGGAACGTCGCGGCAGCCGCACGCCGCCTTGTGGGCAGCGTGCCAGGCGATGCGCTGCTCGCGCGTCGCTTTGGGCGGCATGCGATGGGACTGGTGCCATTCCTAATTGATGGCCACGGTCCGCGCGCCTGGCGCTACATCGCCTTGACGATGTTCTCGGTGACCTTCTTGGCGTCGCCGAGCAGCATCATGGTATTGTCGCGGTAGAACAGCGGATTGTCGATGCCAGCATAGCCAGAGGCCAGCGAGCGCTTGATGAACATCACCGTGCCGGCCTTCCAGACCTGGAGCACCGGCATGCCGTAGATCGGCGAAGTCTTGTCCTCTTCGGCCGCCGGGTTGGTGACGTCGTTGGCGCCGATCACGAAAGCGATGTCGGCCTGCGCGAATTCGCTGTTGATGTCCTCGAGCTCGAACACCTCGTCATAGGGCACGTTGGCTTCGGCCAGCAGCACGTTCATGTGGCCGGGCATGCGGCCGGCGACCGGGTGAATGGCGTATTTCACCTCGACGCCTTCCTTCTTTAGCATGTCCGCCATCTCGCGCAGCGCGTGCTGCGCCTGCGCCACCGCCATGCCGTAGCCGGGCACGATGATGACCTTGGAGGCGTTCTTCATGATGAAGGCGGCATCGTCCGCCGAGCCGAGCTTGGCGGGCTTCTGCTCGCCCGTGGCGCCGCCGGCCGCCGCGGTCTCGCCGCCGAAGCCGCCGAGGATGACCGAGATGAAGGACCGGTTCATCGCGTGGCACATGATGTAGGACAGGATCGCGCCGCTCGATCCGACCAGCGCGCCGGTGATGATCAGCGCGGAATTGCCGAGCGTGAAGCCGATGCCGGCGGCCGCCCAGCCGGAATAGGAGTTCAGCATCGAGATCACGACCGGCATGTCGGCGCCGCCGATCGGGATGATCATGAGCACGCCGAGCGCCAGCGCGATGATGGTGATCATCCAGAAGTCGAACGCGCCGCCGGTGAGGACGAGACGGACGATGAAGAACACCAGCGCCACGGCGAGCGCGATGTTGATGATGTGACGGGCGGGCAGGATAATCGGCGCGCCGCTCATGCGCGCGGACAGCTTCAGGAACGCGATCACCGAGCCGGTGAAGGTCAGCGCGCCGATGGCGACGCCGAGCGACATTTCGACCAGACTTGATGCATGAATGGCGCCAGGCTTGCCGATGTCGAATGCCTCCGGCGCGTAGAACGCGCCGGCGGCGACCAGCACGGCGGCCATGCCGACCAGCGAGTGGAAGGCGGCGACCAGTTCCGGCATCGAGGTCATCGGCACGCGACGGGCGATCACCGCGCCGATGCCGCCGCCGATCGCGACCGCGAGGATCACGAGGACCCAGGCCACGCCATCGGCCGGCGGATGGCTCGCCAGCGTGGTGGCGACCGCGATCGCCATGCCGATCATGCCGAACAGATTGCCCTGGCGCGAGGTTGCCGGGCTCGACAGCCCGCGCAGCGACAGGATGAACAGCACCCCCGCCACGAGATACAAGAATGCAGAGAGATTGGCGCTCATCTCAGGTCCCCATTGATCCCTTCAGCCCGAGGTGGCCGCTTACTTCGACTTCTTCTTGTACATCGCCAGCATGCGCTGGGTGACAAGGAAGCCGCCGAAGATGTTCACGCAGGCGAAGACGAGCGCGACGAAGCCGAAGCCGCGCGCCCAGCCCGAGCCGCTCGAAACCATGCCGACGCCGACGGCGAGCAGCGCGCCGACCACGATCACCGAGGAGATCGCGTTGGTCACGCTCATCAGCGGCGTGTGCAGCGCGGGCGTCACCGACCACACCACGAAATAACCGACGAAGACGGCGAGAACGAAGATCGACAGCCGGAAGATGAAGGGGTCGACGACCTGTGCAGCGTGCTCCATGGCGGCTCTCCTTAAACCTTCGGCTGGAAGTTCGGGTGGATCACGGCGCCGTCCTTCGTCAGCGCGGTGGCCTTGACGAGCTCGTCGTCCCAGTTCACGGCGAGCTTCTTCTCCTTCTTGTCGACCATGGTCTCGATGAAGGAGAACAGATTGCGGGCATAGAGGCTGGAGGCCGAGGCTGCGACGCGGCCGGCGACGTTGGTGTAGCCGACGATCTTGATGCCATCGACATCGACGACCTCGCCCGGCTTCGCACCCTCGACATTGCCGCCGCGCTCGACGGCGAGGTCGACGAGCACCGAGCCGGGCTTCATCGACTTGACCATGTCGGCACTGACAAGCTTCGGCGCCGGGCGGCCCGGAATCAGCGCAGTGGTGATGACGATGTCCTGCTTCTTGATGTGCTCGGCGGTGAGCGCGGCCTGCTTGGCCTGGTATTCTTTCGACATTTCCTTGGCGTAGCCGCCGGCGGTCTGCGCGTTCTTGAACTCCTCGTCCTCGACGGCGAGGAATTTCGCGCCGAGGGATTCCACCTGCTCCTTGGTGGCGGGCCGCACGTCGGTCGCGGTCACGACGGCGCCGAGACGGCGCGCGGTCGCGATCGCCTGGAGGCCGGCGACGCCGACGCCCATCACGAACACCTTTGCGGCAGGCACGGTGCCGGCTGCGGTCATCATCATCGGAAAGGCGCGGCCGAAGGCTTCGGCGCCCTCGATCACGGCGCGGTAGCCGGCGAGGTTGGCCTGCGAGGACAGCACGTCCATCACCTGCGCTCGGGTGATGCGCGGCATCAATTCCATCGCGAAGGCGGCGATGCCCGCATCGGCCATCGTCTTCAGCGCGGCATCGTTGCCGTAGGGGTCCATGATCGCGATGACGAGGGTGCCGCGCTTGTACTGCGCCAGCTCGGACGCCTCGGGGCGCTTCACCTTGATGATGATGTCGGCGTCCTTGAGCGCGTCAGCGCTGACGGTGGCGCCGGCCGCGGTGAATTCGGAATCCGGAAGCCCCGATTTGATGCCGGCACCCGGCTCGACGGCGATCTCGGCGCCCAACGCCTTGAACTTCTTCACCGTATCAGGCGAAGCGGCGACCCGCGGCTCCGACGGATCTATTTCTTTGGCAACGGCGATCTTCATAGGCCCTCCGGCGACGCGGACAAAAACGCGCACGCGAACTTAGCGTTACTCCCGCAACGTTTGGATACCGGTTTTGAAACCGGCTTGTATGCAAATTTAATGAGCAGCCGCCGGCGTTGGCGGATGCAGCCGACGATGGATCAGGTCAGAAAGACCGCCATCAGGATCACGATGAGCGCGACCGAGACCGTGCCGTACTTCACCAGCTTGATGAAGCCCTCATAGGTCTGCTCGTGGGCAACGTAGTCGTTGCCGTCGGCGGTGGTGTACGCCACTTCGCTATGGTCAGCCATGGAATGTCCCCAGTCGAACGTCGAATTCTCGGGCTGGGATACCTGAAAGATTTAGACAGGGCAACGGCACCGAGGCGGGGTTTTCCCGCAAATCGGGTCATTTGGAATTCCAATTGTCCCGGATCCAGCGCGCGAGGCTCTCCTCGCTGACTTCGCCGGCAGCGAGAGAGAGGATGATCGCTGTCGCTTCTGCGGGATCGGGGCTGAAAGCTACGCCGTTCTTGCGAAGAAAAGCCATCATGGTCATGAAGGCGATGCGCTTGTTTCCGTCGACGAATGCATGATTTTTCGCGAGGTCGAATGCATAGGCTGCAGCGAGTTCGTCCAACGGCGCCTGTCCATAGCGCCATTTGTTGATCGGGCGCTCCAGCGCCGAGCGCAGCATGCCTTCGTCGCGCAATCGCGGCGCACCGCCGAAGCGCCGGAGCTGTCGACCATGAATTGCGACAGCCTGCTCGTAGGTGACCCAGAGCGGCTCCTGAGGATCGCTCATGCGCATCGCCAGCTATTTTGCGAGCGCAGCGAGCGTGTCGCGATACTTATCCATGATCTCGTCGGCGATCTCCATCGTCCGCTCGAAATCGGGGTCGTAGGGCAGCAGCTGAAAACCACCACCAGGCAATTCCACCACATGCAATTGCTGGCCGCGCTTGAGATCGAGGCGCTGCATCAGCTCGCGTGGCAACAGCAAACCATCCGAATTGCCGATCTTCTTGATCTCAATTTTCATGGCTGACCTCCGGCGCGTTATACACTTGTATAACACAACCAACAGAGTCGGTTCAACGGATGTTTTACGGATGGCGAATGCGTCAGCCCATCGCCTCCAGCTCGTCGATCATCCCGGCGATGACGCTGAGCCCGCCGTCCCAGAACTTTGGGTCCTTCGCATCTAATCCGAATGGCCGCAGCAGCTCGGAATAGTGCTTGGTACCGCCGGCGGCGAGCATGTCGAGATAGCGCTCGGCGAAACCCTCGGCCGCGTTCTCGTAGACGGCATAGAGCGAGTTCACGAGACAGTCGCCGAACGCGTAGGCGTAGACGTAGAACGGCGAATGGATGAAGTGCGGGATGTACATCCAGTAGTTCTCGTAACCCGCCTTGATCTCGATCGCCGGCCCGAGGCTCTCGCCCTGCACCGACAGCCAGATCTCGCCGAGCCGCGTCGCGGTGAGCTCGCCGTTCTTGCGCTCGGTGTGGACCGCGCGCTCGAAGGAGTAGAACGCGATCTGCCGCACCACGGTGTTGATCATGTCCTCGACCTTGCCGGCGAGCAGCGCCTGGCGCTGCTTCGCGCTCTTGGTCTGGGCCAGCAGCCGCTTGAAGGTGAGCATTTCGCCGAACACGCTCGCGGTCTCCGCCAGCGTCAACGGCGTCGGCGCCATCAGCGCGCCGTTCTTTGCCGCGAGCACCTGATGGACGCCATGGCCGAGCTCGTGCGCGAGCGTCATCACGTCGCGCGGCTTGCCCTGGTAGTTCATGAGCACGTAAGGGTGCGCCGACGGCGTGGTCGGATGCGAGAACGCACCGGGCGCCTTGCCCGGCCGCACCGGCGCGTCGATCCAGCGGTCGGTGAAGAAGCGCTCGGCGATATCGGCCATTTTAGGCGAGAAGCCGCGATAGGCCGTCAGCACCATGCTGCGCGCCTCCGGCCAGGCGATGACATCGGTCGCCGCAAAAGGCAGCGGCGCGTTGCGGTCCCAATAGGCCAGCCGCTTCTTGCCGAACCATTTCGCCTTCAGCGCATAATAGCGATGCGACAGCTTCGGATAGGCTGCGCGAACCGAGGCGACCAGCGCGTCGACGACCTCCCGCTCGACGCGGTTGTTCAGATGGCGAGAATCGGCCACGTCCTTGAAGCCGCGCCAGCGGTCGGAGATGTCCTTGTCCTTGGCGAGCGTGTTGGTGATCAGCGCAAAGGTCCGCTCATTGGCCTTGAAGGTCTTCGCCAGTGCCTCCGCCGCGCTCTTGCGCTTGGCGCCGTCGCGATCCTGCAGCAGATTCAGCGTCGGCTCGATCGCGAGCTCCTTGGCGCCGACCTTGAAACGGAGGCCGGAGATGGTCTGATCGAACAGCCGGTTGAAGGCTGAATAGCCGGTCTGCGCCTTCTCCAGGAAAAGCTGCTCCAGCTTGTCATCGAGCTGGTACGGCTTCTCCTTGCGCAGATCCTCGATCCAGGGACGGTAGTGCGCGAGCTCGGCGGCCTGCATCGCGCGATTCAAAATATCGTCATCGATCCGGTTGAGTTCGAGCGCGAAGAACAACAGATGCGTGGACGCCGCCGTCAGCCGCTCGGACACGTCGCCGTAAAACTTTGAAATCGCAGGGTCCACACTGTCGCCGGCATGGACGAGCCCGGCATAGGAGCCGAGACGGCCGGCGAGATCGTCGATCGCCTCATAGCGTCGCACCGCCTCGGCGAGCCACTTTCCGCCATCTTCGTTTGCTGTCCCTGTCGCCAGCTTGCCCCTGTAGTCCGTCTCGAAGGCGATGCAGTTGGCATCCAGCTTTTCGAGATCGCGCGCCACCTCCGGCGCCGCGATCCCGGAATAGAGGTCGGCCAGGTTCCACTCCGGAAGCTTGCCGGTCTTGCTCGCAGCTTTGGAGGGTGCAGCTTTGGAGGGTCTTGCCTTGGCGGCGGATTTTTTGGTGCTTGGCTTGCGGGGAGCGGGCTTGCCGGGAGCAGACTTCTTGAGAGCGGTCTTGTTCAAGGCAGACTTGTTCAAGGCGGACTTGGAGCGCGAATTCATTGTGTGGGAAACCTGTGTTCAACAATCGCGGCGGCAGGCGGGGACATCAAGGTTTAAGCGTGCGTTAATCGGCTTCGGCCAGAGTGCCCCGATTCGAGACAGATAGTAGTAGCGTGCGGGGAACACCATGGCTGCCAGTATTTTGATCGCCGACGACGACGCTGTAGCCCGCCGGCTGGTCGAGAACATGGTGCAGAAATGCGGCTATGAGACGGTCGTCGTGGACTCCGGTGACGCCGCAATTGCCGCCCTCACTGCCCCCGACGGACCAACCATCGACGCCGTCATCCTCGATCTCGTGATGCCCGGCCTCGACGGCATGGGCGTATTGGCGAAGATCCGCGAAGCGGGGCTGAGCGTCCCCGTCATCGTGCAGACCGCCCATGGCGGCATCGACAACGTGATCTCCGCGATGCGCGCGGGCGCGGCCGATTTCGTCGTCAAGCCGGTCGGCGTCGAGCGGCTCCAGGTCTCGCTTCGCAACGCGCTCAACACGTCCGCGCTCAAGGGCGAATTGCAGCGCATCCGTCACAGCCGCGAAGGACGGCTCACCTTCTCCGACATCATCACCCGCTCCGAAGCGATGACGGGCGTGATGCGCGCCGCCCAGAAGGCGGCAAACTCCGCGATCCCCGTGCTGATCGAGGGCGAGTCCGGCGTCGGCAAGGAGATGTTCGCGCGCGCCATCCATGGCAGCGGCGAGCGCAAGGCCAAGCCGTTCGTTGCGGTCAATTGCGGCGCAATTCCCGACAACCTCGTCGAGTCCATCCTGTTCGGCCATGAGAGGGGCGCCTTCACCGGCGCCACCGAGCGGCACACCGGCAAGTTCGTCGAGGCTCATGGCGGCACGCTGTTTCTGGACGAGGTCAGCGAGCTGCCGCTGACGGCGCAGGTGAAGCTGCTGCGCGCGCTCCAGGAAGGCGCCGTGGAATCGGTCGGCGGCCGCAAGCCGGTCAAGGTCGATGTCCGCATCATCTCGGCCACCAATCGCAAGCTGCTGGAGCGGGTCAAGCAGGGACATTTCCGGGAAGACCTGTTCTACCGGCTGCACGTGCTGCCACTGACGATCCCCTCGCTCCGCGCGCGGCGTGAGGACATCCCGCACCTGCTCAGGCATTTCATCACGCGCTTTGCCGCCGAGGAGAACCGCCCGATCACGGGGATCAGCGGCGAGGTGGTGGCCCATCTTGCCCAGCTCGACTGGCCCGGCAACATCCGCCAGCTCGAGAACGCGGTCTATCGCGCCGTGGTGATGAGCGATGGGGACCAGCTCGGTCTCGGCGACTTCCCCCTGCTGGCCTCGCAGGCGCATCCCGTCACGGATATTCCGACCGCTCCGCTGTTGCTCGAGCCGGCGGCGACGCCCTCCCTGGTGTCGGGTAATGAAATACCAATCGCCCCGCTCCCCGCGGTGGGAACGCTGTCCATGCTCACTGCGACCGGGGATGTCCGCCCGCTGGAGGCCATGGAGAACGAGATCATCCGTTTCGCCATCTCGCATTATCGCGGCCAGATGTCCGAAGTGGCTCGCCGACTCAAAATCGGCCGCTCGACGCTCTACCGCAAACTCGACGAGGCCGGGGTTCCCGGGCATGGCGGCAAAAGCGGCGAGGAGACGCATTGAGCCCAGTGCGAACGAAGCTTCGCGCGGCGGTGCGAGATCGCTCTAAGCCGTTCGCGTCACGACGGAATTCATCTGCGATTTGAACCGTGACTTGGAAGTGACAGACAGAGGGAAAAGCGCGTGGCAGAAGCGTACAATCCGTTGCCAAGAGGCTCCCTTGAAGTCAGTTTGTCGTGAGTTGTCCCGGGTAGCGCTGGCCGCAAAATCGGGGCCTGTATATCGTCTGCGTCAGAATCGTTGCGTGCAGGCGTGCAACTTTCGAGAGGCCGGCGCGGTTTAGCCGAAACATCAATAAGCGATAACGAAGCTGTTCCATGAAGGAACAGTTCACCCGAGGGGTGCGACACAATGCGTGACTGTTTGAACCACCGTGTGGGCTTTGACCGTGTCTTGATGACGGTCGCGGCGACCTTCCTCACGGTGTCGGCCAGCTCGGCCCTGGCGCAGGATCTGCCGCGCAGCAGCGCCGCCGAACTCGCGATCGAAGCCGCGATCCCGCGCCCCGAGCCCGCAAACGTCCCGCCCCCGACTGCAGCAGACATCAAGATCGACACCACCGCGACGCTTCAGGACGGCGCCAAGGAGTCTGCGAAGGCTGACGCGGCACCATCGGCCGCACCCAGACCTTCGGACGTCGCCACTACGCCTGCCACTGACGCGCCCAAGAACGACACAGCCAAAACTGAACCGCCAAAGACGGAACCGGCAAAGACCGAGCCCGCCAAGGCCGACACCGCTACGACAGCACCGACCGCTCCGGCTGCTGCGACCGCTCCGGCCGCCGAGCCGGTGAAAGCCGCAAGCAACGTTCCCGCCGCCGACCAGCCGGTCGCGGACAAGCTCAAGGACATCATCGGCGCCAAGGCCTCGCGGCACTTCGACCGCAAGAACGAACGTGCAGCTATTGAGAAGTTCTACGGCGCGCGCGACTACACGCCGGTCTGGACGCAAGGCGGCAACCTGACTGCCGCGGCCAAGGGTGTAATCGCACGGCTCAAGGATGCGGCCTCCGACGGCCTCAATCCCGCCGACTATCCGGTGCCGGATTTCGCCGCCACGACCCCCGATGCGCTGGCTGATGCCGAGCTCAAGCTCACCGCTAGCATGTTCGACTATGCGCGCCATGCCCAGAGCGGCCGCATGCATTGGTCGCAGGCGAGCGGCGACATTCTCTATCCCGAGCATCCGGTCGATCCCGGCGAAGTGCTCACCAAGGTCACGACGGCGGCGGACGCCTCCGCGGCGCTCGAGAGTTACAACCCGCCGCACAAGCTCTACAAGGAGCTGAAGGCCAAGCTCGCCGAGCTGCGCGGCCAGGGCAGCGGTCCGGCGATCGAGATCGCCGACGGCCCCGCGTTGAAATACACCCCGGCCGGCAAGAAGCAGGCCGAGATCGTCGTGGAAGATCCGCGCGTGCCGCAGCTGCGCGCCAAGCTCGGCCTCGCCGAGAACGCGGGCGACACCCGCTATGACGCGGCGGTCGCCGAAGCCGTGCGCAAATTCCAGAGCGGCGCTGAGTTGAAGGCGACCGGCATCCTCGACGACAAAACGGTGAAGGCGCTCAACACCCCCAAGCGCGACAAGCAGATCGACGTGGTGCTGGTGAACATGGAACGCTGGCGCTGGCTGCCGCGCGAGCTCGGCGCGCCGTCGCTGGGTGATGCCTATGTCATCCTCAACATTCCCGATTTCACTTTGAAAGTGATGCAACGCGGCCAGCAGGTCTGGACCACACGCGTCGTCACCGGCAAGCCGGGCAAGCAAGCCACCCCGCTCCTCACCGAGACGATGAAGTACATCACGGTGAACCCGACCTGGAATGTGCCGCCATCCATCGTTTACAACGAGTACCTGCCGGCATTGCAGCAGGACCCGACCGTGCTTCAACGCATGGGCCTGAGGCTTGAGCAAAACCGCGACGGCTCGGTGCACATTTCGCAGCCGCCGGGCGAAGCCAACGCGCTCGGCCGCATCCGCTTCAACTTCCCGAACAAGTTCCTCGTCTATCAACACGACACGCCGGACAAGCACTTATTCGCCAAGGAAGAGCGCGCCTTCAGCCATGGCTGCATGCGCGTGCAGAATCCGGATCAGTACGCCTCCGTTCTACTCAACATCGTCATGCCGAACGAGAAGTACACGCCGGAGCGCATCCGCAGCATGTACGGCAAGAGCGAGATCGACCTGAAATTCCCGACGCCGATTCCGGTCAACATCACCTATCAGACCGCGTTCGTGGATGAGGCCGGCAAGCTGCAATTCCGCAAGGACGTCTATGGTCGCGACGCGGTCATGATCAACGTCCTGAAGAACAATCGCGGCAAGGACCTCGAGGCCGTCGTGGCACATTCCCAGCCGAGCTATTCGCGTCCGGCGACGACGCTGCCCGCAGGAGTGGCCGTGGCCAACAACGGCAGCGGCTTCGGCTCGTCCGGGCCGAACTTCTTCGAGCGGCTGTTCGGGGCGCCCACCCAGGCCGTGCCGCCGGCACCGGTTGGCCGCCGTCCGCAACAGCAGCGGGTGTTTACCCGCTGACGCCCGTCCGGCACTCGTTTTCCTGAAATTCTACAACGAAATGAGCGACCCCATCCCCCGATGGGGTCGTCTGACTTAACCATGTCCCACCGTCTACCCGGGCAGTGGGCGTTTTTTTGCCACAGTCAACCGGTTAGGATCGTATTCTGACTTGGTTTGGGGGCGAGAAGGTCAACCTCAAATTAACCTTCTCGCTTTAAGAAAGCGTTCATCCTCTTTCGCGCTGCTAACGGGGTTGGCGGGAGAGTCCATTTGAACGCTCGTCGACTGGGTGGGCTCATACGTGCTGACTTGTCTCGCACGCCAATTCGCTGTGCTGTCGTTGTCCCATGCGGGCGTGAAGGCCGGGTCCCGAATCGGCCTTGCCGCTGCATTGCTGCTTGCGGCGGCCGGTTCGGTTCATGACGCCGCCGCGCTGAACGAGACCAAGACGCTCTCGTTCCACCACACCCATTCCGGCGAAGACCTCACCGTCACCTTCAAGCGCGACGGGCGCTACGACGAAGCGGCGCTGAAGCAGCTCAACCATTTCCTGCGCGACTGGCGCAGCCAGGAGCAGACGGTGATGGACCGTCGCCTGTTCGACATCCTCTGGGAAGTCTACAAGGACGTCGACGGCAAGCAGCCGATCCAGATCATCTCCGCCTACCGCTCTCCCGCCACCAACGCCATGCTCCGCCGACGCTCCTCCGGCGTGGCGCGCTTCAGCCAGCACACGCTGGGCCATGCAATGGACTTCTACATCCCCGGCGTGCCGCTGGAGCAGATCCGCTTCGCCGGCCTGCGCCTGCAGCGCGGCGGTGTCGGTTTCTATCCGACCTCGGGCTCGCCCTTCGTGCATCTCGACACCGGCAGTGTCCGGCACTGGCCGCGCATGACGCATGACCAGCTCGCCCGTGTATTCCCGGATGGAAAGACGGTGCATCTGCCGACCGACGGCACGCCGCTGAAGAACTATGAGCTCGCCAAGGCCGAGATCGAGCGACGCGGCAGCGGCGACGATGCCGGCAGCAAGCCGAATTTCTTCGCCGCCTTGTTCAGGAGCAAGCCGGCAGCTCCGGCCGCCAGCGACGAGGATGACGAGGGCGCGCCCGCCCCGGCCGCAAAGCCGGCGGCACCGACCGTCGTCGCAGCCGCCGCCAAGCCCGCCGAGCCGGTGCCGACGCCGCGCGCCAAGCCGCAGATCGCCGCAACCATCCAGCTCGCCTCGGCCGATGCGCAGATCGTCGCGCCGCCCAAGCCGAAGCCCGCCCCCGTGGCTGACAAGCCCGCTTCCGGCAAGCCGGAGACCCCGGCCGACATCATCAATGCGCGCGGTTTCTGGGATGACGTTCCGGCCACGCCGCAGCAAGCGACGCCGGCGCAGGTCGCCGCGCTGAAGGCGCGCCAGGCGCTGGCCGCGGCCACCGATCCGCAGCCAACCGCGAGCGTGTCCAACGCGGCCCTCCAAGCCCTGGCTTTCGCGCCGGCGGCCTCCCCGGTCGACCGCGCCAATGTCGTCGCCGCCTCCGCGCCGATCCCGCGCACCGCCCGCCCCCGCAGCCTGGCTCAGGCGACGGAGATCAACACGGTGGTCGGCAAGAGCATCGACGGCAGGATCGCAACCGCGACCCGTCTCTCCGCGGCCAAGGGCGAGAGCATCTGGCTCAAGATCGTGATGCTGTCGCCGAGCGCCAGCCGCGCGATGTCGGTGACGCTGATGGGCGAGCTCGATACCGCGGCGCTGCGCGGCTATTTCGTCAAGCCGAAGGCCGTGCTCGCGATGGGCTTCTCCGACGACCCGATGCAGGGCCTGTCCTGCGACAATTTCTCGGGCAGCGCGACCGCAAAGCTCGAGACGACGTCGTTCGTCATGCGCACCGCCGCGCTGCGCTGAGTCCTCTGTACCCGCAAAACTCTCTCTGTTCGTCCTTGCCCGGGTCGATCAAGCCGGCAAGCCGGCCGCGATGAGGCCGGCCTCGTGACGCTGCCGGTCGGGCTCGCGCTTGTAGTGCAGCGTCGCAAGATAAGCTGCCACCGAGAATCCCGGTTCGCGCTTCAAGACCTCGGCGGCGTGAGCGCCGGCCGCGATCGCGTTCTTCATCTGCGCGAATGTCGCCGCCAGGAACGCGTGATGGGTATAGTCGGGGCGCGTGATCCTTGAAAACGCCTCGGCGGCCTCGGCGTATTTCTCCGCGCAATAATAGGCGCGGCCCAGGTGGCTCCAGAAGCGCTCGGGATGATAGGGGTTGAGACGCATCGCTCTCCTGATCCAGTCGATGCCTTCCTCCGGCAGGCCCAGCCAGGTCAGAAGCTCTCCCTGTTGCACGACGACGAGGTCGTAGTTCGGATTGAGGGCGAGTGCACGCTCCTGGTGATAGGTGGCCTTTTCGTAGTCGTGTCGCGTCAGATTGAGCGCGGCGAGAATTCGGTGCACGTCCGCGTCGTTGTCGTCGAGCGCCAACGCAATTTCCAGCTCCGAAGCAACCTGCTCGAAGGTCGCCTCGCGGTCGGCGCACCAGCCATAGATCCAGCACTGACCGAGCACGCATGCCTTCCAGGCATGAGCGTGGGCATAATTCGGATCCATGGCCAGCGCGCGGTTGAGCAGCGTCTGCGCCTGAGCGTTGTCGTCGCGGGTTGACCGATGATGCAGGAGCTTTGCGGCCAGCACGCATTCGTAAGCGGGCATGTTGTCGGTCGGCTTGCGCTTGGTGCGGTCGTGCGTTGCGGCTTCTACCCGCCCCGGCAACGTCGCCACGATCGCGCGGGTCATCTCGTCCTGGATGGCGAAGATATCCCGGAGCTCGCGGTCGTAGCGTTCGGCCCAGATATGGCGATCGGTCTCTGCATCGATCAGCTGAACAGTGACGCGGACGCGCTCGCCGGCCTTGCGAACGCTGCCCTCGATGACATAGTCGACTCCGAACTCACGGCCGATGTCCTGGACCTTTACGGCCTTGCCCTTGTAGACGAACGTCGAGTTGCGGGAGATGACGAGCAGGTCGTGGAAGCGCGAAAGCTCGGTGATGATGTCCTCGGTGAGACCGTCAGCGAAGAACTCCTGCTCCGGATCGCCGCTCATATTGGCGAACGGCAGCACGGCGATGGACGGCTTCTTCGAAACACCCGGCGGTGTCAGAGCACGATTGGACCCGTCAGGCAGGCTTGCGGGCCCCTCCGCCAGCCGAATGCGGAAGATGCGGATCGGACGGGCGATGTTCTTGACGCTCTGTTCGCCGAGATCATCGAACTGAACGCCGTCGAGCCGGTCGCCGACCTGATCGCGCACCGCGCCGGAGACGCAGATTCCTCCGGGCTCGGCCAGCGTCTCCAGCCGCGCCGCGACGTTGACGCCATCGCCGAATATGTCGTTCTGATCGACGATGACGTCGCCGAGATTGATGCCGATGCGGAATTGGATCCACCGCGGCGGCGGGACGTCGGCATTGCGCCGCGCCATGCGGCGCTGAACCTCGGCCGCACATAGCACGGCATCGACGACGCTGTGGAATTCCGCGAGCATGCCGTCGCCGGTCGTCTTGATGATACGGCCGCGATTCTTGGCAATGGCGGGATCGATGAGCTCGACACGATGGGTCTTGAGGCGCGCAAGAGTGCCGGCCTCGTCGACCTCCATCAGCCGGCTGAAGCCGACCATGTCGGCAGCGAGAACCGCGGCAAGCCTGCGCTCTGGTCCCGGCACATCCATCGCTCGGTCCCTTCGCCGAGCAACCTAGCAGATGCCGAGATTTTGCCCAAGCTTGGTGCGCTGCAACGCCGACCGGGCGGGGCGCCTCAGAGCATCCCCAGCGCCTGCATGTAGGTCTCGAGGATGGTCTCGGCCTCGGCGCGCTCGTTGGGGTCCTGCTTGCGCAGGCGCACGATGGTGCGCAGCGCCTTGACGTCATAGCCGTTGCCCTTGCTTTCGGCATAGACGTCGCGGATGTCGTCGGAGATCGCCTTCTTCTCTTCCTCCAGCCGCTCGATGCGCTCGATGATGGATTTGAGCTGGTCCTTGGCGAATTTCGTCGCGGGCTCGTCGTCGCGGACGGCGGCGGAGGTGGCCATCTTGGTACTCCCAATGGAACTGGCAAAACGAGGTGACGCCGGCATCCCTCACCGCGCGTGCTGGGTAGACCCTTAGGGTCGGCGCTCCCAGCGTTCAAGCAAGCATCACGCTCGTCCACAGCGCGCCCACACCTTCCTGCGCCGACGCACAGAGCTGTTGTGTGGTGCGACTCAGGGCCCGGCGATGGGCCGTTCAATGCCCGTGGGGATGGACCTTCTTCATCGCCTCGAGCTGCTCGGGCGTGGCCGTGCCCTGGTGCTTCGCCTTCCAGGTCTCATAGGGCATGCCGTAGACGGCCTCCCGGCTCTCGTCCTTGCTCAAGGCGACGCCCTGGGCGTCCGCGGCGTCCTTGAGCCAGTTGGACAGGCAATTGCGGCAGAAGCCGGCCAGATTCATCAGATCGATGTTCTGGACGTCGGTGCGGCTCCGCAGATGCTCGACCAGGCGCCGAAAAGCGGCCGCCTCGAGCTCCGTTCTGGTTTTGTCGTCGATCGCCATGGCTGTCTTCCTCAAGGTCCGTTCCGGGGCAGGGTTACGGGATCAGGTGGGGTCTTGTCACAGATTTTGCCATATCGCGGCGCAAAGGGGCCACTGCCCGGCTGCCCCCGGCCCAACGCCAAATCGTCAATGATCTGGTATAGCTTCCGCGACAATGACTGCCGAATCTCCCCGCTCCCTACTTTACCTGCTCGCCCGGTTGGTCCCGGTGCTGGTGGTCGCCCTGGCGTGCCTCTACGCCGGCCCGGCCTCCGCCGATTTCCGCCTCTGCAACAACACGTCGAGCCGGGTCGGGATCGCGCTCGGCTACAAGGACGCCGAGGGCTGGACCACCGAGGGCTGGTGGAACATCTCGTCCCGCTCCTGCGAGACGCTGCTGCGCGGCACGCTGGTCGCCCGGTACTACTACATCTACGCCATCGACTACGACCGCGGCGGCGAATGGTCGGGCCAGGCCTTCATGTGCTCCCGCGACAAGGAGTTCACCATCCGCGGCACCGAGGATTGCCTGGCGCGCGGCTATGACCGCACCGGCTATTTCGAGGTCGACACCGGCGAGCAGCGCGCCTGGACGGTGCAGCTGACCGACGCCAACGAACAGCCGGCGCAGCAGCGCGTGCCTGGCCTGCCCGGCCCGGTGGGCCCGGGCGGCGTTCCGGGTTTGCCCAATAGCCCGCCCGGTGCTACGCCCCCGGGCTCGCCCGGCCTGCCACCCCCGTCTGGAAATAAGCCATGAGGCGCCTTCGCCGTATCAAGATTCTCGCGACCCTGGGACCAGCCTCTTCAGACCTCGCGATGATCCGCCGCCTGTTCGAGGCCGGCGCCGACCTGTTCCGCATCAACATGAGCCACACCCCGCATGACAAGATGCGGGAGCTGGTGGCGACGATCCGCAACGTCGAGAGCAGCTACGGCCGGCCGATCGGCATCCTGGTCGACCTGCAGGGCCCGAAGCTGAGACTGGGCGCCTTTGCCGAAGGGGCGATCCAGCTCCAGAACGGGCAGACCTTCACGCTGGATTCCGACAAGACGCCCGGCGATGCCACGCGCGTCCAGCTCCCGCATCCGGAGATCCTGGCGGCGCTCAGGCCCGGCCATGCGCTGCTGCTCGACGACGGCAAGGTGCGGCTGATCGCGGAGGAGACCTCGAAGGAGCATGCGGTGACGCGTGTCGTGGTCGGCGGCAAGATGAGCGACCGCAAGGGCGTCAGCCTGCCCGACACCGATTTGCCGGTCTCGGCGATGACGCCCAAGGACCGCGCCGACCTCGAGGCCGCCCTCGTCACCGGCGTCGACTGGATCGCGCTGTCCTTCGTGCAGCGCGCCGACGACGTCATCGAGGCCAAGAAGATGATCCGCGGCCGTGCCGCCGTGATGGCCAAGATCGAGAAGCCGCAGGCGATCGACCGCCTCGCCGACATCATCGAGGCTTCCGATGCGCTGATGGTGGCGCGCGGCGACCTCGGCGTCGAGCTGCCGCTGGAGCGGGTGCCGAGCCTGCAGAAGCAGATGACGCGGATGGCGCGCCGCGCCGGCAAGCCGGTGGTGATCGCGACCCAGATGCTGGAATCGATGATCCAGTCGCCGGTGCCGACCCGCGCCGAGGTCTCCGACGTCGCCACCGCGGTCTATGAGGGCGCCGACGCCATCATGCTGTCGGCGGAATCGGCGGCCGGCAAATTCCCGGTCGAGGCGGTCTCCACCATGAACCGCATCGGCGAGGAGGTCGAACGCGATCCGACCTACCGTTCGGTGATCATGGCCCAGCGCCCGGCGCCGGAATCCACCGCGGGCGATGCCATCGCCGACGCCGCGCGGCAGATCGCCGAGACGCTCGACCTGCCCGCCCTGATCTGCTGGACCTCATCGGGCTCGACCGCCGTGCGCGTGGCGCGCGAGCGGCCGAAGCCGCCGATCGTGGCGATCACCCCGAACATCACCGCCGGCCGCAGGCTCGCCGTGGTCTGGGGCGTGCACTGCGTCGTGGCCGAGGACGCGCGCGACCAGGACGACATGGTGGGCCGCGCCGGGCAGATCGCATTCCGCGACGGTTTCGTCCGCGCCGGCCAGCGCGTCATCATCGTCGCCGGCGTGCCGCTCGGCATCCCCGGCACCACCAACATGGTGCGCATCGCCTCGGTCGGCCCCGAGGGCGACGCCAACATGTGAGGCCCCCCGGGGCGGCCAAACAAAAAGTTGAAAAACAACCCCATGCACAGTAGCCGGCCGCTCTGGCCGGTTTTGCCGGGATTTTACGAAAAGGCACGCTCAGGCAATGGCCTGAGCGTGGCCGCCACCGCACACGCGGGGCGATCTTTACGCCCCGACCAAAGCCTTGGTCGTCGGCAGCAGCGTCTGCTGGACCACGAGGCCGCGGGCGCGGGCGTCCATGACGCCGACGGCGCGCAGCGCCAGCAGCGTCACGGTCTGCACCGCATCGCGCATCTTGACGGGATCATCGAGATTGTCGGGCGCGAGCGGGCCGACCAGCGCCTCATGCAGCGCGCCGAGCAAGGCGGTGGCGGCGAGCGCGGTGTCCTGCGCCGGCAGATGGCCGGCGCGCACGGCTGCGTCGATCCGGCCAGCGATCTCCCCGGCGATCTCGCGCCGGCTGGCAAGCCGGGAGGCGCTGACATCGACATCAACAGGCTCGGCCAGGATGCCCCAGGCCAGCCTGCGCTGCGACAGCGTATGCACCGCCACGGTGGTCACCGCGGCCGCCAGCGCCGAGGACGGCCCCGGCGCGGCATCGGCCGCCCTTCGGATCGCCGCGAGCTCGTCGCGGGAGACCTCGGCAATGAGCTCGGAGATCAGCTCGGCCTTAGAAGGGAAATAACGGTAGACCGTGCCCGCTGCGACATTGGCCCGGACCGCGACCGGCGCGATCTGCACCGCCGCCATCCCGCCTTCCGCCGCCGCCTCCCGCGCTGCCGCCAGAATGGCGCTGCGCCGCGCCGCAAGGCGCTTCACCACTTGATGCGTCCGCCGATAAACCATGGCGCGCTTCCTGTCCCACACGCCGGCCGCACGCCCTGCGGCCCGACGCTTCTCACGCAATAGATGCAAATCGCCCCGCAAGGACTGAACAACTATTCAGGGTGAATGACAAGATGCAAATGCGTGAAGCGCCATGGTGGGCGGACGGGGACGCCACGGCTGCGCTGGCGGGCGCGTAAGCTTTCGTTCTGCAACGCACTCCGCCCTCATTCTCGTTTCCGAAGTCCGCAATCTCTACGTGTCAACTCAGAAAGTTCTCGCAAGGATTCATGCAACCTTAACTGGCTCTCCCTAGTCATGCGGTTGTAAATTGGAATTCGGCAATGCGTTTCACGAGCGGGCTTTCTGCGTTGAGCGATCCGGCTCTGCTCCTGATGTTCCCGGCGCACATGGCGCCTTGATGCTGGAACGCGCGGCGATTTCCTCCGGCCTGCGGGAGGTCATGTCCCTGCCCGCGGCCGGGAGGCTGCGGCGATCATGGACGGCGAAGCTGCGCGGCAATGCGCTTGCCGCCATCACCGTTGTCGTCTGCTCGATGCTGGCAGGCGCGCTCTACACCCTGGCCATGGGCGAGGACGTCAGCTGGGATTGGCAGAACTACCACGAATACAATGTCTGGGCCGTTCTCAACGGCCGCTATGGGATCGATGTGGTCGCGCCGGGCTTGGCTCTTCTTATAACCTATTCGGAGAGAATCTTGCTCGCGGCTCTGGCCGAACTCTGAGCCTGACGACCTGTACGAGAGCCCCGTGGGACGGCGACACATGGACTTTGAAAAGGCGGCAGCACTGGCGACGCTAGGGGTCGAGCTCATGTCCGAGCGGCAGGCGCGCATAGTGCGCAAATCCACAATCAGCAATCCCTGCTTAATGTCCGTTCATGGGCTTGAATCGATGGTCTCCGCTGGCGAGTAGGATATCAGACCAATAAAGAATGTCGCATTTTGGCCCGTCACCGACCATAGCTCAGAGCACCGTGTCGTCTGCTTCCGGTAGGTGAGCCGACCACCGTGATGCGAGCTCACGGGCAGCCTTTGACCCAACTCCGTCGAAGGATTAGGTTGATTTACGCGGCGCGATCCTTGTCGGACTGTTCCTTGACTGCGGTCGCGGTTTCTTCGAACCCCTTTTCGTAATTGCCCGCAAACCGTTCGATGCTGTCGGCCCACATCCTCAGCATTGAGACCTGAAAGTGCATAATCGGCTTCAAGGCAATCATACCGATTTCTGTCGCGGCGGTTGTGCGCTTTTGGGCGTCGCGCGCGAGACGGTCTGAGTTAGAGGTGTTGTCTGCCATGACTTGCTCCTTGTCCGGTGATTAACCCAAAGCTAGTTGCCAGGTTGTGCACCACGTGATGCTAACCGTTCGGCCAAAGCCTGATCTGCCGCGAGTGTAGCGCGTCGGTCGTCATGCAGTTCGTCCAGCTTTTTCAAGTAAGCGACCGCTGCTGTTTGCAAGAGATCGAAATCATATTCGCCGGAATCACGAAGATTGGTGACGTAGCGAAAGAGGGCGGAACGCCTGTTATCGTCCTCACTGATGCCACTATGGAGCAGCAAGTAGTTCCGCCAAGCAAACGCACATGCGCCTTCTATGGCCTGAGAAGTCATGGGCACCTCCCGAAGTCAGAGAAAGACTGATGAGTCAATTCGTTCCGCGATTTTCCAGATGTAATGTTGTTCCGTAGGTCAACCGCAAGGTGTTTCGCGAAGGTGACAGTGCTGCAATCGACGACGTCCCTCGAGGCGGATGCGAGGACTCGACGCTCTCGGCAGAAGAAACAAGGTCCACCAAGGATCGAACCTGCATCTGAATCATCACCCCGTAGCGGTATGCACTTCATCGTGCACCCTGATGCGCGGCGATCTCCCTTTGTTAGTTCTACAGCGAACGACGACTTCAAAGACCTGTCGCTCGCCGCCAATGTACTCGCCTGCATGGGAAAGGATTGGGCGGCATATCCGACCAAAGGCGCAGCGCTGTCCTAATTTGAATTCTTGGCCGCGTCTAAGGAGGCCTGCCATGGAGCGCGTCATTCACATGAGAATATCCGCCTAGCCCGGCGATTTCTCGAGAGGAACAGAATGAGGCAAGCGGGGCCCAATCGAAAGCTCCTAGCCGCAAGGAGAAGCCAGAGAGTGCCCGCAACGCCGCGTGGAAGCTAGTTTCGCCAGGAATTTGTCTGGCCTCCATGAAGCGGCGACCGCTCTCGACGTGAGACGGCCCACCCACGCGAGCTGCTCGTCCAGGATCATTTGAATGGCTTCCCTTGAAAAACGCTGGCGAACATC
This sequence comes from Bradyrhizobium sp. USDA 336, assembly GCF_044908355.1. Taxonomy (NCBI): domain Bacteria; kingdom Pseudomonadati; phylum Pseudomonadota; class Alphaproteobacteria; order Hyphomicrobiales; family Nitrobacteraceae; genus Bradyrhizobium; species Bradyrhizobium sp. USDA 336. Next base: position 7,024,899 of record NZ_JBIYDC010000002.1, on the reverse strand, counting down.
CAACTAACATCCAATCACCATCCAGCTGGATGGTAAGGGGATGTTTCGCTATGGCTGCTAACGTGCACGAGCTGCGACCCAAGGCCCCCGACACCGAGAAGATCACGATCAACCTTGGCTACGTTGACCTCGGTCATGTCGATCTTATGGTGCAGGAAGGGTTCTATTCGAACCGGACCGATTTCATCCGGACAGCAATCCGCAACCAGCTCGAGCGACACAGAGAGGTCGTCAGACAGTCCACGGCCCGGAAGAACCTGGACCTCGGGCTCCGCCATTACACTCGCGAGGACCTCGAAGCGGCGCGGCGCGCCGGCGAGATGCTGCAAATCAATGTTTTGGGCTTGGCCACCATCGCCCAGGACGTCACTCCCGCGTTGGCTCGCGCCACAATCGCGTCGGTCTCGGTGCTGGGGGCGCTTCACGCCACTCCCGCGGTCAAGGCCGCTCTCGCCGACAGAACAAGGTGAATGATGCTGAATCAAGACATAGTCCGCGAAGCAACCCGCCTCACGCGTGCCGGCCAACTAGTTGAGGCCACCGCACTGCTGGAGCGCATGCTCCAGGGCGGCATTGCTCCAACACCGGACTGGCGCAGCGCCACTCAGGCTCAGCTCCCGCGGTGCGATCCGCTTACCATCGACGCCACGGCCGACGTTGTCGAGGAGCGGAAAGCTCCGCAGATTGCGCCGGCCCGCTCTGGTCAGGGACTCAGACCCTCCTTACTGCGCGACGGCATGCGGGATGTTTCCGGGCTCCGCCTGCGAAGTCCGATCGCACGCGCTCCTCTGTCCCCATCGGACATCGTGCCGGAGGGCACACGGTTCATCGCCGGCCAGTTCAGTAACGTCGCGGGAAGCCGGACCTATAAGCTGTTCATCCCAAGCCGCTATCAGGAACAACGGCTTCCCCTGATCGTCATGCTTCACGGCTGCACCCAGTCGCCGGACGATTTCGCGGCCGGCACCCGGATGAACTTTCTGGCGGAAGAGCAGAATTGCTTGGTGGCCTATCCTGAGCAGCCGAGCGGAGCCAACCAGTCGAAGTGCTGGAACTGGTTTCGCACGAGCGACCAGCGCCGCGGCGGGGGCGAGCCCTCGATAATCGCCGGCATTACCCGCCAGATCATGCGCGACCATGTGATCGATCCGAAGCGCGTATACGTCGCGGGTCTGTCGGCCGGCGGGGCCGCCGCCGCCATCATGGGCGCAACGTATAGCGACCTGTATGCGGCCGTCGGTATTCATTCAGGCCTCGCGTGCGGAGCCGCGAGTGATCTTTCCTCCGCGTTCATCGCCATGCGGCAGGGAGGCGGCTCCAGGGCAATTGCGGACATTTCTGTGCCGACCATCGTTTTCCATGGCGATCGCGACACAACGGTGCATCCAAATAATGGCGATCAGATTATCGAGCAGTCCGCCAGCGCAACGAGGTCGACTAGGAAGGTGCTTCGTGGACGCGTACCCCACGGCCATTCCTATACTCGCACCATCCTGATCGACGGGGCCGGCCGGGCGATTTCCGAACACTGGAACATCGATGGCGCCGGACACGCGTGGTCAGGCGGTAGCCCCGCTGGGTCCTACACTGATCCGCAAGGGCCGGATGCGACCAGGGAAATATTGCGCTTCTTCCTCGAGCATTCGCTCAGTGGATAGTCAGGGCGCTCAGGTTGTCCTCGAGCACATCGCCGAGCTCCCGGATCAGTTTGGCGTCCGAAGCCGGCCTGTATCCGCCAGCGCGGGCGCGACGGCGAGAAACAGATCGCATAGATCTCCGGTCGGTTGGGGCCATCCTCGCGGCAACGTTCGGCGATCTGCCATCCGTCGATGCCTTCGGGCAGCTTGACGTCCGTGATGAGGGTCGGCGACCCGCCGTTGCGTACCACGCCTACGGCTCTGCGCCGTCACCCACATGGATGACCTCGTACTCTTCCTCTCCTCCACCAAGAACCGCTGGTACTACTGCTAGTGCTAGAGCACCAACTCGCTCCAGCGATATGGCCCATCATGGTCGCCGCAATTTAAGGCGATCTGGAGAGAACAACGAGCGGAGGGCTGATTGTTCTCAGACTGACGCCGATGTTTGCTACCAAAGATCAGGGTCGACATCGTAGAACGTGCGATTGGTCTCAGTTCATGCGGCACCCAACAGCACGGAATTGGAACGCCACGTCACCAAGCCTGTTGTCATTTCAGACATGACCGTTGTGGTCGCCCCCCCATTTTCCTGGAGCGTCAGATGAGCAAGCGCAAACCAGCGGCAGCGCCAAAGCGCGCCCGCAATCCGAAAATGCCCTCGCGGGCCCAACGGAACAAGCAGGCCATTGTTAGAAGCCCGAAAGAGAATTTACTTCACTCTGCTGCGGCAGACTCGGTCGAACCGCTTCCTGAGCTTCAAGATGATCCTCAACACGAGGTCACTATCATTGAGCCTCTGCCGGATTCCTTAGTAGATGACCTCAGTCAGAGAATGACGGATAGCGATGCAACGAAAGGCTCTGCTCTAGCGACGGCAAACATGCAGGCGTTTCAAACGAAGCTTCTTGAGATAGCCGGGATCAACGCGCAATTTGCTTTTGAATTGGGCCTGAGACTTGCGACGATCAGGTCACCAACTGAATTTTTCGGCGTCATGACGGAGTTTACAAGCAGACAGGTCAAAATGTTCGCGCAGCATTCGAAAGAACTGGCGGCATATTCGTTCTGGCCGATCAAGCCGCCTCGAGAGCTTACGGCTCTGCCGAGACGATAACTGCAAGCCGTCAGGATGGACGCAAACGCGGATCACGCACGCGCAGCGACCGTCCGCGGGCGCGCATTTGGACGGCCGGCCGAAGCAGTTGAGGTCGGCCGCCGGCCCCCCGCCAGGCTGCGCAGCGTGAGCGGACTGCGCGGGCGCGTGAATAGCTTCGGCTTGGGATCATCCCCATTGTGGAAACACCCCTCCCTGCCCTCTCCCGCAAACTGATCGGCCGAACGCGACCTTTACGTGTAGTACCGAGGAATTCCCGCATTGATTCATACAACCTTAACTGGCTATCCGTAGTCATACGGTTGTAAATTGGAATTCGGCAATGCGTTTCACGAGCGGGCTTCCTGCGGTTCAGCGACCCGACTCTGCTCGTGAAGTTGCCGGCGCACATGGCGCCTTGATGCTGGAACGCGCGGCGATTTCCTCCGATCTGCGAGAGGTCATGTCCCTGCCGGCGGCCGACAGGCTGCGGCGATCGTGGAGGGCGAAGCAGCGCGGCAATGCGCTTGCAACCATCGCCATTGTCGTCTGCTCGATGCTGGCAGGCGCGCTCTACACCCTGGCCATGGGCGAAGACGTCAACTGGGATTGGCAGAACTACCACGAATACAATGTCTGGGCCGTTCTCAACGGCCGCTATGGCGTCGATGTGATTCCACCGGGCTTTCAGACCTACTTCAATCCGCTCGTCTATTTTCCCGTCTACTATTTCCGCCATGTCCTGCCGGCGCCCTACGGGCTGATGATCATCGGCGCCGTTCACGGCCTCAACCTTGCGCTGATCTGGCTGTTCGCACGTCTGGTGCTGCGCCAGGCCGCAACCATCGCGTCGGTCGCAGCAGTGGTCGTCATCGCGGCGTCAGGTCCGATGACGCTCTCGGAAGTCGGCACCAGCTTTTCCGACGTGCTGCTGGCCCTGCCCGTGATCGGCGGCTGCCTTCTGATCCTGACTGCGGATCGCCGACCCACGATCTGTGTCCTGCTCGCGGGATTGCTGATCGGCGCCGCCGTCGGGCTGAAGCTGACCAATGTCGTCTACGCGATCGGCGCTGCCGCGGCGCTGCTCGTCTCTGCGCGTCCGCTGCGGGCGATCACGCTTCTTGGAATCGGGGGGATTTTCGGCGCGGCGCTCACCGGCGGCGGATGGTGCCTGATCACGTGGCGCGACACCGGCAATCCGATCTTCCCGCTGTTCAATGCACTGTTTCAGTCGAGCGAGGTAGCCGACGTCAATCTGATGGATGCGCAGTTCATGCCGCATGGCGTGCTCGACGCACTGGCCTACCCCTTCTACTGGCTGATCGGCGACCACCGAGGCGCGGAGCATCCGTTCCGCGACGCGCGCTTCGCGGTGGTGATGGTCCTGCTCGCGCTCGGCCTGTGGGTCCGCGCGAGGCGCAAGAGCGCGATCCTCACCCGGGGTGACTTGCAGCTGGTGGTGCTGTTTGCGGCCTCTTACCTCGCATGGCTCGGCTTGTTCTCGATCCAGCGCTATGCGGTGGTTCTGGAGCTCCTGTGCGGCCCGCTGATCGTTCTGTTGCTCGCGCGCCTCGCCGGAAGCGTGGGGCCGACATGGCTGACGACGTCCCCTCGACCGCTCGCCGCGCTGACGTTGACGGTCGCAGTCGCGATCGCAGCGTGGTCGCAGCCGGCGGACTGGTGGCACCGCCCCTGGTCCGACGTCTACCGGCCGAAGATCGCCTACGAGCTCGATCAGCCCGCGACCTATTTCATCCTCGGCAAGCCGCTCGCCTATATCGCGCCGCAGCTCCCCTCCCAGTCGCGCTTCTACCTGCTCGCCGATATCGCCGTGCCAATCGTCCCCGGCGGCATCTTCGACCAGCGCATTCGCGCCGGGCTGAAGGCGCCGCTGCCCGGCGGCGTCCGCGAATTGCACATGCGCGGCGAACCGGACCGCAGCGCGCTCTTGGGTCGCTACGAGCTCACCATCGATCGCTCACGGCCCTGCGTCACCATCGAGGGCGCCCGCCCCGGCACGGTGATCGAAAGCTGCCCGCTGATCGCGCGGGGCTCACTTTGAAAACCACCGCCCTTCCTTGAACAGAGGCTTTACCCCTTTGAGCTGTACAATGAATCATGGCGAGCTTGGCACAGGCAATTCCACATCAGTCAGGATTTACGCGGCCTTCACCGTGGTCGCTGCGGCCATTCTGCTAGCGATCGTCATATTTGACTTCCAACTGGCAGCAGCCCAGTCGTTCCCATCGTTCGTACTTGACCCAGGCGGCTTTCCGGTTGGTCGAGATTTCATGAACACCTGGATGGGCGGCCGATCGGCTTTTTCCGGCGGCCCTGCTGACTGGTTTGATTCCGGCGCCTACATGGCTGCAATAACGAAGGTGACCGGCATCCCCGATCTGGCACCTCTGTATTGGTCGTATCCGCCGCATCTGCTGTTCTTCATTTGGCCCCTTGGCTTGCTTGGTTTTCTGCCGTCGTACATTTCGTGGTGCGTCGCCGGGCTCGCCCTGTATGTTTGGACGGCAACATCGTGCGGTGTCGAACGAAAATACTGGGTGTTTCTGGCCGTCGCACCTGCCGTCACGGTTAACGTCTTCCTCGGCCAGAATGGTTTCTTGACCGCCGCGCTCTTGATCGGCGGTCTTGCAAACCTCGAGCGACGGCCGATACTCGCTGGAATTTTGTTTGGTATCCTGACCATCAAGCCGCAACTCGGACTCCTGCTTCCGATCGTGCTGGTGCTGGGTGGGCACTGGCGAGTCATTGGTTCAGCCGTCGTCACGACGGTGTTTCTTGTCGCCGCGACTGCAGCATGGTTTGGGCCAGAAATCTGGACAGCGTATTTGCATAAGGTTTTGCCGCAACAGAACGAACTGCTCGATGTGGCAGGTATCATGGGCTGGCCGATCGTCGCCTCGGCCTTGATTAACGCACGCCTTGCGGGTCTTCCGGCTGATCTAGCCTGGGTGGTGCAAGGAGCGGCGTCGGTATGCGCCGTCGGTGCGGTGGTTTGGACGTTCTGGCGCAAGCGCGATCCGGTCCTCTCACTAGCGCTCTTCGTTACCGCCACCTTCTTGTTTTCACCCTGGATCATGAACTACGACATGGTCGTATTCGGATGGATTGTCGCGCTCCTGCGTCAGCGCGGAAACGAAGCGTTCGCCGATCAAATTCTTTCACTTGCGTTGTGGATGTTGCCTATTCTGATGTTTCCATTCGGCTTCGCGCAAATACCGATCGCTTTACTGATCCTCCCCTTGTTCGCCGCTCGTCTCCTGTGGCGGTTGTCCAATGACAAATCAAAGCAGGCCTCGTCAGTGACGTTGCCGGCTCTAGCTTGAGGGGCGACATTTCCTGTTGCGTGACACCATCGAGTTCGATGAAGACATCGAGTGCCCGTTCGATCGCGGCCGAGACGTCAACGGTTCGCACGGGAACCTCCCGCAGGCGAAGAAGGGCAGCCTTGGCTGCTTCTATGGTGATCGCGCGGGCCGCGCGCGGAACGCAGACTTGAGAGCCCAGCCAAGGCGAACGAACTTTGCTCCTGGATGATGTTTTCGAAGCTTTGGCAGGCTCGATCTCTTCAATGGGCGCCAAGGGGCATCTTCAGCTGGCGCCTTCTCTCTTCTCCGAGCAAATCTCTTCTCCGGGCAAACTTGCCATGTGGCCTATTGGCCCGTTGCAGACCTCGGGCACGCTCGACTAGGCTTGTCACCGGACCGCCGCCCGCCGTTGCCAGCACGATCACCCCCGCGGCCAATTCGAGTTTTGTCGAGACAGGCCCCAAGCATGAAAATACAGGTTGGCTTCGAAATGACCTACGACTTCCAGCAAGTCACACCATTGATTGCTGTCGTCGGCATGCACTTCACCCGCGCGTCCGACATCATTGTGCCGGATCACCTCATCACCGAGCCTTCCGTGCCGATCTCGCCATACCGCGACGGCTTTGGAAACTGGTGCAGTCGGTTCGTTGCGCCTGCTGGCCGCATGCGCCTTTCCGCCAACGGTGCAGTGCGCGATAACGGTTTGCCTGATGTGATCGCACCTTCCGCGACACAATACGCGGTCGAGGATCTTCCACCTGATACCATCGTTTATCTGCTTGGCAGCCGCTACTGCGAAACCGATCGGCTTTCCGACATCGCATGGAAGCTGTTCGAGAAAGCGGCGCCGGGTTGGCCACGGGTCCAGGCGATCTGCGATTTCGTGCACAATCACATCGCGTTCGGCTACGAGCACGCGCGGGCCACCATGACGGCTTGGGACGTATTCAACGAGGGCAAGGGCGTCTGCCGCGACTATGCGCATCTTGCCATTGCATTCTGCCGTTGCATGAACATTCCAGCCCGCTATTGCACCGGCTATCTCGGCGACATCGGGATCCCGCCGCCCCATGCCCCCGGGGACTTTGCAGGCTGGTTCGAAGCCTATCTTGGCGGCCGCTGGTACACGTTCGATGCCCGCAACAACACTCCGCGAATCGGGCGCGTCCTGATCGCGCAAGGCCGCGATGCGGCGGATGTTCCGATCGTCCATACTTTCGGACCCAATACGCTCGTCAGCTTCAAGGTGTGGACTGACGAGCTTGTGTAAAGCGCTCGCCTTGGGCGATTGGGTACCAGCCGGCTGAGATTGATCTCGCTAATTGCTTAGAAGACTGCTACAGAGTTCGCATCACCGCGCGCTACGTGGCTGTTATCGGTGACTGAGAGCTTTGCGCTCCCGCCCTCAACCCAAGAGAAGGCGGTCAGATGGCAAATTCCGACAAATTCGACATTCGTGAGTGGCTCGTACCACCTTTGTTGGTACCGGTCTTCCTCGTACTGCTGATTGCGGTCACGGCCATTTTATAGCGGTAAGTCCGTTCAATCACCATGCGTCAGAACTGCAAACCGGGGCGTTGCGCCAGTTCAAGCCAAACGGGAGCCCAAAAATGGCAAACACGGCAATCATCAGGGATGCCTACGGGGTTCCGGCGATCTTCGTTGGTTCGAAGACTGGCCGGGACGATGCTCCCTTTGTTTTCGTGAGGGTCGGAGGTGAGGAGCGCCGGATGCGTTGGTCCGAATGGGATGCTCTTCCGGCCTGGACCGGCGAGAGTCCCACCTGGGCGAGTAAAACCAATTAGCTAGGAGTGCTCAGCATGAAGATGGTTCGAACCGGCATATTGACCGCGGCGCTTTTGCTGACATCCGCACTGGGCACATTCACGCCAGCAGCTGTTGCTGCGGAGCCGAATTGCCGTGCGATTGAAAGCACCAGCGCCCGCCTCTCCTGTTACGATGCGGCATTTCCTCCAAAAGCCAGGAAGCCCACCGAAGCCGGCGTCGATCCATCGTCAGGCTACAAGGATCCATTCCTTGCGGAAGAAGCCCGAACCGCCGCGAAGCTCAAAAATATTTGCCGCGGTTGCTGAGTTTCGCTTCCGAACGTGCGCGCCAATTGAGAGACCCTGTAAGATGACGAACGATGCTAATGATCGCCGAGTGGGCCGCCAACGAAAGCGCGCTCTTCATCTGGCGGGCACGGTTTTGGATGGGAGGGCAGACCACTCTGCGAGCTCTAAGGACCAATCGGCCAGAAAGCAGCGCCTGCTTGACGGGCCAGCGGAATTCAAAGCGGTCCGCGTCGATCGTTCGAAGAAAAGACTTCAAACGATGCTGAGTGATCGAGGTTTGTCACCGCGCATGGTTGCTTCGGCCCGGAGTCATGATGACGCATGGAACATCTTGGGATTAGATACACGGTGGTCCAGACGATCAACCCGCCCGGCTGGAAATGGTCGTTTGAGCGAGACGGTCGGTCACCCCGAACGGGAATTGCCTTCAATCGAGCGGAGGCCGTCAGCGCAGCTGAACGAGCGATCAGCCGATCGCTCAGAGATCAGCAACGCCAATAGAAGCGCTCGGTTTGCAGCTGTCCTGTCCTCGGCACGTTGCCTCTCGACCCCGGCGTCAGCTTCCAGCAATTCGCAATAGTTCCTGCCAGGAACCGAACAAAGCGCTCGCTATTCGGCAGATAAAGGCGCACTGTCTCACTACCATCGAGCGGCCCTTAGCATCTATCGGTGGTGTGAACGCAAAGTTGCGCTCCCGCTCAACCCCAAGCGGAGCGTCAAACATGCCGCCTCAACCGTCCCCAGGACAATTCTCGACACTTGAATACCGCCTCGCGCAAGAGGCGATCAACCTGCGCCTACAGGCCGAGGGGATGCCCGTTGGTGTCCGCCGCACGGAGCTTCTGCGAAAAGCCCGGCAGATCGATGTTGCGGGGGAGATTAACAATTGGCTGTCCTCACCGGGACTACAGGCGCCCTCGTGAATTTAAGTCTCGCTCTTGTGCGGCGTGATGAACTTCAGCATGCCACGTGGAGACCAACGTCTATCGGGATTTTACTCTCACCCTCCCGGGGCTGGTAAGCCGCCGCCTGCGCTTCATTTAAGCGGGCGGCGTTTTTGCTCGAGTTGGTATGCCATTGACGGGACGTCCTGCTGCTGATCGTGATTTCCATGTGGCTTTCTGGGAACGCCGCTGGGCGAACGGCTTTAAGCTTAATCACCTTTTCGGATCCGTGGGCTACTATCGGTGACTGAGAGCTGGTTGCTCCCGCCTCCAAGCCGCGGGATGAACATGTGCAACAAATGCGTCAAGATAGACAACGAGATTGAACAGTTCCGCAGGTTGATGGCACCGGGAATGGACGCGCTTAGCCTGGCGATGATCCGATGCACCATCGAATTGCTGGAAGATGATAAGGCGGCCTTCAAGTGCCGCGGGAGCGCGCGCAACTAAATGCACGAAGCCGGCTTCCTGATGGTGATCCGAACGAGGCAATGCAAGCTGGCCAGGGCCGCCTTTGAGCCGCTGCGGACCTGAAGGACCGACCTCATTGCCGCGTCATCAGCGCGACAGCGAACCCAAGCAGAGTCAGCAGAATGGAGAGGGGATACAGCCGAGCGAGCTTCGTCCTGAGCGGAATGGGAGTGCCACGGTTGTCGAGGTCGAACTCGAATGGCACCTCGGAGAAACGTAGCCCGAAGTCCAGCTCGTATTTCTCACAAAGATAGGCCAAAAGGTCGTTCGTGAGGAAACAGAACTCGAAGAAGATGATGGTCGGCAAAACATAGAGCCCCGTCTTAGAGCTCAGTATTTGCGACGTCCTGCTCCATTGCATCCCAAGGACACCAGCCAAGACGATGACCAGGAGCACTGTGGCGAGGATTGCAGCGCAGGCAGCCACGAGGGCAATTTTGAGCAGCGTTCTCACGCGCGGACATCCCTCGTGCGAAGGCGCAACATCTGTCGGTTGTGCAGCAACGAGCGCTAAGCTTCGGTAAATTGCCAGCCGCGTTCCATCTCCGGCGCTCGGCCGACAATCTCCGGCTCTCAGCCGGCGCCCATCGCGGCCAACACCGTCTGCCGCCTCGACGTCGCCTGTGAGGGGTAGACCGGGCGCAACGGAGTCCAGGCCCAACCGTCGAGAATAACCCAACCCAGTCCCGAGCCGGGCCGGAATTCCGCAGCGCAGCGCTCTCCCACGTTGCCGAGGTGTGCTATTGTTTTGGTCAGCGCGCGGAGGCAATGCTGTGAGGCGACGCGAGCTCATTACTCTGCTAGGCGCCGCGGCGGTGTGGCCGCTGGCGGCGCACGCGCAGCAAGCGGCCAGACCGCCGCTGCTGGCGATGTTCCATCCGGCAATCCCGCCGGCGCTCCTGACTGAAACGGGCGGAGGCAGCCCATGGCGCGCCTTTTTCGGCGAGTTGCGCCGTTTGGGTTATTTGGAAGGACAAAATCTGATCATCGAGCGCTACTGGGCCGAGGGGCGTCATGATCGTTATGCCGAAGTGATCCGTGAAATCGTGAGCCGCAAGCCGGATGTCATCGTCACCGGAACGAATCCCGTCGTAACCATGTTCAAGGCGGCAACCGATACGATACCGATCGTTGCTTTCATGCTGGATCCGCTGCAGGCGGGACTGGTGACCAACCTTCAGCAGCCCGGCGGCAACCTCACCGGCATCACGCTTGATGCCGGCATCGAGATCTGGGGCAAGCGGCTGGAGTTCTTGAAAGAAGCGATTCCTTCGATGCAGAAGGCCGTATTCCTCGGGATGCGCGGCGGTTGGGATGGGTCTGTGGGCCAGGTCTTGCAGAATGCCGCCACCCGCCTGGGAATCTCACTGACCTTTGTCTTCCCACAGGAAGGGAAACCCTCGGAGATTGAGCGCGTCTTCGATGCTATAGCCGAGCAACGGCCGGACGCCGTGCTTGTGAGCGGAGAGGGCGATCTTTACGCCAATCGCCAATTCATCGCCGAGCTCGCCGTGAAAAAACGCCTGCCGACGATATGTCCGTACCGCGACTACGTCGAAGCCGGCGTGCTGATGGGTTATGCTCTCAATCTCTCGGAGCTGTTCAGGCGGTTGGCCGACGACGTGCACAAGGTCCTGAAAGGTGCCAAACCGGGTGACATTCCGATTTATCAGGCGACCAGATTTGAATTCCTGATCAATCTGAAAACGGCAAAGGCATTCGGCCTGACCCTGCCCCCGGCGTTGCTTGCCCGCGCCGACGAGGTGATCGAATAATTCCGCCATGTCCATTCATCGACCATCGCGGCCGTTGAGAAATGTCAACTTGTCCGGCGCCATCGAGAGTGCAGCAAACACCGGCGCGCTGACGGCGAGCGTCAACGAGTACACGCCCCAGCGTCTCACCCGGAGCCCGATCAGAGCATGATCGCGCTTCTCAGCTCGTTCGCGTGAGAGCGAGCTGCGCCGATGCGGCCTCGGCACTCCGCCAGGCTGCGCAGCGTCCGAGGATCATCCCGAACACGATCAGGATTGCCGGGAAGCCGACCGGTTGCCCGAGAAACAGGAAGCTCGCAAGCAGCGCGAAGACGAGCGCCAGCGCCATCACTTCGTGGCGCGCGAAACCTTCATCGAGCCCGGCGCGGATGAGGAAGGCCACCGCGACGCCCAGCACAACCAGATCGTACATAAAAAGATAGGGCGTCGTGAGCAGCGTCGCCGTCGCGAGCATCGCTGCCTTGAGGGCGTAGGGCAGCCGGCTCCGCCACACCACGACCAGCGCGACGGCCACAGAAGCGGTCAACACCCATTGGAATATCCATGCGAGCTGCTCGGTGCCGCCGACATAGCGCACCAGCGCGAAGATGCTCTGCATCTTGAACCAGGGCGCCCGGCCCTCGGTCAGGAAGGCCTGGGAGAACATCGGGATCCAGTGGAAGAACGCCTGCCAGCTCTCGGTGCCGAAGGCGAGCCAGGATAGTGCAGCGATCGCAACGGTGACGATTGCGGCGGTGAACAGCACGGTCCATTCGGCGGCGGCGAGCAGAACCAGCGGAAACAACAATCCGTATTGCGGCTTGTAGCTCAGCAGCCCGACGCAGATTCCAGCCAGCACCGGCCGCGTCGGCAGCAGATACAACATGCCGCCGATCAGCGAGGCCGTGAGGAAACCGTTCTGCCCGACCAGGATGTTGAGGAAGGCGGCCGGAAATCCAACCGCAATCACAAGGCCCGCATTGCGCCCGATGATCGCGCGCATCACGGCGAGATAGGGCACCATGCTGAACGCGGCCCAGCCGATGAAAGCCACCGTATAGGGAAACTGCGCGAGGAAGGACGCGACGAACAGGAAGGGCGGCGGATAGTGCCAGGCGAAATGGCCGACGAAATCCTGCTTGAGCAGCGCAAGCTCGACCTGCTTCTGAATGTCCCAATCCCAGGCCTGCGCGGGATGCCCCTCGAGCGCCAGTCTTCCGGCCGCCCAGACGTTGACGAAATCGGTGGGAATGCCGCGCCCGTCGGCGTCAAAGATCCAGAGATGGGCGAGATAGGCCGTCGGAAAATACGCCAGCGTGACGATCGCCAGCACGAAGGAGATGTTGACGAGGATCGCGGGGACCGCACCGTGACGGCCGACGGCAGACGGGACGGAGGAGGCTTCGGCCATGCGGCTTCCTTGCGCGATGATGTGAGGCGGATGCGCCCAAGCCATACACCCGAGTGACTTGAAGGAGGCTTAAGCCTGATCGTCGAACGCCCCGCGCCGAATTCCCGGGCAACGCAAAAGAGCCCCGTCGATGACGGGGCCCTTCGCTATTCCGCTGGTCGTCCGGCCTTACTTGAGGCTGGTCGAGATCGAGCTGAACTTCGTGTTCAGCGTGGTGCCGAGGTTGTTGACGACGGTGATGATCGCCAGCGCGATGCCGGCAGCGATCAGGCCGTATTCAATGGCGGTGGCGCCGGATTCATCCTTCATGAAACGCGCAACGAGGTTCTTCATAGAGTGCTCCAAATGAGTACACGAGGCTACAACTGATCTGGTCTCTTCGGCTTCCCAGCGCCGCCCGACCATGGCAACGGAACGTAGAGGCAAAGAATTGCACCGCAGTTAATTTGGCTGCGTAAACACCGAGCGGATTGCGTGTATCGGCCCATGGTAAATCCAAGTTCGAAACAATCCGTTAAATTGTACGCATCTGACGCCGGCCTAGCGCGGCCGGTTTACCCGAAGTTATGACCGGCGTGGTCCAATGCCGCCCGCTCGGGCCGGCAAGAACAACCAGGACGACGAGACGGCATGTCCCTTTCCTTCGCCAACAGCATCGCGGTGCAAGGTCGCGCGCGTGCCCTGGTGCCGTTGTGCGTCGGCGCCGGCGCCTATCTGTTCTTCCTTTTTCTCGGCGACACGCTGCTTCAGGATTCCGACTCGTTCTGGCAGATCAAGATCGGGCAATGGATCCTCGATCACCGCGCCATGCCCATGATCGACTTCTATTCCTTCACGCGGACGGGCGCGCCGTGGATCTCGACGTCCTGGCTGTCGCAGGTCGCGTTCGCCTTCTCGCATGCACAATGGGGCTGGGCAGGCCCCGTCATCCTCACCGCGGCCGCCGTCGCGCTCACCGTCGCGATCCTCGTCTATCTGCTCGAAGTGCATATCGGAGCCCCGCGCGCGGTGCTGTTCGCGATGCTGGCGCTGCTGCTGTCGATTCACCACGTGCTGGCGCGCCCGCATATTCTCGCGCTGCCGGTGATGGTGGCGTGGGTCGGCTTGCTGATGGCGGCTGCGAGCCGCAGGAGCGCGCCGTCCTGGACCTGGCTGCCGCTGATGGCGCTGTGGGCGAACCTGCACGGCGGCTTCGTGCTCGGGCTCGCGCTGATCGGCCCGATCTCGCTCGAAGCGGTCGAGCATGCCGAGAAGGGACGGCGGCTCGCCCTGTTCATGCGCTGGGTGCTGTTCGGAATCGGGGCGCTGATCGCGAGCTGCTGCACGCCGTACGGCTGGCGAACGCTGCAGGGCGCGACCAACATCCTCAGCCTCGGCGAGCTGCTGACGCTGATCGTCGAATGGATGCCGGCGAACTTCGCCACGTTCACCCCGTTCGAAGGCGCCCTGCTCGCCCTGATCGCATTCGGCTATTATCGCGGCCTGGTGCTGTCGGCACCCCGGATCTTCCTGATCCTGTTCCTGACCTGGAGCGCGTTGAGCCACGTCAGGAGCATCGACGCATTTGCATTCCTGGTGCCGCTGGTGCTGGCAAAGCCGCTCGGCGAGATGTTCCCGCAGCCACAGCCAGAGGCCGCCGGTGCCGAAAGCTGGCCGGGCCGCTACGTCACGGCGCTCGGCGCACTGATGATCGTGGCGGCAAGCTGGACCTCGACCTCGCTCTATCTGGGGCACCACCGCTTCACCTTCACGATGACGCAGACGCCGGTTGCGGCGGTCGACCTGCTCGAGCAACGCAAGGTGCAGCGCGTCTTCAACGCCTACCAGTTCGGCGGCTATCTGATCTCGCGCAATATCCCTGTTTTCGTCGACGGCCGCGCCGAGCTCTACGGCGAGAAATTCATCATGGACTTCTTCAAGGCGACCGAGGGCAAGAAGCCCGAGCTGCTGCCACGCCTGCTCGACGAGCACAAGATCGATGCAACACTGCTGGGCGCGGATGCGCCGGGCCCGCAGATCCTCGACCAGCTCAAGGGCTGGAAGCGGATCTATGCGGACGACATCGCCGTGATCCACGTGCGCGACGCCGCAGACGGCGCGACCGCGGCGCCTTCGAAGTGACGAGCCGCTCCAGCGCGCGTCTTCGGCCTCAGCCACTTCATCAGATGGTTCCTTCCAGCAAGCCGATCCTGTCAGATCCGGCGCGTCCCGACCCGGACCGAGCCGTGGCGATGATCGTGCTTGCGATGCTGGCTGTGGTCTCGTTTGTTCCGGTGCTGCTGACGCCCATTCCGGCGATGGTCGATTATCCCAATCACCTCGCCCGCATGTCTGTTCTGAGCCAGAACGGCACCGCGGGTGCAAATCCGTACTACGAGGTGAGGTGGGCCTTCTATCCCAACCTCGGAATGGACCTGCTGGTCCCGCAGCTGGCGCGGTTGATGAGCGTCGAGAACGCGACGCGGCTGTTTCTGTTGCTGAGCCAATGCCTGATCGTCACCGGTGCGCTTCTGCTCGAATGGGTCAGGAAGGGACGCATCCATCTCGCCGGTTTCGCCGCGCTCGCTTTCCTCTATTGCCTGCCGTTCAGCTGGGGTTTCGTGAACTTCGAGTTCGGGCTCGGCCTCGCGCTCTGGGGCATCGCCGTCTATCTGATGCTGGCCGAAGGCCCCTGGCCGCTGCGCTTCATGGCCAATCTGATCTTCGTCGCCGCGCTCTATGTGGCGCATTTCTTTTCGCTCGGCATCTATGGCGCAACGCTCGGCCTTTTCGAGCTGTCGCGCATCCGCCAAGGGCGGGTCGCGTATCCCGTCGCGGCCGCGCGGCTGGGCGCGCTGGCCCTACCGGCGCTTGCGCTGCTTGCGATCATGCATGTCACGGCAGGCGCGATCGGAAGCCAAGGCAACGATTGGTTCCTCGCATTCAAGCCGGTCTGGCCGCTCCGCATCATGAACGGCTACAACCTGACGGCCGCGGCGGTGACCGGGCTGACCCTCATGACCGCGTTGCTGTTCGCCGCAAGGCGCGGCGTGCTCAGGCTCGAGCCCGCCGGGATCTGGATCGCGCTCGGTCTTGCGCTCCTGTACGTGGCCATTCCCTCGAGACTGTTCGGGACCTCTTTCGCCGACCTCCGCGTGTTTCCTGCTGCGGCGCTGATCCTGCCGGCGTTCTGCTCGCTGTCGCTGCCAAGCCGGGCTTGGCGGATGGCTGCACTCGCTGCGATCAGCGGCATCACGCTGATCAATCTCGCCGTTGTCTTCACGGTATGGCTGCCCTACCGCGCTGACTACGCGGCCATTGTCGAGTCGTTCCGCAAGGTCGAACGCGGCTCGCGCGTCCTCGTCAGCAATGCGGACGAAGCGGGCGACCCGCCCTTCGCCGATCTCACCGCGTATCCGATGTATTATGCGCCAACGCTGGCGGTGCACTATGCCAACGCGTTCGTGCCCAATCTCTTCACGGAGGCGGGCAAGCAGCCTGTTCGGGCCGTCGAGGCCGTGCGCCATCTTGCCACTCCGGATGGCGGATTGGTGTCCTCAGGCCTTCTCACCGCGATAGCAGCGGGCCGCCCGCCGGCGGACTCGCCGCGCTTTGTCCGCACCTGGTACCGGGATTTCGACTACCTCTATGTGCTGGGACCGCGGGCCGCAAACCCGCTGCCGGATCTGCTGGAACTATTGCAGACCTCGGATCGGTTCGTCCTCTATAGGATTCGCCGCAAGTCCTGAGAAAGGCGACCTTAACCACCTGCCCATAGACTTCCGCCCCTGCAACCCAGCTGGACTCCTTCGCATGGCGGCCAATTCCGGACCGATCCGCTACAGCCTCGTCATTCCCGTGTTCAACGAGGAAGCCGTACTGCCGATATTGTTACGCCGGCTCGACTTGCTGCTGTCCCGGC
Organism: Bradyrhizobium sp. USDA 336; assembly: GCF_044908355.1. Classification (NCBI taxonomy): domain Bacteria; kingdom Pseudomonadati; phylum Pseudomonadota; class Alphaproteobacteria; order Hyphomicrobiales; family Nitrobacteraceae; genus Bradyrhizobium; species Bradyrhizobium sp. USDA 336. The sequence goes on along the minus strand of NZ_JBIYDC010000002.1, from coordinate 7,008,281 downwards.
TCGACGGGCCGGCAGAGGCGATTTTCGTCGACGACGGCAGCAGCGATTCCAGCTCGATCGTGCTACAGGCACTCGCTGTGCGCGACTCCCGCTTTCGCTATATCGGCCTGTCGCGGAATTTCGGCCATCAAGTCGCCATCACCGCCGGCATGGACGCCGCGCAGGGTGACGCGATCATCGTCATGGACGCCGATTTGCAGGATCCGCCCGAAGTGATCGAGCAATTGATCGCAAAATGGCAGGAAGGCAACGACGTCGTCCACGCCCGCCGCCTGTCGCGCGAGGGAGAGAGCCCATTCAAGCGCGCGACCGCACACCTGTTCTACCGGCTGCTCGGCAAGATGTCCTCCGTAGGCATCCCCGCCGACGTCGGCGACTTCCGCCTGATCGATCGCAAGGTGCTGGACGCGCTCAGGCAGATGCCGGAGCAGGATCGCTTCGTACGCGGCATGATCGCCTGGCTCGGCTTCCGCCAGGCCGAGGTCACCTTCCATCGTCTCGAGCGCGCCGCGGGCGAGACCAAGTACCCCCTGTTCAAGATGATCCGACTCGCGGTGAACGCCGCGCTCGGCTTTTCCGATCTGCCCTTGCGCCTGGCGATCTGGTGCGGATTGACCGTCTCGGCATTCGCACTGCTCTACGGCGGCTGGGTCGTCGTGATGTGGCTGAGCAACGACGCTCATCTCGTGACCGGCTGGTCCTCGACCATCGTCCTCCTCTCGCTGTTGTGTGGAATGAACATGCTGATGACGGGGATCGTGGGCCTTTACGTCGGCCGCATCCATGCCGAAGTAAAGCGCCGTCCACTGTACGTGGTCCAGAAGCGAGCCGGCTTCGATCGCAACGAGGCGGCGACCGTACCCGCCAAGCACGTAATCAACGAGTGATCCGCCGCAATCATCTCGGACGTGAGGCCAACACCTGGTCTTCGATGCTGCTGCCGAGCGGGCTTTACTGCATCTCCCGGCGCTTGTGGACGACCGCCACATCGTCGCTGTACACGCGCTGCCAGTGCGGCAGCCGGTCAAGCATCGCTGTGGCGGGCGTATTCGGTGCGAGCAGCGTCGCGCGGATCTTGTAGTCGTCGAGCAGCTTGAGAAAATCTCCGAGGTCAATCAGCGCCAGGGCGCGATTGTAGCGGTCGATGAACGGTCCGCCGAACAGTTCCGCGCGGCCGTCGATGAAGGTTGGAATGCCGGCAAAGACCAAATAGCCGCCGAAGGAATAATCGTTGAGCAGCGGCCCCGCCTTGGCGAGGTCGGCACGGGCGACGGCCGCCTCGGGGGTGATGAGGTGAGCCGGCCGGATGTCGCGCGCCAGCGCCAAGCCACTCATCGCGGCCAAGATGCCGAATGCCGCCAGGTTCAAGCCGCGCGAGGAGCGGTCGGTCTCGTTCCCGCTCGGCCCGCCGAACCTCCGGGCCAGCGGGGCCGCGAGGTAGAGCGGCGCCAGCATGGCCAGCAGATCCGCATTGCGCATCTGCGCCAGCGCGAAATGGAGCAAGCCGATCACCACCAGGGTCCGCACGACCGGCAGCGTGACGCCGCGCGAGAGCGCGAAGATGCCCCCCAGCAACAGCAGCTCGAAGCCGCCGATGCGGCTGAAATCCTGCGGCCGCCATTCCGCGATCCAGGCGAGCGCGGGACCGAGGCCGAGTGTCGTGATCGGCATCAGCAGCGGTTCCGGCCCATGCGGCGTCAGACAGGATGCGGCGACGGCAAGCAGTGTGAATGGCACCCAGCGCAGCAGCACGCGTGGCCATTGGCTTCGCTCCTCGCGCAGCAGCGCCTCGAGCACCACGGGTCCAATCAAGCCAAGCGCCAACACTCCGCTGCCGTGCAGATTGCCCCACACGACCAGCAGCGGCAGGGCCCAGTATGGTGGCGGCCTGCCATGATCCATGCAACGCACCAGGGCAGCCGCCCAGATCACCATGATGGGCATCACGAGCACGTGTGGCCGCGCCAGCATGTGCGGCGCCGTCAGGATGATGGCCGCGATCACCATGATCAGCGTCTGGGTCGGCGACAGATCGCGCAGCAGGAAGTATGTGAGCAGACCAAAGGCGAGTGCGATCGCCGCGGCCGCGACGACGACGACGCCGGACCAGCCGGACAGAACGTAGGCTCCGGCATAGATGACTTCCGACAGCCATTCGAACGTGATCCAGGGCGCGCCATGCTTCGAAAACGAAAATGGATCGCTCGTCGGCAGGGTCCCATGCGCCATGATCCAGCGCCCGAGCTCGACGTGAGAATAGCTGTCGGGATCTCCGAGCAGCTTCGGGCCGACAGCCAGCAACACAGCGTAGACGGCGAGCCCCACAGCCCAAGGGAGCACTGCACGCGCCGAAAACGGTTGAACCGCGCTGGAGACGACCTGATCAGTCATGGCGGGCCAAGCTAGGCCTTAAATGTTAAGGTGTTCTTTAATGTTTCACCGATCGCGCGGGCGGAAGCGAGAGAACCGCCATCGCAACGCCCGGGTCCTCCGCCGAAACGCCACGCGGGCGCTATCCCACGAGGTCGATCAGGAGCAATGCGGCGCTTGTGAACAGTCCTGCGATCGGCACCCAAATGGGCACGAGGAACACGCCGGCGGGAGGCTTGGATTCTCTCGTCTTGATGCGAAGAAGCGCCAGGTTGACCAGGACGAAGATCCCGAGCGTCAGGCGTGAGGTCCATTCGGCCAATCCGGTCAAGGGAACGCCAAGGGAGAGGATCAGGATGGCGCCCACGCCGAAGAGGGTTGCAACCACCGGCGCGCCGCTTCTGGCGTTCACCCGGGCCAGAAAGGCCGGAAGGCTGCCTTGGTCCGCAAGCCCGTACAGCACACGTCCGATCATCAGCATGTGAACGATGATCCCGTTCACCGTCGCAACGATCGCGATGACGCTCAAGACCGAGAGGGGAAGACCGGTCAACCGCTGAAAGACAAGTGCAAGCGGAGCCGAGGCGTGCGCGAGCTCGGCCGGGGGCACCGCGACCACCGCAACCCAGACGACGATCATGTAGAGGAGCGCGGTCACGCCGAGGGTGATGAAGAGCGCCCACGGCAACGTTTGGGACGGATTCTTCATTTCCTCGGAGATGTTCACGAGGTGCTCGAACCCGATGAACGCAAACACGGCGAGCAGCGACGTCTGTGCGATCCCGGCCCACGCTGCTTTATCGCTCAAGGGAGCCAACAGTTCGGGCAGCCGGGAGACCAGGCCGTCGCCCTCAAACAGCCCGGCTCCGACAATGAGGGCCAATCCTCCGATCTCCACGACCGTCATCAAGCCGGCGAAGCTGATGGACTGAACCGCGGACAGGCAGGCGATCGCTCCCATCGCGAGCACGACGCCGGCGATGATCCAGCTGGCCGGCAGCGGCAGGAACACGCTGATGTAGCCGGCGCTCCCAACGGTGATGGTCGCGCCCGAAATCGTCGCTGCAGCCACCACGAGCAACCCTGTGGCACCGCTGAGCCATTTTCGATGAAACGCGGCCTGGACATAGGCGGCCTCGCTCGCCGCGACCGGCAGTCGCGTGCCCAGTTCGGCAAAGCTCCCGGCCGTCACGCCCATCACGACCGCGGCAGCGAGGAACGCCAGAGGTGCATGCATTCCGCTCCGGGCGGCGGCCGCGCCCACCAGGACGTAGATTCCGGCGCCGATCGTCACGCCGAGCCCGTAGAGGACCGCGTGCGTGAGCGTCAGCGATCTGACCAGTTTCGTAGACCCGAGCGGCGCCACCTCCTGCATCACCAGCCGTCAATGCGAAAACAGGATCGGGATCGGCGGCTTGGACAGCAGGCCCCTGGTCGCGCCGCCGAGCACGAATTCCCGCCACCTCGGCGTTCCGTACGCGCCCATCACGAGGACGTCGATGCCGTGGGATAGCACGTAAGATGCAAGGATCTCGTCGATCGGCTTGCCCTCGGCATCGATCTCATCGCGCACAACCTCGATGCCATGACGAGCGAGGTTCTTCGCCAGTTCTTGGCCGGAATGTCTGGAATCCAGGGGCTTTTCATTGGTGACAGTCACGAGGCGCACACTTCTTGCGATTTCGAGCAAAGGAAGTGCGTCGGAAACCGCTCGCGCAGCGGTACGGCTGAAGTCCCAAGCCACGCAGATGGCATCGAGCCGCAACGGACGCGACCGCGGGCCGGTGGGAAGGATCAGCGTCGGCCTGCCGGATTCGAAGATCACCTCCTCGGCGTATCCCAGATCATGGGAGTCCGGCACCGCCATGATCGTGAGATCGCGAAGCCTTGCATAGTCGACCAGCAGCGCGGCCTCGCTGGCGATTGCACATTGCTCGAAGATGGTCTCATGCCGGACGCCGGATTTGTCGGCGGAGGCTTCGAATGCGGCAAGCAGGGCTTTCGCATTCCCGCGGCTCTTGGCGGCCTCGCGCGCAACAAGCGCGGGTATGTCCAGGATGACATCCCCGAGCAGGCTTGCGCGCACTTCCGCATGGACCTCGCAGGAAATGGCTGCGAGGTGCGCACCCAAGGCGGCGGCCACCGAGACGGCATCGTCGATCACCGAAACCGGCGTCGGCTCCGGATAGCTCGCCAGGGTCAACAGAACATCCTTGAAAGCCATGTGTGCCTCCTTTGACGAGGCGGAACCTAACGCCGTCGAGATGCTCCTTCTTGACCCACCGCAACCGATTCAGCGGGATGGCTGTGGCAAAACGGCCCAGGCTCGAACGATGCGCCGGAACAGAACGCTCTGGTTCGGCGGCGCCTGCGTTGCGGGAGGGGCCAGCGCAATGCCAGCTCGCGAAGGCGCGCTCGGACAATAAAAAACGCGGCGTTACCGCCGCGCTTTTCGATTCTCAACTGCCGCTTGGAATTACGCCTGCGGCTGCGGCTCGAGGCCGGGATCCGGATCGGGACGCGGGCGCGGCTTGCCGGCCGGGGGCACGGCGGAGGCGCGCGGGGTGGTCGGCTCGAGCACCGACTCGCGGTTCGGCTTCTTGCCCTTGAGCAGGTCGACGATCTCATCGCCGGTCAGCGTCTCGAACTCGAGCAGGCCCTTGGCCAGCGTCTCGAGATCGGCGCGCTTCTCGGTGAGGATGCGCGTCGCCTCCTTGTAGCCTTCCTCGACCAGGCGCTTGATCTCGGAATCGATCTTCTGGACGGTGGCTTCGGAGGCGTTCTGCGTGCGCGACACCGACATGCCGAGGAAGACCTCGTCCTGGTTCTCGCCATAGGAGACGGTGCCGAGCTCTTCCGACAGGCCCCAGCGCGTCACCATCATGCGGGCCAGGCGCGTGGCCTGCTCGATGTCGGAGGCCGCACCCGAGGTCACCTTCTCGCGGCCGAAGATCAGCTCTTCGGCGACGCGGCCGCCCATCATGATGGCGAGGCGCGAGGTCATCTGCTCCAGCGACATCGACAGCTTGTCGCGCTCGGGCAGCTGCATGACCATGCCGAGCGCACGGCCGCGCGGGATGATGGTCGCCTTGTGGATCGGATCGGTCGCGGGCACGTTGAGGCCGACGATGGCGTGGCCGCCCTCGTGATAGGCCGTGAGCAGCTTCTCTTCCTCGGTCATGACGAGCGACTTGCGCTCGGCGCCCATCATCACCTTGTCCTTGGCCTCCTCGAACTCGGCCTGCGTCACCATCCGCTTGTTGCGGCGGGCGGCGGTCAAAGCGGCCTCGTTGACGAGGTTCATCAGGTCGGCGCCGGAGAAGCCCGGGGTGCCGCGCGCGATGGTCTTGAGATTGATATCGGGCGCCAGCGGAACCTTGCGAACATGCACCTTCAGGATCTGCTCGCGGCCGACGACGTCGGGGTTCGGCACCACGACCTGACGGTCGAAGCGGCCCGGACGCAGCAGCGCGGGATCGAGCACGTCGGGACGGTTGGTGGCGGCGATCAGGATCACGCCCTCGTTGGCCTCGAAGCCGTCCATCTCGACGAGCAGCTGGTTCAGCGTCTGCTCGCGCTCGTCATTGCCGCCGCCGAGACCGGCGCCACGGTGACGACCGACGGCATCGATTTCGTCGATGAAGATGATGCAGGGCGCATTCTTCTTGGCCTGCTCGAACATGTCGCGGACGCGGCTCGCGCCGACGCCGACGAACATCTCGACGAAGTCGGAACCGGAGATGGTGAAGAACGGCACGTTGGCTTCGCCCGCGACCGCGCGCGCGATCAGGGTCTTACCGGTGCCGGGCGGGCCGACCAGCAGCACGCCGCGCGGAATGCGGCCTCCGAGGCGCTGGAATTTGCCGGGGTCGCGCAGGAACTCGACGATCTCCTGCAGGTCCTGCTTGGCCTCGTCGACGCCGGCGACGTCCTCGAAGGTGACGCGGCCATGGGCCTCCGTCAGCATCTTCGCACGCGACTTGCCGAAGCCCATCGCCTTGCCGGCGCCACCCTGCATCTGACGCGACAGGAAGATCCAGACGCCGATCAGCGCGATGAAGGGCAGCCAGGAGACCAAGAGCGAGACGAACCACGGCACGTTGTCGCCGGGCGGCTTCGCAGTGATCTGCACCTTGCTGTCATAGAGGCGCTTCACCAGCGTCGGGTCGTTCGGCGCGTAAGTCTGGAAGCTGGAGCCGTTGGTAAAGGTGCCGTGGATGTCCGGTCCCTGGATCACGACGTCGCGCACATTGCCGCGGTCAACTTCGCTCAGCAGCTGCGAGAAGGCGATGTCCTGCGAGGAGGCCCGCTGACCCGGATTCTGGAAGAGCGTGAACAACGCCAACAGCAGCAAGACAATGATGACCCAGAGGGCGAAATTGCGCAGATTGGCGTTCATCGATCTTCCTTCGTGGTCGCGCGGATCGCGGCCGTGATCCTTGGGCAGTTGATTTGGTCAATGCGAGGAAATCCCAAGGAATCCTCATCGTTAGACGGATACAATTTAGGTGCCGCCCCGGTCGCTGCCAAGGGAACGAGATGGGACTATTTATCCCATCTTAGCGCGATTCCCGCTGAAATCATGGCGTCCGAACCCGGGTTTTTCCTGCCTGGTTAAGGTGGCCTGACGGCACGGACGCGAATTGACCGGTGTCATGATCCGCTCTCGTCGCGCTCATCTGCCCTTGCGCCGCCGGGCCGGCGCCGGCGCGATCTGGATACGCCCGCCGGCAAGGCTGATCAAGGCTCCTGCGAGGGTCTGCTTCAGGACCGGCCGGCCATTTGCGGCCGCGCGGGGGCTGGCGATCGCCCGATCAAGGACGGACATCAGGGTTTCGACCTTGCCGAGTTCCGCCCGCCCTTCATGGCCGAGCGCGTCGATGGCCCGCAGCAGGAGCCGCAGCCGCACCTCCTCCGGCAGGGCCGCAAAGGCCGAGGCCTCGAAGCTCCTGACGCCCGCCTGCGGCGCATCGCCGCGAGCCCGCAGGCGGAGGAAGCGCTCGGCGCCGTCGGCAAGCACCTCGACCGCCGCATTGGCCCGCGCCAGCCTTGCCGCGAGCCGGGCCAGATTTCTGGCATCGCCGCCCTCGGCCGCGAGGAGCGGCAGCAGCGCGCGCAGCCGCGGCCGTGTGAAGGCGGTGTCGCGGTTGGTGGGATCCTCGGCAAAGCCGATCCTCGCCCGCCGCAAGGTCGCGATCAGCTGCGATTTCGGAACGTCGAGCAACGGACGCGCCAGCACGATTCCGTCGCGCTCGGTGAGTGGAGCCATGGCGGAGAGCCCGGCAAGTCCGCTGCCGCGGAACAGGCGCATCAACAGGGTCTCGGCCTGATCGTCGCGGGTGTGGGCTGTCAGGACATGGCTCGCGCCGGCGGCACGCGCGGCCTGTGCGAGCAGGCGATAGCGGGCCTCGCGCGCAGCGGCAGGCAGCCCCGTCTTCGGCTTTTCACCGCGCCAGCGCAGCGTCCGGTGCGGCAATCCGAGCGCCGCGGCGAGCCGCTTGACCTCGCGCGCCTCGCGGGCGGCCTCCGGGCGCAGGCCGTGATCGATGGTGACGACCGTGAGTTGCGGGCCTCGCGCGAGGCTGCGCTGCCAGCGCGCTGCAAGCCACATCAGGGCAACCGAGTCGGGCCCGCCGGAGACCGCGAGCACCAGCGCCGGGGCATCCCTCAGGCCCGCGAAGAGCCGACTCGCCTCGCGCGCCGAGATCGGTGAATCGTCGTCGTCTGACATGACGCTGCAATCATCCGCGGATGGACCGAATGTTTAGCGCAACGCCATCCGCTTTGTCAGCGGATCAGCACTTCACTCGCTTCTGCTCGCGATCGACGGTGGCTTTGACGCCGGCGGAGGCGCGCGGATATTTGCGGCCGATCTCGCCGAAGGCGGCGCAGGCGGCCTCCTTCTCCTTCAGCGCGGCGAGCGACTGGCCGAGCCGCAGCAGCGCATCCGGCGCCTTGGCCGATTTCTCGTATTTGGTGGTGACGGCGAGGAACGCTTCGGCGGAATCGCGATATTGCTGGCGCTGGAAATAGCTCTCGCCGAGCCAGTATTGCGCGTCGCCGACCAGCGGGTCGCTCGGAAATTTCTGCGTGAAGTTCTTCATGGTTTGCTCGGCCAGCGCGTAGTCCTTGCGCTGCATGTAGCCGATGCCGAGGTCGAACTCGTCGCGGGGCGTCGCCGACGGCGGCAGGGTGGCCAAAGCAGCGCCACCGGCCGGTGCGGGATAACCCGATTGTGCCGGCGGATAGCCGGGCTGCGCGGCCGGCGGCACACCTTGCTGGTAGCGCGGGCTGGTGTTGGCGAGATCGAGCGGCTCGCCCGCATTGCGGCCGCCGCCAGGCGTGACCGCCGGCATCGGCTGCTGCCCGCCGCCGAGTGCGCGCGGCGCGCCGGGTGCATTCGGGTTCTGGTTCGGGTCGAAGGCATCGCCGCGGCGGCGCGTGCCGGGTGCACCGGGCGCCGGCTGCTCCTGAACGATCGGTGCGGGCGCGGCGATCTGCGGCTGCTCGTAGCTCGGCTGCGCGGCTTGCTGTTGCGGCGGCGGCTGGCGATAGCCGGGCGCGACCTGACCTGGTGCAATCTGGCTCGGTGCGATCTGCGCGGGCGGCATCGCCGCGACGTTGGGTGCCTGCCCGGGCGCCCCTTGCGCGCCGCCCTCGAGCGCCCGCAGGCGCTCTTCGAGCTGGCGGTTGCGATATTGCAGCTCCTCGTTCTGGCCGGTGAGCTGGCGCAGCCGGTTCTCCAGCCGCTCGATCCGCATCTCCGGGTCGGCATCATCCGACTGCCCGTAGACCGATTGCGCAAGCGCGGGCGAGCACAAGGAGAGCAGCGCGGCGGTCGCCGCGGTACCGGTAAAAGCCTTAAATCTGGATGACATCTTGCCCTGACGACGAAAGCGAAATGGCCTGCGACGGAACCCTCGACGCGCCACACATTGAAGTGGAGTACGCCAAAAATGTGACTGATACCAAGGGGTTTTCAGTCACAGAATGCTGAAACGAAACCGGCGCCCGAGAGGGCGCCGGCATCATCCAATTGCAAAGCTGAACGGGGCCTGACTGACCGCCGGGGACCTGACCGATCGTCAGGAGCTGGCGTTCAGGACAGTGACGGCGCGGCGGTTCTGCGACCAGCAGGAGATGTCGTTACAGACGGCGACCGGCCGTTCCTTGCCGTAGGAGATCGTGCGCATGCGGTTCGGGTCGATGCCGCGCGAGGCGAGGAACGAACGCACCGACTGGGCACGGCGGGCGCCGAGCGCGATGTTGTATTCGCGGGTGCCGCGCTCGTCGGCATGACCTTCGATGGTGAAGGCGTAGCGCGGATAGGTTTGCAGCCACTGCGCCTGCTTCTCCAGGGTCACGATCGCCTGCGGGGTCAGATCGGTCTGGTCGCTTTCGAAGAACACGCGGTCGCCGACGTTGACGACGAAGTCCTGCTGGCTGCCGGGCGTCGCCGCATTGGCCATCGCATCCGTCGCGGCATTCTTGTTGGCGCAGGCGCCCATCGACAGCGCGACGGCGAGCACCGCGGCCAGCTTCAATCCCTGGAGGATACGCATAGGATGTCTCATTCCGGAGCCTCCACGCTCACGTTAGTCCACTGCTGTCCGGTCTACAGGGGGTTGGTTAAGCGAACGTTCCGTCAACCTTGACGGAACCTTGCCTCAGCCGGTCAAATGCCCCCAACCAGCGAAAAGCAAACGTCATGGTTAATGGGTTGTAAATGTGGCGCGAGGGTGAAGGCAAGCCGCGTCGGCCGGCAAAAGAGCCGGCACTTGCTGGAATTTTGGGCCGAAATGACCGGGGAGCGCCCGCCTAGACCGAACCGAGCGCTTGAGAGACCACGTCCAGGGTCCGCGGCGTGGTGAGCAGAATCGGCCGCGTGGCGGCCTGGCGGGGGATGCTGCGTTCAAACAGCATGCGCCGCTCGAACGCACTGGAGCGCATGATCGGAAAGCGCGCCAGCACCTTGTCCCGCTGCCGCCGGACGTCTGTCGCCATCAGGACCGCCTTCTTGGTGGGCCAGCCCGGAAAGCCCCGCGGCTCCGGCGAAATGGTCTCGTGCAGGAAGATGCGGCGGTAGAACGCCTGATGATCGGTCCGGATCATGGCAAGGCCGGTGTCGGCGTTGAAATGATCGCACGCGACAAAGGCGAGGCGGACGGTCAAATAGGGCAGCTCGGGAAAGCGGTGGTGCTTGTCGGGATCTGCAACGAGCCGGCACGGATCGACAAAAACCTCGCCGCGATCGAGGCGGGGATGCAGGATGTCGCCGAACACCTCGGTGGTATAGGACATCCGCCATTCCGACGTCAGCAGATGGATGCGGACGGAGCTGCAAAGCTCTCCGTCAACGTAGACCCCGAAATTCCAGGTGTTGGGCGTTTCGTCGAAACGATCGCTGACGCGCAGTGAAGGTGATGGCTCGATCAGACCGGCCTGCAGATAGGCGCGGTAGCGCATCAGATACAGGTTGTCCTTGTCCTCGGGCGTTTCGATGAGCCGATAATCGATGCGGTCAAACAACGCGGCGCCTCGTGGAAGGAGCGCCGTGTTCGGTTCGGCTCCGGACTTCATCTGCAACCTCTGACTCCAAGCAACTTCCACGAGTAGCCAGACCTTAATGGTTCCTTAACGGAATTGCAAAGCTATAGAATCGTTAGGGTTAACCTTTGCGAGCCCGCAAGACTACGGTGCAGATGGGAGCCGATTGCGGGAGTGGAGCTGTCGGGAAGGGATCGGGCCTATCGCGACGACACGAGGGCGAGCTGGTCGTCGGGCACGCGACGACCATGCGAGGCGTTGAGCAATTGCCGGATCCGCACCGCCGGTACGGGCCGGCTGAACAGGTAGCCCTGCCCTTCGGTCACGGTGCCGTCGGCGCTGATCAGCTCGAGCTGCTCATTGGTCTCGATGCCTTCGACCACGACGGCCATGCCGAGATCGGCGGACAGCCGCGCGACACCGCGCAGCAGCGTCAGCGGCCGGTCGGAATCGATGCCTTCGAGGAAGGAGCGATCGATCTTCACCTTCTGCATCGGAAAATTGTGCAGGTAGCTGAGGCTGGAATAGCCGGTGCCGAAATCGTCGAGCGAGATGCGCACGCCGAGCGCATGCAATTGCGACAGGATGTCGTGGGTGAGTTGGGTGTTGCGCAGCAGCGAGGACTCGGTGATCTCGATCTCAAGACGATGCGCCGGCAGGCCCGACACTTCGAGCGCGTAGCGGATTTCGTTCAGGACGTCGCGCTGGTGGAATTGTTGCGGCGAGAAATTGACGGCGACGCTGACACCCTCCGGCCACTTCATGCATTCCATGCAGGCGCGGCGCAGGATCCAGCGGCCGAGATCGACGATCAGGCCCATGTCCTCGGCGACCGGGATGATGTCGACCGGGGAGACCGTGCCGCGCACCGGATGATTCCAGCGCAGCAGCGCTTCGCAGGTGGTGATCTTGCCGGACCTCAGATTGACCAGCGGCTGGAAGAACAGCTCGAATTCCTCGTTGGCGAGCGCCTTGCGCAGGTCGAGCTCGAGGATGCGGCGCTGCTCGACGGTCGCGGCCATCTCGTCGCGGAAGAAACAATAGGTGCCGCGGCCGTCGGCTTTGGCGCGGTACAGCGCCATATCGGCGTTCTTGAGCAGCGTGTCGGCGCTGGTGCCCTCCGGCGAGGTCAGCGCGATGCCAACGCTGGCGCCGATCTCGACCAGATGATTGTCGATGCGGTACCGCTCGCTCAACCGCTCGACGATGCGGCGGGCGAGTGCCGCGGCGTCCTCGGGCGCCGTGAGGTTCTGCTGGAACACGACGAACTCGTCGCCGCCGAACCGGGCGACGAAATCCTCGGGGCGCAGCATCTCGCGCAGGCGGTTGGCGACGGCGCACAGGAGCTGGTCGCCGCAGGGATGGCCCAGCGTGTCGTTGACCTGCTTGAACTGGTCGAGGTCGATGAACAGCAGCGCAGAGAGCTGCGCCGCATCGTGGGAGACAGCCAGCAGGTGCTCGATCTGGTCGCGGAAGTTGACCCTGTTCGGCAACGCCGTCAGGTCGTCGTATCGCGCAAGATGGGTGATCTTGGCCTCTGCGTTGCGCCGCTCGGTGATGTCCTCGAGCAGCAGCACCGCCCCTCCGTCCGCCATCGGCTGAACGGTCCAGCACAGCGACCGATTTCGCTCCAGGTTCGCCTCGGCGGTGATGATCTCCTTCTCTCGCGAACTTTCGATGCCGGCGACGATATGCTCGCCGTCCGCGCTCGAGATGGATCTTGCCTGCACGCACGCCGCGATGATGTCGCGCGCGCTGGCGCCGCTCCGAGGCAGATGGTCAGGCAGGTTCATCATCGCCGCGAAGCGGTGATTCATCACCGCGAGCTGGCCATCGCGATGGAACATGCAAAGACCGTGCGGCATGTTGTTGAGGGCGGTATCGAACTGGCCCGCAAGTGCGGCTTCGCGTTCGCGCGCCACCACGGCGCCCATGAAGATCCGGTGCAAGTTGACCGAGAGCTGCATGATCGCCAGCAGGAAGGCCGCGCTCACAACGGCCATCGCGATGTAGTAGGGCGTGCCGCGCCACGCCAATGCCAACACCGCCGGGGCGAAAATGAGCAGCGCCTGCAGATGGAAGATCGACGGTCGTCCGTACGCCCTTCCCGCTCCCCCTGCGGCGATGCCTGTCGTGACCGACAGGGCAATCATATGCGCGACCGCGTCGTCGGTGGCGAGCAGAGTCGTGCCGCACCAGATGCCGATCGCTGCAGCTTGGATCTTCGCGCCGATCTGATACCGCGCCTGCCAGCGTTTGGCCGCCTCGGCGGTCACGCTCGACTTGCGTCCCTGATAGCGCCGCAAATCGATCGCCCGCACCGTTCCGGCCAAGACGAGCAACGCCACGCACGCCCAAATCAGGGTCTCACCTGTCTTCAGCGCAGTCAGCGCAGCACCGATCGACACGAAGATGAGACCGGCCAGCAGCGGTCCGGGCGCTTCAAAGAGCGAATCGATCTGCGCCGCCGGATTGACCGGCGGCGGCTGCCCCTGCTCTCCGCTCTGGCTTGCGAACTGCATTTTGGTTTGTACGCGCGTCCTGTTCAGCGCGTAGTCTTACCCAGCCGAGATGAAGCTTTTCTGAGGGAACATCGTTAAAGTCGGGTTGCTTTTCGGCAATAGCGAAATGATTTCCGCTGGAATATCAAGCAGGTAGGCAAGCCTTGCCGGGCGCAAGGTGAAGGAAGTGTTGCCGGTCACGGCAAACTCGGAAAAAATCGGCGCGGTTTTTCGAAAACATCGCGCGTCTGAACGCGCGATGTTTCAACTGCGCCGTTGTCAGCCCGAGGTCGAGGACAACAGTGGCGACCATGCCGGGTCCGAGGCAAAACCCGGCGTCGGCACTTTCAATTCGTTGCGGCCGGAGATGTCGACCGAGTACAGCGACGGTCCGCCATTGCCGCCAGGATCGCGGAAGAACATCAGCACGCGGCCGTTCGGCGAGAAGGTCGGGCCTTCGTTGTGAAAGCCGGAGGTGAGCAGCCGCTCGCCCGAGCCGTCGGGCTTCATGACGCCGATCGCGAACTGCCCGCCGCCCTGCCGGGTGAAGGCGATGTAGTCGCCCTTCGGCGACCACACCGGCGTCGAATAGCTGGCGTTGGTGTCGTCCTTGGAGAAGGAGATGCGCTGCGCCTGTCCGCCGCCCGCGCTCATCACGTAGATCTGCGACCTGCCGCCACGATCGGACTCGAAGCAGATGCGGCTGCCGTCCGGCGAATAGGACGGCGAGGTGTCGATCGCCGGCGTGTCGGTGAGACGCGTGGTCGAACGCGAGCGCAGATCCATCACGAACAGGTTGGAATTGCCGCCCTGCTGCAGGCTCATGATGACGCGCTGGCCGTCCGGCGAGAAGCGCGGCGCAAAGGTCATGCCGGGGAAATTGCCGACGATCTCGCGCTGGCCGGTCTCGATGTTGTAGAGGTAGACCTTCGGATCGCCCTGGCCGAACTCCATATAGGTGATCTCTTGCGAGTTCGGCGAGAAGCGCGGGGTCAGCACGAGATCGGAGCCGCGGGTCAGATAGCGCACATTGGCGCCGTCCTGATCCATGATCGCGAGCCGCTTGACGCGGCGCTCCTTCGGGCCGGTCTCATCCACGAACACGACGCGGCTGTCGAAATAGCCCTTCTCGCCGGTCAATTTCTCATAGATCTGGTCGGAGATGATGTGGGCGATGCGGCGCCAATATTCCGGCGAGGTGAAATATTGCTGGCCGGTGAGCTGCTGGCCGGAGAGGACGTCCCACAAGCGAAACTCGGCCTTGAGCCGGCCGTCCGGCTGCCGCGTCATGCGGCCGGTGACGAGGGCCTGCGCGTTCAGGGTCTTCCAGTTCTCGAATTGGGGCGCGACGTCGATGTTGCTGATGCGCTCGATGAAGGCGGCCTGGTCGATCGGCGCAAACAGACCTGAGCGCTTCAGATTGTTGGTGATGACCTGCGTGACGCCATTGCCGACATCTCCGTCAGAGGGAGAACCAGGCACGAAGTTGCTGATCGCGATTGAGATGGGTTGGAATCCGCCGGGACTGACTTGAAGTCGCCCCTGCGCGGTTGCGGCGCGTGTGGCCAGCAGGGTAACTGTCGATCCCGCGGCCGCGATAAACCCACGTCGCGTCAGAAAAGGCATCTTATCCACCTGAGTCAATTCATGTCTCATCTAATGCGGATCTTTCATATCGAAAGTCAGCGCAATCGTTTTCCACGTGTCGTACTGGGACTTGGGCAAGAATGTGTAGGCCTGACACTCTTGGATCGCACGCTTGGCACTCTCCGCCATCGCATTTGCAACTGTCCGAGACGGTCCTCGCACAGCGACGATGACAGGAACTGAAGCGAGCGTGCCATCGGGACGCATCTGTATGTCTATGTCGGCCTCAAACTGATCCCTGTCCTGAGCATCGTAAGGGAATTTGAAGCAGTGCTTAACCCTGGAAACGAAAGCTCCCTGCCACGTCGCGACGTTGTTTGCGGCTGTCCCTGACGTCGAACCCAGTGATGCCGACGCATTCAGCGCCGAGCCGGTCTGCTCGTGCCGCGTCGCGGCGCGCTTGTCGAGGTCGCGCTGGATCTGCGCGGGGTCGAACGTGCGCTCCTTGGGCTTGGGCTGCTGCTGCGGCTGCACCGCCGCGACCTTCTGCTCCACGGGCTTCGGCGGCGGCTTCTTGGTCTCCATCTTCTTCTGCAGCTCGGCGATCGGATCTTCCTTGGCCGGATCAGGCTTCTTTTCCTGCGGCTTCGGCTCTTCCTTCGGCTTGGCCTCCGCCACGGGCTTCGGCGGCTCCGGCTTCTTCTCCACCGGCTTCTCGACCGGCTTCGGCGGCGGCTCCGGCTGGGAGTTGGTCTTGATCAGCTCTTTCTTCTCGGTGACCTTGCCGACGGCGTCTTCCTCGGGCTTGGGCTCCGCGATCTTCTCGACCTTCGGCTTCGGCTCCTCCTTCTTGCCGGTCTTCTGCCCCGCCATCATCTTGGCGAGCTGATCGGAGGAGATGATGTCGATCGGAAGCGATTCCTGCGTAGCGATGTAGGCCTTGCTGCTGAAGGTGACGAGCCCCCATCCCAGCACGAGGACATGCAGGGCAATCGACGCAACGAGTGTCTTGTCGACGTTCACCTTCACGGCCTCAAGACCCCTGATCCGCTTCCGTGACGAGCGCCAGCTTCTTGAATCCGGCGCCCGAGAGCTGGCCCATCACCTTGGCCACGGTGCCGTAATCCGCCTTCTTGTCGGCGCGCAGATAGATGCGTTCCTCGAGGCCGCCGCGCGCATCGGTGATCGCCTTCAGCTTCGGGATCAGCTCGTTCAGCGCAATCTCGGTGTCGTTGATGAACACCTTGCCCTTGATGTCGACCGACATCTGGATCGGCTTCTGGTCGTTGTTTTCGAGGCTCTTGGCACTGGTCTGGGGCAGGTCGAGCGGGACGCCGACCGTCAGCATCGGTGCCGACACCATGAAGATGATGAGCAGCACCAGCATGACGTCGACCATCGGCGTGACGTTGATCTCGGCCACGACCGGCTTGCGCCGGCCGCGGCGCCCGCCGCCGCCGGACGAACTCGCAACGTTCATGGCCATGATCGCGTGCCCAGATTGCCCTTCACACTATACATGCCGTCCGTCAGCCCCGCTCGTCGATCTGACGAGACAGAATGGCTGAAAATTCATCAGCAAAGCCCTCGAGCCGCTGGGCCTGCCGGTTCACCTCGGAGGTGAACTTATTGTAGAAAATAGTGGCAGGAATGGCGGCGATAAGGCCGACGGCGGTCGCAAACAGCGCCTCGGCGATACCGGGGGCGACCACCGCCAGAGAGGTATTTTTCGAGGCCGCGATCGACTGGAAGCTCGACATGATGCCCCAGACCGTGCCGAACAGGCCGACGAAGGGGCCGGCGGAGCCGACGGTCGCCAGCACCAAAAGGCGCCGTTCCAGCCGCTCGACCTCGCGCGCAATCGAGACGTTCATCACCTTGTCGATGCGCATCTGAAGCCCTGCGACCGAGCGGGCATGGCTCTCGAACGAGCGCTTCCATTCGCGCATCGCCGCCACGAAGCAGGCCGCCATGGAATGCGTCGGCTTGGCCGACAGCGTGCGATAGAGCTCCTCGATCGACTCGCCGGACCAGAACGCCTGCTCGAACCGGTCCATCGAGCGGCGGGTGCGCGCGTAGAGAAAGATCTTGTCGATGGCGATCGCCCAGACCCAGACCGAGCAGGCCAGAAGCCCCAGCATCACCGCTTTCACGATCCAGTGAGCCTGCCAGAACAGCGCGATCAGCGACACGTCGGCGGAGGCAGCAACCGGAAGGGCTGACTGAGCCAATTCGGCCGGATTCATAAGCAGTATCCTCTCAAGGCGATCGTTACCTAATGTCCTTCGGCCAGCAAATCGCGGCCGGTGTTCCCCAACAGCCGCGCTGGACCCGCGCGGCGGGCAAGCCCGCTCAAAGCCTTGTCTTTCTGGGGTGCAGGGCTCGTCCAAAGGCTCGTCAAAAGCCGGCCGCCTGCATTCCCCGCCAAGATGTCAAAACTAAGGGGCCTCGACCCCAGGCCTTGACGTCGGGCTCCGGGCACGCCTGTCCGCACATACCAGAGCCCGCCGATGGTTAATGCGGGGTTACCGGCGGCGCATTTGGTTGCAGGAAAGGCAGTCCGTGCAGGGGGATGGACCCCGGATCCCGTGTTCCGGACGCACCGGCCGGAGGAACCTGCTCTCGCGCCAAAAATTGTCCGGAAAATCACTCTCAGCGAGGTCCTGCCATGTCCATCAACCCCAAGACGACCGCCGCGATCGGCGATCACCCGCTCCACCCCATGCTGATCCCGTTCCCCGTCGCGTTCCTGGTCGGCGCCCCCATCGCCGATCTCGCCTTCATCGGAACCGGCGACGGTTTTTGGGCACGCGCCGCGATGTGGCTGATCGGCGCCGGCATCGTCATGGCGCTGGTTGCCGCCGCAGCCGGCTTTACCGACTTCTTCAGCGAGCCGCGCATCCGCCGCCTGAACGACGCCTGGTACCACATGATCGGCAATCTCGCGGCGGTGGTGCTGGCCCTGGTCAATTTCTATCTCCGCTACGCCCAAGGCGCGGAGGCGGCGATCAACCCCTGGGGCGTCGTGCTGTCCCTGGTCGTGGTCGGCATCCTCCTGTTCACGGGATGGAAGGGCTGGGAAATGGTCTACCGCCACCACGTCGCGGTGCTGGACGCGCCGGGCCAGACCAGCTCGGAGCCGGTCAACCCGCATCATGGCGGCGAAAGCCACCGCCGCGCCGCCTGAGCGACAGTCAAGCGGACGAAGCGGCCGCAAGGCAATTGGTGAGCCGCGCGGGATTGCCGATTGCGGTGCAGCCGCCAGGCACGTCACCGGTCACGACAGTCCCGGCGCCGATCTTGGCGAAGTCGCCGATCTCGATGTCGCCGAGGATGGTCGCGCCGGAGCCGATGAACACGCCGCGACCGATGCGAGGCGAGCGCATCGGCAGGTCGCCATGGCGTCCGATGCTGACATTCTGAAGGATGGTCGCCTCGTCGCCGATGACGACATTGGCACCGATCACGATGCCGGTGGCATGGTCGAGATAAACCGACGAGCCGAGGCTCGCGGCCGGATGAATGCTGACCTGCAGGACGTTCGAAGCCTCGTTCTGCAACAGCAGCGCCGCATCACGATGGTCATGACGCCATAGCCAGTGCGAGACGCGCCAGGACTGCAGCGCGACATAGCCCTTGAAGTGCAGCAGCGGCGGCAACAATCCGGCGATGGCGGGATCGCGGAGCACGATGGCGGTTAGGTCGCGGCCGGCCGCTTCGACCAGATCCGGTTGGCCGCGAAAGGCATCGCGGGAAAACGTCGTGAAGCGCTCGCGATCGGCGGCGCTGCCGCCCAGCCGACGCCCGATCAGATCGGCCAAGGCAGCGGTAAAATCGTCATGGGCAAGGATGGCATCGGCGACAGCCTTGCCGAAGACGGGATCCGCCGCTGCGGCGCGCCGCGCCTCGCCGCGTATCTCCTGCCAGAGGATGTCGCTCGCCATGATCGCAGTCTCCGTCCGCATTGCCGCCTGCGGTGTTTTGACGCTTGCTTCTCGCTGTCGAATATAGGACCCAGGCCGCCTGCGCGCCAATTGGCGTCGGCAACACGCGCGGCCACCTGTGCGCCATGCTCCCCGTAAGGCTACGGGCTTGCTTGCCAGAGAGCTGCGGCCACCCTTCGGCCGAAGCCCGCGGTGGCATCCGCGGGTTTTGGTACCCGCCGGACGTCAAGCTGCCGGATCCAGTTCCGAATCCACGTCATCCGAGGTCACGCTCAAATATGTCGCCCAACGCCCCCGCCGACGACCAGCACGACGACATCATGTATCCATCCGCCCTGCCGTTCCTGCTGGTCCATCTCGGCTGCCTTGCGGCAATCTGGTCGGGCGTCACCTGGCAGGCGGTCGCGATCTGCGTCTCACTCTATTGCTTGCGGATGTTCGCGATCGGAGCCGGCTACCATCGCTATTTCTCGCATCGGGCGTTTGCGACCAGCCGGGTGTTTCAGTTCATCCTGGCCTGCCTTGCGCAAAGCAGCGCCCAGAAGAGCGTGTTGTGGTGGGCGGCCAAACATCGCCACCATCACCTGCATTCCGACACCGAAAACGACGTGCATTCACCGCGTCACCGCGGCTTCCTCTATAGCCATCTCGGCTGGATCTTTTACCGGCAGCACGACGCAACCGACCTCGTGAAGGTCGGCGATCTCGCCGCCTATCCCGAGCTGATGTGGCTGCATCGGCTGGAGCTGCTGCCGGCGTTCGTGCTGGCAGGGCTCTGCTTCCTGGTCGCAGGATGGTCGGGTCTGGTGGTCGGCTTTCTCTGGAGCACTGTGCTGGTCTATCACGCGACCTTCTGCATCAATTCGCTTGCCCATGTGCACGGGCGCAAGCGCTACGTGACCGGCGATGATTCCCGCAACAACTGGCTGCTGGCGTTGTTCACGCTGGGTGAGGGCTGGCACAACAATCACCACGCCTATCAGAGCAGCGTGCGACAGGGCTTTCGCTGGTGGGAAGTCGACGTGACCTATTACATCCTGACGCTGCTGTCGTGGATCGGCGTCGTCTGGAACATGAAAGCGCCGCCCGAACAGGTGCTGCGCAACGAGCAGCCGCTCGGCGCGCGGGTCATCCAGCGGGCCGCCCGCCAGCTCGCCGGACGGTTCGATGCGCAGACCCTGGCGCATGCGATTTCGTCGGCACGCCGCCGTGCCGATCTCGCCCAGTTGCAGCTGCCGTCGCTGCACGACATTCTCAATCGCGCGCATGAAGGTGTCGACGCGCTGACGCATCTGCATCTGCCGAAGATCCCGACCCGCGAGGAGTTTCTCGCGGAGGCCAAAGCGATGTTCGCGCGCACGCGATCGCTCAACGAGATCGTCGACCACGCCTACGAATACTTCCTGGCCTCGGTTCACGCGCAACTCGCCGCAGTGCGCTGAAACTTCACGCCATGCGACACCGGCCGGCAGCGGTCATGCTGCCGGGGCGCGTCCATCGCGGGCGCGGCCGGGGTCAGCCTGCTTGCGGAGGCTGAGCGCATAGAGCCAGCCGCCTGCGGCGATCAGCACCGGCAGGACGAAAAGCGCGAAATCGCGGAGCAGGATCATGGGACGATACTTCCCTTCGCGAACGACACCGCGCGGCTGAGTGCGTACGATGCGCCCCAATATAGATTGGCGCTGAGAAACAACCGCCAGGACTCGCCGAGCTGCCATTCCGGGTAGAGCTGAACTTCCGCGGGCCACCCACTGAGGAACGCAATCGCCACCGGCACCACAGGGCCGAAGCGCTCGAACAACACGGCCGCGCGCTCGAACAATCCGAGGCGCTGGCCGATTTGTTTGCGTTCAATATTGGTCATGATCGTGCCCGTCGGCGCCGCGGAGGCGCAGTCAAGGCTTGGTCGGTGCTCGCGCGGTCCGGGTTCTATCGACCCTGCACATCTGCGTGATGGGCCTCGCAAAGCCCTCGCAGGCGCTTCGCATCGCCAGGACGACCATCGAAGTTTGACATAAACCAAACCGCCCGCCTGCGGGTTGCGCAGACGGGCGGCTCGAGGCCATCAGGACTTTGGGGGCATGCGCCTGAAGGCTTGAGAGGTGGACTTCTTCAGATCAGCCCTGCTGCTGGTCGGTCGGCGGCGGAGTCGGGCGCGTCTTGTGCTGCGCCATGAACTGGTCGAACTCTTCCTTGTCCTTGGCGTGACGCAGGCGGTCGAGGAAGTTCTTGAACTCGACCTGCTCTTCCTCGAGCCGGCGCAGCGTCTCACTGCGATACTCGTCGAAGGCTCGGTTGCCGGAGGACGGCGGCCCGAAGCCAAAGCCGAAGCCGCGGCGCTCCATGCGGTCGCGCATGCGATCCATCTTGTACTGCATCTTTTCCATCTTGTTCTGCCAGCGGTCCTGATGGCTCCAGCACGACATTCTTCTGCTCCCGAGTGTGAAAAAGAGAAGGGCAAGTCCGATCGGCCACCAGATGATGAAGCCGAGGATGGTCACGGCGATCCAGCCCGGATGCCAAGGCGTATCGAGCATGCGGGGACGCTCGTACTGTTGGTATTGGTCCGAAGGGCCGCGCCAGCGATTGACGTCAGCGGTATAGGCCATTTCCCATCTCCATCACGGCACCAGCGCCGTTGTGAATGTAAATAACATTTACATAGCTAGACTATCCCGCGATTTTGTCAAGCCGACCGCCAGACACGCCCGCGTGATTCTTCGAGCAATCTTATTTCGGCTTGCCCCAGGGACTGCCGGGCGGCAGGCCCGAACCGGAGGAAGCCTCCGGTGGCACCGGCGGCGGCTCGGCGCCCTTGCCTGAGGGACGACGGTCGGTCGGGAAGCCGAGGCCGCGCAAATAGATCAGCACCTCGGCCTCCAGCAGCTCGTCCGGCGACATCGGCAGCTTGCGGCGCGCGGCATCGCCGCGGGAAAACAGCGAGGCCACGCCGTGGGCCATCGACCAGATGTGCAAGGCCATCATCATGGCCGGCGGCCGCGGCGTGCCCGGCGGCGTCAGGGCCGCGAGCCGCTCGGCGGCGGCGCGAATGATGTTGAATGCGCGCTCGCTGGCCGCCTGAAGCGCAGGATTGGCATCCACCGGCACGCCCGATTCGAACATCGCGCTGTAGAAGGCGGGCTCCTCGCGGGCGAAGGCCAGATAGGCCTTGCCGACGCGCTCGAACGCGGTGACCGTATCGGGGCGCCCGTCGTCCCAGACCGCGGCCAGGCGCGCCTCGAACTGCTCGAAACCGCGCTGGGCGATCGAGGACAGCAGCTCGTCACGGTCGCGGAAATGCCGGTAGGGCGCCGCCGCACTGACGCCGGCCATGCGCGCGGCATCGGCGAAGGTGAAGCCGGCCGCCCCCTTCTCGGCGATCAGCCCGAGGGCCGCCTGCAACAGGGCTTCCTTCAGATTGCCGTGGTGATAGCCGCGCTCGGCGCGGCGCTGCTCCTTGCGCCAGCTCATGTGAACGACCTTTACATGAGCCGGGCGTGAAGGTCACTAGCGGCGGCCGGACTGGTTAACCCGTATTTTCACGTCATTCCGGGGCGATACGGAGTATCGAACCCGGAATGACGGGTGACCGGGGCTACATCTCCGGAATCGGCAGCACGGGCATGACCTCGATTGCTTCGCCGGGGAAGATCGCAAAATGCGGATGGTTCTCGAACAGCTTTGCAGCGTCCTCCTGCGAGGCGGCGCGCACCACCGTGAAACCGGTCAGCGCGTTGCTGACTTCCGTGATGCCGCTCCCGTCGATCCTGCGGGTCTTGCCGAGCGGGCCGCCCATCTCGACGATCACGGATTTGTGCTTCTCGACCCAGCCATGCCAAGCGGCCATGCCCGCCTGCTCCTTCGCCTTCCGCTCGGCCTCGGGCAGCGCCCGCCACGCCGCCATTTTCGATCCGCTCATGCTGCCGAGATAGACGGCGAGAAATTTATGTTCGGCGCTCATGGGTTTTCTCCTTCAGGTTGATTGGGAATCGCGCAGCCGCCGTCTCGTCTACGTCTTCAGGTCGCCAAACCCGGCGACGATCTCCTGCACTTCGGGCGAGTAGTCGGCCATCTCCTGCACTTGGCGGACCTCGATGATCTCGTTGGCTGAAGCCGGGCACTTCTTGGCCCACGCGATCGCTTCCTCGCGCGAGGCCACCTCGATCATCCAATAGCCGCCCAGGACTTCCTTGGCTTCGGCAAAGGGCCCGTCGGTGACGACGGGCTTGCCGGTCGCGAACGAGACGCGCGCCCCGGTCGACGGCGGGTGCAGCCCATCGAGCGTGATCAGCACGCCCGCATCCTTCAGCGCCTCGTTGTAGCGCATCATCGCGGCGACGCGCTCGGGATCGAGTTGAAGCTCCGGCGGCGCGTTCTCGTAGCCGAGCGGGATCATCAGCATCATGAATCGCATGGGAGTTCCTTGCTGTCTCAGTCGCTCCGATATGTCCTGCGGGCGGAAACGGCTGGCCCGCGCTCACCTCCAAGACGAACGGCATTCTGCCCGGCCGACAGTGGGACAGAAATTATTTCGAGGCCGCAGCGCAGCCGCGGCTGGCGCATTCTGGGCCGCATCGGGCTCGATCGGCTCGGCGAGGCCTTTCATGCCGGAACCAAAGCGCAGTAAAAGGGGCCGGCGCTCTCGCACGCCGCTCCCGGACGCAGGACAGATCAGCCAATGCCGCAAGCCCCGCAAAAAGTCGCCCTCGTCACCGGTGCCGCCCGCGGCATCGGGCTTGCGACCGCGAAGAAATTCTTGGCCGAGGGCTGGCGCGTGGCCCTGCTCGACATCGAGCACGAACTGCTCGGCCACGCGGTCGCGGACATCGGCCAGAGCGAGGCGACGCTGGCGCTGACCTGCGATATCGCCGACGCGGCCGCAGTCAGCGCCGCAATGACGGCGATCGAGCGGCGGTTCGGCCGGCTGGACGCGCTGGTCAACAATGCCGGCATCGCGGTGTTCGCGCCGCTGATGGAGACGTCGGATGCCGACTGGCGCCGCGTGCTCGAGGTCAACCTCACCGGACCTTTCCTCTGCACCAAGGCGGCTGTGCCTTTGATGCGCGACGGCAATGGCGGCGCCATCGTCAACATCACCTCGATCTCGGCCGTGCGCGCTTCGACGCTGCGCTCGGCCTACGGCACCAGCAAGGCAGGCCTTGCACACCTCACCAAGCAGCTCGCGGTCGAGCTCGCCTCCCTCAACATCCGCGTCAACGCGGTCGCACCGGGACCCGTCGACACCGCGATGGCGAAGCAGGTGCACACCAAGGAGATCCGAGCCGACTATCACGACGCCATTCCGCTCAACCGCTACGGCCTGGAAGAGGAACTCGCGGAAGCGATCTATTTCCTGTGCTCGGGCCGCGCGAGTTACATCACCGGCCAAATTTTGGCCGTGGACGGCGGCTTCGATGCGGCGGGCATCGGCCTGCCGACGCTGCGCGGGCAGAGGCGCAACGGGTAGGCACAGGATTTGTAGGGTGGGCAAAGGCGCAACGCGCCGTGCCCACCACTATCGCAAGTTTGCGGTGCGGATGGTGGGCACGCTACGCTTTGCCCACCCCACGAAAGCGGTTTGGTGGAGAGTTCATGCAACGCATCACCTTCCTCAAAGCTCTGATGCTTGCATCCGCGCTGCTCGCCGCCGCGCCCGCGGCGGCCGAGATCCGCATCATCCAGTCCCCGGGCGGACAGGTCGGGCCGTTCCTCGATCTGTTCGAAAAGGTCCGCGACAGTGGCGAGCGCGTGGTGATCGACGGCCCCTGCCTGTCCGCCTGCACGCTGGTGCTGAGCATCGTGCCGGGCGAGCGCATCTGCGTCACCAAGCGCGCCGTGCTCGGCTTCCATGCCGCACGCTCGGTTGATCGGCGCGGCCGCTTCTATGCCGAGCCGGAAGCATCGGTCGCGGTGCTTGCCGCCTATCCCGGTCCGGTGCGCGACTGGATCAGCCGCCGTGGCGGCCTGACCTCGCGGTTGCTGCTGTTGAAGGGGCGCGATCTCGCCGCGATCTATCCGCGTTGCCGCTGATACAGCCGGCAGCCGCCAACCGCTTTCAAAACAGCGTCTGGATCACTGGCGCCAGCTTCGCGCTGGCGCAAATGAGCATTCCCCAAAGAGCAAAGTTGATCTGTAGCGCCGCCGCCATCGGTCGCTCCCCTTGCAAGTGACGTCCATCCCAGTTTGTAGCTTTTATGACTCACCAATAACGATTCTGGCGTGCAGAGCACAGCCCAATATTGCGCCAATTGTTGTGCGATGCAGCTCGCTTCACGAAGCGGCCTCACTGCGTCCGCAAAGTGATGCGAAAGCACGACTCATATTCGGCCATGCCGGCAAGCTTGTTCTGCTTGAGTTCCATTGAACCGACGATGCGCGTGTCTCATGCAGATTCTGCGCGCCGATTATGGAGGCAAAAGCCCGGCATGATTCGACACGGCTTGATCGTGCTCACTTTTTGCACAGCGCTGATCGGATGCGCAGAGGCGCCAGCGCAGGAACGCCGCGCCATGGCATGGGATGGCCTCGGCAAGGATCCGAACCGTCCGCATGTCGCCAAGCGGCGCGTCACGACCGGCGCGCCGGCTGCAAGTGATCCGAATCAGGAGCGCGAAAAAGTGCTCGGCACATTGCGCCCCTATTCCGAGGCGTGGTGGGCGGTCCAGGACGAGATACAGGCGGAGAACGACAGGACGCTCGGCGCCAAGCTCGTGATCTGCCCTCGCTGCGTGGAATCGTCAGCGCCGCGCGAGGACGTCACCGGATCAATCCGGTGAGAGGACAAACGGCCGATCGGCGCCTGACGTAACGAAACGTACGTCCCCTCTCCCTCAGCATTGGAGAGAGGGGATCGCAACGCGACGGTCGCGCCCAAAGCGCGATGCGATAGGATAAATCGTCATCGCGCTTTAGGTTGTTGTTTGAGCATGATCTTTTCGGAAAACCGCTTCACACTTTTCCGGATCATGCTCTATCACATGCCTTCGGCCGGGCAATTCACCATCCAGGGAATGCCGAACTTGTCGACGCACATGCCGAAGCCCTTGGCCCAGAACGTCTTGCTGAAGGGCATGGTGACGCTGCCACCGTCGGCCAGCGCGTTGAACTTGCGCTCGCCATCCGCGGGGTCTTTGACTGTAAGCGAGATTGCAAAGCCCTGCGGCTTCTGGAAATGCTCGGCCGGCGAGTCGGAGGCCATCAATACCGTGCCGTCCGGCAGTGACATCCGCGCATGCATGATCATCTTCTCACGGCCGGGCGTAGCCGGCACCTCCGGCGGCGCGTCCGATGAACGCATCATCGCATCGATCTTGCCCCCGAGAACCTTGGCGTAATAGTTGAACGCGGCTTCGCAATTGTCCTGGTAGAACAGATAGGGATTGAGCATCGTTTCTCTCCTCTTCGTTTGCCTTGAGACCTATTGCTTCTCGGTGAGCTTCTTCAGGCCGGCGAGGCCGGTCTCGAAATCCTTGCCGATCATGCTGTCCATGTTGAAGAACACCTGCATCAGCTTGGACATGAACGGGGCCGGACCGTACATCGCCCATGTGACGAGTGTGGCATCGCCTTGCGGCACAAAGGTGAACTCGGCGGTGTTGTGGCCTTCGAACGGCCGCTCGAAATCAAGCTTGATCCGGAGCTTGGAGGGCCCGGTCGCCTCCAGGATCTCCATATGGCCGGCGCCGACCTTGTTGTTGCCGTCCCAGGCATAGGTCGCACCCTTCCCTGCCGGGGTTCCGCCGAACGTCCGCTTCATGGCGGGATCGCGGGTCTCATAGGGCGACCAGGCGGTCCAGCGATGGAAATCGGCAACCAGCGGATAGATCGCAGCGGCCGGCGCCTTGACGGCGAGCGAGCGTTCCACACGGAACGTGTCGGGTTTCGTCAGGGCGAAGACGAGGACCGCGGCAAGGCCGGCGGCGAAAACGATGGCGGTGACGGCAATGGCTTTCAGCATGGATGGCTCCCCTGGTACGGGATTAAGACGAAGGGGAACGGCGGGGGCCGACAATGGGAGAGAAATTCTTTGGCGCACTGCCCACCGCTCGTCATGGCCGGGCTTGTCCCGGCCATCCACGTTCTTGGCGTAGATGGAAAGACCGTGGATGCCCGGGACAAGCCCGGGCATGACGATGTGGAGGCAGACGGGCCTACTTTGCCTTCGTACCCAACTTCACGCTGCCATCGCTGCGCTTCGGCTGGCTGTCCCGGATCAGGCGATCGAGATGCATGCGGATGTGGGCGGCTTCGGCCGAGGTGTTGGCGAGCGCAATGGCGCGGTCGAAGGCGATGCGGGCTTCGTCGTTGCGGCCGAGCTGCATCAGGAAGGCGCCGCGCACGCCGTAGAAATGAAAATAATTGGCGAGCTTCGGCGCCAGCGGCTCGATCAGCTCGAGCGCGGCCTGCGGCCCGCGCACCTTGGAGACTGCGACCGCCCGGTTGAGCGTCACCACCGGCGAGGGCTGCACCACTTCGAGCGCCCCGTAGAGCAGGTCGATCTCCGTCCAGTCGGTCTCCTCCGGCCTCGCCGCGCGCGCATGCAGGGCGGCGATCGCGGCCTGGATCTGGTAGGGCCCGCTGCGGCGGTGGCGCATCGCCTTGTCGATCAGCGCGAGGCCCTCCGCGATCATCGTGCCGTTCCACAACGAACGATCCTGATCGTCCAGCAGGATCAGCGAGCCGTCCGCGGCAAAGCGCGCCGCGCTGCGCGCGTGCTGCAACAGGATCAGCGCGGTCAGGCCCATGATCTCCGGCTCGCTCGGAAACAGCCGCAGCAGCAGCCGCGCCAGCCGGATCGCCTCCTCGCACAGCGGCTTCCTGATCTCCGCGGTGTCACCGCTCGCCGAATAGCCTTCATTGAAGATCAGGTAGATCATCGCCGCGACGCCGGCGAGCCGTTCAGAGCGCTCGACCGCGCCCGGCGCCTCGAACGGCGTCCCGGCCTCGGCCACCTTTGCCTTGGCGCGCGTGATGCGCTGCTCCATCGCCGCTTCCGAAACCAGGAACGCGCGGGCGATCTGCTTCACCGTGAGGCCCGAGACGATGCGCAGCGCCAGCGCGATCTGCTGCGTCGCCGGCAATCCTGGATGGCAGCAGATGAACATCAGCCGCAAGATGTCGTCGCGATAGTGCGAGCCGTCGAGCCGCTCGGCCAGCTCACCTTCGGCGTCGTCGAGATCGGAGATCGCCTGGTCGTCCTCCGGCAGCGGCTGCTGCCTGCGCGCGCGTCGCACTTCGTCGATCGCAACGTTGCGGCCGACCATGATCAGCCAGGCCGCGGGATCGCGCGGCGGCCCATTCTGCGGCCAGGTCTTGAGCGCGCGCAGGCAGGCGTTCTGAAACGCCTCCTCGGCGGTGTCGAGATCGCGGAAATAGCGCAGCAGCGCGCCGACCGCCTGGGGTCGCGCCGAAGTCAGCGCAGTCTCGATCCAGGCGGTATCGGCCTCGCTCACGTCAGGTTTCCTCCAGGCCGGAACACGCCGACGGGACGCACCTCATAGGCGCCGCCGGGATTGGCGGCACCCAGCTCGCGTGCGACGTCGAGCGCGTCGTCGAGATTCTTGCAGTCGACGATGTAGAAGCCGAGCAGCTGCTCCTTGGTCTCGGCATAGGGGCCGTCGAGCACCAGCGGCGGATCCTCCTTGCGCAGCGTCGCCGCCGCGGTCGTCGGCAACAGCCGCGCCACCGGCCCGAGCCGGCCCTGCCTTGTGAGCTTGTCCTGCACAACGGCGAGCTTCTTCATCACGGCCTCGTCCTGGTCCTTGCTCCAGGAGCCGACGAAATCCTCATCGTGATAGCAAAGTATGGCGTAAAGCATGGGCGGCACTTCCCTCGTCTGTACTGAAGACGCGCCAATATGCCCCGCGCCGACAGCGCTGCGGAAAAAATTTGCAAGAAAAATCCGGCAGATCGTGCCAAGGAGGGCTCTCTCGAGCGGAACCCGAAAGAGGCACTTCGAATGACCATGGGCACACTGGCCGTCCTGATCAACAGCACGCAGCAGAACTGGCTGCCGGAGCGCTGGAAGGCCCGATTCGAAGCCGTCTGCGGGGACCGCCGCGTGGTGCTGCTGCCGGACGCCGGACTCGATCCGGCGGAGGTGCATTATGCGGCGGTATGGAAGCCGGCGCCGGGCGATCTCGGGGCGTTCCCAAATCTGCGGGCGATCTTCAACCTCGGCGCCGGCGTCGACGCGCTGATGGCCGACAAGAGCCTGCCCGAGGTGCCGCTGGTGCGCGTCGCCGTGCCCGATCTCACCAATCGCATGACCGAATATGTCGTGCTGCACGTTCTGATGCATCACCGCCAGGAGCTTTACCTCCGGCAATCGCAGCGCGAGAAGCGCTGGGAGCCCAGATATCAGTGGCCGGCGAGCGCGATCACGGTCGGCGTCATGGGACTGGGCACGCTCGGCGCCGATGCGGCCGACGTGCTGCGGCGGCTCGGCTTCCGCGTCGCCGGCTGGAGCCGCAGCCCGCGCACGATTGAGGGCGTCGAATGCGTCCATGGCACTGCAGGCATGGACGCGTTCCTGCGCAAGACCGATATCCTGGTCTGCCTGCTGCCGCTGACATCAGACACGCACGGCATCCTCAACCGCGAGGTCTTCGAAAAACTCAATCGCACCAGCCCGCTCGGCGCGCCGGTGCTGATCAATGCCGGCCGTGGCGGCCTGCAGAACGAGGCCGATATTCTCGCCTGCCTCGACGACGGCACGCTCGGCGCCGCCTCGCTCGACGTCTTCGTGCAGGAGCCGCAGCCGAAGGACAGCCGGTTCTGGACCCACCCCAAGGTGGTGTTGACGCCGCACAATGCCGCCGACACCGACGCGGATGCGATCTCGGCCTATGTCGCCGAGCAGATCACCCGGTTCGAGGCGGGCGGCGCGCTGGAGAACGTGGTGGACCGCGCAAGGGGGTACTGAGGCTTCGCTTTAGGCTATTGTTTGAGCATGATCTTTCGGAAAACCGCTGCACACTTTTCCGGATCATGCTCTAGCTTTTAGCTCCCACCATCACATCGATCGCCCCCTTCACGATCGCCTCCAGCTCCTTGCGCGGCACACGGGCGCGGGAGCGGATGGCGATGGTGTGGATGGTGGCCGATGCGATCTGCGCCAGCGCGAACGGATCGGCGCTCTCCGGCAGCTCGCCTTTCTCCTTGGCGCGGCGGAAGCAACTGGCAAAGGCCTTGTCGAGCCCGGTGAGGCCGTCCAGCACCATGGCGCGGATCTCGGGATCGCCGACCGCCTCGGAGGCCGCGGTCACGACCGTGAAGCAACCGCGCGGCCCGGTGTCGCCGGACAGATAGATGTCCAGCGCGGCCGCGTAGATGCGCTCCAGCCGCTGGCGCAGCGGCATCTCCTCGCGGAAGATCGCGACCATCGCCGCGCCCGCTTCGTCGCGATAGCGCTGATAGCTTTTGATGTAGAGCTCGCGCTTGTCGCCGAAGGCGCCGTAGAGGCTCGGCCGGTTCATGCCGGTGGCTGCGCTGAGATCGTCGAGCGAGGTGGCCGCGAAACCCTGCTTGCGGAACAGATCGAGCGCCTTGCCGAGCGCGATATCGGGCTCGTAGGCGCGCGGACGGCCGCGGCGCTTAAGCCCACCGCGACGCTCGGGTTCGCCGCGGCGTTCGGGCTGATTGGCAGCAGTTGGCGGCTTCGATTTTTGTACCATTCCGCAAGTTATTCCTTGACCTCACCCATATTATGCAAGATGGTACAAAAATCAATCTGGCCAGGTTGAGCGACACCCAAAGAGGAATTGCCCAAGGAGGCTACAGATGGATCTCTATTTCTCGCCGCTTGCCTGCTCGATGGCGACACGCGTCGCGCTGTATGAAGCCGGCGCCGAGGCGAATTACCTCGAAGTCGATCCGCCGACCAAGAAGGTGCTGAGCGACGGCTCCGACTTCCGCACCGTGAATCCGATCGGCCTCGTGCCGACGCTGCGCACCGACGACGGCATGGTGCTGACCGAGAACGCTGCGATCCTGCAATATGTCGCGGACCGTTTCCCGCAAGCCGGCCTCGGCGCGAGCGCCGGCATCGAACGCACCCGGCTGCATCAATGGCTCTGCTTCATCGGCACCGAGCTGCACAAGGGTCTGTTCATCCCCATGCTCGACCGCAAGGCGCCGCAGGAAGCCAAGGCCTATGCCCTGGAGAAGAACCTGTCGCGGCTCGACTATCTCGACAATTACCTGAAAGGACGCGAGTTCCTGCTCGACCATTTCAGCGTGGCCGATGCCTATCTCGTCACGGTCATCAACTGGACCATGGCGACGCCGCCGATCGAGCTTGCGAAATGGCCGAACCTGAAGGCGTATCACGAGCGGCTGCGTCAGCGACCTTCGATTGCCAAGGCGATCGCCGAGGAGTTCGAGCTGTACAAGGCCGAGCTCGCGCGGAAGAAGGCGGCGGCCTGAGGCATGACGAAATGAGGCTCGATCGCTGCACCGACGGAGGTGCGCTCCCTCTCCCGCTTGCGGGAGAGGGTTGGAGAGAGGGTGCTTCTCCAATGGGACAGTCCCCAAGAGGAGAAAGCCCTCACCCGCGCCTCCGGCGCGACCTCTCCCGCAAGCGGGAGAGGTGAACGAGCCGTGGCAATCGATTCGACCTGCGCGCTATCTCGGCGGCTGCAGCGCGATGCCATAGCGACGGTAGATCCGGTCGATCGTGCCGTCGCTGCGCAGCCGTTCGACGGCTGCGTCGATGGCTTCGCGGAACGCATCGTCCGGACGGACCATGCCGACGCCGACGTTCCAGTTCAGATCGGCCGTGCTCTCGTCACGATCCAGGATCCGGAGCGGATTGTCCGGATGGGTCAGATTGAAATAGCTCGCCGCAGTGGGCGTCACCGCCGCGGCGTCGATCTCGCGGTTCGACACGGCCTCCAGGCTGTCGCTCTCGAAGCCGAAGGTCGATATCGGCACGCGCCGCCGGCCGATGATCATGGCTGCGATCGATCCAACCTGCACGCCCACCTTGGTCGATTCGTTGAGGCTGGCGAAGGACGTGAGCGTGCTGGATGCGGGCACGGCGAGCGCGACGCCTGTGCGATAATACGGTTTGGAGATTCTCAGGCGGGTTTCGCCTTGCGCTTCGCGATCGGCGATGACGTCCAGAAGAATGTCGCAGCCGGCGCTGCGCATCTGGTACTGCGTGATGATCCAATCGAGCCTCAGCGAGACACCGAGCTCGCGTGCCAGCACCCGACCGAGTTCGACCTGGAAGCCGGGCGGATCGCCGGTCTTGTGCGCGAAGGGAAGCGAATTGGGATGTGCGCAGAGCCCGATCACGCCGCTGGATCGGATCGCCTCCAGGGGTCGCGCCGCCGCCTGCCCGGACAGAGCGATGGCGGCAGCGACGATGGCGGGAACATATGCCTTCATTCCGCGCTCTCTGCGGTTCAACCCTCGCGCGGTTTCAGCGCGCGGATGTACTTGACCATCTGGTCGATCTGGGCGTCGGTGAACGCGCCGTCGAACGCCGGCATCGCCCCTTGCTTGCCGTGCTTGATGCGATTGCGGATGTAGTCGTCGTCGCGCGGCGAATTCATCAATTGCGGCCCCTTGCCCGCGGCCCGGCCGCCGTCGGAGTGACAGAAGCCGCAAGTCCCGGCGAACACCTGCTCGACCTCGAACGCCGCGTTCTCCGGCGCCGGTGTGGCGGATTGGGCCTGGGCCATCGCAGCCCACAGCAACGAGGCGCCCAGCCCCGCCAAAATCGTCTTGCAAGACAGTCTCAACAGCTACGCTCCATTCCTGAGCCACGCGGCCGCGACATCGATCGAGGAGCGGGCTTGCGCCCGCTCCATGATCAGAACATCTGCGGCAGACTATTTCAGGCTGAAGACGACCAAGGCGCCGTCGTCACGCGGCATGCTCTTGTAGACGCCGCCGAAGTTCGGCGCATATTCGTCCGCCAGCATCCCGCCGAAGCCCGCCGTCACCGCGATATATTGCCTGCCGCCGACGGAGTAGCTGACGATGCCGCCCTGATGGCCGGTGCCGTTGTTGTGCCTCCATAGCTCGGCGCCGGTTTCGGCATCATAGGCGTGCAGCACGCCACGCGAATCAGGCACGAAGACGAGGTTGCCCGCGGTCGACAGCACGCTTCCGAGCGGAGGCTCGGGATAGCGAACCTCCCATTTCTTCGCGCCCGTGATGGGATCGCGCGCGTCGAGATGTCCGTAGATCTCGCCACCCGGAGGAGGCACCATCTTGAAATCGGCACCGATGTTGAGCTGGACCTGCGGCGTGGTGACCGGCGTCGTCTTCTGGATATCCAGCGTCATGCACCATTCCTGTCCGATCTTGTAATAGAGACCGGTCTTGGGGCTGTAGGAGCCGGCGTTCCAGCTGATGCCGCCGCCGATGAACGGACACAGCGGTGGTTCGGTGACCTTGCCGACCGGGAAATCGCGACGGCCGATCAGCGCGCCGGTCTTGGGATCGATATCCTTGACGAAGTTGATGTTCTCGACCAGCCGCCAGACGTTCTTCACTTTGAGATTGCGGTCGTAGACGAAGACGAAGCCGCCCTTGTTCGGATGGACGACGTATTTCTGGCCGTCACGCTCGAGCATCACGAATTCGCCGACCGAGCTGTCGAAGTCCCAGGCATCGTGCGGCAGTTCCTGATGGTAGAATTTCAGCTTGCCGGTATCGATGTCGAGCCCGATCACCGAACTCGTGTAGAGGTTGTCGCCGGGACGCGCCCCCTGGGTCTTGTAGTCCGGACCCGACCAATCGTAGAGCGGCGCCGGGTTCGCAGTGCCCCACAGGATGGTGTTGGTCTCCGAATCGTAGGTGCCCCGGCATCCAGCCGCCACCACCGCCGGTGCGCCAGGACTCGTTGCCCCAGGTCTTCATCGCCTCTTCGGTGCCTGCGACCGTGAGGAACTCCCACTTCTTCTTTCCGGTTGCGGCATCGAGCGCGAAGATCGGGCCGCGGCCCGGCCATTCGCCGCCCTGCGCGCCGATGATCACGCTGCCCTTGGCGTAGAGCGGCGCGCCGGTGAAGCCGACAGTCAGCTTCTGCGAGTCGATTAGCCTGGTCTCCCAGAGAACCTTTCCGGTCTTGGCATCCAGCCCGAAGACACGACCGTCCATGGTGCCGACGAAGACCTTGCCTTCGCCGAGAGCGACGCCGCGGTTGTAAGGAGAGTGCGTCTGCCGGCTGATCAGCGCCTCATCCAGCTCCGGAAAGAACGACCAGATGACCTCGCCGCTGGCGCCGTTCAGCGCGAAGACCCGGCTGTAAGAGCCCGAATAGTACAGCACGCCGTCGGCGACGAGCGGCATCGACTGCAGGCCGCGCGTCGATCGCCCGGGAATGTGCATCCATGCCACGCCCAGATTGCCGACATTGCTCGTATTAATCTGTGCAAGCGGGCTGTAGTGATGGGATTTGTACGAACCGTGATAGGTGAGCCAATCGTTCTGGCCGGCGGCCTCGATACGGGCCGTATCCACGGACTGAGCCAATGCCGCCGTCGCTGCAAGTGTCGCAACGACAACGACAGCCAAGGCCGAGCTGAGCCACTGCTTCCTCATTTGCACTTCCTCCCGCTCTTGTGTTTGTTGATTGCGTCTCGTGAATGCGGCTTGCGAGGGGTACTTGCAGTTCAGTGTGCGTCGATCGTCCTCCATCGGACCGAATCGTCAACAGACGTCCCCTCCTCGGCGCATCGCGCCGAGGAGCCACGTTCACCGGAGTGGTTGCTGTTGTACTTCTGCTTGCCGTCACACTGTACGACGGATCACAGGGCCTGCAAATATGGAATGCGCGCCGAAGCCGATTCGATGCAGGGCGGACTTGAAACGGCAGCGGCGCTGACCGTTTTTGCTTTCGATCCGCCGATCCCGGAACAAGTCGTCTTATCCGTAAAGCACCTTCGGCAGTATCGTGACGATGCCCGGCCACAGCGTCAGCAGCAGCACGAAGCCGATCATGATCAAGAGATAGGGCAAGGTGACACGCGCGATGTAGCCGAGCCCGTCATCGGTGAGGCCCTGGATGACGAACAGGTTGAAGCCGACGGGCGGCGTGATCTGCGCCATCTCCACGGCGAGCACAAGGAAGATGCCGAACCAGACCTCGTCGAAGCCGGCACCCTTCACGATCGGCAGCACGATCGGCAGCGTCATCACGATCATCGAGAAGCCGTCGAGGAAACAGCCGAGCACGAGATAGAAGACGATCAGCGCCACGATCAGCATGAACGGCGACAGGCCGAGGCTCTTGACGAACGCGGCCACCGCCTGCGGGATGCCGAGGAAGGCCGCGGCATTGCCGAGGATCGAGGCCCCCAGCACAATCAGCGCGATCATCGAGCAAGTGACGACCGAGCCGATCAAGACGTCGCGGATTACCTGCTGCGACATTGCGCCTTGCGCCCAGGCAACCAGGGCCGCGCCGAGCACGCCGACCGCGGCAGCTTCCGAGGGCGTTGCGAGCCCGCCATACATCGAGCCGAGCACGCATGCGATCAGGAACAGCGCCGGCGCGAGATCCTTCAGTGCTGCAAAGCGCTCGCTCCAAGGCACCTGCGAGAGCTTGGCTTCGGTCTCGGGCACCATCGCGGGTTTGAGGGTGGTGTGCAGCATCACCCAGGCCATGAACGTCGCGGCCAGCAGGAAGCCCGGCAGCACGCCGGCGGTGAACAGCTTCAGGATCGAGACGTCGCCGAGCACCCCGTAGATGATCATGATGTTGGACGGCGGGATCAGGAAGCCGAGCGTGCCGGCGCCGGCGAGCGAGCCGATCGCGATGTCGCGGGAATAACCGCGGCGCGTGAGCTCGTTGAGCGACATGCGGCCGATCACCTGCGTCGTCGCCGCCGACGAGCCCGAGATCGCCGCGAAGATGGTGCAGCCGATCACGTTCACATGCAGCAGGCGCCCGGGCAGCAGCCCGGCCCAGGGCGCCAACCCCTGAAACAGCGAGCGTGACAGACGGGTGCGGAACAGCAGCTCGCCCATCAGGATGAACAGCGGCAGCGCCAGCAGCTCCTGCGTGGTCAGGATGTTCCAGGCGTATTGCGGCAGCAGCTTGTCGAGCGGGACCGAACGGAACATCGCGAGCAGCAGCGTCGCGGTCAGCGCAAGCGTGAGGCCGATCCAGACGCCGCAAGCCAGCAGCACAAACAGGATCGCGAACAGGGCGACGACTTCGATGGTCATGCGATCTTGGATCCGGATGCGGGCAAGGCGATCATTCGACGGGCGAGGCCTTCATGCGATGATCCTCCAGCGGCAGGCCGAGCGCGGCCTGGATCGCACGCGCCAGGAACTGCAGCGTCAGCAGCAACATGCCGAAGGTGACGATCGCTTGCGGAAACCACAGCGGCGTGTCGCTCGAGGTCGAGACCTGGCCGCGCACGAAGGCGCTCCAGGCGAATTTCGCCATGGCCATGGTCAGGAACGCCATGAAGGCGAAGCCGGCCGCCGCCGAGAGGATCTCGAGCGCGCGCTGCACCGGCACGGGTGCGTTCTTCAGGAGCAGCACGACGCGGATGTGGCCGCCGACGCGCAGCGTCATGGCGGCGCCGAAAGTGAAGGCCGCCGCCATCAGATAGGAGGAGTATTCCCACGCGATCGAGATGGTCGGCGGGAAGAACGGCAGGAAATTCGAGAGGAAGCGGGTTGCGACCTCGCACAGCATCAACAGCGTCAGCATCAGGAGACAGAAGCCGCCGATCCAGCCGTCGAGCCGGCCAAGGCGATCGATGCCGTCGAGGACGATGCGCAGCGGCGCGGGCGCCGCTGCGTTGAGGCTTTGCGATGCTTCGGGCGAAAGGCTCACCACGCCTCGTCCTCAGCCGCGCTTGATTTCAGCGAGATAGGCTCGCACCGGCTTGTCCGCCGCCGGCACGCGCTTGAGGAAGGCATCCAACTGCGGCGCGGTCTTGGCCCGGATGTCCTTCATCATGGCGTCCGAGACCGGCACCACCTCCATGCCGCCTTCCTTGAGGCGATTGAGGCTGTCAACGTCGGCCTTGAGCGAATTGGCCCAGAAGCCGGGCTCCATCTTCGCCGCGATGTCAGCGACCAGTTTCTGTTGATCGGCGCCGAGCGCCTTCCAGGAATCGAGATTGACCGTGAGCATCTGCGACGACCAGACATGGTTGGTCGGGTAGACGTATTTCAGGAACTCCCAGAACTTGCCGTCGACGCCGGACACCGACGAGGTGGAGACGCCGGACACGGCGCCGGAGGCAAGCGCGGGAATGGTCTCGCCCCAGGGAATCATCACGGCCGCCATACCGATGGCATTGAGCATCTCGACCGCATTCTTGTCGGGTACGCGGATCTTGATGTTCTTGAGGCCCTCGACGTCGGCGACCTTCGTCTTCAGATGCAGATATTGCGTCGGCCATGGCACGACGTAGAGGATCTTCTGATTGTTGCGCGCGGCGATCTTCTCGTATTCGGGCCGCACATATTTGTGCAGCACCTTGAGCTCGTCCACGGAGCCGCAGAGGAAGGGGATGCTCTCGACGCCCATGAAGGGCTCGTCGCCGACCTGCTGGATGTTGAGGACGTCGGCGAGCGGCACCAGGCCGTCGCGCACGGCCCGCAAGTGCTCGGGCCCCTTGAAGCCGAGCTGGCCGCCGGCCTTCACGGTGATGGCGACCGCACCATTGCTCTGCTTCTTCACCTCCTCCGCAAACGCCATCGCGTTCTGGGTGTGGAAATTGCCGTCGGGCCAGACCGTCGACATATCCCAGCTCGTTGCCGCCCGGGCGCGAGTCGAGATGTGGCCGGCGGCGAGCAGCGTCGCTGCGCCCACAGTGAAGTTCCGTCGCGTAATCATTGCTCCCCTCCGTTTACCGAGCGTGTTGATGCATCAACGCGCGTACCCATAGACCTTGACTGCGTTCTCCGAAGACACGAGACCGCTTGCGACGTCGTCGTTGACGGCCGCGCGATCGCGCTCCCTGGGATCGCCGATGCCGGCACCGCCGGGCGTCAGCACGACCAGCCGGTCATCCGGCGGCACCTGCTGAAAGCCCTTGCCGCGCAGCTTCTTGCCGGATTTGAGACCGACATAGCCGGCCTCGCCGTTCTGGCCGCCGTCCCGCCCGCGCGGCGGGTGGTCGATGCGGTCGAACGCGGCGAGGATGTCGAACGGCGCATCGACCCCGCTGCCGACTTCGATGATCTGGCCGAGGCCGCCGCGGGTGCGCCCTGCCCCGCCGGAATCCGGGCGCAGCTCCTTGCGCCAGAAGATCAGCGGCGTCTGGGTCTCCGCGATCTCGACCGGCGTGCCGCGCACGCCGCTTGGGTAAGCGGTCGCCGACAGCCCGTCCTTGCCGAAGCGCGCACCGGTGCCGCCGTTGGAGGTGACTGCCATCGAGAACCCGTAATTGCCGCCGGCGCCGGAGCGGGTCTGGCCGCGCACGTTGAGATTCCACAGGCAGGAGGTGCCTTCCGCAGGCACGCGCTCGGGAATGATCTGGCGCAGGCAGCCGAACACGACGTCGGGCAGCATCTGGCCGATGACGTGGCGCGACGCCACGGGCGCCGGCTTTGGCGCATTGAGGATGGCACCAGCCGGCGCAGACACCGTCAGCGGCGAGAGCGAGCCGGCATTGTTGGGGATCTGCGAGGCGACGACGCAGCCGAGGCCGAACACGGTATAGGCGGTGGTGTAGGACAGCGGCACGTTGATGCCGAACTTCGAGGCCGCCGAGGTGCCGTCGAAATCGACGTGGATGCCGGTATCCGAGATCGTCAGCGTCGCCGCCAGCGTCACCGGCGCATCATAGCCGTCGACCACCATGGTGTTGCGCCAGCTGCCCTTCGGCAGCTTTGCGATTTCGGCCAGCACGGCCTCGCGCGAGCGGTCGCAGATGTAGTCGCCGAGTTCGTCGAGCGTGTCGATGCCGAACTCGGTCATCATCTCGACCAGCCGCTCGCAGCCGACATCGTTGCAGCCGGCGAGCGAATAGGTGTCGCCCTCGGTGTCGATCGGCAGTCGCGTATTGGTGCGGATCATCGCCATCAGCGTCTCGTTGACGACGCCCTGGTCGATCAGCTTCAGCATGGGGATGTAGAGTCCCTCCATGAAGACGTCGGTAGCGTCGGGCCCGAAGCCGATGCCGCCGATGTCCATGAGATGGCTGGTGCAGGAGAACAGCGCGACGACCTTGCCGTCCTTGAAGCAGGGCGTGGTGACGACGAAATCGTTGAGATGACCGGTCCCCATCCAGGGATCGTTGGTGATGTAGGCATCGCCCTCCTTCATCGTCTCGATCGGGAAGTGAGCGATGAAGTGCTTGACCGATTCGGCCATCGAGTTGACGTGGCCGGGTGTGCCGGTCACCGCCTGCGCCAGCATCCGCCCCCTGAGGTCGAACACGCCGGCCGAGAGGTCGCCGCATTCGCGCACGATCGGGCTGAAGGCGGTGCGAAGCAGCACCTGGGCCTGCTCCTCGACCACGGCGATCAGCCGGTGCCACATGATCTGGAGGTCGATCAGGCTCGCGCCATTTGCCTTGCTCATGATTAGGCCGCCTTTCGTTCCATGACGATGCTGCCGGCACCGTCGATATGGGCGTCGAAACTGGTGGAGACGAAGGTCGAGGTTTCGTCTTCCGCGATCACGGCGGGGCCTGCGATGGTCGCCCCTGGCGCCATGTCCTCGCGCCGATAGAGCGGGATCTCGATCACTTCGCCGGCCCGGCCGTCGAAGAATTTTCGGCTGCCGGACGCCTTGGCCGCGGGCTTGCGCGCGACGGAAGCGACGGCGGGCGGATTGCGCGCCTCCGTGGTCGCGAGCACCGACCAGCTCAACACCTCGATCGCGGCGCCCGGGATCGGTCGCTCGAACATCGCCGAATAGTCGGCCTCGAACTTTTGCCGCAGGCCAGCGAGATCGGCCGACGTCAGCGGCCGGTTCGGCAGCTCGACCGAGATCTCGTGGCCCTGGCCGACATAGCGCATGAAGGCAGCACGGCGCTCGCGCACCGGCGCGCCAGCGGCGCCAGGCTCGACCAGCGCACGCGCTTCGGTCGCCATCTCCCGCAAGAGGTCGGAGACAGCCTCGGTGTCGAAATCATCGAGGCGCACGTGCCGGCTGCGCACCAATTCATACGCGATGGGAGCCGCCAGAAATCCGACCGCCGAGCCGACGCCGGCATTCGAGGGCACGATCACGCGGGACACGCCGATCTTCTCGGCGACACGGGCCGCATGCAGCGGCGCGGCGCCGCCGAAGGCGATCAGCGTGTGCTGGCCGACCACCGCGCCGCGCTCGACAGCGTGCACGCGCGCCGCGCTCGCCATGTTCTCGCAGACCACCTCGTGCACGGCATAAGCCGCGGTTTCCGCCGACAGGCCGAGCGGCGCACCGACATCGCGCAGCAGCGCCTCTTTCGACAGCTCCGGATCGAGCTTGATCGTACCGGCCGCAAAGGTATCGGGATCGATCATGCCGAGCGCAACGTCGGCATCCGTCACTGCCGGACGCTGGCCGCCGCGGCCATAGCAGGCCGGCCCCGGCTCCGACGAGGCGCTCTCCGGGCCGACGGTGACGCGCTTCATCGCGTCAACATGGGCAATCGAGCCGCCGCCGGCGCCGATCTCGACCATCTCGATCACGGGGATGCGCACCGGCAGGCCGGAGCCCTTGAGGAAGCGCGCCGCGCGATCGACCTCGAACACGCGTGAGGTCTCGGGCTGGTATTTCTCGATCAGGCAGATTTTTGCCGTGGTGCCGCCCATGTCAAAAGAGAGCACCTTGCTCTCGCCAAGGCGCGCCGCGATCTGCGCCGCGAAGATCGCGCCGCCCGCAGGACCGGATTCGACGAGACGCACCGGAAAGCGCCGCGCCGTCTCGATCGAGGTGACGCCGCCGCCTGACGTGACGAGATAGATCGAGCCGCGGAACTGCTCGACCTGCAGGGCGTCGGCCATGCGGGCGAGATAGCCGTCGATCAGGGGTTGCACATAGGCGTTCGCGACCGCAGTCGATGTGCGCTCATACTCGCGAATTTCGGGACAGACGGCGGAAGACAATGTGACGGAGATGCCGGGCATCTCCTCGGCCAGGATCGCCGCTGTGCGCCGCTCGTGCTCGGGATTGGCATAGGAATGCAGGAAGGCGATGGCGACGCTCTTGACCTCGAGTTCGCGCAATTTCGGCGCGAGCGCCCGCACCGAAGCTTCGTCGAGCGGGAGGCGGACGGCGCCGTGAGCGTCGATGCGCTCGGGCACGGTGAAGCGGAGGCCGCGCGGCGCCAGCGGCTTCGGCTTGTCGATGCTGAGGTCGTACTGGTCGTAGCGGCTCTCCGTGCCGATATCGAGCACGTCGCGAAAGCCTTCGGTTGCGATCAGCGCCGTCCTGGCGCCGCGCCGCTCGATGATCGCGTTGGTCGCGAGCGTCGTGCCATGGATGAAGACGTCGATATCGCTGATATGCGCGCGCGCATCGGCAAGAATGAGCCGCATGCCGTCCAGCACCGCCTGCTCAGGCCGCTGCGGCGTCGTCAGCACCTTGCGGGTTTTGCGGTCTTGTCCCACGTCCAGCACGATGTCGGTGAACGTGCCACCGATATCAACGGCAAGCCGTACCTCGGCTCCCTCGAGCATTCCAATTTCTCCGTGCTGGTCGTCAAGACCGGGTCCAAAAGCGCAGCAATTCCCGTGCCATGACGCATGCCTGTAACGCTGTGCCCGGCTATTTTGCGCGGCACCTATGCAATAGGCAAGGCGTGTTCGCGCCTGAGCGATCAGAGCAGGAATGCAAGCGCCGCCTCGCAGCGCTGCTCGACCTTCAGCGTCAGGAGATCGTCGGCGCGGGTGCGGCCGAGATTGACCGCGGCGATCGGAATCTGCCGTTTCGCGGCGGCCTGCACGAAGCGGAAGCCGGAATAGACCATCAATGACGAGCCAACGATCAGCATGGCATCGGCCTGCGCCAGATGCTCCTGCGCCGTGGCCACCACCTCACGCGGCACGTTCTCGCCGAAGAACACCACGTCGGGCTTGAGGATGCCGCCGCAGGCTTCGCAAGGAGGCACCTCGAAGGAGGAAAAATCCTCGTGCTCCAGATCGGCATCGCCGTCGGGTGCATCGGCGGCATCGAGCGTCAGCCATGCCTCATTGGCGCGGCCGAGCGCGTGCTGAAACTCCTCGCGCGGCGTCTTCGCCCCGCAGCCCATGCAGCGGACCAGATCGAGCCGGCCGTGCAGGTCGATCACCTGCCGATGGCCGGCCGACTGATGCAACCGGTCGACGTTCTGGGTCAGCAGCATCCCGCACCGGCCGTTCGCCTCGAGCCGGGCCAGCGCACGATGAGCATCGTTCGGCCTCGCCTGGCCGAACCGCCGCCAGCCGATCAGGCTGCGTGCCCAATAGCGCCGGCGGGTTGGCTCCTCCGACATGAAGGCCTGAAAATTGACCGGCTGGGTCCGTTTCCAGTTGCCCTGGCTGTCGCGATAGTCGGGAATGCCCGAATTGGTGCTGCAGCCGGCGCCCGTCAGCACGAACAGGCGTTCGTGCCGGCCGATGAAATCCTGGAGCGGAGGTTTTGCCGGAGGGGCATTCGTCATGGCGCATGATGTAGTTCGCGCCGGCCCGTTTTGCCAGATGACGACAATCCCGGCGCATGGCGGCCGCATAGCCGTTATCGCGGCGACCGCCGTCCCGTGAGATCGAGCGGACGAGCTTTCTCTTGTCCCGCGATCCGCGCGGCCTGCTGCAGCGTCAGCCTGAACTCGTCCCGCTTCTCGTGCACGGAGGCGATCGCATGCCCGACCGCAACGCCGAGGCCGACCAGTGCGGCTTCGGAGAGCTGCAGGCTCGCCTCGATGGTTTCCGGCACCGCATCGGTTGCGCCGATCGCGTAGAGGTGCCGGGCATGATCGGCATCCCGCGCACGCGAGACGATCAGCACGTCCGGCCGCACCGCCCGGACCCGCTCGACGACGGCATCGATCGCCGGCCGCGACTGGATGGTGATGATCACGCCGGTCGTCTGCATCAAGCCGCAGGCTTCGAGGAAACCCGGCTCTGTCGCATCGCCAAAATAGACCTTGTGACCGTCGCGGCGATCACGCGCCACGTCGACGGCCGCGTGATCGACTGCGATGTAGTTCAGGCCATGGCTGGTCAGCAGGGAGCAGACCACCTTCCCAACACGGCCATAGCCGACCACGATGGCGTGCGCGCGGTCGCCGGGCGGCCGCACCGCGAGTTCGGGATCGGGCGTGCGTTCGCTGCTCAGTTTCGCGGCCAATTTTCGTCCAAGAATGCTCAGAAGCGGCGTCAGGGCCATCGTCACGGCGGTCACGGCGACGGCAAAGCTCGACACGCGGGGCTCGATCATGCCTCCGGCCGCCGCCATTCCGATGCTGACGAAGGCGAATTCGCCGACGGGGCCCAGCAGGAAGCCGATCTCGATCGCCGCCGGCCATGACAGCCTGAAGAGGCGCCCCAGGATGATGAGCACGATCGCCTTGCCGACGAGAATGCCGACGACGGCGGCCAGCAGCCAGACGGGCTCGCGCAGGAACACGCGGACGTCGATGGCCATGCCGACGGTGAAGAAGAAGATGCCCAGCAGCAGGCCCTTGAACGGCTCCACGGTGGCCTCGATGGCCTTGCCATACTCGGTCTCCGCCAGCATCAGTCCTGCAACGAAGGCTCCGAGCGCCATCGACAGGCCGGCCTGGTGGGCGGCAAGCCCTGCGCCGACAATGACGAACAGGGTCGCGGCAACGAACAACTCCGTCGAATGGGTGCCTGCAACCATCTGGAAGAGCGGACGCATCAATAGCCGTCCGACCAGCGTGAGGAAGGCTACCGCTAGCACCGCCTTCAGGACCGCACTGGAGATATGCGCCACGACCGAGCCACCGCTTCCCGCGCCGAGCACCGAGACGAAAACCAGAATGGGGACGACTGCGAGGTCTTGAGCCAGCAGCACCGAGAAGCTGGCGCGCCCAGCCGAGGTGGAAAGCCGCCTCTCGGCGGACAGGAGCTCGAGCACGATCGCCGTCGAGGACAGCGCAAGGCTCGCGCCGAGGATCACGGCCGTATCGGAGCTCTGCCCGAAGAGAAGCGCCACGCCGAAAATCATCGCCGACGTCGCGAGGACTTGCAGGCCGCCGAGCCCGAACACCAGACGCCGCATCGTCATCAGCCGTCTGAAAGACAGCTCGAGCCCGATCAGGAATAGCAGGAACACAATGCCGAGATTGGCGATACCCTCGACGTTCTTCGCGTCCGTCACGGTGAACCAGTACAGGAACGGGAGGTCCTTGACGAGCGAGCCGAGCCCGAGCGGACCGAGAATGGCGCCGGCCCCGAGATAGCCCAGCACCGGATTGATGCCCCAATGCCGGACGATCGGCACCACGACGCCGGCGGTGCCGAGGACCACCAGCGCGTCACTATAGGCATTGATGTTGATGGTTGTGGTCACGGGCCCTTCACGTGTCGGCGCTCGCCAATAGCGGCAGCGCCATCCACGGTCGATAGCACACGGCGCCGCAGACCCCCAACCGGTCGCGCCCCTCTATCCCACGCGAGGCGCGCGCAACCCCAAGCCGGTTTTCAGCTTGCCCAGTTCTCCCGAAACTCTGGAAACAGCGTCAGGCCCCCGCAGGCATAGATGGT
This sequence comes from Bradyrhizobium sp. USDA 336, assembly GCF_044908355.1. Lineage (NCBI taxonomy): Bacteria > Pseudomonadati > Pseudomonadota > Alphaproteobacteria > Hyphomicrobiales > Nitrobacteraceae > Bradyrhizobium > Bradyrhizobium sp. USDA 336. Next base: position 6,963,703 of record NZ_JBIYDC010000002.1, on the reverse strand, counting down.
CTGCCCGGTGATGTAGCTGGCGTCCTCCGAGGCGAGGAAGGCGAACACCGCGGCGATCTCTTCCGGCGTGCCGACGCGCCCCATCGGAATGTGGGAGGTGACGACGCCGCGCTTCTCCGGATCGCCGGTCCAGGCCGCATTGATCGGCGTGTCGATCGCGCCGGGACCAACCGCATTGACGCGGATGCGCTGGCCGGCGAATTCCAGCGCCAGCGTGCGCGTGAGATTGGCCATGCCGCCCTTGCTGATCGAGTAAGCGAGATAGCCGGGTTTGGGGATGATCTGGTGGACGCTGGAGCAGTTGATGATGCTGCCGCCTGCGCCGCGCGCGACGAAATGCGCCAGCGCCTTCTGGGCACACAGCACGGCGCCGTTCAGGTTGACGTCGATGATGCGGCGATAGGTTTCGACGTCGAGCGCCTCGCTCGGCGATTCCCGCTGGAAGCCGGCATTGTTGACGAGACAATCGAGACGCTTGAAGCGCGCCAGGACCGTCTCGAACATCGCGGCGATGTCCTGCTCATTGCCGACATCGGCCTTGACGACGATATGGTCGAGCCTGCCATGGCCGCGATCGCTCGATGCGGCTCGTGCGAGCGCGAGCGTCTCGTCCGCCCCCTCGGGACTGCCGAAATAATTGATGGCGACGGTCGCGCCTTCCTGGGCGAGCCGGATGGCAACGGCACGACCGATGCCTTGTGAGGCGCCGGTCACCAGCGCGTACTGGCCGACGAGGCGCGAGGGAAACGGGGTCGAGCGTTCGGTTTGCGGCATGTGTTTTCTCCGGGATGCATCATCATGGATGGATCCGGCGTTTTGTTCCATCCCTCGCAGATGCCGGCATCTAGTCGGCTCGCTGCGCGCGCGGCGAGGTCAAGATCTGATAGAGGATGATCGCGCCGAACGTCGCGGTGCCGATGCCGCCGATCGTGAATGCACCGAATTTGAGCGTGAGATCGCCGGCCCCTGCGATCAGCGCCACCGCGACCGTGATGAGGTTCGCAGGATTGGCGAAGTCGACCTTGTTCTCGACCCAGATTCGTCCGGCCATCGCCGCGATCAATCCGAACAGCACGATCGAAAGCCCCCCGATGACGGGACCCGGGATGGACAAGATGAGCGCGCCGAATTTCGGCGAGAAGCCGAGCAGGATCGACACCAGGGCTGCGAACGCAAACAGCAGTGTCGAATAGACCTTGGTCGCCGCCATCACGCCGATGTTCTCGGCATAGGTGGTGACGCCGGTACCACCGCCGCACGCCGCCACGATGGTAGCTAAGCTGTCGGCGAAAAGGGCGCGGCCAAGATAAGAATCGAGGCTTCGGCCGGTCATGGCGCCAACGGCCTTGATGTGCCCGAGGTTCTCGGCAACGAGAATGACGGCAACCGGCGCGATGAGGAAGATCGCATCGGCATGGAAGCTCGGCGCAGTGAAGTTCGGCAGCCCGAGCCACGGCGCGGCCGACAATTGCGTGAAGTCGATCGGCTTGCCGAAGCCGAGGCCGTTCGCGAACAGCAGGTACAAGAGATAGCCGCCGAGCGCCCCGAGGATGATCGGTAGGCGGCGCCACAGGCCTGGTGCTGCAACGGCGACCACGCCGATGATCAAGACGGTGGCGAGGCCGATCCAGGTGTCGAATGCATTGGCGCTAACTGCCTTGACCGCAACCGGCGCGAGATTGAGGCCGATCGCGGCGACGACGGCGCCGGTAACGGCCGGCGGCAGCAGCCGCTCGATCCAGCCGACACCGGACCACATCACGACCAGCGAAATCAGGCCATACAGCACTCCGGCGCCGACGATGCCGCCGAGCGCAACCGACAGGTTCGGGTTCGGCCCCTGCCCGGCATAGCCGGTGGCGGCGATGACGACGGCGATGAAGGCGAAGCTCGAGCCGAGATAGCTCGGCACGCGCCCGGCGACGATGACGAAGAAGATCAGCGTGCCGACGCCGGAGAACAGAACTGCAACGTTGGGATCGAACCCCATCAACAGCGGCGCGATGATCGTCGCACCGGACATCGCGACGCAATGTTGAAGACCCGAGACGATGGTCTGGCCCCAGGACAGCCGCTCCTCCGGCATGATCACGCCCGAGGTCTTGAGCTTCCAACGTGGAAAATAGCTCTGCTCGTCCGAGCCTGTTGCGATCGTCATGTTTCCACCCAAGTTCGGCGCAACGACCGATGGTCGTGCCAACAGACAAAAACGTGATTGTCGCTTCTGCGGCGCCCATCACATGATGCAAATCATGCACGATCAATCCGTTCCCGAGCCTACATTATGACACAGATTGCGATCCCGTCAGCCATCCAGCGCCGGCACCAGCCCTGGTACAAGATCCTGTACGTCCAGGTGCTGATCGCGATCGCACTCGGCGTGCTCATCGGCTATGTCTATCCCGATCTCGGCAAGGCCTTGAAGCCACTCGGCGACGGCTTCATCGCGCTGATCAAGATGATGATCGCGCCCGTGATCTTCTGCACCGTGGTGCACGGCATTTCCTCGATGGGCGATCTGAAGCGGGTCGGCCGGGTCGGGCTGAAGTCGCTGATCTATTTCGAGACGGTCTCGACCGTGGCGCTCGCGGTCGGCCTTCTGGTCGGGGAGATTCTCCAGCCCGGGCACGGCTTCAACATCGATCCGGCAACGATCGACCCGAAATCGGTGGCGACCTACGTCACCAAGGCCCACGAAGAGGGCATCGTCGCCCATCTGATGGCGATCATTCCCGACAGCTATCTCGGCGCCATTGCGCGCGGCGACCTCTTGCAGGTGCTGCTGATCTCAATCCTGTCCGGCTTCGCCATCGCCTTTCTCGGCAAGGCCGGCGAGCCTATTGCGGATGCGATCGACAAGGCGGCGAAGATGTTCTTCGGCATCATCCGCATCATCGTGCGCGTCGCGCCGATCGGCGCCTTCGGCGCGATGGCGTTCACCGTCGGCGCCTACGGCCTCGGCTCGCTGCTCAATCTCGCCGCGCTGATCGGCACGTTCTATCTGACCAGTATCCTGTTCGTGCTGATCGTGCTGGGTTCGATCGCCCGGCTCGCCGGCTTCTCGATCCTGCGCTTCATCGCCTATATCAAGGACGAGCTTTTGATCGTTCTCGGCACCTCGTCCTCCGAGACCGTGCTGCCGCAGATGATCCAGAAGATGGAGCATCTCGGCGCCTCACGCTCCGTGGTGGGCCTCGTCATCCCGACCGGCTACAGCTTCAATCTTGACGGCACCAACATCTACATGACGCTGGCGACGCTGTTCCTGGCGCAGGCGACCAACACCCATCTGACCATCTGGCAGGAGCTCGGCATCCTCGGCATCGCCATGATCACCTCCAAGGGGGCCTCGGGCGTGACCGGCGCCGGCTTCATCACGCTCGCCGCGACGCTGTCGATCGTGCCTGATATCCCGATCCAGTCGATCGCGATCCTGGTCGGCATCGACAAGTTCATGAGCGAATGCCGCGCGCTGACCAACCTGATCGGAAATGGCGTTGCCTGCGTGGTCATCAGCATCTCCGAAGGCGAGCTCGACCGCGACGCGCTGCACGAGACCATGGCGCATCCGCTGGAGATCGGTGAGGCGCTGGAGCCGGGTGGAGGCACGCCGTCGTAGGCCGCGCAGTCGATGGGCAGACGAAGCCTAGTTCCGATGCGGTAGTTTCCCGGAGTAGAAAATCGATGCGGCCCGCGTCACAACACTGGCGTTGGGATCACGGATTTATACTCATTTTTTCCGCCCGACGCGCTGGGGGCAGGGCGTCGGGCTTTTGGTAATCACAGCCAGATCCAGAGCGCCAGGCGGGATCAGACGATCCCGCCATCGATGCGCGGCAAATTGGCGGCAAGTTCGATCCGCCGCGTGATCCCGATCGCCTGCAGGAACGCCTCGTCATGGCTGACGACCAGCAGAGCGCCGTCATAGGCCCGCAAGCCGGCCTCGACGGCTTCGATGGACTCGAAGTCGAGATGATTGGTCGGCTCGTCCAGGATCAGCAGCGACGGCGGCGGCTGCCCGCCCAGCACGCAAGCGAGGCCCGCGCGGAACATTTGCCCACCGCTCAGGCTCCCGACGATTTGCAAGGCGGCATCGGCGCGAAACATGAACCGGGCCAGCGCGGCATGGCACTCGTTCGCACCGGCCTTCGGATTGAGACGCCGAAAATTGTCCAGGATGGAGCGCGCCCGGTTCGAGCAGGCTGACCTTCTGGTCGAACAACGCGAAATCCGGCCTGACCCGCACGATGCCCGCAAGCGGACGCAGCTCGCCCACGATGAGCTTCAGCAGCGTCGTCTTGCCGGAGCCATTGGGCCCGACCAGCGCGACGCGCTCCGGCCCGACCACCGCAAATGAGAGGTCGCGCAGGACAGGCTGCTCCGGCCGAAAGCCAGCGCTGACACCGTCAAGCCAAAGCACCTCCCTCCCCGCCGGCAGGTCGGTTGCGGGCAATTTGACCGAGAGCGGCTGAAGAACCTCGATGCGCCGGCGCGCCGTGTCGATGGCTTGAAGTGCTTCCGCGCGCTGCCGCTCGGCGATTTGCGCATTCTTGCCGCCGGTGTCCTCGCTGCGATCCTTGCGGGCGCCGGCCAGGATGCGCGGCATGTCGCCCTTGGCGCGCTTCTTTCTGCCGCCGCTGTCCTTGCGCGCTTTCTTCTCCGCGGCCTCCTGCGCCCTCCCGTCGATCTCGGACAGGCGGTTCTCGGCAAGCGCGAGATCGTGCCTCACAGCCGCGAGCTCGATGGCCTTCTGCGTTCGAAAGCTGCTCCAATTGCCGCCATATCGTGTCGCGCCGAGCGACGTCAGCTCGACGATCGCATCCATGGTGTCGAGCAGTGTCCGGTCGTGGCTGACGATAATCGCGCCGCCGCGCCAGGCAGCCAGCAGATCGGTGACGGCCTTGCGTCCGTCCTGGTCGAGATTGTTGGTGGGCTCGTCCAGCAGCAGGAAGTCAGGCGCAGCGAACACCAGCGCGGCGAGACGAACCCGCGTGATCTGGCCACCGGACAGGCACGACAGCTCCGTATCGGGAGACGGATCGAACCCGAGGCGCGCCAGCGCGGCCCCAAGCCGCGTCTCGAGCGTCCAGTCGACCGCAGCGACCTCGTCGGCGGAGGCGTCGCCCCGCTCGGCACGGCGCAGCAACTCGAGCGCTGGCCGCACACCGAACATATCCGCCACGGTCGCGCCGGCAAGAACCTGCACGTCCTGGCGTAACAAGCCGATAGTGCCGTTGATCAGAACGCGTCCCGACTGAGGAATATGTTCTCCGAGCATCGACGCAAGCAGCGTCGTCTTGCCAACGCCGTTACGGCCGACGAGACCAGTTCGCTCGGCGCCGAATGTCAGATCGAGGTTTGAGAAGAGAGAGCGGCCGTCAGGCGTGGACAGCGACAAGTTCGACAGGATGATTGAAGCGGGCATGGAGTTCCCCGTGAGCAAGGCGGATGGGCGTTGCGGTCGGGGTGAAATCCATGGCTGCGAAGATCCTGATTGAGGAATTCTCTAACTAGTCCCATCAAAGGGCGAGATCAAGGCGCGGCACGAGGAGGCAACAGCGTGATGGGCGCTGTCGTCCTTCCTCGCCGTGCGCCATCAGCCCTTGAGCGCGGTCACCACCACCTCAATTAGCGCGCCGCCGCCGAGATCGGCGACGCCGACGGTGGCGCGGGTCGGCAGATTGTCGCCGAAGAATTCGGTCCAGGCCGCGTCCATCTCCTTCTTCTTGGAGAGATCGGTGACGAAGATCGAGGCGCTGACCACGCGCGACTTGTCGGTTCCCGCCTCCTTCAGATAGCCGGCGATCTTGCCGAGGATGTTGCGGGTCTGCTCACCCATCGAGACCGAGGTGTCGTCGGCGATCGTGCCGCCGAGGAAGACGAAGCCATTGGCTTCGACGGCGCGGTGCATGATGGGCGTGCGGATGCTGCGGGTGATGCTCATGATGTCCTCTTGTTCCTTTGTTTGAGCATGATCTTTTCGGCTATTCGGATCATGCTAGAGTGCGGAAGGGTGGAAGCGGTCGATGCCGAGATCACTGATGCGGGTCTGGGTGCCGCCGTTGACGATCAGCTCCGCCATCACGGCGCCGGCGCCAGGGCCGAGCTGGAAACCGTGCAGCGAGAAGCCGAACTGGTGATAGAGGCCCTTGTGACGCGAGCTCGGCCCGAACACGGGAATGTCGTCCTTCATCTTGGCTTCGATGCCGGCCCAGGCGCGAACGATGGTGGCGCTACGCATCACCGGAAACAGCTCGAACACGATCTGCGCGCTGGTCGCAAGGCTCTTCCAGTCCAGCACCGTTTCGTTGCGGTCCTGATAAGGCGTAGCCAGATGGCCGCCGCCGATCAGCACGGTGCCGTTCTTGAACTGCTTGAAGGACAGCTTCCGGCCGCGCAGGATCACGACGGGGTCGATGAAGTGCGGAACGCGCGAAGTGATCATCAGCATCGGCGCCACGGTCTCGACCGGCACCGGCTCGCCGAGATCAGCCGCGATCCTGCCCGCCCAGGCGCCGGCCGCATTAACCAGCACCGGCGCGGCAAAGCTCTCCGAACCCGCATCGACGTGCCAGAGACCGTCGTTGTGGCGGATGTTGCCGGCCGCGACGCCTTCGCGCACGGTCGCACCTAACTGCTCGGCCTTGCGGCGGAACGCCGTCGTCGTCTGCGCCGGATTAGCCGCGCCATCCCGGCGCGAGACCACGCCGCCGGGACAGGTCTCGGCCACCGCCGGCACCAGCCGGCGCAGTTCGGCGGCGCCGATCAGCTCTTCGTGGGTGAAGCCCAGTGCGTTGAGCTCGGCGACCCGCGCGCGGCAGGCCGCGAGCTCGTCCTCGTTCTCAGCGACGAGAACCTGGCCGTAGCTCTCAAAGCTGCAATCGTCGTCGAGGAGCTCCGAAATCTTCTCCCAGATTCCCATCGAGCGGATCGACAGCGGGATCTCCGGGATGTGCCGGGCGAGCTGACGAACGCCACCGGCGTTGACGCCCGAGGCGTGGCGGCCGGCATAGTCCTTTTCGATCAACACCGGCTTCAGGCCGGCGAGACACAGATGCAGCGTGGTCGAGCACCCGTGGATGCCGCCGCCAATGACGATCGCATCCACGTTTGTGCTCATCCGCGCACCACGGCCTTGACGTCGGCCTCGCTCTTCGGAACGGCGGCGAGCTCGGCCAGCGTGATCGGCTTCACCGGCGCGCGCAGGCGGTAGTAACCGATCTCCTGCGGGGTCTTGCCGCGCGCCTGCGCCATCAGCTCGGTGACGGTGAGGCCGCAGAGCCGGCCCTGGCACGGGCCCATGCCGGTGCGGCGATAGGCCTTGAGCTGATTCGGTCCGGTCGCGCCGATCGCGACGGAATCGAGCACGTCCTTCGCGGTCACCTCCTCGCAGCGGCAGACGATAGTATCGCCCGAGGGAACGCGGAAGTGCGGCGCGGGGCGGAACAGCGTGTCGAGAAACAGGCGGCCACGCTCGGCCTTGGCGAGGTCGGAACGGAGCGTCGCCATTGCGGGAAGTTTTGCGGCAGAAGCGGGCGCCAGTGCTTCGACCGCGGCGCGCGCGGCAATGCGACCGCGCACCACGGCTGCACTCGCGCCGCCGATGCCGGCCCCGTCACCGGCGATCGCGATGCCGGCGACCGACGAATTGCCGCTCGCGTCCAGCACCGGCGACCAGCAGAGCTGCAGATCATCCCAGCGATGCTCGATGCCGGCGGACATCGCCAGATTGACGTTGGGCACGACACCCTGATGCAGCAGCAACAGATCGGCGGGAATGGTCTCGCGCTTGCCGCCGGCGACATAGCTCACGCTGGCAAGCTGGCCATCACCGGAAGCCGCAAGCTCGGTGACGCCAGAGACGACCTGCACCTTTGCCTTCACTTCGCGCACCATCGACAGGCCCTTGGCGAAATAGGGCGAGGTCAGGAACGCGAAGGCATGCGGCAGCGCGGCGAAATAATTGCCGCGCTCGGTGGTGTCTAGAATACGATCGATGCGGCCGCCAAGCCGCAGGATCTGCGCGGCGAGCAGCCACAGCAGCGGCCCCTGCCCTGCGATCACCGTGCGTCCGTCGGGCACCAGCGCCGAGGACTTCAGCATGGTCTGCGCCGCGCCCGCGGTCATCACGCCCGGCAGCGTCCAGCCGGGAATTGGGAAGGGCCGCTCCAGCGCGCCGGTCGCGAGAATCACGCGTTTCGCCTTGACGAAGGCCGAGGCGCCGCCGATCGAGACGGCAATATCGAGATTGCGGTCGAGGCTCCAGACAGTCGCACGCTGGATGACTTCCGCGCTGCTCGCGCGCAGCGACTGCACGAGCTCGGCCCCGACCCAATAATCGGCGCCGAGCTGATTGCGCTCGGTGACCGGAGTCGAAGAAATCGCACGGAACACCTGACCGCCGGGGCCGATGTTCTCGTCGAGCAGCAGCGTCGAGAGGCCAGCCTCAGCGGATGTTGCGGCAGCAGCAAGGCCGGCAGGCCCGGCGCCGATCACCACGACGTCATAGTTTTCGCGCTTGGGAGCCACGCTCATTTTCCGATCTCCCGCTTGCCCTTCTGAATTTCGATCTGCATGCCCTCGGCGACGGGCACGAGGCACCCTTGCCGGTTGCCGACGCCGTCGATGGTGACGAGGCAGTCGAAGCAGACGCCCATCATGCAATAGGGCAGACGCGGCGCGCCGCTGACAGCGGTGGAACGCCGTGCGTCGCAGCCCGAGGCCAGCAGCGCGGCAGAGACGGTGTCGCCCTGGCGCGCTGCGACGGCGACGCCGTCGACGAAGATCTGCACCTCTGGCCGGTTGTCCTGTTCGGATCGCTTGAACATGGGGATGCCTCTTGGCTCCTTCTCAGAATCTCTAGTAGCCGCTGCTGTTCGCCGCGCCTGCGCCGCCAAAGCGGCTGGCTGAGAACGCGCCGACCAGCTCCGGCTCGAGCGCGCCCTGCGCCACCATGCGCGCGATCTCGAAGGCGTGGTTGGAGGCGAGCGTCACGCCGGAATGGCAGCAGGCGACGAAGGCGCCGGGATGCGTCTCCGACCGGTCGTAAATCGGAAAGCCGTCCTGCGGCATGACGCGAATGCCGGACCAGCTCCTGACCACGTTGAGCCGCGCCAGATGCGGAAACATGCGCTGCGCGCGATCGGCCATGACGCCGCTGATCGACGGCTTCAGCGTGCGATCATCGACCTCGTCCTCCTTGCTGTCGCCGATCATCACCGTGCCCTCGTCGGTCTGGCGGATCGTGGTCAGCGGATGCGGCAGGAACGGCATGGTGCGCTCGGTCACGACGACCTGGCCGCGAGTCGGGCCCATCGGCGCAAAGAGGCCGACCATCGGCGCCAACGTCTGGTTGGCATTGCCGGCGGCAAGCACGATCTTGGCGGCACGCAGCTCGCCCTGCGGCGTGGTCAGGCGAAATTCGCCGCCGCTCTTGCTGATCGCCGAGACCGGGCGCTCCGGAAAATAGTCGATGCCGAACGCAATGAAGCCGGTGTGGAAGGCGCGGAAAGTGCGCAGCGAATTGACGTGGCCGTCGAGCGGACAATAGCTGCCGCCGGAGACCTCGGGGCCGATCAGCGGTAGTGCCTTCTTCACCTCGGACGGCCGCAGCATCTCCATCTTGTAGTCGGCCGCGCCGACCTGGTTGTGCATGCGCTTGACGAGCTCGGTGCGCTGGCCGAACTCGTCCTCGCCGAGCGTAAGATGAAAACCGCCGTTCTGCTGCAGGGCGACGTCGAGGCCCGTCTGCTGCTTCAGCTCGGAGGCCAGCCGGCCCCACGCTTGCGAGGCCTGCACGGTCCACCGCGTATAGGCAGGCATGCCGAGCCCTTTGCTCTGCACCCACACCAGCGCGAAGTTCGCGCGCGAGGCGCGCTTGGTGATGTCGCCTTCGTCGAGCACGGCGACCTTCTTGCCGAGCCGGCCGAGGCCCCAGGCAATGGCGGAGCCGAGCAATCCGCCGCCGACGACGGCGACGTCGTATTCTCCTGGCATGAGTTCTCCTATCGTCCCGTATCGCCCTTGCCGGCGAGCACACGGTCGAGCCCGTAGAAGCGGTCGAGCAGAATGAGGGCGGCCATGGTGATTGCGATCACGCAGGCCGAGACCGACGTCACAAGCGGATCGATGTTGTCCTGGATGTAGAGAAACATGCGGACCGGCAACGTCTCGGTCCCTGGCGCAGCAAGGAAGACGGTCATGGTGAGATCGTCGAAGGACTGGATGAAGGCGAGCGCCCAGCCGCTGATGACGCCGGGCAGGATCAGCGGCAAGGTCACGCGGCGAAACAGCGTCCAGCCGCCGGCGCCGAGCGAGACCGCCGCCATCTCGACCGTGCGGTCCATGCCGGTCGCCGCCGCCAGCGTCAGCCGCAGCGCGAACGGGAACACGATGATGACATGGGCGATGATCAGCGCGGCAAAGCTTCCGCCTAGTCCCGCCGAGGTGAAGAAGCGCAGGAAGGCGATGCCGAGCACGACGTGCGGGATCATCAGCGGCGACAGGAACAGCGCCGCCAGCGCATCACGGCCGCGGAAACGATAGCGCGCGATTGCGAGCGCCGCCGGCACCGCGAACAGGAGCGCCACGAGCGAGGACAGCGCGCCAAGGCCGAGGCTGACCCAGAATGCATGGATGAACTCGGGGTAGTTCGCGATGGTCCTGAACCAGCGCAGCGAAAACCCGTTGGTCGGCAGCGACAGAAAACCTTCGGGCGTGAAGGCGACAAGACAGACCACCAAGATTGGCGCCACCATGACGATGACGAAGACGGTGTGGAAGATCAGCGCGAGCGGTCCGTTCCGGCTCATCGGAACACCTCCGCATAGCGGCGCTCGATCAGCGCGTTGCTGCCGACGACGATCAGCACCAGTGCGGCCAGCAGCAGCGTCGCGACGGCGGCACCGAGTGGCCAGTTCAGGGTGTTGAGGAATTCGTCATAGGCGAGCGTTGCCGCGACCTTGAGCCGGCGGCCGCCGATGATCGCAGGCGTTGCGAAGGCGCTGGCCGAGAGCGAGAACACGATGATGGCGCCCGACAGCACGCCCGGCATGATCTGGGGCATGATGATGCGGCGGATGATGGTCGCAGAGCCCGCGCCGAGCGACATCGCGGCATTCTCGATCTGCGGATCGAGCCGCTGCAGCGCCGCCCACACCGAGAGCACCATGAACGGCATCATCACATGCGCGAGCGCGATCACCACGCCTGTTTCGGTGAACATGAAGGGAATGGGGGAGCCGATTAGCCCGAGTGACATCAGGAGCTTGTTGACCAGCCCGTTGTTGCCGCCAAACAGCAGGGCCCAGCCCAGCGTGCGCGCCACCACGGAGATGAGAAGCGGCCCGAGAATGACCAGCAGGAAAAAACTCTTCCAGCGGCCGCTCATGCGGTTGAGGATATAGGCTTCGGGTGCCCCGAGTAGCGCCGTGAGCAGCGTGGTCAGGATCGCGATGCGGAAGGTCCGCCAGAACATCTCGGCGTAATAGGGATCGGTCGCGATCTCGTGCCAGTTCTTGAGGATGAAGACCGGCTCGATGCCCTTGTACTGGCCCCAATCGTGGAACGACAGCATCACCGTCATCGCCAGCGGAATCAGCAGCACGCCGACGAATAGCATCAAAGCGGGCGCGGTCAGCACCCACGGCGCGCGCAGGCTGCGCTCCTCGGCCGCCATGCTCATGCGCCGGCCCTCGCGCGCACGCTCATGTCCTCGGGCCGCCAGGTGAGGCGAACCGCGTCGCCTTCGGCCGGCTGCGCTTTGCCGTCGTTCTGGCGGATCACGATCGCCGGGCCGCATTCGCTGTCGCACTGGAACAGCCAGTGATTGCCCTGGAAGATGCGCGTGATGATCTTTGCGCTGAGCCCCGTATCGCCGAAGCCGATTCTTTCGGGACGCACACTGACGGTCACGGGACCGCCAAGCCCCGCCGGCGCCGGTGCGCGCCAGGAGCCGGCCACCAGTTGCGTCGGCGCCACGGTCCGGTCGATCATTCCGGCAAAGTCGTTGGTCTTGCCGAGGAATTGCGAGACGAAGGCCGAGGCCGGCTTCTCATAGGTTTGCTGCGGCGTGCCGATCTGCTCGATCTTGCCCTGGCTCATCACCACGATACGGTCGGACAGCGACATCGCCTCGTTCTGGTCGTGCGTGACCAGGATCGTGGTGGTGCCGACGGTGCGCTGGATCTGGCGCAGCTCGATCTGCATCTCCTCGCGCAGCTTGGCGTCGAGGTTGGACAGCGGCTCGTCGAGCAGCAGCACGCTCGGCTTGATCACCAGCGCACGCGCCAGCGCCACGCGCTGCTGCTGGCCGCCGGACATGCGGCGGGGGTGACGGTCCTCGTATCCGGCGAGGCCCACCATCGCGAGTGCGGCGCGGACGCGTTCGGACCTTTCAGCGCGCGGCACGCCACGCATCTCCAGGCCGAAGGCGACGTTCTCCGCCGCGGTCATGTGCGGAAACAGCGCGTAGCTCTGGAACACGATGCCGAGGCCGCGCTTGGCCGGATGGATCGCGGTCAGGTCCTTGCCCTCGAGCCGGATCGCACCGCGTGTCGGATCGAGGAAGCCCGCGATCATCTGCAGCGTCGTGGTCTTGCCGCAGCCGGACGGGCCGAGGAAGGAGATGAACTCCCCCTTCCCCGCCGACAGGCTGAAGTCATCGACCACGGTCTGCGTGCCGAACTGCTTTGCGACCCGATCGAGCTCGAGATAGGCCATGACGCTGTCTCCGCGGCGACCGATCAGCGTTCGACCTCGCGATTCCAGCGCTTGGTCCACTCCTCGCGCTTCTCGTTGATGACGGTCCAGTCCGGATTGTAGAGCTTGGCCGCGCGCTCGCCGATCGGCGCCATCTTGCCGAGCTCGGGCGGGATCACCAGCGATTTCAGCACCGGGCCGTAGCCGTAATCCTTCAGCATCACGAGCTGGGTTTTCGGATCGAGCAGCATCTTGACGAAGCTCGCAGCCAGCGGCGAAGCGTTGGGCTTGTTGATCGGGCACGCCGTGGTCAGCAGAGTCGCTGCGCCTTCCTTGGGATAGACGAAGTCGACAGGGAAGCCGGTATTGGCGAAGCTCTGCACGCGGCCGGTGCCCCACACCGCGATCACGGCCTGGCCGGACTGGAACAGCTCGGTCATCTTGCCCGGCGACGGCTCATAGGCCAGCACGTTCGGATTGATCTGCTCCTTGAAGATCTTGAAGCCGGACTCGACGTTGGTCTCGCCGCCGCCGTTCATCTTCGACAGCATCACCAGCGCTTCGAGGCCATAGGTGTTGTTGATCGGCGGGATCACGAGCTGTTTTGCGTATTTCGTGTCCTTCAGATCGTTCCACGAGGTCGGCGGCGCCCAGCCTTTCTCCTTGAACACCTTGGTGTTGTACATCAGGCCGGTAGCGACGATGCCGATCGCGACGGCGCGATCGTCCTTGAAGCGCGCGGTGTCGTAGAGATCGGCGGGCAGGCCGTCGAGCTTGCCGCAGAAGCCGAGCTGGATGGCCTGGTACATCGGGCCGTCGTCGACGATGGCAACGTCGATCTGCTGGTTGCCCTTCTGGGCCTGGAGCTTGGCCAGCGTGTCGGTGGAGTTGCCAGCGACGTATTCGACCTTGACGCCGTTCTCCTTCTCGAAGGCCGGGATCACCTCGTCGCGGATGGTCTTCTCGAACGAGCCGCCATAGCCGGCGACGTAGAGCGTCTTTTGCTGGGCCGAGGCGGCCGAGGGAACGGCAATGAGCGCTGCGATGCTGACCGCGGTCAGAAGGCGAAAAGTCTTCATGTGGACCGATCTCCAATACCGGAATGAGGTGACGTGCCGACGAGTCTCGCTTGGCTGAAGCGCGTTGCCGCATTCCCTTCCGCGCGAATCCCTCTCCGATCAGGGCTCCGGCCCCCATTCGGTGGGTTTTGGCGCGATCTGGAGGTTTGAACCCCTCCAATCTGCTGAAAAAGCGGGCTGTCTCCAGTCCTGATGAAAAAGATCGCAGACCCAAGCTTCCATCGTCCAATGAATAATGGCATCCTCTGCATGCCGAAATGTTATGGATGGGGTTGGGGATGGCGCGGATCAATTCGCGGCAGGTGGAGGCCTTCCGCGCGACGATGCTGACTGGCAGCGTGACCGAGGCGGCGGCGCTGATGAAGGTGACGCAGCCGGCCGTCAGCCGCTTGCTGCGCGACCTCCAGGCCCTGCTCAAAATGGAGCTGTTCGAGCGGCGCGGCACCGGTCTGGTGCCGACCGCCGCGGCGATGGCGCTCTACACCGAGGTCGAGCGCTCCTTCGTCGGCCTCGAACGCATCACCGCGGCGGCGGAAGAAATCCGTGGCCGCCGCACGGGCTCGCTGCGCATCGCAGCACTGCCAGCGCTGTCGAACGGCTATCTGCCGCGGCTCACCGGTCACTTCCTGAAGGAGCGGCCCAACCTCAACCTCGCCTTCTTCGGTGTCATCTCGCCGATCGTGGTCGACTGGGTGCTGAACAATCAATGTGACGTCGGCTTTGCCGAGGTGCCGATCGCGCATTCCGGTCTGCCGAGCCAGAGACTGCCGGCGCCAGCGCGCGTCGCAGTGCTGCCGACCGGTCATCGCCTCGCGGAGAAGGAAGTGCTGGAGCCGCGCGATTTCGAGGGCGAGACCTTCATCTCGCTGTCGGCGGGATCCTCGAGCCGGCATCTCGTCGACCAGGTCTTCCACCGCCACGATGTCCGCCGCGTGCTGCGCGTCGAGACCACGCTGTCGGAGATCATGTGCGGCATGGTGTCGTCGGGCCTTGGCGTCGCGATCTGCGATCCCTTCACGGCGCAGGAATTTGCAACGCGCGGCGTCGTCGTGCGCCGCTTCCTGCCGCGCATCGATTTCGAATTCTCCGCGGTGTTTCCTGCGCAGCGCAGCCCGTCGCCGGTGGCGCTGGACCTTGTCGAGACCATGCGCAAGGCGCTGGCGGAGTTTGAGGATGACGAAGTCGGGGTCAGCCGTTGAACGCGGCCTGCGCCTCCGGCAGGTCCCAGATCTTGCCGATCGCGGCGGTGCCCGCCGCAATAATCGCAGCTTCGTCCGCGCCGAGATAGCGTCCCTCATCGACCAGCACGCGACCATCGACCATGACCTGATCGATATTGGCGCGGTTGGCGAGTGCGATC
Source organism: Bradyrhizobium sp. USDA 336 (assembly GCF_044908355.1). NCBI lineage: Bacteria > Pseudomonadati > Pseudomonadota > Alphaproteobacteria > Hyphomicrobiales > Nitrobacteraceae > Bradyrhizobium > Bradyrhizobium sp. USDA 336. The sequence goes on along the minus strand of NZ_JBIYDC010000002.1, from coordinate 6,948,565 downwards.
AGCGCGCGCCGCGGGTCGAACAGCGGCTGCAGATGCGGATGGGTGAGATCGACGACGGTGAGATCGGCCGTCGCGCCCGGCTCGATGCGGCCGAGATCCGGCCGCTTGATGACGTCGGCGGCCACCGTCGTGTTCGCTTCGATCAGCTCGGGAGAGTTCGCGACGTCGGGGCGCGCCGAAATGATCTTGGAGATCAGCGACGCCGCATTGAGCTCGCCGAGCAGGTCCATGTTGTAGCCGTCGGTACCGACCACGGTGCGGACGCCGTGCGCGGCGAAGCGGCTGAACGCCGCGGTGATCCCAGCGCGCGCGAACACGCGCGGGCAGTTCAAGACGGTCATGCCGCGCGCGGCCATCAGCTTGAGATCGTCGTCGCTCGAGAACATGCAATGCGCCGCCATCAGATCGGGGGCGAGTAGGCCGAGCCAGTCCAGATATTGCGCCGGGGTGCGGCCGCCATGACGCTTGCCGATGGTCTCGACCTCGGCGCGGCTCTGCGCCATGTGCGTGGTGATGGGTACGCCAAGCTCGCGCGCCCGGGCGGCGCAGGCCTTGAGCAGATCGGGGCCGCAAGTGTCGGTGGCATGCGGGCTCATGGCAAGGCTGATGCGGCCGTCGCCGCGATTATTCCAGCGCTGATAGAGCGCGTCCCACGTCGCCATATCCCCGGCGCCGTCATCGCCGGAATATTGGACCACACCATCCGGCCCGGCCTTGGCGTCGGACGTCGAGAACAGATAGGGCGCGCCATAGAAGCGGATGCCCATCTCCTCCGCCGCGTCGAACATCTCGGGGATCGAGTTGCGGAACGGCTCCATCACCGTGGTGGCGCCGCCCTTGAGCAGCTGGAGGATGCCGAGCCGCGCCACCGCAAGCCGCTCCTCCGCCGACAGGATATCGGCGCCGCGCTTGGTCAGCGGCAGCAGCACCGTGTAGACGATGCTCTGGTTGTTCTTGCGGCCGTTGCCGTCCTCAGTGTGACTGCGCGCCACCGCTTCCGAGAAGCAATGATTGTGCAGGTTGAGCAGACCCGGCAGGACGAAGCGGCCTGGGCGATCATAGACCTGATCGGCGCGCGGCTTGTCGCGCGTGATCGCCGCAATCTTCTTGCCTACGACCAGAACCCAGTGGTCGCGCAAGACATCCTGCGCGCCGTCTTTGCGTGACAGCACATAGCTGCCGAAGATGGCTGTGGTGCTCATGCGGGGCGCACGTTCCAAAACACGGCGGTGCCGTCGAGAATGCCGGTGATGGCCTTGCGATAGGCCGTCGGCTGCTTGTAGAGGCCGATCGGAATATAGGGGATTTCCTCGAACGCCACCCTCTGGACTTCGCGGCAGATGCGCTGCTGTTCGGCGAGCTCGGAGGCCGCCAGCCACTGGCTGCGCAACTCGCCCATCTTCGTGCTCGCGTACCAGCCGGCGACCTTGCCTTCACCGCGGATGTTGGTGTTGCCGGCCGGGTTGAGCCAGTCGATGCCCTGCCAGTTGCCGACCGCGGCGCTCCAGCCGCCCTGCGGAAGCGGATCCTTCTTCAGCTGGCGCTGCAGCACCACGGCGAAATCGAGGCCGGCATATTCGACGTTCATGCCGGCCTTGCGCAACGAGTCCACCGCGATCTCGCCAAGCGGCTTTTGCGCCAGCGAGTTGGTCGGAACGAGCAGCACGATCTTCTCGCCGTTATAGCCGGCGGCCTTGAGGTCAGCCTTGACCTTGGCGTAGTCGCGCGGGCCGCGGAACACGTCGAGGCCGACGTCGTTCGCCATCGGCGTACCGGGTGCGAAATAGCCGACCGGCGAGACCTGGAACGCCGGATCGGTGCCGGCGACGGCGGTCATGAACGCGGACTGGTCGATCGCCCCCAGGAGCGCGCGGCGGATGGCGGGATTGTCGAACGGCGGCTGCAGGTGGTTGAGGCGCAGCATGCAGGCGTAGCCTCTGGGATCGAGGATGCGCGTCTCGATATCGCCGGCGGCCTTGATCACCGGCAAGAGATCGTGCGGCGTGGTCTCCTGCCAATCCTGCTCGCCGGTCTGGAGCGCGGCAACGCCGGTGCCGGCATCGGGCGTCGTGGTCCAGACCACGCGATCGTAGTGCACGATCTTCGGCCCCGCGGTCCAATCCGGCTTGCCGTCGGTGCGCGGCTGGTAGCGCTCGAATTTGGCATAGGCGTTGCGGGCGCCCTGTACGCGCTCGTCGGCGAGATAGCGGAACGGGCCGCTGCCGATCACCTCCGTGAGCGGCTTGAACGGATCCTGGCTCGCCAGCCGCTCCGGCATCATGAAGCAGGCATTGATCGCGGCCTTGCCGAGCGCCTGCGGCAGCAGCGGAAAAGGACGCTTCAGACGGAAGCGGATGGTGCGGTCGTCGGCAGCGGTGAGCTCGGCGGTCGCCTCCATCAGCTCGCCGCCAAAGCCGTCGCGCGCGGCCCAGCGGCGGATGCTGGCAACGCAATCGCGGGCGAGCACGCGCTCGCCGTCGTGCCAGAACAGACGATCACGAAGCGTGAGGTCCCACTGCAGCTGGTCCGCGGAGATGGCGTGGCCCGACAGCATCTGCGGCGAGACCTGGAGCGAGGCGCTCATGCCGTACAGCGTGTCGTAAACCATGAAGCCGTGGTTTCGCGACACCTGTGCCGTCGAATAGATGGGATCGACGAAGGCGAGATCGATGACGGGGATGAAGCGCAGCGTGGATTGCGATTCAGCGCGGACGATACCCGGCAGCGACAACGCCGGCAGGGCCACGCCAGCCTTGAGGAGCGAACGGCGGGAGATCGACATTATCGGTGACCCGCTTCGTGACGCAGGAAGTTTTTCGCGATGTTCTCGCCGGTGGTGATCCAGACATCCGGGCACGACTTTGCGTAAGTCAGGAACTCGCGCAGCAGACGCAGCCGCATCGGGCGGCCGCTGCATTGCGGATGCAGCACGGTCGTCACCATCGCGCCCCAGTCGCGGACCTCATCCAGCTCGTCCTTCCACATCGAGAGCACGTGCTCCCTAGGAAAGATCGAGCGCGGGCTGAAACGCGCGGACAGGCCGTGCATCCAGTCGTCATAGCTCGCGGTGACCGGCAGCTCGATCGTGCCGGGCTTGCCGTCGGCGAGGCGATGGCGATAGGGCCTGACGTCGTCGCGGAACGAGGACGTATAGACGATACCGTGCCGCACCAGCGCGACGCGCAGTTCCTCCGTGAACTCGCCATAGGGCGCGCGATAGCCGGTCGGCTTGACGCCGAGCCGGCGCTTCAAAGCCTCGAAGCCGCGCTCCAGCTCCTCCTCGATCCAGGGATCGCCGGGATCCGGCAGCAGATGGTGATAGCCGTGATGTCCGATCTCGTGACCGGCCTTCAAGATGGATTCCGCCATCGCCGGATGCGCGTCGACCGACCACCCCGTGACGAAGAACGTCGCCTTGAGATCGAGCTGGCCGAGCAGCTCCAGCAGCTTCGGCGTGCCGACGCGCGCCTCATAGCCGCCATAGCTCATGGTGATGAGCCGCTGCGCATGACCTGCGTCCTTGCTGGTCCAGGCACTCTCGGCGTCCACGTCGAACGACAGGAACATCGCGGATGTGCACGGCTTCGGCCAGGGATATTCGGGCGCGGGACCCGCGGTGTTGGCCGGAACGAGCGGAATGCTCTGGAGTGCCTTACTGTCCAGCATTGATGGTCGCCTTCTCGATTGCGTTGTCGCTCAATTTCCACTTCGCCAGCAGCGTCTTGTAGGTGCCGTCCGCGATCAGTGCGTCGACGGCTTCCAGCATTGCCTGCTGCAATGCCTTCTCCTTCACCGGCAGAGCAATGCCGGTGAATTGCTGTGCGATGGGCTCGCCCACGGTCGCATAGGTGTTGGGCTCGAGGTCCATGATGTAGGGCAGCGTTTCGTTGCCCTGGGCGGCGGCATCGATGCGGCCCTGCCGCAGCTGGGTGCGCGCATCGGCCGAGCCGTCGGTGCCGACGACCTGGATCGGATTGCTGCCGCAGTTCTTCTCGCTCCACGCGGTGATCTGGGCCGGGAACATGGTGCGGCGGCTGGAGCCGACCTTCTTGCCGCACAGCGATACCGCATCCTTGAATTCCGCCTTGCGCGACGCCTGCACGAAGAACTGCGGGCCGCTGCGCAAATAATCGACGAAGGTCGCGACCTCGTGCCGGCTCGCATAGTCGGTGAAGCCGGACAGGATGGCATCCACCCGCCCGGTCGAGATCGAGGGCATGAACTCGGCAAAGCTGGTCTCGGTCCATTCGATCTTGACGCCGAGCTTGCGGCCGATGGCTTCACCGAGATCGACGTCGAAGCCGGAAAGCGCGTTGGTGGCGGGATCGCGGAACTCCATCGGCGGATAATTCGGCACGACCGCCACCTTGATGCTGCCGCGCTTTGCGATTTCAGGCGGCAATTCGGCCGCCATTGCCGACGCGCTCATGACGCCCAGGAACGCCGCTGCAAGCAAAAGTCTCTTCATCACATACCCCCAATGTCAGATCACTGCCGATAGAAATGCCTTGGTGCGCTCCTCGCGCGGCGCGCCCAACACGTCGGAGGCGCGGCCCTGCTCGACGATCGCGCCCTGATCCATGTAGACGACGCGGTCGGCGACCTCGCGGGCGAAGCCGAGCTCGTGCGTCACCACCATCATTGTCATGCCGCTTCGCGCCAGCTCCTTCATGACCGCGAGCACCTCGCCGACGAGCTCGGGATCGAGTGCGCTGGTGGGCTCGTCGAACAGCATCAGCATCGGCTTCATGGCGAGCGCCCGCGCGATCGCGACGCGCTGCTGCTGGCCGCCGGAGAGCTGCGCTGGATAGGAATCCGCCTTGGCCGCCAGCCCGACGCGGCGTAGCAGTTCGGTCGCCTCGGCGCGCACCTCGTCCGGTTTGCGCCCCTGCACCTGGGTCGGGCCTTCCATGATGTTCTCCAGCGCGGTCTTGTGCGGAAACAGGTTGAAGCGCTGGAACACCATGCCGGTCTTGAGCCGCTGCCGCCCGATCTCGCGCTCGCTGAGGCGATGGAGCTTCCCGCCTTGCTCGCGCACCCCGAGCAGCTCGCCGTCGAGCCAGATGCCGCCGGCATCGATCGTGGCGAGCTGATTGATGCAGCGGAGCAGCGTGGTCTTGCCGGAACCCGAGGCGCCGATCAGGCACATCACCTCGCCGGGCCAGACGTCGAGCGAGACGTTGTTGAGAGCCTGAAACTCTCCAAAGTTCTTGGCTACGGAGCGGATCGCGACGAGCGGTTTTGTCATCGCGCCAGCCGCAATGTGCCGCGCGCAAAGCGGCGTTCGAGCAACATCTGGAGCGGGGTCAGGATCGAAACCGCGAGCAGGTACCAGAGCCCGGCGACGATCAGGAGCTCGATCACGCGCGAATTGGTGTAGTAGATGTTCTCGGCATTGTGCAGCAGCTCCGGATACTGGATCACGCTGGCGAGCGAGGTCGCCTTCACCATGCTGATGAACTCGTTGCCGAGCGGCGGAAGCACGACGCGCATCGCCTGCGGCAGCACGATCCGGCGCAGCGCCCGCAGCCGTCCCATGCCGATCGCCTGCGCCGCCTCATATTGCCCGATATCGACCGACAGCATGCCGGCGCGCATGACCTCGGAGGTGTAGGCGCCCTGGTTGATGCCGAGCCCGAGCAGCGCGGCAAGGAACGGCGTCATGACGTCGACGGCGCGTGCAGACCACAGGCCGGGAATACCGATGGTCGGAAACACCAGCGCGAGGTTGAACCACAGCAGCAGCTGCAGGATCAGCGGCGTGCCGCGGAACAGCCAGGTGTAGCCGGCGGCGACCGACTTCAGCACCGGATTGGGCGACAGCCGCATGATCGCGACGACGATGCCGAGGAAGATGCCGAGCATCATCGCCAGCACCGCCATTACCATGGTGTTGACGATGCCTTCGAGGATGACCTTTGCGGTCAGGAAGCGGCTGACATAGGACCATTCGATCTGGCCGTTCGCAAAGGCGCGCGCGATCGCCGCCAGCACGAGGACGATCAGGGCCGCGCTGATCCAGCGAAACCAGTGCGGTTCGCGCGCGATCCGCATGCCCGACAGATCGGGAAATCCTTGCGCGAGTGCCGGCGCCTGCTTCATTGCGGCGCCGCGTTCAGCATGGGCTGGGCGACTGCATTGGTCCCCAAGCCCCATTTGTCGAGAATGGCCTTGTACGAGCCGTCAGCGATCATCGCCGCGAGCTTCTCCGTCACGACCTCGCGCAAGACCGCATCGTCCTTGCGGAACATGATGCCCTGATAGCCCCTGGCAAAGGGCTCGCCGACGGTGCGATACTTGCCGGGCTCCTGTTGCTGCGCATAAGGCAACGTCTCGCTGCCCTGCACGGCGGCGTCGACGCGGCCCTGCTTGAGCTGGTTGCGGACGTCGATGGAATTCTCGCCCGGAACGTACTGGATCGCGGGCTTGCCGACCGGCTCACAATTTTGCTTGCTCCACTTCTCGATCTCGACCGGGAAGCTGGTGCTGCGGGTGGTGCCGACCTTCTTGCCGCAGAGATCGGTGGCGTCCTTGGCCGCGCTCTCCGCCATCACGAAGAACTGCGGGCCGGTCGCGAGATAATCGACGAAGTCGGCGGTCTCGCGCCGCGAGGCACGATCGGAAATGCCGGAAATGATGAAGTCGGCGCGCTTGGTCTGGAGCGAGGGGATCAGCTCGGCGAACGGCGTCTCGCTCCAGACGATCTTGAGGTCGCCAAGCCGCTTGGCGAGCTCTCTCGCCAGATCGATGTCGAGCCCGACCAGCTCGTTGGTTGCGGGATCGCGATATTCCATCGGCGCGTAGGTGGAGTTGACTGTCAGCTTCAGCGTGCCGGCCTGCTTGATCTCCGCCGGGAGCTCGGCGCCTCGCGCCGACGTCACCGCGGCCAGCGCCGCGCAGGCAAGCAAATACGAGAGGCGTGTCATGTCAGCTCCTTTTGCCAACGCCGCGACCGGCCGTTGGTCAATCTGCGTCGAGAACGGCCGGCTCGATGATGCCGGCACGCTCGGTGATCACCCTGTATTGCTCGGGCCGCCGGTGGGCGGCGAAGTTGAACATCTTGTCCTTGCCCTGGCGGCAGAGATCGAGATCGATGTCGGCGACGATCACCTCGTCGGCCAGCGTCTGCGCCTGCGCGACGATGCGGCCGTTGGGATCGACGATGCAGGAGCCGCCGATCAGGCCGGAGCCGTCCTCCTCGCCCGCCTTCGCCACCGAAATCGCCCAGGTCGCGTTCATGTAGGCGTTGGCCTGCGTCACCAGCGTCGAGTGGAAGGTGCGCAAGGCTCCGTCTTCGGTCGTGCCGCCGTTGGGATCGTAGGCCGCCGAATTGTAGCCGATGCAGACGAGCTCGACGCCTTGCAGACCGAGCACGCGCCAGGATTCCGGCCAACGACGATCATTGCAGATCATCATGCCCATGATGGCATGGGCCCAGGACGAGCCGGCGCGGAAGGCGGGAAAGCCGAGGTCGCCATATTCGAAGTAGCGCTTCTCGAGTTGCTGGTAGCGCGCGCCCGGACGCGGCTCGACCGAGCCCGGCAGATGCACCTTGCGATAGCGGCCGAGAACCTCGCCGTCGCGATCGACCAGGATGGAGCAATTGTAGCGCCGCCCCTCCGCCGTCAGCTCGGCATAGCCGACGTAGAAGCCGACGCGGAGCGCACGCGCGCGGTCGAACAGCTTTGCCACGGCAGGGTTCGGCATGCTGCGCTCGAAATACCGGTCGAGCGCCTCGCCTTCGAGCAGCCAGCGCGGGAAGAAGGTGGTGAAGGCGAGTTCCGGAAACACCACGAGGCTCGCACCCCGACCGGCCGCCTCCTCCAGCATGTCGAGCATCCGCGACAACGTGTGCTCGCGCGTATCGGCTTTTTGCGTCGGCCCCATCTGAGCGGCGGCGGTGCGAACGACACGAACCAAGATTGCCTCCAATCTGTGCGCGTTGCTGCCTCAATGGGCGAACGAACCCTTTGATGCGACGTGCAAATCCGCTGCCATTACGGGCAAGCACTGCTGCAAAATCAATTCGCGTTGCTATGATGTTTTGGCCCTGACTATAATCGGCAGTGATATGAACCTGCGCCAGCTCGAGATCCTTCGCGCCGTGATCCGCCACCGCACCACGGTGGCGGCGGCGGACGAGCTGGCGCTGTCGCAGCCGGCGGTCAGCAACGCGCTGAAGACGATGGAGGCGCAGGCGGGCTTTGCGCTGTTCGAGCGCGTCAACAACCGGCTGTTTCCAACCGCCGAAGCGATGGCGCTCTACAAGGAGAGCGAGGCGATCTTTGCGCTGCACGCCAAGCTCGAGAACCGCATGCGCGATTTGCGCGAGAACCGCGCCGGGCATCTCGCCATCGTGGCCACGCCGCCGCTCGCCTACAGCATCATTCCGTCCGCGCTGTCGGGCTTCCTGCGGCGCCGCCCGGAGACGCGGGTGTTCTTCGATGTACGGCGCTACGAGGGGATCATCGAGGGTGTGCTGAGCCGCGTCGCCGAGCTCGGCTTCGCGCTCGGCCTCACGCATCATCCCGGCATCGCGCATGAGGTGGTGCACACCGGCGAGATGGTCTGCGTGCTGCCGCCACAGCATCCGCTCGCGGAACGACCGGTGATCTCGGCCGCTGATCTCTCCGGCCTGCCCTTCATCGGGCTCGAACGCGGCACGCGGCTGGGCGAAGCCGTGCGCGACAGCTTTGCCCGTGCCGGTGCGCCGTTCCGGCCGACGGTCGAGGTGCGCTACTGCAACACGGCCTGCGTGCTGGCCGCCGCCGGCGTCGGCGCGGCGGTGGTCGATCCCTTCTCGCCGCGGCAGAACGGCGGCAGCGGCCTCGTCGTCCGTCCGTTCACGCCGACGACGCAGGCGGTCGCCTATATGTTATGGTCTGAAGCCGAGCCGCTGTCGCGTCTGGCCAAGGCCTTTCTCAACGAGATCCGCAAGGAGAGCGCTCTGCTCGAGCGCACAGCGCCGCACCAGCAACATGGGGCAGAAAGCGGCTGAGCTTCGCAACCTTTTGACCGGGAGGCCCATGGCACGCATCACCATCATCGAGACCGGAGAGGTGCCGCAAAAATACCGCGAGCGTCACGGTTCATTTCCGGACATGTTCGCGCGCATGATCCGCGCCGAGGAGCCGGCCGCGACGATCGAGGTCGTCAGCATCCCCAACGGCGATGCACTTCCCGATCCGAGCAAGCTCGAGGCCGTCCTGATCACCGGCGCGGCGGCCGGGGTCTATGACGGGCTCGACTGGATCGCGCCGCTGGAAGATTTCGTGCGGACGGCTTACGCCAACAAGACACCGATGGTCGGTGTCTGCTTCGGCCACCAGCTGATCGCGCAGGCGCTCGGCGGCACCGTGCGCAAATCGGAGCATGGCTGGGGCATCGGCCGGCATGTCTATCAGGTGCTGCCGGAAAACGGCGTCATCGACGGTGAAGCGGTTGCGATCGCCGCCTCGCATCAGGACCAGGTGATCGAGCCGCCAAACGATGCGCTGACGATCCTCTCCTCCGAATTCACCCCGCATGCCGGCCTGCTCTATGCCAATGGCGCGACGCTGACAGTGCAGCCGCATCCGGAATTCGATGTCGGGTTTGCGCAAGTGTGCTGCGATCTGCGCGACGGCAAGGCACCTGATGAAGTCGTCGCCACCGCGAGGGCGTCGCTGGCGGAGCCGATGGATAATGCGAAGCTCGGCGGGGCGATTACAAGATTCCTGACGAAACGGTGAGTTCACCTCGCCCCGCTTGCGGGGAGAGGTCGGATTGCGCGCGGCGATGCGAAGCATCGTCTGCGCAATCCGGGTGAGGGGGGACTCTCCGCGAGTCCGTCTGCCATCGAGTTTGCTGAGACAGCCCCTCACCCCACCCCTCTCCCCGTAAGAACGAGGAGAGGGAGAGGAAGCGGTTCAGAACGGATCGCTTCCCAATCCCGGCACATCGGCCGGTCGCGGGCCCGGCGCCGCCCAGTGAAACCGGCGGTCCTTCTCCGCAATGGCGATGTCGTTGATCGACGCCTCGCGCCGCTTCATCAGGCCGTGCTCGTCGAACTCCCATTGCTCGTTGCCGTAGGAGCGGTACCACTGGCCGCTTGCATCGTGCCATTCGTACTGGAAGCGCACCGCGATCCGGTTGCCGTCGAAGGCCCAGAGGTCCTTGATCAGGCGGTAATCCTGCTCCTTCTCCCATTTGCGGGTGAGGAAGGCGACGATGGCCTCGCGGCCCTGAAACACTTCCGAACGGTTGCGCCAGCGGCTGTCCTCAGTATAGGCGAGCGAGACGCGCACCGGATCGCGTGAATTCCAGGCGTCCTCGGCCATGCGGGCCTTTTGCGCGGCGGTCTCGTGGGTGAAGGGTGGAAGTGGCGGGCGCGACATGATGGCCTCATCGGTTGATCGGGACCGCGAATGTATCGTCGCAATCAGCGGAGTCGATAGGCCATCCACTATCGAGCGATCACGAAACCAGATCGGCCTTCATCAATTGGCGGATCGATTTCGGGATCGGCTGGGCGCGGCCGCCGCTGATGAAGGCAACGCGGACCTCGGCTTTCACCAGCACGTCATCACCGCGCCGCACCTCCTGCGCCAGCATGATGGATGCCCCCTTCACCGCGACCGGCCAGGTCACGACGTCGAGCACGTCGTCCATTCGCGCGGGCTTCAGGAAGTCCAGATGCATCGAGCGCACCACGAAGGCAAAGCCGGCGCCGTCCGTCTCGGCCTGCTCGAACAGCACCTGCTGCTCGGCGCCCATCAGCCTGAGATGATTGGTGCGTCCGCGCTCCATGTAGCGCAGGTAATTGGCATGATAGACGATGCCGGAAAAATCCGTGTCCTCGTAATAGACGCGGACCTGCATGTGGTGGCGGCCGTCGCGGATCTCGCCGTCGAGATGAGCTGTCACGTCCGGAGCCTCTTCGCTGGTCGGTAACCGGCTCGTTGTGCGCAAAAACAGCCGGACGCGCAAGCGTGTTAGGACACAACCGCCCCGGACCTTCCCAGCGTCACCTCGACGATCTCAGGCGGCACGCCGAAGCGGAGCGGCATGATGCTGCAACCGAGGCCGCCCGAGACGATGAGATCGCATTTCAGGCGGAAATGGCCATAGGCGAGCCGCAGGCCGTTCTTGGGTGCGACGGCCGGGGACCAGCCGAGCAGGCGGACCTGGCCGCCATGGGTATGGCCGGACAATTGCAGCGCGACGCGCGCGGGCACGAGCGGCGCGATATTGGGCTCGTGCGCGAGCAGGATGACCGGTGCATCGTCGGTGATCTTGGCCAGCGTGGCGTTGAGATCGTCGGCACCGAAGTGCGCCATGCTCCGGAAGCGCCGCGCCGGCAGGAAGGCGAGCTGATCGCCGAGGCCGGCAAGCCAGAACGGACGTCCGTCCTTGGTGAGGCGGACGGCATCATTCTCGTAGACGGGGATGCCGGCCGCCTCCAGCGCCCGATGCGCGATGGTCGGCCCGTGCCCGGCCCGCTGCACGGTCCTGTCGTCCCAATAATCGTGATTGCCCATCACGGCATGGACACCGAGCGGTGCCTTCAGGCGCCCCAGCACCCTTGCCCATTCGCTCGACGGAATGAAGCGCGTGACATGGTGAAGGCCGGCGACATAGTCGCCGAGCAGCACGATGAGATCGGCATTGAGCGCATTGGTCCGGTCGACGATGTCCTCGATGCGCTCCAGCGACATCCAGGGATCGCAGGCATGGATGTCGGCGATGGCGGCAATCTTCAGCGGAAAATCCGCCGGCCACTGCCGCGGCGCGGGATGATAGCGCGTGACGCGCAGCCGCAGCACCGGCTCGACGCCGACGCCATAGGCGGCGGTCGAGACGCCGAGGGCGGACAGGCCGCCGATGGAACGGATGAGGTGACGACGCGTGATCATGGAAGCCCGATGATGATGCGGCGTCTTGATGATATCCGATTGGAGCGGAATTGGGATGCTTTCGTGCAGATCGTCTGCACGAGGTTAACGGAAATTCATCAAAGCCGGAACGGCGCGGTTCAGCAGATCACTCGTCGCTGTCATCCGTGCCGAACAGGCCGAACTGCGCCGCCGCATCGCGCGAGGGCTCGGCGAGGCCGAGATGGCGGAAGGCGTGCGAGGTCAGCAGGCGGCCGCGCGGCGTGCGCTGTAGATAGCCGCACTGGATCAGATAGGGCTCGATGATGTCCTCGATGGCATCGCGCGGCTCCGACAAGGCCGCAGCCATGGTCTCGACGCCGACCGGGCCGCCGCCATAGTTGAGCGCGATGGTCGAAAGATAGCGTCGATCCATGGCGTCCAGCCCCGCGGCATCGACCTCGAGCGCGCTCAGCGCGTGGTCGGCAATCTTGCGGTCGATCTTGTCGGCATCGGCCGCGGACGCGAAATCGCGCACGCGGCGGAGCAGGCGGCCGGCGATGCGCGGGGTGCCGCGGGCGCGGCGCGCGATCTCGTTGGCGCCGTCCGCGCTCATGCCGACGTTGAGCACGCGCGCGCCGCGGCTGACGATGCTCTCCAACTCCTCGATCGTGTAGAAGTTGAGCCGGACCGGAATGCCAAAGCGGTCGCGCAAGGGATTGGTGAGAAGGCCGGCGCGCGTGGTGGCGCCGACGAGGGTGAATTTCGACAGCTCGATCTTCACCGAGCGCGCCGCCGGTCCTTCGCCGATGATGAGGTCGAGCTGAAAATCCTCCATCGCGGGATAGAGCACCTCTTCCACCGCGGGGCTGAGGCGATGGATCTCGTCGATGAAGAGCACGTCGCGCTCTTCGAGATTGGTCAGCAGCGCAGCGAGGTCGCCGGCCTTGGCAATGACAGGCCCCGAGGTGGCGCGGAAGCCGACGCCGAGCTCCTTTGCGACGATCTGCGCCAGCGTAGTCTTGCCGAGGCCGGGCGGGCCGACGAACAGCACGTGATCCAGCGCCTCGCCGCGCTTGCGCGCCGCCTCGATGAAGATCGAGAGATTCTTGCGCGCCTGCGCCTGGCCGACGAAGTCGGACAGCGATTGCGGCCGCAGCGCGGTGTCGCCGACATCGTCGCTGCGCCGCTCGGGCGAGACCATGCGGCTGGCCTTGGGGTCGCTCACTTCGCGAGCTCCTTCAGGCCAAGGCGAATGAGCTGCGCCGTCTCGGCGCCCTCACCCGCACTGCGCGAGGCCGAGGCAATCGCGGCGGCGGCCTGCGGCTGGCCGTAGCCGAGATTGACCAGGGCGGAGATCGCATCAGCGACGGGCCGCGGCGCGCGCTGGTCGTCGACGGCGCCGGCAAGATGCACGACGGCGGGATCGACATTGGCGAAGGCCGGCGCCTTGTCCTTCAATTCGGTGACGATCCGCTCGGCGACCTTGGGGCCGACGCCGGGCGTGCGCGCTACCGCGGCCTTGTCGCGCAGCGCAATCGCATTGGCGAGATCGGCTGGCGACAGCGTGCCGAGCACGGCCAGCGCGACCTTGGCGCCGACGCCCTGCACGGTCTGGAGCAGGCGAAACCATTCGCGCTCCTGATCGGTGCGGAAGCCGAACAGCTTGATCTGGTCCTCGCGGACATAAGTCTCGATCGACAGCACGGCGGCCTCGCCCGGCGAAGGCAGATGCTGCAGGGTGCGCGAGGAGCAATGTACCTGATAGCCGACGCCGCCGACGTCGAGGATGACGAAATCCTCGCCGTAGGAATCGATCAAGCCCTTGAGCTTGCCGATCATATCAAGACCTCATTCGCGGCAGAGTCTTCTCCATCGTCATGGCCGGGCCTGACCCGGCCATCCACGCCTTCAACGCCGACAAGAAAGAACGTGGATGCCCGGGACAAGCCCGGGCATGACGGCGAGAACGCGTGACGACCAATCATATCCCCACCACCTTCAGCCTGAGAGCGGTGCTCTGGCGATGATGGGCGTGGGTGATGGCGATGGCGAGCGCGTCGGCTGCGTCCGCGGACGGCGGCTCGGCCTTCGGCAGCAAGATTTTCAGCATCATCGCGATCTGTTGCTTGTCGGCGTGGCCGGCGCCGACCACGGTCTTCTTGACCTGGTTCGGCGCGTATTCGGCGACAGAGATGCCGAACATTGCGGGCGCCAGCATGGCAACGCCGCGGGCTTGGCCGAGCTTCAGCGTCGCGACGCCGTCCTTGTTGACGAAGGTCTGCTCGACCGCAGCTTCCACCGGCCGGTGATTGGACAAGACGGAAGCGAGCCCTTCATGGATAGCGAGCAGCCGGCTCGACAGCGGCAAATCGTCGGGCGGTTCCACCGAGCCGCAGGCGACGTAGACCAAGCGATTGCCCTCGGCCTCGATCACGCCCCAGCCGGTGCGGCGCAGGCCGGGGTCGATGCCGATGATGCGAACGGGGCCACGAATCGGGAGCGCAGTCATGCGCCAGTGATAGCGGCTGGCTGCCCTGGAGGAAACAGAAACAGAACGGAAGTAACAGGGGAAGTAGGGCCGTCGAGCCCTACCCGCCCATCTTCGCAACAAGCGCGTCCGACACCTCGAAATTGGCGTAGACGTTCTGCACGTCGTCGTGCTCGTTGAGCAGGTCCATCAGCTTCAGGAGCTTCTCGCCGGTCTCGTCGTCGACCGCAACCGTGTTCTGCGGCTTCCAGATCAGCGCGGCCTTGCGCGGCTCGCCGAACTTGGCTTCCAGCGCCTTGGCGACATCGCGATAGCTTTCCGTCGAAGCGTAGATCTCGTGACCGTTCTCGCCAGAGACCACATCGTCGGCGCCGGCCTCGATCGCGGCATCCAGCACCGCATCGTCCGAGGCGACGCTGCGGTCGTACTCGATGATGCCGGTGCGGTCGAACATGAAGGAGACCGAGCCGGTTTCGCCGAGATTGCCGCCGGACTTGGTGAAGAAGGAGCGGATGTCGGAGGCGGCGCGGTTGCGATTGTCGGTCAGCGCCTCGACGATGACGGCGACCCCGCCGGGGCCGTAGCCCTCGTAGCGGATCTCGTCATAATTCTCGCCGTCGCTGCCAAGCGCCTTCTTGATGGCGCGCTCGATATTGTCCTTCGGCATGTTCTCCTGGCGCGCAGCGATCACGGCGGCGCGCAGGCGCGGGTTCATGGCGGGGTCGGGGGTGCCCAGCTTGGCAGCGACGGTGATTTCCCGCGCCAGCTTGCCGAACAGTTTCGACTTCTGGGCATCCTGCCGCCCCTTGCGGTGCATGATGTTCTTGAATTGGGAATGTCCGGCCATGCGTGGTCTCTTGATGGAAGCGTGCGTCAAGGTAAATGCGGGAAGCGCGGCCTTATAGGCCGCCCACCCACCGGAATCAAAGGGCTCGGCTTGTCCTGAGGTAGCCCTGTAAAGGTAACCGCCGCCATGGCGCCCGCCTAGATGTCAGGCACCGTTAACCCTGATTTCATTCCGGACTGCGAAAATAGTGCCCGACCGTTCCCCGACAAGAGAGACCCGATGGCGTTCGGACTATTTCGGAAGCGTCTGCCGGACACGGCCGCGCCTGCGGCAGCCCCGGAGGCTGCGCAGCCGGCAGCCCCTGCCGCACCCGCCCCGACCGCCGAAAGTGATTCGGCCCGGGAAATCCTGGAATTGCTGGAACTCGAGCTCGGCGCCATGATCCGCCAGCTCGAGCGCGCCGCCAATTCGGTGGCCGGCGGCGCCGAGGCGACCGCGGCGACCCTTGCCGCCATTCGCGACCGCACCGACGCCCTGACCGGCCGGACCAACGCGGCGCAATCCACCGCCTCCACCTTCGCCCATGCCGCCGACAAGTTCACCCAGTCCGCGCAAGGGATCGGCGCGCAGGTCCGCGAGGCCGGCAAGCTCGCCGACGAGGCCAGCGCCGCCGCCCAGGAAGCCCGCGCCAATGTCGACCGCCTGCGCGAATCCTCCGCCGCGATCGGCAACGTCGTCAATCTGATCGCGCAGATCGCGCGGCAGACCACGCTGCTCGCGCTCAACTCGACGATCGAGGCCGCGCGCGCGGGCGCAGCCGGAAAAGGCTTTGCCGTCGTCGCCACCGAGGTCAAGGCGCTCGCGGTGCAGACCCAGAGCGCGACCGAGGAGATCACGAAGAAGATCGATGCGCTCCAGCGCGACGCCGCCGGCTCGGCGGACGCCGTGCACCGCATCTCGCAGGCGATCGAGGCGATCCGTCCGGTGTTCGACACCGTCAACGGCGCGGTCGCCGAGCAGAATGCCACAACCAGCGAAGTCTCCGGCAATGCCGCCAGCGCCTCGGAGTTCATCATCTCGGTCGGCGAGAGCGCAGCCGAGATCGACGCGGCGACCAAAGCGGCCGAGACCCATGGCGAGAGCGTCGCCAGCGCCGGCAAGGCCGTCACCACCTTCGCCCGGAAGCTGAAATCGCGTTGCGCGGTGCTGCTGCGCCAAAGCGAGCACGACGACCGCCGCAAGACCGAGCGGCTGCCCTGCCACCTCAAATTCGAGACCGCGCGCGGCGTGATGCCGGTCTATGAAATCGCGATGGAGGGCGTGCTGATCGGCGGCGCGGACGCAAGCCGGCTCGGGGCGCAAGCAACGATCGAAGGCAGCTTAGAGGACATCGGCGCCTGCCGCCTGCGCGTGATCGAACAATCCAAGGCCGGCGCCCGCGCGCAATTCGTAGGCGCCACCGCTGCGCTCAGCGAGAAGATCGAGGACAAGCTCTGGTCGATCCATGAGGAGAACACCGAGTTCGTCACCCGCGCCATGGAAGCGGGCAATGCACTGACGCAGATATTCGAGCAGGCGGTTGCGCGCGGCGAGGTCAAGCTCGACGACCTCTTCGACACGGACTATTTGGAAATCGCCGGCACCAATCCGCAGCAATACCGCACCAAATATCTCGACTGGGCGGATCGCGCCCTGCCGCCGTTCCAGGAAGCCTTTCTGGCGCGGGAGTCGCGGATGGCGTTCTGCGCCATGGTCGACCGCAACGGCTTTTTGCCGGTGCACAACAAGATCTATTCGCATCCGCAGCGGCCGGGCGACGTCGCCTGGAACACGGCCAACAGCCGCAACCGGCGCATCTTCAACGATCCGGCGGGGTTAGCTGCCGCGCGCAACCTGCGATCGTACCTGGTCCAGAGCTATGCGCGCGACATGGGCAACGGGAACACGGTGATGATGCGCGAGATCGACGTCCCGATCCGCGTGCAGGGCCGGCACTGGGGCGGCTTCCGCACGGCCTACAAGCTGTAGCGCCCCCACGCGTGCACGCACCTGCACGCACCTGCACGCACCTGCACTCCTGGGCAAGACGCCGGGCGCGAATCATCCTCTAAGGTCGGACCTGGAATCGGAATGCCGCCAAGGAGCCGATCAACGGCTCCGACTGGAGAGAGCCCGTACATGTCCTCTGCACAACTTGCCGTATTGGACACCGCATCCAACCGGACGCTCGCCGAACGCCTGATCGACCAGCTCGCCGACCGCATCGGCGGTCTCGGCGTCGAGCTCGCCGACATCGCCGGCAACGTCCAGGACGTCGCCAACCGCGTCGCGAGCCAGTCGGAACGGTTTCACCGTCTGCAGAAGACGGCCGAGACGATGGTCTCGACCAACCACGACATCGCCAATGCCTCGCAGGCGGTGCAAACCACGACGTCGGCCGCGGTCGGCGAGATCGCGCAGTCGCGCGGCGCGGTCGACACCGCGGTCAGCCACATCTCCGAGCTCGTCGCCGCGGTGGAGCGGATCGAGGCGCGCCTGTCCGCCGTCGGCGCGGCGCTGGCGCAGGTGGCGAAGGTCTCCGGCTCGATCGAGGCGATCGCCAAGCAGACCAACCTGCTCGCGCTCAACGCCACCATCGAGGCGGCGCGCGCCGGCACTGCCGGCCGCGGCTTCGCGGTGGTCGCAAGCGAGGTCAAGAGCCTCGCAGAGGCCACGCGCCAGGCCACGCATGAGATCTCCGACACGGTGCGCGATCTCGACGGCCAGATCGAAGGCCTGATCGGCGAGAGCAGCGACGCCTCGCAGCGCGCCAAGACCGCCGGCGAAGGCGCGCAAGCGATCTCCGGCATCATCTCGCGCGTCCAGCAGGGCTTCGCCTCCGTCGAAGCCGAGATCGACGGCGTCGCCCGCGCGGCGACCTCCAACCTCGGCCACTGCGACACCGTGATCAGCGAGCTCAACGAGCTCGCCAAGGGCGTAGACCTCTCCTCGCGCGACCTCAGGAGCGCCGACGATCGGGTGGCGAAGCTGCTCGACACCTCGGAAGGCCTGATCGCGCTGATCGCCGACAGCGGCGTGGAGACGTCGGACGCGCCGCTGATCCGCATCGTCGTCGACACCGCGAAGCGAATCTCGGCGGAATTCGAAGCTGCGATCGACCGCGGCGAAATTACGCTCGACCAGCTCATGGACGAGACCTACCGCGAGATATCAGGCACCGATCCGAAGCAGTACCTGACCAACTACGTCGAGTTCACCGACCGCGTGCTGCCCGCGATCCAGGACCCGATCCAGAAGTCCGATCCGCGCATCGTGTTCTGCGTCGCCTGGGCCAAAGGCGGGTACCTTCCGACCCACAATCCGAACTACCGCCTGCCGCAGGGCAAGGACCCGGTCTGGAACAACGCCAATTGCCGCAACCGCCGCCTGTTCACCGACCGCGCGGTGAAGAAGGTCGCGGCCAGCACAAAGCCCTTCCTGCTCCAGACCTATCGCCGCGACATGGGCGGCGGGCAGTTCGTGCTGATGAAGGACCTGTCCTCGCCGATCATGATCCGCGGCAAGCACTGGGGCGCCTTCCGAATGGGATTCCGGCAAGGCTGACGGAGGCCTCCCGCGTCCTCAAAACGAAAACTCGAAAACAACCCCATGCACAGTAGCCGGGGTGTGCGAAATCAATGGCTTGCGCCGGCAGGCCGTTGCGCGCGTTGACCCGTCGGGCAAAACAGGGGTAGAATGCTAATATTCCGAAAATGTGAAGGCATTCGGTTCGCCCCGCCGCCTGCACTGGTGCGGCGGCCGACGTTGCCGTAGAAGTGCCGCCGCGCATTCGAACCCGAACACAGCAAGCTGGTTTTTCGATGTCCTGTCCACCCGCCCAAATTGGCGCGCCGTTTTCCGAGATCGATACACCGGCGCTAATCATCGACCTCGACGCCTTCGAGCGCAATCTCGATACGATGGCGGCACAGGTCGGCAAGCTCGGCGTTCGCTTGCGTCCGCATGCGAAGACCCACAAATCGCCGATCATTGCGGCCAAGCAGATCGCGCGCGGCGCAATCGGCATGTGCTGCCAGAAGGTCGCCGAGGCCGAGATCCTGGTTGCGGGCGGGGTGAGCGACGTGCTCGTCAGCAATGAGGTGGTGGGCCTGCGCAAGCTGGAACGGCTCGCGGCGCTGGCGCGCCATGCGCGTATCAGCGTTTGCGTCGACGATGCTCTCGGGGTCGAGCAACTGGCGCACGCCGCGGAGCAGGCCCGAGCGCACATCGAGGTCCTGGTCGAAATCGACGTCGGTGCCGCTCGCTGCGGCGTCAGGCCGGGACCGGCGGCGGCCACCCTGGCGCGGCAGGTGGCGGCTTCACGCTTCCTGTCGTTCGGCGGCTTGCAGGCCTATCACGGCTCTGCCCAGCATTTGCGCACGCCGGAGGAGCGGCGCGGTGCCATCGCGAGCGCCGCCGATGCGACCGCGGAGACATTGCGCGTGCTCAAGGAAGCGGGCTTTCAGTGCCGGACGATTGGAGGTGCAGGAACCGGCACGTTCGAGCTCGAAGGCGCGAGCGGTATCTGGAACGAATTGCAGGCGGGCTCCTATATCTTCATGGACGCCGACTACGCCAAGAACCTCGCCGACGGGGCGCGCAACGCCAATCCGTTCGAGCATGCGCTGTTCGTGATCGCGACCGTGATGAGCACCGGCGCCGGCGAACGCGCCGTCATCGATGCCGGTCACAAGGCCCTGTCGAACGACAGCGGATTTCCGGTCGTGCTCGGCCGGCCCGACTTGCGCTATCATCGGCCCTCTGACGAGCATGGCTTGCTCGATTTCGACAGCGCTTCGTCACGACCGGCGATCGGCGACAAGGTAACGCTGATCCCCGGCCATTGCGACCCGACCGTCAATCTCTACGACTGGTATGTCGGCGTGCGCGGCTTCAACACGCCGGATGCCCGCGTGGAGGCGCTTTGGCCAGTCGCGGCGCGGGGCGCGGTCACCTGAGATCGACGCGTGATTGCGCGCGCCGATCTCCGCCGTCGCCCCGGACAAGCGAAGCGCAGATCCAGGCCCATATGCCGCAGCATTGGTTTGGCGAAGACGCGGAGCGACAAGTTTGCGAATCGACTACGCGTTTGGAGTTATGGTTCTGGCCCCTCGTTCCCAACTGCGGGCCAAGGCGTACACTCATAATTCGGGATGCCTGTTTCCAAAGGACGAGCAGACGTGGCCTGCCCCGACTGGGAACGACTGCAAATGACCCAAAGCGGCACTGGCCGAGTTCGCAGGACATGTTCTGGTTGCCAGTCTGTTAGGCCCTCTGGGTACTGTCCGTAACTTGTTCCAGTGTCCTAAGTTGAAATTTTGAAGTGTCTGAAGTTGGTTTCGGGTATAGGCTAATCCCATGGTCGAGGGGGAACAGTCATGCTGAGTTCGACCGAATGCCGCGAACTGGCGATGCGCTATCGACGCGAAGCAAACGAGCCCGGTCTACCTCCGAGGAGGTCATGCCTCCTCCGGAACATCTCGCACAGCTTTAGCGCCCTATCACACCAGCTAAATATGCTCGACCAAGACATTGAGGAAGATCAGCGTCGCGCGCGTTAGCCCGGCTCAGATGGCGGCCTCTTGGTTTTCAGGACGTCTACTCTTCCCACCGGCGAAGTAGCGGCGCACCTCCTTTGAGGTCCGCTCATTCAGGCATGGCGGACCAGATTCGCTCAGGTTGAGTTCGCAGTTCCAACGCCGACATTTCGCAGGGGTCGCTTTCGGCTTTCTCATTGCTATTATCTTTTCTTGGAGATCGCGCACCGGTCGACTACTCGGGATAAGTCTCCCGGACATCCGGCGTCGCCTTGTTGAAAAGGATAAACGTCAGGGGATTGCCGGGCTCGGACATTGCATCGCTGCGCTGACCCGTCACCTCTCCAGCCACACTGCTGGTATACTCCGCAACCACTTCGCCGAAGTTGTTGCGTTGAATCGCCACCTTCTGTCCGGCTTCGACTTTGTCGTTAAGCCTGACCAGATGCTCAACGAGCCCGCCTTGAGTCGCCAGGATTGGAAACGCACTGTCGCCGACAAAAACACGCACATCCTTTCCTGTGCGTCCCATCGGCCCGGCAACGATCCCGTGATGCTTGAGGACGTTCATCGTGCCTTCCACAAACAGCTGGATCATCTGGAGGTTCAGAACGCGAGCAGCGCCGATCTCCGGCGTAAAGGCCGGGATTCCGACGTCGACAAACGCATTATGCAAGACACCGGGATACGCATGATTGTCGAAGATCTGGCCGACTGGGTACAGTTCCAGCATCGACTTGATCTCCGGCACGTTCATCTCGCCAAGATTGAATGCTGTGACATTGAATCCAGTTGTACCGGTATGGAAGTCGATTGCTGCGTCGGCGTTCGGCCGGAGGAGCCGGTTGAACAGAATCCAAGCGTGTCGGCTGGCCGCGGTGACACCATTCTCGTTTCCGGGCCATTCCCGATTCATATCGATTAGATCAGGGCCTCTGCCAGAGTTGGGCCACCTGCGCTGCATGCTTTCCATGGCTGGGCGGGCCACGTCCGTGACTGCCGTCACCGTGCCCGACATCTCCGCCGGATTGAGCTGGTTCATTACGGTCTGGACCGTATGCACAGAACTCATCTCGTCGCCATGCACGCCGCTGGTCAGGACTACGCGCTTGCCCGGCCTTGCTCCCTTCGCGACCACGACGGAGACGTACCAGTGTTGCCCCGTGGGCATTCCCACGCCCTGAAAATAGAAGAGATGCTTCTGCCCAGGCGCAAGGTCGTTGACGTTAAGCGCGCTAATGACCTTCTTCCCGTGGATCACATCGCCGGTATAGACCGTTCCCTGCGGCGCACCCGGTGCCGCGTTGTCCGGCATAATGGAGGTCCCCTCTTTCACGAGATGGTACGCTCGAACAATGGCACGCATATTGGTCGCAAACGCTGATCGCGAAGGTACATGCGCGACAACAGTATGCCGGGTAATCCAAAGCTGGAGCGCCTAACTTTTCAGCGATGTATGTAGCGTCGGCCAACCACTCGGCCGCTTCTTGCATCAATCGTCAGCCTTAAGATGTCGCGCCCCCGGCGCGCCTCACCAGTCACGACCCAGTATCTGCCGCGCCTGTCGACGCTTCGGATGCGATCGACGCCATTGCGTCGCGCGATTCGTGTTGCGTCCTGCCGATCAATGCGTCCTCTGCGATCGATGCGAACACCGTCGCGATCGATCGTAACGCTTTGCGCAACTGCGTTGGGAATGACGGGAGAAAGCAACTCAGTCAAAATGAGAAATGAGGCCCCCAACAGAACTGCGAGGACTTTGTTCATCGAGCATTCTCCACATCACCGCGTTGTCGCGATTAAGTTGCGCTCGTTATCACGCGCACTATATAGGGACGTTTCCCCTTAGCAATGGCGCAGGTCCGCCGCTTATTGAACCTTTCCCGCGAAAAATACTCAAGAATAGGTAAGGGGCAGTGGCTGATCTGGAGCACTTCTGCTGTTGGCCGATTCCGTTGAAAAAGGCCGGCAGTATTTTGTTGTAATAGCTCCGTCGCGACGTGACCGAACTGCTCCATCGACCCTATGCGAGCCTCGCGGTGGGCATCGGGATGAGCTTGGCCATCTTTCGAAGGTTCTGGGCGGTGGCCGCGAGGATGAACTCATCGCGCGCGCCGTTCGGGCCTCGTAAACGCAAACGGTCGAGCTTGAGGATGCGCTTGAGGTGGGCGAACAACATCTCGATTTTCTTGCGAAGCCGGCGCGAGGTGCCTCCCTCCCACGATTTGGCGATCTGGCGCGCCATGTCGCGAGCGCCTTCGTAGATGGAGCGCGGCACCCTCCGTGATGCCTGCTTGGGGCAACACCGAGCCTTCAATGCGCATCGATCACAATCGCGCTTGCTGGCGAGGTAAAGCATGGTGGCACCATCATTCACCAACGTTCCGGTGGTGGTAAGAACTTTGCCACCAGGGCAACGATAGATGTCGCCAGCATGGTCATAGGTGAAGTCGTCGCGCGAGAAGATACCGTCTGTGCGGGCGGACTTATCGAAGACTGTAACGTGCGGTTCGATGCCGTGCTCATAGACCAGCCAAGCGAGCATCTCGGCCGAGCCATAGCCGCTGTCACCGAGTAGCCGGCTCGGATAGAGATCAAACCGCTCTAGCGATCGTTCAATCATGCGCTTGGCGGCCAATACCTCCGCCTGCCGGATCGCCGTCGTTGCCTCAACATCGACGATGATCGCGTTCTCGACGTCGACCAGGTAGTTCGTCGAATAAGCGAAAAACGCTTGGCCACCGTGCGCCCCCGTCCAGCGCGCCGCCGGGTCGGAGGGCGATACGAACTTCGGGGTAACCTCGGTCGCCGCTCCGAACGCGGCATCATCGAGGACAGCCAGATACTCATCGATTGCTCGGCCGGCAGCCTCCGGCGGAAGTCCCTTATCGCCTTCGATGCCCTTCTGCCGATTGGCATCGGCCTTGATTAGGCTCGCATCAACCGCAAATCCCTCACCGCCAACCAGTCGTTCCTCGATGCAGCGGCGCAGCACGCTCTCGAACACGCGACGGAAGAGGTCGCTGTGCCGGAAGCGGCCGTGCCTGTTCTTGGAGAATGTCGAATGATCCGGCACCGCTCCATCCAGACCGAGCCGGCAGAACCACCGGTAGGCCAAATTGAGGTGAACCTCATCGCAAAGGCGCCGTTCCGATCGAATGCCGAAGCAGTAACCGATCAGGAGCATCCGGATCATCAGTTCAGGATCGATCGAAGGTCGGCCGATGCTACTGTAGAAAGGTGCCAGCTCCCGCCTGATCTCTTGCAGGTCGACGAACCTGTCGACCGATCTCAAAAGATGGTCGGAGGGAATATGCTTCTCGAGCGAGAACTCATAGAACAACGCAGCCTGCTCGACTTGCTGATGCCCCATCATGATCTTCAGTCCTGCCAATTAGACAGACTGAATCACTGCTATCCTTGAGTCGCAACTGCCGCGTTTTTCAACAAAATCGGCCCTTAGAGGATGTCCCTTGGTTGCCCGCCAATGTCCGCTGCTGAGGCAAAGTTGATATATTCGCCCGGGGACGACACCGGGTGATTTGGCTTCGCGCTTCAGCTCAACCAGAACTTCGGCGTTGCCGGCTCCAGCCTTCCGCCCATGCGCACCGGCGCAATCTTCAGCGCTAGCCCGGTCGCGTCGTCCGTTTCCACCGCGACGCCGCTCAGCGTCGCCGCACCTGCCGCAGGCTCGAAGCGGGCCGACGGAATCCCCGACGTGAACCTGCGCAGCGGCTCTTCCTTCTGCATGCCGATGATGGAATCGTAATCGCCGGTCATGCCGGCGTCGGTCATGTAGGCGGTGCCGCCCGAGAGGATCTGGTGGTCGGCGGTCGGCACATGCGTGTGCGTGCCGACGACGAGGCTGGCGCGGCCGTCGCAGAAGAAGCCGATGCCCTGCTTCTCGCTTGACGCCTCGCAATGGAAATCGACGACGATAGCGTCGGCGGCAACACCGAGCGGACAGGCGCCAAGCTCGCGCTCGAGCGCGGCGAAGGGATCGTCGAACGGGGTCATGAAGACGCGGCCCAGCGCATTGACGACGAGGGCGTGCTTGCCGTTCTTGGCTTCCACCAAGGCGGCGCCGCGGCCGGGCGTGCCGCGCGGATAGTTTGCGGGGCGCACCAGTCGGTCGGCGCGCTCGATGAAGACGAGGGCCTCGCGCTGGTCCCAGGAGTGATTGCCGAGCGTCACCGCATCGGCGCCGGCCTCGAGAAACTCCTGGTAGATCGCCTCCGTGATGCCGAAGCCGCCGGCCGAATTCTCGCCGTTGACGACGACGAGATCGAGCGACCAGTCCTTGACCATGCCGGGCAGATATTCGGAGACGGCCTCGCGCCCGCTGCGGCCGACGACGTCACCCACGAAGAGAATGCGCAACTTCAGAACTCCGGAAATCGAACACGTCCGATTCCGTTAGCACATAATCCAGCGCCACGTCGTGCGATAGTGCCGGAACCGCCTCGATCTCCTGCGCCGCGAATGCGAGCCCGATGCCGACGATCTGCTTGGTTTTGCGCAAATGCGCGAAGGTGAAATCGTAATGCCCCGCACCATAGCCGATGCGATGGCCGAGCCGGTCGAAGGCGGCGAGCGGCGTCAGCATGACGTCGGGGATGACTTCGGCCGCTGCCGGCGACGGTTCGGGAATCCCGAGCGGACCGAGCATCAGGCGGTCGTTCGGATGGAAGAGACGGAAGATCAGCGACTGGCCGCGCGCGGTGACGCAAGGCAGCGCCAGCCTGGCGCCCTCTTCCGCGAGTCTTGCAAGCAGCGGCATCGGATCGATCTCGCTGCGGATCGGCGAATAGCCGGAGACGATGCTGCCGGGCAGCAGCTTGAACGGCAGCCCACGCTTGGCGAGCTTCGCGGCGGCAGCGATGCGTTTCTTCTCGCTCAGCGCATCGCGCTTGGCGAGGGCTTTGGCACGGAGCTCGGCTTTGGAGTTGGGCATGCGCTTTGGTCCCCACGTCATCACTCGCGAATGCGGGTGATCCAGTATTCCAGAGGCGGTGGTGATTCACACAAAGGCCGCGGCGTACTGGATACCCCGGGGCAAGCCGAGGCATGACACCTGTTGAACTGGCCGCAGTCGTTTCAACAGCACAAACCAAGCAAACGAAAGCGCGAAGCCGCGAACGCCGTTGAAGCACTCGATCCCGGAGTTCCCTACGAAAGTAGGTGGGCACCATATGTCCGGGCCCACGGGCCCGGCCAGGGACAGTTCCCTAAAGGATCGATAAGGCCCCGGGGATATATGGCTCCTGACGCACGTCGCAGCCTCGCGGAGGCAATGTAACAACTGTACTGACGAATCGCCAGTGCGGCGAATGTGCCGAGCTTCGGTGTAGTGAAGCGGGCGGCGAGCCACGACGGAGGTGAACTCCCTCTCCCGCCTGCGGGAGAGGGTTGGGGAGAGGGCTCTCACCTCTTGGGGGTTCTCGCCCAGCGGAGACACCCTCTCCCCAACCCTCCCCCGCAAGCGGGGGAGGGAGCGCACTGGCCGCGTGGCTACTATCGAGCTTCAGCCGATCGCGATCCCATTGCCGACGGTGCGGTTCAGCACCTGCGTCGACTTCTCGATGCGTTCGGCGGCGGCGTTGAGCGCATTCACCACGGCGGTCTGCGTCATCCTGGCGCGCTCGACGGCGGCGTTGCGGAAATCCCTGAGCTCGATCAATTCCTGCTCCAGGGTGCGGACGCGGTTGGTGGTGTCGATCAGCTCATCGCACACGGTGAGCGCAGCCATGACGGTGAGGCGCGCATCGCCGATCTCGCCGAACTTTCCGCGCAGCGACTGGATGCGCGTCTCCAGCGTCTCGGCGAGCTTGAGCAGCCGCACCTCCTGGCCCTCCTCGCAGGCCATGCGATATTGCCGGCCGTTGATGGTGACGTTGATGTGGCTCATCCGTCCTCTCCGGTATCGAGCACCGAGCGTATCGTGACGATCGCGGAATCCAGCCGGTCGGAGATCTCGCGATTGGTGCGCTCGAGCTTGCGTGCCTTCACCAGCGCGCCGTCGAGTTCGTCGGCAAGACGCGAGCGATCCGCGCCGAGCGCCTGGATTCGCGCCGCAAGCTCGTTCTCGTCGCGATCGGCGTCGCGCCGCCGCTCCACCGCACTTTCAAGCGCGTCGAGCGCCGCCATGAGTCTGCGGGTGGCAATCTCGATCTCGACGGCGGACGACTCCGTCATGGCGGAACTGTTGGATACGCGATCGTTCATGCAGTCAGCGGCGGAACCTGGCGGCCTTTGCCCAGTGGCCTTTCCCTGGAGCTTGCCGTCCGGCAAAAGACTCGGTTCGGCAAGCGGTTAGAAGCAGAAATTTACAAAGCAAGCTAGCCAAGCGCAACGCCGCCGCAAAACTATGCACCGATCAATCGGGACGACCTGCCGATCCGTCGCTTCCGCCCAGCGCGACCCCAGCGGAAAACCGATGTCCACACAGGCAACTTTTGCGGCCAAACCGGCGTTCGATTGCCTTGGACTCCCGGAACCGAGGTGCTATCCCAGCGCCAACCTTCAGTGGCCGCCAGGCTTCTCCCCGCGCGGGCAACCATCGCCAAGCGCTTCATTTCAGACGGATTTCAGACATGACGCAGGTCGATCACACCCGTATGGCCAACGCGATCCGCGGCCTTGCGATGGACGCTGTCGAGAAGGCGAAATCGGGCCATCCCGGCCTGCCGATGGGCGCCGCCGACATCGCCACCGTGCTGTTCACGCAATTCCTGAAATTCGATGCCGCCGCGCCCGCCTGGCCGGACCGCGACCGCTTCGTGCTCTCGGCCGGCCACGGCTCGATGCTGCTCTATTCGCTGCTGTATCTGACCGGCAATGACGAAATGACGCTGGACCAGATCAAGCAGTTCCGCCAGGTCGACTCGCTGACCCCCGGCCACCCCGAGAACTTCCGCACCAAGGGCATCGAGACCACCACCGGCCCGCTCGGCCAGGGCATCTCGACTGCGGTCGGCATGGCGCTGGCCGAAAAGATGCTCGCCGCCGAATTCGGCAAGAAGATCGTCGACCACCACACCTATGTGCTCGCCTCCGACGGCGACCTGATGGAAGGCGTGTCGCAGGAAGCGATCGCGATGGCCGGGCACTGGAAGCTCAACAAGCTGATCGTGCTCTACGACGACAACGGCATCTCGATCGACGGCCCGACCTCGATCTCCGATTCCGTCGACCAGGTGAAGCGCTTCAAGTCGGCGGGCTGGGCCGCCGAAAAGATCGACGGCCATGACCAGGCTGCGATCGCCGACGCCATCACGCGCGCGAAGAAATCCAGCAAGCCGACGCTGATCGCCTGCCGCACCACCATCGGCTTCGGCGCGCCGCACAAGCAAGGCACCTCGAAGGTGCACGGCGAAGCACTCGGCGCCGACGAGCTCAAGGCCGCCAAGGAAAATCTCGGCATTTCGCTTGAGCCGTTCGCGGTCGCCGACGACGTGCTGAAGGCATGGCGCGCTGCCGGCAGCCGCGGCGCCGCGGCACGGCAGGAATGGGAAGCCCGGCTCGGTGAGCTCGGCAGCCGGAAGCGCGCCGAGTTCGAGCGCCGCCTGCGCCATGAGCGTCCGGCTTCGCTGGCAAAGGCGCTGAAGGCGCACAAGAAGGAGCTGCTGGAGAAGCCGCTGACGGCTGCCACGCGCAAATCCTCGGAGGCGGCGATCGAGGCGATCGCAGCCGCAATGCCGATGGAATTTTTGGCAGGCTCGGCCGACCTCACCGGCTCCAACAACAACAAGGCGAAGTCGGCGACCGCCTTCTCGGCCAAGACGCCGAAGGGCCGCTTCATCCATTACGGCATCCGCGAGCACGGCATGGCCGCCGCGATGAACGGCATTTTCCTGCACGGCGGCTTTGCGCCGAATGGCGCGACCTTCCTCGTGTTCACCGATTATGCGCGTCCGGCGATGCGCCTTGCCGCGCTGATGGGCGCCGGCGTCGTCTACGTGATGACCCACGATTCCATCGGCCTCGGCGAAGACGGCCCGACCCATCAGCCGGTCGAGCATCTCGCCGCGCTTCGTGCCATTCCCAACATGCGCGTATTCCGTCCCTGCGATGCCATCGAGGTCGCCGAGTGCTGGGAGCTCGCGCTCAACCGCGTCGATGGCCCGACCGTGCTGGCACTGACGCGCCAGAACCTGCCGCAGCTGCGGACCACGGCACCCAACGACAATCCCTGCGCGGCCGGTGCCTATGAGCTGGTCGCCGCCCAGGGCGAAGCCAAGGCGACGCTGTTCGCCTCCGGCTCCGAGGTCGAGATCGCGGTCGCGGCCCAGAAGCAGCTGGCGGAACGCGGCGTCGCCTCGCGCGTTGTCTCCGTTCCCTCGCTCGAGCTGTTGCTAGCGCAACCAGAGGCCAAGCGCGCCGCCATCATCGGCAACGCGCCGGTCAAGATCGCGATCGAGGCCGCCGTGCGCTGGGGCTGGGATGCCGTGATCGGCCAGGACGGCGAATTCATCGGCATGCATTCGTTCGGCGAAAGCGGCCCTGCCAAGGAGCTGTACAAGCATTTCGGCATCACCGCCGAGGCCGCGGTTAACGCTGTGCTGAAGCGCGTTTCCTGAGAGTTGAGCTTGCCGCAAAAAAGGACTACCTAATCTCCCATATGATCAAGCACCGCCCGGCCGAACCGGGCGCCCGCCCCTAAAAAACCTCGCAGGCGCGCTATCCGCGCGTTGTGCGGGATGACAACGGTCATTGAAGGAGACGAAACATGGCAGTCCGCGTCGGAATTAACGGTTTTGGCCGCATCGGCCGCAACGTCCTGCGGGCTATCGCCGAGTCAGGCCGCAAGGATATCGAGGTTGTCGGCATCAACGACCTCGGCCCGGTCGAGACCAACGCCCATCTACTCCGCTTCGACAGCGTCCATGGCCGCTTTCCCGGCACCGTCACCGTCGACGGCGACTCCATCAACCTCGGCAACGGCAAGATCAAGGTGACCGCCGAGCGCGATCCCTCGAAGCTGCCCTGGAAGGATCTCGGCGTCGACATCGCGCTGGAATGCACCGGCATCTTCACCTCGAAGGACAAGGCTTCCGCGCACCTGACCGCCGGCGCCAAGCGCGTGCTGGTCTCCGCGCCCGCCGACGGCGCCGATGCCACCATCGTCTACGGCGTCAACCACGACACGCTGACCAAGGATCACCTCGTCGTCTCCAACGGCAGCTGCACCACCAACTGCCTCGCCCCGGTCGCCAAGGTGCTGAACGACCTCGTCGGCATCGAGACCGGCTTCATGACCACGATCCACGCCTATACCGGCGACCAGCCGACGCTGGACACGCTGCACAAGGATCTCTACCGCGGCCGCGCCGCGGCGATGTCGATGATCCCGACCTCGACCGGTGCTGCGAAGGCGATCGGCCTCGTGCTGCCCGAACTGAAGGGCAAGCTCGACGGCGTTGCGATCCGCGTGCCGACCCCGAACGTCTCGGTCGTCGACCTCAAGATCGTCGCCAAGCGCTCAACCGACGCCAAGGAAGTCAACGCGGCGATGAAGCGTGCCAGCGAGCAGCAGCTCAAGGGCATCCTCGGCTACACCAGCGCGCCCAACGTTTCGATCGACTTCAACCACGACCCGCACTCCTCGACCTTCCACGAGGACCAGACCAAGGTGCAGAACGGCACGCTGGTGCGCGTGATGTCCTGGTACGACAACGAGTGGGGCTTCTCGAACCGCATGGCGGACACCGCCGTTGCGATGGCGAAGGTGATCTGACCAGAGTCTCGTGTCCCGGACGCGGTGCAGCGCGCTTGCGCTGCTCCGCAGGGCCGGGACCCATCTTAACCGCGGGGCTCGCCGTGACGTGGGTCCCGGTTCAGCGCAGCGGCGCCCTGCGCCGCAGCGCGCCCGGGACAAGGAAGCGTGAGATGACGAACAAATTCCGCACCCTCGACGACGTCGACGTGAAGGGCAAGCGCGTGCTGCTGCGCGTCGACCTCAACGTGCCCATGGAGAGCGGGCGCGTCACCGACGCCACCCGGCTCGAGCGCGTTGCACCGACCATCACCGAGCTCGCCGACAAGGGCGGCAAGGTCATCCTGCTCGCGCATTTCGGCCGCCCGAAGGGACGCGATGCCAAGGACTCGCTGAGGCCCGTCGCGGAGGCGCTGGCGAAGGTGGTGAAGAAGCCCGTCGCGTTTGCCGAGGATTGCATCGGCGAGCCCGCGGCCAAGGCCGTCGCCGGCTTGAAGGATGGCGACATCCTGTGCCTGGAAAACACCCGCTTCCACAAAGAGGAAGAAAAGAACGATCCCGCCTTCGTCGCGGAACTCGCGAAGCTCGGCGACATCTGGGTCAATGACGCGTTCTCGGCCGCGCACCGCGCCCACGCCTCGACCGAAGGCCTCGGCCACAAGCTGCCGGCCTATGCCGGCCGCACCATGCAGGCCGAGCTGGACGCGCTGGAGAAGGCGCTGGGCTCGCCGAGCAAGCCCGTCATCGCCATCATCGGCGGCGCCAAGGTCTCGACCAAGATCGACCTGCTGGAAAACCTCGTCACCAAGGTCGACGCGCTCGTGATCGGCGGCGGCATGGCCAACACCTTCCTGCACGCGCAGGGCGTTGCGGTCGGCAAGTCGCTGGCCGAGAAGGATCTCGCCGCCACCGCGCTGCGCATCATGGAGAAGGCTGAAGCCGCCAATTGCGCCATCATCCTCCCGGTCGATGCCACCGTTGCCTATCACTTCGCCGCCAACGCGCCGTCGCACGCCTATGGGCTCGATGCGATCCCGGCCGACGGCATGATCCTCGACGTCGGTCCGCAATCGATCGCGCGCGTCCATGCCGCGATCGACGATGCGGCGACGCTGGTCTGGAACGGCCCCCCTGGGCGCTTTCGAGATGCAGCCGTTCGACCGCGGCACGGTCGCGGCCGCCAAGCACGCCGCCGAGCGCACCAAGGCCAAGAAGCTGATCTCGATCGCGGGCGGCGGCGACACCGTCGCAGCGCTCAACCAGGCCCATGTGGCCGGTGACTTCACCTATGTGTCGACGGCCGGTGGCGCGTTCCTTGAATGGATGGAAGGCAAGCCCCTGCCCGGCGTTGAAGTTCTGCGTAGCAAGTAATCAAGCGGCCTTTGAGGCCCCAACGGGAGACAAAGACAGATGGCTCGGATCACGTTACGTCAATTGCTCGACCACGCGGCGGAGAACGATTACGGCGTACCGGCCTTCAACATCAACAACATGGAGCAGGCGCTGGCCATCATGGACGCGGCCAACCAGGTCGACGCGCCCGTCATCATTCAGGCCTCGCGCGGCGCGCGCTCCTACGCCAACGACGTCATGCTCAAGCACATGATGGACGCGGTGACCGAGATCTATCCGCACATTCCGGTCTGCGTGCATCTCGACCACGGCAACGAGCCGGCGACCTGCATGACCGCGATCCAAGCCGGCTTCACCTCGGTGATGATGGACGGCTCGCTCAAGGCCGACGGCAAGACCCCCGGCGACTGGGGCTACAATGTCGGGGTCACCAAGACCGTGACCGACATGGCCCATCTCGGCGGCATCTCGGTGGAAGGCGAGCTCGGGGTGCTCGGCTCGCTCGAGACAGGCATGGGCGACAAGGAAGACGGCCACGGCGCCGAAGGCAAGCTCAGCCACGACCAGCTCCTGACCAATCCGGACGAAGCCGTGAAGTTCGTGCAGGAGACCAAGGTCGACGCGCTCGCGATCGCGATGGGGACGTCTCACGGCGCTTACAAATTCACCCGCAAGCCCGACGGCGACATCCTCGCCATGAACGTGATCGAGGAGATCCACCGCAAGCTGCCGAACACGCATCTCGTCATGCACGGCTCCTCCTCGGTGCCGCAGGACCTGCAAGACATCATCAATGCCTATGGCGGCAAGATGAAGCCGACCTGGGGCGTGCCGGTGGCCGAGATCCAACGCGGCATCAAGAACGGCGTGCGCAAGATCAACATCGACACCGACAACCGCATGGCGATGACCGGCCAGATCCGGAAAGTTCTCAAGGACAACCCGGAAGAGTTCGATCCGCGCAAGTACCTGAAGCCGGCGATGGAAGCCATGACCAAGCTGTGCAAGCAGCGCCTGCAGGAGTTCAACACCGCAGGCCAGGCCTCCAAGATCAAGAAGGTGCTGACCACCGCCGAGATGGCCAAGCGCTACGCCAAGGGCGAGCTGGATCCGAAGGTGGCGTAAGCGATCCCCGCGTCGCGTAAGCGATCGCGAGGTTGCGTAATCTCTCCTCCCTCTCCCCGTTCTTACGGGGAGAGGGTCGGGGTGAGGGGCTCTCTCCGCGAGTTGTGCCCTATCGACAGACCTGTACCCCCTCACCCGGATTTTACGCGTTGCGTAAAATCCGACCTCTCCCCGCAAGCGGGGCGAGGTGGAGGTCCGCCCAGCCCGGCCAGCCATTTTACCCAACAGACCTCCCCGACCCCCTGCGACGAACGATAACTCGGCAATTGCCCGAGAACGGTCTATTTTCACGGGCAAGGGCAGAATCGTTTTGGGAGGACCTCTCGATGAATCTGACTGAGCTCAACAAGATCGCGACCGCCATGGTCGCGCCGGGCAAGGGCATCCTTGCCGCCGATGAATCCTCCGGCACCATCAAGAAGCGTTTTGACGCCATCGGCGTGGAATCGACCGAGGAGAACCGCCGCGACTATCGCGAGATGCTGTTCCGCGCCAAGGACGCCATGAGCCAGTACATCTCCGGCGTGATCCTCTATGACGAGACGATCTGGCAGAATGCCAAGGACGGCACGCCGCTGGTCAAGCTGATCGAGCAGGCCGGCGCCATTCCCGGCATCAAGGTCGACGAAGGCACGCAGGCCTTGCCGATGTGCCCGGGAGAGTTGGTCACGGTGGGGCTCGACAAGCTCGCCGAGCGGTTGAAGAAATATTACGAGCGCGGCGCGCGCTTTGCCAAATGGCGCGCGGTGATCGATATCGGCAGCGGCATTCCCTCGATGACGGCGATTAGCGTCAATGCCCACGCGCTGGCGCGCTATGCCGCGCTGTGCCAGGCCGCGCAGATCGTGCCGATCGTCGAGCCGGAGGTGCTGATGGACGGCGACCACGACACCGAGCGCTGCTACGAGGTAACGAGCCGCGTGCTCAACAAGACCTTCCAGGAACTGCGCGTGCAGCGCGTGGCGCTGGAAGGCATGGTGCTGAAGCCGAACATGGCGATATCAGGCAAGAAATGTCCGAAGCAGGGCTCAGTCGAGGAGGTCGCGGAGAAGACGATACGGCTGCTGAAGGCCTGCGTGCCGGCGGCCGTGCCCGGCATCGCCTTCCTGTCCGGCGGCCAGTCGGACGAAGAGGCGACCGCGCATCTCAACGCCATGCACAAGCTCGGGCCGCTGCCCTGGGGCCTGACCTTCTCCTACGGCCGCGCGCTGCAGGCCGCGCCGCAGAAGGCCTGGTCGGGCAAGCCTGAGAACGTCGCGGCCGGCCAGCGCGCCTTCAGCCATCGCGCCCGCATGAACGGCCTCGCCTCCAAGGGCGAATGGCAAAGCAGCCTGGAACAGAAGGCAGCCTAGACCTTGTCGAACAAACCGCCTCCGCCGCGCCCGGCGCCGCGTCTCTATCTCGCGACGCCCGTCGTCGATGATCCCGCGACGCTGGTCGCCGAGCTGCCGGGGCTGATCGCGTCCGCCGACATTGCCGCCGTGCTGCTGCGGCTGAAGGAGACCGATCAGCGCGGCATGATCTCGCGCGTCAAGGCATTGGCGCCGCCGGTGCAGAAGGCGGGCGCGGCACTCCTCGTCGACGGCCATCCTGATATCGTCGCGCGCGGCGGCGCCGACGGCGCGCACCTGCCCGGCATCGCCGCGCTGAAGGAGGCGCTGCCGTCGCTCAAGCCAGATCGCATCGCCGGTGTCGGCGGGCTGACGACGCGGCACCATTCCATGGATGCGGGCGAGATGGGCGCGGATTACGTGCTGTTTGGCGAGCCCGATGCGAAAGGCCAGCGGCCGTCGTCGCAGGCGATCGCCGAGCGGCTCGACTGGTGGGCCGAGCTGTTCGAGCCGCCTTGCGTCGGCTTTGCCACCACGCTGGACGAGGCCTACGATTTCGCCGCCAGCGGCGCCGATTTCGTGCTGGTCGGCGACTTCATCTGGGCCGATCCGCGCGGGCCCAAGGCCGCACTGATCGAGGTCGATGCCGCGATCAAGAAGGCCCATGCGACGGCGCTGGCCGGCCAGGATCCTGCGGGCCAGGAGCACGGCCAGCGCCCGACATGAAGCTCCCGTGCATCACCATGCTGGCCACGCTGCTGCTGACAGTGCCCGCGGCCGCGCAGCTGCAGATCACCCCGCCGGCGACGACGCCGAGCGCACCGGCAGAGAAGCAGAAGCCAAAGCCGCCCGCGCCTGCCAAGAAGAAGGAGGCAGCACCGGCGCCGAAGCCTACGGCATCTCCCAAGCCGTCCGCTTCGCCCAAGCCGGCAACCGTGATCCCCGCGCCGCCGTCCGACGATCCCAACGTCGACCTCGTGTTCGGCGCCTATCAGCGCGGCCAGTACAAGACCGCGTTCGAGCTCGCCACCGTGCGCGCGCAAGCCGGCGATGCCAAGGCGATGACCATGCTCGGCGAGCTCTATTCCAACGCCATGGGCATAAGGCGCGATTACGCCAAGGCGGCCGAATGGTACAAGCGCGCCGCCGATGCCGGCGATCGGGAGGCGATGTTCGCGCTCGCCATGCTGCGCATCTCCGGCCGCGGCGGCCCGGTCGACAAAAACGAGGCGGTCAGGCTGATGGCCTCGGCTGCCAAGCTCGGCGAGCCCAAGGCGGCCTACAACCTCGCTCTGCTCTACCTGGACGGCCAGACGCTGCCGCAGGACGTCCGGCGTTCGGCGGAACTGCTGCGCCAGGCCGCCGATGCAGGCCTGCCCGAAGCGCAATACGCGCTCGCGACCTTCTACAAGGAAGGCACCGGTGTGCCGAAGGACCCCGAACGCGCGGTGCGGCTGCTCCAGGCCGCCGCGATCGCCGACAATGTCGATGCCGAGGTCGAATATGCCATCGCGATGTTCAACGGCACCGGCACGCCGAAGAACCAGCCGGCGGCTGTCGCCCTGCTTCGCAAGGCCTCCCGCCAGGGCAGCGCGATCGCGCAGAACCGGCTGGCCTGGGTGCTGATCAACGGCGTCGGCACGCCCGTGGACAAGATCGAAGGCTTCAAATGGCACCTGGTGGCCAAGACGGCCGGCAAGGGCGACCCCGAGCTCGACAAGCAGCTTTCCGATCTGCCGGCGGATGAGCGCGCCAAGGCCGAGGCCGCCGCCAGGAAGTGGCTCGGGTCCAAATGACTTGACGCGGGGCCCCTCACGGGGCACCCAATCCCCCAAACAGGCGCGTTTCCGCGCCCCTCCCCCCGATCAAGACCAGAAGCATATGCTGTATTCCGCCACTATCAACGTCATGGTCAAGGCAGCGCGCCGCGCCGGCCGCAGCCTCAAGCGCGATCTCGGCGAGATCGAGCATCTCCAGGTCTCGCTGAAGGGTCCCGCCAATTTCGTCTCGCTCGCCGACAAGCGCGCCGAGGAGATCCTCTACCAGGACCTCGCCAAGGCCCGGCCCGGCTACGGCTTCATCGGCGAAGAGGGCGGCACCCGCGAGGGCACCGACAAGAGCCACACCTGGATCGTCGATCCCTTGGACGGCACCACCAACTTCCTGCACGGCATCCCGCAATTTGCGATCTCGATCGGGCTCGCGCGCGAGGGCACCGTGATCGCGGGCGTGATCTACAATCCCGCCAATGACGAGCTCTACATCGCCGAGCGCGGCAAGGGCGCCTTCCTCAACGACCAGCGCCTGCGCGTCGCCGGCCGCCGCCAGCTGAGCGAATGCGTGGTGGCCTGCGGCCTGCCCCATATCGGCCGCGGCGACCACGAGGAATTCCGCCGCGAGATGACCGCGATCCAGGACCGCGTCGCCGGCTTGCGCCGTTTCGGCGCCGCCTCGCTCGATCTCGCCTTCGTCGCGGCCGGCCGGCTCGACGGGTATTGGGAGCGGAATTTGTCGCCCTGGGACATCGCGGCCGGGCAGATCATGGTGAAGGAAGCCGGCGGCACGGTGAGCGACATCGCGACCCCGGGGGATCCGCTGATCACCGGGCATGTGGTGTGCGGCAACGAGTACGTGCACGGGGAGCTGGTGAAGATTTTGCGGAAACCGGCGTAAGGCGGAAGCTCGCACTCCACATTCCCCGTCATTCCGGGGCGCGCCTCTTGGCGCGAGCCCGGAATCCATTCATCGACCGTGAACGCGGCCCGATCGATTCCGGGCTCGTGCTTCGCACGCCCCGGAATGACAGAGAGAAGCGTCAGTGGCCGGTGTGCGCCCGCGCCGGCCGGCCATGCGCTTCAGCGTCCCGCGCCGGCGCCGGCTCGCGATCCCCCGCCAGCACGCGCTGCACCGAGACGAAGAACACCGGCACCATCAAGAGCGCCAGGATCACCACCGCGATCATGCCGCCCATCACCACGCTGCCGAGCGCCTGCTGGCTGGCGCCGCCGGCGCCGTGGGCGATGGCCATCGGCAGCACGCCACAGATGAAGGCAAGGCCGGTCATCAAAATCGGGCGGAAGCGCAGGCGGCAGGCTTCGATGGTGGCTTCGACCAGCGGCTTGCCTTCTTTCCGCAGATCTTTCGCGAACTCGATGATCAGGATCGCGTCCTTTGCGGCGAGGCCGATGATCGTGATCAGGCCGACGGTGAAATAGACGTCGTTGGGCAGGCCGCGCAGCATGGCGGCAGTGACCGCGCCGACGATGCCGAGCGGCACGGTGAGCAGCACCGCGAGCGGAATGGTCCAGCTCTCGTAGAGCGCGGCGAGGCACAGGAACACCACGAACACCGACAGGGCGAGCAGGAACGGCGCCTGCGAGCCCGACAGCTTCTCCTGCAGCGACTGTCCGGTCCATTCATAGCCGAAGCCGCGCGGCAACCGGTCGGCGAGCCGCTCCATCTCGGCGATCGCATCGCCCGAGGTGAAGCCGGGCCTGGCCTCGCCGGAGATGCGCACCGCCGGATAATAGTTGAAGCCGGCGATCTGCGTCGGGCCGCGCGCCCATTCGATCGTGGTGAAGGACGAGAGCGGCACCAGCTGGCCGCGGCTGTTCTTGACGTTGTAGTTGAGGATGTCCTCGGCCCGCATGCGGTCGCGCGCGTCCGCCTGCACCACGACGCGCTGCATGCGGCCGCGGTTCGGGAAGTCGTTGATGTAGTTCGAGCCGAGATTGGTCGAGATGGTGTTGTTGATGTCCTCGAAGGTGACGCCGAACGCGCCGGCCTTCTCGCGGTCGATCATGAGATTGACCACGCCCGCCTCGGGCAGGCCTTCGATATAGACCTTCTGCAGCACCGGGCTGGCATTGGCCTCCGCGATCAGCTGGTCGGCGGCGCGCATCAATTGCTGATAGCCCTTCTGGCCGCGATCCTGGAGGCGGAACGAGAAGCCGGAGGAGTTGCCGAGATTGTCGATCGGCGGCGGCTGCAGCGCCGAGATTTTTGCGTCGCGGATCGACGAGCCCAGGTCGCGGTTGACGTCGTTGACGATCGCGGCAGCGGAGTCCTTCGGCCCGCGCTCCGACCAGTCCTTCAGCGTGATGAAGGCCTGGGCGGTGTTCATGCCCTGGCCGGAGAAGCTGAAGCCGGTGAGGAAGGTGACGTTGTCGACGCCCGGCCGCGCGGCGAGATATTTTTCGACCTTCTCGATCACGGCCTCGGTGCGGGCATAGGACGAATCCGACGGCGTCTGCACGTCCGTGGTGATGAAGCCCTGGTCGTCGACGGGCAGGAAGCCGCCGGGCAGGTTGACGAAGGCCCAGGACAGGCCGACCAGCAGCGCGGCATAGACCAGCATCAAGCGGCCGGTGCGATTCAGCGAAAAGCCGACGGTGCGCGAATAGCGTTCCTTGACGCCTTCGAGCATGCGGTTGAACCAGCCGAACACGAAGTTGGTCGAATGACCGTGCCCCTTTGCCACAGGCTTCAACAGCGTCGCGCACAGCGCCGGCGTCAACGACAGCGCCAGGAAGGCGGAGAAGCCGATCGCGGCGACCATGGTGACGGAGAACTGGCGATAGATGATGCCGACCGAGCCCGGGAAGAACGCCATCGGCACGAACACCGCCATCAGCACCAGCGTGATGCCGATGATGGCGCCGGTGATCTGCGACATGGCTTTCCGCGTCGCTTCCTTCGGCGGCAGGCCTTCCTCGGCCATGATGCGCTCGACGTTCTCGACCACGACGATGGCGTCGTCGACGAGGATGCCGACCGCGAGGACCATGCCGAACATCGAGAGCATGTTGATGGAATAGCCGGCGAGCAGCAGCGTGGAGCAGGCGCCCAGCAACGCCACCGGGACCACGATGGTCGGAATGATGGTGTAGCGGATGTTCTGCAGGAACAAGAACATCACCACGAACACCAGCACCACGGCTTCGACCAGCGTCGTCAGCACCTTCTCGATCGAGGCCTCGACCACAGGCGTGATGTTGTAGGGGATCTCGTAGGTGATGTTGGCCGGGAAGAAGCGCGACAGCTCCTTCATCTTCGCTTCGACCGCGCTGGCGGTCGCCAGCGCATTGCCGGTCGGCGACATCAGGACCGACAGGCCCGCCGTCGGCTTGCCGTCGAGGCGCGTGTTGAACTGGTAGCTGAGGCCGCCGACCTCGACGCGCGCGACATCGCGCAGGCGCACGGTCGAACCGTCGGCATTGGCACGCAGGATGATGGCGCCGAACTCGTCCGGCGAGGAGAGCTGGCCCTTGACCAGCACCAGCGCAGAGGTGCGCTGGTTCGAGGTCGACGGCTCGGCGCCGATGCTGCCGGAAGCGACCTGCGCGTTCTGCGCGGTGATGGCCTTGTTGACGTCGTCGGCGGTCAGGCCATAGCCGACCAGCTTGGCCGGATCGACCCAGACACGAAGCGAGCGCTCGGTCGAGTACAGTGTGGCGCGGCCGACGCCGGGAATGCGGCGGATCTCGCCGAGCACGTTGCGGATCATGAAGTCGCCGAGGCCGACTTCATCCAGGCTGCCGTCGGTCGAGTTCAGCGTGATGATCTGCAGCACTGCGCTCGAGGCCTCCTCGATCAGGATGCCCTGCTGCATCACCGCGCGCGGCAGGCGCGCCTCGACGCGCTTGATGCGGTTCTGGACCTCGACCGAGGCGGCACTGGTGTCGGTGCCCGGCTGGAAGTTGGCGATGATCTCGACCTGGCCGAGCGAGTCGCTGGTCGATTCGAAATTGAGGATGTTGGCGGCGCCGTTGAGCTCCTCCTCGATCAGCCGCGTGACGCTGTTGTAGAGGTTTTCCGGCGAGGCGCCGGGATAGCTGGTCGAGACCGAGATCGAGGGCGGCGCGATGATCGGATATTGCGCGATCGGCAGCAGCGGCACCGCGATCGCGCCGATCAAGCAGATGAACAGCGCGACCACCCAGGCGAAGATCGGCCTGTCGATGAAGAAACTCGGCATTGGCCGTTTTATCCTCGTTGTTCGGTTAGACCCTCATGGTGAGGAGCGCGGAACGCGCGCTCCGGACGATGCCGCGCATCGCCGCGAGAACCATGAAGGCCCGGCTCTCTCCCGCGGCCATCCTTCGAGACGCCCGCTTGCAGCGGGCTCCTCAGGTTAAGGACGACACTTGCTGCGCGGAGCGTTACCGCGTGAGCTGCTGAGCGTGCCGGTTGTCTGCGGTCGCTTCCGCCTCCGACCAGGATTGCGGCTTGACCTTGTCGCCGGCCGCGAATTTCTGGAAGCCTTCGACCACGACCTTGTCGCCGGACTTCAGGCCTTCGGTGATGAACCAGAGGCCGTCCTGCACCGAGCCGGTGCGCACCGGCTGCACCGCGATGTGATTGTCGTCCTTGACGACGAACACCTCGCTGCCGCCGCCGCCATTGCGCTGGATCGCCTGCTGCGGCACCGCGATCGCGTCGGAATCGAGACCCTGGTCGATGCGGACCCGGACATACATGCCCGGGAGCAGCTCGCGCTTGGGATTGGGGAACTCGCCGCGCAACGTCACCTGCCCGGTGTGGGCGTCGACCTTGGCGTCGGAGAACAGCAGCTTGCCGTCGAGCGAATAGATGGTGTTGTCGTCGAGCACGAGGCGCACCTTGGCGGCATCGGCGGCGATGCGATCGAGGTCGCCGGTCTCGAAGGCGCGGCGGAGCTGGTTGAGCTCGGTCACCGACTGGGTGAAGTCGGCATAGATCGGATCGAGCTGCTGGATGGTGGCGAGATTGGTCTCGTTCTGCACGGCGAGCGCGCCCTCGCTGACGAGGGCCGCGCCGACCACGCCGTCGATCGGCGCACGCACGGTGGCGTAGTCGAGATTAAGCCTGGCCCGCGCGAGCTCGGCCTTGCGGCCCTCGACCTCGGCATGGGCCTGGCGTTCGGCCGCAATCGCCTTCTCGTTCTCGGCTTCGGGGGCGGCGCGATCCCTGGTCAAGGTGGCGATACGATGCGCCTGCTGCTTGGCCTGCGCCAATGCCGCTTCGGCCTTGGCCAGCGCGGCCTCGTTGGCCATGACCTCGACCTCGAACGGGCGCGGATCGATGCGGTAGAGCGGATCGCCGGCCCTGACCTCGCTGCCCTGGCGGAACAGGCGCTCGACCACGATGCCGGACACGCGCGGCCGCACGTCGGAGACCCGGGTCGGGGCGATGCGGCCCGGCAGCTCGCGCACTACGGCGCGCGGCTGCGGCTTGACGATAACGATGCTGACGTCAGGGGCAGGCGGCTGGGCGGCGGACACCGCGGAACTGGATTCCTCGCAAGCACCCAGCAGCGGCGCAAGGGCCGCGAGCATCATTGCAACGCATGCCGATCGCGCTCGAATTCCAAACATGAAGTGGGATGCCCCGATTGTTGAAACTGATCATGCTCGCGCGAAGCCCGTTCTGGACCTTTTGCACGCGGCTGATGCCGCCAAGATAGAATGCATCTGCTGCGATGCAACGCATGGCGCGGGCGGCTCATTGTCACACAGCTTATCCTGTTGAAATCAGAGATCTTTTGCGGTGTAACTTGATTGTGAATCTAAGTTCCACCGCCGCGTGTGCGGCCGAACATCGCAATTACTCGGCGGCCTTCATCCGGTAATGGCTGACGCCCCATTCCGTTCCGTCGGCGTGACCGAACAGGCCCGAGGTCCCGAGCAGGAACCAGCGCCAGCGGCGCATCCAGAGAGCGGTCTCCTCGTCGTGGACCCTGCGCAACGAGACTTCGATGGGGTCGCGATGCGCATCGAAATTGGCCAGCCAGTCGTCGGCGGTGCGCTGGTAGTGCGTGCCGCTCCAGCACCATTCCTTCTCGATGGCAAAGATATCGTCGAACTGCCTGACGAGGTGATGGCTCGGCATCAGCCCGCCCGTGTAGACGTATTGCGCGATCCAGTCGTCGCGATCGGCCGGGTCAGGCAGATGCGAGCCGGACCGGTGGGTGACGACGTGCATGAAGAACCGCCCCTCCGGCGCGAGCCATGACCGCGCGCGTGTCATCAGCTTGCGCCAGTTGCTCATCCGCTCGAACATCTCGACCGAGACGATCCGGTCGAACTGGCCCTCGGGCGCGAACACGTTCATGTCGGCCGTGACCACGCGCAGATTCAGCAGTCCGCGCCGCCGCGCCTCCTCCTCGACATAAGCACGCTGAGCCTGTGAGGCCGCGACCGCCGTCACCGTCGCGTGCGGAAACTGCCGTGCCACCCACAGCGCCAGCGAGCCCCAGCCACAGCCAAGCTCCAGGATGGCCTGGCCGTCGGCCAGGCCGGCATGCTCGACGGTCTGGCGCAGCGCCTCCTCCTCCGCCTCCCGCAAGGTGGTCGCGTCGGTCTTGTAGAAGCAGGAGGAGAATTTACGTTTGGGGCCGAGCAAGTCGGCGAAGAAGGCCGCGGGCACCTCGTCATGGCCCGCTGCCGCGCCCTCGGCGATCGGCCGTAGCATCATCCGCCCAGCGAAGGCGGCATCGTCGCCGGGGCCGAGCCCGGACAGGCGCGTCGCCATGCGGGAGCACAGGCGCTGGATCGCGGCGCGGACCACCACGTCCGGCAGCGGCACGCGCTCGGCAGTCCCGATGATCGCGGAAACGACGCTCATGCGCCCCCCGAATGGCGAACTTCTGCAGAGACTTGGCTATCAAAGCGCCGCTTCCGGTCCGGGTTCCCGAGCTGTCCCCGAAATCGGCGCATCCGGCGCTTTTTTTGGGCCGGCGCTGTGCCATAGTGCGCGCCGCAAGCAAGCTTTACGTAACGGATGATACCGGCATGCGGTCTGGCACTTCCCGATCCACCATGGACATCGAGTACACCAAACTGTCCTCGCCCAGCGTCTTCCTGGTGCGGATGCTGGTCTTCCTGGTGCTGTGCACGCTGGTGAGCGTGGTGCTCTACAAGCAGATCGTCCAGGCCTTCTTCGCCAATCCCGGGCTCAACGCCCTGATCGGGGGGGTGCTGTTCATCGGCATCATCCTGGCCTTCCGCCAGGTCATCCGGCTCTATCCCGAAGTCTCCTGGGTCAACAATTTCCGCGTCGCCGATCCCGGCCTGGCGCCGGCCCGCCACCCCAAGCTGCTGGCGCCGATGGCTGCGATCCTCGGCGGGGAGCGTTCGGGGCGGATGACCATCACCCAGACCACGATGCGGCACCTGCTCGATTCGATCGCGACCCGCCTGGACGAGGCCCGCGACATCTCCCGCTACATGACCGGCCTCTTGGTCTTCCTCGGCCTGCTCGGCACCTTCTGGGGCCTGATCGAGACGGTGGGCTCGGTGGGCAAGGTGATCGACGGGCTCAAGGTCGGGAGCGATTCCGGGGCGCTGTTCGACACGCTGAAGGAAGGCCTCGCCGCCCCGCTCGGCGGCATGGGCATCTCCTTCTCCAGCTCGCTGTTCGGCCTTGCCGGCTCGCTGATCCTCGGCTTCCTCGATCTGCAATCGAGCCAGGCGCAGAACCGCTTCTACACCGATCTCGAAGACTGGCTCGCCACCACAGTGCGCGAGTATGGCAACGGCGAGGCGCCTGTCGCGACCGGCGGCGGCGTCGCCAGCGGCGAGCTTCAGGCCGCGGTCGAACGGCTGCGGTCCGTGCTCGAGGAAGGCAGCGCCGGCCGCGGCACCACCGCGGCGATGGCGAGCCTTGCCGAAGCCATCCAGGCGCTGGTCTCGCACATGCGCACCGAGCAGCAGATGATCCGCGAATGGGCCGACGGCCAGGGCGAGCAGAATCGCGAGATCCGCCGCCTGCTGGAGCGGATCGCGCGCCAGCCCGAGAAGAGTTGAGGGCTCGCCGAACCATCGTGCCCCGGACGCAGCGCAGCACGTAGTGATGCGCTGCTGAGCCGGGGCCCAGAGAAACGAGGAATGGGTCCCGGCTCTGCGCAGCAGCGTTGCACGCTGCAGCGCGTCCGGGACACGAGAGCA
Organism: Bradyrhizobium sp. USDA 336; assembly: GCF_044908355.1. Lineage (NCBI taxonomy): Bacteria > Pseudomonadati > Pseudomonadota > Alphaproteobacteria > Hyphomicrobiales > Nitrobacteraceae > Bradyrhizobium > Bradyrhizobium sp. USDA 336. Next base: position 6,904,409 of record NZ_JBIYDC010000002.1, on the reverse strand, counting down.
GAAGCGGAGAACTAAATGGCCCTTGCCCGCGCCCGCCGCAGCGAAGGCGGTCTCAACTACTGGCCCGGCTTCGTCGACGCGCTGTCGACGCTGGTGCTGTCGATCGTGTTCCTGCTGTCGGTGTTCCTGGTCGTGCAGTTCTTTCTCTCACAGGAGGTCACCGGCAAGGACAAGGCGCTGGAGCAGCTCAATGCCAAGATCGCCCAGCTCAACGAGCTGTTGTCGCTGGAGAAGCTCGGCAAGCTCACCCTCGACGACCAGGTCTCGTCGCTGAAAGCCGGGCTCGCCTCGGCCGAATCCGAGCGCGACCGCATCAAGGGCCTCTATGACGGCTTAGCTGCCGCCGGCAACGACGCGCAAGGCAAGACCGCCGAGCTCGGCAAGGCATTGGACTCCGAAAAGGCGGTCTCGGCGCGGGCGCTGGCGCAGATCGAGGTGCTGAACCAGCAGATCAGCGCGCTGCGCCGGCAGTTGGCGGCGCTGGAGGAGGCGCTCGATGCCTCCGAGAAGCGCGACAAGGAATCGCAGAACCGCATCGCCGACCTCGGCTCCCGCCTGAACGTGGCACTGGCGCAGCGCGTGCAGGAATTGTCGCGCTACCGCTCGGAATTCTTCGGCCGGCTGCGCGCCATCCTCGGCAACCGCCCCGACATCCGCATCGTCGGCGACCGCTTCGTGTTCCAGTCCGAAGTGTTCTTCGACACGGGACAAGCGGTGCTGCTGCCCGAGGGCCGCGCCGAGCTCGACACCTTGGCAGCGGCGCTGATCGAGCTCGACAAGAAGATCCCGAGCGACATCCCCTGGGTGCTGCGCGTCGACGGCCATACCGATTTGCGGCCGGTGAGCGGCGCGAACTTCAAGTCGAACTGGGACCTGTCCGCAGCGCGCTCGATCTCGGTGGTGCAATATCTGGTCTCGCTCGGCGTGCCCGCCCAGCGCCTCGTCGCGGCCGGCTTCGGCGAGTTCCAGCCGCTCGATACCGGCAACACAGAAGAGGCCTACAAGCGCAACCGCCGCATCGAGCTGAAGCTGACGGAGCGGTAGTGGTGAGGGACACACTACCTCAACGTCGTGGCCGGGCTTGTCCCGGCCATCCACGATCTTTGGCCCGCCGCGACAGAAAGGCGTGGATGCCCGGGACAAGCCCGGGCATGACGACCTTCGTAAAATGAGCCCCCTCCACCTCCGCCCCTACCGTCCCGAGGACGAGGCGGCTGCGATCGATCTCTGGCATCGCACCTGGCAGCAGGCCTATCCGCAGATCGACTTCGCCGCACGACTCGAATGGTGGCGCGAGCGCTGGCTGAGGGATCTGGTGCCGAAGGCCCAGATCGTGGTGGCGGAGCAGGACGGCGCGCTGACCGGCTTCGTCACCATCGACGGCGAAGGCTATCTCGACCAGCTCGTCGTCGATCCCGCGCATTGGGGCTCCGACGCGGCAAGGCTGCTGGTGGACGAGGCCAAGCGCCTGTCGCCCTCGGGCGTCACGCTGCTCGTCAACAAGGACAATGCCCGCGCGATCCGCTTCTACGAGCGCAACGGCTTCGCCCATGCGGGCGACGACGTGAACCCGACCTCGGGGCGGCCGGTGTTGAAGATGGTGTGGCGGGCGTGAGGTCCACGGCACTTCCAACCGTCAATGCAAGCGCCGCGAAAATGAACTCACGTGCCCCGGACGCAGCGCAGCGCTTCTTCAGCGCTGCGCTGCAGAGCCGGGGCCCAGAGCGCTGGGTCCCTGTGTCTTGGAAGTCTGTCAGAATAGGGTTGGGCGGGAAGCCGTTGGGTCCTTGGCGCTTGACGCCGTGAGCCGGCTCGGTCTCCCGCCCGTTCCATTACCAACCTGAACAGTTGCACGAGGCTGCGCCAACAGACCTCGCATCACAGGGACAGGCACCGTGATCATACCCCTTCGCTACGTTGGAATCGACGTCTCTAAAAAATATCTCGATATCTTCGATGAAGGCCTGGGCGTGCCGGAGCGCATCGCCAACGCGACGCAGGCCATCACACAGATCGCGGCGCGTTGGCGATGCGATGTGCTGGTCGTCTTCGAGGCCACGGGCGTCTATGACCTCGAACTTCGCGAGGTGCTGAGCCAGGCCGGGATCCGCTTCGCCCGGATCAACCCGGCCCGAGCCCGCGACTTTGCGCGCGCCAGCGGCCAACTTGCCAAGACGGACCCGATCGATGCGCGGATGCTGGCGGCCTTCGCGCGAGCCATGCAGCCGGAAACCGAGCAAACGGCTACCCCCGCCCGCAACGCCTTGGCAGGGCTCGCAAAACGGCGAGATCAGTTAGTCCGCATGCGCGCGCAGGAGAAGAACCGGCGCAGCGAGGCCGATAACCGTGGTATGGCCGAACGGATCAGCCGCCTCATCGAGATCCTCGACGGCGAGATCGCCGAGATCGAGGCCGACATCAAGGCACTGATCAAGGCCGAGCAGGAGATCGCGGACGATGCGCGATTGATGCGCTCGCTGCCTGGCGTCGGGCCCGTGGCTTGCATGCAACTCATCGCAAAGATGCCGGAGCTCGGACATGTTGGGCCCAAGCAGATCGCGGCGCTGGCCGGCCTCGCCCCCTTCAACGTCGATAGCGGTGCCTTCCGTGGCAAACGCAAGATCGCCGGCGGCCGCAAGCGCGTCCGTGATGCCCTCTACATGGCCGCTCTGAACGCAGTCCGCCGCGCCGATCCGTTCAAGACCTTCTACGCACGGTTGCGACAGGCCGGCAAACCAGCCAAGCTTGCCCTCATTGCAGTTGCCAGGAAGCTGCTCACGATACTCAACGCCATGATGCGAGACAGAAAACCGTATCTGAAGGACGTGCCAACGTAACAGTTGCCGGCTCTGCGGAGCGGCACTGCGCGCCGCACCCCGTCCGGGACACTGGGCTCTCACGCGCCTTCGAATTGAAGCCTGGCCAATCTAGCGTAAAGCCCGTTCGCCGCGACGAGCTCGGCATGCGTGCCCTGCTCGACGATCCGGCCCTGGTCCATCACGAGGATGCGGTCGCAGGAGAGCACGGTGGCGAGGCGATGGGCGATGACGAGCGTGGTACGGTGGCGCATCAGCTCTTCCAGCGCGGTCTGCACAAGCGTCTCGCTTTCGGCGTCGAGTGCCGAGGTGGCTTCGTCCAGCAGCAACAGTGGCGCATCGCGCAGGATGGCGCGTGCGATCGCAATGCGCTGGCGCTGGCCGCCGGACAGCGTCACGCCGCGCTCGCCGAGCGCGGTCTCGAAACCTTCGGGCAGGCGGCGGATGAATTCGGCGGCATGGGCGAGCTCGGCGGCGCGCTCGACCTCGGCATCGCTCGCATCGGGCCGGCCGAAGCGGATGTTCTCGCGGGCGCTCGCGGCAAACACCACGGATTCCTGCGGCACCAGAGCGATGCGCGCGCGGAAATCGCCGGGGTCGGCGGACCTGACCGGCACGCCGTCGACCGAGATCGTCCCGCTGCGCGGATCGTAGAAGCGCAGCAGCAGATGAAAGATGGTGCTCTTGCCGGCCCCGGAGGGACCGACGATCGCGACCTTCTCGCCGGGGCGCACGGTGAACGACACCGCGTCGAGCACCTTGACGTCGGAGCGCGCCGGATAGGCGAAGCTGACCCGATCGAAGCCGACCTCGCCGCGCGCCGGCACCGGCAGCGCAAGCGGCGCTGCGGGTGCCGTGATCTCGGGCTCGACGTGGAGGATCTCGAACAGGCGCTCGGCCGCGCCCGACGCCGCCGAGACCTCGCCCCAGACCTCGCTGAGCTGGCCGAGGCCCGCTGCCGCGAACACAGCATACAGCACGAACTGGCCGAGCCGGCCCGGCGTGATCGCGCCGGTGAGCACGTCATGCGAGCCGATCCAGAGGATGGCGACAACGCTTGCGAACACGATGAAGATGATGATCGCCGTGAGCACGGCGCGCGCTTGGGTCGAGGTGCGCGCCGCTTCATAGGCCTGCTCGACCTCGCCGCCGAAGCGCTTCTCGGCAAATTGCTCGCTGGTATAGGCCTGCACGGTGCGGATCGCGCCGACCAATTCGCCGGCATAGGCGGAGGCGTCGGCGAGCGTGTCCTGCGCATTGCGCGACAGGCGCCGCACCCAGCGCCCGAACGCCACCAGCGGCAGCACGATCAAAGGGATGGCGAGCAGCACGAAGCCCGACAGCTTCGGGCTCGTGATCACCATCATCGCCGTCGCGCCCAGGAACATCATCAGGTTGCGCAGCGCGATCGAGACGGAGGCGCCGACGGCCGATTTCAGCTGGGTGGTGTCGGCGGTGAGGCGCGAGATCAATTCGCCGCTGCGGGCGGAATCGAAGAAGGCGGGAGAAAGCGACAATAGATGGGCGAAGACGTCGCGCCGGAGATCGGCGACGATGCGTTCGCCGATCGTCATCACGAGGTAGTAGCGCGCGGCGCTGGCGATCGCGAGCACGGCGACGACCGCGAGCATCACCGAGAAGTAGCTGTTGATCAGCTCGATGCCCTCGGGCGTCAGGCCGAAATCGATCATTCGGCGCACCGCGACCGGCACCAGCAGCGTGGTCAACGCTGCGATGGTGAGCGCGACGAAGGCCAGCGCCGCCCGGCCGCGATAGCGGATCACATAAGGCGCGAGCGCGAGCAGCGGCCGCAACTTGGCGCGGCCCTTGGCCGGCGCTTCGATCAGCTCGGCCTCGATCGAGGGAGTGTCTGCGGCGTTCATTGCGGGCCGTTCGACATCGTGGTCATCCAGCCGTTCCACTGCGCTCATGAGATCCGACCCGTTGCATCGATCTGCTCCCAATAGGCCGGTGCAGGAGTAGTGGCAAATCCGGGAAGTCCCTTAGGGGCAAACCCGGTCCAGCGCGCCGGCATGGCTTGTTTTGCGGGGTTTCGTGAGGTATAGAGCCGCCCAAATCCGTCATTCGCGAGCCACCCAAGAAGGCGCCGGAGCGCCGAGGAATTGCCATGAAAGCCGAAATTCATCCGAATTATCATACGATTAAGGTCGTCATGACCGACGGAACCGAGTACCTGACCCGCTCGACCTGGGGCAAGGAAGGCGACACGCTGAACCTCGACATCGACCCGAAGTCGCACCCGGCCTGGACCGGCGGCTCCGCCCAGATCATGGACCGCGGCGGCCGCGTCTCGCGCTTCCAGAAGAAGTTTTCGGGCTTCCTCAAGAAGGATTGAGCCGGCCGCAAGGCTGGAGACGAAAACGCCCCCGGGAGACCGGGGGCGTTTTTGTTTTTGGGCTGTCATTCCGGGGCGCGACGAAGTCGCGAGCTACGATGCGCAATTGCGCATCTGAGAATCTATAACCACGATCGGGAGTATGGATTCCGGGCCCGCGCCAAGAGGCGCGTCCCGGAATGACGATTTGAACTGTTGATAGACCCTAACGCTCGAACGCGGCCTTCAGCGCGTTGAGGTGCGGCACCAGCGGGTTGCCGATCGTGGCCTGCTCGGCCGGCGGGGTGTGGATCGTGCTGTCGAGGCGGCGGACGCGCGTCTGCAGGCTCATCGAGCGATGGATCAGGTCCTGAAGCTGCGCGGGCAGCTTCTCGATCGTGTCGGCGGGACCGGGATCGGCGGCGGTGAGCTTGACCTTGGTCTTCTCGCGATTGGCCTGGCTCAGCGTCATCTCGCCTTCCTTGACCGCGCGGTGCAGCAGCAGCCAGGAGGCGAGCTGCATCAGGCGCGTCGTGAGGCGCATGCTCTCGGTCGCATAGGTGAGGCTGACGGCGCGGTCGAGCGCCTTGGCCTCGACGCGGCCGGCGCCGTCGAGATAGGCGGCGGTCTCCTCGACGAGGTCCATGCCCTCACGGAACAAATTGCCGAACGCCGCAGAATTGGTGAATCGCTCACTGAGCTGAACGAGCGCGCCGTCGGCCTGCAAACGTTCCATGGTTAACGCCTCTTACGCAACTGTTTGACTGCCCGGCTTTGGCGCCGGCTTATGATGAACAAATCATTGCGCGGGCGGGACGCGGAGTCCAGTGACAAGCGCGGATATGGTTTCCGCGGGTCAATCCTTTCAAATGCAACCGGGATGAGAGGCCCAAACCGGGCAGTGAACGCAAAAAAGAGCCGCCGGAGACCGGCGGCTTTGAAAGTTGATAACAGGGAGGCGTCAAACAGAGTGGACAGGAGCCACTCGGTGTCCAAACGAGGACAGTTCCAGTCATAAACCCGAAAGCTTAATCTGAAGTAAACGAGCTAATTTTTTCAGAGTTCATTAGTCATGTGAGCCAGTGGCCGAGTGTGCTGCGGGAACAGACGTCTCCGTCGTCATTCCGGGGCGCGACGAAGTCGCGAGCCCGGAATCCATAACCACGAGCGGATGGAACGGCCCGGCTCTCTTAGCGCGCCCTTTTGCAAGAGCCTGTGATTATGGATTTCCGGGCTCGGCGCTGACGCGCCGCCCCGGAATGACGAGACGGAGAAAGTTCGGCCCACGCGTCCGGGACGACAGTGGCTGTGTGGCGACTGCTACGACTTGAAAATACTGTTCGCCGCATCGCGCGAGGCGCGCTTTTTGGCGGCGGCTTCTTCCAGTCTTGCGATCTCGGTCTTGAGCAGCGCCACGCGCTCGGTCAGTTCCTCCACTGACAAAAGTGAGAGGTCCTGCCCAATTTCATGACTGATCTTCTTGCGCGGGCGGTCGTCGTCTTCGATCGGCATCGTCGTTCCTCCTCTCCGTCCGCGGGTCGGACCACATCGCTGAGGCGGTTGCCAGCCTGCACCGCGCTGGCTAAGCAAGGGCCTCGTTTCCTCCCGCACTTTTGCTCAAGGACACATCATGGACAAGCTGCCCGCGCAAATGACCGTGGTCGCCATCTCCAAGCCCGGCGGGCCGGAGGTGCTGGTGCCGGAGCAACGCAGTGTTCCGCAGCCCGGGCCCGACGAGATCCTGGTCAAAGTCGAAGCTGCCGGCGTCAACCGGCCCGACGTGGCGCAGCGCTCCGGCGCCTATCCGCCGCCGCCCGGCGCCAGCGACCTGCCCGGCCTCGAGATATCAGGCGAAGTCGTCGCGGTCGGCAGCAACGCCAAGCGGCACAAGGTCGGCGACAAGGTGATGTCGCTGGTCGCCGGCGGCGGCTATGCGCAGTACTGCATCGCCCAGGACGCCCAGGCGATGAGTGTGCCGCCGGCGCTGTCGATGAAGGAAGCCGGCGCGCTGCCGGAAACACTGATGACGGTCTGGCACAATGTGTTCGAGCGCGGCGGCCTCAAGGCCGGCGAGACGCTGCTGATCCATGGCGGCTCGTCCGGCATCGGCACCATGGCCATTCAGCTCGCCAAAGCCTTCGGTGCGAAAGTGTTCGTCACCGTGGGATCGCAGGACAAGATCGACGCCTGCCTCAAACTGGGGGCCGACCGCGCCATCAACTACAAGACCGAAGATTTCGTCGCCGTGGTGAAGGCGGAGACCAACAACGTTGGCGTCAACCTGATCCTCGACATGGTCGCCGGAGAATATGTCGATCGCAACTATGATGCCGCCGCGGTCGACGGCCGCATCGTCCAGATCGCGACCCTCAACGGCCCCAAGGTCAGCGTCAACATCGCCAAGGTGATGGTCAAGCGCCTGACCCATACCGGCTCGACCTTGCGCCCCCGTAGTAATGCGGACAAGGCGGCGATGGTGGCCGCGATCGAGCAGAAAGTGATGCCGCTTTTGCGCGAAGGCCGCGTCAAGCCGGTGATGGACAGCACTTTCCCGCTGGAAAAGGCGGCAGACGCCCACCGGCGCATGGAAACGAGCGCACATATTGGCAAAATTGTGTTGGAGGCCTAGGCCGCTGGCCCACAGGGCAAGCCGGAAACCCTTTGATTTTCCTCGCTTTCGTGGCATCTATCGCGACGCACCGAACCATATCGGTCCGGTCTGAATCGTCTTCTAGATTTGCCTTGCACTGACGAGTTTGCGTCGAACGCGGAGAACTGACCTTGCGTCTGATCAGGTGCCTCGCGCCCATCGCGCTGGGCCTCATGATTCTTGTCGCCGCGTATCCCGCGCGCGCGCTCGACGCCGTCAGCGTCCGTAGCGACGCGCCCGCGATCGACCTCACCGGCGTGCTCGAGCATCAGCGCAGCGATGCCGATCGTATCCAGGTCTCCACCGCACCCGGCACCGACGGCATCGTCCGCCGCATCGAGGTGCGCGCCCGCGAGGGCGGACAGAACTGGGTGGTGTTCGCGCTCGCCAACAACACCGACGACCAGCTCGACCGCCTGATCGTCGCTCCGCATTACCGCATCGTCTCCTCGGGATTGCTGTGGCCCGACCTCGGCCTGTCACGCATCGCGACCATCACGCCCTCGATCGGCGACCGCCCGGAACGGCAGGAAAGCGCCACCGCGGACGTGTTCCGCATCACGCTCGACCCCGGCGCCGTCGTCACCTTCGTTGCGGAGCTGCGCACCGACAAGCTGCCGCAGCTCTATCTGTGGGAGCCGGAAGCCTACAAGGACAAGGTCAACTCCTTCACGCTGTACCAGGGCATCGTGATCGGCATCTCCGGGTTGCTCGCGCTGGTGCTGACCATCCTGTTCGTGGTGAAGGGCAGCATCATGTTCCCGGCCGCGGCGGCGCTGGCCTGGGCGGTGCTGGTCTATATCGGCGTCGATTTCGGCTTCTGGGGCAAGGTGCTCGACATGTCGAACAACGCCGAGCGCATCTGGCGCGCGGCGGGCGAGGCGATCCTGGCGGCGACACTCCTGGTGTTCCTGTTCGCCTATCTCAATCTCAGCCGCTGGCACGTGCGCTATTCGCACATCACGGTCGGGTGGCTCGCGTTCCTCGGCTCGCTGGTCGCGCTCGCGCTGTTCGACCCGGCGGTGGCCTCCGGCATCGCACGCATCTCGCTGGTGCTGATCGCCTTCGCCGGCTTCGCGCTGATCGTCTATCTCTCCACCCACGGCTTCGACCGCGCCGTGCTCTTGATCCCGACCTGGTTCCTCCTGGTGGTCTGGGTGGTCGCGGCCGGCATGACGGTGGCGGGCTCGGTCACCAACGACATCGTCGGCCCTGCCCTGCTCGGCGGCCTCGTGCTGATCGTGATGCTGATCGGCTTCACGGTGATGCAGCACGCCTTTGCCGGCGGCGGTGCCAGCACGGGCGTCGTCTCCGACATCGAGCGGCGCGCTTTGGCGCTGGCCGGCTCCGGCGACCTGATCTGGGACTGGGACGTCTCCGCCGACAAGGTGTTCACCAGTCCCGAGACCGAAGCCCTGCTCGGGCTGAAGCGCGGCACGCTGGAAGGCCCGGCGGCGTCCTGGCTAGAGGTGCTGCATCCGCTCGACCAGGACCGTTTCCGCGCCGCGCTCGACAGCGTGCTCGACCAGCGCCGCGGCCGCCTGGTGCAGGATTTCCGTCTGCGCACGCCGGACGGTCATTTCATGTGGTTCGCGCTCAAGGCGCGCCCGGTGGTCGGCTCGGACGGCGAGGTCTCGCGCGTGGTGGGCACGCTGACCGACGTCACCGAGTTGCGCAACGCCGAGGAGCGCCTGCTGCACGATTCCGTGCATGACAATCTCACCGGCCTGCCCAACCGAAAACTGTTCATGGACCGGCTGGGCGCGGTCGCGCATTTCGCCAAGACCATGCCGACGCTGCGGCCGACGCTGATGGTGATCGACCTCGACCGCTTCAAGCAGGTCAACGATTCCGTCGGGATCGCGGTCGGAGATTCCATCCTGCTCACGCTGGCGCGCCGCCTCACCCGCATCCTGAAGCCGCAGGACACGCTGGCGCGGATGGCCGGCGACCAGTTCGGCCTGATCCTGCTGTCGGAGCAGGACCCGGCCCGCATCACCGCTTTCGCCGAGACCATCCGCAAGACCATCCGCGCGCCGATCGCCTTCAACGACCGCGAGATCTTCCTCACGGCGTCGATCGGCCTCGCGCTGTCCGATCCGCAAACCCAGCTCACGGACGAGATCATCAAGGACGCCGAGCTGGCGATGTATCACTCCAAGCGGATCGGCGGCGACCGCATCGACGTCTACAAGCCGGCGATGCGGGCGCGCAAGACCGACCGCCTGACCTTGGAGAGCGAATTGCGCCGCGCCATCGAGCGCCAGGAGATCACGATCCTGTACCAGCCGATCGTGCGGCTGGAGGATCGCTCCATCGCCGGCTTCGAGGCCCTGGCGCGCTGGGACCACCCGAAGCTCGGACGCATGGCGCCCTCGGAGTTCATCACCATCGCCGAAGAGACCGGGTTGATCGTCGACCTCGGCATGTTCGTGCTCGACCAGACCGCCAAGCAGCTTTCGGTGTGGCAGCGGGCGATGCGCTCGCGCGAGCCGATCTTCGCTTCCGTCAACGTCTCCTCGCGGCAGCTGCTGCGCCACGATTTGATCCACGATGTCCGTACCGTGCTGTCGCGCTCCTCGGTGGCGCGCGGCACGCTCAAGCTCGAGCTGACGGAATCGCTGGTGATGGAGAATCCGGAGCACGCGGCCCAGATGCTGACCCGGATCCGCGAGCTCGGCACCGGGCTGTCGCTCGACGATTTCGGCACCGGCCACTCCTCGCTGGCCTATCTGCAGCGCTTCCCGTTCGACACCATCAAGATCGACCAGTCGTTCGTGCGCACCACCAGCCGCGGCACCCGCCCCGTGATCCTGAAGTCGATCATCGCGCTCGCCCACGATCTCGGCATGGACGTCGTCGCCGAAGGCGCCGAGACCGATTCGGACGCCGTCGAGCTCTACCAGATGGGCTGCGAATACGCGCAAGGTTTTGCCTTCGGCGAGCCGATGGACGCGGACGCGGCGATGCGGCTGCTCACGGAAGTGCGGCTGGAAGCGGCGAGCTAGGCTCTCTTACCCTCTCTTGGAGGGCAGGGCGATCGCATATAGGCGAACTCGCCTGTGGCCATCCTTCGAGACGCCCGCCGTTGGCGGGCCCTCAGGATGAGGGCGGAGTTCGCGGCAACAGTTTCAACGAGCACTGACGGTAGATTAGCCTCATCCTGAGGAGGCGCGTAAGCGCCGTCTCGAAGGACGAGGCGTGCGCACCGGCGCCGCGACAAGTCATATGCGATCGCCCTGCCCTGGAGGGGGAGAGTGGACGGCGTGCCCTACGATACTATCGCCGCCGCTCGCCCTTCTGCTTCCTGAACCGTACGCTCTGGCCGTCCGGCATGCGCGTTGCCACGAAGCCGGCGGCGAGGCAGGCTTCGCGTTGCGGCATCTGGATGTCGGGGCTGCGCAGGCTGTCCCACCATGAGGCGCGCTGGGCCGCGCGCGGCAGCGCCGCGCCGATGATCTCCTCGATCTGCTCGAAGCTCAGCACGAGCTCCTCCTGCTTCTGCCGCAGCAGATAATCGCGCAACGCGTCGTAGTCGTTCACACTCGTCCTCTCGTCAGGGGCGATGTCAGGTTGCTCAAAACCGTCAGCCGCATAAACCGATTCTTAACTCATTGCGGCAGCGCCGTCGCGGCTTAAACACTACGCAAGCTTTCGGGCGCATCCACTATGGACAGGAGCGAACAATGTTCTCTGGATGGCGCGACGTTGCGGCCCGCCGGCCGTTGCGGATTTCGGCGAAGCTGCTGATCATCTCGTCCGTGGTGACGGTGATCGGCTTTTCCGCCATTTGCGTCAACGTCATGCTCGACATGCGCCGCGGCGAGGAGGCACTCGCCCGCCAGACGCTGGAGAACCTCGCGACCACGATCGAGTCCGACGTCAGCCGCAACGTCGAGATCTACGATTTGTCGCTGAAGGCGGTCGCCAGCAACATGCTGCTGCCCGAGCTGGCGACGGTCTCAAAGACGATCCGTCACCTGATCCTGTTCGACCACGCGACCACCGCCAAGCATTTCGGCGCCATCCAGGTGTTCGACGCCGAGGGCCGGCTGACCATCGATGCCTCCACGCTCGATCCCCTGCCCGAGGACCGCAGTGAGGAGGATTATTTCAGGGTTCACCGGGACAGTCCCGGCGCAGGCCTGTTCATCAGCCGTCCCATGCTGTTTCGCGGCGCCTACTCGATCGTGCTGAGCCGGCGCATCAGTGACGCTGACGGCGGCTTCATGGGCGTCGTCGCCGGCTCGATCCGCTTCAGCTATTTCCACGAGCTGTTCGATCGGCTCACCCTCGACCCTGAGGACACCATCACCGTGCTCAAGCGCGACCGCACCATCATCATGCGGCGACCGTTCGATCTCGACATCATCGGCACGAACCTGAACGACCGTCAGAACTGGAAGGCCGACAATCTCAGGGTCGGCGCCGCCTATTCGGGACAGGGCCCGGTCGATGCGACGCCGCGGCTCTATGTCCGCAGCAAGAACAATGGTCCGCTGTTCGTGGTCGCCGGCAAGCCTTTGGCCGCGGTGTTCGCACTCTGGCAAAGGGAGGCGCTCCGCATCGGCACCGTGGTGCTGGCGCTCATCCTGTTCGTGCTGGGATCGACCCTCGTGCTCGCGCGCGAGATCGGCCGGCGCGCCGAGGCCGAGCGCAAGCTCGAGGAGTTGGCGACGACCGACGCGCTCACGGGCCTGAAAAACCGCCGCAAGTTCGATTCCGTCATCGACGTCGAATGGCGACGCGCCATGCGCCAGAAGGCGCCGATCGCGCTGCTCATGATCGATACCGATCACTTCAAGGCCTACAACGACACGTTCGGCCATCAGGCCGGCGATCAGGTGCTGGTCGGCATCGCCATCTGCATTTCCGATTCGGTGAGCCGCGCCGGCGATTGCGCGGCGCGCTATGGCGGCGAGGAATTCGCCGTGCTGCTGCCGAACACCTCCTCCGCCGAGGCCTTCAAGGTGGCGGAGACGATCCGCCGCAAGGTGCAGGGCTGGTCCGACGAGCAAGCGACGTCGACGGTGTCCTGCGGCATCGCCAGCCTGGTCCCGGATGCCGGCATGGATTGGCCGATGCTGGTTGCCGCCGCCGACAAGGCGCTCTACGCCGCCAAGGCCGGCGGGCGCAACCAGTCGGTGGTGGCGAGCCTGCCGCAGCTGTCGCTGGTGGCGTGAGGCGGTCTCTCCCCGTCGTCATTGCGAGGAGCTCTTGCGACGAAACAATCCAGACTTCCTCAGCGGAAGGATTCTGGATTGCTTCGCTTCGCTCGCAATGACGAGCGGCCCGCTACTGCCCCAGATACTTCTTCATCTCCGCGACCAGGCCGTCGCGCAATTCCGGGCGCTTCAAGCCATAGGCGATGTTGGCGCGCAGGAAGCCGGGCTTGGAGCCGCAATCATGGCGCTCGCCTTCGAATTCGACGCCGTAGAATTTCTGCGTCTTGGCAAGCCCGATCATGGCGTCGGTGAGCTGGATCTCGCCGCCGGCGCCGCGCTCCTGGGTCTCCAGGATCTTGAAGATCTCGGGCTGCAGGATGTAGCGGCCGGTGATCGAAAGGTTGGAGGGCGCGGTGCCCTTGGCCGGCTTCTCGACCATGCCATCGACCTCGAACATCTTGCCGTTGCGCTTGCCGACGCCGCAGATGCCGTATTGATGGGTCAGGTGATCGGGCACCGCCTCGACCGCGATCAGGTTGGATTTCTCGCCGAGCGAGGACGCCATCTCGATCATCTGCTTCAGGCAGCCGGGCGTGTTGAGCACGAGTTCGTCCGGCAGCACGACGGCGAACGGCTCGTTGCCGACGATGTCGCGCGCGCACCAGACCGCGTGGCCGAGGCCGAGCGGCGCCTGCTGGCGGGTGAAGCTGACCGCGCCGGCTTCGGGCTGGTTCTGCGCCAGGATGTCCTGCTCCGCTTTCTTGCCGCGCGCGGCAAGCGTCGCGTCGAGCTCGAACATCCGGTCGAAATGATCCTCGATGACAGCCTTGTTGCGGCCGGTGACGAAGACGAAGTGCTCGATGCCGGCTTCCTTCGCCTCGTCATAGACGTATTGGATCAGCGGCTTGTCGACGATGGTCAGCATTTCCTTCGGCATCGCCTTGGTGGCAGGCAGAACGCGGGTGCCGAGGCCGGCGACGGGGAATACGGCTTTGCGAATCTTCATGGGATCGATCGAATACCTTGGGGGCACATGGGACGGGAGCAATGGCATCCTTGCTAGCCTGTTTGCAGCCGCCAACAAAGGCGGATGTGGGGCCTCGCCCCGACGGAGTTAAGAAAAAGGCCGCCACCAAAATTTCACCTTTGTTAAGCTATTGGCAACGCTAACCAGGCCTCCTGTGGCGGGTTTTTAGGCCGACGGGTGGAATATGATGCGATCAATGGCAGGACTGGCGAGACGGGCTGGCGGAGCAATCGTTGCGGCCGCTTTGCTGCTGCCGGCTGGCGCGCACGCCCAGGCGCAGAACGGCCTGTCCAACCTGTTCGGCGGCATCTTCTCGGGATCGAACCCGGCACCGGCGCAACCCACACCTGGCCCGAGCGGCGCGCCGACGGGTCCATTGCCGTGGAGCGGCGAGGATGGCGCCTCCGGCCATCCCTTGATGACGGCCGCCGCGATCCGCGAGGCTGCCGGCAATTTCGACAATTGCGTCGCTGCGATGTGGCCCGATGCCGCACGACGCGGCGTTACGCAGGAGAACTTTCAGCGCTTCACCGCCGGACTCTCGCCCGACCTGCGCATCATGGACCTCATGGATTCGCAGCCGGAATTCACCAAGTCGATCTGGGCCTATCTCGACATCCTGGTGAACGACAACCGCCTCGCCAAGGGCCGCGAGGTCCTCGCCAAATACAAGACGCAGTTCGACGCCACCGAAAAGGCCACCGGTGTCGACCGCTACATCATCGCCTCGATCTGGGGCATCGAGTCCAATTACTCGACGCAGATCGGCGATCGCAGCGTGCTGCAATCGACCGCGACGCTCGCCTGCATCGGCCGCCGCCAAGCCTATTTCAAGGACGAATTCCTCTCCGCGCTGGAGATCCTCAACCGCGGCGATTTGCGTCCGGAGCAGCTGCGCGGCTCCTGGGCCGGCGCCTTCGGCCCGACCCAGTTCATGCCGACCGCGTTCAAGCGCTTCGCGGTGGACGGCGACGGCGACGGCCGGCGCGACGTCGTCGACAATCCGACCGACCTGATCGCGTCGACCGCCAACAATCTGAAGAAGGACGGCTGGCAGCCCGGCCAGACCTGGGGCTACGAGGTCGTGGTGCCGCAAGGCTTCAACTACATGCTGGCCGACCGTGCCAAGGCGATGCCGATCGCGCATTGGGAGAAGCTCGGGCTCAAGCGTCCGAACAACCAGGCCTTCCCGCATCCTGCGGACAAGGCTTACCTGCTGGCACCCGCCGGCGCGCAGGGACCGGGCTTTTTGATGCTGCAGAATTACCGCGTCATCATGAAGTACAACCCGGCCGAGGCTTATGCGCTGGCGATCGGCCATTTCGCCGACCGGCTGCGCGGGGGACAGCCTTTCGTGCAGCCTTGGCCGCGGCAAGAGCGCGAGCTGTCCCGTACCGAACGGCTGGAGCTGCAGCAGCTGCTGGCTCAGCGCGGCTACTACAAGGGCACCCCGGACGGCCAATTCGGCGGCCTGACCAGGGAGGCCCTGCGTAATTTCCAGGCCTCGATCGGGGTCCCCGCCGACGGTTTTGCCTCCTCCGACGTGCTGGACCGGCTGCGCGGGCGGTAAAATCGCGCCTGAAGTAATCTTGAAGGGGGATTTTGGCTGATAGCCTTGACCGGGACTGGTGTTCCCCGGTCTATGGACAAGAATCTGAGATGGAATTTGCCCGTTTGGCGCCTGATTCCGTTATTATATTGAGCTAACTTCGATCCCCCATTGCGCGTGCCCGAGATCGCATGTCGAAGAAGTCCCTGTTCAAGGCGCTAACCGAGACCGGCCCGTTGATCGCGCTGGGGACGGCGCTTGCGATCCTGGTGTCGGTGGCGGCACCCGCTTCGGCGCAGTTCTTCAACTTCCCCGGCTTCGGCGGTCCGCCGCAGCGTTCGGCCCCACCACCGCCACCACGGGGCGGCGGAGGTGGCGGCTGGTTCGGCGGCGACTTCTTCTCACCATTCCAGCCACCGCCGCAGGCGCCGCGCCAGGATTTTTCGCGCGCGCCGGCACCGGCCAAGCGCGACACGATTCCCGAGAAGAACGTGCTGGTGATCGGCGATGCCATGGCCGACTGGCTCGCCTATGGCCTAGAAGACGCCTACGCCGAGCAGCCCGACATGGGCGTGATCCGCAAGCACAAGACCACGTCCGGCCTGATCAGGTATCAGCCCAAGGGCGAGCCCGCGGACTGGGCCGCGGCGGCCAAGGGCATTCTCGAGACAGAGAAGCCGGACGTGATCGTCGTCATGCTCGGCCTCAACGACCGCGTCGCGATCCGCGAGCCGGCCGCCGACAAACCCGACAAGCAGGCCGCGGAAAAGGACAAGGACAAGAAGAACGACAAGGGTGCGCGCGCCAAGCCGCCTGGCAAGCCGGGCGACGCCAAACCCGGCGACAGCGCCGCCAAGCCGGACGACAAGCCTGCCGATGCCGACCTGCCGCAGGACGACGCCGACAATTCCGACACGCCGGCGGCCGCCCCGGAAAAGACCGCGCGCAATCCGAACGGCCTCTACGAATTCCGTGACGAGCGCTGGGTCGAGCTCTACGGCAAGAAGATCGAGGAGCTCGCGGCCGTCCTCAAAACCAAGGGCGTGCCGGTGCTCTGGGTCGGCCTGCCCGCGGTCCGCGGACCGAAGGGCACCGCGGACACGCTGTTCCTGGATTCGCTGTACCGTGAAGGCGCGGCCAAGGCCGGCATCACCTATGTCGACGTCTGGGACGGCTTCGTCGACGAAGCCGGCCGCTTCCTGCAGAAGGGCCCGGACTTCGAAGGCCAGATCCGCCAGCTGCGCAGCTCCGACGGCATCTATTTCACCAAGGCCGGCGCGCGCAAGCTCGCGCATTATGTCGAGCGCGAGATCACGCGCCTGCTTGCCGGACGCTCCGGCCCGATCGCGCTGCCGAGCGAGCCCGCGACGCCCGACACCAGCGCCGAGCCGGGCAAGCCTGCGCCGCGGCCGCTGGCCGGGCCGATCGTGCCGCTGGTTGCAGCCTCGATCTCGACCGATCAATTGCTGGGCGGACCGGGCACGCGTCCCGCCGCCGTCGATGCGCTCGCCGCCAAGACGATGGTGAAGGGTGAGCCGCTGGCAGCTCCTGCCGGCCGCGCCGACGATTATGCCTGGCCGCGCCGGGAAGTCGGCCGCGAGCAGGCCAAGGGCGATACGCCGATGGCGGCAACGACGCCGGACGGCGGGGCGGCTCAGGGCGCACCGGGCGCGGCCGCTGCAATCGCGCCGCCAAAGCTCGCGCCGAAGAAGCCGCAGGTCGCCCCGCAACTGCCGGCCCAGGCAACGCCCACATTCCGTGATTTCTTCGGCTTCGGCTCGCCGCAGCCCCCGCCGCCGCGCCAAATGGCGCCGCCGCCCGGGCCGCGCAATCCGAATCCCAATCCTGGGATCCCGCGTCCGCCGGCTAACGTCGGCCGTTCCGCCGAGATGTTCCGGTAAGGTAAGATCTCGTGTCCCGGACGCGACGCAGCACCTTCTGGTGATGCGGCGCAGAGCCGAGACCCAATTCGTGCGGCATTCAGAAAAGATGGCCCCGGCTCAGCGATGCAGCGTCTCACGCTGCATCGCTGAGCCGGGGCACGCGTGACAGGCGTTCGGCAACTAGCCCTAATAGCGCCAGCGTGACGGCGGGCGGCGGGCGGGACGCGACATCAGCAGCGCCAGCGCGAAGCCGATGCCGCCGGCAACCAGCAGCGCGCCGAGCGGATTGTCCTGCACCTTCTGCGCAATGGCCTTCGAGCCGTCGCGGAAAGTCTCACCACTGTTCTCGTAGGCGTCCTTGGCATAGCCCGCGGCGGTGTCCGTGGCGTCGCGCACGGCATCCTTGGCCTGGCCGTAGAGATTCTGCACCGTGCCCGCGGCTTCCCGCGCCTTGCCCGACGCCTGCGTCTTGGCATCGCCTGCCATGTCTCCGATCGCGCCTTCCGCGCGTCCGGCATATTCCTTCGCCGATCCAACAATCCGATCCGTGTCCATGATGATCCTCCTCGGTGGTCAGCCGAAGTAACCGATCAGACGCAGCGCGGTTCCTTAGGCTCTCCTATAGAATCAGGCCACCATCGACGACCAGCGTCTGGCCGATGATGTAGGACGACAGCGGCGAGGCCAGGAACAGCGCCGCGCCCGCCATGTCGGCCGGCGTGCCCAATCGCCGCAGCGGGATGCGCGCGAGCGCGCCTTCGAGCCGCTTCGGATTGTCGGTCGTCACCTTCGTCATCTTGGTGTCGACGAGCCCTGGCGCGATGCCGTTGACGCGGATGCCGTCCTCGGCCCAGGCCTCGCCCAGCGTGCGCGTCAATCCGACCGCACCGGTCTTCGAGGCGTTGTAGGCCGGATTGCCCATGGTGGAATGATAGGCCGCGGTCGAGGACACGATGATCAGCGCGCCCTTCGCGTCCCGCAACATGGAATGAAAGCGCGTCGCGCAGGCCATCAGGCTCATCAGATTGACCTCGACGACCTTGCGGAAACCCGCCATCTCGAATTCGCCGCGGCGGTAGATCACCGCGCCCTGCGCGAGCACCAGGATGTCGAGACGGTCGAACGGCGGCCTGAATGCTTCGATGGCATTGGGATTGCTGACGTCGAGCTGCGCGTAAGCAAGACCTTCGAGATCGGAGCCTTCGTCGGCTGAATATTCCGTTGCGCGAGCACGCGTGCCGCAGACGGCAACAGCTGCGCCCTTGGCGCGAAAGGCCTGCGCGATGCCGTTGCCGATGCCGCTGGAACCGCCGACCACCAGCACCTGCTTGCCTGAGAAATCGAGCTCGTTTGCCATTGTCGGCCTCCCCTTTTGTTTTCTGCTTGTTTGACCTGTCTGCGGATCGATGCCAGCCTTGTCAATCACAACAAGAACCAGCTCGGCGCGAGGGAACAGCATGTCCGACGTCAGGGAGCTCAGCCGGTCCGTGAAGGGGCTCACCGTACTCGTCACTGGCGCAGCCAGCGGCATGGGGCGCGCCACTGCGCGTGTGTTCGGAAACGAAGGTGCGAACGTCGCCGTCACGGATTTCGACGAGCAAGGCGCGCAGGACGTCGCCAGGGAGATTGCGGCAAGCGGTGGCGCGGCAAGGGCGTGGAAGCTCGACGTCGCCGACGGCGGCGAGATCAAGCGCGTGGTCGGCGACGTCGCCGCGCATTTCGGCGGCCTCGACATCGTCGTCAACAATGCCGGCATCTCGTTGCGCGTCGCGATCGACGATGAGGGCTTTGAGGATGCCTGGGCGAAGGGCATCGCCGTGATGCTGACGGCGCACCCACGCATCATCCGCGCCGCGCTGCCCTACTTACGCAAGTCGAAGAGCCCGCGCATCGTCAACATCGCCTCGACCGAGGCGCTCGGCGCCACCGCATTGCACAGCCCGTATTCGGCCGCGAAGGGCGGCGTCGTGAGCCTCACCCGCTCGCTGGCGGTGGAGCTCGGCCGTGAGGGCATCACCGTCAACTGCATCTGCCCCGGACCGATCCGCACGGGAATCACCGACCGCATCCCGGAGGAGCACAAGACCATCTACGCCAAGCGCCGCACCGCACTCGGCCGTTATGGCGACCCTGAAGAGGTCGCGCATATGACGCTGAGCCTGTGCCTGCCGGCGGCGTCCTTCCTCACCGGCGCGGTGATCCCGGTCGATGGCGGGCTGATGGCGCGGAACGCGTGAGAGGCATGCGCGCGGCGCGTTGACATCGCCGGATGCGGGAGTCATTTTTTCCACAAACAGAGCGGGGAAACCGCTCGTAGATGCGGGAGGAACGCAATGACCATCGCCATCCGGCAGCTTCAGAAGCATTTCGTCGGCGAGGTGTCCGGCCTCGACTTGCGCAAGGCGCTCACGCCGGATCAGGCGCGCGAGATCGAGGCTGCCATGGACAAATACGCGGTGCTCGTCTTCCACGATCAGGACATCACCGACGAGCAGCAGATGGCGTTCGCGCTGAATTTCGGCCAGCGGGAGGAGGTGCGCGGCGGCAACATCACCAAGGCGGACGAGTACCGCCTCACCTCGGGTCTGAACGACGTCTCCAATCTCGGCAAGGACGGCAAGCCGCTGCCCAAGGACAGCCGCGCCAATCTGTTCAACCTCGGCAATTGCCTGTGGCACTCGGACAGCTCGTTCCGGCCTATCCCCGCAAAGTTCTCGCTGCTGTCGGCGCGGGTGGTGAACCCGAAGGGCGGCAACACCGAGTTCGCCGACATGCGCGCGGCCTATGACGCGCTCGACGATGAGACCAAGGCGGAGATCGAGGATCTCGTCTGCGAGCATTCGCTGATGTATTCGCGGGGATCGCTCGGCTTCACCGAATACACCGACGAAGAGAAGGAGATGTTCAAGCCGGTGCTGCAACGGCTGGTGCGCACGCACCCCGTGCACCGCCGCAAGTCGCTGTATCTGTCATCGCATGCCGGCAAGGTCGTCGGCATGAGCGTGCCCGAGGGGCGGCTGCTGCTGCGCGATCTGAACGAGCACGCCACGCAACCCGAGTTCGTCTACGTGCACAAATGGAAGCTGCATGACCTCGTGATGTGGGACAACCGCCAGACCATGCACCGCGTCCGCCGCTACGACCAGTCCCAGCCCCGCGACATGCGCCGCGCGACGGTGGCGGGGACGGAGCCCACGGTGCAGCAGCAGGCCGCGGAGTAGGCGCCGCACAGCTCCGCTCAGCAAATGGTGTCATCGCCCGGCTTGACCGGGCGATCCAGTATTCCGTGATGGTCGTGATCGAAACGATAGGCTGCGGCGTACTGGATGCCCCGGTCAAGCCGGGGCATGACAGCGGAGAGGATGTACGACATCGGAAGGATGCCACACCCCCTACGCGTGCCCGGCCTCGTTCGAGAGCATGCCGGGGTCGATGCCGATCTTCTGCAAAGCACGGTTGTACTTGTCGTCGACGTCGTCGCCGAAAATCAGATCCGCGTCCGCGTCGCAATGCAGCCAGCCGTTGCTCTGGATCTCCGTCTCGAGCTGGCCCGGCGCCCAGCCGGCATAGCCGAGCGCGAGGATGGCGTGCTTGGGGCCGGAGCCGTTGGCGATGGCGCGCAGAATGTCGACCGTCGCGGTCAGGCAGACGCCGTCATCGATCCGCAGCGTGGCGTTCTCGATGTAGAAGTCGCTGGAATGCAGTACGAAGCCGCGCCCGGTGTCGACCGGCCCGCCCCGCAGCACCTTCATGCTTTCGGCGTTCTCCGGCAGCTTGATGTGCTCGCCCTTCTTGATGATGCCGAGCTGCTGCAAGAGCTCGGGGAAGTCGATGCTGCCGGCGGGATGGTTCACGATGATGCCCATCGCCCCCTCCGCCGAATGGGCGCAGAGATAGATCACCGAGCGCTCGAAGCGGGAATCGCCCATCACGGGCATTGCGATCAGGAGCCGGCCGTCGAGATAGCCGCCGGAACTGGGCAGCGCGGCGCCCGAGCTGCGGGTGCTTTCGCCCGTCCTCTTGCCTGTGGGAGCCATCGCTCGAGCACTCCGGTTTCAATTCCTATCCTGATGTCGGGCCGGGCGGCTGTCAAATCAAGGCTTGCGGCGACTTGATTCGAGTGCATCCATCACAAGCAATTCAATGGTTTGGCCCTGGGCGACCCTGTAAAGACGTGCCATGTCCAGCATTGTTCCCCTGCGTGCGGCGATTGGCGTCGCGACAACCCTGCTCGCGTCGTCGTTGGCCCTCGCGGCCCGTGCCGATGACGCCTCGCCCTGGCAGCGCGATGGACATTCCGCGGTGCGGTTACTCGCGGGATCGCGCAGCGGCGCGGTGCTGCTCGGCGGTATCGCCTTCCAGCTGCAGCCCGGCTGGAAGACCTATTGGCGGTCGCCTGGCGATTCCGGCGTTCCACCCCGGTTCGACTTCTCCAAGTCCGACAATGTCGAAGCGGTGACGGTGATGTGGCCGGCACCGCTGAAGTTCGACGACGGCGCGGGCGGCCATTCGATCGGCTATCGCGACCAGGTGGTGCTGCCCCTGCGCATCGTCGCCAAGGCTGCGGACAAGCCGGTGACCTTGCGCGCCGAGATCAACTACGCGGTCTGCGAGAAGCTCTGCATTCCCGTGGAGGCCAGCGCCGAGCTGGGTTTCAACAGCGTCGCCTCGACCGAGGATGCGAACTTGCGTGCCGCGCTCGACACCGTGCCGAAGCCCGCCAATATCGGCGATCCCAATCCGCTCACCATTCGTGACGTCAAGCGTGACGGGCCCAAGAACGTGGTGGTCGACGTGGTGGCGCCGGACAGAAGCAACGTCAATCTGTTCGTGGAAGGCCCGACACCCGATTGGGCGCTGCCGATTCCGGCGCCGGTGCAGCACGGCGCGTCGGGAGTCGTGCGCTTCTCGTTCGAGCTCGACGGGCTGCCGCCGGGTGCCAAGCCCGAGGGCGCCGCACTGAAGTTCACGCTGGTCGGGCCGGAGAAGGCGTACGAGTTCAACACGAATTTGGAGTGAGGCCGGACGGCGCGAGTGAGTTGCACTGCTGCCGTTCCACTTTCAGCTGTGGTCCCGGATCGGCGCGCGCTTGAGGCGCGCTTGTCCGGGACGACACCGAGCATTGAATAGCTGCCCAACCGAATCTTAACGAATGGTTGCTAATCCCACGCCTGCCGCTGCAGGTCGCTAGGGATTGTTCGAATTGGCCGTGATGGACGCACCACCCGCAACGACCGGACCGGCCGGGCTGGTCGCGCGGCTGCGCGCCAAGCTCGCGGGCGGATCGAGCGAGGCGTCGCTGACCCGGCGGCTCGCCGGCACCATCTTCATCATTCGCGTCATCAGCGCCGGCCTCGCTTATGTCTCGCAGGTGTTGCTCGCGCGCTGGATGGGCACGTCCGATTACGGCATCTACGTCTATGTCTGGACCTGGGTGCTGCTGCTCGGCAGCATGATGGATTTCGGCATCTCGGCCTCCGCGCAAAAAATCATTCCGGAGTACCGCGCCAGCGGCGCGCACGCGCTGCTGCGCGGCTTCCTGTCCGGCAGCCGCTGGCTGACCTTTGCCGTGTCCACGCTGGTGTCGCTCGGCCTTGCCGGCATCGTCAAATTGCTGTCGCCCTGGATCGATCCGGCCGAGGTGCTGCCGCTTTATATCGGCTGCATGACGCTGCCCGCTTTCGTCGTCGCGAACACCCAGGACGGCATCGCGCGCTCGCACGACTGGATGCAACTCGGCCTGATGCCGCAATTCATCATCCGTCAGGCGCTGATCATCGGCATCACGGCGCTCGCCTTCCTGCTCGGCTATCACCTCGGCGCGGTCGCCGCGATGGTGGCAAGCCTTTGCGCGGTATGGATCGCAATGGCCGGGCAGATGGTGGTGCTGAACCGCAAGCTCGCCGATCACATCACACCGGGACCGAAGGCCTATGACGTCAAGGGCTGGCTCGCCGTCTCGCTACCGATCCTGCTGGTCGAGAGCTTCTACCTGCTCCTGTCCTACACCGACGTGCTGGTGCTGCAGCAATTCCGTCCCTCGGACGAGGTCGGCGTCTATTTCGCCGTGGTGAAGACGCTGGCGCTGGTCTCGTTCATCCACTACGCGATGTCAGCCACGACGGCACACCGCTTCGCCGAATACTATGCCAGCGGCGACAAGGCGCGCCTGTCGGCCTACGTCGCGCATGCCATCACCTGGACGTTCTGGCCGTCGCTGGCCGCGACCATCGTGCTGCTCGCGCTCGGCAAGCCGCTGCTCTGGCTGTTCGGACCACAATTCGTGATCGGCTACGACATCATGTTTGTGGCCGCGATCGGCCTCGTGGTGCGCGCCGCGATCGGCCCGGTGGAGCGCCTGCTCAACATGCTCGGCCAGCAGAAGATCTGCGCGCTCGCCTATGCGCTGGCCTTCGTGATGAACCTAGTGCTCTGCATCGCGCTGGTCCCGCGCTACGGCGGCCATGGCGCGGCGGCCGCGACCTCGATCTCCCTCACCTTCGAGACGGTGCTGCTGTTCTGGATCGTGCGGCAGCGGCTCGGGCTGCACGTGCTGGCGTTCGGACGTTAGCCATCAGCTTGAGATGATTGGAAAGCTCTTCGGCACCTGATATAGTCGGGTATGGCTGCAAGCGATCTGCGAGATCTTCTGGAACGTGCCCAGACTTGGCCCGAAGAGGCCCAGAACGAGCTGGTTGCGATTGCCAGCGAAATCGAGAGCGAACTGCTCGGCGGCGAGTATGTTGCGACGCAGGAAGAGCTGCGAAGTATCGACGCTGCGTTAGCCTCCATAGATCGCGGCGAGTTCGCTTCGGATGCCGAGGTCGCAGAAGTCTTCGCGAAATTCAGGCGCGGATGAAGGTCGTCTGGTCCCGAGAGGCGCTTGCTGACCTCGAAAACATTGCAACCTATTATGCCAGCAACGCCAGCCCAGCGATCGCCGATGCCATAGGACGAAGATTTGCGGATGTTATCGAGCGCGTCCGGGGTGCGCCTTTCTCATCGCCACGGGTCACACAACGTTCCCAAGTCCGCGTGGTAACGGTCGTCCGCTATCCATTTCGGATATTTTACCGTGTCAGTGGCGAGTTCGTTCATATCGTCCATATCCGCCACACGTCGCGGCGGCCCCTTGCCGGACTGAACGAACCGGAAAGCCAATATGGTTCGCCTCGGACCTGAGAACGGCTGGTTCGCAGAAGGCGCGGGAAGAGGTGAGACACCCAGTGCCGCTGACGCTGGTCGCGAGCAGCGGAAAATTGGTGGGCACGGCGCAAGAACGCCTTTGCCCACCCTACGGCATCGCCTCTTACTCCGCGGTCCAGCCGCCGTCGATCGAGAGGTTGGTGCCGGTGATCTGGGCGGCGTCGTCGCTGCACAGGAACAGGGCGAGCGCGGCGACCTGCTCGGAGGTGACGAACTCCTTGGTCGGCTGCGCATCGAGCAGCACGTCGTTGATGACCTGCTCGCGCGTCAGATTGCGCGCCTTCATCGTGTCGGGGATCTGCTTCTCGACCAGCGGGGTCCAGACGTAGCCGGGGCTGATGCAGTTGCAGGTGATCTTGTGGGTCGCGACTTCCAGCGCCACGGTCTTGGTGAGGCCGGCGATGCCGTGCTTGGCCGAGACGTAGGCCGACTTGAATGGCGAGGCCACCAGCGAGTGCGCCGACGCCGTGTTGATGATGCGGCCCCAGCCCTTCTTCTTCATACCGGGCACCGCGGCGCGGATGGCGTGGAAGGCCGAGGACAGATTGATCGCGATGATCTGGTCCCATTTCTCCGGCGGGAATTCCTCGATCGGCGAGACGAACTGGATGCCGGCATTGTTGACGAGGATGTCGACCGAGCCGAACGTCTTCTCGCCGAGCGCGATCATGCCGGCGACCTCGGCGGGCTTGGTCATGTCGGCGGGCGAGTAGACCGCCTTGACGCCGAAATCGGATTCGATCTTGGCGCGCTCCTTCTCGATGTCCTCCGGCGAGCCGAAACCGTTGATGACGACGTTGGCACCGGCGCCGGCGAAGGCGCGCGCGTAAGCGAGCCCGATGCCGCTGGTCGATCCGGTCACGACGGCGTTCTTGCCTGACAGAGTACCCATTCTATTCGCTCCTTTTTGCCGGGGGCGCGGTGACGTCCCCCGTGAGATCGTAGGTCACCATGGTCTCGCCGGACTGCGGCCGCTCCAGCCAGTCCTTGTGGCGCATCGACAGATGCACGTCGCGCACGCCGGCTTCCCAATGCTCGACCATGGCAATGTGCGAGAAATCGTAATCCTTGGACGAGGATTCGTAGTTCTTGCTGCGATAGATCAGGTGCACCACGGTGACGGTGCTTTCGCGCGACACTTTCGCCAGGAATTCGACGGAAGGATCATTCTTGAGATAGTCCGGCAATTTGCCGATCAGATCGCGCACGGCCCTGCGGGCGTTGTGCAGCTGCTTGTTCTTGTCGGTGTTCATCCGCGTGCGGCTGGAATAGCGGATGTCCTTTTCGCGCTCGGCCGCCTCCAGCAGCGAGTTCGGCAGTTCGCCCCGCGCGGAAAACAAATCGACCTGAAAGATCAGCATGTCGCGTTCGACCTCGGCATCGAGCACGTAGTCGAGCGGAGTGTTGGAGGCGATGCCGCCGTCCCAATAATGCTCGCCGTCGATGACGACGGAGGGAAAGCCCGGCGGCAGCGCGCCGGAGGCCATGATGTGCTCGGGGCCGATCTTCTTGCCGAGCTTCTTGCACGCGTAATTGTCGAAATATCTGAAATTGCCCGAGGTGACGCCGACCGCGCCGACCGACAGGCGTGTCTTCAGATCGTTGATGCGGTCGAAATCGACGAGACGTTCCAGCGTCTTCTTCAGCGGCGAGGTATCGTAATAGCTTTCGGCCTCGGGATGCCCCGGCGGCCACAGCGGCGCCGGCGGAATGCGTGGCGTGAAGAAGCCGGGCACGCCGAACGTCGCAATCAGCGCGGCACTGGTGGAATTGAACAGCTCGCGGCTGCGGTCGCTCTTGCCGACCGGCTTCCACGGCACCGGGGCCGACACCATTTCCCAAAATTCCTTGAGCCGCTCGACGCGGGTGTGCCCCTCGTTGCCGGCGATGATGGCGGCATTGACCGCGCCGATCGAGATGCCGGCGACCCATTCCGGATCGAAGCCGTAGCCACACAGCGCCTGGAAGGCGCCAGCCTGGTACGAGCCGAGCGCGCCGCCGCCCTGGAGGACCAGGACGCGTTGCGCATTCGTGGGGATTGTTGCGGTTTCCGGACTATGATCGCTCATGCGGGAACAATAGCAAAAGGCTGGCCACCGTGGCGACACTCCGCCGCGACGTCAATGCATACCCGGGATCAAGTCTGGCTTATCGAGGCTCGGTGGAGGCCAGGATCATGGTCCAGAACACCTTGTATTTGGTTCCTGGAGCATAGCTCGCCGCGATGCCTAATTTTGTGACACCGCTCTTGAGCATGTTGGCGCGGTGCGGAGGCGAGTCGCGCCAGCCGGAAAACGCTTCCGCCAGCGTATGATAGCCGGCGGAGATGTTCTCGACCGCCACGGTGGC
Source organism: Bradyrhizobium sp. USDA 336 (assembly GCF_044908355.1). Taxonomy (NCBI): domain Bacteria; kingdom Pseudomonadati; phylum Pseudomonadota; class Alphaproteobacteria; order Hyphomicrobiales; family Nitrobacteraceae; genus Bradyrhizobium; species Bradyrhizobium sp. USDA 336. The sequence goes on along the minus strand of NZ_JBIYDC010000002.1, from coordinate 6,877,429 downwards.
GGGATAACCGCCAGAGGCCAGACGCTTGGCGAGCGGCGCGCGGACGTCGTGGTCCATCTTGTTGGCCGCCGCCATCGCGCCCGATTGGGATTCGGCGAGCCGAGTCAAATCCGGGTCGACCACGACCGTACCGAGCCCGTTGTTCTGGCGGTATTGCGAGATCATGATCGCAGCTGCCTGGACGTCGAGCTTGGAGCCCGGGACCGCCATGTCGGCATACATCGACGGCTGCTGGACCGGAGCTTCGTTGCCGGCACAGCCGGCAAGCAGCAACATGATGAGAATTGCGGCCGCAGCGCGCATGAATCGGGGCCCCCAAATGAGGGGCTGTTGTTGCATACCAACAATGGCTGAAAGGTGAATTTTGAAGAGAATTTGAGCCGTCATTCCGGGGGCGGAATGACGACGGGCCTAGCCCGCAAAAATTCGGTAGCGGCGCGGATTGAGGCCGATCGTGTCGCCGGCACGCAGTTCCTTGTCGCGGGGGGCGTCGATCTCGATGGTCTCGCCGCCGGACAGGGCTACTTCCGCCCGCTGCACCGGGCCGAAATTACGGACGTGCTGGACCGCGCCCTCGAAGGCGCCGCTGCCGGGCGGGCCGACCAGCATGTCATGTCGCCGCACGAACAGCTTCGACGCGCCAGGCGCAAGCCCATCGGCCGCCAGATCGAGCTGCCGGTCGCCGAGCCGGATCGCACCATCGCCGATCTGGATCGGCAGCACGATGGATTCGCCGATGAAGCCGTGCACGAACGCCGTCGCCGGATTGTCGTAGACATCGTCGGGCGAGCCGATCTGCTCGATCCGTCCCTTGTCCATCACCACGACGCGGTTGGCGACTTCCAGCGCCTCCTCCTGGTCGTGCGTGACGAAGATCGAGGTGACGTGGATCTCGTGATGCAGCGAGCGCAGCCATTTGCGCAGCTCCTTGCGCACCTTGGCGTCGAGCGCGCCGAAGGGTTCGTCGAGCAGCAGAATGCGCGGCTCGATCGCAAGCGCACGGGCGAGCGCGATGCGCTGACGCTGGCCGCCGGAAAGCTGGCTCGGATAGCGGTCGGCGAGCCAGTCGAGCTGCACCAGATCGAGCAGCTCCTTGACGCGCGAGCGGATAGCAGCCTCATCCTTTCGGACCGCGCGCGGCTGCACGCGGAGGCCAAAGGCAACGTTCTCGAACACCGTCATGTGGCGGAACAGCGCATAGTGCTGGAACACGAATCCGACGTGGCGCTCGCGGGCTCCTTGCGCCAGCGCGTCCTCACCGTTGAAGGAGACTTCGCCTGAGTCCGGCCAGTCGAGGCCGGCGATGATCCGCAGCAAGGTAGTCTTGCCGGAGCCGGACGGGCCGAGCAGCGCCAGCAGCTCACCGTCATTAACCTTGAGATCGACGCCGTCGAGGGCTGCAAAACTGCCGAATTTCTTGACGAGATTCTTGACTTCAATGGTCACTGGCGTCTTGTCCTTCGTCGAGATGACGTTCGAGAACGGTTTTTGCGATCAGCGTGATCAGCGCCAGCATTGCGAGCAGCGAGGCGATCGCGAAAGCGGCGACGAACTGGTATTCGTTGTAGAGGATCTCGACCAAGAGCGGCATGGTGTTGGTCTCGCCGCGGATGTGGCCGGAGACGACGGAGACCGCACCGAACTCGCCCATCGCGCGCGCGTTGCAGAGCAGGACGCCGTAGAGCACGCCCCATTTGATGTTGGGCAGGGTGACGCGGAAGAAGGTCTGCAGGCCGGAGGCGCCGAGCGAGATCGCGGCCTCCTCCTCCTGCGTGCCCTGCTCCTGCATCAGGGGGATCAGCGCGCGCGCCACGAAGGGGAAGGTTACGAAGGTGGTGGCGAGCGCGATGCCGGGGACCGCGAACAGGATCTGGATGTCGTGCTCGCGCAGCCAACTGCCGAAATAGCCTTGCGCGCCGAACAATAGCACGAAGACGAGGCCCGAGATCACCGGGCTGACCGAGAACGGCAGGTCGATCAGCGTGATCAGGAAGGTCTTGCCCGGAAACTCGAATTTTGCAATCGCCCAGGCGGCGACGAGGCCGAACACCAGATTGAGCCCGACCGAGATCGCCGCGACGATCAACGTCAGCTTGATCGCCGCCATCGCCTCCGGCTCGGCGAGCGCGGCGAAATAGGCGAGGATGCCGCGCGAAAATGCCTGCGCGAACACGACGACCAGCGGCAGCACGACGAAGACGGTGAGAAACAGCAACGCCAGCGTGATGATGATGATACGGACAGCGCGCGGCTCGGTGCGCAAATTGTTCCGCGCCGCCGCCGCGTGCGCGCGTGCCTGCGAGTCGGAGGCCGAGAGCGACACGGAATCTGCGATCTGCATCGTCATGGTCCGCCCTCAGCGCGCCGGGATCCGGCTCTGCGCCCAGCGCTGGAGCCGATTGACCGCGAAGATGATGACGAAGGAGACGACCAGCATGACCACCGCAATCGCGGTCGCATCGGCGTAACGGAATTCGGACAGGCGTATCACGATCAAGAGCGGCGCGATCTCGGAGACGTTGGGCAGATTGCCGGCGATGAAGATCACCGAGCCGTATTCACCGACCGCGCGGGCGAAGGCGAGCGCGAGGCCCGTGAGCAGCGCCGGCGCGAGCGAAGGCAGGATCACGCGAACGATGGTCTGCAAGCGGCTGGCCCCCAGGCTGCCCGCGGCCTCCTCGATTTCAGGGTCGAGATCCTGCAGCACCGGCTGCACGGTGCGGACAACGAAGGGAATGCCGATGAAGATCATAGCGACGAAGATGCCGACCGGCGTGAACGCCACCTTGAGGCCGAGCGCGGCGAGCGGCGCACCCAACCAGCCCTTCTCGGCGAACAGCGCCGTCAGCGCGACGCCGGCCACCGCCGTCGGCAGCGCAAACGGCACGTCGACGATGGCATCGAAAATGCGGCGGCCGGGGAAGCGGTAGCGGACCAGCGCCCAGACGATGATGCTGCCCATCACCAGATTGACGCAAGCCGCCGCAAAGGCGAGGCCGAACGAGACGCGGAGCGCGTTCAGGGTGCGGCGGCTGGAGAGGATGTTCCAGAACTGCTCGGGGCTGAGCTCGAGCGATCTCAGGAACAGGCCGGCGAGTGGAATCAGGATGATCACGGACAGCCAGGAAAGCGTCAGTCCCATGGTGAGACCGAAGCCCGGCAATGTCCGGCGTCGTGCTGCGAGTGCGCTCACCAGGCCCCCTGCTAAAGCCCCCTACGACAGCGCCCGATCAGTTCTTGTAAATCTGATCGAAAACGCCGCCGTCTGCAAAATGTTCCTTCTGTGCCTTGGTCCAGCCGCCGAAGACGTCGTCGATCGTGAACAGCTCGACCTTGGCGAAGGAATTTTCATACTTTTTGGCGGTCTCGGCATCGCGCGGACGGTAGAAATTGCGCGCGGCGATCTCCTGCCCTTCCTTGGTGTACCAGTATTGAAGGTAGGCGTCAGCCGCATTGCGGGTGCCCTTTTTGTCGGCAACCTTGTCCACGATCGCGACCGGCGGCTCGGCGAGGATCGACTGCGGCGGTGCAACGATCTCGAACTTGTTCGCACCGAATTCCTTCAGGGCCAGGAACGCCTCGTTCTCCCACGCGAGCAGCACGTCACCGACGCCGCGCTCGACAAAGGTCACAGTGGCGCCCCGGGCGCCGGTATCGAGCACCGGCACCTGCTGGAAGAGCTTCCCGACGAAGTCCTTGGCCTTGTCGGTCGAACCGTATTTCTTCTGCGCAAAGCCCCAGGCGGCCAGATAATTCCAGCGCGCGCCGCCCGACGTCTTCGGGTTCGGCGTGATGACGGCGACGCCCGGCTTGATCAGATCGTCCCAGTCCTTGATGCCCTTGGGATTGCCCTTGCGCACCAGGAAAACGATGGTCGAGGTATAGGGTGATGAATTCTGCGGCAGCCGCTTCTGCCAATCCGCCGCGGTAAGGCGCTTGTTCGCGATGGCGTCGATGTCATAGGCGAGCGCAAGCGTCACCACATCGGCCTGCAAGCCGTCGATCACCGCGCGTGCTTGCGAGCCGCTGCCGCCGTGCGACTGCTTGATCTCGACGCTCTTGCCGGTTTCCTTCTGGTAGGCGCTCGCGAACGCCTTGTTGAACTCGACATAGAGCTCGCGCGTCGGATCGTACGACACGTTCAGCAGATTGATGTCGGCGGCCAGAGCCGAGCCTGCCCAGAGCCCCGTCGCGAGCAATCCTGCGGCGAGCGGAACGATACGGCGCATCATGTCCATCTCCATTCACCTCGACGACATCGGCGTCGTCGACGGCAGGCATAACTCCTGGCGAAACGCTCTTGTGTCAACGGAACCCGATTTTCTTGTTCGCTAGCTCGCAGCGTGACTGTGCTACGAAGTCTTCATCGTATGGATGCCGCATTCTGTCTTGGCCCGGCCGCGCCACCGGCCGGCGCGTGCATCCTCACCTTCAGTCGTTCTGCTGGTGCAAGGCATGCACCCAACCGACAGGAATCCTGACACAACCAGAGGGTGCCGCGGCAATTTGGCGCGGGTGAAGATCGCCTCGATCTCCTCGCGCGAGACGTTGGCGAAGGGATTGAACTTCAGCCGCGCGCCGTCGTCCTCGACGACCGGAATGTCGGCGCGCGCATTGCCCTGAAAGCGCTTGCGGCCGTTGAGCCAGGCGTCGAACGGCTTCAGCGCACGCGCCAGCGGCTCGACCTTGCGGATCCGGCAGCAGGCGTCGGGATCGGAGAACCAGAGGTCGCGGTCGGGATCTTCGCGCAACAGCGTCTCCTCGGCCGGCTTGATCGAGCGAACGTCCTTCAGGCCCAGCGTCGCAATCAGCGTATCGCGATAAGCCAGCGTCTCCTCAAACAACCAGCCGGTGTCGAGAAAGATCACGGGGATTGCGGGATCGACATCCGACATGACCTTCAACAGCGTCGCCGATTCCGTGCCGAAGGACGACACCAGCGCAAGCTTCTCGCGCCCGACCGTCTTCAGCGCCGCGGCAATGACCTCCGCGGGCGAGGCATCGCGCAAGGCGCGATCGAGCTCGTCCGCCGAAGGTAGCGCAGACACGGGCGAAACCTGAGGCGCGATCGCGTTCACGTGCCGACCCCTTCGGAATGGCGCAGCTGCATGCGCCGGTGCAGCGCGGTGATGCGGCCATCGCCGGTCGGCTGGTAGAACACCGAATAGCGCTTGGCGGTCTGCATGAAGGCCTCCGCGTCGGCCTGCTTCTTGACTTCGAAGGCATCGAAGCCGGCGCGCAGCATGAACACGAACTGGTCGCGCAGCACCTGACCGGTCGCGCGCAATTCGCCGCGATAATTGTAACGTTCGCGCAGCAGCCGCGCCTGACTGTAGGCGCGCCCGTCACGGAAGGTCGGGAACACCAGCGCGACGGCGGCGATCTGGCCGAGATACGGCACGAGTTCGGCGATGTCGCGATTGTTGGGCCAGATCACGCCGACCTTTCCGGCGCGCTTGAGCAAGCCCTCGGCCTCGCCGAGGAAGCGCTCGGCGGGCACCAGGATGTCGCCGCCCTCGGGCAGCGGCGTGTCGACGGCGAGCTTGACGAAGCTGTCGTCCGTGATCTTTCCGCCATTAACGAGTGGCATAGACGCGCTCCTTGAAGGGTTCGACGCCGAGGCGCTTCACCGTGTCCATGAACAGCTCTTCAGGCCGCTCGCGCAGCGCCAGATAGGCTTCCACGATGTCCTCGACCACGTCGGCGACCTCGTCGAACTTGACGCCGGGACCGATCAGGGTGCCGAGCGCGGCGTTCTCGTCGGCACGGCCGCCGATGGTGATCTGGTAGACCTCCTCGCCGTTCTTCTCGACGCCGAGAATGCCGATATGGCCGACATGGTGATGGCCGCAGGCATTGATGCAGCCGGAGATGTTGATGTGCAGGCGGCCGATCAGGTTGGCGAGCTCGTGATTGGCGAAGCGCCGCGTCAGCTCCTGCGCGATCGGGATCGAGCGCGCATTCGCCAGCGAGCAATAATCGAGCCCGGGGCAAGCGATGATGTCGGTGATCAGGTTGACGTTGGGCGTCGCCAGCCCGAGCTTGTCGAGCGCCTTCCACAGCGCCGGCAGGTCGCGCTTGGCGACGTGCGGCAGCGCCAGGTTCTGCTCATGGCCGACGCGGATCTCGCCGAAGGAATATTTGTCGGCAAGATCTGCCAGCGCGTCCATCTGCTCGGCGGTGGCATCGCCCGGAGGCCCGCCGGCCGGCTTCAGCGAGATCGTGACGATGGAGTAACCCTGCACCTTGTGCGGGGCCACCGAGTTCTTGCGCCATGCCTCGAAATCGGGGTCGGCCGCGGCCTGCCGCAGCTCGTCCGGCATGTGCGGCAGCTTCTCGTAGGCAGGATAGGTGAAGCGCGAGCGGATGTCCTCGATCACCTCGTCGTCGATCTGGAGCGAGGAGTTGCGAATGTGCTGCCACTCGTCCTCGACCTCGCGCGAGAATTTCTCGATGCCGAGCTCGTGGACCAGGATCTTGATGCGCGCCTTGTAGATGTTGTCCCGGCGGCCGTACTGATTGTAGACGCGTAAGATCGCCTCGATGTAGCTGAGGATGTCGCGGCCGTGCACGAAGTGCTTGATGGTCTTGGCGATGAACGGCGTGCGGCCGAGACCGCCGCCGACCAGCACCTCGAAACCGGTCTCGCCCTTCTCGTTCTTGATCAAGCGCAGGCCGATGTCATGGATCTTGATCGCGGCGCGGTCGTGGTCCGAGGCGGTGATCGCGATCTTGAACTTGCGCGGCAGGAACGAGAATTCCGGATGCAGCGTGGTGTGCTGGCGGATCAGCTCCGACCAGATGCGGGGGTCCTCGATCTCGCCCGGCGCGACGCCGGCCCACTGATCCGAGGTGACGTTGCGCATGTTGTTGCCGGAGGTCTGCATCGCGTGGATGCCGACCTTGGCGAGGTCTTCGAGTGCATCCGGGAGTTCGGCAAGCTTGATCCAGTTGAACTGGATATTCTGCCGCGTGGTGAAGTGGCCGTAGCCGCGATCGTATTTGCGCGCGACATGGGCGAGCGCCCGCATCTGGTTCGTCGCCAGCGTGCCATAGGGGATCGCGACGCGGAACATATAAGCGTGCAGCTGCAGATAGACGCCGTTCTGCAGCCGCAGAATTTTGAACTCGTCCTCGGTGAGCTCGCCGGACAGGCGCCGCTTCACCTGGTCGCGGAACTCCGAGACGCGCTCGTTGACGAGCGTGCGGTCGATTTCGTCGTAAGCATACATAAGTGGGCGCCTTAAACCTGGGCCGGCTGTCCGATGGTGACGCCGGTGCGGCGAATCTGCTCGCGCAGATTGCCGGGCTGGACCTTGCCATCGTCGCCGATCTGCACCGGCGCGATATAGGGGCCGATGGCGCCGACGTCATCGGCCACGGCTTCCGCAAGCAACGCCTTGGCCTCGTCGGAGTTGCGCACGATCGCGGCTTCCGACAGCTCGGCGGACCAGCTCTTGGCGGCGGTGCGGTAGACCACGATGCCGTCCCAGGTACGGTTGGCGGTCACGACCGAGGGGCCGGCGATACGAATCTTCTTTTGTTCGAGCGGAGAGGTCATTCGGCTGCATCCAATAGGTCAGAGATGATTTGTTTGGGTGTCTGGCGGCGAAGCGAGCCGGCATGCCGGACCACGTCGCCGATGATGAGGATGGCGGGACCGCCATGGATCTGCCGCACCAGTTCCGGCAGATCGCGCAGCGTGCCAATTGCGCCTTGCGCATCCGGCCGCGTGACGCGGGCGAACACGCCGACCGGCGTCTCCGGCGAGCGGCCGGCCGCGAACAAGCCTGCGCGCACGGCGGGCGCTGCGGTCATGCCCATGTAGACCACGACCGTCATCCTCGTGTCGGTCAGCGTCGACCAATCCACGTTCTCGGCATCGCGGGCCTTGTGTGCGGTGAGGAAGGTGATGCGGGTCGCTTCGTGACGATAAGTGAGCGGCACCTCGAAATCGGCGGCGGCGCCGAGCCCTGCGGTAATGCCGGGAATGATCGAATAGGCGACGCCGGCGGCGCGCAGCGCTTCCACCTCTTCGCCGCCGCGGCCGAACACGAAGGAATCGCCGCCCTTCAGCCGCACGACACGCTGGCCCGATTGCGCGGCCTCGATCATGCGCTTGTTGATGGCGTCCTGACCGATGCCGGGCTTGCCGACGCGGCGGCCGACCGGAACGCGCGTGGTGTCGCGGCGAATGCGGTCGAGAATCTCGGGCGAGACCAGCTCGTCATGGAAGACGATGTCGGCGTCCTGCAGCGCGCGCAGCGCCTTGATGGTGAGCAGATCGGGATCGCCGGGGCCGGCGCCGACCAGTGCGACGGAGCCTTCCGGCTTGTCGGCGCGCGCGAATGCGGTGGGATCGGAGATCGCCTTGAGCGATGCATCGGCTTCGCTGTTGCGGCCGGCGAGCACGGCGGCGCCGATCGGACCGTCGATGACGCGCTCCCAGAAGCGGCGGCGCAGCGGAAACTCGGCGATGCGCTCGTTGATCGACTTGCGGAAGGTGCCAATGAACTCGGCGAGCTCGCCGATGCGCGCCGGCAGCAGCGCCTCGATCTTCTCGCGCACGCGCCGCGCCACCACCGGGGAGGTGCCGCCGGTGCCGACCGCGACCACGACATCGCCGCGATCGACGATGGCCGGAAAGATGAAGCTGGAATGCTCGAGGTCGTCCATGACGTTGACGGGCAGGCCAGCCGCCTTGGCGCGAGCCGACATGGCGACACCGACATCGCCTGCGCCCGCACAGACGACGGCGATGACGCCGGAAAGATCCGCCGTGAGCGGATCGCCCGCCGCGATCTCGATGCGCGCTCCGTCTTCGGAGCCCAAGCCGAGGTCATGATTGCCATCGATCGCATGCACGCGCAGGCGCGCGCCGGCAGCGGCGAGCACGCGCAGCTTGGCGCGCAAAAGCTCGCCCGCCCCGATGAGGACCACCGGGCCGGCCTTGAGATCGAGAAACACCGGCAAGAACCGCATGTGATACTCGCTTCCCCACAAACGGGGTTGACTGGAATTATTTTCTATATATGTCTCGTTTCTAGCGCGCAAAGAGAAAATTTTTTCTTCTCTTGCGCACTGCAACTATAGAATTTTCGCCTCCAAACGCAAAGTGGCAGAGATGCATCTTCTCAAGGACGATTCCGCTGCTGATCGACTGAGCAATCCGGCGCTGGCTGAGCGCGTGCGCGCCCACGAATTTTCTGCCGAACTTGCCCCGAGCATGGACCATCTCGACCAGCTCGAAGCGCAGAGCATCTACATCTTCCGTGAGGCCTTTGCCCGGCTGAAGAAGATTGCCCTGTTGTGGTCGCTCGGCAAGGACTCCAACGTCATGATCTGGCTGGCGCGGAAAGCCTTCTTCGGCAAGATGCCGTTCCCGGCCCTTCACGTCGATACTGGCAAGAAGTTTCCGGAGATGTATCGCTTCCGCGATCATTACGGCAAGGAATGGGATCTCGATCTGCGCGTCGAGCCCTGCCCGCCGATCGATGCCGTCGACCCAACGTTGCCGCCGGCCGCCCGGTCCGCCGCGCGCAAGACCGAGGGCCTCAAGATGGCGCTCGCCAAGTATGGCTTCGACGGCCTGATCGCCGGTATCCGCCGCGACGAGGAAGCGACGCGCGCCAAGGAGCGGGTGTTCTCGCCGCGCGGCTTGGAGGGCAATTGGGACGTGCGCGACCAGCCGCCGGAGTTCTGGGATCATTTCAACGCCTCGCCGCCGCAAGGCGCGCATCTGCGCATCCATCCCATCCTGCATTGGACCGAGGCCGACATCTGGGCCTACACCAAGCGCGAGAACATCCCGATCATTCCGCTGTACCTCGCCAAGGACGGCAAGCGTTATCGCTCGCTGGGTGACCAGGACATCACCAATCCGGTTGCCTCGAACGCTGCGAGCATCGACGAGATCCTGATCGAGCTCGAGCAGACCAAAGTGCCGGAGCGCTCGGGCCGCGCACTCGACCACGAGACCGAGGACGCCTTCGAGCGCCTTCGCGTCGCCGGCTATCTCTGATCAAGGACGCGGCCATGAACATGATCGTCACGTCAGCCTCGCCCGGCACGCCGAACGGCACCACGCGTCCCCAGGTCCGCATTGTCATCGTCGGCCATGTCGACCACGGCAAGTCGACCCTGGTCGGCCGCCTCCTGCATGAAACCGGCAGCCTGCCCGAGGGCAAGCTCGAAATGCTCAAGGCCGTCAGCGCGCGGCGCGGCATGCCGTTCGAATGGTCGTTCCTGCTCGACGCGCTGCAGACCGAGCGCGACCAGGGCATCACCATCGACACCACGCAGATCCGCTTCCGCACCAATTCGCGCGACATCGTGCTGATCGATGCGCCCGGTCACGCCGAATTCCTCCGCAACATGATCACCGGCGCCTCGCAGGCCGACGGTGCGGTGCTGATCATCGACGCGCTGGAGGGCGTGCGCGACCAGACCAGGCGGCACGGCTATCTCCTGCATCTGCTCGGGGTGAAGCAGGTCGCGGTCGTCGTCAACAAGATGGACCGCGTCGATTTCTCCGCCGCACGCTTCAAGGACATCAGCGACGAGATCTCCGCGCATCTGAACGGCCTCGGCGTGACGCCCACGGCCGTGATCCCGATTTCCGCGCGTGACGGCGACGGCGTCGCAATGCGCACCGACCGCATCTCTTGGTACAAGGGACCGACCGTGGTCGAGGCGCTTGATCACCTTGAGCCGGCGCGTCCGCTGGAAGCGCTGGCGCTGCGGCTCCCGGTGCAGGCGATCTACAAGTTCGATGATCGCCGCATCGTCGCCGGCCGCATCGAATCCGGCAGCCTGATTGCGGGCGACGAGATCGTGATCATGCCGGCCGGTAAGATCGCCAAGATCAAGACGGTCGAGAGCTGGCCGGCGACGCCGGTAGCGGGCCGTCAGGGCGCCGGCCGCTCGGTCGGCATCACGCTCGACCGTGAATTGTTCGTCGAGCGCGGCGACATCATCGCACATGCCGGCACTGCGCCGCGCGAGACGCGGCGGCTCCGCGCGCGCATCTTCTGGCTGCACGACAAGCCGCTCGCCAAGGGCGACCAGCTTTTGGTGCGGTCGGGGCCAAAGGAAAGCCGCGCCACCGTGGTCGCCATCGAGAAGGCGGTCGATCCCGGCGAGCTCTCGAGCAGCGAGAACAAGGCGATCGGCCGCAACCATGTCGGCGAGATCGACATCTCCCTGTCCAATCCGATCGCGACCGATCCCTACACCGAAAATCCGCGCACCGGCCGCCTCGTGATCGAGGTGTCCGGGCGCATCGCCGGCGGTGGCCTGGTGCTGTCGGTCGATGCCGGTCAGCGTGCCGTGCCTGTCGACATCGTGCCGGTGGAATCGGCGCTGCGTAGCGATGAGCGCTCGGCCCGCTACCGCCACAATGGCGCCGTGGTCTGGCTCACCGGCCTGCCGGCCTCCGGCAAGTCGACGCTGGCGCGGGCGCTGGAGCGGCGCCTGTTCACCAATGGCGGCTCGCCGATCCTGCTCGATGGCGACACGCTGCGCGCCGGGCTCAACAGCGATCTCGGCTTCTCCGCCACTGATCGCAGCGAGAACATCCGCCGCCTCGCCGAGGTCGCGACGCATCTCGCCCGCAACGGCCACATCGCCATCGTCGCGGCGGTCTCGCCCGCGCGCGAAGATCGCGCCGCCGCGCGTCGCATCGCCGACACCGTGTTTCGCGAGATCCATGTCGCGACGCCCGCCGAGGTGTGCGAGGAGCGCGATCCCAAGGGCCATTACAAGAAAGCCCGCGCCGGCGCACTCGCCTCGTTCACTGGCATTGGCAACGACTACGAGAAGCCTGAGGCCGCCGAGCTCGTGATCGATACGTCGAAGCGAACGGTTGCGGAAGCGGCCGACGAGATCGAGCAGATGCTGAAGGCATCAGGCGTGCTGTTCGACGAGCTCGTGGACCTCGCTGCGAATATTTGAGGCCTCCCTAGTCGTCGCCCGGCTCGGCCAGGCGACCCATTATTCCAGAGACAGCGTAGAAGCCGCAGCGTACTGGATTCCCCGCTTGCCGCCTTCGCTAAAGCTTCGGCGCCCCTAGAGCTCAACCTCGGCGAAGCCTTAGCGTAGCCGGGTCGCGGGGAATGACACCGGTGCGTGGGGCCTTCCCCTCTCCTTGACATTTTGACAAGCCCCCGGGGGTCTTCTCACGGCCTCTTTTTTGGGGCTAATAGGTCCGGAAAGCTGCCCCGCGCGGGCGCATTTTGCTGCTGTCGGGTCAAAAGCAGCCAAAAACAGCCATTTCCAACAAGAAAGCCCATCATGAAACGCGTCGACGCCCACGGATTGAAGATCGCCCCTGTTCTGTTTGACTTCATCGCCAAGGAAGCGGCCCCGAAAACCGGGATCGCGCCGGATGCGTTCTGGGCTGGGCTCGCCGCCATCATTAAGGAGCTCGGGCCGAAGAACCGTGAGCTGCTCGCATTCCGCGACAATCTGCAGGCCAAGATCGACGACTGGCACCGCGCCAACAAAGGCAAGGCGTTCGACCTCGATGCCTATACCGCCTTCCTAAAGGAGATCGGCTATCTCGTCCCGGAGCCGGCGACGCAGAAGGTCGAGACCGCCAATGTCGACGAGGAGATCGGCAAGATCTGCGGCCCGCAGCTCGTCGTGCCGCTCACCAATGCGCGCTACGCGCTGAACGCGGCGAACGCACGCTGGGGCTCGCTCTATGATGCCTTCTACGGTACCGATGCGATTCCGCATGATCCGTCCGAGAGCGGCAAGGGCTACAACAAGGCGCGCGGCGACAAGGTGATCGCCAAGGCCAAGGCGTTCCTCGATAACGCCGTGCCGCTCGCAACCGGCAGCCACACCGACGTGACCGGCTATAGCGTCGTCGCGAGCCAGCTCGCAGTGAAGCTGAAGAGCGGCAACGCCACCGCGCTGAAGAATGCCGCGCAGTTCGCGGGCTTCCAGGGTGATCCAGCCGCGCCGAGCGCCGTGCTGCTCGTCAACAACGGCCTGCATATCGAGGTCAAGATCGACCGCAGCAGCGCGATCGGCAAGGACGATCCGGCCGGCGTCGCCGACATGATCATGGAGGCTGCGGTCTCCACCATTCTGGACATGGAGGACTCGGTCACCGCTGTCGATGCCGAGGACAAGGTGCTGGTCTACCGCAACACGCTCGGCCTGATGAACGGCACGTTGTCGGCCGATTTCGAGAAGGGCGGCAAGACGCTGACGCGTTCGCTCAATTCCGACCGCCTCTACAAGACGCCGGACGGCAAGGGCGAGCTCAAGTTGCACGGCCGCAGCCTGCTGTTGATGCGCAATTGCGGTCACCACATGTTCACCGACGCCGTGCTCGACGAGAAGGGCGAAGAGGTTCCGGAAGGCCTGTTGGACGCCGCCGTCTCGGGCCTGCTCGCGATCCACGACCTCAAGGGCCATTCCAAGGTCAAGAACAGCCGCACCGGTTCTGCCTACATCGTCAAGCCGAAGATGCACGGCCCGGACGAGGTCTCGCTGACCTGCGAGATCTTCGACCGCGTCGAGAAGGTGCTCGGCCTGCCCGAGAACACGCTCAAGGTCGGCATCATGGACGAGGAGCGACGCACCACCGTCAACCTCAAGGCCTGCATCCAGCGCGCCTCCAAGCGCATCATGTTCATCAACACCGGCTTCCTCGACCGCACCGGCGACGAGATCCACACCTCGATGGAAGCGGGCCCGATGATCCGCAAGAATGAGATGAAGGCGCAGGCCTGGATCAAGGCCTATGAGGACTGGAACGTCGACATGGGCCTGACCTGTGGCCTGCCCGGCCACGCCCAGATCGGCAAGGGCATGTGGGCCGCCCCCGACAAGATGGCGGACATGCTGGTGCAGAAGCTCGGCCATCCGCAGGCCGGCGCCACCACCGCCTGGGTGCCCTCGCCGACCGCGGCGACGCTGCACGCGCTGCACTACCACCAGGTCAACGTGATCGCGCGCCAAGAGGAGCTCGCCAAGGGCGGACCGCGCGCAAAACTGTCCGACATCCTCACGATTCCGGTGTCGAAGTCGAACTGGGCGCCCGATGACGTCAGGCAGGAGATCGACAACAATTGCCAGGGCATTCTGGGCTATGTCGTGCGCTGGATCGACCAGGGCGTCGGCTGCTCCAAGGTGCCCGACATTCACGATGTCGGCCTGATGGAAGACCGCGCCACCTTGCGCATTTCCAGCCAGCACCTTGCCAACTGGCTGCATCAGGGCGTCATCACCGAGGCCCAAGTGATGGAATCGCTCAAGCGCATGGCCGTCGTCGTCGACAAGCAGAACGCGGGTGATCCCATCTATAAGCCGATGGCACCCGCCTTTGACGGCGTCGCCTTCAAGGCCGCCTGCGACCTCATCTTCAAGGGGCGCGAGCAGCCGAACGGCTACACCGAATACATCCTCACCGCGCGCCGCCGCGAGGCCAAGGCTCTTGCATAAAGAGGCTCTTGGATAGAGAGGCGCTTGGATAAGCGCGCTCGGCTGAGCAAAGTCACGGGAACATCGAAAGCCCCGGCCGAGCCCGGGGCTTTTTGTTGGGCGAAACGTCCCGCTGTGTCACGGAACAGGCTGCGTGCGCCTTGCGTTGTCGGGCCATCAACCAACGGGAGATGGTCATGGACTGGAATCGGATCGAAGGAAACTGGAAGCAGTTCAAGGGATCGGCCAAGGAGAAATGGGGCAAGCTCACTGACGACGACCTCCAACTGATCGAGGGCCGCCGCGAGCAGCTTGAGGGCCGGTTGCAGGAGCGTTACGGCAAGGCCAAGGACCAGGTCCGTCAGGATGTCGACGACTGGCTGAAGTCGCTGCACTGAAGCAGCACGAACGAAGCCCCGGCGAAAGCCGGGGCTTTTGATTTGAGGTGTAGCCCCGGATGGCGTGAAGTGCGATCCGGGACCTTCGTTGCGGCCCGGATACCGCTTCGCTTGTCCGGGCTGCGATTGCTAGAACACCGCCAGGTATTTCAGCAGCGAAACAATGCCGATGATGATGACGATGACGCGCGCGATCTGCTTGGCGCGGCCGTCCATTGGCAGCATGTTGATGAGATAAAGCACAAGAATGACGACGAGAAAGGTGACGAGTACGCCGACCAGCATCGCGAGGCCCCCTTCAGGCAATTGCTACGCTGTTCTAACGCGCTGCACCCAAGCCGGTTCCATCTCGGAAACCCTGCCGCGCGATCTCATGAGGCCTCCGCGGCAGGCCAATCCGGCATTTGCCGTCCGACAAGGTTCGGAGGCCGACAGATGCGGCGCTCCCTACTCTTTCGCCACCACGGGGACCTGGCGGAATCTCGCGCGCACTGAATCCGGCAGCGGCGAGAAATTCATCGCAACGCCCCGGCGGTCGTTGGCATTGCGGCTGGCGACCACTAAACCATTGGCGCCGGCGACGATATCCCCCTTGCGCAGGGTCGGATCGTCCTCGACCTTGACGGATGCGAGCCCCACCGGGTCCTTGCCGTTGCAGGTGCAACCCGCGACGATCTCATTGCGATAGCGGTATGCGTTGGGCAGATCCGAATAGGATTTTCCCTTCTCCGTCGTGGCATCGTCGATGTTGCCGCCGTAGACCAGCGAGGTTTCCGAGGCAGGGCAGAAACTCTTGCAAGATTGCGCCTTGCTCTCCGCATCATTGCCTTGTGCCGGGAAGTAGCGACCGTCGCAGCTGCGCACGCAATAGGCGGTGCCGCCGCCGTAGGACGCGCGCTGGCGTGGCGCCTCATAGCGCGGCATATCGTCGGTGGGGAAAGGCATCCGGATTTCCGGCGGCGGCCGCATCCGAAAGCCGCCGAACAGGCCCGAGAAGAAATCCTGCGCATGCGCCGACGGCGCCATTGCCAGCCCGCTGGAGACGACGACGACAATCGCCGCTCCGCCCGCCAGTTTGTCAATCAGCCGTCTCGCCATAGGACCTCGCAGACTAATTCACGGCCGACGTGGTCATGTTCAGCGCCTGCCGACCCGAAGGCAGCGTCGTCACGGCCGGACGCTTGCGCACGGGATCACCTCCCTTCGCCATTAGCGGCACGTTCTTCGGCAGCACCACGACCTTGGCTCCGACATTGACGCGGCTGTACAGATCCATGACGTCCTCGTTGGTCATGCGGATGCAGCCGGACGAGACGAACTTGCCGATGGTGGAGGGATCGTTGGTACCGTGGATGCGGTATTGGCTCGAGCCGAGATACATCGCGCGCGCACCGAGCGGGTTGCCGGGCCCGCCGGCGACGAAGCGCGGCAGATAGGGCTGGCGCGCGATCATCTCGGCCGGCGGATGCCAGTCCGGCCACTCGGCCTTGCGGCTGACGCTTTGCACGCCCGACCAGGTAAAACCCTCGCGGCCGACGCCGACGCCGTAGCGGATCGCGCGGCCGCCTCCGAGCACGTAATAGAGATAGGTGCTGTTGGTATCGATGACGATCGTACCGGCCGGCTCGCTCCGGTCGAAGCCGACGATCTGCCTGCGCAGCCGGTCGGGCAATTGGGCATCCTCATCGGCGACCTGCGGCGCCTCGTTGATGTCATCCTGCGAATAGCCTTGGTCCTGCAAGTATTGGCCCTGCGAGTAAAGGTCCTGCGGGTACACCCGCTGCATCGGCGCATAGCCGAAGGTTTGCGCGCTCGCGGTGCCCACCGGCACTGCGAGAAGAGCGGTTGCGAAGGCGAACGCGCCGACGGCGCGCGGCGAGAAGCTGCGACGGACTGCAAACAACTTTGTCATGAGCTGCCCCGTTGGATGTGCATCAGGTGATGCGCTGCCTCAACAAACTCCGCCGGGTCGATCGAAGTTCCGGCGCAGCGTGCGGCAGCGACGTCACAGTCAAGCGAGCACCTGTTCACGAGGCCGCGATGGAACCAGCCCGCCGCCCAAGCATTAGTCAGGTCATCAATGGGCGCGCGGATCACGGATTCCGTGCGGGAGAGAGATTGTGCGCGTCCTACCCAGTGAACGTTTGATTTCCGGCAACAGCGAAGGCGATCCGTTTCCCGAGAGCCATGTCGAGCTGCCGCCGGTTATCCGCCGCACTGAATTCGTTGCGTTCGCGCTGGCCGGGCTGTTGCTGATCGCCATCGTCGCCGTGCTCTATGTCGGCCGGGCGTTCTTCCTGCCGGTTGTGATGGCGTTCGTCATCGGGACCATGCTGTCTCCGGCGGCCACCTTCCTGGAGCGAAGCAAGGTCCCACGCAGTGTCGGCGCCGTGCTGATCGTGGTCGCAGTGAGCGCGGTGGTCGCTTTCGCCGTCGCGTTGATCGCTTCGCCAGTCATGGCGTGGAGCACGCGCCTGCCGGAGCTCGGCGCGCAATTGAAGGACAAGCTGCACGTATTCGACCGGCCGCTTGCGCTCTGGCGGGAGCTGCAAGCCATGCTCGGCGGCTCGGAGGGATTGCCGAGCCTCCACATGCCCAAGATCGAGTGGGTGCAGCCGACGCTGGAATTCCTGTCACCGACCTTTACCGAATTCCTGCTGTTCTTCGTCACCCTGATCCTGTTCATCGCAAGCTGGCGCGACCTGCGGCGGGCCATGATCATGACCTTCAGCAATCATGACGCGCGGCTGCGCACGCTCCGGATCCTCAACGAGATCGAGGTCCATCTCGGCAATTATCTGCTGACCGTCACCCTCATCAATGTCGGCGTCGGCGTCGCCACCGGCCTGATCTGCGCGCTCACCGGAATGCCCAATCCGGCCGGGCTCGGCGCACTGGCGGCCACGCTCAACTTCATCCCGATCATCGGGCCCGTGGCGATGTTCGTGGTGCTGGTCGTGGTCGGGCTGATCGCCTTCCCGACCCTCGGCGGCGGCCTGATGGCCGCGCTCGCCTTCGGTGGCCTCACCTTTCTCGAGGGTCACTTCATCACGCCGACGATCATCGGGCGGCGGCTCGCCCTGAACGCGCTCGCCGTGCTGCTCGCGCTCGCGTTCTGGACCTGGCTGTGGGGGCCGATGGGCGCGTTCCTGTCGTCGCCGCTCCTGATCGTCGCGCTGATCCTGAAGGACCACCTGCTGCCGGAGAATTCGCCGCAGCTGCCGCAAGCCTGACCGGTTTCAGCGAACGGAACTTACCCGGCGACGAAACGTTCTCCGCCCATCTCAGCCGTCAACAGTTCGGAGCTCCCGATGTCCACGCCCAATGCCGAAGCCGGGATGAGAGACTGGACCGACAAAGCCACCCGAGACCGCCTCGAAAAGGATGTAGCAGCCGTGAAAAGCGATATCGCCGCCCTCACCGACCAGATCACCGACGCGCTCAATACTTTCGCAAACTCCACCAGCAAGCAGGCTCGCCGCGGCTATCGCCAGGCGCGCGAGAACATGGACTCCGCGATGGACGACATGTCCGAGCGCGGCAGCGCGATGATGGAAGCCGCACATGACGCCTACGGCTCGATCGAGGAGACGCTGGAAGAGGCGATCACGCAGCGGCCGCTGGCGACCGTCGGGCTGGCGCTCGGCATCGGCTTCCTGATCGGCGTCGCCTGGCGTCGCTAAGGATGTCGACGCCCATTTGATACGGCGGCGGCACGCCGCCGCTGCCGGCTCGTGACCATTCGGCTGGCGGGGATTGAGGAGCAAGGTCATGTTTCAGCGCATCATCGACGGCATCAGCGCATCAACCGGCACGACGGTTCGGCTGACCTCCCTTGCCGCGGGCGCTGCCTTCGCGCTGCTCGTGACCACAGGCTTCCTCTGTGCCGCCGTCTTCATTTGGGTGCTGCAGAAATATGGCCCGGTGCAGGCTTGTCTTGCCGGCGCCGGCATCTTCTTTCTGTTGACCTTGGCCGCGGCAGGCTCCTATTGGAGCTACAAGCGCGAGGTGCAGAAGCGCGCCCAGATCGCGGCCGAGCGCGCCGCGAAATCGGCCGCGCAGAGCATGCTTGCAGACCCGATGCTCCTCGCCACCGGGCTCCAAATCGTTCGTGCCATCGGCGTCAAGCGGCTGCTGCCGATTCTGGCGATCGGGGGCGTTGCCCTTGGCATCCTGGCGAGCCGCGCCGGCGTGTCCGACGAGGTGTCGGCCGAACCCGCCGAGTAAAGGTCCGGCATTATAATTACTGCGCGCGCATCTATCTGCATTTCATGGAGCAAGCGGCACATTTGACGCCGTTTGGCGCGGTTCTTCCCCGCTCACGCAAACGCTACTCGGACGAGCAGGCGGTTGCCGTTAAAAGCATCATCCTGATTCCCAAAGCTATTTTGCTCAATGAAACCGTCCGTCAAGGCGAACCTCGCCGCATTCCAGCATGATGCCAGGCTCTATCTGACGCTCGGCATCGCCAATTGGTCCATATTCGTCGACCATATTCCCAACAACGTCGTCAACCTGCTGACGCTGCGCAATTTCGGCTTCAGCGGCGCGGCGGACCTGTTCGTGTTCGTGGTAGGGTATGGGGTTGCCATCATCCATGGCAGGATGGCGCTGGAACGCGGCTACCTGGTCGCGGCGACGCGCATCTTTCGCCGGGTCTGGCGGCTCTATGCCGCCTATGTCGTGCTGTTCGTGATCTATATCGATGCCATCGCCTATGTCGCCAGGCAATCGATGGCGCCGGAGATCATCCACCAATACAACATCTCCGGAATTCTCGAGCACCCGCTGCGCATCCTTGTCCGCGGTCTCGTGCTCCAGGAAGAGCCGCTGAACCTCGACCTGCTGCAGCTGATGGTCCCGCTGATGGCGTTGTTTCCGTTGGTGCTGTGGGGCCTGCTGCGAGGACCGAACCTGACGCTGGCAGCATCGGTCGCGCTGTATCTCGCCGCACGCTGGTTCGACTGGAATTTTCGGATCTATCCCGACGGAGAATGGACCTTCAATCCGCTGTGCTGGCAGATGCTGATGGTGCTGGGCGGCTGGTTCGCCGTGACGGGGGCGCCGGGCCGTGCGCTGCATGGCATGTCCTGGCTGCGGATCCTCGCCGGCGCCTACCTGGTCTTCGCGATGGCCGTCACCTTGATGCGCCATTCGCCGGCGCTGTCCGCTTACCTGCCCGATCTACTCCTCAACAGCATCGCTCCGACCGACAAGGAAAACCTCGCTCCCTATCGGGTGGTCCACTTCCTCGCCCTCGCGTTCATTGCCACCCATCTCATTCCGGCGGATCACCCCGGCCTGAGATGGAAACCGCTGCAAGCGGTGATCGCATGTGGTGAGGAATGGCTCGCGGTATTCTGCGTCGCCGTGTTCCTATCCTTCGCTGGCCACCTCATCCTAATCACCGGGCCGAACCTGGTGGTGATGCAGGTGGCGGTGAGCATCACCGGCTTCGCGGCGATGACCGGGCTCGCCTACTACATCGCCTGGTCGAAACGGCAGGATCTGCCGGCAGCCCTGCGGCAGCGGGCCCGGAGCTGAGCGCTTCTCGCGACGAATCGTGCGATTCTGCTAGGCCGAATGGCGCCCCTGCGCTATGCCGGGACCCTGCGTGAGGAGACCGGGCGTGGCGATGGCGAAAGACGGGCGTGAAGAGGCGGAGCGCGCGCCCCGGCGCGGCCGGCCAAGGTCGATCGAGACCACCAACGCCATCCTCGAAAGTGCCTATGCGCTGATGGCGGCCACCGGCCTTGCCGCCACCACCATCGATGCGATCGCACGGCACTCCAGCGTGTCCAAGATGACGATCTACAAATGGTGGCCGTCGCGGGAAGCGCTATTGATCGACGCCTTCCTCCACCATGCGTCGCAGATGCTGCCGCTGCCGCCCGCGAGCGCCGGCACGCCCGCGGCGCGCGCGCGGCGCCACGCCGCTGCCTATGCCGAGGCGCTGCAGGGCGAGTTCGGCAAGGTCCAGCTCGCCGTCGTCTCCGAATGCATCTCCAAGACCGGGTCGGCCGAGCTGTTCTACGCCCGGTACCTGCAATTCCGCCGCGACGCGCTGGTGGACATGATCGCCGCCGGCCAGAAGGACGGCAGCATTCAGGCCGAGGGTCCCCCCGAGAATCTATACGACGCGATCTATGGCAGCCTGTTCTACCGCTATATCTTCGGCATCGCGCCGATCACACCCGGCTACGCGCGCAGCCTCGTCGATCTGGTGTTACGGCCGAAGGGCTAGCTTCGCACCGGCCTGACCGGCGCCGAGATTTTATCCGTGCGGTCGCGCTCGGTCATGTCGACCACCGTCTCCATCGGCGCGGTCAATTCATAGACGTAGGAGACGTCGGTGAAGAAGCGCTTGGCGGTCCCCCCCAGCGCCTCGGGCGCGACACGGTCGAGCAAGATCAGGCCGAAATCGGAATCGGGCCGGCGCGTCGCCTCGCTGGTGTTGAACTCCTCCCAGCGGAAATGGAAGACCTCATCGCCCTCCTCGCCGGTCACCGTCCAGTTCGCGGTGATGTGCGGATGCTTGCCGACCAGCGACAGGCCCTCGTCGGAATGCGAGGCGAGCTCGAAAAACAGCAGCGACAGGCTTTGTGCGGCACGCGCGCTGACCGCGATGTCGGGGCCGGTGACGGCGATGCGATCGGCATGCGGAATCGCGCGCGCCTCGAACAGGCCCTTCAACTTGACACCCTGCCACTGGCTCTCGCTGAGCAGCGACACCACGTTGGACATGGCGTGGATGCGCCCGATCAGGAGCTCGCGCGCGATGTCGATGTCCGAGCCGTGACGCAAGGTGCGCGTCACGATCGACTGGATCACCGCCAGGATGTTCTTGACGCGGTGGTTGAGCTCGTCGATCACCGCGGTCAACCGCCGCTCGAAGCCGATCCTGACCTGGATCTCCCGGCTGAGCCGCAGATTGTTGTAGGCGACGTAACCGAACAGGCCGCACACCATTGCGGTGATGGCAAAACCGATCGCCGCTACGATGATGGCGGTCTGCTCGGCGCGGCGCACCGAATTGGTCTTCGCGTAATAGCCGAGCTGCCAATCGCGGCCACCGAAGCTCACCGTGCGCGTCGCCGACGGCGCCCCGTCCGCCGCCGCGATCCGCGTCGAGACCACGCCCTGATCATTGGCGATCAGCTCGCCGCCGTCCTTGCGCGGATCCCTGAGCGCCACCGCGAACAGCGACATGTCGTCATTGGCCAGCATCAGCGAGGCGAGCTCGTAGGAAAATGTGACGAAGCCGGCCGGCTCCGTCGCACCCTCGGGAACGACTGGCGCGGCCACGATGATGCCGATCGGACCGTTTCCGCGGATCAACGGCACCGGGTCGGAGGCAACCGACCTCTTTTGGGCGCGCGCCCGCGTGAGCATCGCGCTGCGAACCGGATCCTGATCGTAGCTGCGGCCGGGCAAGGCCGTGGTCTCGTTGCTGCGCGGCTCGAGATCCAACAGCACGTCGATCGGCTGGGTGACATCGGCAGGATTGATCGGCTTGTCGTCAAACGAGCGGATCTGCGGATTCGGGAAGCCGGCGCTGGCGATGGCGGCTTGCGCGTCCGCAAGCTCGTTCGGCTTCAGCCGGGCGATCCAGCCGGCCACCACAAAGTCGGTCTTGAAGGCGTAGATCGCCGAGCGCAGCGGCTCCAGCATGTTCGGCTTGATCACCGACGGCGCGCGGAACAGGCCCGAGGCGACACGCGCGAGCAGCTCCCGCTCGGTCAGGCGGTCCTGAACCAGGCTCGCATGCACGTCGATCGCACGCGCCAGCGCGATCCGGTCCAGTGCCAGCTCCTGGTCGTGGACGCGATAAGCCGCAAGCCCGGAGAGCAAGGCCCCGAGCAGAGCGATGAAGCCGATGATGAAACCCAGCCTGACCACGCGATTACTCAGGCGAAAGCAGGAAGTCGGCAATGAACACGGAGCACATGAACGCCGCTCGAACGGCCAGAGGCCGAAGCAGGGTAAATCCCAGTGGCGGAGATAATGAAGGAGGAGGCATCAGTACGCAACTTGGGTCGCCTGGAAAGCTTAATCCGTCCGGCCGATGGTCTGGCCGGGATGAATTCGCCCCGGGCGCCGGAGGTAGTTAATCGCCTTGTCCGAAATTTGTTCCGCGGGTTGCGGCACGGCCCAGGCGTTACGGCGAAAAACGCCTGCGCCAACTGGTCGCGTCCGGTCAGCCCGCCCGTTTCAGCCCGCCTTTGGCCTCGATGAAGCCGACGATTCGGTCGAGCCCCTCGCTCTTCTTGAGGTTGGTCATGACGAAGGGACGCTCGCCGCGCATGCGCCTGGCATCCGTCTCCATCTTCTCCAGGGACGCCCCGACATGGGGCGCAAGGTCGGTCTTGTTGATGACCAGGAGGTCGGACCGGGTGATGCCCGGGCCGCCCTTGGACGGGATCTTGTCGCCGGCGGCGACGTCGATGACGTAGATGGTGAGGTCGGCCAGCTCCGGGGAAAAAGTGGCAGCGAGATTGTCGCCGCCGGATTCGATCAGCACGAGGTCAAGTCCGGGAAACTTGGCGCGCATGTCCGCGACCGCAGCGAGATTCATCGAGGCATCCTCGCGGATCGCCGTGTGGGGACAGCCGCCGGTCTCGACGCCGGCGATGCGATCCGGCGTCAGCGATCCCGAACGCACCAGGAACTCCGCATCCCATTTGGTGTAGATGTCGTTGGTGATCGCCGCAATGTCATAGCGCTCGCGCATGGTCTTGCAGAGCAGGTCCATCAGCGCGGTCTTGCCCGATCCGACCGGACCGCCGACACCGACACGCAGGGGACCGTGAGATTTCGCCATGTGACTAGTTCTCTCCTGATGACTTGACGGCCGCACCGCTCACGACCGAAACAAGCGGGTATACTGCGTCTCGTGCCGCAAGCTGGCGAGATCGGCCCGGAACGTCGCGCTGCCGAGATCGTCCAGGGTTGCATTCAGCGCGCGATTGGCGGTGGCGGCGACGGCGGCTTCCAGCTTCACCAGCACACGCTGGCTATCGGTCTGGCCGAGCGGAATGAGCCGGCTGGCGGCGGAAATCCAGTTCGAGACCAGCGCATGCAGGAAGGCGTGCAGCGTCGGCGCCAACGGCACGGCGTGCATCGCGGCAACCACACCGACCGCGACTGGATAGACCAATGGCGCGCAGCATGCCGCGACCGTCGCGTCCAGTCCGTCGGCATCCCATGCGGCGCGCGAGATATCGATGAAGGCGCGACCCTGCGAGGTCGTCTCCAGCTGCCGCTCGCGCGACGGCACGAAGGCGCTCGCGAGCTCGGCGATCTCGTTCAATGCGGCCGTCTCGCCCGATTCCGTGGCGCGATAGGCGTGGACCAGAAACGTGGCGTCACAGAAGCCGGAGCCGTCGCCGAGCATCGCATCGAGCCAATCCGCCAGCGTCGTCGTGTCGGTGACGTCGCCCGCCTCGACCGCCCATTCGATGCCGCTGGAGTAGGAGAAGCCGCCGACGGGAAATGCCGGCGAAAGCCAGGTCATCAGCCGGTACAGCGCCGCCGCCTCGCCCTCGGCAGGATCACCGGCGCCGACCGGCTCATTTGTGGTCATGAGCATGCTTGTGGCCGTGGTGATGATCGGGATGATCGCAATGCTCGTCGTGGTGATGGTGGTGCTCGTGGCCATGGTCATGCGAGCCATGATCATGGTGGTGACCATGGTCATGGTGATGATGGCCGTGATCGTGATGCGCATGGTCGTGTCCATGCGCGTGGCCGGCATCGGCGTAGGCGCCGCCTTCGGGATCGAACGGCGCCTCGATCTCGATCACACGCGCGCCAAGGCCCTTCACCATCGCCTCGATGACGTGATCGCGGCGGATGCGCAGGGCCTTGGCCATGATCTGGGTCGGCAGATGACGGTTGCCGAGATGCCAGCCGACGCGGACGAGGTGGTGCGGATCGCGGCCGCGGATTTCGAGCAGCGGCTCGGGCGCCGCGACCACCTCGATCAGCCTTCCGTCCTCCAGCACCAGCGCATCGCCGCCGCGCAGCGCGACGGCATGTTCCAGGTCGAGCAGGAATTCGAGACCACGCGTTCCGGTCATCGCCATGCGGCGGCGGTGCCGGTTGTCGAAATCGAGCACAACCGTGTCCACTGGTGCTTCCGTGAAACGGTGCTGTCCCCTGACCTGCGTCGCCCGGATCATGCGTCTTACCTCTTTACCGTGTCTCGACCTTCTCGGGCGTGATGTATTCGATCTTCGGCGGCGCCGTGAAGCATTTCACCGCAACGCGGCCGAACGTCTTCATGTGCTCGGCAGCGCGATGCGGCCCCAGCGCTTCCATATTCTCCCACTGCTCGACGAACACCATCTTGGCAGGGTCGGTGACGCTCTCATGCAGGTCATAGGCGATATTGCCGGGCTCTTTCCGCGTCTCCTTGATGCAGGCGGTGGCGGCTGCAATGAATTCGGCGCGCGTCTCGGGCTTGATGGTCAAGGTTGCAACGACGTAGATCACGAGAAATCCTCCCGGCTTTTCTTCTGAGGGTTACGATACCGGGCGGGACATTAGACCAGGCGGGACCGAACGCAAAACCGCAAAAAGCCGTCCCCGGACACCGCCGGGGACATGTGTCGAGGCGCTATTTCAGTACATGAAATATCGCTGCGCCATCGGGAGCACTTCGGCCGGCGCACAGGTGAGCAACTCGCCATCCGCGCGCACTTCATAGGTCTCCGGATCGACCTCGATATTGGGCGTCGCGTCGTTGTGGATCATGCTCTTCTTGGAGATCTTGCCGCGGGTGTTCTGGACCGCATAGAGCTTCTTCTCGATGCCGAGCTTGCGCGCGAGGCCACCGGTGATCGCGGCCTTGGAAGTGAACACCACCGAGGATGCCGTACGCGCCTTGCCGAACGCGCCAAACATCGGCTGGTAATGCACCGGCTGCGGCGTCGGGATCGAGGCGTTGGGATCGCCCATGGGTGCCGCTACGATGGTGCCGCCCTTGACGATGCAGTCCGGCTTGACGCCAAAGAAGGCCGGCGACCACAGCACGAGGTCGGCAAGCTTGCCCTTCTCGACCGAGCCGATCAGCTTCGACACGCCGTGCGCGATCGCCGGATTGATCGTGTACTTGGCGATGTAGCGCTTGACGCGGAAATTGTCGTTGTCCTTGCCCTTGTCCTGCGGCAGCGAGCCGCGCTGCTTCTTCATCTTGTCCGCGGTTTGCCAGGTCCGGATGATGACCTCGCCGAGGCGGCCCATGGCCTGCGAGTCCGAGGACATCATCGAGAGCGCGCCGAGGTCGTGCAGGATGTCTTCGGCCGCGATCGTCTCCTTGCGGATGCGGCTCTCGGCGAACGCCAGATCTTCGGCGATCGAGGGATCGAGATGGTGGCACACCATCAGCATGTCCAGATGCTCGTCGATGGTGTTGCGGGTGAAGGGCCGCGTCGGGTTGGTCGACGACGGCAGCACGTTCTTCAGCCCGGCCACCTTGATGATATCAGGGGCATGGCCGCCGCCGGCGCCTTCGGTGTGGAAGGCGTGGATGGTGCGGCCCTTGAAGGCCTTGATCGTGTCCTCGACGAAGCCGGATTCGTTCAGCGTGTCGGTGTGGATCATCACCTGGATGTCGTGATCGTCGGCCACCGACAGGCAATTGTCGATCGCGGCCGGCGTGGTGCCCCAGTCCTCGTGCAGCTTCAGCGCACAGGCGCCGGCCCTGATCATCTCGACCAGCGCGGCGGGGCGCGACGCGTTGCCCTTGCCGGAAATGCCGAGATTGACCGGGAAGGCGTCGAACGACTGGATCATTCGCCCCATGTGCCACGGCCCCGGTGTGCAGGTGGTCGCGAAAGTGCCATGGGACGGTCCTGTGCCTCCGCCCAGCATCGAGGTGACACCTGACATCAGCGCGTGCTCGATCTGCTGCGGGCAGATGAAATGGATGTGGCTGTCGAAGCCGCCGGCGGTGAGGATCTTGCCCTCACCCGCGATCACGTCGGTGCCGGGACCGATGATGATGGTGACGCCCGGCTGGATATCGGGATTGCCGGCCTTGCCGATGCCAGCGATCATGCCGTCCTTGATGGCGACGTCGGCCTTCACGATGCCCCAATGGTCCACGATCAGCGCATTGGTGATGACCGTATCGGCGGCGCCCTGCTTGTTGGTGACCTGCGACTGCCCCATGCCGTCGCGGATCACCTTGCCGCCGCCGAACTTCACCTCCTCGCCATAGGTGGTGAAATCCTTCTCGACCTCGATGATGAGGTCGGTGTCGGCCAGCCGCACCTTGTCGCCGGTGGTCGGACCGAACATGTCGGCATAGACGGAACGCTTCATCTTGACGGACATCACAAGCCCCGTTTGCGATTGAATGTCTGGTTGGTCACAGCAAGGCCTTTGCTGCTTTCACGGCGTCATCGAATTTTTCGTCGAGCCACGCATTGCCGCCGCGGCACCCAGCCACGACCTTCGTGGCCCAGGCGATATAGTCGGCGAGATCTTCGCGCTCCCCAGCACTCGGATCGGTTTGAATGCGCGCGCCCGTATTGCTGATCTTGTCGGCGATCTTGATCAGCTTGGCGCCCGGCGACTTGTGGGGCGCGTCCTCGATCTGCTTCTGCCGCCGCTTCGCTTTCGGCAAGCTCATGTCGTCGGTGCACTCGGCAACGAGGGACGCGACCCGATCGGAAAATCTCTGCGCGAGTTCCTCGCGCGTGGTGTCGGTGTCCTCGATGGTGTCGTGCAGCCAGCCGGCCGCGACCAGTTCGGCATCGGCGCCGTCGGTCGCAGTCGCGAGCAGGTTCGCGACCTCGGCGAGATGATTGATATAGGGTTCGTTGCCGCGGCCCTTGCGCGCCATGCCGTTATGGCGCTGCGCGGCGAGCTCGGCAGCTTCCGAGACGAGGCGGATTGGTGAGAGCATGGAAATACCTCCGTTTCCGCCTCAACCATGCCGCGGCGTGCTCGTTCCTGCGGAGGTCACAGCTTCCCCATCACATCGCCGCGGAAGCCGTAGATCGTCTTCTTGCCGGCCATGGCGACGAGCTGGACGTCGCGGGTCTGGCCGGGTTCGAAACGGACGGCGGTGCCGGCGGCGATGTCGAGGCGCATGCCGCGCGCCTTCTTGCGGTCGAACTTCAGCGCCGGGTTGGTCTCGAAGAAATGGTAGTGCGAGCCAACCTGGATCGGGCGGTCGCCGGTATTGGCGACCGTCAGCGTCACGGTCTTGCGGCCGGCATTGAGCTCGATCTCACCGTCCTGAATGAAGAGTTCGCCGGGGATCATGTGCTACCTCGTCTTGCTCCGCTGCGTCATGGCCGGGCTTGTCCCGGCCATCCACGTGTTGGCGTCTGGTTTGATAGTCGTGGATGCCCGGGACAAGCCCGGGCATGACGATGTTGATACAATCTCGCGCTTCAACGGATCGGCTCGTGCACGGTGACGAGCTTGGTGCCGTCAGGAAAAGTTGCCTCGACCTGAATGTCGTGGATCATCTCGGGAATGCCCGGCATCACCTGGTCGCGGGTCAGCACCTGCGCGCCTGACTGCATCAGCTCGGCGACGGTGCGGCCGTCGCGCGCCCCTTCCAGAATGAAATCGGAGATGATCGCGATCGCCTCGGGATGGTTGAGCTTGACGCCGCGGTCCAGCCGGCGGCGGGCCACGATCGCGGCCATCGAGATCAGAAGCTTGTCCTTTTCGCGGGGAGACAGATTCATGCGACATCTCTTCCGTTCAACACGTCAATTCAACCAGTCTAGTTCAGCCAGAGCCGCGGCAGGGCCGCACCGGTGCGCGCCAGCACCGTCATCATGTCGGCGCGCAAGCGCGCCGCATCTTGGGCACAGAACCGCGCCATTGCAAAGCCATTCCAGGCCGAGATTCCGACCTCGCCGGAGAACGATTCCGACGCCTCCCGGATACGCTCGACCAGAGCCCCGTCGCCGGGCACGATCAGGGCTGTGCCGATCGCCGCGCCACCTTTGGCGACCGCGGGCCGTGCAAGCTTGGCACCGATATCGCCGTCGAGCCGGACCGTCTCGGCGAACACCAGCCGCCCGCCGCGGCGTAGCCGCCAGCGGTCGACGAACTCGCCCTTCTGCATCCGCTCGCCCATGGCGGTGCGGCCGAACACGACGATCTCGCAGAGCAGGAGCGAGGCCGCCTCGTCGAGATCGATATCGAAGCGGCGCTGGACGCGGGCACGGTCGAACAGAATCGTCTCCTGGGGCAGCCAGGCAAGATGCGCGCCCGCGCCGACCTTCAGGGCGATGTTGAGCTGCGCTGCCGCTCCGGGTGTGCGATAGACCTTTTCGGCGGCCGCTGTGGTCAGTGTCAGCCGCGCGCCATCCGCCGCCGCGATGTCGATATCAAAACTGTCCCCGCCGGCGACCCCACCGGCCGTGTTGACGAACACGCCGGACAGACCCTGATCTTCCGGCGAGGGAAAGCGGACGCGGAGCGAACCGGATTCATGCAAGGCGCCGCGACGCGTCACGCCGTCGCGCGCATGCACGTCGAAGCGCACCGCGCCACGGGCGCGGTTGGCCTCGAACAGCGTGGACGTGGCCGACAATTCGCTGCGCATCCGCCTCCCCCAGCCGGTCGCGGCAGAATGGCCTACAGCGCCATCTGGCGGCTGATCTCGGCCGGATCGAGATTGGAGCGGTCGCAGGTGAACTTCACCGCGCCGCGATCCATCACCGCGAAACTGTCGCCGAGTTCGCAGGCAAAGTCGAGATATTGTTCGACCAGCACGATGGCGATGTTTCCGAGATTGCGCAAATAGGAAATGGCGCGGCCGATGTCCTTGATGATCGAGGGTTGGATGCCTTCGGTGGGCTCGTCGAGCAAAAGCAGTTTTGGCCGCATCACCAGGGCGCGGCCGATCGCGAGCTGCTGCTGCTGGCCGCCGGAGAGGTCGCCGCCGCGCCGGCCGAGCATGGATTGCAGCACCGGAAACAGCGAGAACACGTCGTCCGGAATGTGCTTGTCCTCGCGCTTGAGCGGGCCGAAGCCGGTCTTGAGGTTCTCCTCGACTGTCAGCAGCGGGAAGATCTCGCGGCCCTGCGGTACGAAGCCGATGCCCTTGCGCGCCCGCTCGTACGGCCTGAGGCCGGTGATATCGCTGCCGTCGAACACGATTGCGCCCGAGGAGATCGGATATTGCCCGACCATCGCGCGCAGCAGCGAGGTCTTGCCGACGCCGTTGCGCCCGAGCACGCAGGTGACCTTGCCGGGCTCGGCCGATATCGAGACGCCGCGCAGCGCCTGGGCAGCACCGTAAAACAGGTTGATGTCTTTCACTTCAAGCATCGGAAACACCTTTGCGGGCGAATAGCGAATGGCGAGTAGCGAATAGGAGAAGCGGCCAGTCCATTCGCCATTCCCTATTCGCCATTCCCTATTCGCCATTCGCTACCTTCCCAAATACACTTCGATGACCCTCTCGTTGGACGAGACCTGGTCGATGGTCCCTTCCGCGAGCACCGTGCCTTCGTGCAGGCAGGTGACTTTGACGCCGAGCTCGCGCACGAAGGTCATGTCGTGCTCGACCACCATGACGGTGTGGGTCTTGTTGATTTCCTTCAGCAGCTCGGCGGTGAGATGCGTCTCGACGTCGGTCATTCCCGCGACGGGCTCGTCGACCAGCAGCAGTTTCGGATCCTGCGCCAGCAGCATGCCGATCTCCAGCCATTGCTTCTGGCCGTGGCTGAGGCTGCCGGCGAGACGATTGCGAGCCTCGGTGAGGCGGATCGTCTCCAGCACCTTGTCGATACGCTCGGACTCCGCCTTGCTGCCGCGCCAGAACAGCGTGCCGCGGACCGAATGGTCGACATTGAGCGCCAGCAGGAGGTTGTCCTGCACGGTCTGGCTCTCGAACACGGTCGGCTTCTGGAATTTGCGGCCGATGCCGAGCTCGGCGATGCGGGTCTCGTCGAGCCGCGTCAGGTCGGTGACGCCGTCGAACAGCACGGTGCCTTCATCCGGCTTGGTCTTGCCGGTGATGATGTCCATCATCGTGGTCTTGCCGGCGCCGTTCGGGCCGATGATGGCGCGCATCTCGCCGGGCTCGAGCGTCAGCGACAGATTGTTGATGGCGTGGAAGCCGTCGAACGAGACGTGCACGCCGTCCAGATAGAGCATTGCGGAGGTTGCGCGGGTGTCCATGACGTTCATGACCGCTTACTCCGCCATCTTGGGTTCGGTGACGCCGTCTTCGGCCGCAGCGCTCACGGAAGTCGCGGGGGTGCGTTTTTCCTTCGACTGATCCCACCAGGCATTGAAGGTGCCGACGATGCCCTTGGGCAGCAGCAGCGTCACCAGGATGAACAATGCGCCCAGCATGAACAGCCAGTACGGCGCGAGCACGCCCGAGGTGAAGAACGTCTTGGCGTAGTTGACGACGACGGCGCCGAGCGCCGCGCCGACCAGCGTGCCGCGGCCGCCGACCGCGACCCAGATCACCGCCTCGATCGAATTGCCCGGTGCGAATTCGCTCGGATTGATGATGCCGACCTGCGGCACGTAGAGCGCGCCGGCGACGCCGGCCATGCAGGCCGAAACCGTGAACACGAACAGCTTGTAGGATTCGACACGGTAGCCGAGGAAGCGCGTGCGCGATTCGGCGTCGCGCACGGCAATCAAGACCTTGCCGAGCTTGGAGGAGACGATGGCGCGGCAGATCAGGAAGCCGATGATCAGCGCCAGGCAGCTCAGCGCGAACAGCGCGGCGCGCGTCCCCTCCGCCTGCACGTTGAAGCCCAGGATATCCTTGAAGTCGGTCAGGCCGTTATTGCCGCCAAAACCAAAGTCGTTTCGGAAGAAGGCGAGCAGCAACGCATAGGTCATCGCCTGCGTGATGATCGACAGATAAACGCCGGTGACACGGGAGCGGAAGGCGAGCCAGCCGAAGCAGAAGGCGAGCAGGCCGGGCACGACCAGCACCATCAGCGCGGCGAACCAGAACATGTCGAAGCCGTACCAGTACCAGGGCAGCTTCTCCCAGTTCAGGAACACCATGAAATCCGGCAGGATCGGATTGCCGTAGACGCCGCGGGTGCCGATCTGCCGCATCAGGTACATGCCCATGGCGTAGCCGCCGAGCGCGAAGAAGGCGCCGTGACCGAGCGAGAGGATGCCGCAATAGCCCCAGATCAGGTCGATCGACAGCGCCAAGATGGCGTAGCAGACATACTTGCCCCAGAGCGCGACGAGATAGGTCGGCACCTGCAGGAACGAGCCCGCGGGCAGCAGCAGGTTGGAGAGCGGGATGAGGATACCGCAGGCCGCGACCACGGCAAGGAAGATCGCCGCGCTGTGGTCCAGCGATCGCGTCAGCATGTGAGGGGTCATGCTTCCACCGCACGGCCCTTGAGCGCGAACAGGCCGCGCGGCCGCTTTTGAATGAACAGGATGATGAGGACCAGGATCGCGATCTTGCCGAGCACGGCACCGGCGACCGGCTCCAGGAACTTGTTGGCGATGCCGAGCGTGAAGGCGCCGACCAGCGTGCCCCAGAGATTGCCCACCCCGCCGAACACCACGACCATGAAACTGTCGATGATGTAACTCTGGCCGAGATTGGGGCTGACATTGTCGATCTGCGACAGCGCGACGCCGGCGATGCCGGCAATGCCCGAACCGAGGCCGAATGTGAGCGCGTCGACGCGCGAGGTGGCGATGCCCATGGAAGCCGCCATGCGGCGGTTCTGCGTCACCGCGCGCATTTCGAGGCCCAGCGCGGTGTAGCGCAGCATCGCGAGCAGGATCGCGAACACGGCGAGCGTGAAGAGAAGGATCCAGAGCCGGTTATAGGTGATGGTGATTTGGCCGAGCTCGAACGCGCCGCTCATCCAGGAGGGGTTGCCGACCTCGCGGTTGGTCGGGCCGAACATGGTGCGCACCGCCTGCTGCAGCACCAGCGAGAGGCCCCAGGTCGCGAGCAGCGTCTCGAGCGGGCGGCCGTAGAGGAAGCGGATGATGCTGCGCTCGATCAGCACCCCGATCGCGCCGGCGACGAGGAAGGCGAGCGGCACGGCGATCAAGAGCGAATAGTCGAACAGGCCGGGATAGCGGGTGCGGATCACCTCCTGCACCACGAAGGTGGTGTAGGCTCCGATCATCACCATCTCGCCGTGCGCCATGTTGATGACGCCCATCACGCCGAATGTGATGGCGAGCCCGATCGCGGCGAGCAGCAGCACCGAGCCGAGCGAGAGGCCGTACCAGGCATTCTGCACCATCGACCAGACCGCGAGCGAATTCTGGATCGAGCCGATCGCGCTCGCGGCGGCCTTGGTGACCGAGGCCGGCTGGTCGCCCATGCCGGTGAGCAGCGCCAGCGCATCCTGGTCGCCCCGCGCCTTGAGGGTCGCGACCGCTTCGAGCTTCTCGACCTCGGTGGCGTCGGATTTGAACAGTAGGATCGCGGCGCGGGCCTCAGCGAGCGCCACCTTGACGGATTTGTTGGCTTCCTTGGCAAGCGCGGCATCGACCGCCTCGAGCGCGGTCTCCTCGTGCGACTTGAAGACGGACTGCGCGGCCTGCAGGCGCGTGCCGACGTCCGGAGACTGCAGCGTCAGGCTGCCGAGCGCGGCATCGACGCTGCGGCGCAGGCGGTTGTTGAGGCGAACCGCGCTCGCACTGTCGGGAACGCTGGCAACGGCCTCGCCGGTCGCAGCGTCGATCGACTTGCCGTCTCCATCAGTGACGTACACCTTCTTGCTGTCGGGATCGGCCATGAGGCGACCGTCCTGAAGCGCATTGATGATCGGAAAAGCCAGCTTGCTGCCGCTGCCCGCGATCACACCGATCGCCTCTTCCGTGTCGGAAAAATCATCGTTGGCGAATTTGGCGACCGCATCCTCGAAAGGACCGGCGAAGGCCGGCAGCGCGAACGCAATCAGAAACAACGAGAGTGCAAGCGAACAGAGACGAGCAGACAAATGGGCTGGCACTGTGAATGACCCCGGCAGAAATGAGTGGAGAAGGCGGCGGGATCGCCGCCCTCTCCGGTCTTGCAATGGAGCGTCAGATCGGGATCAGGAGCCCGAGCCGAGGCACTTGTTGGACTTGGTGTTGAAGTTGCCGCACTTCTTGCCGACCCAGTCGCCGATCAGGTCCTTGGAGCCGTCGAGCTCCTTCGACCAGGCGTCGCCGGGGACGAGGCTCGGGGTCTTCCAGACCACGTCGAACTGGCCGTTGCCCTTGATCTCGCCGATGAACACCGGCTTGGTGATATGGTGGTTCGGGAGCATCTTGGAGGTGCCGCCGGTCAGGTTCTTGGCTTCGATGCCCGGGAGAGCGTCGATGACCTTGTCGGGATCGGTCGACTTCACCTTCTCGACCGCCTTGACCCACATGTCGAAGCCGATCACGTGCGCTTCCATCGGATCGTTGGTCACGCGCTTCGGATTCTTGGTGTAGGCCTGCCACGCCTTGATGAACTTCTCGTTCTCCGGCGACTTGATCGACTGGAAGTAGTTCCAGGCGGCGAGGTGGCCGACCAGCGGCTTGGTGTCGATGCCGGCGAGCTCTTCCTCACCCACCGAGAACGCCACCACCGGGATGTCCTTGGCCTTGATGCCCTGGTTGCCGAGCTCCTTGTAGAAGGGAACGTTGGCGTCGCCGTTGATGGTCGAGACCACCGCGGTCTTCTTGCCGGCCGAGCCGAACTTCTTGATGTCTGCCACGATCGTCTGCCAGTCGGAATGACCGAACGGCGTGTAGTTGATCATGATGTCTTCCTGGGCGACGCCCTTGGACTTCAGATAGGCCTCGAGGATCTTGTTGGTGGTGCGCGGATAGACGTAGTCGGTGCCCGCGAGCACCCAGCGCTTCACCTTCTCGTCCTTCATGAGGTAGTCGACGGCAGGGATCGCCTGCTGGTTCGGCGCAGCCCCCGTGTAGAACACGTTACGCTCGCTCTCCTCACCCTCGTATTGCACGGGGTAGAACAGGATGCTGTTGAGCTCCTTGAACACCGGGAGCACCGACTTACGCGACACCGAGGTCCAGCAGCCGAACACGACCGAGACCTTGTTCTTGGTGATCAGCTCGCGCGCCTTTTCGGCGAACAGCGGCCAGTTCGATGCGGGATCGACGACGACGGCTTCCAGCTTCTTGCCGAGCACGCCGCCCTTCTTGTTCTGTTCGTCGATCAGGAAGAGGATGGTGTCTTTCAGCGTGGTTTCGCTGATTGCCATGGTGCCGGACAGGGAGTGGAGTACACCCACCTTGATGGTGTCGTCGGCGGCCTTTGCGCCAGTCAATGAAGCCAGACCGAGCATCAGTCCGGCGGTCGCAGCGAGCACGCCGCGGCGGCTAAATGACGCCGCTATATCGTGAGTGGATTTGTTAAACATGAGTGCCTCATCTCCCTGACGCAGACGTGAAAAACGCTGCGAAACGGCCCCACGGCCGCCTGCGGTTAATGGAATCGCAAGAACCATGCCATGGGCTGGGCACCCATCAACTGATTGAATTTGCAAAGCTAATTGGCAGAAATCGAAGTTTCTCCGCAGTCTTGCAGCCTAAATCATAGGCAACATAAATGTATGCGAAAGCGGCAGTCAGACTACTTTCTAAGCAAATCGCCAATTTTGGCTAAATTTCTGGCAGCAGTATTTTTGCACCGCACCCGCTGTTTCGGAGGCAAGTGCCTTGAAAGCGCCCCCTCGATGTTCCATATGAGCGTTCGAGACCTCTTGCGAATCAAGGGGTCGTAGCGAGCCGCGTGTTCTTAAGCCCTCTACGGGCCTCTGGCTTGCCCCATATCATCCAAGCCATCCGACACCCCAAACACGCAGGTGTCTTCTCGACACCCTTTTGCGCGCGCCGCGCTGATGCGCCGGGCGTTCGCTTTTGACATGGAAAGAACCCCTCTTTTGACTTCGTTTCAGGACTTCGGCCTCGCCGAACCCATCGCGCGCGCTCTTCGTGAAGAGAATTACGTCACCCCGACCCCGATCCAGGCCCAAACCATCCCGCTGGCACTGACCGGCCGCGATGTCGTCGGCATTGCCCAGACCGGTACAGGCAAGACCGCGTCCTTCGCGCTGCCGATCCTGCATCGTCTGCTTGAGAACCGCATCAAGCCGCAGCCCAAGACCGCCCGCGTGCTGGTGCTGTCGCCGACCCGCGAGCTGTCCGGCCAGATCCTTGACAGCTTCAACGCCTACGGCCGCCACATCCGCCTGTCCTCGACGCTCGCGATCGGCGGCGTGCCGATGGGCCGCCAGGTCCGTGCGCTGATGCAGGGCGTCGACGTGCTGGTCGCCACCCCCGGCCGCCTGCTCGACCTCGTGCAGAGCAACGGCTTGAAGCTTTCGAGCATCGAGTTCCTCGTGCTTGACGAGGCCGACCGCATGCTCGACATGGGCTTCATCAACGACATCCGCAAAATCGTCGCCAAGCTGCCGATCAAGCGGCAGACGCTGTTCTTCTCGGCCACCATGCCGAAGGACATCGCCGAGCTCGCCGATTCCATGTTGCGCGACCCCGCCCGTGTCGCGGTAACCCCGGTGTCCTCGACCGCCGAGCGGATCAACCAGCGCATCCTGCAGGTCGACTTCGCGGCCAAGCCCGCCTTCCTGACCAAGCTGCTGCAGGACGAGGCGATCAACCGCGCGCTGGTCTTCACCCGCACCAAGCACGGCGCCGACAAGGTGGTGAAGACGCTGGCCAAGGCCGGGATCGCCGCCAACGCCATCCACGGCAACAAGTCGCAGAACCACCGCGAGCGCACGCTCGCCCAGTTTCGCTCGGGCGAGATCCGCACCCTGGTCGCCACCGACATCGCCGCTCGCGGCATCGACGTCGACGGCATCAGTCACGTCATCAATTTCGACCTGCCGAACGTGCCGGAGACCTACGTCCACCGCATCGGCCGCACCGCGCGCGCCGGAGCCGACGGCACCGCAATCTCGCTGGTCGCGGGCGGCGAGGAGCTCGGCTATCTGCGCGACATCGAGCGGCTGATTCGCGTCGCCCTGCCGCGGGAGGACCACCGTACCGACGCCGGCCGCCGCGATCCCGGTCCCGCCCCGTCGCAGCAACGACAGGGCCGGCCGGCCGGTCGTCCGGGCCAGCGCCCGCAAGGCGCACGGCACGGTGACGGACGTCGCGCCGACGAACGGCATGCCGACGGGCGCCACCATAGTGCGGGCAAGCAAGGCGACGGCAGGCACGGTGAGGGACGCCACGCCGAGGCAAGGCATGCCGACGGACGGCCCGGCAGTGGCCCGAATGCCTCCAAGGGTTCTCGCCGCCGCCGCTCCGGTGGTAAGATGCATTCAGCGCCTGTCGACCGTCCGGAACAGCGTTCCGCGCATAGCGCCGGGACCCCTGATGGGATACAAGGCGTTGCCTTTTTGCGCCGCCAGAGTCGGCCAAACAGCCAACCGAACCGCAAACCCTATTCGCACTAGCCGTCCACGACCTGGAGATATCAATGGCTAAGGAAGAGCTGATCCAGTTCGAAGGACTGGTCACCGAAATCCTCCCCGATGCCCGCTACCGCGTGCAGCTCGACGCCGGACACGAGATCGTTGCCTATACCGCCGGCAAGATGAAGAAGAACCGCATCAAGACGCTCGCGGGCGACCGCGTGACGGTGGAGATGTCGCCCTATGACCTCGAGAAGGGCCGGCTGATTTTCCGCCACAAGGACGAACGTCCCAGCACCCCGGGCGGACCGCCCCGTCCCGGACAGCGCGGCGGCCAATTCCGCCGCCGCTAGTCGGCTGCGGCGCGGGTTCGAATTCCGATCTGTAGATTGATCCGCCGTTGACATCACGGCGGATCAAAAAATCGTGCGCGTCCGGATTGTTTCGAACCATTGCTTCCGATAAAATGAATTAATCGATTTTCGGCCGGACGACATTGGCATCCACCGGTACAGCCGGTTCAGACACGCTGACGACCCTTCCAGAAATTCGATCTAACCCTGCCCGCGCGAGCGGGCTCCGACATAGTGTTATCTGAGAGGGACTACCCCCGTGAGCATGGGAACCGTGAAGTGGTTTAACGCAACCAAGGGCTATGGCTTCATTCAGCCCGACGATGGCGGCCAGGACGTGTTCGTTCACATCAGCGCCGTGGAGCGCGCCGGCCTCGGCTCGCTCCGCGAGGGCCAGAAGATCTCCTATGAGATCGTGGCCGACCGCCGTTCCGGCAAGTCGGCGGCGGACAACCTGCGCGCTGCGAGCTGAGCCCGCCGGGCGCCGGCCCGATCAGCGAGCCAAAGCAAAAAGGCCGTGCGCGACGCACGGCCTTTTTTTCATGTCACGGACGGCTGACGAATCTCAACACGTCGATGGCACGTTGTTGTAGGGCACGCAGGTGACCTGACGCGGCCGCGTGTAGGAGAGATCGCTCAGGGTTACGCTCGACTTCAACACGTAGCCGATAGTCGGCGTGTAAGTGTAGTTGGCTTCGCTCAGGATGAGATAGCTCGACGGAATCAAGAGTGCCGGGGGAATCATCGTAGTGACCGTGTCGCCGGCGTTCCGAGCCGAGGTCGCAAGCGTGGCTTGCGTCGCGCCGCTCGCAATCGTGCCGGCCCTGCTCCACTGGACCTTGGCGATGCTGTTGGCGTCGATGTAGATCTGGGAGATCGTGCCCTTCACGAGCGCAGCGTCGTAAGGCATGACGACGGAGATGCTTGCCGTGAACGTATCCTTCATGCCGGCATCGTTGAGCGTCGTCGACTGCGAGGTCAAATCGGACAATGTCCGCGCGATCAACGTGATCTTGCGGTCGATCGCCACGGCGGACGAAAATTCGACGGTGCCGAAGAACATCACCAGCATCAGCGGTACGATGATCGCGAATTCGGTCGCCGCCAGCGCGCGCTTGTCGGCGACGAAGCCGCGCACGGAGCCGCGTGCATTCCTCCAGATGTTCGCAATCGCCCGCATCGGTCCGCCCAGATCCATCTGCCTCAGAAGGGTTCGTTCTTGAAAGCCACCGTCGCCACCATCAGCCGCTTGTTGCTGCATCCCGCGTTGTAGCCGAGGCCCGTGACGATGAGCGGCCATTGATAGAACAGGCGCACCACGACGACCTGGCCGGAGGTTCCGGCACTGTACTGCATCCCGGAGGGATTGAAGGTGCAGGAATTGCCGAAATTGGTGAGGCTGAGCGTCCCGAACGAGCTGGTGCTGACGACGTCGACGTACAGCTTGCTGCAATCGAACAGCGCCGGAATCTTGCTGCAGACGAAGGTCTTGAACGTCGTCTGATCGCATGCAGCGACCGTGTTGGGCGCGGACTGGCAGGCCGCCACCGAGCCGCCCTGTGCCTGAGCCTGGCCGGTTAGAATCGCGCGCGCGGAGTCCTGCGCGATGGTCTCGAGCACCTGGCTGGAGAAGAACATGAGAGCCGTCTCGAGGATCGCGAACAGCAGCGCGAAGAACATCGGTGCGACCAGCGCAAATTCGACGGCTGCGGAGCCGCGGCGGTTGCCGCGAAACCGGAGCAGCGCTTTCCGGAGCGTGAACCTCGTAGGTGCAGGCGATGGCATCTCTTCAAATTCCCCAGCGACCGGCGATCATCTGCCCGTTCAATAGCGGAAACTGATTGTCTAAGTGTTTCAGACGATCCGCTTCCGGCGGTCCGCGCCGTTAACACCGTGTTAACCAGGCGCGCCCGCAAGCGGGAGGAAGCACGGCATGCAACGAGGGCCGCCCTCGAATCGAGCGGCTTGGCGGGATCGAGGCCCGCCGGTCGGCTAGTTTGGCTTGGCAGCCGCGCCGGCACCCGCACCTCCGCTGGCGCTGCTGCTCAGCGTACCGGCCTGGCTCATCGCGTTGTTGAAATAGGTGTCGCTGTCGCCGAGCGTCACGCGGCGCTGGCAAAGCGGCACGCAGCTGTAGGACTCCCTCTCGACCCCGCGATAGACGGTGACGAGCCGGTCGCTCGGACCTTCGACCTGGATCTGGCGATCCACCAGAATCTCGCCGCCGCGGTCGAGCGCGATGAAGTTGGTGGCCCCGTAGCCCTTTCCGGTCACGACGATCATGCCGCCGGGCTGGAGCGTGACGTCGGCGATCAGGGGATTGCCGACCACGATGGTCGCCACCTTGCCGGGCAGCCGCACCAGCTTGGCCTGGTCGACATTGACGGCGATGGTATCGGCGGCAGGCTCGGCGAGGCCGGCGGCCGGCGATGCCAGCACCGCAGCGGCAACCAGAACACAGACGCGCACATGACGGCGCAGCATTTCTTTACGCATACTCTTACCCCCGGGACGTCACAGACCGGCAGAAGCGACCGAATACAGCGGAGCCGGTGCCCGACCCGGCTAACCTGCCTTTAATTCGTGAACGTTCCGCAAACTCGCCGAGTATTGTTTGAACGGACGGACATTTGCGGGCTCGCCCCTAAAGCGCGATGAGTTTTGGATGAATCGTCATCGCGATTTAGGTTGTTGTTTACGCATGATCTTTCCGGAAAACCGCTTCGCACTTTTCCGGATCATGCTTTAGTGCCGGAACGGATAGGCGAGCTGGCCCCCGATCTCCTTGGGCATGGCCGCTTCGTCCTTGCCGTAATCCTGCGGCAGCTTGCCCTCCGGCATGCGGAAGGTGCCGAACAGCACGTCCCAGATCGGGAACGTTCCGGCGAAATTGGTGTCGCCGCCCTCTTCGAGCGAGGTGTGGTGCCAGCGATGGAAGACCGGCGTCGCCAGGACGTATTTGAACGGTCCGAAAGTCCAGTTCAGGTTGGCGTGCACGAAGGCCGAGTGGAAGGTGGTGAAGGGGCCGACCCAGACCATGACGTTCGGGGAGATGCCTGCCATCAGCAGCACGACGTCGACGCTGATCGTCCCGAGCAAGAGATTGACCGGATGGAAGCGCGCCGCGGAGATCCAGCCGATCTCCTCCGACGAATGATGGATGGCGTGATATTTCCAGAAGCCGCCGTCGTGGAAAAGCCGGTGCAGCCAGTACAGCATGAAATCGGACAGCACCAGGAACAGCAGGGCCTGCAGCCACAGCGGCAGCTGCGCCAGCGGACCGTGGCCATTGTCGTAAAAGGCGATGAGCTCGTCGGCGTCGTGGATGTTGAAGACGACGCTGGCGCCGACGACCAGCAGCCCGATCCGCATGGTGCGGGCGAACACCGGAACGAAGAACCAGTAGCAGATGTCGGTGACGATCTCCCGCTTGCGCCACCACGGCGCGCCGGGATTGCAGGCCCAGAAATGCTCCAGCATGGTGAAGACCGCCGCGAGCACCAAGGTGACCGGGATCACCTTGACGATGGTCTCGCCGAGCATCAAGGCGACTTGCATGGGCAGGCTCGACATCGTCGCCTCTCTCCGCGAATTCCGCTGTAGCTTAAGGCCTACTCCGCGAAATTTAAGGGAGGGTGAAGCACGCGTCGCGTTGTCGGCGCATCCGGAACAGAAGCGAATTTGCAGGTGCCGTCTTAAGGTGAAATTCACTCTGGGCAAAAGCATCGCGCCGGACGTGGGATTACCCGATCGAATTAACTCTCCCGAAAGAGCTCGGCTCTCATGGTCGTCGCGTCAACGACAGCGCCGAACGAGGCGGTCCCCACCCAGACGGAGTTTTGTTCATGAAGAGCTTGATTGCGCGTTTCGCGAAGGATGAATCCGGCGCCACCGCCATCGAATACGGCCTGATCGCCGCCGGCATCGCGCTGGCCATCATCACCGTCGTCAACAATCTCGGCACCACGCTGAACGCCAAGTTCAGCTCGATCAGCACTTCGCTGAAGTAAGCGGGTCCACGAACGACGGCAAAAGCCCCGGACCTCCGGGGCGTTTGTTTTTCTGAAGACGGCGAGTTCCAGTGGCGTTGCACGAGTTCAGAACCGATGCCGCGGTCGCGGCGCAGGAGGCGGAAGCGGCGCAGGCCGGCTCGCCGGTCTATTGGATCTGCCTTGCGCTGCTGGTTGCGACGGTCGCGCTCGCCGCACGTATTGCCAGCTTCTGGTGAAAGCGCGTTCGTCGGCCGAGGCCCGGGCGCGCCCGTGCCGCCGTTGTCGGTTTGTTTAGCATCGCGCGCTAGCATCGCCCGAAGCAGCTCCCGCGACAAACCCAGGCCTCAAGACGCAGCTCATGATTCTCGACCTTGCGCGCCTTCTGCTCTTCCCGGCCCTGATGGCGTTCGCCGCCGCGAGCGATCTCTTCACGATGACGATCTCGAACCGCGTATCGCTGGCGCTGGTGGCGGGCTTCTTCGCGCTCGCCCTCGCCGGGGGCATGGCACCTTACGAGATGCTGAGTCATGTCGGCGCCGGTGCGCTCGTTCTGGTCGTGGCCTTCGCCTGCTTCGCCATGGGCTGGGTGGGCGGCGGCGACGCCAAGGTTGCGGCCTCCGTCGCGCTCTGGTTCGGCTTCCCACATCTAATGAACTTCCTGCTCTACGCCTCGCTGTTCGGCGGCGCGCTGACGCTGCTCCTGCTGCAGTTCCGGCAGTGGCCGCTGCCTTACGGGCTGGCAGGACAGGCCTGGCTCGCACGGCTGCACGCCAAGGAGAGCGGCATTCCCTACGGCATCGCGCTCGCGCTGAGCGCGCTGATGGTCTACCCGGACACCGAATGGGTGAAGGCGATCGACCTCGCTCGCCTCGCGCTGCGCTGAACGCTCCGGGTAAACCCGGCGTTAAGGCGATTTAGATACGCCTCATTAACCATGCTTTGACGAATAGCTGGTCAACTGCCGATCACGGCGGCGGCAGCGTCGCGGCGTATTGTTGGAAAGTTGAAGCGTATGAATAGGGCACGCATTGTCGTCCTGACGGTCGCCATCTGCGCCGGCGGCGTCGCCGCGTACCTGGCGAGCGGCTCCGACAATTCTGCGCCGCCTCCGGTTCCGGTCGCGCAGCTGCCGACCGTCGACGTCCTCGTGGCCAAGAACGACATCGGCCTCGGCCAGACCGTGAAGCCCGAAGACGTGCAATGGCAGACCTGGCCGACCGCGACCGCCAGCGCCACCTTCATCCGACGCAACGAGCGCCCCGACGGTGCGACCCAGGTGACCGGCTCGATCGCGCGCGCGCCCTTCATCCAGGGTGAGCCGATCCGCGACCAGAAGCTGGTCAAGGCCGAAGGTTCCGGCTTCATGGCGGCAATCCTGCCCACCGGCATGCGGGCGATCTCGACCGAGATCTCGCCGGAGACCGGCGCGGGCGGCTTCATCCTGCCCAACGACCGCGTCGACGTCCTGCTCACCCGCCGGCTGAAGAACCCGGATCAGAGCAGCGGCGCTCCCGACATCGTCACCTCCGAGATCATCCTGGCCAATATCCGGGTCCTGGCCATCGACCAGGCACCCAAGGAGAAGGACGGGCAGAACGCGGTGATCGGCAAGACCGTTACCCTCGAGCTCAATCCCGCGCAGACCGCAACGCTCTCCGCGGCGCGTCAGAGCGGCACGCTGTCGCTGGCGCTGCGCAGCATCGTCGACGTCAAGATGAGCGAGATCACGCTCGATGACTCCGCGCAGAAGCGCGAGGGTGTCTCGATCATTCGCTACGGCATTCCAAGTCAGGCGGCTAAGGCACGATGAAGACAGTCGACATCAAATACAGGGCAGATTCGGCGACGATGCGGACCTCACTGGTCCGCGCCCTGTCGTTTTCGGCCGCCCTCACGCTGGCGCTCAGCCCGACGATCGCCCCGGCGGTCGCCGCCGATTACCGCCCCGTGCCGCAGGCCGCGGCGGACGGCCAGATCAACGCGCGTTTCCTATCGCTCGGCATCGGCAAGTCGGTCGTGATCGACCTGCCGCGCGACATCAAGGACGTGCTGGTCGCCGATCCCAAGATCGCGAATGCGGTGGTCCGCTCCGCACAGCGCGCCTATATCATCGGCGCCGCGGTCGGCCAGACCAATATCGTGTTCTTCGATTCCGCCGGGCAGCAGATTGCGGCCTACGACATCGCGGTCAAGCGCGACCTCAACGGCGTGCGGGCTGCGCTGAAGCAGGTTCTGCCCAATTCGGACATCCAGATCGACGGCCTGGGCGACGGTATCGTCCTGTCCGGCACGGCCGCCAACCCTATGGAGGCGCAGCAGGCCAACGAGCTCGCTGCGCGCCTGGCCGGCGGCGTCGACAAGGTGGTGAACTCGATCGTGGTCCGCGGCCGCG
The DNA here is from genome assembly GCF_044908355.1 of Bradyrhizobium sp. USDA 336. Taxonomy (NCBI): domain Bacteria; kingdom Pseudomonadati; phylum Pseudomonadota; class Alphaproteobacteria; order Hyphomicrobiales; family Nitrobacteraceae; genus Bradyrhizobium; species Bradyrhizobium sp. USDA 336. The sequence continues at coordinate 6,833,479 of NZ_JBIYDC010000002.1, read as the reverse complement.
ACCAAGTCATGCTCAAGGTGACCGTTGCCGAAGTCGCGCGCACGATCGTCAAGCAGCTCGGTATCGACCTCACCGCCAACCTCAACTACGGCACCTCGGTGGTGAGCTTCAGCAACTCCAACCCGTTCACGGCCCTCGGCCGTAATCTGGTGGATGGCAACAATCTCACTGCGAGTTTCGGCGCGACGCCTTCGGTGCAGGCGACCCTGCGTGCGATGGAGAGCGCGGGCGTGATCAGGACGCTTGCCGAGCCGAACCTGACCGCGATCTCCGGAGAGTCCGCCACCTTCCTCGCCGGCGGCGAATTTCCGGTGCCTGCAGGTTATTCGTGCGATCCCGTCACGCGCGTCTGTACCACTCAGATCAGCTTCAAGAAGTTCGGCATCTCACTCAACTTTACGCCTGTGGTCCTGAGCGAAGGCAAGATCAGCTTGCGGGTGATGACCGAGGTCTCCGAACTGTCCAATGAGAATGCGATCACGCTGTCGCAGGCGGTGACCTCGAACACGGTCAACTCGCTGACGGTCCCCTCAATCAAAACACGCCGCGCAGAGACTTCGCTGGAAATTCCGTCCGGCGGCGCGATGGCGATGGCCGGCCTGATCCAGCAGCAGACCAAGCAAGCTGTCAACGGAATGCCGGGGCTGATGCAGCTCCCGATCCTCGGCACGCTGTTCCGCAGCCGCGACTTCGTCAACAATGCAACCGAGTTGGTCGTGATCGTGACGCCCTATGTGGTCCGCGCGGTGGCGCCGAAGGACCTGTCGCGGCCGGATGACGGCTTCGCCCCGCCTGCGGATCCGCAGGCGCAGCTGATCGGTAATATCAACCGGATCTATGGCGTGCCGGGCCGGACCGAACCGGCCAAGAACTACCGCGGCACCTACGGCTTCATTACCGACTGAGGCGGGGATTTCATGATGATCACGAGACCACCCCAGCTTCGCAAGCGCGCCATCAGCCTCGGTGGTGCGCTCATCGGCCTCGCGCTCGCGGTCGGGGGCTGCCAGCACGACGAAGTCCTCACGGCGTCCATTCCCGACGACTACAAGCAGCGCCATCCGATCGCGGTCGAGGAGCAGAATCGCTCGATCGTCGTCTTCGTGGGTCATGCCCGCGGGGGATTAACCGCTGCCCAGCGCGCTGACGTGATGGGCGTGGCATCGGCGTGGTTGCAAGAAGGCACCGGCGCGATTCGCATCGACGTGCCTTCCAATACGCCCAATGCTCGCCCGGTCGCCGATACGATGCGTGAGATCCAGGCGATGCTGGCGGCGGCAGGCGTTCCGCCGCGCGGCGTCAGCCTTCACCCCTACCAGCCGCAAGACACGCGCTTCCTCCCCCCGATCCGGCTCACCTATTCCAGGATTGCCGCAGTCGCCGGTCCCTGCGGCCTGTGGCCGGAAGACATCGGACCCTCGATGAAGAACAAGCGCTGGTTCGAGAATAAGGACTATTACAATTACGGCTGCGCTTATCAGCGCAACCTCGCGGCCATGGTCGACAATCCGTCGGATCTTGAGCAGCCGCGGCCCGAAACTCCGTCATACACGCCGCGGCGCATCACCGGGTTCGAGAAGTATCGCAAGGGAACGACGACGGCGACCACCTATCCCGAGGCCGACAGGGCCAAACTCAGCGACACCGGCAAATGATCAGTTACGCGCGCCAGACACACGAAGAGCAGCCGGCAGCAGCTCCTCCGCCGGTCGAGGAGCATATTGCGCCTGCGCCGCGCGTCTCGGTTCAGGCTTTCTGCGAAACCGTGGAGACGGCCGCCGCGGTGCAGTCGGCCGGCGAGGATCGCCGTCTCGGCAAGGCTCACCTGAAGATCCAGATGGGCGGCATGGCGGCCGCGATCGAAGCCTACCGCTCGGCTCCCACGCCGAACGTGATCGTGCTCGAGAGCGACGGCCGCAACGACCTGCTGGGCGGACTCGACCAGCTCGCCACCGTCTGCGATGCCGGGACCCGCGTGGTGGTGATCGGCCGCATCAACGACGTCACGCTCTATCGCGAGCTGGTGCGCCGCGGCGTCAGCGATTACGTGCTCGCGCCGGTCGGCGCGATCGACGTCGTACGCTCGATCTGCAACCTGTTCTCGGCCCCTGAAGCCAAGGCAGTCGGCCGCATCATCGCCGTGGTCGGAGCCAAGGGCGGCGTCGGGGCTTCGACCATCTCGCACAACGTCGCCTGGGCGATCGCGCGCGACCTCGCGATGGACGCCGTCGTCGCCGATCTCGACCTTGCCTTCGGCACCGCCGGCCTCGACTACAACCAGGATCCGCCGCAGGGTATCGCCGACGCGGTGTTCTCGCCCGACCGCGTCGACACCGCCTTCATCGACCGCCTGCTGTCGAAGTGCACCGACCATCTCAGCCTGCTGGCGGCGCCTGCGACGCTTGACCGGGTCTATGATTTCGGCACTGACGCTTTCGATGCCGTATTCGACACGCTACGCTCCACCATGCCCTGCATCGTGCTCGACGTTCCGCATCAATGGTCGGGCTGGACCAAGCGCGCCTTGATCGGGGCGGACGACATCCTGATCGTGGCCGCCCCGGACCTCGCCAATCTGCGCAATACCAAGAACCTGTTCGATCTATTGAAGGCCGCCCGCCCCAATGACCGGCCACCGCTCTACTGCCTGAACCAGGTCGGCGTGCCGAAACGGCCCGAAATCGCCGCCGCGGAGTTCGCCAAGGCGATCGAGAGCCAACCGGTCGTCTCGATCCCGTTCGAGCCGCAGATCTTCGGCTCGGCGGCCAACAACGGCCAGATGATTGCGGAGATCTCCGCCAACCACAGGTCGATCGAGATGTTCCTGCAGATCGCCCAGCGCCTGACCGGCCGTAGCGAGACCAAGAAGCAAAAGTCGTCCCTGCTTTCACCTCTGATTGAGAAGTTGCGGGGAAGATAAGCCGCCGCATGGAGTTGTTAAGTGTTCGGTAAGCGTAGCGGAACAGACACCGACCTTCGGGCGCCCAAGCCCGGCGCCGTGTCGCTCGAGCCTGCCCCGGCTCAGGCGTCGACGGTGTCGCGCGCTCCGCCTCCGCCGGCCGTCGCCTCGCCGCCGCTTGCGCCCGCCAAGGCTCCGCCGCCTCCGGCCATGGAGAGCCGGCGTTCGGACAATTATTACGAGGTCAAGGCGACCATCTTCGGCGCGCTGATCGAGGCCATCGACCTCGCCCAGCTCGCCAAGCTCGATTCGGAGTCCGCGCGCGAGGAAATCCGCGACATCGTCAACGAGATCATCGCGATCAAGAACATCGTGATGTCGATCGCCGAGCAGGAGGAGCTGCTCGACGACATCTGCAACGACGTCCTCGGCTACGGGCCACTCGAGCCGCTATTGTCGCGCGACGACATCGCCGACATCATGGTCAATGGCGCCAACACCGTCTACATCGAGGTCGGCGGCAAGATCCAGCGTACCGGCATCCGCTTCCGCGACAACCAGCAGCTTCTCAACATCTGCCAGCGCATCGTCAGCCAGGTCGGCCGGCGCGTCGACGAATCCTCGCCGATCTGCGACGCGCGCCTCGCCGACGGCTCTCGCGTCAACGCCATCGTGCCGCCACTGTCGATCGACGGCCCCGCGCTCACCATCCGCAAATTCAAGAAAGACAAGCTGACGCTGGATCAGCTCGTCAAGTTCGGCGCGATCACGCCGGAAGGCGCCGAGATCCTTCAGATCATCGGCCGCGTCCGCTGCAACGTGCTGATTTCCGGCGGTACCGGCTCGGGCAAGACGACCCTGCTCAACTGCCTCACCAACTACATCGAGCACGACGAGCGCGTCATCACCTGCGAGGACGCCGCCGAGCTCCAGCTGCAGCAGCCCCACGTGGTGCGGCTGGAAACCCGTCCGCCCAACATCGAGGGCGAGGGCCAGGTCACGATGCGCGAATTGGTGCGCAACTGCCTGCGTATGCGTCCCGAACGCATCATCGTCGGCGAGGTCCGCGGACCCGAAGCCTTCGACCTGCTGCAGGCCATGAACACCGGCCATGACGGCTCGATGGGCACGCTGCACGCCAACAACCCGCGCGAGGCGCTGTCGCGCTGCGAATCCATGATCACGATGGGCGGCTTTTCCCTTCCGTCGCGAACAATTCGCGAGATGATCTGCGCCTCGATCGATGTCATCATTCAGGCCGCGCGCCTGCGCGACGGCTCCCGCCGCATCACCCACATCACGGAGGTGATGGGCATGGAAGGCGACACCATCATCACCCAGGACATCTTCCTCTACGACATGGTCGGCGAGGACGCCAACGGCAAGATCATCGGCCGGCACCGCTCAACCGGCATCGGCCGTCCGAAGTTCTGGGAACGCGCCCGTTATTACGGCGAGGAGAAGCGCCTCGCCGCGGCACTCGACGCGGCGGAAGTCGCGCCGAAGACGTGAGCAGATCGGCAGCGCCATGAACATGCAGGTCCTCGCCCTCGCCTTCCTCGCCACCGCAGCAGTCGGTGGCATCGCCTGGGTATTCCTCTATCCGGTGCTGTCTGGGGAGCGAAAGGCGGAAAGCCGCCGTGCCTCGGTCGCGCGCGCCGAAGCGCCCACGGCCCGGCAAGCCGAGAAAACCCAGCGCTCGCGCCGCGAGCAGGTCGAGTCCACGCTGAAGGACCTCGAGGCGCGGCGCGCCCAGGAGAAGAGCGCCCCGCTCAGCGTCCGCCTGTCGCAGGCCGGGCTCGACTGGACGCCGCAGAAGTTCTGGACCGTGTCCGCCGTGGTGGCCGGCGTTTTTTTCGCGGCCGCCATGTTCGCGGGCGGCGGCCTGATCGGCGCCGCCGGTCTTGCCTTTGCCGGCGGCTTCGGCCTGCCGCGCTGGGCACTCGGCTTCCTCAAGAAGCGTCGCGAAACCAAGTTCCTGGCTGCACTGCCCGACGCGGTCGACGTGATCGTCCGCGGCATCAAGGCAGGCCTGCCCTTGTTCGAATCGATCAAGGTCGTAGCCGCCGATTCGCCCGAGCCGCTGCGCAGCGAGTTTCTGGCCATCATCGAGACGCAGGCGATCGGCATGCCGCTGGGCGAGGCCTGCGCGCGGCTCTACGAGCGCATGCCGCTGCCGGAAGCCAATTTCTTCGGCATCGTGGTGTCGATCCAGCAGAAATCGGGCGGCAACCTCTCCGAAGCGCTCGGTAACCTCTCCAAGGTGCTGCGCGACCGCAAGAAGATGAAGGAAAAGATCCAGGCGATGTCGATGGAAGCCAAGGCCTCGGCCGGCATCATCGGCTCGCTGCCGCCGATCGTGATGTTCCTGGTCTATCTCACGACGCCGCAATACATCTCGGTGCTTTGGACTCATCCCACCGGCCAGCTGATGCTGGTCGGCTGCGTCGTCTGGATGTCGATCGGCATCCTGGTGATGAAGAAGATGATCAACTTCGATTTCTGACGGTGTCGCATGGTCGAATTCCTCGTCTCGAAACTGCACGACGTCCGTTTCATGACCATGCTGCTCGCGGCCATCGCCGCGAGCGCCACCGTCTATACGCTGGTGATGCCGTTGTTCGCCGGCGAGGGCCTCTCCAAGCGCATGAAGGCGGTGGCGAGCGAGCGTGAACGCATCCGGCAGCGCGAGCGTGAGCGTCTCAACAAGAGCGAGAAGGTTTCGCTGCGCCAGACGCCCAAGCAACTCGTCTCCAAGGTGGTCGAGGACTTCAACCTAACCAAATGGCTCGCGCAGGAGGCTGCGCGGGACAAGCTCATCATGGCAGGTTACCGCGGACAGGCGCCCTACATCACCTTCCTGTTTGCCCGCATGGTCGCCCCGATCGTGTTCTTGATCGGCTCGGCCCTCTACGTGTTCGTGATTGGAAACATGCAACAGGCGTTGCCGATCAAGATCGGCATCTGTATCGGCGCCGCCTATCTCGGCCTCCAGGCGCCGATGCTGTTCCTCAGAAATGCGATCTCCAAGCGCCAGCTCTCGATCAAGCGTGCGTTTCCCGACGCACTCGATTTGCTCCTGATCTGCATCGAATCCGGCATGTCGGTCGAGATGGCATTCCGGAAAGTTGCGACCGAAATCGTGGGCCAGTCAATCGCGCTGTCGGAGGAGTTCACCCTGACCACGGCCGAGCTGTCCTACCTGCAGGATCGTAAGGTCGCCTATGAGAACCTGGCACGGCGCACCGGGCTGGAGGGCGTCAAGTCGGTGTGTCTGGCGCTGCAACAGGCGGAACGATACGGCACCCCGCTCGGCCATTCTCTGCGCGTCATGGCGCAGGAAAATCGCGACATGCGCATGAACGAGGCCGAGAAGAAGGCGGCCGCGCTGCCGCCGAAGCTCACGGTGCCGATGATCCTGTTCTTCCTGCCTGTGCTGTTCGTGGTCATTCTCGGACCCACCGCCATCAAGGTCACCGAGATGCAATGAGCCGGGCTGGACCATACGGTCCGCCACCAAGGCCAGGAAGTCAGATGATCAGCCGGGCTGGCTCAGCGAAGCGACCGCTGCATCCGCTTCGGCGCGCCGCGCGGGACCTCGCTACGGCTCAGCATCTCCTTGAGATAGGCGACATTGGCCGCAGCCTGGTCCGGCGGCAGGTCCGCCTTGACGATGGTCTCCGCCTCCGCGAAGCGGCCCTGCAGGCCGACGACCAGGCCGAGATTCTGCCGGACCCGGGCGCTGGCACGCGGCGAGGCATGCGCCTGCCGCAGCGCCTCTTCCGCCTTCGGCAGCTCTTTCGACAGCATGTAGGACAGGCCGAGGTTGGAGAGCACGCCGGGATCACCCGGTGCGATCTTGAGCGCGCTCGCGTAATAGGATCGCGCCTCCTCATGACGGCCCATCTGGTCGAGCGCGGTGCCCTGCACCGAGAGCAGGCGCCAGTCCGGATTGTCGGGCGAATGCGCCTTCGACAGCACGTCGAAGGCCTGCTGGAAATTGCCGTTGTCGGCGAGTGCGCGGCCGTACTGGGCAAGCAGCGCCTTGTTGCCGGGGTTGGCGATGGTCGCCTGCTCGAGCACGGCGGCGGCCTGGGCGCGCTGGCCGTTGGCGCGCAAGGCCTGTCCATAGGCGAGCGCGGCGTCGGCATCTTTGGGATTGGCGCGGTAGCGCTCGCCATAGGCTTCGACCGCACGCGCCGGATCGGTGGGCGCGCGATCGGCGGAGGCCGCGTCCGCCCGGCCGACCGAGCCCGTCACCTCCGAGAGTTTCGACATCGCCGTGCAGCCGCCGAGGCTCATCGCCACCGTCGCGACCAGCGACGTCGAAGCAAGTAGCCGGGTAAGCCTGATCCGTTGACGCATGACGCTTTGACTCTCGAGCTGCTCGATCGAGCCGAACGTGTCAGCAGTAGAATGTTAACCCTAACGGCCGGTTAACAGCGCTCAGACGCGCTTCTCTCACGCCGGCGATGGTTGCGGCGGCGCTTTGCCGCCGAGGCCGAGATCGAGGCCGAGCGCCTGCACCTGCTGATCCAGCTCCCGCAGCAATTGCAGCCGCTGCCGCCCCCGCCGCTGAACGTCGACACTATCACAAGGCAGCCGCGGCACCTGACGCAGGAAGTCGTTACAATTGATCAGGCCTTTCCCGTAGAGCTCATCGAGCCGAGCGCGATCAATGCCGAGCACGTCAGCGGATTGCTCGATCAATCGGTTGAGCAGCGTTTTCACCGCGGCGAGCGCGTCGCTGTCGAATCCCGGCCGGGATCTCGCGGCCTTACGCTCGAGCTCCGCCCAGGCATGGGCCGAGACCATGTAGGTGTAGAGCGCTATCGCCCAGTTCGGCTCCGCCTCATCGTAAAAGCTGCCACGCATGAACAGCCGGCGGACGATCGCCGCGACCTGGTCGCGTTTCAGTGAGCGGGACGAGGCCGCCTCGATCGCCGACTGGACGGCCGGATCGCGAGAAAAATCCCGCCCCGCCGACAGCCTGATGACGCCGCCCGGCAGGTTGGAGTCGAGCGGCCTGAAGGCCGCATCGTTGCGGAGCCTCGTGTAGCGGGTGATCGCGAAGCGGTGCTCGTTGCGGCCGGCCGCGGGGCCGAAATGAACGAGGTTGAAACCGGCATCGTCGCCGGCTTGCCCGGTCGAGGACGGACAGGAGAGCACGTAGATCGTGCGCCAGAACGCCTCACCGCTCTCGCTCGACGTCGCACGCGGATCGGGGATGGAATAGCGGGTCAGCCCCTCGACATGGCGATGACCGTGCAGAACCAGATCGACGTTGAGCGAGGTGGCGGCCTCGAGGAAGGTCGCGGGTGCGGCGAGATACATCAGCGGCTCGTCCGGCATGCCTAGAAAGCGCTTTCCTTCGCCGGTGGCCTGCGGCAGCGGGTGATGGTGCAGGGCCAGCACACGCACCAGATTTTCCGCCGGCTCGGCGTAGTCGGCGCGCCCGGTCGAACCGATGCTTCCCGCGACCTCGGCGCTCAGCCGGGCGGAATCGGCGACCATCGCCTTGTAAGCGCTCTCGTCGATCTTGCCGCTCGCGAGCGCCTTCAAGTTGGCGCGATTGGAATCGAGCAGCACCAGGTCGAGGCCTGCCTGAGGGTAATAGACATTCTTCGCGGTCCGCGGCAGGTGCAGGTAGTCGTAGGCGTCGTGACGGCCCGCACGCTGGCTCGGCCGCTTGACGTCGTGATTGCCTGCCACGGCCTGGATATCGGTGAACAGCCCTGTCTGCCGGAAGGATGCGATGACGGCGAGCGCCTCGTCGAGCGCGCGCGGCGTTGGGTCGTCCACCAGATCGCCCGTGATCAGCAGGATGCGATCGGGAACATTCGCGGCAGCCGCCATCTTCTCGCAAATCGCGGCCCTGAGCGTCTCGATGGCCGGAAGCAGCCGGCCCGACCCGTCCAGATGCAGGTCGGAAATCTGCGCAACAACGAACGATCTATCCATTTTGCGCCGCTCATCTGCACATGCTGCGCCGCCTAAACAATGAGAAAAATGCTTCGACGAACAGATTCAGCCGTATCGACCCAACCTGGGCGGGCACCATGCCGCCGCGTGTCTGCGTTCGGGTTCATGCAGAGCAAGCGACACAATCTAAAATGTTCGTTGATAATGCCACAACCGAAGCGCTAGTAAAGCCCTGCGGCCGTGGCGTTGCGAACGGCAGCTCTCGGCGTGAGATACGAGATTTGTCCGCGGACGGTTTCGTCGCGCCCGGTCGATATTCGATGGCAAGCCGCTCGCGGATCCCGTCGAGCGCATCGAACCGCATGCCCACCTTGCGACGCGTAGCGGCTCGCTGAACGGTGACGGCAAAGCCGATTGCAGCGGCGGCCAAACTCTGCGAAGTCTCGTCCGTTCGCATGACTCGCCTGAACTGACGATCCGGACCCGCCAATGCCTTCTGTCTTCGAGACGTCATCCGCCGCCACCCCGATCACCTTCGTCACCAAATCGAGCTGGGATCAGGTCGCCGAGACGCTGCCGCCGGCGCAACGCCAGTTCGCGCGTGCCAGCGCCTTCGCCGCCAAGCCGGGCAGCTATCTGGCGCTGCCCGCGACCGACGGCACCATTGCGCAGGTACTGTTCGGGCTGGAGGAAGAGGATGCAAGATCGCGCGACCTGTTTCGGCCCGGCGCCCTGGCCGGCCTCTTGCCGCCCGGCACCTATCGGTTTGCCAATGCACCGCACGATGCGCGGCTGGCCGCGCTCGCCTTCGCACTGGGTTGCTACCGCTTTGCCCGCTACCGCAAGGCAGACCGCCCCGAGATCCGGCTGGTGCCGCCTGACGGGGTCGAAGCGGCCGAGATCGAGCGGATTGCCGATGCGGCAATGCTCGCGCGCGACCTCATCAACACGCCGTCCAACGACATGGGCCCGGGTGAGCTCGCCGCAGCCGCGCAAGCGCTCGCCGCCGAGTTCGGCGCGAGCTTTTCCTGCACCATCGGCGAAGAGCTGGCGAAGAACTTTCCGCTGATCCACGCCGTCGGCATGGCCTCCAGCCGCGCGCCGCGGCTGATCGACATCGTCTGGGGCAATCCCGATCATCCCAAGGTGACGCTGGTCGGCAAGGGCGTGTGTTTCGACACCGGCGGCCTCGACCTCAAGCCGTCGAGCGGCATGCTGATCATGAAGAAGGACATGGGCGGCGCCGCCAACGTGCTGGCGCTGGCGCGCATGGTGATGGATGCAAAGCTGAAGGTGCGGCTGCGCGTGCTGATCCCGGCGGTGGAGAACGCTGTCGCGGGCAATGCCTTCCGCCCGCTCGACATCTTCACCTCGCGCAAAGGGATCACCGTCGAGATCGGCAACACCGACGCCGAGGGCCGCCTCGTGCTCGCCGACGCGCTGGCCCTGGCCGACGAGGAGAAGCCTGATCTGCTGATCGACCTGGGCACGCTGACCGGTGCGGCCCGCGTCGCGCTGGGGCCGGATCTGCCGCCCTTCTACACCCATGATGAGACGCTGGCCGCCGACGTCGCGCGCTGCGCGATGAAGGAGAACGATCCGTTGTGGCGCATGCCGCTGTGGCCGCCTTACGATGCCTGGCTGGACTCCAAGACCGCCACCATCACCAATGCACCGTCGGGCGGTTTCGCCGGCTCGATCACCTGCGCGCTGTTCCTGCAACGCTTCGTCGAGCACGCCAAGAGCTGGCTCCATGTCGACATCTATGGCTGGACGCCGTCGGCGAAGCCGGCGCGGCCCGAGGGCGGCGAATGCCAGGCCGCACGCGCCATCTACGCACTGCTGAGCGAGCGCTATGCCTGATCCAGGACACGACCCGAGGCTGACGCCGGCGCGGGGCGACCTTGCCGCCAAATATCTCGAAGGCAAGGTCGAGGCGCAGCGCTTCGTCGAGGGTGACGAGTTCGAGGTCGTCGAGCCGATCGCGCCCATACGCGAGCAGCCGTCCTCGAACGCGACGTTGATGACCGAAGCGCTGCGCGGCGAACGCGTCACCATCTACGACCGCAACGGCGAGGGTTGGGCCTGGGGCCAGCTCAATGACGATGGCTATGTCGGCTGGCTGCCGGATGCGGCGCTCGCAAAGCCGTCGGCTGCCGCAACGCACTTGGTCGGCGCACTGCGGACGTTTGCGTTCCCCGGCCCCTCGATCAAGCTGCCGCCGGCCGACACGCTCGTGATGGGATCGAAGCTCGCCGTGGCGCGCGAGGACGGCAGCTTCGCCGTGACGCACGACGGCAGATATCTGCCGAGAACGCATCTCATCCCGCTCGATCGTCGCGAACCGGATTTCGTCGCGGTGGCCGAGCGCTTCGTCGGCACGCCCTATCTGTGGGGGGGCAAGAGCAGCTTTGGCATCGATTGCTCCGGCCTCGTCCAGGTCTCGCTGACATCAGCCGGGATCGGCTGCCCGCGCGACAGCGACATGCAGCTCGCCGGTCTCGGCCGCACACTGGAGCCGCATGAATGGAGCAGCTTGCAGCGGGGCGATCTGATCTTCTGGAAAGGTCATGTCGCGATCGTGCGCGACGCCACCACCATGGTTCACGCCAATGCGCATGACATGGCAACGGTGATCGAGCCGATCGAGCCAGCGATCGCGCGGATCAAGGCGGCTGGCAGCGAGGTCGTCGCGATCAAGCGGCTCTGACGGAGCGCTACGTCGCCACCGCCCCGTTCCCGGCCGTCTCCAGCCGGAACGCGGCTGCGAACAACGCACGGGTGTAGTCCGTTTTCGGATTCCTGAACAATTCGGCCGCCTGCCCCTCCTCGACCACCTTGCCGCCGCGCATCACGATGAGGTGGCTGGCGAGCGAGGCGACGACACGCAAATCGTGCGAAATGAACATGTAGGTGAGCTCGCGCTTGCGCTGCAGCTCGCGCAACAGATCGACCATCTGCGCCTGGAACAGCATGTCGAGCGCGCTGGTCGGTTCGTCCAGCACGACGAAATCAGGCTCCAGCACGATCGCGCGCGCGATCGAGATGCGCTGACGCTGGCCGCCGGAGAATTCGTGCGGATAGCGGAAGCGCGTCTCCGGATTGAGTCCGACATCCTCGAGTGCCTTGACCACGCGCGCCTCGCGTTCCTCGCGCGAGAGCGCCGGCTGATGCACGGACAGGCCCTCGGCGATGATGTCGGCCACCGACATGCGCGGTGAGAGCGAGCCGAACGGATCCTGGAACACGATCTGCATGTCGCGACGGAAGGGACGCATCTCCTTGAAGCGCAGGCCCTGGATGTCGTTCCCCAAGAACACGATGCGTCCGTTCGAGGAGATCAGCCGCAGCAGCGCCAGCCCCAGCGTGGTCTTGCCCGAGCCGGATTCGCCGACCACGCCGAGCGTCTCGCCCTTGCGTACGGCGACACTGACCCCATCGACCGCCTTGATGTGACCGACCGTCTTGCGCATCAGGCCGCGCTTGATTGGGAACCAGACCTTGAGATCATTGGCCGACATCACCACCGGCGCATTCGGCTGCGGCGGCGCCGGATCGGGCTTGGGCTCCGCCGCGAGCAGGTCACGCGTATAGGGATGTTTCGGGGCCTTGAAGACCTGCTCGACCGGACCCTGCTCGACGATCAGGCCGCCCTTCATGACACAGACGATGTCGGCGATGCGGCGCACGATGCCGAGATCGTGGGTGATGAACAGCAGGCTCATGCCGAGCCGCGCGCGGATCTCGGCGAGCAGCGCCAGGATCTGCGCCTGCACCGTGACGTCGAGCGCCGTGGTCGGCTCGTCCGCGATCAGAAGGTCCGGCTCGTTGGCGAGCGCCATCGCGATCATTACGCGCTGGCGCTGGCCGCCGGAGAGCTGGTGCGGATAGCTGTTCAGCCGCGTCTCGGGATCAGGGATGCCGACCTGGGTCAAGAGCTCCAGCGTCCGCTTGCGCGCCTGCGCATTGCCGGTCGGATTGTGCAGCTGGATGATCTCGCCGATCTGCGCCTCGATCGTGTGCAGCGGATTGAGCGAGGTCATCGGCTCCTGGAAGATGATGGAGATGTCGCTGCCCCTGATCTCCCGCATCTGCTGCTCGGACCGGTCGATCAGCTCCTGGCCCTTGAAGCGGATGCTGCCGGACGGATGGGAGGCATTCGGATACGGCAGCAGCTTCAGGATCGAGAGTGCGCTGACCGACTTGCCGGAGCCGGACTCGCCGACCAGCGCGACGCATTCGCCCCGCTTGATCTGGAACGAGACCTTGTCGACCGCGAGCGTGGTGGCGCCGCCCTGGTGAAAGGCCACCGAGAGGTCGCGAACGGCGAGCAGGGGCTGGTTGATCGCATCCATGGCCTTACCTGAACGTCTTGCGCGGATCGAAGGCGTCGCGCACGGCTTCACCGATGAAGATCAACAGCGAGAGCATGATCGCGACCGAGAAGAAGCCGGAGAAGCCGAGCCACGGTGCCTGCACATTGGCCTTGGCCTGCGAGAGCAATTCGCCGAGCGAGGGCGATCCCGGTGGCAGGCCGAAGCCGAGGAAATCGAGCGCCGTCAGCGTCATCACCGAGCTCGAAACGATGAACGGCAGGAACGTCATGGTCGCGACCATCGCGTTCGGCAGCAGGTGGCGGAACATGATCAGGGGATTGGAGACGCCGAGCGCACGTGCCGCCTGGACGTATTCGAAATTACGCCCGCGCAGGAACTCGGCGCGCACGAGGCCGACCAGCGACACCCAGGAGAACAGCAGAAGGATTCCGAGCAGCACGAAGAAGCCCGGCACGAGCACCGAGGACAGGATCAGGAGAAGATAGAGCGAGGGAATCGCCGTCCAGATCTCGATAAAGCGCTGGAAGATCAGATCGACCCGGCCCCCGAAATAGCCCTGCACCGCTCCCGCCGCGATGCCGATGACGGACGAAACGATGGTGAGGCAAAGACCGAACAGCACCGAGATGCGGAAGCCGTAGATCAGCCGCGCCACCACGTCGCGCCCCTGATCGTCGGTGCCGAGCCAATTGTATTCGAGATCGCGGCAGCTCTTCAGTCCCTTCTTCTCCACCACCGGCTTGCACTGCTTCTCCGTCAGCATCCAGGTCGGCGGCGACGGCGCCGGCGTCGGCAGATCGAGATTGTGGGTATCGTAGGAGTAACGGATCAGCGGCCAGACGATGCTGCCGCCCTTCTCCTTGATCAGCTTCTGCAAGTAGGGGTCACGATAGTCGGCCGCCGTCTCGAAATCCCCGCCGAAGGTCGTCTCCGAATAGGTGACGAAAGCCGGCCAATAGAGACGGCCATCGAATTTGATCAGGAAGGGCCGATCATTGGCAATCAGCTCGGCGAACAGCGAAATCACGAACAGGCCGATGAAGATCCAGAACGACCAGTAGCCGCGGCGGTTGGCCTTGAAATTCTGCCACCGCCGCTTGTTGAGCGGTGAAGGCACGAAGGCTTTGCGCGTGATAGGAACGGCATCGCCAAGCGGCGACTTCGCGGTAGTCTCGATCGGCGTCGGCGCGGTGATCGTCATCAGACCTCCCGTGCCTCGAAATCGATCCGGGGGTCGATCCACATATAGGTCAGGTCGGAGATCAAGTTGATCACGAGTCCGACCAGCGAAAAGATGTAGAGCGTGCCGAACACCACGGGATAGTCGCGATTGAGCACGCTCTCGAAGCTGAGCAGTCCGAGCCCGTCCAGCGAGAAGATGGTCTCGATCAGCAGCGAGCCGGAAAAGAAGGCGTGGATGAAAGTGCCGGGGAAGCCGGCGATCACGATCAGCATCGCGTTGCGGAAGACGTGGCCATAGAGCACCCGGTTCTCGCTGCAGCCCTTGGCGCGCGCGGTCATGACGTATTGCTTGCGAATCTCGTCCAGAAACGAGTTCTTGGTCAGAAACGTCATCGTGGTGAACGCGCCCAACCCCATGGCGATCAGCGGCAGCGTCAGGTGCCAGAAATAATCGATGATCTTCCAGTACCAAGGAAATTGCGACCAGCCGTCCGAGGTCAGCCCGCGCAGCGGGAACCAGTTGAAGAACGAGCCGCCGGCAAACAGGATGATCAGCAGGATCGCGAACAGGAAGCCGGGGATGGCATAGCCGAGCACGAGCACCGTCGAGGTCCAGGTGTCGAACCGCGCCCCGTCATTCACGGCCTTGCGAATGCCGAGCGGAATCGAGATCAGGTAGGTCAGAAGCGTCAGCCAGAGACCAAGCGAGATCGAGACCGGCAGCTTTTCCTTGATCAGCTGCAGCACGCTGACGTCGCGAAAATAGCTCTTGCCGAAATCGAAGCGGGCGAAATTCCACACCATCAGCAGGAAGCGTTCCGGCGCCGGCTTGTCGAATCCGAACTGCACTTCCAGCTTCTTGATGAAATCGGGGTCGAGGCCCTGCGCGCCGCGATATTTCGAGTTGACGGAATCGCCGCCCGCACCGACCTGCCCCGGGGCGCGCTGCGCAAAATCGCTGCCGCCCGATATGCGCGAGGTGCCGCCGGTGTCGGCGCCCGAGAGCTGCGCGATCACGCGCTCGACTGGGCCGCCCGGCGCGAACTGCACGACGACAAAGGACACGAAGAGGATCCCGAGCAGGGTCGGGATCATCAGGAGCAGGCGGCGGGCGATATAGGCGCTCATGGCTATTTTGCCTGCTCGAGCTTGGCCGCCTTGGCGGATTCATACCACCAGATCTCCGGCGCTCCGACGCCGTTGGCATAGCGCGGGAGCTTCGGCGGATGGCCGAACTGATCCCAATAGGCCAGCCGGTGCGTCTTGTTGTACCATTGCGGCACCCAATAGCGACCGGCGCGGAACAGGCGATCGAAGGCGCGGCAGGCGACGGTCAGCTCTTCGCGGCTGTCGGCCGCCATGATCTTCTCGATCATGGCGTCGATCGCCGGACTGGCGACCCCAGCGAGATTGTACGAGCCCTTGGTGTTTGCGACCTGCGAGGAGAAGAACGCGCGCATGGCATCGCCTGGTGTCGCCGACATGCTGAAGCGTTGGATAGTCATGTCGAAATCGAAATCTTCCTGCCGGGCCTTGTGCTGTACGGCATCGACGAGGCGCACGCTCGCTTCGATGCCGAGTGTCGCGAGATTCTTGATGTAAGGCGCGTGGTGCGGCTGAAACGAGGGCTCATCCAGCAGGAACTCGATCTTGAACACCTCCCCGTTCGGCAGCACCCGCTTGCCGTCCTTGATGGGTACGCCGGCCTCGGTCAGCAATTGCTGCGCCTTGCGGAGCAGGCTGCGATCCTGACCGGAGCCGTCGGAGGTCGGCGGCATGAACGGCGCCGCAAATACCTCATCGGGAACCTGGCGGCGAAACGGCTCCAGCAGCTTCAGTTCTTCCGGCGAGGGCGGCGCATTGCCAGCCATCAGGTCCGAGTTCTGGAACGGCGACACCGTACGGGCATAGGCGCCGTACATGATGGTCTTGTTGGTCCATTCGAAATCGAAGGCGTTGATCAGGGCCTCGCGCACGCGTGGGTCTTTGAATTTGTCGCGCCGCGTATTGATGAACCAGCCTTGCGCGCCGGAGGGCGTATCGTCGGGCACGACCTCCAACTTGACCCGACCTTCCTTCACCGCGGGGAAGTCATAGCGCGTCGCCCAGATGCGCGAAGTGAACTCCTCGCGATAGAGATAGCTCTTGCCGGTAAAGCCCTCGAAGGCGACATCGCGGTCGCGATAGAACTCGTAGCGGACGACATCGAAATTATAGCTGCCGCGGCAGGGCGGTAGATCAGCGGCCCACCAGTCCTTCACACGTTCGAACTCGATGTAGCGATTGACCTCGAACCTGCCGACCTTGTACGGACCCGAGCCGAGCGGAATGTCCAGAGACGATTCATCGAACGGGCGGGAGGCGTAGTACGCCTTCGAGAAGATCGGCAGACTGGCGACATAGAGCGGCACGTCGCGCGCGCGCCCCTTGGCGAAGGTGACGACGAGCATCGCATCGTCGAGGGCTTCCGCACTGATCATGTCGCGCATCTGCACGATGATCAACGGATGCCCCTTAGTCTTCAGCGTCGTCAGCGAAAAAGCCGCATCGTGGGCTGTGAGCCTGGTCCCGTCGTGGAATTTCGCCTCGGGCCGCATCGTGAAGCGGTAGACCAGCTTGTCCGGCGATATCTGCACGGATTTGGCCGCCAGCCCGTACATTGCGTCAGGCTCGTCAGCTGCCCGGACCATCAGCGGCGAAAACGTCATACCCATACCTTGCGCGCCGTCGCCTTTCAGGATGAAGGCGTTGAGCGAGTTGAAGGTCTGGTAAGACTGATTGTAGGCCCGCACCGACGGGATCAGCGAGAACGTGCCGCCTTTCGGCGCGTCGACATTGACGTAATCGAAATGACGGAAGTCGGCGGGATATTTGAGATCGCCGAATGCCGACATGCCGTGCGCCTCGGTCGCCGCTTCCGATGCTCGCGCGCTGCGCGCCAGCGGCGCGCCGACGGACGCCCCGAGGGCGCCGCCAACACCCAGGACCAGCACATGGCGGCGTGACATCTGCGTCATGCGGGGATTGTCCTTCACGATTTCTTTGCGATCCGTGCCGCCTTGTCTGCGTCGTACCACCAGATGAACGGGAAGCCGGACAGACCATACCTGGGCAATTCCGCCGGCCGGCCGAAGCGATCCCAGCGCGCGGTGCGGACCTTGTTGTAGGTCCATTGCGGCACGACGTAGTGATTCCACAGCAACACGCGGTCGAGGGCCTTGGTGGCCGCGACGAGATCGTCGCGATCAGTGGCGTAGATCACCCGCTCGATCAGCTTGTCGATGGCCGGATTCTTGATGCCGGCGATGTTGCGCGAGCCGGCGATGTCGGCCGATTTGGAGGACCAGAACTCGCGCTGCTCGTTGCCCGGCGATTGCGACTCGCCCCAGGAGTTCGTCACGATGTCGAAGTCCCACTCGCGCGTCCTGTTCTCATACTGGGTCGGATCGACCGTCCGAACGCTCACCGCAATGCCGAGCCGCTCCAGCGACGGCTTGTAGAACAGCGTAATTCGTTCGAAGCTGGGATCCGAGTTGAGCAATTCCAGCGAGAACTGCGCACCGGTCTTGACGTCGACCAGCTTGCGATCTCGCACCTCGTAGCCGGCTTCCTTGAACAGGCGCAGCGCCTCACGCAAATTGTCGCGCACCGCCTCCGGACTACCCCCGACCGGATTGGTGTAGGGCGTCGTGAAGACCTCGGGCGGTACCTGGGCGCGGACGGTCTCGAGAATTTCGAGCTCCTTACCCTGCGGCAATCCCGTTGCCATCAGCTCCTCGATGCCGTCGAAATAGCTGCTGATGCGCTTGTACTGACCGTAGAAGATCTGCTTGTTCATCTCCTCGAAGTCGAACGCGTAGTTGAGCGCACGACGCACGCGCGGATCGCTGAACTTGGCGCGGCGCAGGTTCGGCACGAAGGCCTGCATCACGCCCGAGCTGCGATTGACGAATTCCTCGAGGATCACCCGCTTTTCGGTCACGGCCGGGAAATCGTAGGCGGTCGCCCAGCTCTTCGCGCTGTTCTCGGTGCGCCAGTCGACCTGGTCGGCCTTGAAGGCCTCGATCGCAACGGTGCCATCGCGAAAATATTCGTAGCGCAGCTCGTCGAAATTGTTGCGGCCCACATTGATGGGAAGATCGCGGCCCCAATAGTCCTTGACGCGCTCCAGCGCGATCGAGCGTCCTGCGACGAATTCCTTGACCTTGTAGGGGCCCGAGCCGAGCGGCACTTCCAGCGTGGTGGTGGCGATATCGCGCTTGCGGCCCTGCGCGTCCGTCCCCTCCCACCAATGTTTCGGAAGGACGATCAGCTGTCCCACGATCAGCGGCAGCTCGCGGTTGCCGGGTGCGTCGAACACGAACTTCACGTCACGCTCGCCGACCTTCTCGGCCTTCACCACATGGCTGTAATAGGCCGAGTACATCGGGTGGTTCTTCTTGAAGGAATCGAGCGAGAAGATCACGTCCTCGGGCGTAACAGGCTTGCCGTCATGCCATTTCGCCTGCGCGCGCAGGCGATAGGTGACGAAGGAAAAGTCGTCGGGATGGCTGACCGCTTCGGCCAGCGCGCCGTATTCGGTCGAGACCTCGTCGAGCGACTGCGTCAGGAGCGATTCATAGATGAATGCGACGGCGCCGGCGACCTGGCCCTTCACGCCCGAGACGACGATGTTGAAATTGTCGAACGTGCCGACGGCGATCTGGCGCGCGACACCGCCTTTGGGGGCGTCCGGATTGACGTAGTCGAAGCGCTTGAAGTCGGCGGGGTACTTGACCTTTCCGAACAGCGACAGCGCGTGGCGCCAAGGCAACCCGCCGGAAGTCAGTTCAGTTGCTGATTGCGCATGCGCCACGCCGACGGGAACGCCCGCAACGGAGCCAAGGACTGGAAGCGCTGCGGCTGCAGTGCCGGTGAGCAGGAGATCGCGTCGGGTAATGGCCAAATCAACATCCCTGTCTTGAAGGAGGCTACTCCTTTAAGTTCCCAATATAGGCGAGGTTTCGACCGAATATGTTGCTTTTTCCTCATCTTGGAAGCCCGGCCGGCCTATCGGATGCGGCCAAACGCCCCGATAACGTCGCCGCGAGGCCCGGATAAGGAAACGGCCAGACTTTCCAGCCTGGCCGTATTCGAGCGCCCGGTTCTTGGGACCCTATTTTGATGCCGTAGGCAGCGGCTGAGGCTTCTCCGACTGCGAATTCAGATAGGCGATGATATCGGCACGCTCGGAATCCTTGGCAACACCGGCAAAGCCCATCGCGGTGCCCGGAATGAAGCCCTTCGGATTGGCGAGGAACTTGTTGAGGTCGTCGAAGCTCCAGTTGCCACCCTTGGCCTTTATGGCAGCCGAGAAGTTGAAGCCACCACGGCCCTGGCCCTTGGGCTCGCCAACGACGCCGTAGAGGTTCGGACCGACCCGGTTCGGGCCGCCCTTCTCGAAGGTGTGGCAGGCGCCACACTTCTTGGCGGCCGCGGAGCCCTTCTCGACGGAGGCGGTTTGGAGCAGCTTTTCGATCGGTTCGGACGACGCGGCGGCAGCGGCGCCCTCCTTGCCGGAGCCGGCATCTTGCTTGACCGCGATCTCGAAGCCCGGCTTTTCCGGCATCTTGGGGGAGAACAGCGCACTCGCGGTGAAGCTCGTCACCAGCAGGAAGAGACAGGTGCCGAACACGGCGCCGAGAATCTTGTTGAGTTCGAAAGAGTCCATTTCCGGCCAGGCCCCACCGCAAGAAGGAAACAGCGGCCCGGATGGCCGCAGGACGAGCCTCAGAGAATCAAACGTTCCTTATTGTTTCCCCGAGTTTTGCCATTGAGATATCGGTTTGCCCGGGGTCTGGCAACCCGTATAAGCGACCCGGCTTCAGGCCCGTCCCCATCCCATTTCCTGGTGCGGAAAACGCTCCGTTTTCAGGCTCTTGACCTCAGACCTTTGAACCCGATGATCGACCCCCGCATCCTGGTGCTGATCCCGGCCCGCATGGCCGCCACCCGCCTGCCCGGCAAGCCGCTCGCCGATATCGCGGGACTGCCGATGATCGTGCATGTGCTGCGCCGTGCGGAGGCTGCGGCAATCGGCAGGGTCGCGGTGGCCACCGACACCGACGAGATCGCCGCGGTCGTGACCGCCCATGGCGGCGAGGCCGTGATGACCCGCGGCGACCACCCCTCCGGCTCCGACCGCGTCCATGAGGCCATGCAGAAGCTGGACCCCGAGGGCAAGGCCGAGATCGTGGTCAATGTCCAGGGGGATTTCCCGACCATCACGATCGACAACATCCGCGAGGTGCTGCCGCCGCTGCAAGACCCGGCCGTGGACATCGCGACGCTGGCCTCGCGGATCCACACCGAGGAAGAGGATCTCGCCCCAAGCGTGGTGAAGGCGATCGGAACCTCGGTTGGCGGCAGGCGGATGCGCGCACTTTATTTCACCCGCGCGACCGCCCCGACCGGCGACGGACCGCGTTATCACCATATCGGCCTCTATGCCTTTCGCCGCGCCGCGCTGGAGCGCTACGTCTCTCTTCCGCCGTCTCCGCTGGAATTGCAGGAGAAGCTCGAGCAGCTCCGGGCGCTTGAGGCCGGAATGCGCATCGATTTCACCATCGTCGACACCGTGCCCCGCGGGGTCGATACGCCGGCGGACCTCGAGACCGCGCGCAGCATCCTTTCCAAATCCTGAGCCGCTGCTACAAGGCCGAGCATGAGCAAGATGAAGATCGCATTCCAGGGCGAGCCTGGCGCCAATTCCCACATCGCCATCGTCGAGGCCTATCCCGACGCCGAACCGATGCCCTGCGCCACATTCGAAGACGCGCTGTCGGCGATCTCGTCGGGCGAGGCCGATCTCGGCATGATCCCGATCGAGAATTCGGTCGCCGGCCGCGTCGCCGACATCCATCACCTCCTGCCGGCGTCCGGCCTCTTCATCGTCGGCGAATGGTTTCTGCCGGTCCGGCATCAGCTGATGGCCGTGAAGGGCACCAAGCTCGAAGACATCAAGAGCGTCGAGAGCCATGTGCATGCGCTCGGCCAGTGCCGGCGCATCATCCGCAAGCTCGGCATCAAGCCGATCGTGCATGCCGATACCGCCGGCAGCGCCCGCGACATCTCGGAGCGCCAGGACAAGACGGTGGCCGCGATCGCCTCGCGCCTTGCTGCAAAAATCTACGGTCTCGACATCCTCGCCGAGGACATCGAAGACGAGGCCCACAACACCACGCGCTTCGTGGTGCTGGCGCGCGAGCCGAAATGGGCGCCCCAAGGCACCGGGCCGCTCGTCACGACTTTTGTTTTCCGGGTGCGCAATTTGCCGGCGGCGCTCTACAAGGCGCTCGGCGGCTTCGCCACTAACGGCGTCAACATGACCAAGCTCGAGAGCTACATGGTCGACGGCAATTTCTTCGCCACGCAGTTCTATGCCGACGTCGACGGCCATCCCGATGACAAGGGTCTCGCCTTCGCCATCGAGGAGCTGAAATTCTTCTCGCGCGAATTCCGCATCGTCGGCGTGTATCCGGGCCATCCGTTCCGCGCAACGTTCAGCGAGGCGCAGGATTAGTGGCGTGTCCCGGACGTGCGAAGCGCGAGCCGGGACCCAGGAGCGGCAAGACTCGAGGCTGCGATGGGCCCCGGCTCAGCAGCGCATCACCGTAGTGCGTCGAAGACGCGCGTAAACGCGCTCATGGTGCTGCGCTGCGTCCGGGCACGAGAGCGGTTACGCGTTTTCTCTTCGCGCCAGCCCGAACGCCTCCGCCAGCAGCGAATACGACTTCTTTCGCGCCTCGTGGTCATACACCGCCGTGATCACCATCAGCTCGTCCGGCTTGCTCGCGTAGATCAGCGGCTGCAGCTTCTTCTGCACCGTCGCGGGACTGCCGACGAACAGGCGCGAGCGGTTACGCAGGATCGAGGTGCGCTCGGCGTCCGTATACGGATAGGCCATCGCCTCCTCGACGCTCGGCAGCGGCAGATATTGACCGCGGTCGCGGCGAAGACGGTTGAGGTCGAAGGACGAGGCGAGCCTTTCGGCCTCCTCGTCGGTATCGGCCGCGATGACGGCGACCGCGAGAATGGCATGTGGGCTCGCACGCCAGGCCGAGGGCTGAAAGCGATTGCGGTAATGCACCATCGCATCGATCGCGTCGTGGGACGCGAAATGATGGGCGAAGGCGAAGCCCATGCCGACCTGCGCGGCCAATTCCGAGGAATAATCGCTGGAGCCGAGCAGCCAGATCGGCGGCAGGGCGGTGTCGTCGGGCATGGCGACGACGTTGTTGTAGGGGTGCCCTGCGGGGAATTCGCGGGTCTCCCACAGGATCAGCTCGTGCAGCCGTTCCAGGAAATCGTCGCCCTCGCGGCGGTCGAGCCGACTCCGCAACGCATACGCCGTGGCGCCATCGGTGCCGGGGGCGCGGCCGAGACCGAGATCGATCCGGCCGGGAAACAGTGCTTCCAGCATCTTGAAGCGCTCGGCGACGACCAGCGGCGCATGGTTGGGCAGCATCACCCCGCCGGAACCGACGCGGAGGTGCTTCGTCACCGCCGCGATCTGCCCGATCATCAGGTCGGGCGCGGGGCTCGCGACGGAGGCGAGATTGTGATGCTCGGCGAGCCAGTACCGGACATAGCCGAGGCCATCCACGTGACGCGCCAAATCGATGCTGTTGCGCAGCGCCGCGGCGGGCTTGGTGCTTGTTGTGACGACGGAGAGGTCGAGGACGGAGAGCGGGATCATGGCGGCTTAACCTAATGGAGGCGGTCGCAGCGGCAATGGGCAGGCTGCGCAGGCCTGACGTGTACGGACGGGCGGGCACACCAGCCACTGGAGTTGGGACAACCGCCGCTACTTTGCAGACGATTCTGGTCTGCCCACCAAGAAAATGGTCCATAAAAGATGGTCACGAGAGATAATATCTGAAAATTCAACACATTATGTCGTGCAGCGCGCTTCCCACCCAAAACATGATTCGCAAGAATTACCCATCAGACTTCACCTGAATGGGCAACTTCCCATGCATGATGGGCTGTCGATCAAGGGGCCTTTGCCGTATTTTAGCTCTCCGAGGCTAGACCCCGATCGCCGGCCTACATTGGAGTGAGTGGTGCCATGACTGACCTGACCACGCCTGCGACAGCCGACCGGCAGGACGGGCACCTGAAGCGGGCTGCGATCTCCTTCGAATTCTTTCCGCCGAAGACGGAAGAGATGGAGCGCAATCTCTGGGAGACCATCAACCGGCTGGCCCCGCTCGAGCCGAAGTTCGTTTCGGTGACCTATGGCGCCGGCGGCTCGACCCGCGAGCGCACCCATTCGACGATCACGCGCATCCTGAAAGAAACCGCGCTGCTGCCGGCGGCGCATCTGACCTGCGTCGGTGCTTCGCGCGGCGAAATCGACGAGATCGTCGACCGCTATCACGAGGTCGGCGTCCGCCACATCGTGGCCTTGCGCGGCGATCCCGTCGGTGGCATCGGCACGCCCTATTCGAGCCATCCCGAGGGTTATCAGAGCTCGGCCGAACTCGTGGCGGGGATCAAGAAGCGGCACGGCGATATCGAAATCTCGGTTTCCGCCTATCCCGAGAAGCACCCCGAAGCGCGCGACTTCGATGCCGATATCGACACGCTCAAGGCCAAGGTCGATGCGGGCGCGACGCGCGCGATCACGCAGGTGTTCTTCGACAACGATCTCTACTTCCGCTATCTCGACCGCGTGCGTGCGCGCGGCATCGACATTCCGATCGTGCCGGGCATCATGCCCATGCACAATTTCAAGCAGGCGCGCAATTTCGTGACGCGTGCCGGCACCACGGTGCCGGACTGGTTCGCGGCGAAGTTCGAGGGCCTCGATGACGATGCCGAAACGCGCAAGCTGGTGGCCGCGACCGTCGCGGCCGGCCAGGTGCAGAAGCTCGCCAAGCACGGCGTCGACACCTTCCATTTCTACACCATGAACCGCGCCGATCTCGTGTTCGCGATCAGCCATTTGCTCGGCATTCGCGCCAAGAGCGCGCAGAAGGCGGCGTAAGAGAAAATGACCGTGACCACTTCGCCCAAGCGAACCGCCCTCCTCGCTGCCGCGCGCGAGCGCATCCTGGTGCTCGACGGCGCCATGGGCACGATGATCCAGAATCTGCAGCTCGACGAGAAAGCCTTCCGCGGCGAGCGCTTCAAGAACTTCCATCGCGACTTGCGCGGCAACAACGATCTTCTGATCCTGACGCAGCCGCAGGCGATCGAGGACATCCACGCCGCCTATTTGCGCGCCGGCGCCGACATCGTCGCGACCAACACGTTCTCGACGACCTCGATCGCGCAGGCCGATTACGACCTCACCGACATCGTCTACGAGATGGCGCGTGAAGGCGCCCGCCTCGCCGGCAATGCCGCGCGGCGCGTCGCGGCCGAGGACGGCAAGCCGCGCTTCGTCGCCGGCGCCATCGGCCCCACCAACCGCACGGCCTCGATCTCGCCCGATGTTTCCAATCCCGGTTACCGTGCCGTCACCTTCGACGATCTGCGCAAGTCCTATGGCGAGCAGATCCGCGGCCTGATCGACGGCGGCGTCGACCTCCTGCTGGTCGAGACCATCTTCGACACGCTCAACGCCAAGGCAGCGCTCTATGCGATCGCCGAGATCACCGAAGAGCTCGGCATCGACGTGCCCGTGATGGTGTCGGGCACCATCACCGACAAATCCGGCCGCCTGCTGTCGGGCCAGATGCCGGAAGCGTTCTGGAATTCGGTGCGGCACGCCAAGCCCATCACCATCGGCTTCAACTGCGCGCTCGGCGCCGAAGACCTGCGCGCGCATATCGCCGATATCGGCCGCGTCGCCGACACGCTGGTTTGCGCCTATCCCAATGCCGGCCTGCCGAACGAGTTCGGCCAGTATGACGAGACGCCCGAATACATGGCGCGGCTGATCGGCGAGTTCGCGCGCGACGGGCTCGTCAACATCGTCGGCGGCTGCTGCGGTACGACCCCGGACCATATCGCGGCGATTGCTGCGGCAGTGGCCCCGCACAAGCCGCGCATCGTGCCGGAGATCACCCCGCGCCTGCGGCTTTCCGGACTCGAGCCGTTCGTGCTGACCGACGCGATCCCCTTCGTCAACGTCGGCGAACGCACCAACGTCACCGGCTCGGCCCGCTTCCGCAAGCTGATCACCGCTGGCGACTACACCGCCGCGCTCCAGGTCGCGCGCGACCAGGTCGAGAACGGGGCCCAGATCATCGACGTCAACATGGACGAGGGCCTGCTCGATTCCGAAGCGGCGATGGTGACGTTCCTCAATCTCCTCGCCGCCGAGCCCGACATCGCGCGCGTGCCTATCATGATCGATTCCTCGAAATTCTCGGTGATCGAGGCCGGCCTGAAATGCGTGCAGGGCAAGCCGGTCGTCAACTCGATCTCGATGAAGGAAGGCGAGGAGAAGTTCATCCACGAGGCGCAGATCGCCCGTCGCCACGGCGCGGCCGTCGTCGTCATGGCGTTCGACGAGGTCGGCCAGGCCGACACGTTCGCGCGCAAGACCGAGATCTGCAAGCGCGCCTACGACATCCTGGTCAACAAGGTCGGCCTCCCGCCTGAGGACATCATCTTCGATCCGAACATCTTCGCGATCGCGACCGGCATCGAGGAGCACAACAATTACGGCGTCGACTTCATCGAGGCGACGCGCTGGATCCGCCAGAACCTGCCGGGCGCGCATGTCTCGGGCGGCGTCTCCAATCTCTCCTTCTCGTTCCGCGGCAACGAGCCGGTGCGTGAGGCGATGCACTCGGTGTTCCTGTATCACGCCATCAAGGCCGGCATGGACATGGGCATCGTCAATGCCGGACAGATGATCGTCTATGACGACATCAACCCGGAGCTGCGGCAAGTGTGCGAGGACGTCGTCCTCAACCGTGACGCGGGCGCCTCCGAGCGGCTGCTCGCGCTCGCGGAGAAGTTCCGCGGCAAGAAGACCGAAGGCAAGGAAGCCGATCTCGCCTGGCGCGAATGGCCGGTGGAGAAGCGGCTGTCGCATTCGCTGGTGCACGGCATCACCGAGTTCATCGAGCAGGACACCGAAGAAGCCCGCAAGAAATCCTCGCGCCCGCTCGACGTCATCGAGGGCCCGCTGATGGCCGGGATGAACGTGGTCGGCGACCTCTTCGGCGACGGCAAGATGTTTTTGCCGCAGGTGGTGAAGTCCGCGCGCGTGATGAAGCAGGCTGTCGCTTACCTCATGCCGTTCATGGAGGAGGAGAAGGCGCGCAACCTCGCCAGCGGCATCGGCACCGAGGGCTCCTCGTCCGCCGGCAAGATCGTGCTCGCGACGGTGAAGGGCGACGTCCACGACATCGGCAAGAACATCGTCGGCATCGTGCTCCAGTGCAACAATTTCGAGGTGATCGATCTCGGCGTGATGGTGCCAGCGGCCAAGATCGTCGAGACCGTGAAGGCGGAGAAGGCCGACATCGTCGGGCTGTCAGGCCTGATCACGCCCTCGCTCGACGAGATGGCGTTCTTCGCCGGCGAGTTGCAGCGCGAAGGCTTGAGGCTGCCGCTCCTGATCGGCGGCGCCACCACCAGCCGCGTGCATACGGCCGTCAAGATCGACCCGAGCTATCGCGCCGGTCCCGTCGTGCATGTCAACGACGCCAGCCGCGCGGTCGGCGTCGCCTCCGCGCTGCTCTCGCCGGAGAAGCGCGAGGCCTATGCAGCCGAGGTGCGGGCCGAATACGCCAAGATCTCGGAGGCGCATCTGCGCGCACAGGCCGACAAGAAGCGGCTGAAGCTGGCTGACGCGCGTGCCAACCGCGTGCCGGTCGATTTTGCCAAGAGCAAGCCGGTGAAGCCGACCTTCCTCGGTATTAGGAGCTTCGACGATTACGATCTCGCCGAGCTCGTCGACTGCATCGACTGGACGCCGTTCTTCCAGACCTGGGAGCTCGCCGGACGATTCCCCGCCATCCTCGATGATGCCAAGGTCGGCGAGGTCGCGCGTTCGCTCTACGACGATGCGCGCAAGATGCTCAACACCATCGTCAAGGAGAAGTGGTTCCGGGCGCGCGCGACGATCGGCTTCTGGCCGGCGAACGCGCAAGGCGACGACATCGTGCTCTATGCCGACGATAACAGGACCAAGAGCATCGCGACGCTGCATACGCTGCGCCAGCAATTGGAGAAGCGCGAAGGCCGCTTCAACGCTGCGCTCTCCGACTTCATCGCGCCGGCCGGCGTGCCCGATTATATCGGCGGCTTCGTCGTCACCGCAGGGATCGGCGAGGATGCCGTTGCCGACCGCTTCAAGATGGCGAACGACGATTACTCCTCGATCCTGTGCAAGGCGCTGGCTGACCGTCTCGCCGAGGCGTTTGCGGAGCGCATGCACGCCCGCGTGCGGCGTGAGTTCTGGGCCTATGCACCGGATGAGGCGCTCTCCAACGAGGAGCTGATCCTGGAGAAGTACTCTGGGATCCGCCCGGCGCCCGGCTATCCCGCGCAGCCCGATCACACCGAGAAGGCGACGCTGTTCGAGCTGCTCGACGCGGAGGCCACCGCCGGGGTGAAGCTGACCGAGAGCTTTGCGATGTGGCCGGGCTCGTCCGTCTCCGGCCTCTATTTTGCCAGCCCCGAAAGCTACTATTTCGGCGTCGGCAAGATCGAGCGCGACCAGGTCGAGGACTACGCGGCGCGCAAGGGCATGAGCCTGGCCGAAGCCGAGCGCTGGCTCGCGCCGGTGCTGAACTACATCCCCTCCCAGGACAAGCCCTTCCCCGCCAAGCCGGCGAACGACGAGATGCCGAAAGACCTCGCCTCGCATCCGCCCGGCTGCACCTGCGCGGTGCACTTGGTCTGGCAGAAGAAGCGCGCGGGGGCGGGTTAAGCGGGCGTTCAAAACCGAAAGTTGGAAAACAACCCCATGCACAGTAGCGATGGGGTTGAAAAAGCTGAGTTATTTCTGTTTTGGCGAAATTTCGTTGCGGCGTCGGGCAAAACAGGGGTAGTATTGCAACATCGGACTGTTGTGGCGGACTGACAAAGCTCGCCAAGTCCAGCGCCGTCATTCCGGGGCGCGCGTAGCGCGAGCCCGGAATCCATTTCTCCACGTTATCCGCTGCACGATGGATTCCGGGCTCGCGCCAAGAGGCGCGCCCCGGAATGACGGAGGGGCTCATCCCTTTGGCGGGGCCAGCGGCTGCAAGATCTCCTGGAACGGGGCCAGTGCCTCGCAACGCTCGCTATGGGCCGCGAGCGCGGGATAGCGTGCGGCATCGAACAGCTGCGAATGGGCTTCGCGGGTGAAGCGGACGACACAGGCGACGGCGACGTCGGCGTGGCCGGTTCGGTCACCCAGCCAATACGGTGTCGTCACCTTGGCGCGCTCGGCCTCGAGCACTGTCAGCACGTCCGCGATCTGCGCCTGGCAACGCTCGACCCACAGCGCGAGCTGCTCCTTCCGCAGCACGCGCTCGTAGAGCAGGCTCACCGCCTTGTCGCCGAGACCGGAGGCGAGCGCGCAGATGCGCAAATGCCTGCGCCGCTCGGTGCCGCCGCGCGGCAGCATGGCCTTGTCCGCGCCGACGAGGTCGTCGAGATAATCGAGGATGATCGTGCTCTCGATCAGCGCCTCGTCGTCGTCGAGCACCAGGGTCGGCACGCGGCGGAGCGGATTGTACGGCGCGATCTTGTCGGCGTCGCCGAAGGTCGACCATGGCCTGTGCTCGAAGGCGAGCCCGTAAAGCCGGAGCGCAATCGCGACGCGGCGGACGAAGGGGGAATCATATTGGCCGATCAGGAACATGGTTCTCGCTCTTCTCGATCATTGAACACCGCAGGGCCGATCAGTCTCCACGACCAGCCCGGCGCGGCGCAACAAAAATCTCGGAAAGGGAGCATTGCGCCTGCCGCAACGACGCCGCGATGCATTGCGCTCAAAGGCCGTCCTGGATCGAGCGCTTGATCGCGGCGATGGCGGTCTCGTTGCGCTTGTACATCGTCCATTGCTTGATGCGCTTGGCACGCACCAGCTTGGCCGCTGTCAGCACCCGCATGTGCTCGCTCAATGTCGGCGCGCTGACCCCGAGCTTCTCGGCGATCAGCAATCCGCAGACGCCGTCCTCGACCAGATCGCCGTCTTCCTGCTCGCGAAAATGCCGCCGCGGATCCCGCAGCCATTCCAGGATCTGCAGGCGGCGTTCGTTGGCGAGCGCGCGCAATGCGAGGGCAAACTTCATTTAGCCATTTTGCTAATTACCTAATTGATGTCAACTCTCACTTGGGCTATCCTGGACGGCATCATGACAGCGACAATGGACATCACACGGGAGCGGATCGCGGCGACCGAGCCGGTCATCCGTCCGCATATCAGGCGCACGCCGCTGCTTCAGGCCGACCTCGCCGATTTCGGCCTGCCGGCCGCGCCGGTCACGTTCAAGCTCGAGATGCTGCAGCATTCCGGATCGTTCAAGGCGCGCGGCGCCTTCGCCAATCTGTTGCTGCGGCAGGTGCCGCAGTCAGGTGTCGTCGCCGCATCCGGCGGCAATCACGGCGCGGCGGTCGCCTATGCGGCGCAGCGACTCGGCGTTCCCGCCACGATCTTCGTGCCCGACATCACCTCGCCGGCCAAGGCCGAGCGGATCAGGAACTATGGCGCAAAGCTCGTGATCGCAGGCAGCCGCTACGCCGATGCGCTCGCCGCGAGCGAGGCGCATGTCGCGCAGACCGGCGCGCTGGCCGTCCATGCCTTCGATCAGGCCGAAACCCTGCTCGGCCAGGGCAGCGTCGGATTGGAATTGGAGCAGGATGCTCCCGGCATCGACACGCTGCTGGTGGCCGTCGGCGGCGGCGGGCTGATCGGCGGCATTGCGGCGTGGTACGCCGGCAGGACGCGCATCGTCGCGGTCGAGCCGGAGCAATCGCCAACGCTGCACGCCGCGTTCGAGGCGGGCGCGCCGGTCGATGCGCCGGCCGGCGGTCTCGCCGCCGACAGCCTGGCGCCGCGCCGGGTCGGCGAGCTGATGTTTCCGCTCGCGCGGGCCCATGTGGAGCGTGTCGTCCTGGTCAGCGACGATGCGATCCGCCAGGCGCAGGCCGCGCTGTGGTCGCACTTGCGCCTCGTCGCCGAGCCCGGCGGCGCCGCTGCCTTTGCCGCGGTGCTCTCCGGCCGCTATCGTCCCTCGGCCGGCGAACGCGTCGCGATTCTTGTCTGCGGGGCGAATACGACGGCGGTGAATCTCGACAGCTGAGCGGGAAATGACATGACGGGACCGCGCGGGCTGATCCTGCTCTCCATCCTGCTGCCGATGATCGGCGCTGGTCACGCGCAGGACCGTCCGATCGGCTTTCTGACGCCGTCGAAGAACATCGCCTGCCAGTTCTTCACCGACAACGGTCAGGGCGTGCTCCGCTGCGACATCATGAACATGGACGCGCGCCCGCGCCGGCCGGCCGATTGCGAGCTCGACTGGGGCCACGCCTTCGAGATGAGCGCGAAGGGCACTGCGGGGCGCATCTGCGCCGGCGACACCGTGATGGACCCGTCGCTGCCGGCGCTGGCCTATGGCGAGGTGTGGCAGCGCGGGGGATTCACCTGCCGGTCGGAGCAGATGGGGCTGACGTGCTTCAACGCGATGCAGCGAGGGTTTTCGCTGGCGCGAGGGAAGCAGGATGTGTTTTGAGCATGCTCGACCAGAACAACAAGAATGCCGACGAGAATCCATCGCTCAGTATCTTGGGCGTCTACTCGTTCAGCGCCGACAAGGCCACCTATGCCCGCTTCATCCGGGAGCTGATCGATTCGCACGATCCGCCTAATTTCAGCGAAGAAGTTAAGGATATCCTCCGTCTCGGCGGCAGGGGTGACGAGATGGTGCCGTTGACTCCTGAGGAGCGACAGGATCTGGAAAGCGAGCTGCGCTTCTATATGGACGACGCCGCGGTTCTCGAGGTGCTGGTGAAGAATCCGGACCCACGATTTAATCCCCATGACTTCGCTCAGATTGACCCGGCCAACCCCAAGGACCACTCGGAGATGACGTGGAACGAGATGTTCCTGACGGCAGACGGCGAGACGGAGATCAGGACCGACTACAGGCAAAGGCTGCCTGCGGCCAAGCAATATCGCGTGGTGTTCGTCATCCATCGGTGGATGCCTAGCCTCCCACTGCTTTCCAGCTACGGAGAGCTTCAGGCTCCTCCCGTGCAGCCGCTCCCCGAGCGATTATGGCGTCTCGCTCCTTATGAGCTTCTGGAGCCGAGTGTTCGTGCATTCCAGTAGTCCGGAGCGCACCAATCCGAATGGGTCAGCCCGTTACCCCATCCACGGCCGCTAATTGGAAGATTGACAGCAGCGCAGCACTCCGTCCTTGCGAGCGAAGCGAAGCAATCCAGAATCTCTCCATACAGACATTCTGGATTGCTTCGTCGCAAGGGCTCCTCGCAATGACGGTGAGGGAGCGGCCGCGCGTTATTCAATGATCGGCACATGTCTCGCCGCATCGCGCGGTGCCGTGCCGTCAAGGCGCGGATCATCCGCCACTTCGATCTGGCGGCGGAAGGGGCGGAAGCCGGAGCGCTGGTAGAAGGCGACGGCAGAGGGGTGGTCGAGGGTGCAGGTGTGGACCCAGACGCGGCGGACGTCGTGTGACCAAGCGCGCTCCAGCGCGCGGTTCATCAGGAAGCGGGCGGCGCCGGTGCCGATGAGGCCAGCGGTGACGCCGAAATAGGTCAGCTCGCACTGGCCGGCCTCGCGGAAGTCGAGCTCGAGCAGGCCTTCGTCGCGGCCGTCGAGGGCGAGGGCGTAGACTTCGATGCCGGGCGCGTGGATGATTGCGGCGAGTTCGGCGTCGCGCATGCGGGCGCGGGAGAACCACAGCCAGTCTTCGCCGACGCGGCGGAAGAGGTCGCGGTACCAGGGAAGCGCGGGCGCATCGACCTTGCGCAAGGTCCAGGCGCCGGGCGGATCATCGCGGCGCGCGGGGCGAGTGGTCATCTCCAGATGGGTGACGATTGCGGCGATCTTGCCGTTCGGGACGTCGGAATAGCCGTCGGGGACGATCATGTTTCTTGCTTCTTTTGTTGTGGGCTAGCGGGCGGCGCCGTTTGAGGCACCACAGCAGCGCCACACTCCGTCATTGCGAGCGCAGCGAAGCAATCCAGAATCTTTCCGCAGAGGCAGTCT
Organism: Bradyrhizobium sp. USDA 336; assembly: GCF_044908355.1. Lineage (NCBI taxonomy): Bacteria > Pseudomonadati > Pseudomonadota > Alphaproteobacteria > Hyphomicrobiales > Nitrobacteraceae > Bradyrhizobium > Bradyrhizobium sp. USDA 336. The sequence continues at coordinate 6,800,964 of NZ_JBIYDC010000002.1, read as the reverse complement.
GGATTGCTTCGTCGCAAGAGCTCCTCGCAATGACGGTCGAGACAGTGGAATGCGCCTCGCGAGGTTGGAGCTAAGAGTCCGTGCTACCCCTCCCCCTCGTCGCTCGACAGCACGCCCTTCACCGCGCGCGCCCAGCCCGCGAGTTTCCGCTCGCGCGTGGCCTGGCTCATGTTGGGCTTGAAGCGATGCTCGAGGCGCCAATTGTCGGCGAATTTGGTCGGCTCGGGATAGACGCCCGCCTGGAGGCCGGCGAGGTAGGCGGCGCCGAGGGCCGTGGTCTCCTGGATCACCGGGCGATCGACCGGCGCGTCCAGGAGATCGGCGAGGCGCTGCATGGTCCAGTCCGACGCCGTCATGCCGCCGTCGACTCGGAGCACGACGCTGGCGGTTTCCGAGCTCGGCCAGTCCGCGCGCATCGCGGCCCAGAGGTCGAAGGTCTGGTAACAGACGCTTTCCAGCGCGGCATGGGCAAGCTCGGCGGGGCCGGTGTTGCGGGTGAGGCCGAACAGCGCGCCGCGGACACGCGGATTCCAGTAAGGCGCGCCCATGCCGACGAAGGCGGGGACGAGATAGACGCTCTGCATGGAGTCCGACTGATCGGCAAGCGGTCCGGTCTCGGCGGCGTGCTTGATGATGCCGAGACCGTCGCGCAGCCATTGCACCGCGCTGCCGGCGACGAAGATCGAGCCTTCGAGCGCGTAGGTGCGCTTGCCATCGAGCTGATAGGCGACGGTGGTGAGCAGCTTGTTCTTGGAGACCACGGGCGTTGTGCCGGTGTTCAGCAGCGCGAAACAGCCGGTGCCGTAGGTGGACTTCATCATGCCCGGGCGGAAGCAGGCCTGACCGATGGTGGCGGCCTGCTGGTCGCCGGCGATGCCGGAGATGACGATGGGGCCGCCGAACAGGTCCGGCGTGCTCTCGCCGAAGCGGGCGGAGGAATCCTTCACCTCGGGGAGCATCGAGCGCGGCACGCCGATGATCTCCAAGAGCTCGTCGTCCCACGCGCCGGTGTGGATGTTGAACAGCAGCGTGCGCGAGGCATTGGTGGCGTCGGTGGCGTGCACCTTGCCGCCGGTGAGGCGCCACAGCAGGTAGCAATCGATGGTGCCGAACATCAATTCGCCCCGCGCGGCGCGCGCGCGGGCGCCGGGAACGTGGTCGAGGATCCAGGCGACTTTGGTGCCGGAGAAATAGGGATCGATGATCAGGCCGGTCTTCTCAGAGATCACGGGCTCGCGGCCGTCGGCCTTGAGTTTGGCGCAGATGTCGGCGGTGCGGCGGTCCTGCCAGACGATGGCGCGGTGCACGGCCTGGCCCGTCGCACGGTCCCACACCACGGTGGTCTCGCGCTGGTTGGTGATGCCGATCGCGGCGATATCCTTTGCGCTAATGCCGGCGTGCTCGATCGCCTCGCGGCAGACCATCACGGTCGAGGTCCAGATGTCCTCCGGCTCGTGCTCGACCCAGCCGGAGGCCGGAAAATGCTGCGGAAACTCGGCCTGCGCCTTCGCCGCAATGGAAATATCGCCGCGAAACACGATCGCGCGCGAAGAGGTGGTGCCCTGGTCGATGGCGAGGACGAAAGACATGGCGGCTTACCTTGGCGTTTCCCTGAGACGGGTCATTGTGTCGCGCCAAAGGGAGCGGATTAGGGCGGCAAGGTCAATACCAGCGGCGCCGTCTTGTTCACCTCGCCCCGCTTGCGGGGAGAGGTCGGAATTCGCGCAAAGCGCGGATTCCGGGTGAGGGGGTACAGGTCCCTCGACGATATCACGCGTGGAGAGAAGCCCCTCACCCCAACCCTCTCCCCGCAAGAGCGGGGCGAGGGAGTCAACCGGCTACACCGCCGCCGTCGTCACGCCGCCGTCGATGACGATGGTTTGGCCCGTCATGAAGCTCGAAGCGTCCGAGGCGAGGTAGGCGACGGCGCCGGCGATTTCGTCGGGTTCGCCGATGCGGCGCAGCGGCGTGGTGGCGGTGCGGCGCTTGAGGTTGGCTTCGTCTTCCCAGAGCGCGCGGGCGATGTCGGTCTTGACGAGGCCGGGCGCGATGCAGTTGACGCGGACGCCTTTCGGGCCCCATTCGCCGGCGAGCGAACGGCACAGCGCGAAGTCGGCGGCCTTGGAGATGCCGTAGGCGCCGATCACGGTGGAGCCGCGCAAGCCCCCGATCGAGGAGATGATGATCACCGAGCCCTTGCCGCGCGCGGCCATCTCAGGGATCGCGAGCGCGGAGAGCCAGATGTTGCTCTTGACGTTCGAGCCCATGATCTTGTCGAAGGCTTCATCTGATATGTCGAGCAGCGGGCCGTAATATGGATTCACCGCGGCGTTGCAGACGAGGATGTCGATCTTGCCGTAGTGCTTCGTGGCACCCGCGATCAGCGCCTCGACCTCGTTCTTGCGCGCGATGTTGCAGGGAATGACGATGGCATCGCCGCCAGCGGCATTGATGCCGTCGGCGACCTCCTTGCAGGCCTCCGCCTTGCGCGAGGAGACCACGACCTTGGCGCCGAGCTTGGCGAGCAGCTCGGCGGAGGAGCGGCCGATGCCGCGGCTGGAGCCGGTGACCACGGCGACCCTGCCGGTGAGATCGAACGGGGTGTTTTGCATTTGTTGTCCCTCTATCTGGTCATTCCGGGGCGCGCCACTAGGCGCGAGCCCGGAATCCATTTCACCGCGCGTGATGCCGCCCGATGGATCCCGGGCTCATCGCTTCGCGATGCCCCGGGATGACAATCGTCGTGTGACTAGATCAACCCGCCCGCGTCGGCGACGCGGCGCTGGTGGTAGTCGGTGTCGCCGAACGTGTTCTCGATCATGGTGAGGCGCTTGAAGTAGTGGCCGATCTTGGCCTCCATGGTCATGCCGATGCCGCCGTGAAGCTGGATCGACTGCTGGCCGACGAACTTCAGCGACTTGCCGATCTGCACCTTGGCCGCGGCGATCGCGTTGCTGCGCTCCTTGGCGTCCTCGAAGTCGCTTGCCATGGTCGCGAACATCGACATCGAGCGCGCCTGCTCGGTGGCGACGAACATGTCGGAGGCGCGGTGCTGCAGCGACTGGAACGAGCCGATCGCGACGCCGAACTGCTTGCGCGTCTTGATGTACTCGACCGTGGTCTTGAGCGATTCGTCCATCAGGCCGACCGCCTCGGCGCAGAGCGCGACGCGGGCTTCGTCCACCACGCGCTCGATCAGCGCGAGCGAATCCTCGGGATTGCCGAGCACGGCCTCAGGGCCGATCTCGACACCGGTGAAGGTGATGTCGGCGGCGTGCAGGCCGTCCTGGGTCGGATAGGACTTCTTGGCGACGCCCTTGGCATTGGCCGGGACCAGGAACACACCGATGCCTGACTTGTCGCGGCGGTCGCCCCTGGTGCGCGCGGTGACGACCAGGGTGTCGGCGTTCTCGCCGTTGAGCACGACGAATTTTTCGCCGTCGATCACGTAAGAATCACCCTTCTTCTTCGCGGTCGTGGTGACGTCGAACAGATCGTAGCGCGAGTTCTTCTCGAGCTGGGCGAAGGCCAGCGTCTTGCTGCCGTCGATGATGCCGGGCACGTGCGCGGCCTTCTGCGCATCGGTGCCGGCATGACGCAGGAAGCCGCCGCCGATCACGACGGTGGCGAGATACGGCTCCAGCACCAGCGCCTTGCCGAGCGCCTCCATCACGATCATGGTCTCGACGCCGCCGCCGCCGAAGCCGCCATCGGCCTCGCTGAAGGGCAGACCGAGCAGGCCCTGCTCGGCGAGCTTGAGCCAGACCGTTTTGCTCCAGCCCCCCTTCTCCGCCATGTACTTCTTGCGCTGCTCGAAATCGTAGGAATCGGTCAAGAGGCCGTCGATGCTTTCCTTGAGAAGCCGCTGCTCCTCGTTCAGATCAAAATCCATGTTCTTTGGTTCCTCGTACCCGGACTTTTTGACTTCGTCATTCCGGGATGGCCCGAAGGGCCAGGCCCGGAATCCATTTCGCCTCAGCGTATGCGGCCCGATGGATTCCGGGTTCGCGACTTCGTCGCGCCCCGGAATGACGGTGGAAATATTGCCCTCCCCGCTGTCGCGGAGAGGTGGCAGATCACAGCCCCAGCACCGCCTTGGCGATGATGTTGCGCTGGATCTCGTTGGAGCCGCCGTAGATCGAGACCTTGCGGTTATTGAAATAGCTCGGCGCGATCTGGGCGGTCCAGTCCATGGCTTCGTTCGAGCCGTCGTCGCCATGCACGTCATAGGGCGCGGCGAACGGGCCGATCACTTCCATCAGAAGCTCGGTGGTGGTCTGCTGGATCTCGGAGCCCTTGATCTTCAGCACCGACGAGGCCGGATTGGGCTTGCCCTTGCCGTGCTTGCCTTCGTCGGCGACGACGCGCAGCTGCGTGAGCTCGAGCGCCTTCAGCTCGATCTCGCAGGCCGCCAACTTCTCGCGGAAGGCAGAATCCTGGATGATCGGCTTTCCGGCGGATTCGACCTTGGACGCCAGATCCTTGATGCGGCGGATGCGCTCCTTGGAGACGCCGACGCGGGCGATGCCGGTGCGCTCATTGCCGAGCAGGAACTTGGCGTAATCCCAACCCTTGTTCTCCTCGCCGATCAGGTTCTCGTAGGGAACCTCGACGTCGTCGAAGAAAACCTCGTTGACCTCACGGCCGCCGTCGATGGTCTGGATCGGGCGCACGGTGACGCCCTTCGACTTCATCGAGAACACGATGAAGGAGATGCCCATCTGCTTCTTGGCGTTGTTGTCGGTGCGGCAGAGGCAGAAGATCATGTCGGCGTGCTGGGCGAGCGTGGTCCAGGTCTTCTGGCCGTTGATGATCCATTTGTCGCCACGGCGCTCGGCCTTGGTCTTGAGCGAGGCGAGGTCGGAGCCGGAGCCGGGCTCGGAGAAGCCCTGGCACCACCAATCGTCGACATTGGCGATGCGCGGCAGGTACTTCTTCTTCTGCTCCTCGTTGCCGAAGGTGTAGATGACCGGACCGACCATGCTGACGCCGAAGGCGAGCGGCTGCGGCGCCGGATAGGACTGCAGCTCCTCGTTGAAGATGTAGTGCTGCACCGAGGTCCAGCCTGTCCCGCCATATTCCTTCGGCCAATGGCTGACGCCCCAGCCCTTCTTGTTGAGGATGCGCCACCACGTCACCATCTCGTCCTTGGAGAGGTGACGGCCCTCGACCAGCTTGCGCCGCGTATCCGGCGGCACGTTGTCGCGGAAGAACTGCCGCACTTCGTCGCGAAACGCCTGCTCTTCTCTAGTGAATGCGAGATCCATCGGATCCTCCTGTGAAACGTTACTTCATTTTCGTCATTGCGGGGGCATCAACAGCGCGAATCCCGGAAGACGATTTCTGCTGCTGGCGCAGTTCGTGGCGCGACAATTTCCCGACCGGCGTGCGCGGCAGGTCATCGACGAACTCGACCGCGGCAGGTAATTCGTGCCTGCCGAGCTTGCCGGCGAGCTGCGCGCGCAGCTCGTCGAGCGTGAACGGCTTTGCCTCGGGCCTTAGCTTGATGAAGGCCTTTGCGGCTTCGCCGCGATAGGGATCGGGAATGCCGAGCACGATCACCTCGTGCACGCCCGGGATGGTGTAGATCGCCTGCTCGATCATCTGCGGATAGACGTTGAAACCGCCGGAGATGATCATGTCCTTCTTGCGGTCGACCAGGAAGAAATAGCCGTCGGCATCGACATAGCCGATGTCGCCGGTGAGAAAGCGGCCGTCGACGAAGGCCTCGGTCGATCCCGCCGGCTTGTTCCAGTAGCCCTTGGTGACGTTCGGGCCCTTGATGCGGATTTCTCCGATCTCGCCCGGCGGCAGCACGCGCCTTGGATCGTCCAGCGCGACGACGTCGAGCTCGATGCCGGGCAGCATCAGGCCGATCGAGCCGGGCTTCTCGGGGCCCGTGGGCGGATGGCCGGTGCCGGGCGAGCAGGTCTCGGTCATGCCCCAGCCGCTCTTCAGCTTCTTGCCGACCTTGCGCTCGAAGAAGCTCGCGATCTCCACCGGCAGCGGCGCGCCGCCGGAGCCGATGGTGACGAGCGAGGAGAAGTCGCGCTTGTCGAGATCGGGCAACGCGGCGATCGCGATCCACATCGTCGGCACGCCGGGGAAATAGGTCGCACGCTTGACCTCGATGTCGCGCATCACGGCTTCGACGTCGAAGCGCTGATGCAGCGAGATCAGATTGCCGCGGCGGAGCGAGGACAGCAGTACCACCGTGAGCGCGTAGATGTGGAATAGCGGCAGCACGCAGATCACGCGCTCGATTGCCTCGCCGCGGGCGGCACGGGCCGGCTTGCCCCAGACGTCGTAGATCGACACCGCCGAGGTGAGATTGCCGTGGGTAAGCATCGCGCCCTTGGGCAGGCCGGTGGTGCCGCCGGTATATTGCAGCAGCGCGACGTCGTCGGCCGCGACGACAGGCCATTGCGCGGGCGCTGTGGCGCCCTCGACGAACGCCTTGAAGGTGACGATGCGGGGATCGTCGGGGATCGCCGCCTGCGGCGTGCCGACCTTGCCCCAATGATCGTCCTCGCAGACGACGAGCTTGTCGATCAGTCCCTTCTCCAGGAATTTCAGGGCGGTCGGCAGCAGGGCCCGGAGGTTGGAGGTGACGAGCAGGCGCGAGCCGGAATCGGTGATCTTGTGCGTCAGCGCAATCTCGCCGTCGAGCGGCGACAGATGCGCGACGCGGCTGCCGGTCTTCAGCGCGCCGAAGAAATTGACGGGGTGATCGGGCGTGTTGCCGAGGAACAGCGCGACCGAGGCGCCCTTACCGCAGCCAGCGCGCAGGAACGCCGCCGCTGCGCGATCGGCCAAGCTTGCGAGCTCGGTGTAGCTGATCGGTCGGTCGCGGAATTCCAGCGCGATGCGCGTGCCGAAATCGGCGGCAGCCTTAGAGAGGAGGTCCGGCAGCGTGCCCTGGACGATGGTGTCGTCCCACCGCACGCCCTCGGGGTAAAACTGTTCGCCGGGATGGGTCATGGAATCCTTAAACCGCACAAACCGTCATTCCGGGGCGCCCGAAGGGCGAACCCGGAATCCATCGGGCAGCGCACTCAGAGGCGAGATGGATTCCGGGCCTGGCCCTGCGGGCCATCCCGGAATGACACCGAGAGTGCAAGCTCCCATCACGCTGCTTTCGACTCCGCAGCCAGCGACGCAAACGTCTTGCCCTCCGCAGCTAACTTCTTCAGCAGCGGGGCGGGCTCGAGGCTGGGGTCATTGGTCTCCTTGGCGTAGAAGGCCAGGCGATCGGCGATGTGCTTGAGGCCGACGCTGTCGGCCCAGAACATCGGGCCGCCACGGTAGATCGGCCAGCCATAGCCGTAGAGCCAGACCACGTCGATGTCGCTGGGACGCGCGGCGATACCCTCTTCCAGGATCTTCGCGCCCTCGTTGATCATCGGATACATCATGCGCTCGAGGATCTCCTCGTCGCTGACGACGCGCTTCTTGCGGCCGAGACGCAGCAAGGTCTCGTCGATCAGCTTCTCGACCTCGGGGTCCGGCATCGGCGCACGGGAGCCCGCTTCGTACTTGTAGTAGCCCTTGCCGGTCTTCTGGCCGAAGCGGCCGGCCTCGCAGAGCGCGTCCGCGATCTCCGACTTGATGCCGCGATCTTTCCGCGAGCGCCAGCCGATATCGAGGCCGGCGAGATCGCTCATCGCGAACGGGCCCATCGGCATGCCGAACTTGGTGACGACGGCATCGACCTGCTGCGGCAGCGCGCCCTCGAACAGCAGCTTTTCCGACTGCTTGCCGCGCTGGGCCAGCATGCGGTTGCCGACGAAGCCGTCGCAGACGCCGACCACGGCCGGCACCTTCGCGATTTTTCGCGCGATGGTCACCGCAGTCACCAGCGCATCCGGCGCGGTCTTGTCGGCGCGCACGATCTCGCACAGCTTCATGACGTTGGCCGGCGAGAAGAAGTGCATGCCGAGCACGTCCTGCGGACGCTTGGTCGACTTCGCGATCTCGTCGATGTTCAGATACGAGGTGTTGGAGGCGAGCACCGCACCCGGCTTGGCGTACTGGTCGAGCTTGCCGAACACCTCTTTCTTCACCGCCATGGTCTCGAACACGGCCTCGATGACGAGATCGGCATCGCCGACATTCTCGATGCCGACGACGCCGTTGATCAGCGCCATGCGCTTGGCGGGCGCATCGGCCGGGATGCCGCCGCGCGCGGCGGTCGCTTCCCAATTCTTCTGCATCACGCCCATGCCGCGCTTGAGCTGCTCATCGCCAGTCTCGATTAGGGTGACGGGAATGCCCGCATTGGCAAAGGACATCGCGATGCCGCCGCCCATGGTGCCGGCGCCGAGAATGGCGACGCGGTTCACGGGCCGCGGCTTGGTGCCTTCGGGCACGCCCGCGATCTTGTTGGCCTCGCGCTCGGCGAAGAAGGCGTAGCGCTGCGCCTTGGACTGGTCGCTGGCGACGAGCTTGAGGAAGCCCTCGCGCTCCTTCTTCAAGCCTTCGTCGAACGGCAGGTCGATGGCGTAGCCGACGGCATCGGCGGCGGCGAACGGCGCCTCGAGGCCGCGCGACTTCTTGGTCATGGCCGCGACCGCATTGGTGAAGATGGAGCGGTCGGCCTTGGCGGCGGCGAGCTTGGAATCGTCGTCGCGCAGGCGGCGCAGCGGGCGCTTCTCCGCGAGCAGCTTGCGCACGAAGGCTTCGCCACCGGAGGCCGGGCCCTCGACGATCTCCTCGATCAGGCCGTTCCTCAGCGCTTCCGCAGCCCCGATCGGGTCGCCGCCGACGATCATCTTGACGGCGAGCTCCGGGCCCACCGCACGGGGCAGGCGCTGGGTGCCGCCGGCACCGGGCAGAAGTCCGAGCTTCACCTCGGGCAGGCCGAGCTTGGCCTCTTTCACCGCGACGCGGAAATGGCAGGCCAGCGCGACCTCGAGGCCGCCGCCGAGCGCGGTGCCGTGGATCGCGGCAACGACCGGCTTGGGCGAGTTTTCGATCTCGGACAGCACGTCGTTGAGCGCGGGCGGCTTCGGCGGCTTGCCGAACTCGGTGATGTCGGCACCGGCAATGAAGGTGCGACCGGCGCAGGTCAGCACGATGCCCTTGATGGCGGGATCGGCGATCGCGGCCTTGATGCACTCGAGGATCCCACCTCGGACTGCGGCACTCAGCGCATTGACCGGCGGGCTGTTGACCGTGACGATCCCGACTTCGTCATGACGCTCAAGCTTGACCACTTCGCTCACGGTGTCCCTCCTTGATGGGGATTTACTTTTGTTTCGATTTCGCATTGCGGAATTTAATTCCGCATCTTGACGGCAGGGTTATTTTGAAGCACGGACGTTGTCAACGACTCCGCGCAAGAAGCAGATCAGGGATGAAGCGTACAGGAAAGAAGACCGCGACCGATCGGAATTTCGTCGTCGCGCTTTCCCGCGGACTGGAAGTATTGCGCGCGTTCCACCCCAATGACGGCCTGCTCGGCAATCAGGAGATTGCGTCCCGTACCAATCTGCCCAAGCCCACCGTGTCGCGGCTGACCTACACGCTGACCAAGCTCGGTTATCTCACGCCGGTTCCCCGCTTCGAGAAGTACCAGCTCGCCCCGGCAGCGATGTCGCTCGGCTACGCGGCGCTGGCCAATCTGGGCGTTCGGCATTTGTCCGAGCCGTTCCGCGAAGAGGTGATGCGCGCGACCGGCGGCGCCGTCGCCGTCGGCGGCCGTGACCGCCACAGCATGATCTATTTCGGGCAGAGCCGCGGCAGCGAGACCGTCGGCGTTCAACTTGACGTCGGCTCGCGCGTGCCGATTGCAACCAGCGCGATGGGCCGCGCCTATTTCTGGGCACTCGATGACGAAGGTCGCGCCGAAGTGTCGCGCATCCTGCGCGAACATTACGGCAGCCGTTGGCCGAAGATGCGCGAGGGCTTGGAACGTTCCGGCGAGACGGTCGCGAAATACGGCTTTGCGATTTCGGTCGGCGATTGGCACGACGACATCGGCGCGGCCGGCGTCGCGCTCAAGCTCAACGACGGAACCGGACCTTACGCATTCAATTGCGGCGCGCCCGCATTCCGTTTCACGGAAGAGCGTTTGATCAACGACATTGGACCGCGTCTCTTAGCGATGGTAAGGAACATCGAAGCGGCGCTCGGGGGTCTGATGCCGCATTCAAAAAAAGACAGCAGCAAAAAGCTGAAATCAGGAGGAAAAGTTGCGCGTGTGGCCGAGGGATTCAGATAGCCTTTGTCATCATCGGGAGCGGCTCGCATCGCCCCATCGCTCACTGAACGACGTGAGCGAGACGAGATGACGCAGGCACAGCTCGCGCAGGGTACATCGCCCCTGCTCGCGGTTCGCGACGTCAGCGTCGTGTTCGGCGGCATCGTCGCGCTCAACGGCGTGTCCTTCGACATGCACAAGGGCCAGATCCTCGGCTTGATCGGCCCGAACGGCGCCGGCAAGACCACGCTCTTCAATTGCCTCTCGCGCCTCTATCAGCCGTCGTCCGGCGACATCTTGATGGACGGCGTGAGCATCCTGACGCGGCCGCCGCACCGGATCGCCGAGATCGGCATCGGCCGCACCTTCCAGAACGTGGCGCTGTTTCCCAACCTTTCGGTGATGGACAACGTCCGCGTCGGCGCCCATTCGAAGACCTCGAGCGACATTATCAGCGACTCCCTGAAGCTTGCCTGGGTCCGGCGCAGCGAGACAAGCATCAACAAGAAGGTGCACGAGATCCTTGCTTACCTCGACCTCGAGGACGTCGCCCATACCGTCGTGTCCGGCCTACCGTTCGGTACGCAGAAGCGGGTCGAGCTGGCGCGTGCGCTGGCGGCCGATCCGAAGATCCTGCTGCTCGACGAACCCGCCGGCGGCCTCAACCACGAGGAAGTTCATGTGCTCGGCGATCTCATCCGCAAAATCCGCGACGAGCGCCATATGACCGTGCTCCTGGTCGAGCATCACATGGGCCTCGTGATGTCGATCGCCGACCATGTCGTCGCGCTGAATTTCGGCAAGAAGCTCGCGGAAGGCACGCCCGCCCAGGTGCAGGCGGACCCGGACGTCATCAAGGCCTATCTCGGGAGCAAGGATCAATGACGCCACTGCTCAACGTCAAGGACCTGCGCGCTTATTACGGCCAGGTCCAGGCGCTCCATGGCCTGTCCTTCTCGCTCAACGAGGGCTCGCTCGTGACGCTGCTGGGTGCCAACGGCGCCGGCAAGACCACCACACTGCGCGCGATCTGCAACATGGTGCGCTCCACCGGCGGCGTCGAGTTCGAAGGCAAGCCGCTGAACAACCGTTCGACCGAGAGCATCGTGCGGTTCGGCATCGCCCACGTGCCGCAAGGCCGCGGCACTTTCACCAACATGACGGTGGAGGAGAACCTCCAGCTCGGGGCCATCACCCGCAAGGACCGCGCCGGCATCGTCTCCGACATCGAGCGCATGTACGCGCATTTCCCGGTATTGAAGCAGCGCCATACCCAGCAGGCCGGCACGCTCTCCGGCGGCGAGCAGCAGATGCTCGCGGTCGCCCGCGCGCTGATGCTGCGGCCGCGGCTGATGCTGCTCGACGAGCCCTCCTTCGGCCTCGCGCCGCTGGTGGTGCGCGACCTGTTCGGCATCCTCGGCAAGATCAACCGCGAGGACAAGGTCTCGATCCTGGTGGTCGAGCAGAACGCCCAGCTCGCGCTCGAGCTCGCCGACCAGGCCTATGTGATCGAGACCGGGCGCATCGTGATGTCGGGCAAGGCCAAGGACATCGCGAACAACGAAGAAATCCGCAAATCCTATCTGGGTTACTGAGGGAGCCGGCACAATGGAGCTGTTCACCAACCAGGTCCTGGCCGGCATCGCCACGGGGGCGATTTATGCCTGCATGGCGCTCGCCGTGGTCATGATCTACCAGGCCATCGACCATCTCAACTTCGCGCAAGGCGAGATGGCGATGTTCTCGACCTTCATCTCATGGCAGCTGATGCAGTGGGGCGTGTCTTATTGGGCTGCCTTCCTGATCACGCTGGCATTTTCTTTCGTTGCCGGCATCGCGATCGAGCGCATCCTGTTCAAGCCGCTCGTCAAGGCGCCGGTGCTCACCAACGTCGCCGGCTTCATCGCGCTGTTTGCGATCATCAACTCCTCGGCGGGCCTGATCTGGGACTTCACGATCAAGCAATATCCGACCCCGTTCGGCTCCGCACCGTTCCTCGGCAGCCAGCTGATCTCGACGCACCAGGCCGGCATGATCGGCGTCACCGTGGCGCTGCTGCTCGCGCTCTATTTCTTCTTCCAGTACACGCGCATCGGCCTTGCGATGCGAGCCGCAGCGTCGGTGCCGGAATCGGCCCGCCTCGTCGGCATCAACACGAGCTGGATGATCGCGCTCGGCTGGGGCATGGCGACCGCGATCGGCTCGATCGCCGGCATGCTGATCGCGCCCGTCGTATTCCTCGAGCCGAACATGATGGGCGGCGTGCTGATCTACGGCTTCGCCGCGGCGGTGCTCGGCGGGCTGTCGAGCCCGTTCGGCGCCGTGGTCGGCGGCTTCCTGGTCGGCGTGTTCGAGAATCTCGCCGGTACCTACATCCCCGGCGTCGGCAATGAGCTGAAACTCCCGATCGCGCTCGCGCTGATCATCTCCGTCCTGGTCGTCAAACCCGCTGGTCTGTTCGGCCGGCATATCGTCAAGCGAGTTTGATCATGAGCGCAGCAGAAGAAGTCGTCGCCGAGGGCCACGAGGCGGTCGAGGCGGTTCCGAAGCGGGCCATGACGCTGGGCACCGGCACCTCGCTGGTGGTGCTGGCGGCGCTGTTGATCGTGCCGATGTTCGTCAAGAACTTCATCATCTTCCAGATGACGATGCTCCTGATCTACGGGCTCGCGGTGCTGGCGCTGAACATCCTGACCGGCGGAAGCGGCCAGTTCTCGCTCGGCCAGAGCGCGTTCTACGCCGTCGGCGCCTATGTGTCTGCGGTGCTGATGGAGCATGCCAACGTCAACTACGCGCTGACCATTCCGATCTCGGCCGTGATTTGCTTCGGATTCGGTTACCTGTTCGGCAAGCCGGCGCTGCGGCTGTCGGGCATCTATCTCGCGCTCGCGACCTTTGCACTCGCGACCGCGATGCCGCAGTTGCTCAAGCTGAACTTCCTCGAGCACTGGACCGGCGGCGTGCAGGGCCTCGTCGTCACCAAGCCGGACGCACCGTTCGGCTTGCCGATGTCGCAGGACATGTGGCTGTACTACTTCACGCTCGCCGTGACGGTCGCGATCTACATCTTCTCGGTGAACCTGTTGCGCTCCCGCTCGGGCCGCGCCTTCATGGCGATCCGCGACAACGAGATCGCGGCCTCCTCCATGGGCGTCAACGTCGCGCTGTACAAGACGCTGGCCTTCGGCGTGTCCGCCGGCATCACCGGCGTTGCCGGCTCGCTCGGCGCCATTGCGGTGCAGTTCGTGGCGCCCGACAGCTACACCATCACGCTCGCGATCTCGCTGTTCCTCGGCATGGTGGTCGGCGGCGTCGGCTGGCTGCCCGGCTCGTTCGTCGGCGCGGCCTTCATCATCTTCGTGCCGAACATGGCGGAGAGCATCTCCAAGGGCCTCTCCGGCGCGGTGTTCGGCGTGCTGCTATTCCTCGTCATCTACCTCGTGCCGCATGGCGCAAGGCAGGTCGCGATCCTGGGCCAGCAACTCGTCGGCAAGCTCAGGAAGAACTGAAGCCCCGTTGAATTAACCAAGGAGACCGAATTGTATTTTGGAAGAACACTGCGAGCCGCCGCGCTGGTCACGGCAACGGCGGCCATCACTCTCACCTCCGGCGCTGCACTCGCCCAAAAGAAATACGACACCGGCGCGTCCGATACCGAGATCAAGATCGGCAACATCATGCCGTACAGCGGTCCGGCGTCGGCCTATGGCATCATCGGCAAGACCGAAGAAGCCTATTTCAAGATGATCAACGACAAGGGCGGCATCAACGGCCGCAAGATCAACTTCGTCACCTATGACGACGGCTATTCGCCGCCAAAGGCCGTCGAGCAGGTTCGCAAGCTGGTCGAGAGCGACGAGGTGCTGGTCGTTTTCAACCCGCTCGGCACGCCCTCGAACAGTGCGATCCAGAAGTACCTCAACTCCAAGAAGATCCCGCAGCTCTTCGTCGCGACCGGCGCCACCAAGTGGAACGACCCGAAGAACTTCCCCTGGACCATGGGCTGGCAGCCCTCCTACCAGAGCGAAGCGCAGATCTACGCGAAGTGGCTGATGAAGGAGAAGCCGGACGCCAAGATCGCGATCCTCTACCAGAACGACGATTTCGGCAAAGACTACCTCAAGGGCACCAAGGACGGCCTCGGCGCCAAGGCCTCGTCCATGATCGTCATGGAGGAGAGCTACGAGGTCTCCGAGCCGTCGATCGACGGCCATATCGTCAAGATCAAGGCCGCCAATCCCGACGTGCTGCTGATCTACACCACGCCGAAGTTCGCGGCCCAGACCATCAAGAAGACCGCCGAGCTCAGCTGGAAGCCGCTCCAGATCCTCACCAACGTGTCGATCTCGGTCGGCAGCGTGATGAAGCCGGCCGGCTTCGAGAACGCGCAGGGCGTGCTGTCGGCCGCCTACGCCAAGGACTCCACGGATCCGCAATGGGCCAACGACCCCGGCATGAAGAAGTGGAACGAGTTCGTCGACAAGTACATGCCGGGTGCCGACAAGTCGGACACCAGCATGGTCTACGGCTATGGCGCCGCGTCGACGCTGGCCAAGGTGCTGGAGATGTGCGGTGACGATCTCACCCGCGCCAACATCATGAAGCAGGCCGCCTCGTTGAAGGACTTTGCTCCGGATACGCTGCTGCCCGGCGTCAAGATCAACACCAGCGCCACCGACTTCGCTCCGATCGCGCAGCTGCAGATGATGCGCTTCAAGGGCGAGAAGTGGGAACTGTTCGGCGAGATCATCAGCGGTGACGTCGCCTCCGAGTGACGCGTGACGCGATGATCGAGGACGAGGAGCCCCCGCGGACAGTCGCGGGGGCTTTTTGTTGACGACAGGCGCCAATCTTGTTCAATGCGATCGATCCATCCCGGGGTAGGAGAGCAATGGCCGCCGTTCGTTCCCAGGTTGCGCCGCTCTGGGCCGCGCTTGCCTTGTGCACTGCAATGAGCGGCGAGGCGCTGGCGCAGAAGAAATACGACAGCGGCGCGTCCGATACTGAGATCAAAATCGGTAACATCATGCCCTACAGCGGTCCGGCCTCCGGCTATGCCGCGATCGGCAGGACCGAGGAAGCCTACTTCAACAAGATCAATGCCGAGGGCGGCATCAATGGCCGCAAGATCAGATTCATCTCCTATGACGACGGCTATTCGCCGCCAAAGACGGTGGAACAGGCGCGAAAACTGGTCGAGAGCGACAACGTGCTGCTGATCTTCGGCTCGCTCGGCACTTCCACCAACAGCGCCATCCGCAAGTACATGAACGAGAAGAAGGTGCCGCAATTGTTCGTGGCGAGCGGCGCCTCGAAATGGAACGACCCCAAGCAATATCCCTGGACCATGGGCTGGCAGCCGAGCTACGTCAGCGAGGCCCGGATCTATGCCAAATACATCATGAAGGAGAAGCCAAACGGAAAGATCGGCGTGCTCTACCAGAACGACGATTTCGGCAAGGACTATCTAAACGGGTTGAAGGAGGGCCTCGGCGCCAAGGCTTCGATGATCGTGCGGGAGGAAGCCTACGACACTTCCGAGCCCGCAATCGACGAGCGAGTCGTGAAGCTGAAGGCGGCCGGCGCCGATATCTTCATCAGCCTCACAAACCAGAAATTCGCCGCGCAGGGAATCAAGAAAGCCGCGGAGATCAACTGGCATCCGATGCACATCATCTCCAACGTCTCGGCTTCGGTCAGCGGCGTATTGGAGCCAGCGGGCATTGAAGTCTCGCAAGGCATCCTGTCGGCGACCTACACCAAGGACGGCTCCGACCCGCAGTGGAATGCCGACGACGGCATGAAGAAGTTCTACAGTTTCCTCGCGCAATACGAGCCCAAGGCCAACAAGCTCGATGCCGGCGTCGTGTACGGCTATGCCGCCGCACAGACCATCGTGAAGGTGCTGCAGATGTGCGGCGACGATCTCACCCGCGAGAACGTCATGAAGCAGGCCGCCAGCCTGAAGGACTTCGCACCCGACACGCTGCTGCCAGGCATCAAGATCAACACCGCGCCCGACGATTTCGCCCCGATCGAGCAGCTGCAGATGATGCGCTTCAAGGGCAGGAAATGGGAGCTGTTCGGTGACATCATCTCGAGCGAGATGAGCCACTGAACGACACAATTCAGGATAGCTTCGTTTTCACAGGGCAACTCAAGCGGTGAGTTTTGCCCCGCAAAAAGAATCTCACGCGCCGGAATATTCACTATCCCATCGAAGAGATCGCCGCCCGCGCGAGGCCCGTACCGGCGTTTGTCTTGCTGACGGCCTTGGATAGGTATTGAATGTGCGACGGAGCGGCAACGATCGCTCCCAACAAGAACAATCGACACATTCAATCCTGTCCAGGGAGATCAAAATGCCTGCAATGCATGTGCGATTGGGGGCCCTCTCGGCTGCCCTCGTGCTGGCCACCACCCTTTCCACGACCGCGTCCGCGCAGAAGAAATACGACACCGGCGCATCCGACACCGAAATCAAGATCGGCAACATCATGCCCTATAGCGGTCCCGCATCCGCCTACGGCGTGATCGGCAAGACCGAAGAGGCCTATTTCCGCAAGATCAACGCAGAAGGCGGCATCAACGGCCGCAAGATCAACTTCATTACCTATGACGACGCCTATTCCCCGCCCAAGACCGTGGAGCAGGCGCGCAAGCTGGTCGAGAGCGACGAGGTGCTGCTGATCTTCAACTCGCTCGGCACCCCGCCGAACTCGGCGATCCAGAAGTACATGAACCAGAAGAAGGTGCCGCAGCTGTTCGTCGCCACCGGCGCCACGAAGTGGAACGACCCGCAGACGTTCCCGTGGACGATGGGCTGGCAACCCAACTACCAGATCGAGTCGATCATCTACGCCAAGTACATCCTGAAGAACCATCCGAACGCCAAGATCGCCGTGCTCTACCAGAACGACGATTACGGCAAGGACTATCTGAAGGGGTTCAAGGACGGGCTCGGCGCCAAGGCCGCCTCGATGATCGTCATCGAGGACAGCTACGAAGTCTCCGAGCCGACCATCGACTCCCACATCGTCAAGATGAAGTCGACCAACGCCGACGTGTTCTTCAACATCACGACGCCGAAATTCGCGGCACAGGCGATCAAGAAGAACGCCGAGATCGGCTGGAAGCCGCTGCACTTCCTCAACAACGTCTCGGCCTCGATCGGCAGCGTGATCAAGCCGGCCGGCTTCGAGAACGCGCAGGACATCATCTCGTCGCAATATTTCAAGGATCCCACCGACGCGCAGTGGAAAAACGACAAGGCGATGATCGCCTGGAACGAATTTCTGGATAAGTATTATCCGGAAGCCAACCGCGCCGACGCCTCGGTGATGTACGGCTATATCGTCGCCCAAGGCCTCGTTCACGTGCTCAAGGCATGCGGTGACAATCTCACCCGCGAGAACATCATGAAGCAGGCCGCCAACATCAAGGACTTCGAGCCGGCGGGCCTGTTGCCGGGCATCAAGGTCAACACCTCGGCGACCGATTTCGCGCCGCTCTCGCAACTGCAGCTGATCCGGTTCAAGGGCGAGCATTGGGTGCCATTTGGCGAGGTGCTGAGCGGCGACGTCGGCGGCTGACCATCAACCAGTTGCTCAAGATGTAGCCAAACCGACGAAAGACGCAGCCCCTGCGGCCATGCCGCAGGGGCTTTTCCTTGAAGCTTTCGGGCAAATCGTATTGAATTGCGCTCGCGTCGCGAAGAAAAACGAGACAAGAAAAGGGACGCACACACAAAGAAAAAACAGGGAGATTGGAATGCCTGCTGTCACCGGCAAGCTTGCGGCCGCATCATTGGCGCTCGCGCTCATCGCGGCCTCGGCCTCAACCGCAACGGCCCAGAAGAAATACGATACCGGTGCGACCGACACCGAGATCAAGATCGGCAACATCATGCCCTACAGCGGACCGGCCTCCGCCTACGGCATCATCGGTCGCACCGAAGCCGCCTATTTCAAGAAGATCAACGAAGAGGGCGGCATCAACGGCCGCAAGATCAATTTCGTCTCCTACGACGACGCCTACTCGCCGCCGAAGACGGTGGAGCAGGCGCGCAAGCTGGTCGAGAGCGACGAGGTGCTGCTCGTCTTCAACTCGCTCGGCACGCCGCCGAACTCCGCGATCCAGAAATACATGAACTCGAAGAAGGTGCCGCAGCTGTTCGTCGCCACCGGCGCCACCAAGTGGAACGATCCGCAGAACTTCCCGTGGACCATGGGCTGGCAACCCAACTACCAGAGCGAGACGCAGATCTACGCGAAATACATCCTCAAGGCCATGCCGAACGCCAAGATCGGCGTGCTCTACCAGAACGACGACTACGGCAAGGATTACCTGAAGGGCCTGAAGGACGGCTTGGGGGCCAAGGCCGCGAGCATGATCGTGCTGGAGGAAAGCTACGAGACGTCGGAGCCGACCATCGACAACCACATCGTCAAGCTGAAAGCCACCGGCGCCGACGTCTTCATCAACATCACCACGCCGAAGTTCGCGGCGCAGGCGATCAAGAAGATCTCCGAGATCGGCTGGAAGCCGACCCACTTCCTCAACAACGTCTCGGCCTCGGTCGGCAGCGTGATCAAGCCCGCCGGCTTCGAGAATTCGCAGGACATCATCTCGGCCGCCTATCTGAAGGACGTCTCCGATCCGCAGTGGAAGGACGACGCCGGCATGAAGGCGTTCCTGGAATTCATGACGAAGTACTTCCCCGAGGGCGACAAGCTCGACGGCGGCACCATCGTCGGCTACGGCGTCGCACAGACGCTGGTCGAGGTGCTGAAGAAGTGCGGTGACAATCTCACGCGCGAGAACGTCATGAAGCAGGCGGCGAGCCTGAAGGACTTCCGCACCGAAGTGCTGCTGCCCGGCATCAAGATCAGTACCGGGCCGAACGACTTCGCGCCGATCAGCTCGCTGCAGCTGATGAAGTTCAAGGGCGACAAGTGGGATCTGTTCGGCGAGGTGATCAGCGCCGACGCCGGCGGCTAGAAACTGCAACGCGCGGACGACGAGCCCCCTGCGCTGATCGCGCAGGGGGCTTCTCCTTTGGGTGGCAATTATGATCACGCGATTGCACAATCGAATGACGGCGAAGGCGCTTACGCTTCGGCACACGATGCGGTAGGCAGATGGCGGCGACCTCGTCGCCGCCAGTCCAGTCTGCGCAAGGCCATTGTCCATGACCGACCGACGTCCCCTGCTCCGCGCGCTCTACGACACTGCCGTTGCTGCCGCCCATCCGGGCGTGGTGCTGGCCCCTCACCTGCGGCCTGCGCCCAGGGGGCGCGTGATCTGCCTTGCGGCCGGCAAGGGCGCCGGCGCGATGGCTGCGGCCGCGGAGCGGCATTATCTCGATGCGCTGGGATTGGCGCCGGAGCGCCTCGTCGGCATCGCCACCACGCGCCACGGCTACGGCGTGCCGACGCGCAGCATTCGCGTGGTCGAGGCCGGTCATCCCGTGCCTGACGAAGCGGGCCTGAAGGGCGCGGCCGACACGCTCGCGCTCGCGGGCGAGGCCGGGCCGGACGACCTGCTGCTGGTGCTGCTCACCGGCGGCGGCTCGGCCAACTGGATCGCGCCGGTGGACGGCATCAGCTTCGCGCAGAAGCAGGCGGTCAACAAGGCGCTGCTGCGTTCGGGCGCGCCGATCGGCGAGATGAACGTCGTGCGCAAGCACCTGTCGCGGATCAAGGGCGGCCG
Source organism: Bradyrhizobium sp. USDA 336 (assembly GCF_044908355.1). NCBI lineage: Bacteria > Pseudomonadati > Pseudomonadota > Alphaproteobacteria > Hyphomicrobiales > Nitrobacteraceae > Bradyrhizobium > Bradyrhizobium sp. USDA 336. The sequence continues at coordinate 6,781,052 of NZ_JBIYDC010000002.1, read as the reverse complement.
TCTCGCCCGCGCCGGCAGCAACGCCGCGGAAATCGTGACGCTCGCGATCTCCGACGTGCCGCATGACGATCCGTCCGCGATCGCCTCCGGCCCCACCGTGCCCGATCCGACCACGCTGGCGGATGCGCGCGCGATCGTGGCGAAATACAGGCTCGACATCGACGATGCGGTACGCCGCGCGCTCAACGATCCCAACAACGAGAGCTGCAAGCCGGGCGACGCCGCCTTTGCGCGCGCCTCGTTCGAGCTGATCGCGCGGCCCAAGCAGTCGCTGGACGCTGCGGTCAAGCTCGCGCGCGAGGCCGGCTACGAGACCATCGATCTCGGCGCCGATCTCGAAGGCGAGGCGCGCGAGGTGGCCGCCGATCACGCCAGGCTGGCGCTTGAGGCACGCAGCCAGGGCAAGCGCGTCGCGATTCTCTCCGGCGGCGAGCTCACGGTCACCGTGCGCGGCAACGGGCGCGGCGGGCCGAACCAGGAATACGCGCTAGCGCTGGCCTCGCTCTTGAAGGACACTTCCGGCATCGCCGCGCTGGCCGGCGACACCGACGGCGCCGATGGCGGCGCGGGCCACCCGACCGACCCCGCCGGCGCGCTGATCGATGCGGCGACGTTCGCGAAGATGAAGGCGCTGGGGCTCGAGCCGCAGGCCTATCTCGACAACAACGACGCCACCACGTTCTTCGAGGCGACCGGCGACCTGCTGCAGCCCGGCCCGACGCTGACCAACGTGAACGACATCAGGGTGATTTTGGTGGATTGACGTTCGCTTACCCTCCCCTGGAGGGTAAGAGTCAAAACTCGTTGGCGATCTTCGCGAGCATCCCGATCAGGGCTTCGCGGTTGGCCTGGCCGAGCAAGTCGTTCAGCCGGGCCTCGTGCTTGGTGGCGACGAGCTTCTTGGCGCGCGCCAGCACGGCCTTGCCCTTGTCGGTCAAGACCAGGATGTGCGAGCGCCGGTCGTTGGTGGAGCGGATCCGCGCGCAGAGGTCGCGGCTCTCCAGATTGTCGAGCATGGCCACGAAGTTCGGCCTGAGGATGCCGAGCGTGGAGGCGATCTCGGTCTGGTTACGGCCGGGGTTTTTCTCGACCAGCAGCAGCACCGAGAACTGCGCCGGCGTCAGCTGGAGCGAGGCCATGCAGCGCAGGAAATTCTCGAACACCTTGAGCTGTGCACGTTTCAGGACATAGCCCAGCTGCTCGGAAAGCTCGCCGAGTTGGAGGGCCTCCGCCTGCGTCCTTGCGGCCCTTGGCCGGGTCGGCCGGCTTGTCGGAGGACTTTTCAGCGGTTTTGGAAACGGTCATCGCCTCGTGCTCGTAATCCCGCTAAATTCCGGGGCGGGTCGTTCCCACCCTTGAAGTTATATTTGATAATTGTTATGGACCATACCAAATATCGCCTGCGTTTTTCAATGGCTGTGAGCGGACCGTCCACCGCAATCGAGGGGACCGGTCCGGATTAGGGGGAGCGTCCGGTCTTGAATACCACCATCATGCTGTTCCTGGTGCAGGACGGCATCACCAATGGCGCGATCTATGCGCTGCTCGGCCTGGCGCTGGTGCTGGTGTTCGCCGTCACCCGGGTCATCCTCATTCCCCAGGGCGAATTCGTCACCTATGGCGCGCTGACCTATGCCTCGCTGGCCGCCGGCCAGATGCCGGGCACGGCAAAGCTGGCGCTGGCGCTCGGCATCGGCGCGTTCGGCTTCGACCTGTTCGTGGCGCGCAAGGCGCTGCACGGGCGGCTGGTCGTTCGCAGCTTCATCGCCAACGTCGTGCTGCCGGCGATCGTGCTGGCGCTGACCCTGTCGCTCGCGGCGCAGAAACCGCCGGTCGCGGTCTGCATCGCGCTGTCGCTGGTGATCGTGGCGATGATCGGCCTCTATCTCTACCGCATCGCCTTCCAGCCGCTGGCGCACACTTCGGTGCTAGTACTGCTGATCGCCTCCGTCGGCGTCCACCTCGCGCTGCAGGGCCTCGGCCTGTTGTTCTTCGGAGCCGAAGGCCAGCGCGGGCCTGCCGTGCTGTCCGGCGCCTTCACCGCCGGCGCATTGCGCTTCACCGGCCAGAGCATCACCGTCTATGCCATCACCATCGCCTTCATCGTCGCGCTCTGGCTGTTCTTCGGCCTGACGCTCTATGGCAAGGCGCTGCGCGCGACCGCGGTCAACCGGCTCGGGGCGCGGCTTGCCGGCATCCGCACCACGCTGTCGGGCCAGATCGCCTTCCTGCTGGCCTCCGTGATCGGCGCACTCTCGGGCATCCTGATCGTGCCGATCACGACACTGTATTACGACTCCGGCTTCCTGATCGGGCTGAAGGGCTTCGTTGCCGCGATCATCGGCGGCCTCGTCAGCTATCCCCTCACCGCCGTCGCGGCGCTGGTGGTCGGCATCGTCGAGGCGTTCTCGTCCTTCTATGCCTCCAACTACAAGGAGGTGATCGTCTTCATGCTGCTGATTCCCGTGCTGCTGCTGCGCTCGCTCGCCGCGCCCGCGGTCGAGGAAGAGAAGGACTGAGCCCGATGCAGAGCCGGCTTCCTATCCTCGTCTTTGCGATTCTCATGGCGGCGATCCCGCTCATCCCGGGCGTGCCCCCGTTCTGGATCGTGCTGCTCGACAATATCGGCCTTGCCGCGCTGGTCGCGATGGGCCTCGTGCTGCTGACCGGCGTCGGCGGCCTCACCTCGTTCGGCCAGGCCGCCTTCGTCGGCTTCGGCGCCTACACCACCGCCGTGCTGACGACGGCCTATGGCCTGTCGCCCTGGCTGACGCTGCCGCTGTCGCTTCTGGTCAGCGGCTCGCTCGCGGTGCTGCTCGGGCTGATCACCGTGCGCCTCTCGGGGCATTACCTGCCGCTCGGCACGATCGCCTGGGGGCTTGGGCTGTTCTACCTGTTCAGCAAGCTGGAGTTTCTGGGACGCAACGACGGCATCTCGGCGATCCCGCCGCTGTCGATCGGTGCCTTCAAGATGCTCTCGCCCGGCTCGATCTATTACGCGATCTGGGTCGCCGTGATCCTCTCGGCCCTGCTGACGATGAACCTCTTGGACTCCCGCACCGGCCGCGCCATCCGCGCGCTGCGCCGCGGCCATGTCGCCGCCGAAGCGTTCGGCGTCCACACGCCGCGCGCTAAGCTGCTGGTGTTCATCCACGCCGCGGTGCTCGCGGGCCTATCCGGGTGGCTCTACGCTCATTTCCAGCGCGCGGTGAACCCGACGCCGTTCGGCGCGCATATGGGCATCGAATATCTCTTCATCGCGGTGGTCGGCGGCGCCGGCTATGTCTGGGGCGGCGTGCTGGGCGCCGCGATCGTCGTGATCCTGAAAGAGGTGCTGCAGAGCTATCTGCCGTTGATCCTGCCCGGCTCCGGCCAGGTCGAGACCATCGTGTTCGGCATCATGCTGGTGGCGCTGCTGCAGCTTGCGCCCGGCGGCCTCTGGCCCTGGCTGATGTCGTTCTTCCCCGAGCGCACCGACGGCAAGAAGCCGGACACCTCGCTGAAGCTGGAGCATCGCACCCGCGCGCCGGCCGAGACCGGCGTTCTGCTTCAGGTCGAGAAGGCGCGAAAGCAGTTTGGCGGCGTGGTCGCGGTGAACAACGTGTCCTTCGACGTGCAGGCCCGCGAGATCGTCGCGCTGATCGGCCCGAACGGCGCCGGCAAGAGCACGACCTTCAACCTGATTACCGGGGTGCTGTCGGCAACCTCGGGCTCGATCTCGGTGCTCGGCAGGAAGGTCGACAATGCGCCGCCGCAGGAGATCGTCAAGCTCGGTATCAGCAGGACCTTCCAGCACGTCAAGCTCGTCCCCGACATGACCGTGCTGGAGAACGTCGCGATCGGCGCACATTTGCGCGGCCATTCCGGCCCAATCTCCTCGATGCTGCGGCTCGACCGCGCTGACGAGGCCAAGCTGCTCGCCGAGGCCGCCCGCCAGATCGAGCGCGTCGGCCTCGCCGAGCAGATGCACCAGCTGGCAGGCTCGCTCTCGCTCGGCCAGCAGCGCATCGTCGAGATCGCCCGCGCGCTCTGCGTCGATCCGATGCTGCTGCTGCTCGACGAGCCGGCAGCCGGACTGCGCCACATGGAAAAGCAACGGCTGGCCGCACTGCTCCGCGAGCTGCGCGACGGCGGCATGTCCGTCCTTTTGGTCGAGCACGACATGGGCTTCGTGATGAACCTTGCCGACCGCATCGTGGTGCTCGATTTCGGCACCAAGATCGCGGAGGGCACGCCGGCGACGATCAAGACCAATCCCGAAGTGATCAAGGCATATCTCGGAGTAGCGGCATGAGCACGCTGTTATCCGTCACCGACGCGCATGTCGCCTATGGCAAGGTCGAGGCGGTGCGATCGGTCTCGCTCGAGGTCGGCAGCAACGAGATCGTCACCATCGTCGGCGCCAACGGCGCCGGCAAGACCACGCTGCTCTCGGCCATCATGGGCATCCTGCCGCTGAAGGGCCGCGTCGCCTTTGCCGGCCAGGATCTCGCCCGCCTCGAGATTGAGGATCGTGTCGCGATGGGCCTCGGGCTCGTTCCCGAGCATCGCGAATTGTTCGTGACCATGAATGTCGAGGACAATCTCGAGCTGGGCGCGTTCCGGATCGAGCGCAGCAAGGCCAAAGCCTCGATGGAGCGGGTCTATGCGCTGTTTCCGCGGCTCAAGGAGCGGCGCAAGCAGCTCGCCGGAACGCTCTCCGGCGGCGAGCAGCAGATGCTCGCGATGGGCCGCGCGCTGATGGGCGAGCCGAAGCTCTTGATGCTGGACGAGCCGAGCCTGGGCCTTGCCCCGATCATCGTCGCCGACATCTTCCGTATCGTCACCGAGCTCCGCGCCGCCGGCGTCTCCGTGCTGCTGGTCGAGCAGAACGCGCAGGCCGCGCTGAAGATCGCGGATCATGCCTATGTGATGGAGCTCGGGGAGTTCGCGCTCAGCGGCAAGGCCAGCGACATCGCGGCAAACGAGCGGGTTGCGGCAAGCTATCTCGGCTTCCAGCACGAAGGCGCGAGTGCGATTTAGTGTCGCCTACCCTCCCCTGGAGGGGGAGGGTCGCTTCGCATGTAGCGGAGCGGAATGCGAAGCGGGATGGGGTGACGGTCTCTCCGCGTCGTAGACTGCCCGTGTTGAGAGATCACCCCACCCCGCTCGCGCTTCGCGCGATCGACCCTCCCCCTCCAGGGGAGGGTAAAAGAAGAAGTGGTTACGGAGCTACACCCGCTGTCTTCTCCCCCTTCAGCGCCGCGACCTCCGCCTCCAGCTCGGCGATCCTCGCATCCCTCGCCGCCAGCGCCGCGGCAACATCGCTTGCATCAAACTTCTGCGGTATGTGCTGCGGGCAGTTGGTGTCCCAGGCTGCGATCTTGAAGAGGATCACCTGCTCGGGCCGGGCGCGGTAGCCTTTCGGCATCAGTGACGTGGTCAGCGCTTCGTCGTCCTCGACCACGCGCGCCTCGCCCCAGATCTTCACACGGCGGCGGTGGGCGTAGTCCATCACGAAGATGTAGGCCTTGGGATTCTCCGAGAGATTTCCTTGCGTGATGAACTGCTGGTTGCCGGCGTAGTCGGCGAAGGCGAGCGTCTGCTTGTCCAGCACCTTGAGAAAGCCCTTCGGCCCGCCGCGGTGCTGGATATAAGGCTGGCCGTCGGCTGAAGCCGTGGCGAAATAGAAGCTGTTGGCGTCGGCCAGGAACGCGGCGAGATTGTCGTCGACCTCGGTGCGCCAGCCGCGCTGCTCGCTGCGCGCATAGGCCTCGCGCGAGCCCTTGCGCGCCTGGATCGTCTTCACCGCCGGCGAAAAGGCCACGTCGCTGGCATAAGTATCAATTGCCGTCATCGGAACGTCTCCTGAAATTCCGGCGCATTGCTGCGTCTTCCGCGCCTAATCTGGGCCCTTCGGCGTCTAAAACAATTGAGCAGCTTGACACTTCATCATTGCGATATATGCAATAATGTCCATGGACCGCCTGGAAGCCATGCAAGTCTTCGTCACGGTCGCCGACCTGCGCGGCTTTGCGCCGGCCGCACGCAAACTGCGGCTGTCGCCGTCGGCGGTGACGCGGATGATCGCGGCGCTGGAGGAGCATCTCGGCGCGCGGCTGCTGCAGCGGACCACGCGGCAGGTGGCGCTGACCGACGTCGGCACGCGCTATCTGGAGCGCGCGCGGCGCATCCTCGCCGATGTCGAGGAGGCCGACGGCTCGGCGCGGGAGGAGCGCCATCGGCCGAGCGGGCGCCTCGTCGTGTCCGCGCCGGTCGGCTTCGGCCGCCTGCATGTCGGGCCGGTCATGACCGCCTATCTCAAGCGCTATCCCGAGGTCACGGCCGAGCTCAGGCTGTCCGACCATCTCGTCAACCTCGTCGAGGACGCCGTCGATGCCGCGGTGCGGATCGGCCATCTCGCCGATTCCTCGCTTGTCGCACGCCAGGTCGGCGAGATGCGACGGATCGTGGTGGCCGCGCCCGGTTATCTCAAGCGCAACGGCGAGCCGAAGACGCCGGAAGCGCTCGCCACGCACCAGACCATCCAGTTCGGCCCCTGGTCCGAATGGCGTTTCCTGCGCGACGGCCGCGATATCGGGCTGCCGCTGTCGCCTCGCTTCATCAGCAACAGCGCCGACGCCGCCCTGCAATATGCCGAGGCCGGCGGCGGCGTGACGCGGGTGCTGGCCTATCAGGCCGCCGAGGGCCTGAAGGGCGGACGCCTGAAGATCGTGCTGGCGCAATACGAGCAGCCGGCGCTGCCGATCCACATCGTCTACCCGACCTCGCGCCTGCTCTCGGCCAAGGTGCGCGCGTTCGTCGATCTCGTGGTGGAGACGGCGGAGTGGAGGTTTGGGTGATCTTTTCCGTCATGGCCGGGCTTGTCCCGGCCATCCACGCGCCACCACGCATGCGGTGCCAAACACGTGGATGCCCGGGTCAAGCCCGGGCATGACAACAGAGAGAGTTGGGCCTCACCCCTTCTTCGGCACCACCCGGAACGTGCCGCTGGCCCGCGCGATCACGGCGTCGTCCGCCTTCACCAGGCACTGCGCGAAGCAGATCGTGTTCCCGGTCTTGATCGCCTCGCCTTCGACCGCGAGCCATTGGCCGATCTCGGCAGCGCCGACATAATCGACCGACAGCGAGATGGTGACGAACGACGTGGTCCAGCCAGTCGCCTGGGCGCAGCTGTAGCCCATGGCGGCGTCAGCGAGCGCCGCGATCAGCCCGCCATGGATCAGTCCGCGGGCGTTGGTGTGTGGCGTCGCCAGGCGCAGTCCGACGGTGACGCCCTTGTCGGTCTTCTTCGAATAGAGCGGCTCCCAGGGATCGGTCAGCGGGGCTTTGCGGAAATGCGGCTCGTAGCCGGCGGGGATGTCGGTGCGGGTCATGGCGGTCTCGCTTCATTGCCTTGGCTGCATTGGAAGCGAATGACGCGAGGAATGCATCACCTACAAAGCTTTAAACGGAATTTGTGCAGATGTTTGAAACGAGCCCCGCCATCGCCGCAACGGCCCGACGATTGCGACCTTTGTCCGCATACATGCTGCTTCCGATCCTGTTAGGCTTTGGTCGCAGCCTGCTTGTGGCAGAGGCTCGCAGGCGATAATTATACCATATAACGTTTGCGCAAAGGGAGGGCGGTGGTCGCCCGAGCAGCGACAAATCCATGCAACATGGCTGACGTAGATGGCGCGACACGGCGCGCCTCAGTTCCGGCTTGAACGCGCCGGCGAATTATATAACATGTTAATTAACGAGACCGGGCCAACGAAGCCCGCCGTCGCAAAAGGGAGAGACGCGTGATGAGGAAAGCCTGTCTGGCCTTGCTGCTGGCAGCAAGCGTGAGCCCTGCGCTCGCGCAGGACAAGACATTTGAGCTGAAGGTCTCGCACTGGGTGCCGGCATCGCATCCGCTGCAGAAATCGCTGGAAGACTGGGTGGCTGCGGTGAACAAGGATTCCGGCGGCACCATTACCGGCAAGGTGTTTCCGGCCCAGCAGCTCGGCAAGGCGTTCGACCATTACGACATGGCGCGCGACGGCATCGCCGACGTCACCTATGTCAATCCCGGCTACCAGCCCGGCCGCTTCCCGATCATCGGCGCCGGGGAATTGCCGTTCCTGATCTCGGATGCCAAGGGCGGCTCGATGGGCCTCGACGCGTGGTATCGCAAATATGCCGAGAAGGAGATGAAGGACGTCAAATACTGCCTCGCCTTCGTCCACTCGCCCTCCTCGTTCCATTCCCGCACCAAGAAGATCGTCAACCCCGAGGACGTGAAGGGCATGAAGATCCGCCCCGCCCACGCCACCATGGCGAACTTCGTCACCTCGCTCGGCGGCACCAACGTGCAATCCTCGGCGCCGGAAGTGCGCGACATCATCGAGCGCGGCGTCGCCGACAGCGTCACCTTCCCCTGGGGCTCACTGGTGCTGTTCGGCATCGACAAGGTGACCAAGTACGACATGGAGGCGCCGCTCTACACCACGACCTTCGTGTTCGTGATCAACAAGGACAAGTACAATGCGATGTCCGACAAGCAGAAGGCCGCGATCGACAAGAACTGCACGGTCGAGATGGCAGGCGCGGTCGGCGAGCATTGGGGCAAGTTCGAGGACGCCGGCATCGCCAAGGTGAAGGCGGAATCCAGCCATGAGGTCTACAAGCTGACGCCCGAGCAGATCGCGGCCTGGAAGAAGGCCGCCGAGCCGCTGGTCAAGACCTGGGGCGACGGCGCCAAGAAGGCCGGCGCCGAACCGGATGCGGCGCTCGCGGAGCTCAAGGCCTCGCTGAAGAAGTACAACGCGCTGGCGGAGTGACGCCCAGCAGTGGCACGCGCTCACTGCACCTCTCCCGCTTGCGGGAGAGGTCGCGCCGAAGGCGCGGGTGAGGGCTCTCTCCTCTTGGGGGTTCTCGATTGTGGAAGCACCCTCTCCCCAACCCTCCCCCCGCAAGCGGGGGAGGGAGCGCACCTCCCTCGCGGACAAACTGAACCCGGCTTCGCTGGATTTAGATAGGAATCTTCCCCCATGAAGCGCTCCTGGATGGATCGCGTGATCGATTCGATCGAATGGATCGCGGCCGGCTTCGTCGGCATCGTCGCGCTCGACATCTTCCTGTCGGTGCTGTTGCGCAACACGCTGAACTATTCGATCCCCGACAGCTTCGACATCGGCCGAATGCTGCTCGGCATCCTCATTTTCTGGGGCATCGCGGCGACCTCCTATCGCGGCACCCACATCACGGTCGACCTGGTCTGGGGCAATGTCGGGCCGCGCCATCAGCGCTGGATCGACGTGTTCGCGACCCTGGTGCTGCTGTTCGTCGTCACCGTGCAGACCTGGACGCTGTTCGACAAGGTTCGGCTGACCTACAACGACAACGTCCAGACCTTCGACCTGCACATGCCGACATGGCCATTCTTCCTCGTCGCGTGGATCGGCGACGTCTGCGCCGTGCTGCTGATCGCGATCCGCACGTACCGGCTGATCTTCCACCCCGAAGACATGCATGAACCCAAGATCAAGGTGACGGAGTAACCATGAGTACCGACGCCGTCGCCGTCATCGGCTTCGTCGCCCTGTTCGCCCTGATGCTGCTGCGCGTGCCGGTCGGCATGGCCATGGGCCTCGTCGGCGTGTGCGGCTTCAGCTATCTCGTGGGCTCGACACCGGCCCTGAAGATGGTCGGTCAGGTCACCATGCGGACCGTGACCGACTACACCTTCGGCGTCATCCCGATGTTCCTGCTGATGGGCTCCTTCGTCAGCAATTCCGGCATGAGCCGCGAGCTATTCCGCGCCGCCAACGGCTTCGTCGGACATTTGCGCGGCGGACTCGGCATTGCCACCGTCGGCGCCTGCGGCGGCTTTGCCGCAATCTGCGGCTCCTCGGTCGCGACCGCGGCGACCTTCTCCGCCGTCGCCTATCCCGAGATGCGGCGCTTCGGCTATCCGCAATCCTTCGCCACCGGCGTGATCGCGGCCGGCGGCACGCTGGGCGCGATGCTACCGCCATCCACTGTTCTTGCGGTCTACGGCATCATCACCGAGCAGGACATCGGCAAGCTGTTCATCGCCGGCATCATCCCGGGCCTGCTCGCGATGACCATGTACATGATCACGATCTCCCTGATCGGCTATTTCCGTCCCGACTTCCTGCCCAAGGGCAAGGTGACGCCGTGGCGCGAGCGCTTTGCCGGATTGAAGGAGATCTGGGCGCCGGTGCTGCTGTTCATCTTCGTCATTGGCGGCCTCTACGGACTGCCCTTCCTGCCGCGCTTCACGCCGACCGAGGCCGGCGGCGTCGGCGCGACTGGGGCCTTCATCATCGGCGTGCTGACCGGCCGCCTCGACCGCGAGAAGGTGCTGGCCTCGCTGCTGCAGGCGACGCGCACCGCGGCTGCGGTGTTCACCGTGCTGATCGGCGCGCTGATCTTCGGCTATTTCCTGACGGTGACGCAGACGCCGCAGAAGGTGACGGAATTCCTCACCGGGCTCGGCCTCGGCCCCTACGGCGTGCTGGCGCTGATCATGGTGATGTATCTCGTGCTCGGCTGCCTGATGGATGCCATGGCGATGATCATCCTGACCGTGCCGATCATCTTCCCGGTGATCATGCATCTGGGGTTCGATCCGATCTGGTTCGGCATCATCATCGTCGTGACGGTCGAGCTCGGCCTGATCACTCCGCCGGTGGGCATGAACGTCTTCGTCATAAAAAGCGTAGTGAAGGACGTCTCCTTCTCCACCATCTTCAGGGGCGTAAGCCCGTTCGTGGCAACGGACCTCGTGCGCCTCGTGATCCTGATCGCCTTGCCGCTGCTGGCGACCTGGCTGCCGACGCGCATGATGGCGCATTAGCTTGGCGAAGACCGTTACTTGCCCTCCCCTGGAGGGGGAGGGTCGATCGCGCATAGCGCGAGCGCGGTGGGGTGACGGTCTCTCCACATTGAAGACTGCCCGAGCGGAGAGATCACCCCACCCCGGCGCTTCGCGCCGACCCTCCCCCTCCAGGGGAGGGTAAGACGCGGTATCGTTCGTCATGGTCAATTAAGAGGTGAAGCGATGACCACCCCGACCCTCGAAACCAAATACGTCTTCACCATCACCGCGCGGATCGGCGACGTCGTGACCGCGGGCGAGACCGGAATCGGCGTCCGCCGGATCATTCCGATCATCGGCGGCGAGGTGACGGGCGCGGTCAGCGGAAAGGTGCTCCCCTTCGGCGCCGACTTCCAGACCATCCGGCCCAACGAGCTGATCGATCTCGAAGCGAAATACGCCTTCGAGACCGAGGACGGTGCGACCGTCTACGTCGAGAACAGAGGTATGCGCTTCGGCCCGGTCGAGCTGTTGCAAAAGCTCAAGCGCGGCGAGCCGGTCGATCCGAAACTGATCTATTTCCGCACCGTGCCGAGGTTCGAGACCGGGCACGAAAAGTACCGCTGGCTGATGGAGCACATCTTCGTGGCGTCTGCGGCGCGCCATGCGGATCGCGTCGTGATCGACGTGCATCAGGTGATGTGAGGGAGAGGCCGTAGGGCCTCTAGCCGGATCGCGCCGGACGATGCTGCGCATCGCCGGGGGCGACCCGGATGAGGTGAAGACGCCTACAACGTCTCTTGCTTATGCCCGCAGTTCTTGCAGGCGAACTTGACGCGGGTCTGGCCCTTCTCCGCCTGCACCCGGTTCGGCGCTCCGCACTTGCCGCAGACGGCCTCGATGCGGGTCGTGCCCTGCTTGACCACGATGGTCTTCTTTTCCATCGATTCGCGGATCAGGCGCTCGGCCTCCTCGCGCAGGGATTGTTTCGACAAAGCTAGTCTCCGCCTCTGGAAAGCGCGAGAGCCATATCGCACCTGCACGCGAAGCACAATGCACCCTGCCTGCCGCGCGCGCCCCTGTCGCCCCAGAGGGCGCGCTGCGACCGTTCGCCTTACGCCGCCTTGGAGACCTCCATCAGCAGCCGCTCGGCCTTGGCATCCTCGATGCGGTTCACGAGGCGGCTGCTCTCATGATTGTCGCGCACGGTCTTGGTCAGGGTGACGCAGGTCTGGATCATCATCACGATCCCCATGGTGAGATAACCCTTCATCCAGAGGTCGATCGGCAGGAAGAAGATGCCGATGGCAACGAGGAAGGCGGACGCTGCGAAGGACGCGTAGGTGAAGCTCACCCAGGCACCGCTGTGGGGCTGGCCGTTCTGGTTCATGATAGTCTCCTGTCGATTGGAATGATGATGGTGTTCGGGTTCGAACTTGAGATCAGGCCGCCGGCATGCGCCTGGACTTCAACCGCGCCAGCACGTCGTCTGCGGTCGTCTTGAGCCGCGGGCCGAAGCCCTGCTCGGCGAGTCGTTCGGCGGTGGCGAGCGGACCGGTGGCCGCGTCGAGCTCGACCAGGGCATCGTCGGCCGCTTGCGCCTCCATCTGCCGCTCGCGCAGACGCTTCAAGGTCCCCTCCGCCTCCGGCAATGTCGATTCATAGGGGCGCGCGGCCTCGATGCCGCTGCGGCGAAGCGAGCGCACCGCTTCCGAGGCGCGGGCGATGCGGCGGCCGCGATCGAGCTCGGTGATGCGGGCCTGCGCGTTGGCGACGTGGCGCTTCAGCCGCGCGATCTCGGTCGCGAACAGCGCGCGCGCCGTCATGGCCGCATCGCGATCGGCCTCCAGCGCCGCAATGGCTTCGGCGGCCTCCTTGGCGAGGTCCTCGCGGCCGCCATCCAGCGCCGCAACGGCACGGGTTTCAAGATCGGCGATGCGCGCATTCGTGGCCTCGAGCTTGCGGCCTTCCTGCTGGTCCTGCGCGATCGCCAGCGCCAGCGTGCGCTTGCTGCGCTCGACGGCTGCGGCCGCATCGCGCATCTGCTGGTCCAGGATCAGAAGGGCGGTGCGGTCTTCCAGTTCCTCGCCCGCAGCGGCGACGCTGCCGCGGAAGAGGGTCACGACGGTCTTGAACATTGGTTGCTCCCTGTCTATGAGCGTTGCTCACAAAAGCTTTGTAGCAGGAAACGTGAACATCGTTCAATATTATTTTGAGCGGCGCTCACAAACTTGATTAAGAATGACTAAGGCCTTGGAACGGCGAGAGAAATTGCGCGACGCCCTGATCCAGGCGGCAGAACAGATGATCGCCGAGCGGGGGTTGGCAGGTCTGAAGACGCGCGATTTGGCCCGCGAGATCGGCTGTGCCAATGGCGCGGTCTATAATCTCGTCGCTGATGTCGACGAACTGATCCTGCGGGTCGGCTCGCGCACGCTGCTCCGGCTCGACGAGGCGCTGACTCTCGCAACAAATGCCGGCGAGCCATCGCCACGGGAATCCCTGGTCCGCATCGCCCTCGCCTATTGCGATTTCGCCGCCGAAAACCTCCAGCTCTGGCGCGCGCTGTTCGAGCACCGGATGGAGACGGGCAAGCTGGTGCCGGACTGGTCCGTGCACGACCAGATGCAGCTGTTCCGTCATATCTACCAGCCGCTGGCCGCGCTGTTTCCTGGGCGCAGCCCGGAGGAACTCGGCATCACCGCACGCAGCCTGTTCTCGGCCGTGCATGGCATGGTGGCGCTCGGGCTGGAGCAGAAGCTGGTGGCCGTGCCGCTGCCGGCGCTGCGCAAGGAGATCACGGGCCTCGTGCGTGCGATGATCGACGGGCTGATCGCGCACGACGTGAAAGGAGCGGCGGCAGCTGACTAAAATTTCACCTGTCGCATCGCCAGTCGCGCGCTTAGCCTTCGAGCCGTCCCTCACCTCTCGGAGCACCTCATGCCCCTCCTCATCCGCGGCGGCACCGTCGTCAATCACGATCATTCGCGCCGCGCGGACGTGCTGATCGACGGCGAGACCATCGTCGCGATCGGCGCAGCGCTCGATGCGCCGACGGGTAGCGAGGTCATCGATGCAGGGGGCGCCTATGTCATCCCGGGCGGGATCGATCCGCACACCCATCTCGAAATGCCGTTCATGGGCACCGTCACCGCCGACGATTTCGAATCCGGAACCAAGGCGGCGCTGAGCGGCGGCACCACCATGGTGGTGGATTTCTGCCTGCCCGATCCCGGCCAATCCATGCTGGCAGCGTATCAGGAGTGGCGGCACAAATCCGAGAAAGCGGCCGGCGATTACGGCTTCCACATGGCGGTGACGTCATGGTCGAAGCAAATCCATGACGAGATGGAGATTGTGGTCAAAACCTACGGCATCAACACCTTCAAGCATTTCATGGCCTACAAGGGCGCGCTGTGGTGAACGACGACGAGCTCTACAACTCGTTCGCGCGTTGCGCCCATCTCGGCGCCATACCGGTTGTCCATGCGGAGAACGGCGACGTCGTCGCCCTGATGCAGGACGCCCTGATCGCGCGCGGCGTCACGGGGCCGGAAGGGCACGCCTATTCGCGGCCGCCGGAGGTCGAGGGCGAAGCCACCAACCGCGCCATCATGATCGCCGACATGACCGGCACGCCGGTCTATATCGTGCATACCAGCAGCCGCGAGGCGCATGAGGCCATCGCGCGGGCACGCGCCGCCGGCAAGCGCGTCTATGGCGAGCCCCTGATCCAGCATCTGCTGCTGGACGAGCGTGAATATCAGAACAAGGACTGGGATCATGCCGCACAGCGCGTGATGTCGCCGCCGTTCCGCGACAAACAGCATCAGGACAGCCTCTGGGCCGGCCTGCAAGCCGGCTCGCTCCAGGTGGTTGCGACCGATCATTGCGCCTTCACCACCGAGCAGAAGCGGTTCGGGCGCGGCGATTTCAGGAAGATCCCGAACGGCACCGGCGGCCTCGAAGATCGCCTGGCGCTGCTCTGGACCGCGGGCGTCGCCACGGGGCGGCTGACCAAAGAGGAATTCGTCGCGGTGACCTCGGCGAACATCGCCCGCATCCTCAACATCTATCCGCGCAAGGGCGCGATCGCCGTGGGTTCGGATGCCGATATCGTGGTGTGGGATCCCAAGGCGAGCAAGACCATCAGTGCCAAGCGGCAGATGAGCCGGATCGATTACAACGTGTTCGAGGGTTTTGCCTGCACCGGCGGTGCGGCCGCGACGCTATCGCGCGGCCGTATCGTCTGGAAGGATGGCGATCTGCGCGCCGAGGCCGGCGATGGGCGATACGTCGAACGTCCCGCATTCTCGCCGGTGCATGTGGCAAACTCGGCCTGGAAGGAACTGACGGCTCCGCGCGCCGTCGCACGCGGTGCGGTGACGCCGTAAGCCATCGCGCTCCCTGGCAGACATCCGGGCAACGACAGCCTCGATCTCGGAGAGACTTAGGAACGAACGGCTGGAGGCCTCGTTGTCGCGTAGTTTCTCTCCAGCACGCGAGTCTCCCATGTATCACCACGTCAAGAAGCTGATGTTCACCGTGCGCGTCGACGAGCCCGATCCGCGCTTCGGCAATATGCTCCTGGAGCAGTTCGGCGGCGCCAACGGCGAACTTGCGGCTGCGATGCAATATTCGATTCAAGGGTTGAATTGCGAGGATCCCGACCGCAAGGACCTCTTGATGGATATCGGCACCGAAGAGCTCAGCCATCTCGAGGTCGTCGGTTGCCTCGCCCGGATGCATCTTGCGCCCTCGCGGAACGACCGCCAGGCGGCAGAGGCCGATCCTCTGATCGCGATTGCCGGCGGAGGCGGCGTCAATCTGTTCAACTCGCAAGGCAATCCCTGGACCGCGGACTATCTCAAGATCACGGGCGAGCTCGACGTCGATCTCCGCAGCAACATCGCCGCCGAAGCGCGTGCCAAGATCGTCTACGAGCGCCTGATCAATTTTTGCGACGATGCCGGCAGCAAGGACGCGCTGCAATTCCTGATGACGCGCGAGATCACGCATATGAAGGCGTTCGCGCGCGCACTCGAGAGCCTGTCGAAGCCGGCCTTCAGCATCGGCCGGATCGCGCCGACGCCCGGCCTCGTGAACCAGTACTTCAACGATTCCACCGGCAGCGGCGACCACGGCGAAATCGATACCCGCGGCCCCTGGAACGAGGGCGAGGACTGGGTGTTCACGGAATCGCCTGCGCTGCAATCCGCCGATCCGGGCGCGGCCACCCCGATCGTCGCGGAGAGCTCACCGCCTGTCGACGAGGCCGGCCTGACCGATCTGCTGCTCCATGAGCTGCGTGACATCCTCCATGCCGAGAAGCAGCTGACGAAGGCGCTCCCGAAGATGGCGCAGTCCGCCCGCTTCGACCAGTTGCGGGAACTGTTCGAGCAGCATCTGGCCGAGACCGAAAACCAGGTCGAGCGCATCAACGAGTGCTTCGAGCTGCTCGGCGAGAACGCGCGCGCCAAGCCTTGCAAGGGCATGATGGGCCTGATCGAGGAAGGCCAGGAGGTCATGAAGGAAAGCCAAGAGAAGGAGGATGCAGCCGCCGACCTCGCGCTGATCTCTGCGGCGCAACGTGTCGAGCATTACGAGATGGCCGGCTACACCACCGCGCGCAACCTCGCGCAGCAGCTGCGCCACAGCGCGATCGTCGCCCTGCTCTCCAAATCTCTCGCCGAGGAAGAGAATGCCGACCTCCTGCTCAACCAGGTCGCGCGATCGCTGATGTCGGTGGCGAAGATGCCCGCCGCGCTGGAGCAGGCCGAGTAGTCCGCGCCGACGCGCAACACCTATCAACCCACGCCGCCTCGCGTTCGCGGGGCGGCTTGGTGCTTCCTGGCTGTGGCATACAGCTTGCCTCTCGATGCCGGACAATTCCGGAACGGGAGGCACCCTTGAGCATTTCACCCCTCGATTTGAACCGCCGCAGCGTCGTGCTCGGCGGCCTCGGTGTCGCCGGAATGGCAGCCTTTGCTCCACGCCTCGCCTGGGCGCAGGGGCGCAGCGAAACGCTGCTGGTGGTGCAGGAGCTCGGGCCGAACTCGCTGGACATGCAGGGCGTCGGCTCCAACCAGACCGTGAACGGCCTGTCCTGGAATTGCTACGATCGCCTGCTCACCTACGCCTCCAAGACACTGCCGGATGGCACGTTGTCGTATGACCGCGAGAAGCTCGCGCCCGAGCTCGCCTCGAGCTGGGAGGTCGCCGCCGACGGCATGTCCTGCACCTTCAAGCTTCGCAGGGACGCCAAATTCCACGACGGCACGCCTGTGACCGCCAAGGACGTCAAATGGTCGTTTGACCGCGCCGTGAAGGTCGGCGGGTTTCCGACCTTCCAGATGTCGGCGGGATCGCTGGAGAAGCCGGAGCAGTTCGTGGTGGTCGACGACCACACTTTCCGTATCGACTATGTCCGCAAGGACAAGATGCTGCTGTTCAACGTCGCCGTCGTCGTGCCCTTCATCATCAATTCCGAGCTCGCCAGGAAGAACGCGACGCCGGAAGACCCGTGGGCGCTGGCCTGGCTGAAGAACAACGAGGCCGGCGGCGGCGCCTACAAGATCGAGAGCTGGAAGCCGGGCAGCGAGACCGTGCTGACGCGCTTCGACGACTGGAAGAGCGGGCCGCTGCCGAAAGTGAAGCGCGTGATCGCCCGCGACGTTCCCTCCGCCGGCACGCGCCGTGCCATGCTGGAGCGGGGCGATGCGGATATCTCCAGCGGCTTTGCACCACGCGATTTCGAGCAGATCATCAGGGAGGGCAAGGTCAAGGTCTCGGGCGTGCCGATCCCGAACGCGCTGTGGTACGTCGCGCTGAACACCGCGAAGCCGCCATTCGACAATGTCAGGCTCCGTCAGGCCATCGCGTGGGCCATGCCCTACGAGCAGATCCAGACCAGCGCCTTCTTCGGCCGCGCCGTTCCCATGTATGGCGGCGCCGCCGAAGTCTCAAAGCCGGTGTGGCCGCAGCCGTTTCCTTACGTCACCGATCTCGACAAGGCCAAGGCGCTCCTGAAGGAAGCGGGCTTCGAATCCGGCCTGGAGACGACGTTGTCGCTCGACACCGGTACCGCCACCGTCGGCGAGCCGACCGCGATCCTGATCCAGGAGAATCTCGCCAAGATCGGCATCAAGGCGGGAATCGAAAAGATTCCCGGCGCGAACTGGCGTACGACGCTGAACAAGAAAGAGCTGCCGCTCGCGCTCAACCGCTTCAGCGGCTGGCTCGATTATCCCGAATATTACTTCTACTGGAATTTCCACGGCAACAACTCGATCTTCAACATCTCCTCGTACAAGAACAAGGAGATGGACGCCCTGATCGACAAAGCGCGCTTCACCACCGATGCCGCCGAGTACGACAAGACCGTGAAGGATTTCATCGCGCTCTGTATGCGCGACGTCCCCGTGGTTCCGCTCAACCAGCCGATCCACGACGTTGCCATGCAAA
This sequence comes from Bradyrhizobium sp. USDA 336, assembly GCF_044908355.1. Taxonomy (NCBI): domain Bacteria; kingdom Pseudomonadati; phylum Pseudomonadota; class Alphaproteobacteria; order Hyphomicrobiales; family Nitrobacteraceae; genus Bradyrhizobium; species Bradyrhizobium sp. USDA 336. The sequence goes on along the minus strand of NZ_JBIYDC010000002.1, from coordinate 6,762,778 downwards.
AGGGCATCTCCGGCTACGAATTCTGGTTTCACCGTGAACCGGACTACCGCCAGTTCGCGAAATCATAGCTTGGCGGCCAGAGAGCTCGAAATGTTCTCATCGTCATGGCCGGGCTTGTCCCGGCCATCCACGCCTTGCCTCTCTGCACCAAAAACGTGGATGCCCGGGACAAGCCCGGGCATGACGAGACGCTTCAGTCGCGCCTGACTCGCGTGCAGCATCGCCGCGTCGAGCCTGCCCTGTCGCGATCCTTCCAGGACGCAGGCAAAGACACGGTAGAACTGCGCGCCGTCATAGGCGACCAGCAGCAGATCGACGCCGGCATTGATCGCCTCGACCGCGGCCTTGCAGACGTCGTTCTGGTAGATCGCGCCCATGATGAGGTCGTCGGTCATCACCACGCCCTGGTAACCCCACGTCCCACGAATGATCCCCTCGACGACGCGCTTCGAATGCGAGGCGGCGCGATCGGGATCGACGGCTGTGAGCGTGACGTGGCCGACCATGAGGGCGCTGCGCGAACGCGACAGCACCTCGCGGAACGGGAGCCAGTCGGTTGCCTCCAGCTCCTTCACCGGCGTGTCGAGATTGGCGCTGAAATGATGCGTGTCGGCGCGCACGCGGCCAATGCCGGGAAAATGCTTGAGCGTGGCGCCGACGCCCGTCTCTTCCAGCCCGCGCACATACGCGCTCGCGATGGTGCTGACGACGGCGGGATCGCTCGCTATCGCGCGCTTGCCGATCAGCGTGTGGAAATCGAGACGGTTGCGCCGCGCCGGCGGCTTGAGGTCGAGCACCGGGGCGAGATTGAGGTTGACGCCGACGTGGGCGAGCTCGCGGCCGTGGATGCGGCCGAACTCCTCGGCCTTGGCCTGCTGCTCATCGGAAGCCAGCCCCGTCAGCGTTGCCAGCGCCGGCACCTTCGTCAGCGGCGGCGCAAGATGCCCGACGATGCCGCCTTCCTGATCGGCGGCGACGATCAGTGGCGGCAGGCCGGCCGCGCGCCTGAGATCCTGCAGCGCCGCGATCTCCGCCCGCAACGTCTCGATGGCGCGGCCGCGGATATTGTGCCGGGTGACATAGACGCCGCCGATCAGCCCCTTCTCGGCAAGACGCGCGACCTCGGGAAAGGAGGAATAGCCGACCATGAAGTGCGGCCCGAGCTGCCGCGCCTCGGCGGCGCTGGCGTTGAGAACGTCGTGCTTGCGCAGCTCGAACTTCAGATGTGCAGCCGACATCAAGAGCGGCGGCAGGCACCAGAGAACGACGAGCGCCTTGCCGGCGATGGTGCGCCAGCGACCTCCCCACAGCAAAAGAGCGACGATTGCGATGCTTGCGACGACAAGGGAGATGTTTCCGGCGCCACGCAGCACGAGCAGATAGGGATCGTTCTTGTTCGCGGCGACAAATGCAGCGAGCGGCGCGGCGAGCCAGAGCAGGACGAGACCGATGCGGTTGAGCAATTGCATGATGCACCAGGTGCGATGGGCGATGAATGTTTCGCACCTAGCAAAGCGAATCGCGCTGCGCGAGAGGCAAAAGCGCGCCTGCACGAAAACTGCAAAAAACTCCTGAAGCCGTGCAGACGATGATCCCGCCGTCTGCACAAGTGCCGTTCAGAATTCGTGATGCCACCATTCACGGAGACTCTCTGGACATGACGAGCCTGGCTTCGACGACGGACATCCAACCGATCAGGCCTTCTGCGCTGTCGGCCAAGCTCGCAGTGGCGCTGCTGCTGGCTGGGCTCGCCGACTGGCTGTTCTATGGTCAGCGGATCGGGCTGTCGCTGACGCTGTTTGCGCTCGCGACCGCCTGCGTGTCGGTGCTGTTCAATCACGCGACCCTGGACTGGCGGCGGGCGATGATCAGCGGCGCGATCCTTGTGCTCGGCCTTGTGCCGGCCATGGAAGAGCTCAACACGCTGTCCTTCCTGATCCTCGTCGCGTCGCTGACGATTGCGCTGTTGCTTGCGACCAATCCCGATACGACCGGGCTCACCGACCGCGCCCGCGCGCTGCGCAATTTCCTCCTGCTCGGTCCCTTCAGGTTCTTCCTCGATGCGCCCCAGGCCTTCAACATGTCGGCGCTCACCCGCGGCATCGCGCTCTGGCTGATGCCCGCGGCGCTCGGCACCGTCTTCATCGCCCTGTTCGCCGCCGCCAATCCGGTGATCGAGCAATGGGTGTCGCTGCTCAATCCCAAGGTCATGTTCGACCATATCAACATGTGGCGCGTCCTGTTCTGGACCTTGATGCTGGCTCTGGTCTGGCCGTTCATCCATGTGAGCTGGCGGCGCAAGACGATAGACATCGCCCCCGTGGCCGAAGGCCCCGTGCCACCGCCGCTGCCGCCCATGGTCTCGGCGGAATTTCTCGGCCCCTCCACCATCCTGCGCTCGCTGATCCTGTTCAACCTGCTGTTCGCGGCGCAGTCCATTCTCGACGGCATCTATCTCTGGGGCCACGTGGCGCTGCCCGACAACATGACTTATGCGACCTACTCCCATCGCGGCGCCTATCCGCTGATCGCGACCGCCCTCCTCGCCGCTGCCTTCGTGCTGGTGGCGATGCGTCCGGGCGGGCCGGCCGAAAAGTCGAGAGTGATCCGGCCGCTGGTCTATCTCTGGGTTGGACAGAACGTGCTGCTGGTCGTCTCCTCCATCCGCCGGCTCGATCTCTATGTCGACATCTACATGCTGACCTATTGGCGGATTGCAGCGTTCGTCTGGATGGGGCTGGTGGCGCTCGGCCTGATCCTGATCGTCGCGCGCATCGTGCTCGACAGGTCCAACCAATGGCTGATCGGCGCCAATCTCGCCGCGCTGACGATCGTGCTCTACGGCTGCTCGCTCGTGAACTTCGACGCCTTCATCGCCGACTACAATGTCACCCATAGCCGGGAAGCGTCGGGAAAAGGCGTGCAGATCGACATCGATTATCTCATGACGCTCGGACCGCAGGCGGTGCCCGCCATCGACAAGGCGTTCGCGCTGCGGCCCGCCGCCAGGGAGGGCTGCCTTGTGCCCCGCCGCGACCTCCTTGTAGAACAGCTGCGTCAGGATCTGGCCTGGCGAAGCTGGAGCTTTCGCGACTGGCGGCTCCAGCGCAGGCTGGGCGCCCAGGCAAGAGCTCAGGCCGGCAGCCAGCCGGAGAGCTGACGAGGACACGGAGAGTTTCTTGGCGCATCGCATTCTCATCGTCGACGACGAAGGCCACATCCGCGAGGTCATCCGCGTCGCCCTGAAGAAAGCCGGCATGGACGTGATCGAGGCCCGCGACGGCAGGGAGGCGCTTCTCCGCTTCGCCGCCGACAAGCCCGATCTCATCGTGCTGGACATCGGCATGCCCGAGTTCGACGGTCTCGACGTCTGCCGCGAGATCCGCAGAGGCTCCGACGTGCCGATCCTGTTCCTGTCGGCGCGCGACGAGGAGATCGATCGCATCCTCGGTCTCGAGATCGGTGGCGACGATTACGTCACGAAGCCGTTCAGCCCGCGCGAGCTGGTGGCGCGGGTCAATGTCATCCTGCGCCGCCTCAGCCCGCGCAACGGAGAGGCCAAGGCCGGGCCCACCGCGCTGACGCAAGGCGGGCTGCTGATCGATCCCGAACAGCATGTCGCGTCCTTTGCCGGCACACCGCTGAAGCTGACCGCGATCGAGTTCGGCATCCTGCGCGCGTTCCTGTCCCGGCCGACATCGGTGTTCAACCGCGAGCAGCTGATGCGCGCGGCCTACCAGCTCAACATCCAGGTCTCCGACCGCACCATCGACAGCCATATCCGCAACATCCGCGCCAAGCTCGCGGCGCTTGCTTGCGACAACGTGATCGAGACCATCCACGGCGTCGGCTTCAAGCTCGGCCGCTGCGAGAAAGAGGCATGAGCGCTGCGCCCGACAAATGGCGGCCGTCGCTCACCCTCGTGATCTTCACGGTGCTGGCGACGGTCGGCATATTGCCGCTGGTCGGCCTGTTCTTCTTCCGTCTCTACGACAACCAGCTGATCCGCCAGACCCAGGCCGAGCTGATCGCACAGAGCCGCGTGCTGGCGACGATCTATGCGCAGGAGGTCGCGGCCCGGCTCGACAGCGGCCTCGTGCTCGGCGCCGAGGTGCCGCCGGGCGTGCTGCCCGATCCCGGCGACCAGGTAACACCGATCCGCCCCGCGCTCGACCTCACCGCGAACGACCTGTTGCGGCGGCGGCCCGACGCATTGCCCGCGCCCAGGCAGGCGCAAGCAGCCTATGTCGAGATCGGCGCCCGGCTGACGCCGATCATCCGCGAGACCCAGAAGGTGACATTGGCCGGCTTTCGCATCCTCGATCCGCAAGGCGTGGTGATTGCCGGGCGGCAGGAGGTCGGGCAGTCGCTCGCCCATATCGAGGAAGTCGCGGACGCTCTGCAAGGGCAATACCGCGCGACTTTACGCAACCGCGTGCCGGACAAGCCGCCGCCGCCGATCTATTCCTTCAGCCGCGGCCTCGGCGTGCACGTGTTCTCGGCGATGCCCGTCATCGTCAACAACCACGTCGCCGGGGTGATCTACACGACGCGGACGCCAAGCAACATTTTCGACCATCTCTATCAGGAACGCGCCAAGTTCGTGCTGGCGGGACTCGCCGTGATCCTCGGCACCATCGCGATCGGCCTCGTGTTCTCGCGCACCATCACGCTGCCGATGCGCGAGCTGATCGACCGCGCCGCCCGAATCGGCCGCGGCGACCGGGAGGCGTTCCAGCCGCTGAAGCATTACGGCACGCGCGAGTTCGCCCAGCTCTCGCACAGCTTTCTCGGCATGGCCGAGCAGCTGGCGCGGCGCTCCGACTATATCGCAACCTTCTCGGCCCATCTGACCCACGAGCTGAAATCGCCGCTGACCTCGATCAAGGGCGCAGCCGAGCTGTTGCAGGATTCGGTGCAAGGCAAGGCCGAGGGCCTGACGCCGGCCGAGCAGAACACCTTCATCGCCAACATCCTGTCTGATACCCAGCGGCTGGAGGCGATGGCGCAGCGGCTGCGGGAGCTCGCCCGCGCCGAGAGCCTGCCGCAGAACGAGCGCACCGAGCTGGCGCCCGTGATCGCCGATCTCAGGAGCCGGTTTCCGGCAAGCTCGATCGAGGCCAGCGGCAGCCTCGACCGGGCGATCGGAATGTCCTCGGAGAAGGCGCTGATCGTGCTGTCGCACATCGCCGACAATGCGGTGCGGCACAAGGCCGGGACGATCAGGCTGGAGGCGGTCGACGCACGGACGACCGTGCTTGTGACGGTCAGCAATGACGGCGAGCCGATCTCGGCGCCGAACCGCGACAGGATCTTCGATGCGTTCTTCACCACCCGCCGCGACCAGGGCGGCACCGGGATGGGGCTGGCGATCGCGCGCGCGGTGATGGCGAGCCATGGCGGCTCGATCAGGCTTAAGCCGACCGACGAGGGCGCAGCCTTCGAGCTCCAGTTTCCGGTTGCCTAGATCGCAAAGACCCAGACGGCGACGATGGTGCCGATGGTGGCGAGACCGGCGATGGTCCAACCGGCGGCGTATTCCAACTCAGGATGACCGGTCGCCCGCATGATCTCAACCGGATCGGCGGTATGCTTCTCTGCCATGACAGCCTCGCACGTTTCTTCCCGCGTCATAGATAAGTCGCATCAGCCGCAAAGAGGTTCCATCACGGAAATGCGAGGCATGACGCAGCTAGGTTTGTTCGCCGACCCGCAGGAAGGCCCGGCCGGCCTTCGCACCACGGACGACTTTATCGATCACGCCGCCGAGCAGGATCTGATCGGCCGCATCGCAGCATTGCCGCTCCAGCGCTTTCAGTTCGGCGCGTTCGAGGGCAACCGCCGGGTGGCGTCGTTCGGCTATCGCTACGACTACACGCTGCAGCGTCTGGCCGAGGCCGATCCGATCCCGGACTGGGTCCGGCCGGTCGCGCGGCAGGCCGAGGCCTGGGCGGCGCTGCCGGAGGGCAGCGTCCGGCAGGTGCTGTGCACTGAATACGAGGTCGGCGTCGGCATCGGCTGGCATCGCGACAAGCCGCATTTCGACAAGGTTCTCGGCCTGTCGCTGGGCTCGCCGTGCAACTTCCGCTTCCGCCGCCGCAACGGCGCCAAGTGGGAGCGCCATACGCTCACCGCCCTGCCGCGCTCGCTCTACATGATGGACGGCGAGGCGCGGTCGCAGTGGGAGCACAGCATCCCCCCGGTCGCGGCGCGGCGCTATTCCATCACCTTCCGGACGATGAAGCGGGCCTGACGGACCATTCAAAACAAAACCGCGAAAACAACCCCATGCACAGTAGCGAGCCGTTTGCCGGCGCGAGCCTCGGCTGGGCTGGACAACCGCATGACGGATCGGGATAAAGCGGCGGCGGCGCGGCCTGCCCGCCAAGGTGCCGCGAATTCGCCTCAAGGCCGGCTGACTAATGAGGCGAATTCTGGCCAGATCAGCGAGCCAAGATGAGCCCCGCAAGGCCGCCACGCCCATGAAGAATTTTCTGACATTTTTCCTGTTTCTGACCATGGCCGCGGCGTCCGCGCACGCACCCGCGCCGGGGCGGCTGCCGCGGCCCTCCGATCTGGTGCAAGTGGGCCTCACCGATTCCGACACCACCGCTGGCGGCACTGCACGGCTGTGCGAGCAGGTCACCTTCTCGCGCGGCCTGCGCTATGGCGAGAGCGAGGCCAATGTGCTCGACGTCGCAACCAGCGCGACCAAGGCCGACACGCCGCGGCCGGTGCTGCTGTTCGTGACGGGGGATACCTTCACCGGCGACCGCGGAGCGCCGGAGCTGTCGCGCCAGATCCAGGACCAGGCGATGTGCTTTGCCGCGCGCAACGGCATGATCGGGGTCCGCGTCAATTATCGCCTGGCGCCTGCCGCGACCTGGCCGGCCGGCGCGGCCGACGTGGCCGCAGCTCTGTCCTGGGTCCACGGCAATATCGACCTCTTCAACGGCGATGCCCGCGAAATCGTCGCGGTCGGCTACGGCGCCGGCGCCTTCCACGTCGCGACCATGCTGGCGCATCCCGAGCTGCAGACAGCCGGCGCCGACGTCGCGGGCGTGGTGCTGGTGTCCGGGATCTACCGCGTCGGCAAGGACGCCAGCGACAGCGAGAAGGCCTATCTCGGCGGTGATGCCACCCAGTACGACAAGCGCTCGGTATTCCCCGGCATCCTCAATGTCGACGTGCCGATCGTGCTGGCCTGGGCCGCGGATGATTCCGCCGGCCTCGTGGCGCAGGGCGAGACGCTGAAGAAGACGCTGTGCGGCGCCGGCCATTGCCCGCGCAGCACGCTGCTGCGCAGCCGCGACGGCATCGCGAACGCCTTCGGCCTCGACGGCTCCGGCGACAGCCTCGCAGAGCCGACGCTGCTGCTGGTGCGGCAGTTGGAGGCGCGGGGATTGCCGTAGGGGTTGCGGTAGCGCGGTTTCTACTCTGACCGTTTGCTGAGCCAATCCCCCGCCCTCCGCCGCAGGAGCACACTTCTCGCGTCGTGGGCGGTCGGCACCCTCCCCTGGAGGGGGAGGGTCGGCTCACATGAAGCGAAGCGCAATGTGAGACGGGGTGGGGTGACGGTCTATCAGCGTCGCACACTGCCCGGGTCGAGAGATCACCCCACCCCGCTCGCGCTACGCGCGATCGACCACGGGCGAGCTACGCTCGTCCCGGACCCCTCCAGGGGAGGGTAAGAGCAGGTTGCCACACGACACACACTCTCGATCAGAAATCAAAGCAGCGCGTCAACACGCCTGCCATTTCGCTTCCGGCCCATGCGTCGCATCGAAGCGCGACAGCCACACGATTGCCAAACGCTTGACCTAGATCAATCGGCCTTGGTGGGGATTGAGCCGACCTCGTTGGGGGCCAACCACAAGGCGTCGAACATGCGCTTCATCGGCAGGATGCTGTTCGTTTCCGTGATTGCCGTCGCATCGCTGGGCGCGATGTCGCTGCAGCAGCACGCGGATCAACCCGCAAGCCATGAGGAAATCCGCATCGGCAATGTCATGCCGTATTCGGGGCCGCTGTCGGAGTTCGGCGCGATCGGCCAGGCGGAAGCGGCCTATTTCGACATGGTCAACGCGCGCGGCGGCATCAACGGCCGCAAGATCCGCTTCATCACCCGCGACGACAATTCCGATCCGGCAACCGCGCTGGAGCTGACGCGCAAGCTGGTCGAGAAGGACGGCGTGCACCTGATGTTCGGCTCGTTCGGCACGCCCGGTAATCTCGTCACGCGCTCGTACCTGAACGAGAAGAAGATCCCGCAACTGTTCGTCGCCTCCGGCGACGAGGAGCTGAGCCAGCCGAGCGCGTTTCCCTGGACCATGGGGTGGCAGCCGTCGTTCCGGTCGGAAGGGCGCATCTACGCCAACTACATCCAGGCCTCTTACCCCAGGAAGAAGATCGTCGTGCTCTGGCAGAACGACCAGTTCGGGCGCATGCTCTACAAGGGCATCCAGGAGGGCCTCGGTGATCTCAACCGTCACGTCCTGGTCGACATCGCCTTTGACCTTGCCGACGAGCATCTCGACGGGCACGTCTCGATCCTCAAGCGCGCCGGCGCCGATATCTTCGTCTTCCTCGGCGTGCCCTCGACCGCATCCAAGGTGATCAAGCTGGCAGCGTCCCTGAATTGGCGTCCCGTCTTCATCGTCAACGATGCCTCCGCCTCGATCGCCAACGCGATGGCACCCGCGGGGCTGGAAAACTCGGCCGGCGTGATTTCGGCGGCCTTTTTGAAGGATCCGAGCGATCCCGCCTGGAAGGACGATCCCGGCATGAAGGACTGGTTCGCCTTCATGGACAAATACCATCGGGTCGAAAGCACCAACAACAGTGCGGCCGTTTATGGCTACGCCGCGGCCGAGGCGCTGACGCAGGTGCTGAAGCAATGCGGCGACGATTTTTCACGCGACAACATCATGCGCCAGGCGGCTTCGCTCAGGGACTATCAGCCTTCGGTCGCATTGCCCAACATCAGGATGAACACCTCGCCCAACCGCTACCTGCCGATCCGGCAGATGCGGCTGGTGCAGTTCGACGGGCGGTCGTGGCAGCCGTTCGGGGACGTGATCGAGACGGCGTTCACGGAAGGGGCGGCAAGGTGAGGTGACTTACCCTCCCCCTCCAGGCCCCTGGAGGGGGAGGATCGCTACGCATGTAGCGAAGCGGAATGCGTCGCGGGGTGGGGTGACGGTCTCGCCACATCCGACACCGCCCGAGGGGAGAGATCACCCCACCCCGCTCGCGCTGCGCGCGATCGACCCTCCCCCTCCAGGGCAGGGCTATCGCATGTGGCCTAGGAGTTCGAAGAAGAAGGTATCGTTCCAGCCGGCGCGCTTGAGCTTGAGGCGCAAGGAGATTTTTGTATCGGGGTGAGCTCTGGCGACGTTGAGGGCGAGTCGTCTGAGCACGGCAAGGTTGGCCGGACCGTTGTCCTTGCGATTGCGTGCCAGATCCTCGTCGAGGATGACATCGAGCGGCCAGTGCAGGCCGTTTTCGATGGTCCAATGGGTGCGAACAATGCGCAAAACCTGCGTTCGACTGTAGTTTTGGCTCATCAGGAAGTAGCGTTCGACGGTTTTGTCGTTCCCCCGCTTGCTCCTGATCCGCGCGACTGCCTTGAGGCCAGGAAAGTTATGCTTTTGGGCCATGTCTTTGACGGGCACGACAAGCGCGCTGCGCTTTTCTTTTCGCCCATGGTCTGCATCCGTGGTGGCGACCGGCTTCTGACCCTTGCGCGTGGCTGCGGCAATCGCTGCCTTGGCGTCAGCCAACAGCGCGGGCTGATTCTCCTTCACAGCCAGCACGTAATCGCCGCCCCGCGTCACGATCTTTTCGGCCATGCCGCGGTGGCAATGCAGTGCATCCGCCGTCACTACGCAGCCTTTGAGTTGCAAGAGTTCGAGGAGTTGCAAAGCGCCGAGAGCTTCGTTGTTGTTTGGCGCCAGAACATTGGCCAACGCCATACGCGTCTGCGCCGCCCAGGCCGTCACCATGACCGGCGGCATGTGGCTTTTGCCGCTCTCGTAGCCACGCCGCAGCGCCTTGCCGTCTAACGCGATCACGCCTTGTGGCTGTGCAATCTTCGCACCTTGAGCGAAAGCCTCCATAAAGCGTCGGAATGCCGCTTCGAACCCTTTTGGATCGAGCATGCGGAACACACGGCTGAACGTATCATGGCTCGGCAATCCATGCTTAAGCACCAGCACGTCCTGCCAAAGGTAAGCCTTCAGCCGCGCAAACAGCGCCATGTCGGTGCAACTTGTCGCTCCGCACAACGTAGCCATCAGGGCGATGAACAAAAGCTCCGTCAGGTCGTGCAGCGCATTGTCCGCACGCGGGTCGGGCAGCTCTTCGAAGCACTCCGAAAATCGATCCATCGGTCGCTCCTTCCAACTCCAGGAGTCACCTTCAGAATCGATTTCTCTCCAAATCGCAATGCCTTAGGATTACATGCGATTCCCCTGCCCTCCAGGGGAGGGTAAGAGCCCCCTCACGCCGGCTTCAGCGAGGCCAGCGCGTTCTCCAGGAGCGAGCGGACGCGCGCAGCGTCGCCTGATTTCACCACGGCGGGGTCGAGATAGAGCTCGAGGCCCGGCGCGCGTTCGGTGATGATGCCGCTGTTCTCCGCAGCTTTGTCGTTCAGCGCGTCGACCGAATAGGGAATGACCTCGCGGCTGATGCCCTTCATCGTGATCGCGGGCAGCGCATGGGCGCGGACGATGTCGCTAACGAGGGCGAAGGCCTCGTAGCTCAGCACGATGCCGCCGGGCTCGGCGATCGATTGCAGGCGCGCGGCGAGGTTCGCCTCCGCACCGATGATGGTGTAGTCCATCCGGTCGGCGCTGCCGAAATTGCCGACATTGCAATAGCCCGAGTTGATGCCCATGCGCGAGCGGAACGGCTGCTCGATGCCGGACGCCCGCCATTTCGCGTTCAGCTCGGCAAGGCGTTGCTGCATGCGCCAGGCCATCTGCAGACAGGCCTGTGCATCGGCGCGATCGCCCTTGGTCTCGGGGTCGCCGAAGAAGATCAGCATGGCGTCGCCGATGAACTTGTCGATGGTGCCGCCATATTCGTGGGCGATGGCCGACATCTCCGTGAAATATTCGTTGAGCAACTGTGTCAGCTGCTCCGGCTGCAGCCGCTCGGCGGTGGCGGTGAAGTTCTGGATGTCGGAGAAGAAGATGGTGAGCTTCTTGCGCTCGGTATGGATGGTGACGTCCTTCTGGCCCGAGAAGATGCTCTTGTAGACCTGCGGCGGGATGTAGCGCGAGATCTTCATCGACAGCGAGGCCAGGAAGTCATTGGCGGATTCGAGCTCCTTGTTCATGTTCTTGATGCGGCGCGCCTGACGGCGCTGCAATGACAGGAACGCCAGTCCGCTCCCGGCGGCGATCACGAAATAGGCCAGCAGGAACTTGAACGAGAAGATGTTGGCGGCAATCGGCTGGGCGATGATCACCTCCTGGATGCCGCGGACATCCCCTACCTTCCAGTCCTTCTTCGGGCTCTCGGGATGGCTGTTGTGGCAGCTGACGCAAGCCGGCCCCATCGTAACGGGGGCAACGAGACGGACCTTGTCGTTGAACAGCGAGGTCTCGGTCTCCACGATCTTCTGCTCGGGATCTTTCCGCAGCGCCTCCAGCGCATCCTTCTCGAACTTGTCGAGCTGATGCGGGGCGCGGTTCTGGAACGGGAAGTCCGAGACGAAGCGGTAGGTGATGTTCTCCTGCTGGGCGCCGATCACCCGGCCGAGCTCCAGCGACAGCGTCGCGGGGATCGGGATCGCGCCAGGCACGGATTCATAATTGTGCACGACCTTGGTGCTGCCGTTGGGGTTGGCGAGCACGCGCCCGACCACGTTGGAGGCGTAGTAGCTGCGCACGCTCGTGATCACCGAATTGAGATCGATCGCCTGGCGCCGCAGCGCCGTCTTGCTGAGCTCGGTCAGGTCCAGCCACACCGCGACCGGCAGGGCGAGCAGGAGGAAGGCGATCGCAGCACCCGTGAGGACGCCGCTCTTGCGCTGTTCTTCGGAGATCGCTTGTTTCACGTCGTGGCTCCGTTCTGTGCGATTTGTCGCAAATCCTTCCGGAATCCGCGACACAGCATGCGGCGGCACAGAGCCAAGAATTGCCGGTCGGCGCAACCCCATTTTATGGTGGTCGCAGCAAGCGGCTTTTCGTTTGATCACGGATGCTTAAGATCGGCACCGACCTGCAACCGCCCCGCCGGGAGACGCCCATGACCGAGACCATCCGCATCAAGCGCTTCCAGGCGCGTCCCGTGATCGTGCCGATGAACCTGCCGCTCCAGACCGCGACCGGGGCGGTCGCCAAAGCGCCGCTGGTGCTGATCGACTGCGAGACCGATCAGGGCGCGGTGGGCCATTCCTATCTGTTCTCGCTCACGCCCTCGGCCTTGAAGCCGCTGGCGGCGATGGTCACGGAGATGTCAGACCTCGTCACCGGCGACGAGCTGCTGCCGTTCGAGATCGAACGCAAGCTGAGCCAGCGTTTCACGCTGCTGGGCCTCGCCGGCCTGCAGCGGCTGGCGCAATCCGGCATCGACATGGCGGCATGGGACGCGCTGGCGCGCACGCGCGGCCTGCCGCTCGCCCGCCTGCTTGGCGGCGCGCCGAAGCCGGTGCGCGCCTACAATTCGAAAGGGCTCGGCATCATGCCGGCGGGCGCCGCGGTGGAGGAAGCCCACAAGCTGCTGGCCGAGGGGTTTCACGCCGCAAAGATCCGCGTCGGCCGAAGCGATGCGCGGGAGGATCTCGCCGTCGTGCGCGCGGTGCGCAAGGCCGTCGGCGACGAGGTCACGCTGATGTGCGACTACAATCAGGCGCTGACGGTCACCGAAGCGATCCGCCGCGGTGAGATGCTCGACGACGAGGGCCTCAGCTGGATCGAGGAGCCGATCCGCCACGACGATCATGCCGGCTGCGCCCGCATTGCCGACGCGCTGCAGACGCCGGTCCAGATCGGCGAGAACTTCGACAGCGCGTTTTCCATGCAAGCCGCGCTCTCGGCGGAAGCCTGCGACTACGTGATGCCTGACGTCCAGCGCATCGGCGGCGTCACCGGCTGGCTGCGAGCCGCATCGCTTGCCCATGCCGCCGGCATCGAGATGTCGTCGCACCTGTTCTCTGAGGTCAGCGCGCATCTGCTCTGCGTGACGCCGACCGCGCATTGGCTGGAATATGTCGACTGGGCCGACGCGGTGCTGGCAACGCGGCTGCAGATCAGGGACGGCTTTGCGCTGCCGAGCGAGGAGCCGGGCAACGGGATTGCGTGGGACGAGGCGGCGGTGAGGAAGTATCTGGTGGAGTGACGGGTCTCTCATCTCGCCATTGCAAGCACACCATCTCCTCCCTCGTTGCGAAAGCATGCGACACGGATTAACGATCCGCCATGACCACATGGCGCCCCCATCCCCATATCCGCGTCGTCGCGATCGGCCTGCACTGGCGCGGCGGGCGGCTGCTGGCGGCCGAGGTGCGCGACGATGCGGGGCGGATCAAGGGCGTGCGCCCGCTCGGCGGCGAGATCGAGTTCGGCGAGAGCTGGCGCGCGGCCTTGGTGCGGGAATTCAACGAAGAGCTCGGCATCGACGTCAGCATCGTGGGCGAGCCGCTGGTGATTGAGAACATTTTTGTGCACGAGGCATCGACCGGGCACGAGGTGATGTTCATCGCGGAGGTCGCGTTTCCGGATGGCGCATTCGCCGGCCAGGAGCGCATCGACTTCCGCGAGGACAACGGAGAGCAAATCGTCGCGCGGTGGTTCGACCTTGCCGATCTCGATCTGGACGGCGGGCCGAGGCTCTATCCGACGGGGCTGAAAGACTTGCTGCTCGGGAGCAAACTCGACGTTCCGCCATCCTGAGGCGCGCACTGCCTCCATGTTGTGATTGCGAGCCCCCGGGTCCGCGCGAAACGCACGGCCGATGACAGGCTCCGCGAAGCAGTCCAGAATCCCGCCGCCGAAAGACTCTGGATTGCTTCGCTGCGCTCGCAATGACGGAATGTGGGGCGACAGCATGCCTGCATCGTTGCCGTCACTGTGATCCGCCTCCATCGCGCTTGTAGCGGAAATCGCAATGGGAGGCGCCTTGCATGATAGTCTGCGTGCGCGTGAGCCTGATGTCGGGACCAAAACCTTCCGCGGTGGCAAAGTCCGCGGTGCAGATCAGCAGGAAGCCGAGTTCGGGCTCGCCGAGGGCCTTGTAGAATTCGGCATAGGCGCAGCGCGTCACGTCGAAGGCGAACGCGTCATGGGTCTGCTCGAGGACGTCATAGGCGAGCGCATCGTCGCGGGCATAGGTGCGGAAGGCCGACGACACGGCCTTGCCGAGATCGCTCTCGTTCTTGGCATTCCAGAACGCCTCGCCGAAGCGGCGATAGAGATCGCCGAGCGCCTTGCGCACCAGCGCATTGGCGCGCGCCTCGCCGAGCTCGGCCTGCAACGCCTTGATCAGGGGCACCAGCACCTGCGCCTGGATCTTTGCCTGTTCGATGACGGACACGGTCATGGGCAGCCTCGCGGCGAAGGCGTCATGGTAGCGCGGATGAGCGTACGCGTAATCCGGGGCGGGGCCCGAAGGGAGAGAGCCCTGGATTGCGCTGTGCTCCATCCAGGCTACGGGACGTTCCTATGATACCACGCAAGTCGCAAGAGTCCGTCGTCGCTCTTCGAGCCACGCCGGACACGCTTCGCAATGCGATTCTCGGCTTGCCGAGCCGAAGCTCGCTGCGACAGCCCGCCTGTGCCCGTTGGGCTTCGGCGCGGCATCCTTCACTCTGCTACCGCGAGCGAAGGATGGTGGGCACGACAGGGATCGAACCTGTGACCCCTACCATGTCAAGGTAGTGCTCTCCCGCTGAGCTACGTGCCCTAAAAGTCCACTTGTGCCGGGTGGGGTCCCTATAACGGCTCAGGGGAGCGCGCGCAAGGACGAACGAGGCCGATTCAGGCGGCCAGCATCTTGTTCACTTCGCTGACCAATTCGCGCAGATGCACCGGCTTGGACAGCACCTTGGCGTTCTTGGGGGCGTCCGAATCCGAGTTCAGGGCGACCGCGGCAAAGCCAGTGATGAACATGATCTTGATGTCGGGGTCGAGTTCCGAGGCCCGGCGGGCGAGCTCGATGCCGTCCATTTCCGGCATCACGATATCGGTCAGCAGCATCTCGAACGGCTCTTCCCGCAGCCGCTGATAGGCGGCCATGCCGTTGTCGTGGGACGAGACCTGAAAACCGGCGTTTTCCAGCGCCTTGACCAGGAAACGGCGCATGTCGTTGTCGTCTTCGGCGAGCAGGATCTTTGGCATGGCAGGAAACGTCGAATCCCCAGAGGATATCAGCAGAGGTCACTAAGCCCGACAGAGGGTAAATTTGGGGTGAAAATCTTAACCCTGCGCCGGCCCCGCCGCCGGCTCTTTGTGGACCGGAACGAGGTCTGAATCAATCGAGCCGGACCGGCGCGTCCCCTTCCCGCTGGCCGCACGGTTAAGATCTGTTCCAAGAGGCCATCACATCTTTTCGCTTGGCAGAATGGTTGCGATTCCGGACAATGACGACACATAAGAGCCGCGAGATCGGCCGAATCATTGGACCCGGAGCTTGTCCGGATCGGACGGCACGAAGGGACGAAGCCTGAGAAGATGACCCGCTTTGACGGCGACATGTCGCCAGCCTTCGAGATCTTCGAGCCTGCCGAATGGCGCGCGCCCGTCATCTTCAACTCGCCACATTCCGGCTCGACCTATCCTGAGGAATTCCTGGCGGCGTCGCGGATCGACCTGCCCACGCTGCGGCGGTCGGAAGATTCGTTCATGGACGAGCTGATCGGCCATCTGAGCGCGCGCGGCTTTCCGACGGTGCGTGTCAACTTTCCCCGCTCCTATGTCGACGTCAACCGCGAGCCCTATGAGCTGGACCCGCGCATGTTCACCGGCCGGCTGCCGAGCTTCGCCAACACCCGCTCGATGCGCGTCGCGGGCGGCCTCGGCACCATTCCGCGCGTGGTGGGCGACGGCCAGGAGATCTATCGCGACCGCCTCCTGGTCGACGATGCGCTGGGGCGGATCGAGACGCTGTACAAGCCCTACCATCGCGCGCTGCGCCGGCTGATCAACAAGGTGCACCAGATGTTCGGCACGGTGGTGCTGGTCGACTGCCACTCGATGCCGTCGGTGGGCGTCAGCAGGGACGAGCCGCGCAGGCCCGACGTCGTGATCGGCGATCGCTACGGCACCAGCTGCACGCCGCTCTTGCCCGATCGCGTCGAGGAGACCATGAGCGGGCTCGGCTATTCGATCGGCCGCAACAAGCCCTATGCCGGCGGCTTCATCACCGAGCATTACGGCAATCCCGCGAGCGGCCTGCACGCCGTGCAGCTCGAGCTCAACCGCGCGATCTACATGGACGAGCGGCGGCGGGAGCGCAGCGCACGCTTTGCGCAAGTGGCCTCCGACTTCGGCGTTCTCGCCGACGTGCTGGCGACCACGATTCCGTTCGCCGATCTCGGCCCATTCCAGGCCGCGGCGGAATAGGACGCAGCTTCTCTCCGAAACGACGAGGCCTTCTGAGACGAAGAAGCTTTGCGCGCGACTGCGTTTTCGCTTCGCAAGCTTGCGCGCGCGAAATGAAAACGGCGGGGCTCAGAAAAAAGGGCCGCTCGCGAATGACGCAAGCGGCCCAAGTCTAGGGAGGAAACGCCCAAGGAGGGCAGCGGTAACGCGAAGCGCTACCGCACCGCAACAATATGCGACCGCGCCGCACAAAGCGCAAGGGCTTTTGCGCGGTTTCCCATGCAAATCGCACATGGCTCAGTTGCTTCTATGGAAACCCAGATTCAGTTTCTTTGATAAGGAAATTCAATGGGTTGATAGTCATTTGCATACGAACAAGGCAAGGTCGGAACTAAGATTTCAACTCAATGATCGATATTTGGCCAGGAGATGACTGGAATGGGGCAGCGCCCGCGGCATCCAAAATACCAGGGCGCAACGCCAAGACAGCGCTGCACGCGGCAGGCGAATTGAGCTAGGCAGGAGCAAGCTCCATCCAACCTTCGTTTCGAGGATTTCGCCTGTGACGGTGATCGACTTCTCCGCCTTCATCGGCCGGCTCGCCACCGCCTCCGGCGAAACCATCCTGCCGTTCTTCCGCACCTCGCTGTCGATCGACGACAAGAGCAAGACCAAGGATTTCGACCCCGTGACGGAGGCCGACCGCGCCGCGGAGGCGGTGATGCGGCGGCTGATCAAGGCCAACTTCCCCCAGCACGGCATCGTCGGCGAGGAATTCGGCAACGAGCGCGAGGACGCCGACTACGTCTGGGTGCTCGACCCCATCGATGGCACCAAATCCTTCATCGGCGGCTTTCCGATCTGGGGCACGCTGATCGCGCTGTTGCACAAGGGCACGCCGGTGTTCGGCATGATGCACCAGCCCTTCATCGGCGAGCGCTTTTCCGGCGACAACGGTTCGGCCAATTATAAAGGGCCGTCGGGCGAGCGCCGGCTCCAGGTCCGCCGCTGCGCTTCGCTGTCGGAGGCCACGACTTACACCACCAGTCCCCTGCTGATGAACGAGAGCGACCGCGCCATCTTCGGCCGCATCGAGAAGAGCGCGCGGCTGTCGCGCTATGGCGGCGACTGCTACTCCTATTGCATGCTTGCCGCGGGCCACGTCGACCTCGTGGTCGAGACCGAGCTGAAGCCCTACGACATCGCGGCGCTGATCCCGATCGTGACCGGCGCCGGCGGCGTCGTCACCACCTGGGAAGGCAAGCCGGCCCAGGGCGGCGGCCGCATCGTCGCGGCCGGCGACGCGCGGGTGCACGAGGCAGCGTTGAAGCTTTTGAACCCGTAGCGAGCGAGGCTTGCATGATCAACGCGGGCGTGTAGACGGCGAGCTAGGTGTTCTCACCCTCCCTTGGAGGGCAGGGCTATCGCATATGAGACGTCGCTGTGGGCACCGGCTGCCGCCACAGCGTCATGGCCGGGCCTGTCCCGGCCATCCACGCCTTTCCACGCAGCACAAAGAACGTGGATGCCCGGGACAAGCCCGGGCATGACGACCTCTGCAATATCGACATGCGATCCATATGCGATAGCCCTGCCCTCCAAGGGAGGGTAAGAGTTCCTCACGCCGCTTCCGCTCGCAAGTGCTCCACCAGCATCTTGGCGGGCTTCGGCAGCGTCTTGAAGCTGCGCGCGCATATGACGAGGCGGCGGTTGGCCCAGGCATCACGCAGGCGGACCATGGCGAGCGGCATGGTCTTGGCGCAGCGGCGGGCCGCGGCTTCGGGCACCAGCGCCACGCCGACATCGGCCGCGACCATCTGGCAGATCGCGTCGAAGTCGCGCAGGCGCGCGCGGAAATGCGGCCGCATGCCGAGCCGCGCGGCGTGCTTCGAGATGTGCATCTGGAGCGCGGTGGCGCTGGTCAGGCCGACGAAGTCGCAAGCCCCTGCCTCCTGAAAGTCGATCTGGCGGCGGCCGGCGAACGGGCCGCGTTTCGACGTCACCAGCGTCAGGCGATCCTCGCTGAAGGGAAAGCGCTCGATA
The DNA here is from genome assembly GCF_044908355.1 of Bradyrhizobium sp. USDA 336. Lineage (NCBI taxonomy): Bacteria > Pseudomonadati > Pseudomonadota > Alphaproteobacteria > Hyphomicrobiales > Nitrobacteraceae > Bradyrhizobium > Bradyrhizobium sp. USDA 336. The sequence continues at coordinate 6,744,188 of NZ_JBIYDC010000002.1, read as the reverse complement.
TGCTCGGGCAGCGCGTGCTCGGCGGCGAAGCCGAGATCGGCGGCGCCTGCGGTGATCGCCGCCGCGATATCGGTGCTCTCGCGCTCCTCGATGTCGACGGCGACGTCGCGATGCTCGCGCAGGAAACCGGCGAGCGCCTTCGGCAGATGCTCCGACAGGCCCGACGTGTTGGCGAGGAAATGCACGCTGGCGCGCACGCCGCTGGCAAAGCCGGCGAGATCGCCGCGCATGGCGTCGATCTGATGGATCACGAGCCTGGCATGATCGAGCAGGCTCTCGCCGGCCGCGGTCAACTCGACGCCGCGGCGCCCGCGCTTGAGCAGCGCGACGCCGAGCGCATCTTCGAGCCCCTTGATGCGCGCGCTGGCCGAGGCCAGGGCCAGATGCGAGCGCTCCGCGCCGCGGGTGATGCTGCGCTGGTCGGCGACCGCGATGAAGAGCTGGAGATCGACCAGGTCGAAGCGCATGCGATGTCTCCCTGAGCTCCCTGAGCCTTCGTTGAGGCCGAAGGCTCTCTCCGTAACCTCCAGATTGTGCGACCGCGCGGCTTCGGTCAATGTGCAGACATGATCGACCCGCTGCTCATCCTCATCGCCGCCGTGTTCCTGCTCGCCGGATTCGTCAAGGGCGTGGTCGGGCTCGGCCTGCCGACGGTGTCGATGGGCCTGCTGGCGGTCAGCATGGCGCCGAGCCGCGCCATTGCAATCGTCATCGTTCCCGCCATCGTCACCAACATCTGGCAGACCTTCGTCGGCCCGTATTTGCGCGACATCCTGCGGCGGCTGTGGCCGCTGATGATCGGCACCGTGGTCGGCTGCTGGCTCAACGCCGGCGCACTGACCGGGCCGCATGCGCGCTACGGCACGATCGTGCTCGGCGCCCTGCTCGTCGTCTACGCCGTGATCGGCCTGAACAAGTTCCAGTTCCGCGTCGCGCCCGAGAACGAGAAATGGGTCGGCGGCGTGGTCGGCGTCATCACCGGCGTGATCTCGGCCTCCACAGGCGTGCAGGTGATTCCGTCGATGCCGTTCATGCAGGCGATCGGCATGGAGAAGGACGAATTGGTGCAGGCGCTCGGGGTGTTTTTCACCACCGCGACGCTGGCGCTCGCCTTCAACTTGACCGCGGTCGGATTGCTCACGCCCGCCAATGTCGTGCCGGGCGCCGTGGGCCTCGCCATGGCCTTCGCCGGCATGTTCATTGGGCAATCGGTGCGGGCGCGGATGCCGGCGGAAGCGTTTCGCCGCTGGTTCCTGATCGCGATGATTCTGCTCGGCCTGTATCTGGCCGGCAGCGCGCTGGTGAAGGAATTCGCTTAAGCGCCTTACGATTTCGGCCCGTAGCCCGGCACCCATTTTTCGTGCTGGGGCAGGTCGTCCTGGATTGTCCACCACGACGCGCGCGACGAGGTGAAAACGTGGAGGCGAGGCCGGACTTCCGGGTCGTCATCGAGCAGGCCAGCGGGAATGCTGACGGTCGGGAGATAGCTCGCCTTGCCCGGCGTCGGGCAGCCGCAGGTCCTGCAACGATAGCGGATACTGCCCGGCGAGGATTCGTAAGATGCCGTCATGTCCTCGCCCGCCACGAAGCGAAATCTGTCGGCATCGACATGCGCGTAGGTGGCGAAGGCCGCGCCGCTTAGCTTGCGGCAATTGACGCAATGGCAGTGCGTCAGCGCGCGCACCTTCTCGATCTCGAACCGCACGGCGCCACACAGACAGCTTCCACGGATCATCGAAACCTCCCGAGCGCAGCCTCGATCGGACCGCTTCTCATTCACCAGAAGGAGCTACCGCGTCTCCAGCATGGCGACGCGGATGCCGAGATAGACGAAGAGGCCGCCGAGAGCGCGGTTGACCCAGGCGATCGCGCCCTCGGACTGCCGCAGCCGGTAGGCGGCTCTGGCGGCGAACGCCGCCAGCACCAGGCACCACAGTGTCCCCGTAAAGATGAAGATCAGGCCGAGCGTCAGGAAGGCGAGCGGCTTGTGCGGGGCATCGGCTGCGACGAATTGCGGCAGAAAGGCCAGGAAGAACAGCGCGACCTTCGGATTGAGCGCGTTGGTGAAGACGCCCTGGAGGAAGACCCGCTGCAATGAGCTCCGCGCCGGCTCGTCGATGCTTGCAGCCAGCGCCGGGCGCGACCACAGCATCTGGAGACCGGTCACGACGAGATAGGCCGCGCCGACCAGCTTCAGGATCGAGAAGGCCGTGGACGAGGCCATCAGCAGAGCCGAAAGCCCGATCGCCGCGCCCGCGACATGGACGACGCAGCCGCAACTGATGCCCAAGGCGGCAGCGGCGCCGCCCCGCCAGCCCATCTGCATGCTGCGGCCGATCACGTAAACCGAATCCGGCCCTGGCGTGATGTTGAGCAGCACGCCCGAGAGGATGAAAAGCCCGATCTCGTGAATGCCCAGCATGAAGGTCCTCCGCTGCCGTCCTGGCAGTCCTGGTTCCGCTTAGTCGGTTCGCCCGTTCCCGTCCACCGCCGGGATTGCGCAGGATTTACCTCAAATTTGCAATGCGGATCATGCTTCCGCTGCGGCGCATCTGCTCTATAAAGGCGGGGTTCTTGAAATGCGGGATTCGCGGCAACCGCCATGCTGGGGCCGGTCCCGGATTCTCGACCCAAGTCCCGTTGGAGCTCTGCGGATATGGAAAGACGTCTGGCCGCCATCGTCTGCGCCGATGTCGCCGGCTATTCGCGCATGATGGGCAGCGACGAGGCCGGCACCCATGCCGCCTTCAAGGCCCATCGCGCCGCGATCCATCCGATCATCCTCAATCACGGCGGCCGCGTCGTGAAGAACACCGGCGACGGCTTCCTGCTGGAATTCGCCTCCATCGTCGGCGCCACCGAGGCGGCGATCGCGATGCAGACGCTGATGGCAGAGCGCAACCGCCATCTGCCGGCGGACCGCGCCATGCAGTTCCGGCTCGGCATTCACATGGGCGACGTCATCGCCGACGAGGACGAGGTCTTCGGCGACGACGTCAACATCGCCGTCCGCCTGGAATCGGTGGCGAGCCCCGGCGGCTTCGCGATCTCGGCCAAGGCCTACCGGGAGGCGAGCAAGCATCTCACCGTGCCGCTGATCGATGCCGGCAACCATCGCTTCAAGAACATCAAGGATGCGATCGGGGTCTTTACCTGGACGCCCGAGGGCGCGCCGGCGCTTGCCCCCGAGCTTCGTGAGGCCTCGGCGCTGTCGCAGCAGTACCGCACCGCGATCGTCGGCGTGCTGCCCTTTGCCAATCTCAGCGACGCCCAGGACGAATATTTCTCCGACGGCCTCACCGAGGACCTGATCCACGCGCTATCGCTGCAATCCTTCTATCGGGTGCTGAGCCGCAACTCGACCTTCGCCTTCAAGGGCAAGAATGTGGGCACCCGGCTGATCGCGCGCGAGATCGACGCCACCTATCTGATCCAGGGCTCGGTGCGGCGCGCCGGCGCCAAGATCCGCGTCACCGCCGAGCTGATCGCGCCAGAGACCGGCGAGCAGCTCTGGACCGGCCGCTACGACCGCGACATCGGCGATTTGTTCGCGATGCAGGACGAGATCACCACCAATTTGTCCGCCGCCATCGCTACCGAGATCGTCCGTGCCGAAGCCTCGGCACCGGCGCGGCTCTCGACCGACGTCACCGCCTGGGACCGCTTCCTCAAGGGGCTGTCGCATTACTATCTGCAAACCAAGGAAGATCTGGCCGCCGCGGTCGACCTATTCCGCGAGGCCATCGGGCTCGATCCCAAGCTGTCGATCGCGCATGCCTATCTCGCCACGATCCAGATCCAGAGCATTCAGTTCGGCTGGGTCAAGGGCACGCGCGAGATGTGGGCCGAGGCGATGAGCCTCGCCGAAACCAGCGTCCGGCTTGATCCGCGCTCCTCCTTTGCGTTCTCGATCCTGACCTGGGCGCACGCGTTGGAGGGTCATCACGAGGCGGCAATGGACGCCGCCAAGCGCGCGGTCGCGCTCAACCCTTACGACAATGGCGCGCGCGGCGTGCTCGGCATCTGCCATTTCATGATCGGCGAGCACCGCGAGGCGATCGAGCTGTTCTCGATGGCCGCGCAACGCGACAACAGCGACCCGCGCTACCAATGGTCGGCGCTGAACGCGTTCAGTCATTATCTTCTGCGCCAATATGACGCGACGCTGTCGTGGGCCCGCGAGCAGCTCTACATCAACCCGAATCACATGCAGGCGCTGGCGATCCGCGCGGCGGCGTTGGCGCAGCTCGGGCGAAGCGACGAGGCCAGCGAGGCCGCCCGCGTGCTGATGGCAAATTATCCAACGCTGAACGTCGACAGGCACTTGCGCAACTTCCACTGGAAGCGGCCCGAGGATATCGCCCATTATCGCGAGGGGCTGCTGAAGGCCGGCGTACCGCTCGGCAAGCTGACGCTGGTGCAGAGCGACGTGAGACGGGCCGCCGAATCCTGAGCGAAGGAGCCGCAGGCCCGACGTGGTTCCGGTGCGACCGCCTGCTCGTGTTGACACGACAGTGAAATGGGCCACACTCGTCACACGCTGAAGTAGTATATCGTGCTGTCGGTTTGTTAGGACTTTCCGCGCTCTAACAGCGCGCCTGCTTTTTCAAGATTCGCTGCTTTCAGGATTTGGGCCATGCATCACCCCGCTTCGAAGCCGCCCCTCGATCCCTCGATTCCAGTCTCGCCGAACAATCCCTGCCCGTTCCTGCGCGGCCTCGTCGGCGAAGGCTTCGTCGAGGGCGGCACCGTCCCGCTCAACACGCTGTCGCAGACCATCGCCAATGCGACCGGCGAGACGGGGCTGAAGAAGGTCTCGGCCCGCATCCAGGTCCGCGGCGTTGCGATGATCGCCAACGGCGTCAAGCACATCCTCAAGAGCATCTTTTCGGGCGCGCAGCTCGACGCGCTGCGCGGGGGGCCGCTGGACAAGCGCGGCGCCGGCTCGCGCATCCTCGGCGTCGACGGCAAGGTCGACGAGGACGAGATCGCGCGGCTCGCGAGCTTCGGCCGGACCTACACCGACCCGAACACCGGCAGCAGCGAGCCCGGCCTCAATGCCGCGGAAATCAAGACCTTCATGCGCGCCAACCTCGAGCGCGCCGGCAGCGCCGCTCGTTGGTACTACCCGCTGCTGATGAAGTTCGAATGGCCCATCCTTTTGAAGATCATCGGCAAGGGCAAGCAGGGCGAAGAGCGCTATCTCAGCGTGGCCGACGTGCGCACGCTGTTCGAACAGCGCCAATTCCCCGACCGCATCAACCAGCGCATCGTATCGCAGCCGCTGCTGTCGTCCTGCCAGCTCCGCTTTCGCTGGGCGGTCGCGCTCACGGCGCTCGTCATCGGCCTTGGCCTCGCCGCCCTGGTCGCGGTCGCCGAATTCCCCAACCAGGTTCGCGCCATGCTGCCGCAGAAGGGCGTGCTGGTGAATCTCCTGCCGCCGCCCCTGCCGGCGATGCCCGAAACCAAGGCTGCTTACTGGCTCGAGCAAAACTGGTCGCTCAAGGACCGACACTGGTTCCACCACGCCAGCCAGGGCACCGCGACGTTCCCGGTGCCCTATGAGTGGTTCGTGGCGCTGGAGCAGCCGCGGCTCCACCTGTTCTCCAAGCCGGGCCTGATCAAGGACAGCGCCTATCTCGAGCGCTTCGGCTTCATCCCGAGCCCGCAATCGGTCCAGGTCGACACGGCGACGCTGCGCCGCTTCGGCTACGCCAATGTCTACGAGACCACGCAAGCGTCGGACTGGTCGACGCGCTGGACGCCGGCGGAGAACGTCGACCGCCTGCCGGTCGGCTTCGCGCGCATGACCGGCGTGGTCGATCCCGCGACGAGCCGCCGCGAGGACGACATGATCGGACTGACCTGCGCCGCCTGTCATACCGGCCAGATCCATTACCAGGGCGTCGACGTCCGCTTCGACGGCGGCCCGGCGATGACCGACCTGAAGAAGCTCGAGCTCGCGACCGGCCTGTCGATCGCCTACACGCTGTACGTCCCGTTCCGCTTCCAGCGTTTCGCCGATCGCGTGCTCGGCCCCGACGCCAGCAAGGCGGACCGCGCTGCGCTCAAGCAGAAGCTGAGCACGATCGGCAGCTTCCTGATCGACTGGGCCAAGACCTACGAGAAAACGATCGAAGGCAAGACGACCTGGGACGGCAAGCAGCAGCAGGACACCGAGGAAGGGTTCGGCCGGCTCGATGCCCTCAACCGCATCGGCAACCAGGTGTTTTCGCAGGACCTTGCAATGAGCGGGGTCAAGGGATTCGAGAAGAACCTGCACGCCCAGGACGCGCCGGTCAGCTATCCCGCGATCTGGACGGTGCCCTGGTTCAAGTTCGCCCAATACGACGCCTCGATCGAGCAGCCGCTGATCCGCAACGCCGGCGAAGCCCTCGGCGTCACGGCGCTGCTCAATTTGTCCGACGCCTATCCACAGGACAGGCTATGGCGCTCCTCGGTGAACATCAGGACGCTCGGCTGGATCGAGGACATGCTGAGAGGCCCCGATCCATTCAAGGCGGCTGATGGTCCGAAGTTCGGCGGCCTGCTCGCACCGAAATGGCCCTCGCACATCCTCGGCGATGCCTGGAAGCTGAAGCCCGACCGCGTCGAGCGCGGCCGTGCCATCTACGCGGAGATGTGCTCCGGATGCCATCTGCCTGACATCAACACCCCGGCCTTCTGGTCGTCGAAGCGCTGGGAGCCGAGCGGCGACAGCAAGGTGCTGAATGCGGTCACGATCCCGCTCGACGAGATCAAGACCGATCCCGAGCAGTCCCTGGTTCTCAGCAAGCGGACCGTCGACGTGCCCGGCTTTCTGAAGGTCAACACGGCCGACCTGCAGACATGGTGGCAGTGCGAGATCCCGACTGCGAGCGCTTCGCCCAACGAGATGGTCTATGCGCTCGGCCTCATGACGGTGGTCGACCTCGTCGCCCGCAAATGGATGGACGACGAGAACATCCCCGAGGCCGAACGGGCGCAGATGTGGAATCTCGCGCGCAAGAACTGTCTCAATCCCGCGCCCGATCCGCGCTATCGCGCGAGGCCCTTGAACGGCATCTGGGCCACTGCGCCTTACCTGCACAACGGCTCGGTGCCTTCGCTGTACTGGCTGCTGAAGCCGCAGAACGAGCGTCCGCAAAAATTCTGCATGGGCCGCCGCGACTACGACCCCGACACCGTCGGTTTCGCAGTCGCCGCCGACGAGCGCTGCAAGACCGGTCAAACGGAGTTCTCCGCGACCGGCTCCGACGGCAAGCCGATCCAGGGCAACAGCGTGCTCGGCCATTCCTTCGAGCGCAAGGACGGCGAGCCAAAGCGTCCCGGCGTCATCGGCCGCATGTTCAAGGACGACGCCGAGCGCTACGACCTGATCGAGTATCTGAAGACGCTGTAAGCTGCTTTTCACCTCTCCCCGCTTGCGGGGAGAGGTCGGATCGCTCTTGCGATCCGGGTGAGGGGGTACCGGTCTCTCGACGATCTCGCGTGCGGAGAGAGGCCCCTCACCCCAACCCTCTCCCCGTAAGAACGGGGCGAGGGAGCGCACCGTCTTCTCACTTGAACAGTGGCGTGCCCGGCACGAAGGCGTCGAAGGCGGCCCAGAACTGCGCGCGGTAGCGGTCCTGCTCCTGGAGGATCTCGTGCTTGGCACCGGCGATCACGAGATGGGAGCCGGCGCGCAAATGATAGGCGAATTCCTCGATCGCCGCGGTCGAGACTACGGCATCGTTGGAGGCCGCCAGCATCAGGATCGGCTGGCGGATCTGTGAGGGGTAGTTCACGCGCTTGAAGGTGTGCATCGCGCGGAAGGCGGTATCGGCCCAGGCGACCGTCGGCGAGGCTAGGCCAAGCGTCGGGTCTTCCTCCAGGATCGCGGCGTTGCGCGCATAGCGGACCGGATCGCTGGTCAGGGGATTGTTGATGAAGGGTTCGAGCCCGGTGAGGCGGTCGCTGCCGCCGGGAACGTAGCGGCCGCCCTGTCCGAAGAGGCGCATCGTCTTGAGCAGCGCACGCACCGGCAACGAGGTGGTGCGCCCGGGCAGGTCGATCATCGGCGCAGACAGCACCATGCGGTCGAACCAGCGCTTGCCGGCATGCGCCACGCGCAGCAGCACCGTGCCGCCCATGGAATGGGCCAGCGCGAAGAAGGGCGGCGGGCAATCCGGCAGCACCACCTGCTGCACGAAGGTCTCGACGTCGATTTCGAAATCGGCGAAGTCGCGCACATAGCCCTTGCGCGGATCGCGCAGGCGGCGCGACGAATGGCCCTGCCCGCGCCAGTCGATCATCGCCACCGCAAAGCCGCGGTCGCGCAGGTCGCGCACGGTCTCGAAATATTTCTCGATCTGCTCGCTGCGCCCGGTGAAGACGCAGACCGTGCCCTTGCGGCCCGCCGGCGGCGCCCAGCGCGCAAAGCGCAGCTCGACGCCATCAGGGGTCTTGATGGTGCCGCTGACGACGTTTTCGGGGACGGGATTGGCGGGAATCGAGACCAGCGTCATTGGGCGGGAAGTGCTGCAAATCAAGGGGCCAAAGCGCCGAAAAGGCGCCTGTCCCGCCCTCTTGAACGCCGTCTCGTTCCACCCATATCATCTTCGTGCAGGCCGCTACCAGTGTTTCGGAACCGGAACATCAGGCTGCACACAGACTAAAGCCCGGCCCGGTTGGCGGGCGGGTTACCAACAGTCGCTCAATGGAGGACTTGACCATGCGTACCTACGATCTCACTCCGTTCTATCGTTCCACCGTCGGCTTCGACCGTCTCTTCAACCTGCTCGACCAGACCAGCTCCGACGGCAGCCCCGGTTATCCCCCCTACAACATCGAGCGCACCGGCGAGAACGCCTACCGCATCACCGTTGCGGTTTCGGGCTTTGCCAAGGATGAGCTCTCCATCGTGGCCAAGGAAAACACGCTGACGATCAAGGGCGAGAAGGTCGCGAACGAGAACTCGAAATCCGAAGTGCTCTACCGCGGCATCGCCGCGCGTGCCTTCGAGCGCGCCTTCCAGCTTGCCGACTTCGTGCAGGTGAAGGACGCCTCGCTCGAGAACGGGCTGCTTCACGTCGACCTCGTTCGCGAGATTCCCGAGGCCAAGAAGCCGCGCCAGATCGCGATCAACGCCGGCGCCAAGGCGCAGGTGATCGAGAACTCCGCCGCGCAGGCCGCCTGAGCCAGGCGACCAAACCCAGCGACTTCCAGGTTGCGAAAACGCCCCGGTGCCCCGGGGCGTTTTTTCGTTGCAATGCATCACAGAGCAGTGAAGGCGTAACACCGCCGTCCCCGTCTCCGTCCTTTGGGCATCGAACCAAAAACACGGAGAAGATCATGTCACTCTGGCGCAGCCTTTTCGTCGCCGCGAGCCTTTTGGCCGCTCCCCTCAACCTCGCTCATGCCCAGACACCGCAGACGGTCAAGGCGAAGAACGTCGTGCTGGTGCACGGCGCCTGGGCCGACGGCTCGAGCTGGTCGGAGGTGATCCCGATCCTGCAGGCTGCAGGCCTGCATGTGACGGCCGTGCAAAATCCGCTGTCCTCGCTCAGCGACTCCGTCGAGACGACCAAGCGGGCGCTGGCCGAGCAGGACGGGCCGACGGTGCTGGTCGCGCATTCCTGGGGCGGCACCGTGATCAGCCAGGTCGGCACCGACCCGAAGGTCACCGGCCTCGTCTACGTCGCCGCACGCGCGCCCGATGCGAACGAGGATTTCGTTGCGCTGTCGAAGCAGTTTCCGACCGCGCCGGCGCGTGCCGGCATCGTCGAGCGCGACGGCTACACCAAGCTCTCGGAAGACGCCTTCCTGAAGTACTTCGCCAACGGCGTGAAGCCGGAGCAGGCCAAGGAGCTCTACGCCGTGCAATGGCCGACGGCGGCCTCGATCTTCGCCGGCCGCACCACGGAGGCGGCGTGGCGCTCCAAGCCGAGCTGGTACGCGGTGTCGAAGAACGACTACACCATCAACCCCGATTTCGAGCGCTTCCTCGCCAAGCGCATGAACGCGACCACGATCGAGCTCGATGCCGGCCACCTCTCGCTGGTGTCGCATCCGAAGGAGGTGGCGAATCTGATCCTGGATGCGGCGGGATATCCGCGGAGCTGAAGCGATCGTCGAAATGGAAAAGGCGCCTGAATGCTCAGGCGCGTTTGTCTTGGCCAACTCTCTCCAGATGTCGTCCCCGCCTAGTGCGCAATTGCGCACGGGGGCGGGGACCCATAACCCCAGGGAGCGGTTTGGCGAAGACTCGGAGTCCGGTACTCGCACCTCATCCCCACCGATAGATCACGCGGTATGGGTCCCCGCCTTCGCGGGGACGACAGCGACGGTGTGATGAGCGGTGTCACGTCAAACTCGCGTCGCCCTAGTCCAACCCCTGCGCAGCCGGCATGTCCTGCGTCGGCAGGATCGTCGGGGCCGGCCTGACCTGACCGACGGTCGGCGCGGCGGCCTCGGCCGGCTTCGCCTGCACAGCGGCGGCTTGCTGGACAGGCTGGGCCTGCACTGCCTGGGCCTGCGAGTCTGTCGGCTTGGCAACGGCGACCGGCGTCTCGGCACGCCGCGGGGCAGCCTTCGGCAGCGGCACGGCGCGGCTTGCCACATGCGGGATCGACGCCGGCGGGCGCGGCGGGCCGCCGCGGATCACGGTCGGCGGCGGCAGTGCGGTTTGCGGCCCATAAGGCGCGACCGCGCGTTCGTCATAGGAAGGCGCCATGCCATAGGCATCAGTGGCAGGCATGAAGCGGATGACCCGCCCGTCGCGGGCGTCGATCACCAGCCGGCCATCGTCGCCACGGCGGTCGATCACCGCAATGGTGTAGACGCTGCCGCGCAGGCGCGGGATACCGAGCGGCAAGAAGCCGTTTTCGCGCAGCACCGCGTAGACCTCCGTCGACGGCAGCAAGGCCTGTGCCGGGCCGCGTTCTTCGTAGCCGTAGCCATAGCCATAGCCATAACGCGGCGGCGGGGCGGCCTCCGGCGGCGCGTAAGGCCCGTCGAAATCCGAGACCGCGATGACGGCCCCTCGAGCGAAACCGCTCGCGGGAACCTGGGCATGGACCGCACTGGCAGCCAGCACCAACGCGGCGGCCGCCACACATCCTGTGAAAAACTTCATGATCCAGACGCTCCTGTCAGGCCCTCCGGTGGCCGCCCTGTTTCGCTTCTCGCGGCGTGGCGCGCCTTCCGAAGGGTTGATCCGAAGCTTCATTTGGGATTTCGGCGCCCGCGGGGCCGGATAAGGGCGTGTTTGCCTCAAAACCGGGGCTGCGCAACTTTTGGAAAGCGATTGATTGACTTCTGCGGAATCGGGACTTCCGCGCGCTTGTGTGCTAGACAAAAATTTGGCAAGGTGATGGTTAGGACAGGAAGACTGTCTCATTTTGCTTGCGGTTCCGGCATAGGGATTGCAGCGAGAACTGGTGCTCTCGAGCGCCGGCAAGGTACCAGGCAAAGCCGTTCTCGGGGACGAAGAACGCCTAGGCCTGAATTTAAGAAAATGCGGCTCGCAGAGGACGAGCGGTGGCCCAGGAGCGGGTGCCGCGGGACGCCCAAGGTGCGCCGAAGATGGCGGTGAGGCAGCTTGCCGCATGGAGAGGACAGGAACAATGAACGGGTCGCAATTCGAGCGCGCAAGCATCGTGGCAGAAGAGCTGTCGGCGACGGTCGCCTCGAAAACGACCGATCCGATCACCTCACCGATTCAAGAGCACAATTCGCGCCCCACAGCCGAAGGCCTGTACGATCCGAGCCTGGAGAAGGATTCTTGCGGCGTCGGCTTCATCGCCAACATCAAAGGCAAGAAGTCGCACGAGATCGTCTCGGACGCGCTGAGCATCCTCTGCAACCTCGAGCATCGCGGCGCCGTCGGCGCCGACCCGCGCGCTGGCGACGGCGCCGGCATTCTGGTGCAGATCCCGCACGCCTTCTTCAGCCGCAAGGCCTCAGAGCTCGGCTTCAAGCTGCCGGCGCCCGGCGAGTACGCCATCGGCGCGTTGTTCATGCCGCGCGACACCGCCTGGCGCAACGTGATCAAGAGCATCGTCGCCGACCAGATCAAGGAAGAGGGTCTGACCCTGCTGGGCTGGCGCGACGTGCCGACCGACAATTCCTCGCTCGGCGTCACCGTGAAGCCGACCGAGCCCGCCTGCATGCAGGTGTTCATCGGCCGCAACGGCACCGCCAAGACCGAGGACGAGTTCGAGCGCCGGCTCTACATTCTGCGCAAGTCGATCTCGCAGGCGATCTACCAGCGCCGCGACCGCGGCCTCGCCGGCTATTACCCGTGCTCGATGTCCTGCCGCACCGTGATCTACAAGGGCATGTTCCTCGCCGACCAGCTCGGCAAGTACTATCCCGATCTGCACGAGGCTGACTTCGAGAGCGCGCTCGCGCTCGTGCACCAGCGCTTCTCGACCAACACCTTCCCGGCCTGGTCGCTGGCGCATCCCTACCGCATGATCGCGCACAACGGCGAGATCAACACGCTGCGCGGCAACGTCAACTGGATGGCGGCGCGCCAGGCCTCGGTCAGCTCCGAGCTCTACGGCAAGGACATCAACCGGCTCTGGCCGATCTCCTATGAAGGACAGTCGGACACCGCCTGCTTCGACAACGCGCTCGAATTCCTGGTGCAGGGCGGCTACTCGCTGCCGCACGCCGTCATGATGATGATTCCGGAGGCGTGGGCCGGCAATCCCTTGATGGATGAGAAGCGCCGCGCCTTCTACGAATATCATGCCGCGCTGATGGAGCCGTGGGACGGCCCTGCCGCGATCGCCTTCACCGACGGCCGCCAGATCGGCGCCACGCTCGACCGCAACGGCCTGAGGCCCGCGCGCTATCTCGTCACCAAGGACGATCGCATCGTCATGGCGTCCGAGATGGGCGTGCTGACGATCCCAGAGGACCAGATCATCACCAAGTGGCGGCTGCAGCCGGGCAAGATGCTGCTGGTCGACCTCGAGCAGGGCCGCCTGATCCCGGACGACGAGATCAAGGCTTCGCTCGCCGCCAGCCATCCCTACAAGGAGTGGCTGGAGCGGACCCAGATCGTGCTGGAAGACCTGCCGAAGGTGCCGACCACTGGCGTGCGCTCAAACCTGTCGCTGCTCGACCGCCAGCAGGCGTTCGGCTACAGCCAGGAAGACATCACCATCCTGATGACGCCGATGGCGGCCACGGGCGAAGAAGCCGCAGGCTCGATGGGCAACGACACGCCGATCTCGGCGCTGTCGGACAAGGCCAAGCCGCTGTTCACCTACTTCAAGCAGAACTTCGCACAGGTCACCAACCCGCCGATCGACCCGATCCGCGAGGAGCTGGTGATGAGCCTTGTCTCGATCATCGGGCCGCGGCCGAACCTGTTCGACCTGCAGGGCATGGCTACGACCAAGCGCCTCGAAGTGCGCCAGCCGATCCTGACCGACGCGGACCTGGAAAAGATCCGCTCGATCTCGGAGGTGGCGGAGTCGCACTTCAAGTCGCGCACGCTGGACACCACCTTCCACGCCGGCCTCGGCGCGGCGGGCATGGACCAGGTGCTGGACGAGCTCTGCGCGCGCGCCGAAAGCGCAGTGCGCGAGGGCGTCAACATCATCATCCTGTCCGACCGCATGGTCGGCACCGACCGCGTGCCGATCCCCTCGCTGCTGGCCTGCGCCGCCGTGCATCATCACCTGATCCGCACCGGCCTGCGCACCTCGGTCGGCCTCGTCGTCGAATCCGGCGAGCCGCGTGAAGTGCATCACTTCGCCTGCCTTGCCGGCTACGGCGCCGAAGCGATCAATCCCTACCTCGCGTTCGAAACCATCACCGCGATGAAGGACCGCCTGCCCGGCTCGCTCGACGACTATGAGATCGTCAAGCGCTACATCAAGTCGATCGGCAAGGGCCTGCTCAAGGTGATGTCCAAGATGGGCATCTCGACCTACCAGTCCTATTGCGGCGCCCAGATCTTCGACGCCGTCGGCCTCAAGGCCGACTTCGTCGCCAAGTTCTTCGCCGGCACGCACACCCGCGTCGAGGGCGTCGGCCTTGGGGAGATCGCCGAGGAAGCCGTGCGCCGCCACGCCGACGCGTTCGGCGAGGCGCAGGTCTACAAGACTGCGCTCGATGTCGGCGGCGAATATGCCTATCGCAGCCGCGGCGAGGACCACGCCTGGACCGCGGAGTCGGTGTCGCTACTGCAGCACGCCGCGCGCGGCAATTCGCAGGAGCGCTACCGCGCCTTCGCCAAGATCCTGAACGAGCAGTCGGAGCGCCTGTTGACGCTGCGCGGCCTGTTCCGGATCAAGAACGCGGAGGAAGAGAAGCGCAAGCCCGTGCCGCTCGAGCAGGTCGAGCCGGCCAAGGAGATCGTCAAGCGTTTCGCCACCGGTGCGATGAGCTTCGGCTCGATCTCGCGCGAGGCGCACACCACGCTCGCGATCGCCATGAACCGGATCGGCGGCAAGTCGAACACCGGCGAAGGCGGCGAGGAAGCCGACCGCTTCAAGCCGATGCCGAACGGCGATTCCATGCGTTCGGCGATCAAGCAGGTCGCCTCGGGTCGCTTCGGCGTCACCACGGAGTATCTCGTTAACTCCGACATGATGCAGATCAAGATGGCGCAGGGTGCCAAGCCCGGCGAAGGCGGCCAGCTGCCCGGCCACAAGGTCGACGCGACCATCGCAAGAGTCCGGCACTCGACGCCGGGCGTCGGCCTGATCTCACCGCCGCCGCACCACGACATTTACTCGATCGAGGACCTGGCGCAGCTCATCTACGACCTCAAGAACGTCAACCCGACGGGCGACGTCTCGGTCAAGCTCGTCTCGGAGATCGGCGTCGGCACTGTGGCCGCGGGCGTTGCCAAGGCGCGCGCCGACCATGTCACCATCGCGGGCTTCGAGGGCGGCACGGGTGCTTCGCCGCTGACCTCGATCAAGCATGCGGGATCGCCGTGGGAAATCGGCCTCGCCGAAACCCACCAGACCCTGGTGCGCGAGCGGCTGCGCAGCCGCATCGTGGTCCAGGTCGACGGCGGCTTCCGCACCGGCCGTGACGTCGTGATCGGCGCGCTGCTGGGCGCCGACGAGTTCGGCTTCGCTACCGCGCCGTTGATTGCGGCCGGCTGTATCATGATGCGCAAGTGTCATCTCAACACCTGCCCGGTCGGCGTCGCGACCCAGGACCCTGTCCTGCGCAAGCGCTTCACCGGCCAGCCCGAGCACGTGATCAACTACTTCTTCTTCGTCGCGGAGGAAGTCCGCGAGATCATGGCTTCGCTCGGCTTCCGCACCTTCAACGAGATGGTCGGCCAGGTGCAGCTGCTCGACCAGACCAAGCTGGTCGCGCACTGGAAGGCCAAGGGGCTCGACTTCTCCAAGCTCTTCGTCAAGCAGAAGGAAGAGAGGGGCCAGAAGATCTATCACTCCGAGCGCCAGAACCATCATCTGGAGGCGGTGCTCGACCGCACGCTGATCGAGAAGGCGCAGGCAGCGCTCGATCGCGGCGCGCCGGTGAAGATCGAGGCCGCCATCAACAGCACCAACCGCTCCGCAGGCGCGATGCTGTCCGGCGCGGTCGCCAAGATCTACGGCCATGCCGGCCTGCCGCACGACACCATCCATGTCAGCCTCACGGGCACGGCAGGTCAGGCCTTCGGCGCCTGGCTCGCCCACGGCGTCACCTTCGAGCTCGAAGGTGAAGGCAACGACTATGTCGGCAAGGGCCTCTCGGGCGGCAAGATCATCGTCAAGCCGCCGAGGAACTCGGCCATCGTGCCGGAAGAGAGCATCATCGTCGGCAACACCGTGATGTACGGCGCGATCGAGGGCGAGTGCTACTTCCGCGGCATCGCCGGCGAGCGTTTTGCCGTGCGTAACTCGGGCGCGGTCGCCGTGGTCGAGGGCGCGGGCGATCATTGCTGCGAATACATGACCGGCGGCATCGTGGTCGTGCTCGGCAAGACCGGGCGCAACTTCGCGGCCGGCATGTCCGGCGGCATCGCCTACGTGCTGGACGAGGCCGGCGACTTCGACAAGCTGTGCAACCTCAGCATGGTCGAGCTCGAGCCGGTGCTGTCGGAGGAGTTGATCAACGCCGGTACCTATCACCATGCCGGCGACCTCGAGGCGCATGGCCGGGTCGACGTGTTCAGGAACCTGCTCGCCTCCGACGTCGAGCGGCTGCACGTCCTGATCTCGCGCCACGCCAAGGCGACCGGCTCCAAGCGCGCCGCCGAGATCCTCGCCAATTGGAAGGACTGGCTGCCCAAATTCCGCAAGGTGATGCCGGTCGAGTACCGGCGCGCGCTGCGCGAGATGGCCGCCAACGCGGACGCCGAGCCGAAAATCGCGATCGGGGCGTAAGACATTACACCTCGTCATTGCGAGCGAAGCGAAGCAATCCAGAAACTCTGCGGAAACAGACTGGATTGCTTCGTCGCAAGAGCTCCTCGCAATGACGACGAGAAAGAAACAGAACGAATCTAGGCGGCAGGGACTTCGGGTTTAATGGGCAAGATCACGGGTTTTCTGGAAATCGAACGGCACGACCGCAAGTACACCCCGGTCGCCGAGCGCGTGAAGCATTACAAGGAATTCGTCGTTCCGCTCTCCGAGAAGGAGGTGCGCGACCAGGCCGCGCGCTGCATGAATTGCGGCATTCCCTATTGCCACGGCACCGGCTCGGTCGCGCCGGGCACGCCGGGCTGCCCGGTCAACAACCAGATCCCCGACTGGAACGACCTCGTCTATCAGGGCAATTGGGAAGAGGCCTCGCGCAACCTGCATTCGACCAACAATTTCCCGGAGTTCACGGGGCGCATTTGCCCAGCGCCGTGCGAAGCGTCCTGCACGCTCAACATTGACGACAACCCCGTCACCATCAAGACCATCGAATGCGCGATCGTTGACCGCGCCTGGGACAATGGCTGGCTCAAGCCGGAAGTCGCCACCGTCAAGACCGGCAAGAAAGTCGCGGTGATCGGCTCGGGTCCGGCCGGCATGGCCTGTGCGCAGCAGCTGGCGCGCGCCGGCCACGACGTCCACCTCTACGAGAAGTACGCCAAGGCCGGCGGCCTGCTGCGCTACGGCATCCCCGACTTCAAGATGGAGAAGGGCGTCATCGACCGCCGCGTGGCGCAGATGGAGGCCGAAGGCGTCACCTTTCACTACAACAGCCATGTCGGCGCTGACGGCAATGTCGATCCGCGCGAGATGCTCAACGAGTACGACGCGGTGGCGTTGACCGGCGGCGCGGAAGCCCCGCGCGACCTGCCGATCCCCGGCCGCGAGCTCGCCGGCATCCACTACGCCATGGACTTCCTGCCGCAGCAGAACCGCCGCGTCTCCGAGGAGCCGCTCGGCGGCGTCCAGGAGATCCTAGCCGGCGGCAAGCATGTCGTCGTCATCGGCGGCGGTGACACCGGCAGCGACTGCATCGGCACCTCGCTGCGCCAGGGCGCGCTGTCGGTGACCCAGCTCGAGATCATGCCCGCTCCCCCCGAGCGCGAGAACAAGGGCCTGACCTGGCCGAACTGGCCGCTGAAGATGCGAACCTCGTCGAGCCAGGCCGAAGGCGCGGTGCGCGAATACGCCGTGCTGACCCAGAAGTTCTCTGGCGAGAACGGCCAGGTCAAGAAGCTGCACTGCGTCCGCGTCGACGACAAGTTCAAGCCGCTTCCCGGCACCGAGTTCGAGCTCGATGCCGAGCTCGTCCTGCTCGCGATGGGCTTCGTCCACCCCGTGCACGAGGGCCTGTTGAAGCTGCTCGCGGTCGACCTCGACCCGCGCGGCAACGTCAAAGCCAACACGCTCGACTACCAGACCTCGCGCCCCAACGTGTTCACCGCCGGTGACATGCGCCGCGGCCAGTCACTGGTGGTGTGGGCGATCCGCGAGGGCCGGCTGTGCGCCCGGTCGATCGATACGTTCCTGATGGGGAAGACAGATCTGCCCCGGTAGGCAAGCCGGTCATTCCGGGGCGCGCCACTTGGCGCGAGCCCGGAATCCATCGGGCCGCAAGGGTGGTGGATAAATGGATTCCGGGCTCGCGCTGCGCGCGCCCCGGAATGACGAGCGGAGCGAGCCACGCCCGCGCGGCATCTCGCCCCGACGTGTTCCGACAGGCGCACTAATTCTGCAGCCTCACCCCCAGCAGCACCACCGTGCCCTGCGAGCTCGATCCCGGCTGGCTCGAATTCAGGATGTCGTGGCGCAGCGTGCCCTTGACCCAGATGTTGCGGTTGAGCTTGTAAATCAAATTGCTTTCGAACGAGTAGGTCTTGTCGTTGCGGTTCTGGCCCTGGTAGTCGAGCGTGCCATAGGTGAACTTGCCGACCGCGGTGAGCCAGCGGCGGAAGTCGTGGTCGACTTCGGCCGAGTAGGTGCGCACCAAAACTCCGGATGAGCCGGGGACCGTGGTCTCCGAGATCTGCGTGTCGGTGAAGAACTTCACCGTGGTGAGGCCGCTGGCGCTCCAGATCAGCGAGCCCGTGGTCAGAAGCCCTGCGAGCTGGCTGAGGCGCGGGTCGGTGTAGCTGCGCGCGGAATAGCCGACCGAGATCTCGCCGGTGAGGATGCGCGAGAACTCGAAGGACGAGCCGACCTTGGCATAGCCGCCGTTCGAGTCGCGGAAGTAGCCGTTGCGGTCGGCGGCCTGGTCGTGGACACGCCTGTCGCCCTGGACCTCGACGAAGGGCTTCAGGCCCGGCTTGAGGTCGTAGGAGAAGCGGCCGACGCCGCCATACTGGTTGAAATTGCGGTCGTCGTTGCTGAAGGTCGAGCCGTCGGTGAGCTTGGAATCGGTGTAGGCGGTGCGATCGATGGTGGCGCCGGCCGCAACCTGGAAGCGGTTGAAGGTCTGGTCGAAGCCGAGCGTCGTGCCGTAGGCGGCGTAGACCGGGTATCGCTGCAGGCCGGCCTGCACGTTGGGGCTGCCGGGATTGTCGGTGGCGAGCCGCAAACGCAGCTGCGAGAGAAGCTTGAAGTCGCGGGTGACGTCGAGCCGGCCGTCGACATGGCCGTTGAAATCGGGCCGATTGGCCTCGACCGGCGACGGCGAGGCGAGGCCGTTGATCGTCGCCGGCATGTCGTTGGTGTAGCCCGAGAACGAGCCGCGCAGATCGGCGACCAGTGCGTGGCGCTCCCAATCCGACACCACGAGCAGATCGGGCGCGATGACATAGGCCGGCGACCCGACCGGTCTGTTGAGGCGCGTCGGATTGCTGTCGTAGCCGGCGGAGAGCTCGAGCCCGCCCTTGATCAGGAAGCTGCCGGCGTAATCGCCGACCGCGCCGAACGGATCGTCATCGGCCTTGAGACGACGGCGCAGCGGCTGGCCGGGCACATTGCCCGCCATTGCCGCCGGCACCGGCACCTTGTGCGCGGTCTCGGACGGCGGCGGCGCAATGCGCGGTGGGCCGAGCGTCGTGGCCGGCGTTGCGGGTGGCGGCGGCGAGCCGGGACCGACGCGCTTCGGCTTCGGCTGGCCCGGATAGAGCTTGGGCTGCTGCCGCTTGCGGTTGAGCGAGTCATAGCCGGATCCGCTCGCGCCGGTGGCGGCCGGCAGGCCGTAGGTCGGGACCTGACCGACACGCGAGCTCGCCGGCGTCTGCTGGCGCTGGCGCGGGTCGGCGTTGGGATCAGGCAGTCTCGGCAAGGCGTCGGAGGGCGCCTGCGGCACGCCAGCGGTACGGCGGGTCGGCAGCGTGTCAGGCGAGGCAAAGGCGCCGCGGTTGGGATTGAACAGGTCGGGCGTCAGGCCCTGGGCCGCCGCCGGGCCGCTTGCGAGGGCGGTCAGCGCGAGGCACGGCAAAGCGGCGCGCAGGAAATGCGCGACCTTGCTCCGGCCCCTGCCTGGAGACGACCCCACGATGGAATTACCCCAACGAAATCAAACACTTTCTCGATCATCCCCGCCGACTGGCGAGAACCATCGTTAATGGAGTTAAAACAATTATGGTTAATGACCGGTTGAGGGCGTCGGGGCGCGCGTCGCCTCGCTGATCGGGGCGTGCTAAGCAGGCGCCAATGGGCGAACGCCCCTCCTCCCTGGACCCGACCATGCCGAGCTCGAAACCGCTGATGACCCAATCATCCGGCTCCATCCCTGACAGCGTCGAATCCGCGCTCCGCACGCTGGAGACGGAGAGCGGCGGGATCAATGCGCTCGCTAGCGCGCTGCGCGGCCCGCTGGGCGAGCCGTTCGCGAAGGCGGTCGAGCTGATCCGCAATGCCAAGGGCCGCGTCATCGTCACCGGGCTCGGCAAGTCAGGCCATATGGGCCGCAAGATCGCCGCGACGCTGGCCTCGACCGGCACGCCCTCCTTCTTCGTGCACGCCGCCGAAGCCGGTCATGGCGACCTCGGCATGATCACGCCCGACGACGTCATCCTGGCGCTGTCCTGGTCAGGCGAGCAGCCGGAGATGAAGAACCTCGTGAACTATTCGGCGCGCTTTGCGATCCCGATGATCGCGGTGACCTCAAGTGCGTCGTCCTCGCTCGGCCAGGCCGCCGACCTCGTGATCGAGCTGCCCAAGGCGCGCGAGGCCTGCCCGCACAATCTGGCGCCGACCACCTCGACGCTGATGCAGGCCGCGATCGGCGACGCGCTCGCGATCGCGCTGCTGGAGGGACGCGGCTTCACCGCGCTGGAGTTCGCGCATTTCCACCCCGGCGGCAAGCTGGGTGCGATGCTGAAATTCGTCCGCGACTACATGCGCACGGGCGCCGAGATTCCGCTCAAGCCACTCGGCACCGAGATGTCGGAAGCCGTGGTCGAGATGTCGGCCAAGGGTTTGGGGTGCGTCTGCATCGTCAACGA
Organism: Bradyrhizobium sp. USDA 336; assembly: GCF_044908355.1. Classification (NCBI taxonomy): domain Bacteria; kingdom Pseudomonadati; phylum Pseudomonadota; class Alphaproteobacteria; order Hyphomicrobiales; family Nitrobacteraceae; genus Bradyrhizobium; species Bradyrhizobium sp. USDA 336. Next base: position 6,723,379 of record NZ_JBIYDC010000002.1, on the reverse strand, counting down.
TGCGGGCGAGGCCGTCGGCATCATCACCGACGGCGATCTGCGCCGCCACATGCGGCCCGACCTGCTGACGGTGACCGTCGACGAGATCATGACGAAGCAGCCCAAGACCGTGCCGCCCTCGATGCTCGCGACCGAGATGATCGAGGTGCTGAACACGCGCAAGATCACCACGCTGCTGGTGACCGAAGCAAACAAGGTGGTTGGGATCGTGCACCTGCACGATCTGCTGCGCGCGGGGGTGGCGTAGGGCACGCAGCCCGCTTCACCCGTCATTCCGGGGCGCGCCACTTGGCGCGAGCCCGGAATCCATTTCACCCCGGGTCGCTGCCCGATGGATCCCGGGCTCGCGCTTCGCGCGCCCCGGAATGACGGTGAGGATGAGACGCTCCTCGCAATGACGGTGGAGAGACCTACGCCGGAAACCGCGCCGCGTTCTGCTCCAGCGGCAAGCGCAGCCCGTTCGCCAAGTACGACACCGTGCGATAGAAGCCGCATAGCAACATGATTTCCAGGATCTGCGCTTCATCGTAATGCGTCGACAGCGCGGCGAACTCCTCGTCCGCGAGTGTCGCGCGATGATGCAGCGCGTCGACGGCTGCGATCAGCGCCTGCTCGGCCGGCGACCAAAGCGCCGAATTCGTATCACCCAGCACCGTGGCGCGCACCTCGTCCGCGGTGAGCTTTGCCAGCCCGGCAAAGATTGCGACATGCACGCCCCATTCGTATTCGCATCCGTTCAGCGCACAGGTACGGTCGATGACGATCTCACGCTGGCGCAGCGAGAGCGGCCCCGGATCAAGCAGCCCGCCGGCGCGAAACTTGTCCCAGGCCCGGCCATGGCCCGCCATCACCCGGAACAGCACCAGCGGCGGCGCACCGCGCATGATGCGGTCGAACTGCGCCTGGATGTCCGGGGGATAAGGCGGCGAGAGCGGGGCGATGCGCGGTGAGGCCTGGGACATGAGCGGCTTCCGTTGCTACATTTACCGTAGCATTACGCTACATTATCCGTAGCAGGACGCAAGAGGTGACCATGGCGAAACGGGCGACAACAGCAGAACGCCGCGTCCGCGGTTCGCGTACCGGGCGGCCGATCATGGCTTTGCTCGACCTGCTCGGCCGGCGCTGGGCCTTGCGGATCCTGTGGGAGTTGCGCGGAGAGCCCCTCACCTCGCGCGCCCTGCGCAGCGCCTGCGACGAGGCCTCGCCCACGGTACTGCAGGCCCGGCTGACCGAGCTGCGCGAGGCGGGCTTCGTGGAGCTGGGCGACGGCGGAGGTTACGGACTGACACCGCTGGGCCGGGAATTGTGCGAGACGTTCATGCCGCTGCACAGGTTTGCGGAGCGATGGAGGAGGTGAGACGGCGCTCTCCCTCTCCCCGTTCTTGCGGGGAGAGGGTCGGGGTGAGGGCCTCTCTCCACGCTTGAGATTCTCGAGGGACCTGTACCCCCTCACCCGGACTGCATCTGCGATGCAATCCGACCTCTCCCCGCAAGCGGGGAGAGGTGAAGAAGGGGCTACGCCGCGGCGACCGTCAGGTTGGCGCCGTCGACCTGTACCACCTTCACCCGCGTGCCCGCCGGCGTATCGGGCCCAGCCACGCGCCATACCGTGTCGCCGATGCGCACGGTGCCGGTGCCGTCGATGATCGGCTTCTCCAGCGTGAACTCACGGCCGAGCAAGGCTTCACTGCGCTTGTTGAGGAACGGGCTGGCACTAGCCTCCGGCTTCGGCTTGGCGAGACGGCGCCAGATCGGCACGGCGGCGGCGGCGAAGATCGCGAACATCACGAGCTGGATCTGCCAGGAGATCGCAGCCGCGAATGAGATCAGGCCGACCAGCAGCGCAGCGAGCCCAAGCCAGAACAGGAAGATGCCGGGCGCCAGCACCTCCAGCGCCATCAGGATGAAGCCGAGGATCAGCCAGTTCCAGTTGCCGAGCGATACGAACATGTCGGTCATGACACGACCTCTGTGAATAGTCCCGTTACTGCTGCGGCACGAACGGCGGTGTCGGGCCCGACGACGGTACCGATCCCCCGCGGCGGGCGGCGGTCGCCGCGCTCTCCCCGAACGTGGCCTTCGCAATTTCGCCGATGCCGGCGAGCGAGCCCAGCATGCTCATCGCTTCGACCGGAAGCATGATGACCTTCTGGTTCGGCGAGTCGGCGAGTTGCCCGAATGCCTTGATATACTTATCGGCGATAAAATAGTTTAGCGCAGCGACATCGCCCTTGGCGATGGCCTCGCTGACCATTTGCGTGGCCTTGGCCTCGGCTTCCGCCGACCGCTCGCGCGCCTCGGCATCGCGGAAGGCGGCCTCGCGGCGGCCTTCCGCCTGGAGGATCTGCCCCTGCTTGGCGCCCTCGGCGCGCAGGATCTCGGACTGGCGTTGGCCTTCGGCCGCGAGAATGTCGGCGCGCTTGACCCGCTCGGCCTTCATCTGCCGTCCCATGGCTTCGACCAGGTCGGCGGGCGGCACGATGTCCTTGATCTCGATGCGGTTGACCTTGACGCCCCAGGGCGAGACCGCGGCGTCGACCACACGGAGCAGGCGCTCGTTGATTTCGTCGCGGTGCGACAGCACCTGGTCGAGGTCCATCGAGCCCATCACCGAGCGGATGTTGGTCATGGTCAGCACCGTGATCGCCTGGTTCAGGTTGGCGACCTCGTAGCTCGCCTTGGCGGCATCGAACACCTGATAGAAGGCGACGCCGTCCACCGTCACGGTGGCGTTGTCCTTGGTGATCACCTCCTGCTCGGGAATGTCGATCACCTGCTCCATCATGTTGATCTTGCGCCCGACGCGATCGAAATAGGGCACGATCAAATTGAGCCCGGGGCTCAGCGTCTGGGTGTATTTGCCGAACCGCTCGATGGTCCAGTCATAGCCCTGCGGCACCGTCTTCACGCCGGCGACCAGCGTGACGATGACGAGCAACACCAGAACAATCGCGAAAATGTCGAAACCGCTCATATCTCCTCCAAGCCGGGAAAAGAAATCAGGAAAAAGCCCTTTCCGGCGCTGTCATTGGTCGGGATCACGATCCTACCGGTTCAGCGGTCGCAAGTAACGTCGGTACCGGCGCAATTCTGCACAAGACACACAGCAAGAGAGCGGTCGCGAGGCGTCAGTCACGGACGGGCTCATTCGATCACGTCATTCGCAATTGCAAGCAGGCCCGGGGAAAGCGTGACGCCGAGCGCTCTCGCCGCCTTCAGGTTGAGCGCGAGCTCAAACTTGGTGGGATTCTGCACCGGCAGGTCGGCCGGCCGTGCGCCCTTCAGGATCCGATCGATATAGTCCGCGGCGCGGCGGAGCTGCTCGATGCTGTCGGTGCTGTAGGACATCAGCCCACCCTCGTCGACGAAGGTGCGGCTCCAGAACACCGCGGGCACGCCCGCCTGTGCGATCGCCGAGAGCAGTTGCGCGCGGTTGGCCATGGTGAAGAAGTCCGGCAGGACCAGCAGCCCATCGGACTTGCGCGAGGCCAGCGCCGCGATCGAGGCCGCGTCATGCACCGGCGCGGGCTCGACCGTCATATGGAGCGCGCGGCCGGCGTCCTCGATGGTGCGCAGCATCAGGGGCGCGAACGGCGCGGTGGCGGGGTTGAACACGACCGCAACGCGGGACACCTTCGGCGTGACCTGCGTCAGCATCTCCAGCCATTTGCCGGCCAGCGGACCATCGTAATCGGTAAAGCCGGTGAGATTGCCGCCGGGATGCGCGAGGTTTTCGACAAAGCCCTGGCTGACGGGATCGGTGACGACGGCGAACACGATCGGGATCGTCGTGGTGCGCCGGCGCAGCTCTTCGACGGAGGGTGTGCCGACCGCAAGCAGGATGTCAGGCTTGAGCGCGATCAGCTCGTCGGCGAGCTGCGCGATGCGGGCGCGGTCACCGCCGCCGTTGCGCCAATCGATCTTGAGATTGTCGCGCTCCTTCCAGCCTTGGCCGGCGAGCACTTCGATCAGGGCCATGCTGCGCGTCTGGCCGATCGCATCGTCGGCAGCCGTGACCGAGAGCACGCCGAGCCGCCGCGTCGCGTTCGGCTGCTGCGCCAGGGCCGGGGCCGGCAGCGCCGCGAGCATCCCAAGAAGCGCCAGGCACCGGCGGCGGTTCATGGGATGCCCATCAGATCCAGCCCTGGAGCTCGCGCAGCACCAGGGTGCGGATCACGTCCATGCCCGGTCCGCTGTCGTTGAGGCAGGGGATCGCGGAAAACTCTTCGCCGCCATTGTGCTTGAAGATCTCCGCGTTCTCCTGCGCGATCTCCTCCAGCGTCTCCAGGCAGTCGGCGGAAAATCCCGGCGTCACCACCGCGATGCGGCGCACGCCCTCCTTGGCAAGCCGCTCCATGGTCTTGTCGGTATAGGGCTGCAGCCACTCGTCGTTGCCGAAGCGCGACTGGAAGGTCAGCAGCAGCTTGGTCTCGTCCATGCCGAGCCGGCGGCGCAGCGCCTCGGTCGTCGCGATGCAGTGCTGCTGATAGGGATCGCCCTTGTCGACATAGGCTTTCGGCATGCCGTGGAAGGATGCCACGATCAGCTCCGGCTTGAAGGACAGCGTCGCCAGATGGCCCTCGATCGAGGCGGCGAGCGCCTCGATATAGGCTTCGTCGTCATAGTAGGGCGGCGTCACCCGCAGAGTCGGCTGGTTCCGCAGCTGCGCGAGCACGCGGAAGACTTCGTCGCAGACGGTCGCCGAGGTCGAGGCCGAATATTGCGGATAGAGCGGCACGGCCAGGATACGCTCGCAGCCCTTCGCGATCAGCGCGGCGATGCCCGACTTGATCGACGGATTGCCGTAGCGCATCGCCCAATCGACGACGACGTTGTCGCGGTCCGACAAGGCGGCCGCGAGCTTGTCGCTTTGCGAGCGGGTGATGGTTTTCAGCGGCGACTCGTTCCGCTCATTGTTCCAGATCTTCTGGTAGTCGAGCGCCTTGGTGCGCGGACGGCTGCGCAGGATGATCCCGTTCAGCACCAGCTTCCAGATCAGGCCCTGGTCCTCGATGACGCGGGCGTCGCTGAGGAACTCCTTGAGGTAGACCCGCACGCCCGGAGCATCGGCCGTATCGGGCGTTCCGAGATTGATCAGGAGCACGCCGACGCGCGGCACGGCGGATCGGGTGGCCGGTTTCGCGGTCTCGAGGGGGAGGACGCTGTTCATGACCGGTTGGGTCGCGCGTTGGTCCGAACTTGTCAAGATGAGCCGGGGTTCGCTAGGGTCGCACCCAAGCGGGGGGAGGCAGGATGACACTCGCGGAATGGTGCGTCTTCGGGGCGCTGCTGCTCTATCTGTCAACGATCGTCTCGGTCAAATGGATCAGGTTTCGCCGCTTCGACAATTCCCGGCCGCGCGACCCCGCCTTCTATGAGGACGCCCTGTCGCAACGCGCGCTCGGCGCGCACCAGAACGGCATCGAGACGTTTCCGTTCTTTGCGTTCGCGGTGCTGCTCGCCGAGTACAGGGAAGCGCCGCAGCGGCTGATCGACGAGCTCGCGGCGCTGTTCCTGATCGTGCGGATTGCCTATGTCCTGACCTATCTCGGCAACCGCCCGACGCTGCGCTCGATCCTCTGGAGCATCGGCTTTGCGATCAATCTCGGTATCTTCTTCATGCCGGCATTGAAGCGGTTTCTGCCGGTGTGAGCGACTTCACGCCGAAAGATGGCGTTCTCGCGTCGCGATCAGTGCCCGCATTGATGCCGGGATCGTGACCGGACGATGGGTGTTCTGGTCCGTGTAGACCCAGACGATCTCGCCGGTTACCAGCGCCTCAGTGCCGCCCTTCCGGAAGATGGCGAGCTCGAACAGGAGGCTCGAATTGCCGATCCGCGCCACGCGCGCGCCGACGTCGAGCTCCCAGTCGAACCTAACAGGCGCCTTGTACTCGATCAGCGATTTGACGACGTGGAAATCGATGCCGCTCGCCTTTGCATCCGCATATTGGTCGAAGCCGAGCGCGCGGAAATATTCGGTGATGGTGGTGTCGAAATAGGTCAAATAATGCGCGTTGAAGACGACGCCCTGGCCGTCGATCTCGGAATAGCGCACCCGGAACGGATGGAAGAACCAGAAATTTTCGCGCGACATCTTAACTCCCCCCGACCGAGATATATGCCCGTCATTGCGAGGAGCCCTTGCGACGAAGCAATCCAGACTGCCGCTGCGGAGAGCTTTCTGGATTGCTTCGCTGCGCTCGCAATGACGGAACAAGGTGCACGATCATCGTGCTCAACTGAGCGCCGCGAACCGCAGGGGCTACTCAAAAACACGTGGTCCGTTCGGCGGCGATGTAGCCGAACAGGAGGCCGACGCCGAACAGCAGGACCAGACCCGCGGCGCCGAACTCGATGCCGCGCATGAACAGCGCGCCACCGCCGTCGCGTCCGGCGCTGAGGCGCGCGGCGATGTCCTTGGCGGAGACGGCGATAACGGCGATGGCCGCCACGGTGATCGCGGTGCCCAATCCCATCAGGAAGGTCGCAGCGATCCCTGCCCAGAACAGGCCCTGCGCCAGCGCGAACACCAGGACCAGGATCGCGCCCGAGCAGGGGCGGATGCCGACGGTCAGGATCGCAGCGAAGCCGCGCCGCCAGCCGCCGGGGCCGGCGAGTTCGCTTGGCGTCGGTCCGTGGGAATGGCCGCAATGCTCGTCATGAACGTGGTCGTGCCCATGGTGATGGTGAGCGTGGCCGTGGCCATGGTGGTGATCATGGCCGTGATCGTGGTGATGATGATCATGCCTATCACGATGATGGTGATGATCGTGATCATGGTCGTGCGGCACGCCTGCGATCGCCGGCACCGGCTGGGCGGCCTGAAACGCGCCGATGAAGGTGCGGCCTTTGACCCAGACCAGGCGCAGGCCGAACAGCGCGATCAGGGCGTAGCTCGCAATCTCGATCACGCCTTCCGCCTTGCACATCGTCTTGGCCGTCGCATTCAGCACCCAGGCCGAGATGCCGACGATGAGGATCGCGACCAGCGACTGCATCAGGGCCGAGGCAAAGGACAGCGCGATGCCGCGCCGCGCCGTCTCGCGGTTGGCGACCAGATAGGACGCGATCACGGCCTTGCCGTGGCCGGGACCGGCGGCGTGGAAGATACCATAGGCGAACGAGATGAAGAGCAGCGTCCACACCGCCGACCCATCGGACTTCGCGGCGCGGATGGTTGCCGACATCTGCCGATAGAATTCCGACTGTTTTGTCAGGAGCCAGCCGATGAGGCCGCTGGCCTCGGGCTCGGCCGCCGGCGCGGGCCGCGGCGCGCCGAACGGGTTTTGCGCGAGGAGATCGTGAAGCGCGGCATCGGCCATAGCCACGACCAGCAGCACAGCGGCAGAGGCGAGCAGCCCGCGCGCAAGCGGAGAGAGTTGCGGCTTCAAGGGCAATCCACCGTGATCTTGTTGGCGAACATCATGCCGAAATTCGAGTTCTCGCCGTTGAGGAAGGTCTGCTCGTTCAGCTTCTGGGCGCTCGCGGTGCCGTCGTTCGGCCGCTCCAGCTTCATCTGGCAGCCCGCAGGCGCACCGACCAGCTTGACCGGACTGTCCTTGGCCATCTGGAAGTCGATGAAGAAGGAGCGGTCGAACACTTCGAGCACCAGCTGCCTGGGCTTGACCGGGTTCTTCAGCGGCAAGGTGAAGTGCAGGGTCAGCACCGTATCCTTGTAGTCGAGGAAATAGTCGACCGGCTCCTGGAACCGCTCCTTCTTGCCGTCGGCCTTGGCGAAGGTGAAGTAGGCGTATTCCTTCAGCGACTCGACATTGGTCTGCGCCAGCGGCTTGAGCTCCTCACTCGTGTAGGTGCCCTTGGTCTTGCTCTCGAGCCCCTGCACCGCATAGGCCGAGAACATGTCGTCGAAGGTCCAGGCATGGCGCACGCCGGTGATGCTGCCATCGGCGGCATACAGCAATTCGCTGGTCGCGGTGATCCAGACATGCGGATGAGCGCTCGCCGCGCCCGCGGCGAGCGTCATCGCGGCGGCGAGCAGGCATCCGAACAGGGCGCGCATGCTCATCAGGCTGCCCTGGCGTCTTCGAGCAGGCCGCGGCGGCGGAGCAGCGCATCCGGCTCCGGCGGGCGGCCGCGGAAGGACTCGTAGGCGGCTTCCGGATCGACCGATCCGCCCGACGAATAGATGTCGTCGTGCAGGCGCTTGGCCACAGCGGGATCGAAGATGTCGCCGGCCTCCTCGAACGCGCCGAAGGCGTCGGCGTCCATCACCTCCGACCACATGTAGCTGTAATAGCCGGCGGCGTAGTGGTCGCCGGTGAAGATGTGGCCGAATTGCGTGGGCCGGTGACGCAGCGCGATCTCCTCGGGCATGCCGATCTTCTCCAGCTCGCGTTTCTCGAAGGCGCGGACATCCTGCGCGGCGGCGGCCGGCTGGGTGTGGAATTCCAGATCAACCAGCGCCGAGGAGACGAACTCGACCGTGGCAAAGCCCTGGTTGAATTTTCGCGCGGCGAGGAAGCGTTGCAGCAGGTCGTCCGGCAGCGGCTCGCCGGTCTGGTAGTGGCGGGCGAACTTCTGCAGCACCTCGGGCCGCTCCTGCCAGTGCTCGTAGAGCTGCGACGGCAGCTCGACGAAGTCGGTGAACACGGAGGTGCCCGACAGCGAGGGATAGGTCACGTTGGAGAGCATGCCGTGCAGGCCGTGGCCGAACTCGTGGAACAGGGTGCGGGCATCGTCGGGCGACAGCAGCGACGGCTCGCCGCCGGCGCCCTTGGCGAAATTGCAGATGTTGAGAACCAGCGGCGCGACGTCGCCGTCGAGCTTCTGCTGGTCGCGCAGCGAGGTCATCCAGGCGCCGGAGCGCTTGGACGGCCGGGCGAAGTAGTCGCCATAGAACAGCGCCTTGTGCTTGCCGCCCCCGTCCTTCATCTCCCAGACCCGGACGTCGGGGTGCCAGACCGGAACGTCCTTGCGCTCCTCGAAGGTGACGCCGAACAGGCGCGTGGCGCAGTCGAAGGCGGCGGCGATCATGTTGTCGAGACCGAGATACGGCTTGATCGCGGAATCGTCGAAATTGGCGCGCTGCAGACGCAGCTTCTCGGCGTAGAAGCGCCAGTCCCAGGGGGCGAGCTTGAAATTGCCGCCCTCCTCCGCGATCAGCGCCTGCATCTCGTCGCGGTCGGCGAGCGCCCGCGCCCTCGCGGGCTTCCAGACTCGCTCCAAAAGGCTGCGCACCGCATCCGGCGTCTTGGCCATGGAATCCTCGAGCCGGTAGGCGGCGTAGGTCGGATAGCCCAGCAGCCCGGCGCTCTCCTCGCGCAGCTTCAGGATCTCGACAATGGTCGCATTGTTGTCATTGGCGTTGCCGTTGTCGCCGCGCGCGATGAAGGCCTTGTAGACCTTCTCGCGGAGGTCACGCCGGGCGGAGCTCTTCAGAAACGTTTCGACCGAGGAGCGCGACAGCGTGACGATGGCCTTGCCTGCCATGCCGCGCTCTTCCGCCGCAGCCTTGGCGCTGGCGACGAAGCTCTCCGGCAGGCCCTGGCGATCGGCCTCCCCAAGCTCCAGGAACCAGTCCTGCTCGTCGCCGAGCAGATGGTGGCTGAAGCCGGTGCCGAGCTGGGCCAGCCGCTCGTTGATCTCGGCCATCCGGGTCTTGGCCTCCTCGGAGAGGCCGGCGCCGGCGCGGTGGAAGCGGGTGTAAGTACGTTCCAAGAGGCGGAGCTGCTCGGGCGTGAGACCGAGACCCGCGCGGTTCTCGTGCAGATGGGCGATGCGGCCGAACAGCACGGCGTTCATCATGATCGGATTCCAGTGCCGCGCCATCCGCAAGGAAACCTCCTTGTCGATCTCGAGGATGGCCGGGTTGGAATGCGCCGAGACGAGGTCGTAGAAGACCGCCGCGACCTTGCTCAGGAGCTTGCCTGAGCGCTCCAGCGCCGTAATGGTGTTGGCGAAATCTGGTGCCGCGGGATCGTTGGTGATCGCCGCGATCTCGGCGGCGTGGTCGGCGAAGGCCTGCTCGAAGGCCGGCAGGAAATGCTCCGGCTTGATCTCGTCGAAAGGCGGGGTCGCGAACGGCGTCACCCAGGCCTTCAGCAGCGGATTGGTCTCGGCTTCCGTAGTTTGGCGGGGTTCTGACATCACAAGTCCCGGATTTCGTGGCTCGATTGTTGCGGCCAGCTATAGCACGCGTGGGGCTTTTTTGGGCCGTTTGCCCTTGCCCCCAGCCTCCTTTTCGGGGAGATTGCGGCCCTCGAAGCCAGGACCCTCTGAAGCCATGAACGCGCCTTCTTCATCGTCCCGCCAGATTGTCTGGTCCAGCGTCATCACCGTCATCAGCGCCGCCATCTTGATCGGCGCGGAGGTGTTCGGCGCGGCGTTTGCCGGCGGCTGGGCGCTCGCGATCCTGTTCGGGCTCGGCGACCAGGGCGCCCATATCCTGCAGGCCGTGCTGTTCGCACTCGGCGTGCTCGTGATGACCGCCTTCATCCGCGGCGCTCAGCGCATCGAGCCCTTCACCAAGCGCGGCTGACGCGTCTCGCGCACGGGCAGCACGCGCAGCGCGGCGAAAACTTAACGCGCGTTCATCTTCCGCGGCGCTCGCGCAACAGCGCGCAAGCAGATGTTAGGCAATCCTGTCCGCAGCCTAAAAAAATTCTTGCGAACCAGAGTCAAAACGCTTATGTGCGGACTTGCCCAATTTCGCACGTGCCTGTGGTCGTGTGTCAGTCGGTAGGTATCCGGACAAGAGGCCGGACAGCCGCCAAGGGGTGAAGAAGCCGAGGGGCTCTTCGGAAGTGCGGAAGTCGAGACTGAAACGTCGAGCGACCGAAGCAAACCCGGAGCGCCCAGCATCTCTCTCAAAGAGATGCCATGTCGAAGGTGACTTCACTCTTTGCAACCGTGACTGGCAGCCGGAGGCGAACCGGCGCACCCCGCTCTCAACGGGGGACGCGACTTAAAGCAACGACGGATCGGGCTTTTTTGGTCTCTACCGGCAGTCCAACGCCGGCGCGGGCTACTGAAAAGGCTTGTCCTTCATTGCCAGGTGAGCGGGCGGGAAACTCTCCCAACCAATCCACGGCAGCACAGTCTGGTTTGAGTTTTTTGGCCTCGGCGCGCCTCCATCGCGCGATGCGGCCGAAGCACTCTCATCAGACGTCACGTTGATACGGCTCCCGTCGCTGGGACCGTTGGAGAGTGCCATGACCGAACGTATCCAGGAATTCCTGCGCAACCGCCGCAACGAAGGCCTCGACACCGAGCCGTGCCTCGTCGTCGACCTCGAGGTCGTGCGCGACAATTACCAGAGCTTCGCCAAGGCGCTGCCCGACAGCCGCGTGTTCTATGCCGTCAAGGCGAACCCGGCGCCGGAAGTGCTGGCCCTGCTGGCGTCCATGGGCTCCTGCTTCGACACCGCCACGGTCGCTGAGATCGAGATGGCGCTGGCTGCGGGTGCGACGCCCGACCGCATCTCCTTCGGCAACACGATCAAGAAGGAGCGCGACATCGCGCGCGCCTTCGCGCTCGGCATTCGCCTGTTCGCGGTCGATTGCGCCGCCGAGGTCGAGAAGGTCGCTCGTGCCGCCCCCGGCGCGAAGGTGTTCTGCCGCATCCTCTATGACTGCGCCGGCGCCGAGTGGCCGCTGTCGCGCAAGTTCGGCTGCGACCCGGAGATGGCGGTCGAGGTGCTCGACGCCGCCAAGCGCCTGGGCCTGGAGCCGTGCGGCATCTCCTTCCATGTCGGCTCGCAGCAGCGCAAGGTGAAGGCGTGGGACCGTGCGCTGGCGATGGCCTCGCAGGTGTTCCGCGACTGCGCCGAGCGCGGCATCAACTTGTCCATGGTCAACATGGGCGGCGGCTTCCCGACCAAGTACCTGAAGGACGTGCCGCCGGTGGTGACCTACGGCCGCTCGATCTTCCGCGCGCTGCGCAAGCACTTCGGCAACCAGATCCCGGAGACCATCATAGAGCCGGGCCGCGGCATGGTGGGCAACGCCGGCATCATCGAATCCGAGGTCGTGCTCATCTCGAAGAAGAGCGATGAGGACGAGGTGCGCTGGGTGTACCTGGACATCGGCAAGTTCGGCGGTCTCGCCGAGACCATGGACGAGTCGATCCGCTACGCCATCCGCACCCGTCACGACGGCGCGGACATGACCCCGTGCGTGCTCGCAGGTCCGACCTGCGACAGCGCCGATGTGCTGTACGAGAAGACCCCGTATCCGCTTCCGGTGACGCTCGAGATCGGCGACAAGGTGCTGATCGAAGGCACCGGGGCTTATACGTCGACCTACTCGTCGGTGGCGTTCAACGGCATTCCGCCGCTGCGGACGTACCACATCTGATCCGCCTCTGTTTTCCAGAGGCCTGACGAACCCGGGAGCCGGTCCGCCGGCTCCTCATCCAACATCTCGATTTCTGACGACGTCTTGGACAGGCGTGCTGTGCGCACGCCGCTTCAAGCGGGGACTGACGTGCCATGACTGCTCATCGGAAGCCGCAAATTGCCCTCACCTCGAAAGCCGCTCCGTTCGTGATCCGTGCGGAACGTGCTGGAGACGTCGCGACGCGTGAAGCGCTGCTCGATGCCTGCTTTGGCGAGAACCGCCATGGCCGCACCTGCCAGCGCCTGCGCGACGGACGCGCGCCCGCCGCAGGCCTTGCCCTGTCGGCGATGCGCGAGGGCAAGCTCGTGGGAACCGTGCGGCTGTGGCATGTCAGCGCCGGAGGCAGGCCCGCTCTGGTCCTCGGACCGCTGGCGGTCGACCCTGCCTGCCGCGAGCTCGGGATCGGCGCCGCGCTGATGCATCAAGCGCTGGCTGCCGCCCGGGCGCGCGGGCATCACGCCGTGATCCTGCTCGGCGATGCCCCCTATTACGCCCGCTTCGGCTTCACAGCCGAGAAGACCGCCGGGCTGTCGCTGCCCGGCCCGTTCGAGCGCAACCGCCTGCTGGCGATCGAGTTCACTGATGGCGCGCTCGATGGCGCCGCCGGGATGATTGTCCCGACCGGCGCGGCCCTGCCCAAACGGAGGTCGGTTCGCGCGCCTGAGGCGCACGCGGCCTGAGGGATCGCTGGGGTAGGTACAACCGCAGCCGCATCGAGCCAGCAACGCCCTGCCGCGCCTGCGCGAGGCCCGTTCCTTTGGGGTTGCGCAGGCGCCGGAAACGCCCTTTAACCCCGCGAAACACCCCTTCAGTCGAGGCCCATGACCATGTCCCGTCGCCTGATCTCCACCGGCTCCCCGCTCGAGAAGACTGTCGGCTACAGCCGTGCCGTGATCGACGGCGAGTTCGCCTTCGTCGCGGGAACCACCGGCTATGACTACACCACGATGACGATGCCATCAGATGTCACGAGCCAGTCACGCAACTGCTTCAAGACCATCGCAGCCGCCCTGCAGGAGGGCGGATTCGAGATGGCCGATATCGTCCGTGCGACCTATTACGTGACCGACGCCAGCTATATCGATGCCCACTTCGCCGTCTGCGGCGAGGTCCTCGGCGACATCAGGCCGGCGGCGACGTTGCTGGTCGTCTCTGCCCTCGCCAGGCCCGAGATGAAGGTCGAGATCGAAGTCACCGCCAAGCGCCGCGGCGTCTAAAAAGCGCCGCAGCATCTGACAAGCGCCGCAGCGCCTGATCCATCCTCACTGCCAGCACGTTCCGGAGAATCCATCCCATGAGCCCTCCCTCGCAGATCTACGCGAAGATCACCGGACCCATCGTCATGGTCGGCTTCGGCTCCATCGGCAAAGGCACGCTGCCCCTGATCGAGCGGCATCTCGACTACGACAAGTCGCGCATCACCGTGCTCGATCCCAAGGACGAGGGCCGCAAGGCGCTTTGTGAGAAGCACAATGTCCGCTTCATCCAGAAGGGCCTGACCAAGGACAATTACCGCGAGGTGCTGACCCCGCTGCTCACCGAGGGCGGCGGCCAGGGCTTTTGCGTCAATCTGTCAGTCGATACCGGCTCGACCGACATCATGGAGCTCTGCAACGAGCTCGGCGCGCTCTACATCGACACCGTCAACGAGCCCTGGCTCGGTTTTTATTTCGATTCCTCGAAGGGTCCGGAAGCGCGCTCAAACTATGCGTTGCGCGAAACGACGCTGGCCGCCAAAAAGGCCCGTCCCGCCGGCTCGACCACGGCCGTGTCCTGCTGCGGCGCCAATCCCGGCATGGTCTCCTTCTTCGTCAAGCAGGCGCTGCTCAATGTCGCCGCCGATCTGAAGCTCAATGCACCCCGGCCGAAGACCAAGGGCGAATGGGCGGATTTGATGCGGCAGGCCGGCATCAAGGGCATCCACATCGCCGAGCGCGACACCCAGCGCTCGAAGAAGCCGAAGGAGCCTGACGTCTTCGTCAACACCTGGTCGGTGGAAGGCTTCCTGTCCGAAGGCATGCAACCATCCGAGCTCGGCTGGGGCACCCACGAGAAATGGATGCCCGAGAATGCGCACACCCATGAAGCCGGCTGCGGCGCCGCCATCTACCTGATGCAGCCCGGCGCCAACACGCGCGTGCGCACCTGGTGCCCGACCCGCGGAGCCCAGTACGGCTTCCTGGTCACCCATAACGAGTCGATCTCGATCGCCGATTACTTCACCGTGCGCGATGCGTCGGGCAAGGCGATCTACCGGCCGACCTGCCACTATGCCTACCATCCGGCCGACGATGCCGTGCTGTCGCTGCATGAAATGTTCGGCCGCGCCGGGAAGATGCAGGAGAAGCACCACATCCTCGACGAGAACGAGATCGTCGACGGCATCGACGAGCTCGGCGTGCTGCTGTTCGGCCATGACAAGAACGCCTATTGGTTCGGCTCGCAGCTGTCGATCGAAGAGACCCGCGAGCTCGCGCCCTACCAGAACGCCACCGGCCTGCAGGTGACCTCCGCCGTGCTCGGCGGCATGGTCTGGGCGCTGGAGAACCCGAACGAAGGCATCGTCGAGGCCGACGAAATGGATTTCGAGCGCCTGCTCGAAATTCAGCTGCCCTATCTCGGTCCGGTGAAGGGCTTTTATACTGAGTGGACGCCGCTGACGGATCGTCCGGGACTGTTCCCGGAGGATATCGACAGCAGCGATCCCTGGCAGTTCCGGAATATACTGGTGCGGTGAGGCGGGGCTCTCTCCGCCCGTCATTCCGGGGCGACGCGTGGCGTCGAGCCCGGAATCCATCGGGCGGCAGACTCTGCGGGTAAATGGATTCCGGGTTCGCGCTTCGCGCGCCCCGGAATGACCGGAAAAAAACTACTTCTTCTCCATGGGCGGCGCGATCTTCTCGGCCGGCGCTGGCGGCAGCGCTGGCCTGGTCGCCGCGCCCTGAGTCTGCGGATCCGGCCGTGCCGGCTCGGGGGCCGGCGTCGTCGGGCGATCACCGCCGGGCTTCGCCTCCGCGGGCACCTTGCTCTGTTCGTCGGACGGGGTGCCCTGGAGCGGGGGCGTCGCCTGCGCCAGCTGCATGCGGCTTTCGGCGCGGATTTGCGCCAGGGACATCACCGACACCGCAACGCCTGCTGCGAACAGTGCACCAGCGATTGCCAGGTTGAGCTTCAGTGTGCGCTTGTCATCTCGGCCGGGCATGTCCATCACCGCCTTTGTTCGCGGGATCAACGAAACTGGGGCGCGCCGGTTCCGGAACCGAAAACGCGCGGAACCCACCGGCACGCGCCAAAACGCCGCGCTACTCCGTCGTGCTGACTTCCCAGGTTGCATGCCGGACGCCCGGCAAATGCTGCAGATCGGTCGCGACCGCGTTCAGCTCGTTCGGGTCGACCGCGGTCGCAACCAGCTTGGCAGCGATCTCCAGAATGCCTTCGCTGATCTCGGCGACCTCAATGTCGGCCACCGAATATTTCGCCGCCTCGAGCTTGTCGACGAGGCGGTCGCGCATGTCGGGCAAGGCGTCGACCGCAACCGCGAGCTTGAAATAATAGGTCGCCTCCAGCGCCTTCTCGTTCATCGGGATACGGTTGATGGCGTTGACCAGCGGACGCAGCATGGTGTTGCCGGCGATGACGAACACGGTCAGCGCCGCCGCCTGCGCAACCATGTCGGCGCCGGCGCAGGAGCCGACCGCGGCCGAGGCCCACAGGGTCGCCGCGGTGTTGAGCCCGCGCACGTCCATGCCCTGCTTCATGATGACGCCGGCCCCCAGGAAGCCGATGCCGGAGACGACATAGGCGATCACGCGGACCGCACCCTCGGCACCGTCCAGATGCATGGCGAGATCGACGAAGGCGGCGGCGCCCACTGCGACCAACACGTTGGTGCGCAGCCCCGCGGTGCGCTGACGGTATTGCCGCTCGGCGCCGATCAGCGTACCCAGCACGAAGGCCGTGATCAGGCTGACCAGGGTGTCGCCAAAGTCGGCAAGCTGGAAGGTCGTCAGAAATCGCATGAATTTGAGCTGCCGTGGGTGGGCAAAGGCGCGCTCTTTGCGCGACGTGCCCACGATTCTTGCGTTGCGGAGAGAATGGTGGGCACGGCGCAAGAGCGCCTTTGCCCACCCTACGGCTGGAACGATGACAGATTAAAGCTCGAGCAGACCGCCGTCCCCATTTTCGTCGGCAAAAGCCAGCAGCGTGCCCTTCGCATTCCAGCCGATCGCGGCCACGGGCGGCGTGCCGTTGCGGCGGACCAGGATCTCCGCGCCATCCTCCAGCCGGACCATCAGCACCGTACCATCGCTGTAACCGGCGGCGAGAATGTCGTTCTTGGGATGACAGGCGACCGCGGAGACGCGCGCCTGCAGCGGCGCGAGCATCGCGGGCTCCTTGCCCATCGGACCGTCCTTGCTGCCGAACGGCCAGATGATCACCGTGTCGGCGCCCGAGGTCGCCAGCCCCTTGCCGCCGGCGCTCCACGACATCGAGCGGACGCGGCCCGGATAGCCGGTCATGCGCATGTGTCTGTTGTCGGCGAGCCGCCAGCCGTGCAGCGCCGGCTCGTGCATCGCGGTGACCAGGAATTTGTTGTCGGGGCTGAAGGTGACCGCGTGATGCGAGCCGGCCCAGGGCAGGAATTCGGCCGATCCCGCCATGTTCGGAAACCACAGCGTCACGCCGTTGTAATGCGCGATAGCGAGCCGCAGGCCCTTCGGCGCGAAGGCAAGGCCGCCGACGGTCGAGGGCACGTCGATCGACTTCTCCTCGGCCTTGCCGCTCTTGACGGTCGCGGTCTTGCCGGCCGACCAGGCGAAGGCGCCGTCGGCGTGCAGCGCCACCGCGTCGATCCAGCGCCGCTTGGGATCGGTGGCGAGCAGCGTCACCTCGCCCTTGGCATCGAGCGAGACGACCTTGCCGTCGTCGCCGCCCATGACGAGGCGCTTGCCGTCGGAGGCGGTCGAGAGAATGCCGCCGCTATGCACGGCAACCGTGGTGATCTCGCAATTGGCATCGACGAATGCGACGTTCTCCTCGCCGCCGACGAAGGCGGCGCGATCCTTCAGGAAATGCACCGAGGTCACTGCCATGCCGAGCGCAATCGGCTTGACGCGGTCGGTGACGGAAACGATCGAAGCGGACTCGGGCGCGGGCGTAAACTCTTTCATCACGAGACGATGCAGCTCTCGAAACCCTTGCGGATCGCCTCTTCGGGCAATTCGCGGCCGATGAAGACGAGGCGGCTCTCGCGCGGCTCGCCCTCCTTCCACTTCCGCTGGTGGTTGCCCTCCAGCATCATATGGACGCCCTGGAAGACGTAGCGGTCGTCGTCGTCGTGGAAGGCGAGGATGCCCTTGGAGCGCAGAATCTTGCCGCCCTCGACCTGCACCAGGTTCTGCAGCCAGGGCATGAACACGTTGGGATCGAGCGGCTTGTCGGTCTTGAGCGAGAGCGACTGCATCTCCTCGTCGTGATAGTGCTTCAGGCCGTGACCGTTATCATGGTGATGATGGTGGTCGTGGCCGTGATGATGGTGATGATCATGGTCGTGGTCATGATCGTCGGCCTCCAGGAAAGCCGGCTCGATGTCGAGGATGCGGTCGAGATCGAACGCTCCGCGGTCGAGCACGTCGGCCAGCGCCACCGCGCAGCGCTCGGTGCGATGCAGCTTCGCATACGGATTGATGCCGCGGATACGGGCCTCGACCTCGGCGAGCTCGCCCTTGTTGACGAGGTCGGTCTTGTTCAGAACGATGACGTCGGCAAAGGCGATCTGGTTCTTGGCCTCGGGTGCATCCTTCAACCGGTCGGACAGCCATTTGGCGTCGGCGACCGTCACGACCGCATCGAGCCGGGCGTTTTTCTGCACATCCTCGTCGACGAAGAAGGTCTGCGCGACCGGCGCGGGATCAGCGAGGCCAGTGGTCTCGACGATGATGGCGTCGAACTTGCCCTTGCGCTTCATCAGGCCGTCCATGATGCGGACGAGGTCGCCCCGTACGGTGCAGCAGATGCAGCCGTTGTTCATCTCGAACACTTCCTCATCGGCGCCGATGATGAGGTCGTTGTCGATGCCGATCTCGCCGAATTCGTTGACGATGACGGCGTATTTCTTGCCGTGGTTCTCCGACAGGATACGGTTGAGC
Organism: Bradyrhizobium sp. USDA 336; assembly: GCF_044908355.1. Classification (NCBI taxonomy): domain Bacteria; kingdom Pseudomonadati; phylum Pseudomonadota; class Alphaproteobacteria; order Hyphomicrobiales; family Nitrobacteraceae; genus Bradyrhizobium; species Bradyrhizobium sp. USDA 336. The sequence goes on along the minus strand of NZ_JBIYDC010000002.1, from coordinate 6,704,869 downwards.
AGCGTGGTCTTGCCGGCACCGAGATAGCCGGTCAGCACGGTCACGGGAATCTTCTGGGAGGTCGCGTCAGACATAACAACTCCGGACTTCAAGGCTTTTTCGCGCGACGCGAGGCGGGTGGCCCCTGCCCTAATGGTCAAGCGCGCTGGTCAGGGCCTTTATATTGTGCCTGACCATGTCAATGTAAGTGGGTGCGGGGCCCTTTTCGCCGGTCAAACCGTCCGAAATCAGGGTGCCGCCGACCTTGGCGCCGGTCTCGGCGGCGATCCGCCGGATCAGGCGATCATCGCTGATATTTTCAAGGAATACGGCGGGGATTTTCTGGGCCTTGATCTGGCCGATGATGGCGGCGATATCTCGCGCGCTCGGCTCGGTCTCCGTGGAGACGCCCCGGGGGGCGATGAACCGGATACCGTACTCGGCGGAAAAATAGCCGAAGGCATCGTGGGTGGAGATGACCTTGCGCCGCTCCGGCGGGATTTTTGCGACGGCGTCGCGGACCTCGCGGTCCAGTGTTTCGAGCTTTTCCAGATAGGCCTTGACCTGGCCGCGGAAGAACTCCGCGTCGTCAGGAGCGGCCGCGGCGAGCGCGCTTGCAATGTCGGTGACGTAGATCCTGGCGTTCGGGATGGACTGCCAGGCGTGGGGATCAGCGGCCGCACCCATTTTCAGCGGCGTGATGCCGGCGCTTGCAGTCACGACCTTCGCCTTGCTGCCGGAGGATTGCACGAGGCGCGGCAGCCAGCCCTCCAGCCCGAGCCCGTTGACAATGACGAGCTTCGCCGCCGCGACCCGCTTGGCATCGCTAGGGGTCGGCGCATAGACGTGGACATCGCCGTCGGGCCCGACCAGCGTCGTCAGGTTGATGCGGTCACCACCGACATTGCGGACGAAATCGCCGAGGATCGAGAAGCTCGCGACGACGTTGAGCCGCTCCGCGGCCTCAAGCGGCGAGGCGATCAGCAACAGCGCACAAACCAGGATGAAACGCATCGTCATGCTTCCAGATGCCGGCCGGGAAACAGCTGCCGGACGATGCCGCCGACGCGGCCGAACAGGACGGAGACGATGTAGAGCACCGTCGCCACGAGGATGATCGCGGGGCCCGAAGGCACGCGGGTCTGGAACGAGAGCACAAGGCCGGCATAGCCGGACACCGCAGCAGCAATGACGGCGATGCAGATCATCGCGGTGAGATCGCGCGACCAGAACCTTGCGATGCCCGCAGGCAGGATCATCAGACCCACCGCCAGCAGCGTGCCCAGCGCCTGGAAGCCGTTGACGAGGTTGATGACGACCAGCGCCAGGAAGGCGAGATGGGCCGGGCCGCCGGCCCGGCTCACCGTGCGCAGGAACAGCGGATCGACGCTCTCGATCACGAGCGGGCGATAGATCACCGCGAGCACCAGCAGCGTCACCGTGGCGTTGAAGGCCACCACCAGCAGGGTCTGGTCGTCCATCGCGAGGATGTTGCCGAACAGCACGTGCAGGAGATCGATGTTGGTGCCCTTGATGGAGACGATGGTGACGCCGAGCGCAAGCGAAGCGAGATAAAAGGTCGCGAGCGAGGCGTCCTCCTTCAGCCCGGTCGAGCGTGCGACCACACCAGCGAGGATCGCGACGGCAAAGCCGGCGACCAGGCCCCCGGCCGTCATCGCGAACAGATTGAGGCCGGAGAGCAGGAAACCGACCGCCGCGCCAGGCAGGATCGCGTGCGCCATGGCGTCGCCGACGAGGCTCATCCGCCGCAGCATCAGGAACACGCCGATCGGCGCCCCCGCCAGCGCCAACGCGATCACCGCGGCGAGCGCGCGCCGCATGAACTCGAATTCGGTGAACGGACCGATCAGCGCGTCATAGAGCATCGGATATCAGGCCGCCCGCGAGCTGATATCATCGGCCGCGCAGGCCGCGGCGCTGTCGTCGAAGGCCTCGCACATCCGCATCGCGACCAGCAGATTTTCCGGCGTCAGCACCTCCGCCGTCGGGCCCCACGCGACGGGGCCGCGCGCCAGCACCAGCGTTTCGGTGAAATGATTGCGCACCATCTCCATGTCGTGCAGCGCGGCGAGCACGGTGCGACCCTCGCCATGCCAGCGCCTCACCAGCGCGAGCAGATCGGCGGTGGTCTTGCTGTCGATGGCGTTGAAGGGCTCGTCGAGTACGATCAGGCTGGCATCCTGGAGCAGCACACGGGCGAACAGCACGCGCTGCATCTGACCGCCGGAGAGCGTGCCGATCGGGCGGTTCTCGAAACCGCTGAGGCCAACGGCTCCGATTGCCCGGAGAATCTTGTCGCGCGCGGCCTTGCCGATGCCGCCGAACAAGCCTGTGCCGCGCCACAGCCCGGTGCCGACGAAATCGAACACCGAGATCGGGAAGCTGCGATCGATCTCCGCGCTCTGCGGCAGATAGGCGACGTCGCGGGCATCGAGCCCGCCGAGATGGATCGTCCCGTCGAGCGGCCTCAGGATGCCGACGATGCCGCGCAGCAGCGTCGACTTGCCGGCCCCGTTCGGGCCGATCACCGCGACCAGCGCGCCCGGCGCGACCTCGCCGCTGAGATGATGCACGGCGGGGTGCCGGTCATAGCCGAGCGTGACGTTGTGAAAGTGCAACGCGGCCATCGTCACCTCATCGCCAGCAAGACGATGCCCCACAGCACGGCACAGACGGCGAGCGCGGCCGCGAGGCGGCCCGCCATGGTCATGCGCAGGATCGACCAGGGCGCGGCCTGGGCCGGATGCGGCGAGGCCGCATCGTGGACATGGGCGTGGGCGTGATCGTGCCCGTGCGAATGTCCATGGCCGTGACCATGGGAATGGCCATGAGCATGGTCGTGCTGGTGGGCGTGAGACGCGGCGGGAGCCATTTGCGGACGTTATATTATAACATTACGACTGTCCACGGCGGGCTGCCATTCCGCTTCACGGCTTGCCGATCACCATGGCGATAGCGGCCGCCACGAACGGAAACGGCACCGACACGGCGCAGCGGAACCAGACGAAACGGGCCGGCATGAACGGGATCTCCCACAGGATCACCCGCTGGAAGGCGAACAGCGCCCAGGCGACGACGTAGGCGACCACCTGCGGCACGCCGCCGCCCGACTTCAGCGCCACCGCGCCGATGGAAAAGCCGACCACGGGGCCGCCGGGCGTGGCGGCGCCGGCGACCACAGCGGTGGCAACCCCGAGCCAGCCGCTATCCGGGCCGAGCCAGCTGGTGATCACCTCCTGCGGGATGATGGCGGCGATGTAGCCGGAGCCGATCACGCCAAGCGCGATCCGCGGCACGATGTTGACGAAATCCATCGTACCTTCGCGCAAGGAGGCCACGAACACCGGGCGCCCACGACGAAAGGCGATCAGTCCGACGCCGAGCACCGAACCCCACAGCAGGACGTCGATCAGAAGCGCTGCGCTCAACTCTCGTCGTCCTTCGCGAGCGGCTTCGGATAGAGCCTGACATAGACGAAGCGGCCGAGGGCGCCGGCGAGCACCGGCAGCGGCAGCGAGATCACGATCCGCCACAGCGTGAAATCGGTGCCCATGATCGGGATTTCCCAGGCGACCGCCCGGCCATAGCCGATCAGCGTCCAGCTCACGACCATGGCGATGGTGGCGCCGAAATCGGCGCCGACCGCGAGCAGCGCACTAGCCACCGGGTAGGCCGTGAAGGGACCGCCGGGCAGAATTGCGCCGAAGGCGGTGCCGATCAGCAGGCCCATCAGGCCGGATTTCGGCCCGAGCGAGCGCGAGACCTTCTCGTGCGGCAGGATTTCCGAGATGAAGGCCCCTAACAGGCAGCCGGCGAGCACGCGCGGCAGGATGCCGGAGAACAACGAGAGATCGTGGGTGAGGATGTCCAGAACGCCGTCAGTGCCGTCCCGCCGCCAGACCAGTGCTGCACTCACCGCCACCAGAGCTGCGATGATGATGGTCGACCAGCCGATCGGCTTGCGGACCCGGCCCGGCCGCGGCTCGGATTCCGCGTCGCCGCCAGGCGCCGGATTGTTCGGGGAAGGTTCTGACAACGGGCTAGAGTCGCTCGAGGGTGATGCCCGTCCTGATTAAGGGCGGTGTTCCCCCGATGCAAACGGTGTGACGACAGACCCATGCGCGCGCCGCGCAGGGCAATTCCGCACAGCAAAAAGGCGGCCGCGCCTGCGACCGCCTTTGTTTCTGTCATTCCGGGGCGGCGCGTCAGCCCGAACCCGGAATCCATCGGGCGTCATCCGAGCAGACAAATGGATTCCGGGCTCGCGCTTCGCGCGCCCCGGAATGACACCTGTTACGCCTTCTCGAACAGGGACTCCACGTATTCCCAGTTCACGAGGTTCTCGACGAACGCCTTGAGATAATCGGGACGCCGGTTGCGATAGTCGATGTAGTAGGAGTGCTCCCAGACGTCGCAGCCGAGGATCGGGGTGGCGCCGTGCACCAGCGGATTCTCGCCGTTCGGGGTCTTGGAGATCTCGAGCTTGCCATTCTTGACCTGGAGCCAGCACCAGCCGGAGCCGAATTGGCCGACGCCGGCCGCCTGGAAGTCCGTCTTGAACTTCTCGAAGCCGCCGAGGTCCTCGTTGATCTTCTTCTCGAGCTTGCCCGGCAGCTTGGTGCCGCCGCCATTGGGCTTCATCCAGCTCCAGAAGTGGATGTGGTTGTAGTGCTGGCCGGCATTGTTGAACACCGCGGGATTCTTGCCGAACGAGCCCTTGACGATCTCCTCAAGGGACTTGCCTTCCCATTCGGTCCCCTTGAGCGCGTTGTTGCCGTTGGTGACGTAGGCCTGATGATGCTTGTCGTGGTGATATTCCAGCGTCTCCTTCGACATGTACTGGCCGAGGGCGTCATAGGCGTAAGGGAGTGGGGGCAGCGTAAAGGTCATGGCTTCTTGTCCGCAACTGGTGGGGAACGAGTTCTAACGGTCACCCCTTATAGAAGGTTCCGCCGCCATTAAATACCTCAGAATTTGCGAAAAGGCGTGACTTGGCGCGTCCTGCTTGAATGCACAAATTCGTCGCAACCGGCCGCCGTCGATCAGACCTGCGGTTCGCTGTAAAATATCATTGCCTTTGAGGCGCTTAAGACAGAACAAACGCGCCACGAAGCGGAGCTGTGGAGGACGAGGCCATGAGCATCGAGATCGACATATTGAACGGCGACGCCTCGTGGCCGATCGCCGAGCCGCTACTTCAGGCGGTCTGGGCACCGCAATTCGTCGCAGGCAAGCCCTGGGCCCATGTCAAATGGGCCAATGCCGATCTCCGCGTGCTGGTCGAGACGCCCGAGGATGGTCTCGTGTGCCATGTCGGCATCTACTTCCGCACCATCACCTGGAACGGACAGAAGATTCATATCGGCGGCATCGGCGGCGTCTCCACGCGCGAGGACCAGCGCGGCCGTGGCTATGCGACCATGGCGATCGACGCGGCGGTGCATACCATGCGCGCCAACGAGGCGGTTCGGTTCGCCCTACTGTTCTGCGAGCCGCACAATTTCGCGTTCTACGAGGCCCGGAGCTGGCTGCCGTTCAAAGGCGAGGTCTATTGCGAACAGCCGGAAGGGCGGATCCGGTTCACCTACATGGCGCCCTATGTCTTCCACATCGTGCGCGCGCCGACGCTGGGCACCATCGACCTATGCGGCCTGCCATGGTGAGCCCTGCGTGAGCCAGGGCTGCGCCGGCCGGCTCATTCTCTTATAATATGTCGGTCATCATTTAATTTTCCGCCCGGTGGACATGACGATCGACGCCCCAGCAGATGCCGTCCCGCCGGTTGCGCCGGTCGCCTCCCCCATCGCCAGCCTCCTGACCGCGCCGATCCTGCCGACGCTGCTGCGGCTCGCGATCCCCAACATGATCGCGATGGTCGGGAGCACGCTGGTTGCGGTAGCCGAGACCTCCTATATCGGCCGGCTCGGCACCATCCCCCTTGCTGCGATCGCGCTGGTGTTTCCGTTCGCGATGCTGACGCAGATGATGAGCGCCGGCGCGATGGGCGGCGGCGTCTCCTCTGCGATCAGCCGCGCGCTCGGCGCAGGGGATCGCGACCGCGCCGCGACGCTGGCGCTGCATGCCGCCATCATCGGCCTTTGCGGCGGGCTGTTCTTCACGGTGATGATGCTCGCCTTCGGCCGCTCCTTCTTCTCGCTGCTCGGCGGACGCGAGCGCGTGCTCGAAGAGGCCAGCGGCTATTCGCAGGTGCTGTTCTCCGGCGCGGTCGCGATCTGGCTCGTCAACACGCTGGCCTCGGTGATCCGCGGTACCGGCGACATGCGCCTGCCTTCGATGATTCTGATCGGGGCGAGCGTGCTGCAGATCGTGCTCGGCGGCACGCTGGGGCTCGGCCTGTTCGGCGTGCCGCAATTCGGCATGCCGGGCGTGGCGAGCGGCCAGCTGATCGCGTTCAGCTGCGCGGCACTGTTCTTCCTCTGGTATCTGATGTCAGGCCGCAGCCGGCTGCCGCTCAATCTCCGCGCCTTCCATTTCGAGCGCGCGATGTTCCTGGACATTCTCAAAGTGGGCGCGGTGGCCTGCCTGTCGCCGCTCCAGACCGTGCTCACCATTCTGATCTTCACGAAGATCCTCGCGACCTTCGGCACCGAGATGCTGGCCGGCTACGGCATCGGCTCGCGGCTCGAATTTCTGCTGATCCCGATCACCTTCGCCTTCGGCATCGCCTCGGTGCCGATGGTCGGCATGGCGATCGGCGCCGGGCATGTGAAGCGCGCGCGGCGTGTCGCCTGGACCGCGGCTGCGGCCTCAGGACTCACGGTGGGCCTGATCGGGCTCGTCGTTGCGCTCGCTCCGTCGCTGTGGGTCGGGCTCTTCACCCGCGATCCCGGCGTCACCGCCGCCGCGCACAGCTATTTCCACTGGGCAGGTCCGGCCTTCGTATTCTTCGGCATGGGCGTGTCGCTTTACTTCTCCTCGCAAGGCGCCGCACGCGTCGGCGGTCCCGTGCTCGCCTCCACGGCACGGCTTCTGATCGTCGCGATCGGCGGTATCGGACTGATGACCGCGCAGGCTCCGGCCTGGACCCTGTTCGCGCTGGTCGGCGGCGCCATGGTCGTGTTCGGGCTCTCGACCGCCGCCTCGGTCGCTTTCGCGCGCTGGGGCAAATGATCGCAGGTAAATAGGCGCAGGCAGATAAGCTCAGAATGTGATTCCCTCGGACGTTGCGCGCGCTCGATTTGCTGCTATGGAGGCGCCTCCATTCCAGGGCTCCTCTCCATGACATTCAGATTCGCCGCTCTCACCGTCATTCTGGCTGCGCTGATCGGTGCGCCTTCCGCCTATGCGCAGAGCGCCGAAGGGACCTGGCTCACCCAGGCGGGCGATGCGCGCGTCAAGATCAGCAAATGCGGCGGCGGCATCTGCGGCCACATCGTCTGGCTGCGCGAACCCATGGACAGCGCGACCGGCCAGCCCGCCACAGACAGCAAGAATCCCAATCCCGCGCTGGCCAGGCGTCCGATGATCGGCCTGCCATTGTTCAGCGGCATGGAGCCGGCAGGACCGAACAAATGGTCGGGCCAGATCTACAATGCCGACGACGGCAGCACCTATGCGAGCAACGTCAGCCTGACCGGCGCGGACGCGCTACGGGTCGAAGGCTGCGTCGGCGCGCTCTGCGGCGGTGAGACCTGGACGCGCGCGGGGCGCTAACCCGCTGCCATCATCGCCTTCAACGCCGTCGCCGCCGAGGCATAGCCGCCGCGCGCGCCGTCGATGAAATGGACGTGATCGCTGCGCAGCGCCGACGGCGCGAAGCAGGTCATCATCGCAGCGTCCTGCTGGTAGAGGCCGTAGCGCACGATGCCCTCGCGCGCGGCGGCTTTGAGACGATCGTTCAAGGCGCGCTCGAGCTGCGGCGTGCAGTCCAGGATCATGCGCAGGCCGTCGTCGTATTTACGGAAGTCCGAGTTCTCGACCACTTGGCGCTTGTAGAGGCTGGGCACGAAACCGCCGATCTTGATATCGAAGCGCATGATGAAATAAGCGAACAGCGTATAGGCCAGCACGCTGGCTCTGCGCGCGAGCAGCGGACCGCCGCGCCTGGTGCGGGCCTCGAATTCCACGCCCTGCGGCGGCCATTTCAGCGGGGGCCCCTGCGGCGGCACCGGCCGGCCGCCCTCCGGGCTTCGCTCGACGAGATGAATGATGTCCTCGATCACCTTGCGGAAGGCCTGCGGATCGACGCCACGCGCCGGCATCACCAGCACCGACAGGATCAGGCCGCGCGCCGCCGGCATCACCTCGAAACGACACGACAGGCCCGAAAGGTCCGGCTGCGTGCCGGCAGGCGCCTCCTCGACGGCAAACTCGCCGCACTTCATCGCGGCGTCGGCCCAGGCGAGCCCGCCGCCCGAAAACATCGCATAGGACAGGTTGGCCGACGGCCCGAACCGGGCGACGCGCACATCGAGGCCGTGTGTGCGAATGACGCTGACCGGCACCAAGGCGACGCGCAGGGTCAGATCGAGGTCTTCGCGCACCCAGGTCGCGGTCGCAGCCAGCGCCTGGCGGGCAAGTTCGACATCGTCAGGCGCCACCGCGAAACTGGCTCCGTCGCCGCCGAACACGAAGGGGAATTCCCGCCCCTCCAGCGCATTGGTCACCGCCGCGATCACGGCGGCACCCGCCATGTTCACGGCCTTGTAGCGCTGCGCCGCGATCGCCTTGGTCGAATCGACGATATCGGCAACACCGATGCTCCAGTCGTCCGGCAGCGGCGCATAGAGCGCAGGATCCATCAGGCTGGTGAAGCCTCGGAAGACGGGAATGCCGCCATAGAAGGACTCGCCTGAGCTCATCGGGATTGCCGGACGGTTGGAATACGAAACAAAATACGTGGCAGGATCGATCCGGGTTCGCTGGCTCGCGCCCCCTTTCGATCATTGGCCGAAAGTGGCCCGGACAACAAGATGCGGCCGCCTTGCAATGCCCCGGCGCGATCACTGATCGGCGTCAAACGACCACGGGGGAGAGCGGCTATCGTCGCGCGGCCCCAAGGGGTTGCATGGGAAAATCGAGGTGTCCGACTTCAACAGCAAGGACTCTGCCATGCGCGAGCGCCGCATCCGCCGCCTCACCGAAGTACCGCCGGAATCTTCACACGAGCGGATTGACCTGCCGAAGCAGCGGCCGTGAGCGGCTAGTGCAGCTTCTCGTCCTGACGCTTGCGCAGCTGGGATGCAGGGACGTCGTGGCAGCCGATCAGGTGCACGAATTGCTGCGGATACGCCTCGTGGCCGTGATCGCCGGAATTCTGATGCGACATCGGCGGGCAGCGGACCTCATTCACACGCACCGGCTCTTTCAGGACCCGACTTGAAGCGCTCATGTTTGAAGTGGTCATCGACTGCTCCCCTTCGTTTAGGGCAGACCGATTGACGTAAACCAATCGATTGCGGGGCATCTTACGACCAAATCCGGCTGGCTGTCATTGCGCGTGATCAACGCAATTGTGGCAGTCGGGTTCCGCTTAGGCGGTATTGCCCGCGTCGATGGTGAACACGGTGCCGGTGACGTTGCGGCCGCCTTCGCCCAAAAGGTATTCCACCATGCGCGCGACGTCGTCCGTCTCCGGCAGCCGGCGCAACGCGCTGCGGCCCGCAATGCGCTTGCGGCCTTCCTCGGAGAGATTGTGGGTGAGCTCGGTGTCGATGAAGCCTGGCGCGATCGCGTTCACGGTGATGCCGAGCTTGCCGACCTCACGGGCCAGCGAGCGGGTGAAGCCGGTCGCGGCGGCCTTGGTCGCGCCATAGACGGACAGGCCGTTATAGCCTGTCGTCGCGATGATCGAGGAGATGTTGATGATGCGCCCCGCGCCGTCGGCCATCATTTGTCGGGCCACATACTTGGTGAGGATGATCGGCGACAGCACGTTGAGCTGCACCAGCGCCTCGATCTCGGAATTGTGCATGGTGGCCAGCAGGCCTTCGGTGCCGAGACCGGCATTGTTGACGAGGCCGTAGATCGGACCGAATTCGTCGCGGACGAGCTTTGCGAAGGCCGGGATTGCATCGATCACGGCAAGATCGCAGGCGCGGAAATGCAGGCGCCCGTCGGCGGCAGCGATGGCCGCCTTGAGCTCGTCGCTTTCGCGCCGCGCTGCCGCGATCACGTTGAAGCCGGCAGCAACCAGACGCTTGCCGATTGCAAGCCCGATGCCGCGGCTGCCGCCGGTGACGAGAACGTTATGCATCGGTGCGCGCCAGTTTTCCGGCCGGGGTAACGTCGAGCGCCTCGACGAAGCGGAGCACCGCCGGCACCTTGTGGGATGCGAGCTGGGCACGGCACAGATCCAGGATCTGGTCGCGGATCTCTTTCGCGCGCGCCGGATCGGTGCCCTCGGCGAGGATCACGTCCGCGACCACGATGCCGCCGGTGATCGGGCTCTTGCGCGACTTCGCGCGCGACATCCGCACGTCGGGATGGCGGTTGATCACGGCCTCGATCTCCTCGGGGTGGACCTTCAGTCCGCCGATGTTGATGATGCCGCCACGACGACCGACGAAATAATAGCGGTCGCCGCGCAGCTCGACGATGTCGCCGCTATCGACAAAGCCGTCGTCGTCGGTGAGCGACGCCGCATTGCGGCCGATATAGGCATGGGCCGTGCGCGTTGAGCGGATGCGCAGCGAGCCGTCGACGACCTTCATCTCGACGCCGTTGCGGTTGCCGAGATAGTCGGCCGGAAAGCCTTCCAGCCCGTCATTGACGGCGAAACCGACGCCGGCCTCGGTCGAGGCATAGGCATGGCCGACGGACGCGTGGGGGAATGCCGCCTTCAGGCCGTCGAGCACGGCCTGGTCGGCGATCTCGCCGGAGAGGCGGACGTAAGCCGGGGCGAATTGCGCGGCCGAGCCGCTCATCAGGAGCTTGCGCCAGTGCGAGGGCGTGCCGGAGATATGCGAGACACCGCGCGCCTTCAGCCGCGCGACGTGATCGGCGAGCGCCTCATGGGGATCGGACAGCACCAACGAGCCGCCGGAGAGGATGGCACGGAGAAAGATTTGCAGGCCGCCATAGCGGCGGATGTCGTAGAACGTTGCCCAGACCGGTGCAGGTCCGCGCGACGGGCCTTCGGCGACGATCGCACCGGTCAAGGCTTCCAGCGTATGGCCGGCGATCTTTGGCACGCCCGAGGTGCCCGAAGTCAACATCAGCCATTCGGTGCCCCGCTCGGTCTTGGCAGGCGCCGCGGCTTGCGGCGGCAAGTGCGCGGTGACGACCAGCGGCACGCCGGACGCCGCCCAGCAATCGGGCTCGTCGGTGACGACGGCATCGATCCCCGCATCCGCGATCAAGGCGTCGAGATGCGCCGGATTGAGGTCCGGCGGACACAACAGCATGCGGCGGGCGATACCGTCGAGCTCAATCATGGCAAGGCCGGACCGGAGCTGGTCCGACAGCTTGAGCAGCACGGCACGGCCGGACAACTCGTGCAGCCGGCCGCCCAGAACCGTGTGCGACAGGATGCCCGTCAGCGATACGACATCATGTGCATCGGAGATCGCGCGGCCTTTCAGCTCCGCGCCAAGATGGTCGCGAAGTGCAAAGATCTCACGCGGGGACATTTTCGTAGGCCCGCACGAAATCGCCCACCGTGGCGGGGAACGCTGCGTCCTCGGAAATGGTGAAGGGGTCGACGCCGGTCTCGTCCTCGAGGCGGGCGACCAGGATGGCGAAGGCGAGCGAGTCAAAGCCCGTCTCATGCAGGGACAGATCGTCCGAGAGGGCGGGAAGCGTGACGTGCTGCTCCTTGGCGATCTGCTGGATCGCTTCAATGACCTTTGACCTTACCGACATGGTTGGCTCGCTTTGTTATCGATCTCGTTGTTGCGGCGGCTCTTGCTGACCGCCTCCCCATCGCGGTCTGTTTACCCGACAGAAGTAAATGGCTTCTTGGACAATTCAGATAAAATTGGACCTAACTCTCGATTTTGGTTGCCCTACAGCCTGATCGTACCGCCCGAGATGGCCGCATACGTCTCCGCGTCCAGCGCAACGTACGCGCCCGATGTCGGGTCGAGCATGAACAGCGGATCGGAGACCGCAGCCGGATCAAACCCTTCGCGGGCGAGCTCGCCCTTCTTCTGCTTGAAGGTCTCGGTGGCGTCGAGCTCGCGCGAGATGCGGATGAAGAGCGGGCGGGCGTAGACCGGCAGGCGCTGCGCGAGATGGGCGGGCAGCGCGGCGATGTCAAAGCCCTCGTTCACGACGATCGCGCTCATGCCGGCCCGGCCGTCGGCGCCGGGAATGCTGACGCCATAGGTAGTGGCATCGACGACGCCGGTGAAATCGCGCACGGCATCGTTCACCTCCGAGGTCGCGACATTCTCGCCCTTCCAGCGGAACGTGTCGCCGATACGGTCGACGAAATGGAAGAATCCCTTGTCGTCCATCCGCATCAGATCGCCGGTGCGGAACCAGGCATCGCCCTTGACGAAGACATCACGCAAGACTTTTTTCTCGGTCTCACCGGCATCGGTGTAGCCCTCGAAGCGCCCACCGCCCTCGTCCGCGGTGCCGATGCGGCCGATGGCTTCGCCGGCCTCGCCGCGGCTGCAGGCGATGCAGAAGCCCTCTTCATTGCGCAGCGGCGCGCCGCTATCGGGGTCAAGCTTGACGAGACTTGCAGGAAAGCGGTGCGCGAGCAGCGCCGGGACGCGGCCGATCGCACCCGGCTGGCCCTCGACGTTGAACAGCGAGAAATTGCCTTCGGTCGCAGCGTAGAATTCGAGGATGCGTGGAATGGCGAAACGCGCCTGGAAATCCTCCCAGATATCGCCGCGCAGACCGTTGCCGCAAGCGAGCCGCAGGCGGTGCCGGTTCTCGTATTCCGAGGGCGCGGCCTTGAGCAGATAGCGGCAGAGCTCGCCGATATATTGAAACAGCGTGCAGTCGTGCCGGACGATGTCGGACCAGAAATGCGAGGCCGAGAATTTCTCGGCGATCACCACCGAGCCGCCGGCGGCCAGCATGCTGCACGGCGCGACGATGCCGCCGACCGAATGGAACAGCGGCAGACAATCGTAGAGTCGATCCTGCGGCGTCGCGCCGGTGAGGCCGGCGAACCAAAAGCCCCAATTGAGGATGCGGCGGTGGCTGATGCTGGCGGCTTTCGGCAGGCCAGTGGTGCCGGAGGTGTAGATCAGCAGCGCACGGTCGTCGATGGTGACCTGGCCATGCTCCTCCGGCGATAGCGGGCCGTCATCGAGAACGGCAAGCGCGACGTCGATCGCACGTTCGCTGCGGCTATCGCCATGCGTCCAGACTTTTGCCCCCGTCTTCAGATGCGGAGCCGCGCTGTCCAGCATTCCCGTCAGCACATGCGCAACGATGACATGCATCGGCTTCGCGACATCAAGGCAGTGCGCGAGCGATTGCCCGACGAGCTTGGTGTTGATCAGTGCGACCACACCGCCGACGCGACTGATGCCGAGCCAGGCCGCGACATAGTCGATGCCGTTCGGCATGATCAGCGCAACGGTATCGCCCTTGGACAGGCCGACCGAGCGCGCCCAGCGGGCGTAGCGATTGATTCTCTTCGAGAGGCCTGCGTAATCGAGGCTTGCCTCGTCCGCCACCAGAGCGACGCGGTTCGGCTGGCGTTGCGCCCAATCGTCGACGACGTCGGCGAACAGACGGCCCGGCAGCGTTTCGATCCGCGCCGTGAGCTCGATCGCCCTCAACCAGATCTTGGAAGCCGACGGTGCGCGCGCGGCTTTCGGCTGCTCGATGACGCCGGTGGTCATATTGCTTACTCTTTCGGGCGGTCTGCGGTGTCCGACAGCTTAGCCCGAGCGCCCTGACCCAGGCGTTAAGAGACAAGGTAAACTCGGTTAGGGCGCGGTTAACTGTCAACAGCCCGCAACCAAGATCGCACCCGCCGGCAGCGTACTGGCGGGTGTGATCAGGTCGAAAGAGTGATGAATGCAGACGTCGCGGCTTTGGTCCCGCTCGGCTCAGTGCACCTTCTTGGGACGTCGGCGGGGCGGCGGCGATTCGTTGAAGGCGTAATAGGGATTGAGGTCGCAGGTCGCGGCAAGGCCCGAGGCCGTGGCGCGGCACTGCTCCAGCGAGGTAAACGAGCAGTCGTAATAGTCACTTCCTCCGCCACCAGGGCCACCGACGTAGCGGTGCATGCAGACGGGATAGGCCGGATCGTATCGCTGCGCGCTGGCATCCGCCGCGCCCAGCAGCGTGGAGATCGCGGTAACAGTGAGGAATGACAAGCGCATGGGGAAATCCTCGAATTGGTGACGTCGCATTATATGACACAACATCTCGCCGTCCGCGACTGTTCCTAAGACCTGATGACGTCAAGGTGAGCGAGACGCGCAGCGCCGGAAGCGATGCGCGCCGAGCGACCTGACGACCTAGGTCAAGCGCGGTCGAAATGATGCTGCGAGGCAGCGTTAGCCGCCGAGCCCCTGCAGCACCAGCCGGTTCAGCCGCGCCGCGAACGCTGCCGGGTCTTCCGGCAATTCGCCGTCCAGGATCTGCGCCTGCTCGAGCAGGAGCAGGCTGATATCGTCGACGACTGTCGAAGCAGCCTGCGCCTTGGTGACCGCGGTGACCAGCGGATGGCGCAAATTGATCTCGAGGATCGGCTTGGTCTTCATGCCGCGGTTCTGCTGCGACAAGATGCGCTCGAGCTCGCGGCTCGGGCCCTGGCTGTCGGCGACGAGGCAGGAGGCCGAGCTGGTCAGGCGCGTCGAGACCTTGACGTCGCTGACGCGCTCGCCCAGCGCGGCCTTGATCACCGCGATGGTGGCTGCTTCGTCCGCAGCCGGCTCGTCCTTCTTCGCCTCGTCCTTATCGTCGATACGCGGAATCAAATCGAGATTGAGATCGCCCTGGCTCAGCGACTTCAGCGGCTTGCCTTCGAAATCCGAGGGCATCGAGGTCCAGAACGCGTCGACGGGATCCGACAGCAGCAGCACCTCGATGCCGCGCGCGGTCGCAGCTTCCAGCCGCGGATTGGACTTCAGCCGCTCGATGCTGTCGCCGACGAGATAATAGATCTCGGTCTGGTTCGGCTTGAAATCGGCGATGACCTGCTTCAGCGACCGCTTCTCGCCCGACGTGGTGGTGAAGCGCGACAGCGACAGCAGCTTTTCGCGCCGCTCGAAATCCTCGTAGATGCCTTCCTTCAGTACCGCGCCGAAGGCGTCCCAGATCTTGGCAAAGTTCTCCGGGTCCTTGTCGGCGAGGCTTTCGAGCTCGGACACCACGCGCGTCGCCACCGCCTTGCGGATCTGCGCCAGCTGCGGATTGTTCTGGAGCATCTCGCGCGAGATGTTGAGTGGAAGATCCTCGCTGTCGACCACACCGCGGACGAAGCGCAGGTACCCCGGCAAGAGGTCGGCATCGTCGGTGATGAAGACGCGCCGCACGTAGAGCTTCACGCGGCCCTTGCGGTTCGGCTCGAACAGGTCGAACGGCTTGGTCGAGGGCGCGAACAGCAGCACGGCGTAGGAGTAACGTCCTTCCGCGCGGTAGTGCAGCGTCATCGCGGGATCGTCGAAGGCAGAGGCGATCTGCTGATAGGCCTTCTTGTAATCGTCAGCCGTCAGCTCCGACTTGGAGCGCTGCCACAACGCGCTCGCCGAGTTAATCTGGCGCGGCTCGCCTTCTTCAGGCACCAGCTCGATCGGAAACAGGATGTTGTCGGAATAGGCGGTGACGATACGCTCGATCTCGTAGGTCTCGAGATATTTCTTGGCGTCGTCCTTCAGGTGCAGGACGATCTCGGTGCCGCGCGTCAGGCGCGCCGCTTCCTCATCGCTGGCACGGGCGATCTCGAAGCCGGAGCCGCCGGAGGACGTCCAGATCCAGACATCGCTCTCGCCGGCGCGGCGGCTGATCACGACGATCTTCTCGGCGACCATGAAGGCAGAATAGAAACCGACACCGAACTGGCCGATCAGGCCGAGCCCGTCCTTGGCCTCTTTCAGCTTGGACACGAACGTCTTGGTGCCGGAGCGGGCGATGGTGCCGAGATGGTCGATCAGCTCCTGCCGCTCCATGCCGATGCCGTTGTCGGCGATCGTGAGCGTCTTGGCCGTCTTGTTCGGGGTGATGCGGATCTTGAGTGCGCCGCCTTCGCCTAGCAGGGCGGGACTGGCGATGGCCTCGTAGCGCAGCTTGTCGCAGGCATCGGAGGCGTTGGAAATGAGCTCGCGGAGGAAGATGTCGGTTTCCGAATAGACGGAGTGCACCATCAGGTGCAGCAGTTCGGAAACTTCGGCCTGGAAAGGCTGCGTATGCACAGCCGTATCTGACGTCGTCATGCGCTTACCCGGTCAAACAAAAGGGAGGGAACCCGGATATAGCGCGAGGCAATGGCGGATCAAGAGGATGTGAAGCCTGGGTCTGCCAGCCACCCCTGGCGGGGTGGATCAGGTCACGCAGCGGCCGGGCTGGAGGAGCCTTGCGACCTCGGTTAGCGAGCTGACCATCGGCTCACAGGCGATCGTCGGCTTGTTGCGAGGCTTCTTCTGGTTCTGGAGCAGCACCGGCGTCTTGGCATTGCCGGTCTCGATGACCGCGGGAACCCGCAGCAGAACCGACGTATCCGCGAGGTCATTCAGCCGCATCGAGACCGTGCGGGTGGGAACAGCTGCCGGCTTGATCTCGGCGAGCCGGTCTGCCTTGGCGGTGCGGTTGACGTTGTGGCCCACAGCGACGCTGGAACTGTGGCTGGGGAGGTCGGCGACCGCCTGCCAGCGGTCTGCGAGATCGTGCCCGGAGGCCAGCTGCACGGCACCGAGGGTGGCAACGACCGCAATTGCGCTCAAAAAAACCTTTTGAATCTGTGACATGGCTGCCGATCCTCGCCCCATGGCGGGCACGGGAACAACGCCGCCGCAGGATCGGGGGTTCTCAACAGCAACGATCACTTAACCGTGTGCGGAAAATGCCGCAGACCGGCAAAATATTTCGCGAGCCCTGGAACGACTTTCGCGCGCAGGAGTCATCTCAGCAGCCGGCTATTCCCCCCTGCCCCATAAGCCGGCGACGTAGGGCGCGACTGTGGTGATGCCAGTCGCGCCTTACTTTTTTCTGCAGGACATCCGTCCCATTGTGTCACCGCCCCCGCCGGGAGCAGCGGTTTCGCTCCTCCTTCGAAATTCAGTCGAACTGCCAATTCGCAGGAACCCAAGCGTAGCCGCCGTCGGTTCTCAATATTCGGCCGAGACCGGGGAAGGGGTAATGGAATCCCAGGACGAGAAGCTTGTCCGCTGCCGCGCGGTCGAAAATACGGCGGCGCGACTGCAATGCGGCATCCTTGTCACGATCGGGGCCTGGTCGCCAATTTCGATCAACATTGACGACCGGATGATATGCGAGATCGGCGGTCAGCAAGAGCTGGCTTGACCCTGAATGAACGAGGAACGTCGCCATCCCGGGCGTATGCCCCTGCGCTGCCAGCGTGGTCAACCCAGGCACGATCTCCGTTCCGGCCTGATACAACACGGCGTCGGTCGCAATCGGTTCTACGCTGCGCTTGATGGCCTCACCGAATCGTCGGCGGAATTCCGCATTTACAGGCATGTATGAAAGGTCGGGCTCGCCGCGGACGAAGAAATTCCAATCGGCTTCGGGCAGATACACCGTTGCACGCGGGAATGATTTGCCGCCGTTGGCGTTTCGTAGATTACCGACATGGTCCGGATGCGTGTGCGAGACGACGACGACGTCGATATCCTCCGGCTTCAAGCCAACAGCCGCGAGGTTGCCAAACACTCGCCCACCGTTCGGTCCCATCGTCTGCGCTGCGCCAGCCTCGATGAGAACGCGACGGCCGCCCGTCTCGATCAGAAGCGTGTTGAGATTGAGCGTCATCACGTCCGTAGGGAGGAATGCGCGGATCAGTGCCTCCTGAAGCTCCATTTCCGGCGCATCGTTGGCGTATATCCTGGGCGGGCCAGAAAGGAGCCCGTCGCTGAGCACGGTCGCCTGGATGTCCCCGACGCGAAATCGATAATATCCGGCATTGTTCGCCGCACTGCCCGGTGCTGCCGCCTTGGCGCCACCGCCGGTTGCCAGCACGGGGAGCGCCGCAGCAGCGGTCAGCATGATCTTGCGGCGGTTGATCGAGTAGGCGCTCAAGACAAACTCCTTCTGTCATTCGAATTGCCGAGCGCCGGAGACGCTACCGGGCGGCTGAGACGCCACGAACCTAGGGGATGCGACGAATTGCAGAAAGTGGCCCACCGCGATAAACGTTATTCACTAACTGGAAAACGTGCATCAGAAGCGACCCTTCGATGAGGAGCCCGTGGATCGTCCGTCAACCGATGACATCCTCTATCGCGTCGATCTCAACCTGTTGGTGATCTTGAAGACGCTGCTCGAAACGCGCAGCGTCACCAAGACTGCAGAACGAAGCCAAATGAGTCAGCCCGCCGTCAGCAGAGCATTGGCGAAGCTGCGCAAGGTTTTTGACGATGCGCTGCTCGTGAAAGCTGGAACGACAATGCGGCCCACAGTCCGCGGCGGCGAACTTCTCGAACCGATACAGAAGGCTCTGGCGGGCGTCAGCGATGTGCTCGCCAACCGGTCCGAGTTCGACCCGACCTCGAGTGAGCGCGTCTTTCGTATTGCCACGACGGATTACGGAGCGACGGTCATCCTTCCGCGACTTGCACATCTCATGACTTCCGAAGCGCCGAGGACAAGTCTCGAAATCACGCCCGTCGATGCGCAGACTTTCAGGAGCCTTGGAGAGGTGAACATCGACCTTGCGCTCTATAGCGATAACCCGCTCCCAACCAGCCTTCGTACCCGAGACCTTTTCCGGGAGCGCTTCGCATGCCTGGTACGCGCCGGCCATCCCGCCGTCAGGCGGTCCAAAGCAGGGCGGATGCGTCTGGACGACTACGTCGCATTCTCCCACATCCTCGTGACCGTGGTTGGGGGCAGAGCTGGTCCGGTCGATACCGCGCTCGCAACGCTTGGCCATATCAGGCACATCGCGGTGCGGTTACCCTATTTCGCCACGGCAGCTCTTGTGGCGTCGACCTCCGATCTCATTTTGACGATCCCACGCCGTGCCGCGGAAAATTTCTCGGGTGACCCGCGGCTTCGCCTGATCGAACCTCCCCTGGAGCTTCCCCATTTCGATTATCGGATGGTATGGCACGAGCGAACGCATTCGGAGCCGGGCCACGCCTGGCTCCGTCGACTCGTCTTGAAGGCCGTCCGGTCAAACACGCCTTTGTCTTGATCATTGGAAAACGGATGCCTGCGGCGCTGTCGGGATGCCTGTTCATCGGCAGGTGCATCCTTCCTGATCCAATGATCGGCCGTTCAGTAAACGAAGACCGCGCCGACCGCGAGCAAAGAGGCCACGAGGGTCAGACGAATGCCGAAGTCGAAGGCGGCGATCCATTGCATCAGGGGCCTCCAAAGCTACTGCGCTCAATCAAATGACGAACGGAAGATTGCTCGTTGGTCGCTCGGTCAGACTCAAAAGAGCGCTCAGGACGACCGCGCGCTTCGCTTTTGAGCGAGGTCCGTCACTGCCTTGTCTCGCATGGCCTGCAGGCCGACCTCCATGAACCTGCGAAAGTCGTTCTGGACGTAGGTCCGGATGAGGTAGCCGTCCGGCCAGATCTTGGGCCGGAACGAATAGGTCCAGCGCACGCGGGTCGCCTGGCCGTTACCGATGAACTCCAGCTCGCTGACCGCATATCTGATGTAGCGCCCGGTACGGTTGGTAAGATTCCATATCTGATATTGCAGAAGCTGCGGCTTGCGGTCCGTAATCTCTTCCAGCGCGCTGTTATTGTCCGAGAATACGACTCGCCGGCGGTCACCTGGCTTGCTCCAGTCACCGCTCAACAACTCGGTGCTCACTACGCCGGGCACATTGTCCGTTCCGGTAAGGAACGAGCCGAATGCGGCGGCGCCACGGTCAGCGAACCAGGTCGTTACGGCAGCCAAGGGTGCCTGGATCTCGGTTTCGACGCTGACCTTCTCGAAGTCCGCGCTGCGCTCCAATTCCGGCCGAGCGACATCATGTGCTTGGTCGAGGCTCGCTGCAGACGGCACCGGATCGGCGCCGACCAAGGACGCGCCGCACCCGCCCAGAGCCAATGAGACGATGGCGCAAATCGAGGCAGCGTTTCGTCTGATCATGATAGCCGAACAGCTCATGAAAAACGAACGCCTGTGAGCATTTCGGAAAGCTCCCAGAGCCGCGTGGACGCGGCCGCGTCTTTGGCTCGCCGAGGCACTCGTGCGGCTGCCGGCACGCCGCGCGTCTCGCCCAGTCTGTCCGGACCGTAATAGCCTCCAGGTTCGGCGAGCGGAGACGTCGCCGCGAACAGCGTCGGCAGCGCCCCTTGAGCTGGCGATTGAAATAGGAACCAGAGGAAGGATCGAGCGAGGCCCTGCAAACTGCGAGGTCCGGCGCCGTTTGGAATCAACTCGGTGCGGGCGATGCCGGGGTGCGCGGCGATGCTCCTGATTCCCCATCCAGAGACATCGCTTCTGGTCTGAAGCGCGAACGCGAACATGAGGCACGCGAGCTTTGATTGACTGTAAACCCGCATGGGTCTGTACTCGCGCTCCGCCTGAAGATCGTCGAAGTCGATGACGCCGCTCCGGGCGGCTAAGCTCGAAACGTTGACGACGCGCGGCTCCTTGCCGTTGCGCAACAACGGAAGGAGCTGCGCCGTCAGCGCAAAGTGGCCAAGATAGTTGGTCCCGAACTGTAGCTCGAAGCCGTCGCTCGTCGCCTTCCGCAGCGGTGGCGCCATGACGGCGGCGTTGTTGATGAGCATGTCGAGGCTCGACCGCTGGGCTCGCATCCGACAGCCAAAATCCTTCACCGACTTCATGCTCGCGAGGTCGAGCTCTTCAAAGCGGATCTTGGCGTCGGGAAAGGCGGCTCGGATTCGCGCAATGGCGCTCGAACCCTTCTCCAGGCTACGGCCTGCGATGATGATCTCACAGCGGGCACGCGCCAATGCCAACGCGTCTTCAAAGCCAATTCCTCCAGTTCCGGTGACGACGGCTGACCGCCCCAACTGAGAGGGAATATCTTTGATGGACCAATCCGGCATGGCTTCTCTGCACGTTACTAAGCTTGGCACGCGGCGCTTATTACACCAGGTGTATTTTTTATTGCACTACGTGCGATATTACAAGACCATTGCGGACGCGGGCTGCGCGACCTCTGGCCGCGGACGCGGCGACCAGTTGAGAGCCGCGATCGCATGGTAAAGGCAGCCTAAGTCACGGCAGGCACATCGATTTTTTCTTGCACATTGTTTGCGCAGCGTGTAATATATTGCACTGGGTGCGATTTTTTGGATGGGGCTATCCTTGCCGGCAAAAGTGACAGCGGACGACAAAGTTGCGGAGGAGGGTCTTCGCGAGCGCAAACGGCGTGAGACGCTGGCTCGGATCGCGGAAGCAGGCCTCAAGCTGTTCATGGCGAATGGCTATGAAGAGACGACGCTCGAGGCGATCGCGGAGGCGGCAGGCATTTCGCGGCGGACGTTCTTTTATTACTTCAAGTCGAAGGAAGAAATCTTGCTTGCGTGGCAAAGCCACTTCACGCAGCTCATTAGAGCTGCCGTGATAGCCGAGCCTTCGGATCAATCTCCCATCGACACCGTCAAGAACGCTTTGCTGAAATTGACCGGCAACTACAATTCGCAGCAGAGTCTCGCCCTCGATCGGGTCATCCGCTCGAGCCCGGCGCTGATTTCCGCGAGCCACGCGAAGTATATCGCTCAGGAACAGGCGATATTCGAAGCCCTTTGCGTGAAATGGCCCCAGGCCAAGCGACGGAAATCCCTTCGATACGTCGCCATGGTCTCCGTCGGAGCGCTTCGATTGGCGATCGAATCCTGGAGCAACGACAACGGCAGGCGACCGCCGGCAGCTTATCTCCGCGAGTCATTCGCGAATTTGCAGAGCGTTCTTTGAGCTGAAGGAATGGCCCGGGAGACGCCAGGGTCGCCGGCCTGCTTCTCCATCGAGCCATGGTGGAGCGTCTCCTCCTCGCAAAGAGGCGAGCCTCGTTCTGATCGGCTCGGGCCTTTTCGGCCCGGCACTCGGGCCACTGCTCGTCGGCTCGATCAGCGACGCCGCGACGAATGCGCAGATATCGAACGGGCTCGCAATTGGAATGCTGATTGTCCCGGTCGCCAGCGCCGCCACCGGCATCGTCCTGTTGTTTGCAAACCGGCGGATCGCTGCTTCGCTTCGGCGATCTTGAGCAGAAAATAAGCGCAGCAATCGACTTGTTGCCAGCGCCAATCGGCAGGCTGGCCGACGACGGGCCGGGCCACGAAATCGCCCAAATAATATTACACCAAGTGCAATATAAGTTTACGTTTGGTGCGAGATTTCTGAAATGACCGCTCTCGAGGCATCCCGACCGTCGTCCGTGGGGACGAGCAAGGAGTCATCGGATGACATGTGACACGCCGGATGGGACGGATATTGCAGCTCCGCAAGGGAAACGGGAGCGAGATGCCAAGCGGCCGTTTGCCGGCGGCAGGCGCGCGATCCATCACAGCGGCTCCGACCACCTTCGGCCACGTGCGCGGGTGTGGTCGGCCGAGGTGCCCGTAAGACTGGAAACGATTGTTCAGCACCGAACGCGCGAGCGGCTCGATCGATCCCGGGGCTCCTACCGGCCGGCCGAGGCGTTGAAGCCCATTCGACCGCCGGATCGCGCGAAACACGAAGAAACCCACGTTGCTCCAATTTCCTATCGTTTCGCCACACGCGTTGTGAAGGTCCTCCGATCTCCAATTCTCACGAATGTCGGGATCGCTGCTCTCCTGTACGTGATCTCATGCCACCCCTATATCGATCTGGCCGGCATCGTCTCAGGCAGCCTCGTTTGCCCCGGCGCGAAGCCAATATTGGTTGCGACGGTGGATTTCTTGCAAGAAGAGGTGACCCCCACGATACAAGCGTTCCTCTCGGGTCGACTGATGAGGTGGATCGGTCTTACTTTGCTGTTCGCCTTATTCCCCGCATTCAGCGTGCTTCGTACCGGGACGATGGCGAGAATTCGCACGCTGGCCACGTCTGCGGCATCCCGGGTTCGACGCCTCAGGCCATCGCGCTGGCAGATCCCATCACTGCAATATGCGGAGCCATCCGAGATACGTTCTCCCATAGCTTCGCACACCCGGCCAATCCGGAAGCGAACAACCAAAGAGGCCTAAATGACGCCCGAGGAATTCCGAAAACGAGGCCATGAGATCATCGACTGGCTGGCCGACTATCATGCCAAGATGTCCGACTATCCGGTCCAACCTGCGACACAGCCGGGTGACGTGAAAGCGATGCTTCCAGCCTCCCCGCCGGTAGAAGCTGAGGGGTTCGATGAGATCATCGCTGATCTTGATTCAGTGGTTCTCCCCAACATCTCGCATTGGCAACACCCGCGGTTCTTCGGCTACTTTCCCTCCAATTCACTTGGGTCCGGCATTCTCGGTGATCTGGTAAGCAGCGGACTTGGGGTGCTGGGCCTGTCCTGGCAGTCATCGCCCGCAGTGACGGAGATCGAGGAGGTCACGGTCGACTGGTTCAGGCAGATGGTTGGCTTGTCTTCCGCCTGGTTCGGCGTGATCAACGACACTGCGTCGACAAGCACCTTGGTTGCTCTGCTATGCGCCCGGGAGAAGACGACGGGCTTCTCGCTCGTCCGCCAGGGTCTGCAAGCAGAACTCAAGCCATTGACGATCTACACATCGGCAAGCGCTCATTCTTCCGTCGAAAAGGCGGCGCTGCTAGCGGGCTTCGGCCGTGAGAATGTCCGCATGGTCGATATCGACGCCAATTTCGCGATGCGTCCGGCGGCGCTCGAAGCTGCAATCCTTGCGGATATTCACGCCGGGTTCAAGCCATGCGCGATCGTCGCGGCAGTGGGCGGGACCGCGACCGTGTCCATCGATCCGCTCTCCGAGATCGCTGCCATAGCGCGGAGGCATGGTTTGTGGCTTCACATCGACGCTGCCATGGCCGGGAATGCGATGATCTTACCCGAGCTACGGTGGATGTGGGAAGGCATCGAGGACGCAGACAGTGTCGTTATCAATGCGCACAAATGGCTCGGCGTCCCGTTCGATTGTTCGCTCTATTTCGTTCGGGACGAGCCTCACCTTCTCAGGGTGATGTCTGCCGATCCGAGCTTCCTCCAATCTCAGGCCGACGAGAAGGTGCGCAATCTGCGTAACACCGGAATTGCGCTCGGACGGAGATTCAGGGCGTTGAAACTATGGTTCGCCATCCGGGAACAGGGCGTTTCCGGGTTGCAGGCGAGGTTGCGGCGAGACATTAGCTTGGCCCAAGATCTTCGGTCCAAAGTCGAAGCAACACGGGGTTGGGACGTCGTCGCACCCGTCGTGCTGCAGACCGTATGTATTGTGAACCGCCCGATGTCGGTGCCTTCCCAACGTCTCGATGACTTCACGCGCGCATGGGCGCATGCGGTGAACGCCTCGGGCCAAGCCTATGTCACGCCCGCTACCGCGGCCGGGCACTGGATGGTTCGTGTCTCGATCGGCACGATATCCACCGAGGCGAGCGACATCGAGGCGGTGTGGCGCACGATCCAGGAAGCGGCTGCCGCGGCCGTCCCAAAATTTTCGTGAATGGCTCGGATAGATAGGGGTGCATGGCCCGCGGGCATCGCAACATCGCGACGCTACGGTCAGGTTGCAACTGAGGTGCGGACTCAGGCGGCAACTGCTTGCGCCTGGATCGACCTTCATACCCGACGCTCGCCGGTGGCCCGGTATGCGCGTCAACATCGCGCATGTCGGCGATCCGCCGCTTCGTCGATCTCATGTCGCGGGTGAAGGCTCGCTGACTGGTGGCGCGGCCGCCGGAGGCGATGGAGGCGCCGCGCCCTTGTCGGTCCAACTTGGGGGAGCTCCAAGTCCTTGGCCGATGAACCCCGCAATTCCGGGAGCTCGTCCGAACGCTTCGCACGCGGATTGCTTCGGCGCACCACCCAGCAGAACGTGCAAGCTGTCCAGCGACGGCAGCGATGGAGCCGCCCCGAATGGGGTACTGCCCGTGACCAGCAACCTGCTGAAGTCGGCGGCAAAGGCGGTCGAGAGGTCGTATGCATCGCCGTCCGGCGATACGCGCGGCGAGCTCGTGAAAGAATTCGCCCCGCGGCCCCACACCATAGCCGCCTTCTGCTTCCCTCTTCTGTCCCTCGCCTCACCTTCGACCGAAAGGCTGCCAAGTCCCAACGGGATGCGCGGAACGGGTACCGGCACGCCAGGCAGGAGTACAGACTTTGCGACCCGCGCGACACCGGACGCGCCTGCCGCCGCAGGATCGGTCGCCGCCGCATGTGTGACGACGGCTTGAACGGTCAGGTCGGCTTGATCCGCTGGGCCGACAATGTCGAACCGCTCGCTCAGTCCGAAGCACAGAGCACGGTCGATGGCGTTGCCGATGATCTTGCGCTGCTCCGGCGAGAAGGAGACCTCCGCGGCCGCTTTGGTCGAAAATCGAGTTTCTACCAGCCGGACGGTCTTGGCGCCGAGAACGTCTTCCTTGTCGACACGAACGATCGACTTCGTCAAAATACCGTCTGACGGCGCCAGACCATCATAACTGGTCAACGATCCCGCCCTGTTCAGCGGCGCAGTCGCGCACCCGGCGGTCAGCAGACACAAGACCGCTATGAGCGGGAAACGCTGCATCGGACTTCAGCGACGCAATGCAGATGCCGGCCCGTCGATTTCTGCGGTCGCCTGACGTGCGCCGGCCGCAAGGAGAGGATAATTTTTCTGTTGCTCACTGGTTGTCGCACGGCCCTTTTCGGCCGAGGTCACACGGATATGGCCTTGTCGATCCGACTGTGCGGTCGCACCTGAGATCGGGATCGCGTTCGCCATTGTGGGCTGCGCGAGAATGTCCTGCCAGTCGAAGCTCCATTGCGCCAAAGCTTTGGAATCCCCGGCAAACGCATAGTCCAGGAATGCAAGCGTTAGATCTCCGGTGGCTTCCTTGACCTTCGGATTCAGTCCTGGTCCTCCGGTCAGAGCGCGGTCCGTGAATATGCTATGGGATCCCCCTTGGAACATGACCAGGAGCTTGCGCCGATTGGCGATCGCCTCGAATATTGCGACCCGATCGCGCGCAGCCGAGTAGAATCCGGGAATTTTGATGACGTCCTGCGTCGCCGTCACGTGAAGCGTCGGCACGGCGATGTTGGCGAGCACGCTCGGCAAGTCTTTCTCGCCGTAGAAAGGTGGGGCGGAAATCACGATCGCCGCCTTGAAGCGCCGGTCGCGGAAATCGAGCCAACGACCATCCCGAACGACCCGCGCACCCACCGTCAACAATGCGGTGTTCGCGCCATAGGAATGGCCGGCCACGGCGATGCGTCGCATATCGATGAATCGGGCGTACGGACCGGTTGCAAACAATAGCATTTGGTCGAGCGCAAAACGGATATCTCCGACACGTGCCGCGGCCTCATCATCCCGGGTCGCCGCTTGCAGCCGCCCCACGAGCTCGAAGGGATTTCCACGCCAGAGAGAGGAATCGCTCCCGATATGCTGGACATGCAAACTCGCGATGCCGTGGGCGGCCCACCGGGCGGCGAGGTAGGTGTAGCCGTTTCGCGAACCGCCCATGCCGTGCGAGAAGATGATCAGTGGCACCCGTCCCGGCGATGCCTCAGTGGGCCAATACAAGCGAGCAGGAACTTCGCGACCTCGAGACGTATCTATCCAATCGAAGTCGACAGCACGAAAGGCCGCATGCTCTTGTTGCACCTGAGCATTCTGTGCGTTCGCACCTTCAGGCAGCGCCATCCCGACGGCACATGCCAATGCCATAGCAGCGAGCCAGCTTCTCATGACCATTACTCCTGCTACGTCCCCGCACTCGGCATCTACAGCACTGTGCCGAAGCCAATTCGGTAACAGTCCGCGTTCTTTGTGTCAATAAAACTGCACTGGGTGCATTATTTTGACGCAGGCCACGCGGCAGTCAGTAACGCGCGCGTGATTATCCGACAGGTCACCTCCATCTCTCGTCTTGCTCAAGGCTGCTGTAAGGCACTACGTCGCGCACGTGGTGCCGGAGAGCTTCCGTCTGCGCCTCCAGCCTCCATTCGGACGGGTCTGCCTGGGGGACGCGCTAGCGCACCCGCTCCCAGATGATGACGACCTTGGTGCCCTCCGGCCGCTGAAAGTTCTCGATCATGCGGTCCCCGATTACATCGAAGTTCAGATCCTGTCGCGTGCGCTCGCTACCGACCCAGTTTGGGAAGGTCGAGCCTTCAACGCGATTGCCGCTGAAGACGCCATTCTCATCGACGATGTAAGTGCCGAAGAACGCGATGCTGCCCGCCATCGCAGCCCGGTTCTCTTCGTCGGTGCCGCCACCTCGCTCGTTGGAAGCGAATTTCGGAATGGAGGCGTCGGTCAGAACCTCGATAAAGTGCATGTCTTCGGTGAAGACCAAAAGGCTGTTTGGCTTCTGCCCGTAGGCCGGGACATTCCGGCCATCCGGATCGAGTTGAGCTGAAACCATGCGCCAAGTGCCGAGCACCTGATTGAGCGGCCGTGCTTCGGCAGTGCCGACAGCGAGGGCCAATGCAACCGCAAAGACCCGGCCTGCAAGTCCGAGGCTCTTCATGTAGGCTCCATCTTTTACAGGTTGTTAGTCGTTTGATCGTCGCTCTACGTAGTTGGTCTTGATGAAAGACCAAGTACTGCCTCTGCTGCGTTTGCCATGGCGTCACTCCGCAACCGACGAGATGACAAGGTCCGACAACGGGCATTTGTGGGACGACGGCTGGACGGCCGCGCCGAAAAAGCTCGCGCGACCCAATAGCTCAAATGGGACAGCAGCTCTCATCTCCACGCCTGTCCGCGGTCTACTTCGCCTTTCCTGCCAGCCACTCCCGGCCCTCGCCATAGAGCTTCTCGACCTCGGGCCCGATCAGGCCCGGCATGTCGCGCTTGACCTTGTAGCCGATCAGCTCCTGCATGTAGGCGAGGTGGCGGTAGCCCTCGGGGAGCGCAGCCAGCGCTTCCTGGTCGAGCCGAAGCGTCGCGGCGGGATCGACCGGATCGATCCGATCCTTCTCGTAGATCGGCTGGCGGCGGACGATGCCCCATTTGCCGATACCTGATGGGTCGTCCCGCTTCTCCAGGAAATCGTAGAAGCGTCCGGTGCAGACGACGTCGCAGAGCACGTCGTGCACGAGGCCGCGCTGCGAGATGGTCATCTTGGTCTGCGCGATCGCGCGCGCAGCCGCAAGGTCGATGCTGGTGCCGCCGAGGAAATGCAGGATGCGCACGCCCCTGGCAAAACCCTCCTGGCTGACGCGCATGAAATCCCGCGCCGACCCCTGAAACCAGGTCGCGGACATCCAGCCTTCTTCGTGCCAGACCGTGGCAAAGCGCTCCCAGTCGCCGGCATCGCGCCACACCGCCCAGTTCTCGATGAGGTCGCGGATGGCAAGACGATCGAGGAGTTGCTGGTCCATGGTCCGTATCCTCCCGGCGGCCTGTGGCTGCGATGGACGTCATCGGCCCGACGTATCAACGGGGCAATTTGGACGGCGTCAAGCGGCCGGGCGCGGTCGTTCACCACCCTAAACCCGGGTGAATGCGATGCGAGCAACGAGCCTTGCAATCAACCAGCCGGCGATTAGTATCCGGGATCATGCAGATGAAAATTCCCTTGCTGGCCGCATTTCTCGGATTCCTTGCGGCTTTCCCGGCGCACGCACAGACTGAAAAGCAGAGCGAAAGTGCCCAGGCCTGGAAGGCAAGGCTTTCGGCGCATATCGCCAAGAGCAGACTATTTCCAGCCCAGGCACTGGGGCAAACCGGTGAGGCCAAGGTGGGCTTCGTCGTCGACCGGTCCGGCAAATTGGTCTCGCGGGGACTGGCTGCGAGCAGCGGCTCGCGACTGCTCGACGATGCTGCGCTGGAGATCGTCGCCCGCGCCCAACCGTTTCCCGAACCACCTTCGGAGCTGAAGGAAGAGACTTTCCATTTCTTGATCCCGATTGTCTTCAAGGGCCGTCAGTTCCAGGTGCCGCCCAACGGTCTGGTGCTGAGCACACCGGCTTCCGGCCTCGCAGAGTCCGAGGCCATGGCCGCTTGGCGCAAGGCAATCACCGAGCATGTCTGGCGCAACAGGGTATTTCCTCCGCAGGCGATTGGGCGAAGGGCTGATGCCGGCGTTACATTCGTGGTCGATCGCTCGGGCAAATTAATCTCAAGCGCTTTAGTGGAAAGCACGGGCTTCGCGCCGCTGGATGCTGCGACGTTGGCAATGGTCGAGCGATCCGTGCCGTTCCCGAAGCCGCCCGCCGAGGCAAAGGACGACCTGCAGAGATTAACCGTCCTCATAGCTTACGATGGGACGGAGCCCAACCTGGCGCCGTCGCCGGAAGGCGAGAAATTGCTTCAATCCTGGATCGAGGGCCAGGCCAAGCTGAATGCGAAATCTCCTGGAACGGATGATACAAAGCTGAACGCGATGCTTCGCAGCATCTGCCGCGGTTGCTGAGGCAGAGCAGGACGACGCTCCGTCGGCACATATGAGGGCGGCGCGCCTTGCGACGCGCCGCCCTTGTGTTCGATAGGCCTTTTCTTACGCCGCCGGCGCCTTCGGCGTGCGATTGCGCGAGTTGCGCTGGAAGAACAGGGCCTGGCTCGCCACCGCCGATACCATCGCGGGCTGGAACGGCTTTGAGATCAGGAACGCCGGCTCGGGACGCTCGCCGGTGAGGAAGCGCTCCGGATAGGCCGTGATGAACACCACCGGCACCTCGAAGGTACGCAGGAGCTCGTTGACGGCGTCCAAGCCCGACGAGCCGTCGGCAAGCTGGATATCGGCAAGGATCAGGCCGGGCCGCTTGTTCTTGGCCAGCGCGACCGCATCGGCATGGGTGCGCGCGACGCCGACCACGTTGTGGCCGAGATTCTTCACCAGGCTCTCGAGGTCCATGGCGATGAAGGTCTCGTCCTCGATGATCAGCACGTCGGTGGCGATCTCGGCGGCCATCTCGCGTCCGGCTGCGTCCGCAAGACGGCGCGTCTCGGCGACGTCGGTGCCGAGAATGAAGGCGACTTCCTCTTCCGAAAAGCCCTCGAGCGAGAGCAGCAGGAAGGCCTGGCGCGGCAGCGGGGTGATGTTCGACAGCCGCCGTTCCGGCGGCATCGGCAGGGTCGTCACCTCGGCATCGTCGTTGATCGAGACTGAGTTCCAGATCTGGGTGAAGAGCCGGAACAGGCCGGCCCGGGGCCCATGGTTCTCGTCGAGCACCGACGGATCGCCCAGCATGGCTTCCAACATCGCGGCGACATAGGCGTCACCGGAGGCCTGGCTGCCTGTCAGAGCCCGCGCGTACCGGCGCAACAACGGCAAGTGTTCAGCAACTACCTGTGAACGGGACATCCCCACTCCATTCGTCTTCGGGCCAACCTTGAGGTCCAATCCTGAGGTCAGGCATCACGCGGGGGGCCCAGGTTCCCCTGCTGGGCTGTCTACGCCTCACAACAACAAAAGTTCCGCCGAGCTGGGAACTTTTTGGCGCAGCTGGAATTGTGCCTATCCAGGGAACGGCTCCCGGTTGAGAAAACTTCTCGATTTTACAGTCACTTAACTCGGGGAAACGTGGAACAGGTCATGAAAGATCTCAAGTCTCAAGCCAGCAGAAGCACGACCCCCGGCAAGGGAGGCCTGACTCCGGAGATTCAATCCCGGATCGGGCACCAGTTGCGCGCCATGTACGACGATGTCGTGCGACAGGGGGTTCCGGATCGGTTCGCAGAACTGATCAAGAAGCTTGATGCGCCGGGAGCGTCACCCCACGTGGAAAATGAGGGCGGATCCAACGACAACAACAATGGGAGGGATTGATGCCTCTCACGGACTCCCTGCGTAACGACATCTTGGCGGCCGTGCCTAGTCTGCGCGCCTTCGCCATCTCGCTCAGCGGCAATGCGGACCGCGCCGACGATTTGGTCCAGGAGACGCTGCTGCGTGCGCTCGCCAACATCGACTCGTTCCAGCCCGGCTCCAACCTGCCGGCCTGGCTTTTCACGATCCTGCGCAACCTGTTCCGGTCCGACTATCGCAAGCGGCGGCGCGAGGTCGAGGATGCCGAGGGCAATTACGCCAAGACGCTAAAGACCCAGCCCTCGCAGAATGCGCACCTCGAATTCGAGGAGTTTCGCACCGCGCTCGACAAGCTTCCGCAGGATCAGCGTGAAGCCTTGATCCTGGTCGGCGCGTCCGGCTTCTCCTATGAGGACGCCGCCTCGATCTGCGGCTGCGCAGTCGGCACCATCAAGAGCCGCGTGAACCGCGCCCGCTCGAAGCTCGCCGCGCTGCTCTATGTCGACGGCGCCGAGGATTTTGGGCCTGACGAGACCGTGCGGGCCGTGATCGGCGGCAGCGGCGGCTGACCGCCGCCGTCAATCGCACCGGAACGAGACGAAGACGGCCGCTTCCACGGCTGTCTTCGCGCGCGTCTGACGCCGATGCGTCCGGCTCACGCCGCGATTACACATCCACGAAGGTTGCGGTCTCGGCCACGCTCGCCCGCGAAGTGCGGTAGCTGTTGACCTGGTGCGCATGGTCCGCATAGCCGAACGAGATACCGCAGACGACGCGGCGGTCATCGGGCAGATCGAAGTGGCGGCGGATCAGGCCGGAATGCCGCGCCAGCGCGGCCTGCGGAATAGTGCCGAGCCCGAGCGCCTGCGCCGCCAGCATGAAGTTGGAGACATAGGCGCCGCAATCGATCGCACCGTAGATACCGAGCGGCTCGTTGGTGTGGATGACGGCGACATGCGGTGCGCCGAAGAAATTGTAGTTCTCCAGCGCCTGCTTGGCATAGGCCGCCTTGTCGCCGCGGGCGATGCCGAGCGTGTTGTAGAGTTGGAAGCCGCTCTCGCGGCGGCGATCGAGATAGACCCCGACATATTCGCGCGGTGGCGTGAAGTCGTAGTCATCGCCGAGGCCCTTCGAGGCCTCCGCGTAGATCGCCTTGCGAAAGCGCTCCTTGGCCTCGCCACTGGCGATGATGACCTGCCAGGGCTGGCTGTTGCACCAGGACGCCGTGCGCTGCGCGGTCGCCAGCACATGCTCGATGGTGGCGCGATCGACCTCCTTGGGGAGAAATGCGCGAACGGAGTAGCGCTCGTTGAGGAGCTCTTCGAGCACCTCGATGCGGTCGTTCTGTCTCACTTGTGCGTCCATCACTCAGCTCGCCTTTTTCTTCTGGTTGGCAGAGGCGCCAAGCGCCGTCCCCACCGCCATACTTACCTCGATGCACCTGCATATGGTAGGCAGGCTTTGTTCTGCCCACCCAGCGCGAGCGGTGACCGTGACACCTATTTGGTCAGCAGGGCATAGGCACCGGTCCAGCCCTCCGGCGGCGGATCGATCTGGAAATCCTTGATTCGCGCCTCGTAAAGCCTGAACAGCTTCTCCAGCGTGTCGGCGTCCTCGCTTTTGCGGCCGCGCTCGATCGCATCCAGTGCGCCCTGCCAGTCGCGGCTGCGGTAGCAGCCGAGCATCTCGATGGTGATGTTGCGCAGCCGCTGGAACGCGGCCGAATACATCACGTCCTCGCGGCCGGCGATGGCGTAGATCACTTCCGGCTCGGTCTTGCCCTTGACCATGATGAAGTCGAGCTCGAGGATCGCGAACTTCTCCTTGGCGGCGAGCGCCGTGCGCGAGCCCACGATGATCGGAAATCCGTACGCCTTCGACTGGCCCTCGAGGCGCGAGGCCAGGTTCACGCTGTCGCCGAGCACCGAATAGTTCTTCTTCAGGTCGGACCCCATGTTGCCGACCACGCCGATTCCGGTGTTGAGACCGATGCCGACATTGAGCGGGATGTAGACGTGGCCGCCGTCGGCGGCCTCCTGCTCGCGCTCCTTGTTGACCTCGTCGATCTGCTCGAGCATCTGGATCGCGGCTTCGCAGGCGTTGATCTCGTGCTCGGCGTCGTCGAGCGGCGCGTTCCAGAACGCCATGATGGCGTCGCCCATATACTTGTCGATATAGCCCTTGCGGTCGATGATGACGTCGGTCAGCGGCGTCAGGAAGCGGTTCATCAGCTCGATCAGCCCCTGCGGATCGTGCTTGTAGCTCTCGGAGATCGTGGTGAAGCCGCGCACGTCGGAGAACATGATCGTCATCTCGCGTTCCTCGCCGCCGAGCACGAGCTTTTCCGGCGACTGCGCCAGCTGCTCGACCAGCACAGGCGACATGTATTGCGCGAATTGCCCGCGGATCTGCACGCGCTGGCGCTGCTCGCGCACGAAGCTCGCAAAGATCAGCGTCAGGTAGACTGCGGTCGTCGACAGCAGCGGATAGGTGAAGTCGATGAGATAGCGGTGCTGGGTGTAGGAGAACCAGGACACGCCGATCAGGATGGCCGCGAAGGCCGCGCCCACCAGCACGAGGCGGACGGGGCCGAGATTCGGCGTGAAGATGATGACGAGCAGGCCGATGATCAGCGCCGCGATCAGCTCGACGCCCAGCGCATAGTTCGGCTGCGAGATCACCGCGCGGCTCAGCACGCCCTCCAGCACCTGGGCATGGATCTCGACACCCGGCATGGCCCGGGACACCGGCGTGGTCTTGATGTCGTTCAAGCCGCCCGCGGAAGTGCCGACCAGCACTAGTTTGCCGGCAAACCTCGTGGGCGGCACCGCATTGTCGAGCACGTCGACCGCGGAGACGTAGATCGAAGGATCCCGGCGGGCATAGTGCACCCAGAGCTGACCGTTCTTGTCGGTCGGAACCTCCAAACCCTTGAGGCGGATCGACTTGATACCAGTCTTATCGGTACGGACCAGCAGGGTCGGCGTGCCCGTGACGACGCGCAGGATCTCGAGGCTGAGCGAGGGCATGATGTTGCCCTGGGCGCGCATGATCATCGGCACGCGGCGGATCAATCCGTCACGCTCGGTCCGGATCGAGAACAGGCCGCGGCCGGCCGCGGCCATCTCGATGACCGGCACATTGCGGAGCAGGCCGGGGAATTCGAACAGGAAACGCTCGGCCCCGTCTTCTCCCACCGTGGCCACCCCCGTGAACGGCAGCGACTTGTCGAGCTCGGACAAGACCTCCGGAAGCCCGGTCTCGCCCAGCACGACGAGCGAGCGCTTGATCGCGTCGGCGAGGATCTGATCGTTGCTCGGCAGCTCACGCAGCTTGGCGCGGGTCGCGTCGTCGAGATAGCGCATCTGGCTCGCGACCTGATCCGGGTTGAGCCGGTCGGCTTCGGAGAAGACCACGTCGAAGCCGATCGCCACCGCGCCGTTGTTGGTGAGGTTCTGGACCATGTCGGCGATGCGCGAGCGCGGCCAGGGCCACTGGCCGAGCCTGGCGAGGCTCTTATCGTCGATATCGACGATGACGACCGGCCGCGCCGCCTTCTCGCGCGGATCGATCAATTGAAACATGTCGAAGGTGCGCAGCCGCAATTCCTGGATCGGCGGCGGATCCCACAGGCGCGCGCCCGCGAACAAGACCAGCAGCGCAAGGCAGATCAGCCGCGCAAGGCCGAACTTCCGCGCAAACCACCGCCGCAGGATCTTGAGACGTTTCATGCCAGTCAGACTTCCTGTCCCGGACGATGCCGGGCGCACCGATCATGGAGCGTCGGCAGACGGTTGGCTATTCCCTTAGTGCCGAGGATTATGGATTTTTTGCCGCGGTCGAGGTGCAAGCCGGGAGCGCCGCCTGCTTCCACTAGCCGACGTGAGTGCCGAAAATGAAATCGCTGGACTGGAGATTCGCGACGGCGACACCCTTGAGCAGGATCGTCTCGTGGCTATCCAGCGTAAGCAACGTGCCGCCATCCTGCGCGGCGGTCGGGGCAAGGTCGTTCAAGGAGCCGATGCCGCTGAACTGCCGTAGGTCGATCTTGTCGAGGCCGTACTCGAAATCATTCACGGTGTGCTGAACCGAATCCTGCGACGAGGCCGGTGCGAATACGAACTGATCCTTGGCACTGCCGCCGATCAGCGTATCACTCGACTCGGTCGCGAAAATGACGTCCTTGCCGGCGGTGCCTTGCAGGGTCATGCCCTGGCTCTCGGCCCCTTCGACGAAGATGAAGTTCACAGTGTCGGAGCGGCCGGCGGAGTCGGCAATGGTCAGCGTGATCTGATCGGTGGCGGGCAGCTCCGCCTCGGGATCAGCGCCGGTCGGCTCGTAGACGATGCCCGCGCCTTGCGCGAGGGCGGTGTTGATCTGCTCGAGCGTACCGGTCGTCGGATAAACACTGGCGAGGCTGACGTCCGGATTTGCGGTCGACAGCGTGACCGTGAAAGTGTCCGTCGCGGCGCCGGGATCGGTGTCGGTAATCATGAGATCGGTGATGATCTCGTTGCTGTTCTCGATGATGTGCTCGACCTGGAAGCTCTCGGTGTTGATGACCGGGCCTGCACCGTCGTCCGCACCGGTCACGTTCACCTTGAGCGTTGCCGTGTTGGTCGCACCATGGATGTCCGTGGTCTGGAGCGTGAACGTATCGACATACGAGCCGTCCGCCAAAGCATTGATCGCAGCATCATTTGGAACGTAGCTGTAGCTGCCGTTGGAATTGACCGTCAGCGAGCCGTAGAGTCCCGCGACCGTCGTGGCCGCCTGGTGATCTGAATTGAGGACGGCATAGGTCAGCGTCGCCGTCTCACCGCTGTCGGCGTCGGTCCCGGCCAGTTGCCCGGTGAGATTGGAGAAGGTGTCGTCGTCAGCGGTGTCCGTGAGCGGGCCGATGTGGAGATCGGACAGCGTCGGTGCGTCGTTCGTGCCGGTGACGTTGATGGTCACGACCGCGCTAGTTCCAAAGCCCTGAGCATCCGACGGAACGATGGTGTATTGCAGCGATAGCGTCTGACCGGCGGCGAGGAAGTCGAAGGCCTGGCCGGCCGAGTTGAACTGCCAGGTAAACTGGGCGTGGGTCGCCGTGCCGTTGAGAATGTCGCCGGACGGCACGGTCAGATAGTTCAGGAGATCGGCATGCGACAGCCCGCCGACGCTGCCCGTTTGCAACACGTTGTCGAGCTTAACCTGCACTGCATCGACCGATACCGTGACGTGATCGGTCGCGTCGACGTCGGAGACCGCCAGCACGCCATGCGAAAGCTGGCCGCCATTGGTCTCCATCAGATCGGCAAATGCGCCGCCCGGCCCGGAGGTCCCGCTGGCCCAATCCGCATCACCTTCAATGGCGAGGCTCTTGGTGGGGTTGACCGTATTGGAGGCCGTGCTCCCGCTGCCGTCGCCAAACGTATAATAGGCGGCCAGATTGGCCTCGTTGCCGGTGAGCGCGGTGAAGTCGTACGACTGGATTTGCGCCTGCGTGAGTGCGGTGGTCCAGACGCTGACATCGGCGATCGAGCCGGTGAAGCCTTGCGTGCCGAAGCCCGGAGCGTACCTGCCGCTCGCCGCTCCGATCATCATGTAGGACGGTTCCTGAGCGCCAGCGATCGCGTTGACGCCGCCACTGTGGGAATAGACGACGTTGCCATCGACATAAAGTGTGAAGATGCCGTCGTCGCGCGTCAAGGCGAGGTTATGCCATTGCCCCGCAGTAAGCGCGAAGCCGGTATCCTGGATCTCGACGCCGCCCTCGAGAATCGCGATCTCCAGCTTGCCGCTTATGACGGTGCCCATGAGGCCGAAACCGGTGGTCGAGGTATTGCCATTGTAGAACAAGACTTGGCTAGCGGAGGCAGCGTCTCCGTTCCAGTTCACCCAGCCGTCCAGCGTCACGTCGTCGGTGGCGACCGTCGGTACGTCGCCGACCGCGATGGTCGCACCGTCGAAGTTCATGTAGTCCGACGTCACATAGGAGACGGTCGGCGCATCGTTGGTGCCGGTGATGGTGACGGTGACGTCTTGCGTGACCGTCGCGTTGTGATTGTCCTTGAAGGTGACGGTGTAGACCTGAGTTATGGTCTGCCCTTCCGCCAGCGACTGCAGCACGGGATCGCTGTTGTCGAGCGTGAAGTGCCAGTCGAGCGTCGCGCCGTTGCTGGTGTCGGCGTTGGATTCGGACACCGCGCCGATGGAGAAGGTGCCGATATTCGTGCTGTCGTCCTCGAATCCCGGCAGAGTTGAACTGACGGACGATGACTTGAACTGCACCTGCGCCGTATGGGTGTCGATCAGGTCAACGTCCTGGATCGCCAGCGTACCGCTGGTCGTTAGCGAGGCGCCGTCATCCTCGGTAACCGCACCCGTTGCCGCCTCGGGATCGCTCGTGATCGTCGGCGCGTCGTTGGCGCCGTTGATCGTGACAGTGACGTCCTGGGAGACCTGTGCACCGTGATCGTCAGTAAAGGTGACGGTGTAGACCTGGGTGATGGTCTGGCCATGCGCCAGCGATTGCAGCACCGCATTGTCGTTGTCGAGGCTGAAGTGCCAGCCCAGCGTCGCGCTGTTGTCGGCATCGGTGTTGAACTCCGCGACCTCGCAATCGATCGTGAAGGTGCCGAGCGGCGTATTACCATCGAAGCCCGGGAGATGCGCGTTCGACGTCGCCGACTTGAACACGGCTTCCGCGGTGTGGGTGTCGATCAGGTCGACATCCTGGATCGCCAGCGTGTCCTCGATCGAAAGCGTCGCGCTATCCTCGGTGACGGCTCCGGCGGCATCCGCGGCGCTGCTGGTGATCGTCGGCGCGTCATTGGCGCCGTTGATCGTGACGGTCACGTCCTGCGAAACCTGCGCGCCGTGGTCGTCGGTGAAGGTGACAGTGTAGACCTGGGTGATGGTCTGGCCCTTGGCCAGCGACTGAAGCACCGCGTTGTTGTTGTCGAGGCTGAAGTGCCAGCCCAGCGTCGCAACATTAATGGTGTCGGTGCTGAACTCCGAGACGTCGGTATCGATCGTGAACGTGCCGAGCGGCGCGCTGCCGTCAAAACCGGGCAGATGCGCGTTCGACGTCGCCGACTTGAATGCGGCCTGCGCGGTGTGGGTGTCGATCAGATCGAGATCCTGAATCGCAAGCGTGCCCTCGATCGACAGCGTCGCGCAGGCATCCTCGGTGACGCTGCCCTTTGCAGCGTCTGCATCACTCGTGATGGTCGGCGTGTCATTGGTGCCGGTGATGGTGACCGTGACGTCCCGGGTGACGGTGCCACCGTGATGGTCGTCGACGGTCACGGTGTAGACTTGGGTGATGGTCTGGCCTTCGGCCAGCGACTGCAGCACCGGATCGTTGTCGTTGAGCGTGAAGGTCCAGCCCACCGATCCGCGCGTGCTGACACCCGGACTCTCGCTCACCGCGGTCAGCGCGAAGGTCCCGATATGCGAGGTGCCGTTGCCGAAGCCGGGCAGATGCGCGTTCGACGTCGTCGACTTCAGGACGTAACTGGCAGTGTGCGTATCCGTGAGATCGGGGTCGTTGAAGGCGATGGTGCCGTTCGCCGTCAGGGTTGCCGCCGTATCCTCTGTCACCGCTCCGGTGGGCGTCGTCGAGTCCTCGACGATCGTCGGCAGGTCGTTGGTGCCCTCGACATTGACGTCCGCGCCGTTGATGGACACCGTGAGCGGCGTGCTGACGACACCGCCGTGACCGTCATCGACCTGCACCACGTAGTTGAGGATAAGCTTCTCGTCCTCGGCAAGAAAGTCAAAAAGATGGTCGGGAACGCTGTAGGTCCAAGTTGCCGTGCCGTTGTTGCCGTTGCCGGCTCCCTGAACAACGGTCAGGGGCACCTTGACAGCAGAGATCGCCGCGAGCTGCGCCGGCGTCAACGTCGCGGTGATGTCGTTGCCTTCCGCGTCGAGATATTTGAACGGCTGCGTGGACGAGAGTTCGGCGCTGACGATCGGCCGGTCCGTCAGATCGACGTCGGTGAAGGTGACCGTGCCGGTAATGACGTCGAGCGCCTCGTTGCCGGTCCCGACCTGCTCAATGACGGTGCCGCCTGATGTCGCCACCGTCGGCTTGTCGTTCGTTCCCGTGATCGTGATGGTGATCGGGATGAACTTGGACTCGGGGTTCACCGCGAAATTGGTGTCGACGCGGACCATGTAGGTCAGCGTCAGGGTTTCGCCAGCCGCGAGGAAATCGAAGACGTGGTCGGGGATCGTATAGGTCCAGACCGCCGAGCCGTTGTTGTTGTTGGCGGGGTCGGCGACGACACTGATCTGGATCTGCGTCGCCGCGATGTCCTGCTTCTGCAGCGCCGTGAGCGAGCCGGTGACGTCCTGCTGGCCGGCGTTCTTGTAGACGTAGTTCGGCGCCTCGGCGAGGCTCACGCTCACCGTCGGCAGGTCACCCAGATTCTGATCGACGAATCTGATGATGCCGGAAATCGTGTCGGCCTGCGTGTCGCCGGTCGTGCCCGCGCGCTCGGTCAGCCCGAACGCCGTCTTCACGTTGCCAGTGGCGTCGAAGCTCTGAACGATCGGCTGGCCGGGAATGCGTACGATAGGCGGCGTGGAGGTAGTGGGCTTCTCCGATCCCTGCGGATTGAGATTGACGAATGTCGCGGTGACGGTGGCGCCAGACGCCGACTTGAGCAACACCTCATAGCCGAACGGCGTGATCGTATCGGTGTAGTTCGTGGTCAGCTTGGTGTTGGTGTTGTTGTCGGTGAACTTCAGCGTGAACACGTCCGTGATCAGCTTCTGCACCTCCGGCGACATCAGTGCATTGGTGATCGAGACGTTGCCGCCGCTGATCTGGATCATCTGGCCGGCCTGGTTGACCGTCGCGATCGGCAGCAGCGTGACCTTGTCGAACAGGATGTAGGAGCCGGTCGTGCCGTTCGGCTCGACCAGCACCTGGAAGCTCGCCTGCGGCTGCGGATCGCCGCCGCCGGCGGGAACGACGAAGTTGATCTGGGTCAACACCGCCGTGCCGCGGATGCCCATGGTGGCGACCGGCGTGTCGACCTTCATGTCGCCGCGCTTGGCGGTTTCGCCAGCGACGAAGGTGATGGTGCCCGCGACGAGGCTGAGCAGCGAGGAATTGTTCGACCCGTTGGGGTCGTAGACCATCTCGTTCAGCACCATCCGCGCGTTGGAGGACAGGCCGAACACGGTGCCGTCAATGAAGGTGATGCCGAGCGTCGAGTCGGAGCCGGTCGAGACCACGTCGCCCTTCTCGACGTTGTCGCCATTATTCAGGATGACCGAGACGCCGTTGCGGATCGCGGTCGCGCTGCCCACGAGCTTGGTGACGTGACCGATGACCTGGCCCGCACCGGTACCGGGCGCGGCCTGGGCAACCTGGACATGGCCGGTGAGGGCGTTGACGACGTCGCCGCTGAGGTGGGCGCCGTCGGGCGAAGCGAGCGCGGCGCGCTTGTCGCCCCTGAAATAATCGTGAACGACGAATTCGTGACCGTCGTGGGACAGCACGAGGTCGAGCCCGGCACGCTTGAACTCGCCGTTGAAGATCAGATTGGGGTCGGGAACAACGAACGCGCCGTCAGGCACATGGCCGTGCGCCTTGGCAATGAAGGGCTTGGCGGTAAAGGAATCGGCAAAGGCGGGCGAACTGGAACCCTGGCCGTCCAAAGACGTCGCGGCGTCAAATTTGCCAGCGTAATTCAACCGGGCACCGTAAAAAGGGTTAAAATCTAAGTAAGTATCGACCGCTTAAGCTTGCTTAGCATTACCAAGTCCTTAGCGAAACCATCTATTGCTTGTGTGATTTCGCGTCACTTGACCGTAAGAGCCTGCGCGGCGCGGCGCCCTCCCAGAGGAGCGGAAGTCATTTTTCCAGAGCTTCCAAGTCGAAATAAACTTAGATGCGCGCATTCCCCCTCACCCCAAGTCCTCTCAAGTAAAATGCGTAGAATGGATACTTGCGTTATCTTTTGTTCGTGACGCCCTGCAACATCCTGCAGCAAATACGGCGTTAATTCTGTGACCTAACTAACAGAACCCGTGAAATAGCGGGCCGTTAGCCATAGGCGCCAGATTCGCGGCCCTCGCAACTTCTGCCTGCAATTGGTTCCATTTCGCGGCAGCGGGACCGCTCCTAGCCCCCGAATCATAAAATTTTACGCAATTCGAGCGGGTCCGGTTCAGCCTGTCACCCGGTTTTGGAACCCCAGCCGACCGCGTTAAGCAGAACAAAATGGCCCGTCTCGCACTATCTCCACGAAAGCAACAAAGCCCGGCACGTCGAGATCGAGGGGGATCTCGTGAAGCCTGGGAAGGGGATGTCAGATGGAGACCGCTGCTCGCTCGCGCGCCTGGCGCGAAATCCTTGTCATGTGCGGCTTGATCCTGCTCGGATCGGCCGCCGAGCTTCGCGCCGGCACGCTGCTGTCGCCCGGCGCCGGCGTCCTCGTGCGCAAATCCGCCGAACCGTTCGGCGTGTTCGCCTTCGCCATCTCGTCCGGTGGCCTGCAGCAGCGATGGTCCGCGCTGAAGGACAAGCTCGACGACGACATGGTGCAGCTCGCGCTGTGCGACGGCGACCGGGACAATTGCGCTTCACCGGCGGCGCTCGAGCTGCTCGCCATCGTCGACCACGCCCGCGCCCGCGACGGTCGCGCGCGGCTCGGCGAGGTCAACCGCGCCATCAATCTCGCCATCCATGCCGCCAATGATGGCACCGACGACGTCTGGAGCTCGCCGCTTTCGACCTTCGCGCGCGGGACCGGCGATTGCGAGGACTATGCCATCGCCAAGCTGGCCGCGCTGCGGCTGACGGGAATTGCCTCTGAAGACCTCCGCATCGTCGTGGTGCGCGACATCAGGGCCGGCGAGGCGCACGCAATTGCCGCGGCAAAGCTCGACGGCCAATGGCTGATGCTTGACAATCGCCGCATGGCGATGGTCAGGGATGACGCGACGCGGAGCTATCAGCCACTGTTCGTGCTCCACCAGTCGGCCGTGCTGAAATATGTCGACGAGCCGGTGCAGGTCTCGATGGCGGCCGCGGAGGCGCGTTGATCGCTCGTAGCCTGGATGAAGCGCAGCGAAATCCGGGACTCTTACCACTCGCACCGGCCCCGGATTAAGCTTGCGCTCCATCCGGGCTAAAGACCTTCCACTGCTCGCCCCCACAAACCCATTTCACCGCGCAAGACCAGGCGCTAGCATGGCGCCTTCCGTGCGGGGGCGACTTGGAATGCGATTCATCGTGCTGTCTGTGCTTGCGCTGCTGGCATTGCCGGCGGTGCCCGCGTCCGCGCAATCCGACCGCGCGATCGCCGACAGGCTGCCGCTGTTTGCCAGGAACAACTGCCAGCTGATTCGCGACCCCGGCAACCAATTGTTCTGCGGTGATGCCGCGCTTGCCGCCGCCGCCGAGAAGCTGAGCATCGCGATCGAGGCGCGGCTCGCCCGCCTGCCGGATCGCCTGCCCGCTATCGAGGAGAATGCGATCTGGGTCCGCCAACGCAACCTCAGCTGCGGCATCGTCGGCCAGACCGCGATCCGCCCCGACCAACTCGAGGCGGTCAAGGCGTGCCTGCTCAAGGTCACCGAGGAGCGGGCCGCGATCGTTCGCGATCAGGATTTCGACTGCCTTGCGGCCAACACTGCTGCGGGCGCGGTGATCTGCGCAGACCCCTCGCTGACGCTTGCCGAAACCGAACTCAACGACCAGGTGCTCGGCCTGATCGGCAAATTGGACCCGACTGCGGCACGCTTTGCCTTCGCCGAATATGGACGGTGGACGCGCGAGCGCGACCGCAAATGCAATCTGGTCGGCAAGGAGAACGTGCCGCTGCAGGAGCTGGAATCCGCGGAGGACTGTCTCGCCGAACATTTGAAGCGCAAGACCGACGAAATCCGCGCCGCGAAAGGCGATCCCAAAAAGGTGTTCGGCCGGCAGGTCGCGGCCCGCATCCCCGACGCCGACGCCGTCGATTTCTGCGCCGCGCGGATTCATGCGGCCAATTCCTGCGGCAACTTTCTGCGCATCAACCGCGTCTATGCGCTCGACAGCCAGGTGACCGACCAGGAGGCACAGGTCACGGGCGAAATCGAGATGGCGGTGCTCGCCCCCTTCACCGTGTGCAGCAGGATCGCCTCCATCTGCACCGGCACCTGCTGGGACGCCACGACGGGTCGGCCGCAGCAGGGAGCCGGCAACAAGACGCGCTCAGCAGACGTCTTCAACGTCTCGCGCCGGCTGCGGGTCCAGCGAACCTTCGCCTTCGTCAAAGCCGCCGACGGCTGGCGCTGCCGGGAAGACGAGCTCGCCCCGGTGAACGCGGGCACCGCGGGCGGGGGATCGCAGGGACTCTCCTCTGAGGGCAGGGCTATCGCATATGGTGTGAATAATGCTTCGGCGTCGGGACTGCGCTCCCTCCCCCGCTCGCGGGGGAGGGTTGGGGAGAGGGTGTCTCAGCGGCGGGATTGTCGAGAAATGCAGAGGCTGTCCCTGCGCGGCGAGAGCCCTCACCCGCCGCGCTCTGCGAGCGCGTCGGCCTCTCCCGCAAGCGGGAGAGGCGAACACGCATCAGAACATCAGATTGTCCTTCACCAGCACCCAGCGGCCGCCCTTGACCTGCTGCACCTGGGTGATGGTGTTGGCGAGGTGGTCGGTCTTGGAGAACTTGGTGGGCGGCGAGTTGAAGATGTCGAGGAATTTCTCGCCCGACTCGAGCGCATCGAGCATCTTCTGCCCGGTGAGATCCTTGCCGGCCTTGTTGGCGTAGAACGCAAACGTCATCATGGCATTGTAGCCGATGATGGCTTGCGTGTTGGCGTCGGCGTTGAACATCTTCTTGTAGTTGACGAGCCAATCCTTCACCTTGCCCTTGGCGGTGTCCTCATAAGGTATCTCGAAGCCGCTGGCAGCATAGAGACCCTCGACGGCGTCCTTGCCCAGCGCAGGAACCTCCATCACGTTCGTGGGGGTGGCCCCGAGGAAGGTG
The DNA here is from genome assembly GCF_044908355.1 of Bradyrhizobium sp. USDA 336. NCBI lineage: Bacteria > Pseudomonadati > Pseudomonadota > Alphaproteobacteria > Hyphomicrobiales > Nitrobacteraceae > Bradyrhizobium > Bradyrhizobium sp. USDA 336. Next base: position 6,660,989 of record NZ_JBIYDC010000002.1, on the reverse strand, counting down.
ACGTCCCAGCCGAGCTTCTTGGCTTCGGTCATCGCCCCGATGGTCTCGCGCAGCACGGTGCCGAGCACGACGAGGTCGCAGCCATCTGACTTCATCTTGGCGATCTGCGCGCTGAAATCGGAGGCGCCGCGCTTGTAGCTCGTGATCGAGGCCGGCTGCGCCTTCATGGCAGTGAGCTGCTGATTGAAGCCATCGAGCACGTTCTTACCGTACTCGTCGTCCTGATGCATGATGCAGGGCTTCTTGAAGCCCTTCCACTCGATCATGTATTTCACCGCAGCCCGCGTGCTCTCGACATAAGGCAGCAAATTGTTGAACTTCAGGCGCTCCTGCGGCTTGGCCGGGTCGAACTTGAAGGTGAATTCGGCCGCCGTCAGCGGGAACAGCTGCAGGACACCGGCATCGAACAGGATGTCTTGCGCGGCGAGCACCGTCGGTGATCCCATCGGCCCCACCATCGCGAAGATCTTGTCGCGCTCGATCAGCTTTTGCGACGCCAGCACGGCCTTCTTCGGATCGTAGCCGCTGTCCTCGACGACCAGCCGGATCTTGCGGCCGTGAATTCCGCCGGCCGCATTGATCTCCTCGGCCGCCATCTTCATGCCGTTTGCGACCGGGACACCCCATCCCTTGATCGGACCCGATAGATCCTGGTGAGTGCCGATGACGATCTCGGTTGCCGAGATGCCCTCGTTGGTGACCTTGGTCTGCGCTGCGGCCGGCAGACAGGTGAGCACCACGGCACCCACAGCAAGGCCGAATGCGCTGAACGATTTCGACATTGACGTCTCCTCTCCTAAAGGCCCGTATTGCACGAAGGGCAGGGCCACAGCTCCTTCGCTTTCTCGAAATGGACCGACTCGTCACGCCACCGCACGCTCGCGATACATCGCCTCGATCTCGGCGGCGTAGCGCTTGTTCACGAAGCCGCGCTTCAGCTTCATGGTCGGCGTCAGCTCCTCGTCCTCGGGCGTGAGCTGGCGCTCGATCAGGTAGAACCTCTTGATGGTCTCGACGCGGGCAAAATTGCCGTTGACCTGCTCGATCTCGCGCCCGATCAGGTCCTGGATCTCCCTCGCCCGGCACAGGCTGGCATAATTGGTGAAGGGGATGTCGTGATCCTGGGCGAACTTCTCGACATTCTCCTGGTCGATCATCACGAGGCAGGTGAGATAGGGCCGCTTGTCGCCGATCACGACCGCGTCGGAGATGTAGGGCGAGAACTTGAGCTGGTTCTCGATCTCGGACGGCGTGATGTTCTTGCCGCCCGAGGTGATGATGATGTCCTTCATCCGGTCGGTGATGCGGACGAAGCCCTCATTGTCGATGGTGCCGACGTCACCGGTGTGCAGCCAGCCGCGGGAATCGATCGTCTCTGCGGTCTTCTCCGGCTGGTTCAGATAGCCCATGAACAGGAAGTCGCCCTTGATCAGGATCTCGCCGGCGGGCGACAGCGCGACCTCGCCCCAGGGCACCGCGGTGCCGACCGATCCGAGCTTGATCTTGTCCGCGGGCATCATGGTTGCGACCCCGCAATTCTCGGTCTGACCGTAGACCTCGTGCATGTCGATGCCGAGCGCCAGATACCAGCGGATCAACTCCGGTGCGATCGGGGCTGCGCCGGTGAACGCGATGCGGCAGCGGTCGAGCCCGATCATGCGGCGGATGTTGCGGAACGCGACCAGGTAGGCGATGCGGTTGGCGATGCGCAGCGACAGCGGCACCGCCCTGCCCTCGAGCCGGCAATCGACCATGCGGTAGCCGATGCCGATGGCACGGCGATAGACCCATTGCTGCAGCGGCGTTGCATCCTTCAGCGCGATGGTGATGGCGGAATAGAATTTTTCCCAGACGCGCGGCACCGCCAGAAAGGCGGTCGGCTGCACCTCGCGCAGATTGTCAGGCACGGTTTCCGGGCTCTCGGCAAAATTCATCACCGAGCCGAGCGCGACCGAGATGTAATAGCCGCCGATGCGCTCCGCGACGTGGCAGAGCGGCAGGAAGACCAGCCGGTCCTCGTCCTCTCGCGCGGGTATGAAGTCGTTGGCGTGCCGCATCTGGTGGGTGACGCTGCGGTTGGCGTGCATCGCGCCCTTGGGCGGACCGGTGGTGCCGGACGTATAGACGAGGATCGCGAGATCGCCGGCGCTGCGGCTGTCGATCATCTCCTGCCACAGCGCTTCGCGGCTGACCATGTGGTTGCGGCCGAGCGCGCGAAACTCGTCGAGCGACATCACCATATCGTCGGAGAAACCGCTGAGGCCCTCCATGTCGAACACGATGATCTTCTGCAAGCTGGGGCACCGCGCGCGGCAGGTGAGAATCTTGTCGAGCTGCTCCTCGTCCTCGGCGAAGATCACCTTCGTGGCGGAGTCGTTGACGAGATATTCGACCTGGGACGAAGAATCTGTCGGATAGATTCCGCTGGAGACGCCGCCGGCGCACAATATGCCCATGTCGGCGTAGACCCATTCGGGCACGGCATTGGCGATGATGGAGGCGACCTCGCCGGGCATGAAGCCGACGGCGCGGAGCGCGTAGGCGATCTCTTTGGAGATCTCCAGCCATTCTCGCCAGCTCGTCGGCTGCCAGATGCCGAACTTCTTCTCGCGGATCGCCGGCCTGTCGCCCCGCGTCTCGGCGGCGCGCAAGAAGCTCTTCGCGATCGTATCAGCGACCGTCAGCACCGCCGGTCGGGCCATGCACCTCTCCTCCTTGTCGCCTTCCCTCCACTGCCTGCCTTGCCGGCCGGTCTTTGCTCAACGTTGGGCAAGCTCATCTTACTGCCAGCTCGTCCTCACCGCCACGTCTTCTTCTTTTTCCAGCGCCGCTCGCCGCGCGCGCCGGCTTCCTTGGCGCCAAGGTAGAATTCCTGGATGTCCTGGGAATGCATCAAGCGGTCGCAGGTATCGTTCATCACGATACGGCCGATCTCCAGCACATAGCCGTAATGGGCGGTTTCCAGCGCCACCTTGGCGTTCTGCTCGACCAGCAGGATCGACATGCCCTGCTCCTCGTTCACCCGGCGGATGATGGTGAATATCTCCTTCACCAGCAGCGGCGACAGGCCGAGCGAGGGCTCGTCGAGCAAGAGCAGCGTCGGCCGGTTCATCAGCGCGCGCCCGATCGCGAGCATCTGCTGCTCGCCGCCGGAGAGCTGGCCCGCCGGCTGGTTGGTGCGCTCCTTCAGGCGCGGGAAATAGCCGTAGACGCGCTCCATATCCTCCGCGACGCCGTCCCGATCCTTGCGTGGATAGGCACCCATCATCAGGTTCTCGCGCACCGTGAGAAACGGGAACACCTCGCGCCCCTCGGGCACGTGGCTGAGGCCGAGGCGCACGATGCGGTCGGCCTCCATGCGCTGGATCGGCTTGCCCATGAACTCGATCGCGCCCTTCTGCGGATCGAGGATGCCGGAGATGGTCTTCAGCACGGTGGTCTTGCCGGCCCCGTTGGCCCCGAGCAGCGTGACGATGCGCCCGCGCGGCACCTCCAGCGAGATGCCGCGGATCGCCATGATCGGCCCGTAATAGCTCTCGATGTTGGAGAGCTTGAGGATGATATCCTGGGGCGCAGCGGCATCCATCGGTCAGGCTCCCAGATACGCGGCGACGACGTCGGGGTGCTGCTGCACTTCAGCGGGCGAGCCCATCGCCAGCACCCTTCCGTAGTTCAGTGCGATGACGCGATCGGAGACCCGGTTGACCAGCGACATGTCGTGCTCGACCATCAGCACGGTGATACCGAGCTCGGTCCTCATGTCCCGAATCCAGAACGACATGTCGCCGGTCTCCTCCACGTTGAGACCCGAGGACGGCTCGTCCAGCAGGATCAGCTTCGGCTCCGAGCATAGCGCGCGCGCCAGCTCGATCACCTTGCGCACGCCGTAAGGCAGGCCCGAGATCAGCTTGTCGCGATAGGGTTCGAGGTCGAGGAATTCGATGACCTGCTCGACCCGGCGGCGGTGAACCTTTTCGTTGGCTCGCACGCTCGGCAGGAACAAGAGCTCCTGCCACAGCTGCGTGGTCGAATGGCGGTGGCGGCCGACCAGAAGGTTCGACAGCACGGTCGCGTTCTCGAACAGCTCGATGTTCTGGAAGGTACGGGCGATGCCGAGCTTGGCGATGTCGTAGGGCGGCTGCTCGGTGATGTCCTGGTCCTCGAAGAAGATGCGGCCCGAGGTCGGCCGGTAGATCCGCGAGATCAGGTTGAAGATCGAGCTCTTGCCGGCTCCGTTCGGCCCGATGATCGAGAGGATCTCGCCCTTCTCCACCGCGAACGAGACCGCATCGACCGCCTTGAGGCCGCCGAAATGCAGCGACAGGTTCTCGGCGCGGAAATAGCTCATCGATTGCGCTCCGACTTCACGTAGATCTTCTGCCGCTTGAAGGTGGCGCGCTTGTAGAGCGGGAACAGCTGGAAGAAGAGCTTGATCTTGAGCCAGCGGCCGTAGAGCCCGAGCGGCTCGAACAGCACGAACAGCACGATGATGATGCCGTAGATCGCGCCTTTCAGACCGTTGAGCGAGGCGAAGGCCGCGACTTTCGCCTCGATGTTGCCCGCAGTCGCCGTGCCGGCCCCGAACGCCGCGGCAATGCCGGCGATGATGCCGGGCATGTCGTCCTTGAGATAGGTGAGGAACGGGTCGATCATCACGATGAAGATCGCGCCGAGCACGGCGCCGTGCAGGCTGAAGGTGCCGCCGATCAGGATGACGATGATGAACTCGATCGAGAGCTGAAGCGTGAACATCTCCGGCGAGATGAAGGAGAGCTTGTGCGCGAACAGGACGCCGGCAAAGCCGGTGATCGCGGCCGAGATCGCGAACGACTTCACCTTGTAGAGCGCGACATTGACGCCCATGCTGCGCGCCGCCGTCTCGGAATCGCGGATTGCGACGAACGCGCGGCCCGTCGGCGAACGCAGCAGATTGAGCGTGCCGACGATGGTCAGCACCAGCACGGCGAGGCAGAGGTAATAGAAGGTCGGGCTGTCGCGCGGCACGGCGACGCCGAGCAGCGACAGCGTCTTGACCCGCATGCCCTCGTTACCGTGGGTAACGCTTTCCCACCGCGCCAGGATCTCCTCCACGATCAGGGCAAACGAGATGGTGGCGATGACGAGATAGATGCCGGTGAGGCGCAGCGCCGGAAAGCCGACCATCGCGCCGATGATGCCGGTCAACAGCCCGGCGGCGAGGAAGTAGACGGGGAACGGCACGTTGTATTTCTGCAAGTACGCCGCCGTGTAGGCGCCGATCGCGAGGAATGCCGCGTGCCCAAGCGAGGCCTGGCCGGTGAAGCCGGTCAGAATCAGCAGCGCCACGCCGACGATCGCATAGATGCAGACGAAGACGAGCTGGCTCATCAGATAGCTGGAGAGCACGTGGGGCGCGATCAGCAGCAGCGCGAGCAGAACGCCGTAGGTGACGACGTAGCCCGAATGCGGGAACAGCTTGATGTCGTCCTGGTAGTCGGTCTTGAACAGGAAGCGCATGGCGTTCAGACCTTCTTGCGGACGTGGAGGCCGAACAGGCCCTCGGGCTTCAGCAGCAGCACGGTCAGCAGCACGATGTAAGGCGCGGCGTCCTTCCAGCCCTCGGGCAGGTAAAAGCCGGCCATGCTCTCGATCACGCCGATCAGGACGCCGCCGACCACCGCGCCCGGGATCGAGCCGAAACCGCCGAGCACGGCGGCGGGAAATGCCTTCAGGCCGAGCACGAGGCCGACATTGGAGTGGATGAAGGTGATCGGCGCCAGCAGCACGCCGGCGCAGGTCGCGACCGCCGCGCTGATCGCCCAGACCACCGCCACCACGCGCTTGACCGGAATGCCCATGTAATAGGCCGCCAGCATGTTCTCGGAGCTGGCGCGCATCGCGGTGCCGAGCGTGGTCTTGTTGAAGAACAGCCAGAGCAGGGTGCACAGGATCATCGTCGCTGCGATCACCGAGAGCTTGTCGTAGGCGAGCACCAGCGAGCCCATGCGCAGCACGCCCTGGCTGAACGGCGTCTCGATCTTCAGGTCGTCGGTGCCCCAGATCATCCCGGCGACCGAACGCAGAAAATAGCCGAGACCGATCGTGACCATGATGATGGAGAACTGGGGATAGCCGAGGATCGGCCGCACGACCACCCGCTCGGCCAGCATGCCGAACAGCGCCATGGCGGCGACCGCACCGGCGAAGCCGATCCAGTAGTTCAGGCCCATCATGCCGATGAAGGTGAAGGCGAAGAAACCGCCCAGCATCATCAGATCGCCCTGGGCAAAATTGACGACTTCGGTGGCCTTGTAGACGAGCACGAAGCCGAGCGCGATCAGGCCGTAGACGCAGCCGAGCGCAACACCGCTGACCAGCTGCTGAACGAAATCCAGCATTGACGCGCGTCCTCCCCGATGCAACCGGCGTTCTTCGAGGCCGCCTTGCCGCATCTTGTGTCCAGTCGCTACGCAGTCGTTTCGCCGCATTAGCGCCATTTGTCCGGAATCAATTCAGCCTGAACGCCCGCGCGCTGTCAACAAACGGTGACTTGTCGGGATGCCTTGCCTTTAGTCCAATCCGGTTGGCGGAATTTGCGGCAGTGCGATTCACGGCGCCGAAACATCTTCGGGTCATGGTCGCGGGCGATGCAAACCGGATGGTGTGGCCGTCATGAAGCCGGACAACTCGGCCCTGGAAGTCCGAGGGTTAACGAAGCGTTTTAACCGTCTGGCGGTCGACAGCCTCGATCTCACCATTCACGCCGGCGAATTCTACGCGCTGGTCGGCCCCAATGGCGCCGGCAAGACCACCACTTTACGCATGGTTGCGGGCCTGCTCAGGCCCGATGCCGGCGCCGTCTCGATCTTCGGCATCGATGCCCTCCAAGACCCCGTCGCCGCCAAGCAGGTGATGGCCTGGGTCTCCGACGAGCCCATGATTTACGACAAGCTCACCCCGCTCGAATATCTCGAATTCGTCGCGGGCCTCTGGGGCATGGCGCCGTCGATCGCGCAACCGGCCGCCGAGGAACTGCTCGATTCGCTCGGCCTCGAGGCGCACCGCCACGAGCGCTGCGAGGGCTTTTCCAAGGGCATGCGCCAGAAGGTCGCTCTCGCAGGGGCGCTGGTGCACGATCCCCGCCTCATCATCCTCGACGAACCCTTGACGGGGCTCGATGCGGTCTCCGCCCGCCATGTGAAGGGCCTGCTCAGCGCGCGTGTCCGCGCCGGCTGCACCGTCATCATGACCACGCATATCCTCGAAGTCGCCGAGCGCATGGCCGACCGCATCGGCGTGATCGCCTCCGGCCGCCTGGTCGCGGAAGGCACGCTCACCGAGCTGCGCCACCAGAACGGCCATGCCGACACCAGCCTGGAAGACCTCTTCATCGCGCTGGTGACGCTTCAGGAAGCGGCATGAGCTCGGCCACCGCGCTGTCCTGGTTTGCCCGCCACGAGCTGCGGCTCGCCTGGCGCGAATGGCTCGCCATGATGACGGGCGGGCGGCGCAAACGGGCCCGCGCGGCAATGATCGGCCTGGTGTGCTTCGCCGCGCTGCTCCATCTGCCGGCCTGGGCGGTGATCGGCCGTTTCGCCGACCTGCAGTTGCCGCTCGACAAATCCTCGCTGATCGTGATTTCGGCGACGATCTTTCTCGCCTGGACCTTGATGCTGTCGCAGGCGATCGAATCCGTGACGCGGGTATTCTACGCCCGCGCCGATCTCGACCTGATCATGTCCTCGCCGGCGCGGCTGGCCAATCTGTTCTCGGTCCGCATCTCCGCGATCGCGCTGACCGTCACTGTGCTGGCGCTGCTGTTCTCGACACCCTTCATCGACGTTCTGGTGATCGGCGGCGGCGCACGCTGGCTGGCGGCCTTCGGCGTCGTCATTGCGATGGGCCTGTCCGCGGCGGCGATCGCGATCGCCGTCACCATTCTCCTGTTCCGGTTGATCGGCCCCGCGCGGACGCGCCTGATCGCACAGATCCTCGCCGCCATCATCGGTGCGGGTTTCGTGATCGCGCTTCAGGTCGCCGCGATCATGTCCTACGGCACGCTGTCGCGCTTCACCATGCTGACCTCGGGCAGCGTTGCCGCCTACGCCCCCGACGTCGACAGCATCTGGTGGTGGCCGGCGCGGGCCGCGATGGGCGACAGCGAGGCGCTGGCGCTGCTTCTCGCGCTCGCGCTGGTCATGCTCGGCGGCGTGATGGCGATCTTCTCGCACCGCTTTGCCGACACCGCGATCGATGCGGCGGCCTACGCCACGTCCGGCCGCGTCCGTGCCAAGGAGCGCCCGTTCCGCGGCGGATCGCGCCAGCAGGCGCTGCGTCGCAAGGAATTCATGCTGTTGTGGCGCGATCCCTGGCTGATCTCGCAGACCTTGATGCAGCTGCTCTATCTGGTGCCGCCGGCGCTGCTGCTCTGGCGCAATTTCGCCGACAGCTCCGCGGCGCTGACACTGATCACACCCGTCATCGTGATGGCGGCCGGACAGCTCGCCGGCGGGCTCGCCTGGCTGACGATCTCGGGCGAGGACGCGCCCGACTTGGTCGCGACCGCGCCCTTGATGCCGTCCGGCATCATCCGTGCCAAGATCGAGGTGGTGCTGATCGCGATTGCCGCAATCTTCGCTCCGCTGCTCGCGGCGCTGGCCTTTGCCTCGCCATCCCAGGCCGCAATCAGCGCGGTTGCGATCGTCATTAGCGCCGCCTCGGCGACCGCGATCCAGCTCTGGTTCCGGGTGCAGGCAAGGCGCAGCCAATTCCGGCGCCGGCAGACGTCCTCGCGGCTTGCGACCTTCGCCGAGGCCTTCTCCTCGATCGGCTGGGCCGCCACCGCCGCACTGCTGCTCGCCCTGCCACTGGCCGGCCTCATCAGCGGCCTGATTACCGCTAGCCTTGTCGCGGTCACCTGGAAGTTCAGCCCGAAGCGCGAGCAATAGGTGCGACACTGACGCGCTGTTGATCGCCCCCCATTGGCGAGGCTCCGCATTGCACGCTAGACTTCGCCGCGAAGTCATCGGGGACGGATCCATGCGGCGACTGGTTTTGGCGGCTATCGCGCTGTTCGGCGCATTCCTGACCCCTACCTTGGCCCAGCAGCCACTGCGCAGCGAATGCCTGGCGATGGCCAATGCGGCGCCGCGGATCATGCCGGTCGTCTTCAGGCAGGCTGCAGCTGCGGCCGAGGTCGAGATCACCTATGCCGGCCACTCCACTTATTTCATCGACACGCCCGCCGGCTTGCGCATCGCGACCGACTATAGCGGCGCCTACCAGGTCGGGCGACTGCCCGATGTCGTCACCATGAACCGGGCGCACAGCACCCATTACACTCTCTTTCCGGACACGCGCATTCCCCACGTGCTGCATGGCTGGAGCGAAGACGGCAAGCCGGCGATCGTGTCGCAGCGCATCAGCGACACCTTCATCCGCAACGTCACCACCGATATCCGCCGCTATTTCGCCGACGATGCCGGCAGCGACATGATCCGCGACGGCAATTCCATCTTCATCTTCGAGGCGGCCGGCCTCTGCATAGGCCATCTCGGCCACCTGCATCACAAGCTCGACGACAGCCATTTTGCGCAGATCGGGCGGCTCGACATCGTGATGGTGCCGATCGACGGCACCTATACCATGTCGCTCGACGGCATTTCCGAGATCACCAAGCGGCTGCGCGCCTCCGTGGTGCTGCCGATGCACCGCTTCGCCACCCCGCTCGACGACTTCATGCGCCGGATCGGCCAGCAGTTCGAGATCGACCGGCGCGTCGAGCGCTCGTTCCGGATGTCGCGGGATACGCTGCCGACGAAGCCGACGGTGATCATCCTCGACGGGGTCTGACTCAGAACCGGAACGCATCACCCGTCAACGACTTGGTTGCTCCAAGACCCACCTCAGTCGGAGCAATCATGAGCAGACGGTTCCTGGTCATCGGCTCGTTTGCGGCCATCTATCTCCTGTGGGGTTCCACCTATTTCGCCATCACGCTGGGCTTGCAATCGATACCGCCGTTTCTGCTGATGGCAGTTCGATCGTTATGCGGCGGCATGATCTTGCTCGCCTTCAGCGGCAGGCATGTCGCGAATACCCCGGGCCGGACATGGTTGCAGGCAGGCCTTTGCGGGCTGCTTTTCTTCGTCGGCTGCCACGGCGTTCTCGCCTTCGCACAACAATCGGTTCCGTCCGGCGTGGCCGCCATCGTGCTCGCCACGATTCCGTTCTGGATCCTTCTGGCGGACACGCTCTTTCCGGGCGATCAGCGCCCGCGGCCGATCGCGCTGCTCGCGCTCATCCCCGGCTTCGTTGGCGTCGGGCTCGTGGCATGGCAAAATGCCCAGCAGGCCGGCATCAGCATGCTTCCGATCGTCTGGCTGCTCGCGGCGGCGCTGTCGTGGTCGATCGGCACCGTGCTGTCGCGCAGCATGTCGCATCAAGCATCCGCGATCGCGCTGTCGGGCATGCAGCTATCGATCGGGGGCGCCGTGTTGTTCGCGATCAGTTGGCTGACGGGCGAACTGGAGAGCTTTAGACCGAGCGAGGTCTCGATGACGTCCGTTGCAGCAGCTCTTTGGCTGATCGTCTCCGGCAGCGTCATCGGCTTCGCCGCCTACAATTGGCTGCTCGAGAATGTCTCGACCTCTCTGGTCTCGACCTACACATTCGTCAATCCGGTCATCGCGGTGCTGCTCGGCACCCTCGTGCTCGGAGAGCCGTTCTCTCGCATGATGCTCGTGGGCGCGAGTCTCGTCATTGTCGCCGTTGTCGCCATCTGGCGTGCTGAGAGCTCGAGCAATCGGTCCACGCAGGCGGAGGCCGATCGTCCCATGAGACATCTGTCGCTGCGCAAGACCTGACGACCGACGGCAATTTTCTCCAAGTCGCCCGCGGCTCATCCGTGCTGAATCCTCCGCAGCAGGAGAGCAACATGAACGACTTTGCGAGACTTCTTCACGCCAGCGCACCGCATCCCGAGCACGCGGCCGCGCTTCAGCTCTACGGCCGTTTCGTCGGCGACTGGGACGCCGAGATCACCGCCTTTGGACCGGACGGCAGAAGCCACACCGCGCCGGGCGAAATCCATTTCGGCTGGGTGCTGGAAGGCCGTGCGGTGCAGGACGTCTGGATCATTCCCCGGCCGGCGGGCAGCGCAGCCTTTCCGATCGCCGGCAATTGGTACGGCACCACGCTGCGCGTCTACGATCCGGCCATGGATGCGTGGCGGATTTCCTGGTTCGATCCGGGCCGCCGTGTGTTCCGGCAGCAGATCGGCCGTCCCCGCGGCGAGGACATCGTGCAGGAAGGCACGACCGAATCCGGCGAGCTGACGCGCTGGAGCTTTACTGAGATTACCGGGGACTCCTTCCTCTGGCGTGGGGAGGTCAAGCCGGCCACGGCAGCGGACTGGCGGCTGATGGTCGAAGTGAGAGCGAGACGGCGGACGGGCTGACGAGCATACCGCATTGCTCGTGATGATGGGTGCGGTTGCGCAAGGCGCGCTGCTGCATGCGGAAATGAGGTGCTAGGCTCCCGACACAAAACATCAGGGAGCGAAGGCCGATGGCAGCAAGCGGTGTGCCCGCCAACACGAGCGGGCTGTTCGTCGATCCGCGTGAGGACTGGCTCGCGCTGCATCGGGAGGAGATCATCGATCCCTTGCGGCCGATCGTCGATCCCCATCACCATCTGTGGAATCGCGGGCACCGCTATCTGATCGAGGAGATGGCCGCCGACATCGCCTCCGGCCACAACGTCATCGCCACCGTCTATGTCGACTGCCGCTCGATGTACCGCGCGCATGGGCCGGAATCATTCCGCCCCGTGGGCGAGGTCGAGTTCGCCAACGGCGTCGCCGCCATGAGCGCGAGCGGTGGCTACGGCAAGGCCGCGATCTGCGCCGGCATCGTCAGCCATGCCAATCTGCTGCTCGGCGACGCCGCGAAGGGCGTGCTGGAAGCCGAGATCGCCGCAGGCAACGGCCGCTTTCGCGGCATCCGGCATTCTTCGGCCTGGGACGAAGATCCTGTCGTCGCCGGCATGTATGCGAAAAGGCCGAAGGGATTGTTGCAGGACCCGACCTTCCGCAAAGGCTTTGCCTGCCTCGCCCCCTCAAGCTCAGCTTCGATGCCTGGCTGTTCCACCCGCAGATCGGTGAGCTCACGGCGCTGGCGCACGCCTTCCCCGACACCAGGATTGTGCTCGACCATTGCGGCGGCCCGGTCGGAACCGGCCGCTTCGCGGGCCGGCGCGAGGAGGTGTTTGCGCAATGGCGCGCCTCGATCCGGGAGATCGCGACATGCGAGAACGTGGTGGTGAAGCTCGGTGGTCTCGCGATGTGCCTGCTTGGTTACGACTTCCATTTGCGCGAGAGGCCGCCGACATCCGAGGAGCTGGCTGCGGCCTGGCGGCCCTATGTCGAGACCTGCATCGAGGCGTTCGGCCCGAAGCGCGCGATGTTCGAAAGCAACTTCCCCCCGGACAAGGGCCAGTGCAGCTACCAGGTGATCTTCAACGCCTTCAAGCGTATCACTTCAAAGCTGAGCGAGGCCGACAAGACGGCGTTGTTCTCGCAGACCGCGATCGACGTCTACCGGCTCGAGCTGCCGTCATGATGAAAAGAGGGGCCGGGACCTTGATCCCGACCCCTCTTCGTCGTGGCCGCTGGGAAGCGTCCTTGAAACCCTGGTGTCCGCTTAGCCGGCGCCCATCAGCGAGGCCGGACGGCGCTCGCCGGTGGAGGCGAACATCTTCTTCAGCTTGTTGACGACGCGGATCAGGAAACCGATCATCACCGGATTGGTCTTGCGGCAGAAGGCGATCTTCTTGACGTGGCCTTCGACATGCCATTTGGCATGCGCGCCGTCGCGGAAGAAAATGACGTCGCCGGGGCCGTAGCGCTTGGGCGGCATGCCGTCGCTCTCGAGCACGATCGATCCTTCCATGATCATGATCGTCTCGTCGATGTCGTAGTACCAGTTGAAGCGGCCTTCGGTGCAGTGCCAGATGATCGTCTGCGCGGTGCCGTCCGCGCTGGTCGACAGGACGCGGGAGCGGGATACCGGATTGCCCTCGATGATCCAGGACGGCTCGATCGGCCGCAGCTCGAGGTCCACATTGCAACTACCGATTTCAATCAATGTGCGCGACATCTGCTTCCCCAGAAGATATAAATATGAATGGCCGGGTCTCGGCCCGGATTGCTTCGAAAGAAGTTGGGACGCTAGTAGGCTGCTTTTAATTCTTTCTTACATGGTACTCGACAATCAGCCCCGAGTTGCGGGTGCGATACGGTTAACGTCACGATTTCCTCTGCGAATTCGCACACATGAACCTAGCTTGTCCGGGGTGCGACAAAGTGCGCGAAGTCTTGGGAAGGAGCCGCACCGATGCCCCTCACGCCGGAGATTCTGACAGCCAACAGCGAGGTCGTCGCCAGGCTCCGCAGTCTCGACGTCTCCTTCGAACCGGACGAGGAGCCCTGGTTCACCATCGACGGCATCGAAAGCCCGCGGCACATCGGCAGTGACGGCTCCGGCAGCGCGTTCGTGCTGCTGCCGTCGCAGAATGTGCTCTATGTCTCGTCAGAGGGCCGCGCGGGCATCATCGCGGAAAGTTTCGATGCATTGATCCAGCTTGTCGTTGCCCGTCCCTACTGGCGCGACATCCTCAAATTCTCCGGAGGCGGCGACCTTGCAGAGATGCGCCGCGCGGCGGATGCGCTGGAGGCAAGGCTCCAAGACGAGGATGACGTCAGCGAGGCCCGCGAACAGATCCGCGGCGCGCTCGCGCTGGCGGACGCGGAAGATCCGATTGGCGCGCTCTACGAGGCGGTGGCGGCGTCCGACGCGATCGTGCGGGCCACCGACGGCAGCCCGTTCACGACGCTGTTCAACCGCTTCAGCATCGACAACGACCCGACCCCGCGCAAGGCGGCGGCGTGAGAGAGCACTTGACGTGAGTCTAATGAAGTCTATCGGCCGACCCTTACCTCTCCCCAGCGGGGAGAGGTCGGATTGCGCAGCAATCCGGGTGAGGGGCCGCAGCATGACGTGAGGCTGTAACCCCTCACCCGGATCGCATCTTTCGATGCGATCCGACCTCTCCCTACGGGAGAGGTGGACCACGTCTAGATTACGACTTCGCCCATTCGCCCTTGCGGAAGACGGGCACCTTGCTGCCGTCGGCCAAGATGCCGTCGATGTCGGTCTCGGCCGAGCCGATCATCCAATCAACATGGATCAGGCTCTGGTTGCCGCCTTGCGCCGCGATCTGCTGCGGCGTGAGCTGGGCACCGTTGACGAAGCATTTCGAATAGCACTGGCCGAGCGCGATGTGCGAGGCCGCGTTCTCGTCGAACAGCGTGTTGTAGAACAACAGCCCGCTCTGCGAGATCGGCGAGGAATGCGGCACCAAGGCCACTTCGCCGAGGCGCCGCGCGCCCTCGTCGGTATCGAGCACCTTGTTCAGCACCTCGGCGCCGCGCGAGGCCTTGGCGTCGACGATCTTGCCGTCCTCGAACCGCACCGCGATGTTGTCGATCAGCGTGCCCTGATAGGACAGCGGCTTCGAGCTCACGACGTGGCCGTAGACGCGGCGGCAATGCGGCGTGGTGAAGACCTCTTCGGTCGGGATATTGGCGTTGCAGCTGATGCCGTTCTTGGACAGCGAGGCGCCGCCTTCCCATTCGTGGCCGTCGGCAAGGCCGATGGTGAGATCGGTGCCGGGACCCGAGTACTGAAGCGCGCGGAAACGCTGGCCGTTGAGCCAGTTGGTGCGCTCGCGCAGCACCGCATTGTGGCTCGCCCAATTGCTGATCGCGTCCTCGCGATCGACACGGGACGCGGCGAAAATCGCGTCTGCGAGCTTGCCGACCGCAACGTCCTCGGGATCGTTCGGGAACACCAGCTTCGCCCAGGACGCGCTCGGATAGGCGATGATATTCCAGTTGGTGTCGAAATTGACGATCTTCTCCAGCGCAGGCTGATAGGCCATCGAATTGGCCTTGCTGGCGCGCGCCACCTTGGAAGGATCCTCGCCCGACAGCAACATCGGGTTGTCGCCGACGATGGCGAGCCGTGCAGTGTTGTCGGAGAACGCCTTGGCCATGCCCTCGTAGAGCCAGCCGGCGGCACGATCGAAACTGTTGTCGTGGCCGTGGCGGTAGCGCGCCAGCGTCATCTCCTCGTCCGACAGGATCGGCGTCACGAGGCCAGCGCCGGCCTTGTAGGCATGCACGGCGATCCGCCGCACCAGCGGCAGCGCGATCGCGGGCGCCGTCAGAAGCAGATCCTGTCCCGGCCGCAAGCCCAGGCCCACTTTCACCGCCACCTCGGCCAGCCGGTCGAGCTTCGCCGGATCGATGGGAGTGGAAGGATTGCGTTGATCAGTCATACCGGGCCCTCTGCCGAAAGTCGCTCACTCAATTTAAGTCTAGCATCGCGGGGCACAAGTATGCGAGCGTCTTGCGCCCTTGGAAAGATACGCAGTTTCACGCATTTTGGTTTTCAACGCGTTGCCGATGCCAGCACCCGGTCGACCATGGCGGGCGCAAGGCCGAGGTAATTTTTCGGTGAAGTGAGCGCCTCGATTGTGGCACGATCGATGCGGCTCGATATCCGTGAATCTGCGGATAGCACGTCAGCAAGGCTCATTCCCTTCTCGTTGGCCTGACGGCAAGCTTCATAGACGACGTCGTGCGCCTCCTGCCGGCCGATCTGCGGGGCGAGGCCCATCATGACCGCTTCGGCCACAATCAGGCCGCGGCTGATGGCGAGATTGTCGTTCATCTTCGCCTCGTCCACGATGAGGCCCCCAAGCGCGAACTTCGCCTGATGCAGCGCGCCGGCGGTCAGCACAAAGCTTTCCGGGATCGCCATCCATTCCGCGTGCCAGGGGCCGGTGGCACGCTCGAAATCCTGCACCATGGCGTCGAGCATCAGGCCGGCGTGCTGGCGCACCGCCTTGGATGCCGCAAGCATCAGCTCCGAGGAGATCGGGTTGCGCTTCTGCGGCATGGTCGAGGAGGCGCCGCGCCCCTTGACGAAAGGCTCATAGACCTCGGCGAACTCGGTCGAGGCCATCATCATGATGTCGAGCGCGATCTTGCCGAGAGAGCCGGTGACGAGAGCAAGGAAGTTAACGGCTTCGGCAAAGCCGTCGCGCGCGACGTGCCAGGTCGAGGCGGGAACGCCGAGCTTCAGCTCGGTGCAGAGCGCTTCCTGCACCTCGAACCCCCTGTCGCCGAGCGAAGCCAACGTACCGGCCGCACCGGCGAACTGGCCGACCAGCACGCGCGGCTTCAGCTGCGCCAGCCGCTCGGCATGGCGGTCGAACATCGCGAGCCAGATCGCGGACTTGTAGCCGAAGGTCACCGGCAGCGCCTGTTGCAGATGGGTGCGGCCCGCCATCGCAGTGTCGCGATGGCGCTTCGACAGATCGGCGAGGATCTTGCGCAGCTCGGCGATGTCGCGTTCGACGATCTCGAGCGCGGCGCGCAGTTGCAGCACCACGGCGGTGTCCATGATGTCCTGCGTGGTGGCGCCCCAATGCACGTAGCGGCCCGCCTCGCCGCATTGCTTCACCATCTGATGCACCAAAGGCAGGATCGGGTAGCCGACGACATCGGTCTCCTGCCTGAGCAGATCGAAATCCAGCGCGGCAACGTCAGTCCGCGCCGCGATCGCTGCGGCCGCTTCGTGTGGGATCACACCGCACTTCGCCTCCGCCTTCGCCAGCGCCACCTCGACCTCGGCATAGCGTGCGACCGTCGCGACGTCCGAGAACACCTCACGCATCTCAGGCGTGCCGAAAGCGTCGCGAAACAGCAGGGAGTCGAGCACAGTGGTGGCGGCGGGGAAGGCAGGCATGGACACTTCTTCTGGGTTGGTGTTTTCTGTCGGTGTACCTTACGTACGCAGGGCAGATCGGCAAAGGGCATTCGCCGTTGTGCGCGACACTAAAACGGCATTCCCGCGCAATGGCGAAGCCGTTGTCGCTGAGAGGGCCTGCGCTACGCTCCCGCGCTCCAGGATGACGGTGCTGGAGGGGCGACCTGATCTCGTCGCCAGATTTACACCGCAACATTCTAGCTGCGGATGTATTCCCCCTCGGAAAACCACATGGCTGCAATCACGCGATTGCGATGAACCAAACGCCCCCTTCGGCAGACACACGATCTTTCGACCCAAATTTCATTTTGTTTGTTTGCCCGATTTCGCAATGAGGCCCGAGTTTTCGACGTGCAGTTTCTGTTCCGGGACCACCTTCTGGATACCGACCGGCGCGAGCTGAGCCGCGAGCAGGTTCCCATTGCCGTGGAGCCGCAGGTTTTCGACCTCGTCGTCCACCTCATGCAGAACCGCGACCGGGTGGTCAGCAAGGACGAGCTGATCGACAAGATATGGCACGGGCGCAGCGTCTCCGAATCCACCCTGACCAGCCGGATTAACGCGGCGCGCAAGGCGATCGGCGACGATGGCGCGAGCCAGTCGCTGATCCGTACCATCACCCGCAAGGGTTTTCGCTTCGTCGGCGACGTCCAGACACAAATCGGCGCGGTCGCGCCGGAGCCGGTCCGGATCGCCCCGTCCCAGGCCACCTTCGGGCTGCCGGAGCGGCCCGCGATCGCCGTGCTGCCGTTCACCAATATGAGCGGCGAGGTCCAGCAGGATTATTTCTCCGACGGTATCAGCGAGGACATCATCACGGCGCTGTCGAAGCTGCGCTGGTTCTTCGTCATCGCGCGCAACTCCTCCTTCGTCTACAAGGGCCGCGCCGTGCACATCCACGAGGTCGCGCGGGAGCTCGGGGTGCGCTACGTGGTCGAGGGCAGCGTGCGGCGGAGCGGCGAACGGGTGCGCATCTCGGCCCAGCTCAACGACGTCTCGACCGGCAGCCATCTCTGGGCCGAACGCTACGACCGGGAGCTCGCCGACATCTTCGCCGTGCAGGACGAGATCACGGAAGCGATCGTCGCCGCCATCGAGCCGCAGCTCTATGCTGCCGAAAGCTTCCGGGCCCAGCAGAAGCCGCCGGGCAGCCTGGATGCATGGGACCTCGTGATGCGTGCGCTGTCGCATTATTGGCGCATCACCCGCGAGGACAATGCCGCCGCGCAGAAGCTGCTGGAAGAAGCGGTGGCGGTCGATCCCGCCTATGGCAAGGCGCTCGGCCTGCTCGCGACCAGCCATATGTTCGGCGCACATATGGGCTGGGCCGACATGGCGGCGACCGTGCCGGTCGCCGAACGTGCGGCGCTCGCGGCGGTGGAGGCCGATCGCGAGGATGCCTGGGCCCATCACGGCCTTGCTTACACCTATCTGTTCCGCCGCCGCTTCGACGATGCGCTGGCTGAATTCGAGCTGGCCCTGCGGCTCAACCCGAATTTCGCGATGGCGCATGCCTTCCACGGCGTGACGCTTTGCTATGCCGGACGTTGGCAGGACGGCGATGCCGCCGCCCGCCGCGCGCTGCGGCTGAGCCCGCGCGACCCGCTCGCGGCGATCTATTGCGGGGTTGCGGCCTATGCCCGGTTCGTCGGCCGCGACTACGCGGGCGCCGTGCAGATGGCTCGGGAATCGATGCGCCAGCGCGGGGATTTCGTCGGCGCCCACCGCGTGCTGACGGCCGCCGCCGGCATGCTCGGCGATCCCGCCCTCGCGGCATCCGCCCTCGAAGGCCTGCGCCGCGCCCAGCCCGAGGTCTCGCTTGCCTGGATCACGCGCGAGCTGCCGATGCTGCGGGAAGAGGATCGTACGCACTATCTCGAGGGGTTGCGGCGCGCCGGAATGACGTGACGGTCGCTGGCGCGACTGCTCCGCTTGATCCCCGCTTCAGGTGCTAATCGTCGTCAGGCCCGAACAGCCTGATCTGCGGGAAGCCGCCGCGCGACCGCCCCGCGTAATCGCGCGCATCGGAATCCTCGCGGATGTTGCGCGCGACGTCATCCCAATCGGTGCGGTCGCGCATGCCGCGCGGCTCGCGGGACTCGTAATAATAGCGGCGCTCGGCCCAGCGCTCGCGACGCTCGGCGCGGCGCCGTTCGGACGCGGCGCGCTTCACATCGGAATCCCTCGCCTTGGCATAGGCGTTCGGTGAGGACGACGGCTCGGTCGAGGCCTGCTGCTCGGCAGGCTTTGCGGCCTGTGGCGCAGCGGCGGGCTTGGGCGGCTCGACTGCAGCGGCTTGCGAAGGTTGCGGCGCCGGTGCGACATTCGCCTGCGTGGTTGGCGTGTCCGGTTTTGCGGGTTCAGGCTTTGCTTCGGCCTGTGCGGGCGCGGCGATCATCGCGCCAAAGGCTTGCGAGCCGGTGAGATAGTTCACGCGCTCGGAGGGAGCGTTGGAGCTCGCCGGCGTGGGAGTTGCCGTGCGCTGCGCCATCTTGCTGGTGTCCGGCCCCTGCTTGGACGCAACGGGATTCATGATGTTGCCGGCAACGATGCCGCCACCGAGACCAATGGCGATGGCCGCGACGATGGTTCCTGCACCGACAAAATAGGCTGTCGAGGCGCGCATTCATCCACTCCCTCTTTGGAGCGGGCAACGCCTGGGGATTGCCAGATGTTCCTGATATGCCGCGGCTCCTCGACGAGGAACCGCGTGCATCAGATCTGCTGCGCGACCTTCTCGAGCCCGATGAGGCGAGCGAGCTTGCGCACTTCTTCCTTCTGGTCGTCGCGAAGCTGGAACAACAGCGGCATCGCGGCCGACTTCAACTGCTGCACCTCGTCGCAATTCGGATCGATCTGCGCGCTGGGCGGCGCATTCGGATTCGACAGCCTGTTCGCCTGGATCTTGCGGGCGACGTTGCGCAGCGCCGTCTCGACCGAGGGCCAGTAATATTCCTGGGACGAGGAGAGTTTCAGGCGATCCCTGATGCCCGCGATCTGCACGTCGGACAGCAGCGAATAGGATTTTTGCGGCTGCGGCTTGGCGACGACTTTCGGCTTGGCTGGAACTTCGATGGCCGGAACCTCGGTCGCGGCGGGCGCCTCGTGCGCGCTCGGCTTCGGCATCGGGAAATCGGATGGCGTGGCGGCGGCGAAGGCCTGACGCAGCGGCTCGGTCAGGGCCGGTGCCTGCGCCAGCTTGTCGGCGGCAACCTGGACCGGCTCGATCGCGGCCGAGGCAAGCGCGAGCGTCGGAACCAGACGGTCGGCTTTGGCGGCGCGGTTGGTTGCGAGCGGCTTGGCCGGAGGGGTCTCGGCGATCATCGCGGCGCTGACGCTGGGAACGCTGTCGCGGCCGAGGATGGCGGTGGTGGCGGCGCCGAGGACGAGGAAACAGGTCAGCGCGACGATGGTGATGGCTTTGGACAAACGTCTCTCCGCGTCCGACTTCAAGTCCACGTGATCACTGCCCGGAAACTGGGCGATAATTAAGGCTGAACCGTGCCATCGCGGCGGCAATCGCGCGGACTACGGCGACATCGCCTGGAAACCTCAAGGAAATCAGGCCGCTGCCGCGAGGTCATAGGCCTCCTGGATGTCGGCGACGATCTCCGAGGCTTCCCAGACCGCGCGCGGCTCGACCGATTGCAGCGTCACCGTCCAATTGCCGCCGCGGCGGGTCCGGGGGACGCTGACGATATCAAACCGGACGTTGCGGCACAGCGGGTGGCGGGCCAGCGCATGGGCGACGCGGACGCGAATCTCGTCCAGGGTCGCAGCCGTTTTGCCGTTGAGATAATTGAAGTCCATCGCCTGTCCCTCTCGTCCTGATTGGCGGCCACAAGAGGGATTCTTGGCTGGCGATGGTTAATCCGCCGTTAAGTGGGATGGGCCGGAGGCATGCGGGATTAACCCTGCCCGATCCCCTGTGGGAGAGGCGACGACGCTACCGCCCACCCGCCTCCCGATATTCGGCGATGGTTTGCGCAACGAGATCCTCGACCGCGAGCACATCGGTGACACCCGAGGTCGAATGCCCGCCGCTCCAGATATCGCGCCAGCGCTTGGGGCGGCTGTCGCGGGCGGCGACGTCGATATCCTCAGTGATATTGATCGCGCCGCGCGCCGGCAGATTGTCGGGATCGAGCCCGGCGGCCGCGATCGATGGCCTCAGCATGCTGGTCTGCAAGCCCGTGAACGCGGTGGTGAGCAAGATGTCGTCGGCGCTGCTCTCGATCAGCATCTGCTTGTGACGCTCGTCCGCCATGCTCTCACGCGTCGCGATGAACTTCGTGCCCATATAGGCGAGATCGCAGCCGAGCACTTCGGCGGCACGCAGCGCGCGACCGTCGCTGATTCCGCCCGCGAGCACGATGATGCCGTCGTAGAATGCGCGCACCGCACGGACGAAGGCGAACGGGTTGAGCCAGCCGGTCTGGCCGCCGGCACCGGCAGTGAGCAGGACCAGCCCGTCCGCCCCCGCTTCCGCGGCGCGTTCGGCATGGCGGATCGAGGCCACGTCCGCCAGCACCAGCGCACCGGCGTCGTGCAGCGGCTTCAAGACTGGCGCGGGCGAGCCGACCGACGTGATGACGATCTCCGGCTTGTGCCGCAGCAGCATGGCGAGATCCTGCTCCAGCCGCGCATTGGAGCGGTGGACGATCAAGTTCGGGCAAAGTGGCGCTGCCTTTCGCCCGGTTTGATCTTCATGCTGCCGCAGCCGCAGCTTGATTTCGGTGAGCCATTCATCGAGCTGTTCCGCGCCACGGCAATTCGCGGTGGGAAAGCTGCCGATCACCCCGTTGCGGCAGGCTGCGACCATGAGCTCGACGCCCGATACCAGAAACATCGGCGCCGCGATCAGCGGCAGAGCAAGACGATCGCGGAAGCGTTGCAGTCGATCCGATGGCATGCATGCCTCCCTCGCGCGGGCTTTGTAGTTTCCTCCCGCAGTCTCTGTGCTAGCGTCGTCAGCAACATTGGCACGCCACAAGCCGGTGACAAAGCAACGAGGAAACATATGCCTGATCCGCTCCACGCATCATCCCCGGCTTGTGCGCAGACGCTACGGGCGCTGTCGCGCTATCCCGACCGCATTGCTTTCGCCTGGCCCGAGGGATCGCTGAGCTATCGCGGGGCCATCGACCTGATCGGACGGATCCAGGGCGTGTTCATGCGGCTCGGCTTGCAGCCCGGCGCCCGCGTCGCCTTCCTCACCGCGAACCGCGCCGACAGCTGGTGCGCCGGCGTCGCCGCCCAGTTGGCCCGCCTCTGCATCACCTGGCTCCACCCTCTGGGCTCGCTGGAGGACCAGCTGTTCCAGCTCGAGGATTCCGAAGCCGAGATGCTGGTGGTGGATGCGGCCGCCTTCCGCGACCGCGGCGGCGAGCTCGCCGCGAAGGCCGGCCGGCTCAAGGCGGTCTTCACCATGGGACCGGCCAGCTACGGCGTCGATCTGCTGGCGGCGGTCGAGAGTGCGGGGCACGCCAGCGCACAGTGCCTCGCCGGCTCCGACGATCTCGCCACACTGAACTACACCGGCGGCACCACCGGAAAATCCAAGGGCGCGTTGCGCTATCACCGCGAAAATGCCGGCGCAGCGGGCGCGATCCTCGCCGACTTCGAGATCCCCGAGGCTGCGCGCTACCTCACGGTCGCGCCGATCAGCCATGTCGCGGGCACGAAGGTGCTGCCGACCCTGATGCGCGGCGGCACCGTGCACATGCTGAAAGGCTTCGATCCCGAAGCCGTGCTGTCAACGATCGCACGCGAGCGCATCAACTTCACGCTGTTCGTTCCGACCATGATCTATGTGCTGCTCGATCAGCCCGCGCTCGGCAAGACCGACCTCTCCTCGCTCGAGCTCGTGCTCTATGGCGCCTCCGCGATGTCGCCGAGCCGACTGCTGGAGGGCATCGAACGCATCGGCCCTGTGTTCTCGCAGCTCTACGGACAGACCGAGTGCTATCCCGTCTCGGTGCTGCGCAAGGCCGATCACGATCCCAAGCGGCCGGAGCTGTTCCTGTCCTGCGGCTTCCCGATCGCGGCCTGCGAGGTCAAGATCCTCGACGACAACGACCAGGAGGTGAAGACGGGCGAGGCCGGCGAGATCTGCGTGCGCGCGCCGCATGTGATGGCGGAGTACTGGAAGCGGCCCGACATCACCGCCGAGACGCTGAAGAACGGCTGGGTCCACACCGGCGACATCGCACGTCAGGACGAGCGCGGCTACATGTTCATCCTCGATCGCAAGAAGGACATGATCGTCACCGGCGGCTTCAATATCTTCCCCCGCGAGGTCGAGGACGTGCTGTCGCAGCACGCGGACGTGGCGATGGTCGCGGTCGTCGGCATTCCCGACGAGAAATGGGGCGAAGCCGTCACCGCCATCGTCGTCCCGCGCGAAGGGACGAAGCCCGATCCGGACGAGCTGATCAACCTGGTGAAGACGCGAAAGGGCTCGGCGCATGCGCCCAAGCAGATCCAGTTCGTCAAGCAATTGCCGATGACCGGCGTCGGCAAGGTCGACAAGAAGGCGCTGCGCGCGGGCTTTTGGAGCGGGCGGGACCGGATGGTGGGGTAAATACTCCGGAATTCTACGGTGTCGTTGTTGCTTCGGCACCACAGCCCGCAACGGAGTCTGCGACGGCGACGCCCGCGCAATTGCCGGCGAATCAGGGAATCAACTAGACCGCTGACGGGGCTGGGAAGCGGAGAGTGAAATGAGAGTCGCTTCCCTGGAAAGTGCAGTCGCCGCGATCACGTTGATCACGGCCATCATCGTGGTGCTGTGGGGGATCAAGATCTTCTACGGTGTGTGAACTGGCAGGATGCCCTGGTCGAACACGACCTTGCATCCCTTCCGCGGCGGCGGAAGCCTGCCGTTCAATCCCGCGATGCGCAAGATAGCTCTCACACTATCGGTGTTATCGCCCGGCTGATCGCACATAGCGCCTCTCACCGCTTCTCGATCACGAGGCTCTGCACCGCGCGGCCGAAATAGCCCTGGCGGTCGGCGAGGCGTGACATCGCAAGGCCCGCGCCGTCGGGGCCGATCCAGGAATCGCCGTCGAGCAAAATCCACTCGCCGACCGGCTGGCGCGCAAAGCTCACGGTGAGGTCGGCGTTGATGTAGGTCCAGGCGCGGAAATCGAGCGTCGAGGCGGTGCCGTTGGAGAAGTCGGCGGCGACCACGGCGCGCATCGCCTGCGAGACGGCCTCGCCTTCGATCAGCGGATGGTCGACGCGAAACCAGATCGCGCCGGCGCCGGCCTGGCCGAAGCGGCCGCGCGCGGCGCGCATCGAGACCGATCGCACGAACGGACTGGTGGCGGCGTGACCGTCCTCGACCAACGAATCCTCCGGCGAAGGCAACGTGACCGGAAGTTCCTCGACCTCGTCGGGCAGCGTCAGCGCCTGGCGCCTGATCTTGAGCACGGTGGCGCCGACCACCTGCACGCCGTCGGCGAGCAGCTTGATCCCGCAGAGCTGGATCTTGCGGCCCTCGCGCAAGATTTCGGTCGCGATCGTGAGCGGCGCCACCGGTACCGGGCGCATCAGATCGATGGTCACGCGCGCGATATCCATCGGCACCGCCGCAGGGATGCGCTCAGCCGCCCATGTCACCAGCGATGCCGGTGCCGAGCCGTGCTGCATGCGCCGGTCCCAGGGGCCGGCTGCATCGGGGCTGGTGACGACGTCGTTGCCGTCGACGCGGTAGATGGGGGGCATGCAGCACTCGATCTGGGTGCGATCACAACGGCGGATCGATCGCTTCGTCGTATTCCTTCTTGAAGCGCGCGATCAGCTCGGCCGCCGGCACGACCTTGTCGATGCTGCCGATGCCCTGGCCGCTTCCCCAGATCTCCTTCCAGGCCTTCGGCTTGGCGCGCTCGCCGGAGGCGTCGGTGCCGAAGTTCATCTTGGAGGGATCGGACGTCGGCAGATTTTCGGGGTCCATGCCTGCGGCCAGGATCGAGGGCTTCAGATAGTTGCCGTGCACGCCGGTGAAGAGATTGGAATAGACGATGTCGTCGGCGCTCGAGCCCGCGATCATCTCCTTGTACTTCTCGACCGCATTGGCCTCCTTGGTCGCGATGAAGGCCGAACCGATATAGGCGAAGTCGGCCCCCAGGATACGCGCGGCGCGGATCGCCTTGCCATTGCCGATCGCACCCGACAGCGCGATCGGACCGTCGAACCATTTTCGCGTCTCGGCCACGAAGGCCAGCGGCGAGATGGTGCCGGCATGGCCGCCAGCGCCGGCCGCGACCAGGATCAGGCCGTCGGCGCCCTTCTCGATCGCCTTGTGCGCGAACTTCTGGTTGATCACGTCGTGGAAGACGATGCCGCCCCAGCCGTGCACGGCCTGGTTCAGCTCCTCGCGGGCGCCGAGCGAGGAGATGATCATCGGCACCTTGTACTTGGCGCAGAGCTGCATGTCGTGATCGAGCCGGTTGTTCGACTTGTGCACGATCTGGTTGACCGCGAACGGCGCCGACGGCCTGTCGGGATGGGCGCGGTCATAGGCCGCGAGCTCTTCGGTGATCCGCGCCAGCCATTCGTCCAGCAGCTCCGGCGGCCGCGCATTCAGCGCCGGAAACGAGCCGACCACACCCGCCTTGCACTGCGCGATCACGAGATCGGGCACCGAGATGATGAAGAGCGGCGAGCCGATCACGGGGATCGACAGGCGCCCCTTGAACAAGGCAGGCATGGACATTGCGGTACGATCCTCTCAGCCGGTCAAGTTGAAGTTGGGAGCCATACCAACAAGGCAATCTTTCCACTGTCAAGTATTGCGTTTTGGCGCCGCAGCGGAGGCCATTGCCGCAATTCCAAGCAGCGGAATTCCTCACCCGTCATTCCGGGGCGAGGCGGAGCGTCGAGCTATGATGCGCGATTGCGCATCAGAGAATCCGTCGGGCGTCAGCACGCGCGGCGCAATGGATCCCGGGCTCGCGCTTCGCGCGCCCTGGAATGACAGCGACCGCCTACCCGATCAGATCCGGGTTGATCAGCCGCTCGAACGAGAACATCTCGTCCCACTTCTCCTGCGTCAGCAGCTTGCGTTCGGCCACGACGATCTGGTGCAGCGACTTGCCACTCTTGTAGCCTTCGCGCGCGATCTCGGCGCATTGCTTGTAGCCGAGCAGCGGCTTCAACACCGTGACGATGCCGAGCGAGTTCAGCACCATGTTGCGGGTGTGCTCCTCGTTGGCGGTGATGCCGACGACGCAATTCTCGCGCAGGCTGTTGACCGCACGCTCCATGGTGCGGATCGAGAAGAACAGCGCGAACGAGATCACCGGCTCCATCACGTTGAGCTGGAGCTGGCCGGCGCTTGCCGCCAGCGTCACCGTGGTATCGAGGCCGATGACGAGGAAGCTGGTCTGGTTGACGACTTCGGGAATGACCGGATTGACCTTGCCGGGCATGATCGAGGAGCCCGGCTGAAGCTGCGGCAGGTTGATCTCGTT
Source organism: Bradyrhizobium sp. USDA 336 (assembly GCF_044908355.1). NCBI lineage: Bacteria > Pseudomonadati > Pseudomonadota > Alphaproteobacteria > Hyphomicrobiales > Nitrobacteraceae > Bradyrhizobium > Bradyrhizobium sp. USDA 336. The sequence goes on along the minus strand of NZ_JBIYDC010000002.1, from coordinate 6,634,636 downwards.
CAAGCCCGCGCGTGGACCGGAGGCAAGCAGGCGGATGTCGTTGCAGATTTTCGTCAGCTTGCTGGCCGTGCGCTTCAGCACGCCGGAGAGCTGCACATAGGCGCCGGTGTCGGAGGTCGCCTCGACGAGATCGCCGGCGAGAATGAAATCGACGCCGGTGAGCGCGCTGAGGTGCCTGACGGCGAGCTTGGGATAACCGATCGCCGCCGTGACGGAGGTGCCGATCGCGGTGGCGCCGAGATTGATCTCGCGCAGCAGCGCGCGCGCTTCCGAGATGCGGTCGACCTCCTCGCCGATCGTGGTGCCCCAGCCCCGGAATTCGGCGCCGAGCGACATCGGCACCGCGTCCTGCAGATGCGTGCGGCCCATCTTCAGGACCCGGTCGAACTCGCGACCCTTGGCGAAGAAGGCTTCCTGGAGCTGGCGCAACGCGGTCATGTAGCTCTCGAGCCGCAGGATCAGGGCCAGCCGAAAGGCGGTCGGATAGGTGTCGTTGGTCGACTGGCCGTAATTGACGTGATCGTTCGGACTGACGTGCTGGTAGTCGCCCTTGGCAAAGCCGAGCGATTCCAGCGCGAGGTTCGCGATCACCTCGTTGGCGTTCATGTTGGTCGACGTGCCGGCACCGCCCTGGATGAAATCGGTGACGAACTGATCCATCATGTCGCCCGCGATGACGCGGTCGCAGCCGAGGATGATGGCGTCCGCGACCTTGGCATCGATCGCGCCGAGGTCGCGATTGGCCATCGCGGCGGCCTTCTTGACATAACCAAGCGCCTTCACGAAGTAAGGCTCCTGGTTCATCGGAATGCCGGTGATGTGGAAGTTCTCCTTACCCCGGATGGTCTGGACGCCGTAATAGATGTCGTCGGCGATCTCACGCTGTCCGAGGAAGTCCTGCTCCGTGCGGCTCATGGGCGCTCCTTGGTTCTCGCGCGCCGGCCTTCAGTTCTGGCACAGCGCGCTGGTCACGAAAGTGTCGGTGCGGCAGTCGTCCGGTTTACGTTGCCGGCCCGGGATCAGGACCTTGGCCGAGCATTTTTCCGCGGAGTCGGCGTTCAGGCTCTTGCCTTCCTTGTAGCCCTTGCCCTGGCAGAGCTGGTCGGCCGCCTGCTTGCAGTCGGGCGCGCCGTTCGCAGAGACCGGGCAGATCACGCGCCCCGACACCATGGTCGAGGGCTTGGCCAGCCGCGACAGGTCGTCCATGGTTTCACTGGGGCTTTTAATCGGCGGCAGGATCGAAGGCAGCTTGTCGAACAGCTTGCCCATTTCGTTGATCAGCCCGGGATTCTCCTCACGCGCCGGCGGCGCCGAGGGAGCGGGCGTCGATGGCGACGGGCCGGCCTGCGCCCCCTGCTGCTGAAGGCCGAGCGCCGGCGGGGCGGATTGCGGCCGGGCCGTCCCTCCGGCAGCGAGCAGCAGCAGCAGCGCTGTCGACATCAGCGTCCCATGCCGTGCCGCCGGATTGCCGGATCGAACCATCATGACGACAACCGTAGCCGAAGCCGGCGCGGCGGCAAAGCGCTGCGGCTCTAGATCAGCTTGATGGCGATAACGAAGCCGAGCACCAGCACGATCGCGCCGAGCGCGACCCACAATCCGAGATGCCGCTCGATCCTGACCCGGATCCAGTCGCCGTAGCGGTTGAGCAGGATCGCGACGACGAAGAAGCGTCCGCCGCGCGCGACGATCGAGCACAGGACGAACAGGAGGATGTTGTAGCCGGCAAAGCCCGAGGTGATCGTGACGAGCTTGTAGGGGATCGGCGTCAGTCCTTTGAGCAGGATGATGACCGCACCCCATTCCGCATAGGAGGCGCGGAAGGCGTCGACCTTGTCGGCGAGGCCGTAGACCTGGATCAGCCACTGGCCGACCGAGTCGAACAGCAGCGCGCCGATGGCGTAGCCAACGACGCCGCCGAGCACCGAGGTCACGGTGCAGATCGCGGCATAGAACCAGGCGCGCTGCGGCCGCGCCAGGGACATCGGAATCAGCATCACATCCGGCGGGACCGGAAAGAAGGAGCTTTCGGCGAAGGACACGATGCCCATGATCCAGAGCGCATAGGGCTTGTGGGCGGCGTCGATGCACCAGTCGTACATTCGTTTCAGCATGGCGCCGCGATGAAGCACCATGGGACGGATTTGTCCATCGCCAGTTTTTGAGCGATTTGTGACGCTTCTAGTGGCGCTTGCGCGCGGCGCGGCCGTCAAGCGCGACAATAGGCCGCCGCGAGGCCATGCGCGGTGATGCGACTTTGGGCAATTTCGCCGGCGACTTCGGCAGTTTCTCGGCAATTCCGAGCATGTCCTCCCGCCGCGTCATTTCCCGCCAGACGTCCTCGGGGCGTACTCCGGCCGAAGCCCACAGCACGGTGAGATTGTAGAGCAGGTCGGCGCTTTCCCGGATCACGGCCTCGCTATCGCCATTGACCGCATCGATGACGACCTCGATGGCTTCTTCGGCCAGTTTCTTCGCCATCTGTGAGGGCCCACGCTGAAACAGCCGGGCCGTGCGCGATGTTGCCGGATCAAGGTCTCTGGCCGCGAGCACAGCCAGATATAGCCGCTCAAGCGAATCACTCATGGTACCCAAAACTACTCGAAACAAATGGCCGGCGTGTTAACACGCGGCAATATAAGCAAAAAACAAGCCGCCGCGGCAAGCGCGACGGCCTGTTCGCCGATGACGTATGCCCGATCGGTTAATAGCAGCTGTAGCCGGAATAGCCGTGGGCGCAGGGGTTCTTGTAGCCGCCATAGGTGTAGCGGTTGCCCGAGTCGTAATAATAGGGACCATAGCCGGGGCCGCTGTAATAGGCCGGGCCGCCCTCGTAATAGTAAACCGGACCCGGATCATAGGCGTAGGCATTGCGGCTGGCTGCGATGGCGAGGCCGGTCGCGGCCAGGCCGAACATCGCTGCAGCAGCTGCGCCGCCGCCACCGCGATGCCAATGACGACCGCCCGCGTAAGAGGCGCTGGGTGCAACGGCAGTCAGGGCCACCACGGCGGCCGTGGCCAGAACGGCCTTGCGGCCGACGAACTTCGAAAGGCTGTCAAACATGATCTGGACCCTCCTTGGGACCTCGGATTGTGCCTGACGACAGGCTGATGTCTGTCAAACACTCACCACCTAAGTAGGTTCCCCCACCCCAACACAGGCTGAACGGGGTTGCGTAACGATGCCGCAAGCCCGCTCATCCGCCGTTCATGTTGGCGCGCGCACGTTCGTCGCGGCCGGCGCTTGCCAAGCGTCACGAAACCATAACAATGCGGGGCCGGCGCGACCGATGTCCGGATTCAAGACGATCGCCCTTCAGTGGCTGCTGGCCCTTGCAATCGCGTTCGCCCTATCGACGGTGCGCGAAGCCATTGCGGCCGGGAGCGACACTCCCTCGACTGCCATCCATTTCACCTTCGACCGTCCCATCGATGCGAGCATGGCGCCATTCTTCCTTGCGGCGAAGGACGGCAGGTTCGGCGCCGAGCATCTCAACGTGTCCTTCAACAGCGCGAGCGGATCGCCGGAGGCGCTCGCACGGCTCGCCAAAGGCGACAGCGAGCTCGCGCTCGTCGACATCAACGAGCTGATACGCTTTCGTGACAAGGACGACGCGGCGCCGGTCAAGGCCGTGTTCGTGCTGTTCGACCGCGCGCCTTATGCGATCGTCGCGCGCAAAAGCCGCGGTATCCGTCTCCTGCCCGACCTCGACGGCAAGACCGTCGGCGTTGCCGACGGCGATCTGTCGATGCGGCTATGGCCGGCGCTGGCGCAGCAGAACGGCATCAAGGCATCGCACGTCAAATTCCACAAGATCAGTGCCGCGGTGCGCGAGCCGATCCTGTCCGCAGGACAGGTCGATGCCGTCGCCGGGTTCAGCTATCTCTCGGCGGTGAACCTGCGCGATCGCGGCGTACCCGAAGCCGATCTCGTCGTGCTGCGCTATGCGGACTACGGCTGTGAGGCCTACGGCTTTGCCGTGGTGGCCAACACCGCCTTCGCCGCAGCGAAGCCGGATGCCGTGAAAGGCTTCGTTCGCGCCTTGATCGCGGGCATCATCGCGACGGCGAGGGAGCCGGCGCGTGCGGCGGAGGAGGCCGCGAGCCGCATCGACGACGGCGACCGCAATTTGGAGCTGAAGCGCCTGCACGCGGTCCTTGCCGACAACATCCTGACCGAGGAGGTCAAGCGCAACGGCCTCGGCGGCGTCGAGCCGGCGCGCCTGGAACGTTCGATCGATCAGATCGCGCGGGACTTCAAATTCCGCAAACGGCCGACGGCTCGCGACGTTTTCGACGACCAGTACCTGCCGCCGCCGGCAGAGCGGCTGATCAACTGAGCAAAACTGAAAGCTTGCGCTGTATCTCGCGGCGGTCCCGGCTTAGAATGTGGACTCCGTCTTCGCCGAGTCCCTCGCCTCCATGTCCCTCCTCCGTCTCTACACCCGCGTTCTCGAGCTGCTCGGCAAGGAGGCGCGGCTGGGCTGGCTGCTCGCGGTCGCCAACCTCCTGCTGGCGGGATCGCAGTTCGCCGAGCCCGTGCTGTTCGGCCGGATCGTCGACGTGCTCTCGGGCAAGACCGTGGCCGGCTCGAGCTCGGCCTGGCCGTTCCTGGTCGCCTGGGTCGCGTTCGGGCTGTTCACCATCGTCTGCAGCGCGATCGTGGCTTTGCAGGCCGACCGCCTCTCGCATCGCCAGCGCCAGGCGGTGCTGACCGACTATTTCGAGCACATCCTGCAGCTACCGTTGACCTTCCACTCCGGCACCCATTCCGGCCGGTTGATGAAGGTCATGCTCAATGGCACCGACGCGCTGTGGCGGCTGTGGGTCGGCTTCTTCCGCGAGCATTTTGCCGCGATCCTGTCGGTCGTCGTGCTGCTGCCGTTGTCGCTCTACCTGAACTGGCGGCTGGCGATCCTCTTGTTCGTGCTCTGCATCGTGTTCACGGCGCTGACCACCTTCGTGGTGCGCAGGACCTTCGGCATGCAGATGGCGGTCGAGGAGCACTACAGCGAGCTCTCCGCGCGCGCGTCTGATGCGCTCGGCAACGTCGCGCTGGTGCAGAGCTTCGTGCGCGTCGAATCCGAGGTCAAAGGGCTGCGCTCGGTCGCCGACGAGCTGCTGGCCGCGCAGATGCCGGTGTTGTCGTGGTGGGCGCTGGTCACGGTGATCACGCGCGCCTCCACCACCATCACGGTGCTCGCGATCTTCACCCTCGGCATCGCGTTGCACGACCAGGGCCTGACCTCGGTCGGCGAGATCGTGATGTTCGTGAGCTTCGCGACGCTGCTGATCCAGAAGCTCGAGCAGGTGGTCAGCTTCATCAACAACGTGTTCATGGAAGCTCCGCGGCTGCGCGAGTTCTTCAATGTGCTCGACGCCGTGCCCGCGGTGCACGACCGGCCGGACGCAATCGATGCCGGCAGGCTGTCGGGCCTCGTCGAGTTCAACGACGTCACGTTCTCCTATGACGGCAAGCGGCCGGCGATCGAGGACCTCACCTTCACCGCGCTGCCGGGCCAGACCATTGCGCTGGTCGGCCCGACCGGGGCCGGCAAGTCCACCGCGATTGCGCTCCTGCACCGGGCCTTCGATCCGCAATCCGGCGTCATCAAGATCGACGGCATGGACGTGCGCGGCGTCACGTTGACCTCGCTGCGGCGGAACATCGGTGTCGTGTTCCAGGAAGCGCTGCTGTTCAACCGCTCGATCGCGGAGAACTTGCGCGTCGGCAAGCCGGATGCGACCGAGGCCGAGATGCGTAAGGCGGCGGAGCGCGCGCAGGCGCTGGAGTTCATCGAGCGCAGCGGCGGTTTCGAGACCAATGCCGGCGAGCGCGGCCGCATGCTCTCCGGCGGCGAACGGCAGCGGCTCTCGATCGCCCGCGCCCTGCTGAAGGACCCGCCGATCCTGATCCTGGACGAGGCGACCTCCGCGCTCGACGCGGTCACCGAGGTCAAGGTGAACGCCGCTCTCGACGAAGTGATGAGGGGCCGCACCACCTTCGTGATCGCCCATCGCCTCTCCACCATTCGCAACGCCACGCGGATCCTGGTGTTCGAGAATGGACGGGTGATCGAAACCGGAACTTTCGATGAACTCGTGGCCAAAGGCGGCCATTTTGCCGAGATGGCCAAGGCCCAGTTCATGGTGCAGGAGAACGCACGGGCCAGCGTGACGGCCGCCGAGGCTGCCGCGACAGCTGTCAAATCCCCCTAGCAAGTCCCGAGAGGACCGTCGAAATTCGGCCTACTTCGTTGCGGAATACCGCGCCGATCCCCCTATTCTCGACGCACCAGCCGGTATAGGTTTGCGACGCCGCAAGCGGCGGCGCTGGATTTCAGAACCGACAATCAGATCACGAGAACCGGCCGTATCAGGCGGATCTCCAAGGACCGGAATCGGATAGTGCACGCCCTTCGCCCGCTGCTTCGCAAATCCCTGTTCAACCTGTTCGCTGCGATGCTCGCCTGTGCCGCGATGCTCGCGCCGCGCACGGCGAGTGCCGAAGCGCTGCTGCTGATCGAGGCCGACAGCGGCAAGGTGTTGCAGGCCGAAAACGCGACCCTTCCCTGGTATCCGGCCTCCGTCACCAAGATCATGACCGCCTATGTGACGCTGAAGGCGGTCAAGGACGGCAGGCTGACGCTCGACACGCTGCTCACGGTGTCGCCGACCGCGGCCTCTCAATCGCCATCCAAGATGGGGTTCCGCCCGGGAACCCAAGTCACCGTCGACAACGCGCTGAAGATGATGATGGTCAAATCGGCGAACGACATGGCCGTGGTGCTCGCCGAAGGCGTCGCCGGCTCGGTCGACGGCTTCTCCGCGGTGATGAACGACACCGCGAGGAAGCTCGGCATGGCGCAGACGAGCTACGTCAATCCAAATGGCCTGCCCGCCGAGGGCCAGATCACCTCTGCGCGCGACCTCGGCATCTTGGCGCGGTCTTTCCTGCGCGACCTGCCGGAATACGAGTACTACATGCATATTCCGGCGATCCGCTTCGGCAAGCGCGTCACCGGCAATTTCAACAAGCTGATCGGCCGCTATCCCGGCGCCGACGGGTTCAAGACCGGCTTCATCTGCGCCTCCGGCTACAACCTCGTCGCCTCGGCCACGCGCAACGGCCGCCGGCTGATCGCGGTGGTGCTCGGTGCAAACTCCGGCACGGCACGCGCGGTGAAGGCGGCGCAGCTGCTGGAGCGTGGCTTCGCTCCGGACAACCTCACCTGGCTGCGCCCCTCGCTCGGCACGGTCGACAATCTCGTGCCGGTCGATGCCACGCCGCCGAACCTGCGCGACGAGATGTGCGGACCCAACCGCAAGCGGCCGGCCAGCGACGACGACGATGCGCTGATTGCGGCCAGTGGCGGCGCGACCGGATCGGGCTCCGCCACCGGCGGCGCGGCCCAGTTCACCTTCTTCACGGCAGGCCTGCAGCCGCCGCTGATGAAAGCTTCCGAGCTGATGGCCTCGGCTGCGGCGCCGACCGAGCCCGTGCTGGTCTATACCGGCCCGACCCGCACCGGCACCGCCCTGATTGCTGCTGTGGCAGCCGATGCCGACCAGCAGGCCGCGTCCAAGCCGCGCGCCAAGAAGCCGCGCGTCGCCAAGAAGCCAGACGCCGCCGACAAGCCGGCCGATAAGCCCAAGGACACCAAGACCGCGGCGGCCAAGCCGGATGCCAAGCCGACTGACGGCAAGGCGGCCAAGCCGGCCACGCCCCAACCGGCCGCAACCAAGCCGGCTGGCGCCAAGCATGCCGCGACCAAGCCGGATGCGGTGGCGAAGCCCGCCGAGAAGCCTTCGGCCGGCGGCGATCAGGCGGCGAAGCCCGCCAAGCCCAAGGCAGCGACGACCCCCGCCGCGACGAAGCCTCCCGCCGCGGCCAAGCCGGCCAACAACAGTTAACGCCGCTCGGCACGAAACCGCAGCCCCGCTTCGCACCTGCGGCAGCACCGTTTTGCGACGATTCCAGTAGCGACGCTGCGACCTTTGCCCTAAGCCACGACGGCTTGCCACCCGTTCCGGCAAGCTGGATACTGGCGACAACGAGGCAAGCCCGAGAACAACGGGCCCTGGTCAATGAGGGGAGTCTTCCATGGAGCGCATCTGGCTCAAGCAATATCCGCCCGGCGTGCCTGCCGATATCGAGCCGACGCAATACGCATCGCTGGTCGACCTGCTGGAGGAGAGCTTCACCAAGTTCGCCGACCGCAAGGCATTCATCTGCATGGACAAGTCGATCAGCTATCGCGACCTCGACCAGATGTCGGTCGCGCTTGCCGCTTACTTGCAGGGCCGCGGGCTGCAGCGCGGCGCGCGTATCGCCATCATGATGCCGAACGTGCTGCAATACCCGGTCGCGACAGCCGCCGTGCTGCGCGCCGGTTTCGCGGTGGTCAACGTCAACCCGCTCTATACGCCGCGCGAGCTCGAGCACCAGTTGAAGGATTCGGGCGCCGAAGCCATCATCGTGCTGGAGAACTTCGCTCATACGGTCGAGCAGGTGATCGCGAGGACGCAGGTGAAGCACGTCATCGTCGCCAGCATGGGCGACCTGCTCGGCTTCAAGGGCGTGATCGTCAACCTCGTCGTCCGCCGGGTCAAGAAGATGGTACCGGCCTGGTCGCTGCCAGGCTCGGTCTCCTTCAACGACGCACTATCCGCCGGCCGTGGCATGACGTTCAACAAGCCGAAGCTGTCGCCGGGCGACGTCGCCTTCCTGCAATATACCGGCGGCACCACCGGCGTCTCCAAGGGCGCCACCCTGCTCCACCGCAACATCGTCGCCAACGTCTTGCAGAACGATGCGTGGCTGCAGCCGGCGCTCGCCGCGCCGCCACATGTCGAGCAGCTGATGATCGTCTGCGCGCTGCCGCTCTATCACATCTTCGCGCTGACGGCCTGTTATCTGCTCGCAGTGCGCGCCGGCGGCTGCAACCTGCTGATCCCGAACCCGCGCGACATTCCCGGCTTCATTAAGGAGCTGGCGAAATACCAGGTCAACACCTTCCCGGCGGTGAATACGCTCTACAACGCCTTGATGAACCATCCCGACTTCAAGAAGCTCGACTTCTCCAAGCTGAAGATCTCGAACGGCGGCGGCATGGCGGTGCAGCGCCCCGTTGCCGAGCAATGGAAGAACATCACGGGCTGCAGCATCGCCGAGGGCTACGGTCTGTCGGAGACCTCGCCTGTCCTGACCTGCAATCCGCCGACGGCGACCGAGTTCGCCGGCTCGATCGGCATCCCCGTGCCGTCGACTTACATCTCGATCCGGGACGACGAGGGCAACGAGGTCCCGCTCGGACAGGCGGGCGAGATCTGCGCCAAGGGTCCGCAGGTGATGTCGGGCTACTGGAACAGGCCGGAGGAGACCGCCAAGGTGATGACCGCGGACGGCTATTTCCGCACCGGCGACATCGGCGTGATGGACGAGAGGGGCTATATCAAGATCGTCGACCGCAAGAAGGACATGATCCTGGTCTCCGGCTTCAACGTCTATCCGAACGAGGTCGAGGAAGTCATCGCGAGCCATCCGGGCGTGCTCGAATGCGCCGTGATCGGCATCCCCGATTCCAAGTCGGGCGAAGCGGTGAAGGCCTTCGTGGTGAAGAAGGACCCGAACCTCACGGCGGATGCCGTGATCAAGTTCTGTCACGACCAGCTCACCGGCTACAAGGTGCCCAAGCACGTCGAATTCCGCAACGACCTGCCGAAGACCAATGTCGGCAAGATCCTGCGTCGGCAGCTGCGCGACGAGAAGAAGGCGGAGGCGGCGTAAGGCGCGCCTCCGTTCATGGCTGGCGCCCGCGACATCACGCCATCAGGCGTTCTCGCCTTCTGGCGAGAGGCCGGGCGCGAACGCTGGTACGAGCGCAGCGATGCTTTCGATGCGGAGATACGACGCCGCTTTCCCTCGCTGTGGCAGAGGGCGGCCGCTGGCGAGCTGGCGTCATGGGAGGCGAGCGACGACGGCGCGCTCGCACTCGTCATCTTGCTCGACCAGTTTCCCCGCAACATGTTTCGCGGCACACCGCAGGCCTTTGCCAGCGACGCACAGGCGCGCGACGTCGCCCGCCGCGCCATCGCGCGCGGCGTCGATCGCAGGGTCGATCCCCTCCTGCTCGAATTCCTCTATTTGCCCTTCATGCATTCCGAGCACCTGGCCGACCAGTTGCACTGCGTCGCGCTGTTTCAAAACACCGACAATGCCGAAAGCCTGAAATACGCGCGCGACCACGCCGATATCATCGCGCGGTTCGGCCGCTTTCCCCACCGCAACCGTCTCCTCGGCCGCGACACCACCGAGGAGGAGCAGGCCTTCCTCGACGGCGGCGGTTTTGCCGGCTGATGACATCACGGTGAACGGCCGCCATCCTCGCCGCTTCCGCCGCCGGCAATATTGTGCAGGCCCGCCGCCCGGTCTAAAAAGCGGGACCGATTTTCAGGGAGACTGACGATGGCGATCCAGATTGGCGACAAGCTGCCCGAGGCGAAATTCCGCGTGATGACGGCGGAAGGCCCGCAGGTGAAGACCACCGATGACATCTTCAAGGGCAAGAAGGTGGCGCTGTTCGCGGTGCCCGGCGCCTATACCGGCACCTGCCACAAGATGCATCTGCCGAGCATCTTTCTCAACGCCTATGCCATGAAGGACAAGGGTGTCGACACCATCGCCATCGTCTCCGTCAACGACGCCTTCGTCATGAACGCCTGGAAGCGCGACACCGACCAGCGCGACGAGGCCGTCTTCCTCGCCGACGGCAACGCCGACTTCACCAAGGCGATCGGCATGGAGCTGGACGCCTCCGCCAACGGCCTCGGCATCCGCTCCAAGCGCTATTCGATGCTGATCGAGGACGGCGTGGTCAAGAAGCTGAACCTCGAGGCGATGCCCGGCAAGGTCGAGGTCTCCGGCGGCGATACGCTGCTTGGGCAGCTGTAAGCTCTTCGCGACAACAGACGCTGTCATGCCCCGGCTTGACCGGGGCATCCAGTACGCCGCGGCCTCTCGGCTCAATCACAACCGCCTCTGGAATACTGGATCACCCGCCTTCGCGGGTGATGACAGTTCGGGGCGGAGCGACGACGCCGTCCCCTACTCCCTCACCCGCTGCTGCAACCGCGCCATGACGATCCCATCGCGCGCCAGTTGGTCGGCGCGCTCGTTCTCGGGGTGGCCGGCGTGGCCCTTGACCCAGTGCCAGCGGACCTCGTGCTGCTTCAGCGCGGCGTCGAGGCGCTGCCATAGCTCGACATTCTTCACCGGCTTCTTGTCGGCGGTGCGCCAGCCGTTGCGCTTCCAGCCGAAGATCCAGCCGGTGATGCCTTGCCGGACATACTGGCTGTCGGTGTAGAGATCGACCGTGCACGGTCTCTTCAGCGCTTCGAGCGCCGAAATCGCCGCCATCAATTCCATCTGGTTGTTGGTGGTGTGCGGCTGGCCGCCGTTCAGCTCCTTCTCCTTGTCGCCGAACTTCAGGATCGCGCCCCAGCCGCCCGGCCCGGGATTTCCCGAGCAGGCGCCGTCGGTGTAGATCGTCACCTTGGGAAGCTCGCTCACGCCACCAGTCCCGACGGCATAAGCCCGTAGTCACGCACGCTCGTCACGCTTTGGTGGAAGCGCAGCTTACGGAAATACTCCAAGGGATCCTTCGGCTTGACCAGCGCGCCTGCGGGCACGTTGAGCCAGTCGACCAGCCGCGTCAGCAGGAAGCGGATCGCAGCCCCGCGGGCCAGCAGCGGCAGCGCGGCTTCTTCGGCTTCGCTCAGCTTGCGCACCCGGCCATAGGCGTTGAGGAAGGCACGCGCCTTGGTGACGTTGAAGGAATGATCCGGCTCGAAGCACCAGGCGTTGAGGCAGATCGCGACGTCATAGGCCAGCATGTCGTTGCAGGCGAAGGTGAAGTCGATGATCCCCGAGAGCTTGTCGCCGAGGAAAAAGACGTTGTCGTTGAAAAGGTCGGCGTGGATCACGCCTTCGGGCAGGTTGCTCGGCCAGACCCCGCTGGAGAGATAGTCGAGCTCGGCGGCGAGGAAGGCGCGCAGCCCCGGCTGCACCTCGTCCGCACGATCCGAAGCCGCATCGAACAGCGGCCGCCAGCCGGCGACCGAGAGTGCATTGGCGCGCCGAACCGCAAAATTGGCGCCGGCCAGATGCATCCGGGCCAGCCCCTCGCCGACGCCGGCGCAATGGGTCGCGTTCGGCTTGCGCGGCCAGATGCCTTCGAGAAAGGTGATGATCGCGGCGGGCCGGCCTGCGAGCTCGCGCAACGCCTCGCCGTCGCGTCCCCTCACGGGCAGCGGACAATCGACGCCGTGCTCGGCGAGGTGCGTCATCAGTCCGAGAAAGAACGGCAGATCGTTCTTCGCCACGCGCTTTTCGTACAGCGTGAGGATGAACGAGCCTTTGCTCGTGTGCAGCAGGAAGTTGGAATTTTCGACTCCCTCGGCGATGCCCTTGTAGGAGAGCAATTCGCCGAGATCGTATTGCTTCAGGAAATCCGCAAGCTCGTCGGCGGCGACGTCGGTGTAGACCGCCATCAAGGTCTACTCGGCGGCAGCTTCGGGGCGCACCTGACGCGGCAACGGGAAGAACTCGTTCTCTTCCGCGGCCGAGACCGTCTCCACGTGCAGCGTATAGCGCTCGGCGAAGGCGTCCATGATCTCCTCGACGATCACCTCCGGCGCGGACGCGCCCGCGGTGATGCCGAGGCTCTTGATGTTGCCGAACCTGCCCCAGTCGATGTCGGTGGCGCGCTGCGCCAGCACCGCGATCTTGCAGCCCTCGCGCTCGGCAACCTCGCGCAGACGCTGCGAGTTCGACGAATTGGGAGCACCGACCACGATGAGCGCGTCCACCACCGGCGCCACCTTCTTCACCGCGAGCTGGCGGTTGGTGGTGGCGTAGCAGATGTCTTCCTTGTGCGGCCCGTTGATGTTGGGGAAGCGTTCCTTGAGCAGCGCGACGATCTCCGCGGTGTCGTCGATCGACAGTGTGGTCTGCGTCACGAAGGCGAGGTTGTTGGGGTCCTTCGGCGTGATGGTCTTGGCATCCTCGGCGGTCTCGATCAGGGTCACTGCGCCGGGCGGCAGCTGGCCGAGCGTGCCGACTACCTCGGGATGGTGGGAATGGCCGATCAGGAAGATCTCGCGGCCGCGCTTGAAATGGATCGCGGCCTCGCGATGCACCTTGGTCACCAGCGGGCAAGTCGCATCCAGCGAGAACAAATTGCGGGACTGGGCGTCGGCCGGAACCGACTTCGGCACGCCGTGGGCCGAGAACACCACCGGGGCGGTGGTATTCTCCGGGATTTCTGCGAGCTCCTCGACGAAGATGGCGCCCTTCTTCTTCAACCCATCGACGACGTACTTGTTGTGCACAATCTCATGGCGAACATAGACGGGGGCGCCGTACTTATCGAGCGCCCGTTCGACGGTGTCGATCGCCCGGACCACCCCGGCACAGAAGCCGCGGGGAGAACAAAGCACGATCTTGAGGTCTGGTTTGGCTGACATTGAGCGATCTCGGGACCGAATCACCCGTTCGCGTTCTGCCGGGGCGGTCGATGGATGGGAATTTGGCTTAAAACTGTCGGCTTGAACCTTACAGCGGTTCAAAGGGAATTGGGCCCCCTTTCGGGCGGTGTCAAGGCACTATCTATAGCAGAACCATTGCATGGCTACCCCCTCCGGGCTTATATAGCGCGAATTCCCTGTCATCGCTGATGACCACCGGTTTCGCCTCCAGAGGGGTGGGCGAAGCACAAAGGAGATTTGCCATGAGCAACGCACCTCTGATGCCCAAGGCGACCGCCGTTTGGCTGCTCGACAACACCGCGCTGACCTTCGACCAGGTCGCCGATTTCACCAAGATGCATCCCCTCGAGGTGCGTGCCATCGCCGACGGCGACGCGGCCCAGGGCATCAAGGGCATGGATCCCCTCTCCAATGGCCAGCTGACCCGCGAGGAGATCGAGAAGGGCGAGAAGAACCCGGACTACCGGCTCCGCCTCCAGGAGAGCAAGGTGGTGCTGCCGCCCCAACCCAAGCGCAAGGGCCCGCGTTATACCCCGGTCTCGCGCCGCCACGAGCGCCCCAGCGCCATCCTCTGGCTGCTGCGCAACCATGCGGAGCTCAAGGACGCCCAGATCATGCGCCTGGTCGGCACCACCAAGAGCACGATCGCGAGCGTGCGCGACCGTACCCACTGGAACACCTCGGCGCTGACCCCGATCGACCCGGTCACGCTCGGCCTGTGCTCGCAGATCGAGCTCGATTTCGAGGTGCAGCGCGCGGCGAAGGAGAAGCCGATCGACGCAGCCTATGGCGGCGCCACCCTGCTGCCGGCCTCCGAGACCACCCGCAAGGACGAGTACGAGCCCGCCGAGAAGTCCAGCGACGACCTCAACGTCGACGCCGTGTTCGCCAAGCTGAAGACGCTCGGCGGCAAGAAGCACGAGGACGAGGAGGAGTAAGGCTCCGCACTTCGTTCGCGATTATGCATCAGGCAAGACGCGGCAGGAAAAACTGCCGCGTTTTTTGCTCGATTGTCGCGAGAGAACTTCAGCCATCCCGTCACTGCAAGCGCAGCGCGCAATGACGTAGAAGGCGGGGAGCGCTATCCTTACGGCCGCACGGGGTTGTTCAGCATGTACTCGCCGAGATCGCGCTGGCGGCGGTCGGCGCGCGCGGTGGCGGCATTGCGCTGGACGTCGCGGTCCTTGCGGCAGGCCACGTATTCCGGCGAGCCCTGCGCATATCCCCGGCTCTGGCAGACCGCATCGTCGTCGTCGCCGCCCGCCGCCACCGGATTCTGGTAGCGCGCCGAGCACGCGGAAAGAGCGACGGCGAGAGCTAAGGCGGTCAGCAGGCGTGGCGCGGCGGCAAGTGGCATACGAGGTTCCCTATCGGCCGGCCCTGTTTAGCGCGGAATGCGGAGATTGTAAGTCCCTGGACGCCGTTCCACGCTCGCTGTCGTTCCCCGCACAGGCAGCGATGACAGTGGAGAGCGGTGAAGCAACGCCCTTCCCGCCCCGGGATGACGCTTCGCCTCACATCCGTCCCTTCAGCGCCTCTCCGATCTCCTCGAGTGCCTTGGGATCCTCGATCGTCGCCGGCATTGTCCAGGATTCGCCGTCGGCGATCTTCTTGATGGTGCCGCGCAGGATCTTTCCGGAGCGCGTCTTGGGCAGGCGGCCGACGGTGATGGCGAGCTTGAACGCGGCGACCGGGCCGAGCTTGTCGCGCACCAGCGCGATGATCTCCTTCTCGATCTCGGCCGGCGGGCGCTTCACGCCTGCCTTCAGCACCAGGAAGCCGCAGGGCACCTCGCCCTTGATCGCATCCTTGACGCCGAGCACGGCGCATTCGGCGACATCGGGATGCGAGGCCAGGATTTCCTCCATGCCGCCGGTGGAGAGGCGATGGCCGGCGACGTTGATGATGTCGTCGGTGCGGCCCATCACGAAGACATAGCCGTCCTCGTCCTTGTAGCCGGCGTCGGAGGTTTTGTAATAGCCGGGGAATTCGCTCAGGTACGCCTCCTTGAAGCGCGCGTCCTGGTTCCACAGCGTGGGCAGGCAGCCCGGCGGCATCGGCAGCTTGATGACGATCGAGCCCATGGTGTTGGGGCCGACCGGCTTTGTCGCTTCGTCGACGACATCGACTTGATAGCCCGGCATCGGCACCGTCGGCGAGCCGTGCTTCACCGGCAACATGCCGAGGCCGACCGGGTTGCCGGCGATGCACCAGCCGGTCTCGGTCTGCCACCAATGGTCGATCACCGGGACCTTCAGCTGCTGCTCCGCCCATTCCACGGTCGGCGGATCGGCACGCTCGCCGGCGAGGAACAGCGTGCGGAATTTGGAGAGGTCGTACTGCCGGATGAATTTCCCTTCCGGGTCTTCCTTGCGGATGGCGCGAAAGGCCGTCGGCGCGGTGAAGAAGGCCACCGCCTTGTGCTCGGAAATCACGCGCCAGAACGCGCCGGCGTCGGGCGTGCCGACCGGCTTGCCCTCGTACATGATCGTGGTCGCGCCGTGCAGCAGCGGGCCGTAGACGATGTAGCTGTGGCCGACCACCCAGCCGATGTCGGAACCGCACCACCAGACCTCGCCCGGCTTGACGCCGTAGAGGTTGAACATCGACCATTTCACCGCGACGAGATGCCCGCCGTTGTCGCGCACGACGCCCTTCGGCACGCCTGTTGTGCCCGAGGTATAGAGGATGTAGAGCGGGTCTGTCGCGGCGACAGGCACGCAAGCCGCGCGCTTGCCGTCGTTCAGCGCCTTGCGCCGCAGGCTGGCCCAGTCGTAATCGCGGCTCGGCGTCATCTCGCAGGTGAGCTGCGGACGCTGCAGCACGATGCAGGCTTTCGGCTTGCTGCTGGCAAGCTTGATCGCCTCGTCGAGCAGCGGCTTGTACTGCACGATGCGGCCGGGCTCGATGCCGCAGCTGGCGGACAGGATCAGCTTGGGCTGCGCATCGTCGATGCGGGTGGCAAGCTCTTTCGCGGCAAAGCCGCCGAACACCACCGAGTGCACCGCACCGAGCCGCGCGCAGGCGAGCATCGCGACCACCGCCTCCGGCACCATCGGCATATAGAGGATGACACGATCGCCTTTGGCGACACCGAAATCCTGCATGATTGCGGCGAGCGCCTGGACCTCGTTCAGCAGTTCGGCATAGGTGAGCTTGGTGACCGAGCCCGTCAGCGGCGAATCATGGATCAGTGCGACCTGGTCGGCGCGGCCGCGTTCGACGTGGCGGTCAAGGGCGTTGTAGCAGGTGTTGACGACGCCGCCGGCAAACCAGCGGCCGTAGGTTCCTTGCGAGGGATCGAAGATCTTCGTTGCAGGTTCGATCCAGTCGATCTCTTTGGCCGCCTCGGCCCAGAACCCTTCCGGATCCGCCAGCGAACGCGCGTGGACCTCGTGATAACGGCTTTTGCCCTGGATATTCATTCCCGCGCTCCCGTTCCCTTTATTCGCCCGGCTCCGACCCTTGTGGCAGGACAGGCGCCCCGCCATGACCAGGATCAATTGCCGGCCTTGTTTGGAGCTATTTTCCCGGGAACGGGCCGCGGTTCAAGTTGAAAAGGATGGGTTTTTTTGGCGGAGAGGTGTGAAGCTTGCGCGGCATCGGCAGTCGGCTCCCTCTCCCGCTTGCGGGGGGAGGTTGGGGTTGGGGGTGTCTCCGCGTTGGGATCGTGCAAGATTCATGAGGTCCCCAAGAGGAGAGAGCCCTCACCCGCCGCGCTCTCCGAGCGCGTCGACCTCTCCCGCAGGCGGGAGAGGTTACGAGCCAGCCGCAAGGCTTCAGCTCCTTCGCCTTTCAGCTCTCCATCGCGTTCAGCCGCTGCAAGCGGTCCTGCATGATCTTCTTCAGATCGTATCCGGGGCGGCGGAAGCTCGCATTGCGCGTCGTGAGGAACTCGCGCTGGGTCTTGCGCAGGTCGCTAGCGGAACGTCCTTTGGAAGCCCTCAGCACACGTTCATAGGTCTCGGCGATCTGACGGTCGAGCACGCCGAGCTGCGGATCGGCGCAGATCACTTTCTCGACCTCGCGCTTGGCGGTGGCGCAATTGAACGAAGGACCGCTATCGTCGGCCGAGCGCGCATGCATTGGGCCCGGCGACGCCGCGCCGAACCTGGCGATCTCGGCAATCATGCTGCGGCGGCCGTTCGCTGCATTCTCGTTGCCAGGATCCAGCTTCAGCGCCGTCTCATAATCGGCCAGCGCCTTCTTGCGCTCGCCCATCTTCTTGTGGAGCACCGCGCGGTTATTGTAGGTCTTCGCGAAATTCGGATCGAGCTTGAGCGCAGCCTCGTAGTCGCTCAGCGCCGCCCCGAGCTCGCCCTTGAACTGGTAGGAATCGCCGCGGTTGGTCAGGAAGTTGGCGCGCTGCTCCCGCCGGATCGCCTGGTCGTAATCGGCAATCGCCTTGTCGTACTCGCCCATCGCAGCATAGGTCAGGCCGCGGTTGTCGTAATATTCCGGCACCTTCGGGTCGAGCCTGATCGCCTCGCCGTCGTCGGCGACCGCCTTGTCGAGCTGGCCGAGCTTCTTGTAGGCCGCGCCGCGATTGGTGTAGGTACGCGCGCGGTTGGGATCGAGCCGCAGCGCCTCGTCGAAATTTCTGATCGCCTTCTCGTTGTCGCCGCCGAGATAATAGGCCACACCGCGGTCGGACCAGGCTTGCGCATCGTCTGGCTTCAGCTTGATCGCCTGGTCGTAATCGGCGAGCGCGCGGTCGAGGCGGCGCTGATTGGTGTAGACGACGCCGCGCAGCTCGTAAGCTTCGGCATCCTGCGGGTCGAGCTCGATCGCCTTGGTCAGATCCGCCGCGGCGCGATTGAGGTCGCCGCCGGCCTCGCGCAGGAGGTCGCCACGCACGCGCCAGGCCTTCGCGTTCTTGCCGTCGAGCGCGATGGCGCGGTCGAGATCCCGCAGCGCCTGCGACTGGCCTCCAAGGGTCTGCGCATTGGCTTCGGCGCGGACGACGAGGGCCGCGCTGCGTTCGGCGGCCGAATTGGCGGTCTGGTCGATGATGGCGCTGCACGCGGAGATCAACTCGGCCGGGGTGGCCTTGCTTCCCAGCACGCACTCGGTGCTCGCCGCGGCGGGAGCCGCGAGAACGAAACTCATGGCCGCGCCGAGAAAGAGGGCGCGAAGCGAGATTTTGGCAGGCGAAAGCGCTTGCGCGGAGGCGTGAGTGCCGCACATGACATAGGGCTCCGTGACGTCGGGTTCTCACCGTTGTCGCAGCTGGCAAGCGATGGGTTCAAACCGGGCCTGGGAGGGACGGAGCGCTGCCGGCTCTCCCTCGCCCTGCTTGGGCAGGACTATCGCATATGAGATGTGGCTATGGGCACCGGCTGTCTCCACAGCGTCATGGCCGGGCTTGTCCCGGCCATCCACGCCTTTCCACACGGCGCAAAGAACGTGGATACCCGGGACAAGCCCGGGCATGACGACCCCCGCAATATTCAAATGCGATTGCCCTGCCGCTTGCGGGGAGAGGCGAAAGTCTCAATATCCATCCACACCGTTCAGCCGCTGCAAGCGCTGCTGCATCGCCTTCTTCAGATCGTATCCCGGCCGGCCGAAATCGGCATTGCGGCGCGCGATGAACTCGTCCTGCTCGCGCTGGAGCGCTTTGGCCTCGGCCGCATTGCGCGCCTCCCGGATCGCACGGGCATTGGAGGCAAAGACCTCGCGATCGAGATCGGCGAGTTCGCGATTGCCGCAGATCGCCCGTTCCACCGCCCGACGCGCTCGCCCGCAATTGAAGCTGGGCTTGCCGGCGACCGCCATCTGCGCGCCGATCCGCTCGATCTCGCGCGCCATCGCCTTGTGATTGGCTTTGGCCTTCTCGTGGTTCGGATCGATCCTGAGCGCTGCGCCGAAATCCTGCACCGCCTTCGGCTTGTCACCCTTCTTCAGCCAGAGTTCGCCGCGCGCATTGAAGACGTCGGCAAGGCCGGGATCGAGCAGAAGAGCACGGCTGTCGTCGGCGATGGCATGGTCGACCTGATCGTGCCGCGCATAGAGCGCACCGCGCGCGATCAGGGCCTTGATCAGATCGCCCTTCGTCGTCTTCTCGTTGTCGATCACTTCGGCGCAGGCCGTGGCGGCCTTGTCCATGTCATCGGCTGCGGCCGCGGCGAGGCAGGGCGCGACATCGACCTGCGTCACAGCCACCGGCTCGCCGCCGGTCACGGCATCGGCCGGGGCGAACGAGAGCGCATAGAGCAGTCCGGCGCCGATCAGTTGAATGAGAAAACGCATGCGTTGCAGTCGAGCCTTGTCGTCGATGTTAAGCTCTGGCCTTGAAGCCGCACTATCCATCATACGGCCGGATTGGTGCTAGCTTGTGGCGCCGCTGAAATCGGCTTCGGGGATCATCGTGTCGACATTCGAATGGATCATTGTGTTGCTGCTCGGCGCGGTCGGCTTATCGGCGCTGGCGCGGCGGATCAAGGTGCCCTACCCGACCTTTCTCGCCATCGGCGGCGCGCTGATCGCCTTCGTGCCGTCGAGCCCGTCCTGGACGCTGGAGCCGGACCTCGCCCTTGCCCTTTTTGTCGCGCCGGTCCTGCTCGATGCCGCCTTCGACACGTCGCTGCGCGACCTTCGCAAGAACTGGGTTCCGGTCTCGACCCTGGTGGTGGCCGCGGTCGGCCTGACCACGGCCGCCGTGGCCTATGTCGCGCACCGGCTGATGCCCGACATGCCCTGGGCCGCCGCGGTCGCGCTCGGCGCCATCGTGGCGCCGCCGGATGCGGCCGCTGCGGTTGCGATCCTGAGCCAGGTCAAGCTGCCCCACCGCATGGTCAAGGTGCTGGAGGGCGAAAGCCTGCTCAACGATGCCAGTGCGCTGCTGATCTATCGCATCGCCGTCGGCGCGGTCGCCACCGAGCATCTGACCTGGAGCCAGGTCGCTCCGACCATGGCGTTGGCGCTGGTCGGCAGCGTCATCGCGGGTCTGGCCGCAGGCCGCATCATTCCGCTGTTCATGGAGCGGGTGACGGAGGCGCCGAGCGCCATCATCGTGCAGTTCGCCACCACCTTCATGGTCTGGATCGCCGCCGAGCATCTCGGTCTCTCCGGCATCCTCACCATCGTGGTCTACGCCATCACGGTCGCGCGCACCGCGCCGGCGCGCATCCCGGCGCGGCTGCGGGTGCCGTCCTATGCGGTATGGGAGACGACCGTGTTCGTGCTCAACGTGCTCGCCTTCATGCTGATCGGCATGCAGATGCGGCCGATCTGGACGCGGCTGGATGCGGACGTGCGCTGGGAATATTGCGTGGCCGCCGCCTGGATCCTGCTTACGGTGATCCTGGTACGCCTGTTCTGGGTGACGTTCTATCGCACGAGCCTGCGGGTGCTGATCGCGCAGGGGCTCTATCATCCCAAGGATCCGCAGCAGGTGGCCTCGCCCAAGGGCGGGCTCATCATCTCCTGGTGCGGCATGCGCGGCCTCGTCACGCTCGCCACCGCCTTTGCCCTGCCGGAAAACTTTCCCTATCGTGACTTCATCGTCTTCATAGCGTTTGCGGTGGTGCTGGGATCGCTGGTGATCCAGGGCCTGACGCTGCGGCCGCTGATCCTCGCTTTCAACCTCAAGGACGACGATCCCGTCGGCATCGAGGTCGCCCGCGGCCGCGCCGTGGCCTATCGTGCCGCGCTCGATGCGATCGAGAGCGATCCGTCGGAGGAGGCGGAGATCCTGCGGCTCGAATATCGCGCCATCCTGATGCAGGCTGAGACCGATCCCAACGGCGGCATCAGCAACGGCGAACTGCCCGCCGATCCCCTGCGCCGCCGCGCTATCGAGGCCGCGCGCAAGGCGATCTTCGACCTGCGCGCCACCGAGGTGATCGGCGACGATGCGTTTCATCGGCTCGAGGAGGAGCTCGATCGCGCAGAATTGAGCGCGGGGGGTTAACCTCCGCTGTCGTCCCGGACAAGCGCGCCCAAAGCGCGCGCAGATCCGGGACCCATAGCCACGAAATTCTGTTTGGCGAAGACTCGGAGTTGCCGGCGAGTGATACTACTACATCTTATGGTTATGGGTCCCGGATCTGCGCTTACGCTTGTCCGGGACGACACCGGAGGGTGGACGGGGAGACGTTGAACCAAACGCCGCCTTTCCAGACTCACCCCTGATGACGACCCTGATTGACGACCGTCGTGTACGCGCGCGTGATGCCTCGCCTGCACGATATTTTTATCTCCACATGGCGCTCGCCTGCGCCGCCACTGCCTTTCTCGGCTTCGCACCGACCTATTGGGTGCCGCTCGCTCACCGGACATTGTCCGCAAGCCCGGTGATCCATTTTCACGGACTCTTGTTCTTCACCTGGTCGCTTTACTTCGTGCTCCAGACCTGGCTCGCGGCCTCCGGCCGCGTGGTCAATCACCACTCGTTCGGCATCGTCGGCGTCTCGCTTGCGACCGCGATGGTCATTTCTGGCTTTTTCGCGTCCGTGACGTCGATGAAGAACGCCGCGGCGCTCGGACAGGTCGATGCCGGCATCGCCTTCTCGATCGTGCCGCTGAGCGGCATCGCGTTCTTTGCCGTGGTGTTCGTGCTCGCCATCATGAACACGCGCAGGCTCGAGGTTCACAAGCGCCTGATGCTGCTCGCGGCGGTCTCGATCCTCGACGCCGCGATCGCGCGTTGGTTCCTGACCTTCCTCGCACCATCAGGACCGCCCGGCCCGCCGCCGGTGCCTGTGACGATCGCGCCTGCTGTCGTCGCCTCCCTTCTGCTCGTCGTCGCCATGGTGCGCGACTGGCGCGCCGAGGGCCGCGTGCATCCGGTGTACATCACGGGCACGCTCGCGCTTCTGGCGGTGAAGGTGCTCAACTGGCCGGTCAGCGAAACGGCGGCGTGGCACGCATTTGCCGGCGGCATCCTGGCGCTCGCGCAGTAGGCGGCCTAGAACCGCGGCAAATCCGGGAACGCCAGCTTGCCCGCGTGGACGTGCATGCGGCCGAGCTCGGCGCAGCGGTGCAGGGTCGGAAATACCTTTCCGGGATTGAGCAGGCCCTGCGCGTCGAAGGCGCATTTCAGGCGCTGCTGCTGGTTGAGGTCGATCTCGCTGAACATGTCGGGCATGAGGTCGCGTTTCTCGATGCCGACGCCGTGCTCGCCGGTGAGCACGCCGCCGAACTCAACGCAGGCGCGCAAGATGTCGGCGCCGAAGGCTTCGGCGCGCTCGATCTCGCCGGGCTTGTTGGCATCGTAGAGGATCAGGGGGTGCAGATTGCCGTCGCCGGCATGGAACACGTTGGCGCAGCCGAGCTGGTACTTTTCCGAGAGCTCGCGGATGCGCGCCAGCGCCTTCGGCAGCGCGCCGCGCGGGATGGTACCGTCCATGCAGAGATAATCGGGCGAGATGCGGCCCACGGCGGGGAATGCGGCCTTGCGGCCGGCCCAGAACAGGTTGCGCTCGGCCTCGGAAGTCGAGATCTGGCAGGTGGTCGAGCCGCAAGCGTTCGCAATAGCCTCGACGCGCGTGATCAGCTCGTCGACCTCGATCTTGGGCCCGTCGAGCTCGATGATGAGCAGCGCTTCGACATCGAGCGGGTAGCCGGCATGGACGAAGGCCTCCGCGGCGTGGATCGCGGGCTTGTCCATCATCTCCATGCCGCCGGGGATGATGCCAGCGCCGATGATGCGTGCCACGCATTCGCCGGCCGCCTCGACCTGCGCGAAGCCAACCATCAGCGCGCGCGCCGTTTCCGGCTTCTGCAGGATGCGCACCGTGATCTCCGTGATGACGCCGAGCAGGCCCTCGGAACCAGTGATGACGCCCATCAGGTCATAGCCGGGATTCTCGCAGCCCTTGCCGCCGATGCGCAGGATCTCGCCGCTCATCAGCACGATCTCGCAGCCGAGCACGTTGTTGGTGGTCATGCCGTATTTCAGGCAGTGCACGCCGCCGGAATTTTCCGCCACGTTGCCGCCGATCGAGCAGGCGATCTGCGAGGACGGATCGGGCGCGTAGTAGAAGCCGGCATGGGCGACCGCCTGGCTGATTGCGAGATTGGTGACGCCGGGCTCGGTGACGACGACGCGGTTGTCGAAATCGATCTCGCGGATGCGCTTGAACTTGCCGAGGCCGAGCAGCACGCCGTCCTCCAGCGGCAGCGCGCCGCCGGACAGTGAAGTGCCGGAGCCGCGCGGCACCACCTTGATGTTCTGCGCCGCACAATATTTCAGGACGAGCGAGACCTGCTCGGTCGTATCCGGCAGCACCACGACCATCGGCGGCTGCCGATACGCGGTCAGCCCGTCGGATTCATAGGCCCGCATCTCGGCGAGGCTGTCGATCACGCCCTCGCCCGGCACGATTGCGCGCAAGGCGGCGACGATTTCGCTGCGACGCGCCAGCACGGCCTGGTCGCTTGCGGGCATCATGATGGCCATTTTAAGAAGCCTTCGTCCGACGGATGGAATTATCTCGGCAAATCAATCATGTCTTGTCGTCTTTGGGTAGGTCCTCCGAAGGTCGCATTGCTTTGTTGCAGCGCAAGTTCTCTCTGGGGCAAGTCTGCTAGCAGGAAACCTGTCAAAGTTTCGCGGCTTGTCCACTTGCATCGGACCTGCCAAAACCACGACCCTCCATCTGACCCGGGAAGAGACGAAGAGCACACTATGACAAAACTGACTTTGGGCGCGCTGACGATCCTCACCGTCATTGCCACCGCACCCGCCGCGATGGCGCAGGATGTCGCGGCCGGCAAGACATCGTTCAACAAGTGCCTGGCCTGCCACGCGATCGGCGAAGGCGCCAAGAACAAGGTCGGCCCGGAGCTCAACGGCCTCAACGGCCGCAAGTCGGGCACGGCTGAGGGCTATAGCTACACGGACGCCAACAAGAATTCCGGCATCACCTGGGACGAGGCCACATTCAAGGAATACATCAAGGACCCCAAGGCCAAGATCCCCGGCACCAAGATGGCGTTCGCCGGCATCAAGAACGAGACAGAGATCACCAATCTCTGGGCCTTCCTTGCCCAATACGACAAGGATGGGAAGATCAAGCAGTAAGCGCACGAGGCGGACGCTAGAGCTTTGGTTCCGATCGGACCAGAATCGAAGCTCTGGCTTTCTTGTTCTGACAGGTTTCTTCGCGCGAACCGGTTTCCACTTCGCTCGAAAACGCTTTAGTCGGCGACCGCCTGCGCCGGGGCGATGTGTCCGATCATCGTCTCGATCTCCGCCTTCACGAGATCCGGCACGGCGTTCTGCACCATGTGGCCGAGATCGGGCAGCACGATCAGCTTTGCATTCGACACCGCCGCGGCGAACGGACGCGCGTGGATATTGGTTCTCACCGTTTTGTCGGGCTCGCCGGCAATGATCGTAACAGGCGCCGTGATCTCGCCATAACGCGCGACTTGCGCGGCGACCGACTCCTTCAGCGTCACCAGATCATAGGCATTGGCGATGAACTCGCGCGGGCGCAGCAAGAGCGGCGTCGCGGAGTCCTGCACGAAACCATCCGGCATGGTCTGCGGCAGGAACACGTTGCGGGCCCCGGCTTCGGTGATGAAATAGCCGAGCGGCAGCGTGATCGTGTAGGCGAGCAGCGGGCCGATCACGGGCGTTGCGATGATCTCGTTGTAGCGCCCGACACCGCCGCGCCAGGGATGCGTGACGGGCGCGAGCATCACGAGGCCCGCCACGCGGCGCGGGTGATCGAGCGCGATCCGCGCGCCGAGGGCGCCGCTCCAGGAATGCACCACGAAGACCGCGCGATCGATCCCGAGCTTGCCGAGCGCCTCGTCGATCATGCGCGCCTGGATCTGCGGCGTCGAATCCTGCCGGCTTGCGCGCGTGCTCCAGCCATTGCCGGGGCGGTCGATCAGAATCACGCGATGATCCCTCGCGAGGAGATCGCCGAGCGGCCGCCGCATCGCTTCGAGGTTGGAGCTCGCGCCGTGCAGCATCACGATCGGCGGGGCGGCCTCGCGCGGGCCGATCTCGACGACGTGAAGCGCGGCGCCCTCGACCTCGATCATGCGCCCCTGCGGCGGAAAGGCCCGCTGCACGGCGACGACTCCGGCCTGCGTGAGCAGCGCCAGCAGGACCAGCGCCGTCACGACTGACATCACGATCATGGAGAGAATCCGGGTGATCCTGGGCACGGGGCAGTTACGGGTCTGCTCGGCCGGCAGTTTCGCCGCCGGCGGTGCGCGCTTCCACTGAAAATGCAGGGGCTGTGGATATGTGCATAATTGCCGATCGAGAAAACTCAATGAAATCAGGGATGTTCAAAGCCGCACGCAAGCTTGGGACCAGCTTCATGCGGGCGTCATCGCAGCTTCCATATAATCGCCATGGTCGGTTCCGCCATCTAGGCGCGGGTGGGCGCCGATCCTCCTCGCAACATCAGGGGATGCGGGAAAGACCGGCAGGATTGTCCTGGTTTGAACCGGAGAATTTTCGATGAGCTTCAGATCGAACGATACTGCAATCGACGAAATCGTCGCGAGCTGCAACGGCGACCTGCGCGGTGCCGTGCGGGCGCTGCTCCTGATCAACGAGCATCTCGAGACCGAGCTGGCAAAGGCCTACGCCGCAGCCGCCGACCGCGGCCTGGTCGAGCGCGGCAGCAGCGTGCTGCATTAAGCGCAGCCTAGTTCGCCCCCTCCTCCTGCTTTTCTTCCTCGGGCGTGACCGGGGGACAGGCGCGGATCGTCGAGCGCGCAAGCTTGGCATCGGCCCTGGACTTGTAGGGACCGTCGCCGAACCAGATGTCGCCGTAAATGACTGGATTGCTGGTCACGATGGTGCATTTGCCGGTGGCACGATTGCCGACCACCCAGAACAGTCCGTCGGCGAAGCTCACCGTCCCCGACGCGAGCAGCAATGTCGCTGCGACCATCAAACGCTTCATGGCTTTCGCTCCTGCCATGCAGGTAGGCCTGCAACAGGCCCCGCAATAGTCCTTGCGACGCCCCGGCTCGGATCGTGGTTAATCCGCGGCGGCCGCGATCGCTCAAGAAATGATCGAGTTATAGCTAGATGTCGCGGCCTTCGACCTTCTCGGTCAGCGCCTTGACCTGGTCGGGGATCTTTTCCAGGTGCGGATTGACGGCGAGCGCCTTGCGGTAGGCATCGAGCGCGCGCTTCTCGTCCCCGACCTCCTGCATGATCATGCCGAGGCCGGCGAGCGCGCCGAAATGGCGGGGCTCCCGAATCAGCACTTGCTGAATGTCCGCGAGCGAGCGGCCATAATCGTTCTGCATATAATAGAGCGTCGCACGCCGGTTCCAGGCCTCGATGTAATCGGGCCTGAGCTTGATGATCGAATCCAGCAGCTTGATCGCGACGTCGATCTTCTTCGCATCGACCGCGGTCTTGGCGCGAGACATCAGGAGCGCGGCGGTGTCGCTCGGGGTCTGCAGCCAGATCGCCCAGATCCGCGCCTCGACATGCTTGGCGCTGGCCTCATCGGGCGCCGCCTTCAGCGCGCCGAACAGGAAATCGAGATTCTTACTGCGGTCGACCTTCGGCAGCTTTGACGGCGCCTCGGGCAACTTCTTCTGCTTGCCGGGCGGCTCGACCTGCTGGGCCAGGGCGGCCGGCGCAAGGCCGGCGGTCCCCAGCACGAGGGCCAGACACAGGGTGCGCGCGAAACGGAATCTCACTGCCATGGTGCAAGTCTAAACGCGCAAAGCCGCCCTTGCAAAGCAAAGGCGGCGTCAAACTCGTGTGAGACCGTGGTCTTGCGGAGCGCGCGAAAGCGCCCGGCCGGGCGTGGTCAGCCGCTCAGATCAGCCTTGGCGCGCCTTGAAGCGGCGCTGCACCTTGTTGATCACATAGACCCGGCCCTTGCGGCGGACCAGGCGGTTGGCGCGATGGCGACCGCGCAGCGATTTCAGCGAGTTACGGACCTTCATGGCAGAATCCTGAACGTTCGAAAGGCCGTGTTCGGCACTACCGTTTCGGCACGCGCGAATGTGGCAAAATGAGATTTTTCCCGCTGGCGGACCGACCGCCCGGGACGGAGCGGTTCTTAAGGCATGGCGGGAGGTCATGTCAATGTTAACTGCCCGGCTTCCTATGAGCAAAACCGTGAAAACAACCCCATGCACAGTAGAAGCGGCCGGATCGGCCCGATTTTCTCGCAACGACTTCAAGGGCCGCCACCAGCGCCTTGCCAAATTCGTTATATCCTATAATCAATTCGGCAACCCGTTGGGAGGACACCCATGCCAAAGCTGAAGCTGCCTGATATCGACAAAGTCGTCGCCATCGACATCCACACCCATGCCGAGGAGCCCTGCGGCACCCATCCCGACGACGGCTATGACGATTTCCAGGCGCAGATGGCGGAGTATTTCAAGTCGCCGCATAAGCATCCGCCGACCGTGCCCGAGACCGCGGCCTATTACCGCTCCAAGAACATCGCCGCGGTGATCTTCCCTGTTGATGCCGAGCGCGAGACCGGCTTCCGCCGCTACAAGAACGAGGAGATGCTGGAGATCGCCTCCGAGCATCTCGACGTGCTCATCCCCTTCGTCTCGATCGACCCGCACAAGGGCAAGCTCGGGGCCCGCGAGGCGCGCAAGCTGATCGAGGAATACGGCGTGCGCGGCTTCAAATTCCACCCGACCATGCAGGGCTTCTACGCCAACGACCGCATGGCCTATCCGCTCTACGAAGAGATCAACAATGGCGGCGCGATCGCGCTGTTCCACACCGGCCAGACCGGCGTCGGCTCCGGCATGCCCGGCGGCATGGGGATGCGGCTGAAATATTCCAACCCGATGTACATGGACGACGTCGCGGCCGATTTCCCCGACCTCAAGATCATCCTCGCCCACCCGTCCTTCCCTTGGCAGGAAGAGGCGCTCTCGGTCGCGACCCACAAGCCGAACGTCTACATCGACCTCTCGGGTTGGTCGCCAAAGTATTTCCCGCCGATCCTGGTGCGCTACATCAACTCGATTCTCCAGGACAAGATGCTGTTCGGCTCGGACTGGCCGGTGATCACGCCGGACCGCTGGCTGTCCGATTTCGCCAAGATCGAGATCCGCGACGAGATCCGGCCGAAGGTGCTGAAGGCGAACGCAAGGAAGCTGTTAGGGATCTAGTAACCCTCTCCCGCTTGCGGGAGAGGGTCGGGGAGAGGGTGCTTTCCGCAGTGGGACAGTCACCGAGAGGAGAAAGCCCTCACCCGGCGCTTCGCGCCGACCTCTCCCGCAAGCGGGAGAGGTGAACGAGACATCAGACCTGCGCCAGGCCTCCATCGACGAACACCTCGCCGCCAGTCATGTAGCTGCTGTCCGAGGACGCCAGGAATGCGGCCACCGCGCCGGTCTCGCTGGGGTCGCCGACGCGCCCGATGGGCGTGGCGCTGCCGAGTGCATCGAAGGCTTCCTCGCCCACGACCTCCAGCGCCAGCTCGGTCTTGGTCGGTCCCGGCGACAGCACGTTGACGCGGATGCCCGTGCCGCGCAGGTCCAGCGCCCAGCTGCGCGCCAGATTGCGGATTGCGGCCTTGGTCGCGCTGTAGATGCTGAACTGCGGCGTCCCCATCACGCCCGTGCTCGAGCCGGTCAGGATGATCGACGATCCCCTGCGCATCAACGGCAGGGCTTTTTGCACGGTGAACACCAGCCCCCTCACATTGACATCGAAGATCTGATCGTAGTGCTCGGGGGTGATCTGGCCGAGCGGCGCAAACGCGCCGGTCCCGGCATTGGCGAACAGGACGTCGACATTGCCGCGTTCGGCCTTCACCGTCGCATACAGCCGGTCGAGGTCGGACAGATCGGTGACCGATCCCCTGACCGCGCGCGCCGAGGACCCCAGCTGCGCGATCGCAGCGTCGAGCGGCTCCTGCCGCCGCCCGAAGAGATAGACGAACGCGCCTTCATCGACGAACCGTTTGGCGGCTCCGAGCCCGATGCCCGTTCCACCGCCCGTCACCACCGCCGTCTTGCCTTTTAGTCTGCTCATGATGTGCTCCTTCATTGAGGTTGCACTGAGCTGGCGGCCTACCTACCTAACCACAAGTATGCACCTTTTGGTAAGTACCCAAAAAATGTCGTCAGATCGTTCAGACCTCATCTCCCCACCGGCGCAAGCCCAAGCAGACGTCCAACGTTGCACGCCGAACCTGCCCGGCTTCACCTGCGGCCTGGATGCGACCTTGCGGGTCGTCTCGGGCAAGTGGAAGCCGTTGATCCTGTACTTTGTCGCCCAGGACGGACCGACCCGTTACGGCGAGCTTCGGCGCGCCATACGCGACGTCAGCGACAAGGTGTTGATCCAGCAGCTCAAGGAGCTGGAGGCCGATGGCCTGGTGAAGCGGACCGACTACAAGGAGGTGCCGCCGCGGGTGGACTACAGTCTCACGCCTCTGGGCCAGAGCCTCGCCGAAGCGCTGGTGCCGCTCTGCACATGGGGCACCGAGCACATGGCGGAGGTCAGCCGGGTGTTCGCCGAAAGGGCGACCTGGCCGCGGCCAGGACGTCAGCCGACCGTTTGATTTGCGCAAGACTCCGTCCGAGGTCTGCTCTGCCCTTCAGCAGCGCTGGCGTGACTGGCTCTGAGACCGGCTGGGATCACAAGCTCACCTACCAAACATTACAGGCGAAGCGGTATCGCTTCCTATCGGGACGAGGTCGTTCAAATAATGCGACCCGGATTAAATCACCCACTTGACCGGCAAACGAAATGCAACCGCCAAGATTGACCTCGATGATTGCCGGAAGATCCCGGGCTTTCGCATCATCAATCCGCATCGAGAGGATTTCGTTCGAGCATTCTCTTGAGACCGCGATCACATGCGCCGAAACGACCGTAGCTCCCTCCCGCGGCCTATCGCAGGTTAGAAAATGGGCATGTCCGCGGCAGCGAATTCCGAGACAGCTCTGTTCTTGCGCAGACGTGACGAGCGGATGAAGGGCTGCTGCCAGCACAAGCAGAAGCGTGAATGAATTAGTCCGAGTCATTCGTTGGCCGACCTGTGGGTCACAGATTACTACCTGCTCCGTTGGTGCCCGCAATACTCTCGGTAGCCGGTCCTCTCGCGGAAGCGCAGCACGTTCCTGCTGGGCCCAAGCGGAAGTTGGCGCAATAGCCATGAAAGTGGCAAGATGAGATTATTGCTTCGGGCGTGGTGAGACTTTGTAGCCACCTTGGTGTATCAGAAACGCGCGGCGGACGACATCGAAATGACTATTGTCACTATAGAACTCGATGCTAGCAGCTGGAATACAGCATCCGATTTTCGGTCCGCACTTAAGGTTGCGATAGGAGCACCGGAGTGGCATGGCGACACGGCCGGTGCCTTCCTGGACTCAATTTTTGGAGGAGGCATGAATGCGCTCAAGCCTCCATACATCATTAAAGTCGTGAATACCGCACAGCTTGCGCCGGCGCTAAAGGAGCTGGTCCACGACCTTTCCTCTGCCATGGAAGCAACACGAAAGCGTCGGCTCACCCGAACAGGCGAGAACGTTGCGGCTAGTCTTGAAATCACAAACTGAGCTCGGGTCCGCAGCCACCGGTCACGCTTGCATGACACACACATCCGCTTTGCTCTGGTAAGCTGACGAACTATACGCACGCCCCAATCGGAGTTCCTGTGACCACAACCCCGGGAGGACAGCCAATGCCCATCAAAGCCGTCGTCTTCGACGCCTATGGCACGCTCTACGACTTCCAGTCGGTCGCTGACGTCACCGAGGATGCGTTTCCGGGCTATGGCGAGATCATCACGCAGGTCTGGCGCATCAAGCAGCTCGAATACACCTGGCTGCGCTCGCTGATGCAAGCTTACCAGGATTTTGACGCGGTCACGCGCGACTCGCTCGCCTATACGCTGCGTGTGCTCGGGCTCGCCTATGAGAGCGAGGCATTCGAGCGCGTCATCGAAAAATATCTGCATCTCGATCTCTATCCGGATGCGGCGGAAACGCTTGCGGCCCTGAGACCGCGCAAGCTCGCCATCCTCTCCAACGGCAGCCCGGACATGCTCAATGCGCTGGTGCGCAATTCCGGTCTCGACCGTCTGCTCGATGCAACCATCAGCGTGGACGCGAAGAAGATCTTCAAGCCGAGCCCACAGGCCTATGAGTTGATCGGCGAGGTGCTCGGCACCGCGCCTGATGAGGTTCTGTTCGTCTCCTCCAATCCCTGGGACGCCGCCGGGGCAAAATCGTTCGGACTGAAGGTTGCCTGGATCGAGCGGGTGACGCCCGAAGCGATGGCGCTGGCTTGCGTCGAGAACGAACTCGTGGCACCGCTCACCATGTTCAAGGCGATCCGCACCCAGATGGATGAGCTCGGCTTTGCGCCGGATCATCGTGTCCGCGCCCTCTCCGAGCTGCCGGGAATCGCTTAGGGGTCGTCGCCCGCCTGTAAGATTGGAATGAGCTGCCCGGAATGAGCCTGGAATCCGTTCGCGCCTTCTTCGCCGAGAAAGCCCCCGACATCTCCGTCATCGAATCCCCGATCAGCTCCGCGACCGTGGCGCTGGCGGCCGAAGCCTATGGCGTCGAGCCGGGGCGGATCGCCAAGACGCTGTCGCTGCGGATCGGCGAGCGCGTGATCCTGATCGTCGCGAGCGGCACCTCGCGCATGGACAACAAGAAGGTGAAGGCGCAGTTCGGCGGCAAGCCGAAGATGCTGGGTCTGGAGGAAGTCGCCGAGATCACCGGACACGAGGTCGGTGGCGTCTGCCCTTTCGGCCTGAAGTCACCGCTGCCGATCTATTGCGACGTCTCGCTGAAGGCCTTCGATGTCGTGGTGCCGGCTGCCGGCTCGACCCATAGCGCGGTGCGCATCACACCGGAGCGGATGGCCGAGCTGACCGCGGCTGAATGGGTCGACGTCTGCGAGCACAGGCCTTGAGCGGCGCTATTCGTCCTCGTCGTAAGGCCGCTGTGGAGGCGGCGGAGCAATGTAGCGTGGTGGCGGAGCGGCGCGACCGCGCGGAACCTGTTGCTGCGGCGGCATCTGATTGTTGGATTGGAATACCGCGCGGCAGCCGCTCGAAAGCTGCGGCGTATTCTGCTGCAAGCAGGCCACGATGCGGTTAACATCGGGAATCTGATCGCTGCAGAGACGCCAGACATCCGGCGTGCAGGCCATCTGCTGCTCCATGGTCCCGCGATATTCTTGGGCGAATGCTGCGCCCGGCGCGACGATGCCGCCGATCGCGAGCACGACACCCAGCGCTATCCGCTCTGTCCGCATGTCAGATCCTTCCCGATTCCCGTCGATTTTCATCAATCAATGAGGCGGGAGCCGGTTCTGGACCAACAACAAATTGTGAAAGCGGGTCAGGAACCATGGCAGCTCTCGCTGACGCTTTGGTCCGTGGCGCCTCAGCAACAGGGCCGAGGCAAACCGGCGTCTTGCGCCTTTCGCCATAAGGCATTTCGCCTGACGCCAAGAAGGATGAGGGCGCTCCCGCTAGCAATGTGCTGCAATGAGGGGAACGTCGATGCCGACTGCACAACCGGTCTATGCGCAAAACGCCAGCACGGCCGCAATCTTTCGCCGCAAGCTGCTGGTCACCACCGCGCTGGCGCCCATCGTGCTCGCCTTCCCCGTCCTGACGTCCAGCCCGGCGCGCGCCGCCTGCACCGTGGCCGGCACGGGCACGATCGGCGCGCTCAATTCGGGCGACGTCGCGACCTGCACCGGCCTCGGCAACACCGATCACATCAACGCCACCGGCGGCAGCAACGTCACCGTGAATGTCGGTGACGGCACCACGACGTCGCTGCTGCCGGGCGCAGGCATACCTGCGGTCGTTTTCGACAGCACCATCGCCTCGCACATTACCGTCAACAATCAGGCGACAGCCTCGACCTACAGCGGAGCGGTTCTGCTCTCCAACGGATCGATCCACAACAATGTGACGATCGCGGCCGGTGGGATCGCGGAGGGTACGGGCAATGCCGAAGCAGCCATAGTCATCGACAATTCGAACGACAATCTCGTCAACATTCGCGGGACGGCGGTCGGCACCGGGGCAAACACGACGGGGCTCCGGATCAGCGGGACGTCGAGCGGCAATGTTGTCCTCGTCTATGACAGCGGATCGATCGGCGGCGGCCATACCGGCGTGCAATTCATCGCCGGCGGCAATTCGCTCGTCAATGGCGGCACGATCTCCGGCGGCTTCTTCCTCGCCATCCAGGGCTCTTCCGGCAGCGACACCATCTTCAACGCCGGCACCATCTCGGGCGGCGGCAGCGGAGCGATCGAGCTGAATGGCGGCGATGATCAGCTCGGCCTCGCGCCGGGCGCGACGATCACCGGGAATGTTCGCGGCGGGAGCGGTACCGATACGCTGAACTTCGGCAGCATTGGCAGCGCCACGTTCGACCTCGGCAATCTCGGCCCCGGCCTGCAACATGACGAGTTCGAGCAACTGAAGAAGAACGGCAACTCCGTCTGGACGCTGACCGGCACCACCGCCTTCAACGGCGCGACGACAGTGGACGCGGGCGGCCTGATCGTGAACGGCACATTGCCCTCGGTCGTCACGATCAATGGCGGCTATCTCGGCGGCACCGGCACAGTCGGCGGAATCGTCGTCAGCAATGGCGGCACGGTTGCGCCCGGCAATTCGATCGGGACGCTCAACGTCAACGGCAACGTCGCCTTCAATGCCGGCTCGACCTTCCAGGTCGAGATCAACCCCGCCGGCCAGTCCGACAGAATCGCGGCAACGGGCACCGCGACGCTCAACGGCGGGACGGTGCAGATCGTGCCGCTCGGCGCAGGCTTTATCGCCAATACGCAATACACCATTCTCTCGGCGGCCGGCGGCGTCAGCGGCACGTTCGCGGCGCTCACGAGCTCCGGCAGCCCGCTGGTCACGGGGCAGCTCAGCTACGATGCCAACAACGTCTATTTCCTGCTGCAGCAGATCGGCGGCTTCGGAACGTTGTCGGGCCTGACGCCGAACCAGGCTGCGGTGGCCGGCGCACTCGATCAGGCACAGCTCGGCGGCGCATCGGGACTGCTGGCCACTGCGATCAACACGCTCGCCGCGCTCAATACGCCTGTTATCAAGGCCGGCCTCGACGACCTGGCCGGTCAAATCCACGCGGATGGACGCCGCTTCGTCGCAGATCAGGCCGACATGTTCCAGAGCTTCATGTGGAGCGCCGGAACGCAGTCGCGCGGCGAGACCGTTCGGATGACCGCGTCCGCTTATGCGCCGGAGCCCACGGACCCGATCGGCAAGGCGCTGAACCGCCGCCGCGCGGCGCCGATGCAGAGCGTCTGGTTTGGCGGCTATGGCAATTGGGACAAGGTGGCCGCGAGCGACATTGCCTTCGGAACCAATACGACCATCGCCGGCGCCGCGCTCGGTGCCGATCTCTGGCACAGGCCGGGCTTTACGGCAGGCCTCGCGATCGGCGCATCGAGCGGCCAGCTGCGCATGGCCGGCCGCGCCGACCGCATCGAGGCCAATGCCGGGCATGCCGGCGTCTACGCGCGCGGCGAAGCCGGCGGATTCAATCTCGCATCGGCGATCAGCTATTCCTTCGCGGCGCTCGACTCCTCACGCACGATCGCGTTCCTCGGCGAGACGGCAACTGCCGCTTCGCGCGCAAACACCTTTGCCGCTTCGCTGGGCATCTCGCGGCCGTTCCAGACCGGATGGGGTCTTGTCGCCGAGCCCTTTGCCAAGGCCGATTGGTACGCGACACGCCAGGGCAGTCTTTTAGAGGCCGGTGCGCCGGGGGTAAATCAGCTGGTGCGAGGCGGCAGTTTCGACCTCGGCTATGGCACGGCTGGCCTGCGCGGCAGCCAGCGCATGATGATGCCGAATGGCCACGCGGCACAGTTCGGCGCGACCATTGCCGTTCGTCATGAGTTTACCGGCAGCGCGGCAACCACGACGGCGGCTCTGGAAGGCGCACCCGGCATTCCGTTCGCGATCACCGGCGTCGAGCGCGCGCGCACGGTGGCGCTTGCCGGCGCCGAAATCCGGTGGGATCTGACGACCGCGACATCGTTCAAGGCCTCGTACGAGGGCGCGTTCGCGCCGGGATACGACCGTCACACGCTGCGCGGCCTGGTCCGCAGCGAATTCTGAACCTCGCCCTACTCCACCTTGCCGATCTTCTTCACCGCCGCGATCAGCCGCTTGCTGTCGGTCGCGACGAACTCAGAGAAGGCCGGCGCGTCCTGATAGGCGACGAGGCTGCCCGAGGTCTCGAACGCCTTGAGGACGTCGGGGCTCGTCATCACCTGCGCCATCGCCTCGCGCAGGCGGGTCGCGATCGGCGCAGGCAGAGCGCTCTGCGCGAACAGCCCGGCCCAGATGTAAAACTCGACGTCCTTGTAGCCGAGCTCCTGGAAGGTCGGCACATCAGGGAAGCTCGCGATGCGCTGCGCGCCGCAATTGCCAAGCACGCGCAGCTTGCCGTCGTCGACCTGCGGTTTCAGCGTGCCGGGTGCAGCGGTGATCGCCTGCACGGTGCCGCCGAGGATCGCGGTCAGCGCGGGGCCTGCACCGCGGAACGGCACGTGCAGCAGTTTGATGCCGGCGCTGCTCGCGAACATCTCCATCGCCACATGCAGGGTGCCGTACGGTCCGGACGAGCCATAGGTGATCTGGTCCGGCCGCTTCTTCGCGTCCTCGACGAAATCCTGTGCGGTTCTCCAGGGCGCCGAGGCCGGCACCGCGAGCAGCGTGGGATCGGCGAGCACGCGCGCGATCGGCATGAACTGCGAGACCTCGTAGGCGACGGGTCGGTCGAACAGCCGGTCGGCCTCGGGGAGCACCGCGAGCGAAGACAGCGTCATCAGCAGCGTGTAACCGTCGGGCTCGGCACGCGCGGCCGCGGCATTGCCGACCGATCCGCCGCCGCCTCCCGCCCGGTTGTCGACGATCACGGGCTTGCCGAGAATTCGCTCCAACGCCGTCGCGACCGGTCGCGCAGCGAGATCGGCCTGTCCGCCGGCCGGAAACGGAACGATCATGGTGATGTTGCGCGCCGGATAGGCTTGCGCAGCGGCCTTGTCCGGCCAAGCAGCCCGCAGCAACGGCAATGCCGCAGCGGCGCGCAGGAGATCGCGTCGATCCATGGTGGTCCCTCCCCTGATTTTCTTGTTTCGCCAGCCTAGCGTGGCGACCGGCAAGGACAAGTCGTTTACCAAACGTTAGCCATGTCCGGGGTGGCCAGGAACGCCGGCCTGAAGCCGCCGTTGGCCTTCCAGGGAGTGAGTGATGCACAATCTTGGAACCATCGACGTCGCCTTGGACGAGATGCTGGTGAATCTCGCGGCGATCGTGTTGCGGCTTTCGACGCCCGAATTGACGCGAACGCCGGAAGCGCGGCGCGCGCTGGCGCGATCCGTCCATCAATATGGTGTGTGCGCGGCGCGGTCGAGCGACCCACGTGTTCACGAATTGAAGGCGCAATTGGAGGGGACGCTGAAGCCGAACCTGCGCGTCGTCGCGATCCATGGCGTGAAGGTGTCGTAGCGAGATGGTGGGGACGCCGCTTTGCGTCACGCTACGGTAGCCGCACCTAGATTCGACCAGCGAGATCTCGTAGGGTGGGCAAAGGCGCGCTCTTCGCGCGCCGTGCCCACGATCACTCTCCAAAACGACCCGCGATGTCTCGCATATCCCCGCCCCAATCCAGGGGAAGGTCACCCTGTTGCACGTAGCGATGGAAGCTGCTGAGAGACCAATCGCGCACGCGCTCGACGAGGCCGTGCTTCACTGGATTGAAATGGATGTAGTCAACGTGACGCTCCAGGTCCGCATCGTCGCGAATGGCATGCTCCCAGTAGCGGCGCTGCCAGATGCCCTTCTCGCGCTTGAGCAGTTTGCTTACCGAGCGCTCCCGCGGTTCTATCCCGCGCGAAAAGCCGCCCTTGATCAGATTCCACCGCGACGAAAAATTGACGTCGTGGTCCGGAAGCGACCAAATGGCATGGAGATGATCGGGCAGGATACAGATCGCGATCGTTTCGAACGGGCGGCGTTGCTGGACCGTCTGGTAAATTCGCCTCAGGCGATCAACATGATCCACGAGCAACGTGCTTGAACGATCGGCGAGCACGACCGTGAAGAAGAACGTGCTGCCCTGCGCGCGCCGATATCGAGACACTTGCAATAACCTCGGGCAAAGACGTGGGCACGCTTCGCTTTGCCCACCCTACGATAGCTGCGTTTAGGATAGACTAGCGAGATTCCGCAGGGTGGGCAAAGGCGCGCTCCTCGCGCGCCGTGCCCGCCGACCAAATATCACGGCACTCTCACACCCTTCTTCGGCCGCCGCTTGCATGTGCCCGGCAGCTTGGCTGCGAGGAAATCGGCGAGCGCTTCGACGCGCGCGGGGCGGGGGCCGCCGGGCGGGGTCACGAGGTGCACGGCGCCTTCGGCCTGCTTCCAGTCCTTCAGGATGACTTCGACCTCGCCCGACGAGATCGCCTCGCCGACGATGAATTCCGGCAGCTCGGCGATGCCGAGGCCTGCGATCAACGCCGGCATCACCGCTTCGCCGTTGTTGACGCGAAGCTGGCCGCCCGGGCGGACGCTGGCCTGCTCGCCGGCCGAATTGGTGTAGTGCCAGGCATTGGGCGTGGAGAGATAGGCGTAGCTGAAGCATTTGTGTGCGGCGAGATGCATCGGGTGCGTCGGCCGGCCGTGCTTCTTGAGATAAGACGGCGCGGCGACCGTGTAGCGCGGCATGGTGAAGAGCCGCCGCGCGATCAGCGAAGAGTCCGGCAGGCGCGCGATCCGCACCGCCATGTCGAAACCTTCGCCGATCAGGTCGACGGTCGCATCGCTCAAATGCAGATCGACGGAGACTTCCGGATAGGCCTGGAAGAACTCGGGCAGCAGCGGCGCCACGGCCTTGATGCCGAACGTCATGGGGACGGCGAGCCGCACCAAGCCGCGCGGCGCCACCGACTGCGCCAACGCCTCGTTCTCGGCGGCCTCGCCGTCGGCCAAGAGGCGCGTCGCGCGTTCGGCCAGCTTGTGGCCGGCATCGGTCAGCGCGAGCCGGCGCGAGGTGCGGTTGAACAGCCGCGCGCCGAGCCGCTCCTCCAATCGCGTGACCGCCTTGGACACCGTGGCCTTTGACATCCCGAGCTCGCTCGCAGCCCCCGCAAATGATCGCAGCTCCACGACTTTGGCGAAGATCGCGAGCGCTTCGAAATCTGGAAGTTTTGCCATGGCAGCCGGTCCCTGGTGGAGCATTTAAGGAAACAATGCGTTTCGACAGTTTCTATTTCTATACCACAGGCGAAGGCTTATCCAACAGGTCAATCCGACATCAAGGAATTGCACAGATGATCGAACTCAGACCTTTCGCGAAGCTCGGCGGCGCCGATCACGGCTGGCTCAAGGCCAAGCATCATTTCTCGTTCGCTGGCCATTACGGCCCGAACAACATGGGCCACGGCGCCTTGCGGGTGTGGAATGACGACGAGATCGCGCCGAACACCGGCTTTCCCGCCCATCCCCACGCCAACATGGAAATCATCACCTATGTGCGCGAAGGCGCGATCACCCATCAGGACAGCCTCGGCAATCAGGGCCGCACTGAAGCGGGCGACGTGCAGGTGATGAGCGCCGGCAGCGGCATCCGCCACTCCGAGTACAATTTCGAGCCGACCAGGACGCGGATCTTTCAGATCTGGATCGAGCCGGCGATGCGCGGCGGACAGCCGACCTGGGGCTCGAAGCCGTTCCCGAAGGCAGACCGCTCCGGCAGGCTCGTTACCATCGCCAGCGGCTTTGCGGGCGACACGGGCGCACTGCCGATCCGCGCCGATGCCCGAGTGCTCGCCACCACGCTGAAGGCGGGCGAGAGCGCGGAGTATGAGCCGCAGACGTCGCGGCATCTCTACCTGGTGCCGGCGGCAGGCGCCGTCGAGGTCAACGGCGTCCGCATCAATGCCCGCGACGGCGCCGCGATCAGCGACGAGGCCAAGCTGAAGATCACCGCGCTCGAAGATTCCGAGCTCGTGCTCGTCGACGCGGCCTAAACCGTTCTCTCCGTCATGGCCGGGCTCGTCCCGGCCATCCACGCCTCTCCACGCGCCGACAACAACCTGGATGCCCGGGACAAGCCCGGGCATGACGACCTCAACAATTAGACCAACACTAG
Organism: Bradyrhizobium sp. USDA 336; assembly: GCF_044908355.1. Lineage (NCBI taxonomy): Bacteria > Pseudomonadati > Pseudomonadota > Alphaproteobacteria > Hyphomicrobiales > Nitrobacteraceae > Bradyrhizobium > Bradyrhizobium sp. USDA 336. The sequence continues at coordinate 6,594,985 of NZ_JBIYDC010000002.1, read as the reverse complement.
TCCCAACGGAGACCACCATGACCAAAGTTCTCGTCCTCTATTATTCCGCCTATGGCCACATCGAGGCGATGGCCAATGCCGTCGCCGAAGGCGCGCGCGAGGCCGGCGCCATTGTCGACATCAAGCGCGTGCCCGAGCTGGTGCCGCCCGAGGTCGCGAAAGCCTCTCATTACAAGCTCGACCAGGCCGCGCCGATCGCCAAGATCGAGGACCTCGCCAATTACGACGCGATCATCGTCGGCACCGGCACCCGCTTCGGCCGCATGGCCTCGCAGATGGCGAACTTCCTCGACCAGGCCGGCGGCCTCTGGGCCAAGGGCGCACTGCACGGCAAGGTCGGCGGCGCCTTCACGGCCACCGCGACCCAGCACGGCGGCCAGGAGACCACGCTGTTCTCGATCATCACCAACTTGCTGCATTTCGGCATGGTCGTGGTCGGCATGAACTACGGCTTTGCCGGCCAGATGAAGCTCGACGAGGTCACCGGCGGTGCGCCCTATGGCGCCACCACGATCACCGGCGGCGACGGCAGCCGCCAGCCCAGCGCCAACGAGCTCGCCGGCGCGCGTTATCAGGGCCGCCAGATCGCGGAGACCGCCAAGAAGCTGCATGGCTGATGCGACCCGGGCGGCATTCTCACTTGGGAATGCCGCCCCAATCCGGGATTGGGATAGGGTCACCGTTAAATCAGCGTGATGTCGGCGTGAGGCCGAACCGGCTCCGTCGGTTGAGGTGCGGGCGCCGTCGAAAGCCACCAGCCCTCGCTGGCAAACCAGCATGTCTGGTCGGGGGCGCCCTCTCTCCGCAACGACTGCACCCCTTCCCAACCTTTCGCGAACGCCTCGCCCAATCGCCGGCCGGCCTCGACATCCTGCAATCCCGCGCAGCCGATGAATTGGGCGCGGCTGAGGAATTTCGCCGGCCAGATCGCACCGTGATCCGGCCGGGTGATCATCAACATGCCGCCGAGCATGCCTTCGGGCGCGAGCGGAAACACCAGCCGCCCGCCGGGCCGCAGCGCCTCGAGCCATTCCGCCGCCGGCTGTGCCGCGCCCGCGCAGACATAGATCACGTCGGCCGCCGGCAGATCGGAAGCGATGCCCGAGCGTCCGCGCACGTCCACATGGGCGATGTCCTTCAGATTGTCGCGCGCAAGTCCCGCCAGACGCTCGTCAATCTCATAGGCGTGAACGCGACCGCCGGGACCGACGAGATGCGCGAGAATCGCGGTGTAATAGCCGCTGCCGGCGCCGATCTGGACCACGGTCTCGCCCTCCTTCACGGCGCAGCCGTTGAGCCAGTAAGCGTGCGCTCCGGGCATGCCGATGTTGAGACCGCGCGCCGGGTCCAGCGCCAACAGCGCGTTCTGATAGAGGAAGGCGGGATCATCGTCAGGCGTGACCACATAGGGATGACCGCCGAGACAGATCGACCACGGCCCGGGCCCGGCGAACGGCTCGCGCCTGATGGTCCGAAAGGCCTGTTCGAGGCGAGGGTCTGCAGCCTTCGCAGCAGCGCAAATCAACTGCGCATAGAATGCACGATATTTTGCCGAACGGTCTTCCATGTCGCCTCCGCGGAATGGAAGCGACGATAACACAACGAGGACGATCATCGGAAGGCTTGCGCAATCGCGGGCCTTTGTGACGGCGCGGTGACGTGGCCACGCCTCAACTCCGTTCTGTTTTCTTCCTGACGAGGTCCTTGCCGATCGGCCGCACGGGTTCGCTCCGCAGCACCAGTGAGGTCGTCACAGCGCCAAAACCGGCGATGCGATCCACGATGGTCTCGAGATCCTCCGGCGCCGGAACGAGCACCTTGAGCACGAAACAGTCATCGCCCGTGACGCGATGGACTTCGATGATGTGAGGGATTTCGCTGAACCGCTTGAGGCAGGTCTTGATATGCTCGTGCGAGGTGCGCAGGCGCACCAGCGCCATCAGGCCGAGCCCGAGGGCGCGCGGGTTGATGCGGGCGCCGTAGCCCTCGATGATGCCGGCTTCCTCGAGCCGCTTGACGCGTTCGGACACGGCCGGCTGGGACAGCCCGACGGAACGGCCGAGCTCGGACAACGGCACGCGCGCATTGGCCTGCAGCGCCTCGATGATCTTCAAATCCTTGGCATCGATGCTCCCGAAGCGATCCAACTCAATTCTCCGTTCCACCTTGAGATCATCGGCAGATGGTCGATTTCGCCGATGACTTGCCATGTGATGCAGGACTGCGATCGGTCACACTGCGGCGTCACCTCAGATATCACGGGACGTTCATGCACGACATCATCACATTGCCCGGGCTCGGCGGCTCCGGAGATACCCACTGGCAGACGCTATGGGAGCGCGCCGACGCGCGCATCACGCGATTCCAGCCGGCGAGCTGGGACCAGCCGGAGCTCGACGACTGGGAGCAAGCCCTGGAGCACGCGGTCGCGGGCTGCGCCAGGCCGCCCGTCCTGGTCGCACACAGCCTCGCCTGCCTATTGGTGGCGCACTGGGCCGCACGCTTCCCTTCCGCGATTGCGGGCGCCTTTCTGGTCGCCGTGCCCGATCCCGATGGTGGCCATTTTCCCGCGGAGGCCGCAGCGTTCAAGCCGGTCCCCGGCGGCGCGTTGCGTTTTCCCGCGCTGATCATCGCGAGCACGAATGATCCATATGGAGCGCTCGAGGTGACACGGCGGCGGGCGCAGGACTGGCAGTCCGGCCTGATCGTGCCGGGCGCGCTCGGCCACATCAATGCCGCGAGCGGGCTCGGCGACTGGCCGCACGGACGCGCGTTGCTGGATGCTTTCCGGGCGGGCCTTCCGAGGTGATGGCGAAACAGAGGGCGCCCGTCAGCGGGCTCCCTTGCCCATCGCCCTCGCCGCGAGGGAGGCGAGCTTCGGATAGCGCCGAAGGCCCTGCGCGGCGTGATCGCGCCAGGCGAAGGGCAGGCCGCGCCAGGACAGCGCGACGCTGACATCGGTCAGCGGCACCCTCTCGGCGCCGAGGCGCCGCTTGTAGTCCTGATTGCCGATGCTGAGGTCGAAACGGCGCAGGCCTTGCGCATGCAGCGCCGCCATGGTGCGCTCGATGACGAGCAGACCCGGCGAGCAATTCGACCATTGATCGCCGCCATGGCTGATGCGCAGCAGGACATAGGTCGCGCCATGCTTGACGCCAAGCGCGGTGGCGACAATGCCTTCCTCGCACACCAGTGCCGAGACCATGGCATGACCTCCCGCGAGGCCCTCTCGGACGACCTCGCGATAGAACCGCGCATGGGTCTCGTCGTTGAGAACGAACCGCGAGCCGAGCTTTTTCATGCGTGCCTGCTGCTGGAGATCCATCACGTCCAACAGCTCGTGCGCACGCCCGACATCGGCGGCGATCTCGAACCGCGCACCGGCATGACGGCTGAAGACGCGCCAGCAGCGCGGCATCTGCAGGCGCTTGATCGCGGCCTGATAGCCGCCATAGTCGTCGCCCATCAACACGAGATTGCCGTTGAGCGAGGAGGATCCGATCCGGCCGAGCGATACCAGCGGATTCGGCTTGCCGCCGACCTCTGCCGGCATCTTCTTCAGGCGGAGCAGATCAAAACGATCGGGCAGCGCGCGCAACGTGCCGATCAGCGCCGTGTTGATCGCATCCGCCGTTCCCGCATCCAACGAGGCATCGAGCGCCAGGATCGGTGCGTTGTTGTCGGAGACGCCGAGGTCCGCGAACTCGACGATGCGGATGCCGCGCCGGACATGGCTGATCATCGGCACGACCGCGATGTCCTTGCCGGTGGCAGCATCGGAGATCACGGCGATCAACGGAGCGACGTCGTGAAACGACTCGTACCAGGCGCCGAGCCAGCCAGCATGCTGGAAAGCGGTGCGGTGCCCGGCGTTCAGGCGCGAGGCCGCATGCCGCCAGTCACGCAGGAAATCGACCGCGATGGCCGACGCGCTGGACGCAAAATCGTCGGGCTGATCAACGCTGAGGAAGGTCATGCGCGGGGCTCGGTCTGCTCGATGCATTGGAACCTTGCCAGGAAGTGCAGGCCGGCCACCGCCAGCGCGAACATGAACCAGATCGGATTCTGTCGTTCGAGCAGGAAGGTCTCGGTGGCACCGAAGTACAGGCCGAACAGCCACACGGTCAGGAACAGCTTGGCCAGTGCGCCACTGCGGCTGCGAGCCTGCGCCGTCTGGAAATTGCGGAGCGGAGCGAGCACGAAGATGAGGATCACCAGCAGCAGCCCCGGCAGACCGATCGTGACCGCGAGATCGAGGTAGCTATTGTGGCTGTGCGCCGCCGATGTTGCCCATTCGGCTCCTTCCGCGGTGGCCCGCGCACTCACGTCGTCCCAGAACGCAGAATAGCCGTGGCCGATGATCGGCTTCTCGGCGACGGCCGCGAGCGCGAAATCCCAGATCGCGGAGCGTCCGGTGAAGGTCGGATCGAGCGGAAGCAGCCGCGTCATCGCCGCCAGCGCCGGGCTGACGACACTGCCGACGGTCAACAGGTTCATCGCAATCAGCGGCACGAAGCAGATGAGCCGCTTCAGCCACAGGCTAGGCGTGACATAGACCAGTGACGCGAGCACGTAGACCGCAAGGCACAGCACCGAGGACGTCTTGCCGCCGGTGAAGATCAGGAAGGTGCCGGCCAGCACGGCGATCACAGGCCCCATCACGAACGAGCCCACGGCGGACAGGTAGATGCCGACATAGACCAGGATGGTCATCACGGCCGAGGCGATGTTCTTGTGGCCGAAGCTGCCGCGCCAATCGCCGGCGAGCTGCGGCTCGGTGACGTCGAGCGCCGTGTGGATCGAATATTGCGGCGCGAGAAAGACGCCGAGATAGCACAGCGCGAGCAGCACGAGTGCGGCGGCACCGAGGCAAGAATTGAAGCTGCGCCGCGTCGGCGGCAGCAACGGCAACACGATGGCGAGCGACGTCGCGCTGACCGTGAGCACGAATCGCTGCATCGAAACGCCGCGGCTCTCTGAGAAGGCGATGTTGATCACAAGCCAGCCCAGCAGGCAGAGATGCAGCGGCGTCACCAGGCTCTTCAGCGCGGGCGCATCGGTGGCAGCGACACACAGGATAGCGACCGCAGCCAGCAGGCCCCAGGCGACATAGGTCAGCGCCATTCGTCCGCCGACGATCATGGTGACGTTGGGATTGCGCAGGTCCGGGAACGGATCGAGTGTCACGAGCACCAGCAGCAGCGCCCCGACCGCGACGAGGCAGCGCGCCACCTGCACGGCATCGAGTCCTGCGAGGCGATCACGCAGGATATGGCCGAACGGTCGGGGCTCGACGTCGGTCATGTTGGCGGCGCTGCGGTCCATGGCTCAAGACATTTGGTAACGCCGGTGAAGCTTCGGGTCGCGGCTCAACCCTTCCGAGGCTTCGTCAACGGGCCTTGCGGAGGTCTGCGACACCACGGGCTGCCGCAGGATGCTCCGCGCGATCTCGTAATATTGCAGCGCTCTTTGTTCCAGCGTGAGATTGTCCAGGATGTAGCCGCGCGGATCGAACTCGCCAGCGCTGCACCCGGCCCAGAAATTGTCCCAGCCCGCCTCGAAGCCGGCGATGTCGGTGAACCTGACGCCGCAGCGTTCGTCCCAATACGGCACCGACGACACCGGCGCGAACTGCACGCGATGCGGATAATAGTCGGGGTCGCGCCACGGCCCGCCCGGATCCCAGGCAAACACCGGCACGCCGCAGGACAAGGCCTGTTGATAGGCGATGCCCTGGCTCTCGCTCTGGCACAGGAAGATCATCGCGCGCGAACGCGCGAGCGCAGCCTGATAATCTGCCTCCTTGTAGCTGCCGTAGCGCAGCTCCGTGAACGAGCGGCCTTCCTTGATGAGCCGGGCGCGCACGGGCTCGATCATCTCCAGCGCGTAACGCTCGCGATCCCAGTGCACCTTGTCGTAGATCAGGACATCGATGGTCTTTTGGGCTCGAGCCGACGGCGCCCAGAGACTCGTGTCGATGCCGACAGGCCAGGCCTCGGTCTCGGGCCAATATGGCCGGTACATATCGACGTACCAGGGACCGGGCACCACGACCTTCTTCACCGGCAGACGCTTGAATAGATCAGGGTCGTCGAGCGGATGATTGTGGGCGGCAGCGCCGAGCAGGATCGGGTTCTTCCATGGGAACTTGTCGAGCAGGAACGTGCGCCCGACGATGCAGGCAAGTTCGTCGGGATGTTGCGCGATGTAACCGTAATCGTTGACGCGGTAGCGGATGCCGAGCCGGTCGAGCCCCGCACAGAGATTGAGGAACACGCGCAGCTGGCCACTCATGCGCGGCTCGCCGAGCAACAACCGCCGGGCGATGCGACGCAGATGCCGGTCACCCGGAAACCAGCGGTCGTCCTTGTCCTCATAAAAGAGGTTCAGGATCATCGCATTGTGATCGTGGTCGAACGTGTTTGCGGGCACGGGATTCCATCCGCGGTGGTCCGATGCGCATTCTCGCACGAGGCAGTCCGCCGCACTCTTCCAAATTTGCCACAGGCTTAATGCCAGCGGCTTAACGTTATTCTACGAAAACCGGCGGCACACGGCCCTTCTCGGCACCGGTTGGAGCGCAATGCGAGTATCATGCGCGCACGCTGGACTTGTAGATCGCCCGCGTTACCAGCGCGGCACATGGTCCTGGTTAACAGATCATTAAGGGCGAGCCGTCGCTTGATCACCGCTGAAGAGGTTCTCGAACTGCCAGCCGCCTCACGCGCGGCAACGCCAGCACGCTTGCCGCTTCAGGTCGGCTCGACCACATCAGTATCGGTCGTCATTCCCGCCAAAAACGTTGCGGCCTATGTCGGCGAAACGCTCGCCAGCGCACTGGCGCAGCGCGAGGTGACCGAGGTGATCGTCGTGGACGACGGCTCGGACGACGAAACCGTTGCGATCGTCCGCGGCATGCGTGACCCGCGGCTGCACTTGTTCCACAACGATTCCGCGGGCGTATCGGCCGCACGCAATCTCGGCGCAAGACAGGCAAGCGGCGAGTGGTTGCTCTTCCTCGATGCCGACGACCGCCTGCGCCCCGGCGCGGTGGCGGCGCTGCTCGCTGCAGCGCGTGGCGCGCCGCGCGCCGTTCTCGTCTATGGCGACTACAACATCATCGACAGCGAAGGCCGCCAGATCGGCCGGCGCGGCCTCCTAAAGGGGCGCCGGAAGCCGTCCGGAGACGTGCTGACGCGGCTCGCCGCCGGCAATTTCATCGTCAATGGCGGCATCGCGCTCGCACGCGCGGAAGCTTTCCGCGCCATCGGCGGCTTCGATACGTCCCTCAAATATTGCGAGGACTGGCATTGCTGGTGCCGCCTCGCTGCGATCGGGGAGTTCGCGTTCGCGCCGGAGCTGCTGCTCGATTATCGTCTTCACACGGCCAACACCATGAACGCCGCGGTCCGGACGCCGAAGGACTTCTTCCCGGCCATCGCGCGGGTGTTCGATGACGGATTGATCCTGGCGAGATTGCCCGAGCACATGACAGCCGGGCTGCGCCTTGCCGCCGAGATTCATCTCGTCACCTACTCGGCGATGCAGGCGGTCCGCTTCGGCAGGTATCGCCAGGCGTTCGCTTATCTCGCGATGATCGGCCGGCAGTCGCTCAAATCGCTGCCACGCTCGGCAATCCGGGTCGCCTTCGCCCGTTTCGGTATCTAAAGCGGAATGGCTTTAAGTCGAATCGCTTGCCACGGGCTCGTTGCAACCTCTCCCGCTTGCGGGAGAGGTCGCGCCGAAGGCGCGGGTGAGGGCTTTCTCCTCTAGGGGGCTATCCCATTGCGGAAACACCCTCTCCCCGGCCCTCTCCCGCAAGCGGGAGAGGGAGTGCACTGTCCTTGTAGCAATCAACCCGATCTCATCACGCTCTAGTCGTCGCCGCGTCAGGACGCGATCTTCGAGGCCTCGTAAGGCTTCGGCTCAAGGCCGAGAGCCGCCAGCGCGGCGCCAGACGCAACCATCACCGGATGCATCGCGACGACGGCTTTCGACGACGGCAACAAGGCGGCGGCGCGAAGCAGCGACAGCGGCAAACGGCCCAGCATCTGCGCAAAGACCCGCGCCCGCGCTGCTGCGCTCGGGGCGGCTTTGTACTGCACACGATAATTGATCGCGCCGATGCGCAAGCCGCGCTTTGCGATCCAGCCGAGGCTGGTGCGGCTACGCGGCACGGTCTCGGTGATGACGGCCTCCGCCGTCCAGTGGAACAGCATGCCGGCGTCACGGCACCGCACGAAGAAATCACAATCGCCGCCGCCAAGAAAATTGAAGCGCAGGTCGAACGCGGGACGGTCGAACCGCTCGAAGGCGGCCCGCGTGATCAGGCAATTGCCGCAGCCGTAGATCAGCGGCACCGCACCGCTGTAGTCGTAGGCTGGACAGAAGGCGGGATGACGCGAAAGCCAGGGCTTGCTGTCGTCGTCGAAGACCGGCAGCACCGGCCCGCCAACCACGTCGGCGCCGGTCGCCTCCGCGGTGCGGACCATCAGCTCGAGCCAGTCGCTTGATGCGATCTCGTCGTCGTCGATCATCAGGAAACGGGTCGCGGCGGGAAACAGCCGTTGCGCCGTCTCGAAGGCAGCATTGATCGCCTGGCAGTTCCCCTGCCGCTTCTCGATGAGGCAGACGCCCTGGAGCCTTCCAGCGGCCAGAAACTCCGCGGCAACCGGCGCGCTTTCGCGCCGCACCGCATCGTTCTCGACCATGACGACGGCAAAGGAGCGCGGGGTGCGCTGGTTCGCCAACGACTCCAGCGTCAGGCGCAGGTGTTGCGGACGACGGAAGCACGGGACACAGACGACGATGCCGACCGAGAGGTCGATGACGCGAGAGCTCGCCACGATCTCCCGGTTGGAATCGCGCACGGCATCCGGGATGCGTGCTGCAGACAGGTCTGTCGGGATCAATGTCATGAGGTCTAGATGTCCGAGATGTATTGAAGAATCCCTGCTTCGATCGCGCGTCCCACGACGGCACATTGCCGCGGGACAGATGCGTCTCAAAATGAACGGCTGCCGCGCGGTACATAGCCACCAAGTTCGCCGCGCGTCATGCTGCAATTGGCGGTCCACGCGCCGGCAACGCTCCAACATGAACAATACCGTAGTTAATGCGCTTGCGCATTAACCGGGCCGTAAGCACTGCGACCGGTGAGACGGTGCGGCATCGGATTTGCTCTTCGGGCAGGCGCATTTTTTCCTGTAAATTTGAATAGAACAAGCGCGGTCAGAATCCATGAACAAGCCAGCACCGATCGATTTCGCGACAGCCACGGCGATCCAATTCCCCGCGGCTGCACCATATGCCGAGGCGCTCCATGATCTCGTTCCCGGCGAAGCCCGCGACAGCCTGCTCGCCGTCCACGACGTGCTGTGTCGCGAGCTGCCGCAGGGCCGGCTCGCGATCTATGAGGCGGGCGGCGGCTCGTGCAGCGTTCTGCCACCGGACTTGCTGAGCCGCAGCAAGGTCACCGTGGTCGACATCGACGAGGACCAGGTCCGCAACAACACCTACGCCGACGAGGCGATCCTCGGCGACGTCCAGACCTACAGCTTCGCCCGCGAGACCTTCGATCTCGTGATATGCTACAACGTCATCGAGCACTTGCCCCATGTCGACGCCGCGCTCTTGAACTTCCGCGATGCGCTGAGGCGGGGCGGGATGATCCTGATCGGCGCACCGAATCCGCGCTCGCTCTCCGGGTTCGTCACCAAATATTCGCCGCACTGGTTTCACGTCTGGTTCTACCGGCATATCCGCGGCATCAAGGACGCCGGCCTGCCCGGCGAGCCGCCGTTCCCGACGTTCTTCCATCCGCTGGTGACGCTGCCCCGGCTGGAAGCATTCGCAGCCGCCAACGGCCTCGAGATGATCTATCGTCGTGAAGTCGAAAGTCCGCGCTATCCCGAGATGCGCCGGCGCAAGCCGCTGTTTGCGGCCCTGGTCGACGCCGGCGCCGCGGTGCTCAACGCCGTGCTGCCGCGCGGCACCGACGTCCGCCGCGGCGACTATCACGTCATCCTTCGGAGGATCTGACGGCGATGGCACGTGCGCGGCCCATCAACGGACGAGCGACGGCTCGCGGCCATGCTGCGCGCGGTAACGAACCGTTAAGGAGCGGGTATCGCGAGATTCACAGGAAGGCGCCGAGGGATGGCATGCGCTTAAACGCTTTGTTTGCCATTTCGGTGAATAGTCCCTCAATGAGTATGGTTAATTTTCCCTGTTGCGTTGATCGGACACCTATATCCCGGGTGCGTGGCGTAAAGCGAAGAGTAACCCCTCAGCCCGCGGCACTTGGAATGAAAGCTGGGGATCATGCTTGATTATAACCAGCCGATCGATCGAGCCGGACCGGAGGCCGCGCAACGGAAGCCTCAGGCCGGCTTCAACGTGCTGGAGCTCGCCAATCTGCTCTGGCGGCGGAAGGTCGCGATCGCCGCGGCCGCCCTGCTCGGTGCGGCGCTTGCCGTCACGATCGGCAAGAGCGTGACGCCCCGCTACACCGCCACCGCTCAGCTCTATGTCGACCCGCGCGAGCTTCAGCTCGTCGACCGCGAGCTCACGCCCCGGGCCCAGGACGTCACCGGCATGGCCATGGTGGTGGAGAGCCAGGCGCGCTTGATCACCTCCAACAGCGTGCTGCTCCAGGTGATCCAGCAGGCGGGCCTCGACAAGGATCCGGAATTCGGAGGCGGTGAGGCTGGGAGCCTGATGTCGTCGCTGCTCGGCCTGATCGGCCTGCAACCGCGCGCGCCCTCCGCTGCGGAGAAGAGGGAAGTGGAGCTCGCGGCGCTCGATGCGTTGAACAAGCACATCGCGATCCGCAAAACCGAGAAGAGCTTCATCGTCGACATCGAGGTCTGGTCGACGGATCCCGCCAAGGCGGCGATGCTCGCCAACACGCTGACCAATGCCTATCTCGCCGAGTCCCGCAAGTCGCAGGCTTCGGCGGCACGGCGCGCCACCAACGATCTCTCCAGCCGCCTGAAGGAGCTGCGCGACCGGCTGCGTAACGCCGAGACTGCGCTGGCGACCTACAAGGCCCAGAACAATTTCGTCGGCACCCAGGATGCGTTGATTAGCGATCAGCAGCTCTCCGCCAGCAATCAGCGGCTTTCCGCGGCCCGCGCAGCGACGATGGACGCGCAGGCGCGGCTCGACCAGATCGAGGCGAGCCGCCGCACCGCTGCCGATGCCGGCGCGATTCCGGAGGCGCTGCAATCGCCGACGATTGCGAATTTGCGCGCGCAATATGCCGATGCGCGCAAGAAATATGCGGAGCAGGCCGGTGAGCTCGGCCCGCGCCACCCGGCGCTGCGTCAGACCGAGAAGCAGGTCGAGGATCTCAAGCGCACCATCAACGAGGAGATCGACCGCTTCGCCCAGTCCGCCAAGAACGATCTGACGCGCGCCCGCGATTTCGAGGCCTCGCTCAACCGCGCGCTGGAAGCGCAGAAGCGGCAGAGCGTCCAGCTCAGCCAGGCCGCCGTGCGCCTGCGCGAGCTCGAGCGCGAAGCCGATGCCAGCCGCGAGGTCTATCAGTCCTTTCTCAAGCGCTCCCGCGAGACCGAGGAGCAGGAGAGCCTGAACACCTCGGCCGCCCGCGTCATCGGCGAGGCGACGGTGCCGCAGCGGCGCTCGTTCCCGCCGGCCATGAGCCTGTTCGCCATGATCGGCTTCATCTTCGGGGCGATCGCGGCGTCGAGCTGGTTCGTTGTGGCAGATTTGCTTTTCGCCGGTGCAGCCGCGCCCGGGACGCCGACACCCGCCCGGCGTGAGCGCTCGCCGGCGCCGCAGACGTCCCGAGCTCCGGAGCTGCCGCGCGCTGCGGAGGTTGCTCCGCCGCGGCAGGCCCCGCGCGTTCCTGAAGCAGCGCCATCGACGCCGGAACTTGCCGCGCCCCCGCTGCAGCCTTCGATGGTCGAGCAGCCAGTGATCGAGAAGCCGCTGATCGCACGCTTCCAGGAGGCCGACGTCATCCATACGCTCGGCGCCATCCTTCCCACCGGCGGCGGCGTCGATCTCACGCGGCTGGGTTGGCCGACGCTGCGCCCCGGCTTTCCCATGACGAGCTTGCTCAACGCCTGGCGCGACATGCGCGCCGCGGTGACGCGCCGCGCCGGCGGCAAGGCGATGCCGGTCGTCGCGCTCGTCGGCACCGGCATGACCAGCGGCCGCAGCGTGGCCGCGCTGAACTTCGCGCTGGCGGCCGCACGCGACGGCGCCCGCGTGCTGATGATCGATGCCGACCATCAGGCGCGCTCGCTCACGAACAGGGTCATCCGTCCCGGCAAGAGCGAGCCGAGCAGGCTCGGCTGGCTCTCGATCGGCAGCAAGGACGCGCGCGAGATCAAGACGGTCAATGGCATCTCGGTGCTGCCGGCCGCCGATGGCGACGCCGGCAAAGCCGCCGATGCCATCCACAAGGCGATTGTGCAGGCCCATTCCGCGGGCGGCTATGATCTCGTGATCCTCGACGGCCCAGCCATTCCGCTCGCGGCCGGCGGCCGCAAGCTGCTCGAGGACATCGACTCGCTGGTGGCCGTGCTGCCGACCAGCCTCGACGTCAACGACAGCCTGGAAGAGATCCTAGCCGCGCTCGGCCCGGCCGAGCGCAAGCTCGTCGGCGTCGTGCTCGACGAGCTCACCCCTGCAATGCAAACGCGCCAGCGAGGCAGACAATATGCTTGAGCGCCGCGTCAACCTCGACGGACGGGCAGCAACTGCCGAGGTGCCGAGAATTACCGTCGGCGGACTTCGCATGGCCGCGATCGACCTGGAAGCCACCGCCGATTTCATGATCGAGGCGACGAATCCCGACCATCGCATCGGCCGTCCGCTGTTCCTGACCTCGGCCAATGGCGAGGTGCTGGCGCGCTGCTCGACCGAGCCGCAGACCGAGCACCTGTTCCGTGCCGCCGATCTGATCAACGCCGACGGTCAGCCGCTGGTCGCCGCTTCGAAGCTGCAATCCTGGTTCCCGCTGCCGGAGCGCGTCGCAACCACGGACCTGTTCCACGTCGTTGCGCGCAAGGCCGAAGCCGCCGGCCGCACCTTCTACATGTTCGGCGCAAGCGAGGCCGAGAACGCCGCGGCGGTCGCGAACGTCCAGAAAATGTATCCACGTCTCAAGATCGTCGGGCACAGCCACGGCTATCTGCGCGGCGAGGCGCTGCGTGCCAAGGTCGAGGAGATCAACGCCCTGGCGCCGGACTATCTGTGGGTCGCGCTCGGTGTGCCCAACGAACAGGCATTCGTGAAGGAATTCACGCCGCATCTGACCAATGTTGGCGTCATCAAGACATCCGGCGGATTGTTCAACTTCTTGTCAGGCAGCCGTTCCCGCGCGCCGCAATGGATGCAGAAAATCGGGCTCGAATGGGCCTGGCGCACCTTGCTCGAGCCGCGCCGTCTGCTCTGGCGTTATTTGACCACCAACCCCCGCGCGCTCTATCTTCTCTTCAGCCGCAACCGGCCCCTCCGTTAAGAGAAGAGCAGAATACGACATGACCGACCGACCGACCGTCCTCGTCACCGGGGGCGCTGGCTATATTGGCTCGCATGCCTGCCGTGCATTGTCCGCCGCCGGCTATCAGCCCGTCGTTTATGACAATCTCTCGACAGGTCATCGCAGCTTCGTATCGGGCCCGCTGGTGACGGGCGATCTGCTCGACGGCGCGGCCCTGGCGCGCGCCTTCGCCGACCACAAGATCGCGGCGGTGATGCATTTCGCGGCGGCGAGCCTCGTCGGGGAATCCATGACCGACCCGCAGAAATATTACATCAACAACGTCCAGGGCACGCTGTCGCTGCTGCAGGCGATGCGCAACGCGGGCTGCCATCGCATCGTGTTCTCCTCGACCGGCGCCGTCTACGGCAACGCGGATTCCAAGGCGCTGCCGGAAGACTTTCCTTGCGCGCCGATCAATCCTTACGGCGCGTCGAAATTGATGATCGAGCGCATGCTCGCCGACTACCGCACGGCCTACGGCTTCGGCGCGTTCTGCCTGCGCTATTTCAACGCCAGCGGCGCCGATCCGGCCGGCGGCATCGGCGAGCTGCGCGACAACGAAACCCACCTCATCCCCCGCGCGATGATGGCGCTTCAGGGCCATGTCGAGTTCGCGGTGTTCGGCGACGATTACGACACGCCCGACGGCACCGCGATCCGCGACTACATCCACGTCACGGACCTTGCGGCGGCGCATGTGGCGGCCTTGAGGCTTCTGGAGCAAGGCCATGCCGGCGGCAGCTTCAATCTCGGCACCGGCTCCGGCTTTTCCGTGCGCGAGATCCTCGATGCCATCAGGCAGGAGACCGGGCGCGAGGTGCCACACACGATCAAGCCGCGCCGCGCCGGCGATCCCACCTTTCTGGTCGCCGATCCCTCTGCTGCAAGAAAGGTGCTGAACTTCGTGCCGCGTCACTCCGACCTGCCGACGATCGTCCGCACGGCCTGGGCCTGGCACCAGAAGGCGCATCCGTTCAGGCCACGTTAGGCAGCATATTGCTCCTTGCCGGTGGGCACCTTCAACCGCTAAAGAGAATGAAGAGACTATGACAGCCGCGCCGGCCTCTTTTCCGGCCGTCGCTTGCTTGTGGTATGGCCCCGATGGGCCGGCATACGGCCTCCGAGAGACGCCGTTCTTCAAAACTTCACGACCACGACCGAGTGCGCGCATCGGCCTGGTTTCAGGCGCGACAAGGAGCACCGAGCGAATGCATCAGGCCGCAAGCCTGCAATTCGAGCGCGTGGTGAACGAGTTCGCCCGCTGGCTCGCCGTGCCCGAGGACGAGCGCTCGCCGGCGCCGGCCTGGTGGTGGGGACCCGCGATCGCGGTGCTCGACGTGCGCCAGCCGATGCCCGGTGCGTGGTCGCATGCGCTCGGCCTCGAAGACGGATCGACCTTTGCAGAGGGCGCGTGTCTGCTCCTCGCTCTGTTCGAGGATCAGACCTCGGTGTCTTGGCCGGAGGATTTTCCGCGCAAGGCAGACACCAAGGATGACGAGATTCGCAAGCTGCAGCCGCAGCCGTCAGACGACAGTGCGTTTCAGCCGTGAGGCCGCAGCTTCCGTGACTGCAGCGTCCTGCTCCGGCTGCAGCGGCGGCGCGACGGGCAGCGCCATGGGCCGCAGCAGCTCGCCCATCTGCCGCGCCGGCAGCGGCTTGGAGATCAGGAAGCCCTGCATCTCGTCGCAGCCATGGGCGCGCAGGAATGCCTCCTGCTCGGCGTTCTCGACGCCTTCGGCGACGACGGTCATGCCGAGGGCCTTGCCCATGCTGATGATCGCCTGCGCGATGGCCTGATCCTCCGAATCCTGCGGCAGATCGCGCACGAAGGAGCGGTCGATCTTGATGGTGTCGATCGGGAAGTGCTTCATCAGCGACATCGACGAATAGCCGGTGCCGAAATCGTCGATGGCGAGACGGATGCCGCGGCTCTGGATGGAGTCGAGCACCTTCAGCGCGCGGCCGACATTGCGCATCATCATGCTCTCGGTGACCTCGAGCTGGAGCAGCACGGGCGACATGCCGGAGGCCGCCAGCGCCTCGTCGACGTCCTGCAACAAATGCTCGTCGGCAAACTGCCGCGGCGACAGGTTGACCGCCATCGACAGCGGCAGCAGGCCGCGGCGCTGCCAGGCCATGGCCTGCGCGCAGGCCTCTTTCAGCACCCAGCGGCCGATCGGCACGATCAGCCCGGTTTCCTCCGCGAGCGGAATGAACTGTGCCGGCGAGACGTTGCCGAGATCGGGATGCGTCCAGCGCAGCAGCGCCTCGACGCCCGTGATCTGCCCCGTCGCCATGTCCACCTTGGGCTGGTAGTTGAGCGAGAACTGCTCGCGCTCCAGCGCGCGGCGCAGCGCGCTCTCCAGCGACAGCCGCTCGATCGACTGCGTCTTCACCTCGTTGGAGAAGAAGCGATAGCCGTTCTTGCCGTCCTCCTTGGCGAGGTACATCGCCATGTCGGCGTTCTTGGTCAGCGTCTGGGCGTCGGAGCCGTTGGCCGGATACATCGCGATGCCGATCGAGGCGGTGGAATGGCACTCGTGGCCGGCCAGCTGCATGGGCTCGGCGAGCGCGGCGAGCAGCCCGGTGGCGATGCGCTGGACGTCCTCGATCTCGCCGCACTGGTCGAGGATCACCACGAACTCGTCGCCGCCGAGGCGCGCGACCACGTCGCTCGCTCGCAGAGCGCCGCGCAGGCGGTTCGCCACCTCGAGCAGGAGCAGGTCGCCGGCCTCGTGACCCAGCGAATCGTTGATGACCTTGAAGCGGTCGAGGTCGATGAACAGCACCGCAAAGCGGTGATCGTGGCGTTGCGCCGCATCGATCGCCTCGCGCAGCAGGGCGTTGAAGGTCTCGCGGTTCGGCAGGTCGGTCAGGCTGTCGTGCGAGGCGAGGTATTCGATGCGCTCGTCGGCCTTGTTCTTCTCGTCGGCGCGATCGAAGTTCTCCATCGCGAAAGCGACGTTGTCGGCGAGGCGCTGCAACAGCTCGACGAATTCGGGCGTGAAGGTCGCCGGTTCGGTCGACATGTAGATCATGACGCCAACCGCCTGGTCGTGCACGATGAGCGGAAACGCGGCGCCCGACCGCGCGCCGTCCCCGCGCACGATGGGGTGGAAGACACGGACGCGGTCGTCGTTGAGATAATCGTTGCTGATGCAGGGCTGGCGCGTGCGGAACGCCGTGCCGCTCATGCCGCGCCCTTCCGGCCGATCCGGATCGATGGAGAGACGGACATTGCGCGTGGTGCCGGCGGAGGGACCTGCGGCGGCGACGATCTCGAGCTGGTCCGTGCCGGATCTGGCTAGGGCAATCGTGGTCGAGGTGAACTTGGCGCCGTTCGATGCCGCAAGGCAGACGAGGTCGAACAGCTCGGCGCGCGACTTCGCGCGCATGATCGCCTCGTTGGTCGCACTCAGCGCCGCGAACATGCGCGTCAGGCGCTCCTTCTGCGCTTCGGTGCGGGCCTTCTCCTCGGCGCGTTCGAAATTGTCGAGTGCGAAGGAGACGTTCTCCGCGAGGCGTCCGAGCAGCTCGACCAGATCGGGCGTGAACGTATTCTCTTCCGGTGCGAGGAAAAGCAGAATGCCGACCGGTTCCCGTCCCGCTCTGAGAAGC
Source organism: Bradyrhizobium sp. USDA 336 (assembly GCF_044908355.1). NCBI lineage: Bacteria > Pseudomonadati > Pseudomonadota > Alphaproteobacteria > Hyphomicrobiales > Nitrobacteraceae > Bradyrhizobium > Bradyrhizobium sp. USDA 336. The sequence goes on along the minus strand of NZ_JBIYDC010000002.1, from coordinate 6,577,848 downwards.
GGGAAGCTCGCCGCAGCCCGCGTTCCATCCTCGATGGCCTTTGCGCGCCAATATGCGGAGCGCGGCTCGTTCAGATAATCGTTCATCACACTGGGTCGGCACGTCCGCAGCGAAGTGCCGATGATGCCCTGGCCTTCGGGATGATCGGCGGAAATGATGCAGGTGCGCCCGGTCATACGCTCCTGCAGGCGTCCCTTGACGGCAACGACGCGGACGAGCTCCCGTGCGTCGTCGATGATGCCGATCGTCGCCGAGGCGAACAGGTCGCCGAGCACGGCCGCCTGGCAGGCCGCCTCGAACAACTCCTCGCGCGTCTTGGCGCGCATGATGGCTTCGTTGGTCGCGCTCAGCGCCTCGAACATTCCGCTCAGACGATTGCGCTGCTTGTCCGCCCGCGCCTTCTCGTCGGCGCGGTCGAAACTTTCGAGCGCGAAGGCGACGTTGGCCTGAAGCTTGCGCAGTAGCTCGACAAGCTCCGGGGTGAAGGTGCCGCGCTCCGGGGAGTTGAACAGAAAGACGCCCTCGACCCGGTCGCCGTTGAACAGCGGCAAGGCCGCGGAGGACGCGATGCCGTTGCGGCGGTCACTGGCCTGCCACGGCGCAATGCGCTCGTCGGCGAGCACGTCGTTGCTGACGGCGGGCTGGCGCGTGCGAAACGCGGTGCCGGTCAAGCCGCGCCCTTCGGGCACCTGGTCGGAGGTCGAGAACGTGAAGTTGCGAACCTGATCCGCATTCGGCCCGTAGCAGGCGACGACGCGCAGCAGCCCGGTCTGATGGTCGACCAGCGCGACGGTGGCCGAGGTGAACTTTGCTCCCGTTGCGGTCGCCTCGCAGACGAGGTCGAACAGCTCAGCCCGCGACCGTGCCCGCAGGATCGCCTCGTTGGTGGCGCTGAGCGCCGCATACATGCGCGCCAGGCACTCTTCTTCGGCGGAGATCCGGGCTTTCTCGGCCTCGCGGCCGAAATTCTCGATCGCGAAGGAGACGTTCTCGGCCATGCGCAGCAGCAGCGCGACGATCTCCTCGTCCTTGGCCCAGGACCGGCTGATAAAGAACAGCAGCACGCCGACGCTCTCGCCGTGCCTGATCAACGGCGCGACCACGCACGCGGCGACGCCGGTGTTGACGTTGGCCTGCTCCCACGGCGTGCCCCTTGTGCGGCTGGCGAGATCGTCCTCGACGATGGCTTTCTGCGTCCGGAACACCTCGCCCGAGATACCCTTGCCGTAAGGATTGTCCGGATCGACCGAATAGCGCGCCTGGGTGACGAGATCGAGGTTCTGCCCGGTGGCGGCGACAGGCTTCATCCAGTGCGAGTCCGGCTCGCGAAGCAGCACGATGGTCGCCAGCGACTTGCCGCTGTGGACCGAAGCGTCGCACACGAGCTGGTATAGCTCCCGCTCGGTCTTGGCGCGCAGGATGGCCTCGTTGGTGGCGCTGATGGCGCCGAACATGCGGTTGAGCCGCCGCGTCGCCCGCTCGCTGGTCTGCCGCGCGGTCTCACGGGCGAAATTGTCCAGCGCGTAGGAAACGTTCGCCGACATGCGCTCGAACAGTGACACCATCTGCTCGTTCAGCGAGTTGGCCTCGCTCCGCGTCACATACAATACGCCGACGCTCTTGCCATTGCAGAGCAGCGGCAGCGCCGCGGCCGCACCGATATGCGCCTTGGCGGCGCCTTCGCGCCACGCCAGCGAGCGCGGATCGTTCAGATAGTCGTTGCTGACGCACAGCTTCTGATCGCGAAACGCCTCGCCGCCGACGCCGGATCCCTCTGGCGTGCCGGCTTCCGTCGTGATCACGATCGAGCGGAGCCGCGCAATGTCATCGCCACAACCGGCCGCGTAGCGCAGCCTTCGGCCGTCCGGCTCGACCAGGAAAACGGCAACGGCCAGAAAATCCCCGCTCGAGAACCCGGCGTCGCAGACCTTCTGGTACAGCTCCTCCGGCGATCTCGCGTACAGGATCGCTTCATTGATGGCGCTCAACGCCGCAAAGGTGCGCGCGAGTGTCGTCGGCACGATCTCAGCTCCCGGGCATTTCTGCCTATTTATCCCGGGGCCTTTATGCGCGGCGATCGCCTAAGTGGTCGTTATTGCGCGGCGCAAACCGTCGATCAAAGTGAACGAGCTGCGAACGAGCGCGACAAAACTGACCGGAATACCGCTGCGAGGTCGAACCGCCCACGAATGGCATGTTCCGTCTACCAGTTTGCAGCCTGTGATGATTTACGGGAGGTTGATATCGCGGTGCCGTAGCACCTCCTTCAAAACGGCAGCGCCACGCTGGTCTTGATCTCCTTCAGCACCACGTTGCTACGGACGTAACGGATGCCGGGGATGCGGAACATGAACTCGTCGAGGAAGCGGTTGTAGGCCGCGATGTCCTGGACGACGACGCGGAGGTGATAATCGGCGTCCCCGGTGGTCGCAAAACACTCCAGCACCTCGCGGCGTTTGGTGACCCTCGCCACGAATTCATCGACGAACTTTGCATCGTGCCGCTCCAGCGAGACGTGGAGGATGGCGGACATCGCAAAGCCTGCCCGTTCGCGCGCGACCAGCGCCGCATAGCCCTGGATGACGCCGCTCTCCTCCAGCGCCCGCACCCGCCGCCAGCAGGCCGAGGTGGACATGCCCACCCCGTCGGCGAGTTGCTGGTTGGTGGCGCGGCCATCTCGCTGGAGATGGGCAAGAATGCGGGTGTCCTGCTCTTCGATCATGGGAGGCTCCAGTTCGAGCAGATCTACCAGATTCGACGTCTGCATGCAAAATTCTACCGAATTTCTATAGCAGCAGGGATAAATAGGTAAGACCTACCAGCGGCCCAGGCATAACCTTCCATCACTGGGCAGGATGCCGCGCGAGGTCCGCCATGGACGCCATTCCGTCACTCGACACGTACGAGCTCTCCGATCGCTACGAGCGCGAGGAGGGCCGCGTCTTCCTCACGGGCACGCAGGCCATCGTCCGCATCGCGCTCGACCAGGCGCGACGAGACCGTGCGGCCGGGCTCAACACCGCCGGCTTCATCTCCGGCTATCGCGGCTCGCCGCTCGGTGGCATCGATCTCGAGCTCTGGCGCATCCAGCAGCGGCTCAAGCAGGACCGCATCGAATTCCTCCCCGCCGTGAACGAGGACCTCGCGGCAACCGCTGTGCTCGGCTCGCAGCAGGTCGAGACGCAAGGCGACCGCGAGGTCGATGGCGTATTCGGGCTCTGGTACGGCAAGGGCCCGGGCGTCGATCGTTCCGGCGATGCGCTCAAGCACGGCAATGCCTATGGCTCCTCGCCGCATGGCGGCGTGCTGGTGGTCGCCGGCGACGACCATGGCTGCGTCTCCTCCTCGATGCCGCACCAGTCCGACGTCGCCTTCATGAGCTGGTTCATGCCGACGCTGCACCCCTCGGACGTCGGCGAATATCTGGCGTTCGGCGAATATGGCTACGCGCTGAGCCGCTTCTCCGGGATGTGGGTCGGCTTCAAGGCGATCTCCGAGATCGTGGAATCAGGCGCATCCGTCGCGCTGCGCCCGCCGCGCGTGTTCCGCACGAGCGACTTCACGCCGCCGCCCGGCGGCCTGCACTATCGTTGGCCCGATTTGCCGGGCCCGCAGATCGAGGAACGGCTGGAAGCCAAGAAGCACGCCGTCTACGCCTTCGCCAAGGCCAATCCGATCGACCGCCACATCTACGATATCCCCAGCGCCACCTACGGCATCGTCACCACCGGCAAGGCGCATCTCGACCTGATGGAAGCGCTGCGGCTGATGGGCCTCGATGAAGCGGCCTGTCGCCGCATCGGCATCGACGTCTACAAGGTCGGCATGGTCTGGCCGCTGGCGCTGCACGACGCGATGGAGTTCGTGAAGGGCAAGCGCGAGATCCTGGTGGTCGAGGAGAAGCGCGGCATCATCGAGAGCCAGTTCAAGGAATATTTTTACGATTATCCCGGCAGCAAGCCCGAGCGCATGGTCGGCAAGCACGACGAAACCGGCGCACGGCTGATCTCCTGGATCGGCGAATTGTCGCCTCGCGCGCTCGCGAACGTGCTCGCGCGCCGGCTCGATCCGATGTTTCCGGGTCTCAATCTCGCCGCGCGCGCGGCCGCCCTGATGCCGGAGGCCGCGCGCACGATCAATGTCAGCGGCGCGACCCGCACGCCCTATTTCTGCTCGGGATGTCCGCACAACACCTCGACCAAAGTGCCGGAAGGATCGAAGGCGCTCGCCGGCATCGGCTGTCACTTCATGGCAAGCTGGATGGACCGCGAGACTTCCTCACTGATCCAAATGGGCGGCGAGGGCGTGAACTGGGCTGCTTCATCGCGATTCACCGGCCGCAAGCACGTGTTCCAGAATCTCGGCGAAGGCACCTACTACCATTCCGGCTCGATGGCGATCCGGCAGGCGATCGCGGCCAAGGCCAACATCACCTACAAGATCCTGTTCAACGACGCGGTCGCCATGACCGGCGGCCAGCCGGTCGACGGGCCCGTCAGCGTCCATGCCATCGCCCAGAGCGTCCGCGCCGAGGGTGTCGAGCGCATCGCCCTGGTGTCGGACGATCCCGCGCAATTCAGGCCGGCCGACCTGCCATCCGGCGTGACCATCCATCCGCGTGAGGAGATGGATGCCGTGCAGCGCGAGCTGCGCGAGGTTCCCGACGTCTCGGTGCTGATCTACCAGCAGACCTGCGCCACCGAGAAGCGGCGCCGGCGCAAGCGCGGGCAGATGGCCGATCCCAAGCGCTTCGCTTACATCAACGACCTCGTCTGCGAAGGCTGCGGCGACTGCTCGGTCGAATCCAACTGCCTCAGCGTCGAGCCGAAGGAGACGCCGTTCGGCCGCAAGCGGCAGATCAATCTGTCGTCCTGCAACAAGGATTTTTCCTGCCTCAACGGCTTCTGCCCGAGCTTTGTCACGATCGAAGGCGCGACGCGGCGGAAGAAGAGCGCGAGCCGAATCGATGCGGCCGGCCGCGCCGCCACGCTACCCCTGCCCGCCCCCGCAACGCTCGAGCGGCCCTACGATCTCTTGGTGACCGGCGTCGGCGGCACCGGCGTGATCACCGTCGGCGCGCTGATCGGCATGGCCGCGCATCTGGAACGCCGCGGCGTTTCGGTGCTCGACTTCACCGGCTTTGCGCAGAAATTCGGGCCTGTGCTGAGCTACATTCGCCTGGCCGCGAGCCCCGAGGCGCTGCACCAGGTTCGCGTCGACCAGGGCGCGGCCGATGCGCTGATCGGCTGCGACCTCGTCGTCAGCTCCTCGCCCAAGGCATCAGGCACATATCGCCGCGGCACCCGTGCCGCCGTCAACACCGCGGAAATGCCGACCGGCGACGTGGTCCGCTTCCGCGATGCCGATCTCGCTGCATCAAGCCGCCTGCGCGCGATCGGTCAGGTCATCGGCGAGCACAATCTCGACACGGTCAATGCCAATGCGCTGGCCGAGCGCCTGCTCGGCGATGCCGTCTACGCCAACATCATCATGCTGGGTTTTGCCTGGCAGCGCGGTCTCGTCCCTGTCTCGTTGCAGGCGCTGCTCCGCGCGATCGAGCTCAACGGCGTCGCGGTCGAACGCAACAAGCAGGCCTTTGCCTGGGGCCAGATCGCCGCGGCCGATCCGGATTTTCTGCCGACCTCGGACAAGGCACCTGAAGCCGAGACGCTCGACCAGCTCATTGCCCGGCGCGCCGAGTTCCTCACGGCCTATCAGAACGACGCCTACGCGGCGCGCTACCGGGCGATGGTCGGAAAGGTCCGCAATGCCGAGGCCAAGCTGAACAGTGAGGCGCTGACCGAGGCGGTCGCTCGCGGCCTGTTCAAGCTGATGGCCTACAAGGACGAGTACGAGGTGGCGCGGCTGCACATGCGAAGCGGCTTTCTCGACGAGCTGAAGCGTGAATTCGAGGACGGCTTCAGCATCCAGTACCACCTCGCCCCGCCGTTCCTGAAGTCGCGGCGCGATGCACGGGGACGTCCGCGCAAACGCGCCTTCGGCCAGTGGATTCAGGTGCCTCTGGCCATGCTCGCGTGCTTGAAAGCACTGCGTGGCACGCCGTTCGATCCGTTCGGCTACACCGCGGAACGGCGCGCCGAGCGTGAACTGATCGCCTGGTATGAAGGCCTGATCGAGCGGATGCTGGGCGAGCTCGATGCGGCGCATCTGCCAAATCTCGTGGCGATCGCCAAAGGCCCGATGGATATCCGCGGCTATGGCCCGGTGAAGGACATCGCGGTTGTGAAGGTGAAGGCCGACGTCGAGCGGCTACTCGCCGAACTGGACACGCCAACGCCGGCAAGGATGCTCGCCACCGGTTGACGCGGCGCCGCGGACGCTTCAGCCTCTGCTCCTTAAGGGGCGCTCTGATGGCCTCCTGCAATCGGGTGATGCATCATGGATTTCGACCAGTTGACACTGACCGAGGCCGCGGCCGGCCTCGCCGCCGGGACATTCACGAGCACCGCACTCACCCGGGAAGCCCTGGCCCGCGCCAAGGCCAACGCCGAACTCAATGCCTTTGTCACCCTGGACGAAGCTGGCGCCTTGAAGGCCGCGGCCGCGTTCGACGCGGCAGGCGACAAGACAAAGCCGCTCGGCGGCGTACCTATCGTGATCAAGGACAATATCGAGGTCGCGGGACTGCCCTGCAGCGCCGGCACACCGGCGCTGAAGGATTACATTCCGAAGGCCGACGCGCCTGTCGTGACAAAGCTGCGCGATGCCGGAGCGGTCATCATCGGCAAGACCAGCATGCACGAGCTCGCCTTCGGTATCTCCGGCTACAACACCGCGTTCAAGACCGGCGCCGAGTATGGCGTGCGCAACGCCTATGATCGCACATTGATCGCCGGCGGCTCCTCGTCAGGCACGGGCGCGGCGATCGGCGCGCGGATCGTCGCCGGCGGGCTCGGCACGGACACCGGCGGATCGGTGCGGGTGCCTGCCGCCCTGAACGGATGCGCCTCGCTGCGCCCGACCGTCGGTCGCTACCCGCAAGACGGCATCGCGCCGATCTCGCACACCCGCGATACCGCAGGCCCGATGGCTGCGACCATGGCAGATGTCGCGCTGCTCGACCGCGTCATCGCCGGTGGCGATGCGCTTGCGCCGGCGGATCTGACTCAGGTCCGAGTCGGCCTCGCGAGATCGATGCTGGCCAATCTCGATGCCGACACCGAGGCCGCGTTCCAGGAAGCCGTCGCGAAAATGAAGGTGCAAGGCGTCACGGTCGTCGAGATCGAGATGTCGCAACTGGCAGAGCTCGACGCCCAGGTCAGCTTTCCCGTCGCGCTGTACGAGGCCTATGACGATCTGGTCGCCTATCTCAGGCACACCGGCACCGGCCTCTCCATCGCGGCACTAGCGGAGCAGATCGCCAGCGCCGATGTGAAGGGCACCTATGACGGCTTGGTGATCCCGCGCAAGCTGCCTGGTCCCGACGGCACCCTGGTCGACGCCAAGCCGATCTACGACGCCGCGATCGAGATTGCGCACCCCGCGCTGCAGGCGCTGTACGCCAGGAGCTTTGCCGACAACCGGCTCGATGCGATCGCCTTCCCGACCACGCCGCGCGTTGCCATCCCCTCCAATCCGGAGTCCAGCAGCCTCGAGAATTTCGGCCTGTTCATTCAGAACACGGACCCCGGCAGCAATGCCGGGATTCCCGGCATCCAGATCCCGATCGCGCTCGGTGCCAGCAGCAGATTGCCGATCGGGCTTGAGCTCGATGGCCCCGCTGGTAGCGATCGCCGCCTGCTCGCGATCGGCATGGCGCTCGAGGCTGCGTTCGGGCGCTTGCCGCCACCGGCTCGCTGACGGACTCCCGCCGGAAATGATCGAAGGTGGCGCCTCGTTCGTTCGGCCGGCCGGACAAGGCGAGGGGAGGTCCGATCCCGTTCATCGTGGTATTTCGATGGGGGTGGGCGTACCTTCCTTATCGCTGTCGAATACGATCAGGACGCGCAGTCCGGCGGAAGTCGCGCCCAACGGCAGTAGTCCCTCCGGCTTTCGCTTTGGATCGAACGGGAGTTCCTTCAATAGCCGTACGGTCTCGGACGCTCCGTCCCAAGAATATATTGCGTAGGCTCCCGGCCCGTCCGCACCAGGACCGGCCAGGATGAGGATGCGATCGCCGAACGCGGCGAGATCGCGTACACCCCTGTTGTCACCGAGCGGAAGTCGGAACAGCCGGTGAGTCGTGCTTTTTCGATCACCGAACAGCGCGTCTATCTCTACCGACAGGACGACGGCGCGATTGTCGTTCAAGACGGGCCCCCGGAATCCCGCGAGCAACGTCCGATCGTCCTTGATCGCCACGCCCTCGATGGTCAAGCCGTTCTTCTCCAGCCTGATATCCATGAACTCGAGAAGCGCAGGTTCGGCCGCGATGACCTCTCGCAATTGCCCCGTACGCTCGATGCCCGATGCATTGCCATCTGCCCCCGTCGTGCGGAACCGAACGATCTGGCTGCTTGCGGCAATCCTCGCTCGAATCTTATCGGCATCTTTCTTGGGGTCGAGCTTGTGGTCCTTGTCCCGCGGATGGCCATGCGAGCCGATGACGTAATACTGCCGTTTGGAGAAGGCGACGCCCTCGCCATCAAGTTCGAGCGCCTTGCCATTGAACGTGTTGTCGATCAACTTCACGGGGCTGCCGGCGACGAGCTTGCCGTCGGTCAATTCGATGAATTGAGCGCCTTGGAGATTGTCGTCGATAACGAGGCACGAACGGGGAAACCCATCAGCGGTCGTGCAGGCGATGCCGCTGACATCCTTCGACGTGCCTCCGTCCTTGCCGATCAGCTTGTTCTTGACCGGCCACGCATCGTCGGCCGCAGCAGGAGAAGGCTGCACGCCACTCGCCATCACGAGGCCGAGTAGCAAAGTCGCAATCCATCCTGTTCTGGCAATGGTCATCGAAGCCTCCCTAGAGCGGCAGTCGGGCCAGACCAAGCCATCCAGCTCCATCACAGGGATGATGCCGCCGATCCCTTGCGAAGCTCACGCAAGCGAACGTTGACCGGCTTGCCGCCCGTCGATCCGTCAAACATGGAAGAGCAACAGATGGAAGAGGAGAAGCTAGAAAGCTGGCCCGGACGAAACGTCGTATCAAAAAAGGATCGAACCGATTGCCTCGGTCCCAAATACATCATTCATATCTCAGGTTGTATTGTTGCAGATAACTCGGTGATGTCAACACGCTTCCTGCCGCACGTGGAGCCCGCCTGTGAAAGGTCTCATGAATACGGGTTGATCAGCTTCTGCTGCTCGGCGCTGTGGTGCACGAGCAGGTCGATGAAGGTCCTCACCTTCGCCGACAGATGATGACGGTGCGGATAGACCGCGTTCATGGAGAGCTCGACCGTCCGATATTCCGGCAACAGGCGCACGAGGCGGCCGGCTTCGAGATCATCCTGAATGAGGAACCCCGCCATCAGGCAGATCGCGGCGCCCTCCAGCGCGACCTTGCGCAGCGCTTCTCCGCTATTGGTGACGAAGCTGCCGGAGACGCGCACCGAGGCCGGCGTGCCCTTGCGATCGAGGAAGCGCCATTCGTCGCCGAACGGATAGTTCAAGTGCCGACCACAATTGTGCCCGGCGAGTTCGTCGAGCTTTTGCACCCGGCCGTGCTTCTCGATGTAATCGTGGGAGCAACACAGCACGTGGCGCCAGGTGGCAAGGCTCCGCACGATCAGGCTCGAGTCCGGTGGCTGTGTCATGCGCAGGGCAACGTCATAACCTTCCTCGATGAGGTCGACCTCGGCCTCGCCCATGCGCAGATCGATCTTGAGCTCCGGATAGGTCGACAGCAGTTTGGCCGCAATCGGCGCGACGAACGGCACCATGTGCGTGGCGACGTGAATGCGCAGCGTGCCGCGCGGCACCGACTGCAATTCGCTCGCGATGTCGTCGGCCTGTTCGATGTCGGCGAGAATCTGGACGCAGCGGTCGTAATAGGCCTTCCCGATCTCGGTTAGATTGACCTTGCGCGTGGTGCGGTGAAGCAGCCGCACCCCCAGCCGGTCTTCCAACGCCTGCACGTGATTGCTCACCATGGTGGTCGACATGTTGAGCTTGCGGGCTGCTGCGGAGAAGCCGCCGGTCTCGACCACCCGGCTGAACACTTCGAGGCTGGTCAATCGGTCCATGGCTTTCCTTGCACTGGGATGTGCGCCTCAGCAGCAATCGCGCTGGCGTAGCCGCGCGCCTGGGAGACATCACGAGCCAGGGGTGACCGCTCGGATTATCCACCCTGAATGGATAATCCTTCCAGAATCTAGCCGATTATCATCCGCGCCAGCAAGACCGATAGTCTCAGCGAGCCGACAGGAGACTGCAATGTCCGAAATGCCCCGCACCGAGACCTTCCAGCAAGCCACTGAAATCACGCGCGATTACGCCAAGGCGCCGCCCGCTATGCCGGCCCGGCGGAACAGGGTCCGGCGGGCGGCCTTGGTGCTCGCACTGCTCGCAACCACTGCGACCATGGGCTACTACGGACACGACTACTGGGCCAACGGCCGCTACCTCGAATCCACCGACGACGCCTATGTGAAGGCGGACTCCACGATCGTTGCGCCGAAGGTCTCTGGCTACATCGCCAAGGTGCTGGTCGGGGACAATGAGAAGGTTCGGGCGGGCCAGCTGCTGGCCAAGATCGACGACCGCGATTTCAAGGCGGCGCTCGACCAGGCGAAAGCCGACGTCGCTGCCGGCGAAGCCTCGGTCCGCAACATCGACGCCCAGCTCGAACTGCAGCAGCCGATCATCGAACAGAGCACCGCCGACGTCGCAGCTGCAGAAGCCAATCTGAAATTCGCGCAGGAGGAGCGCGCCCGCTACGACGACCTCATGAAGTCGGGCTCCGGCACGATCCAGCGCGCGCAGCAGACCGACGCGGCGCTGCGCGCCAGCAGCGCACAATTGCAGCATGCCAAGTCCGGCCTCGTCGCCGCGCAGCGCAAGGTCGACGTGCTCACCACCCAGCGCGCTCAGGCCACCGCCCAGCTCGAACGCGCCCGCGCGGTCGCGCAGCAGGCGGCGCTGAACCTGTCCTATACCGAGATCACCGCGCCGGTGGACGGCACGGTCGGCGCCCGCAGCTTGCGTGTCGGCCAATACGTGCAGGCCGGCACGCAATTGATGGCGGTGGTGCCGCTCAACGCCGTCTACGTCGTCGCCAATTTCAAGGAGACCCAGCTCACGCATGTGCGGCCGGGCCAGCCGGTCGAGTTGCACGTCGACAGCTTCCGCAACACCACCCTGCGCGGCCATGTCGACAGCCTGTCGCCGGCGAGCGGGCTCGAATTCGCACTGCTGCCGCCCGACAACGCCACCGGCAACTTCACCAAGATCGTGCAGCGCGTTCCGGTGAAGATCGTCCTCGACGACCACAGCCTCACCGGCTTGCTGCGGCCCGGCATGTCCGCGGTGCCGACCGTCGACACCAAACAGGCGGTGCTGGCCGAGCGGGAGACGGCCAAGCGTCTCGCCGGCAGTACGTCCCGCGGGAATGGCGGTTGAAACCATGAGCACGCTCCAACCGACGGTCGACGCCGCTGCCGGCCTCCCCGCCCCCGCTGCCCCCCTCGCGCCCGCGGTGTCGACAAAAACCTGGATCGCGGTGATCGGCGCCACGCTCGGCGCCTTCATGGCAGTTCTGAACATCCAGATCGTCAACGCCTCGCTCGCGGACATTCAGGGCGCGATCGGCGCCGGCATCGACGACGGCGGCTGGATCTCGACCTCCTATTTGATCGCCGAGATCGTGGTGATCCCGCTGTCCGGCTGGCTGGCGCAGGTGTTCTCGATCCGCATCTATCTCCTCACCAACGCGATCCTGTTCCTGGTTCTGTCCGCGGCCTGCGCGCTGGCGCAGGATCTGTCGCAGATGATCGTGCTGCGCGCCATCCAGGGCTTCACCGGCGGCGTGCTGATCCCGATGGCCTTCACGCTGATCATCATGCTGCTGCCGCGCGCCAAGCAGCCGGTCGGCCTTGCGCTGTTCGCGCTGTCGGCGACTTTCGCGCCGGCGATCGGCCCGACCATCGGCGGCTATCTCACCGAGAATTTCGGCTGGCAATACATCTTCTACGTCAACCTGGTGCCCGGCGCGATCATGGTCGGCATGCTCTGGTACGCGCTCGAGCCCAAGCCGATGAAGCTGGCGCTGCTTCGCGAGGGCGACTGGGCCGGCATCATCACCATGGCGATCGGCCTGTCCGCGCTCCAGACCGTGCTGGAGGAAGGCAACAAGGACGACTGGTTCGGCTCGCCGTTCATCGTCAAGCTCTCGATCATCGCCGCTGTTGCGCTGACGGCATTCCTGATCATCGAGCTCACGGTGAAGAAGCCGCTGCTCAATCTGCGTCTGCTCGTGCGTCGCAACTTCGGCTTCGGCATGCTCGCGAACTTCCTGCTCGGCATTGCACTCTACGGCTCCGTGTTCATCCTGCCGCAATATCTGTCACGCATCCAGGGCTACAATGCCGAGCAGATCGGCATGGTGCTGGCCTGGACCGGGCTGCCGCAACTCGTGCTGATCCCGCTGGTGCCGCGCCTGATGCAGAAGTTCGATGCGCGGATCATCATCGGCGTCGGCTTCGTTCTGTTCGCAGCATCAAATTTCATGAACATTTACATGACCAACGACTATGCCGCCGACCAGCTGCTGTGGCCCAATGTCGTGCGCGCCATCGGCCAGGCGCTGGTGATGGCGCCGTTGTCGGCGGTGGCGACGGCAGGCATCGAAGCGGAGAATGCGGGCTCGGCCTCCGGCCTGTTCAACATGATGCGCAATCTCGGCGGCGCCGTCGGCATCGCGCTGTTGCAAACCGTGCTGTCCAAGCGCGAGCAATATCACTCCAACGTGCTGATGCAGTCGGTCTCTGTTTTCGAGGAGGCCACGCGCACGCGGCTCGAGCAGCTCACGCAATATTTCGTCAATCACGGCGTTCTCGACCGTGCGGACGCCGCGCATCGCGCCTATGTCGCGATCGGCCATACCGTACAGAAGCAGGCCTTCATCTTCGCCTTCAGCGACACGTTCTACTTGCTCGGCATGGCGCTGATCGTTGCCCTCGTCGCCGTATTCTTTCTGAAGAAGCCCGGCCAAGTCTCGGCCGGCGGAGCCCACTAACCCAACCAAAGAAAAGGAGAACGACCATGAAGCCCCGCATGAACTACTACCAGGCCGCGCCCGATACGATCAAAGCGCTGATGGCGCTTGAGCAGCAGATCCAGTCGACGGGCCTTGAGAAATCGCTGATCGAGCTGGTCAAGATCCGGGCCTCGCAGATCAACGGCTGCGCCTTCTGCATCAACATGCACACCGAGGACGCCCGCAAGCGCGGCGAGACCGAGCAGCGCATCTACCTGCTCAACGCCTGGCGCGAATCCCCGCTCTATTCCGACCGCGAGCGCGCCGCGCTGGCCTGGACCGAAGCGGTGACGCTGATCGCCGAGACGCACGCGCCCGACGAGACTTACGAACAGGTTCGCGCGCAGTTCTCCGAGGAGGAGACGGTGAACCTGACCATGCTGATCGGTGCCATCAATGCCTGGAACAGGATCGCGATCGCGTTCCGCGCCGTGCATCCGGTGAAGGTGAAGGCGTCGGTGGCGTAGGCTACAGCGCCGCCTCGGGCGCAGTATTGTAGGGTGGGCAAAGGCGCACTTGCGCCGTGCCCACCATCTCTCCATGAACTCAAGAAAAGGTGGGCACGCTTCGCTTTGCCCACCCTACGGCAGCCGAGTGTGTGGCTCAGACCGCCGTCGCCTTGGCGAAGTCCACGTAGATCTCGCGCAGGCGCGTCGCCATCGGGCCGGGCTTGCCGTCGCCGATCGTCTTGCCGTCGATGGCGACCACTGGCTGCACGAACGAGGATGCGCTGGTGATGAACGCTTCCTTGGCGGCGAGCGCTTCGGCGACCGTGAAGGAGCGTTCCTCGACGCGCAGCTGGCGCTCCTCGGCAAGCGCAATCACGGCCTTGCGGGTGCAGCCGGGCAGGATCGCGTTGGAGTTCTGGCGGGTGACGATGACGTCGTCCTTGGTCAGGATGAACGCCGTGGACGAGCCGCCCTCGGTGACGTAGCCATCCTGCAGCATCCAGGCTTCGCCCGCGCCGGCTTCGGCCGCGGCCTGCTTCGCCAGCACCTGCGCCAGCAGCGCCACGCTCTTGATGTCGCGGCGCTCCCAGCGGATGTCGGGCACCGTGATGACATTGATGCCGGTCTTGGCCACCGCGGCGTTGATGATGTCCTTCTCGGACGTGAACATCACCAGGCTCGACTTGACGTCGGCCTTGGGAAACGGGAAGTCGCGCCCCTTGTCGGCGCCGCGCGTCACCTGGAGATAGACGAGGCCGTTCACGAGCTTGTTGCGCGCGATCAGCTCCTTCTGCAACTCGGTGATGCGCTCGATGGTCTCCGGCAGCTTCAACTTGATCTCGCCGACGGACCGCTCCAGCCGCCCCAGATGCGAAGCATTGTCGACCAGCTTGCCGTCGAGCACGGCCGAGACCTCGTAGATGCCGTCGGCGAACAGGAAGCCGCGATCGAGCACCGAGATCTTGGCTTCCGAGAGCGGGACGAATGAGCCGTTGACGTAGGCGATCGAGTCCAAGGCAGGTCTCCTGGGGAGGGAAGGGATTTGGCCACGGGTATAGGAGATTTGGCGGGCTCGATAAACCCACGATCCGTCATTCCGGGGCATTCGCAAGGCGAATGAGCCCGGAATCCATCTCACCGCGGTACTGCCGCATGATGGATCCCGGGCTCGCGCTATGCGCGCCCCGGGATGACGACCGGTTAATGCGACAAAATCTTCGACAAGAACTTCTGTGCGCGGTCGCTGCGGGGCTTGCCGAAGAAGTCTTCCTTCGCCGCGTCCTCGACGATCTCGCCACGGTCCATGAAGATCACGCGATTGGCCACTTTGCGGGCAAAGCCCATCTCGTGGGTGACAACCATCATGGTCATGCCCTCATGAGCGAGGTCCACCATGACGTCGAGCACCTCACTGACCATTTCCGGATCGAGCGCCGAGGTCGGCTCGTCGAACAGCATGACGATCGGATCCATGGCGAGCGCACGGGCGATCGCAACGCGCTGCTGCTGGCCGCCGGACAGATTCGCGGGATACTTTTGCGCCTGTTCCTTGAGGCCCACGCGCTCCAGCAGCTGCATGCCTTTCGCCATCGCCTTGTCGCGCGACCGGTCGAGCACCTTCTCCTGCGCGAGACAGAGATTGTCGATGATCTTCAGGTGAGGAAACAGCTCGAAGTGCTGGAACACCATGCCGACGCGCGAACGCAGCTTCGGCAGGTTGGTCTTGGGATCGTTCACCTTGATGCCGTCGACCAGGATGTCCCCGCTCTGGAACGGCTCCAGCGCGTTGACGCATTTGATCAGCGTCGACTTGCCCGAGCCTGAGGGGCCGCAGACCACGACCACCTCGCCCTTGGTGACATTGGTGGTGCAGTCGGTCAGCACCTGGAAGGTGGGGCTGTACCATTTGTTGACATGGCTGATTTCGATCATGATCGACACACTCTATCGAATGATGGCGATGCGCGCCTGCAGGCGGCGGACGCCGTAGGACGCGATACAGGAAATGGTGAAGTAGACGACCGCAGCGAACAGATACATCTCGACCAGGCGGCCGTCGCGTTGCGCCACCTTGCTCGCCGCGCCCAGGAAGTCGGTGATCGACAGGACGTAGACCAGCGAGGTGTCCTGGAACAGCACGATGGTCTGCGTGATGAGCACCGGCAGCATGTTGCGGAAGGCCTGCGGCAGCACGACGTAGCGCATGGTCTGCGCGTAGGTCAGCCCCAGCGCGCTGGCCGCGGCCGGCTGGCCGCGCGAGATCGACTGGATGCCGGCTCGCATGATCTCGGAGAAATACGCGGCCTCGAACATGATGAAGGTAATCAGCGAGGATGCGAAGGCGCCGACGCTGATCGGACGCGAGGCACCGGTCACCCACTGCCCGATATAGGGCACCAGGAAGTAGAACCAGAAGATCACCAGCACCAACGGCAGCGAGCGCATGAAGTCGACATAGATGCCGGCGATGCGCCCGAGAATCTTGAAGCCGGACAGCCGCATCAGGGCGAGCGCCGTGCCGAAGATGAGACCGCCGAGAGCTGCAAGGAAGGTCAGCGTCAGGGTGAACGTCATGCCCTCGTAGAACAGATAGGGCAGCGCGCGGCGGATGACATCGAAATCGAGATTGCCGAACATCGCTTATTTCCCCGTGATGTAGCCGGGGATCGCGACCCAGCGCTCGAGGAAGCGCATCGCGGTCACGACGACGGCGTTGACGAGGAGATAGAGGATGGTCGCGGCGGTGAAGGCCTCGAACACCTGGAACGAGAATTCCTGCATCGAGCGCGCCTGTCCGGTCAGCTCGAGCAGGCCGATGGTGATCGCGACCGCGGTGTTCTTGATGGTGTTGAGGAATTCAGACGTCAGCGGCGGCAGGATGATGCGGAAGGCCATCGGCAGCAGCACGTAACGATAGCCCTGCGCGGTGGTGAGGCCCAGCGCCGTTGCCGCCATCTTCTGCCCACGCGGCAGCGAGCCGATGCCGGCCTGCAGCTGCACGGCCACGCGCGCCGACATGAAGAAGCCGACGCCGATCGCCGCCGTCCAGAACGGCGCGTTCGGCAGTTGCTTCAGCCAAGTGCCGGCGCCTTTTGGCAACAGCTCCGGGAGTACGAAGTACCACAGGAAGAGCTGCACGAGCAGGGGCATGTTGCGGAAGAATTCGACGTAGGCGAAGCCGAACCAGTTCGCTCCCTTCGACGGCAGCGTGCGCATCACGCCGACGAGCGAGCCGGTGATCAGTGCAATGACCCAAGCCAGCGCCGCGGTCTTGAGGGTCAGCACCAGGCCCGACAGCAGCATGTCGAGGTAGGTGCCGGTCCCCATCGGGTTCGGCTGGAAGAAGATTCCCCAGTTCCAGTTATAGTTCACGTGTCCCCCGCGCGAACGCGCCCGTCATTGGACGTCTTCAGAGAAGTCTTGTTCAGAGCAGTCCTGGGCGCCTATGCAAATGTCCGGCCACCCTGGTGTCAAGAGTGGCCGGACATGATCCCAATCGAAAGATCGAGGTTTTACCTTACTTGTAATCGTCCGGGTTCGGCGAGTCCGTCGGCTTGGCGAACTCGTTCTTCAGCTCGGCCGAGATCGGCGTGTTGAGGTTCAGGCCCTTCGGCGGGATCTTCTGGGTGAACCATTTGTTGTAGATCTTCTCGGCCTCGCCCGAGGTGTAGAGCGCCGCGGTCGCGGCATCGACCACCTTCTTGAAGGCGGGATCGTCCTTGCGCAGCATGATGCCGTAGGGCTCGGGCTTGGAGAACGCATCCTTGGAGATGACATAGTCGTCCGGGTTCTTCGAGCCGGCGACGAGGCTCGCCAGCAGGATGTCGTCCATGACGAAGGCGACCGCGCGGTCGGTCTCGACCATCAGGAAGGCTTCGGCGTGATCCTTGGCCGGGATGATATTGGCGCCGAGGCCTTTGGCGACATTGGCCTCGGTGAGCTGCTTGATGTTGGTGGTGCCGGCGGTCGAGACCACGGTCTTGCCCTTGAGATCGTCGATCGATTTCAGGCCGCTCGACTTCTTGAAGACATAGCGGCTGGCCGTCAGGTAGTGGGTGTTGGTGAAGGCGACCTGCTTCTGACGCTCGGCATTGTTAGTGGTCGAGCCGCATTCGAGGTCGATGGTGCCATTGGCCATCAGCGGGATACGGGTCGCTGAGGTCACCGGGTTGAGCTTAACCTCGAGCTTGTCGAGCTTGAGCTCCTTCTTCACGGCGTCGACGATCTTGTAGCAGATGTCCATCGCGAACCCGACGGGCTTCTGGTTGTCGTCGAGATAGGAGAACGGGATCGAGGAGTCGCGGAAGCCGAGCGTGATCGCGCCGGTGTCCTTGATGTTCTTCAGCGTGCCGGTCAGCTCCTGGGCCCCGGCCTGGCTGACGACGAAGGTCGCGGCAAGCGCGAGCCCGATGTGACGGAAATGTTTCACTTTTTCTTCCCCTTTCGGATGATGCGGCCCGGATGCAAGCACAAATCGAGCCGGATTAGAATGTAACTTTCGGCTGGATCAAGGGCTCAGGTTAACGGGCCTGTCAGTGGCTTTGGCAACTCGCCGAGATCCCAGAACAGCCCGGCCATCACCGTCAAGGCCTCTTCGGTTAATGGCAGCAGGATGTGCTCATTGGGCGCATGCTGGGAGCAGCCGGGATAGGAATGCGGCACCCAGATTGTCGGCAGGCCCAGGATCTCGGAAAACACGTCATTGGGCAGCGAACCGCCGAAATTCGGCAGCACGGCCGGTGCCTTGCCGGTGGTCTCACGCACCGAATTTGCGGCCCATTTGATCCACGGGCTGTCGAAATCGGTGCGCGATGCAGCAAAACTCTGCGCCGCCCGCACCTCGACCATCGGAAAGCCCTTTGCGACCAGATGCGCACGGATCGCCTCGATCAACCCTTCAACCTTCGTCCCGACCACGAAACGCAGCTGCAGCACGGCATTGGCCTGGCCCGGGATAGCGTTGGCCGGCTTCTCGATATTGCCTGAGGACATCGCCAGCACCTCCAGCGTGTTCCAGGCGTAGAGCCGTTCGGCGGCCGAAAGACCCTCCTCGCCCCAGTTTTCGGCCAGCGCCGGCTCGTCGGCCGTCGGCACCACCTCGACGTCGGCGAGATAGGAGCGGATCTGGTTGGTCAGCCGCGGCGGCTTCAAGGCGTCGAGCTGAAGGCGGCCATGGCCATCGACCAGGGTGGAGATCGCGTTGACCAGGATGGTCGCGGGGTTGGCGAGCACGCCACCCCAATTGCCGGAATGGTGACCGCCGTCGCGCAAGTTCACGTCGAGATGGATGCGGATGCCGCCCCGGCAGCCGAGAAAGAGCGTCGGCCGATCGGCCGAGAGGCGCGGCCCGTCGGAGGCCATGAACAGGTCGGCCTTGAGCGCGTCGCGATGCAGATCGCACACCTTGCCGAGATCGGGCGAGCCGATCTCCTCGCCCATCTCGATGATGAATTTGGCGTTGAAGCCGAGCTTGCCGCCACGCGCCTCGCGCACTGCACGCAGCGCGGCCATGTTGATGCTGTGCTGGCCCTTGTTGTCGGCGGTGCCGCGGCCATAGAGGCGCGTGCCGGAAGCATTGGTGCGCCAGGGATCCCGGCCCTCACGCCACTCGCCTTCCATACCGTCGACGACGTCGCCATGGCCGTAGACCAGCACGGTCGGCGCAGACGCGCTCTCGTGATGCTCGGCGAACAGGAACGGCGCCTTGCCGCTCGGGGATTCGACGATGCGGCTGGAAAAATCGAGCGCGGCGAAAGCCGGCTGCATCTCCTGCTCCAGATAGGCACGCAGCTCGGGGCCGCGCTGCGGATTCTGGCTCTCGGTCTTGTAGGCGACGCGGCGGTCGAGTTCGGCGAGGAACGCGCCGGACTTGAAATCCTCACGGGCGCGGGCGATGGCGTCGGCTCTGGTCATACTTGCTTTTCGAGATGTGAGACGAAGGACCTTACCTGAGGCGGGTTGGCCTTCGAAAGTGGCGGGGACTGGATAGTTCTTGTAGTTCTCTTCTCGTGGTTCTCTTGGGATTTTCGTTCTTGCTTCCTTGAGACTGGCTTGCCAAGCGCAGCTGCGACGCTGACTTTGGCCTTGCCAAGCGCAAGCCTTCTATTCTTGGCCCTTGCCAAGGGCCAATTATATGCAAGAAGTTCGCCAAGTTGGGGCGCACGTCTATCATTCGAAGAGCGCTCAGTACAGAGCGCCGAGGGACCAGCATGGCCAAAGAGATCAGGCTCAACGCCTTTGCGATGAATTGCGTGGCACACCAATCACCGGGCCTGTGGACCCATCCGCGCGACCGCACCGCCGAGTATAACCGCCTGCCCTACTGGATCGATCTCGCCAAGACGCTGGAGCGCGGCCGTTTCGACGGGCTGTTCCTGGCCGACGTGCTTGGCGTCTACGACGTCTATGGCAACAGCCCTGACGCAGCCTTGCGCAATGCAGCGCAGACGCCGTCGAACGAGCCGCTGCTGTTGCTCTCGGCGATGGCGGCGGTGACGCAAAATCTCGGCTTCGGCGTCACCAGCAACCTGTCCTTCGAGCCGCCCTATCCGTTCGCACGGCGGATGTCGACGCTCGATCACCTCACCGAGGGGCGGATCGGCTGGAACGTCGTCACGGGCTATCTCGACAGCGCCGCGCGCGGTGCGGGCAGGGACAAGCAGACCGGGCATGACGACCGCTACGACATCGCCGACGAATATATGGAGGTCGTCTACAAGCTCTGGGAAGGAAGCTGGGAGGACGATGCCGTGCTGCGCGACCGCAAGCGCGGCATCTTCACCGACCCGGCAAAAGTTCATCGCGTCAATCATGAGGGCGCGAACTACCGCATCAACAACACCATTCACCTCAGCGAGCCCTCGCCGCAGCGCACGCCGGTGCTGTACCAGGCCGGCACCTCGCCGCGCGGCCGGCAATTCGCGGCCAGGCACGCCGAGTGCGTGTTCATGTCGGGACCGTCAGCCAAGGTGATCGCGCCGCGCGTCTCCGCGATCCGGCAGGAGGCTGCCGCGCTCGGCCGCAACCCCGCCGAAATCCTGATGTTCTCGATGATGACGATCATCCTCGGCCGGACGGAGGCCGAGGCGAAGGAAAAATACGCCGACTACCGCCGCCACATCAGCCCCGAAGGCGCGCTGGCGCTGATGTCGGGATGGACCGGTGTCGACTTCTCCGGCTACGACCTCGACCAGCAGGTGCGCCACGTCCAGAACGATGCCGGCCGCAGCGCCATGGACAACGTCACCCGCGCCGACCCCGACCGCGTCTGGAGCGTGCGCGACGTCATCGAGCATGTCGGCATCGGCGGCGCCGGTCCGGTCGTGGTCGGCACATCGGAAAGTGTCACCGACAAGATCGAAGACTGGTTCGAGAAGACCGACGTCGACGGCCTCAACGTCGCGTTCGCGATCTCGCCCGGCGATTTCGAGGACATCGCCGACATGCTGGTGCCGGAGCTGACACGGCGCGGGCGGTACAAGCGCGAATACGCCAAGGGCACGTTGCGGGA
This sequence comes from Bradyrhizobium sp. USDA 336, assembly GCF_044908355.1. Lineage (NCBI taxonomy): Bacteria > Pseudomonadati > Pseudomonadota > Alphaproteobacteria > Hyphomicrobiales > Nitrobacteraceae > Bradyrhizobium > Bradyrhizobium sp. USDA 336. The sequence goes on along the minus strand of NZ_JBIYDC010000002.1, from coordinate 6,556,724 downwards.
GAAGCTGTTCGGTGGGGGCCGCGCGCGGTTAAGTGCGCCGCATCCGGCCGCGGGGTATCGCGTGGGGAAGAAGGGGTAGGCGGAAAATCGCGCCACAGGCAGGCTGTCGTCCCCGCGAAGGCGGGGACCCATAACCACAGGGAGTGGTTTGGCGAAGACTCGGGAGTTCGGTACGCCTACCAGCCGCAGTCGATAGATCACGCGGTATGGGTCCCCGCCTTCGCGGGGACGACAGCGGGGCTACACCTTCCCGTCCACCATCACCTCGATCAGCTTCGTCCCCGGCCGGCCAAACGCCGACGCCAGCGTTGCCTTCAGCTCGCTGACATCGCTGACCTTGATCGCCTCACAGCCAAGTGCCTTGGCGACGCCGGCGAAATCGACCGGCGGGTCGACGAAATCCATGCCGACGTAATTGTCGTCGCCGTGGAAGGCGAGCAGGCGCTGCTTGATGATGCGATAGCCGCCGTTGTTGGCGATGACGACGTTGAGCGGCAGCTTGTGATGCGCCGCGGTCCAGAGCGACTGGATCGAGTACATCGCGCTGCCATCGCCGGAGAAGCACACGACGGGGCGATCGGGATTGGCAATGCTGGCGCCGACCGAGGCCGGCAGGCCCCAGCCGATGCCGCCGGAGGCGAGCCCGTGATAGCCGTAGCGGTCGCGATGCGGATACAGGGCCGTGATCTGGCGGCTGGAGGTGAGACCCTCATCGACCAGGATGGCGTTATCGGGCATGGCCTCGACCATTTGCAGCACGAGGAAGTCCGGATCGATCGGTGTGCGGCCGGCGCTCTTGCCGATCTGCTCGACCAAAGCGGCGCGGCGCGCGGTCCAGTTCTTCGGCGCGAGTTCGGCAAGACGCTGCTTGGCGCGGCTCGCGAGTGTCGCGCCGCCCATCTCCTTGAGCACCGGGATTAGCGCGCGCAGGGTTTCCTTCAGATCGGCCTTCAGTGCGATCTCGGCCCCGTAATTCTTGGCGATCTCCCAATCGACGAGGCCGATCTGCACGATGCCGAGGCCCTCAGGCAGCGCATCGACCTCGCTATAGACCGACATCCGCAAGGGATCACCGCCAAGCGCGATCAGCAGATCATATGGCGCGAGCGTATCGCGGGCGACCTTCTGTACGCGCGCGAGCGTTCCGACGAAGCTCGGGCTTTCGGACAGAAAGTGCGAGCCGTACGGCGTCGAGGACTGATAGGCCGCAGCGCCGAGCAGCTCGGCGAGTTCAGCGGCCTCCTTCAGCGCATCGCTCTTGACCACCTCGTCCATGGTGACGATCACGGGACGCTCGGCCTTGAGCAGGCGTGCGGCAAAGGCCTTCAGCGCCTCGTCCGACGGTTTCGTGCGCGCATCGATGCGGGTCGAGCGACCGAGATCGATCCCCGCTTCGCTGTTGAGGATGTCGCCGGGCAGCGAGATGAACACTGGCCCGGTCGGCGGCGTCATCGCCACCTTGGCGGCACGGCGCACGATGCGCGGCAGGTCCTCCAGCCGTGTCACCTCGACCGCCCATTTCACCAGCGGCTCGGCCATGCGCACCAGCGGACCATAGAGCACCGGCTCCATCAGACCGTGGCCCTGCTCCTGCTGGCCTGCGGTCAGGATCATCGGCGTGCCCGTGAACTGGGCGTTGTAGAGCGAGCCCATGGCATTGCCAAGGCCGGGCGCGACGTGAACGTTGCAGGCGACGAGCTTGCCCGAAGCGCGGCTGTAGCCGTCGGCGATCGCGACCACCAGGCTCTCCTGCATCGCCATCACGTAAGTGAGATCGGGATGGTCCTTCAGCGCATGCATGATCGGCAGCTCGGTGGTGCCGGGATTGCCGAACAGATGCGTGATGCCCTCGTCCTTGAGCAGCGCGAGAAAGGCGGAGCGGCCGGTAATCTTGTTCTTCATGTTTCCTCCAGGAGCGGACCGTTGCCGCAAGGACCGAAAGCATGATGGCCGAGATGTTGGCAGAGGCGCAAGGAAGCGCGGTCATGGCTGCGTTGCGCTCGGCGGTTTCGTGTCCCGGACGCGTCGCAACGTGCAACGTTGCGGCGCTGAGCCGGGACCCAGTTGCTCACCCCATTCTCCGCTGCATGGGCGCCCCGGCTCAGCAGCGCACCACCGAAGAGGTGCTGCGCTGCTTCCGGGGCACGAGAGTTGAGCTACATCTCCTCCCGCTCCAGCTCGAACGGATCCTCGCCGCCTGGGCGCTTCTTCTTTTTCGAGCGCTGCCAGACGACGCCGGGAAAGCCTTTCAGCGGCACCAGGGACTCGCCGGTATAGGCCCATTCCTGCAGCTCCTCGATGGCGATGTGATAGAGCGGCTGGCGGCCGGTGCGCTCGTTGAACAGGGCGCGGGGGATGTTGACCATGTGCGGCCCGCGCGGGCGCTCGTACGTGATCGGCGTGCCGCAATGCGAGCAGAAGCTGCGCGCGGTCTTCGTCGCCTTGTCCTCGTAGCGGGTCAGCGCGGTCTTGCCCGAGGTGATGCGGAAGCGCTTCTTCCAGCTTCCGACATAGGTGGCGTAGGCCGCACCATGGGCGCGGCGGCTGGCGGCGGAATGATCGTGCCAGGCCCAGCGCGCGGGAACGTCGATCTCGATGACGACCTTGCCGCAGAGGCATTGGCCGGTGGCGATCCCTGCGGCGGCTGCGGCTTTGGCCATGGACGTCTCTCCGTCGTCATTGCGAGCGCAGCGAATCAATCCAGAATGTTTCCGCAGAGACAGTCTGGATTGCTTCGCTGCGCTCGCAATGACGGAATTTGTGGTGGCGGTCGCGCAACAAATCAAGCTCGTCATTCCGGGGCGATGCGAAGCATCGAGCCCGGAATCCATCCCACGTCAAGGCAATGCGGCCCGATGGATTCCGGGTTCGCGACTTCGTCGCGCCCCGGAATGACAGATCAAGCCGGCGTCAGTTCGTCATACGCCGGATAATCCGTGTACCCCTTCTCCTCGCCGCCGTAGAACGTCGAGCGATTATACGGCGTGATCGGGTAGCCGCGCTCAAGACGACGCGGCAGATCCGGATTGGAGATGAAGATGCGGCCGAAGGCGATGATGTCGGCGTGGCCTTCCGCGATCGCCGCATTCGCGGTCTCGCCGGTGAAGCCGCCGGCCGTCATCAAGACGCCGCTGTAGAGCGGGCGGAACAGCACCATGGCGGACGGCACGTTCTGCCAATTGACCTCGGCGCGGCCGGCGCCGCTCGAGCGCGGCTCGATGAGATGCAGATAGGCGAGACCGAGCTTGTCAAGCGTCTTCACCACGTGCGTGTAGAGCGGCATCGGATCCGGCTCGCCGGAATCATTGGCGATGCCGTGGGGCGACAACCGCACCGCGACGCGGTTTGCGCCCCAGACGTCGATCGCGGCCTGCGTGACCTCGAGCAGAAGGCGCGCGCGGTTCTCGATGCCGCCGCCATATTGATCGGTGCGCTGGTTGCTGCGCGATTGCAGGAATTGCTCGAGCAGATAACCGTTGGCGCCGTGGATCTCGACACCGTCGAAGCCGGCGGCGAGCGCGTTCTTGGCACCCTGCCGGAACGCCTCGACGATGCCCTTGACCTCATCGGTCTCCAGCGCACGCGGCGTCTCGTAGTCGGCGATCTTGCCGTCGGCCGTCATCGCCTTCATGCCTTCGGCCTTGATCGGAATTGCCGAGGCCGAAACCGGCAGCTCGCCGCCGTGGAAGGAGGAATGAGAGACGCGGCCGACATGCCAGAGCTGGAGGAAGATGATGCCGCCCTTGGCGTGCACGGCATCCGTCACCTTGCGCCAGCCTGCGACCTGCGCCTCCGAATAGATACCGGGTGTCGCCGGATTGCCGCGGCCGTGCGAGAGCACCGGCGAGGCCTCGGCGATGATCAGGCCGCCCTTCGTCGCACGCTGGCCGTAATATTCGGCATTGAGCGGCCGCGGTGCAAAAGTGTCGCGCTCGGCCCGCATGCGCGTCAGCGGCGCCATCGCAACGCGATGCGCGAGCTGGTAGGGACCGACCTGCAACGGCTTGAACAATGCTTCGAATTTCATGTGGTCCCCGGATGTCTTTGAAAGGATGCAGATGATTGTGAGGGAGACTGACCGCCTGAAGGCGGTGGTTGTTCTCCCTCTCCCCGTTCTTACGGGGAGAGGGTTGGGGTGAGGGGCTGCCTCGGCAATTGCGGTGAGAGTTGGACTCGCGGAGAGTCCCTCTCACCCGGAGTCCGCGCGTTGCGCGAATTCCGGCCTCTCCCCGCAAGCGGGGAGAGGCGAAGGAGAGCCGGCCTTACGCCGTCTTGATCCAGACGGCCTTCACGTTGAGATATTCCTCGACGTGCTGCTTGCCGGATTCGCGGCCGTAGCCGCTCATCTTGTAGCCGCCGAACGGCACCGCCGGGTCCATCGCCTGATAGCAATTGACCCACACCGAGCCGGCACGCAAGCGTTTCGCCACCGCATGGGCCTTGCTGACGTCACGCGTCCACAGGCCGGAGCCGAGGCCGAACGTGGTGTTGTTGGCGCGCTTGACCAGCTCGTCCATGTCCTTGAACGCGATCGCGGAAATGACGGGGCCAAAAATCTCCTCCTGCGCGATGCGCATGTTGTCCTCGACACCCGCGAACACCGTCGGCGAGACGAAGAAGCCCTTCGACAGCGCGCCTTCGGTGACACGGCCGCCGCCGGCAAGCGCCTTCGCGCCTTCCTTCTGGCCGATGTCGAGATAGCCGGTGACGCGCTCGAGCTGCTGCTCGGAGACGAGCGGGCCGATCTGCACGTTGGGATCGAGGCCGTTGCCGACCTGCAGCTTCTTGCCGAACTCGGCGACGCGGCCGACGAACTCGTCGTAGATCGACTGCTCGACGAACAGGCGCGTGCCGGCGCTGCAGATCTGCCCCGAATTGGCGAACACCGCCATCGCCGCGCCCGGCACGGCGGCGTCGAGATCGGCATCGGCGAACACGATGTCCGGCGACTTGCCGCCGAGCTCGAGCGAGACGCGCTTGAGGTTGCCGGCGGAGGCACGGATGATCGACTGGCCCGTCACATGCGAGCCGGTGAACGCGACCTTGTCGACGTCGTGGTGCGAGGCGAGCGCCGCGCCCGCGGTCTCGCCATAGCCGGGAACGACGTTGATGACACCGGGCGGCACGCCCGCTTCCAGCGCGAGCTCAGCGATGCGCAGCGAGGTCAGCGGCGCTTCTTCGGCCGGCTTGAGCACCACGGTGCAGCCGGTCGCGATCGCCGGGCCGATCTTCCAGATCGTCGCGGTCAGCGGCCCGTTCCAGGGAATGATGGCGCCGACGACACCGACCGGCTCCTTCAGCGTGTAGGAGAAGATTTCGCCGGGCAGCGAGTTCTCGATGGTCTCGCCATGAATCGCGGTGGTCTGGCCGGCGTAATAGCGCAGCATGCCGACGGCGCGCAGGCGGTAGGCACGGGTGCGGCTCAGCGGCGCGCCCATGTCGAGCGTGTCGAGCTGCGACAATTCGTCGAAATTCTTCTCGACGAGATCGGCGAGCCTCAGGAGCAGGTTCTGCCGCTCGAACGGCTTGACCTTGCTCCACGGACCTTCGAAGGCGCGGCGCGCGGCCGCGACCGCACGATCGATGTCTTCCTTGTCGCCTTCGGCGACGGTTGCGAGCAGCTCGCCCGTGGCGGGATTGCGGGTCTCGAAGCGCTTGCCCGAGGCTGCATCGACCCACTTGCCGTCGATCAGCATCTGCTTGTAGGACCCGTTGGCGAACGGATGGCGCGTGATCGGAATAGCCTGCGACACAGCCATGGCTGCACTCCCTGTCAGCTGATTGATTGGTTCGATCTGGGCGGGATCGTTCGGCCGAGGATACAGCCGCGCCTGATAGGCGTAAAGGCAGCGCGGAACGAAGACCTCCCATGCCGACTTGTGCAGGGTCGCACGGCTGCCATGCTATAGCTCGGCTGAAGGCTTTCCACGGAGACGCTCGATGTCGCATCCCGCCATCGTCAAGGACAATGTTGCCGTGATCACGGGTGGCGCAGCCGGCATCGGATTTGCCGCCGCCGCGGCATTTGCGCGCGCTGGAATGAAGGTGTGTATCGCGGATGTCGACGAGACACGGTTGGCAGAAGCTGCAACAAGATTGTCATCCGTAACATCGGCCGCAAACGTCATGACCTCGGCCGTCGATGTCAGCAGGATCGAGAGCGTGACGGAACTCGAGCGCGCCGTCCACGCGCGGTTCGGCGGCACCGATGTCCTCATGAACAATGCCGGCATTCAGCCCGGCAGCACCTTGTTCGACGCGCCGGACAATTGGCAGCGCATCATCGCCGTCAACATGTGGGGCATCATCAACGGCTCGCGCATCTTCGCACCCAACATGATCGCCCGTGGCAGGCGCGGCCTCATCATCAATACCGGTTCCAAGCAGGGCATCACCACGCCGCCCGGCGATCCCGCCTACAACGTCTCCAAGGCCGGCGTGAAGGCGTTCACCGAGGCGCTCCAGCACGAGTTGCGCAACACGAAAGACTGTCGCGTCACGGCGCACCTCTTGATCCCCGGCTTCGTCTTCACCGGCCTGACCGCAAAGGGCCGCACCGAGAAGCCGGCCGGCGCCTGGACGCCGGAGCAGACGGTCGATTTCATGCTGGCGCGGCTGGAGGTCGGCGACTTCTACATTCTCTGCCCGGATAATGACGTGCCGCGCGCGCTCGACGAGAAGCGCATGCTCTGGGCGGCCGGCGATATCGTCGAGAACCGCCCGCCATTGTCGCGCTGGCATCCGGATTACGCCGATGCGTTCGCGAAGTTTGTGGCGCGTGAGTAGGCCTGCACCGCTCTCTCGCTCGTCCCCGGGTCTCACGGAGAGGGTGGGGTCACGGCCGCCTGGCCTTGCCCCACCTTGACTCCCCCAAAATTCGTTATACAACATAACTATTCTGACAAGGACGCAAATGACACAAGGAAACGCCGAGACCGCGAATGCGGGTCCCTCCGGGCTTTTGAGGATCGAGCGGGCGGACCGGGTTCTGACCGTGGGTCTGAACCGGCCGGCCAAGCGCAATGCGCTCAATGACGGCATCATCCTGGAAATCGGCGAGTGTTTTGCGAACCTGCCCGAGGATATCGGCGCGGTCGTCATCCACGGTATCGGCGACCATTTCTCCAGTGGTCTCGACCTCTCCGAGCTGACCGAGCACGACGCCACCGGCGGGCTCCTGCACTCCCAGATGTGGCACCGGGTGTTCGACCGCATCCAGTACAGCCGCGTGCCCGTGATCGCAGCGCTCCGGGGCGCCGTGATCGGCGGCGGGCTGGAGCTTGCCTGCGCGGCCCATATACGCGTCGCCGAGCCCTCGACCTATTTCGCGCTGCCTGAGGGGCAGCGCGGCATTTTCGTCGGCGGCGGCGGCTCGGTGCGGCTGCCGCGGCTGATCGGCGTTGCCCGGATGATGGACATGATGCTGACGGGACGCGTCTACAGCGCGACCGAGGGCGCGTCCTACGGCTTTGCGCAATATCTGACGGAGGCCGGCAACGGGCTCGGCAAAGCACTGGAGCTTGCGACCAAGGTGGCGTCCAACGCCCCGCTGACGAATTTCGCCGTGCTCCAGGCGCTGCCGATGATCGCAGAAACCAATCCGCAGACCGGCCTGTTGATGGAGTCGCTGATGGCCACCGTCGCGCAGAGCGACAAGGAGGCCAAGCGGCGGATCCGCGAATTCCTCGAGCACAAGACCGCGAAGGTGAAGCCCAAATCATGAGCGTAAAGTCATGAGCGCCCAGCCGTCCTCTTCCGGCATCGAGCGCGGCGCGAGCAATTTCCCGCTGCGGCCCATCTCGTTCGGTGATCCCGTCGTCAACATCGAGCGGCGCGACGACGGCACGATTTACCTGCGGCCAAAGCAGCCGCTCGGCGAATATCCGGTCCGCATCACCGACCGCCTGCATCATTGGGCCACGACGACGCCGGACCGCGTCTTCATGGCCGAGCGCGAAGGCGGCCGCGGCTGGCGCAAGATCACCTATGCCGAGCTGCTCACCGCGAGCCGGCACATCGCCTCCGCATTGATCCAGCGCGGCCTGTCGGCGGAGCGGCCGGTCGTCATCCTCTCGGGCAATTCGATCGACCACGCGCTCCTGGCGTTCGGCGCGTTCTATGCCGGCGTTCCGTTCTGCCCGGTGTCGCCGGCCTATTCGCTGGTGTCGAAGGATTACGGCAAGCTGTCCTATCTGATGAAGCTGCTGACGCCGGGCCTCGTCTTCGCCGACGATGCCGACAAGTTCGCCGATGCGCTCGCCGCCAACGTCTCGCTCGGCACCGAGATCGCCGCGTCCTATGGCCAAGTGCCGGGCCGCGACGTCACCCTGCTGGCCGACCTGATGGCGACGCCGATCCGTGGCGACCTCGACGATGTCCACGGCCGGATCGGCCCCGACACGATCGCAAAATTCCTGCTGACCTCGGGCTCGACCGGCAATCCCAAGGCCGTCATCAACACCCAGCGCATGATCTGCGCCAATCAGGTGATGCTGCGCGAGACGCTCGCCTTCCTGAAGGACGAGCCGCCGGTCATCATCGATTGGCTGCCGTGGAACCACACCTTCGGCGGCAATCACAACATCGGCCTGACGCTCTACAACGGCGGCTCGATGTATCTGGACGCCGGCAAGCCGGTGCCCGGCGGCATCGAGGAGACCGTGCGCAATCTCCGGGAAATTTCGCCGACGGTCTATTTCAACGTGCCCAAGGGCTACGAATCGCTGCTGCCCTATCTGCGCGACGACCAGGGCTTGCGCGCCAAGTTCTTCGACCGGCTGCATGCGATGTTCTTCTCCGGCGCGGCGCTGTCGCCGTTCGTCTGGGACAGCCTCGACGAGCTCGCCGCGAAGGAGAAGGGCTATCGCGTGCCGATGCTGACCGGTCTCGGCGCGACCGAGACCGCGCCGTTCTTCATGTCGGTCAATCCGCGCACCAGCCGCTCCGGCCATGTCGGCCTGCCGGTCTCCGGCAACGACGCCAAGCTGGTGCCGAACAACGGCAAGCTGGAAGTGCGCGCCAAGGGGCCGAACGTGATGCCCGGCTACTGGCGCCAACCCGACATCACCGCAAAATCCTTCGACGAGGAGGGATTTTACAAGATGGGCGATGCGCTCAAGCCCGCCGATCCCGATGATTTCAACGCCGGCTTCGATTTCGACGGCCGCGTCAGCGAGGACTTCAAGCTCGCGAGCGGCACCTGGGTCAGCGTCGGCCCCTTGCGCGCGCGCCTCACCGCGGCCTGCGCGCCCCTGGTGCGCGACGTCGTCATCGCCGGCATCAACCGCGACGAGATCTCCGCGCTGGTCGTGCTCGATCTCGACGGCTGCCGGCTGATCAACCCGACACTGCCGCCCGACGATCTCGTCGTCGCGACGCGCGACCGCCTGGTGCGCGAGGCGTTCCGCGAGCGCCTGACCCGTTTCCTCGGCCAGGCCACGGGATCCTCGACACGGATCACGCGCGCGATCCTGATGGACACGCCGCTCTCGATCGACAAGGGCGAAGTGACCGACAAGGGCTCGATCAACCAGCGCGCGGTGCTGGAGCATCGCGGCGAGCTGATCGAGGAGCTCTACGCTGCCAATCCGTCGAACCGTGTGATATCGGTCGGCTAACATGACAATGGGAGTGAACCAGTCGGCGCTTCCTTCACCTCGCCCCGCTTGCGGGGAGAGGTCGAATTTGCGCAACGCGCAAATTCGGGTGAGGGGGAGCCGCCGCGAGTCCCACTGCCACCGCATTCGCGGAAGCAAGCCCCTCACCCCAACCCTCTCCCCGTAAGAACGGGGAGAGGGAGCAGACCGGCCGATCCGGTCGCACCCAAGAACGATCAAAGGAGAACGCCATGTTGTTGAAGGATCAGGCAGCCATCGTCACCGGCGGCGCATCGGGACTTGGCGCGGCCACCGCAAGAAAGCTGGCGGCACAGGGCGCCAAGGTCGCTGTGTGCGACCTCAACACCAAGCTGGCCGAAACGGTCGCGGCAGAGATCAAGGGCGTGGCCGTCACCTGCGACGTCTCCGATGCCGCCTCCGCTGAAGCCGCGATCGCGCAGGCGACCAAGGCCCACGGCCCGGCGCGCGTGCTGGTCAATTGCGCCGGCATCGGCGTTGCCAAGCGCGTGGTCGGCCGCGACGGCCCGATGGCGCTTTCGGATTTCGACAAGGTGATCAAGGTCAACCTGATCGGCACCTTCAACATGCTGCGCCTCGCCGCCACCGAAATGTCCAAGCTGGAGCCGCAGACGACCGGCGAGCGCGGCGTCATCATCAACACCGCCTCCGTTGCCGCCTATGACGGCCAGATCGGCCAATCCGCCTATTCGGCCTCCAAGGGCGGCATCGTCGGCATGACGCTGCCGATCGCGCGCGAGCTCGCGCAGTTCGGCGTCCGCGTGCTGACGATCGCCCCCGGCCTGTTCCTGACGCCGCTGCTGGCGAACCTGCCGCAGGAGGCCCAGGACTCGCTCGCCGCCGCGATCCCCTTCCCGCGCCGGCTCGGCCAGGCCGACGAGTTCGCCGCGCTCGCGCTGCACATGGTCGAGAATGCCTACCTGAACGGCGAGGTGGTGCGCCTCGACGGTTCGCTGCGCATGGCGCCCAAGTAAGGCAGCGCTCATGTTCGTGAACCGGCGCGAGGTCCAGATCCAGTGGGGCGATTGCGACCCCGCGAACATCGTCTACTACCCGCGCTATTTCGCGATGTTCGACGATTCGACCTCGACCCTGTTCGAAGCCGCCGGCTTCTCCAAGCAGGACCTGGTCCGCAAATACGGCCTGGTGGGCATCCCCATGGTCGACACGCGGGCCAAGTTCTACATCCCCTCGACCTATGGCGACTGGATCACCATCGAGACCAGAATCGAGAGCATCAAGCGCTCGAGCTTCGAGGTGAAGCACAACGTCTACAAGGGCGAGGCGCTCGCGATTGAGGGTTTCGAGACCCGCGTCCTGGTCGGCCGCGATCCTGGTAACCCTGACAAGCTGAAATCCGCACCATTCCCGGCGGAAATGATAGCCAAATTCACGGGGAGTTAAGTCCGGAGCTAAATCGCCGCATCACCAAAAGACGGGGCTGAATTACCCCGCGATTTCTGCTTTCAAATGAACACGTCAAGGGAGGAATAGATGAAACGCTTTTATTTGACCGCTGCCATCACTGCGGCTGCGCTGGCCCTGCCGGCATTGCCCGCGCTGGCCCAGACCAGCGAAGTCACCATCGGCATCACCACCACCACGACCGGCCCGGGTGCGGCACTCGGCATTCCCGAGCGCAACGCGCTGGAATTCGTGCCGAAGGAGATCGGCGGCGTGCCGCTGAAGGTGATCGTGCTCGACGACGGCGGCGATCCCACCACCGCCACCACCAACGCCCGTCGCTTCGTCACCGAATCCAAGGCCGACATCATCATGGGCTCGGCGCTGACGCCGCCGACCATCGCGGTCTCCAATGTCGCCAACGAAGCCGGTATCCCGCACTTCGGTCTGGCACCCTTCCCGATCACGCCGGAGCGCATGAAGTGGTCGGTGGCGATGCCGCAGCCGATTCCGATCGTCGGCAAGGTGCTGTACGACCACATGAAGGCCAAGGGCGTGAAGACGCTCGGTTACATCGGCTATTCCGACTCCTACGGCGACCTCTGGTTCAACGATTTGAAGGCGCAGGCCGTGCCGATGGGGATGACCATCGTCGACGAGGAGCGGTTCGCTCGTCCCGACACTTCGGTGACCGGCCAGGTGCTGAAGCTCGTCGCCGCCAATCCCGACGCGATCCTGGTAGGCGCCTCCGGCACCGCGGCCGCACTGCCCCAGACCGAGCTGCGCGAACGCGGCTACAAGGGCCTGATCTACCAGACCCACGGCGCGGCCAGCATGGACTTCATCCGCATTGCCGGCAAAGCAGCGGAAGGCGTGCTGATGGCCTCGGGTCCCGTCATGGCCCCCGAGGAACAGCCGGACAACGCGCTGACCAAGAAGCCGGGCCTCGCGCTGAACTCCGCCTACGAGGCAAAGTACGGCCCCAACAGCCGCAGCCAGTTCGCCGGCCATTCCTTTGATGCGTTCGAGATCCTCAAGCGCGTCATTCCGGCGGCGTTGAAGACGGCCAAGCCCGGCACGCCGGAATTCCGCGAAGCCATCCGCCAGGCGCTGCTGACGGAGAAGGAGCTGGCGGCGAGCCAGGGCGTCTACAACTTCACCGAAAAGGACCGCTACGGCCTCGACGAGCGCTCGCGCATCCTGCTCACGGTGAAGGACGGCAAGTACACGCTGGTGAAGTAGGCGTCGCCAAGATTCGAAACGACGAGAGCCGGCCCGATGGGCCGGCTCTTTTGTTTGGTCAATGGGGCAAGCTGCGGCACCGGCCCAGGTGCGCCCCCTCTCTCGCAAGCGGGAGAGGGTTGGGGAGAGGGTGCCTCCGCGTTGGGACTGTCCGAGGCCTGCAGTGACAATCCCCTAGAGGAGAGAGCCCCCACCCGGCGCTTCGCGCCGACCTCCCCCGCAAGCGGGAGAGGTTGCACCGAACCCGCGGACGCGCCGGTGGCCCTACGCCGCCTGCCGTAGCGGCGTCCAGGCGAACTCGGGATAATAGTCGTCCATCATGCGGTCGACATAAGCGGTGAGGTTCGGAAATCCCTCTGCCCGCTCGCGCAAGGCGGATTCGAAGAACGGCGAGAGAACGCCGGCGAGCATGCCGAACGCAGTGGCATCGACGCCGCAGGGCCTGTTGCCCAACAGGTAGGCTTTGTCGCCGAGCTGCACCGAGAGCGCGAACAGCGAACGCACGGCAAGATCGACGTCGTCATCCGGCGCATGGCGGCCGAGTCCGGAGAGCAGGTAGTTCTCGGCGACGCGGAACTGCGCATCCTCGCGCAGCTTCTCGCGATTGTGCTCCGGCGCGCCGTCGAAGAAATGCGCGGGCCCCTTGGCGAAATTGACCGGATCGACCCAGCGCGCGCCCACCAGCGCCCAATAGACATGGTGCTCGATCATGCGCTCGAACGCCCAGGCCTGCGCACGCTCGGCCAAAGTGAGGCCGGCATCGAAATCGAAGCCATAGCGGCGCTCGATATGGGCCCGGATGAAGGTGGAATCGGCCACCGCCTCGCCGCCGTCGTCGATGAAGGGCAGCTGCCCCTTGGGCGAGGCCGGCGGCATCGCCCGCTCTTTCCGATAAGGCAGTCCCGCCATCTTGAGCTGCACCTCGGTCTTGGTGACGAAGGGGCTGATTTCCGGCAGGCCGAAGCCGGCGCCAAAACCGTAAAGCGTGATCATGCAAGCTCTCCTGAACCTGTCGAACGAGTGGAAGGAACCTAGCGGCCGGCTGCTGCCACCATGGTGGCAGCAGCCGTGATATCTTCTGCGAAGCGGGCCCCGCGCCAGGCGCGGCCCATCAGATGGCGGACCAGCGCATCCGCGGCATGGTTCAGCGAGCGTGTCACCACGCTTGCGAGCGCAAATCGGAGATCAACGGCCATGAAATCGAGCGGAACGAGGCGGCCAAACGCCCAAGCCCGCAACATTTGGCCGTGCCACAGCTGCGCCCGCCACAGTGGACCGGCCTGGCCGAAATGGGTTGGAATGATCATGGACAAATCCTCTTCAGTCGATGTGTTGTCCCGGTATAGAACCCCCCTGCTGCCAACATCCTGTCAGCAGCCGCGCGCCGATTTCTGATCCGTCGTTCGAGAAGAGAATTGTCATGAGACGCGCCGACCGGCTGTTTCAAATCATCCAGGTGCTGAGGCGCACGCGTAAGCCGCTGACGGCAGACGCGATCGCGGCCGAGCTCGAGACTTCGAAGCGCACCATCTACCGCGACATCGCAACACTGATCGGCCAGCGCGTGCCGATCCGCGGCGAAGCCGGCATGGGTTACATCCTGGAAAAGGGTTTCGACCTGCCGCCCCTGATGCTGACGCCGGACGAGATCGAGGCGGCCGTGCTGGGCGCGCAATGGGTCGCGGGCCACGCCGATTCAGCGCTGGCGCGCGCGGCCGAAGACTTGATGGCCAAGATCGCCGACACCGTGCCGGAGCGCCTGCGCCCCTTCGTGCTGGAGCCGGCGAGCCGGGCGCGTCCGAGCTGGAACCGGGAACCGGACCGCCTGGACATGGCGCGCACCCGCACCCAGATCCATGAAGGCAAGAAGATCATGCTGCGCTATCGCGACGAACAGGGCCGCCCCAGCGAGCGCATGATCTGGCCGATCTCGGTCGGCTATCTCGAAGCGGTGCGGCTGCTGGCGGCCTGGTGCGAGCTGCGCGGCGACTTCCGCAGCTTCCGCACCGACCGCGTGGTCGAGGCGACCTATCTCGACGAGAAATATCCTGAAAGGCGCGACGTGCTGCGCGCGAGATGGCGGCAAAGCCTGGTCTGGGGTCCGCCGAAGGACACGTGAGGACGATGGACGAGACCGAGCTGTCGAGCTGTTGCCAGGGCTGCGGCGCCTGCTGCGGCTATTCGCAGAACTGGCCGCGCTTCTCGATCGAGAGCGACGAGGAGCTTGCGCTGATCCCGGAGGCGCTCGTCAACGACCGGCAATCGGGCATGCGCTGCGAGGGCGATCGCTGCGCGGCGTTGCAAGGCGAGATCGGAAAGATGACGGCCTGTGGCATCTATGACGTGCGGCCGGAGGTGTGCCGCACCTGCATGCCTGGTGACGCCGAATGCGCGATGGCGCGGCGGAAGTTCGGCCTGCCCGTTATCGAGGCCGCTTAGGCGGGGACGGCTTCGCCGATCTCGTCGTCGAGCTCGTCATCGAGCGGTGCGAGCACCGAGAGCGGCTTGGTCGACAGCGTGATCGGCTTGCGCCCACCCGTCAGCGACGTCGAAGCTTTCGCGGTGCCTTCGCGCGACAGCGCGAAGAGCGTCGAGCCGACGCGGCCGCCATTCTCGATCAGGTCGCGCTCGCTGCAGCTCGCTGCGATCGCGACCGCCAGCGAGTGCAAATGGCTACGGCGGTAGCAGAACAGCGCCAGCCTGGCGCGCACGTCAGGGGAAACACTCTCAACCAGCCTCGGCAGGCCACTCTCGCTGGCGCGATACATCTCGCCAAGGAGCTCGTCGCGGACCGGGCAGAAATCGCTTTCAAAGGCGTCGCGGCTTGAAAACATTGCAGTTCTCCCTCGTGTGAGGAAGATGCAGCGCAATTCTCTAACGAAAGGTTAACCACGCTGCCCGGTAGTCACCCGGGGTAGTTGCGCGTCGGCCGCGAATCGGTGGGGCGCAGTGGGGACTCGGGGACTACCGCGCCGGCTGGGATAGCGGGGCGCCAGCGTCTCCACTGCGTCATGGCCGGGCTTGTCCCGGCCATCCACGGACAGCCCAGATGCACGAAGAACGTGGATGCCCGGGACAAGCCCGGGCATGACGACCCCTAGTGCCGATGAAAAGTTGCCTCGCTCAAAAGGGCAGCCCGCCCTCAGTTCGCCGCCATGAAGATCGCGAGGCCGAAGCCGGTCAGGTGGTGCAGCGCCTGGTCGACGCCGATCAGGGTCCAGAACCAGGGATGGGCGAGGTCGACGCCGAAATTGGCGGAGACGTATCCCTTGGCGCGGTCGATCGTGATGTGGATCAGGAAGTCGATGAAGGCCACGAACCAGAATCGCGGCGCCACGATCACGATCAGCGGCAGCGCGACGGCAAGGTGGACCAGGCAGTGCACCAGAAGCGGCAGGGCCCAGCCATGCTTCTGGTCCTTGCCGTGCGCCATCCAGGCGGTTTGAAGAACGAAATCGGCGATGACGTGCTTGAAGGTGAGCAGCAACATCCAGCCAATGAGCGCTTCAACCGGAATCGCCGATGACATGGGTGGAAACGACAAAGCTGACGCCCTCATTGACGTGACGAGAAGAATTGGAGCGTTCAGCGCAACTTCTTCTTGGACCGGTCAAATCGCCGGGACGCGCAATTTATGACATCTCCCGCGGCGGAATGCAGCCGGGTGGAACCGGAAAATCGCCAAGTGTGGCTAACCGGTGATAGGATGGCCAATCGCCGCGGACATATCGAGTAAGGTTACCTCCGGCTCGAAATTTGCATTCCGCCGCCTTCGCGCTATCATCGGCGATCGGGAATATCGTTCTTTTTTCAGGCGTTTACGAATTACCGGGGCCCGCCGCGCTTCCAAGCCACGCGCCGCCGCCAGCCAAACGATAAGGCCAGAGTGCTGCCATGAGTACCGAAGGCCCCATCGCATCGCCGACCATGCCGCCGCCCCGGCGCCCCAAGGTGATCAAGACCAACCAGCAGCAGGTTCTCCTCTACGTCGTGCTGACCCTGCTGCTGTCGTTCGCCACCGTCTGGGCCGGCCGCACGCTGGTGCACAATTCGGAGACGCTGACCTTTGCCGTCGGCGGCCCCAACAGCGATGAGGCGCTGTTCGCGGCCAAGCTCGCCGCCCTCCTGAAGAACAACGCGTCGCGCTTGCGGATCAACATCGTCAACAACGCCGACAATGCCAAGGCGCTCGCGCAGTTCGACCGCAGGCAGGCCGACCTCGCCGTGCTGCGCACCGACGCCAAGGTGCCGCTGCGGGCGCGCACGCTCGCGATCCTCGAGCACGATCTCGTGCTCCTGCTCGGTCCCGGCAACAAGAAGATCAAGTCGCTGGCCGAATTGAAGAAGAAGAAAGTCGCGGTCGTCGCCGAGAACGAATCCTCGCTCGCCTTCGTCCGCAGCATCCTCGACGTCCCCGATGGCCCTGAGGCTGCGAAGATCCAGATGGCGCCGCAGGGCGCGACGCTCGACAAGCTGTTCGCCCCGGCCAACGGCTTCAGCGCGGTGATCGCGATCGTCCACGCCTCGAAGGCGGTCCGGGACAAATCCTATGAGCAAGCCGCCAAGCGCGGCGGCTTCACACTGAACACCATCGAAGAAGCCAAGACGCTGGCGCGCAAATTTCCCGGCATTTCCGACGAGACCGTGACAGCCGGCTCGGTGTCGACATCCCCGCAGATTCCCGACGACGATCTCGACACGATCGGTCTCGAATGGCTGCTGGTCGCGCAATCCCGGATGTCCCCAAGCACGGCCGGCGAGCTCGCCCGCACCGTCTACGAGAACAAGTCGGCGCTCGGGCTCGACAACGGCTTTGCCACCAGGATCGAACCGGCCTCCGTCGAGAAGGACGCCTTCGTGATCGCGCATCGGGGCGCCGCCGACTACATCAACGACGACACCAAGTCGTTCCTGGATAAGTACAGTGACGTGATGTATCTGGGCGTCGCCGCGCTCAGCATCATCGGCTCGATCTTCGCGGCGATCTACGCCAAGATCACCCGCATCGCGCCGGAGAAGGCCAGCGAGCTCTCGACCGCCATCCTCGACATCGGCGAGCGGATCGAGCACGCCCACTCGCTGGATCAGCTCGAATGTCTCCAGGATGAGCTCGAGACCATCTTGCGCGGTGCCGTCATCGGCCTCAGGGACGGCACGATCAGTACCGACGGGCTCGACACCTTCAAGCTCGGCTACGAATTCGTCCGTGACGAGATCGGCATGCGCCGCGACTATCTGAAACGTCATGCCGGCGAAGCCGACAAGACGGTACGCGATGCCGGCCCGGCTCCGTCGGACGACAGCAATGTCGTGGTGGTGAAGACCGCCCAGAGCGCCTGACCCGCCGGATTGGGCAACCCACCCACCACGCTCGTGTTCCGGACAAGCCGCAATGCCGAAGGCGTTGCAGCGCTGAGCCTGGACCCAGGAGCCGCAGTTTCCGCTGGTCGAGCCCCGGCTCTGCAGCGCATCACTCCGTGCTGCGCTGCGTCCGGGGCACGAGAGTGAGGCTATGCTCCCGACCGATCGCTGCCGGCCGTCTGGAACCCTGCCCATCCGCAACCGTTGGTTTCCGGTTGCAACCGGAGAACGCGGCATGCGTGCCCTCCTCATCATCCTCCTTCTGGCAATGCTGGCGGCGGCCGGCCACTTCGCCTATTCCGCAATGGCGGTCGAAGGTGAGCCGATCCCGACGGAAGGCTATGTGGCGCTGGCGCTGGGCGCGGGGTTCTCCGTCATCGTCGGCGTCGGGCTGATGGTGCTGCTGTTCTTCAGCAGCCGCCGCGGCTACGACGAACCGCCACATTTCAGGTAGGGCACCTCGCCAGGGACAGCGGCGTGGACGGCAGGCCCGGTGCAGCGGCGCGGCAAACGACCGGCGCCGTCGTTGACGGCCTCCGCCCGAGCGGGCACTTTGGCGCCGACAACGGAGACGAGAATGTCGGACACAGCCGACGCAGCTTCCAGCCCCCTGCTCGAAATCATCGGCGCCCGCGCCACCATCCGCCTCAACCGGCCCAAGCATCTCAACCGGCTCCAGGCCGAGGATCTCGACGCGCTGACGAGATTGTTCGGCCGGGTCGAGGCCGACCCTGATATTCGCGTGCTGGTGCTGACGGGCACCGGGCGAGCCTTCTCCGCCGGCTACGATCTCAATTCAGTCGCGGAACGCGCGGTCAGCGCGAGCGAGCAGCAGAGCGCGGGCTCGGCCTTCGAGGCGGTGGTCAACCGGCTCGAGGATCTCGGCGTGCCGACGATCTGCCGGCTCAATGGCGGCGTCTATGGCGGCTCGACCGACCTCGCGCTCGCCTGCGATTTCCGCATCGGCGTCGATACCGCGGAAATGTTCATGCCGGCGGCGCGACTTGGGCTGCACTACTACCCGAGCGGCATCAAACGCTACGTGACTCGCCTCGGCATGGACAATGCGAAAAAGCTGTTCCTCACCGCGCAGAAGATCGACGCTCCGGAGATGCTGCGTATCGGCTATCTCACCGCGATGGTGCCGGTGGACTTGCTGGATCAGGAGGTCGACAAGCTCGCTGCGATCCTCGCCGGCAACGCCCCGGAGGCGATGCGCGGCATGAAGCGGGCGATCAACGAATTCGCCCGCGGCGAGCTCGACGAAGGCGCCGCCGACCGGCGCCACCGCGACAGCATGCGCGGCGACGAGATCAAGGAAGGCATCAAGGCGTTCGCCGAGAAGCGGGCACCGCGATTTTGACGCCCTCTCATCCACCCGCCGCGGCGGCATGCTGCGCCGCCATCTCCGCATCTGCGGCATTGATGCGCTGGAACGCCGGCCGCGCCGTCATGCGCTCCGCATAGCGGACGAAGACATCCTTCTTCGGCACGATGCCGAACATCATGGTCCAGCTGAAGGCGACGCCCCACAATACGTCGGCCGCCGTCATGCGCTCGCCGAGCAGATAGGGCCCGTTCGCCAGCTGGGCCTCGAGCGCACCCAGCATCGTATCGTAATCGGCATAGGGCGATTGCGTGATCGGCGCCGGCTCTCGCTGCATGAACTTGTCGATCAAGGCCGGTTCGAACGACGACCCATAATAGGCGATCCAGCGCAGATAAGGCCCGCGCAGCGGATCGTTCAGGGCGGGGGTCAGCCCCGCTTGCGGGAACAGGTCGGCGAGATAGATGGTGATCGCGACCTGCTCGGTCACCAGCGCCTCGCCGTGGCGAATCGCCGGCACCTTGCCCAGCGGGTTGACGGCGAGATAGGCGGGCTTGCGCTGCTCGCCGGCCTTCATGTTGAGGACATGGAGATCGTAAGGAGCCCCCAGCTCCTCCAGCAGCATCCGCGTGCCGGTGGCCCGCGACTGCGGCGAATAGAACAGGGTGATGCGGTTCGGATCGGTCATGGCAATCTCCATCTGGCCGGCTGGCGATGGCGCCGCTTGTAGCGGACCATACCTGACATCCTCTGTCAGGTATGGTCTAAGGGATCATGCGCGCGAGCCGAATGATGTCGATTCTCACCACCCTTCAGGCCAGGGGGATGGTTACCGCTCCCGAGCTCGCGGCGGCCTGTGAGGTCTCGGTGCGCACGATCTATCGCGACATCGACGCGCTCGCGGCGTCCGGCGTTCCCGTTTACGCCGACCGCGGCGCGGAAGGCGGCTATCGCCTGCTCGACGGCTATCGCGTGCGACTGAACGGGCTGTCGCAGAGCGAGGCGGGCGCGTTGTTCCTGGCAGGATTGCCGGGCCCGGCCGCCGCGCTCGGGCTCGATGCCGCGATGATCGCCGCCCAAAACAAGCTGATGGCGGCACTGCCTCCGAATTTGCGCGAGGATGCCGGGCGGATGCAGGAGCGTTTCCACCTGGACGCGCCCGGCTGGTTCGGCGAAGCGGAAGACCCGAAGCACCTGCGCACCATCGCCGGCGCCGTACTGCGCGGGACGCTGATCAGGATTCGGTACCAGAGCTGGCGTGCTGAGAAGCAGCGCCGCGTCGCGCCGCTCGGCCTCGTGCTGAAGGGCGGCAGCTGGTATCTCGCAGGACAAGTCGACGGCAGCGTGCGCACCTATCGCGTCGCACGCGTGCTCGACTGCACAGCCCTCGGCGACCGCTTCGATCGTCCCGCCGGCTTCGACCTCGCCGCCCATTGGCGGGCCGCGACGCTGCGGCTCGAAGCGGAGATGCATCCCAATGTCGCGATCGTCCGGCTGTCGCCGTTCGGCGTGAAGCTGCTCGGCGCGCTGAGCCAGCCCTATGTCAAGGCACGCACGCAGCTCGAGGAGTCAACCGATGCAGACGGCTGGCGCATTGCGCGCGTGCCGGTCGGAAAGACATCGTGGCATGCCGCGGCCGAACTCCTGCGGCTCGGCCCGGAAGCCGAAGTCCTTGAACCGGCCGATCTCCGCGACAAGATGGCCGAGCTGACGCAGGCGATGGCCGCGCGGTATCGCGCGGCGCAGAAAGCCTGATCGCGGCGCATT
The DNA here is from genome assembly GCF_044908355.1 of Bradyrhizobium sp. USDA 336. Lineage (NCBI taxonomy): Bacteria > Pseudomonadati > Pseudomonadota > Alphaproteobacteria > Hyphomicrobiales > Nitrobacteraceae > Bradyrhizobium > Bradyrhizobium sp. USDA 336. Next base: position 6,535,988 of record NZ_JBIYDC010000002.1, on the reverse strand, counting down.
CTGCCGCAGCCGACGAAACATTCCTGAAACACGATTCTTCCCGCTTGCCATGAACGCGATCGCGTCTCGTCTCGACGGAAATGCAGGGACGCAACAATGGCCCTAGCGCCGAATGGAGAATGAAGATGTTTCGTAAGCTTGCACTTGGTCTGATCGCCGCCGGCTCGCTCGGCGTTGCCGCTCTCGCCCCCACCGCGGCCTCGGCCGGCGGCTTCCATCACCATCATGGTCATCACCACTGGGGTCCCGGCTGGGGCTTTGGCGGTATCTACCTCAACACCGGCGTCAGCAATTGCTATCAGGAGCGCCTGGTCCGGACCCGTCACGGCCTGCGCGTGCGCGTCGTGAACGTCTGCGCCTACGGGATCTACTGATATCTCGATATCCCGACAAAGCTCCGGTCGCATCGCGGCCGGAGTTTTGCGTTGAGCTAGCCGGCCTGCCGCTGCCGGCGAAACCAAGCCCAGGTCTCGCGCGTCGTTCTGATGTAACCGCGGCCGCGATGGACGATCTCGCCGTCGACAATCGCGTTCAGCTTCGGCAGGGCGTGAAAGGGGATCGAGGGATAAGCGTGGTGCTCGACATGATACGGCATGTTCCACGCGAACCATTTGACGATAGCACCGGTGTAAGTCGTGCGGGTGTTCTGAAAGGCGCTGCGGGTGCGGTCGCAACCGGTATGCTCGGCGTAAAGATAGGGCCGCAGGAAGAACTGCCCGATCACGAGCGGCACGATCCAGACCCAGAGCAGCAGCGCTGAAGAGAACCACAGCGACAGCGCGAACAGCAGGGCGTAGAGCGCGACATAGGCGCGCGCCTCGGCAACGATGGTGCTGCGCTTGCTCTCGGGAATCCATGGCACGACGACCTTGCCGGTGATCGCGTGGCCGAGCATCAGCCGCAGACGGCCGGCGACCTGGAGCAGGCCGCTATAGGCGAGCGCAAGCTGGGTGTCGGACGTCGGCTTCACGCCAACGATCAGCTCGGGATCCCTTTCCGGGTCCTGCGTGTAGCGATGATGGTCCCAGTGAAACAGACAGTAATATTCGTAAGGCAGCCCGATGATGAACGCCGAGAGATAGCCGACGCCGAGATTGAGGCCCCGGCTCCTGAACGCCGTCTTGTGCGCGGTCTCGTGCACCGCCATGAACAGGAAGGCGACGACATAGCCCTGCACCACCATCAGCGGCAGCGCCCAGAGCGCGCCCCAGCTCGACGAAACCTTCCAGATCAGCGCGCCCACCAGCACAATCACGCCGTAATGGCCGAGGCTCTGCACCGCACCTCTGATGTTGGAGCGAACCGACAATTCGCGCAGCGTGGTGGGCGTCAGGGGCTTCAGGCGATGGCCGGCGTCCGTTGCGTCGCTCATGATCGATTGCGTGCCCTACTTGCGGAGAAGCTCGGCGATCTCGGCCTTGATGAAGGCCTGGTCGCGGGGATTGTTGATGGGGTTGCCGGCGCGGTGGCCATGCAGCGATGGGATCGGATGCAGCACCGCCGATCTCGCGTTGACGAGCTTGCCGAGCTCGTCCTCGTTGTCGTGCACGTCGAAATAGCGGTCGGTCGCGCCCGGCATCAGCAGCATGTGTGCCTTGATCGCCGCCAGCGCGCGATCGAGATCACCGGCGAATGCCACACACCGACTAATGTCGCCACGCTGCCAGATACCGATCTGCGCCAGAAGATCGTTGGCATCGCGCCGCGCGAAGGTCGCATCCCAGGCGCGGACGAGATAATCCTCGAGTGAAGTGAAGCCGGCCTCGCGCCAGAGCTCGTCGCGATAGAAGCCGTGCGACATCGCCCAGCCGGCATAGACGCGTCCCATGGCGCGGTGGCCGGCGACGGGTTTTTCGACGAAACGGCCATCGCGGAAGGCGGGATCGGCCGTGAGCGCGGCCTTCACGCCTTCGAGGAAGACGTAATTATAGGGTGCGCAGCGGGCGCTGCCGCAGACGACCGCGGCGCGCTCGACCATGTCGGGATGCAGCGCCGCCCAGTGATAGGCCTGCATGCCGCCCATCGACCAGCCATAGACCAGAGCAAGCTTCGAGATGCCGAAGCGTTCGGTGAGCAGGCGGTGCTGGACCGCGATGGCATCGTGATAGGTCACCTCGGGGAAGGGCGCGGGCGTGTTCGAGGGCGAAGACGATAGGCCGTTGCCGAACAGGTTCGGGATGATGATGAAGTAGCGCGTGGGATCGAGCACGCCGTCGGGGCCGATCAGCCATTCAATGTCGGTATGCTGCGCGCTGAACGAGGTCGGATAGAGGATGACGTTGTCCCTGGCCGGGCTCAGCGTGCCGTAGGTCTTGTAGGCGAGCTTCAGGGAGGGAAAGACGGTCCCGGATTGGAGCGCGACGTCGCTAGCCTCGAAGATCTCGTCATCGCGCTGCACCGTCATGCACTCAGCTCCCGCTCACCTTCCCGGCGTCCGCGATGCATCGATCATGCCGGCTTTCACCGGACGTGTCGCTTTCCTTATAGTGTACTTTTAGTACAGTTATTAGAGGCCGGCAAGATAAATCCGATCCGCAACCCGTCTCAGGCGATGGCCGCGAGATAGCGCGCGACCGACGCAGCAAACGCCGCCTTGGCACCGCCGGCGATGTTGCGGCCCCACCAAGCGCCGTAGATCCGGTCGAAGGCGAGCGGCTCGACAGCCGACGCGATCCGCCGTACCGCAGCGGCGTTGAGCGGCATGTAGTTCGGGTAGGAATACATGAAGCTGACGAAGCGCCGGTCCATCGTCACCTGCGCGATATCTCCCGTGAGCAGCGCGCCCTTGCCGTCCGCACCACGCGCATAATGCAGCACGGTGGCGCCGGCGAAGTGGCCGCCGGTGCGCAGCAGCAGCACGTCGTCGGAGAGTCGATGGCTTTCGCCGGTCCAGTGCACGATCGCCGGGTGAGGTCGCGTGACGAAGGCGCGATCGTCGGCATGCAGATAGACCGGCACGCCACCGAACCTGTCGCTCCAGTCGGCGGCCGCGCCATAATAATGCGGATGCGAGATCGCAATGGCCTTGAGGCCGCCGAGCGCCGCGATGTGGTGGATGGCCTCGTCGCTCGCGAGTGGAATGCAGTCCCACATCACGCAGCCGCCGCCGTCGGGCACCAGCAGCGCGCGCTGCCCGATGGCGAAGCTCGGCTCCATGCCGATCCCGGTCAGGCCGAGATCGTCGCGCCCCACCAGTCGGTGCTTGCGCGCGAGCTCCTCGCGCGTGAGGAAGGCTTGACCGTCCCAGCCGACGAACTGGCGCTCGTCCTCGCAGATCGGACAGGCCGCAGGGGGATTCCCGCTATCCGGGAATTGAGCGCCGCAGGTTGCGCAGGTCCAGAGGGGCATCGCGCTGATCCATCGTGAGTCCATTCTTGCAAGACATGACGTCGCGCGCGCCGGATCGCAAGAGCAACCGGAACCAACGCCATGAGAGCAGGTTAAGTTCTGGTCCGCCCCGGGCGCCCGCAGCGCCCGCCGAGCCCGTCTCATGCGAGATCCGATTCGATCGGCAGCATCAAGTTCAGCGTCTCGATGACATCGCGCCCTTCAACGTCTCGCATCTGGCCCCTGTTCGCGCTCAATTTCTTCATGGCCGACATGCAGTCGGGCATCGGGCCGTTCGTCGGGGTCTTCCTTCAGGAACGCGGCTGGGCGACCGGCCTGATCGGCACGGCAATGACGATCGGCAACGTCGCGGGCATGCTGGTCACGACTCCGATCGGCGGCTTCATCGATTCCAGCCGCAACAAGCGGCTGTGGGTGATCATTCCCGGCATCTGCGTCGTTTCGGCGTCCGCAATCATCCTGATCTCGCAAAACTTCTGGGCGGTGACGTTCTCGCAAGTCGCGCAATCGCTGGCGAGCGCCGCAATCGTGCCGGCCGTCACGGGCATCACGCTCGGTATCGCCAAGCAGAAGGGCTTCAATGCGCTCAATGGCCGTAACCAGGCCTACAACCACGCCGGCAACATGGTCGGAGCCGCGCTCTCAGGCTATCTCGGCTACAAGTATGGCTATTTTGCCGTGTTCGCGCTGGCGGCCCTGTTCGGCGCCATCGCGATCGCTTGCGTGCTGATGATTCCAGCCAAGGCGATCGACGACCGCGCCGCGCGCGGCAGCAAGGAGGAGGATTCCAAGGCGCCGCCGGATGCGATGACGATGCTGCTGAAGCACAAGGCGTTGCTCGTGCTTGCTCTCGCCCTCGCGCTGTTCCACCTCGGCAATGCCGCGATCGTGCCGCTGTACGGACTTGCCGCGGTCGCCGAGGGACAGGCCAACGGCCCGAGCTTCGTCGCAACCACCGTGGTGATCGCACAGGGCGTGATGATCGTCACGTCGCTGATCGCGATGAAGGCCGCGAGCAAGCGCAATTACTGGCCGGTGATCCTGGTGTCTTTCATGTTCTTGCCGGTCCGCGGCGTGCTCGCGTTCTTCGTCACGGGATGGTGGGGCGTGGTGCCGATGCAGGTGCTCGACGGCATCGGCACCGGACTGCAAACGGTCGCCGTCCCCGGCATGGTCGCGCGCTCGCTCAACGGCACCGGCCGCATCAATCTCGGCCAGGGCGCCGTGATCACCGTGCAGGGTATCGGCGCGAGCCTCAGTCCCGCTCTCGGCGGCTGGATCGCGCAATGGATCGGCTATGGGCCGACCTTCCTGCTGCTCGGCGGCTTTGGCCTGGCGTCGATCGCGCTGTGGCTGGCCTTCAGTGCGGCGGTGAAGAAATATTGAGCGACAGCGCCGTATGGCGGTCGCGGCGCAACGTGCCCGCCTTCGATCTGCCCAATAAGCAGGCTGCGGCACCTCGTCGCTGGCTCAGCGCGTAGGTGCGAGTGGTTTTTCGCGCAATCTGGCGCTTTTCCAGTTGCCGCATCCCCGGCGCGCCGACGAAAGTGCGGACCGCAATGAATCGGCAATAGGCGTTCCGGCGATCGATGACCCAGCCGCAGCTCTCATTCGATGGCGACCCGAACGGTGCGGCCTATGAGCAATGGCGCGAGCAGTTTTGCCGTCAGGTAGCGAACGTCGATTTCGTGCCGGTTGGTGAAGGGCGCGTTCACCGAACCATTGCGCCTGCCATTCTTCCCCGCCTCAGACTCTCGGCCTCGTTCGGCACGCCGATGTCCTTCGTGTCATTGGGAACGAACGACGAGTTGGTGATCACGACGTCGCCCAATTCGGCATTGCGTGGGGCCATGGGGAAACGGCCACTGGAGGTCGCCGCCGGCGACATCACGATCGGCGATCCCTCGATCAAGGGGGCCCAAATCACGCAACTGGCGTATGGTAATTTCCAGACCGCGCTGCTGCCGCGGAAAGCTCTGCTGCGCGCCTGCCCGAATGCCGAGGACCTAATCGCGGGGTCGATCTCCGGCGCCAACCCGATCACATCGATGTTCCTGCGATATTACGACCTCGCACACGCGCACGCGGACAAGCTCGCGCCGGCGGAGCTCGATGCGGTCTCGCAGCACCTGTTCGACCTCGCCGTCCTGATGCTCGGCGCACGCGGCGATGCCGCCGAAGAGGCTCAATTGCGCGGCCTTGCGGCGGCGCGCTTCGAAGCGCTCAAGTCCGACATCCTGGCGCAGCTGGACAGCCCCGCATTGTCGCTGTCCGACCTCGCAGCCACGCACCGCATCAGCGCGCGCACGATCCAGCTACTGTTCGAGAAGGCCGGCATCACCTATAGCGGCTTCGTGTTGGAGCAACGATTACTGCGCGCCGAGCGGCTGCTGCGAAATCCTGCAATGCGCGGCCGCAAGATCATCGAGATCGCGCATCTCGCGGGATTTCACGACGTCTCCTACTTCCATCGCGCATTTCGCCGCCGTTTCGGAGCGACGCCCGACGATGTCAGGAAGCTGGCTGGCGAGGCCGAATAGGCGAATTCGCCGTGACGGCGCCGGAACGGCGCCTGCTAGGTCCCAAAACTCTTCTGCACCGCCTTGTCGAGCGTCTCGCCGCCGACGAAGCGCTGGCGCAGCTCGCGCTTGAGCAGCTTGCCGCTCGGATTCTTCGGCAGGGCGTCCACGAAGATCACGCGCTTGGGCACCTTGAAATGGGCCATGTGGCCGGCGCAATGCCTGATGACGGCGTCTTCGTCGAGCTTCGCCCCGGTCTTGACCACGACGATGGCGGTCACGGCCTCGATCCAGCGCGGATCGGGCAGGCCGACCACCGCGACCTCGGAGACCTCCGGAATGCGATAGACCATCTCCTCGACCTCGCGGCTCGCGACGTTCTCGCCGCCGGTCTTGATCATGTCCTTGACGCGGTCGACCACGGTGATGTGGCCTTCCTCGTCGACGGTGGCGAGATCGCCGGAGTGAAACCAGCCGCCGGCAAATGCCGCCGCAGTCTTGACCGGATCGTTGTAATAGCCGGAGAGCAGATGCGGCGAGCGATGCACGATCTCGCCGACTTCGCCGACCTTGACATCCTCCATCGCCGTGTTGACGACGCGCGGTCTCGACATTGAGCACGGGCTTGCCGGCGGAGCCGGCCTTGCGGAGCTGATCCTCCGGTCGCAGCACGGTCGCGAGCGGCGCGATCTCGGTCTGGCCGTAGAAATTCCAGAACTTGACCGCGGGCAGACGGCGCTGCAATTCGAGCAGCACCTCCACCGGCATGATCGAGGCGCCGTAATAGCCCTTCTGCAAGGTCGACAGATCGGTCTTGTCGAAGTTCGGCGAGCGCAGCATCGCGATCCAGATCGTCGGCGGCGCGAAGAACGAGGTGATCCTGTGCGCCTGGATCAGCGCCAGGATGTTGTCGGCGGTCGGCTTGCCGGTAATTACGCCGGAGGCGCCGAGATACACCTGCGGGCCCAGGAACACATCCAGCTGCGCGCAATGATACAGCGGCAAAGCGTGCAGGAACTTGTCCTCCACGCTCATGCCGCCGTCGATGATGCAGCTGACATACTGCCACATCACGGCTTCATGGGTCAGCATCGCACCCTTCGGCAGCGATTCCGTGCCCGAGGTGTAGACGATCTGCGCGAGATCGCGGCCGTCGACCGAGGCATCCAGGAACGAGCCGTCGGGATGCAGGAGATCGTCGAAGCTGGTGAGGTCTGCAGGCGGCACGGCCGGATCCTCGCCCGGCAGCCAGATCATCTTCTCGACCGCGCAATCCTTTGCGCTCGCCGCGCGTGCCGGACCGACGAAATCCGGTCCGGTCGCCAGCAGCTTTGCGCCGGAGCTCTTCAGGATGAAATTGATCTCGTCCGGATTGAGCATGAAGTTGATCGGCACCAGCACCGCGCCGATCCGCGCCGCCGCGAAGCGTAGCGCCGCAAAGGCGTGCGAGTTGCGGGAGAGCACGGCGAGACGGTCGCCCTTGCCAACGCCGAGGCTGAGCAGGCCGCGGCCGAGCCGGTTGCAGATCGCATCCATCTCGGCAAAGCTCCAGCTGACATCGCCGCAGCTCACCGCGAGCTTTTTCGGCTCGCGGCCTGCGGAGCGGCGCAGGAGATCGCCGATGGAATGCTCGCGCGCTTTCGAGATGGTGGCTGCAATGTCGCCGGTCATTTCTTCCCCGTGGAATTTTCGTTCAGCACAAAGGCCGCGAGCTTTCGTGTTTCGCGGACCGTAGTCGGCGCTGTCAGCGACGTCAAATTACACGCGGGCAAATAAAACCCGCGAAAACAACCCCATGCACAGTAGACGGTGGCTGCAAGATCAATGGGTTAGGTGGGAAGCGGGATTGGGTGTGAGTCGGGCAGGATTTCAGGAGCCAAAAAGCCAAGGGACAGTGGTTCCACTCGCCCGTCCGGCGCGCCTAAGCGAGCCGAGGAGAATTGGCCGCGATGGTTGCTCCCATCCGAATGACGTCTCCCGTGATTTGCTTCGTCGGGCAAAACAGGAGCATAGTGGCATCATCGCGGTTTGGCACTCCAAGCTCAATTACCCCGCCTGACCAGCGGGCATTCACTGTCAGCGAGCGAAGCGTAGACTTCGCCGCTCGGAATTTTCTCGAGCACGTTGTAGTACTCCCAGGGTGCCTTGACCTCGGACGGATCCTTCACCTGCACAAGGTAGAAGTCGTGCACGAGCTTGCCGTCCTCGCGCAACCGCGCGCCGCGTGCGTAAAAATCGTCGACGGACGTCGCGCGCATCTTCTCCAGCACTGGATCCGTTGCATCCGTGCCTACGGCAGCGACTGCTTTCAGATAGTGGCTGACGCCGGAATAGACCGCGGCTTGCGGTGCCGTGGGCATGGCGTTGCGAAGCTTGAAGAAGCGCCGGCCGAACGCCCGGCTCTCGTCATCCAGCGCCCAGTACCATGCCGTCAGCGTGGTCAGGCCCATGGCGATTTTCGGGCCCATGGCATGAACATCGGTGTCGAACATCAGTTCGGCCACGGGCTTCTGGTTTCCCGTGTTCATGCCGAACTCGTTCCACTGCTTCATCAGGTTGACCAGCTGATCGCCGGCATTGGCGAAGGCGATCGCCTTCGCGCCCGACGCCTTCGCCTGCAGGATGAACGAGCTGTAGTCCGCGTTGCCAATCGGGTGATACACCGCGCCGAGCGACTTGCCGCCCGCGGCCGCCAGCACGCGCTGCGATTCCGACACCATGTTCTTGCCGAACGCGTAATCGGCCGCGATGAAGAACCAGGTGTCGTAGCCCTGGCTGACCAGGGTGCGGATCGGTCCCGACACCAGATTGTAGGAATCGTGCAGCCAGGCCAGGCCGCTTCGCGAACATTGCTTGCCCGTCAATTCGGTGGTCGCCACCGCCGAATAGATCGCAATCTTGTTCTTGTCGCGCGCCAGCGACTGGATCGCCAGCCCCACGGCCGAATTGGACACGTCGGCGACCATGTCGACGCCGTCGACGTCGAACCATTTCCGCACAATGCCGACGCCGATATCAGGCTTGTTCTGATGATCGGCGGCCAAGATCTCGACCTTGATCGACGGCACTAATTTCTGAAAATCTTCCGCCGCCATCTTGGCTGCCGCAACGGAGCCCGATCCCGACAGGTCGGACAATGGCCCGGTCTGGTCATTGATGATGCCGATCCGGACCACACTACCGGAGAGTTCGGCGGCGCGAGTGGGCGGACAAGATGCGATGAAAGTCCCAACGACGAGAAGGGTAGCGATGCGGCCGTGCCAGTTCATGCGAACACCTTTCCAATAGTGGCGCTTGTGGCTTTCCTCCCTGTGCCGAACGGGCTTAAGCTGCCGTTGCTTTCGCCTTGAGTTTAGAAACTGCCTTCTGCACCGCGGCTGCGCGCTTTTGCAGCCAAGGTTCGGCCTCGCGGCGCATGCGGGAAATCAGCTCACGCGGCGCATTCTGCACGGTGATGTCGAACGGCGGCTGCGGCTGATATTCCAGCATCAACTGGAGATTTTTCGCAACGTCTTCGCCGCAGAGCTCGGCGGCGACCTGAAAACCGAAATCGATACCGGCGGTGACACCGCCGCCGGAAATGCGGTTGCGGTCAACCACGACGCGTTCGTCGACGGCGATGGCGCCAAAGGCAGCAAGCTGGTCGCTCATCAGCCAATGGCAGGCTGACCTGTATCCGTCGATCAGGCCTGCGGCGCCGAGGATCAGACAGCCGGCGCAAACCGAAGTGATGTAGCGTGCCGATCCACCCTTGTCGCGAACGAAGGCAATCACCTCGTCATCGTCCATGGTGGCGACCTGTCCCGGGCCGCCGCCGATGCAGAACACGTCCAGATCCGGGCAGTCGGCGAACGTCGTGGTTGGCAGCAGCGGAAGACCGACGTCGCTGACGACAGGCTCGATACGCTTCCACAACAGGTGCATGCGGACGTTCGGCAGACGGGCAAACACTTCGAAAGGTCCGGTGACGTCCAGCTGCGTCATCCCGGGATAGTACAGAATTCCGATTTCGATCCGCTTGCCGGACATTGAGCCCTCCTACGTTGGATAACCCATGTTGACAGCGGAGGGCATTTGCCGAAATGTCATTACACACGCAATTCCTGCCAAGCCGTCCCTGCTCAAGGCGCTGCCAATGGCCCGTTCCGTCCGCCGCCGCGTGATCTTCGTGCTGTTCGACGACTGCCTGTTGCTCGACTTCGCCGGACCGCTGCAGGCCTTCGAGTTGGCCTGCGAAACGTCCAAAGCGGGGCAGGCGCCCTATGTCTGGCAGATCTGCTCGTTGAAGGGCGGGCCGGTCAAAACCTCGTCCGGTCTGGAGGTGATCACGACCGCCCTCGCTGATTGCGACCAAAAGAACATCGACACCCTCGTGGTGGGTGGGGGTCCCGGCGTCCATCGCGCCGCTGCAGAAGCCGCGCTGGTCGATTGGTTTCGCCTGGCAGCGCCGAAGGCAAGGCGCGTCTGCTCGGTCTGCACGGGTACATTCGTTCTGGCTGCGGCCGGGCTGCTGCGCGGGCGGCGCGCGGTCACCCATTGGGGTTCCTGTGACCTGCTGCGAGAAAAACATCCCGACGTTTCGGTTCAGGTCGATCCAGTCTTTGTGCATGACGGCGGCATCTGGACATCGGCAGGCGTGACGGCCGGCATCGATCTGGCGCTTACGCTGCTGGAAGATGATCTCGGCCATCGCGAGGCCATGCGCATCGCGCGCCGGCTCGTCGTTTTCCTCAAGCGGCCCGGCGGGCAGGCGCAATTCAGCGTGCCGCTGTCAATGCAGGCCTCGGAAGACCGCGCTTTCGAAACAATTTCGAGCTGGATGCAGGAAAATCTGGGCCGCGATTTGCGCGTCGAAAGTCTCGCCGAACGAGCCGGCATGAGCCCGCGCACCTTCGCGCGCGTGTTTCGCCAGAAGACCGGCCGCACCCCGGCCAAGGCGGTGGAAGAGCTTCGCGTCGAGGCCGCCCGACGCGCGCTGGAAGAGTCCGCCTCCCCTATCAAGGAAATCGCCGCGCGCGCAGGCTTTCAAAGCGAAGAGCATCTGCGCCGCGCGTTCCGCCGCCGCCTGAACGTGTTGCCGCATGACTATCGGACTCGATTCCATCAAGGGTAAAGTCAGCGACAGGCCGGCGGCGGCTCCGCGTTGGGCGTCAATCGCGTCAAATGGACGTCATCGGCAATTGTCGGTCTCGGTGGTCGCGGGCCTCGAGGAGCTAGCCTTCCAAGATCGCGACCGCACGCGTCCATCCGGCCGAGGCGCGCTCGATCTTGACCGGGAAGCATGACACCTTGAAGCCTGACGGCGGCAGCAGTTCGAGATTGTGCAGCTTCTCGAGATGACAATAGCCGATATGGCGTCCGGCCTTGTGGCCTTCCCAGATCAGGCTGGCGTCTTTCGTCTCGGCATATTTCTTCGCGGTGTGAACGAACGGCGCGTCCCAGCTCCAGCCGTCGGTGCCGGTCAGGCGCACGCCGCGCTCGAGCAGGTACATGGTTGCTTCGTAGCCCATGCCACAGCCCGACGTGACGTAGTCCTGCCGGCCATATTTGGCGCCAGCGCTGGTGTTGACCACGACGATCTCGAGCGGCTTCAGCTCGTGGCCGATGCGCTCGAGCTCGGCCTCGACGTCCTTGGCCGTTGCGACATAGCCGTCCGGCAGGTGCCGGAAGTCGAGCTTCACGCCGGGCTGGTAGCACCATTCCAGCGGCACCTCGTCGATGGTCCAGGACCGCTCGCCGCGATTCATGGTCGGGTGAAAATGCCAGGGGGCGTCGAGATGCGTGCCGTTGTGGGTGGAGAGACTGACCTGCTCCACCGCCCAGCCCTGGCCATCAGGCAGATCCTCGGCCTTCAGCCCGTCGAAGAACTGCAGCATGCGCGGCAGGCCCTGCTGATGATCGATATACTGGATCGTCGGATGATTGCCGGGCGGGTCGGCGGGCACGTCGTTCTGGAGAGGGACTGAGATGTCGATCAGCTTGCTCGTCATGGCGCTTCCTCGTCGATTGTTTTCGTTGGCGGCGTCAGCCGCGCCTTCAGACGTCCCCTTCAGGTATCTTGCCGCTCGACGCGGTTCTTCAAGATACCGATCTTCTCGACCTCGAGCTCGATCGTATCGCCATGCTCGAGAAACCAGCCGAGCTCGAGGCCGCAGCCATTGCCGACCGTGCCGGAGCCGATGAATTCACCGGGCATCAGCGTCTCGTCCTGGGAGACGTGCGCGATGATCTCCTCGAACGAAAACAGCATGCCCTCGCTCACGCCTTTCGAGCGGGTCTCGCCGTTGACGCGCGCTTCCATCTTTAGCTTGTAGGGATCACCGATCTCGTCCGGTGTCACGATCCAGGGCCCCATCACGTTGCCGCCGTCAAAACTCTTGCCCTTGGCAGGGCCGAGCCGTCCCTCCATCTCGATGCGCTGGGCGTCGCGCGCCGAGAAATCGTTGAAGATGGTGTAGCCGAAGATGTGATCCCCAGCCTTCGCAGGCGTGATGTTGGCGCCCTTGTTCTTGGTGATGATCCCGAATTCGAGCTCGTAGTCCATCACCTTGCTGTAGCGAGGCCATTTCACCGTGGTGTTGGTGCCGCGGACGCTGAAGCGGTTGGTGATGTAGAAGATCGGCTGCTTGCGATAGACCTCGGGCAATTCGCCGAGCGGCTCGGCGTCGATGCGCGCCAATGCCGCCATGTCGCCCTTGGCACGCGCGGCGAGCTTTTGCTGCCCGCGCGGCGCCTGCAGGATGTGCAGGGGAAACGACATGCCGTCCCGCATTTGCCTGGGCTCCGGGACCGGCGCGAGGATGTCGACGGCGTTGACCGCCGCCGACAGCGTCGCGTCCTGGCCGTGCTTGTCGAGCAGGGCCCGGGCCCGATCGAGCGCGCGGGGCCCGGCGTCGATCAGCGCCAGCATCGAGCCAAAGGCCGGATCGGCCCCGCCGTCCCGTGCGGCCGCGGCGGCGAGGTCGAACACCTGGCTGCTATTGCTGTGGACGGCTCCGATCTTCTCCTGACCGGCCGATCTGAATGTTGCGAGTTTCACCTTGGGCACCCCTTGTTATCGTTCGAAATATATGATCAGATAAAATATCGATAAACAAGATAGAAAAATACAAATCGGGAGAGCGCGGTGAGAGGGACACAGGTCAGGGCGATATTGGCAGGTCTCACGGTGGGCCTTGGGGTGTCCGTTGCTTCCACGGCGCCCGTGCTGGCGCAGGCCAAGATCCAGATCGGCTGCACCGCGACTTCCGACTGCGCCTCGGCCATGGTCGCGGTCGACGAAGGCATTTTTAGAAAGCACGGGCTGAACGTCGAGATGACGCCGATCGCGATCAACTCCAACATCCCGGCGGCGATCCTGTCGAATTCGATTCAGGTCGGCGGACCCACCTCCACCGTCTTCCTGCAAGCCGTCGACGGCGGCCTCGACCTCGTCGCGATTGCCGGCGCCTCGGTCATGAACCCGACCTCCAACACCGCGATCGCGGCCTTCGTCCGCAACGGCATCACAATCAAGGATCCCAAGGACTTCATCGGCAAGAAGGTCGGCGCGCCGGGCCTGAACGCCTTCCTGCACGTGCTGTTCGTGAAATGGCTGGTCGAGAAAGGCGTCGATCCCCGAAGCGTCAATTTCGTCGAGGTCACCTTCCCGACCATGGCCGACATCATCAAATCAGGCGGCGTCGATGCCGTGCTCACCGCCGAGCCGTTCATCACGCGCATGAGCAATGCGGGGCTCGGCTCGGTCGGCGCGCGCTATGGCGCCGAGCTCGGCCGCACCGATCCGATCATCTTCTATGCCGCATCCCGCGACTGGGCGGAGAAGAATGTGGCCACCGTGAAGAAGTTCCGCGAAGCGATCGCGGAGGCCGCCACGATCGTCAACAGCGACCGCGAGAAGGCCTCGGCCTCGATCGCCAAGTTCACCAAGCAGCCGCTCGATCTCGTCAAGGCGACGCCGCCGAACCAGTCCGAGCCGAACCTCAAGCCGCAAAACCTCAGCTGGTGGATCGAGGTGATGTCGTCGCAGAAGATGCTGCAATCGAAGCTCGACACCGCGAAACTGGTGCTGAACTAGGGGATATCGACGATGCCAGCTCCCGAGCGCACTCTCGAACGCCCGCCGACGGAAGCCGGCACCTTGAGCGAGCGTGCCGCAAACCTCATCGAGCAGGACATCCTGGCCGGAGATCTCGCGCCGGGATCGCGGCTCGGCATCGTCGACCTCGTGCAGCGTTACGATATCGGCGCCACGCCGCTGCGTGAAGGCCTGTCGCGGCTGATGTCGCGCGGCCTGATCGTCGGCATCGGCCAGCGCGGCTTCCGCGTCGCCGAGGTCAGCCGCGAAGATCTCGCCGACATCACCTGCATGCGGACCGCGGTCGAGATCGAGGCGGTCAGGCTGGCGATCCTGCACGGCGATGCCGCCTGGGAGGCCGGCATCATCAGCGCGCTGCATCAGATGCGCCGGCATATCGAGCGCACCGGCAACGAATTCCGCGAGGGCGCTGCGGAGTTCGACCGGCTGCACAAGGGCTTCCACACCGCGCTGCTCGCCGCCTGCGGCTCGCGGCGCATGCTGGCCGCCCACTCCGACCTCTACGACCAGGCCTACCGCTACCGCCGCGTGATGATGGGCGCCATCGACAGCGGCGAGAGATTCATCCGCAGTCACCAGATACTCGCCGACCACGTGCTCGCCCGCGACGTGGCCGCCGCGCAAAAAATGCTGGCGGCGCATCTGCACTCGACCATCGACTTCGTCTATCCGCAGGTGGGCGGAGAGCAATCATGAGCGTCGTTGCAAGGCTCAGCGAGGCGCGCGCCGCGCGGCGGCAGAAACCGCTGATCGCGTTCAATGCCGCGACGCTGCGGCTCGGCGGCAAGACCATCATCGAGAACCTCGATCTTCAGGTGCGGCCGGGCGAATTCCTCTGCATCGTCGGCGCCTCCGGCTGCGGCAAGACCACGGCGCTGCGGCTCGCCGCAGGCCTCTATCGCCCCACGAGCGGCGCGGTGACGTTTGAGGGCGAAGAGATCACCGAGCCGCGGCGCGAGGTCGCGATCGTGTTCCAGGATTACGGCAAGGCGCTGTTGCCGTGGCGGACCGCCGCCGGAAACATCTCGCTGGCGCTGGAAGCCTCGCGGGTGCCGGCGCGCGAACGCGGCGCGCGCATCGAGGCGCTGCTGCGCAAGGTCGGGTTGCCCGGCCATGCCGACAAATATCCGACTGAGATGTCAGGAGGTATGCAGCAACGGCTGCAGATCGCGCGCTGCCTTGCGCAGGAGCCGACCACGCTGCTGATGGACGAGCCGTTCGGCGCGCTGGATGCGATGACCCGGCAAGGCTTGCAGGACGAGGTCCTGTCGCTGACGCAGGCGAGCCAGACCACCGTGATCTTCGTGACCCACGATCTTGACGAGGCGATCTATCTCGGCGACCGCGTCATCGGCCTCTTGCCGCATCCCGGCCGGATCGGGATCGAGCTCGACGTCGACCTGCCGCGTCCGCGCGACCAGCTCGCCACCCGCGAACATCCGGAATTCCTGCGGCTGCGCCGGCAATTGTTCGACTTCATCAAGGCGACCGAGCATTGAGCCTCGACCGCACCAAGCCCTTGCTGCTGCCGCTGGCGCTGGTGCTGGCGTTTGAGCTCTGGGCGCGCCTCACCCATCTGCAAAGCGACAGCCTGGCGCCGCCGAGCGCAATCCTCGCGGCGCTGGCCACGGCGCTCGCCGATCTCTCGATTCCGGTCGCGACCCGCGACACGCTGTTCGCCGCCTTTGCGGGGCTTGCCATCGGCAGCGCCATCGGACTTGCGCTCGGCATTGCCTTCGGCATCTCGCGTCCCCTCGACCGGCTGATGGAGGTGACGGTCGAGGCGATCCGCCCGATTCCCTCGATCGCGCTGCTGCCGATTGCGTTGATCGCGCTCGGCTTCGGCTACCGCATGGAGATCGTGATCGTGGCGTTCGCCTGCGTCTGGCCGATGCTGATCATGACGCGCAGCGCGGTGCGCAGCATCGAGCCGCGATTGATGGAGGTATCGCGGGCCTTGCGGCTGAGCGCGCCGCAACGGATCGCGAAGATCGTGATCCCGGCCGCACTGCCGAGGATCTTCGTCGCCTTCCGCCTGTCGGCCGGGATCGCCCTGATCGTCGCCGTCACCGTCGAGATCGCCATCAACCCGATCGGCTTGGGTGCCGGCATCATGCTGGCGCAGCAGGCACTGCGCGCCGACCTGATGCTGGCCTATCTCGTCTGGATCGGCGCGATCGGCTACGCGCTGAACATGCTGTTGATCGGGGCCCAGCGCCGCCTGTTCGGCCGCGCCGCGCTCGCCGGAGACAATCCATGAAGCGCGCGGCGATCCTCTGGCGTGTCGCAAGCGTCCTCGTCGCAGCGGGCTTCATCGCGGCGTGGCAGCTCATCGCCGACCTGCGCCTGGTGTCGCCTGTGTTCCTGCCTGGTCCGGACCGCGCCTGGGCCGCTTTGGTGCGTGGCTTCGCCAGCGGCGATCTCGCGGGCAAGCTCGTCGGCACGCTGGAGCACATGGCCTATGGCTGGTTCGCCGCCTCGATCGCCGGCATTGCTCTCGGCGCGCTGATCGGCTCGTCCAAGACGATGCGCGCCTATGTCGCGCCGTCGCTGGAATTCTTAAGGCCCCTGCCGGTCTCGGCGATCATCCCGGTCGCGATCGCGATGCTCGGGCTGACGCAAGGCATGGCGCTGTTCGTGATCGCCTTCGGCGCGATCTGGCCGATCATGCTCGCCACCATTCACGGCTTTGCCGCAGTCGAGCCGCGGCTGTATGAGGTCGCCCGCTCGCTGCAGATGTCGCGCACCGCCATCATCGCCAAGATCGCCCTGCCCTCGGCATTGCCGGATATCCTCGCGGGCATGCGGCTCAGCCTGACCGTCGCGCTGATCCTCTCGGTGGTCTGCGAGATCCTGGCCGGCCTCGACGGCCTTGGTCACTGGGTCCTGCTCTCGGCACGCGCGTTTCGATCCGCCGACCTCTTCGCCGGCGTCATCCTGCTCGGTGCGACCGGATATTTGACGTCAGTTGCGATGTCACTCGTCGAGCAGCGGCTACTCGCCTGGCAGACCGCGGCGAGGTAGCGCGGCGATCCCATCGCCAAAACAAAAACGGCCCGCTTCGCGCGGGCCGTTGTCGTCTCGGATCCGGTCAATCCGAATTTGACTGCGGGGATAGGCAACCACCGATACCGACACTTGCTTCAAGCCGCAATTTGAGCGGCAGACCTTGGACGCTATCCCAGCAGCAGGTGCATCGCGGCCACGACCTCTCCACAACTCGACATCTGCCGAGCCCGGAGGCCCCTTCCCCTCCCCGGCGCGGACGCTCCCTATCGAATGTATTGCAACTAATTCGCATTTGCACTACAGATGCAAATCATTCTTACTCGCATTACATAAAAAGGGGAGGCACATGATGCGGGGGCTGCGACCGACTTGGCCAAGCGAGTTTCGCCTCAAGCAGAACCCTTTCGACTTTGACGACGGGCCCGGCGCGTCTCTCTGGACTGGTTTCCAAGAGCCGCGCGGCAGTCATTCAGGCGAGTTTCACTGGGCGTTTAACAGGCCATCAGGTTTGGTACGGGTGCCCGCAACCGCCCCCGCCGACGCTCCAGTTCCGCAGCTTTGACGGTTCGGGAAACAATCACGGACCTCGACCTCAACGCCGCCGGTACGGCGGTCGACCGCATTGGCCCCGCCCATTTCAGCGACGGCATTTCCGAGCCGCTCGATGGCCCCAACCCGCGGACCATCAGCAACGTCGTTGTCGGCGAGGGCGACGCGAACGTCCCCAACGAGCAAGGCGTGTCGGCATTCATGTACGCCTGGGGCCAGTTCATCGATCACGATCTGACGCTGACGCGCAGCGACGGCATCAATGACATCAGCATCGCGGTGCCCAACGGCGACCCTGTGTTCGGCGACGGCGCAATCATGCCCATGACCCGAGCGATCACCGATCCGTCGAGCGGAACGAGCCCGGACAACCCGGCCACTCCCCTCAATTTCAGCACCGGCTGGCTCGATGCCTCCATGGTCTACGGCTCCAACTTAGCGACGGCGACGAGCCTGCGCCTGCCCGACGGACACATGAAGGTGTCGGAGGGAGGCAATCTTCCGATCGTCAACGGCATGTTCGCTGCCGGCGATCCGCGCGCCGCAGAGAACTTTGCGCTGACTTCGCTGCACACGCTGTTCGTGCGCGAACACAATTATCAGGTCGACAAGCTGCACAATGCGCACCCGACCTGGAGCGGCGATCAGCTCTACAACTATGCGCGAGCCATCGTCACGGCGGAGATCGCGAACATCACGTATGAGGAATTTCTGCCGAACCTGCTCGGCGACGATGCGATTGCGCCTTACGGCGGTTACGACGCAAGCGTGGACCCGCGCCTTTCGCTTGAGTTCAACATCGCCTTCCGCTTCGGGCATTCGATCGTCTCCGCGGAAACCGAGAGCCTGGCGGAGAACGGCGAGGTGATCGAAGGAACGGAGCGTGAGCTCAAGGATATCTTCTTCGCACCGCCATCGGATTTCGTTGCGTCCGGCGGCGCCGACGGGCAGTTGCGCCATCTGGCGGGCGACCCGTCGCAGGCTATGGATGTTCGCATCGTCGAAGACCTGCGCAATTTCCTCTTCGACCCGCCGGTGAGCATGGATCTCGCCGCGATCAACATCCAGCGTGAGCGCGATTTCGGTGTCGGATCCCTCAACGACGTACGCGAATCGCTCGGCCTCGCCCGGTATACGGAGATCGACCAGATCACCAGCGATCCGGGAACGCGGGCGGCCTTGAAGGAGGCCTTCTCGAACAACGTCGACCTGATCGACCTTTGGACCGGGGGGCTGGCCGAGAATCATGCCGCTGGCGCGCTCGTCGGCGAGACTTTCCAGACCGTCATCGCCATGCAGTTCGGGGCCTTGCGCGATGGCGACCGATTCTGGTTTGAAAATCAGGGCTTCGACGCCAAGACATTGCAGCAGATCGAGCAGACGACGCTCGCCGACATCATCCTCCGCAACACCGATACCCAACACATTCAGGACGATGTCTTCATCGCATACACACGACACACCGGGTTAAAGGGCGGCGTGGAGTCGGAAGATCCCGATGAGCGACAGCTCGTCATCGGTTCGAACGGCAAGGACACGCTTGTCGGCGGCCCACAGGGAGATTTCCTGTTCGCCGGCACTGGAAAGCAAACACTCACGGGACTGGGCGGTGCCGACCATTTCGTCTTCGACAAGGGCGGGACCAGAGCCACGATCACCGACTTCCAGCCCGGCGTCGACAAACTCGAGTTCAAGCACGCAGAAAATCTCGGCTGGAATGATGTCCGCATCTCATCTGTGCAAGGCAATGCCATCGTGTCGGTCGGCGATGACCACATCGAACTGATTGGCGTTCGTCCCTCCGCCATTCACAAATATGATTTCATTTTCGATGTCTGAATGCGGAGCCGCAGATACCACAACGGCCGCGAGCCGTTCATGGACTTCTATCGTTGACGGGATTGAAAACGGATGAAGCGCGAACCAGACGAGCAAGGAGGATGACGATCATGCGCAGATTTTCTTTCACCTCGACACTAGCTGTCGTTGGTCTGTTGTCTATGGCATTCGCGAGCGGCGCGTTTGCCGCGGGTAATCTGGCGGGGCAGGAGCCGATCGAGGTCACAATCGAGCTCGGCAAGCCAGGGCAGCACGTGTTCGTGCCAAACAAGCTGAGGTTCGAGACCGGCAAGCTCTACAAGCTGGTGCTCAAGAACCCGAGCAACGACGCGCATTACTTCACCTCGCAGGGCTTCGCGCAGCTCATTTTCACGCGCAAGGTCCAGGCCATGGGAACGCGCGACGGCAAGTTGGCGGCGCTCGCCGAGTTCAAGGGGGCGATCCGCGAGATTGAGGTCTATCCCGGGCAAACGGCGGAATGGTGGTTCGTGCCGGTGGCGACCGGCCGCGTCACCGACCTGCGCTGCGGCATCGTTGCGGCTGACGGCCGCACGCACGCCGACCACGGCATGATAGGCGAGATCGTCATTGAATAAGCAGTTGCTGCGACGTGCTGCTGGTCCGCGGATTGTGAGCTACGATGACAGCGCCTCAGTTTGCCTCGCCGACCCGGCCAAATTCTGCACGGTTCACAGACGTGCCGTATTGCTGACCGACTCAAGCGGATTGGCACTAGCCGCGGCCTCGTCCCGGCTTTGAGACGGCCCGCGATCCTTCCCCCCAAAAACAAAAATGGCCCGCTTATCGCGGGCCATTTTCGTCTCGGATCCGGTCAATCCGAATTTGGTTGCGGGGATAGGATTTGAACCTATGACCTTCAGGTTATGAGCCTGACGAGCTACCGGGCTGCTCCACCCCGCGTTAAACCTTTGCGCGCCTTCCGTTAAGTCCTGGGGACGGTCTGTTGCGGCCGGCGCTGGTCGCGCTGGCTTTTCGCTTCCGTCCCAAAGGCTTCCTTGGAAGGCGACCCCTGGGCAATGCCCGTCGGGGTGCGGGGGGTATGTATCAAGGCGGGCTGCCTTTGGAAAGGGCTGCGGGAACGTTTTTTTCGACTTTGTGACAGGGGAATGGGCGGATTTTCGCGCCGTTTCGCGCGGTCTTGCCAGAAGTTCCACAAAGGGCCAGCTTGCGGCAACAAGATTAAGGCTGAAACGCCGGAGTGTCATTCCGGGGCGATGCGCAGCATCGAACCCGGAATCCATCTCGCAGCACGTCATGCGGCTGAATGGATTCCGGGTTCGCGCTTCGCGCGCCCCGGAATGACGCTAAATGGGGGAAACAACATTGACCGACACATTCGATTTCGTCGTCGTGGGCGCGGGCTCGGGCGGCTGCACCGCTGCGGGGCGGCTGTCGGAGGATCCGGGGACATCTGTCGCGCTGCTCGATGCGGGCGGACGCAACGACACTTGGCGGATCACGACGCCATTCGGGCTCGCGTTGCCCTACGCCGCCGCCAACTGGGCCTTCGATACCGTGCCGCAGAAGGGACTGAACGGCCGCATCGGCTACCAGCCGCGCGGCAAGGGCCTCGGCGGGTCCTCGGCGATCAACGCCATGGTCTATATCCGCGGCCACAAGTGGGATTACGACCACTGGGCCGCGCTCGGCAATTCCGGCTGGTCGTATGCGGACGTGCTGCCCTACTTCAAGGCTTCCGAAGACAACGCCGATTTCGACGGCGAATATCACGGCAAGGGCGGACCGCTGCACGTCAACCGGCTGCGCTCGGACAATCCGATCCACGACATCTTCCATCAGGCCGCGCGCGAGGCGCAGTTCCGCATCCGCGAGGACTTCAATGCCGAGGACCATGAAGGGCTCGGCAGCTACCAAGTGACCCAGCGGGGCGGCGAGCGCTGGAGCGCGGCGCGGGCTTATGTGACGCCCCATCTGGGCAAGCGGCCGAATCTGCGGCTCGAGACCGGGGCGCAAGCAACGAAAATCATGTTTGAATCAGGGCGTGCGGTCGGCATCGAATATGTGCAGGGCAAGCAGACAAAGCAGTTGCGCGCCCGCCGCGAGGTGATCCTCGCCGCCGGCGCCTTCCAGTCGCCGCAGCTCCTGATGCTGTCGGGACTAGGCGACGCCGACGCACTTGCCGCGCACGGCATCGGCGTCGTGCATCACCTGCCGGGCGTCGGGCGTAATCTGCAGGACCATCCGGACTTCGTATTCGTCTACGCCTCCGATTATCCGCACTTCGTTCACGCCTCGATCAGCCGGCTGCCATCCCTGCTGCGCGGTATCCAGCGCTATCGCCGCGAACGGCGCGGCGTGATGACGACGAATTTCGCCGAGTGCGGTGGCTTTCTGAAAACCCGGCCTGATCTCGACGTGCCTGACATCCAGCTCCACTTCGTCATCGCGATGCTCGACGACCACGGCCGCAAGAAGCACAAGGAGGCGGGCTTCTCATGCCATTTCTGTCTGCTCAGGCCGAAGAGCCGCGGCAGCATTTGGCTGAAGAGCGTCGATCCGCTCGCAGCACCGATGATCCACCCGAACTTCTTGGGCGAGGCGGAGGATCTCGAGGCGATGGTCGCCGGCTTCAAGACGACGCGGCGGCTGATGGAGACGCCTGCGATGCGGGCGCTGCAGAAGAAGGACATGTTCACATCCGAGGTGAAGACGGACGAGGACATCCGCGCAATTCTGCGCGCGCGTGTCGACACCGTCTATCACCCCGTCGGCACCTGCAAGATGGGCACCGACGCGATGGCCGTGGTCGACCCGGCGTTGAAGGTGCATGGCGTGGCAGGATTGCGCGTCGTCGACGCTTCGATCATGCCGACGCTTATCGGCGGCAACACCAATGCGCCGACCATCATGATCGGGGAGAAGGCGGCGGATATGATCCGGGGGGAGATGCGCTAAGTCGTTCTCCGTCATTGCGAGCGCAGCGAAGCAATCCAGAGTCTTTCCGCGGTGGGATTCTGGATTGCTTCGCTACGCTCGCAATGACGATGTGGATGGAACACTGCGTGTGCCAACGATCGCGACACGTGGAGACTCCCCCTCACCCGGAATTTGCTTTCGCAAGTTCCGGCCTCTCCCCGCAAGCGGGGAGAGGCGAAGAGGGGCTCAATTCAGCAAGAAGCCGCCGTCCACGGTCACCACGCTCCCCGTCATGTAGCGCGACGCATTCGATGCCAACAGCAGGATCGCGCCGTCGAGATCGGACTCGGCGCCGACGCGGCGTTGCGGGATGCGCTTGGCGAGGCGCTCGCCTGCCGGCGTCGACCAGAAGGCGTGGTTCATCTCGGTATCGATATAGCCGGGCGCGAGCGCGTTGATACGGATGTTCTGGCCCGCGAGTTCGAGCGCCATCGCTCTCGTCGCCTGGAGGATGCCGGCCTTGGAGATCGCGTAAGGCGAGAGCGCCTTCAAGACGCCGGTGCCGAGCACGGAGGCGATGTTGACGATGTTGCCCGGCTGCTTGCGCGCGATCATGCGGCGCGCCACTTCCGTCGCGAGGAAATAGGCGCCCTTGAGATTGGCACCGATCACGGCGTCCCAATCCGCCTCGGTCTGCTCGGTCGCGAGCTTCTCGATGGCGATGCCGGCATTGTTGATCAGCACGGTGACGGGGCCGAGCGCGGCCTCGGCGGCGTCGACAGCCCTGGCGATCGAGGCGGTATCGGTGACGTCGAGCGCGACTGCCGCGGCGCGACCACCCTTGCCGCGGATCTCCTCTTCCAGGCCCTTCAATTTGTCGGTCTGCCGCGCAGCGAGCGCCACGGCCGCACCATGCGCCGCCAGCACCCGGGCAAATTGCCGGCCCAGCCCCTGGCTCGCACCCGTGACGAGGATGGTTTCTTTACTGACGTCGAATAGGTCTGACATGACGCGTTCCTTGGACGGTTCCTTTAAGCTTTGGAGCCACCAATACAGACGATTTTAGCGATCTGAAACCGGAATGATCGGCTCGGCGTTCATTCGTTCCGTCGAGGCGGGGCTTTCGCGAATGAACAGTTTCGATCTCGCTGTCTACGCCGCGCTGGCAGTCGCGGTCGGCTTGGGGTTCAGGACCGGGCTGCTGCGCAGTGCCATGACCATCCTCGCTTATCTGCTCGCCGCACCCATAGCGGTGGCGCTGATGCCGCTGATCGCACCGCAGATCGCCGGCAATCCGAACTCGCCGCTGTTGCAGAACTGGATCTGGTTCTTCGCCATCTTCGTCGTCGTCGGCATGCTGTTCGGCCATATCGGCCGCATCGCGCTGAACGACACGATCGGCGAGGCCGGCCTCGGCGACCGGCTCGGCGGCGCGGCGCTCGGCGCCGTCAGGGTCGGCCTCGTCGCCACCACCTTGGTGCTGGTGTTCGATCAGATCGTGCCGACGAACCGCCAGCCGCCCTTCCTCGCCGGCTCGCATCTGCGCCCGCTGTTCTCGACCGCGGGCCAGATGGGCTTCAAGTCGCTGCCGCCGGAAGCTGCCGCCGCGATCGACCGCCTCAAGCAGGAGCGGCGGATCTGATCTGGCGCATTTGCATCGCTAGCCGCGAGGCGCATGCATTTTGGTGCGGGCCGCTCCCTTATCAGCGGCATCACAGTTGGCTAAGGTAGCCGCCGTCCAAAACCTGCCTGACATTTACGGGAGTGAAACAGTGGATCTTGGGATCAAGGGTCGCCGCGCCATCGTCTGCGCATCCAGCAAGGGCTTGGGGCGCGCCTGCGCCATCTCGCTGGCCGAGGCCGGCGTTCACGTCACGCTGACCGCGCGCGGGGCTGATGCGCTGAAGAAGACCGCCGACGAGATCCGCAAGGCCTATCCCGACGTGACCGTCACCGAGATCGTCGGCGACATCACGACGCCGGCGGGCCGCGAGGCGGTGCTGAAGGCCTGCCCCGAGCCCGACATCCTGATCAACAATGCCGGCGGCCCGCCGCCCGGCGATTTCCGCAACTGGACCCGCGACGACTGGATCAAGGCGATCGACGCCAACATGCTGACCCCGATCGAGCTGATCAAGGCGACGGTCGACGGCATGATGGCACGCAAGTTCGGCCGCATCGTCAACATTACCTCGGCCGCGGTGAAGGCGCCGATCGATATCCTCGGCCTCTCCAACGGAGCCCGCGCCGGCCTCACCGGCTTCATCGCCGGCCTGTCGCGCAAGACGGTCATCAACAACGTCACCATCAATGGCCTTCTGCCGGGCCCGTTCGAGACCGATCGCCTGACCAGCACCGCGAAGGGCGAAGCCGACAAGCGTGGCGTCACGCCGCAGCAGATCCTGGCCGAGCGCGCCAAGCTCAACCCCGCCGGCCGCTTCGGCCAGCCCGACGAATTCGGCTATGCCTGCGCCTTCCTGTGCGGCGCCAAGGCCGGCTTCATCACCGGCCAGAACATTCTGCTGGATGGTGGCGCGTTCCCGGGGACGCTGTAAAGCATCATCGCATCACGAAGGATCGTCATGCCCGGGCTTGTCCCGGGCATCCACGTTCTTTGTTCGGCAAAGTAAGACGTGGATGGCCGGGCATAGGCGAGCGGAAGCGACGCCGTCCTTCGGACGGCTATGCCCGGCCATGACGATGTGGAGGCGTCAAAGCCCGATCCTCACCGCTGCTTGGTCGGCTCGTCCTCATCCTGCTGGCTCGGAGCGGAGGAATCGGCGGTGGTGCGCTCATCGGTCCAGTCGATGCCGAATTCGTCGAGCCCGTTCGCGAGCAGATCGCCCAGCATGGGCTCGCCGAGCAGATAGTGCACCGTTTCGCGGCGTGGGCTGCCATATTCACGGCGCGCCTCCGCCGCGCGGGCGCGCAGATCGTCCCAGTCATCGATCGTGCCGTCGCCGCGGCCGAGCCAGGTCAGCGCGACGAGGTCGAGCTGCTCGTCCTCGTTCAGGGCGATCATGAAGCTCCCGAGCTCCTGGACCACGGGATCGGAGCCATCGTCGTCGAGGACGTCCATCATATCGTCGTCGGCCGCGTTCGAGCCGGAGTCGGGATCAGAAGCCCCCTCCTTGACGTCGAATTCACGCGCCTTTTCGATAATGAAGGCGACCTTCTCCGCGGAAATCGCAAGCTCTGGCATGGCGTCCTCTTCGGCTAGCATCCAGTTCCCCGCGATAACGCCACATCACCTCAGATGATCCATTGCGCCCGATGGCAGAAAACGTGCATGTTCCAGCGCAAGAGCAAGAAAATGTGGGAGGCGGCGGATGCAGTGGAAGGTGGGTAAGATCAGGATCACCAAATTCGTCGAAATGGAGACGGTCGGCTCGACCCGCTTCATCCTGCCGGCAGCGACCAATGACGAGATCCAGAAGCTGCCCTGGCTGATCCCGCATTTCGCCACCGAGGAAGGCCGGCTGAAAATGTCGATCCACTCGCTGGTGGTGGAGACGCCGACGCGCCGGATCGTGGTGGACACCGGCCTTGGCAACGACAAGCAGGGCCGCGGCGTCCCCACCTGGAACAACCGCAGCACACCCTTTCTGAAGACCATGACCGCGGCGGGGTTTCCGCCTGAGAGCATCGACACAGTGCTGTGCACGCATCTTCACGTCGACCATGTCGGCTGGAATACGCGGCTGGTTGACGGCCGATGGGTGCCGACCTTCCCGAAGGCGCGCTACGTTTTCGGCAGGACCGAATATGATCATTGGCGTGATTACACGGCCGAGCCGGACAAGGTCGCGGTGTTCAACGATTCCGTGAAGCCAGTGGTCGATGCCGGCCAGGCCGATCTGGTCCCGAGTGACCATCGGCTTTGCGAGCAGATCGAAATGATCCCAACCCCCGGTCACAGCCCGGGGCACATGAGCGTCCTGATCGAGTCCGATGGCGAGCAGGCGCTTCTGACCGGCGACGTTGCCCATCATCCCTGCCAGATGGCCCATCTCGACTGGTGCTCGACCGTGGATACCGATCCCGCGCGATCGGCGGCAAGCCGGTACGCGGTGTTCTCGCGCTTTGCCGACACGCCCACACTGGTGATCGGCGGTCATTATTCGGCCGGACATATCAAGCGGGACGGCGACGCATTCAGGTTCGTGGCGCTGGGGTGATGCCCGTTTTGGGCGGTTGAATTTCCCGCCGCCCTGTTCCAAGAAGCTATTCAACCGATCGGTCCAATCTCCAGGGAGAAACGAGAATGAAGCTTGTTCGTTATGGCGAGAAGGGTGCGGAAAAGCCCGGCCTGATCGACAGATCCGGCCAGTTGCGCGACCTGTCGGCGCATCTGAAGGACCTCACCGGCGAGGCTTATTCGCCGGAATCCCTGAAGAAGCTGGCGGCGCTCGATCCCGCCTCGCTGCCCGCCGTTTCCGGCAAGCCCCGGTTCGGCGCGCCCGTCACCGGCATCTCGAAATTCGTGGCGATCGGCCTCAACTATTCCGACCATGCCAAGGAGACCGGCGCCGAGATCCCGAGCGAGCCGATCATCTTCATGAAGGCCAATACCTCGCTGTCGGGCCCGAACGATCCGGTCGAGAAGCCGCGCGGCTCGACCAAGCTCGACTGGGAGGTCGAGATCGCCGCCATCATCGGCACCCGCGCCAAATACGTCTCGGAAGCCGACGCGCTGAACCACGTCGCCGGCTATTGCGTCTGCAACGACGTCTCCGAGCGCGCCTTCCAGATCGAGCGCCTCGGCCAGTGGACCAAGGGCAAGTCGCACGACACATTCGGCCCGCTCGGGCCGTGGCTCGCCACCAAGGACGAGATCAAGGATGTGCAGAACCTGTCGATGTGGCTCGACGTCAACGGCCAGCGTCGCCAGACCGGCTCGACCAAGACCATGATCTTCTCGATGGCCAAGTGCATCTCCTATGTCTCGCAGTTCATGACGCTCCTGCCCGGCGACGTCATCACCACGGGCACCCCGCCCGGAGTCGGCCTCGGCATGAAGCCGCCGACCTTCCTCAATGTCGGCGACGTCGTCACGCTCGGCATCGAAGGCCTCGGCGAGCAGCGCCAGGAGATCGTGGCGGCGTAAGCCGCGCATCATACACCGTCGTCATGCCCGGGCTTGACCCGGGCATCCACGTCTCACAGTCTGACTACGCGGCAAGGCGTGGATGGCCGGGTCAAGCCCGGCCATGACGAGGAGACGCCGTTCGCACAAGTTCGATTGCAGGGAATTCCCATGAAGCTCACCTTCTCCCCCGCCTCGCCCTTTGCCCGCAAGGTGCGCATCGCCGCGATCGAGCTCGGGCTGATCGACAAGATCGAATTCGTGCCAGCAAGCGTGACGCCGGGCACGGCCAACGAGGACTATTCGAAGATCACGCCGCTGAAGAAGCTGCCGGTGCTGATCACCAATGACGGCGACGTGATCCTGGATTCCTATGTCATCGTCGAATATCTCAACGAGATCGCCGGCGGCAGCCTGATCCCGGATTACGGCCCGCGGCGCTGGAAGGCCAAGACCAATCACTCGCTGATCAACGGCATGCTCGATTCCATGCTGCTGTGCCGTTACGAGAAGATGGTGCGGCCGCAGGGCCTGCAATGGCAGGCCTGGTCGGACGACCATTGGAACAGAGCCTGGACCGGCATGGCGCGCTTCGAGAACATGCCTGACGTGCTGAACGGCCCGTTCGACATCTCGCAGATCGGCCTCGTTTGCGTGCTCGGCTATGCCGACTTCCGCTTCGCCGATTGCGGCTGGCGCAAGGCCTTTCCCAAGCTCGACGCCTTCCACCAGAAGATGCTGGAGCGGCCCTCAGTGAAGATCTCGGTGCCGCCACCCGCATAAAGTTCGGGAGTTCTCATGAGCCTCAGATTCTCGGTCGGCGATCTCACCATCCATCGCGTCATCGAGCAGGAGACCTCGTTCGTCCCGGCGCTGGAGATGCTGCCGGGGCTGACGGCCGAGGTGCTGGCCGAGAACCGGGCGTGGATGCGCGAGGCGAAGGCGCTGGACGAAGAGGACGTGCTGCTGCTGTGCTTCCAGTCCTACGTAGTGAAGACGCCGCACCACACCATCCTGGTCGACAGCTGCATCGGCAACGACAAGCCGCGGCCGCGGCCGAAATGGAACATGAAGACCGACGACACCTATTTGCGCGGCCTCGGGGCCGCGGGGTTTTCGGTCGACGACATCGACTTCGTGATGTGCACGCATCTGCATGTCGACCATGTCGGCTGGAACACGCGGCTGGAAAACGGCCGCTGGGTGCCGACCTTCCCCAAGGCGCGCTATGTGTTCGCTAAGCAGGAATTCGATCACTGGTCCGCGCAGAACGAGAAGACGGAGATCCCGCCCTTCGTCGACAGCGTGTTGCCGGTGGTCGAGGCCAACAGGCACGAGCTCGTCGGCAACGACCACGAGATCGGCGACCACGTCCGCATCCTGCCGACACCTGGCCATACGCCGGGCCATATCGCCATCACGATGGGCCGCGGCAAGGACGATGCGGTGTTCTCGGGCGATCTCATCCACTCGCCACTGCAGACGCTCTATCCGGAGCTGTCGATCAAATTCGACGTCGATCCGGCCGCAGCCGCGAAAACGCGCCGCAGCTTCCTGGAACGCTATTGCGACACCGACACGCTGTGCTGCACCGCGCATTTCCCCTCGCCGTCGGTGGGGAAGATCAGGCGCAAGGGCAACGCGTTTGAATGTGTTGCGGTTTAGTCTAGCGCAGCGAGCTGTCGTAGGGTGGGCAAAGCAAAGCGTGCCCACGGTATCTCGCGTTGAACAATGGTGGGCACGGCGCTTTGCGCCTTTGCCCACCCTACGAGACTGCCCGTGTGGAGAATACGATGACCGCGCTCCCCGACATCCCCCTGCCCGCCGAAATTCGCTCGCGCACCGTCGACGGCATCAACGGCTTGCGGATGCATGTGCTGGAGGCCGGTTTCGAGACCAAGGGACGGCCCTGTATCCTCTTGCTGCACGGCTTTCCCGAGCTCGCCTTCTCCTGGCGCAGGGTGATGCCGGCGCTGGCCGCCGCTGGTTATCACGTAATCGCACCGGACCAGCGCGGCTACGGACGCACCACGGGATGGAGCGCGGAGTACGACGGCCCTCTCGCGCCGTTCTCGCTTCTCAATCTCGTGCGCGATGCGCTCGCTCTGGTGTCGGCATTCGGCTACAGGCAGGTCGATGTGGTCGGACATGATTTTGGCAGCCCGGTCGCAGCCTGGTGCGCCTTGATCCGGCCCGACGTGTTTCGTTCGGTGACGATGATGAGCGCGCCGTTCGGCGGCCCACCGGCGCTGCCGTTCGGCACGGTCGACAATCCGGCAAAGCCCGCGGTGGAAGACCCGGTGCATCGCGAGCTCGCCGCGCTGCCGCGGCCACGCAAGCACTATCAATGGTACTATTCGACACGGGAAGCCAATGCCCACATGCAGCAGGCACCGCAGGGCGTGCACGATTTCCTGCGCGCCTATTATCATCACAAGAGCGCGGACTGGACCGACAACAAGCCCTATCCGCTGCAAGCGTGGTCGGCGCAGGAGCTGGCGAAGCTGCCGACCTATTACGTGATGGACTTGCATGAGACCATGGCCGAGACGGTCGCGAAGGAAATGCCCTCTCCGGCCGCGATCGCCGCGAACCAATGGCTGCCGGACAGCCAACTTGCCCATTACAGCGCCGAGTACAGCCGCACCGGATTTCAGGGCGGGCTGCAATGGTACCGCTACGGCACGTCGGGCACGCTGAACAATGAGATGCAATTGTTTGCCGGCCGCAGCATCGACGTGCCCTCCTGCTTCATCTCGGGCAAGCAGGATTGGGGCACCTATCAACGGCCCGGCGTATTCGAGACGATGCAGCGCAGCGCGTGCACGAAGATGCTCGGTTGCCATCTCGTCGACGGCGCCGGCCATTGGGTCCAGCAGGAGCAGCCGGCCGCGGTGAGCAGGTTGCTGCTCGACTTCCTCGCTAGCGCCGGCATGGCCTGATTTGATCGGGAACCACAATCTCCATCAAACAGCCGTTGAGAGATTCGGCCAAACTGCGCATCATCTTCCAAGAACCGGAGCGGGAGAAGCGCCGTGGCCAGATCGGAATGGAGTTTCAAGAGTGCGGTCGAACTGTCGGCCGCGTTGCGTGCGAAGAAGGTCTCGGCCGTCGAGCTGGCGCAGGACGCGATCGCGCGTATCGAACGGCACGACGGCAGGATCAACGCGGTGTGCGTGCGCGACTTCGATCGCGCGCTCGCTGCGGCGCGCGAGGCGGATGCGGCGCTGGCGCGCGGCGAGCGCAAGCCGCTGCTCGGCCTGCCTACGACGATCAAGGAATCCTTCAACATCGCCGGCCTGCCGACGACCTGGGGATTCCTGCCGCAGAAGGATTTCAAGCCTGTGGAAGACGCGCTGGCCGTGGCCCGCATCAAGCAAGCCGGCGGCGTGATCCTCGGCAAGACCAACCTGCCGGTCGGCCTCGGCGACTGGCAGAGCTACAACGACATCTACGGCACCACCAACAACCCCTACGATCTCGGCCGCACGCCGGGCGGTTCGTCCGGGGGATCGGCGGCAGCCCTCGCCGCAGGCTATTGCGCGCTCGCCACCGGCTCCGACATCGGCGGCTCCCTGCGTGTGCCGGCATTTCATTGCGGCGTGTTCGCGCACAAGCCGACTCTCAATCTCTGCGCGGCGCGCGGCGAGACCCCGCCGCCGTTTCCAGCCATTCCGCGCGAGGGCGACCTCGCCGTCATCGGGCCGATGGCGCGCAATGCGGCGGATCTGTCCTTGCTGCTCGACGTCATGGCGGGACCCGATCCTCTCGACATCGGTATCGCCTACAAGCTCGATTTGCCGGCTGCGCGGCATCAGTCGCTGCGGGATTTTCGTATCCTGGTGATCGACAGCCATCCTCTGCTGCCGAGCGACCGAGATGTCCGCAGCGCGATCGACAAGCTCGCAATCGATCTTGCGAAGGCCGGCGTCACCGTCGCACGCGAGAGCGCGCTGCTCCCGGACTTCGCGGAGACGTCCCGGCTTTACATGCGCATGCTGCTGGGTTTCCTCGGCGCGTTCTTGCCTCCCGACGAGCTGGCGGATGCGCAGGCGCGGGCGAGCCAGCTGTCACCGGAGGACACCAGCCTTGACGCGGAGCGACTGCGCGGCATCACCGCGAGCCACCGCGCCTGGGTGCTCGATGCGGGGGCCCGCGCCGTCCTGCGCGCGCAATGGCGGGCGTTGTTCGGGAGCTTCGACGCGGTGATCTGCCCGATCATGCCGACGCCGGCCTTTCCGCACGATCATTCGCCGGAGCAGCGCCTGCGAACGATCAGCATCGACGGCAAGGATTACCCCTATTCCGACCAGCTCGCCTGGCCGGGCATCGCAACGCTTCCGGGCCTGCCGGCAACGGCCGTTCCGCTCGGCCTGTCGAAGGACGGCCTGCCGGTCGGCGCTCAGATCGTCGGTCCCTTCCTCGAGGACCGCACGCCGCTCAAGCTCGCCGAGCTGATCGAGCGCGAGTTCGGCGGCTTCGTGCCGCCGAAGATGTTCGATGATTGATTCCTTCACGTCATTGCGAGCAAAGCGAAGCAATCCAGACTATCTCCGCGGAGACTCCTGGATTGCTTCGTCGCGAGGGCTCCTCGCAATGACGGAGCGAAACAGCGGTTCTGGAAATCAACTATCGAACACGATCACGCTGCGTAGCGTCTTGCCCGCTTTCATGTTGGCGAAGCCCTCGTTGATCTCGGAGAGCTTCAGCTTGGCCGAGATCCAATCTTCCAGATGAAGCCGGCCGCGCAGATAGAAGTCGACCAGGCGCGGCATGTCGACGCGGAAATGGTTCGAGCCCATCGAGGAACCCTGGATCTTGCGCTCGCGCAGGAAGTCGAAGCCGTGCAGCTCGATCTTCTGCCCGAACGGGATCATGCCGACGATGGTGGCGGTGCCGCCGGAGGCGAGCATGGCGAAGGCCTGCTCGGCAGTCTCCTTGCGCCCGAGCACCTCGAAGGAATGATGCACGCCGCCATTGGTGAGGTCGCGGACCTGCTTCACGACATCGCCGTCGGCCGGGTTGATGATGTCGGTCGCGCCCAGCTTGGTCGCGAGCTGGAGTTTTGCGGGATTGGTGTCGATGGCGATGATACGACCGGCGCCGGCGATCTGCGCGCCGTTAATCGCGGCCATGCCGACGCCGCCACAGCCGATCACGGCCACGGTCTCGCCGGCCGTCACCTTCGCCGTGTTCACCACCGCGCCATAGCCGGTGATGACGCCGCAGCCGATCAGGGCGGCGAGATCGAGCGGCATGTCCTTGCGGATCTTCACGATGGCGTTTTCGTGCACCAGCATCTGCTCGGCAAAGGAGGAGAGATTGAGAAACTGGTGCAGCTTCTCCGGCTTCGACCATTGCATCCGGTTGGAGACGCCCGGCAGCATCTTCACCGTCGCGTCGGTGCAGAGCACAGTGCGGCCGGTCGTGCAATTGTCGCAGGTGCCGCAGAAGACGGAGAGACATGTGACGACATGGTCGCCCGGCTTGACATAAGTCACATCGGAGCCGACCTGCTCAACCACGCCGGCGGATTCGTGCCCGAGCACCGCCGGCAGTGGATGCGGATAGAGCCCTTCCATGAAATGCAGGTCGGAGTGGCAGAGGCCGGCGACAGCGGTCCGGATCAGCACCTCGCGCGGTCCCGGCTTCGGCAGGCTGATGTCCTCGATGACGAGCGGCTGGTTGACTTCATAGAGGACGGCGGCCTTCATCGGTGTTTCCTCGTTGTTATTGTCTCGTTCATCGTCGACTCTGCACCTCTCCCGAAGGGAGAGGTCGGAAGCGCATCGAAGATGCGATTCCGGGTGAGGGGTTCAGGTCTCACGTGAGCGCATAACCCCTCACCCGGATCGCTTACGCGATCCGACCTCTCCCTATGGGAGAGGTGAAGAGAGAGCCTACGCCGCCAGAACCAGTTCGCCAACCTCGCTCATGCTGGCTGCGCGATCGCCGAGCAGCAGTTCGCCGATCTTCGCCTGCGCGGCATTTTCCGTGAGCCGGAACGGATCGCTCGGCGTCACGCGGTGGTCGATCACGAGGCGCGACAGCAGCAGCCGGCGTGCATCGCCGCGCGTGCCATGGATGCGATGTGCTTCCCAGGCGAGCGCCACCGCGCTGGCGACATGATAGAGCGCGCTGGTGGCGCGGCGCGCATCGGCTTCGTTCTCGGACTTGGCCGCAACTTCGCGTGCGAAGCCGACGACGCGGTCGGTGAGGCCACGCAGATGATCGCGCCAGGCCTGCGGTACCGAGGCGCTGTCGCCGAGCCGGGCGTGCAGATCGGCCGCGAGCGCGGATTCCGCGCCGTGGCGGCCCACTGCCCGCCGCAGCGCATCGATCGCGACAATGTTGCCGGTGCCTTCCCAGACCGAGCCGAGATGCGCATCGCGCAGCAGGCGGGCGGTGGCGAATTCCTCGATATAGCCGATGCCGCCGCGCATCTCGAGCGCATCGCCGCAAACCTTGCGCGCATCGCGCGTGGCGCGGAATTTCAGCGTCGGGGTGAGGATGCGCAGCAGCGCCGCAGCATCCTGGCTGCCGGCCTCGGCACGGTCGAGGGCATCAGCAGTGAGGAAGCTCATCGACAGGCCCTGCTCCACCGGCAGCATGATCTTCAGCATCTGCCGCCGTCCCAGCGGTAGATCGATGATGCGCTGCCCGAACACCACGCGGTTGGTCGCGACCGTCATCGCATCGTGATAGGCGCGGCGCATCAGTGCGGTGGACTTGACGCCGTTGGAGAGCCGCGACGAATTCACCATCTCGGCCATCTGCACGAAACCACGGTCGAGCTTGCCTACGGGGTAGGCGATCGCGCCTTCGAGCTTGATCTCGC
This sequence comes from Bradyrhizobium sp. USDA 336, assembly GCF_044908355.1. NCBI lineage: Bacteria > Pseudomonadati > Pseudomonadota > Alphaproteobacteria > Hyphomicrobiales > Nitrobacteraceae > Bradyrhizobium > Bradyrhizobium sp. USDA 336. The sequence continues at coordinate 6,501,804 of NZ_JBIYDC010000002.1, read as the reverse complement.
CCGAGGCCATCGAGCGGGTGCCGAGCTTGTCCTTGAGGCGCACGATCCGGTAATGGTTCTGCGTGCCGTCGTCGAGGAAGCGCGGCATCAGGAACAGGCCGACGCCGCGGGTGCCGGGCCCGGCGCCTTCGGGCCGGGCCAGCAGCATTACGACCTTGGCGTCGGCATTCGAGCAGAACCATTTCTCGCCATAGAGGCGCCAATGGTCGCCTTCCTGCACGGCGCGCGTGGTCAGCGTGCCGACGTCGGAGCCGCCTTCCTTCTCGGTCATGAACTGGCCGCCCTGGGTCAGCTTGCTCATGTCGGTCGAGGTCAGGCCATCCAGATATTTCGCCTTGAGCGCCTCGCTGCCGAAATTCGCCAAGAGCTTGGCGCAGCCATCGGTGACGTTGATCGGGCAGCCCATCCCGAATTCGGTCTGGTTGAACAGGAAGGTGAAGGCGTGCTTGGCGACAACAGGGTATTTCTCCGGCCAGCCCATGATGCCCTTAGCGTTCGAGAGCGCATGGATGCCGAACTCGCCGAACGCGGCGTTCTCCAGCTCGCGATAGGCCGGGTGATATTCGATCCATTGCACGTCGCGGCCGAACTTGTCGCGCTGGTGCAGGATGGGCGTGTGACGGTCGGCAAGACGCGCGCATTCGTCGAGATGGCCGCCGGCGAGCTCACCGAGCCGGTCGAGATGCGGCTCGATGTGGCGGAACAGATTCTCCGGCAGATGGATGCGAAGCAGGTCCGCGAGCGCGGGATCGGCGCGGTAGAAATTCATGCCCGACGTATCGGACGCCAGCAGGCCGGAGGGTGCGGCCGCGATATCTTTTGGCTGCGCTTTAACCGGTCCGGGCATGATCGTCCTCTTCGTTTCCGTCCGACGGCAATTCTTTGCGCTTGCCGCTTTGGATGATGTCGATCATGCTCCAGTCGCAGACAGCGATAAAGCCGCAAAATGTCAGGGCGGCATGATCGCCGCGAGGGAGCAACTCGCCCTGCGGAATTGTGATCGCGCCGGCTGGTTGTCTGCGCGGACCATGCATAGATCAGCGGCTCCTACTTCGGAGAGATCACGCCATGGAACACCCGAACTACAGGATCGCCCTCATCGTCGGTGCCGGCGAAGGCCTCAGCGCATCGCTGGCGCGCCTGCTGGCGGCGCAGGGCATCCGCGTCGCGCTCGCCGCACGCAAGATCGAGAAGCTTGGCGCGCTCTGCACGGAGACCGGGGCCAAGGCCTATGCCTGCAACGCCACCGAGCCCGACGAGGTGGAGCGGCTGTTCGGCCTGGTCGAGCGCGAGATCGGCACGCCCGACCTCGTCGTCTACAACGCCTCCGGCCGCACGCGCGGGCCGTTCGTCGACCTCGTGCCGGCCGACGTCGCGCAGGCGATTGCGGTCAGTGCCTATGGCGGTTTCCTGGTGGCGCAGCAGGCGGCCAAGCGCATGCTGCCGCACCAGCACGGCGCGATCCTGTTCACCGGCGCCTCCGCCAGCGTCAAGGGCTATGCGCAGTCCGCTCCCTTCGCGATGGGCAAGTTCGCGCTGCGCGGACTTGCGCAGAGCATGGCGCGCGAACTCTCGCCGCAGGGCATCCATGTCGCGCATTTCGTCATCGACGGCGGCATCAGGAGCGCGAGGCGGCCCGACCCGGCGGATAAGCCGGACTCGATGCTCGATCCCGACGCGATCGCACAGAGCTATTGGAACGTGCTGCAGCAGCCGCGCAGCGCCTGGAGCTGGGAGCTGGAGCTGCGGCCCTGGGTGGAGAGGTTTTGATGGCTTGCGAGGAGCGAAGCGACGAAGCAATCCAGACTGGCTCTACGGAAAGATTCTGGATTGCTTCGCTTCGCTCGCAATGACGAACGAGGGAGGCGAGATGACCACGGAAACCACCATCGACACCGGCACCAATGAGCTCCTCTGCACGGTCCGCGACCGTGTCGCCGTGATCACGCTGAACCGGCCGGAGGCGCGCAATTCGCTGTCGGACGCGCTGACGCCGGCGCTGCGCACGATGATCCGGAGCTGCGGCGAGAATCCCGATGTCGGCGCACTGCTGCTGACCGGCGCGGGCGAAGCCTTCTGCGCCGGCGGCAATGTCAAGGGCATGGGTGCGCATCGCGACAAGGCGAAGCTCGACATGTCCTTTGACGACAAGGTCGTCGACCTGCAGGAGCGGCAGCGGCTGCTCACCGGCGCGCTGGTGTCTGTGCGCAAGCCGACGATCGCTGCGCTTCCCGGCCCCGCGGTCGGCGCCGGGCTCGCCATCGCCATGGCCTGCGACATCCGCATCGCCGCGCAATCCGCCTTCGTCGCCACCGGCTATGCCCGCATCGCGCTGTCAGGCGATTATGGCATCGCCTGGCTGCTCACTCGGCTGGTCGGCACCGCGCGGGCGCGCGAATTGATGTTCACCGGCGACCGCGTCGATGCCGCGCGCGCCGAGGCGATCGGCCTCGTCAACCGCGTCGTGCCCGACGACAAATTGCAGACCGAGGCGTTCGCACTGGCCAAATCGCTCGCCGAAGGCCCGCGCCTCGCGCTGCGCTACATGAAGGACAATCTCGACGAGGCCCTGCTGTTCGACTTCGAAACCGCGCGCGACCACGAAGCCGAGCGGCTGGTCCGCCTCACCACGACCGCCGATCACAAGGAGGCCGTGCAGGCCTTCATCGAGAAGCGGAAAGCGGTGTTCACGGGGAAGTAGTTCCGAAACGAGGCGTCATTCCGGGGCGATGCGCAGCATCGAACCCGGAATCCATCGGGCCGCGAAACGCGCGGTGTAATGGATTCCGGGTTCGCGCTACGCGCGCCCCGGAATGACGATGGAGTGAGAGACCGCAGTGGAAAAAACGCCCGGCGCTGGCTTGGCCAGGCCGGGCTGCAGTCATGTCAGGCCGAGGCTGAGGGGCTGTCGGCCTGACGGGAAAGGGCGGCGAGGCGCCAGCTCGCACAGGGAATGTCTTGCGGAGCGAGGTTGATCTCCTTGTCGAAGCGCACCAGCTTCCAGTCATCAGGGTGGTTGACGAAGGTGAAGCCGGCTTTGCGCGCGAGCGAGACCATGGTCTCGTTCGAGCGCAGCGTGTCGCCGTAGATGTGCTCGGCGCCGAGCGCGGCGGCGCGGCATTCGAGGTTCTTCATCAGCGCGGTGGCGATGCCGTGGCCCTGCCAGCGGTCATCGACCGAGAGGCCAAACTCGAGCGTCGCGGTCTCGGCATGGAAGGCATAGCGCGCTTCGGCGACGATGGTCTCGAAGCCGTCGACCATCATGGTCGTCACGATGGTGAAGCGATCGCGCTCGCCGACCTCAAGGAAATCGTGCAGCAGGCCCTTCGGCAATTCGCTGATCGCGCCGAAGAAGCGGTTGTAGCGCGAGCGGGTCGAGAGCGTGCGGAAATAGTGCTGCAACTCCTCGGTGTCGCGGGGCTCGACGAAGCGGACATTGAGCCGCTCGCCGTGCCTTGTGCTCAGCACGTCCGAATATTGCTTGAGGTCTTCGAGGCGAAGCGAGCTCATGACACATTCCCTGCTGAAATGGGACCGCCGGCGCCCCTGTGCTCAGGCGGCGCCGGCCTGGCGGCCTATCAGGCCCGCCAGAAGGGTTTGTCGGCCTCGTAGGCAATGTCGGACCAGGACAGCCCGACGTCCTGGAGATCGCGGGCGGTCCAGTGGGTCAGCTCGCGCCGGGTCCGGTAGCGCTCGTGCCAGACATGGAGGACCTCGCCGATCTGGTAAAGGACGCCCTGTGCATGATGATTTGTCATCGAATTGTCGGTCAATGTAGACATTTTCAGCTCCTGGAGCTAAGTTGTCCGCTAATATCTGCCTTCTGCTGCGCCGCGACAAACGACAATTTGTACCTTTTCGCATGAAATAACGTCATGCATCCTGCTGCCAAATGACTGCCAGATTGCCCTCCCTGAACGGATTGCGGGCGTTCGAGGCCGCCGCGCGCCATCTCAGCTTCACGCTCGCAGCCAGCGAGCTGAACGTGACCCAGACCGCGATCAGCCATCAGATCCGCAGGCTGGAGGAGGAGCTCGGCATCCGCCTGTTTATCCGGCAGAACCGCGCTCTAGCGCTGACGCCGGAGGCGCGCGACTATTTGCCGGGCGTCCGCGCCGCCTTCAACGATTTGCGCCTCGCCACCGACCGCCTGCTGCGGAAGGAGGACGACAAGGTGCTGACCGTGTCGACGCTGGCCTCGCTCGCCGCCAAATGGCTGCTGCCGCGGCTGACCGATTTCCAGGAGCAGCATCCCGGGATCGACGTGCGCATCACCACCTCGACCAGCCTGGTCGATTTCCAGCGCGACAATGTCGATGCCGCGATCCGCTATGGCCGCGGCCAATGGCCGGGCCTGCGCGCCGACTGGCTGATGGCGGACGAGCTGTTTCCGGTGTGCAGCCCGTCGCTGCTGCGCGGCGACAAGCCGCTGCGCCGCCCCGAGGACCTGCGCAACCATCCGCTGCTGCACACGTCGAGCACCAATAGCGACGACTGGCGGCTGTGGCTGACCGCGGCGGGCCTGCCGGCCGATATCGCAAGACACCCCGGCATCACCTTCGACATGATCTTCATGACCATCCAGGCGGCGATCGACGGCATCGGCGTGGCGATGGGACGGACCTCCTACGTGCAGGACGACATCGCCAAAGGTCGGCTCGTCGTGCCGTTCAAGATCGCGCTGCCGGCGGACGCCGGCTTTTACCTGGTCTCGCCCGAGGGCCGTCGCGAGGCGCCAAAGTTGGTCGCTTTTCGCGACTGGATGATCGCTGCAGCGCAAAATAAAGCCTGAAAATTCATCAGCTTCCCCGGCGAAATCGGTTGACTCGCCTCGCCCCGCGCGGGAAGGGGTATGGCAGATTGTCGCAGCATCAATCTGTCGCCTTGCCGAAAGAACGATTCTCGGCCGGCCACGCCTTTCCAAGGGGAGAACGCCATGGCTGGATCAGCCGCATCGACCAATCCACCCGCGATCAAATCGCGCATCGGCGCCATCCTGCGCGCGACCTCGGGCAATTTCCTCGAGCAGTTCGACTTCTTCCTGTTCGGCTTCTATGCCGCCGCGATCGGCAAGGCGTTCTTCCCCTCCACCAACGAGACGGCCTCGCTACTCAACACGTTCGGCGTATTCTGGCTCGGCGCTCTCATGCGTCCCGTCGGCGCGATCGTGCTCGGCGCCTATATCGACCGCATCGGCCGCCGCCAGGGCCTGATCGTCACGCTCGGCATCATGGCCTTCGGCACCGTCGTCATCGCGTTCTGCCCGAGCTACGCGACCATCGGCATCGCCGCGCCAATCATCGTGCTGATCGGCCGGCTGCTGCAGGGCTTCTCGGCGGGCGTCGAGCTCGGCGGCGTTTCGGTATATCTCGCGGAAATCGCAACGCCCGGCAATCGCGGCTTCTACACCTCGTTCCAATCGGCGAGCCAGCAGGTCGCGATCTTCGTGGCCTCGATCCTCGGCTTCATCCTCTCGGAGGTGATGCCGGCCGACTTGGTGGCCGCCTGGGGCTGGCGCATTCCCTTCTTCGTGGGCTGCCTGATCATTCCGCTGATCTTCATCCTGCGGCGGACGCTGGAGGAGACGCCGGCCTTCCTTGCCATGAGAAAGCATCCGACGACGCGCGAGGTGTTCGCCTCCGCACTCACCAACTGGCGCATCGTCGTGCTCGGCATGATGATCGCGATCCTGACCACGACGACGTTCTATTTCGTCACCGTCTACACGCCCACCTTTGGCAAGACTGTGCTGAAGCTGTCGACGCAGGACGCGTTGCTCGTGACATTGCTCGTCGCAGTGAGCAACTTCATCTGGAATCCGGTCGGCGGCGCGCTGTCCGATCGCATCGGCCGCAAGCCGGTGCTGCTCGCCATCGCCGGCCTCTCTCTCGTCACCGCCTATCCGGCGCTGCACTGGCTGGTGGCCGCGCCGACGTTCGGCAAGTTGCTCGCGGTCGAGATGATGTTCTCGTTCTATTTCGGCGTCTACAGCGGCACCATGCTCGGCGCACTCGTCGAGATCGTGCCGGCGCACGTGCGCACCACCTGCTTCTCGCTCGCCTTCGCGCTCGCCGCCGCCCTGTTCGGCACCTTCACGCCGTTCGCCTCGACCTGGCTGATCGAGCGCACCGGCGACAAGGCCGCGCCTGGCTTCTGGCTAATGTTCGCCGCCCTGCTCGGCATCATCGCGGCCTCGACGGTGTATCGCGGCGGCGGCACAGTGCCGGCCTATGATGCGGTGCCGGAGCCGGTGGCGGGGCGCTAGACGGTGTCATTTCGGGACGCGCACTCTCTTCATCTCTCCCCGCTTGCGGGGAGAGGTCGAATTCGATCGCAGATCGAATTCGGGTGAGGGGGTACAGGTATCTCGACGACCGCTCGTGTTGAGAGAGGCCCCTCACCCCAACCCTCTCCCTGTAAGAACGGGGCGAGGGAGCGCACCGCCGGTGCGGCTTAGATTTCGACCACCACGTAGTCGCTCTCGACTTTCACCGGGATGGTCTCCGCGACATAGGGCCCCTTCACCACGCTCGCGCCCGGCTCGACATGGGCGGGATAGGCCTTCACGCGGAAACGGCGGGGGTCGCAATAGGATTGGCCGGTGCGGATGTCGAACTCCCAGCCGTGCCAGGGGCAGCGGATGATCTCACCCAGCTTGGTGTATTCGATCTCGCCGGGATTGCGCGACTGGGCGAGACCGATCAACGGCCCCTCGCACAGCGCAGCGCCCTGATGCGGGCAGCGGTTCATCAGGCCGAAATATTCGCCTTTGATGTTGAAGACTGCGATCGGCCGCCCGTCGATCTCCAGGAATTTTCGCGTGCCGGGCGGGAGTTCATCCACTGGCGCAATGACGTGCCGCGCCATCAATTGATTCCGTACAGCTTCTTCGCATTGCCGAGATAGAACGCCTCGCGGTTGGCCTCGCTGACTCCCGCTGGCAGCACGCGCGACGGCTCGTCATAGTCCCAATGCGGATAATCGGTGGCGAACAAGAGACGATCCCAGCCGATCCATTTGATGACGTCGAACAGATCCTCGCGCCTTTCAGGATCTTCCATCGGCTGCGTCGTCCACCACACCTGCTCGCGGATATATTCCGACGGCGGCCGTTTTACATGCGGCACCTCGCTCCTGAGCCGCTGCCAGGCCTTGTCCAGCCGCCACGCCAGTGACGGCGCCCAGCCGAAGCCGGCCTCGATCATCACCATCTTCAATTTCGGGAAGCGCTCGAACACGCCCTCCAAAACCAGACTTGCAAGCGCCGATTGCTGGCACTGCGAATGCCCGACCATCTCCTCGATGTAATAGGATGGCCAGCCCGACGGCGTGATCGGATTGCCGCCGAAGCCGAAGGCGTGGACGCCGACCGGGAGCCCCGCTTCTTCTGCGGCCTGGTAGATCGGCCAATAGCGACGCTGGCCGAGCGGCTCGACATTGCGGCTGAGCAGCAGCACCTGCACGAAATTCTTGTCGCCGGCGCGCTCGCGAATCTCGGCGGCGGCCGATAGCCCGTCCTCATTGCCGACCACGATCGAGGCCTTCAACCGCTTATCTTTGCTGGTCCATTTGTCGATCTGCCAATCGTTGATGGCCGAGCACAGCGCGGCTGAGAGCTCGTGATTGCGGATGCCCTGCCCGGTGTTGAGCGGGTTGAGCACGCCCAGCTGCACGTTGTTGGGATCGAGCAATTGCTTCTGCATGAAGGCGAGTGAAGAGCCCTGCGGGCCGCCTTCCGGCGGATAGGCATCGCGGCGCGAGGCGTTGGGCTGGGCCTTTGGATAGGGCGGGCCTTCCAGCATGCCCTGATAGGCATGGACGCCGTAAATTTCGAGATGATGCTGCCAGCGTTTGGCGAGGTAGGGATAGAGCTCGGTGGGGGTCGTTCGTGCCGGATGGATGTCGCAGTCCGCGATTGCGGTCTTGACGGTCAGTGGGGAAGCGGCTTCTTGGTTCTCGCGGAACTGGATATTCATCGCCTTGCCTCCTTTGGCAGCGGGCTCATGTCAGGCGGGGATAGGTTGCATGCGGATTGTCGATCATGATCTTGCGCACGAGATCGGGGGACAGACCTTCGGGCAGCGCGTCCTGGCCGTCGAACTGCCAGTGCGGATAGTCCGTGGAGAATAGGACCAATTCGTCCGACTGCATATGATCAAACAGGCGAATTAATGTCTCGGGTTCCGGCGGGGCATCAAATGGCTGTAACGAGAAGCGGATGTTGCTGCGCACAATCTCCAGCGGCGCGCGATCGACCCACGGCGTCTCCATCCGCACCCCGCGCCAGAACTTGTGCAGACGCCACAGATAGGGCGCGATCCAGGACACGCCGGACTCCAGCATCACCATTTTCAGCCGCGGATATTTGGCGAACACGCCCTCGACGATCAGGCTGGTGAGCTGGGTTTGGAACGCCTGGGCCTGCCCGACATAATCCTCGATGTGATAGGACCCCCAGCCCACGGCGGTCGGCGGATTGTGATAGGCGGAACCGGCGTGGATGCCGACCGGGAGTTCCAGACGTTCCGCGGCCTCGTAGATCGGCCACAGCGCGCGCTTGCCGAGCGGCGTATCGCCCATCACCAGCATCAGCACCTGCACGAAGCGCTCGTCCGGTGCACAGCGCTCGATCTCGGCAACCGCTTTCTCGACGCTTTGCGTGGGGATCACGATCGAGCCGCGGAGCCGCGCGTCGCGATCGAGCCACTCCTTCGCCAGCCAATCATTCAGCGCGCGGCAGAAGGCCGCCTGCATGTCTTCCGAAAACACCATCTGAACGCCGTAGAGCGGATTGCAGATCGCATGCTTGAGCTGGAAGGGATCGAGCACGTGACGCTGCATGGCCTCCAGACTCTCGCCGGGCTTGCCGGTCTCGGGGCGCCAGTCCGGCCGCGCGGTGATCGGCGAGTTCTGCGGATAGGATTGCGAGACAAGGTCGACCATGCCGCGCGTCGTGACCTGATCGCGCCAATAATCGTTCAGGTACGGCAGCAGGCTGGTCAGATGCGGCACGGCCGGATGCACGTCGCAGTCGATGCCGCCGGCGATCAGGGATGCCATTACGTCTCCCTTCTCACGTTTCCTCGCATGTCTCTTCTTATCCCCGCCATTCAAGCAGGCCTGCCCGCCGCCCGCAACTCGGCCAAGCGTCCTGTCATATGCTAGGAAGGCTGAGCTCGGTTGCGAAGGAATGAGGGGTTACGACATGAAAGAGCTCGTCGGCATTGCGGAACAGGTCGCCGCCAAACTGATCGCGCGCAAACAGACCATTGCGGTTGCCGAATCCTCCGCCGGCGGCTTGATCGCGGCCAGCCTGCTCGCGGTGCCCGGCGCATCCGCCTATTTCCTCGGCGGCGCGGTGGTCTATACGCGCGATGCCAGGCGCGTGCTCATGGATATTTCGGACGAAGGAATGAGGGGCTTTCGGTCCTCGTCGGAGCCCTACGCGCAATTGCTGGCCGAGCAGATGCGAACGCGCTTCGACAGCGATTGGGGCCTGTCCGAGACCGGCGCCGCCGGCCCCGCCGGCAACCGCTACGGCGATTCGGCGGGCCATAGCTGCATGGCGGTTGCAGGGCCCGCGCCAGAGGTGATGACGCTGGAGACAGGAAGCAACGACCGGTTCGGCAACATGCAGGTATTCACGGCGACGGCGCTGAAGCTGATGTTGAGGAAGCTTGAGGGGTGATGCGGCTGTGCGATGTGAGCGAGCGGACAAGCTCGCCACATAATCGCTGTCATGCCCCGGCTTGACCGGGGCATCCAGTACGCCGCGTCTTCTCGGTTCTATCACTGCCGTCTCGGAGTACTGGATCGCCCGGTCAAGCCGGGCGATGACGACGGAGTGTGGCGAGACAGCTACCTTTCCAAATGCCGCATGAAAATCCGCACCACATAGCCCGGGAATCGCGGTGCCTCGTCGTAGAGATCGGACGCGATCCGCTCGATGGTCTCACGCAACGACAGGAATTGCGCCTGTCGTGCGCTGCTTTCGGTGCCCTGCATGCCCGCGAGCTCGTCCATCGCGGCGTCGCTGATCTGGCACTGCACGACCTCGCCATCGTTCAGCATGGTGAAGCGAAAGGCCAGCCGTTCCAGATCATGGCCAATGATCTTGTGGCGCATGAGTGGCATCAAGTCGTCCCGGTCGAGCCCCGCGCCGGACAATGCTGAAAATCGCTGCGCTTGTCAGCAGCAAAGTGCGGCCTCGGCCCTACTGGAACGCCACTTCGGCAAAGCTGCGGAGCTTGCGCGAATGCAGCCGTTCCGATTCCTGCTGCTTGAGCCGCTCCAGCGCCTTCAGGCCGATCTCGAGATGCTGGCCGACGCGACGGCGGTAGAATTCGCTGGCCATGCCGGCCAGCTTGATCTCGCCATGCAGCGGCTTGTCGGAGACGCACAGCAGCGTGCCGTAGGGAACGCGGAAGCGGTAGCCGTTGGCGGCGATCGCGGCCGATTCCATGTCGAGCGCCACCGCGCGCGATTGCGACAGCCGGCGGATCACCTCGGGCCCGGAAATTTCCCAATTGCGGTTGTCGACGCTCGCGACCGTGCCGGTGCGCATCAGGCGCTTGAGCTCGAAGCCTTCGAGCCCGGTGACGTCCTCGACCGCCTCCTCGAGCGCGACCTGCATCTCGGCCAGAGCCGGGATCGGCACCCACAGCGGCAGCTCGCGGTCGAGCACGTGATCCTCGCGCACATAGCCGTGCGCCAGCACGTAATCGCCGAGCCGCTGCGTGTTGCGCAGGCCCGCGCAATGGCCGAGCATCAGCCAGGCATGCGGCCGCAGCACCGCGACGTGGTCGGTGACATTGCGCGCATTGGACGGGCCGGTGCCGATGTTGATCAACGTGATGCCGCGATAGCCAGGTGCGACCAGGTGGAAGGCCGGCATCTGCGGTGCACGAGCCGGCGCAGTGCCGCTGATCGCGCCGCCGCTGTTCGTGATCACGTTGCCGGGCGCGACGAAAGCCTCGAGTCCGGCCTCGCCGGACTGCAGCCGCTGCTGGCACGCTTGCGCAAAGGCGTCGACATAGAACTGGTAGTTGGTGAAGATGACGAAGTTCTGGAAATATTCGGGATCGGTGCCGGTGTAGTGATAGAGCCGGCGCAGCGAGTAATCGACGCGGGCGGCGCGGAACAGGGACAGCGGCTCGGGCGCGCCGGGCTGGAGCTCGAAGGTGCCGTCGGCGATCGAATCATCCATCGTCGCGAGAACGGGCACGTCGAACGCATCGCGCAGCGAGCGTGTGACGGACGAGTTCTCGCTGGTGGTGATGGCGGCTTCGATATTGATGTCGCGCCGATAGGCGAAGTGGATCGGGATCGGCTCGGCGGACTCGCCGATCTCGACGGGCACACCGTGGTTCTGGATCAAGAGGCCGAGCTGCTCGGTGAGATAGCTGCGGAACAGATCCGGCCGCGTCACGCTGGTTTCATGCACGCCGGGTCCGGCCACGAAGCCGTAAGCAAGACGTGAATCCAGCCGCGCATGCGTCGCGGTGGTGATACGCACGAAGGGATAGTAGGCGCGAACCCGCGTCGTGATCGCCTCGCCGCCGACATAGGCTTCGAACCGGTCGCGCAGGAATTTCGTGTTGCGCTCGTAGATCTCCTCGAGGCGGGCAACGGCGAGGGACGCGTCGGAGAAGGATTGGGTGGCGATGGAGGGTGGGGATTGCATGGTTCGACCGCCGGATGATTGGGCCTGAGTCGAACTATAGCAAAGAAGGCGGTGTTGTAGGGTGGGCAAAGCGAAAGCGTGCCCACCAATATGCTCATCGTGTGAAAGATCGTGGGCACGGCGCTTTGCGCCTTTGCCCACCCTACGAGACTGGATTGCCTCGCTACGCTCGCAATGACGGGTGAAGATGACGCGATGTCACGCGTCACTTCTCGCGGAACGCCCGCATCAGCTGGTCGTGGAACGGCTTCATCAGATAGGACAGCATGGTGCGGTCGCCGGTCTGGACGAAGGCTTCCACCGGCATGCCGGGGATCATCTTGACGTCGCCGAGCCTGGCGATCTCTTCCGGCGGCATCGAGACGCGGATGGTGTAATGGCTCTGGCCGGTGCGCTGGTCGGTGGTGACGTCGGGCGAGACGCGGCTGACGACGCCGTTGAGCTCGGGCGTGGTGCGCTGGTTGAACGCGGAAAGGCGCAGCAGCGTCTTCTGGCCGATCTGGAGCTTGTCGATGTCGACCGGATTGACCTTGGCCTCGACCTGGAGATCGTCGGCCTGCGGCACGATCAGCATCAAGGTGTCGCCGGCGGTGACGACGCCGCCGATCGTGTGCACGCTCGATTGCAGCACCATGCCGTCCTGCGGCGCGCGGATGTCGACGCGGCGGAGCTGGTCTTCGGCCGCGACCTTGCGCTCGATCAGCTCGCCGATCTTGTCGTTGGTCTCGCGCAGGTCCTTGGAGACCTCGCTGACCACGTCCTTGTCGATCTGGATGATCTGGAGCTCGGTCTCGGTGATCTTGCCCTTGGCCTGGGCGCGCGCGGCGATGTACTGCGCGCGCTCGCCATTGAGGCGGGCCGAGTCGCGTTCGAGCTGGGTCAGGCGCGAGATCTGCACCAGGCGCTTCTCGTAGAGTTCGCGCACGCCGGTGAGCTCGTTCTGCACCAGCGCGATCTCCTGGTCCTTGGCCTTTTCCTGGGCGCTGAGACCTGCGATCTCCTCGTTGAGCTGCGTGATGCGCTCGCGCAGCTGGGCCTTCTGCCCGGTGCGGCCGTTGACGCGGACGTCGAACAGCTTGGTTTCGGCCGACAGCAGCACCTTGACGTCGGGATCGCCCGCCCGATCGAGGAGGCTTTGCGGGAATTCGATCTGGTCGAGACCGCGCTGCTCAGCCTGCAGTCGCGCCGCACGCGCCTGCGCGGCGTCGAGATTCTTGGTGACGATGGCAAGGTTGGCCTTGGTGACGGTGTCGTCGAGCCGCACCACGATGTCGCCGGATTTGACCAGGTCGCCGTCGCGCGCGCGCACCTCGCCGACCACGCCGCCGGTCGGATGCTGCACCTTCTTGACATTGGATTCGACCACGATCTGGCCCGGCGCGATCAGCGCGCCCGAGATCAGGACGGTCGAGGCCCAGCCGCCGAGGCCGACGACCAGGACCAGCACGATCACAAGGCCGAGCATCAGGTGGAACCTGATGGAGTCGCGGACGGTCTTCGCGGCCGCCTTGGTGCCGCCGATGGCCAACGTGCTCATGGCTTCGTGCTCATGGTTTGGCCACTCCGCCTTCGCTGACGATCTTGATCGGCGCCGGCGGCGTCACGCGCGGCTGCAGCACCTGGGCGAGCACCTGCTCCTTCGGCCCAAAGGCCTGCATGCGGCCGTCGCGCAGCACCAGGATCTGGTCGACCGCCTCGACGCCGATCGGGCGGTGCGCCACCACGACGACGATGGCACCGCGCTCGCGCGCCGAGCGGACGGCGCGGGTCAGCGCCTCGTCGCCTTCGGTGTCGAGATTGGAATTGGGCTCGTCGAGCACGATCAGGAAAGGGTTGCCGTAGAGCGCGCGCGCCAGCGCCACGCGCTGGGCTTGACCTGCGGAAAGCGCGGCGCCCTGCTCGCCGACTTGGGTGTTGTAGCCCTCGCGCATCTTGATGATCATCTCGTGCACGCCGGCCTCCTTGGCCGCGGCGATAATCGCCTCGGAGGTGGCCTCGGGATCGAACCGGCTGATGTTCTGCGCGATGGTGCCGCCGAACAATTCGACGTCCTGCGGCAGATAGCCGATATGGCGGCCGAGCGCGTCGCTCGTCCATTGATCGAGCGCCGCGCCGTCGAGCCGCACCTTGCCGCGCACCGGCTGCCAGACCCCGACCAGCGCGCGGATCAGCGACGACTTGCCGGAACCGCTCGGGCCGATCACGCCGAGGCCGTTGCCGGCGGCGAGCGCGAAGGTGACATCCTGCACCACGAGACGCTGATCGCCGGGCGGCACCATGGCGACGCCCTCGACCGAGAGCCGGCTGGTCGGCGCCTGCAACTGGGTTGGCATCGCCTGCGCCGGCATCTGCTCCAACAGGCGCGTCAGACGCTGCCAGCTCTGGCGCGCCGCGACGAAGGATTTCCAATGCGCGATGGCGAGATCGACCGGCGCGAGCGCGCGGGCGGACAGGATCGAGCCGGCGATGATGATGCCGGCGGTGGCCTCCTGGTGGATGACGAGATAGGCGCCGACCGCGAGCACGGCCGATTGCAGCATCATGCGAAGCACCTTGGCGACCGCGCCGAGACCACCGGCGACGTCGCTCGCCCGCTGATTGCCGGCGAGGTATTTTTCGTTGGCCTCGCTCCAGCGCTGGTTCATCCGGCCGGCCATCCCCATCGACACCATCACTTCGGCGTTGCGGCGGCTGGCCTGGGCGAGATCGTTGCGCTGGGCGGCGAGGCCCATCGCCTCCTTCGCCGGCTGGCGCGACATGAACTCGGTCACCAGCGTCAGCCCGACCAGGATGATGGCGCCGACCAGCGCGGTGACGCCGATCAGGACATGGAAAGCGAAGCAGATGGCGAGATAGAGCGGCAGCCAGGGCAGGTCGAAGAACGCGCTCGGGCCCATGCCGCCGAGGAAGGATCGGACATTGTCGAGATCGCGCAGCGGCTGCAGGCCCTCGTTGCGGCTGCCGACCAGCAGCGGCAGGCGCACGATGGTGTCGAACACGCGCTTATTGAGGGCCTCGTCGAGCGCGGTGCCGATCCGCCCCAAGATGCGGTTGCGGATCATGTCCAGCACGCCCTGCGCCATGTAGAGGAAGCTGGCGAGGATGATGAGGCCGACCAGGGTCGGGATGCTGCGGCTCGGCAGCACCCGGTCATAGACCTCCAGCATGAAGATCGACCCGGTCAGATAGAGCAGGTTGATCATGCAGCTCATCAGGCCCACGCCGATGAAGGCCGTGCGACAAGCGCGCAAGGCGTCACCGAGCTCTGAACGGCGGACGCCAGGGATGGCTGCCATCAGTCTGATCTCTTTCGGCTAACGGGCAAAGCCCTGATTTCAAAGGCGATTCAATGAGTACTCGCCTTGGATTAACATCTGTTTTCCGGCCGTCCAACGCGGTCGAATTTAATCCGAGGCCTCATGGGCCACATCTACCCCCGACAGCCTTCCGCGCAAGTCCGGAATTCCACAGGCTTGCGGCTTTTTCTTGCAGGCTTTCAGCCGCTTCCGCGAAAAGCGCGGCTCAAGTTCCGCTCAGCCGAATGCAGAGGCTAGAGCCGGCCCCCGCCGCGCACCAGGCGGACCACCAGCAGCAGGATGACCGCGCCGATGGCAGAATAGACGATCTGGGAGATCAAGCCGGTGCCCAGGCGAATGCCGAGCTTTGGAAACAGCAGGCTTGCCACCAGCGCACCGCAGATGCCGATCACGATGTCGCCGATAAGGCCGAACCCGGCGCCCCGCACGATCTTGCCGGCGAGCCAACCGGCGACGAGACCGACGAACAGGATAACGAGCAGGCCTTCGTTGGAAATGTACATCCGTGAGGTTCCTCTCCGTGAACGGAGCCATGGAACGGGAACCGGAATGAACGGGGTGTGAATGCTGGAGGCTCGCTCAGCCCGGCTCATTCATCCGAACTATGATACTGCGGTGACCGGCTCCGCCAGCACGCACCTCGCCGCCCGGCCCGACCCGACCTCGACATTGGCAGGCAATTGCTCCAGGCAGCGCGGCTCGGCGAGCTTGCAGCGGGGAGCAAAGGAGCAATTGTGCGGCTTCTCGGCCAGCGACGGCGGCGTGCCGGGGATGGTCTCCAGCCGCTGTCCGCGCCTGGCGCCGTGGATGGTGGAGGCGAGCAGGCCCCTGGCATAGGGATGCACCGGCGAGCGGACGATGTCGCGCAAGGTGCCCTGCTCCACGATCTGGCCGGCATACATCACCGCGACGCGGTCGCAGATCTCGATCGCAACGCCGATGTCGTGGGTGACGAAGATGACGGACATGCCGAACTCGCGCTGGAGTTCGCGCAGCAAGAGCAGAATCTGGATCTGCACGGTGGCATCGAGCGCCGTGGTCGGCTCGTCCGCCAGCAGGATTTTTGGCCGGCAGGCCAGCGCCAGCGCAATCATGGCGCGCTGCCGCATGCCGCCGGACATCTCGTGCGGATAAGCGTCCAGCCGCCGCTTGGCGGAGGGAATGCGCACGACCTCGAGCATCTCCAGCGCCCGCGCCCTACCCTCCGCATAAGATTTGCCTTCGTGACGCACCACGCTTTCGGCGATCTGCGCCCCGATCGTGTAGACCGGATCGAGCGCCAACGCCGGCTCCTGGAAGATCATCGAGACGGTCTGGCCGCGAAACGACGACAGCTGCTCGTCGTTCATGGCGAGCACGTCACGACCCAACACATTGACCGTGCCTGAGATCTGCGTGCGCTTCCTCGGCAACAGCCGCATCAGCGCACGCAAGGTCACGCTCTTGCCGGAGCCGGATTCGCCGAGCAGGCCCAGCACCTCACTGTTGCCGAGCGAGAGGCTGAGATCGTTCACGGCATAGACCGTGCGCTCGCCGGTGAAGCGGATGTTGAGGCCTGAGATCTCGACGAGTTTTGTCATGACGGCAGTTTCGGCAATCGATCGTGATAATCGGTGACGCGCTGGAACGCGGCGCCGATGGTCAGCAGGGTGGCTTCGTCGAAGGAGCGGCCGATCAGCTGCATGCCGACCGGCAGGCCGGTCGTGGTGAAGCCCGACGGAATGGTCAGTGACGGCAAGCCCAGGAAATTCACCGGGCGGGTGAACAGCGTCAGCCGCTGCAACAGCGCCGGCGCGTTCGGGCCGCCACCGACGTCGCTCTCCTCGATCGTCGGCGCCGGCACTGGGGACGCCGGCGCGATCACCGCATCGACGCCTGCCGTCGCGGCATTGTGGGCCGCGAGCGCCGGCCCGCGCCAACGCATCGCCTCGAGGTAAGTGATGGCGGGAACGGCGAGGCCGTTCTGAAGCCGCATCAAGACCTGCGGGCCATAGTCCTGCGGACGTTCGATCATCCAGCGCTTGTGGAAGGCGGCAGCTTCCGCGGCGAGCACGAGCTGGCTGGCCGAGGACAATTGCCGCTGGTCGGGCAGCTCGACGGGGACGATGTCGGCGCCCTCGCGCTTGAGTACCGCGATGGTCTCGTCGAGCACGCGCGCGACCTCGCTGTCGAGATCGTCGACATAGAACGAGGCGGGCACGCCGATCTTCAGACCTTTGAGCGAGCTCTTGGTGGCTGCGACGTAGTCCGTGAGCGGCTCGTGGCTGCAGGTCGAATCGGCGGGATCCGGCCCGGCCATCAGCGCCAGCAACAGCGCGCAATCCTCGGCCGTGCGGGCCAGCGGGCCGACGGTGTCGAGCGATTGCGACAGCGGCATTGCGCCGGCGCGGCTGACGCGGCCCACCGTGGTCTTGAGCCCCGTGACGCCACAGAAATGCGCGGGCATGCGGATCGAGCCGCCGGTGTCCGAGCCGAGCGCCGCATAGGTCAGGCGCGCGGCCACCGCCGAGCCGGAGCCGGATGAGGAGCCGCCGGTGATATGGGCGACGTTCCAGGGATTGCGCACCGGACCGTAATGGGCGTTGTGCCCGGTCGGGCCATAGGCGAACTCGGCGAGATGCAGCGTGCCGAGCCGGACCTGGCCGGCGTCCTTGAGCCGCTGCAAGGCGGTGGACGTGACGTTCGGCACGAAGTCGCGGCGGATCAGCGAGCCGCAGGTCGAGACGTGGCCGGCATCGTAGTACATGTCCTTGTGCGCAAGCGGCACGCCATGCAGGGGACCGCGGACATTGCCCTTGGCAAGCTCGGCATCGGCGGCATCCGCCGCTTTCAATGCAGCCTCGGCCTCGATCGACATGAAGGCGTTGAGATGCGGCTGCCACTGCGCGATGCGCTGCAGCAGCGCACGCGTCGCCTCGTGCGAGGACACCTGCTTCATCGCGATCGCGCGCGCGACCTCGGTGAGCGTCATCAGAGCGGGCTCGCGGCTCATTTCGACACCTTCTGCGTCTGCGCGAGCACGTAAGTTGCGGGCTCCAGATCGAACGGCAGCGTGCCGGCGATCGCGGCGAAGCCTTCGAAGGCGGGCCCGATGGCATTGGAGATGCGGATCGCGATCTCGTCGTCCACGGGCACGCCGGCGATATGCGCGATCGGCTTGATCTCTTTCGGTGTCGGTCTCGTCATGCGGTGTCTCCCCTGGGGGCGCGGCTATGGCCTGAGCCCGGTATGGCCATGTAGCACGCGGCCTCGTGACCCATATTATCCAGCGCGGTGAGCTTTGGTGTCGCATTTGCGCAGAGCGGCTCCGCAAACGGGCAACGGGTGTGGAAACGGCAGCCGGGGGGCGGATCGATCGGATTGGGCGGATCGCCCGTGATCGGGGGCGTCTCGGTGCGCCTGTCGGGATCGGAAGACGGCATCGCCGCGAGCAGCGCGCGGGTGTAGGGATGGGCCGGGCTGTCCCAGACCTGGTCGACCGGGCCGAGCTCGACGACCTCGCCGAGATACATCACCAGCACGCGGTCCGAGATGTAGCGCACCACGTTGAGGTCGTGGCTGATGAAGAGATAGGTGAGGCCGAATTCGCGCTTGAGATCGGCGAGCAGATTGAGCACCTGCGCCTCGACGGATTTGTCGAGCGCCGAGACGGCCTCGTCCAGGATCACCAGCCGCGGCGACAGCGCCAGCGCGCGGGCGATGTTGACGCGCTG
The DNA here is from genome assembly GCF_044908355.1 of Bradyrhizobium sp. USDA 336. Taxonomy (NCBI): domain Bacteria; kingdom Pseudomonadati; phylum Pseudomonadota; class Alphaproteobacteria; order Hyphomicrobiales; family Nitrobacteraceae; genus Bradyrhizobium; species Bradyrhizobium sp. USDA 336. The sequence goes on along the minus strand of NZ_JBIYDC010000002.1, from coordinate 6,483,091 downwards.
GCGCTGGCCGCCGGAGATCTCGTGCGGATAGCGGTTGGCGAAGTTTTCCGGGCGCAGGCCGACCTTGCCGAGCAGCTCGCGCGCCAGATTGCGCGCCGAGCCATCGGCCATGCCGTGGACCTTGGGACCGAAGGCGATCGACTCCTCGATCGTCAGGCGCGGATTGAGCGAAGCGTAGGAATCCTGGAACACCATCTGCATGCCGCGGCGCAGCTCGCGCAAGCTCAGCGACTGACCGACGGTCATGCCGTCATAGATGATGTCGCCGTCATCGCGCGGCATCAGGTGCATCAGGAGCCGCGCGGTCGTGGACTTGCCGCAGCCGGACTCGCCGACGATGCCGACCGTCTCGCCCTTGGCGACGGAGAAGGAGACATTGTCGACGGCACGCACCGTGCGCTTGGCGGCGAACAGGCCGCCGCGCACCGGAAAGTGCTTGGTCAGGCCGTTGACCTGAAGCAGCGGCTGCGCGAGCCCGCCGCGGTCCTCGACCGGCTCCAGCATTTCGACGGAGGCATTCTCGCTCATGGCAGCGATCTCCCACCTCTCCCCATCGGGGAGAGGTCGGCGCGCAGCGCCGGGTGAGGGGGCGCGGCAGACTCGGTGGAGCGTAACCCCTCACCCGGATTGCATCTTGCGATGCAATTCGACCTCTCCCTGCGGGAGAGGTGTGGCACCGCCGCCGCGGCAAGCTGCGTCCTTCTCATCGTCAATTCCTGATGTCCATGGCGCTGCGCAGGCCGTCCGAAAGGAGATTGAAGCAGATCGAGACTGCGAAGATCATTGCGCCCGGCAAGGCTGCGACCCAGGGATTGACGTAGATCGCGGTGCGCAGCGTGTTCAGCATCAGGCCCCATTCCGGCTCCGGCGGCTTGGTGCCGAGGCCGAGGAAGGACAGACCGGCCGCCAGGATCATCGAGACCGAGATCAGACTGGTGGCATAGACGAAGATCGCGCCGAGCACGTTGCCGAGGATGTGGACGCGCATGATGGTGAAGGCGCCAGCGCCGGAGGCACGGGCGGCCTCGACGAAGTCCATGTTGCGCACGCCGGTGGTGACGCTCTCGGCGACGCGGGTGATCTGCGGCACGAACACGATGGTCAGCGCCACGATGGAGTTGAGGATGCCGGCGCCGAGCGCGCCAGAGATCGCGATCGCCAGCAGCACCGACGGGAAGGCGTAGAACACGTCCACCGTGCGCATGATCGCGGTGTTGAGCTTGCCGCCGACATAGCCGGCAATGATGCCGAGCGAGGTCCCGATGCAGAAGGCCAGGATCACGGGCAAAATGCCGATCACCAGCGACAGCCGGCCGCCATAGATCAGCCGCGCCAACATGTCGCGGCCGAGCTCGTCGGTGCCGAGCGGATAGCCTGTGGTGCCGATGTGGCGGAGCCGGCGGATCATCGAACCCTTGTAGGGGTCTTCGAGACCGAGCCACGGCGCGAGGATCGCGGAGAGGAAGATCAGCAGCAACACCAGCGCGCAGGCCATGCTGACCTTGTCGCGCATGATGCGGCGGCCGACGGTCGCCCAATAGCCGCGCGCCTTGGTGGCAGGCGCCGCCTGCAGCGCGGCGTCGGCGGTGGCGGACAGCGGAAGCTCGCTCATCGGCTGGCTCCCGTTGCGTATCGGTGTGGTCGGTGCGAACCGCTTGGTCGGTTAACCTCTCCCGCTTGCGGGAGAGGTCGTCGCGAAGCGACGGGTGAGGGCTTTCGCCTCTTGGGGGTTCTCGCGAGCGGAGACACCCTCTCCCCAACCCTCCCCCGCTCGCGGGGGAGGGAGCGCACCGGCTTCGCGGCTATAGCTCGGCTCAAATGCATCCCGCTAGCCCCGCTTGATGCGCGGGTCGATCGCGGCTTGGGCGATGTCGACCAGGAGATTGAGGAAGACGAAGAACAGCGCCAGGATCAGGATCGTGCCCTGCAGCAGCGGCAGGTCGCGCTGGAAGATCGCCGAGTTGAGCAGGAAGCCCGAGCCAGGCCAGGAGAACACGGTCTCGATCAGGATCGAGCCGCCGAGCATGTAACCGAGCTGCAGCCCCATCACCGCGAGCGCGGTGGGCGCGGCGTTCTTGATGACGTGGCGGAACACGCCGCGCTCGTGCAGGCCTTTTGCGCGCAAGGCCTCGACGAAATCCTGCGATAGGATGTCGCCGGTGAGCGCGCGCACCGTGCGGGTGACGATGCCCATCGGGATCACCGACGTCGTGATCGCCGGCAGCACCAGATATTTGAGGTGCGCCCAATCCCAGGCCCAGGAGTTGGAGCCGCTGGGGCCGGCGCCGACCGCGGGCAGCCAGTTCAGCTGGACCGAGAAGATGATGACGAGCAGCATGCCGAGCCAGTAATGCGGCACCGAGACGCCGGCGATGGCAAAGGAGGTCGCGACCTTGTCGATCCAGGTCTCGCGGAAATAGCCGGCGATCAGGCCGAGCAGGACGCCCATGGTGAAGCCGATGATGGCGGCGGCAATCGCGAGCGTGACGGTGTTGCCGACCGCGCGCATGACCTCGGCGAGCACCGGACGCCCCGTCGCGATGGAATTGCCGAGATCGCCGTGAAGGGCACGCAGCAGCCACAGGCCGAACTGCACCGGCAGCGGCCGGTCGAAGCCATAGGCGGCGCGCAGCTGCGCGGCGAGCTCCTGCGACGCATCGGCCGGCAGCACCGCGACCAGCGGATCGCCCGGCGTGATGTGCACGAGCAGGAAGCACACCAGCGCGACGCTGATGACGATCGGGACGACGTAGACAATGCGTCTGGCGGTATAGGCGAGCACGTTGGATTACTCAGGTTAGTGCGTAGAGGTCGTCATGGCCGGGCTTGTCCCGGCCATCCACGTTTTCTTGCTCCGTCATTCCCGGACGATGCGAAGCATCGAACCCGGAATCTCGAGATTCCCCGGTGCGCAATTGCGCACCTGAGGTCTGGTCCTTCGGACGATCCCGCAATGACGGAGCTGGAGGAGACACGTGGATGCCCGGGTCAAGCCCGGGCATGACGCGTCGATAGAGCGTACTCACCTCACTGCTTGATCGACACCGGCGAGAAGTCGATGAACCAGCTCTTCGGCTGCACGACGCCTGTCACCTTCGGGCTCATGGCGCGCGGGCCGACGTCGTGGGCGACGTAGAGGAAGGCGGCGTCATCGACGGAGGCTGCGTGCAGCTCGGCGAGCGCGGCGTCGCGCGCGGCGGGATCGAAGGTCTGCCGCGCCTTCTTCACCAGCTCGTCGAACTTGGGGTTGTTGATGAAGCCCCAATTGTTCGAGACCGGCGGCGCCATGCCCGACTGCAGGAAGCGCACCAGCGCGAAGAACGGGTCCATCGCCGCGTAGGTGACGTTGGTCGCATGCGCGCCGTTGGCGCTGGGATCCTTGGCGCCGCGGCGCCAGTTGGTGAACAGCGTATTCCATTCGATGACGTCGAGCTGGACGTCGAAATAGCATTCGGCCAGCGCCTGCTGCAGATACTCGTTCATCGGCAAGGGCTGCATCTGGCCCGAGCCGGACGCCGACGTCTGCGTCTTCACGGTCAGCTTCTTGTTGGGACCGTAGCCGGCCTCCTGCATCAGCTTTTGCGCAGCCGCCTTGTCGTACTTGATCTGGAAGGTGGGATTGCCGCGCCAGGGATGGCCGGGCTCGAAGGTGCCGGTCGCCGGCACCATCAGGCCGGCGAGCAGACCGTCCCTGAGGCCTTCGCGGTCGACGCAGAGGTTCGCGGCCTTGCGCACCCGGATGTCGTTCCAGGGCGAGCCCTCGACGCGCGAGAACTGCCATGGCCAGACGTGCGGCTGCTCGTTGGAGTAGAGCTTGAAGCCGCGCTGCTTCAATTCGGGGATCGCGTCCGGTGCCGGCGCCTCGACCCAATCGACCTGGCCGGAGAGCAGCGCCGCGGTGCGCGCGTTGGCTTCCGGCATCGGCAGCAGCACCATCTTGTCGACCTTGGGCACACGATCCTTGTTCCAGTAGTTCGCGTTCTTGACCAGCTCGAGCCGCTCGCGCGGCGTAAAGCTCGCCATTTTCCAGGGACCGGTACCCGAGGCGTCCTTGGCAAACGCAGTCCAGGCGGCCTGCGACTTCGCCTTGGCGTCGGCGCCCTCGGCCTTGTCGTAGAAGGACTGCCACTTCGCCGGGCTCGCCATGAACAGATTGGTGAGGTTGATCGGCAGGAAGCTGTCGGGCTCCTTGGTGGTGAGCTCGACGGTCATGTCGTCGATCTTCTTCGCCGAGGCCAGCGTCGGCATGCGCGAGGCCGTGACGCCGACCTGGCTGGCGTCGAATTGCGGCGCATCCTGCTTCAGCACCTTCTCGACGTTCCACACCACGGCGTCCGCGTTGAACGGCGAGCCGTCGTGGAAGGTGACGCCGGGGCGCAGCTTGAAGACCCATTTGGTCTTGTCGGCATCGTCGACCTTCCACTCGGTGGCAAGACCGGGGATCACCACGCTCGCCTTCTCGGCGGAGGACAGGTCCCAGCCGGTCAGCGCGTCGTACATGGTGAGGCCGGTGAAGCGATTTCCTTCAAAACCCTGATCGGGCTGGCCGAGCGTGCGCGGAATATCGGCAGCGGTCATGCCGATGCGCAGCACGGTCTGCGCGCTCGCCACACGCGGCCATGCGGCGGCTGTTGTTAGAGCGAGCACCGCGATCAGTGCCGCACGTGTCTTCTTCTTAGTAAGCATCGCCTCGTCCTTCTCCGGCTTTGGATGATTAATTTTGATGCAATGGTATGCAATGGCTATGCCAAGGAGAAACTTTTTCTGCAAATCTTGCCTGCGGCGACAAGTCCTTGTGGATCGCCAGGAGGCAACCAGGCGGGCTGCCTATTCTGGCATCAAGATTGCAAGTTCGGCTCCGAAATCCCTGGGAGCTTGGACCATGCGTATTCGCTTATCGACCTGTCTCGCCGTGCTTGCGCTGGCGTCCTCCGCTATCTCGGCGCGTGCCGAAAGTGTTGTGCGCTACGGCATCTCGATGGCGGATATTCCGCTCACCACCGGCCAGCCTGATCGCGGCGCCGGCGCCTATCAGTTCACGGCCTACACGATCTACGATCCGCTGGTCGCCTGGGAGATGGACGTCGCCGACCGCCCCGGCAAGCTGGTGCCGGGTCTTGCCACCGAATGGAAGGTGGACGATGCCGACAAGACGAAGTGGCGCTTCAGCTTGCGCAAGGGCGTGAAGTTTCACGACGGCAGCGATTTCAACGCCGATGCGGTGATCTGGAATCTCGACAAGGTGCTCAACGACAAGGCGCCGCAATTCGACAAGCGGCAGAGCGCGCAGGTGAAAACCCGCCTCCCCTCCGTCGCCAGCTACGCCAAGATCGACGACTTCACGGTGGAGATCACCACCAAGACGGTGGATTCCTTCTTCCCCTATCAGATGCTGTGGTTCCTGGTCTCGAGCCCGGCGCAATATGAAAAGCTCGGCAAGGACTGGGACAAGTTCGCCAGCCAGCCCTCCGGAACCGGCCCGTTCAAGCTGACGAAGCTGGTGCCGCGCGAGCTCGCCGAGCTCAGCAAAAATCCGGACTACTGGAATAAGAAGCGCATTCCCAAGGCCGACAAGATCGTGCTGGTGCCGATGCCGGAAGCGCTGACGCGCACCAATGCGCTGCTCGCCGGCCAGGTCGACCTGATCGAGACACCCGCGCCGGATGCCGTGCCGCAGTTGAAGGCGGCCGGCATGAAGCTGGTCGACAACGTCACGCCGCATGTGTGGAATTATCACCTCAGCGTGCTGCCGGGCTCGCCCTGGACCGACATCCGCCTGCGCAAGGCGCTGAACCTTGCGATCAACCGCGACGAAGTCGTCGGCCTGATGAACGGCCTCGCCAAGCCTGCCAAGGGCCAGGTCGACCCGTCGAGCCCGTGGTTCGGCAAGCCGGGCTTCGAGCTGAAATATGATCTCGCCGCCGCCAAGAAGCTGGTGGAGGAAGCGGGCTATTCCAAAGCAAAGCCGCTGAAGACCACCTTCATCATCGCGCAAGGCGGCACCGGCCAGATGCTGTCGCTGCCGATGAACGAATTCCTGCAGCAAAGCTTCAAGGAGATCGGCATCGAGATCGACTTCAAGGTGGTCGAGCTGGAGACGCTCTATACGCATTGGCGCAAGGGCGCCGCCGACGAGATGAACGCCGGCATCACCTCCAACAACATCGCCTATGTCACCTCAGATCCGCTCTACGCCATCGTCCGCTTCTTCCATTCCGGCCAGATCGCGCCGGTAGGCGTCAATTGGGGCGGCTACAAGAACCCGAAGGTCGACGCGCTGATCGACGAGGCCAAGCAGACTTTCGACAGCACCAAGCAGGATCAATTGCTGGCGCAGGCGCATGCGCTGATCGTGGACGATGCCACGCTGGTGTGGGTCGTCCACGACACCAACCCGCACGCGCTGTCACCGAAGATCAAGCAGTTCGTGCAGGCGCAGCACTGGTTCCAGGACTTGACGACGATCGGGGTGGAGTGAGCAACGCGCAAGGGTGGGCACGGCGCTTTGCGCCTTTGCCCACCCGAGGTCCATGCTCAGCGCGCGCGATCACCGCCCCTTGGTCGGGATCTTGTTGTACGGCACGTCCTTGTCGACGCGGATGTCGCCCGGCAGGCCCAGCACGCGCTCGGCGATGATGTTGCGCAGGATCTCGTCGGTACCGCCGGCGATGCGCATCGAGGGCGAGGACAGCAGCATCTGCTGGAATTGGCCCTGGGCCGTTTCCTCGTCGTTGCCGGTGAGAACACCGGCCGCACCCTGCAGGTCCATGGCGTAAGTCGCGATGTCCTGCAGCATCATGCCCGAGACCAGCTTGCCGATCGAATTCTCCGGGCCCGGGCGCTCGCCTTTCGATAGCGCCGAGATCGTGCGGTAGCTGGTGTATTTCAGCCCGTTCGACTTCGCCGCCCAGCTCGCGAGCTTCGAGCGCACGGCGGGATCGTCGATGGCGAGGCCCTCCTCCAGCATCAGGTTCGAGCAGAGCTCGAACATTTCAGGCACGCCGGTCGCGAGCCGCGCGCCGATCGACATGCGCTCGTTCATCAGCGTGGTCAGCGAGACGTTCCAGCCGTCGCCGACGGCGCCCAGCCGCTGGCTATCGGGGATCACCACATCGGTGAAATAGACCTCGTTGAACTCCTGCATGCCGTTGGCTTGCTTGATCGGCCGCACCTCAACGCCGGGGCTCTTCATGTCCAGGAAGAACATGGTGAGGCCCTTGTGCTTGGGCACGTTCGGATCGGTGCGTGCGATGAGGAGGCCATAGTCGGAATAATGCGCGCCCGAGGTCCAGATCTTCTGGCCGTTGACGACCCAATTGTCGCCCTTCTTCTCCGCGCGGGTGCGCAGGCCCGCGACGTCGGAGCCGGCAGACGGCTCGGAGAACAGCTGACACCAGATCTCCTCGCCCGATGCGAGCTTCGGCAAGTAACGGCGCTTGGCCTCCTCGCTGCCGAACGCCATCACGGTCGGGCCGCACATGCCTTCGCCGATCTGGAACGGCTGCGTCAGCTTGCCGTAGACGCCCTCCTCCTGCTGCCAGATCACTTTCTCGATCGGCGTCGCGCCGCGGCCGCCATACTCCTTCGGCCAGTGCAGGCAGGCCCAATTGCCCTCGAACTTCTTCTTCTGCCAGGCCTTGCCGACATCGACGATGTCGTGATTGGCAAGGCGGATGCGGCCGAGCGAGGACTTTGACAGCTCGCCATGCAGCTCCTTCGGCGCATTGGCCTCGATCCATTTGCGCGCGGTCTCGCGGAACGCGGCTTCCTGCGGGGTGTCGTCGAAATTCATCTTCGAGCTCTCCTCTCTCGTGCCCCGGACGCTGCGCAGCGCGAAGCGGTGCGCTGCAGAGCCGGGGCCCATTGCGGCCATCTGGGTCCCGGCTCTGCGAAGCAGCACTGCGTGCTGCATCGCGTCCGGGACACGGCTAATTCCTTCCCTTCGTCGGGATCTTGTTGAACGGCACGTCCTTGTCGACGCGGATGTCGCCTGGCAGGCCCAGCACCCGCTCGGCGATGATGTTGCGCATGATCTCGTCGGTGCCGCCTTCGACGCGGGTACCCGGCGCGCGCAGCAGCATGGCCTGGAAACGGCCGGCGAGCTCGGCATCCTCACCGCTGACGACGCCGGACGCGCCCTGCAGATCCAACGCGTAGGTCGCCACGTCCTGGATCATGGAGCCCGCCACCAGCTTGCCGATGGAGTTCTCCGGCCCCGGGCGTTCACCCCTCGACAGCGCCGAGATTGCGCGCATGCTGGTGTATTTCAGCCCGCTCGCCTTCACCGCCCAGTTCGCCAGCTTGGATCGTACCGCGCGATCCTCGATCGCCGGGCCGTCGTCGAGCATCAGGCTGGAGCAGTACTCGAACAATTCGGGGAAGCCGGTCGAGACGGCCGCGCCGATCGCGCTGCGCTCGTTCATCAGCGTGGTCAGCGAGACGTTCCAGCCGTCGCCGACGTCGCCGAGACGCTGATGGTCGGGAATGCGGACATTGGTGAAATAGACCTCGTTGAAGTCGGAGGCGCCGCTCGCCTGCTTGATCGGCCGCACCTCGACGCCGGGGCTCTTCATGTCCAGGAAGAACATAGTGAGGCCCTTGTGCTTGGGCACGGTCGGATCGGTGCGGGTGAGCAGGATGCCGTAGTCGGAATAATGCGCGCCCGAGGTCCAGATCTTCTGGCCGTTGATGATCCAATCGTCGCCGTCCTTCTCGGCGCGTGTGCGCAAGCCCGCAACGTCCGAGCCGCCCGCCGGCTCGGAGAACAGCTGGCACCACACCTTCTCGCCGGAGGCGAGCGGCGGCAGATAGGTGCGCTTATGCTCCTCGCGCGCGAACGCCATCATGGTCGGCCCGCACATGCCGTGGCCGATGATGAACATGCGGGACAGCTGGCCGAACGGCCCCTCCTCCTGCTGCCAGATCACGCGCTCGATCGGCGAGGCGCCACGCCCGCCATATTCCTTCGGCCAGTGCAGGCAGGCCCAGCCGGCGTCGGCCTTTTTCTTCTGCCAGGCTTTTGCGACCTGCAGGATATCCGCGTTTTTGAGCACGGTACGCCCGAGCGAGGATTTGCGCAGCTCCTCCTCGTATTGCTTGGGCGCGTTGGCGTTGATCCAGGCGCGGGCGGTGGCGCGGAACTCGGCTTCCTGCGGGGTGTCGTCGAAGTTCATGGTCTCATCTCTCGGTTCGTTCCCCGGACGCTGCGCAGCGCGAAGCGGTGCGCTGCAGAGCCGGGGTCCATTGCAGCCCCTGGGTCCCGGCTCTGCGGCGCTCCGCGCCGCGTCCGGGGACACGAGCGAGGGTTACGCCGCGTTCTTCTTCCGCATGCGGTCGATCAGCTGATCCTCCCAATAGGACAGGCTGCCCAGGCCAAGCGCCATCGCATTGGCGCTGCGGTAGTACATGTGGCAGTCAAATTCCCAGGTGAAGCCCATGCCGCCGTGGACCTGGATGTTGTTCTTGGCGCAGTGCTGGAACGCCTGCGTCGCGCTGATGCGCGCGGCGGCGGCGGCTTCCGGCAGCTCGGCCGCATTGGTCGAGAGTGCCCAGGCGCCGTAATAGCTGTTGGATCGCGCCAGCGTCGCCGAGACGTACATGTCGGCCAGCATGTGCTTGACGGCCTGGAACGAGCCGATCTGCCGGCCGAAGGCGATGCGGTCCAGCGCGTAGTCGCGGCCCATCTCCAGCGCGCGGTCGGCGCCGCCGACCTGCTCGAACGCGCACAGCACCGCGGCGCGGTCGAGCACCTGGGTGAGGATGCTCCAGCCGTCGCCCGCGGCGCCGAGAGGCTCGGCTTTGGCGTCCTTAAAGGTGATCTCGGCCTGCCCGCGGGTCGGATCGAGATTAGTGAGGTTCTTGACCTCGACGCCGCCGGCTTTGAGATCGACCAGGAACAGCGAGATGTCATTGTCGCGCCCGCTCGATCCCGTGCGCGCGGCAACCACCGCAAAATCGGCGATGGCACCGTCGGCGACCGGCTTCTTGACGCCGTTGAGCACCCCGTTCGCAGCCGTCAGCTTGACGTTCTTCGGCGCTGGGTTGCCCTTGCCCTCGAACAGCGCCAGCGTGCCGATGGCCTCTCCGGACGCAATCGCCGGCAGCCATTTCTTCTTTTGCGCGTCGCTGCCGGCGATCAGCAACGCTTCGGCGGCGAGGTACACGGTCGAGGAAAACGGCACCGGCGCGTTGGCGCGGCCCATTTCTTCCGCGATCACGCACAGCTCGAGATGGCCCGCGCCGGCACCGCCGAACTCCTCGGGAATCGCGACGCCGAGGAAGCCCATCTCGGCGAGGCCTTTCCACAGCTCCTTGTCGTAAGGCGTCTTGCCGTCGAGCACGACACGCACCGCCTTGGGCGAGCATTTCTCGGCGAGGAACTTGCGCGCTTGGTCGCGGAGCTGTTTTTGGTCGTCGGAGAAATCGAAGTTCATGGCGGGGCTACCTTTGTTTATTCGTTGTCATTTATTGGCACCGTCATTCCGGGGCGCGCCCCTTGGCGCGAGCCCGGAATCCATAACCACGAGCCGGGGTTATGGATTCCGGGCCTGGCCCTTCGGGCCATCCCGGAATGACGAGGGGAGAGAGTTGCGCTCTCATTTCAGCACGATCACATCTTCATCCGGCTTGTCCGCATAGAGCCGCTCCACCAGCGCCGCGCGGCGTTCCAGGCCGGCGCGCTGGTTGATGTAGCCCTTGTCGGTGAGCTCGTTGCCGTCGATCGAAGGCGGCTCGACCATCAGCATCGCGCGCGCGATGACCCGGCTGCTGGCGCCTTCGCACTCACGGTTGTGGGCTTCCAGGCCGCGCCTGAAGCAGGCGATCACCTCGGGATGCTTCACCGCATCGGTAAAGCTCAGATCGGGATTGCCGGCCAGCTGGCGGCAGGCGTGCAGGTTCGGCCAGGCCAAGAGGCCGATGAAGGGACGGTCCTGCCCCGCGACCAGCGCGTCGTGCACCACAGGCGTCGCTGCTGCGATCGCATCGGTCCGCAGAGAGCCGACATGCACGAACGTGCCGGTGGTGAGCTTGAAGTCTTCCACCACGCGGCCGGCAAAGATGATGCCTTGCACCGGATCGGCATCGTCGACGAAGATGCCGGCATCGCCAATGCAGTAGAATCCTTCCTCGTCGAACATTTTCCTGGTCAGCTCCGGCTGGCCGAAATAGCCGGGCGTGACGTTGACGCCGCGCAGGCGCAATTCGTACTTCGAGCCGCAAGGCACCATCTTCAACTCGACGCCTGGGAACGGCAGGCCGATCAGGCCGACGCGCTCGGTGTCCCAATAGGTGCCGGTCGAGGTCGGCGCGGTCTCGGTCGAGCCCCAGCCGGTATAGAACACGATCCGCTCTCCGGTGGTCTTTACCGCCAGCGCTTGCATGCGCTCGTAGAGATCGTCAGGCAGGCGCGCGCCGCCATAGGCCATGATCGAGAGGTTCTTGAAGAATGAGCGGCAAAGCGCGTCGTCCTTCTCCATGGCGGCGGCGAGCGCGGCATAGCCGGCGGGCACGTTGGCGTAATAGGTCGGCGAGATCTCGCGCAAATTGCGCAGCGTCTCCTCGAACTGGCCCGGCATCGGGCGCCCGTCGTCGATATAGAGCGTGCCACCGTCGACCAATATTGGATGGAACGCGGCATTGCCGCCCATGGTGTGGTTCCAGGGCATCCAGTCCAGCATGGTCGCAACAGGCCCGTTCGGATCGCGCGGCCGCACCTGCATCATCATCGCCGCATTGGCGCACATCATCTCCTGCGTGTTGATGACGGCCTTGGGCATGCCGGTCGAGCCCGACGTGAACAGCAGCTTGCCGATGGTCTGCGGCGTGATCTTCGCGATCGAGGCCTCGACATCGGCCGTGACGGGCGTTGCTGCGAGCTCGGCAAAGCTGACGCTCTTGATGCCCTCGCAGGGCCGCGCGACGTGGACCACGGTGACGCCGCTGAGGTCGAGCGCCTTCAGCGCCTTCTCGAAGGTCGGTCCGTCCTGCACCATCAGTACGGCCGGCTTGATCAGGTCGAACAGATACTTCAGCTTGACGTGGTCGTGGCTCATCAAGGAGTAGGCCGGCGATACCGGCGCTGCGGGGACGCGCGCCTGCATCGCAGCCTGCGTCATCAGCGCATGCTCGATCGAATTGCCCGAGAGGATCGTGACGGGCCGGCCGCCGAGCTCGAGATTGAGCAAGCCTTGCGTCAGCGCGTCCACGATGCGCTTGGCTTCGCCATAGGACACCTTGCGCCATTCGCGGTTCGGACCGCCGCGCTGCGCCAGCCAGATGCGCTCGGGCGCTTCCTTCGCCCATTTCGCCAGCGACGCCGGAATGTGCTTCTCATAAGGCTGCAGCGGAATGCGCGACTTCAGCACCACCGTGCCGTCGGCGCGGCGCTCGACGTCGATGTCGCGCGCGAGCCACTGGACCTTGCGAAAGGCGGGCTTCGTCATCACCGCTGCCGCGCTTCCACTCATTTTGCGTCTCCCGGAATTACTGTCCTTTGCGGATCGTTCTCGTTCAGCGCCTGATATAGACAGGCTTTCGCTTCTCAAGGAAGGCCCTGATGCCTTCCGAAAACTCCTCCGAGCGGCTGCACAGGACCTGGTTGCGATCCTCCATCGCAATCGCGGCTTCGAGCGAGCCGGCATCGACGCTCATGTTGAGGCATTCCTTGGATAGCCGTAGGCCCACGGGCGAGGCCGTCATCATCGCCTCGACGTAAGGCCCTGCCGCGTCATCGAGCTTGTCCTCGTCCACGAGCTCCGAGACGAGGCCGACCGCGAGCGCGCGCTCCGCTCCGATGAAGCGCCCGGTGAGGATCAGCTCGGATGCAACGGAGACGCCGACGAGGCGCGGCAGAAAATAGCTGGTGCCGATGTCGCAGCCGCCGAGACCGAGCTTGATGAAGGCACAATTCATCCGCGCCGATCTCGTCGCGATGCGCATGTCTGAGGCCAGCGCCAGCGCAAAGCCGCCGCCGGCGGCCGCGCCCTGCACCAGCGCCAGGATCGGCTGCGGACAGCGCCGCATCAGTATCACGATGTCGGCGATGCGCCGCTGCGAATCCAGCGACTCCGTGACGCCCGGCGGCTCCTGCTGCCCGGCCCGGCGCTCCATCGCGGCTTTGAGATCGAGGCCGGCACAAAAATTCCTGCCGGCGCCCTTGAGCACGACGACGCGCGTGTCGCGATTGCGTTGCAGGCCCTGGAAATAATCGTTGAGCGCATCGATCAGCGCGGGATCGAGCGCGTTGAGGTGCTCGGGCCGATTGAGCGTCACCCGGTCGACGCCGTCGTCATGCTCGATCAGCAGCGGTTGGGACATGAGGCTCGTACCTTCGTGCCACACAGAGACCGTCTCCCACCCTCCCCTGGAGGGGGAGGGTCGATCGCGCGCAGCGCGAGCGGGGTGGGGTGACAGTCTCTCCCCACCGAACAGTGCCCGAGTGGAGAGATCACCCCACCCCGGCGCTTCGCGCCGACCCTCCCCCTCCAGGGGAGGGTAAGAGAGAGCCGCCTACCTTGGCGCCATCCTGATCGCGCCGTCGAGGCGGATGGTCTCGCCGTTCAGCATCGGGTTCTCGACGATGTGCACCGCGAGCATGCCGTATTCGTTGGCATCGCCGAGACGCGAGGGATGCGGCACCTGGGCGCCCAGGCTCTTGCGGGCCTCTTCGTTCAAGCCCATCAGCAGCGGCGTGAAGAACAGGCCGGGCGCAATGGTGTTGACGCGGATCTTCTGGCTGGCGAGATCGCGCGCGGCCGGCAGCGTGAGGCCGACGACGCCACCCTTCGAGGCCGAATAGGCGATCTGGCCGATCTGGCCTTCGTAGGCGGCAACCGAGGCAGTGTTGATGATGACGCCGCGCTCTTCGCCGATCGGCTCCGCAGTGACGAGGCGCTCAGCGAACAGACGCAGACAGTTGAACGTGCCGATCAGGTTGACGTTGATGATGCGCGCGAACTTTTCGAGCGGATAGACACCGTCGCGGCCGACGATGCGCTGCGAGCCGCCGATGCCGGCGCAGTTCATCAGCACGCGGGCGACGCCGTGTGCGGCTTCCGCTTTGGCAATCGCAGCCTTGATCTGCTCCTCGCTGGTGACGTCGGCGTGCAGCGCGACGCCCTTCACTTCGGCGGCCACCTTCTCGGCGTTTTCCTTGCTCTGATCGATCACGCCGATCTTGGCGCCCTTGGCGGCCATGGCGCGGGCGGTCGCGGCACCAAGGCCCGAGCCGCCGCCGGTGATGAGAACGGCTACGTCTTTCAACTGCATTTTAGAACCTCTCCTTGTTGTGGCGAATGGCGAATAGCGAGTGGCGAATGGAGCCTGCGGCCCAATTCGCTATTCGCCATTCGCCATTCGCTCGTTCAGTATGCCGCCGCAGATCAGCGTTTCCATGTGCTTGATGTATTGCCGGCAAACATCATCGGTGACCGGGCCGACGCCGGTCGCGCGGGACATCGCGTGCCGGCCGAAGAACAGGTGATCGCAGGCGCCGATCAGGCTGGTGTAGAACAGCACCGGATCGGTCGGGCGGAATTCGCCGCGGCTGACGCCTTCCGCCAGCAGGCGGCGGTGGAAGTCCAACAGCGGCGCAACGAAGAATTTCGAGACTTCGTCGGCGGAGCTCGCGCTGGTCTCGTGCAAGAGATAGTGGATCAGCCGGTTCATGTAGGGGAACCGATGATAGGCGCGGATGATGCCGGCGACATGCAGCTTCAGCTTCGCCGTCGACGTGATCGGCTGCGCCAGCAGATATTCGAGGTTGGTCATCTCGGTCGCGGCATCCCGCGCGAGCAGCGCCAGCAGCAGGCCGTCCTTGTTGCCGAAGTGATATTTGACCAGGGCCGCGTTGGCGCCCGACTTCTGCGCAATGTCGGAGAGCGAGATCTCAATCGACGAGCGCTCGATCATCAGCTCGCTCGCGGCCACCAGCAATTTCTCTGCCGTGGAATTTTTCCCGCTGGGGAGCCTGTTCGGTACGCTGGTCGCCACGGAGATCCCTGTTTGGCCGCTGGAGCGGGCGCAGATAAGCGCAAGCAGCGCCTCATCACAAGAGTTAATTGATCGATTGACTAAACGATCTTCGGCCCCTTAAATCCGTCCCCGACAACTAACCCAATCAGAATCCAGGGAGAGACCGAATGGCCGAGGCTTACATCGTCGCCGCAGCGCGTACCGCCGGCGGGCGCAAGGGGGGCCGCCTCGCCGGCTGGCATCCGGCCGATCTCGCCGCGAAGGTGCTGGACGAGCTGGTCGACCGCACCAAGGTCGATCCGGCCCAGGTGGAGGACGTGATCATGGGCTGCGTCATGCAGGTCGGCGAACAGTCCAACAACGTCGCGCGCAACGCGATCATGGCCTCGAAGCTTCCGGAAAGCGTGCCGGGCACCTCGATCGACCGCCAGTGCGGCTCCTCGCAGCAGGCGCTGCACTTCGCCGCGCAGGCGGTGATGTCGGGTGCGATGGACGTCGTGATCGCGGCCGGCGTGGAGTCGATGACGCGGGTGCCCATGGGCCTGTCGTCGCAGCTTCCGGCCAAGAACGGCTTTGGCAATTACAAGAGCCCGGGCATCGAGAAGAAGTATCCGAACATCGTGTTCAGCCAGTTCACCGGCGCGGAGATGATGGCCGAGAAGTACGGCCTCTCCAAGGATGAGCTCGACCAGTACTCCTACGACAGCCATCAGCGCGCGATCGCGGCGACGCAAGCAGGTCACTTCAAGAAGGAGATCGTGCCGCTCGAGATCACCCGCGCCGACGGCAGCAAGGACACCCACCACATCGACGAAGGTATCCGCTTCGATGTCACGCTCGACGGCATCAAGGGCGTCAAGTTGATCGCCGAGAACGGCAAGCTCACCGCAGCCAGCGCCAGCCAGATCTGCGACGGCGCCTCCGGCGTCATGGTGGTGAACGAGAAGGGCCTGAAGCAGCTTGGCGTCAAGCCGCTCGCCCGCATCCATCACATGACCATGACCGGCGGCGATCCCGTGATCATGCTCGATGCTCCCCTGCACGCCACCAAGCGTGCGCTGGAGAAGGCCGGCATGAAGATCGGCGACATCGACCTGTTCGAGGTCAACGAAGCCTTCGCCTCGGTGCCGACCGCCTGGCTGAAGACCACGGGTGCCGATCCGGAGCGTCTCAACGTCAACGGCGGCGCCATCGCGCTCGGCCATCCGCTCGGCGGCTCCGGCACCAAGCTGATGACGACGCTGGTCCACGCCCTGCACCAGCGCGGCAAGCGCTATGGCCTGCAGACCATGTGCGAGGGTGGTGGCATGGCCAACGTGACGATCGTGGAGCGGCTGTAAGAAAAGCAAAAGCGAGTAGCGAGTGGCGAGTAGCGAATGGTGACTAGGCGAAGAGCGGTTTGCCCTTCTTCCCTATTCGCCACTCGCTACTCGCCATTCGCGTTTTGAGGAAACGCCATGACCCACCCCTGTATCCACGCCAAGACGACGCCCGACAAGATCGCCTACCAGATGGCCGGGACCGGCAAGGCGATCACCTATCGCGAGCTCGACGAGCTCTCGAACCAGGGCGCGCAGCTGTTTCGCTCGCTTGGCCTCAAGGCCGGTGACCACATTGCGCTGTTGATGGAGAACCGGCTCGCCTTCATGGAGCTGTGCTGGGCGGCACAGCGCAGCGGGCTCTATTACACCGCGATCAGCCGCTACCTGAAGCAGGACGAGATCGATTACATCATCGCCGATTGCGGCGCCAAGGTCGTGATCACGACGCCGAAATGCGCCGACCAGATCAAAGGCCTGATCAAGGGCACGCCCGGCGAGCCGATCTTCTACATGATGGACGACCCGCTGCCCGGCTTCCGCTCCTACGACAAGGAAGCCGCCGCGCAGCCGACCACGCCGATCGCCGATGAGGTCGCAGGCTACGACATGCTGTATTCGTCGGGCACCACCGGCCGCCCGAAGGGAATCAAGAAGGCTTTCGAAGGCAACAGGATCGACGTGCCGAACGCCTTCCTGCGCGTGCTCTGCGCCGACATGTGCGGCATGAATGCGGAGAGCACCTATCTGTCGCCGGCGCCGCTCTATCACGCAGCGCCCCTGCGCTTCAACATGATGGCGATCGTGCTCGGCGGCACCTCCATCATCATGGAGCACTTTGACGCCGAAGAGTTCTTGAAGCTGGTCGAAAAGTACAAGGTGACGCAATCACAGCTGGTGCCGACCATGTTCGTGCGCATGCTGAAGCTGCCGGACGAGGTGCGCACGAGGTACGACGTCTCCACCCTGAAGGGCGCGATCCACGCCGCCGCGCCCTGCCCCATCGACGTCAAGGCCAAGATGATCGAATGGTGGGGGCCGATCCTGATCGAGTATTACGCCGGGTCTGAAGGCAATGGCGTCACCGTCTGCAACTCGCAGCAATGGCTGGAGCACCGCGGCAGCGTCGGCCGCGCAGTGGTCGGCAAGATCAAGATTCTCGGCGAGAATGACGAGGAGCTGCCGGTCGGCGAAATCGGTACCGTCTATTTCGCCGACGCGCCCGCATTCACCTATCACAACGATCCCGAGAAGACGAAGAAGGCCTACAACGCCAAGGGTTGGTCGACCCTCGGCGATGTCGGCTATCTCGACAAGGACGGCTTCCTCTATCTCACCGACCGCAAGTCCTACATGATCATTTCCGGCGGGGTGAACATCTATCCGCAGGAGACGGAGGACGTACTGATCACGCACCCTGAGGTGGCCGACGTCGCGGTGTTCGGCGTGCCGAACGAGGAGATGGGCGAAGAGGTCAAGGCGGTGGTGCAGCCGCACGACATGAGCCGCGCCGGCAAGGCACTCGAGGCCGATCTGATCGATTATTGCAAGAGCCGCCTCTCCGCCATCAAATGCCCGCGCTCGATCGATTTCGAAGCCGAGCTGCCACGCACGCCGACCGGCAAGCTGGTGAAGCGGCATTTGCGCGATCGGTATTGGCCGAAGACAGCGGCGAAGATTTAGGGAGAGCGGCCGCTCTCAACACCGTCATGCCCGGGCTTGTCCCGGGCATCCACGTTCTTTGTACCGCAAAGGAAGACGTGGATGGCCGGGTCAAGCCCGGCCATGACGCCGAGCAAGCTTTGGTATCTTCAATCGAACAGGCTCGGGGTGTGGTTCACCAGCGCGCCTTCGATCTCGAGCATCTTCAGCTTCGTGACCACGCCGCCGTTCGCGGAGAAGCCCCCGGGCTTGTTGCCCGCCGCCAGCACGCGATGGCAGGGCACGACGATCGGGCACGGGTTGCGGCCGAGCGCCTGGCCGACGTCGCGGGACAGCTGGACGCCGCCGAGCTGCTTGGCGATGTCGCCGTAGGTGACGGTCTTGCCGGGTGGAATCGCGCGGGCGATCGCGTAGACGCCGCGGTTGAACTCGGGCACGCCGTCGAGGTCGAGCGGAATATCGGTGAGATCATCCGGCTCGCCGGCGAGCAGTCTCGTCATGCGGTCGACCGCCTGTTGCACCTCGGCGGTCGGCTCGGCCTCAATGGCGTCAGGATGGCGCTGGCTGATGCGGGTGCGGATCTTCTGCTCGCCGCCCATCGGCAATTGCGTGCCGTTGATGCCGCGCGGGCCCCAGGCGATGGCACACAGGCCGATCTTTGTGTCGAACAGGGCAAAATGCTGGTCGGTCATGACTTGGTTCCTGGATTGCTTTCGTTGCAGGCCCCCACTTTGATGTCGTGCCAAATCTAGGCTTGGAAATAGTTGCGATCCACCCGGTTTCCGGGAATCTTGCACAGGCGTTCCAATCCTCTCCCGCGAGTCCATAATGCAGAGCCTCCACGTCAACGGTTACGACATGCCCTATCTCGACGTGGGCGAAGACAGGGGCCGTCCGCCACTCGTCTGCGTGCATGGATCGCTGAATGACTTCCGCGTCTGGGGCTGCGTGCTCGGGCCGCTGACGCAGCGGCACCGGGTGATCGCCGTCAGCCTGCGGCACTTCTTCCCGGAAAAATGGGATGGGGTCGGTGACACCTATTCGATCGCCCAGCACGCCAGCGACGTCATCGCCTTCATCGACAAGCTCGACCTCGGGCCGGTCGATTTGATGGGCCATTCCCGCGGCGGGCATATCTGCTTCCGCGTGGCACAGCAGCGGCCCGATCTGTTGCGACGGCTGATCCTGGCCGAACCGGGGGGCGAGCTAGATGCCAGCCTTGATCCGGATTACGTCGGCGGCCCCTCGCCGCTGCTGGCGCGCTTCACCGCCTCGGCCGAGAAGATCGCCGCCGGCGATGTCGACGGCGGCCTTGCCGTCTTCGTCGACACGCTGGAAGGCCCCGGCACCTGGCCGCGATTGCCCGCGATGGTGAAGCAGAACCTGCGCGACAATGCCTATACCCTGATCGGCCAGGTCCGCGACAGCCGCCCGCCGTTCTCTAGGGCGGACGCGGAGGCGATCAAGATGCCGACGCTGTTCATCCTGGGCGCGCGGACCAAGGGCCTCTTGCCGAAAGTGCTGCATGCGCTGGCCGCCCATGTGCCTTATTCCAAGACGGCGATCATCCCGAACGCGACGCATCCGATGTTCGAGCAGGCGCCGCAGAAATTCTCCGAAGTGGTTTTGGATTTTCTGGCGAGCTGACCATGCAAAGCTTCCACGTCAACGGTTACGACATGGCCTATCTCGAAGTCGGTGAGGGTCCGCCGCTGGTCTGCGTGCACGGCACACTCGGCGACTTCCGCACCTGGTATTCGGTGCTCGGTCCGCTGTCGAAATCCCATCGCGTGATCGCGGTCAGCCTGCGGCACTTCTTTCCCGAGCATTGGGACGCCGTCGGCGACGACTACAAGATGGCGCAGCACGTTGCCGATACGATCGCCTTCATCGAGCAGGTCAAGCCCGGCCCCGTCGACCTGATGGGCCATTCGCGCGGCGGCCACATCGCCTTCCGCGTGGCGCAGGCGCGGCCCGATCTGTTGCGCAAGCTGGTGCTCGCCGAGCCCGGCGGCGATCTCGACGTATCCCTGCCTGTGCCGGCAGGCACGCCCGCGCATCCGCCGCTGGCGGCGCGCACCGCGCGGTCGGTCGAGATGATCCGCGCCGGCGACCTCGAGGGCGCGGTGCGGAATTTCTACGAAGGTATCGAAGGCGACGGCTCCTGGCGGCGCGTGCCGGCTGCGGCCAAGCAGCAACTGCGCGACAACGCGCTCACCTTCCTCGGCCAGATCAACGAGCAGCGCCGGCCCTACACGCTCGGCGATGCGCAGGCGATCAGGACGCCGACGCTGCTGATCGGCGGCGGCGCCACCACCGGCAGCCTGTCAGTGATGTGGCGCGTGCTGGCCGCGCACATCGCGGGCGCCGAGACGGCGGTGATCGCGAACGCCGGCCACTGGATGTTCGAGCAGGCGCCGCTCGAGTTCGGCGAGGTGGTGAGTAGGTTCCTGGCGAAGTAGCTCACACCTTCCACACGCCGACGGGCATCTTGATCGTCGCGTTCAAGCGGTTCCACACGTTGATCGTCGCGATCGCAAGAATCAGGGTGGCGAGCTCGCGCTCGTCGAAGTGCTTGGCGGCTTCATTCCAGATCGCATCGGGCACCGGATCCTCGCGATCGGCAAGGCGCGTGGCGGCTTCGGTCAGGGCCAGCGCGGCGCGCTCGGCATCGGTGAAGTAGGGCGCCTCGCGCCAGGCGGATACGGCGAACAGGCGCTCGTCGGTCTCGCCCAGCCTGCGGGCGACCTTCGGGTGCATGTCGACGCAGACGCTGCAGCCATTGATCTGGCTGGCGCGCAGGTGCACCAGTTCCAAGAGCTTTTCCGGCAGACCCTGTTTTGTCAGGTTGCCGAGGGACTGAAGGACATTCATGGCCTCCGGCAGGACCATGACAGGGTGTTTCATGCGGGCGTGCATCATGTTGCAACTCCATCTGTCGAATTTCGAAGGTTCCGGTCACATCGACTGGATTGGCTTCGTCATGGGCTTGACGGATCGCGACGAGGGAATGTGACCGATGACCGAAGAAAATTTTCTGACTGAGCAGTTCGAAGCGAGCAGGGACCATTTGCGTGCGGTCGCCTACCGCATGCTGGGCTCCCGCGCCGAGGTCGACGATGCCGTGCAGGAGGCCTGGCTGCGGGTCAGCCGCTACGACCTGTCCGACATCGCGAATTTGCGCGGCTGGCTGACCACGGTCGTTGCCCGTATTTGCCTCGACATGCTGCGCGCCCGGAAATCGCGCCGCGAGTATCCGATGGGTCCGCACGTACCCGAGCCGGTCGACGATACCCGCGAGCGCGAAGCGGAGATGGCCGATTCGGTGGGTGCGGCGCTGCTGGTGGTGCTGGAAACGCTGCAGCCCGCGGAGCGGCTCGCCTTCGTGCTGCACGACATGTTCGCCGTCCCGTTCGAGGAGATCGCGCCGATCGTCGGCCGCTCGGTCGATGCCTCGCGGCAGCTGGCGAGCCGCGCCCGGCGGCGCGTGCAGGGCGCACCGGTGCCGGAGACGGATCTGACGCAACAGCGAAGGATCGTCGATGCATTTCTCGAAGCCTCGCGCGGGGGCAACTTCGAAGGGCTGCTCGCGGTGCTGGATCCCGACGTCGTCTTCCGCGCCGATCTGGCGGCGGTGCGGCTCGGCTCGCTGGCGGAGGTCCGCGGCGCCGAGGCTGTCGCGCAGCTCTACAAGGGCCGCGCCCGGGCGGCGCGCACGGCGCTGGTCGATGGCGAGATGGGTGCTGCCGTCATCCTCGGCGGACAGTTGCGGGTCGCGCTGCGCGTGACGTTCGTGGGCGAGCGGATCGGCGCGATCGAGGCCGTCGCCGATGCGGACGACATCGCCGCGATGGAGGTGCAGGTGCTGGATGGCTCAGATCCGGACCCGTTGTCGCGAAAACAACCCCATGCACAGTAGACGGACTTAGGAAAATCAACAGCTTACCCGGGTGACATGAAGCCATTGGGATCGCCCCAGATACGGCTTGACGCTCTACTTGGCCGAGCGTAAGTTCGAATACGGAATTCCGTATTCCGATAAGCTTGGAGCTGCCGGCGTGATCCCTCTCGACCCGCTCCCGAACCTGATCGACCAGGTCTATGCGCGGATCCTGGAGGCGATCTCTGACCGCACGCTTCGGCCCGGCCAGCGCATCCGGCAGAACGAGCTCGCCGATCGGCTCGGCGTGTCGCGCCAGCCGGTGTCGCATGCGCTGCATCTGTTGCATCGGCAAGGCCTGGTCGCCGAGAGCGGCCGCCGCGGCTTTGAAGTGACACAGCTCGATCCCGCGCGCATCCGTCAGCTCTACGAGGTGCGCGGCGCCATCGACGCGCTGGCGGCCGGGCTGGCCGCTCAGCGCGCGGCCAGCGACGCAGCGGGACGCGCGCGACTGGAGGCAGCGCTCGCCGCCGGGCGCCGCAGTGACCGCAACACGATTCTACCCGAGCTCATCACCCTCGATGTCGATTTTCACCGCGCGATCTATCAGCTCGCCGGCAATCCCGTGATCGAGGAGGCCATGGCGCCGCAATGGCCGCACATGCGGCGCTCGATGGCGACAGTGCTCTCCGAGCTCGATTATCGCGCCAGCGCCTGGGCGGAGCATGCCGATATTGCCGGACATATTCTCAGCGGCAACGCGACGGCGGCCGAACGCGCCGCGCTCGCGCATGCACAGACGGCGGGACGGATGACCGAGGAGAGATTGCGGGTGACGGAAGAGGCGGCGGCGTAGCACGCCGTCATTCCGGGGCGACGCGACGGGACCGCGCGAAGCGCGGCCCGGGAGCGTCGAGCCCGGAACCCATCGGGCGGCAGAGACTGCGGAGGAATGGATTCCGGGCTCACGCTTCGCGTGCCCCGGAATGACAAAACAAAGCAAACAGGAGGACGACCCGTGAAACTGTCCCAGGAGCAATTGGAGTTCTTCCACCGCGAGGGCTGGCTGTTCCTGCCCGAGCTGTTCGCCCAAGAGGAGGTCGACCTGCTCGCGCGAGAGGCGGTCGCCATTTACGATGCCAACCGGCCCGAGGTCTGGCGCGAGAAGAGCGGCGCGCCGCGCACCGCCTTTGCCGCGCATGTCTACAACGAGGCGTTCGCGATCCTCGGCGCGCATCCGCGCATGATCGAGCCGGTCGAGCAGGTGTTCGGCGAGCCCGTCTACATGCACCAGTTCAAGATCAACGCCAAATCGGCCTTCACCGGCGACGTCTGGCAATGGCACCAGGATTACGGCACCTGGAAGCGCGACGACGGCATGCCGGAGCCGCGGGCGATGAACATCGCGATCTTCCTCGACGAGGTGATGCCGATCAACGGCCCCCTGATGCTGGTGCCGCGCAGCCAGAATGCGGGCGATCTCGAGGCTTCGCACGATCTCGCCACCACCTCCTACCCGCTGTGGACGCTGGACGAGGATACGGTGACGCGCCTCGTCAAGCAGGGCGGCATCGTCGCGCCCACCGGCAAGCCCGGCGGCATGCTGATGTTCCACGGCAATCTCGTGCACGGCTCCAGCGGCAACATCACGCCCTATCCGCGCAAGATCGTGTACCTGACGCTGAATGCGGTCTCGAACCATATCCGCACACCGACACGACCGGATTACATCGCGCATCGCGATTTCACGCCGATTAAGACGGTCGACGACGACGCGCTGCTGCGGCTGGCACGGACACCGCGGCAGGCGGCGGAGTAACCTGTCATTCCGGGGCGACGCGGAGCGTCGAGCCCGGAATCCATCGGGCCGCAGTGCTTGTGGAGAAATGGATTCCGGGCTCGCGCTTCGCGCGCCCCGGAATGACGAAGTTTGACAGTGTCACCTCACAGCCATAGCGATCTCGGACCCCCCATGAACCTCTTCCGCCTCCTGCAAGCCCGCGCATCCGCCGGCAAGCCCGTCCGTGTCGCGCTGATCGGCGCCGGCAAGTTCGGCTCGATGTTCCTCGCACAGGTGCCGCACACGCCGGGGCTGGAGGTGCCCATCATCGTCGACATCGACCGCGACCGGGCCCGCGAGGCCTGCCGGACCGTCGGCTGGAGCGCCGAGCGCATCGCCGCGACCGTGTTCACCGATGACGGCGTGCGCGCCATCGCCGGCGGCGCCATGGACGTGGTGGTGGAGGCGACCGGCAATCCCGCCGTCGGCATTGCCCACGCGCGCGCCGCGATCGCGGCGGGCAAGCATATCGTGATGGTAAATGTCGAGGCCGACGTGCTGGCGGGCGCGCTGCTCGCCGACGAAGCGCGCAAAGCCGGCGTGGTCTATTCGCTCGCCTATGGCGACCAGCCGGCGCTGACGGCGGAGATGGTCGATTGGGCCCGCGCCACAGGCTTTCACGTCGTTGCCGCCGGCAAGGGCACGAAGTACCTGCCGGCCTATCACGACGTGACGCCCGACGGTGTCTGGCAGCACTATGGCCTGACCGCGGGCGAAGCGCAGTCGGCCGGCATGAATCCGCAAATGTTCAACTCTTTCCTCGACGGCACCAAATCGGCGATCGAGATGGCCGCGATTGCCAATGCCTGCGGCCTCGACGTGCCCGCGGAGGGCCTGGCGTTTCCGCCGTGCGGCGTCGACGATCTGCCGCATGTCATGCGGCCGCGCTCGCGCGGCGGCGTGCTGGAGCGATCCGGTGTCGTCGAAGTCGTCTCCTCGCTCGAGCGCGACGGCAGGCCGGTGTTTCGCGATCTGCGCTGGGGCGTCTATGTCGTGCTGGAAGCACCGAACGACTATGCCGCCGACTGCTTCCGGCAATATGGACTGAAGACCGATGCCAGCGGACGCTTCGCCGCCATGTACAAGCCGTATCACCTGATCGGGCTCGAGCTGAACATCTCGGTGCTGTCGGCCGCGCTACGGGGCGAGCCCACCGGGCAGCCTTACGGCTTCCGCGGCGACGTCGCCGCCGTGGCCAAACGTAACTTGCGTGCCGGGGAGGTGCTCGACGGCGAAGGCGGCTACACGGTATGGGGCAAGCTGATACCGGCGGCCGCGAGCCTCAGGGCCGGGGCCCTGCCGATCGGGCTCGCACATCGCCTCAAGCTTAAGCACGACGTCGCCCATGGCACGTTGGTACGCTGGAGCGATGTCGAATTCGACCCCGGCAACGAAACGGTGAAGGCACGCAGGGCCATGGAAGCCGCGTTCGCGCCGCAGCATTGATCGGCTTGGCAGGCGCACAACCAAAGCGAGCTTGATTTGCTGTTCCCCTTTCGTCATGCTGCCTGCGATCCGGGAACATTGAATTTCGGACACCAAGAAACGTCGGCCACCGGCGAAGATGAAGCGGCGTCAAGACCGCGATCCCTCGTCGAGGACACGACACCGCAGGAGGGAACGCATGGAACGTCGTAAATTTCTGACGGCAGGCGGACTGGGCCTTGCCGCAAGCGCAATTGCAGCGCCGGCTGTCGCACAATCAATGCCCGAGGTGAAATGGCGGCTGGCGGCGAGCTGGCCGAAATCACTGGATACGCTCTACGGCGGCTGCGAGTATTTCTGCAAGCGGGTCGCGGAGATCACCGACAACAGATTCCAGATCCAACCCTTCGCGGCCGGCGAAATCGTCGGAGGCCTGCAAGTGCTCGATGCCGTGTCCAACGGCACCGTCGAAATGGGCAACACGGCGCTCTA
>NZ_JBIYDC010000002.1:4800000-6452500 GCF_044908355.1 Bradyrhizobium sp. USDA 336 | reverse complement strand
ATCAATGTCCACACACTCGGCAGAATGTTGTCTGCAGAATTACCTTGCGGCGCGCGCCCTCGATGAACGCTATCTGCAGCCGGACATTGACTAGAAAGACCAGCTTGCTTCGTAAGATCGTTCCGATAGCGAGGCGGTCAAGCTTCGCTAAAAGGATCATTTTACAACTCGCATTCAACCTCACGGCTGAAAGCGAGCGCCGAAAATGATCCGGAGATAATGGAGGATTCGCGCAACAATCTGCTGCACGACCCAACTCGGATCGATCTCCTCTTTACGATGTCAGAAAACACGCATCTTGCTGTCTATCCAGACTAGCAGGATGCGAAGTGATGTTTCGCGGACGATGATGGTTACGGGATCAGAAGTAGCCCGCCTTCGCCTTTCGGCTATGGCGCGGCAGCCTTCGCTACCGGCTGGCTCGCCTAGCCGAAGCAGGCGTAGCCTGCGAAGGCTGGTGGAGCCAGACGGGATCGAACCGACGACCTCATGCTTGCAAAGCACGCGCTCTCCCAGCTGAGCTATGGCCCCGTAACCAGAAGACGAATGCTCGTTTGATTAGCCCGCCTTCGCCAAGGCTACGGCGCGGCAGCCTTCGTTTCGAAGGGCTTGCCTAGCCGAAGCAGCGAAGCGCGAAGGCTGGTGGGCCTGGGAAGACTTGAACTTCCGACCTCACGCTTATCAAGCGCGCGCTCTAACCAACTGAGCTACAAGCCCCTAACGCATATCCCGTCAGGGACCGTGGGATCCTGCTTGATGCAGGCCCAGCGCGTGTTCGTCCGCGAAGAAAGAGAAACGAAGACGGCGAAATCCCGCCAATGCAGCTCAACGATCTGGCGATCTGTTGGCCACTGATGTTTCTAAAACGATCCGATAGTGAGCGCGAGCTCGCTGAAGGATCATCCTTAGAAAGGAGGTGATCCAGCCGCAGGTTCCCCTACGGCTACCTTGTTACGACTTCACCCCAGTCGCTGACCCTACCGTGGCCGGCTGCCTCCCTTGCGGGTTAGCGCACCGTCTTCAGGTAAAACCAACTCCCATGGTGTGACGGGCGGTGTGTACAAGGCCCGGGAACGTATTCACCGTGGCGTGCTGATCCACGATTACTAGCGATTCCAACTTCATGGGCTCGAGTTGCAGAGCCCAATCCGAACTGAGACGGCTTTTTGAGATTTGCGAAGGGTCACCCCTTAGCATCCCATTGTCACCGCCATTGTAGCACGTGTGTAGCCCAGCCCGTAAGGGCCATGAGGACTTGACGTCATCCCCACCTTCCTCGCGGCTTATCACCGGCAGTCTCCTTAGAGTGCTCAACTAAATGGTAGCAACTAAGGACGGGGGTTGCGCTCGTTGCGGGACTTAACCCAACATCTCACGACACGAGCTGACGACAGCCATGCAGCACCTGTGCTCCAGGCTCCGAAGAGAGGGTCACATCTCTGCGACCGGTCCTGGACATGTCAAGGGCTGGTAAGGTTCTGCGCGTTGCGTCGAATTAAACCACATGCTCCACCGCTTGTGCGGGCCCCCGTCAATTCCTTTGAGTTTTAATCTTGCGACCGTACTCCCCAGGCGGAATGCTTAAAGCGTTAGCTGCGCCACTAGTGAGTAAACCCACTAACGGCTGGCATTCATCGTTTACGGCGTGGACTACCAGGGTATCTAATCCTGTTTGCTCCCCACGCTTTCGTGCCTCAGCGTCAGTACCGGGCCAGTGAGCCGCCTTCGCCACTGGTGTTCTTGCGAATATCTACGAATTTCACCTCTACACTCGCAGTTCCACTCACCTCTCCCGGACTCAAGATCTTCAGTATCAAAGGCAGTTCTGGAGTTGAGCTCCAGGATTTCACCCCTGACTTAAAGACCCGCCTACGCACCCTTTACGCCCAGTGATTCCGAGCAACGCTAGCCCCCTTCGTATTACCGCGGCTGCTGGCACGAAGTTAGCCGGGGCTTATTCTTGCGGTACCGTCATTATCTTCCCGCACAAAAGAGCTTTACAACCCTAGGGCCTTCATCACTCACGCGGCATGGCTGGATCAGGGTTGCCCCCATTGTCCAATATTCCCCACTGCTGCCTCCCGTAGGAGTTTGGGCCGTGTCTCAGTCCCAATGTGGCTGATCATCCTCTCAGACCAGCTACTGATCGTCGCCTTGGTGAGCCATTACCTCACCAACTAGCTAATCAGACGCGGGCCGATCTTTCGGCGATAAATCTTTCCCCGTAAGGGCTTATCCGGTATTAGCACAAGTTTCCCTGTGTTGTTCCGAACCAAAAGGTACGTTCCCACGCGTTACTCACCCGTCTGCCGCTGACGTATTGCTACGCCCGCTCGACTTGCATGTGTTAAG
Organism: Bradyrhizobium sp. USDA 336; assembly: GCF_044908355.1. Classification (NCBI taxonomy): domain Bacteria; kingdom Pseudomonadati; phylum Pseudomonadota; class Alphaproteobacteria; order Hyphomicrobiales; family Nitrobacteraceae; genus Bradyrhizobium; species Bradyrhizobium sp. USDA 336. The sequence continues at coordinate 6,450,148 of NZ_JBIYDC010000002.1, read as the reverse complement.
CCTGCCGCCAGCGTTCGCTCTGAGCCAGGATCAAACTCTCAAGTTGGACTTGAACTTTGAACCGGCTGATCACAACGTTTGACGAGGTCCCACCATTATCGACCGAAGTCGATGTGCTGCCCGCGATTCACATCGCTGGCAACGATGGTGTTTCCTTTAAAACGTGTACCGCCGAAGTCTTTCGTCCGGTCTCGATCAGAAAAGCCGAAGCTTCTCGGAAGCGAGACCCGCAAGGACTCCGCCGTCCACGTTTCTCTTTCTTCATCTTCACTTGTCAAACAGCCCGAGACCGTGGAGGCCTCAACCTTCCTGAGAGGAAGGGTTCCGACACCCTTACCGACGATGGATGAACTCCAACCGACTGGTGTCGGCTGTTGTGTCACTCAACAAGGTGAGGAGCATCAGTGGCGCGTTCGCTCGCCTTGGTCAGTGACCCGGCGGCGCCGCGCTCAGTGGTTGGGGTTATAGGCCCCACCTTCCGGCCTGTCAACGCCAATCGTCAACAAATCGTCGCACAGTGGAAGGTCGACAAAACATACACGATTCCAGGCGGTTAGAAGGCTGTCGGTCGCGCCGGACGAGCCCGCCCGGCAAAAAATCTGAAAAAAGTTTGCCCGCCGGCGGGCTCCGGAGAGCGCCTTGGAGCCCTCCCTGGCGGCCTCCCCCGGGGCCCCTCCTCCGCACCCCCGCCACCCCTGGGGCGTGTCGTCCCAAGGGCTGACGGCCCCCCGGCCAGACGCCCGCCTCCCCCGCTATAGGCGGCCCTGCCCCCCCCCGCCCGAGCTCAGCCCGTGATCTGACGGGGGCCTTTACGGCCCGGCATTTAGGAAACTTTTTCCATATTTGGCGCCGTACTTGAGCCACAATCCCGCGGCGTTCTGATAAGAGACAAGCTTGAATCGCGGGGACGCCTGTGGGGGCTGCCGGCGATTTTCATGGGGTCAGAGGAAGGCGATGTTGCAGATGACGCGACCTTCCTTCGGCATTCGAAAGACATCGAGAGAGCTTTACCCGTCCAGCTGTTCGTAATTTCGGCCGGCCCCATCAAGGGGCTTTCTGGGCGCGGACAGTTGTGCGGCTTGCCTGCTCCGGCGATCCCCGTTCAAGAGGGCAGCCTGGGACAGGTTCGAAACCGGGCATCTTGGGTCGTTGAGTTGGGGGACTTGGGTTGAACCACAGGACGTCACGCGGCACTTACGGGCGTGAGACCGGGATCATCGATCTCGGCCACGAGCCGCCGCTGTCCGTCGATGGTTCTGAAGCCGCGGTGATCGACCGCCGCCGCGTCTCGGTGCAATGGTTCAGCGGGACAATTTTGACCGGACTCTGCGGCGCAGCCCTGATCGGCGGCGCCGTTTTCGCTTCGCTCGACGGCGAGATGACCTTCGCCAAGGTGCCGGAGCGGGTCGAAGGCGCGCTGCGCGGCGCATTCGGCGCCGCCGATCGTGCCGCCACGCTGCACAAGAGCGATCGCCTGCCGCCGCCGAGCGAATCCACCGCTTCGCGCAACGTGATGCGCGTCTCGACGGTTGCCCGCGTCGGCAACCGTGACGTGATGCGGGTGCGTCCGTTCGTGCGGATCGCCGGCAATCTGTCGATGACGACGAGCGATCTGTCGGCAAAGATCCCGCCGTTCAACGCCCAGCGCCTGCTGACCGATGTCGGCTCCGACCCGAAGACGGCGTCCGACGATCCCAACAATCCCGAAGCCGTCGAGCCCGACGCGGAAGTGTCCTTCGTCACCAAGGACCTGTCGCCGGTGCTGCCGAAGGCCAAGATTTCCGCGGTGGTGGCACTCGACGACATCCTGATGCGGGTGCGCGATGCCGCCAATTGGCGCGGCAATGGCGGGGTGCGCTACGCCTCGCTCGCCAACACGGCTGCCGACATCTCCGGCGCGACCGGTCCTTCCGACATCAGAACCGCTTACGCCGCCGAGGCCTCGCCGTCCGACCCCTATGCCGGCTTCGAGACGCGCGTGGTGCCGGAAAATGTCACGTTGCTGCCCAAGACCAAGGAGCAGATCACCGGCGGCAATCCCAACGGCGAACGCGTCCACATGGTCAAGAAGGGCGACAGCGTCGCCGGCGTGCTGCGCGATCTCGGCGCCAATGCCGACGAGATCAAGGCGATCACCGCGACGCTCGGACCGCGCGGCCGCGACGGCGGCCTGAAGGAAGGCGAGAAGCTCCGCATCCTGATGGCGCCCGCAAGCCCCGGCGCCCGCCTGCAGCCCTATCGCGTTGTGGTTGCAAACGACACGATGGTGGAAGCAATCGCGGCGCTGTCCGATCTCGGCAAATACGTCGCCGTCGACGTCTCCAGCATGAACACCGTCGCCGATACTGCGGCCAACGCCAGCAGCGACGACGAGGATGACGATGACGGCTCCGGCGTGCGGCTCTACCAGAGCATCTACGAGACCGCGATGCGCAACAAGGTCCCGATGCCCGTCATCGAGGACATGATCAAAATCTACTCCTACGACGTCGATTTCCAGCGCAAGGTGCAGCCCGGAGATTCCTTCGACGTGTTTTACGCCGGCGAGGACGAGGGCGTGACCGCGACCGAGAAGAACGAGGTGCTGTTCGCCTCGCTCACCGTCGGCGGCGAGACCAAGAAATACTACCGCTACCAGAGCCCCGACGACGGCGTCGTCGACTATTACGACGAGACCGGCAAGAGCGCGAAGAAGTTCCTGGTCAGAAAGCCCGTCAACAACGCCATCATGCGCTCCGGCTTCGGCGGCCGCCGCCACCCGATCCTCGGATACGTGAAGATGCATACCGGCGTCGACTGGTCCACCTCGTACGGCACGCCGATCTTCGCCTCCGGCAACGGCATGATCGAGAAGGCCGGTCCCGAGGGCGGTTACGGCAAGTACATCCGCATCAAGCACGCCAACGGCTACGAGACTGCCTACGGCCACATGTCGGCCTTCGCCAAGGGCATGGAGCCCGGCAAGAAGGTGCGGCAGGGCCAGGTGATCGGCTTCGTCGGCTCCTCCGGCCTGTCGACCGGCCCGCACGTCCATTACGAGATCCTGGTCAACGGCCGCTTCGTCGATCCGATGCGCGTGAAGCTGCCGCGCGGCCGTTCGCTGGAGGGCCCGATGCTGGCAAGCTTCGAGAAGGAGCGCGACCGGCTCGACGGCATGATGAGCGGCCGCGGCGGCGCCATCGCCCGCATGTCGGACGCCACCGGCGGGCCGCTGCAGGTCACCAACCGCTAAGCCGGCAACGCGCCGAGAAGAGTTGCGTGCGCGCCTTGCTGGGGGAACCGGCGCGCCGGTTCCCCAGTTAGACGCGGACGGAAGCCAGCAGGAGGATCGCCCATGACGCGCCTCTCACGCGACGATGTCGTCAAAGCCGTGGACCGCGCCGACGACGTCACCATTGCCCAGATCATCGGAACCGGCGCGACCGCTGAGGAGCTTGCTGAGGCCCAGGCTTGGCTCGCCAACGACGAGCCGATGATCAACGACCTGCGCCCGCTGGCGCAGGGCCGGGTGCGCGAGCTGGTGGATATTTTGTCGGAGCTGGAGGAGGAGGAGGACCCGGCCGATCCTGGCGCCGCATCCGCAGTCAGTTAGCAGGCTGGACCCAAAACAATTCCCCCGGAGAGGACGAGGGATACGACGCAGTAAGTCGACGCCCGACTGCTACACACTACGCGACGGCCTACTACAGACCCCTGCGATCCTTGGCGTATATGCCAACGCCTTCGACGTTCGCCCAGCGAATAGTGTGGCGCCATTGCAATCAGCGTTGTCAGGCGTCGCTCCCTGTACCCGTTCGAGACTATGAAATTTCTCCGGCTCTAAGGCAGGCGATTCTCCATGATCGCGAACAGAAGCGCTTCCTGAAACCGGCCACCCTTGACGAAGCCATTTTCGAGGGCGAACGTCCGCTTCGTGACGGAGTTGCCGACGTTGCCGCCGATCACGTCAAATTCGTTGTCCCGGACTTCGACCACAATATCGCAATGGCCATCATAGTCGCCGCCTTTTTGATGGTCATAGTCAACGCCATCTTCTCGTGCCCAGCAGATGATATCGCCTGCGACCGGCTTGTGAGCGTTGAGGCGCTGACACCAATAGGCCGCCTCGGCGCGGCCGTCGAAATCACGAATACCCTGGCTGATGTAGACAGAATGCTGGGAGGATCCGCGGAACTTGTTCGCTGCACCAGCACCCTTCACGAGAAATGAGATGAAGGCCGCGGACCACGGTTTGTTGGTCCGCCCGTCGGAGCTGATGTCGCCTACGACGCGCCAGTATGTTCCAATGCGTTCAAAAAAACCTGGCTCCGCTTCCCTATGGCCCGCCTTGATGGTCGCACCGGCAAGATCGAACGTGTTATTGCCGAAAAAGTCCCACTCACTGGCGGCCATCTCGCAGAGCTTGCCGGCGAACCCCGGCTGAGCGCCCGCATCGAAGTCGGGCTCCACACGCAGGAAGAGCTTGTCCGCGCGCTCGTAGCCAAAATCCATCCTGCGAGCGATTTTTATCAGCGCCGATTTTACGTCGAGCGGAGCGCCGAAGAGCCAAGGCCGGATAGCGCTCAGAATCGCAAGCTCCGTTGCTCCGACCTCTTCGGACACGGCAGTCTGGAATGAGGCGTCAGGATTTGACAGTATCCTGACTGCGTGGGCCGCACCAACCAGCTGCGCAAGATAGAGTTCCGCCGACGTCGGAAGCCTGTTGGGCAACGACGGCTGCAGAACCTTGGTGTCGGCCACGGTCGCCTTTGCTGCGATAAAGGGCTGGGCCAGCGGTTTGAAACGGCTTCTAGCATTCATTCCCGTCGTCCCATCCGCAATCAGTTCATTCCAGTCAGCTGCCTTGATCAGGAAAGGACCAACTTCGTCGCCCTGGACCGCAGCAACATTCTTGATGCCGGTCTCGGTATCCGCAAAAGCCACCAGATGGTGCGCGCTGGTTCCGCTGAATCGCGCAGCGTTCAGGCACATCTGAGCAAAGCCGTCGATGTCGACCTCCGGTTCGGGAATCATAGGCTTGAATATGCCGCCACGGGCAAAGCCACGGCGTTTCGGCTCGGATTGAACCTCAATCTCCCACATCACCCCAACTTCACTGATCTTGAGGCAGGGCAGATCCTCCTCGACGATGTCGGGATCGTCGGCAGGAGCGGCCGTGGCTGTGGGCCGCAACTCAAACGGCCCGGAAGCGAGGAACAGGCCGGTTTCCAGTGGTTTTGTCTGCGCCATGACAGTCGATGACACGCCCCCGACGACAACGCTTGGACCGGCGCCCCCAGCGATGCTGGCGCCTCCGTCGAGGAGCCTTTTCAGCAGCGCCATTGCGCCTACCTGGCTGCTCTTTTTGTTGGGATCGAAAACGTGATCGGCGATGAACTTGCCCTTGGTATAGTGATTTGTGAACGACCACAGATACGGCGAATTGATGCCGGTATTCTGCGTTCGATACCCAAACCCATTGTACTTTTCCAACTCGAACGCAATCCGCTCGATCGGCCAGTCCTTCACCGCGTCGAGGTTGTGCCTCGGCATCGTCAGTGCATCCACGGCACTGTCGATCCACGTGAAGGGAGGCGATCCTGTCGGGGGACGGCCAGCCGGTACGTCAGTCGTGCGCCCGCTCAAGGGATTGCCGTTGTGCAAATGGCGATTCATTTTGCAATCGGCTTCCAGGCTATGGATGATCCCGACGATCGGCCATGGCACGCCGGTGCGCGCCGTCACCTTTTCATAGTCGGCCCGATTGCCCAGAACCCTTGCAACGGCCGTGTCGACGCCTTGAACCTCTTTCACCACCATCGACTGAAACAAACGTGAATATTCGTCTTTGAGGTCAGCAAATTCATTAGCCATGGAAACGTCCCCACGCTCGGTTACTGGACCAGGCCGTCTTTCGTGATCTGTTGCCACAGCTGCTGGTCAATTGCGCTTCCGGCCGCAATCGGCAATCCAAGTGCGGAATAGGCTTTCCGAAGCGCAGTTATCGACGAACGAATGGTTTCCCCCACCGCGACATTGCTCGAAGTGGTACCCAGCTCTGGTGGCAGCGCAATTTTTTCGGTGACGCGCTTGTTTACGCTTTCAATCGCCCGCTTGATGCGCGCACGAACGCTGCCTTCGCCAAACCGGCTAACGATGCCGGTTTCGAATGAATTTGCCAGCGCCTCAACCCTGCACGACTGGACGTCTTTTACGGCCTTTGTCAGGGTCGCCAATTGATCTCCATTCTCGATTACGCCGGGTTTCCTGCTCTGCAGGCCTGACGCCCCCATGAAATCGATCAGAGCCCGTCTCGTCGGAGAGCCTTCGGGACCAAAATCGCCGGTATCATCGACGCAGAGAACGCGCTGGATGTTCCTCGCTTGATCCATACCCATAGTTTTCTCGATATCGGAGAGCACCGTAGGCGTCGGCTTCTTCGGCCCGGGCGTCACGAAGATGGGACGATCCGCGCGCTGCGCCGGAACACCTACCAAGGGAGGCTTGACGCCGAGCGCGCCGGCACCGGCCTGCTGAAATACCATGATCGTCGCGTTGATGTCCGTCTCGATCGTGAACGGCGTGCAGATATTCAAATACGAGCGCATCGCATGAATGGCCGCGGGCCTGTTCTCGATCCTGACCGACTGGAGCTCGACCCTGTACTCGCTTCGTCGCCTCAACACCAACGTCTGCACGGTCGTCTTGTCGACTTCGAGCAGCAAGCGTGAATTGACGTTGATGAAGGTGTCGGCGGCGAGCCCGAAGGCAAGGCCTGCGAGCGTGATCGGGTTAGCGCTCACGCCAGACACGCGCATGATGGCCTGGCTCGCGACGGTGAGATCACCGAGCTCTTTCAGCACCGCGGTGTTGGTTCGACGCCTATCGTCAAGCCAGGCGAGATAAGAGTCGCACCGCCGGTCGACATCGTTGAGTCCTGCCTGCACGAGCAGGTTCCAGTCGTTGGGACTCAGTTGCACGTTTACGCATTGTCCCTCTCTGGTCGAAGTGAGCGACAAGGTCTGCCGGCAAAGCTCCGTCAGATAGATGTCCTGATAATGTGTCGTTGCAACGATGTCTTCGGAGTAAAGCTCCGTGCCGATCCCGTATCGGAAGTACCGCGTCTCGGTCGTATCGCAGCCGCTCAGCAGCAGCCCCAGACACGCGAACGCAACGATTCCCCAAACGCTACGCATCGACGCAATCTCGCAAAATAAATGAAACTCGTGGCGAGCCTCGATCAAATTGCTCAAGACGATTCACACGCCCGCAACCATCGAAGCATCGCTTGGATGGTTGCTGGCGGCTCGTTGCGTGATCGATCTTGCGCACGGCTTGTCTCTCACTGTTCGGGCGTTGGCGGCTCAACGGTCGAAGTCGCCTGCTCTTCATGTGCTTCCGCCGCCACGTTCAGATTGGCGGTGACGATTGCGAAAGCGCGTTGCACGTCGTCGACCACATCGCGCCGCCGCGTATTGATGTTGCGGACGAGAACCCTCCAACCGCCTTCGCCGCTGCCACCGGCGGTTTCCCGCCAGAAGCGCAGAATGAAAACCTGATCCGAGAGCGGCTGTTGTGAGCTCATGGCCGAGCGTCGCATGGTGTGAACTCGGGAGAATTGCGCGATGGTTCCGGGATGGTCGCCGTCTGGTCACAGTGGCTTGCGGCGAGAATTCCGCAGCGATCGCGCCGCGATCACGGTAGAATCACGATGCGACCGGGCGAGGCAAAGCCCTGCCCGGCCATGGCCAAGCCAAGCCCTGATCAAGCTTGCGATATCAGTCGGATTCGGGGACTGCGGCGCCTGGAGCTTTTACCGTTCCGATTGAATCGGACCGGGGCTCTCGATTCTTGTTTCACGCGTTTTCTTGGCGCGAACCAGTATCCACTTCGCTCGAAAACGCTCTAAAGCGCGATGCGATTAGGATGAATCGTCATCGCGCTTTAGGTTGTTGTTTGAGCATGATCTTTTCGGAAAACTGCTCACACTTTTCCGGATCATGCTCTAGTTTACTGCCCGCCGCCTCTCGTCGCGGCTCATCAGCTGCATGCGTAAATGCTGAGCGTCATCGGCGTTGTGCAGATTCCTGATCTCGTCAATGATTGCACGCGTCGCTGGAAGCGGAGAAATTCCCAGCTCCTGCTGGATCATGGCGATCCAATGATCGTAGTACCTGATGGCGTCGATACGTCTCTCATCGAGTGCAAGCAAAGTCAGGAGATGACGAACCAGTTCCTCGCGATAGGGATCGAAGCGCAGCGCGTGACGGGCGAGCAGGATCGCATCATGATAGTGGCCACAAAGCCCAAGGCGACGAACGATGGTCATTGCCGACCGCACAAAAAGGGAATGCAGTCGCTCGCGCTCCTCCAGTATCCAGTCGGCCTCTTCGCCATCCAGGAATGGCCCCTCGTAGCGGTACAGGACGGCGAGAACCTCCTTCATCGTGGAAGGATCCACGTGCGCCTCAACACCGGTGGGAGCGGCCTGTGCCGCTTCAAGCAGGGCCCAGGTGTCGACGTCCAGCCAAGACGCCCTCTCGAGAATAGTCTCCGAGCCGATGGTCCTGAGGCCATAGCCCTCTCGGTACTCCGGAGCTGACGCGAGCAGCTTTCGCAAGCGCCAGATCGCAGAGTTCACGGCTCGGCGTCCCCTGTCCGTATCGAGCTCCGGCCAAAACAGGTCGATAAGTCGCTCGCGACGATGCGGGCGGTCCGGAAAGGTGAAAAGGAAACCGGCCAATCTCCGTCCTGCTGGACCGAGATCCGACCAAACCTGCTCGTTACCGCGCGCAACCCGGCTGGCCCCCAGCAAACTAACGGTCAACACCGCCGCCCCTCCACGCAAAACACAACAAAAATTGCCTGTGGCGTTCAGTCATCGCAGCTCGAAATTGCGAGCTCAGTCTAAAATTGTCGGTTGCTCAAAGACTCGCATCAAATCCCCGAGCTCGCGGCCGCGGGGGAAATGCCGCCGACCGAGATGCAATTATGGCAACAGAGCCTGTGGTTGTTCAACATCAATTTACACCCAGAGCGGATAATCGCAATGCGTGTGGCTTTTCAACGACACAACACTACGCCGATACCCGGCCTCCCCTGCAAAAGCGAAAGCCCTATCCGCGCCAGCGGAGAGGGCTTTGATGCGCAGCCGACGCCCCTCACCCTCCGGCTGGTTCACCAGACACTCCGAACCGAGATTCATGATCAGCGTGTTGCTGAAATTGACGGTGCGGCCCTGGCCATCGGCAGCAGCCGTCGTCGAGCACCTGCAAACAGCACGTTGCAGACATTAATCCGCGCGCAGCCGTGCGAACAATTCCGACGGCATCATGCCGAACATGTCGCGAAAGGCCGTGCTGAAATGCGCGGAGCTGGAAAAGCCCGCGTCATGCGCGGCCTCGGTCAGCGATTGGCCTTGTGCGACCGCCCGTGCGGCAGCGCCGATCCGGGACCAGATCCGGTAGCGGCGGAGCGGCACACCCGTGGCGTCCTTGAACAGATGCAGGAAGCGCGAGGACGAAAGCCCGGCCTTGCGGCTAAGTTCAGCAAGCGTGTGCGAACCGCCGGGCTCCTCGCGCATCCGCTTGATGGCGGCGGCAATTCTTGCATCCGGCTGCGGATGTGATCCAATCCCAAGCATATCGCGGGCTGCTCGCTGCGCGTGCTCTGATGCGAGGCGTCGCTCCGCGATGTCGCAGAACAGCGCGACGACCGACCTCTCGTCGATCAGGTCGAACGCGGCGTTCGATCCCACCTCCTTCATTCGTGAGCGAAGCGCCTCGATATCGCGCCCGAGGGGATCGACATACAGAAAGGCCGTCCGTCCGGCATTGATGCGGAGATGATGCAGACTGTTGGGCATGATCAGCACGCTGCGGGTCTGGCGATAAGACGGTGAGCGCGCCCTCGGATCGTTAGCTACGCCTATCGCCCCGTCGAGCGCGACGGCCAGCACGCCGGTGGCATTGCGGTGGGGCGTCAGCCCGAAGGCTGGACCGAGATAGAGCACCCGCGCGTCCCAATCGAGCATCCGCGCCCTCTTCGATCCGTCGCTGGGCGGCGTGCTGATAGCCAGTTCCTGAAAGCCGGGAGGCGAGGTCATGGCTCATCATAGCGCACCGGCACAGCGCTGCCGATGACCCGGGAGATCATATCGATGGACAGAGTTCTGGTAGATGACGCTGCACAAATCGCCGCAATCCGCGCCGCCGTCACGCGCTACGCGACCGCCTGGCAGGCCGGTGACCGCGCCGCCATCGCCGCCTGCTACCACGATGAATTCATGCTGCACTATGCAGGCCATAACCCGCTCGCCGGCACTCACCACGGCAAGGCGGCCGCGCTTGCCACTCTGGCCGAGGTCGCACGCCGCTCCAACCGAAAACTTCTCGGCATCGATGACGTGATGGCCGGGCCGCGGCGGGGCGCCATTCTCGCACGGGAATCATTCAGCCGGGACGGTCGCACGGCTGAATTGGAACGATTGCTGGTCTATGCCGTGCGTGAAGGCCTGCTGAGCGAATGCTGGGTCTACGACCGCGATCAGGCAGTGGTGGACGCGTTCTTAGCGGATTGAAAACGCCCTCCGCGAGTTTGGCGCGGAGGGCGTGTATTTCATCAGTTCAGCTTCCGTTTAGGCACCGGTGCCTCGAACTGGGTGATCTCCGCGGTCTGCGGCGCCTTGCCGTTGAAGGTCAGCACATTGCCTTCGGACGAGATCGCGACATTGTCGCCGTCCCTGACATCGCCGGCCAGGATCATCTCGGCGAGCGGATCCTGGAGGTAGCGCTGGATCACCCGCTTCAAAGGCCTTGCGCCGTAGGCGGGATCCCAGCCCTTGGCGGCGAGCCAGTCGCGGCCGGCGGCATCGAGGCTCAGCACGATCTTGCGATCGGTCAGGAGCTTCTGCAGGCGTGCGAACTGGATCTCGACGATGCGGCCCATCTCGCTGCGCTGCAGCCGGTGGAACAGGATGATCTCGTCGACGCGGTTGAGGAATTCGGGCCGGAAGTGCGCCCGCACCATTCCCATCACCTGCTCACGCACTGCCGCGGTGTCCTCCCCCTCGGGCTGGTTCACCAGATATTCCGAACCGAGGTTCGAGGTCATGATGATCAGCGTGTTGCGGAAGTCGACGGTGCGGCCCTGGCCGTCGGTCAGGCGGCCGTCGTCGAGCACCTGCAATAGCACGTTGAAGACGTCAGGATGCGCCTTCTCGATCTCGTCGAACAGCACGACCTGGTAGGGCCGGCGCCGCACCGCTTCGGTGAGCGCGCCGCCCTCGTCATAGCCGACATAGCCGGGAGGCGCGCCGATCAGCCGCGAGACCGAGTGCTTCTCCATGTATTCGGACATGTCGAGGCGGACCATCGCGGTCTCGTCGTTGAACAGGTACTCCGCGAGAGCCTTGGTCAGCTCGGTCTTGCCGACGCCGGTGGGCCCTAAGAACATGAACGAGCCGGTGGGGCGGTTCGGGTCCTGCAGGCCCGCGCGCGAGCGGCGCACGGCGGTCGCGACAGCACGCACGGCTTCGGCCTGGCCGACGACGCGCTTGCCGAGCTGCTCCTCCATCTTCAGGAGCTTCTCCTTCTCGCCTTCCAGCATCTTGTCGACGGGCACGCCGGTCCAGCGCGAGACCACCTGCGCGACGTGGTTGGCGGTAACGGCCTCCTCCATCATCTCGCCGGCATTCTCCTTGGCCTCGATGTCAGCGAGCTGCTTCTCGAGCTGCGGGATCCGACCATAGGCCAGCTCGCCGGCCTTCTGGAATTCGCCGCGCCGCTGCGCGTTGGCGAGCTCGACACGCAAGCCGTCGAGCTCGGCCTTCAGCTTCTGGGCGTCGGAGAGCTTGTTCTTCTCCGCGCTCCAGCGCGCCGTCAGCGCCGCCGACTTCTCCTCGAGCTCGGCGAGGTCCTTCTCCAGGGTCTGGAGCCGGGACTTGGAGCCGACATCGCTCTCCTTCTTCAGCGCCTCCTGCTCGATCTTGAGGCGGATGATCTCGCGGTCGAGCGAATCCAGCTCTTCCGGCTTGGAGTCGACCTGCATCTTCAGCCGCGCCGCGGCCTCGTCCATGAGGTCGATCGCCTTGTCAGGCAGGAAGCGGTCGGTGATGTAGCGGTTGGACAGCGTCGTCGCCGCAACAAGCGCGGAATCGGTGATCCGCACGCCGTGATGCTGCTCATACTTGTCCTTCAGCCCGCGCAGGATCGAGATGGTGTCCTCGACCGAGGGCTCGCTGACGAAGATCGGCTGGAACCGCCGGGCCAGCGCGGCGTCCTTCTCGACGTGCTTCTGATATTCGTCAAGCGTGGTCGCGCCGATGCAGTGCAGCTCGCCGCGCGCGAGCGCCGGCTTGAGCAGGTTGGAGGCGTCCATCGCGCCATCGCCCTTGCCGGCGCCGATCAGCGTGTGCATCTCGTCGATGAACAGGATGAAGGTGCCCTCGCTGCCGGTCACTTCCTGCAGCACGGCCTTCAGCCGCTCCTCGAACTCGCCGCGGTATTTTGCGCCGGCGATCAGTGCGCCCAAGTCGAGCGACAGCAGCTTCTTGTCCTTCAGGCTCTCGGGCACGTCGCCGTTGACGATGCGCAGCGCGAGGCCTTCGGCGATGGCGGTCTTGCCGACGCCGGGCTCGCCGATCAGGACGGGATTGTTCTTGGTCCTGCGCGAGAGCACCTGGATAGTGCGGCGGATCTCCTCGTCCCGGCCGATGACCGGGTCGAGCTTGCCGTCGCGCGCCGCCTGGGTCAGGTCGCGGGCATATTTCTTCAGCGCATCATAGGCATTCTCGGCGGTCGCAGAGTCGGCCGTGCGGCCCTTGCGCAGCGCCTCGATCGCCGCGTTGAGGTTTTGCGGCGTGACGCCGCCCTTATTGAGGATGGTGCCGGCCTCGCTGGTCTTCTCCAGCGTCAGGCCGAGCAGCAGCCGCTCGACGGTGACGAAGCTGTCGCCGGCCTTCTCGCCGGCCTTCTCGGCAGCGTCGAAAGTGCGGGCCAGCTCGGGCGCGAGATAGATCTGCCCGGCGCCGCCGCCGGAGACCTTCGGCACCTTGTTGAGGGCGTCCTCGGTCGCCTTCAGGATTGCGCGGGAATTGCCGCCAGCGCGGTCGATCAGACCGGCGGCGAGCCCTTCATTGTCGTCCAAGAGGACCTTCAGCACATGCAGGGTTGAGAACTGCTGGTGCCCCTCGCGCATCGCGAGCGACTGCGCGGACTGGATGAAGCCCCTGGAGCGTTCGGTATACTTCTCGATATTCATCTTTTCTGTCCCTCGGCCTGCCCTCGGGGCCCTCTAAGGCACCCCAAACGGCATCTTCATTGGGTTTCCAATTACCGCATTGACGTTTCTCAACCGGTAACGGTTGTCTTTTGCCGGCGTTGCCGCCAGCCTGAGCCAGATGTGGGAAGCAGGTTGCGGGTGCGAAAGAGGCAACTTCACAATTTCGTGCGCGCGGGAGCGGGCTTGGCGCTGGCAGGCCGAATCCCTTAAGTAGCGGCATGACAGCCAACCATACCGCCGAGATCACCGGCCTCTACCGCTATCCCATCAAGGGCCTGACGCCGGAACGCCTCTCGCACGTTCCTTTGCGGGTCGGTCAGACCCTGCCGGCCGACCGCCGCTACGCCATCGAGAACGGCCCGAGCGGGTTCAACCCCGAGGCGCCCGAATGGAAGCCGAAAATCCAGTTTCTGATGCTGGCGCGCAATGAGCGGCTGGCCGAGCTCGTCAGCCGGTTCGACGACGAAACCAACGTGCTGACCATCCGCAAGAACGGACAGATCGTCGCCAGCGGCGATCTCGAGACCGCCGCCGGGCGCGCCGCCATCGAGGCCTATTTCACGGAGAACTTTCAGCCCGAGTTGAAGGGCCCGCCCAAAATTCTCTCCGGCCGCGACCACAGCTTCTCCGACGTCGCCCGCAAGGTCGTCTCCATCATCAATCTGAACAGCGTCCGCGCCATCGAGACCATGCTCGGCGGCGTCGCCGTGCACCCGCTGCGCTTCCGCGCCAATCTCTACGTGAAAGGCTGGCCGGCCTGGTCGGAGCTCGACCTCGTCGGCCAGACGCTCGCGATCGGACAGGCCCGGCTGAAGGTGATCAAGCGCATCGTCCGCTGCCCGGGCCACCAATGTCGACCCCGAGACCGCCAAGCGCGATCTCGAAATTCCGCCCACGCTCTCGCGCCGTCTCGGCCATATGGACTGCGGCATCTATGCCGAGGTGATCGCCGACGGTGACGTCGGCGTCGGCGATGTGGTGGCGGTGGAAGAGCCGAAGCTCATCTAAGCTGCCGTAGGGTGGGCAAAGGCGCTCTTGCGCCGTGCCCACCATCTCGCCGGGCGGAGGGAAGTGGTGGGCACGCTTCGCTTTGCCCACCCTACGAGATCGTCGCTACAGCTCACCGTCAGTTCGGCATCACATACGCATAGATCTTGCCGCGCGAGACCGGGGCTTCGCGGACGCGGTTGCCGTTGTTGCCGGAGATCATGATCGGATTACCCTGCGCGTCGATGCCGGTGATGATGCCGACATGACCGCCGCGGCGGCCGCGCGACATCACGGCGATGGCACCGACCTGCGGACCGGACACACGCGTGCCGTAGCGCGCGAACGAGCTCGCCATGTCGGAGCCGGTGCCTCGATGGCCGGTATGCTCCAGCACCATGTTCATGAACCGCGCGCACCACAGGCGACCGCGGCCGGTCGGATTGCCGCCGATATAGCGGCGCGCCTCGGAGACGAGACCCGATCCTCCGCTGAAGCCTCCGTTCATGCCGGCACCGCTGGCATTGGCATTCGGATCATAGCTCGCCTGGGTGTCGGCGAAGCCGCTTGCCTGCAATTGCGCCGCGCTGCGCTCGAAGCGCGAACTGCGGGAATGATGGCCATGGTGACGGTGGTGATGATGTCTGGCGTGATGCACGTAACCGTGCCGCTCTGCGCTATGACGATGATACGGCCGTGCCGAGGCCGGAGAAACGAACACGGCGAACGCCGCGAAGAACAGCGCCAGCGCGACAACACAACGCGACAGGCGAGACGCAAACAACTCGAACATTCTTCATCCTTCTTGACACCCCCACTTCCCGCCTGCCCGTGCAATGGCCGACATCCGTTTGGCCGTTAAGCCGCCCGATGTGGCGAGAAAAAAGACGCAACGCCCGCGAATGGCTGCAATGATTTTGTGTCCGTGCTCGGCGCTGCTGCCGCATTGCCGACAACAGAATTAACTGCGATCCTCGAACACGGCTTGAAACAGAGGGAAACGGTTAATGCCCCACGCCACGACCAGGGACGGCGTCCGCATCTATTTCGAGGAGGCGGGCCAGGGAACGCCGATAATTTTTCTGCACGAGTTCGCGGCCGACTACACCAATTGGGAGCCGCAGATGCGCTACTTCTCGCGTGGCCATCGTTGCATCACATATTCAGCGCGCGGCTACACGCCATCGGACGTGCCTGACGGCGAGGTCTACACCTACACGCACTTCTACACCGATGCGCTTTCCGTGCTCGATCATCTCGGCATCGAGCGCGCGCATCTCGTCGGTCTTTCGATGGGCGCCTATTCCTCGTTGCAGATCGGGTTGAACGCGCCGCAGCGCGCACTGTCGATGACGCTCGCCGGCGTCGGCTCCGGCTCGGAGCTCGAGAACCTGGAGGCCTGGCGCACGCAGTGCCGCGCCAATGCCGAGCAGTTCGAGACGCTGGGCTCCGCCGAGGTCGCAAAAGTCACGCGCGAGGCGCCGAGCCGGATTCCGTTCCTGGTGAAGGATCCACGCGGGCATGCCGATTTCTACGCCGCACTGGCGCGGCACGATGCCAAGGGATCGGCGCGCACCATGCGCGGATTCCAGGGCGGCCGTCCCTCGATCTACACGATGACGGACGCGATCAGAGGCGTGGCAACACCCGCGCTGATCATCTGCGGCGACGAGGACGAGCCGTGCGTGGGCGCCAGCCTGTTCCTGAAGAAGCACCTGCCCGCGGCGGGGCTCGCGATGTTTCCGAAGTCCGGCCACGTGCTGAACCTGGAGGAGCCCGCGCTGTTCAATGAGAATGTCGAGCGGTTCGTGACGCTGGTGGAAGCAGGACGTTGGCCGGTGCGGGACCCGCGGTCGCTGGCTCCCCACTAGCTGTCATTCCGCGATGCGCCGAAGGCGCAGGCCCGGAATCCATCGGCTGCAGGCGCTGTTGGACGATGGATTCCGGGCTCGATGCTTCGCATCGCCCCCGAATGACGGAGAGAGGGCTATTTCCCCCCGCCGCGGCTGAGCAAGAACACCGCCTGCTCGCCGAACATGTTCCACACCCACCAGGGCAGGTTCAGCGGCACCGGGCGGCCGTAGAGATCGAGCGCGACCGAGCGCTCCATCTTGACGTTGATCTCGTCGCAGAGCTGCACGAAATCCTTGATGGTGCAGAAATGGATGTTGGCGGTGTCGTACCAGGTTGCCGGCAGATTCTCCGTGCGCGGCATGTGGCCGCCGATCAGGAGCTGGAGCCGCATCTTCCAGAACCCGAAATTCGGGAACGAGACGATGGCGCGGCGGCCGATGCGCAGCAGGTTCTCCAGCACGACCTTCGGCTGCCGCGTCGCCTGCAGCGTCTGCGACAGGATCACGTAGTCGAAGGCATCGTCGGGATAGTTGACGAGATCGGTGTCGGCATCGCCCTGCACCACCGCAAGCCCCTTGGCGACGCAGCGGTTGACGCCCTCGCGCGACAATTCGATGCCGCGGCCGTCGATGCCGCGGGTCTCCAGCAGCTGCAGCAGATCGCCGTCGCCGCAGCCGACGTCGAGCACCTTCGAGCCCGGCTTGACCATCTCGGCGACCAGCAGATGATCGGCGCGATAATCACCGGACGGCCTGGCCGCAACGCCGTCCAGCGGCAACACTTCCTGCACGGACATCGCTATCGGTCCTCGAGGTTGAGCCCGCGGGCCTTGCCTGCCGATTGCAGGAAGGCCCGGGAGATGTCGAAGAATTCGGGCACGTCGAGCAGGAATGCGTCGTGGCCGCGATCGGTCTCGATCTCGGCGAACGACACCCGGGCGCTCGAGGCATTCAGCGCGTGCACCAGTGCGCGCGATTCCGAGGTCGGAAACAGCCAGTCGCTGGTGAAGGAGACCACGCAGAAGCGGGTTTTGATGTCGGCGAAGGCCTTGGCCAGCACGCCGCCGTGATCGGCGGCGATGTCGAAATAGTCCATCGCCCGCGTCAGATACAGATAGGAATTGGCGTCGAAGCGCTCGACAAAGGACGAGCCCTGGTAACGCAGGTAGCTTTCGACCTGGAAATCGGCGTCGAACGAGAAGGTCGGCAGCTCGCGGTCCTGCATGCGCCGGCCGAATTTGCGGTGCAGCGCCGCATCCGAGAGATAGGTGATGTGCGCCGCCATCCGCGCCACCGCGAGCCCGCGATGCGGATGGATGCCGCGATCGGCATAGCCGCCACCGTGCCAGTCGGGGTCGGCCATCACGGCTTGTCGGCCGAGCTCGTGGAAGGCGATGTTCTGCGCCGAGTGCCGCGTCGCGCAGGCAATCGCCAGCGCGGAGTACACGCGCTGCGGATAGGCCGCGGTCCATTGCAGCACCTGCATGCCGCCCATCGAGCCGCCGACGACGGCAAACAGCGAGTCGATGCCGGAGCCGGTCGATCAGCATCGCCTGCGCGCGCACCATGTCCGGAATGGTGATGACGGGGAAGTCGAGGCCCCAGACCTTGCCGGTGGCGGGATTGATCGACGCCGGCCCGGTCGAACCCATGCAGCCGCCGATCACGTTGGAGCAGATGATGAAGTAGTGCTTGGGATCGATGGGGCGGCCGGGGCCGACCAGCGTCTCCCACCAGCCGGGCTTGCCGGTGACCGGATGGACGTTGGCGACATGCTGGTCGCCGGTCAGCGCATGACAGATCAGCACGGCGTTGGAGCGATCGGCGTTGAGCTCGCCATAGGTCTGGTAGGCGATCTGGAACGGGGAGAGATCGACGCCGCAATCGAGCCGCAGCGGCTGCTCAGTGCCGAAATGCGCAACCAGCGAGCTTGGATGATCCACCTCGTGCGATCGCTCATCGGCGCTGATCGCAGGACTCGGTATCGACTTGACGCTACCCATCTCGGACATCGACCTCGTTTGCGACTGGCTGCTCGACCGCGCCGCTGACATCAGGCCATGAAAAACCCGGCCTGAACGAAAGGTTCGGCCGGGATCGGAAGCGTCCCCGGCCTGTTTAGCGAGTTTTTTAACGTGGCTGCAAGCCGGCCGGCTCAAATGACCACGGAACGGGCAAAAGCTACCGTCTTGGGCGGTTTTCGTCAAGTCGCGGCCCGGATCCGGCCCAAATCGCCTCTGCCGCAACGCCCGCAAAGCACGTCATTTCT
Organism: Bradyrhizobium sp. USDA 336; assembly: GCF_044908355.1. Lineage (NCBI taxonomy): Bacteria > Pseudomonadati > Pseudomonadota > Alphaproteobacteria > Hyphomicrobiales > Nitrobacteraceae > Bradyrhizobium > Bradyrhizobium sp. USDA 336. The sequence goes on along the minus strand of NZ_JBIYDC010000002.1, from coordinate 6,431,779 downwards.
CTTTGCTTTCGCCACCACGACTGCCTAATCAGGACATCCCCCATCGGAACGATCGACGACCAGACATGTCCCAACGTCCGCCCGCGCCAGCATCGCTGCAGGAATTACGCAAGGAGATCGACGCGATCGATGAGAGCATGCATCGCCTCCTCATGCAGCGCGGCGAGATCATCGATCGCTTGATCCAGGTGAAGCAGACCCAGGAGGTCGGCTCGGCGTTCCGGCCCGCGCGCGAAGCTTCGATGATGCGCGAGATCGTGCAGCGTCATCGCGGCATCCTGCCGCTCGACACGGTCGAGAGCATCTGGCGCGTCATCATCTCGACGTTCACCTATGTGCAGGCGCCGTTCTCGGTGCATGCCGACGTCTCGGTGAGCGAACCGGCAATGCGGGATTCCGCGCGCTTCCACTTCGGCTTCACGGTGCCTTATGTCGCGCATTTCAGCGCACAGGCCGCGGTCGAGGCGGTGGCAAAATCCAAGGGCGACCTGGCGCTGGTCTCGGCGACCTCGAGCCGCACGCCATGGTGGCTGGAGCTGGAAGCCGACGGCGCACCGAAGATCATCGCACGGATGCCCTTCATCGAGCGCGCCGACCATCCGGCCGCCTTGCCGGTGTTCGCGATCTCGCGCGTCGCCGACAGCGCCCTGGTGACGGAGGTCGAGACTTTCAGCGTGAGCGTCTCGGGATGGAACGCCGAGGTCGCCCGCGCGCTGTCGCCGCTCGCCGAGATCGTGGCGGTGCCCGACACCGCCTTCGACGGCGCGGCGCTCTTGGTCTCGGTCACCGGCGCGACCAGCATCGACAAGGTCAGGGCTGCCCTGATCGAGGCGGGGGCCTCGGTGCGCTCTGTGGCCCTCGTCGGCAGCCACGCAACGCGCTATACGGTGCCCCCGACCGGGCCGAAATCGTAAAATCGCGAGCAGCCCAGCCTATCCGGAGTCCAAGATGTCCCGCCCCGTGCCGAATCCCGGCATTCTCGATATTGCGCCCTACACGCCCGGCAAGAGCCCGGTGCCGGAGCCGGGCCGCAAGGTGTTCAAGCTCTCGGCCAACGAGACGCCGTTCGGCCCCTCGCCCAAGGCGATCGAGGCCTTCAAGCGCGTGGCTGATCATCTGGAAGACTATCCGGAAGGCACCTCGCGCGTGCTGCGCGAGGCGATCGGCCGCTCGTTCGGGCTCGATCCCAACCGCATCATCTGCGGCGCCGGCTCGGACGAGATCCTCAACCTGCTCGCGCACACCTATCTCAGCCAGGGCGACGAGGCGATCTCGACCACGCACGGCTTCCTGGTCTACCCGATCGCGACCATGGCGGTCGGCGCCAGGAACGTCATCGCGCAGGAGACCAACCTGACCGCCGACGTCGACGCCATCCTGAAGGCCGTGACGCCGAAGACGAAGCTGGTCTGGCTCGCCAACCCCAACAACCCGACCGGCACCTATCTGCCGTTCGATGAGGTCAAGCGGCTGCGCGCCGGCCTGCCCTCGCAGGTGCTGTTGGTGCTGGACGCCGCCTATTGCGACTATGTCTCGCGCAACGACTATGAGATGGGGATCGAGCTCGTCGCCACCACCGAGAACACGGTGGTGACGCACACCTTCTCCAAGATCCACGGCCTTGCCGCGCTGCGCATCGGCTGGATGTTCGGGCCCGAGCACGTCATCGACGCGGTCAATCGCATCCGCGGTCCCTTCAACGTGTCGACGCCGGCGATGTATGCCGCGGTCGCCGCGATCGAGGATACCGCGCATCAGGCGATGTCGAAGCAGTTCACCGAGACCTGGCGCAACTGGCTCACCGAGGAGATCGGCAAGCTCGGGCTGAAGGTGTCGCCGAGCGTCGCCAATTTCGTGCTGATCCATTTCCCGACCGACAAGGGCAGGACCGCCGATGACGCCGACGCCTTCCTGACCAAGCGGGGGCTCGTGCTGCGCGGCTTGAAGAATTACGGCCTGCCGCATGCGCTGCGCATGACCATCGGCACCGAGGAGGCCAACCGCCTCGTGGTCGAGGGCTTGCGCGACTTCATGGCGGGCAAATGAGCGCGCAGGCGCACTTCCAGCGCGTCGCGCTGATCGGCTTCGGCCTGATCGGCGGCTCGATCGCCCGCGCTGCGAAGCTCCAGGGGCTTGCCGGTGAAATCGTCACCACTGCGCGCTCGGAGAAGACGCGTGCCCGCGTTGCCGAGCTCGGGATCGTCGACCAGGTCGTGGCGACTAATGCCGAAGCGGTGAAGGACGCCGATCTCGTCATCCTCTGCATTCCCGTCGGCGCCTGCGGACCCGTGGCGCAGGAGATCGCGCCGCATCTCAAGCCGGGTGCGATCGTCTCCGACGTCGGCTCGGTCAAGGGCGCGGTGGTCAGGGACATGGCGCCGCATCTGCCGAGCGGCATTCATTTCGTGCCGGCGCATCCGGTGGCGGGCACCGAGCATTCCGGCCCGGATTCCGGCTTTGCCGAGCTCTTCATCAACCGCTGGTGCATCCTGACCCCGCCTGATGGCACCGACGTAGCGGCCACCGATCACCTGCGCGCGTTCTGGGCGGCGATGGGCGCCAAGGTCGAGGTGATGACGCCGGATCATCACGACCTCGTGCTCGCCATCACCAGCCACCTGCCGCATCTGATCGCCTACACCATCGTCGGCACCGCCGACGAATTGGCGCAGGTGACGGAATCCGAGGTGATCAAATTCTCCGCCGGCGGTTTTCGCGATTTCACCCGCATCGCGGCCTCCGACCCGACGATGTGGCGCGACGTCTTTCTCGCCAACAAGGAGGCCGTGCTGGAGATGCTCGGCACCTTCACCGAGGATCTCGCAAAGCTCACCCGCGCGATCCGCCGCGGCGACGGGGAGGCGCTGTTCGACCACTTCACCCGCACCCGCGCCATCCGCCGTGGCATCGTCGAGATCGGCCAGGATTCCGCTGCGCCCGATTTCGGCCGGCCGCATGCGGCGCTGAAGAAGCCGTGAGCCTGTAGCCCGGACAATGCTGCGTAGCCCGGATGGAGCGCAAGCGTAATCCGGGACAGTGCCAGCTGTGATCAAGAACCCCGGATTGCGCTACGCTCCATCCGGGCTACGGGAGCCAACTAGTATAGCGGCGGGATCTGGCCGACCTTGACCGGGCCGAGCAGCACGGCACCGTCGACGAATTTCAGCGGGAAGCTCCGCGCTTTCTTGCCTTCCAGCGTGCTCTCGGTACCGATCGAATTGATGCCGGCGGCAACGCCCGCATTGGCGTTCTGCTTGATGACCTTGCCGAGGCCCGGCACGGCGCGGTCTAGCGCGCCGAACAGATTGTTGAGGTCCTGCGACTTCACGCCGGGCGCGAGGCGATCGAGCGTTGCCTGCGGCACGCCCTCCTCCAGCATCTTCTCGATGCCGAGCGCCGGGATCACGCGCTCGAGGCCGGTCACCGTCATCTGCAACTCGCCGTCGAGCCGGCCGTTGGGCGACAGGCCGAGCGTGCCGGCCGCGACCGCGATCATCTCGCCCTGCTGAATGCGCGACTGCACGATCTCGATGTGACCGCCGGCGGCCTGGATCTCGCGGAAGCGCTGCGGCCACGGTTTGGGCGTGAGGTCGGAAAGGCCGGTGATCTTGGCGCGGGTGTCCGCCTCGAACGGCTCGGCAAGCAGCGGATGCACGCCCTGAATGCTGCCCTGCGCGACATGCAGCACGGTCTCGATCACGGGACGATCCGGCGATGATCCGTCGGCAAGGCGCCCGTGCAGTTCGATCTGCTTGGCACGCGCCAGCGGCACCTGCACGCTGCCGTCGAGACGGTTGAGGGTGGGATCGTCGAACACGATGGAAGCGCGGTCCGGCACAGCCGGCAGACCCGCCACACTGGCGCGGCCCTTGCTCCAATTCACGGAGAAGGTGTTTTGCGTAATTCCGTCGATCAGCGTGGCGGGCGCTGCGAATTCGGCGATGATGCGCTTGGGGTCGTAGACTTGGGCCACGACCAGGATGTTGTCGAGCTTGGCCGTGAACGGCGTCTTGCTCGCGTTCTGCGAGACCAAGGCGACGCTGGCGCCGGAGCACTGGACCTCGAAGCGGAACGGGAAGCCGGCGATCGAGCGCTTGGCACAATCATAGATGCGGCCGGCCTTGGCCTCCTGCGCCCGCCAGGCGTCGGCGACGATTTCGGCCTGCCAAGCCGCATAGAACCAGAAGCAGGTCCAGCCGACGGCGAGGACCAGGACGAGAACGGGGGCGATGAAAAGGCCCCAGCGGGAGCGGCGGCCAGTGGCAACGGTCATATTGGACATGCGGCGACCCTTTGACGCCAGATTCAGGCAAATGTAAGCGGGGCGGGCCTGCGACGAAAGGCGCAGAAATCGCTTCGCTTGGGCGCAGGGTTCTGGTAGCCGTCCCCGAAATGTCCGAAATCACCCTCCCCTCCGTCACCACAGCCAAGGACGACCTCTGGGTGTTCGGCTACGGCTCGCTGATGTGGCGGCCGGGCTTCGATTTCGAGGAGCGCGTCCCGGCGCGGCTGGTCGGCGAGCATCGCGCGCTCTGCGTCTATTCCTTCGTGCATCGCGGCACGCCGGAGAAGCCGGGCCTGGTGCTCGGACTCGACCGCGGCGGCGCCTGCCGCGGCATCGCCTTCCGCGTCGCCGAGAAGAACCGTGCCGAAGTGGTCGCATATTTGCGCGCACGCGAGCAGGTCACCTCGGTCTATCGCGAGGTGATGCGCTCGGTGTGGCTGGAGAACGACGCGCGCCAGCGCGTCGCCGCGCTCGCCTACGTCGTCGACCGCGGCCATGTGCAATATGCCGGCCGCCTCTCGCTTGCCGAACAGCACCGCCACGTGGTGCAGGGCCACGGCCAGTCCGGCGCCAACCGCGACTACGTCACCGCGACGGTGAAGGCGATCGAGGCCGAAGGCTTTCGCGACAGGCAGCTGCATCAGCTTGCCTTGATGCTGCATGGTGATGCGCATTCGCTGCACGCGGCGGATCGGGACGAAGATCGCGAAAGCCGCTAACCCGTCGGCGCGTAGCTCGGCGCCGAGCCGATCAATTGCTCCTGCTCTTTTCGCCCCGCTTCGACGAGGCGGGCGGTCGCGTCCTCGATCGCCGTTTGCACGCGCGCGAGAAATTCGTCCTTCGGTAGTCCCGGTGGCAGCGGTTCGAGAAACTCCACCACCAGCGTGCCCGGATAGCGCATGAAGGTGCGGCGCGGCCAGAACAGGCCGGAATTGAGCGCCACCGGCAGGCACAGCACGCCGCAGGAGGAATAGATCTGCGCGAAGCCGGTCTTGTAGTCGGGCGGCGCGCCTGGCGCGCGGCGCGTGCCTTCCGGAAAGATCACGAGCTGCTTTCCACTGCGCACCGCCTCGCGCGCGCGCCGCGTCATGTCGAGCAGCGCCTTCACGCCGGCATTGCGGTCGATCGCGATCATCCCGGTCTTGACCAGGAACTGGCCGAACACCGGGATCTGCATGAGCTGGCGCTTGAGGATGAAGATTGGCCGGTTGAAGAAGCCCGGCAGCACGAAGGTCTCCCAGAACGACTGATGCTTGGCCACGATCAGCAGCGGTCCTGTCGGGATCTTCTCCACCCCGCGGAATTCCACCTTGATGTTGCAGACCACGCGCATCAGGACCAGCGTGGCCTTGGCCCACCATTGCGCCACCGTCAGCATGGCGCGCGGCGGCAATGCAAAGGTCGGCAGCGCAACGATCGCCAGACAGACCAGCACGGCGTAGAACAGCACGTTGAACACGAGCGATCGCAGGAAAATCAGGAACATCGATGGTCCGATCAATTGGCCTGCGCGGTGGCGGGCCGCTTCGGTTGCTGACCTGCAGGCTGCTCCGACATCTCGGGCCAAAGGTCAATCCCGAAATCCTCCAGTCGCACCCTGAGCTCGGCCGCAACGTACTTGACGTATTCGGACAGGAGCAGCCGCAGCGTCGAGCCCGAGATCCACCACGGCTCCTCGCGCCATTTTTCGCCGACCACCGCGAACGGGATCAGCGTCGTCCGCGGCATCGCATGCGAGAATTCCACCAGCGCGCGCGGCATGTGATAGTTCGAGGTGACCACGATCAGAGACGTAAATCGGCGTCCCTCGGCCCAGCGCCGCGCCTCCGCTGCGTTGCCGCGGGTCGTGAGCGCGGTGCGGTCGAGGTCGACGCAGCAGGTCATGAAGGACTGATTCTCCGGCAAGGTGCGGGAGATGTCGTTCGCCGTCGAGGTCGGATGCACGCCGGAAATCAGGAGCCGCCTGCCGTAGCCGGCAGCCAGCAGCTCCATCGCGTCCGATACCCGCGAGGAGCCGCCGGTCAGCACCACGATGCCGTCCGCCTTGCGATCGGGTACCTTCTCAGCCCCGCGCAATTGCGCCAGGAACGCAATGAAGCCCGCTGCCGCGCCGACGAAGGCGAGCGCGATCGTCGACACGATTGCCGCGCGCAGCCAGCCGCGCGGCAGTTTCGGCGATCGATCGTCGGTCGGCGAGCTCATGCGATGTCGGTGATCCCTTACCTGAGCGATTTTAGGATGTTTTGAGGCGAAGTGGAGTCCGGTTTCTCAACCCTAGTCGACGTCGTTCAGCGTCGCGAACAGCGTTTGGCGCGAGGCGACTGCGGTAATGGCGCCGATCAGGACGGCCTGAACCGCGAGCACGATGTAGCCGGAGGGGCGCAGCGAGAAGGTGCCGAGCAGCGCGGCGAACTGGTCGCCGACGGGGGTGCCGGAAAACCAGCCTGCGATGGACTCGGAGAAGCCGAACATCAGCATGGCGGCGCCGCCGCCGATCACGCCGCCCTCCAGGCCCAGCCTGAGGAAATGACGCAGGAAGTGATTGGCGATGTAGCGGTCGCCGGCGCCGACGAAATGCAGGACTTCGACGATCGGACGGTTCGCCGCCATTGCGCCGCGCGTCGCGAACGACACCGAGATGATGGTTGCGACGATGACGAGCGCGAGGATGCCGAGGCCGGCCAGCACGGTGGCGTTCGTCATCAGGCGCATGCGCTCGATCCAGGCGCGGTGATCGTCGACGCTGGCGCTAGGGGCGACCTGCGCCACGCGCGCGCGCAAGGCGCCGAGATCGAGCGGCGTGCCCGGCTGCACGCGCGCGATGATCATGCGCGGCACCGGCAGATCGTCCATCGACAGGCCGGTGCCGAGCCAGGGCTCGAGCAGCTTGCCGCTCTCGTCCCTGGTGAACGGCTTGACCTCGACGATGCCGGCTTGCGTGCGCATCGCTTCCGCCACGGCTGCGGTGTCGCGCTCGAGATCGCGGCCGGCCTGCGGGCGAACCTGGATGGTGATTTCGCTCGCGACGTCCGACTGCCATTCGGCCGCGGAGGCACTCACCAGCAGCACCGTGCCCGTGGCCATCGAGGCGAGGAAGGTCATGATGGCGACCACCGCAAGGAGCGCTCTGCCGTGGATCGAGGCGCGCGGCACGATCGGCGACATGTTGCGCGCCTTGGCCGGAAGCTGCGGACGCTCCTGCCCGAGGTCGACCAGCACGCCGCGCTCGTCCAGCCTACTCATAGACGTGCAGCCGTCCCTGGTGCAGCACCAGCCGCCGTGCTTCGTACTGGTCCATCAGCCCGATGTCGTGGGTGGCGATGATGACGGCGGTGCCTGATTTGTTGAGCTCGATGAAGAGTCGCAGCAGGCGGCGGCCGAGCGTCGGATCGACGCTGCCGGTCGGCTCGTCCGCGAGCAGCAGCTGCGGCCGCGAGATCACGGCGCGCGCGATCGCGGCACGCTGCTTCTCGCCGCCCGACAGAATCGGCGGCAGCGCGTCCATGCGATCGCCGAGGCCGACCCAGCGCAGCAGGTCGATCACCTCCTTGCGGTAGCTCGATTCGCTGCGGCCCATAACGCGGAACGGCAGCGCGACGTTCTCATAGGTCGTCATGTGATCGAGCAGGCGGAAATCCTGGAGCACGATGCCGATGCGCTTGCGCAGGTCTGCTATCTCGTCCTTGCCGAGTTGCGAGATGTCGTGGCCGAACAGGTTAACGAGGCCCCGCGTCGGTCGATGCGACAGGAACAACAGGCGCAGCAGGGACGTCTTGCCGGCACCTGACGGCCCGGTGAGAAACTGGAAGGAATGCGCGGGAATCTGGAAGGTGAGGTCGCGCAAAATCTCCGGCCCCAGACCGTAACGCAATCCGACATTTTCGAACCGAACCAAGCTCAGCTCCGTTCGAGAGGGGGCGCGGGCCGCATTGCGGCGCTCCGCCATACGCGATCAACGGGTTTTGCCGCCGTTATGGTTTCCGGTTCGTTAACGGTCGCCCAGTAGCATAAGGGGCGCCCGGTCTCCGCGACCGTGGCATCGTCAAGACCCGTCCAAGACCTCCGTTCAAGACCTTCGTTCATGCATCAAGGCTCGTCCATGCATATCGTCTGCCCCCATTGTATGACATCCTACGCCATCAAGCTCGCGAGCCTTGGGGCGAACGGGCGGGCGGTCCGCTGCTCCCGCTGCAAGGAGACCTGGATCGCCCACGCCGAGGATGCCATCGAGGAGGCGTCCGTTCCGGCCATGGCCGCGGCCAGCCGAGCCGACGACCAGTCCGACCTCGCCGAGCAATGGAACTCCTATGCCAAGGACGACGGCGCCACTGATGCGCCCGTCGTCGATAGCCCATCGATCGCCAGCGACTGGCCGGACGAGCAGGCCCGCGAGACCGAGGACGAATGGTCGGCAGCGGCCCGGCAGGCCGAAGAGGAGGCCGTCGGCGCGCAGCACCAGTCCTGGTTCCGCAGCCTATTCCCTCGCCGCGGCGCGCGGGTGAGCCGCCCGGTCGCCACCACAGCTCCGCGCAAACCCTATCTTGGCCTGCCCACCGCCTGCGCCGCGATGGGCGCGCTGGTGCTGGCACTGGTGCTCTGGCGCGGCGACGTGGTGCGGCTGCTGCCGCAGACGGCAGCGTTCTACAAGATGGTCGGACTCGAGGTGAACTTGCGGGGTCTCGCCTTCAAGGACGTCAAGCTCTCCAGCGAGACTGTGGACGGTAAGCAGGTGTTGGTGATCGAGGGTGTGATCGTCGGCGAGGGTAAGAAGCCGCTCGACATTCCGCGACTGCGTTTTGCCGTGCGCGACGCCCAGGGCGCGGAGATCTATGCCTGGAATGCGGTGCTGGAGCAGACCGTGCTGCGGCCCGGTGAGCGCGCCTTCTTCCGCTCGCGCCTGGCCTCGCCGCCGCCGGAGGGCCGCAACATCGACGTTCGTTTCTTCAACCGGCGCGACATTGCCGGCGGCAGCATATAATCGCCCCCCAGGGGAGGTTGATACCAAGGTTCGTCTCATGCCGAAGATCTTGATCGCCGACGACGAGGATTCGATGCGCACGCTGGTGGCGCGCGCCATCGCCATGGACGGCCACGAGACCGTCACCGCCCAGGACGGTGCCGAGGCGCTGGAGATCCTGACCCGCGAGGATGGCGCCTTCGATCTGTTGCTCACCGACATCCAGATGCCGGTGATGGACGGCATCGCCCTGGCGCTCTCCGCCGCGCGCGATTTCCCCGACCTGACGATCTTGCTGATGACCGGCTTTGCCGACCAGCGCGAGCGCGCCTCGAACCTGAACGCGCTGGTGCATGACGTCGTGACCAAGCCGTTCTCGGTCGCGGATATCCGCACGGCGGTCGCCGATGCGCTGGCGGCGAAGAAGACCTAGCGTCGGCGACTGCCCCACATTCCGCTGTCATGCCCCGGTTTGATCGGGGCATCCAGGACGCCGCGGCTTCTCGATTGAATCACAACTGGCTCGGAGTACTGGATCGTCCGGCCAAGCCGGGCGATGACACCGAGTGTGCCGCTAAAACTCCTTCAGCAGCCGCTCGAGATAATCGAGCTCGATCTGCGGCCGCGAAGGATCGCCGAGACGGCGGCGGAGCTCTTCGAGAATGCGGCGGACACGCTGCGTGTCGATCTCGCCGGGGATCTTGACCGTATAATCGTCGCCATATTCGCGCCCATGAAGCGGACGGCCGAGCGGATCGGTCTGGTTGCCGCCGCTCTGCTGCCGGCCAGCACGCTGGCCGGGGCCGTCGCCCTGGCCGTCGCCATCGCCCTGCTGCATCGCCTCGGCCATCTTCTGCGCACCCTTGCGCATGGCGTCGAGTGCCTTGCCCTGCGAGTCCACGGCGCCGTCGGCATTGCCCTCGCCGAGCTTTGATCCGGCATCGCCCATGGCACCGTCGGCTGCGTCCAGACTGCCGTCATCGCCCTGGTCGCCGTCCTGATCGCCGTTCTGGCCGGGCTGGCCCTGCTCGCCTTGCTGACCCTTCTGGCCCTTCTGTGCCTGCTGACCCTTCTGCCCCTTCTGGGTGAGGCCGCGCTTGGCAAGCTCGTCCTGCAGCTTCTTCAGGCGGTCGCGCAATCCCTGCTGATCCTGCTGCAGCTCCGACATGGACTGATCGCCCTGCTGCTGCTTGCCGCGCGAGCGATCGCGCCGGGAATCCTGGCCCTGCTTGAACGTCTTGTCGCGCAATTGCTGCTGCTTGCGGATCATGTCGCCGAGCTCATTGAGCGCCTGCTCCATGTCGCTCTCGCCGGACTGCCCCGGCTGCGCCATCTGCAGGCCTTCCAGCATCTGCTGGAGCTGGTCGAGCAACTGCTTGGCCGCATCCTTGTCGCCGGAGCGCGACAGGCGCTCCATCCGGTCGATCATGTTCTGCAGATCCTGCTGACGCAGGACCTTGGTGTTCGGATCGAGCGGCCGCGCCAGCTGCTGCGGGTCATTGTTGTTGCGGAACTGCTCGGCGAGCTGGCGCATGAAATCGTTCAGCGCCTGACGCAGATCCTGCGTGAGCTTCTTGATCTCTTCGTCGCTCGCGCCGCGCTCCAGCGCCTGCTTCAGCGCCTCCTGGGCCGCACGCAACGCCTTCTCGACGTCGGAGATTTTGCCGTCCTCGATCGTCACCGCAAGCGCCCACAGGCTCGCCACGACCTCGCGCAAGGCATCGTCGGTACGCGCCGCTTCGAGCTGCCGGGCCACGCTGTGCAGGCCGAGATATTGTCCCGGCTCCGGCGTGAACATCTCGGGCGCTATCATCAGCCCATCGAGCGCGGCATAGACGTCCGAATTCTTGTTGGCGTCGAGCGCGAGGATGCGGCGCTGCTCGATCAATGCACGGGCCAGCGGCTTGGTGAAGAGCCGCTCGGGCAGGCGCATGTTGAACGGCTCGCTTGCGGCCTCGTTGCCGGCCTCGTCCTTGGCCGTGAGTGTCAGCGTGACCTCGGCGCCAGCATAGGGATCCTCGCTGAGATCCTTCACGGATTGCCCGACGCCGTTGCGGGTGCGCGCATTCGGCAGCGCGAGCGGGAATTTCGGCGGCTGGAACAGCGGCCGCGGCGCCGTCCTGCTGTCGCCATCGCCGGCGGCGGCCTTCGGACCATCCTTGAGGCCATCCTTGGCACCATCTTTGGCGTCGGTTGGCCGCGGGGCGAATTTCGCCTCGGCGCCGGTGACGCCGTAATCGTCCTCGATCTTGTAGGAGAGCTGGAGCGCGCCGCGCGCCTGGCGCTCCGGATCCTTGGCGAGCGCGATCGTCGGCGGACGATCCGGCGTGGCGGCGAAGGCCCATTGTGGCTGGCCGGAAGGCGCCCGGACATGCGCGGTGCCGTCACCGGAAATCGCGAAATGCTTTTCGTTGGTCCCCTTGGGACTGGCTTCAGCCGGAGCGACCTCCTTGAGGCCGCCGGAGACGGCGACATCCAGGTTGCCGCCGGAGGAGCGCACGATAAGGGTCGAGCCTGCGGGAACGGCGAGCGGGCCGCTGGCGGGCAGCGCCGCCGCTTCCTTGTTGGCGGCCGACAGGATCACCGGCGGCCTGCCCGTGTAGAGCGGCGGCGTGACCCAAGCATCGACGCGAACATTGGCCGGCGCCAGCACCCCGTTCCAGTCGAAGGCGGCGCCAAGGCGCATCGCACGCTCGTCACCCGCGGCAAAGAAGGTCGCAACCAGCATCACCATCACGAGGGCACGCAGCGCCCAGGGGTCGTGAAGCGCGAGCCGGGGCTGCGGCACACCGGCGCGGATGCGCTTGATGGAGGCGAGCGTCCGCTCGCGCTGCGCCTGCCACAGCGCCTGCGCGACTGGGTCCTGTGAGGTCAGCGTGTCCGTGAGCGTGGTGGCCGGGCGGTGCCGGATGCCGGAGCCACGGTCGAGCCGGGCGAGCGCTTCCTCGCGGCTCGGCCAGCGGAAGCGAATCAGCGGGAACAGGGCGGCCGCCGCGATCACGGCGAAGAGGGCGAGGCCGACGGCCCTGGCCGTGAACGGCAGCGCCAGCCAAAGGCCAGCCCAGGACACCACCAGGAACAGGCCGACGACGGTCAGAAGGCGCGCCGCATTGGGCCAGGCACGCTCCCACGCGATGGCATAAGTCGCCCGATCAAGGGCCTGCGCCAGCTTCAGCCGCGACAGCGCATCGCCGTTGCGGATCGGGTCTGACGGCTCGGGGGTGATGCCGTTCAATCAACTCTCCAGGTTGCCCGGTAGAGCAGAGCCTATCACAACGGCAGCACTGAGGCATCCGTTCCCGTACGGGAGCGCCTCCTTTTCCCGCATAACACGAGGACGTGACTGGCCGGGTGCAACCCCGTAATTTCCGCGCGCCAATCTCGAGGGAAACGAAGGAAACGCCATGGACAAGAAGATGCACGACAAGGGCCTGGAAGTCCGCAAAGCGGTGCTGGGCGAGGCCTATGTCAACAACGCCCTGAAGAACGTCGACGATTTCAACCGCCCGTTCCAGGAGATGCTCAACGAATATTGCTGGGGCATGGTGTGGGGCCGCGAGGAGCTGCCGCGCAAGACCCGCAGCATGCTGAACATCGCCATGATCGCGATCCTCAACCGTCAGCACGAGTTTCGCGCGCATCTGAAGGGCGCGCTGACCAATGGCGTCACCCGCGAGGAGATCCGCGAGATCCTGATGCAGGTCGCGATCTATGGCGGCATGCCCGCCGCGGTCGACAGCTTCCGCATCGCGCGCGAGGTGTTCGCAGAGATCGACGGGAAGGCGTGAGGAGCGGCACCAATCTCCGCCGTCGTCCCGGGGCGCGCGAAGCGCGAGCCCGGGACCCATAGCCACAGGACGATGTGGTTATGGGAACTCTGAATTACCGTTCTGGCGCGAACCACTTCTCCCGGGGGTTATGGGTCCCGGGCTCGCGCTTCGCGATGCCCCGGGACGACGAGCGGAGAATGTGACTCCGCTCTCACGCACAACAAGAAACAAAGGAAACACCATGGACATCGGATTCATCGGGCTCGGAAACATGGGTTTCCCGATGGCGCGGCGGCTGATCGAGGCGGGGCACAGGCTCGTCGTATTCGACACGCGCAAGGAGGTCATCGACAAGCTGGTCGCGCGCGGTGCCACTGCCGCGTCGTCGCCGAAGGACGTCGCTGACCAGGTCGAGACCGTGATGGCGAGCCTGCCCTCGCTGCAAGCTTCGCTGGACGTTGCCACCGGCGCGAACGGCGTGATCGAGGGCAAGCGCGCCAAACGTTTCGTCGATCTCTCAACCGTCGGCTCGGCAATGGCCGCGAAAATTCACGGGCTGCTCGCTCAGCGCGGCATCGTGCAGATCGACTGTCCCGTCTCCGGCGGCGTCGGCGGCGCGGACAAGGGCACGCTTGCCGTGATGGTGTCAGGCCCGAAAGCCGAGTTCGAGCTGCTCAGGCCCGCGCTGGAGGTGATCGGAAAGGTGTTCTTCATCGGCGAGAAGCCCGGTGCGGCGCAGACCATGAAGCTCGCCAACAATTTCCTGTCGGCCACCGCGATCGTGGCGACGTCGGAAGCCGTGGTGATGGGCGTCAAGGCCGGGCTCGATCCCGCCGTGATGATCGACGTCATCAATGCCGGCTCCGGCATGAACACGGCGAGCCGCGACAAGTTTCCGCGCGCGGTGCTGCCGCGCACGTTCGATTTCGGCTTCGCCACGGGATTGATGGTGAAGGACGTCCGGCTGGCGCTTGAGGAGATGAAGCAGCTCGGCCTGTCGATGGAGGTCGCCGAGGCGGTCGGACGGTTGTGGGAAACGGTGATCAGCGCCGAAGGCGCCGAGTCCGATTTCACCGCGGCGATCAAGCCGATCGAGAGGAAAGCGGGCGTCGTGGTGGGGGGAGCGAAGGGCGGGGTGACGGGGAAGTAGCGCCAGCGCTCCGCTCGTCGTCCCGGGGCGCGCGAAGCGCGAGCCCGGGACCCATAACCACAGGACAACGTGTGGCGAAGACTCGGAGTTACTAGCTTGGCGTCACAATGACTGCCTGGGAGTATGGGTCCCCGCCTACGCGGGGACGACACCGCGGCTGTTGAGCCGATGTCGTCAACTCACAGCCACGGCGCCGGCGTGTCCATCGCAATGAGCTGCTCCACCTCCACGCGCGGGCGCACCACGGCGTACTGGTCGCCCTTCACCAGCACCTCGGGCACCAGCGGCCGGGTGTTGTAGGTGCCGGCCTGCACGGCGCCATAGGCACCGGCGGTCATGATGGCGAGGAGATCGCCGGGCGCGGGCGTCGGCAGCGTGCGGTCGAGGGCGAGATAATCGCCGGTCTCGCAGACCGGGCCAACGACATCGGCCTTGATGGTGGCGGCGCCCTTGGCCGGCTGCTTCACCGCCAGGATGTCGTGATGCGCCTCGTACAGCGTCGGGCGGATCAGGTCGTTCATGGCGGCATCGATGATGACGAAATTCTTGCCGTCGCCGTGCTTCACATAGATCACCTTAGCGACGAGAATGCCGGCATTGCCGACGATCATGCGGCCCGGCTCGAACATCAGCGTGCAGCCGAGATTGTGGCTGACGCGCCTGACCATGGCGGCATAGGCGGCGGGCGCAGGCGGCGCCTCGCGATCCATGTAATAGGGAATGCCGAGACCGCCGCCGAAATCGACGTGGCTGATGTCGTGGCCGTCCGCCCGAAGCGTCTGCACGAATTCGGAGAGGATGCGGAACGCGGTCTCCATGCCGGACAGGTCGGTGATCTGGCTGCCGATATGCACGTCGGTGCCGGTCACCTTGATCCCGGGCAGCTTCGCCGCGTGCGCATAGACCTCGCGGGCATGCACGATCGGGATGCCGAACTTGTTCTCGGACTTGCCGGTGGAGATCTTTGCGTGCGTGCCGGCATCGACGTCGGGATTGACGCGGAGCGAGATGCGCGCGGTCTTGCCCATCTCGGTCGCGAGGCGCGACAGCAATTCGAGTTCCGGCTCGGATTCGACGTTGAGGCAGAGGATGTCGGCGGCGAGCGCCGCGCGCAGCTCCGCTTCGGTCTTGCCGACACCGGAGAAGACGATCTTGCTGGCGGGAATGCCGGCGGCCAAGGCGCGCTTCAGCTCGCCGCCCGAAACCACGTCGGCACCGGCGCCGAGCTTGGCCAGCGTTCGCAGCACCGACTGGTTGGAGTTCGCCTTCATGGCGTAGCAGACCAGCACCTTCTCGCCGGCAAAGGCCTCGGTGAAGACGCGGTAGTGCCGCTCCAGCGTTGCGGTCGAATAGCAATAGAACGGTGTGCCGACGTTGGCGGCCAGCTCGGACAGGTTCACCGCCTCGGCGTGCAGCACGCCGTTGCGATAGTCGAAATGGTTCATGGCGCAGGCTCGGTTGTGCCGGCTTATTTCCTGCCGGGAGGTTCGTCCAGGAGCGGGTCGAGAATAAACGATTTCTTCCGGCCCTTGGCCGCTGCGGGCGCGGCATCCGCGCTGGCGGTGGGCTCGAACAGGCTCGGCGCCTTCTGGGCCGCGGTCTCGGGCTCGACGGGTGCAGCGCCGGTGGCTGCGGGCGCGTTGGAGGCGGTCGGCGGCAGATCCAGCGGGCCCTTGCGGCCGCAGCCTGCAAGCGCGAGCGCCGTCAGGCTCAAGACAATGATGGCCCACCCCGAGCCGGCCGGGCGAAACTTTGACGTCACGACGAAATCCCCACTACGCGCGGCGCACCATACAGAGATTGGCGCGTTCTGGCGAGAGCCGGATGACCATGAAACATAAGCGAAATTTTGCCCTCAGCCCAATTTTCGCTCTTTTTCCAGCCGCTTCGCCCAGGCCTTGGCCTGGGAGGTCACATTCTTCGGCGCGGTGCCGCCAAAGCTGGTGCGGCTCTTCACCGACGATTCGACCGAGAGCACGCCGAGCACGTCCTTGGTGATCTTGGGCTCGATCGCCTGCATTTCCGTCAGCGGCAGCTCGTGCAGCGCGACGCCCCCCTCGGCGGCCTTGGCGACGATGCGGCCCGTGACGTGGTGCGCCTCGCGGAACGGCATCTTCAGCGTCCGCACCAGCCAGTCGGCGAGGTCGGTCGCCGTGGCGTAACCCTCGCCCGCGGCCGCCTTCATCTTGGCTTCGTCCGGAACGAGATCACGGACCATGCCGGTCATGGCGCGGATTGCCAGCGACAGCGCGGCAAAACCCTCCATGGCGCCCTGCTTGTCCTCCTGCATGTCCTTTTGATAGGCGAGCGGCAGGCCCTTCATGACGATCAGGAGCCCGTTGAGCGCGCCGATGACGCGGCCGGTCTTGGCGCGCACCAGCTCGGCGGCATCCGGGTTGCGCTTCTGCGGCATGATCGAGGATCCCGTGGTGAACTTGTCGCTGAGCCGGATCATGCCGACCAGCGGCGAGGTCCAGATCACGATCTCCTCGGCAAAGCGCGACATGTGCACGGCGCAGATCGCGGCGGCCGACAGGGTCTCCAGCACGAAATCGCGGTCGGAGACGGCATCGAGCGAGTTCGCCATCGGGCGGTCGAACAGGAGCGCCTTCGCGGTGGCATGGCGGTCGATCGGGAACGAGGTGCCGGCGAGCGCAGCCGCGCCCAGCGGCGATTCGTTCAGCCGCTTGCGGGCGTCCTGGAAGCGGCCGCGGTCGCGCGCCGCCATCTCGACATAGGCCAGCAGGTGATGGCCGAACGTGACGGGCTGCGCCGTTTGCAGATGCGTGAAGCCGGGCATCACGGTTGCGGCGTGCTCCAGCGCGCGGTCCACCAGGGCCTGCTGGAACGCGGCGAGCGCGGCATCGGTCTCGTCGATGACGTCGCGGACGAATAGACGGAAGTCGGTGGCGACCTGGTCGTTGCGCGAACGCGCGGTGTGCAGCCTGCCGGCGGCCGGGCCGATCAGCTCCGACAGGCGGCTCTCGACATTCATATGGATGTCCTCGAGCGCGCGCTTGAATTCGAAGCCGCCCTTGCCGATCTCTGACAGGATTGTGTCTAGACCCTTGCCGATATTTTTCGCATCAGAAGCCGTGATGATGCCCTGATTGGCCAACATCGCGGCGTGGGCCTTGGACGCGGCAATGTCCTGGGCGAAGAGGTGACGATCGACGTCGATGGAGACGTTGATCTCTTCCATGATCTCGTCGGGGCGTTCCGAGAACCGGCCGCCCCACATCTTGTTGCTCATGATCCCCTGTGCTCACGCCTGATTTGCCGAACGTTTGCTGGCCGCGGCCAGCCGTATTAAGAGGCCCCTGATAGCCATATCTGCGACCGGATGACAAACGATATGCTCGAACCGAAGCCCTCCACGCGCCGCATCCCCCTCGTCATCGCCACCGTGGCGATTGGCGGGCTGGCCGGCTTCGCCGCGCTGTACGGGCTGGGCCTGAGCCGGGCGCCATCTGGCGATCCGACCTGCAAGGCGGCGGTCGCGACGGCGCAGAAAATTGCCCCGCTCGCCCATGGCGAGGTGGCGGCGCTGACCATGGCAAGCACCCCCTTGAGATTGCCCGACCTCGCTTTCGAGGATTCCGAGGGCAAGCCGAAGAAGCTGTCCGACTTCCGCGGCAAGACCCTGCTGGTGAACCTCTGGGCGACCTGGTGCGTGCCCTGTCGAAAGGAGATGCCGGCGCTGGACGAGCTCCAGGGCAAGCTGTCGGGCCCGAATTTCGAGGTGGTGGCGATCAACATCGACACCCGCGACCTGGAGAAGCCGAAAACCTTCCTGAAAGACGCCAACCTTGTCAGGCTCGGCTATTTCAGCGACCACAAAGCCAAGGTTTTTCAGGATCTTAAAGCCGTGGGACGGGCGCTGGGGATGCCCACCTCGGTGCTGGTGGACCCGCAAGGCTGCGAGATCGCGACGATCGCGGGGCCAGCGGAATGGGCGAGCGAGGACGCACTCAAGTTGATCCGGGCGGCAACAGGGAAGGCCGTCGCGTCGCTTTAGATAGTCATTTTACGCATGATCTGATCGGAAAACCGGTTCCCACTCTTCCGGATCATGCGCTAGGCCGTGACGTTGAGATTGCCGCCGACGCCAGGGCCGACATTGGCGAGCGAGGGCTGGCCGGCGCCGAGCAGCGTCAGGACGGTGGATTTCTCCATATCCGCGTTCTGCTTGGTCAGCGTCGCCGCAATATTCGACTGCAGCGCGCCTTGCTGTGCGGCCAGCATGGTGCTGACCATTGCCATCATGTCCATTACGCGAACCCTCGTACCGGCCGTAACCTAGGCGCGAGAGGTTAACGCGACATGAACTGTGATGGAGCAGTACGGGCAATCGTGTCCCGGACAAGGGGCGGCACGCAAGTGACGCACCGCAGAGCCGGGACCCAGCATTCAGCGCGCGGCTCCTGGGCCCCGGCTCTGCAGCGCTCCGCGCTGCGCCCGAGGCACGAGACCACCTTACCGCGTCGGCACCGGCTTGGCGCCGCGGTAATCGTAGAAGCCGCGCTGGGTCTTGCGGCCGAGCCAGCCGGCCTCGACGTATTTCACCAGCAGCGGGCACGGGCGGTACTTGGAGTCGGCCAGCCCCTCGTGCAGCACCTGCATGATGGAGAGGCAGGTGTCGAGACCGATGAAATCGGCGAGCTCGAGCGGACCCATGGGATGGTGGGCGCCCAGTTTCATCGCCGCGTCGATCGCCTCGACGTTGCCGACGCCTTCATACAGCGTGTAGATCGCCTCGTTGATCATCGGCAGTAGGATGCGGTTGACGATGAAGGCCGGGAAATCCTCGGAGACCGCGACTTGCTTGCCGAGCTTGCCGACGAATTCCTTGGCGGTCTCGAAGGTGGCGTCGTCGGTGGCGATGCCGCGGATCAGTTCGACCAGTTCCATCAACGGCACCGGATTCATGAAGTGAATGCCGATGAAGCGCTCCGGGCGGTCGGTGGCGGCGGCGAGGCGCGTGATCGAGATCGAGGACGTATCGGAGGCGACGATCGCCTCCGGCTTCAACACGGCGCAGAGCTCGTGGAAGATCTTGCGCTTGACCTCTTCCTTCTCGACCGCGGTCTCGATGACGAGGTCGCAATCGGCGAGATCGTCCAGCTTCTCGGCTAGCTTGATACGCGCAATCGCCTTGGCCCTGTCGTCCTCGGTGACGGCCTTCTTGGAGACCTGACGCGCCAGATTGCCGTTAATGGTGGCCATGCCCGACTTGAGGCGGTCGGCTGAAACGTCGTTGAGCACCACGTCGAAGCCAGCGAGCGCCGCGACATGCGCGATGCCATTGCCCATCTGACCCGCGCCGATCACGCCGACCTTCTTGATCACTGCCGCCATATTGTCATCCACCGGAACGGCGCGCGGGGGGCGCGCCCTGCCTTTTCCCCTCGAGCCGGGAGGTCCGATTTAATCAGAACCTTGGCTCGAAACCTAGATTGGATCGCCTCCAAGGCGCGCCCCACGCCAAAGAAAACGCCTCAGAAACGCAACACCGGCCGGAGTTTATACCTCCGGCCGGTGTTTTCGATGCCTTTTACTTGCCGAGCTTGCCGAGTTCGGCGGTCAGCTCAGGAACCGCCTGGTAGAGATCGGCGACCAGGCCGTAGTCGGCGACCTGGAAGATCGGCGCGTCCTCGTCCTTATTGATCGCGACGATCACCTTGGAGTCCTTCATGCCGGCCAGATGCTGGATCGCGCCGGAAATGCCGACCGCGACATAGAGCTCGGGCGCCACGACCTTGCCGGTCTGGCCGACCTGCCAGTCGTTCGGCGCATAGCCAGCATCGACCGCGGCGCGCGAGGCACCGACACCGGCCCCAAGCTTGTCCGCGAGCGGCTCGATGTACTTGGCGAAGTTCTCGCGGCTCTGCATGGCGCGGCCACCGGAGACGATGATCTTGGCCGAGGTCAGCTCGGGGCGATCGCTCTTGGCGACTTCCTCGCCGACGAAAGTCGACAGGCCCGGATCGGCCGCCGCCGCCACGGTCTCGACCGGGGCGCTGCCGCCCTCGCCTGCTGCGGCGAAGGTGGAGGTGCGGACCGTGATGACCTTCTTGGCGTCCTTCGACTTCACCGTCTGGATGGCGTTGCCGGCGTAGATCGGGCGCTCATAGGTATCGGGCGCGACCACCTTGGTGATCTCCGAGACCTGCATGACGTCGAGCAGAGCGGCGATGCGGGGCATCACGTTCTTGAAGCGCGAGGTCGCCGGCGCGACGATGGCGTCATAGCCGGACGCCAGCGACACCACCAGCGCAGCCAGCGGCTCGGCGAGATCGTGCGCGTAGAGGTCGCCATCGGCGAGCAGCACCTTCTTCACGCCAGCGAGCTTGGCGGCGGCATCCGCCGCGGCCTTGGCGTTCTGGCCGGCAACCAGCACTTCGACATCCGCGCCGAGCGCGGCTGCCGCGGTCAGGGCCTTGTTGGTGGCGTCCTTGAGCGAGGCATTGTCGTGTTCGGCAATCAGAAGCGTCGTCATCAGAGCACCCCGGCTTCGTTCTTGAGTTTGGACACCAGCTCGGCGACGTCCTTGACCTTGACGCCGGCCTTGCGGCCCGCGGGCTCAGCCGTCTTTAGAACCTCGAGGCGCGCGGCGATGTCGACGCCGGTATCGGCGACGGTCTTCTCCGCGATCGGCTTCTTCTTCGCCTTCATGATGTTGGGCAGCGAGGCGTAGCGCGGCTCGTTGAGGCGGAGATCGGTGGTGACGATCGCCGGCCCCTTCAGCTTCACGGTCTGCAGGCCGCCATCGACTTCGCGGGTGACCTTGAAGTCCGAGCCTTCGACCTCGAGCTTGGAGGCAAAGGTTGCCTGCGACCAGCCGAGCAGCGCGGCCAGCATCTGGCCGGTCTGGTTGGAGTCGTCGTCGATCGCCTGCTTGCCGAGAATGATCAGGCCGGGCTGCTCTTCTTCCGCAACCTTCTTCAGGATCTTGGCGACAGCCAGCGGCTCGACCGTGCCCTCCGCCTTGACCAGGATGCCGCGATCGGCGCCCATGGCAAGACCGGTACGGATCGTCTCGGACGCCTGCGCAGGTCCAATCGAGACCACCACGACCTCGGTGGCCTTGCCGGCTTCCTTCAGGCGCAGCGCTTCCTCGACAGCGATTTCGTCGAAGGGGTTCATGGACATCTTGACGTTGGCGAGTTCAACGCCCGATCCATCGCCCTTGACGCGGACCTTGACGTTGTAATCGACCACCCGCTTTACCGGCACTAAGACCTTCATCGATCCTCTTTCACTCAATTTGGGAGGGGGGTTATCAACTGGCGCGGAACCTAAAGGCCTGATCTGCCCCGGTCAACGCGCGAACGGGTCTAATTTTGGCCCTCTGAAATGCGGGAGCGCGATGGGTCAGCGGTTCTGGCCGGGAACCCAGAGCACGTCGCCCGCGACATTGCCGTTCACGACCCGGCTGGCCACGAAGAGAAAGTCGGACAGGCGATTCATATATTGGATGCCAGCCGCGCTGACCGGCTCGCCTGGCTGGGCCGCCAGTTCCACGATCACGCGTTCCGCCCTGCGGCATATCGTGCGCGCCACATGCAGATGGGCCGCGGCTGGCGTGCCGCCGGGAAGCACGAAGGAGGTCAGCGGCGCGAGCTTGTCGTTGAGCATGTCGATGTCGCGCTCGAGCCGTTCGACCTGGCTCGCCACCACCCGCAGCCGCTCGGCCTTGCCTTCCCGCTCCGGCACCGCGAGATCGGCACCAAGATCGAACAGATCGTTCTGGATGCGGCCGAGCATCGCGTCGAGCTCGTGCATCTCGGCGGTGTAGAGCCTGACCACGCCGATCGCCGCGTTGGTCTCGTCGACGGTGCCATAGGCCTCGATGCGCAGATCGTATTTCGGACGTCGCTCTCCGGTTCCGAGCGCCGTCGTGCCATCGTCACCGGTCTTCGTGTAGATGCGGTTCAGCACCACCATGATCAGCGTCCCATCGCCCAGACCGCGAGCATCGCGATGATGATCGCCACGAACTGAAGCAGCACGCGCCAGCGCATCAGCTTCTGCGAGGTGTTGGGCGAGCCGCCGCGCATCATGTTGATGAGCCCGAGCAGCAGCACCAGCGCCACGGCGCCGGCTGCGGCCGGCAGGATGAAAGTACTCAGGAGAGATGCCATTTGAAGGTAGATAACACCGTGTGTGCCGGTCCGCCATCTCCCCAGCTCGTCATTCCAGGGCGATGCGGCGGGACCGAGCGCAGCGAGGCCCGGCACATCGGGCTCGGAATCCATCGGGCCACTTGCGCCGCGGCTAGATGGATTCCGGGCTCGCGCTTGGCGCGCCCCCGGAATGACGGCGGGGCGCTTCGCGAACTGGCTTTTGGGCCAAGAATATCAGATGGTAGCGCGATGATTTTTCGATTTGCGCCCATTGCTTGTTCTCCTGGCCTCTCCCTACGTGCAGAGGGAGAGGGCAGCGGCGTAGGTGCCAAGTGAAAGCCATCCGCTACATCTACTGCGTCGCTGAGGACGCGTTCTACACGTTCCTCGCCGATGACGGCTGGGCGATCGCAAGCCACATCGCGCTGTCGACGCTGATGGCGCTGTTCCCATTCCTGATCGTGCTGACCGCGCTCGCCGGCTTCTTCGGCTCCAAGGAACTCGCCGACCAGGCGGCCAGCCTGATGCTCCAGGTCTGGCCCAAGCAAGTCGCCGATTCGATCTCGGGCGAGGTGCATGACGTGCTGACCACCACCCGTACCGGGCTTCTGACCATCGGCGCGGCGCTGTCGGTCTATTTCGCCTCGAACGGCGTCGAGGCGCTCAGGGTCGCGCTCAACCGCGCCTATGCGGTGGTGGAGATGCGAAGCTGGTACTGGCTCCGGCTGGAATCAATCGCCTATACGATCATTGCGGCCTTCACGGCGCTCGCCATGGCGTTCCTGATCGTGCTCGGCCCGCTCATCATCGAGGCCGCGCGGCGCCACATTCCCCTGTTCGTCGAATCGAACGAGAGCATCCTCACCTGGGTGCGCTACGGCATCTCCATCGGCGCGCTGGTGATCGCACTGCTCATCCTGCACGCCTGGCTGCCGGCGGGACGGCGCAGCTTCCTGCAGATACTGCCCGGCATCGTCTTCACCATCGTGGCGTCACTGATCTCCAGCATCGTGTTCGGCCAATACCTGGCCCGCTTTGCCAACAACTACGTGACCATGTATGCGGGGCTCGCCTCGGTGATCATCGCGCTGGTGTTTCTGTACTTCATCGCCGCGATCTTCGTTTACGGCGGCGAGCTGAACGCCGCGATCATCAAGTCGAGGCTTCCTCACGGCGTGTCGCTTCAAGCAGCGCAGTCGCTAAAGCCCTCGGAGACACAGGCTTAACCAGGAAGGCGTCGGCCCCGGCTTCGCGCGAGGCGGCCTCGTCCTCGCCGCGGCCGGACACGCCGATGATCGGGATCCGAGCCAGCGGCGTTGGCAGCATGCGAATCCGCCTGATGGCCTCGATGCCGTCAATGCCCGGCAGCACCATGTCCATCAGCACCGCGTCGAATGCGCCCTGCTCCAGCCGGTTCACGGCGTCCTCGCCGCGCCCGATGAATTCGGCATGATGGCCGAGCTCGGTCAGGATGGTGTTGAGCACGACGCGGCCGAACGGGTTGTCCTCGACACTGAGCACGCGGAGCGCAGCCACCGCCTCGGGCTCGCTGCCGTCCTTCGCCTTGCGGACCTTGCCCGGTCCCGCCGCGTCCAGCGACACCGTCAATGTGAAGGTGGCGCCGCCACCGCGGCGCGGAGCGACGGTGATATCGCCGCCCATCGCCCGCGCCAATTGCTTGACCGAGGAGAGCCCCAAGCCGGCGCCGCCGAAGCGTGCGGCAATGGTGACATTGGCCTGGGTGAACGGGCGGAACAGCCGCTTGATCTCGGCCATGGTCAGGCCGATGCCGCTGTCGGACACGGCGAAAGCGACGCCGACCCTGCCCTTTGCTTTACCTTTGGCCGGACGGCACGGCTCGACGGCGAGGGCCACACCGCCCTGGTCGGTGAATTTCACGGCGTTGTCGATCAGGTTCTCGAGCGCGGCGCGCAGGCGGACGGAATCACCGACCACGAGCCCTGGGATCTTGTCGGCGATCTCGACCTTGGCCTGGAGACCTTTGGCCGCGGCACGGCCGGCCAGGGAATCGCCGGCGGTACGGGCGAGCGCCTTGAGATCGAACAGGTCCTGCCGCGGCGTGCTGCCGCCCTTTCCCGTTCTGGCAGCATCCACGAACAGCGTGGCGAGGCTCGCCAGATGCTCGGCGCCGGCCTTGATAGTGTCGGCCCAGCGCCGCTCCCGCTCGCCGAGATCGGAGGTCGCGAGCAGGTCGCTGATCGCGAGAATGCCGGTCAGGGGGGTGCGGACCTCATGGGCAAACGCGGCCAGCGCCGCCTGGACGACATCAGGCGCAACCGCCTTGGTGCTGCGCTTGCGCAGCTGGCCGGCCGCCCTGGGCCGCTTCCGAAGCGGCCGCCGCCTGGACGTCCGGGTGGTGCGCACTGGACGCGTCTTCGCCGCCATGAATCCCCTTCGAAGTACCCTCTTCGAACCCCGCGCTGGCCAAGCATGGCACGGAGGAACGCCCGGAGTCACGGCGACGTTTCGCTAACCCCCAGAGAAACTTAACCTAATCCCACCAGCCCGCGGATCGCGGCAGGCGTGAGGCCGGCCGCGCGCAATTCGCGCAGACCGGTCGAGCGGCCCGATTTCGACAGCTTCCGACCCGCCTCATCGCGAATCAACCGGTGATGGCGATAGGCCGGCTCGGGCAGGCCGAGCAGGACCTGGAGCAGGCGGTGCACCGCGGTGGCGTGAAACAGGTCCTGCCCCCGCACGATCTCGCTGGCGCCCTGGAGCGCGTCGTCGACGACCACCGAGAGATGGTAGCTGGTCGGCGTTTCCTTGCGGGCCAGGATGACATCGCCCCAGGCCTCCGGTCGCGTCGGGACGACGCCGCGTTCGCCATCCGGCCCCTCGCCGAGCTCGTTCCAGCTCAGGCCGGCGACGCGGCGGCAGGCGGCCGCCATGTCGAGCCGCAGCGCATAGGGCACGCCCGAGGCGATCAGCTGCGCGCGCTTGTCAGCCGAAAGTGATTTGGCCTCGCCCGGATAAAGCGGCGCGCCGTCGGGATCGCGCGGCCACGGGCCAGCGGCCTCGCGCGCCGCCACCAGCCTTGCGATCTCGGCGCGGCTTTCGAAGGCGGGATAGACAAGACCGAGCACAGAGAGCTTTTCCAGCGCAGCGCGATAATCGGCGAGATGTTCGGATTGACGCCGAACCGGCGTCTCCCAGGCAATCCCGAGCCAGGCGAGATCCTCGTAGATCGCCGTCTCGAACTCCGGCCGGCACCGCGTCGCGTCGATGTCCTCGATTCGCAGCAGCAATCGGCCGCCGGTCTCCCGCGCGCGATCGAAGTTGAGCAGCGCGGAATAGGCGTGGCCGAGATGCAGGAAGCCGTTCGGGCTCGGGGCGAATCGGAAAACGGGTGGTGCCATCACATGAATCTCGTCATGGCCGGGCTTGTCCCGGCCATCCACGTTCTTCGGTACCACAGACCGATGGTGTCAACGTCACGAACAAACACCACGACCACCGCTCATGCTACACAGTGCCTCGCGGTGAGAAAGACGTGGATGGCCGGGACAAGCCCGGCCATGACGCTGGAGAGAACCCGCCCGCCATGACCATCCACCTCGAAACCCAGTCCGATCTCGAAGAGGCCGTCCACGCGCTGATCAAGCGCGATCCGCGGCTCAAGCCCGTGCTCGAGATCGCGGGCATGCCGGCGTTGCGGCGGCGCGAGCCCGGGTTTACGGGGCTCGCGCACATCGTTTGCGGACAGCAGCTCTCCACCGCGAGCGCCGCGGCGATCTGGGGACGGCTGTCGGCCGCATTCGATCCGCTCGACCATGACGCCGTGCGCCGCGCCCGCGCCGACCGGCTGGGGCGGCTCGGCCTCTCCGCCGCCAAGATCAAGACGCTCAAGCATCTCGCCCGCGAGATCGCCGCGCAGCGGCTGAATCTCGACGTGCTCGCCGAGGAGGATGCCGACGCCGCGCATCACACCCTGATCGCGCTGCCCGGCATCGGCCCCTGGACGGCCGACCTCTACCTGTTGTTCTGCCTCGGCCACGGCGATGCCTGGCCGGCCGGCGACCTCGCCGTGCAGGAAGGCATCCGTATCGGCCTCGGCCTCAAGGCGCGGCCGACGGAGAAGCAGATGGCGCCGATCGCCGAGCCCTGGCGTCCGCTGCGCGGTGCGGCGGCGCATCTGTGGTGGAGCTATTACCGCGCGGTGAAGAAGCGCGAGGGCGTGCTCGCGGGAGCGGGCTAACCCCGTAGCCGCGCGCGGTCGGTCCGGGCGCATTCGGCGACGAATTCGATCACGGCGCGCACCGCCGGCAGCTCGACGAGGTCGGGGTGGGCCAACAGCCAGAGATCCGCCACGCTGGCGAGCTTCTGCGGAGCGACGCGCACGAGATCGGAGTAGGCTTCGGCGACGAAGCACGACAGCGCGGAGATTCCGATGCCGGCGCGGACCGCCGCCAGCATGTCCCCCTGGGACGAGCAGCGCATCGCCACCCTTGCCTGCCGCGTGACGACGTCGCTCCAGCGCGCAAGCTGCGCATTGGACGTCTGGTCGGCGAAGCCGATGACGCTGTGCTCCTTCCAATCGCCGCGCCGTTCCGGCAAGGACCGCCCGGCGGCATAATCGCGCGAGGCATAGAAGCCGGTGCCGAGACGGCCGATCTTGCGGCCGACCAGGTTCTCCTCCCCGGTATCGAAGGGCCGCAGCACCACGTCCGCCTCACGCCGGCGCACGCTCGCCGGAAAGGGATGGGTGATGATCTCGAGCTGGATATGATCGTGCGCGCGCAGGAAGGCTGGCAAGCGCGGCATCAGCCAGTGCGAGGCCAGCGTCGCGCCGATCGACAGCTTGACGATGCCGCGCGCCTTGTGTCCACCCGCCGCCACTGCGGTCTCGGCCCGCAGCGCTGCGGCCGCCATGGCCTCGGCGTGCTCGCGCAAGGTCCGTCCATCCGCGGTCAGCGCCAGGCCGTCGGCGGCGCGCGCCACCAATCTGGTGCCGAGCTGGGCTTCCAGCGCCGCGATCTTGCGGCTGACAGTGGGATGGCTGGTGTGCAGGCGGCGGGCGGCGGCGGTGAAGCTGCCGGTATCGGCGACCGCGACGAAGGTCTTGCAAAGGTCCCAATCCATCGGCAGCCCTGTTCATACCTGAATGATCGTCCGTTCATTATTGAACGGCCGGGCCGCGTCGTCCAACCTTATAATGGGATCAAATCCGCGGCCCGGGCGGCCCATCCGCCCGCGCGACAATCAATACGGAAACGCCTCGTCATCCGCCCGTGGGCGGGGCTGCGTTTCGGGAGGACATGATGGCACTACCCAATCTCTTGAAGGATTCGCTCGAGCTGCCCGTGGTCGGCTCGCCGCTGTTCATCGTCTCCGGCCCGGAACTGGTGATCGCTCAGTGCAAGGCGGGCGTCGTCGGCTCCTTTCCCGCGCTCAATGCCCGCCCGGTCGAGAAGCTCGGCGAATGGCTGAGCCGGATCGAGGACGAGCTCGGCGAGTACAAATCGCGCAATCCCGGCAAGAAGGTCGCGCCCTACGCCGTCAACCAGATCTGCCATGCCTCGAACGACCGGCTGATGAAGGACATGGAGACCTGCGTCAAGCACAAGGCGCCGATCATCATCACCTCGCTGCGGCCGCCGGCGGAGATCGTCGAGGCCGCGCATTCCTATGGCGGGCTGGTGTTCCACGACGTCATCAACGTCAAGCACGCGCGCAAGGCCGCCGAGCAGGGCGTCGACGGCCTGATCCTGGTCTGCGCCGGTGCGGGCGGGCACGCCGGCACGCTGTCGCCCTTTGCGCTGGTGCGCGAGGTCAAGCAATGGTTTGACGGCGCCGTCCTGCTGTCGGGCGCGATCAGCGACGGCTATGGCATCGCTTCGGCGCTGACGCTGGGCGCCGACCTCGCCTATATGGGCACGCGCTTCATCGCGACGCAGGAAGCCAACGCCGATGAGGCCTATAAATCTGCGCTGACGCAGCACGCCGCGCACGACATCGTCTACACCAACCTGTTCACCGGCGTGCACGGGAATTACCTGGGGCCGTCGATCGCTGCCGCCGGCCTCGATCCGGACAACCTCCCCGCCGCCGACAAATCGAAGATGAATTTCGGCTCCGGCGGCAACATGAAGTCCAAGGCGTGGCGCGACATCTGGGGATCGGGCCAGGGCATCGGCCAGATTACTGATGCCCCGCCCGTTGCGGAGCTCGTCGACCGCATGAAGCGTGAATTCGATCAGGCGAGGCAGGATTTCCTAATGCGCGTCTGCGCCTGACGTCTCCAACTGACAAGACAAACGGGAGGATATCATGAAGCTGGCAGCCGCACTGATCGGTCTGTCCCTGCTGGCACTCGCCACGGACAGCGCTCACGCCGAAGGCACGGAGATACGGATCGGACAGACCCTGCCCTATAGCGGCCCGGCCTCCGGCTTCGGTGCGATCGGCCGGACGCAGGAGGCGTTCTTCGAGAAGATCAATGCCGAAGGCGGCATCAACGGCCGCAAGGTCAAGTTCATCACGCTGGACGATGCCTACTCGCCGCCGAAGACGGTTGAGCAGACCCGCAAGCTGGTGGAGCAGGACGAAGTGCTGATGCTGTTCGGCTCGCTCGGCACCGCCACCAATAGCGCCGTGCATCGCTACCTCAACGGCAAGAAGGTGCCGCAGCTGTTCGTGCTTTCCGGCGCGACCAAATGGGCCGATCCGCAGAAATATCCATGGACCATGCCCGGCATGGCCGCCTATGAATCCGAAGGCGTGGTCTATGCCAAGCACGTGCTGCGCACCAAGCCGGGCGCCAAGATCGCCATCCTGTCCCAGAACGACGATTTCGGCCGCGACTATGTCGCCGGCTTCAAGCGCGCGCTCGGGGACAAGGCCGCCGGCATGATCGTTGCGGAGGCGACCTACGAGACCAGCGCGCCGACGATCAGCTCGCAGCTCTCGACCCTGAAGGCATCTGGCGCCGACGTGCTGTTCGGCGTCGTGCTCGGCAAGTTCACCTCGCAGATGATCAAGGGCGTCGCCGAGCTCGGCTGGAAGCCCGAGCTGTTCTTCGTGCCGACCTCGGCCTCGTCGATCTCGTTCCTGGAGCCTGCCGGGCTCGAGAACGCCGTCGGCCTGATCTCGTCGAGCAACCAGAAGGACACGATGGACCCGCAATGGGCCAGCGATCCCGGCGTGAAGGAGTATTTCGCCTTCATGAAGCAGTACATGCCGAATGCGGACCTCTCCAACTCCAACTATGCGGCCGGCTACCATTACGCGACGCTGCTGATGACGGTGCTGAAGGCATGCAAGGACGATTTCAGCCGCGACAACATCATGCGCCAGTCCGCCTCGCTGAAAGAGGTGAAGCTGCCGCTGCTGCTGCCCGGCATATCCGTCAGCACCGCAGCCGACGACTATCTGCCGTTCCAGCAGCTGCAGCTGCGGCGCTTCAACGGCAAGAGCTGGGTCGGCTTCGGCGACGTGCTGGACGATCGCTGACTCCAACGGAATGGGAATGACCATGATCATCAGCGGCGAACGCCGGATCGGCCATGACGAGATCCAGGCGCGCATCAGGCGCGCGGCGAGCGGGCTGCGCGCCCTCGGCCTTGCCGAAGGCGCACCGGTCGCCATGATGCTGCGCAACGACTTCGCCTTGTTCGAGGTGGTCGCGGCCTCGGCCGCACTGGGCAGCCCCGTGGTGCCGATCAACTGGCACCTGAAGGCCGAGGAGGTCCGCTACATCCTGACCGACAGCGGCGCGAAGATCCTGATCTGCCACGCCGACCTGCTGCCGCAAATCCGCGGCGGCACTCCGGAGGATGTCCGCCTGCTCGTGGTCGCGACGCCGCCCGAGCTGGCGGCGACCTTCGCCATTCCCCAGGAGCTGACCGAGATCCCGGCTGGCCTCACCGACTGGGACCGCTGGCGCGACGGCCACACCGAAATGCAGGAGCCGCCGCGCCGGGCCGCGGCGATGATCTACACCTCTGGCACGACAGGCATGCCGAAGGGCGTGCGGCGTATGCCGATGCAGCCGGAACAGGCCGCCGCCTCCGAGCGGGTCGGCGCGATCGCCTACGGCATCAAACCGCGCGAGGACCAGGTCGTGCTGATCAACGGTCCCATGTACCACTCGGCGCCGCATTCCTACGGCATGATGGCGTTCCGCAACGGCTGCACCATCGTGCTTCAGCCGCGCTTCGACGCCGAGGAGCTGCTGGCGCTGATCGAGCGCCACCGTGTGACGCATATCCACATGGTGCCGACTATGTTCGTCCGTCTGCTGCGCCTGCCCGAAGCGGTCAGGCAGCGTTACGACCTGTCGTCGCTGCGCTTCGTCGTGCACGGCGCGGCGCCCTGCCCGCCCGAGGTGAAGCGGGCCATGATCGAGTGGTGGGGACCGGTCATCAACGAATATTTCGGCTCGACCGAGACCGGCATCCCGGTCTGGCACTCGGCCGAAGAGGCGCTGAAGAAGCCCGGCACTGTCGGCCGCGCCCATCGAAGGCGGCATCGTCAAGATCTTTCGCGACGACGGCAGCCTCTGCGATGCTGGTGAGGTCGGCGAGATCTACATGCGCCAGACCGCGGTGCCCGATTTCGACTATCACGGCAAGGCGCAGGCGCGCGCCGAGGCCGGGCGCGACGGTCTCGTCAGCGTCGGCGACGTCGGCTATCTCGATGAGGACGGCTATCTGTTCCTGTGCGACCGCAAGCGCGACATGGTGATCTCGGGCGGCGTCAACATCTATCCCGCCGAGATCGAGAACGTGTTGATCGCGATGCCCGGCGTGCGCGATTGCGCCGTGTTCGGCATCCCGGACGCGGAATATGGCGAGCGGCTGTGCGCCTGCATCGAGCCCGACAGGGCCGAGCAACTCTCGGCCGCCGCGGTGCAGGCTTATCTGCGCGAGCGTCTGGCCAACTTCAAGGTGCCGAAGGAGGTCAAGTTCCTGGATGCGCTGCCCCGCGAGGCAACCGGAAAGATCTTCAAGCGCAAGCTGCGCGATCCCTATTGGGCAGACCGGAGGCCGGGCGGCACTTAAGCCGTTCTCCGGCGTCCGCGCGCGTGGAATTCCGGGCCATATTCCGTCCGGGCAGGGCCGCATGCCGGCCTCGCTCGGGTCCGCGGCTTTTGGCGGGCGGCGAAACCGTATAGCGTTCGATCTCTGAGGAAACGCCGCGAAGACGGCCATGAGGTCGCGCATGCTGGACCGGACGCAGGATATTTCCATTGCCGCACAGGCCTGGCTCGACGACTTCGAGCGCACCTTAAGCAGACCTGATCCCGCGACGCTGGGCCCGCTCTTCGTCGCCGACGGCTTCTGGCGCGACGTGCTGGCGGTGAGCTGGAACCTGCAGACAATCGCCGGGCGCGAGACGATTGCGCAAGCGCTGGCCGCGCTGGCGCCCAAGGCAACGCCGACCAATTTCAAGATCGCACCGAACCGGGCGCCGCCGCGCTGGGTGACGCGGGCCGGCACCAACAACATCGAAGCGATCTTCAATTTTGAGACCGCGCTCGGCCGCGGCAGCGGCATCGTCCGGCTCATTCCCGACGGCCCTGACGACAGCCTGAAAGCCTGGACGCTGCTCACCGCGCTCGACGAATTGAAAGGCTTCGAGGAACAGCTCGGCACTTCGCGGCCGCGCGGCCAGGCCTATTCGCGTGACTTCCGCGGGCCGAACTGGCTCGACCAGCGCAACGCCGCGCGCGCCTATGCCGAGCGCGACCCTGCCGTGCTGGTCGTCGGCGGCGGCCAGGCCGGGCTCGCCATTGCCGCGCGTCTGAAGCAGCTGAAGGTCGACACGCTGATCGTCGACCGCGAGGCGCGGATCGGCGACAATTGGCGCAAGCGCTATCACGCGCTGACCCTGCACAACCAGGTGCAGGTCAATCACCTGCCCTACATGCCGTTTCCGCCGAACTGGCCGACCTATATCCCCAAGGACAAGCTCGCCAACTGGTTCGAGGCTTACGTCGATGCGATGGAGCTGAACTTCTGGACCGGCACCGAGTTCGAGGGCGGTGCCTATGATGAGGCCAAGCGCCACTGGACGGTCACGCTGCGGCGCGCCGACGGCAGCAAGCGGACCATGCATCCGCGTCACGTGGTGATGGCGACCGGTGTCAGCGGCATCGCCAACATGCCTGACATTCCGACGCTCGACAATTTCAGAGGAACGGTGGTTCATTCCAGCCGATACGAGGATGGCGAGAACTGGACAGGCAAGCGCGCCATCGTCATCGGCACCGGCAACAGCGGTCACGACATCGCGCAGGACCTCCATTCCAGCGGGGCCGAGGTGACGCTGGTGCAACGTTCGCCGACGCTGGTCACCAATATCGAGCCGTCGGCGCAGCTGGCCTATGCAATCTACAACGAGGGCACGCTCGAGGACAACGATCTGATCGCGGCCTCGATGCCGACGCCTCTGGCGAAGAAGACGCATGTGATGCTGACCGAGCAGTCGAAGCAGCTCGACAAGGAGCTGCTCGACGGCCTCTCGCGCGTCGGCTTCAAGCTCGATTTCGGCGAGGCCGGCACCGGCTGGCAGTTCAAATACCTCACCCGTGGCGGCGGCTATTATTTCAACGTCGGCTGCTCCAACCTGATCGTCGAGGGCAAGATCAAGCTCAGGCAGATTTCCGACATCGAAAGCTTCAACGCCGAGGGCGCGCGGATGAAGGACGGCTCAATCATCGCCGCCGACCTGATCGTGCTCTCGACCGGCTACAAGCCGCAGGAGTATCTGGTGCGCAAGCTGTTCGGCGACGGCATCGCCGACCGCGTCGGCCCGATCTGGGGTTTTGGCGACGGCTTCGAGCTGCGCAACATGTATGCGCGCACCAAGCAGCCCGGCCTCTGGTTCATTGCGGGGAGCCTGGCGCAATGCCGGATCAACTCGAAATATCTGGCGCTGCAGATCAAGGCGATCGAGGAAGGGATTTTGGCACGAATATAGCTACAGCCGTCATTCCGGGGCGCGCGCGTCAGCGCGAACCCGGAATCCATGGAAACTCCGGAACCCGCGGCCCGATGGATTCCGGGCTCACGCTCCCCGTGCCCCGGAATGACAAGAGGAGAGATCAATGCCAGCCATTCTCGGCACCGGCGAGCACCGCTACCGCGTCGTCGACAACTTCGCGAGATTGCCGGACGCCTGGCAACTCACCGACGTCGCCTCGGTCGCGGTCGACAGCAAGGACCGCGTCTACGTCTTCAACCGCGGCGCCCACCCGATGGTGGTGCTGGACCGCGAGGGCAATTTCCTGCGCAGTTTTGGCGAGGGCCTATTCTCGCGCGCGCACGGCCTGCATATCGACGCCGACGACAATCTCTATTGCACCGACGACGGCGACCATACCGTGCGCAAATGCACCACCGACGGCAAGGTGCTGCTGACGATCGGCATTCCCGCAAAGCCGGCGCCGTTCATGAGCGGCGAGCCGTTCCACCGCTGCACCCATACCGCGCTGTCGCCGAAGGGCGAGATCTACGTCTCCGACGGCTATGGCAATGCGCGCGTGCACAAATTCACGCCCGACGGCAAGCTGATCAAGAGCTGGGGCGAGCCGGGCACCGATCCCGGCCAGTTCAATATCGTGCACAATATCGCCACCGATCCCGACGGCTGGGTCTATGTCGCCGATCGCGAGAACCACCGCGTCCAGGTGTTCGACGGCGAGGGCAAATACGAGACGCAGTGGAACAATCTGCACCGGCCGTGCGCGCTGTGCTGCTGCGGCGGGGCCAAGAGCCCGACCTTCGTCATCGGCGAGCTCGGCCCCGGCCTTGCCATCAACCGCAATGTGCCCAATCTCGGCCCGCGGCTGTCGATCGTCGATGCACAGGGCAAACGCATCGCACGGCTTGGCGGCGAGGAGGGCCCGGGCGTTGCCAGCGGCAAATTCCTCGCGCCGCATGGGCTCGCACTGGACTCGAGGGGTGACATCTATGTCGGCGAGGTCGGCGTCACCAATTGGACGACCAGCTTTCCGGACGAGGAGATGCCGGCCGCGGTGCGCGCGACGCGCTGCCTGCAGAAGCTGGAGCGGGTACGGGAGTAGCTGCCATGGCAACGGCAGCCCATGCTGGGGCGGTTCCGCGCGCCCCATGGATCGCGGCTTTTTGAGCACGTTTGCCACCCCGCCGCCGCATTGCTCGCGCTTGAATAAGTCGCTCAACGGGCTTCACAATCCCGTCACGCTGCATGTAGTATGTCACTACATGCTGCTTCGCAGCGTATATTGGAGGCCGGGAGCGTTACTTGAACGCACATGTCTCGCAAGGCAGTTGGCCGGTGTTGGTGCTGAATGCGGACTTCCGGCCGCTGAGTTACTACCCACTGTCGTTGTGGTCGTGGCAAGACGCGATCAAGGCGGTGTTCCTCGACCGCGTCAACATCGTCGCACATTACGATCAGGCGGTTCGAAGTCCCACGCTGGAAATGCAGCTGCCCAGCGTCGTTTCACTCAAATCCTTCGTCAAGCCGACCACCCACCCAGCATTCACCCGCTTCAACGTCTTCCTGCGCGATCGTTTCGCCTGCCAATATTGCGGCTCGCCCGAAGACCTCACCTTCGATCACATCATCCCGCGCAGCAAAGGCGGCCAGACCACCTGGGAGAACGTGGTCGCGGCGTGCTCGCCGTGTAATTTGCGGAAGGGCAACCTCACCCCGGCGCAGTCCAAAATGTTTCCGCGCCAGACGGCGTTCGCACCGACCGTGCACCAACTCCACCGCAACGGCCGGCTGTTTCCGCCGAACTATCTGCACGACAGCTGGCTGGACTATCTGTACTGGGATACGGAGCTGGATCCGTAGGGGCGAACCAGCGCGCTCTGCTACCCCCGCTGCAACGCCAGCGTCACGCCGCCGAGCGTGAGCGCCATCGCCGTCCATTCGCGATAGCCGAGCGGCTCGCCGAGAATGATCGCCGCGGAGACGACGCCGATCACGGGCACGATCAGCATGCCGGTCGAAGCCGTGGTCGGCGGCAGACGGCGCAGCGTCTCGAACCAGGTGACGTAGCAGAGGCCCATCGGCACCAGCGTCATGTAGACGAAGCAGCCGAGCCCCAGCGGAGTGATGGCGGTGACGTCGGGGCGCTCGAACAGCACGCCGAGGACCAGCATCGTGGCGCAGCCGAGCCCGACCTGCCAGGCGACGACGACCAGCGGCGGCATCGGAAGCGGCTTGCGGTTCAGCACGTTACCGAGCGCGAACAGGATGGCGCAGAGCAGTGCGAGCGCAATGCCGACCAGCTTGTCGGTGCTGAACGCAAGACCGTTGCCGCTCAGGAGCAGCGTGACGCCGGCGATGCCGAGGACAAGCCCGAGAACATCCCGTCGCGCCGGCCGCGTGTGCAGCACCGGCCAGGCGAACAGCATCGCCCAGATCGGCATTGTGTAGGCGAGCAGCGCGCCCTCGCTCACGCTCACATATTTCATCGCGACCGTGCCGAGACCCATCCAGGCCAAGACGTTGGTGAAGGTCGCAAACAAGAGGCGCGGCACCGCCTCGCGCGGGACGGCGAAGGATTCCTTCCGGATCAGCACCAGGGTGCCGAGAATGAGCGAGGCCCAAACACCCGCAAGGCCGCGCGCGAACAAAGGCGGCCATTGCTGCAGCAGCAGCTTCATCAGCGGCCAGTTCAACGCCCAGCCGAACGCCGTTACGCACAGGCAGAGAGAGCCGATCGTCCTGTCGCGTCGCGCCGTGTCCATACCCAGCGCTTAGCAGGCCGGCGCCGGCCGCTCCACCTCGCCTGGTGCATGCGGGCCATCGCGGAGCACGGAACCCGAAGCTTCCACGACCGTTCAGACCGTGGGCCAGGCACGCTCGCCTGCGCACGTTCCGCCATACGCATGTTTCGGATGGCAATATACCAAATGAGGGAAGGCCATGCCCACAGCCGAGCACGATCACGTCTACAAGATCCTGGACCTCGTCGGATCATCCGAGACCTCGATCGAGGATGCGATCAAGAACGCTATCAGCCGCGCCTCCAAGACCGTTCGCGAAATAAGATGGTTCGAGGTCGTGCAAACGCGCGGCCATGTCGAGAACGGCGCCGTGCGTCATTTTCAGGTGACGCTGCGCGTCGGCTTCACGTTGGAAGGATGAGGCCCTGGAGCGTGGTTAACGTCCGCTGACGCGAATGAACCAAGATATCGACGGTTCCCCGGTCGAGTACGGACCCCGCACAATCATCGCGGATATTGCAACAGGCCGTTAAGGCGAAAGTGAGAGGTTTGCTCCGATTTGGAGCACGCCTGATGGTCACGAGCCGCGAACTCGGCAAGACGCGTCTTCCGCTCTGGGCGGCCGGATTCGTCGTGCTGATTTGCGTTGCCATCCTTGGCCTGAGCGCCTGGCGCGAATGGGAGGCGCGCAACGCCGATCTGAGGAACGCCGAGATCGACGTCGCCAACGTTGCTCATTCGCTGATTCAGCATGCGGACGACACGTTCGAGCTTGCCGATACGATACTTGTCGGGCTGGTCCACCGGCTCGAAATCGACGGGACGGGTGCGGACACGATTACGAAACTCCAGGCCTATCTGCCGACCCGCAAATCATCGGAGCGCATCCGCGGCATCTTCATCTATGATGCGACCGGCCGCTGGCTGGCCACGACGGAGCGGCTCGACTTCTCCAAGCTCAACAACAGCGACCGCGAATATTTCCAACGCCATCGCGATTCTCCGGAGAGGGGCACGCTGATCGGGCGGCCCGTCAAGAGCCGCTCCGGCGGCCAGTGGATCATCACGGCTTCCCGCCGGATCAACGATTCCGACGGCGGCTTCGCCGGCGTTGCCCTGCTCACGATCGACGTCAGCTATTTCGTCAAGTTCTACGAGCGGTTCGATATCGGACCGAACGGTTCGGCATCTCTGCTAAACGACAACGGCATCATGCTGGCGCGCAGCGGCGACGAGACCGGTGCCTTCGTCGGACGCGACCTGTCCGATGCGCCCTTGTTCAGGAGTTGGAAGAGCCGCCCCGCCGCGGCGGTCTATTATTTCAAATCGCCGCTCGATGGCGTGGAGCGGCTGAGCTATTACCAGCGCAGCAGCCGCTATCCGCTGATGGTGCTGGCGAGCAAGTCGCAGGATGACGTGCTCGCCCCCTGGCGGCGCGCGGCGGCAGCACGCATGAGCTTCGTCCTCGGACTCGTCCTCTTGATCGCGGTGATCGGCTACTATCTCGTCCGTCAGCTGATGCAGCGGCAGCGCACGGCACAGGCCCTGGTCGCCAAGGAAGCCAATTTCCGCCTGCTGGCCGAGCAATCCAGCGACATGGTGACCCGCATCGGGCTGGATAACCGGTTGCTCTACGTCTCTCCCTCCTGCGCGCGCATCACCGGCTGGTCGGCCGAAGAACTGATGGGCACCTCGGCCCTGGCCGGCATTCACGCCGACGACATGGAACGAGTTGAGCAGGCCATCGCCGCGCTGAAGAATGGCGAGGCGGAGGAAGCGCGGTTCGTCTATCGGCAGCGTCATCGCGACAAAGGCGAGATCTGGGCCGAGGCCGCGCTGCACGTGACCGTGGCGTCCGACAGCGGCGTGATCGACGGCGTCGTCGCGGTCGTGCGCGACATGACCGAGCAGAAGGATCTTCAGGACAGGCTCGCCTCGCTGGCAACCACTGACGGTCTCACCGGCCTCGCCAACCGTCGCGCCTTCGACGACCACCTTGCCGACGAATGGGCGCGGGCTCGGCGCGACGGAACTCAGCTCTCGCTACTACTGATCGATGTCGATCATTTCAAGAAATTCAACGACCTCTATGGGCATCTGGCGGGCGACGCCTGCCTGCGCGCGCTGGCCCGGATTTTATCCGCCCAGGCCAGGCGTCCGGCCGACCTCGCGGCGCGCTATGGCGGCGAGGAATTCGCCGTGCTGCTGCCGAACACCGGTCCTGAAGGCTGCGCCGAGGTCGGCGAAGCGATTCGCCAGGCGCTGCTCGATCTCGCCATGCTGCACGCGCAAAATCCGCCTTCGCGGCTGGTGACTGCGAGCATCGGCGGCGCCGCGGCTCTTCCGTCCCAGACCGCGATGGAGTCTAGCACGCTGGTTGCCGCCGCCGACCGGGCGCTCTACGTCGCCAAGGAGAGCGGCCGAGACCGGCTGGTGATGTCGGGCCAGGTGATAGCATGGCCCGCGAAAAGCGCGTGAGCTGATCGGCCGTCTACGGATTCATAGCACTACGCCAGATGGCACGCCACGAAATGGCCGCCCGCGCCCTCCTTCAGCGGCGGCGCGCTTTCCGCGCAGCGTGGCTGGGCGATCGGGCAGCGGGTGTGGAAGTGACAGCCGGAGGGCGGCTTCATCGGGCTCGGCACGTCGCCCTTGAGGCGGATGCGCTCGCGCTTGAGTTTTGGATCTGGCACCGGCACCGCCGACAGCAGCGCCCTGGTGTAGGGATGCTGCGGGTTGCGGTAGAGGTCGCTGGCTTTCGCGAGCTCGACGATGCGGCCGAGATACATCACCGCGACGCGGTCGGAGATGTGCTCGACCACCGAGAGGTCGTGCGCGACGAACAGATAGGTCAGGTTCAGCTCGGCCTGAAGGTCCTCCAGCAGGTTGATGACCTGGGCCTGGATCGACACGTCGAGCGCGGAGACCGGCTCGTCGCAGACGATCAGCTTCGGCTCGACCGCGAGCGCGCGCGCGATCACGATGCGCTGGCGCTGGCCGCCGGAGAATTCATGCGGATAGCGTCGCATGTGCTCGGCCTTGAGCCCGACCTTGACCAGAAGCCCCGCAACGCGCTCCTCGCGCTCTTTCGAGGAGGAGGCGAGATTGTGGATGGTAAAGGCTTCGCCGAGAATGGCCCCGACCGTCATGCGCGGATTGAGCGAGGCGAACGGATCCTGGAACACCAGCTGCATGTTCCGCCGCATCGCGCGCAGATCGTTGCCGCCGAGCTTGCGCACGTCCTGGCCGTCGAAGGTGACCTCGCCGTCAGTCGGCTCGATCAGGCGCAGCACGCAGCGCCCGGTCGTCGACTTGCCGCAACCGGATTCGCCGACCAGGCCGAGCGTCTCGCCGCGGTTGACCGAGAACGACACGCCGTCGACCGCGTAGACCGTGCCGACCTGGCGCGACAAGAGGCCGCCGAGCACCGGGAAATGTTTCTTCAAGCCGCTGACGCGGAGCAAGGGCTCGCTCATGACGCGGCTCCCACGCTGGTATCTCCGAGATGACAGGCCATGCGGTGACCGGGCGCGATCTCGCGCAGCAGCGGCTCCTTCTCGGTGCAGACATTCATGGCGAACTTGCAGCGCGGCGCGAAGCGGCAGCCGACCGGCGGGTTGATCAGGATCGGCACAGAGCCGCCGATCGCCTCGAGCCGCGTCTTGTGCTCGCTGTCGAGATCGATGCGCGGGATCGAGCGGATCAGGCCTTGCGTATAGGGATGACGGGGATCGCCGAAGAGATCGTCGACGGGCGCCTCCTCCACCACCTTGCCGGCATACATCACGACGACGCGCTGCGCTGTCTCGGCGACGACGCCCATGGCATGGGTGATCAGCATCACCGCCATGCCGAAGCGGTCCTTCATGTCCTGCAATAGGTCGAGGATCTGCGCCTGGATGGTGACGTCGAGCGCGGTGGTGGGCTCGTCGGCGATGATCAGCTTCGGCTTGCAGGCGAGCGCCATCGCGATCATCACGCGCTGGCGCATGCCGCCGGAAAACTGATGCGGATAATTGTGCACG
Source organism: Bradyrhizobium sp. USDA 336 (assembly GCF_044908355.1). Classification (NCBI taxonomy): domain Bacteria; kingdom Pseudomonadati; phylum Pseudomonadota; class Alphaproteobacteria; order Hyphomicrobiales; family Nitrobacteraceae; genus Bradyrhizobium; species Bradyrhizobium sp. USDA 336. Next base: position 6,391,778 of record NZ_JBIYDC010000002.1, on the reverse strand, counting down.
CGGCCTTCGGCGTTCGGGATCTGCACCAGTTTCAGCATCTCGATGGTGCGCTCGAGCGCCTGCTTCCTGGTCACCGCTTCGTGCCGCCGCAGGCTCTCTGCGATCTGCTCGCCGATGGTGAGCACCGGATTGAGCGAGGTCATCGGCTCCTGGAAGATGAAGCCGATCTCCTTCGCCCTGATCTCGTCGAGCTGGTTGCTGGTCAGCGGCACCAGATCGCGCCCCTCGAAGATGATCTGGCCCGCCGCGATCCGGCCCGGCGGCATCGCGATCAGCTTCAGGATCGACATCGCGGTCACGGTCTTGCCGCAGCCGGATTCGCCGACGACGCAGAGCGTCTCGCCCTTGTTGATGGAGATGTCGACACCGTCGACGGCCTGGAGGATGCCGTCGTCCGTGGAGAAGTGGGTTTTCAGGCCCTTGATCTCGAGCAGCGGCGCCATCAGATCACCCGTCGCGCATCGAGCGCGTCGCGCAGACCGTCGCCGATGAAGTTGATGGCCACCACCGCAACGAAGATCGCGCCGCCCGGAAACAACGCCCAGTGCGGGCCGATGTCGAGAAAATCCTTGGCGTCAAACAGCAGCCGGCCCCAGGTCGGGGTATCCGGCGGGAAGCCGAGGCCGAGGAAGGACAGCGTCGATTCCGCGATGATCGCGGCGGCGACGTCGATGGTGCCGGCGATGATCACCGGGCCGACCGCATTGGGCAGGATGTGCCGCACCACCTGCCGCACCGGACTGGCACCGAGCGCACGGGCGGCTTCGACGAACTCCTTTTCGCGGAGCGACAAGAACTGGGCACGCACCAGCCGCGCCACCGGCATCCAGCGCAGACCTCCGATCACGAGCACGATCAAGATGAAGATGCCGCCTTCGGGCCCGAACACCTGCTTCAGCCCGTCGCGGAACAGATAGATCAGCAGCAGCAGCAGCGGCAGCTGCGGCAGTGACAGGAACAGGTCGGTGAGCCACATCAATCCGTGTCCGAGCGCGCCGCGCGACATACCGGCGAGCGCGCCGATCACTGTGCCGATGATGACAGCGACCAGCATCGCGGCGAGCCCGACCGCGAGCGAGATGCGGCCGCCATAGATCATGCGCGCCAGAATGTCCTGGCCGAGATCGTCGGTGCCGAAGGGATGGGCGAGCGACGGACCCTGCAGGCCCGCGACGATGTCGATCTCGTTGATCTTCACACGCCACACGAACGGCCCAAGCACGACGGCGAGCACCAGGATGAGGAGCAGGACAGCGCTGACCACCGCGAGCCGGTGGCGGCTGTAACGCCGCCATGCTTCGCGCCAGGGCGAATAGGCGCGCCGCTCAGCGGAGGGAGATGCGAGGGTCAAGCCAGCCATAAAGCACGTCCGCGATGAGATTGAACAGCACCACGAGGCACGCGAAGACGAAGGTGACGGCCATCACCACCGGCGTGTCGTTGGAAAGGATGGAGGAGATCAGCAGCGAGCCGATGCCGGGAATGCGGAAGATCTGCTCGGTGACGATGGCGCCGCCGAACACCGCGGGCATCTGCAACGCGATCAGCGTGACCACGGGGATCATGGCGTTGCGCATCACGTGCTTGATGATCACCGTGGTCTGGCCGAGGCCCTTGGCCCGCGCCGTGGTGACGTAATCGAGCCGGATGACGTCGAGCATCGCCGAGCGCACGAAGCGCGTCATCGATGCCGCCTGGAACAGGCCGAGCACCGCCACCGGCATGATCGCCTGACGGATCATCTCCAGCACCCAGCGGATGCCGGTGGCCTTGATGTCGGTGGTGTAGACGAAAGGCAGCCAGTCCAGCGTGACCGAGAAGATCAGAATGAACAGGATGCCGGTGAAGAAGGTCGGCAGCGAGAAGCCGACGAAGGCGAGCGTATTCGCGATCTGGTCGAACAGCGAATACGGCCTGGTCGCGGCATAGACGCCGACCGGGATCGCGATCAGCAGCGCCAGGATCTGCGCCGAGCCGATCACGTAGAGCGTGGCGGGCAGGCGCTGGAGGATCAGCGTGTCGACGTTCATCCGGCTGACGAAGGAGAAGCCCCAGTCGCCGTGCAGCATGGCGTTGAGCCAGTGCAGGTAGCGGAGGTAGATCGGATCGTCGAGACCGAACTTGGCCCGGAGTGCCGCCTGAACTTCGGGCGGCACGTTCGGATTGGTGGCCAGTTCGGAGAACGGATCGCCGGGCGCGAGTGCAAGCACGACGAACAGCACCAGCGAAATCGCCAGCAGGCTCGGAACGGCAATCAGGAGGCGACGCAGGACATACTGACTCATAGGGAAGAATCCCGTCTAGCCTGCGCTCATGCCTCCCGGTACCAGTCCTGGAGGTTATCGGTCCGATTGGCCCAGCCCGAGAGCGCCGGCCGCAACGTGTTGGAGCAGGCATCCACCAGCAGGCGATGCATCACCGGAATGAACACGGTGTCCTGCCACAACAGGTCGTTGCACTTGATGTAGAGCGCGGCGCGCTTGACTGGATCGGTCTCGGTCTCAGCCGCAGCAATGGCGTCATCATACTCCTTGTTGACGTAGCGCGGGAAGTTCTGCCCCTGCCATTTGTTCTCCTTGGTGGCCACATTGGCGGAGATGTAGCGCCGCATGTGCAGGGCCGGATCGGGCTGCGTCATCGGGATCTGGAACTCCTCGATGTCGGCATAGAACTTCGGATAGGTGTCCGGGTTGGCGACGTCAGACGAGAAGAAGACCGAGGCGACGACCGATTTCAGCTCCACGTCGATGCCGGCCTTCTGGCAGGCCTGCTTGACGATGGCCTGGGTCTTCTGGCGCGGACCGTTGGTCGAGGTCTGATACAGAAGCTTGAATTTCTTGCCGTCCTTCTCGCGGATGCCGTCGGCGCCGACCTTCCAGCCGGCGTCATCGAGCATCTTCGACGCCTTCTCGATGTTGAACTCCCACGAGGTGTTCTTGGAGACGAACTTCTCGGGGCCGTTGAGGTAGTTGGCCGTGGTGCGGCCGGCCCGACCATAGATCGCCTTCTTGACGGAGTCGCGGTCGACGAGTAGGGCGAGCGCCTTGCGCACGTTCGGATCGGAGAAGATCGGGTGCTTGGTCTTCATCGAGGAGCGTTCGCCGTCGATCTCGACATTCGGATCGGTGAAATTGATCGCGATGAACTCGATGTCGCCGCCGGTGGCATAGACGGTCTTGCCCTTGCCGCCCTTCTCCAGACGCAGCAGCACGTCGTCTTCGACCTGCATGTTCCAGGCGAAATCGAATTCGCCGGTCTGGATCACCGCGCGCGCCGCCGAGACGGCATCGCCGCCGCCCTTCATCTCGATCGTGTCGAAATGCGGACGGTTGGGCATGTGATAGTCTGGATTGAGCTCGCCGCGGACCACATCGCCCGGCTTGAACTCGACGAACTTGTAGGGACCGGTGCCCACCGGGGCCAGATTGTTCGGCGCCTCGCGGGACTTCGAGCCTTTGTAGTCGGCAAACAGATGCTTGGGGAGAACGCATCCATAAGCGCCGACGAACGCGTTGGCCCAGAACGGCGTCGGGGTCTTGAACAGGATGCGAATCGAAAGATCGCTGACCTTCTCGACCGTGATTTCACCATAGGTGCTGATGCTGACGGCAGCCGTGGCGGGATCGCTGGCGTACTGCCAGGTGAACACGAAGTCGTCGGCAGTCAGCGGCTTGCCATCGTGCCATTTGACTCCCGGCTTGATTTTCCAGACCACTGATTTGGCATCGGCCGCGAGACCGCCGTTTGCAAGCGAAGGAATCTCTGCAGCGAGGATGGGGTTGAGATTGCCGTCGGCGTCCCAGCTGGCGAGCGGTTCGTAGAAAAGCCGCGATCCGTCCTGGTCCTTGGTGCCGGTGGCGAAATGCGGATTGAGAAGCGTCGGCCCCTGCCACCACAGCACCTTGAGAGGGCCGCCGCCCCCGCGCTTGGTCGGCTTGTAGACCGCGGGGCTCTGCGCCATGGCAACGCCGCCGAGCGCGAGGAGCTGGTTGGCGAGGGGAGCGGTGAGACCGACCGCGGCGAGGCGCTTGACGAAGGCGCGGCGGTCCATCCGCCCGTCCTTCACCTGACCGATCATCGAACGCAGCTCTTTGTCCAGCATGGTTGTCCCCCGTCTGGTTCCGACATGGATGCAGGCGGCCGCTCGCGACCGCCGGTTTGGCTGGCGGTAGATGGCACACCGAATGGGGTGCACGTCAACTGGGACCGTGTGTATGCAAACGGTCTATTGGCTGTCCGTTGGGCAAAATTGCGCTCCGCAGCCCATCCGTTCGGCAATCCAGCATCAAAATCTGCTGGATTGCGCGCTGCACTGCGGAAAATTTGTTCGCTGGATCAGACGAAGTATCGAGGCGAATTCCTACGCCACGGACATGTCGAGCGGCGGCGCGACGTGATCCGGCAACGGACAGACGTAAGGAGTCCGGGCCGTCCGCTTCTGGAGATCCGCCTTGGCAACCTTGATCAGCTCCGGTTCCGTCAACGCCTTGATGCCGAGACCTGCCATCGCCTTGGCTGCTTGCACCATGGCCTTGTGCGCGTGCGGGCTCTTGCCCTGCGCCACCACCTGCCAAGTGTGGAAGGGCGTGCCGATTGCAACCGTCGGTGCATGCACCTGCACGGTCGGCACCACCCAGCTCACGTCGCCGACATCGGTCGAGCCGACCAGCGGATTGCGCTTGGCATCGAGCGGCACCAGGAAGTCGGCCAGCGGCCGATCGGTCGGCTCCATGCCGATCGCGTAATAGACCGAGGCGATATCCTTATCGCTCAAGGTCGCACGGATCTGGCTGGCAAAGCTCTTGTCCGCATCGTCGAAATGCGGCGGTCCGAGCTCTTCCATGACCTGATGCAGCGCCTGCTCCAGCGGCGTGTTCGGCAGGATGTTGGAGACCGCGGAGATGATCTTCATCTCGACCTTGGTCTCGGTCATCAACGCCGCGCCTTGCGCGATCTTGGACACACGCTCGACCAACTCGTTCATGCCGGGAAGATCGCGCGCGCGGATCGAATAGCGCACGCGGGCATGGGCTTGCACCACGTTCGGCGCGATGCCGCCGGTGTCGAGCAGGGCATAGTGCACGCGCGCGTCGCTCGGCATGTGCTCGCGCATGTAGTTCACGCCGACATTCATCAATTCCACCGCATCGAGCGCCGAACGGCCGAGATGCGGCGAGGCCGCCGCATGCGAAGTGCGGCCGGTGAAGATGAAATCCGCGCGCGTATTCGCAAGCGAGGGCGTCACCGCCACTTCCCAGAAGCTGTGCGGGTGCCAGGTGATGGCGATGTCGGCGTCCTCGAACGCGCCGGAGCGCACCATGAAGGCCTTGGCCGCGCCGCCTTCCTCCGCCGGACAGCCGTAATAGCGCACCCGGCCGGGCACCTTGCTCTCGGCCAGCCAGTCCTTCACCGCGGTCGCGGCGAGCAGCGCTGCGGAACCGAGCAGGTTGTGACCGCAGCCATGGCCATGGCCGCCGTTTTCGATCGGGCGATGCTCGGCGACACCCGCCTCCTGGCTGAGGCCCGGCAGCGCATCGTACTCGCCCATGAAGGCAATGACCGGACCGCCCTCGCCCCACTCGCCGATCAGCGCAGTCGGGATGCCGGCGACGCTCTCGGTGATGCGGAATCCCTGATGACGCAGCTCGGCGAGATGCTCGGCGGCGGACCGCGCCTCGGTGTAGCAGACCTCAGGCATGCCCCAGACCCTGTCGCTGAGGTCGATGAAGCGTGCCTTGATCGTGTCGATGCCACGCCAAATGTCGCTGCGGTTGTCCATGCTTGTCGTCCGTGATCCCTTGGTCAAACGAGGCGGCAATGGTTAGCAGCTTCACTGCACGGCGCCTAGCACCGCGCCGGACAGCAGCCATGCGCCGGATCAGATGACGATGCGTTTCCAGGCCTTTCCAAGATTTCACGCGGCGTTCTCCCGAATAGTTGGGAACGAGGCTTTCAAGACGGCCTGCTCCGGCCTAAATTAGGCGTGCTTCGCGCGTTGTTCCGCCAGTCTTGCCGGAGCGATGCTCTCAGCCAGGAGAACTCCATGAGCACTGTGACCGAATGGAGAGTGCCGCCGGCGAACCAGCCGCGGGCGAGCGACTATGGTTTCGATCTCGACCGCGCACTCGGCTCCGTCGTCGGCCTGCACGCCATCATCCCTCCGGACGCCTTCAGCGCCGAGACACTGGGCACCGAACGCGCCGGCAACGGCGTCGTGATCGATGACGGCCTGGTGCTCACGATAGGTTATCTCATCACCGAGGCAGAGTCGGTCTGGCTGCACCGCGCCGACGGACGCGTGGTGGAGGGCCATGCGCTCGGCTTCGATTCCGAGACCGGGTTCGGGCTGGTGCAAGCGCTCGGCCAGCTCGACATTGCGCCGCTGCCGCTCGGCTCGTCGGCGGCGACACGGATCGGCGACCGCGTCGTGGTCGGCGGCGCCGGCGGACGCACACGCTCGGTCGCGAGCCAGGTCGTGGCCAAGCAGGAATTCGCCGGTTACTGGGAATATCTGCTGGACGAGGCCATCTTCACCGCTCCCGCACATCCGAACTGGGGCGGTACGGCGCTGCTCAACGAACGCGGCGAGCTGATCGGCATCGGCTCGCTCCAGCTCGATCGCGAACGTGACGGCGAGGCCGAGCACGTCAACATGATCGTGCCGATCGACCTCCTGAAGCCGGTCCTGGAGGACTTGCGCAAGTTCGGCCGTGTCAACAAGCCGGCACGACCCTGGCTCGGACTCTACTCGACCGAGATCGACAACCGCGTGGTGGTGATCGGGATCTCCGCCAATGGCCCGGCCGCCCGCGCCGAGCTCAAGACCGGCGACGTCATTCTCGCCGTGAACGGTGACAGGGTGACGAGCCAGACCGCCTTCTACAAGAAAATGTGGGCGCTCGGCGCCGCCGGCGTCGACGTGCCGCTCACCGTTCATCATGAAGGCGTCACCTTCGACGTCACCGTGACGTCGACCGATCGCTTCAAGCTCCTGAAGGCGCCGAAGCTGCACTGAGCGGGAGTCGCCAAGACCCCTCAAGCGCAACACCAAGCTCCGGATATTCCGCCGGAGGCTGCGGCGAATAATCGCTTGCAATTTTGGGGTGTCTCATTGCAAGCTACAACTTGGTGATTTTTACTCTCATTTTTTGTTCAAGGTAATTGCCATGCCCCGCGTGCCTCCGAGGACGCTCGCTGCCGTTTTGACGCTAGCGGGAATTGTTGCGCTGGTGATGTGCATGCTTGGTACGGCGTTCGAGTGGCCCTTCCTCACGGGCGCTCCAGCGAATCAAAAGGCGCCGAATAATGTCGCCGATGCCGGTTGCGGAGATGGATTGAAGGCCGCTCTCGACCCTGGCTCTATTGCGAACGCAAAATCCGCCGCTGACGACGCGAATGGGAAATTCCGTATTGTAGACGTCTTGCCCCGTACCATCAGGCTCGGTGGTCGCCTTTGTGTCGTCGTTGCCGGCGTCGCGTCCGAGGCTGGCGAAAAGAAGCTGAAGAAGGATGTCGAAGACAACGAGACGAAAGTAAAGGACCTACAAACACAACTTGACACCCCCCTCGATGCCAAGACGAAGACCGAAACCGAGAAGAAGCTCGATGTCGCCAACGTCGCCCTGTCTGTTGCCAAAGCCGCTCAGAACCAGCCACCTCCTGTCGTCGATGTGACGCTGTTTCTGAACGGACGCCGCACGCCGATGTCGCTCAAGGTGCCGGCTATACCTGCACCGCAAACACTCGTTTTCGAGTTCGGGCAGACCCCTGATGCAGCGTCGGACGACGCCAAATTCTGGCGCGGCTTGCTGGCGAACAAGACTAATTCGGGTTCGATGCCGCTCAAGATCGGAGTATCGAGATCGCAAAGCAGCACGCCAGAGGCGGAAGCCAGATCCTCGATCGAACTCCGGGTGTATTGGCCGTACATTGTTGGTCTGGGCGCGCTATCAATGGCCTTGCTGTTGACCGGTTTCGCCATCTTTGCAGCCAAGTCGAGCGTCCTGCGCGATCACTCGCTTACAAATATCGATTTGGCGGAGCAAAATGCCAGGACCGCACGCGATGCGGCCGCCGCGGACCCCACGAACGCTGATCTGCAGAAAGCCAAGACGAAAGCTGAAGACGAGCTAAAGGAATGCATGGCCAGTCCAACGAGGGACGACCCCGCAGGCACGTTCAGCCTCGGCCGCACTCAGATGGCGTTGTGGCTGTGGCTCTCGACTGCGGGCTTCATCTTCCTCTGGCTCACGCTGGGAATCTACCGGAACGTCATCACCGAAGCAATTCTCGTGCTTCTCGGCATCAACAGCGTGACTGGCATCGCTGCCGTCATCCTGGATAGGGACGACCTCAAGAATCCGATAAGGGTGAAATCGAAAAGATTCTGGAGCGACCTGCTATCGGATGAAGACGGACCCAAATTGCACAGGATTCAGATGATTGGCTGGACCGCTATCCTCGCCGTGATCTTTATCTGGAACGTCGTCGCCAACTTCATCTTCGTGGAATTCGATACGAATCTGCTGCTCCTGATGGGCATTGTCAATTCGACATACCTGGGATTTAAGACGCAGGAGAAGGCCGCGAAGAAATAGCGCACCGCGCTGCGGTCGCCGCGGCGCAAGCCGTGGAGAGGCTATAATGAGCGAGGCCGTGATCGACGACGTCGTGGCCGTGCTGCCACCTCTGCTCAACGCGCTGGAAGCACTCGGTTTCTTCCATCGGCATCTGCATCCGCCGGCCTTTGCCTCGGTGATGGATGCGATCGGCACGCCGGACGAGGCGCTGCAGACGGCGCACGCAGCAATCGGGGAGTGGCCGGAGCAGTTCGCCGGGCTGCGCGAGCGGCTCGATCGCGCCTGCGGCGAGACGCTCGCTGCCTTTGCCGGCATTCGTGAGGTCGAGCGTGGCCATGGCGATCTCGTCGCGGTGTTCCGCGCCCTGCGCCATGTCCCGCGCGCGCAAGAGGCGCTCTATCCGCTGGCAGCGCAATTTCCGCCGGTGAGCGGCTTCTTCCTCAACGCCGCCAATCGCGACAATGCGGATTTGTTGTCGCGGCTCCAAGCCAGCGCGAGCGAAGATACCGGCATCTTCCACGACCACAACGAGCCCGGCAGCCGCGGCGGCTTCTCGGTCTACGTCCCCGAATATTACGCGCCCGAGCGTGCCATGCCGCTGGTGATGGCGCTGCATGGCGGCAGCGGCAACGGACGCGGCTTTCTGTGGAGCTGGCTCCGCGACGCCCGCACTCTTGGGGCGATCCTGGTGGCGCCGACCGCGACCGGCCCGACCTGGGCGCTGATGGGCGACGACACCGACACACCGAACCTCATGCGCATCATCGATACTGTGCGCGGCCGCTGGCGGATCGACCCCGCGCGCATGCTGCTGACAGGCATGAGCGACGGCGGCACCTTCTGCTACGTCACCGGCCTCGACGGCGCCTCGCCCTTCACGCATCTCGCCCCTGTTGCAGCGACCTTCCATCCGCTGATGGCGGAAATGGCCGACGCGATGCGCCTGCAAGGCCTGCCTATCTTCATCACTCACGGCAAGCTCGACTGGATGTTTCCGGTGCAGACCGCGCGGCAGACGCAGGCGGCGCTGTCCGCCGCCGGTGCCCAAGTCACCTATCGCGAGATCGACGACCTCAGCCACACCTATCCGCGCGAGATCAATGCGGAGCTGATGGAGTGGCTGAATGGAAAATGAACAACCTCTCCTTGAATGCGCCGCATGGTCGCGGAACCATCACTCCGGGCCAACGTTATCGCCCGTCACCGGAGGTTCGCCATGCAGACTTTTTTCGGAATGATCCTGGGCGCGTTGCTGCTTGCGGGCGGCGTCTACGTCTATGATTCCATGCAGACGTCGTCAGTCGCCAAAGGCGAGGTCGCGACCACCAACCGCACCATCGTGAACTGGGACGTCGCCAAGGCCGATTGGGATGCGCTGCGCGATCGCGCGCACAAGGACTGGGTCCGGATCTCGTCGAAGTAATTTCGTCCGATCGACATGAACGAGGCGCCGTCGCAGATCCGCGACGGCGCCTTTGTATTGCGTCCTGAAATATCGCCGGCTCAGTTCATCTTGGCCTTGCGGGCGTCGGCGATGACCTGCTCGAACTCGGTCATGCTGAGCGCGCCGGGCACGCGATACTTGCCGACGATGAAGGACGGGGTGCCCTGGAAGCCGAAAGCTTCAGCCTGCTCGTTGTTGCGCTTGAGGATGGCGTCGATGTCCTTGGCGTGGCCGGTGAGATCGCGCTTCAAGCGGTCCATGTCGACCCCGGCAGCCGCGAGCAGCTCGTTGATGCGCGGCTCGGTCAGGCGCGAGCTGACGCCGATCAGGGCGTCATGGGCCTGGTGATACTTGCCCTGGAACTTGGCCGCCAGCGCGCTCCGCGCCGCGGTGACCGAAACCGGCCCGAGGATCGGCCAGTCCTTCATGACCAGCCGCACCTTGCCGTCATCCTGGACCACCTGGCGCAGCTCGGGCTCGAGCTTGCGGCAATAGGGACAATTGTAATCGGACCATTCGACGATGGTGACGTTGCCGTCGGGATTGCCTGCGACGGGCGTGTCGGGATCGCGCAGCACCTTGGCTTCGGTCAGCACCTCGTCATTGCCGGTGGCGGCGCGCGCCGAGGTGATGCCACCCGCCGCAAGCGCGCCCGCTGCGATCAGCGTCAAGGCTGCGCGCCGGCTCGGCGCATTATTCCCAAATCCAGTCATGTCTCGTCCCGTTCCGGTCCCATCTTGCGGATATACGCCCGCGCACCGGCCATTGTTACGAGTCATATAGAATGCTGCGGGCGCGATTGCCACGCCAATCGCGCCCGGCTCAACTAAGCCGCCGGCAGCATCGCCATCAATGTCCCGGTCATCGTAGCGATCAGCGTGGTCTTGCCGTCATGCTCGGCGTAGGCCTTTGCCTCGCAGAAGGTCAGCGTGCGGCCGGGCTTGACCACTTCGGCCTTGAAGACGAAACGCTCGCCGCGGGCGGGCGCGAGCAGCGTGGTCTTGAATTCGACGGTGAGGATACCGGCCTCCGCCGGCATCAAGCTGAAGGCCGCAACGCCGCAGGCGTTGTCGAGCCCGGCCGTGATGATGCCGGCATGGATGAAACCGTTCTGCTGCGTGAAAGCCGGCGCATGCAGCATCGCCAGCTCGACCTCGCCCGGCGCGAGACGGACGATCACGATGCCGAGCGTGCGCATGGCCGGTTGGGCATCGAACATGGCGATGGCCGCCGCGCGATAGCCCGGGTTTTTCGGCTCGAAGACGGTCATGGCTACACCTCGGCTGGTTCGGCAAGATGCTTCATGGCAGCATTGCGAATGCAATCTGCGAACGGGGCGGACTTGCGGAGCTGACGATCCATGTGCACGCCGGTGATCTCGCACGTCGCGGCGAGCTCGCCGGTCTCGGCATTCGTCATGTCGTGCCGGAAGCGGATCGACTTGTCCCTGATCTCGAGCAGATGGCTGCGGATCTCGACGATGTCGCCGGCGAGCAGCTCGCGCTTGTAGGCGATGTTTTGCTGCACCGCGGCCATGCCGCGGCCGGAGGACCGCAAGTAACTCGGCGTCAGGCCGAGGCGAGCGAACAGATTCCAATTGGCCTCGTCGAACTTGCCGACATACCACATGATGTTCATGTGCCCGACATGGTCGCATTGCCACGGATAGACCGTGCCGCGATAGGTCGCCTCCTGCTCCATAGCATTTCCTCCGCGCTTTCATTCTTGGTCGTTGATACGGTAGCGTATCAAACCCGTTGCGCATTAACAATACGGCACCGTATCAAGATCGGGTGAGGCTTCCTCCATGAGCGACGGCAAGGGCGACGTCTGGGTCGAGGCTGGATTTGCCGAGCTCGCCCGCGCGGGGGTGGAGGGCGTGCGGGTCGAGGTGCTCGCCAAGAATCTCGGCGTCACCAAGGGCGGCTTCTACCGGCGCTTCGCCGACCGCGCCGCGCTGCTCGAGGCCATGCTCGAAGCCTGGCGCAAGGGCCGCATCGCCGCGATCGCGCAGCAGACAAGCCTCGACGGGCAAACGCCCCGCGAGCGGCTGAGGGCAGTGATCCAGCTCTATTCCGAGCGGCTCAATCCGGAAGGGATGGCGATCGAGCTCGCGATCCGGCAATGGGCCCGCTCGGATGAGAACGCCGCGGCCGCAGTGGCAAGTGTCGACGCGGCGCGGCTCAGGCACGTCGGCGACCTCTACCGGGCGACCGGCCTTGCGACCGAAGAGGCCGACGCGCAGGCCTTCCTGTTCTACTGCTTCATCTTCGGCCAGAGCCTGTTGTTCGTCGAGAGCGGTCCGCGCAAGCGGTCGCAGCTCGTGGCAAAATCCGCCGAGAAGTTGCTCGACTGAGCATGATCCGGACCCCAAGGGCCGCGTAAGCGCAAGGCGTGCAGCGGCTTTCCGAAAAGATCATGCGCGACACTTCAGGCGAATTGGCCGGAGCGTTGCTCCGGCCTTCGCAGCAATGCGAAGCTCAGGCGGCGCCCTTCAGCTTCTTGGTGCACTCGCTGTAATAGCCGCCGCCTTTCTGAATCCATTTCAAGCCGCCGTTGCCGTTGGTGGTCTTGTTGGCATTGTACTGGTCGACACAGGTGTGCAGACGCGCCTTGCCGGGCGTCTCCTTGGCATATTTCGGATCGACCGCGTTCGGGTAGACGGCAGGACCGGCCGGCAGGGCCGGCGCGGCGGCGGGTGCCTCTTCCTTCTTGGCCTGCTTCGGCTCCGCGGGAGCTGTGGGCGCAGCCGCTGTCGGCGCAGCGGCGGGCGTCGCATCGGCACCGCATTGGGCCTTGCGGAAGTCATTCCACTTCATGGTGCCGAGCGTACCGTCCTTCTTGGCGGCCTGGTACTTCGCGCCGCACTCCTGCGCGGTCAGTGCCTGTGCCGGCGCGCTCGTCAGCAATGCCGCGACACCGGACGCTGCGATCGCATACAACAAATTCGTCTGAATGGTCATCCCTGGATCTCCTGCTTGATCTTCCCCGACGGAAGTGAATTGAGGATTGCTATCCTAGCGTGCCGGCCGCTTGCGACAAGGATGCGATGAGTTGCGCCGGCAAAATATAGTGATCCTGCCGCTCAACTCATTCATGTCGCGTTCAGCAACGCGAGCCAACGCTCCAGCCCTTCGCAATTCTCGCAAGCAGAGTGCACCACATGACCTTCACGTCCCGCCTCGCCGCCGTTGCTCTCGCCTCCCTGCTCGTCACCGGCACCGCTTTCGCACAGACCGCCGCGCCGGCCGCCAAGACCGACACTGCCGCCACCGTCGACGACAAGAAGGCAACGAAGGAGCGATCGGCGGAATCGCTGGAATGCTCCAGGCAGGCGGACGCCAAGGGATTGAAGGGGAAGGAGCGCAAGAAATTCCGTCGCGAATGCAAAAAGGAGGCGAGGGCCGGCAGCGCAGTCGCCGCTCCAGCAGCTCCCGCCGCTCCAGCAGCTCCCGCCGCTCCCGCAGCTCCCGCCGCTCCCGCAGCCGACAAGAAATAAGCCCGTCACGATTCCGTCCGAGCCTCCGCGGAAGGCCTCGCGCATTGCGGCATGACGAGCCTGCAATTGTGCGCCTCGCGCTGATTTGCGATAAGGTGGCGTGAAGCACATCACCGCCTCCCTGTCGTTCGAATGGCCGAGCCGTGCCACGATCCTGAGCACGGTGGAGACGCTCGTCATCGGCACCGCCGGCGGCCTTGTGTTTCTGCTCGCCGGCCTTCCCGGCGGGCTGATCTCCGGCTCGATGATCGCGGTCGGGATCGCCGCGATCGCCGGCCGTCAGCTGACCTTGCCGCCGATTTTGACCCAGACCGTGCTGGTGCTGCTCGGCATCTCGCTGGGCTCGGTCGTCTCGCGCCATTTGCTTCAGCAGGTCAGCGCCTACCCCGTCACCATCGGCCTGCTTGCGCTCGCCACGTTCTGCTCCACGTTCGGGTCGAGCTATTACCTCCAGCGCATGCATGGCTGGGACCGCACCTCCGCCTTCCTGGCCGGCAGTCCCGGCGCGCTGTCGCAGATCACGATCCTGGCGGTCGAGCGCGGCGCCGACCTGCCGGGCATTGCGGTGGTGCAGACTATGCGCGTCATGATCCTGACCGCCGCGCTGCCGATGGTGCTGGCGATTGCAGGCGTCACGCCCTCGGCTGCACAGTCGCTGACAACGACCATCGCCTCGCCGCTCGACCTGCTCGAGCTGGCCGCCGCGTCGCTGGCCGCGGCGCTCGTGCTGCGGCTGATCAGGTTTCCCGCGAGCTGGATGTTCGGCGCGATGATCGCCTCCAGCGTGCTGCATGGTGCCGGATGGGTCGAGGGCGGCCTGCCGGACTGGGTGCGTGGCGTTGCGCTGATCGGGATCGGCGCACTGATCGGCAGCCGTTTCGCCCGGATGCGAATCAAGACGCTCGCCGGCCACCTCAGCGCTGCGCTGGGCTCGTTTGCCGTGGCCATCGCCGTCTCCGCCATCTTCGTCGGCATCGTGGCGCTGACCACCCCGGTGAAATTCTCCGACGTCGTCGTCGCCTTCGCGCCGGGCGCGATGGACGCGATGCTGGCGCTGGCTTTGACGCTGCACATCGACCCGATCTTCGTCGGCGCGCACCACCTGTCGCGTTTCGTCTTCGTGACGATCGCTACTCCGGGCATCGTGCACCTGTTCGGGCGCACGCAGGACGACGTGGATGATTGAGCTTTAGCGCTTCGCCGTCCGCACGAATCCCCACGCGGCGATCGCGGCCATCACGAGCGAGATCAGCACGTTGTAGCCGGCGAGCGAGAGGCCGAGGAAGCGCCATTGCACCTCGTCGCAGCGCACCACCTTCACGGTGTCGAGCTTCGACAAGAGATCGGCGGCGCTGCCGAGGTTGACGACCGGACCGGAGCAATCGGTCGGCCCCTTCCAGAACCCCCATTCAACCCCGGAATGGTAGGCGCCGAGGCCGGCATTGGCGAGCGTCGCCAGGGTGAGGATCGCCAGCCCCGCCAGCAGCAGCGGCCGCGGCGCGCCGCTTCGCGCCGCCAGCGCCGTCAGCACACCGAGAGGTATCGCAAGGTAATAGGCGTAGCGCTGCTCCAGGCACAATGGGCAGGGCAGGATCTCCAGGACGAGCTGGAAGAACCAGGCGCCCGCAATCGTGGCTGCGCCGATCAGCGTGACCAAGGCCGCGGCGGTCAGCGCGGGGCTCGTGGCGCCCGGCTTGAACGCAGGTATGGCGGCACTCTGGGTGGTCACGGCAGCCTCTTTCGCATCTCTCGCGCTCCCAAGCCTCTAGCCCCAGCCCATGCGGCTGTCGAGAACGGCCGGGATCACTTTGGCGCGGGTTGACCCCGTCCCGTCCATGGCTATAGTCCGCCGGCTTCGCGACGCCGCATATGGGGCCGACCGAGGGCCCCTGTGGCGGAACTGGTAGACGCGCTCGACTCAAAATCGAGTTCCGCAAGGAGTGCTGGTTCGATTCCGGCCAGGGGCACCACGCTTCGCCCTTTGGGCTTCGCGTGGCGGGGCTTGAAGGAAGAAGCGTGTCCGGCGAAGCCTCTTCTCTTGGCGAAGACCGACTGGTTCAGCAAACTCGAACTACGACCCGAGCGTTGCTGCGAGCACATCGGCCAGGCCACGCCCGGCGCTGCCGTCTTCATCCAGGCCCGGATTGTAGATAGTGATCTCCAGGCCGACCGCCTTGCCACTCGCCAAGCCAACCCGGAGCACGGTCGATAGCTCGTCCCACGACAACCCACCCGGCACGCGAAAATCGACAGCCGGCATGATGGCATCGTCGAGACAATCGGCGTCGAGATGGATGAAGAAGCCGTCCAGCTCGGCTCGCGTCAGGTGATCGACGGCTTCGCGCGCAGCGGCCTCGATGCCTCGCGCCCGCACAGCAGGAAGGTCAAGCACCTTGAGCTCTTCGGGAAGCGGCTGGCTTCCATATTCCGCCTGATCCTGGTGATCGCGATACCCAAACGCCACAATGTCTTCAGGGCGGACCAGAGGACCGCGACCTTCGATGTCGGCCAGGAGGGACGGGCCGTGGCCGGAAACGAAGGCGAGATCCATCGAGGCGCCCTCACCCTTGGGCTCCGCCTCGGGCTGGAAGAAATCGGCGTGGCCGTCGATGAACAACAGGCCGTAGCGGCCGCGCCGTCGAAACGCGAGCATCGAGCCCAGCAAGATCGTGCAATCGCCGCCCAGCACCACCGGAAACTCGCCCGCGACGAGCACCGCTTCCACCGCGTCGGCGAGTTTGGGCGACCACGCCGCAATTGCGCCGGCATTCAAGACGCCGGTCTCGGGATCCGGCGTCGGATCTTTCGAAGGCACCATCAGCCGCCCGGCGCGGCGCGCGCCGATGCGCTCCGCAAGACCAAGCTTCAGCAGCTGTTCGGGCAAGCGCTCCACGCCGTCAGTCGCAAGGCCGAGCGTCGAAGGAGCTTCGATAATTGCATAGGGCATGGTCGGCATGGCGCCTTCCCGCTCGCTGGCGACTATTGTGCCGAGTAGGTCACGGCCTCGATCTTGTGACCGTCTGGATCGCGGACAAACGCCCCATAATAGTTGAGGTCGTAACTCGGCCGCAGCCCGGGAGCGCCAGCGTCGCTGCCACCATGCTTCAATGCGGCAGCGTAGAAGCGATCGACCATCGCGCGGTTCTCGACGGCAAAGGCGATGTGGCTGCCGTTACCCACGGTCGCGGGCTTTCCGTCGATCGGAACTTGAACGCTGAAGTGAAACGTCCCGCTTCCGTAGCCCAATCCACCCTCGTCCTCGGCCATCGGCGTGATCCCGACGACCGGCAAGACCGCATCGTAGAAGCGCTTCGCACGCTGAACATCATTCGTTCCTACCGAGACATGGTGGATCACAACGACCTCCCGTTCCGATGTTGCTTCGTAACGGTAAGCTTCCGGTGGTTGTTCCGTCAGAGCCGCCTTCGGTTCTACCCACCACGACGCAGATGCCGGGAACCCCGCCCCGGAAGTTGCTTTATCTACAAAGGAAGCAAGACATGGACACACGCGTCAGACATTGCAGGGTCCGGATCGGATCCGTGGATACCTTCTACCGAGAAGCCGGTCCTGAACGCGCGCCCGTCGTTCTGCTGCCGCACGGCTATCCCTGCTCATCCTACGAATTCCGCAATCTGATGCCGCGACTGGCCGATAAATGGCGGCTGATTGCTCCCGATTATCCCGGGTTCGGCTATAGCGGGACACCTGATGACTTCGATTACAGCTTCGACGGCTATGCCGCGTGGCTCGACCAGTTCGTGAAGCAGCTGAAGATCGAACGCTTCGTGATCTACCTTCATGATTTCGGCTCACCGATCGGGGCCAGGCTGGCGATCATGCGGCCTGAGAGGGTGGTGGCCCAGATCATTCAAAACGGCGACATACCTTACGAAGATGCGCTTGGCCCGGCATACGCCGACATCGAGAAGTCCTGGTCACTGCCCGATCAGGAGATGCGTGCGGCGATGCGGGAAGCTGTCACTGAAGAGAATTTCCGCGACGAGTTCCTGAATGATGTGCGTGCGGACATGGCTGGACTTATCGCACCGGACCTTTGGCGATTGCACTGGTCGCTGATGACCGAGCGGCGGAAAGACGCCGCCGCAGACGTTCTGTTTGGCCTCAAGGCGAACCGCCAATGGTTTCCCGAGCACCGCCGATATCTTCAGCAGCACAAGCCCCCAACATTGATCCTGTGGGGGCCGCAGGACCATTACATGCCTGAGGAGTCAGGGCGGGGCCTATCTCCGCGACCTGCCGGATGCCGAACTGCATCTCCTGGATGGCGGCCATTGGCTGCTCGAAACCAACCTCGACGAGATTGTTTCGCTTACGCGATCATTTCTCGAACGGATCGAACCTTAACGGGCAACGACAGTGCTTTTGTCGCCAACCGGCACCGGCGCGGGCGGCAAGCTTCCCCGATCGCCCCGGGCGTTCGACTTCCCCCAGATATTCCTTATATCGTGCGGCAACGATCTTGACGCAGCGGACCGCTTCGATGGCCAGGAGACGCACGACGGACACGGACGACCTTCCCCGCTATTTCGTCTGGGTCCGGGGGCTCGAAGGGCCCGAGCCGCAGAAATGGACGGCGATGGATTTCGGCGTCGGCGATTGGAAGCGGCCGCTCGTGCTTGCCTATCTGGAGCTGCCGGAAGACGAACGGCCGCTGTCGCTATCGGTCCTGGCGCGGCGATATCCGCCGCCGCGGGTTGATCTTTCGTAAGCTGGATTGGCGGCGGCACTCCGTCGCGCGGCAACGTTGGGTCGGCACATGGCAGTCCCGTGACTGCCCCCATGATTATGGGTGTCACGGCCTTCGGGCTGCGGTTAGACTTGCCTCGCGCCGCGGGGGACACGCGGATCGCGGGACCATGATCATGACCGAACAAGGCGAGACGGGTGAAGCCATCACCATCCTCCTGGTCGAGGACGATGCGCCGACCTGCTGGCGCCTCCAGGATGCGCTGGTCAAGGCCGGTTACGAGGTGCGCAGCGCCGGTACGCTCGCAGAGGCGCGGCAGGCCCTCGCCGCCGGCGCGCCGCGCGTGCTGCTGACCGATCTGCGGCTGCCCGACGGCCACGGCGTCGAGCTGATCCGCGAGATGCGGCAGCGCTTCCCCGACACCGAAATCATGGTGATTTCCGCGCTCGGCGACGAGGAGAGCGTGATCTCCGCGATCACGGTCGGCGCCACCGGCTACCTGCTCAAGGACGCCTTCCCCACCGACATCGCCACCACCGTGCGCGATCTGGTCGCGGGACATTCGCCGATCTCGGCCTCGATCGCCCGCTTCATCGTGCGCAGGACGCAAGGTGCCGCGCAGAATTCGGCGGAGCCGCCGCCCGGCCCCGCGCTCAACACGGCAAGGCTCACCCCGCGCGAGATCGACATCCTGTGGGGCATCGCCAAAGGCTTCAGCTATGCCGAGATCGCGAGCCATCTCGGCCTGTCCAAGCAGACCGTCCCCGGCCATATCAAAAACATCTATCGCAAGCTCGAGGTGCATACGCGCAGCGAGGCAGTGTTCGAGGCGGTGCAGCAGGGCCTGATCAAGCTGTGAGCGAGATTGCGGCCAAAGCACCTACGAAGGCACCGACACGCCCGCGGCGCCGGCTGATCGCCTCGCGCCTCGTGCCCTATCTGCTGCTTCAGGCGCTGATCGTGATCGTCACGATCCTGGGGATTCGGCTGCTGCAGCCGAGCGATCCCGACGACTACGCGGTGGACGATTTCTCGGCGCGGGAGGACGGTCTGACGCGCCCGGTGACGCTGCCGCATTTCACCTCGTCACGCTATTCGCTGGCCGACCCGCCGATCTACGCCGGCACCTTCACATTCCGGGGCGGCGATGCGGCCGCGGGCTGGTCGGTGTTCCTGCCGCGCTTCAGCAACGCGGTGGAGGTCGCCGTCAACGGCGTCGTCGTGCTCGACTCCCGACGCGACACCAACGCCAACCGGCCCGACCGCAACACGCCGCAGATCGCCGTCATCCCCGCGTCGCTGCTGCACGAGGGCGGAAACGAGATCACGGTGCGGCTCTTCGTATGGGGCCCGCTCAAGGGCTTCCTCGACACCGTCTATGTCGGGCCTGATATCGCCTTGCGCCCGGCCTATGAGACACGCACGCTGCTGTTCGTCACCCTGCCGGTGGTGTTTTCCGCCTGGCAGGCGATCCTGGCCGTCATCCTCGCGATCATGTGGCTGATGCGGCGTCACGAGCCGGTCTATGGCGTACTGGCGACGGCGATGGTGCTCGGCGTGGTGCAGGCATTCGCGCCGCCGCCGGTGCCGCCGGCCACGGTATCGCACCTGGCCGCGGTGCTGCTGGCCTCCGCACCGATCGAGAGCGCGCTGATCGTCGTGTTCGGCGTGCTGTTCTTCGGCTGGCGCTGGCCGCGCTACGGCACGTTGCTGTTCGTGCCAGGCGTCCTCATATTCGTGGTCGGGCTGATCGGGGGCCCGCCGCTGCCGCGCATCCTGTTCCTGGTGCTCGGCATTCCCACCGTCGGGCTCTGCCTGTTCCTGATGGCCTGCGTCACCGCAACCGCGGTGGTGCGACGGCAGGACGCGGCGAGCTTCACGATCGGCTGCGCGGTGACCATCGTGCTGGTCTGCTGGGTTCAGGACATGCTCACGGTGCTCGATATCGTGAGCAACGATCGCATCTTCGTCTCGCGCCTGTCCTATTCGGCGATGCTGGTCGCGATCGGCGCCGGGCTGACCTGGCGCTTCGCCCGCGCCTTGAACCAGGTCGACAGCTTTGCCGGCCAGTTGGTGACGCGGGTGCGGGAGGCCGAGGAGCGGCTGAAGGCGAGCTTTGCCCGCGAGGAGAAGCGCGCCCGCGCGGCGGCGCTCGCCAACGAGCGCACGCGCCTGATGCGAGACCTGCACGACGGACTCGGCGGCCAGCTCGTGAGCATCGTCGCGCTGTCCGAACGCGGCAGCGCGGGCGCGAGCATCACGGACGCCGCACGCGCGGCGCTGAAGGATCTCCGTCTCGTCATCGATTCCATGGACGACATCGGCGGCGACCTGATGCTGGCGCTCGGCTCCTGGCGCGAGCGCGCCACGGCCCAATTGCGGCCGCACGACATCACGCTCGACTGGCGCGTGGCGACGCCGCAGGGCCTGCCGCTGCATCCCGAGCTCAGGCCATGGCACGTCGTCCAGATCGTGCGCATCCTCGACGAGGCCGTGACCAATGCGGTCAAGCACGCGCAGGCCCGCCGCATCGCGGTGACCATCGACACGTTCGACGCAGGCCAGGGACCCTACGGCGTGATAACCGTGACGGACGACGGAAACGGTTTTGCGCTGGCCGGCAATGGCGAGGCCGCGGGGGCCGGCCAGACCGCGCGCGGCCTGCGCAATATGAAAAGCCGCGCCGCGCGCTGCGGCGCGGTGCTCGACCTGACGTCTGATTCCTCCGGCACGCGCTTGCGGCTGAAATTGCCGCAACGTTTTCCCGACAGCGACATGGCCGCGGGTTGAAAGGGCCCCCTCCCCGAACGTGTGGGGCGCACGGAGAGAGGGGACGGGCCGGGTTAAAATTGCCCGCGGAGGACGGGGGGTCTTCGTCCGCGGGCCCCTTGGCCCGAAGCGATGCATCAATTCAATGGAGCGGAAATATCAGCGCACGCCGACGCGATTGACCGGGCCGCCCCGATTCATCGGCGTGCCGGCACGCACACCGACACCGGGTGCGCCGACACCGGGGGTCGCGACGGCAGCCCGCGCGACCGGCGCTCCCACCACCACGGCGCCGGTCGGCCGCACCACGCAGCCCTTGGGCACGCCGACGGTCTTGCAATAGACCACGGCCTGCGCCGGGCTCGTGCCCAGCGACACCATCGCCGCGCCCGCCAGCGCCATGACCGTCAGCCCTGCGCCCAGCGCTCCAGCTCTCTTCGACATCTTGCTCTCCTGGTTCCGTTCGGCGTCCCGACGCAATCACCGGGTCTCGCAGCCGAGGTGCAGCCTGAATGACAAAAGTCGGCGCGCGGATACATGCCATGAAGATGGGGGTACCGCGGGCGGGAGGACTGGCCGCTGCCATGAACATGGCATGGACCGGCGCCCGGCCTTTGCGGAATGGTCCGGCCCGATTGATCCCGGTCGGGACCAACGAGAATTCCAAAGAGGTGCTCTATGAAGATTTCGGTTCTTGCCGCGCTGCTGCTCGCAGCTGCCGCCCTGCCTGCTGCCGCGCAGTCCGGTCCATCTGTCCAGGAGCAAATGGCCTGCCGCGGCGACGCCAGCAAATTCTGCGCCGAGCATATCGGCAAGCCGCCGCAAATGAACGCCTGCCTGCGGGAGAACAAGTCGAAGCTGTCCGATTCCTGCCGCAAGGTGGTCGAATCGCGCGGAGGCTAAAGTGCGATGAAATGACGCTTGATCGCTGCAACGACGGAGGTGCGCTCCCTCTCCCGCTTGCGGGAGAGGGTTGGGGAGAGGGTGCTTCCGCAATGGGACAATCCCCAAGAGGAGAAAGCCCTCACCCGCGCCTTCGGCGCGACCTCTCCCGCAAGCGGGAGAGGTGAACAGACCGCGGCAGTCGAATCGACCGAGGATGGCAGCAGGGAACAGCCTTCAACTGAAGGCGCGCCGCTATTCCTGCATCATTTCGCCGCTTCCGCCGAACTCGGCGGGAAAATCCTTCAGCTTGGGCAGGCCATCGCGCATCGGCAGCACGGTCTCGGCATAGTTGACATGGACGCCGGGCGTGAACGCGAGGGTGGGGATGGTTGCGGTGAAGACGTCGACCAGACCGAGCGGCGGATGGTTGGTCATGAGATGGCCACCGCACTTCTTGCAGTATTTGCGCTGGCTGAGCGGCGTCTTGACGAAGGTCTCGACATTCTGAGCGCCTTCGGTGATGCGCACGGCTTCCGGCTTCCACAGGCTGAAGGCGTTGACCGGACCGCCCGACCACGAGCGGCAGGAGCGGCAATGGCAATAGCCCATCGCCTCCGGCGCGCCCGTGACCTCGACCGTGACCGCGCCGCAGAAGCAGTTTCCGACATGTTTCATTTGGACGTCTCCCTTTTTCTGATGGATCATTATCGCGCGTCGGCGCCCCGCGCGCCCTTGTTTCGATTGGATGCGCGGGGCTTGGCCTAGACTATACCGACCGGCGCCAGGGAATAAGCATGGAGACGCGTTGCTTGTATTGCCGGTACTCGTCGCCGAAGAGATCGACGAGATCGCTCTCCTCCAGCGCGATGCCGACGAAGATGTAGAGCGTGGTCACGACCGCGAACAGCAGATGACCCGCGGTCATGACCGGCGCCGCCCAGAACGCGATGATGAAACCGAGATAGATCGGATGGCGGACGAACTTGTAGAGCAGCGGCGTCTTGAAACGCGGCGGCTGCATCTCCTTGCCGACGAGATGATTCGTCACCTGATGCAGGCCGAACAGTTCGAAATGGTTGATGATGAAGGTCGAAGTGAACACCAGCACCCAGCCGGCGAAGGACAACGTGACCAGTGTCACGGCAAGATCGGGGTTCTCGACCTCCCATATGACCGCGGGTAGCGGACGCCACTGCCAGAACAGGAGGAGCAATGACAGGCTCGCGAACAACACGTAGGTCGAGCGCTCGACCGGCTTGGGGACGAACTGCGTCCACCAATCCTTGAATTGTTGGCGTGCCATCACGCTGTGTTGAACCGCGAACAGCGACATCAGCAGCAGATTGATGACGACCGCGCGAACGACGGGCGCTTCGGCACCGGTATCGATGGTCTTGGGCACCATCACCCCCATGACGAAGCCGATCGCATAGAGAATGGTGACGAAAAACACGAGATACGCCGCAATTCCGTACAGAAAGGCGATGAACCTGAAAATACGAGAGCCCGTAACCTCCGGGCCGAGAGAATGAACCTGGTGATCAATTTGGGTCATAAAACACTCCGTTGTGCCGAGGCATCGATACGGTTTGGTCTTCGCACCATGCCGGATCGGACGTCCCGCGGCTTTCGCGGACGATTGATTTTCGCCTTAGACGACTTTGATTTTTGCTTGAGACGACGAGAACGTGCGATTTCGCTTTGAAAACAACGTGCTGGACGGTGACCTTCGGGAGCTCACTTGCGACGGGGAAACCGTTCCGTTGCAGCCGCAAGTGTTCGATCTGCTGCTTTATCTGGTCACGCAACGGGCGCGTGTGGTCAGTAAGGATGACCTGATCAGCCAGATCTGGAACGACCGCATCGTTTCGGATTCCGGCCCTGAACAGCCGGATCAACGCCGCGCGCAAGGCGCTCGGCGACGATGGCGCGACCCAGCGCCTGATCAAGACCATTCCGCGCAAGGGGTTTCGCTTCATCGGCGAGGTCCGGGAAGAGGTGGCAGTATCGCTCGCGCGGACGGAAGCCAGGCCCGCTCCCCCGCGCGTTGCGGACCGCCCGGCGATCGCGGTGCTCGCCTTCGAGAACAAGAGCGGGGATCCCGAGCAGGACTATTTCGGCGACGGGATCAGCGAGGACATCCTCACCGCGCTATCGAAGCAGCGCTGGTTCATGGTGATCGCCCGCAACTCCTCCTTCACCTACAAGGGACGCGCGGTCCACATCAGGCAGATCGCCGAGGAGCTCGGCGTCCGCTACATCGTCGAAGGCAGCGTGCGCAAGGCGGACAAAAGGGTGCGCATCACCGCGCAGCTCAACGACGCCGTGTCGGGCGGTCATCTCTGGGCCGAGCGCTATGACCGCGAGCTCGTCGACGTCTTCGCCGTGCAGGACGAGATCACCAATGCGATCGCCGCCGCGATCGAGCCGCAGATCCACGCCGCCGAGAATTTCCGCAGCCGTCGTAAGCCGCCGGCGAGCCTCGACGCCTGGGACCTGTTGATGCGCGCGCTGTCGCATTATTGGCGCGTGACCCGGCAGGACCACGCGGCCGCGAAGGCGCTGCTCGCGCGCGCGATCGCGATCGATCCGGATTACGGCCAGGCGTTGTCGGTGCTGGCCGTGAATGACATGTTCGGCGTGCATCTCGGCTGGACCGAGCTGGCCGCGGTTGCGCCGTCCGCGGAAGCCGCCGCGCTCAAAGCGGTGCGCTGCGACCATGAGGATGCCTGGGCACATGCCGCGCTCGGCAGCGTCTGCTTCTCGACCCGCAGGCTCACCGACGCGCTGTCCGAGTTCGAGCAGGCGCTCGCGCTCAATCCGAACTTCTCGCTGGCGCAGGGCTATTACGCGCTGGCACTGTCCTATGCCGGACGGTCGAAGGACTCGTTCGAGGCTGCGCAAAAGGCGATCCGGCTGTCGCCGCGCGATCCGTCATTGGCGATCTATCACGGTATCGCCGCCTATGCGCGCTTCACCGAACGGCACTATGGCGAGGCCATCGCGCTGGCGCGCGAGGCGATCCGCCACCGCGGCGATCTTACCGGCGCATACCGCGTGCTCGCCGTCTCCGCCGGCATGACCGGCGATGGCGCGCTTGCGGAAATGGCACTCGGAGAGCTCCGCCGCACCCAGCCGGGCATCTCGCTGCACTGGATCGCGACGCAGCTGCCGTGGGCGAATGAGCGAGATCGCGAACACTATCTGGAGGGATTCCGCCGCGCCGGGTTGCGGTAAGGCGCAACGCTGCTCTTACCCTTCCCTGGAGGGGGCCGGGCCGAGCGAAGCTCGCCCGTGGTCGATCGCGCGCAGCGCGAGCGGGGTGGGGTGATCTCTCCACTCGGGCAGTGTCGGATGTGGAGACACCGTCACCCCACCCCGTCTCACATTTTCGCTGCGCTCAATGTGAGCCGACCCTCGCCCTCCAGGGGAGGAAGAGCGCACGGCTGCGCTAGGTTCGCTTCCGGCGTAAATGGACGACGACGTCGAGACGCGCGATCTCGTGGCCGGGAAGGGCCTCGGGTATCTTGGTGAAGGCGAGGCCATCGGCAACGTCGACCAGCACGTCCTCGCCTTCGAGATAGAAGTGCGGATGCAGGGACGTATCGGTGTCGAAGAACGACTTGATGCCGTCGGCCGCGATCCGGCGCAAGAGGCCCGCTTCGGTGAACTGGTTCAGCGTATTGTAGACGGTGGCGAGCGACAGGTATGCGTTCGCAGCCAGCGCTTCTGCGTAGAGACTTTCTGCGGTGACGTGACGATGGCCGCCCAGGAACAGCAGTCGGCCGAGCGCCAGGCGCTGGCGTGTCGGGCGCAGGCCGGCATTGCCGAGCAAAAGCAGGCAGTGCTGCACGCCCACGTCCGGCGCCGGCTCGAGACCGGCGACATCAGGCCCGCTGTCGTCATCCGCAGGGATAGTCGTGGCCTGAATGTCCATCCATCGTCTCACGGCTCATGCAAACGGGATGCGCAGGCGCGTCCCGCTACTTGCCATTCGATCGCAGAAGCGCCGGGCCGGCTTTGATCCGGATCAAATTTGGCGCCGACCGCCTCTGACCTGGCGCAAGGCGGTCCAGCTCGTTCTCGGCCAGAATGCGCGGGCATCGATGAGGTTCGTCCCGCTTCGAGGCGAAGCTCGACGGCAGCGGCATTGCGCTGGTGCTGCAACATCCTCGCGCGGCCGATGAACGCAAATCGGTGCATCTGCACATCAACTTCGGCCGGCTGGCCGGAATCCTGCGGGAGCTCGCCGGCAGCGTCGCCGCGCTTCCCAAGGACGACATCGCGCATCGCGAGCAACTCGCGGACGCGCTCGACGAATTGCGACGTGCGCTTGGCGGAAAATGACGCCCTGATGCTTTTGGTCGCAGGCGCGGACTTGTGCACCGCGCCGGCATGCTCTCATCACGGCTGAAGGCCGCCCGATCGCTCGAACCGGGCCGATCCATAGTGCCGTCGCGCGGTGGGAAAAACAGGACGAGCTGTACATTTTTTGTGCGAGCACTGTCGCGACTTTCATCTTGCCGCGCCGAACGGGACTGTGTGAGCCTCGATGGCGGATGGGGACTGGGATGGACCGACCGTCGCTTTGCGCGCGAGGGCGCGTGCGAAGCGTTTCCGGCTGGTCTCGCTTGAGAAAGATTACGACATGCCAAAACGAGTGTTGCTTGGTCTCCTCCTGGCTTGCGGCCTTGTGGCCCCTGCGCTGGCGCAAGAGCCGAAGACGGGGGGTGTGATCAATGCCGTGATCCAGCCTGAGCCGCCCGGCCTGATGCTTGCGCAGGTCCAGAACGGCCCGACCCAGATGGTCTCGGGCAACATCTTCGAAGGCCTCTTGCGTTACAGCCCCAAGCTCGATCCCCTGCCGGAGCTCGCCGAGAGCTGGAGCGTCAGCGAGGACGCGAAGACCTACACCTTCAAGCTGAAGAAGGGCGTGACCTGGCACGACGGCAAGCCCTTCACCGCCGCCGACGTGCTGTTCTCGATCGAGATGCTGAAGCAGACCCATGCGCGCGCCCGCACCAATTTGGCGCAGGTCGACAAGGTCGAGACGCCGGACGATCATACTGTGGTCTTCACGCTGAAGCAGCCGTTCGGCCCGTTCCTCGGCATCTTCGAGGTCGGCTCGATGCCGATGGTGCCGAAGCATCTCTATGCAGGCACCGACTGGAAGACCAACCCCTACAACAACGCACCCATCGGCACCGGCCCATTCATGTTCAAGGAATGGCAGAAGGGCTCGTTCATCCGCCTGGTCAAGAATCCGAACTACCACGAGAAGGGCAAGCCCTATCTCGACGAGATCTACTGGCAGATCATCCCGGACGCCGCCGCGCGCTCGGTGGCTTACGAGACCGGCAAGGTCGACGTGCTGCCCCGGCGGCTCGGTCGAGAATTTCGACGTGCCGCGGCTGTCCAAGCTGAAGGACACCTGCGTCACCGGCGCCGGCTGGGAATTCTTCTCGCCGCTGGCCTGGCTGTGGCTGAACAACCGCCAGGGTCCGCTCGCCGACAAGCGGGTGCGGCAGGCGATCATGTATGCGGTCGACCGCGACTTCGCCAAGGACGTGATCTGGAACGGGCTCGGCAAGGTTGCCACCGGCCCGTCGGCCTCGACCATCAAGTTCTATACCGATGACGTGAGGAAATACCCCTACGATCCGGCCAAGGCCAAGGCACTGCTGAAGGAAGCCGGCTACAAGGGCGAGAAGATCCGCCTGCTGCCGCTGGCCTATGGCGAGACCTGGCAGCGCTGGGGCGAAGCCGTCAAGCAGAACCTCCAGGATGTCGGCATGACCATCGAGACGATCGCCACCGACGTCGCCGGCGGCAACCAGAAGATCGCCGAGTGGGATTACGATATCGCCTTCACCTATCTCTACCAGTACGGCGACCCCGCGCTCGGAGTGGGGCGCAACTACGTCTCCAGCAACATCGCCAAGGGCCAGGTGTTCAACAACGTCGAGGGCTATTCCAACCCGGAGATCGACAAGCTGTTCGCCGAGGGCGCGGTTGCAACGCCGGATTCCAAGCGCAAGGAGATCTACGAGAAGGCGCAGAAGATCCTGGTCGAGGACGTGCCGGTGGCCTGGATGCTCGAGCTGCAATTTCCGACCATCATGCGCTGCAAGGTCAAGAACCTGATCACCACGGGGATCGGGGTCAATGACGGCTTCAAGGACGCATGGCTCGACAAGTGAGCGCATGCCTTTCTTCACCTCTCCCCGCTCGCGGGCAGAGGTCGAATGTGCGCGAAGCGCATACTCGGGTGAGGGGGTACAGGTCCGTCGGCGTTTCTCACACGCCGAGAGAGGCCCCTCACCCCAACCCTCTCCCCGCAAGAGCGGGGCGAGGGAGCGTACCGCCCCAGTGGCTAAAGCCTACGTCACCCTCTATGAACCTCCAGTAAGATGCTCTCCTTCGTTGCTCATCGTGTCCTGAAGGGCGTGATCGTCCTGCTCGCGATCGTGGTCCTCAACTTCTTCCTGATCCGCCTGGCGCCCGGCGATCCCGCGATCGTGATGGCGGGCGAGGCCGGGGCCAGCGATCAGGTCTTCGTCAAGCAGCTCCGGGAGAAGTTCGGGCTCGACAAGCCGCTGCCCGAGCAGCTCTTCATCTACGTCAAGGGCGTCGTCAGCCTCGACCTCGGCTTTTCCTTCCGCCAGCAGGCTCCGGTCGCAAAACTAATCGGCGAGCGGCTGCCGGCGACGCTGTTGTTGACACTGACCGCCTTCGCGATCTCGCTCACGCTCGGCATCCTGTTCGGCACCTTCGCCGCGCGCTTTGCCGGAACGTTTTTCGACACCGCCATCACCGTGTTCGCGCTGATCTTCTATGCCATGCCGATCTTCTGGGTGGCGCTGATGGGCATCCTCCTGTTCTCGGTCACGATGGATTGGCTGCCGAGCTTCGGTTACGAGACGGTCGGGGCCAACCTCACCGGCCTTGCCCATGCGGTCGACGTCGCAAAGCACCTGATCATGCCGGCGATGACGCTCGGCCTGTTCTTCATGGCGACCTACACCCGCATGACGCGCGCCTCGATGCTGGAGGTGAAACGCCTCGACTTCGTCAAGACGGCGCGCGCCAAGGGGCTCTCCGACGCCGTGATCCAGCGCCGCCACGTGCTGCGCAACGCGCTGCTGCCGGTGGTGACGCTCGCCGGCGTACATTCCGGCACGCTGATCGGCGGCGCGGTCATCACCGAGACCGTGTTCGCCTGGCCCGGCATCGGGCGGCTGATGTACGACGCGCTGCTGCAGCGGGACTACAATCTGCTGCTCGGCGTGTTCGTGATCTGCTCCGCCATGGTCCTCACCTTCAACCTCATCACCGACCTCGTCTATCGCCTGGTCGATCCGCGGATCGAATACGCCGCATGAAACAGTTCTGGAAATCGATGCTGAAGAGCCCGAGCGGCGTCATCGGGCTCGTCATCCTCCTGGTTGCAATCTCTGTCGCGGTGTTCGGACCGATGCTGTTCCCGAACTCGCCCTGGCGCATGGTGCAGCGGCCGTTCCTGCCGCCGTTCACGCTCGGGGCCGTGCCGCTCGGCACCGACGCGCTCGGCCGCGACATCTTCGCCGGCATGATCTTCGGCGCCCGCGTCTCGCTTCTGGTCGGTCTCGTCTCCACGCTGGCGGCGCTGATCGTGGGCGTGCCGATCGGTGCCATGGCCGGTTATTTCGGCGGCAAGGTCGACGACGCCCTGATGCGCTTCACCGAGTTCTTCCAGACCATTCCGAGCTTCGCGCTCGCGATCGTGCTGGTCGCCATCCTGCAGCCCTCGATCTATTCGATCGTCGCCTCGATCGCGGTGGTGAGCTGGCCGCCGGTCGCTCGCCTCGTGCGCGGCGAGGTGCTGTCGCTGCGTACTCGCGAATATGTCCAGGCCGCCGTGGTCACCGGCCAAAGCAACAGCTGGATCATCCTGCGCGAGATCCTGCCCAACGCGTTGTCGCCCGTGATCGTGCTGGCCTCGTTGATGGTGGCGACCGCGATCCTGCTTGAATCCTCGCTGTCCTTCCTCGGCCTCGGCGATCCCAATCTGATCTCCTGGGGCTACATGGTCGGCGCCGGCCGCACCGTGATCCGGCAGGCCTGGTGGATCACCGTGTTTCCCGGCATCGCCATCCTGATCTCGGTGCTCGGGCTGAACCTGATCGGCGAAGGCCTCAACGATGCGCTCAATCCGCGCCTGTCGCGCGAGGGCCGCTGACGATGACCGCCCCGCCCGCCGTCTCCATCAGGAACTTGCGGATCGCGCTGCCCAAGGGCGCCGAGCGCCCCTTCGCGGTCGACGGCGTCTCGCTCGATCTGCAGCCCGGCAAGATCGTCTGCGTCGTCGGCGAGTCCGGCTCCGGCAAGTCGATGTGCGCGCATGCGCTGATGGGCCTTTTGCCGGATACCGTGTCGGTCACCTCCGGTGAAATCCAGTTCGAGGGCCGGGACCTGCTCAAGCTCGCTGACGACGGCTGGCGCGATCTGCGCGGCCGTCGGCTGGCGATGATCTTCCAGGAGCCGATGACCGCGCTCAATCCGTTGATGCGGATCGGCGACCAGATGGCGGAGATGTTCGAGGCGCACGGCCTGCTCACGCCGAAGGAGCGGCGGGCCAAGGCGCTGGCGCTGGCAAGCGAGGTCGGCCTGCCCGACCCTGAGCGTATCGTGCGCGCCTATCCGCACCAGCTCTCCGGCGGCCAACGCCAGCGCGCCATGATCGCGATGGCGCTCGCGCTCGAGCCCGCGGTGCTGGTCGCGGACGAGCCGACCACCGCGCTCGACGTCACCACGCAGGCCCAGATTCTGAAGCTGATCCGGAACCTCCAGCAGAGCCGCAACATGGCGGTGATGTTCATCACGCATGATTTCGGCGTGGTCGCCGACATCGCCGACCAGGTCGTGGTGCTCCGCCACGGCAAGGTCGTGGAGGAAGGTCCGGCCACGGCCATCTTCAACGAGCCGCAGCACGACTACACCAAGGCATTGCTTGCCGCCGTGCCCTCGATGGATCCGCCGCCGCGAGAGCCATTGGACGATCGGGCCAAGGCCGTCGAGGTGATCGGGCTGGACAAGACCTACGTCACGTCGGGCGGCTGGTTCCGCCAGGCCCGCCGCGTCGATGCGGCGCGCGCGGTCAACTTCAACATCCTCAAGGGCGAGACGCTCGGCCTCGTCGGTGAATCCGGCTCGGGCAAGTCGTCGGTAGCGCGCCTGGTGATGCGGCTGATCGAAGCCGACCGCGGCACGGTGCGGATCGGCGAGACCGACCTGACCTCGCTTTCCGGCAAGGCGCTGCGCGGCGAGCGCCATCGCATCCAGATGATCTTCCAGGATCCGTTCGCCTCGCTCAATCCGCGCCGCAAGATCGGCCACATCATCGCCGACGGGCCGATCGCAGCCGGGACCGATCCGAAGGTGGCGTTCGACCGCGCGCGCGATCTCCTCAAGATGGTGGGCCTGGACGCGGGCGCGCTCGAACGCTATCCGCACGAATTCTCCGGCGGTCAGCGCCAGCGTATCGGCATTGCCCGCGCGCTCGCGCTCGAGCCGGAGATCATCGTCGCGGACGAGGCCGTCTCCGCGCTCGATGTCTCGGTGCAGGCGCAGGTGTTGAAGTTGCTGGAAGATCTCAAGGCGCGCCTTGGCTTGTCGATGCTGTTCATCACCCACGATCTGCGCGTCGCTGCCCAGATCTGCGACCGCATCGCGGTGATGCAGCGCGGCGCTATCGTCGAGCTGAAGCCGACTGCGCAACTCTTCGCCGCGCCCGAGCACGCCTATACGCGCGAATTGCTCGCAGCCGTGCCTGGACGGAAGGAGCACGCGCCGGCGGCCTGAGACGGTTCGTCCTCGTTCATTGATCTCCGTGATGGTTCCAAAACTTGCACGCCGAGCGAGGCGAAACATATTCGATTCAGCGGCATTTGCTTTCGTGAGACCATCCTTGCTCGTGTCGGCAAGGGGTGATTTGACGCCATAGTCGGTCGTCGCGGCTGGCGCCGTACAACGAACGTGATGTGATGGGCAGCTCAACAACCCAGCAAGCAAGACGCACCGGGATGCTGGGAACTGCGCGGCGCGGTCACGCGCTTTTTATCCGGTCGTGAACGGACCCGCCACTTCAAAGCTTAAGGGCATGACCATAGATGACGTTTGAATGATCGACGTCATCTCATGACGGACTCACACTGATATTCGGAGCCAACATGGGCGAAGTTATTCGATTTGTCTCGAAGTCCGAGCGCGAGCGAACGCGCCTCATCCAGGAAGCGCGGGCGATCTACGATAGCATCTTCCCGCCGGTCGATCCGACGGACGAGGGCCAGGGAAAGCCGGCGATCGGTCGCCCGTTCATCGGCCGCGACGGAGGTAACGTATCGTGATCAAGATCATCGCCGTGCTTTGCAGCCTCGCCTCTCCCTCCAATTGTCACGAGCAGATCGTCACCACGTCGGACTTTGCGCAAATCTCGGTGCAGGCCTGCCTGATGGGCGCGCCGCAGCTTGCCGAATGGATGAACCAGCATCCGGCCGAGCGCCTGGCGGCCTGGCGCTGCGTGATCGGAGACCAGGGGCGCCGGGGAATCTAGCGAGGCGGATTCTCCTCCGACAAATCAAGGCGGCCCACAAATCACGGAGTGACGCCAGTCCATTGCCGGTCTACCCTCCCTGTTCGAAAATGAGGGGGAAGCCGGATGGAGGTCGCCAGCCTCGTTCTTCCCGTATTCGCGATCATCGTTACCGGCTGGCTCGCCGGCGAGCTCGGCTATCTCTCGCGCGCGCTGGCCGATGCCCTGGTGCATTTCGCCTACAACGTGGCGATGCCGGCGCTGTTGATTGTCACGATCGCCCAGGAGCCGGCGCGCAATCTCCTGGAATGGCGTTTTCTGCTCGCCTTCGGCGGCGGCTCGCTGATCTGCTTCGCGCTCGTGTTCGTGCCGGTCCGCGCAGGCGGCAAACACGACCTCGCCAGCAGCACCATTCACGGGATGGCGGCGGCGATGACCAACACCGGGTTCGTCGCGCTGCCGATCCTGCATGCGATCTACGGCCAACCCGCCGTCCTGCCCGCGGCCGTCGCGACGGTGTTCGTGGCCGCGGTGATGTTTCCGATCACGGTGATCCTGCTGGAAAAGCGCGATGCACGCGGGGCCTCCGTGCGCTCTATGGGATTGGCAAAGCAGATCCTGCTCAATCCCATGGTGCTGTCGACGTTCATCGGCCTCACCTGGGCGGTGACGGGACTGCCGATTCCGGCACCGGTCGCGGCCTATCTCAACATGATCGCGGCCGCGCTCACGCCGTGCGCGCTGTTCGCCATCGGGCTCGGCCTGTCCATCGAGGGCTTGCGGTCCAACCTGAAAGCGTCGTTTGCGCTCGCGGCGGTGAAGCTGGTGGTCATGCCGCTCATCGTCTACGGGCTTTGCGTCGTGATCGGCCTCACCCCTCTCTACACGGTTGCGGCGGTCATCTGCGCGGCCGTGCCGACGGCGAAAACCGTCTACGTCCTCGCACATGAACACAAGGTCGAGGAGAAGCTGGTTGCGGCCACGGTCTCGATCACGACGATGCTGTCGGTCGCGACATTGCTCATCGCGCTTTATCTGCTCTCGGGATCGGCGAGCGGCATGCGTTGATCCGCCAGTGGCCTCCACCTTGCCGGAGCCCTCTATCTCGTGGTGTTGCTCCAGGTGGGAGCCGAGTTGGTCACGCCGACCGAGGGCCAATTGTATGATCCGATCGACGGCGCGGTGACAGTGCCGACCGTCTGTCCCGACGATCCGTAGGCCGCCCTCGGTTGCGCGGCCGGCGCTCCGGCTCCGCCATAGGTCGGAGCCACCACACCAGTGCTGTATTGCCGGCTGGACCGGACCTTTTTTGCCTCAGCCGCGAATGGTGCGGCAAGCAGTCCCGTCGTGATCAGCGCGGAAATGGCGAGTCTGATGGTTTTCATGGCTGATCCCTTCACCCGTTGCGCGCCCCGATGTGCCAAGTGTTCATGCATCGGCAAATTTCCATGGGTTCTCCCTTCATAACTCCGTGTGCGGACGAAGGTGCCGGAGCGCGGCGGACTCACACCGTCTTCGGATGGACCCGAATCAGCGCTAGTGCATTGCTTTCAGTGACTTCCCTGGACGCAAGCATGACCGGCGCCGAACTGAAGCAGCTTCGCAACGACCTCTCCGATGCCCTCGAGCGCAAGCTCAGCGCGGCCGACATGGCCAAGCTTTGCGGATTGCCGGAGAGAGGCGGCGCCGACACCATCCGGCGCTGGGAGGTCAGCGGCCCGACGCCGGAGGGGACCAGGATACTGCGCGTGCTCGCGATGGCGAGCGAGCGCTATCCGATCCTGGAGAAATTCGACATCTTCGATCGACACGACGTGCGTGAGGAAGACAGGCCGGCAAAGCGCGCCGCCTTTCGCGCGCAGATGCGCGACGAGGCACGGCGGCGTCTTGGTTAACGCAAGGCGCGCGCAAGTTACCGACAGAGTGCGCCGTTAAGCCTTCCTTCACCACTTCTTAAGTTGCCATTAAGCACGAAAATCATTTACGGCCCAACAAGTTACGTTGGCCGTCGCTGTGCCACGGATGTGACAGCATTTTCGTCAAAAGCGAGCTATCTGCAAAACCAACGCGGCGCAGAAAACGCGCCTGCCGGGACATTTACGTGTTGGAGTTCAAGACGATGAAGAAGATTCTGTTTGCGACCGTGGCGCTGCTCGTGGTGGGCGCGGCTGCGCCGGCCGTCGGCGCCGATCTCGGCAACCGCAATTATTACAAGACGCCCGCGCCGGCCTACGCCGCGCCGATCTACAATTGGACAGGCTTCTATCTCGGCGCCCATGTCGGCGGCGCGTTCTCCAGCGACAACAATTTCAATGGCCTCTCCACCGGCAACAACGGCAACGGCCGCTTCCTCGGCGGCGTGCAGGTCGGCGGGGACTGGCAGTTCCACCCGAACTTCGTGGTCGGCGTCGAGGGCCAGTATTCCTGGCTCTCCGGCAGCGTCGGCGCGGTGTTCCCTGGCGGCATCGCCTACACCAACGACCAGCGCGGCCTCGGCTCGATCACAGGCCGCGTCGGCTACACCTGGGGTCCCGGCCTGGTCTATGTGAAGGGCGGCTACGCCTATTCGGACAACAACGAGAAGGTCACCGTCGGCGGCGTGCCGACCGCCTTCGTCATCACCGGCGATCATCGCAACGGCTACACCGTCGGCGCCGGCCTCGAATACATGTTCGCCCCGAATTGGTCGGCCAAGGCCGAGTACCAGTATTACAATTTCGGCGACGCGAGCTTCACCGCCGGTCCGCTCGCCGGCACCGGCGCCTTCACCACCGACGACCATACCTTCAAGGCGGGCGTCAACTACCGCTTCAACTGGGCGAGCCCGGCCATGGCGCGCTACTGATCGGTTAGCAAAACATTATCGTGATGAGGGGCCGGCGACACTGCCGGCCCCTTCTTTTTTCGCTCTGCGGAACGCACGCAACCGATTGCAGCAATTGCGATTTTTTAACCGCCCTGGCCGATACTCCCCGCCACAAAATATAAAGCAAGGGCGTGGGGGAATTTCGATGGCGATCCGTTTCAGTCTCGGCCGTTTCAAGCCGCGTTTCAAAATGCCGAGATGGGGCGTGCGCGGCAGCCTGTTCGCAGCCTTCATCTTGATCGCGGGCATGGGCCTCGTGATCGCGACCGGCGCCGGCCTTGCGCTGCAGAATCTCGGCGGACGCATGACTGAACTGAGCGGACGGGACATTCCGCGCCTTTCCGCCAGCCTGCAATTGTCGGCGCTGAGTGCGAGCCTCGCGGCACAGGGACCGGCCCTGCTTGCGGCGCAGAGCGAGGACGCTCTGAACGAACGCACCAAGAAACTCAGGGAATTGCAGGAGCAGACGCAGCAGAAGCTCAACGAGATCATCGAGCTCGGCGGCGACAAGAGCGTCGTCTCCGGGCTCAGCGATACGATGAAGAGCATCAACGAGGCGGCTCAGAGCCTGACGAAAGCCGCCCGCGAACGGCTCGACATCGCGGCGCTGCACGACAAGCAATATGACGCGCTTCGCGCCGCGCAGGGCGCGTTCGTCGGCGCAGCGAGTCCGGCGATGCTGGACGCGCAGACTCGCGTCAATGCCATTCTCGGTTCAGCCGACCTGTCAGCCGCAGACGCGACCGACGCCGCGCAGACCGTCGGTCAGCTCGGCAACGTCGTCGCCAGCGGCAATCTCGCCGCCGCCAACATGAGCGCGGCGCTGTCGGCGAACACCAGCGACAAGCTCGACGACATCCAGAAGGAATTCAAGACCGCGCAGGGGCGCCTGCGGTCGAACCTCGATCTGTTGCCGGACAACCAGGGCAACAAGATGCTGCGCGACACCGCGGAAAAGCTGCTCGCGCTCGGCGCCGGTAAGACCGGCGTGTTCAATTTGCGCGAAAAGGAGCTCGACTCCATCGACTATGGTCAGACCATCCTGGACGAGACGCGCAAGCTCAATGTCGGCCTCGGCATCAGCGTGCAGCAGCTCGTCGACGGCGTGCAGAAAGAGACCAACGCCTCGACCCTCCAGGCGCGGCAGGAGATTTCGCTCGCGACGTCGGTCATGCTGGGCTTGGGCGCGCTGATGCTGGTCGGCTCGGCGCTGTTCGTATGGCTCTATGTCGGCCGCAACATCCTGCGCCGGATCGGCGCCTTGCAGCAGTCGATGCAGCTGCTCGCGAACGGGGATCTCGAAACCGAGATCTACCGCTCGAAGAACCACAACGACGAAATCTCCGTCATGGCGAACACGCTGCAGGTGTTCCGGGAGAGCATGATCGAGACCCGCGCGCTGACGAGCGAGCAGGACAAGGACCGTATCGCCAAGGCCGAGCGGGCCGCGCGCATGGAGGCGAAGATCGCCCAGTTCGAAAGCACGGTGCGCTCCGCGCTCGATAATCTGGCCCAATCGGCCAATTCGATGCAATCGACCGCGCAGAGCATGTCGAACACCGCCGACCAGTCCAACGCGCTGGTCAACGCGGTCGCCTCCGCCGCGGAGGAGACGTCGGTCAACGTGCAGACCGTCTCGGCCGGCACCGAGCAGCTGTCCTCCTCGATCCAGGAGATCAGCCGCCAGGTCGTGACCTCCGCCGAGATCGCCAAGAAGGCGGTCGACGAAGCGGGAGCGACCGACGCCACGGTGCAGAGCCTTGCCGACAGCGCGAGCCGCATCAGCGTCGTCGTCGACCTGATCCAGACCATCGCCTCGCAGACCAATCTGCTCGCGCTCAACGCCACCATCGAGGCGGCGCGCGCCGGCGAGGCCGGCCGCGGCTTCGCGGTGGTTGCCTCCGAGGTGAAGAGCCTGGCCAGCCAGACCGCCAAGGCGACCGACGAGATCCGCACCCAGATCGCCAGCATGCAGTCAGTCACGACCTCCGCGGTCGGCGCAATCCAGGGCATCGGCCGGATCATCGGCGAGATCAACGACGTCACCACCACGATCGCAGCCGCGGTCGAAGAGCAGGGCGCCGCGACGCGCGAAATCGCCCGCAACATCCAGCATGCCGCCGGCGGCACCAGCGAGGTCTCCAGCAACATCGTCGGCGTCTCCACCGCGTCCGCCGAAGCCGGCGCTGCGGCCACCGAGGTGCTGAGCGCCTCGGACGCGCTGCGGCGCGAGGCCGATATGCTGCGCGGGGAGATCGACGCCTTCCTCAACGACATGCGGGCGGCGTAAGAGCCCTGTCCTGTAGCCTGGATGAAGCGTAGCGCAATCCGGGTTACGGAAAACTGCCTCGGTATGACCGCCATGCTGTCGCCGCCCAGCATCCTTTTTCGGCTGGCGCCCTGCGCGCACTGGGTTTAAGCCGATAGCATGAGCTCGAAAACCGACACCCCGCAGTCCTCGGCCGAGGCCCTGCGCTACCCCTGGGAACAGCATCCCGGCCCCGAACAGGTGGTCGAGGTGCGGCCCGGCGTGTTGTGGGCGCGGCTGAAGCTGCCGTTCCGCCTCAACCACGTGAACATCTACCTGCTCGCCGATAGCGATGGCTATGCGATGATCGATGCCGGCTTCGGCAACGAGGAGACGATCGAGGCCTGGACGAAGCTGTTCGACGGACCGCTGAAAGGCGTCAACATCACGCGCCTGATCGTCACCCACTCCCACCCGGATCATGTCGGTCTCGCCGGTTGGATCGTCGAGCGGTTCGGCTGCCCGCTGGTGATGTCGCAGGTCGAATATCTGCAATCGGTCTATCACCAGAACCGCGGCACCGAGGAGCGGCGCGAGGCGCAGCGGCTGTTCTTCCGCCGCCATGGCATGGACGAGTCGCTCACCGAAAAGCTGCTCGGCCGCGGCCAGGACTATCTGAAGCGCGTCTCGGTGCTGCCGCCGTCCTATCGCCGCATCTCGCATGGCGACGACGTCGTGATCGGCACGCGCCGCTTCAAGGTCATCACCGGCGGCGGCCACGCCCTCGACCAAGTGATGCTGTATTGTGCCGACGACAAGCTGTTCCTCTCCGCCGACCAGGTGCTGAGCAAGATCTCGCCGAATGTCAGCGTCTGGGCGGTCGAGCCCGACCAGAATTCGCTCGGCGAATATCTGGCCTCGCTCGCCAGCCTGACCACGACGCTGCCCTATGACGTGCTGGTGCTGCCCGGCCATGGCGTGCCGTTCTACGGATTGAAGACCCGCATCAAGCAGCTCGCCGACCACCACGAAGAGCGCTGCCGATTGATCGCGGAAGCCTGCCGTGAGGTGCCGCAAACCTCGCGCGCCCTGGTGCCCGTGGTGTTCAACAAGCACGTGCTGGACGAGCACCAGATGGGCTTTGCCGCCGGCGAGCTCGTCGCCCACGTCAACTACATGATCGTCGAGGGCCGCCTCACGCCCGAGATGCAGGACGGCGTGCTGCAGTTTCGGACGACGTGAGCTCTTCGCCTCTCCCCGCCTGCGGGGAGAGGCCGACACGCGAAGCGTGGCGGGTGAGGGGGAATCTCCG
Source organism: Bradyrhizobium sp. USDA 336 (assembly GCF_044908355.1). Taxonomy (NCBI): domain Bacteria; kingdom Pseudomonadati; phylum Pseudomonadota; class Alphaproteobacteria; order Hyphomicrobiales; family Nitrobacteraceae; genus Bradyrhizobium; species Bradyrhizobium sp. USDA 336. The sequence goes on along the minus strand of NZ_JBIYDC010000002.1, from coordinate 6,352,895 downwards.
CGAGTCCAACTCTCACCGTCCCCGCGGAGAGTCCCCCTCACCCCCGACCCTCTCCCCGCAAGCGGGGAGAGAGAGAAGACCTCACTTCATGTTCGCGATCGCGTGCAGCGCCGCGATGTAGCCGAACGGCCCGAGCCCGCAGATCACGCCGGTCGCCACGAACGAGATCTTGGAGTGCCGGTGATATTCGTCACGGGCGTGGATGTTGGAGATGTGCACCTCCAGCACCGGGCCCTCGAACGTCTTGATCGCGTCCATGATCGAGACCGAGGTGAAGGAGAGGCCGGCCGGATTGATGACGATGGCGTCGGCGTCCTGCCGCGCCGACTGGATCAGATCGACCAGCACGCCCTCGTGATTGGACTGGTGGAAGGCGAGCTTGAGGCCGAGCCTGGCGGCTGCCTCCTCGCAGCTCGCGTTGACCTCCGCGAGCATCGTCGTGCCGTAGATGTGCGGCTCGCGGATGCCGAGCATGTTGAGGTTGGGACCGTTGAGGATCATCACGCGCTTCATGGAAGGGTCCTTTCGAGAGCCTGGTTGAGCAAGGAAAGCGCGCGCCGGGCCGCGACGGAAGACCATAGGTTGGGGTTGAACCCTCGCCCCGGCAGATGGTGCAGAGCAGCATTACATGTCGCGCAGGATTGATCGGGATCAAACTGAGACGCACCGGATAGGGCATTTTGCCCAAATGCCCCACAGATCCAAATGTGGGATAGCGCATAGACATTGGAGCTGGAAAAGCTCTAAGTAGACGCGTCCCCTTGGTCAGGTTCCGTTGCAGGTTTGCCGATGGATTACGCCCAATTCTTCGATTCCGCCCTCGATCGTCTCCACACCGAGCGGCGTTATCGCGTGTTCGCCGACCTCGAACGCACGGCCGGCCGGTTCCCGCATGCGGTCTGGCACTCGCCCAAGGGCAAGCGCGACGTCGTGATCTGGTGCTCCAACGACTATCTCGGCATGGGCCAGCATCCGAAGGTGGTCGGCGCCATGGTCGAGACCGCCACCCGCGTCGGCACCGGCGCCGGCGGCACCCGCAACATCGCCGGCACGCACCATCCGCTGGTGCAGCTCGAAGCCGAGCTCGCCGATCTCCACGGCAAGGAAGCCGCGCTGCTGTTCACCTCGGGCTATGTCTCGAACCAGACTGGCATCCCGACCATCGCAAAGCTCATTCCGAACTGCCTGATCCTATCGGACGAGCTCAACCACAATTCGATGATCGAGGGCATCCGCCAGTCCGGCTGCGAGCGGATCGTGTTCCGCCACAACGACGTTGCGCATCTCGAAGAGCTGTTGAAGGCGGCCGGTCCCGATCGGCCGAAGCTGATCGTCTGCGAAAGTCTCTATTCCATGGACGGCGATGTCGCGCCGCTCGCCAGGATCTGCGATCTCGCCGAGAAATATGGCGCGATGACCTATGTCGACGAAGTCCACGCCGTCGGCATGTACGGCCCGCGCGGCGGCGGCATCGCCGAGCGCGACGGCGTGATGCATCGCATCGACATTCTCGAGGGCACGCTGGCCAAGGCGTTCGGCTGTCTCGGCGGCTACATCGCCGCCAACGGCCAGATCATCGACGCCGTGCGCTCCTATGCGCCGGGCTTCATCTTCACCACGGCGCTGCCGCCGGCGGTCTGCTCGGCCGCGACCGCCGCGATCAGGCACCTGAAGACGTCGAGCTGGGAGCGCGAACGCCACCAGGACCGTGCCGCCCGCGTCAAGGCGATCCTCAATGCCGCCGGCCTGCCGGTGATGTCGAGCGACACCCACATCGTACCGCTGTTCGTCGGCGATCCCGAGAAGTGCAAGCAGGCCTCCGACCTGCTACTCGAACAGCACGGGATCTACATCCAGCCGATCAACTATCCGACCGTCGCCAAGGGCACCGAGCGCCTGCGCATCACGCCCTCGCCCTATCACGACGACGGCCTGATCGATCAGCTCGCCGAAGCGTTGCTGCAAGTGTGGGACCGCCTCGGCCTGCCGCTGCGCGCCAAGTCGCTCGCGGCGGAATAGGGTCCTCTCTTACCCTCCCCTGAAGGGGGAGGGTCGGCTCACATAGAGCGCAGCGATATGTGAGACGGGGTGGGGTGACGGTCTTTCCGCAGCGAACAGTGCCCGTGGGGAGAGATCACCCTACCCCGCTCGCGCTGCGCGCGATCGACCCTACCCTCCAGAGGAGGGTAGGCGCCCGTGGGTGCACGCTCGCACCTTAACGACAACCCGTGTTCCTACCGCCGCACGGCATTTCGCTGTCGCTTGCGTCCGCTCAACGCGCTAGGTTTGCAGGGAAAATGAGCTCGGGCGCCGCCGGCGCCCAGGGAGAGAGCCCCCGACCCATGCTGCACGATTGGGGCGTGATCGCCGCCGCCTTCGGCTATATCGGCTTCCTGTTCCTGGTGGCGAGCCACGGCGACCGCCGCTCGCCGGCCGGGCGCGGCCGCGCCTCCGGGCTGATCTATCCGCTGTCGCTGGCGATCTACTGCACGTCCTGGACCTTCTTCGGGTCGGTCGGCTTCGCCACCCGCACCTCGACCGATTTCCTCGCGATCTATGTCGGCCCGATCCTGATGATCGGGTTAGGGGCCGGGGTGCTCCGACGCGTGATCCAGCTGGCGAAAGCCCACAACATCACCTCGATCGCCGACTTCATCGGGGCCCGCTACGGCAAGAGCCAGGCGGTGGCGGCGACCGTCGCCGCAATCGCGATCATCGGCTCGGTGCCCTATATCGCGCTCCAGCTCAAGGCGGTGGCTTCCTCGCTGGGCACAATCCTGAGCGAAGACCAGGCCTTCTCGCACATCCCGATCCTCGGCGACATGGCGCTGATGGTGACGCTGACGATGGCCGCCTTCGCTGTGCTGTTCGGCACGCGACAGACCGACGCGACCGAGCACCAGCACGGCCTGATGCTGGCGATCGCGACCGAATCCATCATCAAGCTGGTCGCCTTCCTCGCCGCCGGCATCTTCGTCACCTTCTGGATGTTCTCGCCGCATGAATTGATCGAGCGCGCGATGAGGACGCCGGAAGCGGTGCGCGCCATCAATTATTCGCCGTCGATCGGCAACTTCCTGACCATGACGTTGCTGTCGCTGTGCGCGATCATGCTGCTGCCGCGCCAGTTTCACGTCAGCGTGGTGGAGAATTCCTCGGATGCCGAGGTCGGCCGCGCGCGCTGGCTGTTTCCGCTCTACCTCGTCGCCATCAACCTGTTCGTGATCCCGATCGCGCTCGCCGGCCTCGTGACCTTCCCGTTCGGCACGGCCGACCCTGATATGTACGTGCTGGCCCTGCCGATCGAGAGCGGCGCGAACCTGCTCAGCGTCGCCGTCTTCGTCGGCGGGCTGTCGGCGGCGACCGCCATGGTGATCGTCGAATGCGTCGCGCTCTCCATCATGGTCTCGAACGACCTCGTGGTGCCGCTGGTGCTGAAACGTCGGCCGGAGGGGCGCGCCGGCGGGGCCGATTTCAGCAACTTCCTGCTGCGCTCGCGCCGGCTCGCGATCTTCGCCATCATGGTGATGGCCTATTTCTACTATCGCGCGCTCGGCAGCACCCAGCTCGCGGCGATCGGCCTGCTCTCTTTTGCCGCCATCGCCCAGCTCGCCCCGAGCTTCTTCGGCGGCCTGCTCTGGCGGCGCGCAACCGCGCGCGGGGCGATCGGCGGCATGCTGGTCGGGTTTGCGGTGTGGCTCTACACGCTGTTCATGCCGAGCTTCATGGATTCCTCGACATCAGGCATCCTGCTGCTGCAGCATGGCCCGTTCGGCATCGAGGCGCTGCGGCCGCAGGCACTGTTCGGCGCCGACCTGCCGCCCCTGATGCACGGCGTGATCTGGTCGCTGTCCCTCAACATCCTGACCTATGTGCTGCTGTCGCTGGCGCGCCGGCCGTCTTCCATCGAACTGCTGCAGGCCGATCTGTTCGTGCCCAATACGCTCGCACCGATCTCCCCGAGCTTCCGCCGCTGGCGCAGCACCGTCACCGTGCAGGACATCCAGACCACGGTGGCGCAGTATCTCGGGCCCGACCGCGCACGGCACTCCTTCGAGGCCTTCTCGGCGCGGCGCAACGTGCGGCTGGAGCCCGGTGCGCCCGCCGATTTCGAGCTGCTGCAACACGCCGAGCATCTGATTGCCTCCTCGATCGGCGCGGCCTCCTCCCGCCTCGTGATGTCGCTGCTGCTGCGCAAGCGGACGGTCTCCGCCAAGGCCGCGCTGAAGCTGCTCGACGATTCGCACGCCGCGCTGCATTTCAACCGCGAGATCCTGCAGACCGCGCTCAACCATGTGCGCCAGGGCATCGCCGTGTTCGACGCCGATCTGCAACTGATCTGCTCCAACCGGCAGTTCGGCGACCTCCTCAATGTGCCACTGCATTTGATCCAGTTCGGCACGCCCTTGCGCGAGATCCTGGAATTCATCGGCCTCGGCGATCCGAACGACCCGCTCGAGCGCGAGGCCCTGCTTGAACGGCGCCTTGCGGCCTACACCACCGACAGCGAGCCTTATCTCGAGCGCCTGCCTGAACGCCACATGGTGATCGAAGTGCTCACCAACCGCATGCCCGGCGGCGGCTTCGTCATCACCTTCACCGACGTCACGCCGAGCTTCGAAGCCGCCGAAGCGCTGGAGCGCGCCAATGCGACGCTGGAAAAGCGCGTGCGCGACCGCACCGAGGAGCTGACGCGGCTGAACTCCGAACTGGCCATCGCCAAGAGCGCGGCGGAGGACGCCAGCATCTCCAAGACGCGTTTCCTCGCCGCCGCCAGCCACGACATCCTGCAGCCGCTGAACGCGGCGCGGCTCTACGTCACCAGCCTCGTCGAGCGCCAGCACAATGGCGAGGAGACGCGGCTGGTCGAGAACATCGACGAATCGCTGCAGGCGATCGAAGAGATCCTCGGCGCGCTGCTCGACATCTCCAGGCTCGACGCTGGCGCGATGGCGACCTCGATCTCGAGCTTCAAGATGGCCGATCTGATGCGATCGCTGGAAATCGAGTTCGCGCCAATCGCGCGCGCCAAGGGCCTGGAGCTCGCCTTCGTGCCCTGCTCGCTGCCGGTCGAGTCGGATCGGCTCCTGCTGCGGCGCCTGCTCCAGAACCTGATCTCGAACGCGATCAAGTATACCCCGCGCGGCCGCGTGCTGGTCGGCTGCCGCCGCCGCGGCGCCTCGCTCAAGATTTGCGTCTACGACACCGGCGTCGGTATCCCCGCGGTCAAGCGCGGCGAGATCTTCAAGGAATTCCATCGCCTGGAGCAGGGGGCGCGGATCGCGCGCGGTCTGGGCCTTGGGCTCTCGATCGTGGAACGCCTGGCCCGCGTGCTCAAGCACGGCATCGCCATCGACGGCAATCGAAGCGGCGGCTCGGTGTTCTCGGTGACCGTGCCGACGGCGAAGGCGGTCACCCACACCGCGGCCGTGACCAGCGCGACGCCGCTGGCGCGCACACCGATCTCGGGCGCGCTGATCGTCTGCATCGAGAACGATGCGGCGATCCTCGACGGCATGCGCACGCTGCTCAAGGCCTGGGACGCCGAGGTAATCGCGGTCGCCGATCCCGAAGGCGCGATCGCTGCGATCGAAACCGCCGGCCGCCGCGTCACCGGCCTTCTGGTCGATTATCACCTCGATCGCGGCAACGGCATCGCCGCCATCCGCGAGATCCGCCGCCGTTTCGGCGATACCATCCCTGCGATCCTGATCACGGCCGATCGCAGCCCCGCCGTGCAGGTCGCCGCGCGCGACGAGAAGATCGCGGTGCTCAACAAGCCGGTGAAGCCGGCTTCGCTGCGTGCTCTGCTCGGGCAGTGGCGCACGCAGCAGATGGTGGCAGCGGAATAGGACGCCGTCAGGAGTCGGTCGATACGCTGAGCGCGCGCCATCTCTCCAGCTCGTCGAGACGCTGCCGGTCCGTCGCCGCGATGGCGTTGACGGCATCGCTGCCGAGCGCGATGCGCAGAGGCGGGTGATCCATGTTCGCGAGCTGCAATACCACGTCGGCCGCCTTGGCGGGATCACCGGGCTGACGGCCATCGTAGTCGCGCTGCATCCTGACGGCGGCACCGACCACCGCGTCGTACTCCGGACGTCCTTCGTCGGTCTCATGCGAGGTCTGGGCAAAGCCGGTCCGGAAGCCGCCGGGCTCAACGATGGTCACGTGCACGCCGATCAGCGCCATCTCGCGCGCCAGCGATTCCGAAAAGCCTTCGATACCCCATTTCGCCGCCGAATAGGGCGCGCGGGCCGGCGCGCCGATGCGGCCGCCGACCGACGAGACCTGCATGATGTGCCCGCGGCGCTGCTTGCGCAGCACCGGGATCGCCGCCTTGGTGACGATGATGGTGCCGATCAGATTGGCCTCGATCTGCTGCCGGAACGAGGCGAGGCTGGTGTCCTCGACCGAGCCGAGATCGCCATAGCCGGCATTGTTCACGACGACGTCGAGACCGCCGAAGGCTTCCACCGCGAGGTCGATCGCCGCTTGCGCTGCCGCTTCGTCGGTCACATCAAGCGTTGCCAGCCGCAGTCTTTCCCCGAAACGTTCGCGCAGCGGTTCGAGCGGGTCGAGCTTGCGAGCCGTGGCCACCACCCGGTCGCCCGCAACGAGTGCGGCTTCCGTGATGGCGCGCCCCAACCCGCGCGAACTGCCGCTGATGAACCAGGTCTTCATTCCAGTCTTCGAAAGGACTTAAGGCGCGAGCCGCGTGAACACGTAATCGTGGCTCTTGGCACGGGCTTCGTGACAGCCCCAGCAGGTGCGGTGCTGGGCCTCGTCAACCGGCTTGCCGTTGATGAAGCGGCCAAAGCCCCAGCCTCCAGTGGAGGCATATTTCTTGGAATCCTTGACCATCACCTGGACCGTCGTAGCAGCACCGGGGATCGTCGCGGATGCAAATTCAGGTGATTGCTTCCGCTTCCAAGCGCGCTTGACCAACACGGTCCCGTCCGGGAACGGAAGCTTGCCGGCCTGGTAGGCATCGATGGCAGCCTGGTTGCCGACGACAGCGCGCAGTTCGTCGAGCGGCGCAGCCTCCTCGGCCGGCGCGATCAGCTCCCACTGCTTGTAGCCGGCGGGGATCGTGACGCCGAAAATCGGCGAGGCGTTGGCGGCCGTGCTTTCAGCCGGCGTCTGCGCCGAGACGATCGTGGCGAGATACGGCACGCAGGTCAGCAGAATGACGACGAGAACCACGGCAAGAACGATCACCGTGGAGAATGCGAAGGTTTTCTTTTCGGGTTCGGGCGCGGTCATGATCTCTCAACAGGCTCGGAGCGACGGATATCCTCCGGTCCAGCCGGGCTGAACCGGAGGCGGACAATATCCTCAGGCGCCGCCGTCGGCGTCGATGATGGCCTTGGCGAAGGCTTGCGGCGCTTCCTGCGGCAGATTGTGGCCGACGCCGCCGGTGATCAGGCGAAACTCGTATCGGCCTGAGAACTTCTTGGCATAGGCGCTCGGCTCGGGATGGGGTGCGCCGTTGGCATCGCCCTCCATCGTGATCGTCGGCACCTCGATCTGCGGAGCTGCGGCCAGCTTCTTTTCGAGATGCTCGTATTTTGCCTCGCCCTGGGCGAGCCCGAGCCGCCAGCGGTAATTGTGGATCGTGATCGCGACATGATCCTTGTTGTCGAGCGACGCTGCGCTTCTGTTGAAGGTGGCGTCGTCGAACTTCCACTGCGGCGAGGCCAGCTTCCAGATCAGCTTGGCGAAATCATGCGTGTACTTCTCGTAGCCGGCCCGGCCGCGCTCGGTCGCGAAGTAGAACTGGTACCACCATTGCAGCTCGGCCGACGGCGGCAGCGGCATATTGCCCGCAGCCTGGCTGGAGATCAGATATCCGCTGACCGACACCAGCGCGCGGCACCGCTCCGGCCACAGCGCGGCGATGATGTCGGCGGTGCGTGCACCCCAGTCGAAGCCGGCGACGACGGCCTTCTTGATCTCGAGCTTGTCCATCAGCGCGATGATGTCGGACGCCATCGCGGCAGGCTCGCCATTGCGCGGCGTCTCGCTGGAGAGGAAGTGCGTCGAGCCGTAACCGCGCAGATGAGGGATGATGACGCGATAGCCGGCCTGCGCCAGGATCGGTGCGACCTCGATGAAGGCGTGAATGTCGTAGGGCCAGCCGTGCAGCAGGATCGCCACCGGACCGTTCGAGGGACCCGCCTCGGCATAGCCGACATTGAGGACGCCGGCTTCGATCTGCTTGATCGCGCCGAAGGACGCATTCGACCCTTGAGATCGCTGCGGTTCGGTCTCGGCACGAGCGAACGCGATCATGCCGATACCGGCGGCGGCAGCTCCGGTGGCGATGCCGAGAAACTGGCGGCGGTGCTGATCAATGATCCGTTTCATGATGGTGTTACCTTGTCGTGGTTGATGATGGTGCGTCAGATCAGCGCGACCGTGACGTCGATGTTGCCGCGGACGGCCTTGGAGTAGGGGCAGGTTTGATGCGCTTCATCGATGATGCCGCGTGCGATCTCGGGGTCGAGACCCGGCAGGCTGACATTGAGGCGCGCCCTCAGCGCGTAGGCGCCCTCGTCGAGCACGAGATCGATCTCCGTATCGATCGCGCTTTTCCTGGGAAGGGTCACCTTCTGCTTGCGCGCGGCGAGTTCCATGGCGCCTTCGAAGCAGGCCGACCAGCCGGCCGCAAACAATTGCTCGGGATTTGTGCCGATGCCGGCCCCGCCCGGCGGCGACAGCTTGACGTCGAGGCGACCGTCGGAACTGCGCGATATGCCGTCGTGCCGGCCGCCGCTGGTGTGGGTCCGGGCCGTGTAGAGCAGTTTTGCCGTGTGCGTCATGAAGAGCTCCTTGCCGTCGCGCAAACTGACTAGCAGCGACGCGCTCCGGAGACCCGTTTGGACTTGTGAGAAGTTGTGAGGCCGGCGCAGAAGGTGTTGCGAGGCCTGCAAACAAGGTCTGAGGCCGATGCAACGCAGGCCTTGCGGGATGGCTGCCCTCTGGCTATCCGGTTCGCAAATGAGCAAGATTTCGCGATGACCACGCCGACCGGGCCAAGACTCTCGTTCGGACCATTCACCGTGGCGCCACATGAAAGGCTCGTGACGCGCGACGGCGTCACAGTGCCGCTGGGTGCGAAGGCGTTCGACGCGCTGATCGCACTGATGTCGCGGCCGAACGAGGTCGTCAGCAAATGGGATCTGATGGCGCTGGTGTGGCCCGGCATCACCGTCGAAGAGGCCAATCTGCGCTTTCACATCGCCGCCCTCCGCAAGGCGCTCGGCGACGGCAAAGACGGCGCGCGATACATCACGACGCTCTCCGGGCGCGGCTATTGCTTCGTGGCACCGATCTCGCACACGCAGCTTCAGGCGGCGCGGCGCTCGTCCCCGCCGATGGAACTGCCGCCGGTCAAGCTGCCGAATCGGCTGCAACGGATGATCGGGCGCGACCAGGCGGTCGCCACCATCTCCGACAAGCTTCTCACCTCGCGCTTCGTCACGATCGTCGGTCCGGGCGGCGTGGGCAAGACTGCCGTCGCGGTGGCGATCGCCCACGACCTGCTCGCGACGTTCTCCGACGCCGCACATTTCGTCGACCTTGCCGCGCTCAGCGATCCCGATCTCGTGATCACCTCGATCCTGTTGATGCTCGGCTTACCGGCCGAGACCGACGATCCCCTGCCCGCGCTGCTCGCGCATGTCAGGGACAAGCGGATGCTGCTCATCCTCGACAATTGCGAGCATGTCATCGCCGCGGCGGCACCGCTGGCTTCGGCGATCTTCCACGCTGCGCCTGATGTGCACATCCTCGCCACCAGCCGCGAAGCCCTGCGCGTCGAGGGCGAGCAGGTCTATCGATTGGCACCGCTCGCCGTACCGCCTGATAGTGCCGGGCTGAGTGCGGCGGCTGCGCAGACCTATCCCGCGCTTCAGCTCTTCATTGAACGGGCGACCGCTGGCGGCGCGCAGATCGCGCTCGACGATACCAACGCCGCGACTATCGCGAGGATCTGCCGCAACCTTGACGGCATGGCCCTGGCGATCGAGCTCGCCGCAGGCCGGGTCGAAGCTTACGGCCTGGAGCAGACGGCCGCGCTGCTCGACGAGCGTCTCAATCTGCTCTGGCAGGGCCAGCGCACCGCGCCGCCGCGGCAGAAGACGTTGCGGGCGACGCTGGACTGGAGCTACGGGCTGCTGTCCGACATCGAGCGCCTCGTCCTCCGCAGGCTGGCGGTCTTCGCAGGTCACTTCACCATCGACGCCGCCCTCGAGGTCGTCCCGGATGAACGTGCCGACCGCTCCCATTTGTTCGATGCCATCGACAGTCTCGTCGCCAAATCGATGGTCGCGCCGCGGCCGGTCGGCGCCATGATGCGCTACCGTCTGCTCGATACCACGCGCGCCTATCTGCTCGAGATCGAGCCGAACGACGCCGCGCTCGCCGCCCGCCACGCGGCCTACTACCGGCGATGGCTGGAGCAGGCCGGCAGCACTTGGGCGGCAACGCCGAACGCCGACGAACGGGCGATCCACTTCTCCGCGCTCCACAACGTGCGCGCCGCGCTGGACTGGTGCTTTGGCACGGGCGGCGACGCCAGCGCCGGCATCACGCTCGCCGCCGCGGCAGCGCCGATCTTCCTCGCGATGTCTCTTCTGATCGAATGCCGGCGCTGGTCGGAACGGGCACTGCTTGCGATGACCCCGTCCGCACGCGGCAGCGCCGATGAAATGCACATCCAGGCCGCCCTCGGGCTGACCCTGATGTTCACGCGTGGCGGCAGCGAGGCGGCGCGCGTGGCTTTGAGTAGGAGCCTTGCGATCGCCGATGCGCGCGGCGACGCGCCGAACCAGCTGCAGCTGCTCGGCCGCATGCATATCTTTCACGAACGGATGGGGCAGTTCGACGCAGCGCTTGGTTATGCGCAGCAGAGCCTTGCGGTCGCGCAGCCGCTCGGCGATCCCGGCTCGATCGTCCTCGCCCATTCGCTGCTCGGGGTTTCGCTGCATCTGGCCGGCGAGCACCGCGACGCGCTGAAGATGCTCGAGGTCGCATGCCAAGGGCCGGGCGCGGAACGAACCAGCACCATTCATGGCTTCGATCACCGCAACCGGGCCGGCATCACGCTGGCGCGCGAACTCTGGTTGCAGGGCCGTCCCGCGGACGCGCGGCAGCTGGCGCAACAGACGGTGACTGAAGCCGCGCAAATGGAGCATCCGATCACGCTCTGCATCGCGTTGATCTGGGCGGTCTCGATCTCGCTCTGGGACGGCGATCTCGACGGCGCCGAGCAGAGCATCGACCAATTCATCGCGCATGCCGAATCTCGCTCGATGGGTCCCTATCTCGTGGTGGGCCGCGGCGTGAAAGGCGAACTGGCGATCCGTCGGGGAGACGCCGCGCAAGGCGTCGATACGATCTTCGCTTGCCTACGCGAGCTCCACGAGGCCGGCTACGAACTGCTCACCACGACCTTCAACATCGCGCTGGTTCAAGGCTTGTTGGCGCTTGGACAGATCGAGCAGAGTGCGCGCCTGATCGACGATGCGATCCGCCTCGTCGATCAGGGCGGCGATCATCTCTACATGCCCGAATTGCTGCGGATGAAAGGCAGAGTTCTGTTGTCGCTGCCCGAGCCCGACGCCGAGCAGGCACAAGCCCACCTCATGCAATCCCTGGATCTCAGTCGCCGGCAAGGCGCCACGGCCTGGGAGCTGCGCGCTGCGATCGATCTCGCCGGGCTGTTTGCCGGACGCGGGCGCCGCGACGAGGCGAAGCGATGGCTCCAATTGGCGCTCGAAGGCTTTGCCGAGGGCTCCGAAACGGCGGATACGAGAGCGGCCAGCGTGCTTCTGACCACGTTGTAGCGGATCACCCCGTCGGCGTGCCCTGCTTCCACTGGCCGCCGGCGATCTTCGCCGCGGCGATCACCGCTTGCGTCCGGCTCTCGACGCCGAGCTTCTGCAGGATCGCCGAGACAGGGGCCTTGATGGTGGCCTCGGAGACACCAAGCTCGTAGGCGATCTGCTTGTTGAGCAGTCCCTCCGACAGCATCATCAGGACGCGAACCTGCTGCGGCGTCAGCGTCACCAGGCGGTCGCGCAGGCGGGTCATGTCGGGATCGGCGGCGACGGACAGATCGGTATCGGCGGCAGCCCAGACGTCGCCCTCCATCACCTTGAGGATGGCGTCACGCAAGGTCTCGACCCCGAACCGCTTCGGGATGAAGCCGGACACGCCGAAATGCCTCGGTTGACGTCCCTCAGTTCTTGGGCTGCCCGAAATCGATCAATGGTGGCGGCAGCTCGACGTCCGGAATCTCGATCTTGATCTTCTCCAGATCCACCTTGGTCGGGGCGTCCAGCAACCCGGTGACAGTGATCGGGAATGCGATCACGACCGCAACCATGATCGCCTGCAGACCGATCCACGGCACCGCGCCCCAATAGATGTCTGAACTCTTGACTTCCTTCGGCGCCACGCCGCGCAAATAGAACAGCGCGAAGCCGAAGGGGGGATGCAGGAAGGAAGTCTGCATGTTCACGCACAGCATGATCCCAAACCAGATCAAGGCAGCATCCGCGCCGACGACAGGGGTGAGGAGCTTGAGGGCGGTCGGCGCGACCATGGGGACAATAATGAAGGCAATCTCGAAGAAGTCGAGGAAGAAGGCGACAAAGAAGATGAACAGATTGATGAAGATTAAGAAGCCCCACACACCGCCCGGCAACGATGTCAGCATATGTTCGAGCCAGACGCCCCCGTTGCAGCCGAGAAAGACAATCGAGAAACAGGTCGATCCAATGAGGATAAAAGTCACCATGCAGGTGATGCGCATGGTGGTCTCATAACCCTGCTTTACCAGCAAGCGCAGGTCGGGAATCCTGATTACCTCGAGACACAGCCAGGCCACTGCCAAATAGGCAGTCGCGAACGCAATCTTGAACGGCAGATTCGGCGTGAAGTAGATGCCGATGATGGTGCCGATTCCGGCAGCGGCGACGCCGACGAGCAAGACCTTGTGACCGGCCGAGCTGAAATCCTTGTGATGGATGACGGCGAGGACGATTGCGCCGACGGCGCCCATCGCGCCCGCTTCGGTCGGCGTGGCGAGGCCCAGCATCATCGTGCCGAGCACCACGAAGATCAGAACGGCGGATGGAATGATGCCTAGAAGGCATTTGCGCCAGAGCGCCCAGCCCTTGAGCGTCCTCGCTTCCTTGGGCACCGCCGGGACATGGCCCGGCTTGACGATGCTCAGAACGAAGGTGTAGCCCGCGAACAGCGCAATCTGGAGGATCGATGGCCCCCAGGCGCCCAGATACATGTCGCCCACTGACTTGCCGAGCTGGTCCGCGAGCACGATCAGAACCAGCGAAGGAGGCACCAGCTGCGTTATGGTGCCGGAGGCCGCGAGCACGCCGGTGATGTAGCGCACGTTATAGCCGTAGCGGATCATGACCGGCATCGAGATCAGCGCCATCGCGATCACCTGCGCGGCCACGGTGCCTGTGATGGCACCGAGGATGAAGCCGACGATGATCACGGAATAGCCGAGACCGCCGCGAACGGGGCCAAACAGCTGCCCCATCGAATCCAGCATGTCCTCTGCGAGGCCGCATCGTTCGAGGATCGCGCCCATGAACGTGAAGAATGGGATGGCCAGCAGCAGCTCGTTGGCCAGAACGCTGCCGTAGATGCGCTCCGGGATCGCCTGGAGGAAGCTGAACTCGAAAAATCCCAAGTGGATCGCGAGAAATCCGAACGAGAGCCCGAGGGCGGCCAGCGTGAAGGCGACCGGAAAGCCGATGAGCATCGCCAGAACAAGTCCGCCGAACATCAGCGGCGGCATCATCTCGATCGTGATCATTGGGTCGGCCGCTCGTATTTCGCATCGATGGTGACTTCACCGCGCAAGGCGGCGGCGCGCTTGATGACCTCCGAGATACCTTGCAAAGCCAGCATGAAGAATCCGGCCGGCAGCACAAATTTGATCGGCCAGCGCATGAGGCCGCCGGCATTGTTGGACATTTCGCCGATGACGAACGAGTTGTAGAACATCGCCCAAGACAGGTAGCTGAGGAGCAGGCAGGCCGGGACGAGGAAGACCAATGTCCCGATCAGGTCCAGCCACAGCTGGCCGCGTTCGGAGAGCATGAGATAAAGGATCTCGACGCGGACGTGCTCGTTGCGCTTGAAGGTGTAGGACGCGCCGAACATCACGACGACGGCGAACATGTACCACTGCGTTTCGAGCCAGCTGTTCGAGCTGTAGCTGAAGGCGTAGCGGATCATCGCATTCACAGCGCTGACCAGACAGGCCGCGAGCACCAGAATGTTGCAGACGCTGCCGACCTTTTCGTTCAGCCAGTCGATCGCCGTACTTATCGCCAACAATGGGCGCATTGCAGACTTTTCCCCGCTCGCTGAGTGATACCTCCAAGCAGGCAGGATCATGCCGACGCAATAGCTGTCGTCCACGCCCATGCGGAAGTTAGGTCACCCTCCCGACGCTTCCGCCCGTTCTTATTGTCGGTTTTTGACGAGCCATGGTTAGGTCTCGCCCGCCGCGTGAAGCAAGGCACCTTTACCGCCAGCCTATTCCGGGTCAACAGCAAAATGGACAGTTTACCGCGCCGGCATCTAAAATGGCGTCGCAGTGCTTAATTCGGTTGACCTGCAGGGCTGCGGACAACACGATCGTCGGAGGACCGCCTCCAACGAGCTACAGCGAGGGCAAATTTCGTGGTCGGCGCATTCCTGGTCGTTTTTTCAGTAGTCCTTCTCTGGTTCTTCCTGCCTCACAACGGACAGTCACATCAATGGATGGCGTTGCCGTTCTTTGACACAGGAATTCCTAAGGCGATCGTCATGTCCTACTCAGCTGGTCTGACGATGGTGATCGACCGCATCTGCTGACCTTTTGATCTTGTGTGGGTCGCAGAGGCGCGACTAGCCCTCGACATCGTACTGCTTGCAGAGGTGATCCCCAATCTGGACAAGCATGGCAACGCATTCAGGATAGCCCGGCCGATCAGAGGTCGCCTGATCAGCGCTGGCCCGAAACTCCCAGGATTTCCCGTCGCGGAGGACGGAAATCGTGATTCCATCGGGACAGTCGGCGTGGACCTTCAACTCGGCTCTCGCCATGGCGATCAGTTCGCTTTCAGATTTTACGGGCTTGCTCATTCGTTGGCCCCTAATCTGCTAGCGAACAACCCCAGCGGCATCATCGTCGCTCGGCATCACCCAATCGAGGGCGAGCAAGCAAGCTTCCAGCAGAACGAAAGCAACAAGGCCGCCAACCAGACCGAAAAAGACGATGGAAAAGGTCCCTAGTAAAAGCGCACAGAAGACATCTGCAAGCACCTTAGACGTGCGATCGGATTGGGTCTGGTTGGCTGCGAAGTACGGCATCTTCATCCTTCGGAGTTTGCCCCCAACTTAGCCACATCTACCATTGGCGGTCTATTCCAAACGACGGCTTAGTGGTCCAGCTAATCCATCGATCGAAATGCCCACAACGGGTCAAAACCGCCGAAGCTCTCATCGCACCGAATGATTGCGCTCTGCCGCGAGCCCGGACATCCACCAGTTAACGCGCAAACGCTACCCCGTCGGCGTGCCCTGCTTCCACTGGCTGCCGGCGATCTTCGCCGCGGCAATCACCGCTTGCGTCCGGCTCTCGACGCCGAGCTTCTGCAGGATCGCCGAAACGTGGGCCTTGATCGTGGCTTCGGAGACGCCGAGCTCGTAGGCGATCTGCTTGTTGAGAAGGCCCTCCGACAGCATCATCAGGACGCGAACCTGCTGCGGCGTCAGCGTCACCAGGCGGTCGCGGAGGCGGGTCATGTCGGGGTCGGCGGCGGCGGACAGGTCGGTATCGGCGGGAACCCAGACGTCGCCCTCCATCACCTTGAGGATGGCGTCACGCAAGGTCTCGACCCCGAATCGCTTCGGGATGAAGCCGGACGCGCCGAAATCGAGCGAGCGGCGGATCGTGGCGCTGTCGTCGGAGGCCGAGACGATCACGACCGGAATCGCCGGATATTGCGCGCGCAGATAGATCAGGCCGGAGAAGCCGGAGATCCCGGGCATGGAGAGGTCGAGCAGGACCAGATCGACCTCGGAGGTCTGCTCCAGAAGCTTGGTCAGATCCTCGAAGGTTCCGGCCTCGTCGATCCGGGCCGACGGGAGAACGCCCGCCACCGCCTGCCGCAGCGCATCGCGGAACAGGGGATGATCATCGGCGATGACGAGATTGGGTGTTTGCATTGGCTGTTGCAGTCATCTGTTCCGCAGGCCGACGAAAGATCGGGAAAGAAGTTCAACTCGTTGCTGATCAAGCAGCAATTGGCGATTGTTTACTGACTGGAGCCGTCTTGCAAGGCAACCTTCCGCCCGTAGTCGCAAGGCAGTTAATCACAGGGGCGAACCAATTGATGTTGCAGCGCAAAAAAGCCACTGACGGGTCTCATCAGTCCCTGAACAGCAGGTCCCGGGTCAACTCCTCGATCACAGCGACCGCTTGAAGCGCTGCCCTCAATCGCTCGCGATCACGGGCCGACAATGGCTTGACCAGCACCGCATTGGAGGGCGGCGTCCCCTGCGCCACATCCGCAATCTGTTGCGACACGATCAGCTCCAGAAAGATACCATGGGCCTCGTCGAGCGCATCGAGATCAGTCTCGCCACGGCCAACCAGGGCCTTCACGCCCGCGAGGCGTTGCGATGTCGATCGGCCCATCACATGGTAAAGGATCGCCATCGCACGCGCCGCAGCGACCAGGCCGAACAGCCCTGCCGCCTTGAGGTCGATGCGACCGCCGTCAGTGCGAATGCCGCCGAAGAATTTCAGGCTCGCAGGGACGCTGATCCCTTCGACCAGAAGCTTGGCGAACGCGACCTGCCCCTCGGCTGCCGCGAAAGCCGCCTGCCTGACCGCGACGGCAAGGCTGCCGTCGCCATGAACGCCCCGGAGATCGAAGAAGATATCGACCGACAGCAGATCCTTGGGACTGGAGCGGCAGACCCAGTGCTCGATGCGGTCCCGCCACGTTGCAACCGAGCCGCGCCAGGGTGGGTTTTTCGCCATGACGCCCCCCTTGCAATAGGGCACACCGGCCTCGTGCAGAATATCTGCAACGTGCACTGCGAACGTCTCAAACCAGCGATCCTCGTCGCCTCCCGGCTCGCCTTGCGCGAAGATCACGGCATTGTCCTGATCCATCGCCAGCAGGCTTTCGCCGCGCCCGGCAGACCCGAGCACGATCAGCGTGTATGGCCTTGGGGCCGCGCCCCGACCGCGATCCCGCATGATCCGCTCGGCGATCACAGCGGCCTGACGGGTGAGGGCGCAGAGCTCGCTGGAGATCACCTCCGCAATCTGACGCCCGGTCAATCCTTCCGCCAGGAGCACCTCCGCAACCCGCGGCAGCTTCGCCCAGGCCAGCGCCAATGCCTGCGTATCCGCGGCATCCTCGATCTCGTCGCCGAGCGATATGGCCTCCCCTGCCCGCAGACGCAGCAGGTCCCGCGCGGACAACGCACCGACCACCCGGCCGGCCTCATCGACGACGCCGAGATGGCGGGTCTTGAGGCGATTCATCCGGCCAATCGCGCGATAGACGAGCGCGTCCTCGGGAATCGCCGCCAGCGGCCTGCTCATGATGCGGTGCACCGGCAGCTCCAGCGCGGGGGCACCGAGCCGGGCGATCGCCCGCAGCACGTCACGCTCGGTAACGATCCCGGCCTCGACGGCCTTGATATCGTCGGCGGCCGCATCCGCCGCACCGACGTACACAGCCGATATTCTCTCGCTGGTCATTCGCGCCAGGGCGTCGCTCACCGAAACGTCCGGACCGACGAAAATGACGGGATACCGCATGATGTCGCGGTTGCGGTGGCGATAGGCGTAGGCGTCGAACCGCTTCAGCGTTTGCTCTGCATCGATACGGGCCGTCGCTTCGACCGGCTCGACCCAACCCATCCGCACCTGATCGTCGAGCACCGTGGTGAGCGCGCGACAGACCTGCTCGGCCTCCGCAACGGTCCGGATGCCGTGCTCGCGCAGCCTCGGCAGCAGCGCCAGGAAGATCCGTGCCGTCGTGATCGCATCGCCGAGAGCGGAGTGCCGGCCGGCCACGTCAATGCCAAGCCAGGCCGCAAGATTCTCCAGCTGGTATCCGCCGAGGTCCGGCGCAACGATCTCCGCAAGCAGTCTGGTATCGAGCGTTCGAGGCCGGGACCATGGCAATCCCGCCAGATCGCATTCGCGCTTCAGGACGGCCAGATCGAAACCGATCATGTGCCCGATGACGACCGCCCGGCCGAGGAATGCCTCGAAACGCGGCCACACATCCAGGAATAGCGGCGATTCAGCGACCATGGCATCATCGATGCCGTGAATGCGCGTCGTTTCGGCGGGGATCGGTTGGTCGGCCGGACGCAGCAATTGAACGAATGAACCGCCATCGACCAGCTTTCCGGCCGACAGACGCACGCCGGCAAGCTCGATCACCCGCGCCTTGCGCGGATCGAGCCCGGTCGTTTCGGCATCGATGACAACGGCGTCGAGCGACAAAAGCGGGGCAGCACCACTCGTCGTATCCATCGTCCTCCCTCGGAAGGCCCGGACCGTGCGATGCCGGCCGGCAAGCCGGGCATTGGCAGAGGCCGGGCGATCCTACGCCAGCAGCCTGGTCACGGCAGCTGCATCGATGCGATCGACCAATTCGTCATGGATGTTGCACAGGCTGACACGCAGGTAATTGCGGATCGTCTCGAAATCCCGTCCGCGCAGTTTTTCGTGGATCGGCATCATCGCAAAATAGGTTTCCGCCAGCGGCTCGGGAATGTCCATCACGCGCTTGGGCGCATGCCCGCCAACGAGGTCGAGCCTCTGCTCCAGCTCGCGCCGGGCCTCAAGCCAGGCGTCCTCGCCGAGCGACGGCGGCACGGGGTAACGGTCGAAAACCGAGAGGACGACGAGGATCATCTGGTCGAGAACCGCCCGGCGCTGCATGCCGGCATGTGGGCGCAATACCCCCTCGACCATCTCGCCGACCATCGCAAGCCCGAGCGGATAAGCCTGCCAGCGCGACCGTTCGACGGCTTGTGCAAAGCCTTCCTCGGCAAACAGCACCTTGGCGTAATGGCCAGCGCGGGCACGCGAATACTCGTAAATGCCCTTTTGCACGATGAATGCCGACTGCGCGTCGATGAAGTCGGCAAGCGCCTTGCGATCGCCAATCGGCGGCCGGGGACGAAAGAACCCTTCGAACAGCTTCATTTGCCTAACCTGCCAGATCGTCCGGTGCGTTCGGCAAGGGCAGCATCTGGAAACTCCATGTTTCAATGCAGCATCGCTATTAGCAGCTGCAACAAATTTTCCCGCCGAAAGTATAATAAGCCTTGGTAACCTGCAGTGTTAGCCTCAGCTCGCTTCCAATCGGCAAAAGATCGACGGAAGCGGCGGCGCGGGGGACGCCGCAGTTGTGGGATTGCAATCCCTCGACCGTTCAATTCCGGCGCATTGGCGAACCGGCTCTTGAGGGAGGATTGCAACCCATGATCGACTCAACAAATCTGAAAGAGAGAGAAGTAGCGCACTGGGCGAAGACCTCGCGCCTGATGTTCACGCATCTCGGCATCTGGTTCTTCTTCGGCTTCATCATCCATATGTTCGTGGATCCCCTCAACAAGATCGTCATCCCGATCCTCGGTTTTCCGCTCGGCTTCTATATGGCGGCGCAGGGGTCGCTTATCGTGTTCGTGGTGATGCTGTTCGTGTTTGCGAAACAGCAGGACAGGATCGATCGCGAATTTGATTTTGCTGAGGACGATTGAGGGGAGGAGACGGACCATGGCCACGGAAGCCACGACAAGCACTTCGGACTTCATCAAGAATCTGGGCAAGATGTACGGCACCTACACGGGTGGGTTCCTCGCATTCATCCTGTTGCTTGCATTTCTCGAGCAGGCCGGCGTTCCCAACAAGATCCTGGGCTACCTGTTCGTGTTCTTCACGCTTGCGGTCTACGCCATCATTGGCGTCATGACGCGAACCGCGCAGGTCTCGGAATACTACGTCGCCGGCCGGCGCGTCCCCGCTTTCTACAACGGCATGGCAACGGGCGCCGACTGGATGTCGGCGGCATCCTTCGTCGGCATGGCCGGCACCCTGTTCCTGCTTGGCTATGACGGCCTCGCCTGGGTGCTTGGATGGACTGGCGGATTTGTGCTGGTGTCGATCCTGATCGGACCGTATCTGCGCAAGTTCGGTGCCTATACGGTGCCCGACTTCCTGTCGTTCCGTTACGGCGGCAACTTTGCCCGAATTCTCGGTGTGATCGTGCTGGTTGCCTGCTCCTTCACCTATGTGACGGCGCAGATCTACGGCACCGGCCTTATCGCATCGCGATTCCTCGGCATGCAGTTCGAGCTTGCGGTGTTCGCGGGCCTGGTCGGCATCCTGCTTTGCGCCATGCTCGGCGGCATGCGCGCGGTGACGTGGACGCAGATCGCGCAGTACATCGTTCTCATTATCGCCTATCTGACGCCGATCGTGATCCTGTCCACCATGAAGTATGGAATTCCGCTTCCGCAGCTCACCTACGGACAGGCGATCGCCGACATCACCGCGCGAGAGCAGGGGATGCTGGCGTCGGGTCTGGCGACAGCCGCGGCGCTCAAGCCGCATATTCAGCCGTTCATCAACTATAGCCCGCTCAACTTTTTCGCAATCATCATGTGCATGATGGTCGGCACGGCTTCGCTGCCGCATATCCTGATGCGCTATTTCACCACGCCGTCAGTGCGTGAGGCGCGCCAGTCCGTGGCATGGTCGCTGCTGTTCATCTTCCTGCTGTACTTCTCGGCGCCGGCTTACGCGGCTTTCTCCAAGCTGGAGGTCTATACCAACATCATCGGCAGGGACCTGACGGCAATCCGCCCATGGTTATTCACCTGGGGTGAGCTTGGGCTGATCCAGATCTGCGGCAAGAACGCGGCCAGCATTGATGCTGTCGTTGCGGCCTGCAAGGCGATTGCCGGACATCCCGGCGTGGTGCGGCTGCAGGACTTCGTCATCAACACGGACGTGATCGTGCTATCGACGCCGGAAATCGCGGGCCTTCCGTATGTGATTTCGGGTCTCGTGGCGGCCGGCGGTCTCGCCGCCGCCTTGTCCACCGCTGACGGGCTGCTGCTCGCCATCGCGAACGCGTTGTCGCACGACATCTACTACAAGATGATCGACCCGAACGCGCCGACCATCCGCCGCCTCACGGTGGCGCGTGTTCTTCTCGTGGGCGTCGCCGTGGTCGCGGCTGCGACGGCAGCTACCAAGCCGGCGGACATCCTGGCCATGGTCGGCTGGGCATTCTCGCTTGCAATGGCGGGCAACTTCCCGGCCCTCGTGATGGGTGTCTGGTGGAAACGCACGACGGCGGCCGGTGCGGTCTGCGGCATCATCGCCGGCTTCGGGCTCTGCTTGTTCTACCTCGTGACCACGCGCTACTTCCCGGGTGCGGGCGTGAAGTACTTCGGCATGACGTCGCTGCTCAATCCGGCCACCGGTGCGCCGCTGGTCGATATCGCCAAGGCGATGGCGCTGCCCAACGCCATGGAGAGCTTCCCGACGCTCGCGCACCCGCTGGCCAACAAGGTCGGCTGGTTCAACCTTACCAACATCGCCTGCGGACTGCTCGGAGCCCCGCTCGGCTTCCTCGTCATCTATGTCGTCAGCCTGCTCGGCAGGGAGCCGTCGAGGGAAATGCAGGCCTATGTCGATGACATCAGGAGGCCGCGAGGCAGGACGGTGCTCGAGGAAAAGACTACCTGAGGCATCGCAGCGCCAAAGTCGCCAGACGGGGCCCCCCTTGGGCCCCGTCTTTGTCTTGTCTGAAATGCCAGTCTTGTCGGGACACAATGCCCTTGCCATTGTCGCACAAGATGCCGATTGAGGATTGAGCTGCCGGTCGCGAGGAGAAGCGTCCTTGGACACAACGTCACTAGCCGCATACTGGTACTTCCACTTGCCCAATTTCCTGCTGGCGGCATTGATGTACACCTTGCTTGGCCGCGTCCTGCTGGGTCTGATGGTCGATGCGGACTCGCCGAACTACATCTGGCGATTCTTTTGCCGAATCACCGATCCCGTCGTAGCGGCCGTCGCGGTCGTGACACCGAGGGTAACTCCTCCGGTCGTACTGTGGCTGTTCGGCTTCGTCTGGCTGTTCTGGCTGCGCGTCGCGTTTCACTACACATTGCTGTTGTTCAATCTCGCCCCTCGGCTCGGCGGAGCGGCCGGATGAGCCGCAACTACTATTTCGTAGCAATTGCGTTTTTCGGAATGATCAACGGCATATTCAACCAGCTGGCGCTGATCTTCACACTCCTTTACGTGCAGATGCTCGCCGGTCCGCTGCTGTTTGGAAATCTGTCCCTGACGCTGATGTTCGCCTCGCTGATGGTCTCGACCGCCACAGTCATTCTTGGCGGAATCCCGGCGGCGATCTATGAGCGGATCACCGGCACCGCCGAGTCGAACAATGTCTCGCTGTGGCTGTGGCTTGCCGGCACCGCGATCCTCGCGCTTCCGGCCGTCGGGAACTTTCTCCATATCGGACTGTAGCCGTTCATCGCATGGTTGAGCACCGCTTCTGCCGGCGCTAGGCTGGGCTCAGTTCCCTCAATCGATGTGGCTGATCAATTTCGATCGACGGAGTAGCGGCTCATGGAAGAGGTGCGCCGTATCGCCTATGCGATTGTGCTGCGCGCTTGCGGGTTCGCCTCGTTAGCCATCTTCTGCGTCATGATCGGCCTGTCCTTCCTCCCGCGTGCCGCGTTTCAGGCGGGAGGTTTTCTCAGCATGACAATGACGCTTGTGCTCGCGTTCAAGGCCCGCGAAGCCCGAACCAAGGATCACCGCCGGACCGAGATGTGGCTTTATCTTCCCAAGGAGCGCCGTCCGCCTCAAGCTCATGCGCAGCAAACGATCTCAGCAGTCATGCGGGAAACCTATCTTCTGTTCGCGTGCTGGACCGCGATCATTTCCATCGTGATGTGGACGATCGCGTTGGCCTTATCCTTCATTGGACTTTAGTCTAGACTTCAGAAGGCGCGAGCAACCATTTGCGCCAAAGATTGGCATTGGTGCCTATCCTGAAAGCGGGAGGCGCGGACCAGAAGACCACCACCGAAGCCGAGATGCGGCTGTGTCTTCCAAAGGAAGAACGCCGGCTCCAGTCGCATCCGCAAGAAACAATCTCGACACTGATGCGAGAGATCTATCCTGGCATTTGCGCGCCGACTACGCTGGTGTCCATGGTGATGTGGACCGTCGCACCGGCTTCCCGGTTTTTCTGCAGATCGGCGACGGTATTTCGCTCCTGCACCCTGTCGCTCTTTGCCAGGATAGCTTCGCGATCCTTCCGATCCCTGACAATTTTTTAGGCGCACTCGCTCCTTGCGTCTCATCCAAAAGTCGGTTCGAGCCGAAAGTACTATTGGGCCGGACGCGGCAAGCATGTAAGTGCTCACCTTGATTAATTGCGCGCCTTTATGGCGCGGATCAGTTTTGAATCCAAAAAAGCAAGCGGGAGCGAATCGGAATGACGACAATGGCTGTGTCTCAATCGAGCGCGCAGGGGATGACGAAGGACGAACGGTTCGTCATTCTCGCCTCCTCGCTCGGTACCGTCTTCGAGTGGTACGACTTCTATCTCTACGGCTCGCTGGCCGGCATCATCGGTGCGCAGTTCTTCTCGGCCTATCCGCCGGCAACCCGCGACATCTTCGCGCTGCTGGCGTTTGCCGCCGGCTTCCTGGTGCGCCCGTTCGGCGCGATCGTGTTCGGCCGTGTCGGCGACATCGTCGGCCGCAAGTACACCTTCCTCGTCACCATCCTCATCATGGGCCTGTCGACCTTCATCGTCGGCCTGTTGCCCAACGCAGCCACCATCGGCATCGCGGCCCCGATCATCCTGATCATCCTGCGTCTGGCCCAGGGCCTGGCGCTCGGCGGCGAATATGGCGGTGCGGCGACCTACGTCGCGGAGCACGCGCCGAACGGCAAGCGCGGCTTCTACACCTCCTTCATCCAGACCACGGCGACCCTCGGCCTATTCCTGTCGCTGCTGGTGATCCTGTTCACCCGCACCGCGCTCGGTGAGGCCGATTTCGCGGCGTGGGGCTGGCGCATTCCGTTCCTCGTCTCCGTGCTGCTGCTCGGCATCTCGGTCTGGATCCGGCTCCGCCTCAACGAATCGCCGATCTTCCAGAAGATGAAGGAAGAGGGGAAGAGTTCGAAGGCGCCGCTGACGGAAGCCTTCGGCAATTGGCAGAACGGAAAGCTCGTGCTGCTCGCCCTGCTCGGCGGCGTGATGGGCCAGGGCGTCGTCTGGTACACCGGCCAGTTCTACGCGCTGTTCTTCCTGCAATCGATCCTGAAGGTCGACGGCTACACCGCCAACCTCCTGATTGCGTGGTCGCTGCTGCTTGGCACCGGCTTCTTCATCGTGTTCGGTGCGCTCTCCGACAAGATCGGCCGCAAGCCGATCATCCTCGGCGGCTGTCTGATCGCGGCCCTCACATTCTTCCCGATCTTCAAGATGATCACGTCCAACGCCAACCCGGCGCTGGAAAAGGCCATCGAGTCGGTCAAGGTCGAGGTGGTGGCCGATCCCGCCGGCTGCGGCGATCTGTTCAACCCGGTCGGTACCCGCGTCTTCACCGCGCCTTGCGACACCGCACGCGCCTACCTGTCGCAATCGTCGGTCAGGTACACGACGAGTTCGGGTCCGGCCGGCTCGGGCGTGAAGGTCGTGGTCAACGGCAAGGACGTGCCCTACACCAACGCCAAGGACAGCAACCCGGCGGTTCTCGCCGCGGTGCAGGCGGCTGGCTATCCCAAGGCGGGTGACACCGGCATCGTGAAGATGTCGCATCCGTTCGACGTCTTCCGTCCGCAGCCGGCGGCGATCATCGGTCTGCTGTTCGTCCTGGTCCTGTTCGTGACCATGGTGTACGGCCCGATCGCGGCGATGCTGGTCGAATTGTTCCCGACCCGCATCCGCTACACCTCGATGTCGCTGCCCTACCACATCGGCAACGGCTGGTTCGGCGGCCTCCTGCCCGCCACCGCCTTCGCCATCGTGGCCTCGACCGGCGACATCTATGCCGGTCTGTGGTACCCGATCATCTTCGCCTCGATTACCGTGGTGATCGGCTTCCTGTTCCTGCCGGAAACCAAGGACGTCGACATCAAGGCGACCTGATCGCAGCAGCAATCGACGACACCAACCGGCCGCGGTCTCCGCGGCCGGTTTTGCTTTGTGTGGTTCTTGCTTGGACGCGTTTTCTTCACGCGAACCGGTACCCACTTCGCTCGAAAACGCTCTACCGGTTGCTGCCGATGAATTGCAGCACGATCTCACGGCGGTGCGGGCGGCTGCGATGCTCGATCAGATAGATCGCCTGCCAGGTGCCGAGCGCGAGCCTGCCGTTCAGGACCGGGACCTGGAGCGAAGTCTGCGTCAGCATGGTCTTGATGTGGGCCGGCATGTCGTCGGGTCCCTCGGTATCATGGGTCCACCCGGCGTTCTCCGGCGCGAGCCGCGACAGTGCCGTGGTGAGATCGACCAGCACGGAGGGATCGGCGTTCTCCTGGATCGTCAGCGAGGCCGAGGTGTGGCGGATGAACAGCGTCAACGCGCCCTCACCCGCGTGCGCCTCGGCGATGAATCTCGCGGCCTCGCTGGTCAGATCAGTGAAGCCGCGGCCAGGCGTCTGCACGGTGAGCAGTGTCGATGTGACGGTGGTTGCCTGCTCGGACGATGGTGCGGAGCGGGTGACGGATCTGGCTGATGTCATGGAGGGGCCCGCATCAGATCTTCCCCGACACGTCTTTCTGCACGCGGTTGGCCATGTCGATCAGCCGCCGCCAGGCCTTTTCCAGGAACGTCATCATGCGGTCGACGTCCTGCTCGCTCGGCAGCGGGATCTCGATCTTGCGCTCGCCCTCGGCGACCTTGGGCTCGGGTTTCCTGAGTGGATCGGATTTCGGCAGCGCCTCGTCGATCTTGCCCGATACCGTCGGCCCCGCCGCGAGCTGTGCCTTCAGCCGCTCGACCTCGGCCTGGAGCCTGCCGATCTCGGTGTCGAGCGCAGTCCGCTCGTCGGGCACCGCATAGCAGGCCCAACCGGCGCCGTTCCTGGTGCAGGTCGACACCGTGCCGGTGCGCGTGTCGAGCCGCAGCACGCCCTCGGGGATGGGCGTCATGCTGTAGCGGCCATTTTCGCCGTCGGGCGCAGATTGCGCGGCCACGAGGCCGCCGCTGACCACCATCACCGCGGCCGCCGCCGCGAGCCATGATGTCGTGGATGACGTCGCAGGTCTCATCATTGTCTCCGCCCCGGCACCGCTGCGGCTGCAATTGTACACCCCCAGCCGGCAATCCGCCGCCAAAAAGCCGCCCCCGAAATCAACGAACACGGCGGCTTCTTTGATCCCGCGAGCGCGGCGAAAGCACGGCTGCGTCCGCCGTTCGCAAGCAGACCTGCTGCGGTGCGGCGTCACGCTGTGTGCAGCGCTGCTGTGCGCGTCAATATCATCAAGTAAATCAAATACATAATCGGAAGCGACGCAATCGTGACTTGGCTTGACTTGATTATGGGCCATCAGTATGGTCCGCGCGGCTTTTGAGGGTGACGGGCGCAATTTCCATTCAGCCGCAGCGTTTCGGGTCTTCGTTGCATGACACAGGGCACGGGACACGGCGAGGATGGAGATCGCGATAGATCGCCCGAGGAAGCCGCGCTTTCCGATCGGCTCGGAAATCTTGATCAGCGGTTGTCCGAATTTCGCGACCGCCGGGCCAAGACCGAGCAACCCGCAGGTGACGATGGAGACAAAGCGGCCAGAGCCTCGGCGATGGCGCTTGGTTTCCGACTATCCTCGGAGTTGATCGCCGGCGTCGCTGTCGGAGCGGGGATTGGCTGGGGGTTCGACCACTTGCTGTCGACGTCGCCTTTCGGATTCATCGCGTTCCTGCTGCTGGGCTTCATCGCCGGCGTGGTGAATGTGGTGAGAACGGCAGGCGCGGGTCCGAACAGGCGCGGTGGTTCGTAATTGGCCTAGCCGGGTTAACTGTCGTGCCGCTCGCCGGCACAGCCGGCCGACCAATCTTCACTGGTCGGCTTGTCCAGCAGACGAGAGATGCCGCGCGGATGAAAATCGACCCGATCCATCAGTTCAACGTCGAACCGCTCTTCACGATCGGCCGTATCGGCGATCACACGATCGCCTTCACCAATGCCTCTCTCTACATGTTCGTCGCGGTGGGGATCATTGCGCTGCTTCTGCTCACCAGCGGCAAGCAGCTGGTTCCGGGGCGTCTGCAGTCGGTGGCCGAGCTCTCCTATGAGTTCGTGGCCAGCATGATCCGCAGCACTGCCGGAGCGGATGGCATGCGGTTCTTCCCGCTGATCTTCTCGCTGTTCATGTTCATCTGCGTCTCGAACCTCGTAGGCATCGTTCCGTACACGTTCACCGTGACGAGCCATCTCATCGTCACTGCGGCGCTGGCGCTGCTGGTGTTCTTCACGGTCCTGATCTACGGCCTCTACAAGAACGGCCTGAAGTTCCTGAAAGTGTTCGTCCCCTCGGGCGTTCCGGGCTACATCCTGCCGCTGGTCATGGCGATTGAGGTGCTGTCGTTCTTCCTGCGGCCGGTCTCGCACAGCGTTCGACTGTTCGCGAACATGCTCGCCGGCCACATCGCGCTGAAGGTGTTCGCCGGCTTCGTTGCCATGCTCGGCGCGTCTCTTGGCGTGGTCGGCTGGATCGGCGGGATCATGCCGCTGGCGCTCGCCGTCGCGCTCACCGCGCTCGAACTGCTGGTCGCGTTCCTGCAAGCCTATGTGTTTGCGATCTTGACCTGTATCTACCTCAACGACGCCATTCACCCTGGACACTGAGTGATCCGGGTGCTTTTCCACCCACACCTGTCTTTCTTCCAAGGAGTCAAAAATGGATCCGCAAGCAGCTAAGTTTCTCGGCGCGGGCATCGCGTGCATCGGCATGGGCGGCGCCGGCATCGGCGTGGCCTTCATCTTCGGCAACTATCTGTCCGCAGCCATGCGCAACCCGGCAGCTGCTCAGGGCCAGTTCGGCAACCTGATCTTCGGCTTCGCCGTGACCGAAGCGCTCGGCATCTTCTCGCTGCTGATCGCTCTGCTGCTGCTGTTCGTCCCGCTCTGAACGCGTTTCGCGCCGCTTCCTGGTGGGAGGCGGCGCGTCTGACAGCAACAGGAGAACTCCATGGCTGAAAGTCATGGCGGCGCCAAAGGTACCGGCGCTCACACGGAGGCCGATGGCGGTCACCACGGCGGTGGCTTTCCGCCTTTCGAGAGCAGCACCTTTGCTTCGCAACTGGTGTCGCTCGCGATCGCCTTCGTCGCGCTGTATCTGATCGTCTCCCGGTTCGCGCTGCCGCGTGTCGGGGGTGCGATCGAGGCGCGTCAGAACAAGATCGAGGGCGATCTCGCCGAAGCGCAGAAGCTGAAGGACCAGTCCGAGGCGGCGCTCAAGGCCTATGAAGGCGAGCTCGCGTCGGCGCGCGCACGTGCACAGGCGATCGGCAACGAATCCCGCGAGAAGGCGAATGCGCAGGCGGAAGCCGAACGCAAGGCGCTGGAAGAGCAACTGTCCGCCAAGCTCACCGAGGCGGAGAAGACCATTGCCTCGACCCGCGCGACCGCCATGAGCAACGTCCGCGGCATCGCGGCCGATGCAGCCGGCACCATCGTTCAACAGCTCACGGGCGTCGTTCCGGATGCAGCGTCGGTCAATGCCGCCGTTGACGCGACCTTGAAGGGTTAGTCTCGATGTTCTTCACACCTGAGTTTTGGGTCGCCGTCGCCTTCGTGATCCTGATGGTGATCTTCGCCTATGTGGGGGTGTTCAAGACGGCGATGTCGGCGCTCGATCATCGCGCCGCTCGTATCAAGGCCGAGCTGGACGAGGCGGCGCGCCTCAAGCAGGAGGCCACCAAGGTGCTCGCCGACTACAAGGCGCGCACTGCCGGTGCCGAGCGCGAGGCCGCCGACATCATCGCCAACGCGAACGCCGAAGCGGAGCGCATCGCAGCAGAGGCCAAGGCGAAATTGGAAGATTTCGTCACCCGCCGCACCAAGACCGCCGAGGGCAAGATCGCACTCGCCGAGGCTCAGGCTCTAGCGGACGTCCGGGCAGCCGCCGCGGAAGCCGCCGTGCAGGCTGCCTCCACGATCCTGTCGCAGTCAGTCAAGGGCCAGATCGCCGACGACCTGCTCGCCAAGGGCATCAACGAAGTCAGGCAGAAGCTGAACTGAGGGATTTGCCTTACCCAATCAAAAAGCCGGCGCGACGAGCGCCGGCTTTTTTGTTTGTGCTGGTCTCTCGTGTCCCGGACGCGGTGCAGCGTGCAACGCTGCTCCGCAGAGCCGGGACCCAGCATGCCGCGGCGTGGGCCCCGGCTCTGCGTCGCACCGCACCGGACGATACGCTTCACATCGCCGGGAGCGCTGCGCCGCGTCCGGGGCACGAGACCTTGAACTGAAGCTACTTCTTCCTCGGCTTAGCCTTCTCCGGCGAGAGCGCCTGCGGGTCGAAGCCGACATAGAAGATGTAGGTATCGGCAACCGCGGGCGCCGGCACCGGATAGGCCAGATCCTCGGCGACGAAGGTGAAGGGCACGCTGCCGCCTTCCGACATCGCCACCGTGGTCCGGTAGGCCTTCGAGGCGATCACCTTCTCGCCGACGCCGCCCTGCACGACGGCGATGCGCAGCGGCACCTCGACGGAGGCAGGCGCCCCGGCGGGGCCGGCGATGACACGGCCCTGGATGCCGATCCGGGCCGTGATGCCGGCACTGCTGCGCAAGCATTCGCGCGCCATCTTGGTGATCGAGGCCTGGAAGCGGATGTCATTGCCGACCGCCGGCTTGCCGCTGGCGCCGACCGCGTAGGTCGAGGCGCCCGCGCGCACCGTGACCTGCGGGCAATCGAGGTCGTCTTCGGCCGGCTGCCCGGGCGCAGGCGCCGGCTTCGGCTCCGCCGGCTCGTCGGACTTGCCGCCGAACAGGCTCTTGAAGCGGTCGGTCAACGACTGCGCCGCCACCGGCGAGACGGAGGCGAGCCCGACCGATAATGCCAGCACGACCGCTGCGCCCCGCCGCAACCTCGTCCGCGATGACCGAAGCTCCTGCACCATCAACACCCGTACTCCATGACAATGTTCCGGCCGGGTTATATCGCCAATATCGGCGAACCCAAGGCGGCAAAAAGGGATTAGGCCGCATCCATCAGGCTGCTCAGCCGCGGAAGTCCTCGTGCAGCAGGCCGAACAGCAGGTGATCCTGCCAGACCCCGTTGATGCAGAGATAGCGGCGCGCCAGGCCCTCGCGCGAGAAGCCGCACTTCTCCAGCACCCGGATCGACGGCGCATTGGTCGGGATGCAGGCGGCCTCGACCCGGTGCAGATTGAGCTCGCCGAACAGCGTCGGCAGCAGCACCCGCAGTGCGGCCGTCATGTAGCCGCGGTGGGCATAGGGCTGGCCGACCCAATAGCCGATGGTCCCGGCCTGCACGATGCCACGCCGGACATTGGCGAGCGTGATGCCGCCGACCAGGGCGCTGTCGAGCTCACGGAAGATCAGAAAGGGATAGGAGCGGTCCGCGGCGATATCTTCGGCATAGCGGCGCAGGCGGCGGCGGAAGCCGGAGCGGGTGAGATCGTCGGACGGCCAGATCGGCTCCCAAGGCGTCAGATAGTCGCGGCTGGTCTCGCGCAAATGAGCCCATTGCAGGAAGTCGGTCATTTGCGGCGCGCGCAGGAGCAGCCCGTTGCCGCGCGGCGCCAGGGCGGCGGGTCCACTGGTTGGCAGGCGAAAGAGGGCCATGGTGATGCTTCCCGGGGCGAGGCCCGCGCGCGGCTCCTAATGCAGCCGCGCCTTGGCGCGCGCCCGTGTCAATCCTTCCGCAAAAGACACCGCCGTGTCCAGACCCCTGCCGCTGCCCAATGCGACGACCGCAGGCCGGCTGCGCGACAGCAGCGCACGGGCCGCGTCCCGGGTCGATTCGATGCTGACGGCGTCGATCCGGGCGACCAGTTCCTGCACTGTCTGCGGGCGCCCATAGGCCAGCACATGCCGGGCGAGCTGCTCGGCGCGGGAGGAGCAGCTCTCCAGCGCCATCAGCAGACCCGCCTTCATCTGTGCCTTGGCCCGGGCGATCTCGGCGTCGGTCAGCGTCTCCACCGATTCGTTCATGATGTCGACCACGACCTCCATCATCTCCGGTGCGTCGGCGGGATCGGTGCCGGTATAGAGGCCGAAAAAGCCGGTATCGGTGTAGGGCGCGTGGAAGGTGTAGATGGAGTAGCAGAGGCCGCGCTTCTCGCGCACCTCCTGGAACAGGCGCGACGACATTCCGCCGCCGAGGACATTGGTGAAGACCTGCAGCGAGAACAGCGAAGGATCGGTCTGCGGCACCCCCTCGAGCGCCAGCGTCAGATGCGCCTGCTCAAGCTCGCGATGCACCACCTTGGCGCCGCCCTGGCCGAACCGAGCGGCCTGCGGCTTCGGCCCGGGCGTCCCCTCGAAGCTCGCAAAACGCTTTTCGACCTCCGCGACGACTTGGCCGTGATCGACCGCCCCGGCCGCGGCCACCACCATGTCGGGCCCGCGATAATGCGTCGACAGATAGCCGCGCAGCATGTCGCGGTTGAAGGCGCGCAGCGTCTTGGCGGTACCGAGCAGCGAACGGCCCATCGGCTGGTCGGGATAGCAGAGTTCGTTCAGATGCTCGAACACGACGTCATCGGGCGTGTCCTGCGCGGCACCGATCTCCTGCACGATGACGTTCTTCTCGCGCTCCAGCTCGTCGGGCTCGAAGGCGGGGTTGGCAAGGATGTCGGCGAGCACGTCGAGCGCGAGCGGCACGTCGGCCTTCAGCACCCGCGCGTAATAGGACGTGGTCTCGGTCGAGGTGCCGGCATTGAGGTCGCCGCCGACCGCCTCGATCTCCTCGACGATCTCGCGCGAGGAGCGCCTGGTCGTGCCCTTGAACGCCATGTGTTCCAACAGATGCGAGATGCCGTGCTCGTTCGGCTTCTCGTCGCGTCCGCCGACGCCGGCCCAGACGCCGAGCGCCGCCGTCTCAAGGTGGGGCATCTCGTCGGTGACGACGGTGAGGCCGGAGGCAAGCTTGGACATCTCGACGCTCATCCGGCAACTCCCTGCTTTGCGGCGCGGCTGGCGGACAGCACGAACCGCTCGAGCTCGACCTGATCGTTCTTCATCACCCTCATGTGTTCGGATTTGGTCATCAGCCCGTCGAGCCAGGCCGGCAATTGCGGCCGCTGGCCGCAAGCCGCCTCGACGGCGTCGGGGAACTTGGCCGGATGGGCGGTAGAGAGCACGATGCTCGGCACCCTAGTATCGGTGGTGTCGCGGTCCGCGACGGCGAGCGCCACGGCGGTATGAGGATCGACCAGCTCGCCTGCTTCGCGCCAGGCGGCGCGGATCGCAGCCGCAGTCTCGGTCTCGTCGGCGCGCCCGGCATCGAACTCCTCGCGGATCGCGGCGAGTGTCGCATCGGGTAGCACGAAGCGGCCGGACTGCTTCAGCTGTTCCATCAGGCGACGCACGCCGGCGCCATCGCGCCGGCCGGCCTCGAACAGCAGCCGTTCGAAGTTCGAGGAGATCTGGATGTCCATCGACGGCGATGCCGTCGCGTGCACCTCACGCACCTCGTAGATGCCGGTCTTCAGCGTGCGCGCCAGGATGTCGTTGACGTTGGCGGCGATGCGCAGGGTGCGCACCGGCAGCCCCATGCGCTTGGCGACGTAGCCGGCGAAGATGTCGCCGAAATTGCCCGTCGGAACGACGAAATCGACCGCGCGCGCCGGAGCA
Source organism: Bradyrhizobium sp. USDA 336 (assembly GCF_044908355.1). Lineage (NCBI taxonomy): Bacteria > Pseudomonadati > Pseudomonadota > Alphaproteobacteria > Hyphomicrobiales > Nitrobacteraceae > Bradyrhizobium > Bradyrhizobium sp. USDA 336. Next base: position 6,319,956 of record NZ_JBIYDC010000002.1, on the reverse strand, counting down.
CCGACCGCGACGGCGGAGGTGAAATAGTAGACCACCTGCGCGACGATGCGCGCCCAGTTGATGGAATTGACGCCGGAGAGCGAGGTCGCATCGCGGAAGCGATGGTTGTTGAACATCCCCTTCACGAGCGCCTGGCAGTCGTCGAAGGTGCCTTCGATGGCGAGCGCATGGACGTTGGCCGCGCCCGTCGTGGTCATCATCCGCCGCTGCACCTCGGAGATGCGGCCGTGCGGAAACAGCACGATGAGATCGACGTTCTCGAGGCCCGCAAAGGCTTCGACCGCGGCGCCGCCGGTATCGCCTGACGTCGCGACCACGATGGTGGTGCGCTGGCCGCGCTTTTCGAGCACATGGTCCATCAGCCGCGAGATCAGCTGCATCGCCACGTCCTTGAAGGCGAGCGTCGGACCGTGGAACAGCTCCAGCACGAACTGGTGCGGGGACATCTGGCGCAGCGGCACCACCGCAGGATGGCGGAAGGTGGCATAGGCCTCGTTCGCCATGCGCCCGAGCTCGGCGTCGGAAATCTCGCCGCCGGCGAAGGGACGAATCACGTCGACCGCGACCTCCCAATAGGGGCGGCCGAAGAAGCCGGCGATCGTCTCGCTCGGAAGCTGTGGCCACACCGCAGGCACATACAGGCCGCCGTCGCGGGCAAGCCCGGTCAGCATCACGTCACAAAAGCCGAGTTCGGGGGCTTCGCCCCGGGTCGAGATATAGCGAGTCAAACTGCCCTCCAAAGGCGGCCGGGCCCTAAGCTCGACCCTTAAGCCTTTGATTTTACGTAATTACTTGTCAACAGCCGGTGGCTTTGAACCACCATAGAGTGTTTTGCGGCATCGGGAAACCGCTTCCGACCTACCCCTCGCCCAATGAAAAAGGGCTGCGGCATTGCCGCAGCCCTTCTCTTGGAAGGTCTGTCGTTGTGTGCAGACCGGTTGCCTCATCGGGGTCGCCGACCCCTCAAAACTGTTCCGGCAAGCTTTCGTCGCCTGTCACGAAATCGTCAAGTCCAAACCCCGCGCGCGTCGAAAATGTTCCTATTTTTCCCGATCCGGGCTCTGGTTCGTTTTGGCAATTGCAGCCAAGTCCTGTCAGTGATCCTTGCCCCTGAACTCCGCTTTTTCCCGAATCAGCCGCGGGAACGAATACAGCCTCGGCCCATTGTGTCGGCGGATGGGTGTCAGCCCGTTGTCCAATGCATTGCCCGGCCAACGGCGGCGTCGATCCGTCGGCCGAACCGCTGCATCCCGGAGCAGCCGGTTCGGTCGCTGGCGAACGTCAGTTCATCCCGATTTCCACTGCGATCCGGATCAGGTCGGAATGGTTCTTGGCGCCAAGCTTCTGCTTGAGCAGGGACGTGGTGTTGGCGACCGTCTTGTAGGAGATGCCGAGCGCCTCGGCGACCTCGACGATCTTGTCACCGCGTCCGAGCAAGCGAAGAATTTCGAGCTCCCGCGGCGTCATCTGTGACGCGGGGTTGGCCTTGATCGCCGCGCCGGAAAACGTCACGGCTTCCGCAAGCTGCGGCGAGATGAAGTTGTCACCCGCGACCACCTTGCGCACTGCTTTGAGCAGGATCCTGGGGTCGTCGCCTTTGGAGACATAGCCCTGCGCCCCGAGCTCGACGGCCCGCACGACGAACGCCGGATCGTCGTTCATGCTGAACATGATGATCTTGGCGTCGGGGTCGTCCTTGCGGATACGCCGCATCAGCTCGAACCCGGAGACGTCGGGCAGGCTGATGTCGATCACGGTGACGTCGGGCCGCTTGCTGACATAGGCGCGATGCCCGGATTTGGCATCGCTCGCCTCGTCAATGCGGATTGAATGGTCGGATGCGAACAGGGTGCGGCAGCCCGACAGCACCACGGGATGGTCGTCGACGATCAGGACCCTCGTCGCCAGCTTGGCGGTATCTTGCATCGCGCACTCTCTTGTTTTTCGACTCATAGCCCGCCGGGAATAAATGGAAAGAGCAAATCCGGCCGATACGCGTTAGAATTGACCTAATGTGGCGACGACTTTCGTTCCGAACGCAATTGTTTCTCCCGCTCGGCGCGAGCCTTCTCGCAGCCCTGATCCTGGGCGGCATATTACTGCAGATATTTGCACCAGGTCAGGTAGCTGATGAACACGAGCCGGCTCGACGCTCGATCCAGACCATCGCCGCCGCGCTCAACAGCACCCTGCGCGCATCGGACAACCCGCAAAAGACCCTCGATGCATTTGTTCAGTCCTTGAACGCCTCCACGGATATTCAATTCCGCCGCATGGATGGAGGTCCCCCGCCTTCTCCGAAAGACTTGCGCAACCTGAAGAAGGTTCCGCAATGGTTCGTCAACCTCATCACCATACCAGAGATGGAAGCGGCGTTTCCGATCGTCATAGACGGCAGACATGTCGGCGATATCGTGTTCTTCCCGGACATATCGGCCGACTTGTTCGAGAAGTGGATCGGCTTCCTTGCGCTGACCAGCCTGGTCGCTGTCCTGATGGTGCTCACCGGCACCGTTGCCTATGTCTTCGCCGGTTCGGCCCTGCGCCCCCTGCAACATCTCGGCGAAGGTCTCACGCGAATACGGCGGGGCGACTACACGAGCCCAATTCCGGTCCGAGGCCCAGCGGAAATCCGGCAAGGCTGCGAGGAGGCGAACGCGCTGGCTGCAACGCTGGCGCAACTCAGCCAGGACAATCGCGATCTGATGCACCGCCTGGTGTCGCTGCAAGATGACGAGCGGCGCGATCTCGCCCGCGAACTGCACGACGAGCTCGGGCCCCTCCTCTTCAGCATCCGCGCCGGCACGATCGCGCTGACCGATGCCTCCGAGCCAACGGGACATCTCGGCAATTCGGCACAGGACCTGCTGCAATCGGTCGAGGCCCTGCAGCAGACCAACCGCCGCATCCTCGACCGGCTGCGGCCGCTCTATATCGAAGAGCTCGGCCTTTCGAGCAGCGTGCAAACGCTGCTCCGGAATTTTCGTAAGCAGGCACCTCATATCATGCTGACGGATGCGATCGATCGCGATCTCAGCGCAATCGGCGGACCGTTGGCGCAGACCGTCTATAGAGTGATCCAGGAGGCACTGACCAACGTGCTGCGACATGCCAACGCCGGCAACGCACATGTGCAGGCGACGGTTGCCGACAAGACGCTCGTCGTCGAGATCTCCGACGATGGCGGCGGCTTCCCTGCGGACAACGTCTTCGGCCGGGGCCTGACCGGCATGCATGAGCGCGTGCGCGCGCTCAGCGGATCGCTATCGCTGTTGCGCGTGGATGACCGAACCTACGTGCGCTGCCGCCTTCCGGCGGAGACGATGCGGGACGTTCCGTCACCAGGCTAGTTCAGCAGGCGCAACCATCATGCGCATTCTGTCGCGCCGGTTCGCACAGCGTGCTGTGGATCTTGCCATCCGGGCTGAAGCGGAACGAGGCCTGAATGCGCAGCGCGCCGGCGACGGAATATTCGAGGTGGATGCCGTGGGGCGCGGGATTGATCTCTTCCAGCCCGAACCCCGCCAAGGAGAAGGCGCTGAGCCGCGGTTGCCAATAGGCCGCGATCTCGCTCCGGCCACGATAGCGCCGCGCGCCGTCGCACGTGCATTCGAGCTGCGCGTCGTCGGCATAGAGGTCGAGCAGGGCTGTGAGGTCGCCCTTACGGCAGGCATCCACCCAGTCTACGATAATTCCCATCTGGTCGAAATCACTCACGCCGCACCCAATCTGCCGCGGACAATATTGGCGGCTTAGAACTACCCTCGTGAATATGCGCTGAATAATAAACCCCGGGCGATACCGGGTTCCCTCGATGGACCTTATTGTTTGAGCATGATCTTTTCGGAAAACCGCTACCCATTTTCCGGATCATGCCCCAATGAGCTCAGCTCTGCCGCCGGCCTCTTGCCCACACGCCGAAGGCGATAAGCACGGCGCCTGCAAGCGTGAACCAGGTGATTGCATATTGCAGATGGTCGTCCTTGAGATTCACCTGGAGCGGTCCCGGACGCGGGATGCCGTTCGCCGGCGCGGGCCGTTCGAGATCGATATAGAACGGCGCAACCGTGCCCCAGCCCAGCACGCTTGCGATTGCCAGATGATCGCGCACGAACCAGAGCCGCTTGCCGCGATTCTCCGCCGGAGTCAGCCAGCTTGGCGCCTCGGGAAAGCGCAGATAGCCGGTGAGCTCAACCGGTTGGCCCGTGACGAGCTTGTTCACCGCGCGATCCTCGACGCCGCGGTCCTGCATCGTGTTCTCGACGAAACCCGCGTCGATCACGACCATCTCGCCGCCGGGAAGCCGCGCCGGCAGGAACGCCCAGGTGCCGGGGCCGGAGGCGTCCTTGCGCACCGCCGAGCCGGAGGAATAGACCATTGCATCGGGGAGGGCTGCGTAGGTCGCGGTGAAGCTGACGCGGCGGAATTCGTCGCGGGCGGGATTGAGCGCGGCCCATTGCGCGGGCGGCGGCAGCGCAACCGGCGCGGCCGCAAGCCGCTCGGTGAGCGCCGCAATCAACTCGTGCTTGGCGGTGCGGCGCTGCAGCTGCCAGACACCGAGCGCCACGAACACAGCCGTGAGGAACAGCGTGAACAGCGCGAAGCCGGCCACGGGGGCCTTGCGCGACGCAGGCTCGTTCATTTCGCGCGATCGACCAACCGGCCCGGCGCCGCCTTGTGGTGGAATTGCAGCGCGATCAGCAACGACTTCATCGAGCGCAGCGGCAACAGCGTGGTGGCGAGGATGAGCGGCAGCCAGAGCACCGCATGCAGCCAATATGGCGGCTGGTATTTGACTTCGACGATGAGGGCGCACGCGACGACGATGCCGCCGGCCAGCATGATGATGAAGATCGCCGGGCCGTCGCCGGTATCGATGAAGGCATAGTCGAGCCCGCAACGGTCGCATGCGGGCGCGAGCGCCAGAAAGCCCGCATAAAGCTTGCCCTGGCCGCAGCGCGGGCATTTGCAGGCAAGCCCACGCAGCGCGCTTTGCAGGACGGTGGTTTCGGACGGGGGTGTGCCGGCACTGTCGTTCATGATGGCGGACTCTATCACAGTTTCCGACGAAACTTCGGGCGGCCGGAAAGCGAAAGGGCGGCCCTGCGGCCGCCCTTCCTGATCGGTTCGATCGGGCTCAGTGCGCCGCGCTGGCCATGGTCTCGGCGCCGCGTCCCCAGACGTAGATGCAGAGGAACAGGAACAGCCAGACCACGTCGACGAAGTGCCAGTACCAGGCCGCGAACTCGAAGCCGAGATGCTGCTTCGGCGTGAAGTGGCCGGCATAGGCGCGGAATAGGCACACCAGCAGGAAGATGGTGCCGACCAGCACATGGAAGCCGTGGAATCCGGTCGCCATGAAGAACGTCGCGCCGTAGACGTTGCCGCCGAAGGAGAACGCCGCGTGGGCATACTCATAGGCCTGCACGCAGGTGAAGAGCGCGCCGAGCACGACGGTGAGGATCAGGCCATACTTCAAGCCCTGGCGGTCGTTCTCGAGCAGCGCATGGTGCGCCCAGGTGACGGTGGTGCCTGACGTGAGCAGGATCAGCGTGTTCAGCAGCGGCAGATGCCAGGGATCGAAGGTCTCGATGCCCTTCGGCGGCCAGGTGCCCGGGACCGCGCAGGCGCCGGGCTGCGTGCCGAGGCCGCAACCGAACACCGCATCGCGGGTGGCGTGGACGGCATCGGCCGGAAACAGCGCCGCGTTGAAATAGGCCCAGAACCAGGCGACGAAGAACATCACCTCGGAGGCGATGAACAGGATCATGCCGTAGCGGTGATGCAGCTGCACGACACGGGTGTGGTCGCCCTTGTACTGGGCTTCCTTGATCACGTCGGCCCACCAGCTCGCCATGGTGTAGAGCACGCCCACGGTGCCGACGCCGAACACGATCGGCGCCGCCGAGAACATGTGGTGCATCCAGGCGACCGCGCCGACCGCCATGATGAAGGCCGAGAGCGAGCCGACCGCCGGCCAGGGAGAGGGATCGACGAGGTGATAGTCGTGATGCTTGGTGTGCGCCGTGGCCATTTCCGTCTCTCTCTCTCCTCAATCCCGTGCCTGTCCGGCACTTATCCCCTTGTGTCCAACCGCCTGCGCGTGAGCCCTGCGGTCAAAGATTTCCCTTGCGCTTGTCGGCTTCGCCCGATGCCAGCGGTTTCACCACGGGATCGCGCACCGGATAGAACGTGTAGGACAGCGTGATCGTGCTCAGCCCGTCGTTCTCATGGTCGGCGGCGATCGACGGATCGACGTAGAACACGACCGGCATCTCGCGCTTCTCACCGGGTGCCATGGTCTGCTCGGTGAAGCAGAAGCAGTTGATCTTCTGGAAATAGGCGCCGACCGTCAGGGGTGCGACGTTATAGGCGGCCTGGCCCGCAGTGGCGCGCGCCGCCTGGTTGGTCACGGTGTAGAAGACCGTCACGACCTGGCCGATATTGACCTCGATCTCGCTCTGCTCCGGCTCGAACTTCCAGGGCAGGCCGGGCGCGACGTTGGAATCGAAGCGCACCGAGATCTTCCGCGCGATCGGGCCCGTGGCCGGCGCAGAGGTCGCCACTTGCGTCGTGCCGTTGAAGCCGGTGGCGCGGCAGAACCAATTGTAGAACGGCACCGCCGCGTAGGAGGCGCCGACCATCAGCGCGACCACGCCGCCGCAGATGGACGCGACCACCACATCGCGCCCCAGCCCGCGGCCCTTGCCCGGGTTGCGATGGCCGGGCTTGGCGCTGACGTCCTGCGATATGGTGGGCTCGTGATCCATGTTTTCTACATCGGCCGCACGAGCACGGCCGGCCCCTTGACCATGGTGACGGCGAAGAACAGCACCACGAGCACGCCGAGCGCCAAAGCGATCGCGATGGAGCGCTGACGACGGCTCTTCCGCTGCGCCTCGGTGAGGACGATTCCTTCCGGCTCGGGTTTGTCGGCCATCGCGGTGATCATGCGCCCCCAACCATCGGAGAAAGCGCCCGGTACACGACCTCGGCCAGCAGGGTCGCAAACAGCGCGAACAGGTACAGGATCGAGAACGCAAACAGCTTGCGGGTCGCGCGCAGCGACTGGCTGCGCTCGCGGCGCAGATAGACGTTGATGGCGAGCACCAGCATGCCGGCACCGAGGAGCAGCGAGACCACGCCGTAGACGGCATCGAAATAGCCGAGCGCCCAGGGCGCGGCGGCGACCGCGATCAGCACGATGGTGTAGAGCAGGATCTGCAGACGCGTGGCGTCGGGACCGGCGACGTTCGGCAGCATCGGAATGCCGGCGCGCGCGTAGTCGTCGGAGCGGAACAGAGCCAGCGCCCAGAAATGCGGCGGGGTCCAGAAGAAGATGATGGCGAACAGCAGCAGCGGCTCGACATCGACCGTGCCCGTCACCGAGGCCCAGGCCACCACCGGCGGCAGCGCACCGGCGGCACCGCCGATCACGATGTTCTGCGCGGTCCAGCGCTTCAGCCACATCGTGTAGATCACGACGTAGAAGAAGATGGTGAAGGCGAGCAGCGCGCCCGCGACCCAGTTGACGAGGATGCCGAGCGTCATCACCGAGAAGAAGGCGAGCGTCGTGCCGAACGCCATCGCTTCAGGGCGGGTGATGCGGCCGCGCGGGATCGGCCGGTTCGCCGTGCGCGACATCTTGGCGTCGATGTCGCCTTCGAGCGCCATGTTGAGCGCCCCAGAGGCACCGGCGCCGACCGCGATGCAGAGCAGCGAGGTGATCGCCAGCACCGGGTGGAAATGCCCCGGCGCCATCGCCATCCCGACCAGCGCAGTGAAGATCACCAGCGACATCACCCGCGGCTTGAGCAGCGCGAGATAATCGCCAACCTCCGCTTCGGAGATGTGGGGATCGATGTCGATGGCGTTGTGGTCGAGGACGGACACTTAGATTGACTCGCTTCGTTACAGCGCCGCGGCGCCCGTCACGGGCGCCGCGGGGGATTGCTTACTGCACGCGGGGCAGCACTTCGAACTGATGGAAGGGCGGCGGCGAGGACAGCGTCCACTCCAGCGTGGTCGCGCCAGCACCCCAGGGATTGTCGCCTGCCGGCACCCTCTTCATGAAGGCGTCCAGCACGCAGTAGAGGAAGATCAGCACGCCGAAGCCGGAGATGTATGAGCCGACCGACGAGACCAGATTCCAGCCCGCGAACGCATCGGGATAGTCGATGTAGCGGCGCGGCATGCCGGACAGGCCGAGGAAGTGCTGCGGGAAGAACACCAGGTTGACGCCGACGAAGGTGACCCAGAAGTGCAGCTTGGCAAGGCCCTCATTGTACATGTAGCCCGACATCTTCGGGAACCAGTAGTACCAGCCGGCGAAGATCGCGAATACCGCGCCGAGTGACAGCACGTAGTGGAAGTGGGCAACGACGTAGTAGGTCTCCTGGAGCACGCGATCGACACCCGCGTTCGCCAGCACGACGCCGGTCACGCCGCCGACCGTGAACAGGAAGATGAAGCCCACCGCCCAGATCATCGGCGCGCGGAATTCGATCGAGCCGCCCCACATCGTGGCGATCCAGGAGAATATCTTCACGCCGGTCGGAACGGCGATGACCATCGTGGCGGCGACGAAATAGGCCTGCGTCGCCGAGGACATGCCGACCGTGTACATGTGGTGCGCCCAGACCACGAAGCCGATGCCGCCGATCGCGACCATGGCGTAGGCCATGCCGAGATAGCCGAACACGGGCTTGCGCGAGAAGGTCGAGACGATCTGGCTGATCATGCCGAAGCCGGGCAGGATCAGGATGTAGACCTCGGGGTGACCGAAGAACCAGAACAGATGCTGGAACAGCACGGGGTCGCCGCCGCCGTCGGGGGCGAAGAACGTCGTGCCGAAATTGCGGTCGGTGAGCAGCATGGTGATCGCACCGGCGAGCACCGGCAGCGACAACAGCAGCAGGAACACCGTCACCAGGATCGACCACACGAACAGCGGCATCTTGTGCAGGGTCATGCCCGGCGCGCGCATGTTGAAGATGGTGGTGATGAAGTTGATCGCGCCCAGGATCGAGGAGGCACCGGCGAGGTGCAGCGACAGGATCGCGAAGTCGACCGCCGGGCCGGGATGGCCCGAGGTCGACAGCGGCGCGTAGATGGTCCAACCCGCCCCGACGCCGTTGGAGCCCGGCTCGCCCTCGACGAAGGTCGACATCAAGAGCAGCGCGAACGATGCCGGCAGCAGCCAGAACGAGATGTTGTTCATGCGCGGGAACGCCATGTCGGGCGCGCCGATCATCAGCGGCACGAACCAATTGCCGAAGCCGCCGATCATCGCGGGCATGACCATGAAGAAGATCATGATCAGGCCGTGCGAGGTCACGAACACGTTGTAGGTGTGGGCCTCGTGGAAGACCTGCACGCCCGGATACATCAGCTCGGCCCGGATCGCGATCGACATCGCCGCACCGATGATGCCGGCGACGACCGCGAAGATCAGGTACATCGTGCCGATGTCCTTGTGATTGGTCGAATAGACGTAGCGCCGCCATCCGGTCGGATGGGCATGCTCGTCATGATGCGCGTGATCGCCGTGTGCCGCTGCGCTCGTTGCCATTTTCAAATCCTGCCTTGCGTCCCATTCGGACCTTTGGAGGTCCCACCCTTATCGCTTTCAGTCCCTCAGGCCGCCCCCCGGCGCTTACTGCGTCGGGCCGGCCGCGGAGGCGTAGGTGCTGGTGCCGCCGCTCGCAAACTTCTTCTTCGCCGTCTCGACCCAGGAGGCGAACTCCTGGTCGCTCACCACGCGGATCGCAATCGGCATGAAGGCGTGATCCTTGCCGCACAGTTCCGAGCACTGGCCGTAATACATGCCGGTCTTGGTGGCCTTGAACCAGGTCTCGTTCAGGCGGCCGGGAATGGCGTCGATCTTGACGCCGAAAGCCGGCAGCGCAAAGGCGTGGATGACGTCCGCACCCGTGGTCTGGACCCGAACCACCTTGTTGACCGGCACCACCATCTCGTTGTCGACGGCAAGCAGGCGGGGCTGCTTGTCCTGGGCCATCAGCGAGTCGAACTCGAACTTGCCGTTGTCGGGATAGGCATAGGACCAATACCACTGCTTGCCGGTCGCCTTGACGGTCAGGTCCGCCTTCGGAATGTCGAGCTGCAGGAACAGCAGCCGGAACGACGGCACCGAAATGCCGACCAGGATCAGCACCGGGACGAGCGTCCAAGCCACCTCGATCAGCGTGTTGTGGGTCGTCCGCGACGGCACCGGATTGGCCTTCGCGTTGAACTTGACGACCACGATCACGAGCAGCGCCAGGACGAACAGCGTGATCAGGGTGATCAGCACGAAGAGGAAGTTATGGAACCAGACGATGTTGTCCATCACCGGGGAACCGGACTGCTGGAGCGTCCACTCCCACGGCGCCGGCTGCCCGAGCTCGGCCAATGCCGCACCACCCGTCGCCAGCGTGACTCCAGCCGCCACCAAGGCGATGGTGGCCAATCCCAGCAGTTGCCGGCCCACCCGACCCATCGACATCCTCATGTCGTTCGCGCTCCCCTTCCGAAATCACCCCACGTGCATTTCCCTGCTTGCGGGAAACGCTTATTCGCTCCGCCAGTCCGACAAACCGCCACGCAAGAATACCTCTAAGAGGAATTGGGGCCAGATCGCTAGAACGCGAAATCAAGCCTCTCAAACCATAATTCTTGATCTATCGCAATGCAGTCTTGAGCCCCGCCTGCCAGCCATCACCGGCAAGATATTTCCCAGCAAGATCAGACAAAAATACCGTTTCCCGGGACGCTGCGGCTTGACAGCGGAATTGCCCGCGGTAGGCACTGGAAGACTGCCACGCGGCAGCCTGATTCGTGCGGGCAATGGCGGTGTGCGCGGCGCGGAATTTGCTTGGGAATCGCCTTCAAGACGCCGTCATTCCGTATCAGTCCGCCAGATCAGTCCGCCAAGCGCGAGCAACCCAGGCGAGCAGAGGGACCGACCCGATGGGGCTTTCGAGATCGATGGCAAAGCCGGCGAACGGCCTCCCGGCGCTCGCCGCCCTCGTGGCTGCGATGGTCCTGCTGGCGCTGCCGGGGCTTGCCCATGCGCAGGGCGCGGTGCGCTCCGTCCATGGCGACTGGCAGATCCGCTGCGACACCCCGCCCGGCGCCCAGACCGAGCAATGCGCCCTGATCCAGAGCGTGGTGGCGGAAGACCGCTCCAATGCCGGCCTGACCGTGATCGTGCTCAAGACCGCCGACCAGAAGAGCCGGCTGATGCGCGTGGTCGCTCCGCTCGGGGTCCTCTTGCCCTCCGGCCTCGGGCTCAAGCTCGACAACCAGGACGTCGGCCGCGCCGGCTTCGTCCGCTGCCTGCCCAACGGCTGCGTCGCCGAGGTCGTCCTGGAGGACAAGCTGCTCGGTCAGCTCCGCAGCGCCAAGACCGCGACCTTCATCATCTTCGAGACCCCGGAAGAAGGCATCGGCTTCCCGCTCAGCCTGAACGGGCTCGGCGAGGGCTATGACAAGCTGCCGTAGCAGCGGCTAACCTTGGCAATCCTTTTGTTTCCGTAATGTGAGGCTTCGCGCTCTCGCGGAACTGGTCCGAAACCATTATCTTGCCCCACATCCCCGGCTAATGGACGGACGCATGACCAATCCTGCCACGACCTCCCTGCTCGACCGTGCCAATCTCGACCGCGATCAGGTTCGCAGCGAGGTCGCGCGCGGGCTTTCCGGCGCCGACGACGGCGAGCTGTTCCTGGAATACAGCCAGACCGAAGCGCTGATGTTCGACAATGGGCGGCTGAAGCAGGCGACCTACGACACCTCGCAGGGTTTTGGCCTGCGCGCCGTCAAGGACGATGCGGTCGGCTACGCTCATTCCTCCGACGTGTCGCTGCCGGCGCTGATCCGCGCTGCCGATGCGGTTGCCGCCGTGCGCGGCGGCTACTCCGGCAGCTTCTCGGCGCCGCCGCCGCACACCAATGTCCGCCTCTATGGCGACGACAATCCGCTCGATGCGCCGGGCTTCGAGACCAAGGTCAAGCTGCTCGCCGAGATCGACGCTTACCTGCGCGACAAGGATCCGCGGGTGCGGCAGGTCAGCGTGAGTCTCGGCGCGACCTGGCAGGTCGTCGAGATCCTGCGGCCCGACGGAGAGAGCTATCGCGACATCCGTCCGCTGGTGCGCGTCAACATCTCCGTCGTCGCCGGCCAGGGCGACCGCCAGGAGAGCGGCAGCAAGGGCTATGGCGGCCGCGCCGGCTATGCCGAGTTCATCCAGAGCAGGAATTGGCGCGAGGCCGCCGACGGCGCGCTGCGCGAGGCGCTGGTCAATCTGGAATCGATCCCCGCCCCCGCTGGCGAGATGGACGTCGTGCTCGGCGCCGGCTGGCCCGGCGTGATGTTGCATGAAGCGGTCGGCCATGGCCTCGAAGGCGACTTCAACCGCAAGAAGACGTCTGCTTTTGCGGGCCTGATGGGCCAGCAGGTCGCGGCCAAGGGCGTCACCGTGGTCGACGACGGCACTATCGCCTCGCGCCGCGGCTCGCTGTCGATCGACGACGAGGGCACGCCGACCAATCGCACCGTGCTGATCGAGGACGGCATCCTGGTCGGCTACATGCAGGACCGCCAGAACGCACGGCTGATGAACATGAAGCCGACCGGCAACGGCCGTCGCCAGGGTTATGCCCATGTGCCGATGCCGCGCATGACCAACACCTACATGCTCGCCGGCGATCGCGATCCGGCCGAGATCATCGCATCGGTGAAGAACGGCGTGTTCGCCGCGAATTTCGGCGGCGGACAGGTCGACATCACCTCGGGCAAATACGTGTTCCAGTGCACCGAGGCCTACAAGATCGAGAACGGCAAGATCGGGGCGCCGCTCAAGGGCGCCATGCTGATCGGCAACGGACCGACCGACCTGCATCGCATCCGCATGATCGGCAACGACCTTGCGCTCGACACCGGCATCGGCACCTGCGGCAAGAACGGCCAGGGCGTGCCCGTCGGCGTCGGCCAGCCGTCGCTGCTGATGGAACGCATCACCGTGGGTGGAACCGGCGCATGAGCGTTGAAGACAAGGTCACGGTCAGCCCCAAGCGCAAAAGCAGCGGCTGGGGCGGACAGATCGCTCAGCTCGCCGGCATCGTCGCCGCGGTCTTCATCGCCAAGGGCGCGCTCGCCGAGCCGTTCTACGTGCCGTCGGGCTCGATGGAGCCGACGCTCCTGATCGGTGATGCGCTGCTCGCCTCGAAATTCCCCTATGGCTACGGCACCTCGTCGCTGCCGATTCAGATCAGCCTGCCGGAGAGCGGCCGCGTGTTCGCGGAGACGCCGAAGCTCGGCGACGTCGTCGTGTTCCGCTGGCCCGGCGATCGTTCGCAGGCCTGGGTCAAGCGTGTCGTGGGCCTGCCCGGCGACCGCATCCAGATGCGGCAGGGCCAGCTCTTCATCAACGACCGTCCGGCCGAGCTGAAGCCGGACGGCGTCGGTGCGGCCGAGAACGACCGTGGCGGCAGCGAGCCCGCCTATCGCTATGTCGAGACGTTGCCGAACGGCGTCTCGCATCTGATCTTCAAGATGCGCGACAGCGGTCCGCTCGACAACACGCCCGAGGTGACGGTGCCGGCGGGACATCTGTTCGTGCTCGGCGACAACCGCGACAATTCCGCCGACAGCCGCGTGCCGCTGCGCTCCGGCGGCGTCGGCCTGTTGCCGATCGATAATCTGATCGGCCGTGCGGACGCCGTGGTCGGCTCCTGGGACCTCGGCATGCGCAGCCAGCCGGTGTGGACCTGGCTGTCCGGATTCAGGCTGTCGCGGTTCTTCACCGCCGTGCACTGACCGGTCGCAGGTGAGCAAGGACGAATTCCTCGCGCTCGCCTTACGCAATCCGGTCAACGCCGCGATCCTCGACGAACTGCACCGGCTCGCGCTGCCGGATGCGTGGCTGGTGTCGGGATGCCTGGTGCAGACGGTATGGAACGTGCTCACGGGGCGCCCGATCGACCACGGCATCGCCGATTACGACGTGTTCTATTTCGACGCCGACACATCGTGGGAGGCCGAGGACGCGGTGATCCGCACCCTCCATACGCGCCTCGCGCATCTCGGCGCCAAGATCGAGGTCCGCAACCAGGCCCGCGTGCACATGTGGTACCCGGCCAAGCACGGCCTGCCCTATCCGCCGCTGAGAAGCTCGAGGGAAGGCATCGACCGCTTCCTCACGCAGAACACGCAGGTCGGCGTCAGGCGCGCAAGCGATGGCCACGAGGTCTATGCACCGCGCGGGTTTGACGACATTGCAGCACTGATCGCGCGGCCAAATCCAGGACCGAATTTTTCCGCGGCGAACTACGAAGCGAAGGCTAAGCGCTGGAAGGCGCTGTGGCCGGAGATCACGGTGATCGCGGCGGAGTGAGGTGCCGTAGGGTGGGCAAAGCGAAGCGTGCCCACGCGCCTGCGGCCGTATCGGAAGATCGTGGGCACGGCGCAAAGGCGCCTTTGCCCACTCTACGGCACCTTGCCTACCGCACGACGCCCGACGTGAACCCCGCCTTCCTTCGCGGCGGCTTGATTTCCTTCTTCAGGAAGCAGCGCGCCTCGCGCCCGGTGTAGCCGGGGCGGGCATAGGTGAAGGCGCGGCATTTGTTGTCGGCGGTGCAGGCGGCCTTGCAGGCCTCGACGCTTTCGCCGTCCTTGAGCTCGAAATTGCGCAAGTCGCCGCCGGGCCGGTCGATCGACGTCTCGACGCCTTCCACGCGCGGCTCGATCACGCCGGCGCCGCGCACGCCCGAGATACAGCAACTACCCGGCACGCGCGCCGGCACGGTGTTCTTCAGCCAGCACACCGCCGAGCCGCCTTCGACATCGGGATAGTTGAAGCTCCAGGAGCGGCAACGGCGATCGCGCTCGCATAGCAGTGCGCAATCCTCGGGATCGCCGGAGGTGACGGGCGTACTGAAATAGTCGCCGCCGGGCCGGTCGAACGCCGTCTGGGCAAGCGCCGGCGCGCTTGCAAACGCAAGCGAAAGCAGCACGACACATGCCGCGGCGCTGGCCATGATGGCCCCGGACAGGCGGCAATTCCCCATCGGAACAGCTTTCGAGTTATTGACGACGCTCAGGTTTTTTCAGCCGGTCATTTGATCGCCGCAAACCTGTATGGGCGATGAACGGCTGAATCCTGGTGCCCGGCTTCAGAGGTCTAGAACGCGTATTCCGCGTAGGCCGGTTCCACCGAACCCTGCCAGGGACCGTTGAATTTATCCAGCATCTCCTCGGCCGGCGTCCGGCCGGAATCGATGATGCGATCGAGCGGCTCGAGATGCCGGGTTTCGTCACGGCCGAGCTGGTCGATCCGGCCGCGCCGGCGCAGGCCGGCATGGGCAAGAACGAGGCATTCCTTGGCGATCTCGAACAGATAGCGGTCCTTGATCCGCGCCTTGAAGCCCATGCGCGGCACGTCGTCGCGCAGGGCCTGGCGTTCATGCGCGCTCCAGTGCTTGACGATCTCCCAAGCGGCATCGAGCGAGGCATCATCGTAGAGCAGCCCGACCCAGAACGCCGGCAGCGCCGGCAAGCGGCCCCACGGGCCGCCGTCCGAGCCGCGCATCTCGAGATAGCGCTTGAGCCGCACTTCCGGGAAGATCGTCGAGAGGTGGTTGGCCCAGTCCGACAAGGTCGGACGCTCGCCGGGAAGGTTGTTGTTGCGGCCGTCGAAGAAGGCGCGGAACGAGGAGCCCGAGACGTCAATGTACTCCTCGCCGCGCTTGACGAAATACATGGGCACGTCCAGCGCATAATCGACATAGCGCTCGAACCCCATACCGTCCTCGAACGCCCACGGCATCATGCCCGAACGGGCATTGTCGGTGTCGCGCCAGATTTCGGACCGGAACGACAGGAAGCCGTTCGGCCTGCCCTCGGTAAACGGTGAATTGGCGAACAGCGCGGTCGCGACCGGTTGAAGCGCGAGCGAGACGCGCAGCTTCTTGACCATGTCGGCTTCGGAGGAGAAGTCGAGATTGGTCTGCACCGTGCAGGTCCGGTACATCATGTCGAGGCCGTATTGACCGACCTTCGGCATGTAATTGGTCATGATCTTGTAGCGGCCCTTGGGCATCACCGGGATATCGGCGCGCGACCAGGACGGCGTCATGCCGAGGCCGAGGAAGCCGATGCCGAGCGGGGTTGCGATCTCGCGCACCTGCGCCAAGTGCGCCATCAGCTCGCTCTGGGTCTGGTGCACGTTCTCGACCGGCGCGCCGGACAGCTCGAACTGTCCGCCGGGCTCGAGCGAGATCGCGCCGCCGCCGGTGACGTCGTAGAGGCCGATGATGTTGCCCTGCTCCATGATCGGCTCCCAGCCGAGCAGGAGCTTCATGCCTTCGAGCAGCGCGCCGATGCCGCGCGCGCCCTCGTAAGGCACCGGTCGATGGCCGTCGAGCGTGAACGGCGTTTTCTCATGCTCGGTGCCCATGCGGAATTCGGACGGGTCCTTGCAGCCGGCCTCGAACCACGCGACGAGTTCGTCGCGTGATTGCAGCGGCGTCATGTCGATCTGGTCTCGCGCCATATCAAACTCTAATCAAAAGCGCTTCGACCGAACGCGCGCGGGTGACAGGGATGGCCCGCGAACCCACCGGTTGCACGGGCGAGCGGATTTGCCGCGCGATCATCGCGACGGCATGGTTTCGTTGGCGGCCGCAGGCGGCAGTTTCATCTCGCCGCACGAGCAGCCCAGGCGATCGAGCAGATTGCTGAGCTTGACGGCGTCGGCGTCCGACAGTTTCGAACCGACATATTTCTCGATCGCGGCCGAATAGGCGCCCCACATCCGCTTCTGCAGCTCGCGGCCGGCTTCGGTGATCTCGACGAACTGGCCGCGCTTGTCGATCTTGCATTCGCGCCGCGAGGCGAGGCCCTCGTCGACCAGGCGGTCGATCAGGCGCGAGGTCGAATATTGCGGGATCAGCATCTGCCGCTCGAGTTCGACCGGCCGCAGCTCGCCCGAGGGCGCCCGCGACAGTTCGAGCAGCGCGTCGTACCAGGCCAGCGGTGGGAAGCCGGCCTTCTTCAAGTCCTGCTCGACGCAATCGAGCACGCGGCTCTGCACCCGCATCAGGCGGATCCAGGCGGCGGTTGCCTCGGTCGATGGTTTGCGTTTCATGATCCCGCTCAAGCTCGTCGTCCGTCTCTTACTCCACTCGATGCACCTGCATCAATCTTGACTATTTCAAGCAGGTGCATGTAGTCGTTCTTTCGGCCGAACCAAGCGTCAGGGGAAGGAAATTCCTCGAAACCGGACGGTTTGCCCGGTGTGTGCCCGCCGTCCCCACATCGTGCTCCTGGAGGCCAGCCCGCTCTATGGCCTGGTCGAGGTCGGTAGCGGCGCCAAGAAGCCCGAAAATAGTGAGGATTATCTGAAGCTGACCCCCTTGGGGCCAGGTCCCTGCGCTGGGCCTCGACAGCAAATGAGATCGTGACGGAAGGCCAAGTGATTGTCCAGATGATCGCCGATCAGGTCTGGTCCACCGTTCGCGAAGCACGACCGGAAGGACGGCGAAGAGCCGGACCGGTGATTCGGCTCTTTACTTGCACCATTCGTTAGATCCGAAGATTCCCGATGCGCTGACACCGATTTTACGAGCATTGTCCGGGTTAACAATAACTCCGTGTTGTGCGCTCCGGGGACGTCACCATCCTTGTGAGAGCAATGCTCTTGGCTCAGCTTCAGCGCGAGGACAGGACGCTAGCCGTCGGACCGGAAAAACTATCGTGACGACCGTACTCCTCCTCCTGCTCGCGAGTGCAATAACCGGCTTGGCGACGGGGCTATTCTTCCGAGTCTGGACTCTATTGCTGGTCTCGCCGGCGACTGCGATCCTTACTGCGACGGTGCTTCAGACCTCAGGCTTTGGATTCTGGACGGGCGTTCCAATCGTCGTCGTCTGCCTGTTTGCCGGCCAGGTGGCCTATTTGGCCGCGACGTTCTACGTGCACAGAGGTGAGCTTTCAGTGCAGGACGAGATAGACGGCGAACCAGGCAAGCACGGCCAGCGCAACATCAAAGACGAGGACGAGTAGGGCCAGGCCGACCCACGAAGGAATTTTTCTGCGCCGCCGGAAGAGCCTGCGGCGCGGCCACGGCCGCCGCAGCAACAACAAAGGGACGTATCGTACCGCAACGCCGGCTGCGCGGTCTTGAGACACCGTGGGGATCATTGCGAGACACCTTCAATGTCGATGGGCCATCCGGTGGATCATCAGCAAGAGCGGTGCCAGGGCGAAGCGAGCGTGGCCGGGGTGGGGGATTGGGTGCTGGGGTGAGACGAAAGCGCATCAATCGATGTGACAAGGCGCAAGGCAGAGCGCCCAAGCGATGATCCAGCCCTTCCATTTGTGAACCATCTGATCAGCGGCGACGTCGAAGGAGCATCTCCAGGAGACAATTGCCTCCATGAACATGATCGTCCTCATGACCGCCGCGGGCGCGCCGCTCGCGATGCTCGGGCTCTCGACGCCGGTCGCGCCGGAACGCAATTGCATCTTCATGATCCATCCGCAGATCACCTCGGCCGTGTTCGAGAGCAAGGAAGGCAAGATCGTCTTTCCGGACCGGCCGACCGAATATCCCTGTCGCTACGCCAGGACGAAGGGCGGCACGGAGATCGCTTTCACCAACCAGAATGGTTGGCGCTTCGAGGTGCGCATCGGCCGCGGCGACGAAGGCAGCTGGAAGGCCCGTCTCGACGACGATGTAGTCGGAGGGCGCGCCTTCTCGCCGTTCGGCGACGGGAAATGAAAAGGCCGGATCGATGATCCGGCCTTTTGTTTCTGCGTAACCTCCTCCGTCAGGCTGCCGCCTTCTTCGGCGCGAAGCGGCCGTAGAAGGTCTCGCCCTTCGCGGCCATCTCTTCCAAGAGCTTCGGCGGGGTGAAGCGCGAGCCGTACTTCGCCTCCAGCTTGTGGCAGAGCTCGACGAACTTCTTCGTGCCCATGAAGTCGATATAGGACAGCGTGCCGCCGGTGAACGGCGCGAAGCCGAAGCCGAGGATCGAGCCGACATCGGCCTCGCGCGGATCGGTGATGACGTGGTCCTCAACGGTGCGCGCAGCTTCCACCGCCTGCACCACCAGGAAGCGCTGCTTCAGCTCCTCGATATCGAGCGTGTCGGGGTCGAGCTGCTTCGGCTGCAGTGCGGAAAGGCCCGGCCACAGGCTCTTCTGGCCCTTGCCCTTCTCGGGATAGTCGTAGAAGCCCCTGCTGTTCTTGCGGCCGAGGCGGCCCTGCTTCTCGACCATCTCCACCATCAGCTTCTTCTGCTCGGGATTGATCGCGTTGGGGCCGAGGTCGGCTTCGGTCGCCTTCATGATCTTCAGACCGAGATCGAGCGCGACCTCGTCCGAGAGCGAGAGCGGGCCGACCGGCATGCCGGCCATCTTGGCGCAGTTCTCGATCATCGCGGGCGGCACGCCCTCCAGGAACATCTCGTTGCCTTCGGCGACGTAGCGGCCGACGCAGCGATTGGCGAAGAAGCCTCTGGAGTCGTTGACCACGATCGGCGTCTTGCCGATCTGGCGGACGTAGTCGAGCGCGGTCGCGAGCGCGACGTCGCCGGTGTTCTTGCCGAGGATGATCTCGACCAGCATCATCTTCTCGACCGGCGAGAAGAAGTGAATGCCGATGAACTTGCCCTGATCCTTAAAACTCTCGGCCAGCGAGGTGATCGGCAGCGTCGAGGTGTTGGAGGCGAAGATCACATCCGGCTTCAGATATTGCTGCGCCTTGGCAAAGGTCTCCGCCTTGACCTTGCGGTCCTCGAACACGGCCTCGATGACGAGGTCGACGTCCTTCAGCGCGGCGTAGTCCGCGGTCGGCGTGATGCGCGCGAGCAGCGCTTCGGCATCACCGGGCTTGGCGCGGCCCTTCTTGATCTGCTCCTCGATCACCTTCTGCGCATGTGCCTTGCCCTTGTCGGCGCTTTCCTGGTCGCGGTCGATCAGGACGACGTCGAGGCCGGCGCGGGCCGAGACATAGCCGACGCTCGCGCCCATGAAGCCGGCGCCGATCACGGCGATCTTCTTCACCTTGGTTGCGGGCACGTCCTTCGGACGACGCGCGCCCTTGTTGAGCTCCTGCATCGACAGGAACAAGCTGCGGATCATCGCGGCCGCTTCCTTCGAGCGCAGCACCGAGGTGAAGTAGCGCGACTCCACGCGCAGCGCGGCATCGATCGGCAGCTGCAGGCCCTCATAGACGCAGCTCATGATCGCGCGTGCGGCCGGGTAATTGTCGTAGGTCTCGCGGCGATAGATCGCGTTGCCGGCCGGGAACATCATCATGCCGGCCTTAGAGAAGACCGGGCCGCCAGGCAGCTTGAAGCCCTTCTCGTCCCACGGCGCAACGGCCTTGCCGCCGCCCTTGATCCAGTCCTTCGCCGCCTTGATGAGGTCGGCGGCGGGAACGATGGCGTGAATGAGGTTCAGCGCCTTGGCCTTGTCGACCGTGACAGGATCGCCCTTGAGCAGAATGGTCATGGCGTCCTGCGGCGGCACCAGGCGCGGCACGCGCTGCGTGCCGCCGGCGCCGGGGAACAGGCCGACCTTGACCTCGGGCAGGCCGAGGCGCGTCTTGGGATTCTCCGCCGCGACGCGATAATGGCAGCACAGCGTGATCTCGAAGCCGCCGCCGAGCGCGAGCCCGTTGATCGCCGCCGCCCACGGCTTGCCAGAGGTTTCGATTCCGCGCAGCACCTGCGAGAAGCGGCGGCTCTGATCGAACAGCATCTGGTTCGCCGCGGTCTCGCCCTGCTCCTTGAAAACCTTCGCATAGGCCTGGTTCATGCCTTCGAGCATGGACAGGTCCGCGCCGGCGCAGAATGCTTCCTTGGCCGAGGTAATGACGACGCCCTTCACCGCGGCGTCGGCCGTGGTCGCCTTGACGATCGCCTCGAGTTCGTTGGTCGAGGTCTCGTCGAGGACGTTCATGGAACGGCCCGGGATGTCCCAGGTGACGAGCGCGATGCCGTCGGAATCGGTCTCAACCTTGAAGTTCTTGTACGACATGTTGGTTGCTCCTCAACCCTTAGACGCGCTCGATGATGGTCGCGGTGCCCATGCCGCCGCCGATGCACAGCGTGACGAGGGCGGTCGACTTGTTGGTGCGCTCGAGCTCGTCGAGCACGGTGCCGAGGATCATCGCGCCGGTCGCCCCGAGCGGGTGGCCGAGCGCGATCGCGCCGCCATTGACGTTGATCTTGGCATTGTCGATGTCGAAGGCCTGGATGTAGCGCAGCACGACCGAGGCGAAAGCCTCGTTGAGCTCGAACAGGTCGATGTCCGACTTCTTCATGCCGGAGCGTGCGAACAGCTTCTCGGTGACGTCGACCGGACCGGTCAGCATCATCGCCGGCTCCGAGCCGATGTTGGCGAATGCGCGGATCTTGGCACGCGGCTTCAGGCCGTACTTGCTGCCCGCCTCCTTGCTGCCGAGCAGCACGGCGCCGGCGCCATCGACGATGCCCGAGGAATTGCCGGCATGGTGCACGTAATTGACGCGCTCGATCTCCGGGTGCGACTGGATCGCGACGCCGTCGAAGCCGCCCATCTGCGCCATCATCGTGAACGACGGCTGCAGCTGCGCCAGCGACTGCATCGTGGTCGAGGGACGCATGTGCTCGTCCTTGGCGAGGATGGTGAGGCCGTTGATATCCTTCACCGGCACCACGGATTTGTTGAAGCGGCCTTCGTCCCAGGCCTTGCCGGCGCGCTGCTGGCTCTGCACGGCGTAGGCGTCGACGTCGTCGCGCGAGAAGCCGTACTTGGTGGCGATCAGGTCGGCCGACACGCCCTGCGGCATGAAATAGGCCGGCACCGCCATCGAAGGATCCATCGGCCAGGCGCCGCCGGAGGCGCCGATGCCGACGCGGCTCATCGACTCGGCGCCGCCGCCGATCACGAGCTCATGCTGGCCACTCATGATCTGCGCCGCGGCGAAGTTCACGGCATCGAGGCCGGAGGCGCAGAAGCGGCTGATCTGCACACCGGGCACGGCTTCGCCGAGACCGGCCTTCAGCGCCGCGAAGCGCGCGATGTCGGAGCCGGCTTCGCCGACTGGGTCGACCACGCCGAGCACGACGTCATCGACCGAATCCTCAGGCAAATTGTTGCGGTCCTTCAGCGCCTTCAGCGGCACGGTCGCAAGCGCGAGCGCGGTGACTTCGTGCAGCGCGCCGTCCGGCTTGCCGCGGCCGCGCGGGGTGCGAACGTGGTCGTAGATGAATGCCTCAGGCATGACGCCCTCCTGATGTGATGTTCGTTACGATTGGGAGCAGGCAGCGGAAGCAGGCTCAGAACGCGTCCGCCGGCAGTTCCATGATGGTGGCGCAACCGGCCTGGATGCGCGCGAGATTGGCGGCGGTCTCCGGCAGCATCCGCTCCATGAAGAAGCGGCCGGTGACGAGTTTTGTGGAGAGATAGGGCGTCTGCCCGCTCTCGGCAATCTTGGCTAGCGTCACCTTGGCCATCCGCGCCCACATGTAGCCGAGCGCGACGAAGCCGAAGAGATGCAGGTAATCGGTTGCGGCGGCCCCCGCATTGTCAGGCTTCGCCATCGCGTTCTGCATCAGCCAGGTCGTCGCCTGCTGCAGATGGCCGAGCGAGGTCGAGAGCGGCGTGATGAAGGGCTTCAGCGCCTCGTCGCCGCCGTTCTCCTTGGCGAACGCCATGACCTCGCCGAAGAAGGCCATGATGGCGCGGCCGCCGTCGCGCGGCAGCTTGCGGCCGACGAGGTCGAGCGCCTGGATGCCGTTGGCGCCTTCATAGATCATGGCGATGCGCGCATCGCGCACGAACTGCTCCATGCCCTGCTCGGCGATGTAGCCATGGCCGCCATACATCTGCTGCGCCTGCACCGCGTTGGCGAAGCCATAGTCAGTGAGGAAGCCCTTCAGCACCGGGGTCATCAGGCCCATGTGGTCGTCGGCGGCCTGGCGGTCCTTGGGGTCTTCGGAGCGATGGGCGACGTCGCTCTTCAGCGCGGTCCACATCACGAAGGCGCGCGCGGCCTCGTTGAACGCGCGGATCGAGAGCAGCGTGCGGCGCACGTCGGGATGCACGATGATCGGATCGGCCTGCTTGTCCGGTGCCTTGGCGCCGGTGAGCGCGCGGCCCTGGATGCGCTCGCGGGCATAGGCGACCGCGTTCTGATAGGCGACCTCGGACTGCGCGAGGCCCTGCACGGCGACGCCGAGCCGGGCCTCGTTCATCATCACGAACATGCCCTGCATGCCCTTGTTCTCTTCGCCGATCAGCCAGCCGGTGGCGTTGTCGTAGTTCATCACGCAGGTCGAATTGCCGTGGATGCCCATCTTGTGCTCGATCGAGCCGCAGACGACGCCGTTGCGCGCGCCCACCGAACCGTCGGCGTTGACGAGGAACTTCGGCACCACGAACAGCGACACGCCCTTGATGCCGGCCGGCGCGCCCTCGATGCGGGCGAGCACGAGATGGATGATGTTGTCGGCGAGATCGTGCTCACCGGCCGAGATGAAGATCTTGGTGCCCGTGATCTTGAAGCTGCCGTCCGCCTGCCGCACTGCCTTGGTGCGGAGCATGCCGAGATCGGTGCCGCAATGCGGCTCGGTGAGGTTCATGGTGCCGGTCCATTCGCCGGCCACCATCTTCGGCACGTAGGTCTTCTTCTGCTCCGGCGAGCCGTGCACCAGCAGCGCCGCGGTCGCGCCCATGGTGAGGCCGCCATACATCGAGAACGCCATGTTGGCGGAGATCTGGAATTCGTTGACGGCTTGCGAGAGCGTCACCGGCAGGCCCTGGCCGCCATATTCGGTCGGCGCCGACAGGCCGAGCCAGCCGCCCTCGGCGACCTGCTTGAAGGCCTCCTTGAAACCCTTCGGCGTGGCGACGCTGCCATCATCCGCGCGCTTGCAGCCTTCGAGATCGCCGACGCGGTTGAGCGGCTGCAGCACCTCTTCAGCGAGCTTGGCGGCTTCGCCGAGGATGGCCTCGCGCACGTCGCTCGACGCATCGGAGAAGCCGGCGAGATTGTCGTAGCGATCGATCTGGAAGACGTCGTTGAGCAGGAAGTTCACGTCTTCGACGGGGGCTTTATAGATCGGCATTGGGGGTCTCCCGGCGTGGGCTTGAAGGGGATGTTGAGCTTATGATTGGGCGGCGGCAAGCTGCTCCGCCATGAGGCGGTGCAGCATGTTGATCGCCTTGAGCGGACGCACCATCACCTTGAAGTGGGTGATGCGTCCTTCGCTATCGAAGCTGATGATGTCGACGCCGTTGATCTCGATGCCGTCGATGACATTCTTGAATTCGAGCACCGCGCCTTTATCGCTGCGCCACTCGCCGACATAGGTGAAGCCGGGGCCGCCGAGCACCTTCTCGGCGCTGGAGAGGTATTTGAAGGTGATGTCGCGGCCGGCTTGCGGCGTGTGCACGACCGGGCTTTCGAACACGGCGTCGGGATGCAGGAGGTCCCAGAGCGCGGCGCGGTCGTGGGACTTCATGTAGGCGTACCAGGAATCGAGGCCGGTCATTCTCGGATGCCTCCCTCAAGGCTAGGGCAAAAGTTGCGAAAACAACCCCATGCACAGTAGCGAGGAGATTGATTTCACTTGATTATTCCAGTCGGGCCTGTGGCCCGCCTGCACGCTGCCTCATATGCACATTGACGCATATGCGCCGATGCGCATAAAGTCAAGCAAGTTGGTCAAACCTAAAGAAGGGGGCCAGTCATGGCACTGGGCGACGCAATCCTCGCATGCCTGACGGAACGCCCGATGACGGGCTACGAGCTCGCCAAGACGTTCGATTCCTCGATCGGCTTCTTCTGGAAAGCCGACCATCAGCAGATCTACCGCGAGCTCTCCAAGCTGCGGGACCGCGGCTACATCCAGGGCCGCGAGGTCGTGCAGTCGGGCAAGCCCAATAAGCTGATCTATACGCTGACTCCCGAGGGCCGAACAGCACTGCGGCACTGGGCCGCGCGGCCAAGCACGCCGCCCTCGATCAAGGACGACCTCCTGGTGCGGCTGCACGCGCTCGACAGCATCGACATCGAGCCCATGCGCACCGACCTGATGGCCCGCCTGGAGCACCACCGCGACCGCCACGCTAATTACGAGCGCATCCTGAAGAAGCGCTTTCCGGAGGGCACGGCGGAGGGACGGCTTGATCTCGGCAATCTGCTCCTGCTCCAGCTCGGCGCCCGCCACGAGCAGATGGTGGCCGATTTCTGCGAGGAGGCGCTGGAGGCGCTATCGGCGATGAGCGGCAAGGCGACAGTGGTGCCGCTGGAGGATGGCAAGCGCGAGAAGGGCTGAGGGCGCCGACGTTACGCGAGCCCTTTCCGCCTCCTCGCTGTCATCGCCCGCGAAGGCGGGCGATCCAGTATTCCAGAGACGGCGCGGCTAGAGCCGAGGAGCCGCGGCGTACTGGATGCCCCGCCTTCGCGGGGCATGACACCGGTTTGTTTCGGGACCGGATGAGCGACACAGCACCGCCCCTCAGTTCCCGCCGCCCAACTTTAAGAAAGCGGCTCCGCATTCCTTAACTCGTTATTTACCGTAACAGGAAAAAGTCGGTTTTCGAGGCAGACGACCCGCGCCAAATTCGATTGTCTTTGCAACCGGCACGCGTGGGGAAGCTGGAGGCGCCGGGGTGGGGTGCCGAAGTCGGAACCGGACAGAGTCATGAATTCGCGCGTATCGTGGAGTGTCGACGGCATCGATCCATCCGTCCGGGAGCGGGCCGAGGCTGCTGCGCGCCGTGCCGGCATGTCGCTCAACGACTGGCTGAACTCCACGCTCGGCGAAACTGCCCCGCCCAACTTCCGCGGATCCTACGATCAGCGTCCGCAGCACGTGCCGAGCCAAGGACCGAGTCAGGAGAGCCGCGAAGTCGCCGACATCCACCGGCGGCTCGACGCGATCACCCAGCAGATCGAGCGGATCTCAAAACCCGCGCCGCGCCAAGACTCCTCAAGACAAGACGCCTCAAGACAAGACTCCTCACGACCAGACGTCTCGCGTGAGCAGGGCGTCGCGCGCCAGCTCAATGATGCGATCTCGCGGCTCGACGCGCGCCTGTCGCAGATTTCCCGTCCACAGCGGCAAGCGCCGCAACCGCAGGCCCCTCGCCTCACCCCGGCCGAGACGCGCCAGCGCCAGGCCGACGCCGTCGAGCGCGCCGCCGCGCAAGTCTATCGCGGCTCACCACCCCTGAGCCCGGCTTCGTTCGACGTCGCGGTCGCCGAGATCACCGCGCGCCAGAGCGAGCTCGACGGCTTTGCGCCGCGGCAGATGCCGCCGCGTGCCGCGCCGCCGCTTGCGCCAACGGCTCCATACGCGCCGCCGATGGCGCCGCCGCCACCGCAGCCGGGGCCGGATTTTTCCTCGCTCGAGCGCCATCTGCTCAAGATCACGAGCCAGATCGAATCGCTGCAGCGGCCTGACAATACCGAGCAGGCCATCAACGCCTTCCGCAGCGAGCTGGCCGAAATCCGCGCCGCCATCACCGAGGCGATGCCGCGGCGCGCGATCGAATCGATCGAGAACGAGATCCGCTCGCTGCACCGCCGGATCGACGAGACCCGCTCCAACGGCACTGACGGGCAGGTTCTTGCCGGCATCGAGCGCGCACTGTCCGACATCAAGCAGGTGTTGCGCACGCTGACGCCGGCCGAGCAGCTCACCGGCTACGACGAGGCGATCCGCAATCTCGGCGCCAAGCTCGACCTGATCCTGCGCGCCAATGACGATCCCTCGACCGTGCAGCAGCTCGAAGGCGCGATCTCGGCGCTGCGCGCCATCGTCTCCAACGTCGCATCCAACGAGGCGCTGGCACGGCTATCCGAAGACGTGCAGCTGCTGTCGTCCAAGGTCGACCAGATCACCCGCGCCTCCGGTCCCAGCGACAGCTTTGCCGTGCTGGAGCAGCGCATCGCGGCGCTCACGGCGGCGCTGGAAACGCGCGAGCGGCCGCAGCCGTCCGAGAGCACCGAGCAT
Organism: Bradyrhizobium sp. USDA 336; assembly: GCF_044908355.1. Taxonomy (NCBI): domain Bacteria; kingdom Pseudomonadati; phylum Pseudomonadota; class Alphaproteobacteria; order Hyphomicrobiales; family Nitrobacteraceae; genus Bradyrhizobium; species Bradyrhizobium sp. USDA 336. Next base: position 6,292,943 of record NZ_JBIYDC010000002.1, on the reverse strand, counting down.
CTCGAAGCTGCGATCCGCGCGCTGTCGGACCGTTTCGATCGCATGCAGGTCGGCAACGATTCCGCCTCGACCTTCGCCCATCTCGAGCAGCGTGTTTCCTATCTCCTGGAGCGGATCGAGGCCGCCGCCGATCCGCGTAACGGCAATTTGAGCCGCGTCGAGGACGGGCTGCACGACATCCTCAGGCACCTGGAACGGCAGCAGGCGACCTATGCGGCCCTCGCCGAGAGCCGCAACGCCGCGCCGCCGCCCGATTCCGGCATGGTCGATCTCGTCAAGCGCGAGCTCTCCGACATCCGCTTCAGTCAGGCCGAGACCAACCGGCACACCCAGGACTCGCTCGAGGCCGTCCACAGCGCGCTCGGTCACGTCGTCGATCGCCTCTCGATGATCGAGGGCGATCTGCGCGCGGTGCGCACCGCGCCGCCTTCCCCCGCCCCACAGCCGATGTCGATGCCGATGGCGGCGGCGATGGAGCCGGCGCCGATGGCACGCGAGCCGCGGCCGCAACCGCCAGCACAGCCGCCGAAATACGATCCGAAGCCCGAGCTGCCCAATCCAGCTGCCGCGCAGGCGCCCCCGGCTGCCTTCGTCGCCGCACCGCGCGAGTTCCACGCCGCCACCCCCACCGCGCCGCCGCCCGTGCCGGCGGCTCCGCCGGTTCCGCCGCGCGCGATCAGTGAGATCCTGGAGCCGCACACGGCGCGCGCTGCACTCGCGCCGGAACTGCCGCCGGATCACCCGCTCGAGCCGGGCACACGGCCGGGCGGGCGCGTCGCCACGCCGTCGGAACGCATCGCCGCCTCCGAAAGCGCGATCAGCGGAATTGCCGCCGCGCCGAAGGAGTCGGTGTCGTCGTCGAGCTTCATCGCGGCCGCGCGCCGCGCGGCGCAAGCTGCCGCCGCACAGCCGCCCGAGAAGCCGGCCCGCGGCGCCAAGGGCGCGATCGCCCGCGCCAAGGAGAAGGGCCAGGAAGGCGGCTCGACCATCACCTCCAAGATCCGCTCGCTGCTGGTGGGCGCGAGCGTGGTCGTGATCGTGCTTGGCACCTTCAAGATGGCGATGAACCTGCTCGAAGGCGGCAGCACGTCACCGACGCCGCAGGCGATGCAAAACATCCCGAGCGAGCCGGCACCGCAGCCGGCGCCGCCGCCGGTCGAGACCAAGCCAGCCGCGCCCGAGCAGATCACCCCGTCGATGACGTCGCCGACACCGATCGGACGACAGTCGCAGAACAATGCCGCACCGGCGCCCATTCCCGGGTCCGGCGGCTCGGCTTCGGTCGAAATCCCGCAAGCGCCTGCCGCGGCGGTGCCGCCGGCCTCCAGCGACGTCACCGGCGCGCTGTCGGGCACCAGCCGCGCCAGGCTCGGCGTCGTACAGGTGCCGCCGAGCGAGAAGCTGCCTGACGGCATCGGCGGCCCGGTCTTGCGCAGCGCCGCGATGAAGGGCGATGCGACGGCGGCCTACGAGATCGGCGTGCGCTTTGCCGAAGGCAAGGGCGTCGCCACGAATTACGACGAAGCGGCGAAGTGGTACGACCGCGCCGCGCAGGCCGGGGTCGTCCCCGCAATCTTCCGCCTCGGCACGCTCTACGAAAAGGGCCTAGGGGTGAAGAAGGACGCCGACATCGCGCGCCGCTACTACACCCAGGCCGCCGAGCGCGGCAACGCCAAGGCGATGCACAATCTCGCCGTGCTCGATGCCGACGGCGGCGGTCGCGGCGCCAATTACAAGAGCGCGGCGCAGTGGTTCCGGAAAGCGGCCGATCGCGGCGTCGCCGACAGCCAGTTCAACCTCGGCATCCTCTATGCCCGCGGCATCGGCGTCGAGCAGAACCTCGCCGAATCCTACAAATGGTTCAACCTGGCAGCTGCCCAGGGCGATGCGGATGCCGCCGGCAAGCGCGACGACGTCGCCAAGCGCCTCGACCCGCAATCGCTCGCGGCCGCCAAGCTTGCGATCCAGACCTTCAACGCCGAGCCGCAGCCCGACGATGCCGTCAACGTGGCGGCCCCGAACGGCGGCTGGGACAGCGCACCGCAGGCCAGCGCGAAGCCGGCCCCGAAGCAAGTGGCGACCAAGCGCTCGGCCTCAGCAGCGCATTGAGCCGCGTCGCGTTCGATCCGACGCTGAGACACCCCCAACCCTCCCCTCAACCGCAGGGCTACCGCGTATGACTTGTGGCGGCGGCCTGCGCGCACGCCTCGTCCTTCGAGACGGCGCTGACGCGCCTCCTCAGGATGAGGCTAATTAGCATCAGTGCTCGTTGAAACTGCTGCCGCGCGCTCCGCCCTCATCCTGAGGAGCCCGCCCAAAGCGGGCGTCTCGAAGGATGGCCGCAGGGAAGAAACTCCCCAATGCTATAACCCTCCCCGCAAGCGAGAGAGGGCTGGGGGTATCAGCTCGCAGCTTTTGCATTCTGCGGGGAAATCGCTATTTTCCGCGGCCCGGAGGCCCCTGATGTCCGTTATTGATCTAGCCGCAAACCCGAGCGAGTTGCGTGCGCTCGCCGAACAATCCAACGCCTGGCCGTTCGAGCAGGCGAAGGCCATTGTCGCGCGGCTGAAAAAAAGCCCGAAGGACGAGGTGCTTTTCGAGACCGGCTATGGTCCGTCCGGCCTGCCGCATATCGGCACGTTCGGCGAGGTGGCGCGCACCTCGATGGTGCGCCACGCCTTCCGCGTGCTCACCGAGGACAAGGTCAAGACGCGCCTGTTGGCATTCTCCGACGACATGGACGGCTTCCGGAAGGTGCCCGACAACGTTCCGAACAAGGAGATGCTGGCCGCTCATATCGGCAAGCCGCTGACGCGGGTGCCGGATCCGTTTTCGAACGAATATCCGTCGTTCGGCGCGCACAATAACGCGCGCTTGCGCGCGTTTCTGGATCATTTCGGCTTCGACTACGAGTTCGCGAGCTCGACCGACTATTACACGTCGGGCCGGTTCGATGCGACGCTGCTGAAGATGCTCGCCGCCTACGATGAGATCATGGCGATCATCCTGCCGACGCTGGGCCCGGATCGCCGCGCGACCTATTCGCCGTTCCTGCCCATTAGCAAGACCACGGGCGTCGTGCTGCAGGTGCCGATGATCCGCCGCGACGTCGCGGCCGGCACGGTGACCTATGTCGATCCCGACACCAACCAGGAAGTTGAAACGCCCGTCACCGGCGGCAACGTCAAGTGCCAGTGGAAGGCCGACTGGGCGATGCGCTGGGTCGCGCTCGGCGTCGACTACGAGATGGCCGGCAAGGACCTGATCGATTCCGTGAAGCTGTCCGGCGCGATCGCCAGAGCGCTCGGCAGCACGCCGCCCGAAGGTTTCAACTACGAGCTCTTCCTCGACGAGAAGGGCCAGAAGATCTCGAAGTCAAAGGGCAACGGCCTGACCATCGACGAATGGCTGCGCTACGCCTCGCCGGAATCGCTGTCGCTGTTCATGTATCGCGAGCCGAAGGCGGCCAAGCGGCTGTATTTCGACGTCATCCCGCGTAACGTCGACGACTACCAGCAATTCCTCGACGGCTTTCCGAAGCAGGACGGCAAGCAGCAGCTCGGCAATCCGGTCTGGCACATCCACAACGGCAAGCCGCCGACGGGCGACATGCCCGTCACCTTCCAGCTGCTCCTGACGCTGGTGTCGTCGTCGAACGCGGAGAACGCCGAGACGCTCTGGGGCTTCATCGGCCGCTACCGCCCTGGCGTGAGCCCGCAGACGCATCCGAAGCTGGATGCGATGGTCGGTTACGCCATCAACTATTATCGCGACTTCGTCGCGCCGACGAAGCAGTTCCGCGTACCCACGGACAGCGAGCGCGCCGCGCTGCAGGATTTGCGCGATGCGCTGTCGCAGCTGGCGCAGGATGCCTCGGCCGAGGACATCCAGAACGTCGTCTACGAGATCGGCCGCCGCGAGCCGTTCCTCGATCAGGTCAAGAAGGGCAAGGACGGCCGCCCCGGCGTGACGCTGGACTGGTTCAACATGCTCTACCAGGTGCTGCTCGGCCAGGAGAAGGGCCCGCGCTTCGGCTCCTTCGTCGCGGTCTACGGCGTGCAGAACGCGGTCAACATGATCGACGGCGCACTGGCAAGGAGTGCGTGAGCGGCGCCATCACTGGCTCGCCCAGAGGATCCGCGCAACCCAGGCGACATCGCTCGCCGCCACCGTTCGCGCCGCCTGTGACGCATCGAGGGGCGCCAAGTCCAGGGTCTTTGCCGTGCGGCGCTTCAGGGTCGCAATCGTGATCTCGTCCGTCTTGATCTTGACCACCACGCGATCACCCTTGCGGATCGGCGCCGCAGGCGAGACCAGGATGATGTCACCGTCGCGATAGGCAGGCAGTAGCGCAGCGCCGGAAATCTCCAGCGCAAAGACTTGACCGTCCTCTCCGATCGGAAGCGCGATCTCGGTCCAGCCCCTGCCGGTTGGAAGACCCGCCTCATCAAAGGCGCCGCTCATTCCGGCCTGTGCAAAGCCGAGCAGCGGCACCGAGCCGCGGCCGCTTCCACCGTCGTCATCAATCAGCTTCGCAAAGCTGTCGATCGAGGCGTCGGCCGCCGCCAGCGCTTTTGCGATCGATTCGGTCGAGGGCCAGCGCTCGCGGCCGTCGGCGGTGACCCGCTTGGACCTGTTGAACGTCGTGGGGTCGAGCCCGGCACGCTTGGCAAGGCCGGACGGCGACAATCCGGCGCGCGCCGCCAGCCGGTCCAGCGCGGCCCAGATCTGGTCGTGAGTCAGCATCCTCTGCGCTTTGGCCTGTCTGACCATGGAAGGTCCAGCCCGTCGCAACTCAGGAAAACTGTCCTCAAATCAACCGGTTTTCCGTTTTTCGCGCAAGAGGCGACCGAGGCGGCGTTCGCAAACGAAACGGGTAGCCGTTCGCGTCAGGAAAGCGCGCAAAACGGGAATGTGGAGCCCCGTGCCGATTTCATCGGCGCGGAAAAGGCACTAAGCCTTGAGTTCGGAAGGGGCGGCCTTTACGGTCGCGCCCGAGTTTCGAGGACCCGCGAAAAGCGAAAAAACCCAAGAGACTCAAAGAACAAACAAGGCTGCGGTAGCGGTGGTCAAGATCTACAAAATCTGTCCGGCCTCGGCCTGGCGCGAGGCGGAACGGCAGGGTGTCTACCGGGGCAGCGCAGATGACGCGCGCGACGGGTTCATCCATTTCTCGACCGCGGCCCAGGTTCCCGAGACCCTGCGCAAGCACTATTTCGGGCAGCGCGCGCTGTTCCTGGTCGAGGTCGACGGCGACGCGCTCGGCAGCGAGCTGCGCTGGGAACGCTCGCGCAATGACGAGCTCTTCCCGCATCTCTATGGCGAGCTCGATCTCGGCGCGGTGATCGCGGTGATAAACCTCAACACGCGCTCCGACGGCGGTCACGATGTTCCGGAGCTGTTGCCGTGATCCGCGCGTTCGACGCCTTTTCGCTGCCGGTGCTGCGCTGGCTCGATCCCGAGGACGCGCATCGCCTCGCGATCCAGGGCCTGCGCTTCCTGCCGCCGGTCAAGCCGCGTGCCGATGATCCCAAGCTCGCGGTGCGCGCCTTCGGGCTGAACTTTCCCAATCCGATCGGCATGGCCGCGGGCTTCGACAAGAGCGCCGAGGTGCCGGACGCGCTGCTGCGGCTCGGCTTCGGTTTCGTCGAGATCGGCTCCGTGACGCCGAAGCCGCAAGCCGGCAATCCGCGGCCGCGGCTCTTCCGTCTCGAGCGCGACGAGGCGATCATCAACCGCATGGGCTTCAACAACGACGGCGCGGAGGCGGCTCTGCGCCGGCTTGCCGCGCGGGCGCAGCACGGCGGCATCGTCGGCGTCAATGTCGGCGCCAACAAGGATTCGCCGGACCGCGTCGGCGACTACGTCAAGCTGATCGAGACCTTCGCGCCGGTGGCGAGCTATTTCACCGTCAACGTCTCCTCGCCGAACACGCCGGGCCTGCGCAACCTTCAGGAAGGCGCGCTGCTCGACGATCTGCTCGCGCGCGTGATCGAGGCCCGCGAGCGTGTCAGGCAGAAGGCCGGCGACACGCCGGTGCTGCTCAAGATCGCGCCGGATTTGAGCCTCGCCCAGCTCGACGACGTCGTGCAGGTCGCGCGCTCGCGCCGGGTCGACGGCATGATCGTGTCGAACACCACGGTCGCGCGGCCGAGCACGTTGCGTGAAGAGACGCGGGCGAAGGAGCAAGGCGGCCTGTCCGGCCGGCCGCTGTTCCGTCTGTCGACGCGCATGGTCGCGGAAACCTATGTGCGCGTCGAGGGCGCATTCCCGCTGATCGGCGTCGGCGGCGTGGATTCGGGCGGCGCCGCGCTGACCAAGATCCGCGCCGGCGCCAGTTTGATCCAGCTCTATTCGTCGCTGGTCTACAAGGGCCTCGGCCTCGTCGACGAGATCAAGCGCGACCTGACGTCGACATTGCTGCGGACAGGGCGGGATTCGCTGTCGGAGATCGTCGGTGCCGACGCGGCGACGCTGACGGCGGAAGACTGGCCGGGGATGTAGCACTGTCTCGTGCCCGGACGCCATAAGCGCGTTTACGCGCGTCTTCGACGCGCTATGGCAACGCTTCTGCAGCGGTGCGCTGCAGAGCCGGGGCCTATGCTGCCGCATCCTGGGTCCCGGCTCGCGCTTCGCGCGTCCGGGACACGAGAGCTACGGCTTCACGAACGTCGCCCGGTACAGCGCCGGATACCTCGCGCCCTGCAAGCCGCCGCGCGCGACGTAGAACGCGATCAGCGCACTCCACAGGCCGGCATTGCCGAACGATTGCAGCGCCAGCCAGGCGGCGAAGAAGATCGCGAGCGAGAGCAGCATCAGATTGCGCATCTCCCGCGCCCAGGTCGCGCCGACATAGATGCCGTCGAAACCGAAGGCGAACACGCCGGGGACCGGCGCCAGCACGATGAAGGGCAGGAACTCGCGCGCGGCGCGGCGGACGTCCTCGCTCGCCGTCATGACGTTGATGATGTCAGGGCCGAACGCTGCGAACAGCACGGCGACGACGATTGCGAAGCCGAGCCCCCAGAGCAGCACCAGCCTGGTCGAATCCGCAAATCCCTTGGCGTCGCGTCCGCCAAAGGCGCGGCCGCAGAGCTGCTGGGCCGCGTTGGCAAGGCCGTCGAGGAAGAAGGCGCTGACCAGGAGGAAATTGTTGAGCACGGAGTTCGCCGCCAGCGTGACGTCGCCGGCCCGCGCGCCCTTGGCGGTGAAGAACAGGAACACGGCGATCAGCGCCGCAGTGCGGATCAGGATGTCGGTGTTGACAGCCAGGAGCCGCATCAGCTTGTCGCGATCGAACAGCATCGCGCGAGGCACGGCAAAACCGCCGACCGCATGGCGCCTGCACACGATCACGCCGAGCATGAAGCCGATCGTCTCGGACAGAAGCGCGGCGATCGCCGCGCCGGCAATGCCGGTGTCGTAGACCAGCACCAGCAGGATCGTCGCGACCATGTTGACGAGGTTGATGACAACCTGAAGCACAAGGGCCGGATTGGCGCGGGCCTGCCCCACCAGCCAGCCGAGGATGACGTAATTGGCGAAGGCGAAAGGCGAGGACCAGATCCGGATCATGAAATAGGTCTTTGCGGCCTGCGTCACGCCCTCGCTGCCGCCCATCAGGTCAAACAGTGCGCCTGCCAGCGGCAGCTGCAGCACGATCAGCGCCGCGCCGATCAGGCCGGCGACGATGAAGCCGCGCACCAGGATCACGGTCTGCTCCCGCGTCTCGCCCGCGCCGAGCGCCTGCGCGGTGAAGGCGAGGGTGCTCATGCGCAGGAAGCCGAACAGCCAGAACAGGCAGTCGAAGATGACGGAGGCCATCGCGACGCCGCCGAGCAGCGCGGCATCGTCGAGCCGTCCGATCGCGGTGGTCGAGACCACGCCGATCAGCGGCGTCGTGAGGTTCGCGATCATCGCAGGACCTGCGATGGCGAAGACCTGCCGGCTACCGACGCGGTGATGGACGGGCGCGTGCATGTTTCAGAACACGAGCACCATGCCGTCTTCGGCGGCGAGGTGCTCGACCTCGCCCAGGCGCGAGAGCATGTCGTCGCTCATATGGGTGAGGACGAGCCGCTTGGCGCCGATGTCGGGCAGATGCTGTTCCAAGGTCTTCAGGCTGAGGTGATTCTTGACCACCTTCTCGTACATATAGGCTTCGGCGATGAAAAGGTCCGCGCCATGCGCCAGCGGAATGAGCGTCTCCGTCCATTCGGTATCGGCGGTGTAGGCGAGCGTGCGGCCCTCGGCCGCGACGCGATAGGCTAGGAACGGTCCGCCCGATTCGCCGTGCACGACCGGATAGGGCGTCACATTCACCGCGGCGAAGTCTCGGCTTTGTCCGGGCGCGAGCTCGACCACGTTCAGCTCGAAGTGCGGCTTGGTGTTCGAGGAATGCTCGAACAGCGCCTCCATCACCTCGCGCAGCCGCCTCTCGATGCCTTGCGGGCCCGCGATCGTCAGCGGCCGCATTCGCCGCGAGAATTGCGCGTCGAGCAGAAAGAACGGCAGGCCGGCAAAATGGTCGCCATGGAAATGCGTGATCAGGATCAGCTCGATGTCGCCCCGATCGATCTCGAGCCGCTTCAGCGCCGGCAAAGCCGACGCACCGCAATCGATCAGGAAGTTCGCTTTGCGCCCCGAGACGTGGAAGCAGGTGTTGAGCCTGCCGCCGGAACCGAAGGCATCACCGCAGCCGACGAACCGCAATTGCATCGGCTGCGCACTCCCTCAATCCGATCCTTACCTGCCGCGTGGCGCGCCGAACACGCGCGACAGCAGCCAGATCGGAATCACGATAACCGCACCGAGCAGGAAGTAGCGCCACAGCCAGTTCACCGCGTCGAAGCCGAGGTCCCACAGCCGCTGGAACAGGAGGCGGATGCTGTGGATGATGTTCCAGGGGTCGAAGCCGATCGTCGCCAGCACGACGCCGACCAGGATCGAGAGCAGCGCCAGGCGGAACGCGACCGCCAGCGGCGAGCCGCCGAGAAAGCGGTGCAGGCCGTCGCTGCGGCCGGCCGGCAAATCTCTGACGTCTTGGACCATCGCAAACTCCTGAAGCGGATTCGAACCCATTATAGGGCACGGCGGGGGACATGGGGAACCCGCAAGGGGCCGTCAATCGGATTACGGGAGTTTAATTCGGACGGTCGGTCACCTCTCCCGCGACGCTATTGAGAGTGTTTGCCTGCGGCCATCCTTCGAGACGCCCGCTTCGCGGGCTCCTCAGGATGAGGACGGAGTGCGCGGCAGCAGCTATAACGTGCACCGACGCCGATTAGCCTCATCCTGAGGAGACCGCGAAGCGGTCGTCTCGAAGGACGAGGCGCGCGCTCAGGCGCCGCCAAAATTCGGCTCAGCGCGCGCCTCACACCTCGATCTCCGCCGCCTCTTCCTTCAGCATCTTCTCCAGCGTCCCCAGCCGGTCGGCCTCGCGCGGCGGCTTGTCCCAGCGCAGGCGGCTGATGCGGGGGAAACGCATGGCGACGCCGGATTTGTGCCGGGGCGAGCGCTGCAATCCCTCGAAGGCGACTTCCAGCACCAGCCCCTTGTCGCCCTCGTGCACAACGTGACGCACGGGGCCGAACTTTTCCGTGGTGTTGCGGCGGACGAAGCGGTCGATCTGCAGGAGCTCCTCGTCGGTGAAGCCGAAATAGGCTTTTCCAACCGGCACCAGCTCCTCGCCGTTCTCGGTCTCGGTCCAGACGCCGAAGGTGTAGTCGGAATAATAGGACGAGCGCTTGCCGTGGCCGCGCTGCGCATACATCAGCACGGCGTCGATGATGTGCGGGTCGCGCTTCCACTTCCACCATTGGCCCTTCGGCCGCCCCGGCAAATAAGGCGCATCGCGCCGCTTCAGCATGACGCCTTCGACGGCGTCCGCATCCTCGCCGGCGCCGGCGCTGGCGGGATCGGCCCGCGCGGCGGTGAGTGCTTCCCAGCTATCGAAGGGCACGGTGGGCGAGAGATCGATGCGGGGATCGTCGAGCTTTGCGATGAACCGCTCCAGCCGCTCGCGCCGCTCGGCAAAAGGCAGCTCGCGCAGATCGTTCTCGTCGTCGCCGAGCAGATCGTAGGCGCGCAGGTGAATCGGAAACTCCTTGATCAGCTTCGGCGAGACGACCTTGCGGTTGAGCCGCTGCTGCAACACGTTGAAGCTCTGCACCCGGCCTTCGCGCAGGATCAAGAGTTCGCCGTCGATCGCGCCCGGCAGGCGCAGCGACGGCACGAGATCCGGAAAGCTTCCCGTGATGTCCTCGCCGGTGCGCGAATAGAGCCGCGCGGTGATATGGCCGCGCTCGTCGCGCCCCGCCACCGCCTGCACCCGGATGCCGTCCCATTTCCATTCGGCGATGTAATCGGCGGCATCGAGCGCGGCGAAATCCGCATCCTCGATCGCATGAGCCAGCATCACGGGCCGGAACGGCGCGGGATCGCGGTTGACAGGCTTGTCGCCGCGGCCCTCCAGCCAGGCGAACAGGTCGAGATAGGGCGGGACGAGCCCCGGCCAGATCAGCTCGATCTCGTGCGGGTCCTTGTCGCCGAGCGCGGCGGCCGCAGTCTTGGCAAGGCGCGCGGAGATGCCGATCCGCAAGCTCCCGGTGACGAGCTTCAGCAGCGCCCAGCGGCCGGTCTCATCTAGCTCGTCGAGCCAGCGCGCGAGCTGCTTGGGCAACTCGGTCTTGCCGAGCGTGCGCAGCGTGGTGACGACTTCGGTGAGGCTCGGTGGCGGCGGGTTGTTGTGGGCGGCGAGCGCGGCCTTCGGCCACATCAGCGCCACCGTCTCGGAGAGATCGCCGACATAATCGTAGCTCAGCCCGAACAGCACCTCATCGGTGCGTGCCGCGATGAGATCGCGGATCAGCGCGGGCTTGGCGTGCTTGAAGCTGAGTGCGCCGGTCAGCGCAGCCAGTGCATAGCCGCGGTCGGGATCGCCGACCTCGCGAAAATAGCCGGTGATCAGCCGCAGCTTGTTGTTGCGGCCGGGCTCATAGGCGATGCGGTCGAGCAGCTCGGCGAAGCGGTTCATGCTTCGGCCTCGCCTTGAATCGGCGTCTCGCTCTCCTCCTCGTCGCCATAGCCGACGAGATCGAGCGGCCGTGCCTTCAGGCCTTTGCTCCGGCACCAATGCACCAGCGCATCTTCCTGGCCGTGGGTGACCCAGATCTCTCCGGCGCCGGTCGACGCGATGGTCGCGGTGAGGCCGTCCCAATCGGCGTGGTCGGAGATCACCAGCGGCAGCTCGACGCCGCGCTGCCGCGCCCGGGCGCGCACGCGCATCCAGCCCGAGGCGAAGGCGGTGACCGGATCGGGAAAGCGCCGCGTCCAGAGATCGGAGGTGGCCGAGGGCGGCGCCAGTGTGATGGTGCCGGCGAGCGCCGCCTTCTTCATGCCCTTCACTGGTTTGAGCTCGCCGAGGTCGATCCCGCGGCTCTGATAATAATGCGTGATCGTCTCCATCGCGCCATGCAGGTAGATCGGCGCATCATAGCCGGCCTGACGCAGCAGCTTGATCACGCGCTGCGCCTTGCCGAGCGAATAGGCGCCGACGAGATGCGCGCGCTCCGGAAACAGCGCGACGGAAGCCAGCAGCTTCTTGACCTCGTCGCTCGCATCGCCATGCCTGAACACCGGCAGGCCGAACGTCGCCTCGGTGATGAAGACATCGCATGGCACCAGCTCGAACGGCGTGCAGGTCGGGTCCGGCGCGTCCTTGTAGTCGCCGGAGGCGACGATGCAGGTGTCCTTGCACGAGACGGCGACCTGCGCCGATCCCAGCACGTGGCCGGCCGGGTGAAACTTAATCTTGACATCGCCGAGCCGGATTTCCTCGCCATAGCGGATCGCCTGGGTCGAGCCGGCGAAATTCTCGCCGTAACGCAGCCGCATCATGTCCAGCGTTTCCTGCGTCGCCAGCACCGCGCCGTGGCCGGCACGGGCATGGTCGGAATGGCCGTGGGTGATCACGGCCCGCTCCACGGGGCGGACGGGGTCGATATGGAAGCCGCCGGGCTTGCAGCACAGGCCGGCAGCATTTGGCAGCAGGATGTCTTGCGGACGCATGCCTGTTATATAAGTCGAACCATTACATCTTCGAGTCACTTACCCATTTCGTTTCCTGGTTCCTCAATGCCGCTCCGCCTGTTCCTGACCTCCGGCGATCTCATGGCCGACCGCCGTTTCGAGTTCGCGCGCGATCTCCAGCTCAAGGGCGACCTTCCCGCCGCGGCCGACCTCCTGGAGCAGGCGATCGATCTCGCGCCCAACTTCACCTCGGCCTGGTTCACGCTCGGCGAGATCCGTCAGCAGCTCGGCCAGCGCGACAAGGCCATCGCGGCCTTTCGTGAAGCGCGGCGATGCGACCCCGGGGATCAGCACGGCGCCGGCCTGCACCTGATGCGGCTCGGCGATACCGAAATGACGGAGATGCCCAAGGCCTACGTGCAGGCGCTGTTCGACCAGTACGCGCCGCGCTTCGAGCACGCCCTGATCAACGATCTCGGCTATCGCGCCCCCACGCTGATCTTCAAGGCGGTGCTGGCGGCGCGCGTCGCGGCCAAGAAGCCCGCCTACTTCAAGCGCACCATCGATCTCGGCTGCGGCACCGGGCTCGCGGCCGCTGCCTTCGCCAAGCAGGTCGACCATTTCACCGGCATCGATTTGTCGCCCGGCATGATCAAGGAGGCGCGGGCGACGAACCTCTATGCCGAGCTCGAAGTGGCCGACATGATCGACGGCCTGCGCGGCAAGGCCGACGCGAGCGCGAACCTCGTCGTGGCCGCGGATGCGTTCGTCTATCTCTCCGAGCTCGCACCGGTGCTGAGCGAAGTAAGGCGCGTGCTCGTCTCAGGCGGCGTGCTCGCCTTCACGCTGGAGACGCATGCGGGCGACGGCATCGTGCTCGGCGACGGCCTGCGTTATGCCCATTCCGCGGAATATGTGCGCGGCGCCATCGCGAAGGCGGGGTTGAAGCTGCTGAGGCTGGACCCGGCCTCGCCGCGCAACGAGAACAACGAGCCGGTGCGTGGCCTCGTCGTCGTTGCCGAGAAAACTTGAGTCTAGGCGCTAACGCCTGCCGATTTGAGCGTCATTGCGTCGCAAAGCTGCGACTTCCCACTTGCGAGCCGAGCTGCGATGTCAGCACAATGCGCGCATCAGGGAGAAAACAACAATGACCAAGAATCCATCGCGGCGCGATTTCAGCGCCGGCACACTCGCCACCATCGCCGCATCGACATTGCCCGCGCCCTACGTCTGGGCCGCGGAGAAGAAATACGATGCGGGCGCCAGCGACACCGAGATCAAGATCGGTCAGACCGTGCCGCATTCCGGCCCCGGCTCGCTCTACGGCGTGCTCGGCCGCGTCGGCGAAGCCTATTTCCAGATGCTGAACGAGAAGGGCGGCATCAACGGGCGCAAGGTCAAGTTCCTCACCATGGACGACGCCTACAGCGCGCCGAAATGCGTCGAGGCCACGCGCCGCCTGGTCGAGCAGGAAGAAGTGCTCGCATTGTACGGCTCGCTCGGCACCGCGCCGCAGACCGCCGTGCACAAATACCTGAACTCCAAGGGCGTGCCGCAGCTGTTGCTCAACACCGGCGCGTCGAAGTGGAATAATCCGAAAGAGTTCAAGTGGACGATGGCGGGCCTGCCGCTCTATCCGACCGAGGCGCGCATCCTCGCGCGCCACGTCGTCAGCGTGAAGCCGAACGCGAAGATCGGCATCCTCTACCAGAACGACGACTTCGGCCGCGACTTCCTCGGTCCCTTCAAGAAGGTGCTGACTGACGCCGGCGGCACCGCGCAAGTGATCATGGAGCAGACCTATGATCTCACCGAGCCGACCGTCGATTCCCAGCTCATCAATCTCTCCAAGTCCGGAGCCGACGTCTTCTACAACATCTCGACCGGCAAGGCCTCGTCGCAGTCGATCCGGAAAGTGGCCGAGCTCGGCTGGAAGCCTCTGCACCTCCTGTCCGCCGGCTCCACCGGTCGTTCGATCCTCAATGCCGCGGGCCTCGATAACGCTACCGGCATCGTCGCGATCCGCTACAACAAGGAGGTCGGCCTGCCGAAATGGGAGAAGGACCCGGACGTGATGGCGTTCGAGGAGCTGCGCAAGAAGTACACGCCGGCGATCGACCCCGACAACACCATCGCTTTCGCCGGCTACGGGCAGGCCGCCACCATGGCCGAGATCCTGCGCCGCTGCGGCAATGAGCTGACCCGCGCCAACGTGCTGAAGCAGGCATCGAACCTCCAAGGTTTCCACTCGCCCTATTTCCTCGACGGCGTCACCTACAGCTACACGCCCGAGGACTACACGCCGATGAAGACGCTGTTCATCTCCACCTTCACCGGCAAGGACTGGGACATCTCGGATAAGCCGATGTCTGAGTAGCACTCACATCGTCATGGCCGGGCTTGTCCCGGCCATCCACGCCCTTCCACACGGCACAAAGAACGTGGATGCCCGGGACAAGCCCGGGCATGACGGCCTCCGCTGATTTTCAAATGCGATTGGACTTTGCTCTGCCAGCAGAGCGGAAGCGCAGCTAGCTGGCCATCACCAGCCGATACGCCTGCGCTGCATTCACACCGAAAGCCTTGTCGCGCACACGCGGGCCGAGCCGCGCCAGGCAGGCCTCCAGCGCGGTCGTGATCTCGCCGTAGCTTCCCGCGAGCAGGCATACGGGCCAGTCCGATCCGAAGATCAGCCTGTCCTCGCCGAAACATTTCGCGGCGTGCTCCACGAACGGAAACAGCCGTTCCGCATTCCAATCGTTCCAGACCGCCTCGGTCGCCAATCCCGAGATCTTGCACCAGACATTGCCGCAGGCAGCCAGCGCCGCGATGCGCTCGGACCATTCGGCGCTGCCGCCTTCGGCGATCGGCGGCTTGGCGGCGTGATCGAGCACGAAACGCGCGTGCGGAAAGGCCTGCGCGGTTGCGACCGCCGCGGGCAGCTCGCGGCTGCGGACAAGGAAATCGTAAGCGAGATCGTGGGCGAACACGGCCGTGAGTCCGCGCTGGACGTCCTCGCGCAGCAGCCAATCCGCATCAAGCTCGTCGTGGACCTGGTGGCGGATGCCGACCAGCTTGTTGCCACCAGGCAGAGCGCGCAGCCGGTCGAGCGTCTCGCCGAGCGCCGCATCGGTGAGATCGGCCCAGCCGACCACGCCGATCACCGAGGGCGTCGCATCCGCGATACGCAGAAACTCCTCGGTCTCCTCCAGCGCTGAGCGGCATTGCACCAGGATGCTGGCGTCGATGCCGTTCGCCTGTAGCAGCGGCGCGAGATCGGCCGGGCCGAAGGCACGGCGGATCGGCGCCAGCTCGTCCGCTTCCATCCAGGGATAATCGGCGCGCGCCGGATCCCAGAAATGCTGGTGGGCATCGACGATCATGTCCTACGCTCCGCCGGGAAATGGCGCGCGCGCATCGACCAGCTTTCGTGCCCGCAGCTCCTGCCAGAATGCCGGCGGCACCGCCTTCTCGGACATCGCGACGTTGTCGGCGACTTCGGCGGCATTGCGCGCGCCCATCACGGCGACCGTCACCGCCGGATGGGCCATGCAGAATTGCAGCGCGGCGGCTTTCAGCTCGGTGCCGTGCCTGCGGCAGAGTTCGTCGAGCTCCAGCGCGCGTGCCACGAGCGCAGCGTCAGCATCCTGATAGTTGAATTTCGCGCTCGCCCGCGGATTGGCCAGGATGCCGCTGTTGTAGATGCCGCCGAGCAGGATGCCGATATTGCTGGCCTGGCACAGCGGAAACAGCGCATCCAGCGCGCCCTGGTCGAGCAGCGTGTAACGGCCAGCGAGCAGGAAGCAGTCGACCGGCACGGCCTCGGCGAAGCGGGCCAGCATCTCGGACTGGTTCATGCCGGCGCCGATCGCCTTCACCGTGCCGTCCTCGCGCAGGCGCTGGAGCGCGCGGAAGGCGCCGCTGACGGCATCGTCATAATGATCGTCCGGATCATGCACGAGAAGGACGTCGACGCGGTCGAGGCCGAGGCGCTGCAGGCTCTCCTCCACCGACCGCATCACGCCGTCATAGCTGAAATCGAACACCGGCCGTTCGCGCGGCGTGCCCTTGTAGTGCTCGTCCTCCGGGGCAGCGCCATCAGGTGCGCGCAGCAGGCGGCCGACCTTGGTCGAGATAGCATAGGAGTCTCGCCTCTGTTGCCGCAGGAAGGCGCCCAGCCGCCGCTCCGCGAGGCCGAAGCCGTAGAGCGGGGCGGTGTCGAAGAATCGGACACCGAGCGACCAGGCCCGTTCGATCGTCCCGTGCGCATCGGCATCGCTGACGGGCGAGAACAATCCGCCGAGCGGGGCTGAACCGAGGCCGATCGAGGTGACATCGAGCGCGCCGAGCCGCGATCTTTTCATTCCCATGCCTTCCAGCGATCGTCGTCCATTCCAAATCATCTCTCCCGCTTGCGGAAACCGCAAGCGGGAGAGGCATGCAGAAGCGCGGGGCTGGGCAGCGCTCCTACTTCAACATCTTCGCGACGTTGTCCTTGGTGACGAGATCGAGGCCGGTGTAGACGATCTCCGGCACCTTCTCGCCCTTCTTGATGGCGAGCAGCGTGTCCATCGCCTTCTCGCCCATCTCGAACGGACGCTGGCCGACCAGCGCATTGGCATAGCCGTCACGCAGCAGCTCGAGCTGCATCTTCAGCGTATCGGCGACGACCAGCGTGAACTTGCCGGAATCGATGTCCTTCTTGTTCCTGCTGGCGAAGGCTTTGAAGCCTTCGGGCGCGAACATCGGCCAGCCGCCGATCGGAACGATGGCGGCGAGATCCGGCGTTGCGGTACGCATGTCCGTCATCTGCTGGACCGCGAGCGCGGGATCGTCGTTGCAGAAGCTCGGCGAACCCGCGACCTCGGTCCATTTCGAGCCCTTCAGCGCCTCGCGCACGCCGTCGACACGCTCGGCCAGGTTCTTGGCGCCGGGACCGCCGGAGACCATGGCGTATTTGCCGCCGTCAGGCCGCAATTTCAGCAATTCCTTGCCGAGGGCCAGGCCGAACTCCTTGTTGTTGGTGCCGATATAGGCGATGCGCTTGGAGCCCGGCGCGTCGGCATCGAAGGTGATGACGGGAATGCCGGCGGCGGTCGCCGCCTCGATCGACTTGGTCATGGCCGCGACGTCCGCGACCGAGATGGCGAGACCGTCGACCTTCTGCGTGATGAAGTCCTGGATGATCTGGGCCTGGTTCGCCGGCTCATGCTCGACCGGTCCCTTGTAGATGCACTCGATGTTGCCGAGCTCCTTGGCGCGCTTCAGACAGCCGTCGCGCGAAAAATCGAAGAACGGATTGTTCATCGCCTTCGGCACGATGACGAAGCGGTAGTTCGCAGCAAATGCCGGCGTGGCCATCATCGCAACCGCGATGCCGGCAAGAAGCAGTTTCCTCATTGTCTCCTCCACTCTTGTTGGTGCCTATCCCCTCGAAAGCCCCCGGGAAGCGGATAGGCGGCGTTTTCCTTGCCTTCCCGAGATGTCGTCATGTTAGGTCATCCGCGAGCGGACGCGGTCGACCAGCACAGCCAGAATGATGATCACGCCGACCAGCGTCTGCTGCCAGTACGAGCTGACCTGGGCCAGCACGAGGCCGTTGCGGATCACCTCCAGCAGCACGCAGCCGACGATGGCTCCGAGCGGACCGCCGATGCCGCCGGCGAGATTAGCACCGCCGATCACGGCCGCCGCGATCACGTTGAGCTCGTAGGACATCGCCATGTTGGCCGGCGCCGATCCGAGCCAGCCGGAGATGATGATGCCCTGCAGGCCCGCGGCGAGCGCGCAGATCACGTAGACCTCGATCTTCACCCGCACCACCGGAATGCCGGTGAGCTCGGCCGCCTTCTCGTTGCCGCCGAGCGCGAAGACGTGGCGGCCGAACGAGGTGTGGTGCAGCACCACGGCCATGGTCAGCGCCAGGATCACGAGATAGATGAACGGCGCCGGCACGCCGAGCACGTCACCGGACGTGAGCGCGTAGAAATAATCGGCGTCCGGCCCGCCCGGGAAGCTGCCGCGCCCGTTGGAGACGACATAGCCGAGCCCGCGCACGATCGAGAGCATGCCGAGCGTGGTGACGAAGGGCGACAGGCCGAGCACGGCGATGCAGAAGCCGTTGACGAGGCCTGCAATCAGCGCGGCGCCGAGGCCGGCGAGGATCGAGATGAGCAGGATCAGCCCCGGCACATTGGCCAGCACGGTCTTGCCGTCCGCCGCCATGTGCACCAGCGGCGAGCCGGGCGCCGACAGCTCGGTCATCACCATCGATGTGATCATGGCGGAAAAGCACATCATCGATCCTACCGACAGGTCGATGCCGCCGGTGATGATCACGAAGGTGACGCCGAGCGTCGCGATGGCGATGAAGGAAAAGTTCTTCGCCACGTTCTGCATGTTGCCCTGGGTGAAGAAGTAGGGGCTGGCGAAATGCATGATCACCAGCAGCACCGCCAGCGCGAGCAGGACGTAGCCGGTCTGCGAGGCGAAGATGCCGCGCTGCCACCACCTGATCTTGCCGACATTGGTGAAGCTGATCGGGGATTCCAAGGGCATGGCCATCACGCCGCCTCCTTCGCACCGGTGATGAGGGCGGTGACCTCCTCGGGGGAGGTCTGGTGAATCGACTTGTCGGCGCGCTTCTCGCCGCGCCGCATGACGACGACGCGGTCGCATACGGCGAACACGTCGGGCATGCGGTGCGAGATCAGCATCACGGCGACGCCCTGCTCCTTCAGCCGGTGGATCAGGCCGAGCACCTGCTCGACCTGGCGCACCGAGATCGCGGCGGTCGGCTCGTCCATCATCACCAGCCGCGCATTGGACAGCCGGGTGCGCGCGATCGCGACGGCCTGGCGCTGGCCGCCCGACATCTGCCTGACGAGATCGTCCGGGCGCGTTTCCGAACGCAGCTCGCCGAACAGCTCCAGCGCGCGCGATGCCATCGCCTTGTGGTCGAGCAAGGCAATCGGTCCGAACCTGCGCTTCAACTCGCGGCCGAGAAAGACGTTGGCGGCGGCCGTGAGATTATCCGCCAGCGCGAGGTCCTGGTAGACGACCTCGATGCCGACGGCGCGGGCATCGACCGGCCGGTTGAAATGCACCGCGCTGCCGGCAAAGCGCATCTCGCCATGCGTGGGGCGGAAGTTGCCGGCGATGATCTTCACCAGCGTCGACTTGCCGGCGCCGTTGTCGCCCATCAGGCCGACCACCTCGCCGGGCCAGACCTGCATGTCGACGTCGTGCAGCGCGCGAATCGCGCCGAACTCCTTGCCGATGCCGGTGAGCTCGAGCACCGGTGTCGCGTCAGTCTTCGTCATCAGCGGCGTTTCCTCAGACATAGCGGTTGACCAGGGATTCCAGATATTCCTGCCGGCCCGAGCGCGGCTGCGGATCGAAGCCGGGAGACATCGCGCGGTCGGCGAGATCGGCAAGCGAACGCTGGCCGCCGAGAATGGCGCGGCCCTCCGGGCCGGCCCAGCCCTCGTAGCGCTTTGCAAGCGGCGCACTCAGCGTGCCGGCGTCGAGCATGTCGGCGGCGGCGAGGAAGGCGCGCGCGCAGGCATCCATCGAGCCGACATGGGCATGGATGAGATCATCGGGGTCGATCGACTGGCGGCGGATCTTGGCATCGAAATTCAGCCCGCCGGTGGTGAAGCCGCCGCGGTTCAGGATCTCGTGGAACACCAGCGCCAGCTCCGGCACGTTCATCGCGAACTGGTCGGTATCCCAGCCGAGCAGATCGTCGCCGCGGTTGATGTCGAGCGAGCCGAACACGCCGAGCGCCTCGGCCAGCGCGACCTCGTGATGGAAGGAATGGCCGGCGAGAATGGCGTGGTTCTGCTCGATGTTGAGCTTGACGTCCTTGAGCAGGTCGTAGCGTTCGAGGAAACCGTAGCAGGTGGCGACGTCGAAATCATATTGATGCTTGGTCGGCTCCTTCGGCTTCGGCTCGATCAGCAGCGGGCCCTTGAAGCCTATTTTGTGCTTGTGCTCGACGACGAGCGAGACGAAGCGGCCGAGCTGGTCGAGCTCGCGCTTGAGATCGGTGTTGAGCAGCGTCTCGTAGCCCTCGCGTCCGCCCCACAGCACGTAGTTCTGCCCACCGAGCCGGTGCGTCACCTCCAGTGCAGCACGAACCTGGCCGGCGGCATAGGTGAAGATGTCGGGATCCGGATTGGTCGCGGCGCCCGCCATGTAGCGGCGGTGCGTGAACAGGTTCGCAGTGCCCCAGAGCAGGCGAACCTTGCTCGATGCCATCTTCTGCTCGAACAGATCGGCGATGGCGTTGAGGTTGGCGACGGACTCGGCGAGCGAAGCGCCCTCCGGCGCCGCATCGACGTCGTGGAAGGTGAAGAAGGGGACGTCCAGCAGGCGGAACAGCTCGAAGGCGGCATCGGCCTTGGCGCGGGCCATCGCCATCGCGTCGGTGCCGTGGTGCCAAGGCCGCAGGAAGGTCTCGCCACCGAAGGGATCGCCGCCCGGCCAGCAGAACGAATGCCAATAGCAGACCGCAAAGCGCAAGTGATCCTCGAGCCGGCGGCCATGCACCAGGCGGTCCTTGTCGTACCAGCGGAAGGCGGGCGCGCCTTCGGCATCCTTGCCGCCGAAGGCGACGGGTGCACTTGCATCGAAGAATTTGGCTGGCGCGTTCACTTAAGACTCCTTCAATGCGGGATAAAGCGCGCGCCATCGCCGATAGGCCTCGTCATATGCCGCGGCGACGGACGGGCGGGGTGTGAAGCTTGCGAGCCGCCGCGGGCGCGTGCAGACGTTCGCGGGGTTCTCGCCGGTCGCGGCGAGCCGGCCGAGCCGCGCAGCGCCGAGCGCGGCGCCGACCTCGCCTTCCTCGACGCGGTGGACGGGCATGCCGAGCACGTCGGCGCAGATCTGGGCCCACAGCGGCGAGCGCGAGCCGCCGCCGACGAGATCGACCTCGGCGATCGGCCCGCTGGCTGCGCTCAGCGCCGCCAGATTGTCGCGCGCGGCAAAGGCGACGCCTTCGAGCACCGCCTGCACGATCTGGGAACGTCCGATCGCGCCGCGCAGGCCGACGAAGGCGCCGCTGGCGGCGGCATCGTTGTGTGGCGTGCGCTCGCCGTCGAGATAAGGCAGGAACTGGACCGTGCCAGGTGCATCGACGCGCTCGCCGAGCGGTGCCAGGAGCGCTGCGGCCGGCGTCTCCATCACGCCGGCAAGCCAGGCGAGCGAGGCTGCGGCCGACAGCATCACGCCCATCTGGTGCCAGAGGCCGGGCAGCGCGTGGCAGAAGGCATGCACCGCCGAAGCCGGCGCGGGGGCGAAGCGATCGGTGACGCGGAACAGGACGCCCGACGTTCCCAGCGACAGGAATGCATCGCCCGGCGCGATGGCGCCGAGCCCGATCGCGCTGGCCGCATTGTCGCCGGCGCCGCCCGCGACGACGACATTTTTCGCCATGCCCCAGCGCTGCGCGTATTCAGGCGCGAGCACTCCGCTCGCCGCACTGCCCTCGACGAGGCGCGGCATGTGGTGCAGATCGAGCCCGGTGGCATGCAGCAGCAGCGCGGACCAGCGGCGCAGGCCGACGTCGAGCCACAGCGTGCCTGACGCGTCCGACATGTCCTCGACCATCTCGCCGGTGAGGCGATAGCGGACATAGGCCTTCGGCAGCAGCACCTTTGCCACGCGGTCGAAGATCTTCGGCTCGTGCCGTGCCACCCAGAGCAGCTTCGGCGCGGTGAAGCCCGGCATCGCGAGATTGCCGGCGATCGCGTGCAGCGAGGGACAGCGCCGCTCCAGCGTGGCGCATTCGGCCTGCGAGCGGCCGTCGTTCCAGAGGATGGCCGGACGCAGCGGGCGGCCGTCCTCGCCAAGCAGCGTCGCGCCATGCATCTGACCAGACAGGCCGATGCCGCGCACCTGCGCGACCTCGCGCGAATGGCGCGCGGCGAGATCGTCGACCGCGCCGACGGCCGCATCGACCCAGGCGTCGGGATCCTGCTCGGACCACAGCGGCGCCGGGTGCGACAGCGCAAGCTCGCGCGCGGCCGTCGCGGTCACCGCGCCGGCTTCGCTCACAAGCATCGCTTTCACACCGGACGTGCCGATGTCGATCCCGAGATACAAATCGTCCTCCCTTTCGCCTGCCGCGGGAGCGCGATCTTGCGTCGCTTTTCCCCGCCGGCGGTCCCGTTTCCAAGTTCACCTGCCGCTAGGGCAGATTGTCCCGCATCACAATGTCGATCCGGATCTTCTCCTGTTCACTCAAGATCGGCTCGCCGCGGGCGAGCGCGAGCAGCACGCGGACGGCCGCGCGCGCTTCATGTCCGGGGTTCTGCGAGATCGCGGCATCCATCACGCCCTGCAGTAGCAAGCGGCGCGTCAACGCGGTAACGTCGTGCCCGACGAACACCACCTGCTTGTCACGCCCGGCCGCGCCCGAGGCCTTGTCGTTCAACGCCTTGCCGTTCAGCGCTTTGGCGACGCCCTGCGTGCCGGCGCCGACGTTGTAGAGACCGACGATGTCGGGATGCTTGCCAAGCAGCCGCGCCAGCAGCTGCTCCGAACGATCGTCCTCGTCGCGCCCTTCCAGCACCGGCAGCACGCTGAGATCGGGGAATTCCGTCGCCATTACCTGGTTGAAGCCGAAGATGCGCTCGGCATGGTCGCGCAGGCCCTGCGAGCCCGCGATGATCGCGACCTTGCCGGACCTCTGGCCGACCAGGCGTCCGACCAGCGCGCCGGCGGTGCGGCCCGCGGCGATGTTGTCGATGCCGACATAATGGTGGCGGCGCGACGACGGCACGTCCGAGACCAGCGTCACGACCTTGGTGCCGGCATCGACGAGGTCGTTGATGGCGGCGCGGACGCTCGGATGGTCCAGCGCCACCACGGCGACGCCGTCGTAGTCGCCCGACAACGCCTCAAGCGAGGCCGCGAGCGCGGCAGGCTCGAATACGTCGCTTGCGATCATCTCGACATTGAGGCGGCGGGCCGACAGCCAGGCCGCCATCTCGCCGAGATAGGCCTCGATCTGCTGCATGAACGGGTTCGGACCCGACGGCATCACGAAGGCGAAACGGCGGGCGCGGCCGCGCGCGAGCTCGGCGGCGGCCACGTGCGGCTGGAACGAATTGCGCGCGATGGCATCCTTGACGCGTCGGACCGTATCCGGGCGGACCCCCGGCCGGTTGTGCAGCACGCGATCGACCGTGGCGAGGCTGACACCGGCCTCGCGGGCGATGTCCTTCAGCGTCAGCGCAGTCGGTGCGAGGGTCTCGGCCATGGCTGAAGGCTAGCAGAGGTATTTTGAGGTACGCAACTCATTTTGTGAGGGGATCGGTCTTTTTGACGCCCTGCTCTAGGAACAGCTCCTCCGGCGGACCGTTGCCGGGACGTGCGTAACGACATCACCCATGATTCCGGCGAGGGGCTGAGCCCGACGCTCGAGCGCAACATCCAGGCGTTGGTCGCGCGGCGGCGCCGCGAGCAGCAGGCGGCAAGCGGCCAGGACAAGGTCGCGGACGCGATCACGGCCTTCACCGGCAGCATGATCTTCGTCTACCTGCACCTCGCCTTGTTTGGGTTCTGGATCATCGCCAACCTACATTGGATTCCGGGAATTCCAGCGTGGGACGAGAGCTTCGTCGTGCTGGCGATGATCGCCTCGGTGGAGGCGATCTTCCTCTCCACCTTCGTGCTGATCTCGCAGAACCGCATGACCGCGGCGGCCGACAAGCGCGCCGATCTCGATCTCCAGATCAGCCTGCTCGCCGAGCACGAGCTGACCAAGGTGGCCCGCCTGCTCACTCAGGTCGCCGAGCGGCTCGACGTCAAGCCGGACGCGGAGCGCGACCTGCAGGAAGCGGCCCGGGACATCGCCCCCGAGCGCGTGCTCGACAAGATCGAGGAGACGCGCTCCTAAAGCGCGATGCGATCAGGGTGAAGCGTCATCGCGCTTTAGGTTGTTGTTTGAGCATGATCTTTTCGGAAAACCGCTTCACACTTTTCCGAATCATGCTGTAGCTATCGGCGGCCTGGCGCCGACAGCTCCAGCGTCAGGAACAGGCTGTTGGGATCCTCGACATAACCCTCGAACGGGCGGCAGGCGACGAAGCCGTGCGCCAGATAGAGTGCGTGCGCCGGCTTGAAATAGTCCCACGAGCCGGTCTCGAGGCTGAGCCGCGTCATGCCGCGCCCACGGGCCTCCGTGATGATGTGACGCAGCATCTGGCCGCCATAGCCGCGCCGCCGCGCGGTCTGCAGCGTGTGCATCGACTTGACCTCGCCGTGGCCAGTCGAAAGCGTCTTCAACGCGCCGGTGGCGACCAGCGTCTCGCCGTCCCAGCCAGTCCAGAACGCGACGTCAGGTGCACGCAGGCCCGCGAGATCGAGCGCATGGTCGCTGCCCGGCGCCGTCTGCGCCCGTGCGGCCGCAACGTGATGATCGAGCAGCGCGACGACGCGCGGATCATAGGTGTCGCCGGTACGGATCTGCATCGTGTTCGTCTCCACGCTCTGGCCTTCACATCTTGCCGTAGGACGCGCCGCGCCTGACGATGATGACGTAGCGCGCGTCCTGCCTGGTTTCGTTCTCGAAGATCACGGCACGCATCACGTCGAAATCCAGACAATCGCCCTCGCGCAGCCGCACCGCCTTGGCATCGATATGCACGGCGATCGCGCCCTCCAGCATCAGCAGCTGCTGGGTGAAGGCGTTGCGCCCCCACGGGCTGTAGGAAACGCGCGCGCCGGCGGGAAGGTCGACCACGATGGTCTCGATGCCGCTGGCCGCATCCGGCGGCGAGGCGTGACGCCGGCGATAGCCGCTGTCGGGATCGCGCCAGAGCGGCTGGTCGGCAAGCCGCACCAGGCGCTCCGGCGGCTTCTCGGTGAGCGCGACGACATCGCTGAGCGTGACGTCGAGCGCGGCGCAGAGCTTGTTGAGCAGCGCCGCCGTCGCACTGCTCTGCGCCCGCTCCACCCGCCCGATCATGGCCCGGCTGACGCCGGAGCGCGCCGCGAGTTCGTTCAACGTTATCCCGGCCTGCGTCCGCAGCGTCTTCAGGCGCCGGCCAATGGCGCGATCGAGTTTTTGCTGGTCCATGGGTTTCATCCGAACATCGCCCGATACGATGACCGCTCCCGCCCGGGCGAGAGAAGCTTAGCGCGCGCGGAGGCACACGCGGGGAGCGGAAGTCCAATATATTAGAAACTTTGCGGGGGGTCGTGCGGCGGACTAGGATACGCCCCAACCACAAAAAAAATCGGAGGCGATGAATGGGTGGCCCGACGCAGCGGAGGATCAAAGCCAACGGCATCAGCCTCAATGTCGCCGAGCAGGGCGACGGGCCCATGGTGCTGCTCTGCCATGGCTTTCCGGAAGGCTGGTACTCCTGGCGGCATCAACTCGAGGCGTTGGCGGCGGCCGGCTACCACGCGGTCGCACCCGACATGCGCGGCTACGGAAAGAGCGACCGGCCCGAAGCGATCGATCAGTACACGATCCTTCATATGGTCGGCGATCTCGTCGGCGTGCTCGACGCGTTCGAGGCGAAGCACGCCGTCATCGTCGGACATGACTGGGGCGCGACAATCGCTTGGCACACGGCGCGCCTGCGGCCCGATCGCTTCCGGGCCGCCGCGATCCTCAGCGTACCGTATCGGCCGCGCAGTCCGGTGCGGCCGACGAGCGTCATGCCGCAGACGGCGGATGCGCAGTTCTATCAGCTGTACTTCCAGGAGCCAGGTATCGCCGAAGCTGAGTTCGAGCGGGATCCTCGCGCAACACTCGGCGCCATGCTCTTTGGCGGCTCCGGCGAAGGGGCGGCCGCGATCCGCGCCAATGCAGAGCATCAGGGGCGAACGGCCGCCGTCGGCATAGTCTCCCGCAAGGACGGCATGCTACCGAAGGTGCCGGTGCCGCTTCCGTCCTGGCTGAGTGCCGCCGAGCTCGACCACTACGCTACCGAGTTTGCGCGCAGCGGCTTTCGCGGGCCGCTCAATTACTACCGAAACATCGATCGCAATTGGGAGCTGATGGCAGCATTCGAGGGCATGCAGGTGGTGGTGCCCTCGCTCTTCATCGCCGGCGACCACGACATGGTCATCTCCTTTCCCGGTGCCGCCGAACATCTCGCCAACATGAAGCAATGGGTGCCGCAGCTGCGCGAAATCAAGATGCTGCCCGGCTGCGGACATTGGACGCAGCAGGAGCGGCCGGCGGAGGTGAACGCGGCGATCGTCCAGTTTCTGAAAAGCCTACCGAACTAAAGGCTGGAGCGGGCGAAGGGAATCGAACCCTCGTATGCAGCTTGGGAAGCTGCCGTTCTACCATTGAACTACGCCCGCGGATGCGCAAGCCCGCGCCCCTCCTGATTAGCCGAGACGGCGCCTGCCGCCAAGCGGTTTGGCGCGACTGGCGGGGCAGTTGTTAACGTCCTGATAAGATTCCAGGTGCGCCGGATTGTGGCGGTGTTATGATCGCTTTTCCGGGGAGAAACGTGCACTGAGTGGGGCGTGTGCATGGTGGGGCGGGCTTACGCGATATTCGACACGGCCATAGGCCGTTGCGGCATCATCTGGAGCGGCACCGGCGTGGTCGCCGTGCAATTGCCGGAGGCGCGGGAGATCGACACCCGCCGCCGGATTTTCCAGGTCCATCCCGAGGCGCGGGAGCAGCGCCCGTCCGAGAACGCCGAGCTGGCGATCGAGGGCATCACGGGCCTGCTGCAAGGTCACGATCCCGACTTCTCCGAGGTCAGCCTGGACGCCGGCGGGGTGCCCGGCTTCGACCGGCGCGTCTACGAGTACGCCTGCAGCATTCCGCGCGGGGAGACACGCACGTATCACGAGGTCGCCCGGGCGCTGGGCGCCTCCGGCGCGTCCTATTCCGTGGCGCAGGCGATTGCGAAAAATCCCTTCATGCTGATCGTGCCCTGCCACCGGGTGCTGGAGGCTGGCAATTACACCGACCGGCTCTCGCCCTATGGAGGCGTGATCTCCAAGCGGCGGCTGCTGGCGCTCGAAGGCGCCCACCCCATCGCCAGCAAGACGCTGTTCGAGGTGCTGCTGCCGGTTGCTCCGCCGCGGGCGCCTACCTAAATACGCGGGATGCACGCCACCACGTTGCTGACGACGCCCTCGATCACGGCATCCGAGTTTCGCTGCGATGCGGGCCCGGACGACACGCCGTTTGCGGAATGCCGCACCGGCCATTCCATCGCCTATGTCCGCTCCGGCAGCTTCGGCTGCCATTGCCGCGCCGGCTTCTTCGAGCTGGTGGCGGGCTCGATGCTGATCGGCGCCCCCGGCGAGGAATACACCTGCACGCATGAGCACGTCTCCGGCGACGTCTGCCTCGGCTTCTTCCTCAGCGAGGATCTGGTCGACGCCCTCGGCGGGCGGCGCGAGGTCTGGCAGATCGGCGCGACGCCGCCGCTGCCCGAGTTGATGGTGCTGGGCGAGCTGGCTCAGACGGCAGCAGATGGCAACAGCGATCTCGGTCTCGACGAGATCGGCCAAATCCTGGCCGGCCGTTTTGTCGACGCCGTCTCGGGCAAAGCGCGCAAGCCGGCCACCCCCACCGCACGCGACCGCCGCCGCGCGGTGGAGGCGGCGCTGTGGATCGACGACAATTCGCATGCCGAGCTCGACCTCGAGCAGGCTGCCAAGCAGGCGGGATTGAGCCCGTTTCATTTCCTGCGGCTGTTCTCGGCCGTGCTCGGCGTCACCCCGCATCAATATCTCGTGCGCTCGCGGCTGCGCCACGCGGCACGGCTGCTCGCTGACGACGACATCCCCGTCACCGACATCGCCTATGACGTCGGCTTCGGCGATCTCTCCAATTTCGTCCGCACCTTCCATCGCGCCGCCGGCGTGTCGCCGACCAAGTTCCGGCAGGCGTCGAAGGGGGAGCGCAAGATTCTCCAAGAGCAGCTTGCCCTCAACTGACTAGGGTCGTCTCCGGCGCGTGTCCTTCGCGGCACGCTTCTTCGCAATGGAGACGAACATGTACGACCACATCGGATTGCGCGTTGCCGACCTCAACGCCGCCACGCGCTTCTACAGCGCGGTGCTGGCGCCGCTCGGCTTTGTCCTGTGCTCGAGCGGCGACGGCTATGCCGGCTTCGGGCCGAAGGGCGAGCCGGCGCTGTGGCTGCACCTGAACAAGGGCCGCAAGGCCGACGGCGTCCACATCGCCTTCCGCGCCGGGGATCATGACGCGGTCAAGGCGTTTCACAGCGAAGGCCTCAAGTGCGGCGGTCGCGACAATGGCGGCGCCGGCCCGCGGAAGGATTACAGCCCGACCTATTACGCGGCGTTCCTGATCGACCCTGATGGCAACAATGTCGAGGCGGTTTGTGTGTGAGCGCTAGCCACTCGCTCCGTCATTGCGAGGAGCTCTTGCGACGAAGCAATCCAGACTGCTTCCGCGGATACAGTTCTGGATTGCTTCGCTGCGCTCGCAATGACGGCATCTGTGGCACCACTTATCGCAATCAAGGATACCTTCATGGCCTCCATCCACAACGACATCTCCCTCCCCGCCCCCGCGCGCGACGTCTGGGGCGCAGTGCGTGATTTCGGCGCGCTACATCAGCGGCTGGTGCCGGGCTTCGTCACGGCGTGCACGCTCGATGGCGATGCGCGCATTGTCACCTTCGCCAACGGCTCGGTCGCGCGCGAAGTGCTGGTCGACTGCGACGATGCGCGGCGGCGCCTCGTCTATGCCATCAGCAACGAGCGGCTGAGGCATTACAGCGCCTCGGTGCAGGTCATTGTCGAGGGCGAGACGAGCTGCCGCCTCGTCTGGATCATCGACATGCTGCCGAACGAGCTCGCGCCTTACGTCCAGGGGCAAACCAAGGAGGCGGTGGCCGCCATGCACAAGGCGTTTCCGCCCGCGGCAGCCTGATCGTTCACTGTGAGTTTTCTCACAGAGCTCCGTCCTCGCCGGCCCTAACCATGCCCGCGTGCGTCCGGTTGGCTCTGCTCTCCCGGCGGCGCCACGCACGCGAGGAGCATGCCATGAGAGGTGCGGACAAGGTGATCTGCCAGGCAGCTGCAATGCTGCTGCTGTTTTCAATCTCGAGCGTGCCGGCAAAAGCGCAATTCCTCGGCGGCGGCGGTGCCGGCGGCGAGGACATGATGACCCCGATGGCGCCGATGCTGGAGATGATGAAGGCGAAGATGGGCAAGCGCCGCTTCGCCATGCTGATGCGGACCATGGGCCCGATGATGAGCCGCATGATGGAGAACGGCGGCGGCGGGCTCGGCGGCTTGATGGGCGGCGGCGGCAATTTCGGCGGCGGATTCAGTGCACCGATCTACGGCGGCTACGCGCCGATGGGCGGCGGCATCATGCCGGTCGGGATCGGCAGCATGGGCGGCGGCGACATCATGGGCATGCTCGGCGGCAGCGACATGATGGCGATGATCCCGCAATTGATGCGGCTCGCCAATACCGGCGGCGGCCATCGCCGACACAAGCGTCGCTAGTCGGCAGCCGAAAGCGCCGGCTTGATCGCAGGCTTCGTCTCGCGCGGTCCCCAGCGTGTCAGCACGACGCTGGAGCACGACAAGAGGCCGAGCACGACCATCGAGCTCGCGGCGAGCCAGAAGAAGCTCTGCGCGCTGGCGCCGTGCCTCGACAGCCACCAGCCGATTCCGGCGATGTAGATCAGCCGCGCGGTCTGCGCCAGCACCGGGCCGATCACCTTGGCCGCGCCTTGCGAGGAAAAATACATCGTCGTCGCAAGACCGAAGAAGGCGTAGAACGGCCCGACCGTCGAGAGATATTGATGGCTCGCCGCGCGCACCGCCACGCTGTCGGTGAACATGTTGACCCAGAGATCGGGGAAGATCGCAACGAGGCACGCCGGCGCACCGACCGCCACGAAAGCGGCAACGCTGGCGGTCCAGGCGATGCGCCGGGCCCGCGCGATGCGGCCGGCGCCGATCGCCATGCCGACCATCGGCACGCAGGCGATGCCGAACGAGAATGCGATCGAGGTCAGCAGGAATTCGAGCCGCGCGCCGACGCCGTAGCCGGCGAGGATCGCAGTGCCGAACTGCGCCAGCATGTGGGTGAAGATCGAGATCGTCAGCACCGATTGCAGCGGCGAGAAGCAGGCGATGGCGCCGACCTTGAGGATGTCGAAGAACATCGCCCATTGGATGCGCAGGCCGCGCAGCTTCAGTGTGATCCGCGCGCGGCCGGAGAACAGGTACCAGCTCATGATGCCGATGTTCATGGTGTAGGCGATCAGCGCGCCGGCGGCGACGCCGCGCATGCCGAACTGCGGCACCGGCCCGAGCCCGAGGCCGAGCGTGCCGCCGAGCACGATCTGCCAGGCCGCGGAGTTGAGGATCAGGAACGACGGCAGCTTCATGTTGCCGGTGCCGCGCAAGATGCCCGCCATGGTGTTAAGCAGCCAGGGCAGCACGGCGCCGCCGAAGAACACCTGCGTGTAGGCGATCGCATGCGCAAGCACATCGCCGCGGCCGCCGAGCATTTCGAGCAGCCTCGGCCCGAAGATCAGCATGCCCAGCATGAAGACGAGGCCGAAGCTGATGCCGATCAGCATCGCGTGCACGGCCAGGATGCCGGCGCGCTCGCGGTCCCCGGCGCCGAGCGCACGCGCGATGGCCGAGGCCACCGCGCCGCCCATGGCGCCGCCGGACATCGTCATCGTCAGAATGATCGTCGGAAACACCAGCGCCATCGCCGCCAGCGCCTCGACGCCGAGCCGGCCGACATAGGAGGTCTCGGCGATGACGACGCAGATGCCGGCCGACAGGCCGATCACGTTCGGCCAAGCGAGCGAGAGCAGCGTGCGCAGGATCGGCCCGTCGGTCAGCGCGCTTCTGATCGGCGGCGGAGGCGGCGGCAGCGGGCGCTCTTGCTCATCGACCGGGATTTCGGCGATGTCGGACATGTCCTCTCCCGGGCGCAAGCGCCATTTGCAGCGCAGCAATCACTTGGTGTGCCAATGGATTCGTTCGCGCGAATGGCGCAGCTGAAGCGTGTTAGCACGGCGCGCGGTGCTTCCGCCTGCGCCTGATGCAGGCGTGCCCTGCGGCAGCGCATTTCAAGCGGTGGAATTACTCGATCGTCCACACCAGCGGCGGACGGCCGCCTACCGCGGTGCGCATCTGCACGCCGATATGCCGGCCGCAGCCTGCGGCGAGACCCTCGAACAATCCCTCCAGCACCTTCGCGCAGGCGCGGTGGTAGTCGGCGATGTCGTCCATCAGCTTCCAGCTCTGCTGCCGGATCTCGAACGTGCCTTCCGATTGCGTCATCTCGGCCGCATCATCCTGCGCAGCGAGCATCGCGTTCAGGAACAATGCGAATTCTCGCGCGCCGCCGCGGGTCGTCGCCAGCGCCGCGGCGACCTCGTCGAAATATTGCATGCCGATCAGCTTGCCGGTGAGGTGCAGCAGATAGCCGGCATCCTCCGGGCCGAACAGCTGCACCATCACGGGCGCGGCGGTGCGGACATATTCCATCGCGTAATTGCGATAGGCCTTTTCCAGCCGCGGTTTTGGCCAGCTCGCGACCGGCAATGCGGGCGCCGTCTTCGCATCGAACAAAGGTGCTTCGAGGTGGCGCGCGAACACGAGGCGCTGGTCAAGCTCGAGCGGATGGTCGTAGAGATGATAATAGCCTTCGAGCCCGTCCTGACCGTCGACGCTCTGCTTGGTGCAGACGAAACCGAGCCTGAGATCGCCGAGAGCCGCGCCATTGTTGGCGTGCCAGCCGCGCAGCATGGCGCGGGAGACCTCGCCGGGGATGCCGCAGATCGCGGTGCCCTTCCAGATCCAGCGCGGCGGCGGATAGCGGATCCAGGCTTTGGTGTCGCTCTCATACATGTATTCGACGTGCACGCCGCCGATCCAGTTGGAGAGATAGTGGTATTGCGCAGCCGCGACCGCCGGCGGCAGATGGTCGATCCCGAGCTTTTTGAGCCCCGGCAGGAAGCGTTCCTGCTGCTGGCGACGGAACACGCGGAAGACGAATTCTGCCGCATCCGCCGTGCCGCGGCGCGTGACGATTGTGAGGATCAGCCCGGTGAAACAGGCGTGATAGAGATCGGCGATCGCACGCCAGCGCTTCCATTGCGCTTCCTGCGCGAGGTCTGGTGCGGTGGTCATGTTCGCTCCCGGCTTGTTGTTTTGCGGGAGTGTGTCATCGCGGATCGGGTGACGCAACCAGACGCGATCTCGGTGTCATCGCCCGCCTTGTGCGCCATTGCGCACTGGGACGGGCGATCGAGTACTCCGAGATGGTCATGCTTGAATCGAGAGGCCGCGGCGTACTGGATTCCCCGCCTCCGCGGGGAATGACAGCGGTGGGTGAGGTTAGCACTACACCCTGAAATGCTTGCTGAGCTTCAGGCCTTGCGCCTGGTAGTTGGAACCGATGCGCTGGCCGTACATGGCGTCGGGGCGGGCCAGCATCTTTTCGTAGACGAGGCGGCCGACGATCTGGCCGTGCTCGAGGATGAACGGCACCTCGCGCGAGCGCACCTCCAGCACGGCGCGCGATCCCAGCCCGCCTGCGCCGGCATAGCCGAAGCCGGGATCGAAGAAGCCGGCATAGTGCACGCGGAACTCGCCGACCAGGGGGTCGAACGGCACCATTTCCGCGGCGTAGTCGGGCGGCACCTGCACCGCTTCCTTGGAGGCGAGGATGTAGAACTCGCCGGGGTCGAGGATCAGGCTGCCATCGGGGCGCGCCGAAATCGGCTCCCAGAAATCCTCCACCGCGTAGCCCGCGCGGCGGTCGACATCGACGACGCCGGTGTGGCGCTTGGCGCGATAGCCGACGAAGCCGCTCGCCTTCTCGCCGGAGAGATCGACCGAGACGGCAACGCCGCCGGAAAGATCCGCATCGTCGATGTCGACGAGACGTTCGCTGGCGTGCAGCGCATCGAGCTCGTCGGCATTGAGGATGGCATCGCCGGTGCGGAAGCGCACCTGGCTGAGACGCGAGCCCTCGCGCACCAGCACCGGAAACGTCTTCGGGCTGATCTCGGCATAGAGCGGGCCGTGATAGCCGGCGCCGATCATGTCGAAGCGACGGGTGCCGTCGGCGATCACGCGGGTGAAGACGTCGAGCCGGCCGGTCGAGCTCTTCGGATTGGCGGCAGCGACGATCTCGGGCGGCAGCGCGAGGCTCTCGAGCAGCGGCACGATGTAGACGCAGTTGGTCTCGAGCACCGCGCCGTCGGCGAGGCTAAACTCGTGCAGCTTCAGCTCGTCGATGCGCTCGGCCACGGTGGCACCGGGCCCGGGGAGGAAGCTGGCGCGGACCCGATAGGCGATGTCGCCAAGGCGCAGATCGAGGCTCGCCGGCTGGATCTGGCTCTCGACGAAGTCGTAGGCGGGCAGGATGAGACCTTCTTCCGCCATCGCCGCGATCGTGCGGTCGGGCAGGATACCATTGGCGTCGGCGGCGACCGTGAACGTCAACCGGGGGTCCTCATCAGGGGTCGAATGCATCCGGCCATGCCGGAAATACAAGTCTTTTACGGCTATCCGATGGACGCCTTGACGGAAAGGGCATTGCGGAATATGAGCATCACTTATCCCGTGGTGATTTGAGCCGGCCGGCTTGCAGCCACGTTAAATAAGTCGCTAAACAGGCCGGGGACCTCTGTGATCCCGGCCCGTGGAGATATCCAGGCCGGTTTTTTTGTGACCGTTTTGCCTCGACGGTCATGTCGGAGAGGGTCCTATGTCGAAGTCGTCTGCTGCCTACCGCCCCGAAACCCGCCTGGTCCATTCCGGCACCCTGCGCTCGCAATATGGGGAGACCTCGGAGGCGCTGTTCCTGACGCAAGGCTATGTCTACGCCAGCGCGGAGGAGTGCGAGGCGCGCTTCAAGGGCGAGGATCCCGGCTTCATCTATTCGCGCTATTCCAACCCGACGATTGCAATGTTCGAGCGCCGCATGATCGAGCTCGAGGGCGCCGAGGCCGCGCGCTCGGCGGCAACCGGCATGGCGGCGGTGACGACCGCGATCCTGGCGCCGCTCAAGGCCGGCGATCACGTGGTCGCCTCCCGTGCGCTGTTCGGCTCCTGCCTCTACGTCATCCAGGACCTGTTGCCGCGCTACGGCATTGAGGCCACGCTGGTCGACGGGCTCGATCTCGACCAGTGGCAACGGGCGCTGAGGCCCAACACCAAGACGTTCTTCCTGGAGAGCCCCACCAACCCGACGCTGGACGTGCTCGACATTCCCTCGATTGCCGAGATCGCGCACAAGGGCGGCGCGCGGCTCGTCGTCGACAACGTGTTTGCAACCCCGATCTGGCAGAGCCCGCTCGCGCTCGGCGCCGACGTCGTCGTCTACTCCGCAACCAAGCACATCGACGGCCAGGGCCGCTGTCTCGGCGGCATCATCCTGTCCTCCGAAGCCTTCATCGCCGAGCACATCCACAATTTCATGCGCCAGACCGGCCCGTCGATCTCGCCGTTCAATGCCTGGGTCCTGCTCAAGGGACTGGAGACGCTGGGCGTGCGCGTGCGCGCGCAGACCGACACGGCCGCGCGCGTCGCCGAGGTGCTGGCGAGCCATCCCAAGATCTCGCGACTGGTCTATCCCGGCCGCGCCGATCATCCGCAGGCGGCGCTGGTGAAGAAGCAGATGCGCGGCGGCTCGACGCTGGTCGGCTTCGAGGTGAAGGGCGGCAAGGCGGCGGCGTTCCGTGTGCTCAACGAATTGAAGCTCGCCAAGATCTCCAACAATCTCGGCGACGCCAAGAGCCTCGTCACGCATCCGGCGACCACGACGCATCAGCGCCTCAAGCCGGAAGACCGCGCCGCGCTCGGCATCAGCGAGGGCTTCATCCGCTTCTCGGCGGGGCTGGAGCACGCGGATGACCTGATCGAGGATCTCACCGCGGCGCTGGAGAAGGCGTGAGGGCGAATGGCGAATAGTGAGTGGCAAATGGACCCAGCCCTATTCGCTACTCGCCATTCCCTACTCGCCTCTACATCGGCCGGTACGTTCTCACATCGGCGGGCACGCTCACACCGAGCTTGATCTGGCCGACGGAGCGGATGATGTCGTCCCCGAGCAGCTGGGCGAAGCAGGCATAGCCCCAATCGTTCATGTGCAGGCCGTCGGCGATGACGAAGCTCTCGACCGGGATCGACTGGTTCTCGTGCCAGTCGCGCATCACCTCGAAGCGGGGGAAGATACCGACCTTGCGGAGCTCGGCGACGTTGCCGAGCAGCTTGATCATCTTGCCGGCGCTCTCCTTGCGCTGGTTGACGGCCGGCGAATATTGCGGATCGACCAGCACGATGTCGGTGCCGCCGGCGGCCTGAATGCGGTTGATGCCGTCCTCCACCAGCTTGACGGTCTCGCCGGGATCGAGATTGCGCAGCACGGCGTTGGTGCCGACCTGCCAGATCACGAGATCCGGATGCCTGTCGATCACCTGCGTCTGCAGACGCTTCATCATCTCGGGGGCGTCCTCGCCGCCGACGCCCGCATTGATGACGCTGATGTCGGCGGTCGGATAGTGCCGGCGCAGCTGCGCGGCGAGACGATTGGGGTAATTGAACTCCGGCGAGCTCGCGCCGAACCCTTGAGTCGACGACGAGCCGAACGCGACGATGACGACGGGCTGGCCGGCGGCCAGCTTGCTCGCGACATGCGGCAGCGAGCCCATCGCCTTGGAGCCGCCCTTCGGCGGCAGGCAGGGCACCCGGCTGAAGATGTCGGCGGCGGACTTCGCGACCTCCTTCACCTTGTCGATGGCGCGCGAGGTGACGCCGCGCTGCTCGGGCGACCTCGCGGCGACGGTGGTCTGGGACGGCGCTGCGGGCGCGGGATCAGGCGACTGGGCGGGTGCGGGGGTCGCCGGCTGTGCAGCCGGCGTCTGCGCATGCGAGGCGGGGCGTCAGCAACAACAGCACTGCTGTTGCAGGCACGGCCAACCATGACGTCAGGCAAAAAGGGCGGAGAGAACTCATTAACGCTAGACCTCAATTTTGCTGCTGGGCCGGCTCCAGATGAGCAGCGTCAATCACGAACTGTGCCAACGCCCGGCCGAGGCAATCATGGACCTGTTTCGCCAGCTCAGGCCCGCGGGACGGGTTGAACAGGTCGAACTGGCCCTGTTCATTCCACTGCCGCATGATCGCGAAACGATCGAACAGCGGGATGTCGTGCTCCTGTGCCACGACGCGCATATTATCGAGAAAAGGCTGCGCCGAGATCATGGTCTCGGTGCGCGGGCTATATTGCAAATTCATCAAGACGACGTCCGCCCCTGCCTTTTGCAGCGCAACAACCCCGTCGGTCACCGCGCTACGAAATTCGTCGGGATCGATGGATCGGATAGCATCCACGGTCCCGGTCTGCCAGATGACCAAAGTAGGCGTTTTTGCTTCCATCAGCTTAACGAAGGTGGACGCGGTCTCCTCTGCCGTTTTCTTGCTCTGTATTTCTACGGAGACGTGCACCGGCTCGGAGGGCGGCAGCTTCTCCTTGAGGATCGCCTCCATGCGCGCCGGATAGGAGCTGCTCTCCGACGACGGAATCGTGGTCGAGCGGCTGCCGATCACCAGGATGTCGAGCGGTTTGCCGGCCTTGATCGCCTCGGCGACCTTGGGCAGCTGGCTTTCACTGGTCAGCAGATAGGACGGCAATTCGCAGGCCGCAGGCACAGGGGATGCGGCAGACGCGGCATCGCCCGCGCGCGCCGTGGGCGCGGCGAGGTTACCGCACAGCAGGACCAGGCTCAGGAGAACCTTCGCCTTCATCAGCCCCCTCCCGCCAGATCGGCGTTGCCGACGGCGTTCTTGGTTTTCGCACCGCTCTTGTCAGCCACACGCTTGTACCACGAAATGATCCACGCAACTCCCCACATGATCAGGATTCCGGAGAGGCTAATCAACGCATGCATCACCGGCCCGCCGGAGATTTCGGCGAGGACGAAATGGCCGGCAAAGGCCAGGAAGACGCCGAGGCAGAAGATCTCGAGCGAATGCTGACCACATAGAATCAATGGTCGTAGCCAGCGCGATTTCAAGCCCGGCCAATCGCGGGGCAGGAAGCGTACGGTCAGCGCCGCCAGCGCCAGGAAGTGCGCGAAGCGCAGCACGTCGAGGTCGGTCTTGTCGATCGGATACATCCATTGTTCGATCTGCTTCGGCATGAACTGGGAGAGCTGGGGCACGTACCAGGTCAAGGTCACGTAGAACGCCGCGATGAGATAGGCGATCGAGATCCACATCGTCACGGGCGAGGCCAGGATGCCCGACATGCGACGCGCACCTCCGAGCGCGCACCAGGCACCGAACACGAACAACAATTGCCAGGCGAAAGGATTGAAGGCCCAGAAGCCGTTCGGATAGGCCGACAGGTAAAGGTCGTACTCCCAGGTCACCGCGTAGAGCAGGACCGACAGCCCGAGCGTGACGTCCGGCCGCCATTTCATCGACCACAGGATCAGAGGCAGCGCCAGCATCAGCACGATGTAGAGCGGCAGCACGTCCATGTTGACGGGACGGAAGCGCAGCAGCAGCGCCTGCACGATGACGACGTCGGGCTGCTTGAGGAAGTCCATGATGCCCATCTCTTCGGTGTAGAGCGGGTTCTCGAACCTGGTCGCGACATAGGAGATCTCGGCGAGGAAGATCGTGAACAGGAAGACGTGGGCGACGTAGATCTGCCAGACCCGGCGCAGGATGCGCGCGGTGGCGATGAGAACGCCGCTCTCCAGCATGGCCCGGCCATAGACGAAGGCGGCGGTGTAGCCGGAGATGAAGATGAAAATTTCGGTGGCGTCGCTGAGGCCGTAATTGCGGATCGTGAACCAGGTCAGCAGACTGGGCGGCAGATGGTCGATGAAGATCAGCCATAGCGCGAGCCCGCGGAACAGATCGAGTCGGAGCTCGCGCTCGCCGATGGCGGGCAGCGTGATGGCCGGCGCTGCGGCGCGCGCCTTGGTCCCTGCGGGCTTGGCGCCCGCGGTTCCTGCGATGGTCGATCCCGTCACTTGGTCGGCAATGGTCATCGGGGCCTGGAAACCCTTCCGCAAATCGCGACATTGAAGCAGTGTAATGGTCCGGCTGTCGTCTCGCAAAGCGTCCGGATCACATCAGGGTGTCTCCCTCGGTGGTGTGCTTTCCCGCCAATTCTGGCGGGACGATGTCGCCAAGGCGCCCGCGGGGGTTTGGTTCCCGGGGCGGATTTCGGTATGATGACAGCCATGTACCGCGCCGTGACCCGCCAGATCGAAGTGACCGTCGAGCCGAACTTTGTTCCGGAGCAATCGTCGGCCGACCGCTCGCGCTACTTCTGGTCCTACACCATCGTCATCACCAATTCGGGCGAGGAGACCGTGCAGCTCAAGACGCGGCACTGGATCATCACCGATGCCTCCGGCCGCCAGCAGGAGGTGAAGGGCGAAGGCGTGGTCGGCGAGCAGCCGATCCTCGCCCCCGGGGAGCGCTTCGAATACACCTCCGGCGTGCCGCTCTCGACCGCCTCGGGCTTCATGACCGGCCGCTACCAGATGGTCAGCGAAACCGGCGAGCGTTTCGAGATCGACGTGCCGACATTTTCGCTGGACAGCCCCGACAACAAGCGGGTGTTGAATTAGGGAGGCGAGTTCGCCGTAACACTCACAACTGTCATGCCCCGGCTTGACCGGGGCATCCAGTACGCCACGGCCTCTCGTTTCGATCAGCATCGTCTCGGAGTACTGGATCGCCCGATCAAGTCGGGCGATGACACCGCGCGTGTGGCACTGCTCCACTCGTCATTGAGTGCAGCGACGCGGATAGGCTTACGCGTCCTCGACGCCCGCCTCGTGCGGCGTGAACTGGTACACCGACGAGCAGAATTCGCAGGTGACGACGACCTTGTCGTCCTTGACCATGGCGGCGCGGTCGTCGTGCGAGAAGCTCTTGAGCATCGCGGCGACCGCATCGCGCGAGCAGGAGCACCGCGCCTCGAGCACCTGCGGATTGAACACGCGCACGCCGCGCTCGTGGAAGAGGCGGTAGAGCAGCCGCTCGCCGGAGAGCTCGGGATCGATCAGCTCGACGTCCTCGACGGTCTCGATCAGCGAGCGCGCCTCGACCCAGGCATCGTCCTCGGCGACGCTGTGCACCTCGGTGCCGTTGGGCGCATCGCCGGGATGCAAGTCCGCCTGCCGCGCGCGCTCCGGCGCCTTCGGCAGAAATTGCATCAGCATGCCGCCGGCGCGCCAGCGATGCTTGCCGCCGTCGCTCGAGCGCCACTCCTCGCCGACCGCGAGGCGCACGCGCGTCGGGATCTGCTCGGAGCGCAGGAAATATTCATGGGCGGCGTCTTCCAGGCTGCCGCCGTCGAGCGCAACCAGGCCCTGGTAACGGCTCATGTCGGGGCCCTGGTCGATGGTCATGGCGAGATGGCCGCGGCCGAGCAGCGTGCCGGAATCCTTGGTCGTGCCCAGGCGCGAGGCGTCGAAGCGCGCATAGGCGCGCAGGCGGTCCGGGGCCTTGTAGTCGACCACCAGGAACGACACCGGACCGTCGGTCTGGGCCTGAAGAATGAAGCGGCCCTCGAATTTCAGCGTCGAGCCGAGCAGCGTAGTCAGCACGATGGCCTCGCCGAGCAGCTTGCCCACGGCTGCGGGATAATCGTGCTTGGTGAGAATGTCGTCGAGCGCGGGGCCAAGCCGCACCAGGCGCCCGCGCACGTCGAGCGCGTCGACCTCGTAAGGCAGCACGGCGTCATCGATCGGAACCGATGATGGCGCGCGAACCGGGCCTTCAGGCCCGGTTTTCATGTCAGGAGATTGGGAAACCATGGCGCTTTATCTGGGGTCGTTCGATGCAAATTGAAAGAGGCACGCCCGCATTCCGTCCTCCAGGAACGACGAGCTGCGTAGCCCGGATGGAGCGCAGCGCAATCCGGGGGGTCTTTCCACGCGTTGAGAACCCCGGATTTCGCTGCGCTTCATCCGGGCTACAAGAAGGTTACTTCACCGCGTCGAAGCACCAGGCCAAGATGCCCTTCTGCGCGTGCAGGCGGTTTTCGGCCTCGTCGAACACGACCGATTGCGGCCCGTCGATCACCTCATCGGTGACCTCCTCGCCGCGATGGGCCGGGAGGCAATGCATGAACAATGCGTCCGCCTTTGCCAGCGACATCAGCTTGGCATTGACCTGGTAGGGCTTGAGGACGTTGTGGCGGTGCTCGCCCTCCTTGTCGCCCATCGACACCCAGGTGTCGGTGACGACGCAATCGGCGCCGCGCACGGCGGCCTCGGGATCGGTGCCGAGCACGATCGGCGCGCCCGTCGCCTTGATCCAGTCGCGCATGGCCTTTTTCGGTGCGAGCTCCGGCGGCGTTGCGACATTGAGCTGGAATTTGAAGCGCTCGGCGGCATGGGCCCAGGACGCCAGCACGTTGTTGTCGTCGCCGGTCCAGGCCACCGTCTTGCCCTCGATCGGGCCGCGATGTTCCTCATAGGTCATGAGGTCGGCCATCACCTGGCAGGGATGCGAACGCCGCGTCAGGCCGTTGATGACGGGCACGGTGGCGTTGGCCGCGAGCTCCAGCAGCGCATCGTGGTTGAGGATGCGGATCATGATGGCGTCGACATAGCGCGACAGCACCCGCGCGGTGTCGGCGATGGTCTCGCCGCGGCCGAGCTGCATCTCGGCGCCGGTGAGCATGATCGCCTCGCCGCCGAGCTGGCGCATGCCGACGTCGAACGAGACGCGGGTGCGGGTCGAGGGACGCTCGAAGATCATCGCCAGCGTCTTGCCCTCGAGCGGCCTGACCGGCTGTTGCGCCTTCTGCTTCGCCTTCATGGCGGAAGAGGCGGCGAGCATGCTCTTGAGCTCCGACAGCGGCAGCTCGTTGATGTCCAGGAAGTGCTTGGGAGCTTTGTTGGGCGTCGTGCTCATCAGCTTGCCGCCCGCTTGGTCTGGCTGGAGGAGATCGCAGCGCAGGCCCGCTCTAACCGCCCGACGCTGTCCTCGATCTCCGCTTCGGTGACGATCAGGGGCGGCAGGAAGCGCACGACATTGTCGCCGGCCCCGACGGTGAGCAGCTTTTCGGCGCGCAGCGCCGCGACGAGATCGCCCGAAGGCACCACGGCCTTGATGCCGATCAGCAGGCCCTCGCCGCGAACCTCGCTGACGACATCAGGGTGACGATCGATCACGGAGGCGAGCTTCTGCTTGAGCAGCAGCGACATCTTCTGCACGTGGTCGAAGAAGCCGGGCTTGAGCATGACGTCGAGCACGGCGTTGGCAGCCGAGATCGCGAGCGGATTGCCGCCGAAGGTCGAGCCGTGCGAGCCGGGCCCCATGCCGGCGGCCGCATCCGCGGTCGCCAGCACCGCGCCGATCGGAAAGCCGCCGCCGAGCGCCTTGGCGAGCGACATCACGTCCGGTGTGACGCCGGTGCGCTTGTAGGCAAAGAGCTCGCCCGTGCGGCCCATGCCGGTCTGCACCTCGTCGAAGGCGAGCAACAGGCCGCGCTCGTTGCAGAGCTCGCGCAGCGCCCTCAGGAAGGCGTGAGGTGCAGAACGAACGCCACCCTCGCCCTGGATCGGCTCGATGAGAATGCCGGCGGTGTGCGGACCGATCGCTTTCTTCACAGCCTCCAGATCACCATGCGGCACCTGGTCGAAGCCATCCATCGGCGGGCCGAAGCCCTCGAGATATTTCGCAGAGCCGGTGGCGGCGAGCGTCGCCAGCGTGCGGCCATGGAAGGCACCCTCGAAGGTGATCATGCGGTAACGCTCCGGATGCCCCTTGGAGAAGTGATGGTGACGCACCAGCTTGATCACGCCTTCCAGCGCCTCGGCGCCGGAATTGCAGAAGAACACGAAGTCCGCAAAGCTCTCATTGCAGAGGCGGCTTGCGAGCTTCTCGCCATCAGGGCTCTGGAACAGGTTCGACATGTGCCAGAGCTTGGTCGCCTGCTCCTGCAATGCCTTTACCAGCGCGGGATGGACATGGCCGAGCGCATTCACCGCCACGCCCGAGGTGAAATCGAGATAGCGATCGCCGTTGGTCGCGATCAGCCAGCAGCCTTCGCCGCGCTCGAAACCGAGGTCGGCCCTGGCGAAAACGGGGAGCAAATGCGGCGCTGCGCTGTTAGTCATGACGTCACTTGAATGTTGCGGACGGTGTGAGGGCATGCATTGCGCGACGCACCATCGACCGGCCCCGGAAAACGAAACGTGCCGCCTTTTAAGGGCGGCACGTGGCACTATCTTATGCTTGGCAAGACGGGTGTCAATGCCGCCCGGAAAGCCTCGCGAAACGCTGATTCCGTAGTCTTGCGGTGCCGATTTTGCGGGTTTTTCACCACGGAACATGTGGAAGCGAGTCGGCGGACTCTTGCGCGGGAGTCACGCCATATTGTAGCGTTTGGACTGTCAGATACGACATCTCGTGCAGCAGTTCTGATCCCAGAAGTCCTCATGTACCGGCGTAAACGTTCGGGCGTCTTGAGCGCGCCCGGCGAGCCTTAAGGGATTCTGACGGCACGGGTTTTTCAAGGCTAAAGCATTCGCTGCGAAGGCCCCAGGATGGCAGGCGCGCAGCGAGGGAAAGGGTGCAATGACGGTTTTGACCTGGTCCGATGATCGCGTCGAGCAGCTGAAGAAGCTCTGGGAGGCCGGACTTTCGGCCAGCCAGATCGCGGCGGAGCTCGGCAATGTGACCCGCAATGCCGTGATCGGCAAGGTGCACCGGCTCGGCCTGTCCGGCCGCGCCAAGAGCCCTTCATCGGCAGCGCCGCGGCCGCGCAAGGCACGGCCCGCGCAGCACATGATGCGGGTGACCCGCCCCGTCGCGCGCGGCAACACCGCGCTGGCGCAGGCCTTCGAGGTCGAGTTGGAAGCCGAGCCGGTTACCTACGACAACGTGGTGCCGATGAGCCAGCGGCTGTCGCTGCTGGAATTGAACGAGGCGACCTGCCACTGGCCGGTCGGCGATCCCTCGAGCCCGGATTTCTTCTTCTGCGGCGGCAAGGCGCTCTCAGGCCTGCCCTATTGTGCCCAGCATTCGCGCGTGGCCTATCAGCCCGCAGCGGACCGCCGTCGCGCAGCACCGAAGCCGGGCACGCGGTGAGCTTGCGATTTCATTGATCGCCAGGACGGCAGCCGTCACACGATGACGGCTCCTATTATTCGATGTCATCCCCGCCTAGTGCGCGATTGCGCACGGGGGGCGGGGATCCCATAACCACAGAGCGCGGTGATTGCGCGAGATGGTTGCTCCGAGTCTTCGCCAAAGCACGTCCTATTGTTGATCGCGACGAGCGCGGGCGCTCGCGCTGAGATCCCGGGCTCGCGCTGCGCGCGCCCCGGGATGACGACTGAGATTGTTGCCGCGGTGCGCTAATCCGAGATCCAAAAAACTCAGGTCTGCTCAGCCTTCGCGAAGCGATCGTCCAGCGCGTAGCCGGCGCCGCGGACGGTGCGGATCGGGTCCTGCTCGCGGCCGAGATTGAGCAGCTTGCGCAGGCGGCCGATATGGACGTCGACGGTGCGCTCGTCGATGTAGATGTCGCGGCCCCAGACGCTGTCGAGCAGCTGCTCGCGCGAGAACACGCGGCCGGGATGCTCCAGGAAGAACTCCAGCAGGCGATATTCGGTCGGGCCGAGATCGATCGGCCGGCCCGAGCGCGCCACCCGGCGCTTGTCGCGGTCGAGCTCGATATCGCCATAGGCGAGCACGGTGGCGAGGCGCTCGGGGCTGGCACGCCGCAAGAGGCCCTTCACGCGCGCGAGCAGCTCCGGCACCGAGAACGGCTTGACGATGTAGTCATCCGCGCCGGTCGCAAGCCCGCGCACCCGCT
Source organism: Bradyrhizobium sp. USDA 336 (assembly GCF_044908355.1). NCBI lineage: Bacteria > Pseudomonadati > Pseudomonadota > Alphaproteobacteria > Hyphomicrobiales > Nitrobacteraceae > Bradyrhizobium > Bradyrhizobium sp. USDA 336. The sequence continues at coordinate 6,249,091 of NZ_JBIYDC010000002.1, read as the reverse complement.
CGCTCTCCTCGCCGCGCGCGGTGAGCATGATGATCGGCAGCTGCTTGGTCTCGGGACGGGTCCGAAGCCGCCGGCACAGCTCGATGCCCGACAGGCCCGGCAGCATCCAGTCGAGCACGATCAGATCGGGAATGTGCTCCTTGAGGCGGGTGTCGGCGTCATCGCCGCGCATCACCGTCTCGACGTCATAGCCGTCGCCTTCGAGGTTGTAGCGGAGAAGCTCGGTGAGAGCTTCCTCGTCCTCAACCACCATAATGCGTGCGCCCATGTGGTCGTCGCTCCTTAAGTCGTCAGGTGTTCGGCACCGTCGTGGCGAAGGTCGTCATGTCGCCCTTCGGCCGCTTGTCAGTGATCGCCTGGCCCTCGATCATGTAGAACACGGTCTCGGCGATGTTGGTGGCGTGGTCGCCGATCCGCTCGATGTTCTTGGCACAGAACATCAGGTGGATGCAGAACGAGATGTTGCGCGGATCCTCCATCATGTAGGTGAGGAGCTCGCGGAACAGCGAGGTGCAGATGGCGTCGACTTCCTCGTCGCCCTTCCACACCGCCATCGCCGCCGGCAGGTCGTGCGCGGCATAGGCGTCCAGCACCGACTTGACCTGCTGCTGCACGAGGTCGGTCATGTGCTCCAGGCCGCGGAACAGCTTGAGCGGATGGAAATCCGTCTCCAGCGCCGCGACGCGCTTGCCCATGTTCTTGGCGAGATCGCCGATGCGCTCGAGATCGGTCGCAACGCGCATGGCGCCGACGATCTCGCGCAGGTCGACGGCCATCGGCTGGCGGCGGGCGATGGTGAGCACGGCGCGCTCCTCGATGCGCTTCTGCAGCGCGTCGAGCTCGGCGTCGGTGGCGACCACGCGCTGGCCGAGCGCGACGTCGCGGCGGATCAGCGCGTCGACGGAATCGACGATCATGCGCTCGGCGATGCCGCCCATCTCGGCGACAAGGCGGGTGAGCTCCTGAAGATCGCTGTCGAAGGCCTTTACGGTATGTTCAGAACCCATGTTCCGTCTCCTCAGCCGAACCGGCCGGTGATGTAATCCTGCGTGCGCCGATCGCTCGGCGACGTGAAGATCTTGCTGGTGTCATCGAACTCGATCAACTCGCCGAGATACATGAAGGCGGTCTTGTCGGAGACGCGCGCCGCCTGCTGCATGTTGTGGGTCACGATCGCGATCGTGTAGTTCTCGGACAATTCCTGGATCAGCTCTTCGACCTTGGCGGTCGAGATCGGGTCGAGCGCCGAGCAAGGCTCGTCGAACAAGATCACCTCGGGCCGCACCGCGACGGTGCGGGCGATGCAGAGGCGCTGCTGCTGGCCGCCGGAGAGCGACAGGCCGGAGGCATTGAGCTTGTCCTTGACCTCGTTCCACAGCGCGCCGCCGCGCAGCGCCTTCTCGACGCGGCCGTCCATCTCGGACTTGGAGATCTTCTCGTAGAGACGAATGCCGAAGGCGATGTTCTCGTAGATCGTCATCGGGAACGGCGTCGGCTTCTGGAACACCATGCCGACCCGGGCACGGAGCAGGTTGAGGTCGAGCTTGGGGTCGAGGATGTTGGTATGGTCGAGCAACAGCTGACCGTCTGCGCGCTGGCCCGGATAGAGGTCGTACATCCGGTTGAAGATGCGCAGCAGGGTGGACTTGCCGCAGCCGGACGGGCCGATGAACGCCGTGACGCGGTTGGTGCCGAGCGCCAGGTTGATGTTCTTCAGCGCGTGGTGATCACCGTAGTAGAAGTTGAGGTTGCGCGCGGTGACCTTGGCGGGCGCCTCGGGCAACGGCTGCGAACCGGGATGAACGGTCGGTGCGCTGACGGAAACAGACATTTCACTCATTTTGCAGTCCTCTCGGCGCCAAGGATGCGCGCGCCAATGTTAAGGGCAAGCACGGTCAGGGTGATCAGCAGCGCGCCGCTCCAGGCGAGTTGCTTCCAATATTCGTAGGGGCTCTGCACGAAGTTGTTGATGGTGACAGGCAGGTTCGCCATCGTCTTGTCCAGGCCGAGGCTGAAGAACTGGTTCGACAGCGCCGTGAACAACAGCGGCGCGGTCTCGCCGGCGACCCGGGCGGTGGCGAGCAGCACGCCGGTGATGAGGCCGGCGCGCGCCGCACGGTACGCGATTCGCCTGATCACCAGCGAGCGCGGCAGGCCGAGCGCGCTGGCAGCTTCGCGCAACGGATTCGGCACCAGCAGCAGCATGTCCTCCGTGGTGCGCACGACGACCGGGATCACGATGACGGCAAGCGCCAGCGCGCCCGCAATCGCCGAGAAGCCGCGCATCGGCACCACCACCGCGCCATAGATGAAGAGGCCGATGATGATCGAGGGTGCCGACAAGAGAATGTCGTTGATGAAGCGGATCACCGAGGTCAGCTTGTCGTTGCGGCCGTACTCGGCGAGATAGGTGCCGGCGAACAGGCCGAGCGGCGCGCCGATGCCGACGCCGATCACGGTCATGATCAGCGAGCCGACGATGGCGTTGCGCAGGCCGCCCTCGTTCGATCCGGGCGGCGGCGTGTCAGCTGTGAAGACCTGGAGGTTGAGCCCGGCCAGGCCGTTGTAGAGCAGCGTGACCAAGATCAGCGCGAGCCAGGTGACGCCGAAGGCGGCGGCGGCGATGCAGAGGCCGCGGATGACGATGTCCCAGCGGCGGCGGCGTGAATAGATCGGGTTCATGGCTTCACTTCCCGGCCTTGGTTTCGAGGCGCAGCAGCATCAAACGGGCGGCCGCGAGCACGAAGAACGTCAGCACGAACAGCAGGAGGCCGAGCAGGATCAGGCCGGACTGGTGCAGGCCGTCGCTCTCGGCGAACTCGGATGCGATCGCCGCCGAGATGGTCGTGCCCGGCGCGAAGATCGACGAGGAGATCCGGAACGAGTTGCCGATGATGAAGGTCACCGCCATGGTCTCGCCGAGCGCCCGGCCCAGCGCCAGCATGACGCCGCCGATGATGCCGACGCGGGTGTAGGGGATCACCACGCTGCGGACGACCTCCCAGGTGGTGCAGCCGACGCCGTAGGCGGCTTCCTTCAGCACCGGCGGCACCGTCTTGAACACGTCGACCGAAATCGAGGTGATGAAGGGCAGCACCATGATGGCGAGGATCAGCGCGGCGTTGAACAGGCTGAGATAGGACGGGGGCCCTGCGAAGATCGCGCCCAGCACGGGGACGCCGTCGAACACCCTGATCATGAAGGGCTGGAAGGTGTTGGCCAGGAACGGGCCGAGCACGAAGAAGCCCCACATGCCGTAGATGATCGAGGGAATGCCGGCGAGCAGCTCGACCGCCATGCCGATCGGGCGGCGCAGCCATTGCGGGCAGAGCTCGGTGAGGAAGATCGCAATGCCGAGACCGACGGGAATGGCGATCAGCATCGCGATGAAGGAGGTGACAAGCGTGCCGTAGATCGGCCCGAGCGCGCCGAGCACCGGCGGATCGGCCGAGGGCGCCCAGCGCTGCGTCCACAGGAAGGAGATGCCGAACTCCTGGATCGCCGGGAAGGCGCCGACGATCAGCGAGATGATGATGCCGCCGAGGATCAGCAGCACCGAGATCGCGGACAACCGCGTGATCCAGTAGAAGGTGACGTCGCCGAGCTTGAACGCGCTCAAGGCCTTGGCGCGATCATATGGACCGGCAGCATCAATCACATTGCTCTCAACAGCCATCTCAGCCACGCCGATCCCCTATACCCGTTTTATGTACGCTTGTTGTTGGTGGCGCGCTCCGGATGCGGCAGGAGGCCGATCCGGAGCGGAGATCTTGCAGCGTTCCGGAACCGTGTCCGGGACGCATATGGCGCCTTAGCTCTTGATCTCGGCAGCCCAGGTCTTCTCGATCTGCTGGACGACGCTGTCCGGCATCGGAATGTAGTCGAGCTCCTCGGCCATCTTGCCGCCGTTCTTGAAGGCCCAGCGGAAGAACTTGATCGCTTCCTGCGCGGCCGCCTTGTCGGTGGCGGACTTGTGCATCAGGATGAAGGTCGCCGCCGTGATCGGCCAGGACTTCTCGCCGGGCTGCTCGGTCAGGATGACGTAATAGCCGGGAGCCTTGGACCAATCGGCGTTGGAAGCGGCCGCCTGGAAGGCCTCGACGGTCGGCTGCACCGGCTTGCCGGCCTTGTTGACGAGACCGGTGTGGGTGAGCTTGTTCTGCTTGGCATAGGCGTATTCGACATAGCCGATCGAGTTCTTGGTCTGGCTGATGTTGCCGGACACACCCTCGTTACCCTTGGCGCCGACGCCGACCGGCCACTCGACCGCGGTGCCCTCGCCGACCTTGCTCTTCCAGTCGGCGCTGGCCTTGGAGAGATAGTTGGTGAAGTTGAAGGTGGTGCCCGAGCCGTCCGAACGACGGACCACGGTGATGGCTTCTGACGGCAGCTTCGCGTTGGGATTGAGCTTCTTGATCGCGGCATCGTCCCACTTGGTGATCTTGCCGAGATAGATGTTGGCCAGGGTCTCGCCGTCGAACACCAGCTCGCCCGGCTTCACGCCCTCGAGGTTGACGACGGGGACGATGGCACCCATCACCATCGGCCACTGGACGAGGCCGTCCTTCTCGAGTTGCTCGGCCTTGAGCGGCGCGTCGGTGGCGCCGAAGGTCACAGTCTTGGCCTGGATCTGCTTGATGCCGCCGCCGGAGCCGATGGACTGATAGTTCAGACCGTTGCCGGTCTCCTTTTTGTAGGCGTCGGCCCACTTCGAATAGATCGGGAACGGGAACGTCGCGCCGGCACCGGTGATGTCGGCTGCAAAGGCTACCGTCGTCGATGCGGCGACCAAGCCGGCAGCGACCATGGTTTTGAGGAAATTCATGCTGGTCTCCATACAGGGGAGCGAAGCGCCATCCGCGCCCGATCGCGCTCCCCGCGCCGCCGCTTTAGGGGCGGTCGGCTGTGCTTTTACGAAGGTTTCGTGACAGTTGGATGACGACACCAAGCAATTGAAATTGCTTGCGTTTCCGATCAAGCCGGAGTCTTGGTCTGGGGAAAACAGGCGGTGAAGGTGGCGCCCTGCCTGGGCACGCTTTCGATCAAAAGGCGGCCGCGATGACGGTTAAGAATATGTTTCACCAGCGATAACCCGAGCCCGGTGCCGCCTTGCGAGCGGCTGTCGCCGACATCGACCCGGTAGAAGCGCTCGGTCAGCCGCGGCAGGTGCTCCGGCGCGATGCCCGGGCCGAAATCGCGGACCATGACCCGGATTTCCTGAGCTCCGTCAGCGGCGGCGCTCGAGGTCAGCGACACGATGACGCGCCCGCCGGAGGCGCCGTATTTGAGCGCGTTCTCGATCAGGTTCTCGAACAGGCGGAGCAGCTCCTCGCGGTCCCCCGCGATCATCACCGGTGGCTCCGGCAGGTGGATGTCCACCTCGACCTGACGCTCGCGCGCCAGCGGCTCGAGCCCGTCGGCGACCTGACGGATGATCGGGACGAGATCGACCAGGGTGTCGGGCCGGACATGGGCCGACAGCTCGACCCGCGACAGCGACAAGAGATCGTCGATCAGGCGCGCCATGCGCGTGGCCTGGTTGTGCATGATGCCGAGGAAGCGCTCGCGCGCCTTGGGATCGTCCTTGGCCTGGCCCTGGAGCGTATCGATGAAGCCCGACAGCGCCGCCAGCGGCGTGCGCAGCTCGTGGCTGGCATTGGCGACGAAGTCGGCGCGCATCTCCTCGACCCGGCGCAGCGGCGTCTGGTCGTGGAAGGTCATCAGCATGCATTTGTCGGCGCCGCCGAAGCTGGTCGGCACCGGTACCGGCGTGATGATCAGCTCCATCCAGCGATCAACCGGAACATGATCGAGATAGGTCGCGCGCCGCGGCTCGGTGGTCGCGATGGCCTCGCGCAGCGCGGTGATGATCTCCGGCGAGCGCAGCGCGAACTGGGCGAGCTCGTTCTTGCGCAGCGCCGGCGCGAGCTGGGCGGCGGCGGCGTTGAGGTGGATGACGCGGCCGGCCCGGTCGAGCAGCACCGCCGGATCCGGCATGCCGGCGACCACCGCGGCCACCGCCGCGCTCTCGACCGGGTTGATGCGTCTGACGTCGTCGCGGGAGGTGGCGGGATCGTGCAGCCGCCACGGGATCAAGGCAGCCGCCGCGATGCAGAGGAACACGATTGCAGCGTGCAGCGCCGACAATTCGCCGAGCGAGACCACGACGGACAGCGCCAGCGCCGCGGCGATCAGGATGATGGTCGAGTGCCGCAGCCGATCGGACCAGGGCTGGGCGGAGGGAGAAGAGGGGGCGTCGATCGCCATCGGGGCGGACTTCTCCTGGGGACTGTCCTTAAGGACCTGACACCGGTCAGGCGCCGCTGTCGCTGCGCTCTCTCACATAGGCGGCTTCAGGCGCCGGGCCGGGGTCCAGCTTGAGCGCCGCCTGTTGCAAGCGCTTCGATCGGGCGCCGATTATAACCTCTCGAAACGTCAGCAAGATTACAGATAAGACGAACGGAGACAGATAATAGAGGACGCGGAACAGGAGCATGCCGCCCAGCAGCTCCTCGCGGTCCATCTGCCAGAGGCCGACCAGCATGGCGGCATCGAACACCCCCAAGCCTCCGGGTGAATGGCTGGCGAAGCCGAGCAGGGTCGCCGAGACGAAGATCACCGCGACCATCACGAAGCCGAGATTGGGCTCGTCGGGGACCAGCACATACATCGCCAGCGCGCAGAAACCGAGATCGACGATGCCGATCGCGATCTGGAGCAGCGTCAGCGGGCCGCCCGGCAGCACCACGGTCCAGGGGCCGCGGCCGACCACCCGCGGCTGGCTCCAGACCCAGATTACGTAGCCGATCAGCGCCACGATGATCGTCAGCGCCAGTGTCCGGTTCAGCCAGACCGGCAGCTGATCGATCGAGGCTGCCGCCTCCGGATGGTAGGCGATGCCGAGGCCGAGCACGGCGGCATTGCCCAGCCAGAAGGTCAGGCCGGCGAGAAAGCAGATTTTTGCGACGTCGATCGCGTTGAGCCCATAGGCCGAATAGATGCGGTAGCGCACCGCCCCGCCGGTGAAGACGGAGGCGCCGACATTGTGGCCGATCGAATAGCTGGTGAAGGCCGCGAGCGCGTTGATGCGATAGGGCACATGGGCATGGCCGATCGCGCGCGTGGCGAAGAGGTCGTAGAAGGTCAGCGTGAAATAGCCCGCAGTGACGAATAGCGCCGCCATCGCAATCTGGCTCGGCTCGGTGCTCTTGATCGCTTCGAGGACCTCGTTGAAATCGATGCCGCGCAGCATGTGGTAGAGCACGTAGCAAGCGATGCCGATGACCGCGATGCTGATCACGACTCCAAGCTTATGCAGGACTTGCTTCTGGCGCAGAAACGTCATCGCCCTGCGTATGGCTTCCAGCATCTAGACCTCGAACAACGCTTCAGCGGCCAGGGTGGCCGGCGGACAGGCGGACGCGCAGGCATTCAACGAACCCTCGCCGCCGGCGCCGGAATCGCGCATGCCCCCTGCCCCTCCACTAGCGCGTTTTCGGCCGAAGTGGAATTCGCCAATTCGAACAAAAACACGTGCCTTCAATATTTTAGGCAGGGTTGCAACTCCCAGTGCAGGATTTGGCGCTTTCGTCGGCAAGGCTTGGCGCGAATCTCCAGGCGATCCTGCGCAGGGGCCATGAAGTTTTGATGATTTCGGCCGCACAATGTTCCGTCACGCCTTAAGCCGACGTCAATCTATGGAGCCGGCCTGCCTGTTGAAAGAGGGGTGACTGGAGCGGCCAGGTCCCGGTTTTCCAATGCGCCGAAAGGCCGCGGCGGAGGCACACCCCGTCCCGCGCGTGAGGGTGCATAGCAACATCACACAACGGCGGGCGGCACGGTGCGCGAGACCACCCGATCGCGCAGCCACGCTCCGATCGTGCAGCCGACGAGATAGCAGGCGAACATGATCAGGCCGAGGTCGAGCCAGTAGCCGAAGCGACCGGGGACCACATGGGCGAGAGAGACCGCGACCAGGACGGCGGCAAGCACTGCGAGCCACCGCGCAGTCACCTTCGAGGTGCCGTTGCCGCGCTGGACCACCGAGATCCAGCCCATGCAGAAGCCCAGCAGCAGCGAGCCGATCAGCCAGCCCAGATGGAACGAGACGAGATAGGGCATCGTCACCTCACCAGAAATTCGATGCGGCGATTCTGCGCCTTGCCTTCATCGGTGTCGTTGCCGGCGACGGGCTGCGTGCTGCCATGGCCGACCGCGGTGAAGCGGCTGGCAGGAAGGCCCGCCTTGACGAGATAGTCGATCACCGCCTGCGCGCGCTTTTCCGAAAGGGCCTGGTTGAAGGCATCCTCGCCATCGGCGTCGGTGTGTCCGACGACCTCGATATTGGTGGTGGGGCAGCGCAGCGCGGTCTCGATGAGGCGATCGAGAATGCCGGCCGAGTCGGGATCGATGTCCGCGCGCCTGTTCGCGAAGCGGATCTTGCCCTTGGTCAGAAGCTCCGAGAACAATTGCTGGCACACGGTGCCGTCGACCGGGCCTGCGGCGGGCTTCACCGTGATCTCCGGCTTGTACTGCCAGTTCTTCGGGAAGTCCTTGCCGAGGCCTGCGCGGATCTCGTTGGCGGCGCCCTCGTAGAGCGCATCGCCCGAGAGCTTCACCTCGCGGTCGGAGACGACCAGCGTGCCGGTCGACAACCGCGACAGCGCGCCCAGCGCGGCGATAACAGCCGTGCTGAAGGAGCCGGGGGCGCCGATGCTGGCCTTGAGATTGTCGACGACCTTTTCGGTGAAGAACTTTCGCGAGGCGCTGGTGCCGATCGCGGCGTGGACGTTGTTGTCCGGAACATAGCCGGTCAGCGTCACCGTCGCAGCCACCGGATCCTTGTAGGCCTGGAAGATGTAGGGCGGCGCCTTGATCTCGTTGGCCGCAATCGAAAAACCCTCGGGCAGGTTCTTCAGCGCAGCCGCGATCGCCTCACGGCCGCCGAGCTCGCGCGCCATGCCCGACAGATTGACCTTGGTGTCGGTGATCGTGATCTTGCCGTCCTTCAGCTTGCCGATCTGATCCAGCAGCAGCACCGCGGCGGCTTCGAACCGAGGCGGCGCCCCGCGCGCCAGCCCCATCTGGTCGGCGACCTCGACGCCGCCGACTTCCTTGCGGGCCGCCTCGGTCAGCCGGGCCCTCATCGATGGCAGCGGCGCGGAGCCCGACAGCGTCACCCGCACCACGTCGCGCTCGGCATTCCAGACGAAGGGCTTGGCCTCGGGAACGAGGCGGGTCCGGTCGTCGACCAGCCGCACGCCGGGCACGGTTTCGACCGCCATCACGGCGTCGCGGCGCCCCTCCTCGGAGAAGGCGTCCGCGGCCAGGCTGACGTCGCGGCCGTCGACCGCGATCCGGGTCTTGTCCAGAACGGTCTCCTTGAGCGCAGCCGAGCTGCGGGCCGACAGATCGGCCTCCACCGGTAAGGTATTATTCCAGGCCGCAAATCCCCACATGACGGCAAGGGGGATCAACCCCGGCCACCATTTGCTGGCCCACGAGAAAAGCTTCTGCATTCGACGACCCGACCTCTGGAAACGGAGACAAAACAAACCCTTGGCAGGCTGTCAAACCGGAAATGGCCCTGGTCCCAAGGCCCGGGTGGGACAATCGGAATAACTTTTTCTTCAAGAGTTCTTCCGTAAGTTGAGGCCGGAATGCCAAAGTCCCCACCCGGTCATGAAACAACTGCGTAACAACGTCATCCGCGCCGGGCTGGGAGCACTCTATCTCAGCGGGGCGCACCACCTGTTGCGCCCGATTTTGTCGGGCGTCGGCGCCATTTTCATGCTGCACCACGTGCGGCCGGCGCGCGAGGCCGCGTTCCAGCCGAACCGGCATCTCGAAGTCACCCCCGACTTCCTGCGCGCCACGCTGTGCCATTTGCGCACGCGCGACATCGACGTCGTCAGCATGGACGAGCTGCATGAGCGGCTGGTGCGGGGCCGGTTCGACCGCCGCTTCGCCGCCTTCACCCTCGACGACGGTTACCGCGACAATCTGGATTACGCGCTGCCGGTGCTGCGCGAATTTGACGCGCCGCTGGCAGTCTATGTCGCGAGCGATTTTGCCGACGGCACCGGACGATTGTGGTGGACGGCGCTGGAGGCCGTGATCGCCAAGGCCGAGCAGATCGACATTCAGATCGGCAATTCCGCGCTGCGGCTCGATGCGACCAATGTCGCGGCGAAGCAGGCGGCGTTCGACCGCCTGCACGACTGGCTTCGCGCGCTGCCGAGCGAGCAGGATCTTGCGCGCGAGATCGGCGCGCTGTGCAGGACTTACGGCGTCGACATGGAAGCGCTGTGCCGCGGCCTGTGCCTGTCCTGGGCCGAGCTCAAGACCTTTGCCGCCGATCCGCTGGTCACGATCGGCGCGCACAGCGTCAGCCATTGCAACCTCGCCAAGCAGACGGAAGACATCGCCGCGCAGGAGATGGCCGCAAGCCGCGCGCGGATCGAGCAGGTGTTGGAGCGCCCCGTGCTGCACCTCGCCTATCCCTATGGCGACCGTGACGCCGCGGGCGCGCGCGAATTCGCCCTTGCCGCATCCGCCGGTTTCAAGACCGCGGTGACGACGCGGCCCGGCATGCTGTTCGCGGAGAATGCCGACCACATGACCGCGCTGCCCCGCGTCTCGCTCAACGGCAATTATCAGGACGCGCGGATCCTGCCGGTGCTGACCTCTGGCGCCGCGACCGCGATGTGGAACGGCTTCCGCCGCATCGCGGCGGCGTAGGCCTCAATCTGCACTGGTCGAGGACAAGCGCGCCTTCCTTGACTCCTCTCCCTGCTCCGCCCACAACCGGCGGCAACAAAGGGAGGAACGCATGTTCAACGATCTGTTCTCGCTCAAAGGCCGCATCGCGCTGGTAACCGGCGGCTCGCGCGGCATCGGCAAGATGATCGCGGCGGGATTTCTCAGTGCCGGCGCGGCGAAGGTCTACATCACCGCGCGCAAGGCCGGACCGTGCGAGGAGACCGCCAAGGCGCTCAGCGCGCAATATGACGGCGAATGCATCGCGCTGCCGATCGACATGTCCACGGTCGCCGGCTGCGAGCTGCTCGCGAGCGAATTCAAGAAGCGCGAATCCAGGCTCGACATCCTCGTCAACAATGCGGGCGCGGCCTGGGGCGCGGAGTTCGACGAATTCCCCGAGAACGGCTGGGACAAGGTGATGAACCTCAACGTCAAGGCGCCGTTCTTCCTGACCAAGGCGCTGGCGCCGACGTTGCGCGCCTCGGCAAGCGCGGAACGGCCGGCGAAGGTGATCAACATCGCCTCGATCGACGGCATCTTCGTCAATCCCGGCGAGACCTATTCCTATGCCGCGAGCAAGGCCGGGTTGATCCACCTGACGCGGCGCATGGCGGTGAAGCTCATCCCGGACCACATCGTGGTCACCGCGATCGCGCCGGGCCCGTTCAAGTCGGACATGAACCGCGCCGCGCGCGACCACGCCGACGAGGTCGCAACGCGCGTCCCCATGGGCCGCATCGGCACCGACGAGGACATGGCGGGCGCTGCGATCTACCTCGCCTCGCGCGCCGGCGATTACGTGGTGGGAGCGACCATCGCGGTCGACGGCGGCATCGTCTATGCGAACCCCGGGATCAAGGGCAGCGGGTGGGACAGCGATTGATCCGGCGGTCTCCGGTCACACGCGATGGGGCTCGAAAGCAAAACGTCGAAAACAACCCCATGCACAGTAGGAGGCCCCTTGATCGACAAGGGGCTTTTCTTGCCGCGCGGAAACGACCCTTGCCGCCGCGATGATGTTGACACGTCGGGCAAAACACTGCCGAGCTGGGGCATGTAGTCAAAATCCATCAGGGGCGATGCAGGCACAGCGACGTCTGCTTTCCGCTCGAAAAGGTGCATTGGCGGTCCCAGATGTGCATGTCCGCCAAGGCCACAATCGAGAGCGTTGCAACACGCCAGGACCACCGCATTCCGGTAGTCGACAAGTGGGACGTCAGCGCTTATCGGGCCTGAGAATAAGAGTTTTCCCTTCTCTCGGGGCGTCATCCCCCGAAGTGAACACCAGATCGCCGTGTCGTTTGGCAGGGACGTAGTTTCCCTGCGGTATTGGCCTTCCACGTTGTTGCGGGATCATCATGCGCGGTATCGCTCGACGAGTTGGACGACCCGTTCGACGGCACGCGCGGCGGGCTGTCGGGCCTGCGAAAAATTGAGACGGACACTGTCGTCGGAGTGAGGGCTAAATTCCGTGCCAGGGGTCACCGTCACGGCGGCCTGATGTCGGAGTATGCGAACGAAATCCCTCATGGATACCGACAGCTTCGGCAGGCGTGGGAACAGGTAGCTGCCGCCTTGTGGTCGACGGACTCTGACACCCTCCACCGAATCGAACGATTCGATCAGATCATCCCGAATGATCTGATGCAGGCGTATACGCTCCTCCATCCATCCTGTCGGCTCGTCAAACCAGCTTTGCAGCACCGATTGGCTATAGCCCGCGGCCCGCAGCGAGACGATCGCCTGCAGCTTTTCCATGCGCGAGATGATCGCTGGAGATCCGAACGCCACCCCAAGACGATACCCACTCAGTGATTCCGTCTTGGAAGGTCCCATGATCGTGATGATCCGGTCAGGGTCGACGTCGCCGGCGCGCAGGTGCCAATAGTCCGCTCCATCGAATATCTGTCGTGCGTATAATTGATCGACGATCACGGTCACACCGTAACGTACGGCGAGCCGCTATATGCTCTCGACGTCCTCCCGACAGTAGATGACGCCAGTCGGATTGTTCGGGTTGGAGAAGACGAAGACCTTCGCTCCGGCTCTGAGGGCATCTTCGAGACCGGAGAGGTCGATTCCACTTGAAGTGGTCGTTCCGAGATAGTCCAGGCTGACGGGAACGATTTCGCCGCCGAAGAACTCGACAAGTTTTCGGTTTGCGAAGTAGTCCGGTCGGACGATCGCGACCTTATCGCCTGCTGACACCGTTGACGCGATGGCCAGAAAGAGTGCGCCCTGGGTTCCTGGCGTGACCATCAGACCCTCGGAGGCTGAAACCGGTGCACCGGTGAAACGCTCGAGCTTCGCCGCGAGCCCATGACGAATCTCGGCATCGCCCCTGTATTCTGTGTAGGCTCTCTTGCCGCCGACACGGACGCCTTGGACGAATGCTTCCAGGGTACCCGGTGCAGGCTCGAAGGCATCCACGTCACCATGGGAAAAGTCAACTGGCATACCGTCGAGAGTTCTCCCCTTCAGCAAATTTGCATGATGAGTCGAAGCCTGACGTACCTCCTGGCCTGGCGCATCGTCGGTAGCAAGTCTTCCGAATTTCTCTAGCAACGAAGTCATCATGTTTCCTTCCTCGGTGCTCCTTTGATGCACCGAGCCAATTGCCTGATCAGCGATGCGGTTTGTGACGCTCAGCTTGCCGAAGCTGATCTGGACCGTCCTTTGTGCAGCGCCACGAGTTCGGCAAGCGAATTGACGGTCAGATGCGGCTCGGCCTCCGTCGCCAAGGTGGCCCCGCTTCCGGCCCGGTCGTGGCGACGATTGACCCACACGGTGGTCAGCCCAAGTTCGCGCCCAGGAGCGACGTCGTGATGCTTGCTCTGCGCGACATGCAGGATTTCGTTTTTTGCCATGCCTTTCGCGGCCAGCGCCTCGATGGCGCGTGTGAAGTGCGGCAGTGCAGGCTTGTACGAGCCGACATCCTCCGCCGTCACCGTTAATTCGAAGGGCACTTCGAGGTGGCGCAGCGTTCCCGTAAGCGACGTGTTGTCAACATTTGACAGGATGACTAGCTTGTAGAAGCGCGACAGATACCGCAGGCTATCCACGGTGTCGGGGAAAGCTGGCCATTCCGGAACCGAAGCCGAGAAATTTGCGGCATGACCTCCGTCCGCGGTCCAGCCAAAGGTGCGCTCGATATCCTTCCATGTCCTGGCGAGCACTTCGGGGTAGAGCAATGCAGGTCTCGTCTGTTGATGCTTGGCCTGGTGAAGCGCGAAGGACGTGACGACGAGATCGGTCGGAATCGCCGGGTTGATGGCGTCGATCCATGGACGGACGACCCGGGCAATGCCGGTCTCCCAATCGATGAGCGTGCCATAACAGTCGAACGTAACAACCTTGAACTTGTCGAAATCGATCACTCGAGGCCTCCTGGTCTGTTGGCGGCGCCTGACGAGCTAGAGCCGCCGATCTCGGTTTTAAAATGCGATGCCGCCAGAATCGCTGGGCCGGGTCACAGAACCTTCGAAAGGAAAGCTCTGGTCCGGTCGCGGCCCGGTCTTCCGAGCACTTGCTCCGGCGTTCCCGTTTCGACGACTTCGCCTTCGTCCATGAAGGCCACGATGTCGGCCACTTCGCGTGCAAATCCCAGTTCGTGCGTGACCACGACCATGGTCTTTCCGGCTTTAGCCAGCGCCTTCATGACGTCGAGCACTTCGCTGACCCGTTCCGCGTCCAGGGCCGACGTGGGCTCGTCGAACAACAGGACGCGGGGGTTCATCATGAGCGCGCGGGCAATAGCAACGCGCTGCTGTTGCCCGCCGGACAGGTGCGCCGGATATGACAATTCGTAGCCGGCCAGTCCGACCGTCGACAGAAGCTCGGCGGCCCGCTCGCGCGCGTCCGCCGCGGCTTCCTTGCGCAACAAGGTAGGAGCGCAGGTCAGATTCTGCGCAACGGTCATGTGCGGAAAGAGATTGAAGTTCTGGAACACCATGCCGACGTGTTCGCGCTGCTGCGCCAAACGACCAGGCGAAAGTCTCCTATAGGCTCGACCGGATAGGACGTAGCCCTGAAGTTCTCCGAAGATCCGCACCTCACCTCCCTGAATCTCCTCCAGGCTGTTCAGGCAGCGCAACAGGGTGGACTTGCCGGACCCGCTCGGGCCGATGATGCAGGATACTCGACCGGGCTCGACGGAGAAATCGACGTTCCTCAACACGGTGCGACCGCCGAATCGCTTGACAAGACCGCGGACGGAAACAGCCAGATCGCTCATCGATCGCGTCCTCTTCGAAGCAGCTCCTTCCACGTCGCGTCCGACTTGCGACTTGTCGATCGGCCATATGCCCGTTCGACCCCATGCTGGACGACCGAAAAGACGGTCGACAAGGCGAGGTACCAAAGCGAAGCGACGATGAGGAGGGGAATGGTCTGATAATTGGTCCCGTAAATGATTTCGGCACTGTGCAGGAGCTCGGACACGCCTAGTACCGATACCAGCGAGCTGTTCTTCAGCATCGCAATCGTCTGATTCCCGATGACAGGAACGATGACCTTCATCGCCTGCGGCAGGAGGATGCGGAAAGTTACCTGCCGCGGCCGGAGCCCCAGGCTGGTGGCCGCCTCCGTCTGACCGCGATTGACGCTCTCGAAGCCCCCGCGGACGATCTCCGCCATGTAGGCGGCTTCGTTCGTGATCAACCCGATGATCGCTGCGAGGAAGGGCGTGACTATCTGCGTGGCATTCACCTCGTATCCGAAGAAGCCGAGCGTCGGATAAAGGGCGGCAAGGTTGAACCAGAAGATCAGTTGCACGAGCAGCGGCGTTCCTCGGAAGAACCAGACATAGCCAGACCCCAGCTTTGCGACCACGGGCGATTGAGACCGCATCATCACGGCCAGCACCGCTCCGATCAGTACTCCGAGAACGATGCTGATCGCGGTGAGCACCAGCGTCATTCCGACGCCCCTGAGGATGATCGGCGCCATAAGATATTCGGCGGCGATATCCCAGTGGAAATTGGGATTGGTCACGACCGAACGCGTCAACGACAACGTCACTAGGATGGCGACGATCCAGCCGGCATACTCCCAGCGGGAACGATGTGGCTTTCTGACGTCCACGAGAATTTTAGGGGCGACCCCCGCCATATTCGGATCCAACATCTCGGCGGCTCTCAGTGGAGTTCGATCGTTTCGAGCGTGGCGTTAGGCAGGCCCCACGCCCGGAATATCTCCTTGTACTGCGGCATGGTCACGATGTGCTTCATGGCCGCGACCAAAGCGGGAGTCAGCGCGCTGCCTTTCTTCGTGGAGAGCGTTATGGGGAGCGGGCGGATCTCCGCGCCGGCGACGCGAAAAAATCGGCTGCTTGAGAACCGCGTAACTCATGACCGGCGTATCGCCGAACGCGGCGTCAAGACGACCGGACAAAAGCTGGGTCAACGCATCCTGCTGGCTCGGAAGGCCCACGATGTTGACAGGTTTTTTGCCGCTTGCGGCACACTCGTCCGAGAGTTCCGGCAACAGCTTCGCGAGTTGAAGAGAACCGAGTTGAGCGCCGACGTTCAGGCCGCAGAGGTTCGAGACGTCGGCATTGCTGCTCCTAAGGGTGACGGCCTCGGAGCCCCACTTCGCATAGTCGATCATGTCGAGAACTTTGGTGCGTTCCGGCGTTACCCCCATGCTTGCGATGGACAGATCGAATTGCCCGCTGAGCAATCCGGGGATGATGTTGTCGAATCCTACGTTCGCGAACTGCACCTGCACCCCGAAGACGCGGCCCATCAATCTGGCGAGATCCGGATTCGTGCCGAGTGGCGTTCGACCATCCGTAGCCAGAAACTTGTTCGGCGGCGTCGACAGATTCATGGCCACCTTCAGGCTCTTCGTGCTTGCCGGCAACAGCGCGGCGACTTCCTTCACGGGCTGAACGTCGGCGAAGTCGTTGGCGTCGGTCGTGCTCAGGGCTGGCGCTTCCGAAGCTGCTGATGCGCTTGCGTTCCAAGTGGCGGCGCCGATAGTCCCCGTCGCGATCGCAACCATGAAGCCTCGGCACAGGGAGCGGTAGGCCACTGAGTGTCTCATTTTCCTAATCCTCTTCATGGCAAACGGTTGCTGGTTGTTGGCGCTCAAGTTGACGCCCTGACCGGAGTTGGCGCGACGCCGCTCGTGGCGCGCGGCTGGGAAATCATTCGAGTTCGTCCGCCGTGGAGACGGTGGCCGGTAGCTGATCCAGCATGCGAAGCATCGCCTGCTGGATCTGATCGCCGGTCAGCCGGGCCGCCTGCTCGACATCGCCCGCCCGTAGCGCGTTCACGATATCGCGATGACTGTCATCCCAATCGGCCGACAGACCGACCGTGCGCCAGACGGGGAGCACATATCGATTGATTGCGATCTGCAGTGCCGAAATTTGCGAGAGCAGCCGGGGGCGACCCGAGCGACCGTACAATCGATTATGGAACGCCCAATGGAGGACGGCGGCCTCTGCTCCCAGTCTTGATGGCCGCACCTGTGCGAGAATCTCTTCGGCTTGATCGTAGTCAGCGGCCCGCAGGTGCGGCGCCGATAGCCGAAGCGCGTGCGGCTCGAGCAGCTTCCGCATTTCCATGATGTCTTGGAAATCGGCTCGGCTCAGGGGCGCGACCCTAATGCCCCTATTGAAGCGCTGCACCGCCAAGCCTTCCGTGACTAGCTTTGCCAGCGCTTCACGAACCGGGACGCGGGAGACGCCAAATCGCTGAGCGATTTCGTCTTGGTTCAACCGCTCGTTCGGAGCGAAGGCGCCTTCGAAGATGGCTTCCCGCAACGCCCTTGCGATCGCGTCAGGCAGGCCGTCACGGCCGGCAATATGACGAGCAGCCAAATCGGCGAGGAGGTCGGGCATGAAGAAGTGCACCTAAAATGAATATTGTCGAATGTATTCATTTTAGGGGGTGAGTCAATCCTTTGGTAGCAAGGCTACAAAATTCATTATTTTCAATGGCTTGATGATTGTTTAGTGGAAAGCCTCATGCAGGCCAGTGGGATGCGGCCCAAAAAAGACTAGTAGACAATCGCAGTGGCGGAGATGTCCCCTCCATTCGTTACGAGTACGCCGCGGCGCCTCCACCGTCGCTGGAATGCGGGATCGCCCGGCCAAGCCGGGCGATGACAGCGGGATGTGTGGCGAGATCGCCGCGTCTTGCGAAGAGCGCTTCGTCCCGCCAGCAGCCCTTACGACTCGATCTTCACGTACTCGAAATCGCCGGGCTTGTTGTCGATGCCGACTTTGGGCGGCGAGATCCAGGAGGCGAACTGGCCGATCTCGGTGACGGGCTGCATCAGCGAGGTGATGAAGTCGCCGTCGCTCGCCGACGGCAGCCATTCGTCCTTGCGCTTGGCCCAGGTGGCATCGTCGATCAGGATCCCATCCGGCGTCGCGTGCACGTCCTTGAACTCGCCGATGTGGCGGTGGAAGGCGACGTTGGGCAGCGTCAGCTTGAAGTCGTAGCCCGCGGTCGAGATCACCTTGTTCCAGCGCAGCATGCCCTTGATGCAATCCTGGCTGTAATCGTCGCGCAGGCGCATGTTGAGCGCGGTCAGCGCCGGCTCGTCAACCAGCTTGATCTCGCCGTTGATCAGCTTGAGCACCGGATAGGTGGAGTTCTTGAGCTGGTGATCGTCGTCGATCTGGGTCTCGTGATAGCGGCCCTTGATGCCGGCGTTGAAGGCGTTGGCCGCGTTGGTCGAGACTTCCGAGCCGAACAGGTCGAGCGAGAGCGTGTAGTGCAGGTTCAGCTTCTTCTGGATGGTCGGAAGATCGATCACGCCGAGCGCGCGGACTTTCGCGATGTCGGTGGGGTCGGTGATGCCGGCCGCCTTCATCGCATCGCAGGTGCGCTGCACGACGCGGGTGATGCCGGTCTCGCCGACGAACATGTGGTGCGCTTCTTCCGTCAGCATGAAGCGGCAGGTGCGCGACAGGGGATCGAAGCCGGACTGCGCCAGTGAGTGCAGCTGCATCTTGCCGTCGCGGTCGGTGAAGTAGGTGAACATGAAGAAGGACAGCCAGTCCGGCGTCGCCTCGTTGAACGCGCCCAGCATGCGCGGCGCGTCGGCATCGCCGGAGCGGCGGCGCAGCAAGTCATCCGCTTCTTCACGTCCGTCGCGGCCGAAATACTTTTGCAGCAGGTAGACCATCGCCCAGAGGTGACGGCCTTCCTCGACGTTCACCTGGAACAGATTGCGCATGTCGTAGAGCGAGGGCGCGGTCTTGCCGAGATGGCGCTGCTGCTCGACCGAAGCGGGCTCGGTGTCGCCCTGGATCACGATCAGGCGGCGCAGCATGGCGCGATGCTCGCCCGGGACTTCCTGCCAGGCCGGCTCGCCATAATGCTCGCCGAACGGCACGACGCGATTTTCTTCCTGCGGCGCAAGCAGGATGCCCCAGCGATATTCGGGCATGCGGACATAATCGAACTTGGCCCAGCCGCGCGGATCGACGGAGTAAGCGGTGCGCAAATAGACCAGCGATTCCTGGAAGCCTTCCGGCCCCATGTCGCTCCACCAGTCCATGTAACCGGGATGCCAGCCCTCCAGCGCTTTGAGCACCTGGCGGTCTTCGGCGAGGTTGACGTTGTTCGGAATCTTGGTCGAGTAGTCGACGTTCATGATGTTCATGTTCATGTGGACCTCCCGTGTGGGACTAGCTCGTTTGAAGGGGCGAATGGCGAATGGCGAGTAGCGAATGGGCATTCCCTATTCGCCATTCGCCACTCCCTACTCGCTAGACTCTCGTCATATCGAATTTCGGTTTCTGGCCGCTGCCGTAGCGGCGCAGCGCGCCTTCTTCGCCGACGGCGTTCGGGCGCTGGAAGATCCAGTTCTGCCAGGCGGTGAGGCGCGCGAAGATCTTCGATTCCATCGTCTCGGGGCCGACGAAGCGCAGGCTGGCTTCCATGCCGGTGAGGCTGTCGGGCGAGAAGCTGGCGCGCTCCTCGAGGAACACGCGGACCTCGTCGTCCCAGTCGATGTCGTCGAGGGCGAAGGTAACGAGGCCAAGCTCTTCGGCCTGCTCGGCGTCGAGGCTGGTGCCGAGCGTTGCTTCCACGCGCTCCAGATCGGACGGATCGGCCTGGAAGCGCGCCTGCAGCCGTGTCAGGCCATGACTCATCGGATAGGGACCGAAATTCATGGCGGACAGCTCGATCGACGGCGGCGGACGATTGTCACCCTGGCGGGTGCCGATCAGCATGTAGGAGCGGTCGGCGGCGAAGACGAGCTCGGCGAGCGTGCCGGCAAAGCAGGAGCCGGGCTCGACCAGCGTCACCAGCGTGCGCGAAGTGACGTCGACGCGCTTGAGCACGCGCTTCCAGTAATGCCTGATCTCGTTGACCAGCCAGTGCGCCTTGTTGGCTTCGAGGAACGCATCGCAGGCGAGCACATGGGCGCGGTCGCCATGGCTCTTGAAGACCAGCATCGCGATCTCGAGCTCGTTGATGCGCAAGTGCAGGATGGCGTCGTCGAGCTCGCGCGCCACTTGCAGCGGCCAGAACGAGGCGCCTTGCGCCATCATGCCGTCGATGTCGGCGGGCGGCGCGGTCTCCGGCGCCTTGATCGAGATGGTGGCAATGCGGGCGGTGCGATCGATGTCGACGCTGACGAAGCCGTAGCGGATGCTGTTTTCGTCGATCAGGCGCCTGAGCGGCGTCAGCGCGATGCCCTTGCCGCTGCCCTTGCGCGTCGAGGCCGCCGCAAACTCCTTGGCGCGCTCGGCGATCTTGGCCTCGAGCTTGGAGTTCGGCGCGATCTCGTCGACGAGGCGCCATTGCACGGCGCGCTTGCCCTTCACGCCTTCCTCGATGGTGCAGAAGACATCGGCGTGGTCGCGCCGCACCTTGCGCTTGTCGACCACTCGCGTGAGACCGCCGGTGCCCGGCAGCACCGCGAGCAGCGGCACTTCGGGCAGCGCGACGGCGGACGAGCCGTCGTCGGCGAGGATGATATGATCGGTCGCGAGCGCCAGCTCATAGCCGCCGCCGGCGGCGGAGCCGTTCACCACGGTGATGAAGCGCTGGCCGGAATTCTCCGAGGAGTCTTCCATGCCGTTGCGGGTCTCGTTGGTGAACTTGCAGAAGTTCACCTTGTGCGCATGCGTCGAGCCCGCGAGCATGCGGATGTTGGCGCCGGCGCAGAACACGCGGTTCTTGGCCGAGCGCAGCACGACGACTTTCACCTCGGGATGCTCGAAGCGCAGGCGCTGGATCGCGTCGGCCAGCTCGATGTCGACGCCGAGATCGTAGGAATTGAGCTTGAGCTGGTAGCCTTCGAACAGGCCGCCATTCTCGTCGACGTCCATCGTCAACGTCGCGACGTCGCCCTCGACCGCCAGCTTCCAATGCCTGTAGCGGGACGGTTCGGTCTGGAAATCGATGAATGTCGCGCCGCCTGCGAGGCGCCGATCTTCCCCGGCCATGAGCCACCCTTGAGCTTGGTTATGCATTCTGGAGCGTTAGATGCACAATAGTGCATCTTACTAGATTAGTCTAGCCCGAATCGCGGCGCCATATGCACTTTGCTTCATCTAGGCGCTCATGGGTTTCATGCGGCCTGAAGCCCCGAATCGTCCCGCAAGGCGGCCTGCGCAAACTGCACGATGGCATCAAGGGTCGGCCCCGGGGCCTCGCGATGTGGGGAATGCGCCGCGCCGGCAATGATTTTCAGGTCGACCGGGCAGTAACATTCTTCCTGCGCGATCTCCGCCTGGCGCACGGTCCCATATTGATCGTCCGCGCCCTGCACGATCATCACGGGCACGCGGATGTAGGCAAGGTATTCGGAGACATCCCAAGTGCGGAATTTCGGATCGAGCCAGG
This sequence comes from Bradyrhizobium sp. USDA 336, assembly GCF_044908355.1. Lineage (NCBI taxonomy): Bacteria > Pseudomonadati > Pseudomonadota > Alphaproteobacteria > Hyphomicrobiales > Nitrobacteraceae > Bradyrhizobium > Bradyrhizobium sp. USDA 336. The sequence continues at coordinate 6,227,513 of NZ_JBIYDC010000002.1, read as the reverse complement.
CGCCGTTCCAGCCGTAGAAGGCGTTGTCGACGTCCTTGTGCCAGCGCGTGAGCTTCGACCTGAGGTCCGAAGTTTCGAACGTCGTCTTGATCGCGGCGATCGATTTGATCGAGATGTCCTCGACGACGAAATGCGGCGCGATCAGCACGAGCCCATTGAGGCGATGATCCTGATGCGCCCCGGCATAGATGGTCGCGATCGAGGCACCATCGGAATGGCCGAGCAGGAGGCCGCGCTTGAAGCCGATCATGTCGAGCAGCTTCGGCAGCACGTCCAGCGCCTCGCGATGCATGTAGTCGAGCGGCCGCGGCAGTGCGACCGGGCTGGACTGGCCGTAGCCTGCGCGCGAATAGGCGAAGATGCCGGCGCCCGTGGCCTGCTGCAGTTTTTCCAGGAAGTCGCCCCAGAGGCCGACGCAGCCGAGGCCCTCGTGCAGCGTGACGATGGTGGGAGCGTCCGCGGACGATGGCGCGAGCCATTTGTATTCGAGGCTGGCTCCATCGATGCTGAGGAAGCCGGTTGGGGTGAGTTGGGTCATGGTCGAATTCCCATTCCTAGCCAATGCCGAGATGCCCACCCTCCCCTGGAGGGGAGGGTCGATTCACAGCGAGCGCAGCGAGATGTGAAGCGGGGTGGGGTGACAGCCTCTCCGCGGATGCGGTGCCCGTGGAGAGATCACCCCACCCCGCCACGCGTCTCGCTACGCTCGATCGCGTGCCGACCCTCCCTCCAGGGGAGGGTAAGCGAGCGCGTTCGCCGCCTGCTCACTCAATTCGCGCCCTCGCGCAATTTGAACCGCTGGATCTTTCCGGTCGCGGTCTTAGGTAGCGACTCCACAACGTCGATCCAGCGCGGATATTTCCAGGGGCCGATCTTCTGCTTGACGTGCTCCTTGAGCATCTCCTGCAAATCCGTCGTCTTGGCGCCCGGGCGCAGCACGACGAAGGCTTTCGGCTTTAGGAGTCCTTCCGGATCGGCCTCGGGCACGACGGCAGCTTCCAGCACGGCGGGATGCGTGATCAGCGCGCTCTCCACTTCGAACGGCGAGACCCAGATGCCGGAGACCTTGAACATGTCGTCGGCGCGGCCGCAGAAGGTGTAGCGGCCATCGGCGTCGCGGATGTATTTGTCGCCAGTGCGGGTCCACGGCCCCTCGAAGGTGCGGCGGCTCTTGTGGCGCTGGTTCCAGTAGCCTTCGCCGGCGGAGGGCGCATCGACCAAGAGCTCGCCGACCTCGCCGTCGGCGACGTCCTGCCCGGCCTCGTTGACGAGCCGCACCGCATAGCCCGGCACCGGCTTGCCGGACGAGCCGTATTTAATGTCGCCGGGCGCGTTCGACAGAAAAATGTGCAACAGCTCGGTCGAGCCGACGCCGTCGAGAATGTCGACACCGAACCGTGCCTTCCAGCTGTGGCCGACGGATTCCGGCAGCGCCTCGCCGGCGGAGGTGCAGATGCGCAAAGCCTTGCCGCCGCGCTGGCTCTTCATGGTCTCGTCGTTGAGCATCGCGGCGAACAAGGTCGGCACGCCATAGAAGATCGAGGGATTGTAGCGGTTCATCAGCTCGAACATGCGCGCCGGCGTCGGCCGCTCGCTGTTGAGGATCACGCTGGCACCGACAGACATCGGGAAGGTCAGCGCATTGCCGAGGCCATAGGCGAAGAACAATTTCGCCGCGGAGAGGCACACATCGCTCTCGCGAATGCCGAGCACCTGCTTGGCGTAGGTGTCGGCGGTCGCCTGCAAATTCGAATGCAAATGGCGCACGCCCTTCGGCATGCCCGTCGACCCCGACGAATAGAGCCAGAACGCCGGCTCGTCGGGATGCGTCGCGGCGGTGGTGAACTGATCGCTCTCGCCGGCGAGTTCTTCGGCAAGCTGCTTGTGTCCGTTCTGCTTGGCGCCGGAGACCACGACATGCTCGAGATCCGGCATGCGGCCGACGACGTCCTTGATGACGGGATAGAGCGCTTCGGACACGAACAGCACGCGCGCGCGGCAGTCGGCGAGGATGTAGGCGTATTGGTCCGCGGTCAGCAGCGTGTTGAGCGGCACCGGCACGATGCCGGCGCGGATCGCGCCCAGGAACACGACCGGGAAATCGACCGTATCCAGCATGATCATCGCCACGCGCTCCTCGCGGCGGACGCCGAGCCGGCGCAGCATGTTGGCGGCGCGCCGGGTCTGTTGCTGGAGCTCGCCATAGGTGAGCCGCGAGACGGTGTCGTCGAAGGCGAGCTTGCTGCCCCTGCCCTCCCTGACATTACGGTCGAGCAGCCAGGTCACCGCGTTATAGGATCCCTCGCTCACGGACATCTCCCCGGAATTTAGAATTATAATTCATAGAAAGACACCACGGCGGCTTGCTGTCAATGCCAGCAGGCACTATGTTTCATTAAAATGCGCCGCAGGACCCCTGTAAAGAAGACTCATGACCGAAAGTCCCGACGCCGAATCCCGCTTCCTCGAACAGCTCGGCCAGCGTGTGCGCACCATGCGCGCGTTGCGCGGCATGTCGCGCAAAGTGCTCGCCAAGGTGTCGGGAATTTCGGAGCGCTACATCGCGCAGCTCGAGAGCGGCAAGGGCAACGTCTCGATAGTGCTGCTGCGCCGCGTCTCCGATGCGATGGGCGCGCATCTCGAAGACTTGCTCCCCTCGCCCGATTCGACGCCGGACTGGCAGATGTTTCGCGATCTCCTGCGCAAGGCAACGCCCGCGCAGATTGCTCAGGCCAAGGATCTGCTCTCCGGCGGCAGCGCAACCGCGCCGCGGCGCGCACCGTTCTGCGGCATCGCGCTGATCGGCCTGCGCGGCGCCGGCAAGTCCACACTTGGGCGGATGCTGGCGAAGAGGATCGGCTGGAGTTTCGTCGAGCTCAACAAGGAGGTCGAGCAGCAGAACGGGCTCTCGGTCGCCGAGATCATCGCGCTGTACGGCCAGGAAGGCTTTCGCCGCATGGAGCAGGCGGCGCTGCAACAGCTGCTCGCGCGCAACGAGCTGATGGTGCTGGCAACCGGCGGCGGCATCGTCTCCGAGCCTTTGACTTTCGACCAGGTCCTCTCCTCGTTCTACACGATCTGGCTGAAGGCCGAGCCCGAGGAGCACATGGCACGCGTGCGCCGCCAGGGCGATCTGCGGCCGATGGCGGATGATCGCTCGGCGATGACGGAGCTGCGCAACATCCTGCTCAGCCGCGAGCCGCTGTATTCGCGCGCGACCGCGGTGGTGGATACCGCCGGGCTGTCGGTCGACGCCGCCGCCGTGCGCCTGATCGATGCGGTACGGCCGGTGCTGCAGAACGAAGCCCGCAGCTTCGGACTGCGCAGCGTGGCGCTGTAGGTGGTTGGACCTCGCTAAAGCGACACACTCGGCTGTCGTCCCGGACAAGCGTAAGCGCAGATCCGGGACCCATACCCCCAGGGAGAAGTTGTTGCGCAAGCTGGCAACCACGAGTCTTCGCAAAACAACTCCCTGTGGTTATGGGTCCCGGATCTGCGCGCGCTTAGGGCGCGCTTGTCCGGGACGACAGCGAGGGTTTGGGGCGACCTCCGGCAACACTATATCGACGCCGAACAGCAAGCCTTGGAATCAATGATGACGTCCACCGACATCACCACCTCCATGTTCGAGCGGATCGGCGGTCGTGCCACGATCGACGCCCTCGTCGACCGCTTCTACGACCGCATGGACACCCTGCCGGAAGCGAAGATCATCCGCGCCATGCATGCGGACGACCTCGGCCTGATCAGGGACGTGCTGAAGCGCTATCTCACCGAATGGACCGGCGGCCCGCGGCTCTATACCCCCGAGAAGGGCCATCCGCGGCTGCGCCAACGCCATTTCGGCTTCACCATTGGGGACGCCGAGCGCGACGCCTGGATGCTCTGCATGCGCGGCGCGATGGAGGAGACGATCGCTGACGCCGCCGCGCGGCAGGATCTCGACAAGGCGCTGTCCGGCCTCGCCGATTGGATGCGCAACCAGCCGTGACAGGGCGGCAGCGCCTTTGGCATCGGCGGCGTGCCACGCACCGGGTCATTTGAGTTCCGCGGTGATCGCCTGCTAAGCTCCAGGCATGACCGACATGCTCCCCGACACCATACGCATGGAGCGCGAAGCGACGGAGCGTTAGCGCGTGATGGACGCACCTCCCGATGTCATCCGTCGACCGCCCTCGCCGCGCCTTGCGCGGCTGATCTCCAGCATTTCCTTCTACCGCGAGCGCGGGATCGGCTTGGCCGCCTTCCGGCATGCCGCGCCGCTTTCGCTGCCTCTGCTGGTGAATTTGGGGACGCCCTTCCGCATTGGGCTCGGACACCGACCGGACACCGCCGATGCGCGGCCGAGTTTCGCGGCGGGTCTCTTTCCCGGGCCGGTCGTGATCGAAGCCGACGGGCGCGCCGAATGCGTTCAGGTCGATTTCACGCCGCTCGGGGCGTATCGCTTCTTCGGGGGCGCCGTGCCCGATCTGACCGCGCGGATCGTCGGCCTCGACGACATTTTGGGGCGGCACGGCAGGGAGCTCCGCGCAAGGGTGGCCGAGGCAGCCAGCTGGCAGCGACGATTCGAGATCGTGGAAGACTTCGTGCTTCGCCGCGCCGTTCACGAGCCCTCGCCTGAGGTCGCTTTCGCGCTGGAGACGCTGTGGCGAGGCGCGGGCGCGGTCAGGATCGCCGACATTGCCACCGACATCGGCTGGAGCCGCAAGCATCTCACGCGCCGCTTCCACCACGAGATCGGCGTTCCTCCAAAGGTGCTGGCGCAGATGCTGCGCTTTCATCGTGCTTGCGTCCTGGCCCGGACGGATGGCGCAGGCGGCTGGGCGGCCATTGCCGCAGACGCCGGCTATGCCGACCAGGCACATCTTGCTCGCGATTTCCGGATGTTCAGCGGAGAGACGCCGACCGGATGGGCCGCGCGGCTCGATGTCGTCGATCCACGACTGATGCGCGACGGCGGAGGCTAGCGCCAAGGCAGCGCGAAGACAGCGCGAGACTTGGGCCAAGTCCCATTTGTTCAAGCCGGCCGCTGTGATCCGAATTATGGTCGGCTTCGCAACAGACAAGGACTTGCACCGGACGTCTCGCAACGAGCTTGGAGAGTGTCATGAACCCGCCGAACCTTTATGAAGCGCCGCGCCTCTACCACACCATGCGCTGCAAGGATGCCGAGGCGATGATCGCCTGGCTGAAGAACGTTCTCGGCTTCACCGAACGGGTGGTGTACCGCAAGGAGGGCACGGTCGTTCACGCCGAGCTGGCGTTCGGATCGTCGATCCTCATGCTGGGCGCGCATCGCGACGATGCTTACGGCAAATTGGTTGGCGACATCGGCGGCCGGCGGACGGATGCCGTCTATCTCGCTGTCGATGATCCCGACGCGCTCTATGCGAAGGTGAAATCCGCTGGTGCAGAGATCGAGATGGAGCCCTACACGACCGATTATGGCAGCCGCGATTTCGCCGCACGCGATCCGGAGGGCGGGCTCTGGAGCTTTGGCACCTACTGGCCCAAGGTCGGCGAGCAGCCGCTCGCGGGATAGCGGGCGCTCGCGTCAAATACTGCTCCGCGGCCGAACCGTCTTGCTCGCTAGACCGACCAGTAGTGCGGATGCGGGTAGGGCCGCGAGCGGTCGCCCCAGTCGAACGCGTCGCCATCGAACTCGCACGGGCCGCTGCTGAGTTCGTCCAGCGTCTGCTCGGTCTGGAACGCCTGCCGTGCTGGATCGTATTTCAGCGCGCCCCACTGCAGCGGATAATGGTGACGCGTACCGAGCAGCCCGCCGGTCTTGATCACGGCATAGGCAACCGTTCCGCTCATCTTGTCGAGCATCAACCGCTCGATCGTGCCGAGCTTCGTGCCGTCGCGTCCGTAGACGGCGACGTGCTCCACGCGATCACTGGGAACCATGGTGTGGTTCATGGTGTCCTCCCTGTTCTCGTCTGTTCACGATATTATAGCACCGGTTTCGCGGCGGCGGGAGCAGCTACAACTGCTGTAAGCGGCCCGCCCCGACCACCAGAGCGTCACTTCAGCCGAATCGTGTCGACGCGACGGCACTGGACGCAATGATAAACGTGCTCCGCAGGCAGCGTGACTATTCCAGGTAGTGTCGCCAGGAACTTCATTGGCCGCCTGCATTTTGAGCAGATGAGGATCGGCGGATCGTCTTGGCGATCGGAACTCATACAATAACCGGGGCTGAAGGCCGCCCGCACGTTACTGCCGCGCTGCGCGCGCTTCATCCCGGGAGAACTACCGGCCTTGATCGGAATCCGATCGGTCCCGCTCGGCGCGCTGCTTCACGCCCGCGTGAGGCGACTTCTTCCGGACTGTTGCGACGACATCGCGCCGCCCCCGGACGAAGCCATTTTCCTCACCCGGCGAAAAACGCCGGAAAGGCAGGCGGTCTAGAATTCTCCGCATTGATCAACAACGGAGTTCGGTCATGTGGGGTCAACTTTTCAGCCTGATCTATCGCCTGTCCTGCCGGACCACACTGATGGAGATCGGCGCGCACCGCCTCGCGCGTTAGGTCCATGAAGCCCAGGGGAATTGGGTAAGATCGATTGACCAGATGACGGGGATTGCCATGCGCAAGCTGATCCTGATCGCCGCGATGTCGCTGCTCGCAAGCCAGGGCCATGCCGGAGGCTCGCGGAGCCTCAGCCTGGCGGCCAGCAATGCAAGCCAGCAGGCGGAACAGCCGGCCACCGCGAGGCCAGTTCCGGCGCAGACGCCTCAAGCCCCGCCAACAACGAATGTGCCGACGGCGACCGCACCAGCTGCATCGACGGCGCCTGCCTCGGCAATTCCGGCCGCCACAACGTCGGCCCGGTCCGCAACGGCGTCGAGGGCCGAAACCGCCAAACCGAAGCGCCGGCAGCCGTCCACCGAGGCGCGCGTGATCCGCGAGCTGCATCGGCACGGAATTTATTGGTGAGAGCTCACGTTATCTCTTCCGTCATTGCGAGCGCAGCGAAGCAATCCAGGATCTTTCCGCAGCGGCAGTCTGGATTGCTTTGCTGTGCTCGCAACGACGACGCGGCTGGAGTCGGGCTCAAATTCCCAGATATTTGTGCTGCAGGTCCGGCGCGGCCATCAGCTCGTCGGAGGTGCCGCTCCACACCGTCTTGCCGCGCTCGATGATGTAGTGGCGATCGCAGATGCGGGCGAGATGGTCGACGTTCTTGTCGACGACCAGGATCGACTGTCCGCGGCTCTTGAGCAGCGACAGGCAATTCCAGATCTCCTGCCGGATCAGCGGCGCGAGGCCTTCGGTCGCCTCGTCCAGGATCAGGAGCTTCGGATTCGTCATCAGCGCGCGGCCGATCGCGAGCATCTGCTGCTCGCCGCCGGAAAGCTGGTTGCCCATATTGGACGCGCGTTCGGCGAGGCGCGGAAACATCACGTAGATCGCGGCGAGCGTCCAGGGATTATCGCTGTTGAAGCGATCGGCCGCGGCCGCGACCAGGTTTTCGCGCACGGTGAGGTTCGGGAAGATCTGCCGGCCCTCGGGAACGAGACCGACGCCGAGCTTGGCAATTCTGTAGGACGGAAGCTGCCGCACCTCCGCGCCCGCGAAGCGAATGGTGCCTGCGCGCGCTGGCGTCAGGCCCATGATGGAGCGGATGGTGGTGGTCTTGCCCATGCCGTTGCGGCCCATCAGCGAGACCATCTCGCCCGGCTTGATCGACAGCGACAGACCGAACAGCACCTGGGACAGGCCGTAACAGGTCTCGATGCCGTCGACCTCGAGCAGCGTGTCAGCCATGATGCGTCACCACATGCTGATCGCCGAGATAGGCGCGCTTGACGTCCTCGTTGGCGCGAATCGCGGCCGGATCGCCGGAGGCGATGACGCGGCCATAGACCAGCACCGTGATGCGGTCGGCGAGCGCAAACACCGCCGGCATGTCGTGCTCGACCAGCACGATCGAGACCTCTTTCCGCAGCTCCTGGAGCAGCTTCACCATGCGCTGGGATTCGGTCACGCCGAGGCCGGCCATCGGCTCGTCCAGCAGCAGCAATTTCGGCTTGCTCGCGAGCGCGACCGCGAGCTCGAGCTCGCGCCGCTCGCCATGGCTGAGCCTGGACACCACGATATCGGCACGGTGACCGAGGCCGACGCGATCGAGCGCCGCCTGCGCGGCATCGCGCAGACCCTTCTCTTTCCGCGCATTGGCGAAGAATCGGAACGAGGTGCCGGCATGCGCCTGCGCCGCCAGCGCGACATTGTCGGCGGCGGTGAAGTCGAGCAGCAGCGAGGTGATCTGGAACGAACGCGCCAGACCCAACGCGCAGCGGCGATAGGCCGGCAGATAGGTGATGTCGCGCCCCGCCAGCGATACGCTGCCGGAATGCGGTTCGAGATGCCCGGTGAGCTGGCTGATCAGCGTGGTCTTGCCGGCGCCGTTCGGGCCGATGATGGCGTGCAGCTCGCCGGATGCGACGTCGAGCGAGACGTTGTCGGTGGCGATGATGCCGCCGAAGCGGCGCACCAGCTTTTCGACGCGGAGCAAGGGTTCAGCCACGGCCAGCCCTCCCGAGTGCGCCCATGATGCCGCCGCGGCCGAACAGGACGATGAGCAGCAGCAGCGGGCCCAGGATCAGCGCCCAATATTCGGTGATCTGCGACAGCAGCTCTTCCAGCAGCAGGAACACCACCGCGCCCATGACCGGGCCGAACAGCGTGCCCATGCCGCCCAGGATCACCATCACCATGAGGTCGCCGGAACGGGTCCAGTACATCACGGCCGGGCTTACGAAATCGGTGTTGTTGGCGAGCAGCGCGCCGGCAAGGCCGCACATCGTGCCTGATATGACGAAGCAGACCAGTTGGTAGCGCTTGGCCGGGAAGCCGATGGCCTGCATGCGCTGCTCGTTGGAACGCAGGCCCTGCACGACAAGACCGAAGCGCGAGTTGACGATGCGCCATATCAGGAGCATGACGCCGAAAAGGCAGGCGAGGCAGAGATAGTAGAACTGCGTGCGGTTGCCGAGATCGATCAGGCCCGAGAAGTCGCTGCGCGTGTAGATGGTCAGGCCGTCGTCGCCGCCGTAACGGGCCAGACCCGAGGCGACATAGTAGGCCATCTGGGCGAAGGCCAGCGTGATCATGATGAAGTAGACGCCACGGGTGCGCAGCGACAGCGCGCCGATCACCAGCGCATAGATCGCCGACGCCGCGATCGCGACCGGAAACTGGATGAAGCCGGACCCAACGCCTTCCTGCGCGAGCATGCCGACGGCATAGCCGCCGATGCCGAGATAGGCGGCATGGCCAAAGCTCATCAGGCCCGCAAATCCCATGATGAGGTTGAGGCTCGCGGCCGCCAGCGCCAGGATGATGATGCGGGTGAACAGCGTCAGGATGAAGATGTTGCCGGTCAGATGCGAGTAGAGCGGCAGCAGCACGAGGCCCGCCAGCATCAGGGCCGTGACGGCCTTGCTCACGCTCAAACTCTTCATCGACGGTTGGCCGGAAACAGCCCCTCCGGCCGCACCACCAGCACGATCGCCATCAGCAGATAGATCAGCATGGAGGACAGCGCGGGCGCGGCGGTGGATGCGGCGGCGCCGCTCAGCACCTGGCGGAGCAGGTTCGGAAGGAAGGCGCGGCCGAGCGTGTCGATCATGCCGACGAAGATCGCAGCGAGGAAAGCGCCGCGGATCGAGCCGATGCCGCCGATCACGATGATGACGAAAGCGAGGATCAGGATGTTCTCGCCCATGCCGATCTGCACGGTGAGGATCGGGGCCTGCATCAGCCCGGCAAGGCCCGCGAGCGCGGCGCCCAGGCCGAACACCAGCGTGTAGAGCAGCTTGATGTTGATGCCGAGCGCGCCGATCATCTCGCGGTTGGATGCGCCGGCCCGGATCAGCATGCCGATGCGGGTGCGCATCACGCCGAGATAGAGCAACAGCGCGACCAGCAGCGCCACCGCGATGATGGCGAGGCGATAGGCGGGATAATGAATACCGGGAAGGATCGGCACCGGCACGGTGAGCCAGGCCGGCAGCGGCAGCGCCAGGCCCGCCGGGCCCCAGATCAGCCGCACGGCTTCGTTGAAGAACAGGATCAGGCCGAAGGTCGCGAGCACGTGGTCGAGGTGGTCGCGGCCATAGAGATGCCGCAGCGCCGTCACCTCCAGCACGATGCCGAGCACGAGGGTGGCGCCTAGCGCCATCAGCGCACCGAGCAGGAAGCTGCCGGTCCACGCCGCGAAGGTCGCGGCGAAATAGGCGCCCATCATATAGAGCGAGCCGTGCGCGAGGTTGACGAGATCCATGATCCCGAACACCAGCGTCAGGCCGGCGGCGAGCAGGAACAGCAGCAGACCGAACTGCAGCCCATTCAAGAATTGTTCGACGACGAGCAGCATCAGGACTCTTTCAGGCGCATACAGACGCGCGCCGATGTTCGAACACAGTCGCCATCAGTGAAAGAGCTCCCCCTGCCTCTTCAAGGCCGAAAAATGGGTAATGGCAGTATCGTTCCGAGGCAAGAGCGATTCGACATCAAACATGCACTTTGTTGCATCTCGGCACGTGCGGCCCGGACGCGCCCCGCAATGCAAAAAAGCTGCCGCGCGGCATGAGGCAACCTGCCGCAGCCAGACGACATCACCCTCTCACCGGCTGGCGTTGAGAGGGTACGATCGTCGTAAAATCGAGCAGGGCTGCGTCTAGTGCGACGTCATCTGCCGGGGGAGCTCGTCCGGCTCGGCGAGAACACTGTTGGCCGTCGACGCCTCCAGGGCCGCCATCCGAAACAGATAGGCGAGCGTCGTCAATCCGGTGTCCTCCGCCATTTGCGCCAGCTCGAGCGCCATGTCGGACATGTAGCCGAGATTCTCGTCTTCCATTTGCGCCATGATCTGGCTGTCCCGCATCACGTTCGACATCTCAGGCGCTCTTTCGTTGCGCGGCAACATGACCGCAGAGGTTGGCACGGGCGACGGCATTGAGACGAGGGCCGTCCTGCTGCACGACCGAAGCCGTGCCGATCCGACGATGCAGGACATCGAGCGTCTCCCGACGAATGTCGATGGTCGCCGCCATGGTCCATGCGTTCTCGACCAGAGCCGGCAGACCGAGCGGCGTCACGACGAAGCCGGCTTCATGGAAGCGCGGCAACCACCAGGTCTCCATGATCGCGCTGACCCGCGCGATACCCTGATCGAGGCAGAACTCCTGCACCGCAGCCATCAGTTGCAGGTTGAGCGCGCCGTCGCGACGATCGCGCACGACGAAGTAGCGCGACCATTCCCACACCAGCGGATCGGCCGGCCAGCCGCGAACCGCCGCCAGATGCGGAAACACCTCACTCATCATCGACGGCTTGGTGGTCGGATAGAGCCGATGACCGCCCACGACGCGGCGGCCCTCCAGCGCCAGCAGATAGATGGTGTCCTCGTCGTCGTAGGAATCGATCTCGCGGCCGTCCGGCCGGCGCAGCGTCTCCCAACGCCGCTCCTCGACGAAGATGTCGTGACGCAGCCGGAAATGCTGCTCGATGACGTCTTCATAAAGGTGGCGATTTGCCGCGGAAATTGCGTGAATCATGAAAACCCCCATTCATTCTCAATGGAGGCAGAGTCCGCGAAAAGACGCAGCTTCGGTATTGGGAAATTTCCCAGTAAGGCGGCTTACGGAGCGATGATCTTGTTCCGAATCGCCAGCGCGACCGCATGCGTACGGTTGACGGCGCCGAGCTTGCGCGCGGCAGTTGCAAGATGCTCTTCGGCGGTGCGCTGGGTGATGTGCAGGATCTCGCCGATTTCCCAGGCCGACTTCCCCTGCGAAGCCCAGGCGATCACCTCGCGCTCGCGCGGCGTGAGGCGCGTCGACGGATGCGGCATCGGTTCGAGCAGACGGCGAATGTGGTCGAAGCCATACATCGCCATCAGATGCAGCGCCGGCTTGCTGCGGGCATTGAGGTCGAGATGGACACCGCCGAGCGAGACCGCAGCCTCGTAGCCGGTGAGCCCGTGGATCGGCACGATGAAGCCGCGCGACATGCGGAACTCGCTGGCGCGGTTCATCACCTCGGCCGCATTCGGCTCGAGTTCCGCATCATAGGGCGCTTCCGACCACTCGAACGGATTGACCGACTGACGGCACAACCGCACCACGGGATCGAACCGATCGTAATTGTTCTCGGTGTAGAGGCTGAACCACCCCGCGGGCCAGCGCTTGGCGAGCACCATCTGTGCAAACTGCTGATCGGGATTGGGCAACCCCGTCACGATGATGGTTTCGAAGCCGAAGCGACCGAACGCCGCTTCGAGCGCATTCATGGCCTCTGGTACCTTGCGGTAGGTCTGCAGGCCTTCAATGAAGTCGAGCGCCTCCCGGCCATAGTCTACGGCGGACATCGTACGTTTCCTGACCCTCGCCGCTTTCGTATAGCACGTATTCGCAGACTGCCTCAATTCGCTGTGGCCGTAGTTTCCCGGTGCTCATCCGCTCTGAACATTTAACTACTTGTGGCAGAATTGACGCCACGATACACCTGAGAACGTCGAAGCGGGAAACCAACGATGGAAGACGAGGACATCGCCCTCAACAGCGTGCTCGGCCTGGAATTGAACCGCGTGTTTTTTGCCGTCCGCGAAACGTCGAACAAGCAGAAGATCATCGAGTTTGCGCGCGAGGTGCTGCAGAGCGAGCGCGCGGAGCTGGCCGAGAGCGTGTCGCCGGAAGGGCCGGCGAGCTAGAACGCCGTTGCAACAGCCGAAGCAACAGATCGCGCCACGAGAGCGCCTCTCCATCTGACCGCGCGGATTTTAGTCGAAACACTCTGACTGCGAAATTACTCCGCCATTATCCGTAACGCCTGCTGCGCCCTTACCCTCCCCTGGAGGGGGAAGGTCGGCACGCGGTCGAGCGAAGCGTTGCGTGACGGGGTGGGGTGATCTCTCCACTCGGGCACCGCTTCAATGGATAGACTGTCACCCCACCCCGCTCGCGCTGCGCGCGATCGACCCTCCCCCTCCAGGGGAGGGTAAGGCAGCGCGCCTCCGGCCACATCGGCGCACACTTGCCGCTGGATGACAGCGCATCTCTCGTGAGATGATCGCCGCCGCGATCTCTTGTCGATGCCAGGGACAGTTCAAGGCCATGATGACGCTGCGCCAGGTCGAAGTGATCCGTGCCGTGATGGTGACGGGCACCATCGGCGGTGCGGCGAAGCTGCTCAACGTCTCGGCGCCGGGGATCAGCCGTCTCGTCAAATACACCGAGCGGTCGCTCGGCATCCGCTTCTTCCAGCGCCAGAACGGGCGCTACTTCCCGACGCCGGAAGCCGAGAACATTTTTGAGCAGATCAACGGCGTCTACAAGAAGGTCGACGACCTCTCCGAGATCATCTCCAAGATCGGCCGCGGCGGCCTGTCGGAGCTGCGCATCGGCTCGGTGCCGAGCATCTCGCAGGTGATGGTGCCGCGTGCGATCGAGCGCGTCCGCCGCCGCTATCCCGATCTCGGCATCGACATCAACATCCTCAAGCTCGAGGAGGCCATCGACTACCTGATGCTCGGCCGCGGCGAGTGCGTGGCGATGAGCTATCGGCTCGAGCATTCCGGGCTCGACTTCATGCCGCTCGCTTCGGGCGAGCTCTATTGCATCGTGCCGCCGGGCCACGAGCTCTCCGGCCGCAAGCAGGTCTCCGCCGCCGAGATCACGCGCTATCCGCTGATCGGCATCGATCCCAACGACCCCTACGGGCGGATCATGGCCGGGATCTTCGCGCGCCACCGGCTCGACTACAACATCACGATCCGCGCGCGCTTCGGCACCACCGTCTGCGCGCTGGTGAAGGCGGGGCTCGGCATCGCCATCATCGACCAGTTCACCGTCGCCCATGGCGGCTATCCCGGCATCGAGCTTCTGAAGATCGCCGAGCCGACGCGGTTCGACACCTACATCGCAGTCAAGCGCGGCACGCCGTTGTCGCTGCATGCGGAGTACTTCATCGAATCTCTGCGCACCGAGACGCGCGCGGTCGAGCCGTCCCGCGGCAGTGGCAAGACCGCCCCTGCCCGCGGGCGGAAGAAATAACATGATGTTAGGTTTGCCAGATAAAAGGGTAATTGTGTTAGGCGGGGGAAAGGCTATCGTCGCAGCTGGAATTGCACGGATTTCCCCGCTAATGGCCGGGGCCGGACGCTCCCTTTGAGACGATAGCGAACCATGTCGAAACGCGGATACGCCGCCAGCAAGAAGCTCCTGATCGGCCTGATCGGCGCCCCGATCGCGCATTCCGCCTCGCCCGCCATGCATGAGCGCGCCGCCGAGGCGCTCGGCCTGCGCGGCCATTACCAGCTTATCGAGGTCGCCGGGGCCGATGCGGCCGGGCTGCGCATGATGCTCGAGGGCGTCCGGCGGCTCGGCTTTGCCGGCGTCAATGTCACCTATCCCTACAAGGAAGCGGTGGTGCCGCTGCTCGACGCGCTGGCGCCGGGCGCAGCCAGCATGGGCGCGGTCAACACCGTCGTCGTCAGGGAGGGCCGGCTGACCGGCCACAACACCGACACCACGGGTTTCGCGCGGGCGGTGACGCCATTGCTGGCGCCCTCCGGCAACGCCGTCGCCCTGATCGGCGCCGGCGGCGTCGGCAAGGCCATTGCGTTTGCGCTGGCGAGCCGAGAGGTGGCTGACATCCGCATTTTCGACAGCGAGCCGGCGCGCGCCGAGAAACTGGCCGCCCTGCTCGCCCCGGGCGGCGCTCGCGTTGCCGCCAGCGTTGAGGATGCGCTCGACGGCGCGACCGGTCTCGTCAACGGCACGCCGGTCGGCATGCTGCCGAACCGTGACACGCCGGTGCCGGCGGGACTGCTCAGGGCGGACCTATGGGTCGCCGACGCCGTCTACTCGCCGCTGATCACGCCGCTGCTGGCCGCAGCGCGAGAGAAAGGCGCGCATATCATGACCGGCCGCGACCTCGCGATCTACCAGGCCGCCGACGCCTTCGAACTGTTCACAGGCCTTGCCCCATTCCACCGAGATCATGGGAGAGGCTTTCGACGCCGTGATGGCAGCGCGCAGCGCCGCCTATCAGGCAGCTTGAGGCGAAGCGGCCGGAATACAAGGCCGCTTGCAAGATTTGAAACGGGAGGAGAGGACGATGAAATCAACGCTAGTGGTGGGCGCATTGCTCACCGTCATGACCGCAACGGGCGCCTTTGCCCAGGCCATCAAGCTCGCCAACGTCGCGGAGCTCTCGGGCGGCGGCGCTACCGTCGGCACGAACTGGAAGAACGGCATCGACCTCGCGATCGAGGAGATCAACGCCAAGGGCGGCGTGCTCGGCCGCAAGCTCGAGGTCAGCCACGCGGACTCGCAGTCCAACCCCGGGGTGGCGCGCGCCCAGGTGCAGAAGGCGCTCGACGCCGAGCCCTATGTGCTGCTCGGGCCCGGCTATTCCGGCTCGGTGAAGGTGACCGCGCCGCTCGCGGCCGAAGCCGGCATCGCGCAGATCATGGGCGGCGAGGCCGCCGAGCTGACGCAGACCGGTAACAAGTTCCTGTTCCGCACCTCCTTCGGCCAGCAATCCTCAATGCCGAAGGTCGCAAAGTACATCCACGACGAGATGAAGGCGAAGACCGTTGCGGTGGTCTGGGTCAACAACGATTTCGGCCGCGGTGGCCGCGACGTCGTGGTCAAGGAGCTCGACCGGCTCGGCTCCAAGGTCGTCGCCGATCTCTCCACCGAAGCGGGCCAGGCCGACTTCGCCGCCGACGTCGGCAAGATCAAGGCCGCCAATCCCGACGCCGTGTTCGTCTACCTGAACGAGGAAGAGAGCGCGCGCATCCTGAAAGAGCTGAAGCGCCAGGGCGTCACCGCGCCGCTAATGGGCGAGACCACGCTGATCGGCCAGAAGGTGATCGAGCTTGCCGGCGATGCCGCCAACGGCGCGCGCGGCCATGTCGGCCTCACCACCGACGCGCCGGTCGACCTGGTCAAGGCGTTCCGCGAGAAGTTCTCCAAGAAGTACAATTACGTCCCCGACCATAACGGCCTGAAAGGCTACCTCGCCGTCTACATGGTGAAGGCCACCACGGAAAAGATGGGCAAGGTCGACCCGAAGAAGTTCGCCGATACGCTGCACGGCCTCACCATCAAGGCCGCGGACGAGCCGGGCATCCTGATGGACGTCACCTTCAGCGACACCGGCGACATCGACCGCCAGAGCTTCCTGGTCGAGGTGGTCGAAGGCAAGCAGGTGGTGAAGCAGGTGCTGCCGAAGGTGAAGTGAAGCGTGGCCCTTCTCCCTCGCCCCGCTCTTCGCGGGGAGAGATCCTTCATCTCCCTCTCCCCGCCACTTCGCGGGGAGAGGGCGGGGTGAGGGGCTGCTTCCGCGACGACGGTGACAAGCGAGTACGCGGAGACAGCCCCTCACCCCAACCCTCTCCCCGTAAGTACGGGGAGAGGGAGAGGAAAGAGAGCGGGGAGAGGGAAGGAAAGAGGGGAACATGTCCAACCTATTCGATCTACTGGTCGCGGGACTCGCCACCGGCGCCATCTACGCGCTGGTCGCGGTCGGCTTCACGCTGCTGTGGCAGACCTCGCAGACCATCAATTTCGCGCAAGGCGAGTTCGTGATGCTGCCGGCGTTCCTGATGCTGGCCGCGATGCATGTGGGCGCGCCGTTCTGGCTCGCGATCATCCTCGGCATCCTGCTCTCGCTGATCCTGCTCGGGCTCGCCTTCAAGATGCTGCTGGTGGACCCGATGATGCGTCACGGTGTGCTACCGCTGGCGATCGCGACCATGGCGCTCGCGATCGGCATCAAGGAATCGGTCAAGCAGTTCTACAGCGCGGAGGCTTCACCCTTCCCCTCGATCGTGCCGACCGGCGACATCTCCATCCTCGGCTATGCCGTGTCGCTGCAGAGCATCGGCGTGCTCACTGTTGCCATCCTCGCCGTTCTCGGCCTGACCACGCTGCTGAGCCGTACCTCGCTCGGCCACCAGATGCAGGCGGCGGCGCAGAACCCGACGGTGGCCCGCATCATCGGCGTCCCGGTCGAGCGCATGATCCTGCTGACCTTTCTGATCAACGCCTTCCTGGTGGCGCTGGCCTCGCTGCTGATCACGCCGATCTATCTCGCAAAATTCTCGTCCGGCGAGGTGCTGGGCCAAGCCGCCTTCATCGCCGCGATCGTCGGCGGCTTCAACCAGGTGCGCGGCGCCATCGCCGGCGGCCTGCTGATCGGCGTACTCGACAATCTCGCGGCGGCCTATGTCTCGACGCAGTATCGCGCCGCCGTGCCGATGATGTTCCTGATCGCCGTCATCCTGTTCCGGCCGCAGGGCTTGCTCGGCCGTGCCGAGGAGCGCACCGTATGAGCGGCATCGCCAAACCCCTGAAGATCGCGCTCGGCCTTGCCGTCATCGCCGCGCTGATCATCGTCCCCATGAACTTCAACCGCTACGGCCTGTTCATCCTGAGCCAATGGGCGGTGATGAGCATCGCCGCGATGGGGCTCAACCTCACGCTCGGCTATGCCGGCCAGGTCTCGCTGGCGCAAGGCGCCTTCGTCGGCATCGGCGCCTATGCCGCCGCGATCATGACCACACATGGCTGGCCGCTGCCGGCGGCGATCCTGGTGGCGATCGTCTTGAGCTTTGCGATCGGCTGGGTGCTCGGCTATCCCGCACTGCGCGTGCAGCACCATTACCTCGCCTTCGTCACCCTCGCCTTTTCCACCCTCGCCTTCCTGGTGTTCCGCAACGAGAGCTGGCTGACCGGCGGCATCTACGGCATCTCCAACATCCCACGTCCGCACATCTTCGGCATCGCGACCGCCAAGCCGCTGCCGTTCTACTATGTCTGCCTCGGCTCGCTCGCGATCGTCTCGCTTGCGGTGTGGTGGCTGATCCGTTCGCCCTGGGGCCGTGCCTTCATGGCGTTGCGCGAGAATCCGTTGCGCGCGCAATCCCTCGGCGTCGACACCCGCCGCTACACGCTGATGGCCTTCGCGATCGGCTCGGCGCTCGGCGGCGTCGCCGGAGCGCTCTATGCGCCGCTGACGCAATATATCGATCCGGTGCCGTTCAACCTGTCGCTCTCGCTCGACCTCCTCTTGATGGTGATCGTCGGCGGCGCCGGCTTCTATTTCGGCCCCTTCCTCGGCGCGATGATCGCGGTGCTGCTGCCGGAATGGCTGCGCTTCACGGAAGGCTACTACCTGATGCTCTACGCGGTGGCCGTGATGCTGCTGCTGATCTGGTCGCCGACCGGCATTCTCGGAATCCTCGACCGATATCTTGCCGAACGCCGCACCAAGGCGGCGTCCGCGCTGCGCGCCGTCGCAAAGTCGCGCCTGGAGACGGCACAATGAGTGCGGTCCTCGAAGTCACCGACATCAAGAAGAGCTTTGGCGGCATCCACGCCGTCAACGGGGTCTCGTTCGACGTGCGCGAGGGCGAGATCCTCGGCCTGATCGGGCCGAACGGCTGCGGCAAGTCCACATTGTTCAACTGCATCCTCGGCCAGCTCACGCCGACCGGCGGCGAAGTCAAGCTCGACGGACAGGTCGTCACGGGCCTGCGCCCCTCCGAGCTCAACAAGCTCGGGGTCAGCCGCACCTTCCAGCTGTTGCAGGTGTTCCCAAAGCTCTCGGTGCGCGAGAACCTGATCCTCGCCGGACAGGAGCACCAGGGCAACATGGCCTCGCGCCTGGTCGGCCGCTCCGATGCCGGGCTGACCGAGGCCGCCAACCAGATGATCGGCTTCTTCAAGCTCGACCATCTCGCCGACGAGCCGGCCGGGGGCCTGTCCTATGGTCAGCAAAAACTGCTCGATGCCGCCATGGCCTTCATGGGGGGCTCGCGCCTGGTGCTGCTCGACGAGCCAGCCGGCGGCGTCAACCCGTCGATGCTGGCGGACCTCAAGGAGCGCCTGGTCGCGATCAACCGCGAGAAGAACGCCACCTTCGTCGTGATCGAGCACAATATGGAGTTCGTGATGTCGCTGTGCTCGCGCGTGATGGTGATGGCGGAAGGCAAGGTGCTGGCGATGGGCCGGCCCGACGAGGTGCGGAAGAACCCCGCCGTGATCGAAGCCTATCTCGGACATTAGGAGCGC
The DNA here is from genome assembly GCF_044908355.1 of Bradyrhizobium sp. USDA 336. Classification (NCBI taxonomy): domain Bacteria; kingdom Pseudomonadati; phylum Pseudomonadota; class Alphaproteobacteria; order Hyphomicrobiales; family Nitrobacteraceae; genus Bradyrhizobium; species Bradyrhizobium sp. USDA 336. Next base: position 6,208,418 of record NZ_JBIYDC010000002.1, on the reverse strand, counting down.
GTAATGAGCGATCCCATTCTCTCAGTCCACAATCTCGTCGGCGGCTACGGCAAGATGACGATCTTGAACGGCACGACGTTTGCCGTTCCTTCAGCCACGATCACGACGATCATTGGTCCGAACGGCGCCGGCAAATCGACGGTGTTCAAGGCCATCTTCGGTCTGCTCAAGCTGCGTGAAGGCAAGATCAGCTTCGCGGGTCGCGACGTCACCAATCTGAGCCAGCGCGCGCTGCTCAACGCCGGCATCTGCTACGTGCCGCAAGGCCGCAACATCTTTCCCGAGCTGTCGGTGCGCCACAATATCGAGCTCGGCGGCGTCGCCGCCGACAAGGGCCTCGACTTGCCCAAACGGATCGAGGCGGCGCTCGACCTGTTTCCGGCATTGCGGCGCAAGTCCGCACAGCAGGCCTCCACGCTATCAGGCGGCGAGCAGAAGCAGCTCGAGATCGCCCGCTCGCTGCTGCTCGAGCCGAAGCTGGTGCTGGTCGACGAGCCTTCGATCGGCCTGTCGCCGCTGATGGTGCAGCAGACCTTCGACATCCTCAAGAGCTTGCGCGATCGCGGCGTCACCATCCTGATGATCGAGCAGAACGCGCGCTCGGCGCTGGAGATCTCCGACATCGGCATCGTGCTCGAGCTTGGCCAGACCCGCATGATCGATGACGCCAGGCGCATTCTGAACGATCCGCGCATCGGGCAGCTCTTCCTCGGCGGCGCCATGGAGGAGAGCGCGGCATGAGCGCGAAGATGCGGATCGCCGTGGCCGGCGCCGGCCTGATCGGCCGTCGGCATATCGAGTTGATCGAGTCCTCCGGGGATTGCGTGCTTGCCGGCATCGCGGACCCCTCGCCCGCTGCCAAGGAGTATGCGCGGGCGCATGGCGTGCCCTGCTACGCGGACCATCGTGCCCTGCTCGCAGAAGAGAAGCCCGACGGCCTCATCATTGCCTCGCCCAACACGCTGCACTTGCCGATGGCGCTCGACTGCGCCGAATCCGGCATACCGGCTCTGATCGAGAAGCCGGTGACCGAGACGGTTGCCACCGCGCAACGCCTGTGCGCGGCGGTGAGACGCACCGGCGTGCCGATGCTGGTCGGCCACCACCGGCGGCACAATCCGATCATCAAGTCGGCCCGAGAGGCCGTGACGAACGGAAAGCTCGGCCAGCTCACGGCCGTGGTCGGGCTGTGGCTCCTCAAGAAGCCCGACGATTATTTCGAGGTCGCCTGGCGGCGCGAGGCAGGCGGCGGGCCACTGCTGATCAATCTCATCCACGACATCGACAATCTCCGCTTCATCTGCGGTGAGATCGTCGAGGTGCAGGCGCTGACCTCGAACAAGGTGCGCGGCTTCGCGGTCGAAGACACCGCCGCGCTGCTGCTGCGCTTTGCCAACGGCGCGCTGGGCACGGTGACCGTGTCGGATGCGACGCCGGCGCCGTGGAGCTGGGAGCTCTCCTCGGGCGAGAACCCAGCCTATCCCAGGCAGGATCAGCCCTGCTACATCTTCGCAGGGACTGCGGGTTCGCTCTCCGTGCCGAACATGGAGCTGTGGTCATACATGGAGCAGCCCGGCTGGTACGCGCCGCTGTCGCGCGCGACCATCGCGCCGCCCGCGTTCGATCCGCTGATCGAGCAGCTCCGGCATTTCTGCGCAATGATTGCCGGCCACGAACAGCCGCTGATCTCGGTCAAGGACGCAATGGGAACGCTTGCCGTCGTCGAAGCCGTCAGCGCGGCCGCGCGTACCGGGCAAACGATCTCGCCGGGGCAGATTATGGAGCAGGCCGCATGAACAAGCGCTCGATCGCCACCGTCTCCCTCTCAGGCAGCCTCGACGAAAAGCTCCGCGCCATCGCCGCCGCGGGCTTCGATGCGGTCGAAATCTTCGAGAACGACCTGCTGTCGTTCGGCGCCGGCCCACGCGACATCGCGAAGATGTGCACGGACCTCAATCTCGAGATCTGTGCGTTCCAGCCGTTCCGCGATTTCGAGGGCATGCCGGAGCCGCAGCGCGCGCGCAACTTCGCCCGCGCGGAGCGGAAGTTCGATCTGATGCAGGAACTCGGCACCGATCTGTTGCTGATCTGCTCCAACGTCTCGCCCGCCGCGCTCGGCGGCATCGACCGCGCGGCTGACGATTTTCGCGAGCTCGGCGAGCGCGCCGCGAAACGTCGTTTGCGCGTCGGCTATGAGGCGCTGGCCTGGGGCCGCCACGTCAACGATTATCGCGACGCCTGGGAGATCGTGCGTCGCGCCGATCATCCCGCGATTGGCGTCATCCTCGACAGCTTTCATGCGCTGGCACCTGGCTTTCCGACCCGCGCCATGGCCTCGATCCCCGGCGACAAGATCTTTCTGGTGCAGCTCTCCGACGCGCCAAGGCTCGAGCTCGACATCCTGTCATTGAGCCGGCACTTCCGCTCCTTCCCCGGCCAGGGCGACCTTCCGGTCGGCGCGTTCATGGCGGCGATCGCAGCGACCGGCTATGCCGGACCGCTGTCGCTGGAAATCTTCAACGACCAGTTCCGCGCCGGCTCGGCCGCACAGACCGCCGTCGACGGCCTGCGCTCGCTGATCCTGCTGGAGGACCAGCTCGCACCGGACTGGCCGAATTTCGCCGGCAAGGCGCTGGCCCCGAAGGCGAAGAGCCGCGGCACCGGCTTCATCGAATTTGCCGTCAACGAGAGCAAGGCCGCCGAGCTTGGCCGCCTGTTCTCGCAGCTCGGCTTCCGCAAGAGCGGCCAGCACCGCAGCAAGGCGGTGGAGCGCTGGTCGCAGGGCAAGGTCGAACTCGTCATCAATTGCGAGACCGACGGCTTTGCGCATTCGCACTATGTCACCCACGGGCCCGGCGTCTGCGCCATCGCGCTCGACGTCGACGCTGCCGGCCGCGCCATGCAGCGCGCCGAGACGCTGAAGGCGCGCACCTTCTACCAGCCGGTCGGGCCGGGTGAACTCGAGATTCCCGCGATCCATGGCGTCGGCGGCAGCCTGCTCTATTTTCTCGACCAGGCCGGCAAGAACTGGGACACCGATTTCGAACCTGTCGCAAGCGATTCAAGCGCCGATGCCCTGCTCGCGGTCGACCACATCGCGCAGTCGATGCCCTATGACGAGATGCTGACCTGGCTGTTGTTCTACACCGGCATTCTCGATCTGAAGCGCCTGCCGCAGATGGAGATCGCCGACCCCAGGGGCCTCGTGCAGAGCCAGGCCGTCATCAACGCCGACCAAAGCCTGCGCTTCGTGCTCAACGGCTCCTCGGCCAACCGCACCCTGCCGGCGCGCTTCATCTCGGAGTTCTTCGGCTCGGGCGTGCAGCATGTCGCCTTCGCGTGTCAGGACATTTTTGCGACCGTCGCGGCGATGCGCCAGCGCGGCGCGGGTTTCCTGGACATCCCCGACAATTACTACGACGACATCGAAGCCAAATACGATCTTGCGCCCGAACTAATGGCGCAGCTGCGCGCCAACCACATCCTCTACGACCGCGAGGGCGACGGCGAGTTCTTCCAGGTCTACACCCACATCTTCGACGAGCGCTTCTTCTTCGAGATCGTCGAGCGCAGGAACTATCAGGGTTTTGGCGCGGCCAACGCCGGCATCAGGCTCGCAGCGCAAGCGCGCGAGGTGCGCCCCGCAAACATGCCGAGGGTGTAGGTCTTCGCCTCTCCCAATCTGCGGGAAGAGGCCGACGCGCGTAGCGCGGGTGAGCGGCCTCCGCGAGACACATATCCGCTGGGACGACGGTCTCTCAACACGTCATTGCGAGCGCAGCGAAGCAATCCAGAATCCCTCCGCGGAAAGACTCTGGATTGCTTCGCTGCGCGCTCGCAATGACGGTGTGGGACTGGCGAGGAATTCGAGCAACTCCGTCCTCGGGGAGAGAGCCCCTCACCCCACCCCTCTCCCGGTAAGAACGGGGAGAGGGAGAGGAGAGATCTCACTTCATCTTGCACTTCTCGTGGAAGCGATCCTGGTCGTTCTCGACGATGGTGGCGACGGTCTTCAGGGCGAGCTGGCCTTCGGAATCCTTGACCACGTCCTGCAGGTAGAAGTTCTGGATCGGGATGTGGTTGTTGCCGAACTTGAACGCGCCGCGCACCGACTTGAAGTTGGCCTTCTCCATCTCGGCCTTCATCTCGTCCTTCTTGGAGGTGTCACCCTTCACGGCGACGACGGCGCTGTTGATCAGGTTCGCGGCGTCATAGGATTGCGCACCGTAGAAGGTCGGGCGCAGGCCGGGATACTTCTTGCGGTAGTCGGCGACGAAGCGCTTGTTCTGCTCGTTGGGGAGGTCATTGACCCATTGCTGCGCACCGGGCACCCCGAGCGCATTCTCCTTCTGGAGCGGCAGCGAGAGCTCGTCGATGGTGAAGGCGGTGTAGAGCGGCATCGTGCTCTTCAGTCCGGCCTGCGCATATTGATTGAGGAATTGCACGCCGGCGGCACCGGGGTAGAACACGAAGATCGACTCGGCGCCGGAGGCGCGCGCCTTGGAGAGCTCGGCGGAGAAGTCGAGCTGGCTCGGCCACACCGTGTATTCCTCACCCACGACCTGTCCCTTGAAGGTGCTCTTGACGCCGGCCAGCATGTCCTTGCCGGCGGCGTAGTTCGGGCCGATAAGGAACACCGACTTGACACCCTTCTGGTTCATATAGGTGCCGACCGCCTGCGGGGTCTGGTCGTTCTGCCAGGAGGTCGAGAACACGTAAGGCGAGCACAGCTCGCCCGCGAGCTGCGACGGACCGGCATTGGCCGAGATCAGGAAGGTCTTCGAATCGACCGCGGTCTTGAGCGAGGCGAGCAGCACGTTCGACCAGATATAGCCGACGATGAAGTCGACCTTGTCCGACTGCACCAGCTTCTCGGTCTTCTGCTTGCCGACGTCGGGCTTCTGCCCGTCGTCCTCGTAGAGCACCTCCACCGGCTTGCCGCCCATCTTGCGGCCGAGATGATCGAGCGCGAGCTCGAACGAATTGCGCATGTCGTTGCCGATCACGGCGGTCGGGCCGCTGAAGGTCGAGACGAAGCCGATCTTGATGGTGTCTCCGGCGAATGCCTGATTTGCCAGCACCAGCGCCGCTGCGCCCGCCAGCCAGAATGCCGTCCTCATAACACTCCCTCCTTAATTATCGGTCCTGGAAGCAGGGTGATCGCCGCTCCAGGCCTGTCTCTATTGAACGCAAAATCTGTCGCGCCGCCAATGGCTCAGCGCCCGCCCTGCACCATATTTCGCCCCGATTGGAGATGGCAAGAATTATAATTCTACTCACTTCGGCCGAGGCCGGCCCAGGGCCGGTCCGGGAGGCCGCGGCGCTTTTTCGCGCCGGATCGATACAGCAGGCCTATGCGACGATTGATGACCTCTATTGGACCGCGGCGCCCAATCCGCACTTAAATGAAGGCGAGCAGCAGCGAGATTCGAGGGTTAAATCATGGCCGCAAATCCCCATCGCGTCGTCATCGTTGGCGCCGGCTTCGGCGGGCTGGAGGCGACTTACCGGCTTGCGGGCGCTCCCGTCGAGATCACGCTGATCGACCGCCGCAATCATCATCTATTCCAGCCCCTGCTCTACCAGGTCGCGACCGCCTCGCTCGCAACCAGCGAGATCGCCTGGCCGATCCGTCATCTCATGCGCGACCGGCGCGAGGTGACGACGCTGTTCGCCGCCGTGAGCGGCGTCGATGCCGAGCGACGCTGCGTGCTGATCGACGACGGCAGCGAGGTGCCCTACGACACGCTGGTGCTGGCCACCGGCGCGCGGCACGCCTATTTCGGCCACGATGAATGGGAGCAGTTCGCGCCCGGCCTGAAGACGCTGGAGGATGCGACCACCTTGCGCCGGCACATCCTGGTGGCGTTCGAGCGCGCCGAGCGCGAGACCGATCCGAAGCGGCGCGCGGCGCGGCTGACCTTCGTGATCGTCGGCGCCGGCCCGACCGGCGTCGAGCTCGCCGGCACCATCGCCGAGATGGCGCATCACACCTTGCCCGCCGATTTCCGCAACATCGACACGCACAAGGCCCGCGTCGTGCTGATCGAGGCGGGTCCGCGCGTGCTCGCCGGCTTTCCCGACGAGCTCTCGGCCTATGCGCAGGCCTCGCTGGAAAAGATCGGCGTCGAGGTCGTGCTCGGGCAGGCCGTCACCGAGATCAATCGCGAGGGCGTCGTGTTCGGCGGCAAGCTACTCGAGGCCAAGACGCGGATCTGGGCCGCCGGCGTGCGCGCCTCGCCCGCGGCCGAATGGCTCGGTGCGCCCAGCGATCGCGCCGGGCGCGTGCTGGTCGAGGCCGACCTCACCATATCAGGCCATCCCGAGATCTTCGCGATCGGGGATACCGTCAGCATCAACGCCTGGGACGGCAAGCCGGTGCCCGGCATCGCGCCGGCCGCCAAGCAGCAGGGCCGCCATGTCGCCGAGACCATCAAAGCGCGCCTGCGCGGTGCTGCGACCGGCCCGTTCCGCTACAAGCATGCCGGCAGCCTCGCCCAGATCGGCAAGCGGCTCGCGGTGATCGATTTCGGCAAGGTCAAGCTGCGCGGCACCATCGCCTGGTGGATCTGGGGCATCGCCCACATCTACTTCCTGATCGGCCTGCGCCACCGCCTCAGCGTCGCGCTGAGCTGGCTCTGGATCTACGCGCGAGACCAGCGCGCCGCGAGGTTGATCACGCAGGGGTCGAGCAAGGTGGTGTAGGAGTCACTGATGCAGCGCGGCCCTCTTACCCTCCCCTGGAGGGGGAGGGTCGGCTCACATTGAGCGCAGCGAAATGTGTGCCGGGGTGGGGTGACGGTCTCTCCACATCCAACACTGCCCGCGTGGAGAGATCACCCCACCCCGCTCGCGCTGCGCGCGATCGACCACGGGCGAGCTACGCTCGTCCCGGACCCCTCCAGGGGAGGGTCAAAGCAGATCGCGCTCGCGGCCGCTACTTCACCAGCTCACACCCACCTTCCGCGAGCGGGCGAAACGCCTGGTCTGCCGGAATCGTCGCGACCAGCTTGTAATAATCGTACGGATATTTCGACTCCTCCGGCTTCTTCACCTCGAACAGGTACATCGGATGCACGACGCGACCGTCCTGACGGATCGCGGTGTCGCCGAACAGCTTGTCCTTGCCCTTGAACTTCTTCATCTCGGGCACGACCTGCTTGGCATTGTCGCTGCCGGTGGCGGCGACGGCGTTGAGATAAGCGAGCGTGGAAGCATAGACTCCGGCCTGATTGCCGCTCGGCATCTTGCCGTTCATGCCGGGCCGTGCAGCAAAACGCTTGGCGAACGCGCGGGTATCATCGTTCATATCCCAGTAGAAGGCCTCCATGAGCTGGAGGCCCTGCGCGACCTTGATGCCCATGCCGTGAACGTCGTTGATGAAGAGCAGGAAGGCGACGAGCTTCTGGCCGCTTTGCTGGATGCCGAATTCGGAGGCCTGCTTCACCGCGTTGATGGTGTCGCCGCCTGCATTGGCGAGCCCGATGACCTGCGCCTTCGAGCTTTGCGCCTGCAGCAGGAAGGACGCGAAATCGGAGGTGCCGAGCGGATGCTTTGACGAGCCGATCACCTTGCCGCCGTGGCCCTCGATGTATTTCTGCGCCTCCGCCTCGATGCCCTTGCCGAGCGCGTAATCGACCGTGAGGAAATACCAGTCCTTGCCGCCGCGCGACACCATGGCAGCTGCGGTGGTGTTGCCGGTCGCCCAGGCATCGTTGACCCATTGGATGGTGTTGGGCGAGCACGCTTTGCCGGTCAGATCCGAGCTCGCCGTCGATGACGCCAGGAAGGTCATGCGGCTGTCGCGCAGAAGCGCGTTGATGGAAAGACCGACGGCCGAGTTCGGCACGTCGACGATCGCGTCGACGCCCTCGACGTCCAGCCATTTGCGCGCGATGGCGTTGCCGACATCGGCCTTGTTCTGGTGATCGGCATAGACGATCTCGACCTTGATGCCCTTGCCGCCGCCGTTGAAATCCTCCGCCGCCATCCGCGCGGCCTCGACCGAGCCCATGCCATTGGTGTCCTGGAAGATGCCGGAGATGTCGTTGAGCACGCCGATGCGCACGACGTTGTCCGATATTTCGGCGTTGGCCGCGCCGGTCACCAAGCTCGCAGCCAGCGCGAGCGTCCACTTCAGATGTTTCATCATTCCCTCCCTGTTTGATATTTTGCGAAGATCCGACGGCTTGGCAGATCAGACCTGCCGCTCTGGCAACTTCAGGACGAGCCCATTGAGATCGGGCGTGATCGTGATCTGACAGGACAGCCGGCTCGTCGGTCGCCGCTCAGCGGCGGTGCCGTCGAGCAGCGCATCCTCGTCGTCGGCCATCGCAGGCAGGCGCGCGAGCCAGCTCTCGTCGACATAGACATGGCAGGTCGCGCACATCGCGTTGCCGCCGCATTCGGCCAGAATGCCGTCGAGGCCGTGACGGGTCGCGGCCTGCATGGCGCTCTCACCGCCCGCGGTCTCGACGCGATCGGACTTGCCGTCGGGATGGATGAAGGTAATGGCAGGCATCAAGCTCCTCGTCAGGCCGGGGTGATCGTCACAGGCAGGCTGTCGAGCCCGCGCAGCGTGTTGTTGAAACGGCGCTTCGGCTCGCCCGTGATCTCGATTCTCGCGATGCGGCGCGCCAGCGCCGTCAGCATCACCTCGCCTTCGAGGCGGGCGACGAGCTGGCCGACGCACATGTGGATGCCGGAGCCGAAACCGACATGGCCGGAGGTGCGGCGGGTGATGTCGTACCTGTCGGGGGCATCCCAGCGCCGCGGATCGCGGTTGGCGGCGGCAAGGAACATCAGCACCTTCTCGCCCTCACCGATTCGCGCACCGGAGAGCTCGACCTCACGGGTGGTGGTGCGGAAGAAGGTCTGCACCGGGCTCTCGAAGCGCACGGCCTCCTCGAAGGCACCGCGCGCGAGCGTGAGGTCGTCGCGCAGTCGCTGCCATTGGCCGGGAAAGCGCGCGAGGCAATACACCGCAGCGCCGATGCCGTTGACTGTCGTGTCGAGTCCGGCCGACAGCAGCGAACGCACCAAGAGCGGCGCCTCAGTGGCCGTGATGGCGCCCTCTTCCACCTGCGCATGAATGCAGGCGCCGAAGCCGCCGGGTGCCAGGTTCTCGCGCTGGCACTGCTCGGCGACATAGGCCTGATGCGGCGCCGAGCGTTCAATCGCCTCCTGGCGCAGCTGGTTGGGCGGGCCGAACGCGTTGAATACCACGCTTGCGTAGGGAATCAGATGCTCGCGCCCTTCCGGTTTCAGGCCCAGCGCATCGGGAAAGATCGACAGCGGATAGGCCTCGGCAAGGTCGGTGATCGCGTCGAAGCTGCGCCGGTCGAGCAGCGCGTCGACCCGTTCCTCCGCCGCCGCGGCAAAACGGTCGCGCACCTGCTTCATCACGGTCGGCGACAACACTTTTGACAGGACGGCGCGGGTGCGGGTGTGCGCCGGCGGATCGGCCTCGAGGATCAGGCTCGGCGGTCGCCACGGCGCCTCCTTCTTGAAGTCGGAAAGGCCGACGCCGCGGCTGGAGCAGAAGGTCGCGGGATCGTTCAAGACGGCGTGGACCTCGGCATAGCGCGCCACGCCATAGACGTTCCACTTGTCGAGATAGACCACGGGGCCGGCTTCCCGCAGCAGCTCATGCGCCGGATAGGGGTCGGCAAAAAAGCTCATGTCGAAGGGGTCGACGTCGAGATGCGGGACGCCCGATCCCGCAGCACCGAATGCGGTCATGGAAGACCTCCCTCATTTTGATCTTGTGAAAGGGCGGCGCATGCCCTTAGGTCTTTGGGCCCGCCGCGAGTCAGAAACCCGATATGCCGCCGTCTTCGACCAGAGCCCGCCAGAAGCCCGCACCCAGTGATGCGGGGCCGACGCTCGATCTCGACCGTTACGTCCCGGCGTTCATCACCTTCATCGCCAACAAGCTGTCGAACAGCGCGACCGCGTTCTATCAGAAGCAATTCGGCGTCAACGTCACGGAATGGCGGATCATGTCGCTGCTGGCGATCGAACCCGGCATCCCGGCCTCGCGCATCTGCCACGTCATCGGCTTCGACAAAGGGCCGGTGAGCCGGACCTTGGCAGGGCTGGAAAAGCGTGGGCTGGTGTCGATCCGCACCGACCCGAACGACGGCCGCACCCACTCGATCTCGTTGACGGCAAGGGGCCGCGCCACCCATGACAAGGTGATCGTCGCTGCGTTCGAACGCGAGCGGCGGCTGTTGTCGTGCCTCAGCAAGGACGAGCGCGAGGTGCTGATCGATCTCTTGCGCCGGCTGCACGAGAACCTCGGTGCCGTGACGGACAGCAGCTATAGCTGACGCGTCGCGTCGCGGAAGCACCCTGTCTTCCGGCATGCGTCGGCATTTGCCGACGGCACCATTCCTGCCGCGCATTGTTTCCTCCACGATCGGACGCAGCGGTTCCGCCCGCCGTCATCTCTGTCTAGAAGGGTTCGCACAAATTAGTTGCTTAGGCAACAAAAGAATCGGCAAGATAATGCGGCAGGGTTGCTGAAGTATCCCACTCGTCATTCCGGGGCGCGTCTAGCGCGAACCCGGAATCCATCGTGCACTACCCTTGCGGTGAAATGGATTCCGGGCTCGCGCCAAGAGGCGCGCCCCGGAATGACAGCGGAATGTGGCGTCGCTAACTCGGCCTTACAATCCGATCCACTCACCCGACGCATCATCGTTCAGCCGCGCCACCGCATCGGCGCGGCGCGTCAGCACGGCGCGCTGGTTGATGTAGCCCTTGTCGGTGATCTCGCCGCCGTCGACCGAAGGTGGCTCGGCGAGCAGCAGCGCGCGGGTGGCGTGACCGGACGAGTTGGCGCTCTGCTGTTTCAGCTTCGCCAGACCCTGCGCGATGGCGCTGCGGACCTTGTCGTGCGCCAGCACGTCGCTGGCCGCCGCTGTTTCGGGCAGACCGGCATGGGCGCGGCAGGCCACGATGTTCGGAAACACGAGGAAACGCACCTCGTCACCGCCGTGACCGGCGACGACGATGTCCTGAGCCAGCGGCGCCAGCGCGGCGATGCCGGCAACGCGCAAGCCGCCGACGCTGACCCATGTGCCGGAATTGAGCTTGAAGTCTTCGGCAACGCGGCCGTCGAAGAACAGGCCGCGCTCGGGGCGCGCGCTATCGGCAAGCTTCACCGCATCTCCGATCAAGTAAAAGCCCTCCTCGTCGAACGCTTGCCTGGTCAGCTCGGGTGCCTTCCAATAGCCGGGCGTGACGTTGGGGCCGCGCACCCGCACCTCCAGCTTGTCGCCGGAGGTGACGAGCTTCAGCTCGGTGCCGGGAATGGGCACGCCGATGTTGCCGGAGCGCTCGGCGAGGAAATGACAGTCGGTGGCGAGCGGTGAGGTTTCCGTCGAGCCCCAGGCCGAGACCATCGGCAGCTTGCGGCCGACCGTCTCGAGTGAGAGCTCTTCGAGAGCATCCCACAGATTCTGCGGCAGCGCGGCCCCGGCATAGAAGGCGAATTTCACCTCGCCGAAAAAGCGGCGGCGCAATTCCTCGTCGCTGCGCAGTGCCGCGATCAGCATGTCGAAGCCGCGCGGCACGTTGAAATAGACCGTCGGCATCACGCTTCTGAGGTTGGCGAGCGAGGTCGCGAACAGGCCGGGCGCGGGCTTGCCGCCATCGATGTAGAGCGCGCCGCCGTTGCGCAGCACGAGGTTGAAATTGTGGTTGGCGCCGAAGGTGTGGCTCCAGGGCAGCCAATCGAGAATGACGAGATCGCGGCTCCGTTCGAGGAAGGTCCAGGTCTGCGCCTTGGCCTGCTGGCTCGACGTCAGCATGCGCTGGGTGTTGATGACGGCTTTCGGCGTGCCCGTCGAGCCCGAGGTGAACAGGAATTTTGCGATCGTATCAGGCGTCACCGCGGCGAAGGCTCTTGCGACGTCAGGCGTCTCGGGCGTTGCCGCAATGGCGTAGAACGCGAGCACGTCGACGTCATCGGCATTGCCGCTGATGATGTGTGCGTTGTGCAGCGGCTTGATGGCGGCCAGCGCTGGCGCGAACGGCTGGAGCGCAGAGACGTAGATCGCGCCGGGATCGAGCAGCGCAATCATGCTCTTGAGCTTGTCGAAATCTTTTGACATCAGCGAATAGGCTGGCGAGATCGCCGCCGAGGGCACGCCGACATGCTGGGCGGCGAGCGCGAGCAGCGCATGATCGATGCTGTTGTCCGAGAGGATCGCGACGGGGCGATCCGCGCTGAGCCCTTGCGCCAGGATCCAGGACGCGGCGGCGCGCACCTTCCGCAGCGCCTGCGCATAGGTGACGGTGGTCCAGGGCATTTCGACATTGCCGCGCTCGGCCAGGAAGATCGCATCCGGCCTTTGCTGCGCCCATTGCTCCAGCCAATCGCCGGTGCAGCGCGCACTCTCGCCGAGAGGCTCGGGCGAGCGCAGAACGATGCTGCCGTCGGGCCGATGCTCTGCGACGGTCCTTGGCGTTGCGAACAGGCCTGCAACGTCACCATGTGGGGCGGCTGTCATGTGCTTCCTCCTCCATCCCGGTTACAGGATCGGCCGCAGCCTCGTTCCGGGCTGCTTTGGCCTATAATGTTGGGCACGCCAATTGTTGTCGTCAACAACAATCTTTCGCTCTTGGCCCAAGGGCGCTAGGGTTGCGCGACAGGAGACACGACGTGACAGCCACAGCATCCCGGGCCGACGGCCGCCACGCCCCGCGCAAGCGCGCCGGCAACGGCGCAGCACCACGCGATGGTGCCGACGACGTTGGCCTCGACGCGCTGGTCGGCCATGCCGGCTATGCGGTACGGCGCTTCCAGATCTGGATCTTTCAGGACTTCATCAAGACGCTCGGCGAGGTCGACATCAGGCCGACGCAATATTCGGTGCTGACCGTGATCGGCGCCAATCCGGGCCTGTCGCAGATGGCGGTGGCAAAGCGCCTCGGCATCGAGCGCGCCCGGCTGGTACACCTGCTCGACAGCCTCGAACAGCGCAAGCTGGTGAAGCGGATCAAGTCGAAGCAGGACCGGCGCTCGCATGCGTTGCACCTCACCGCGCAGGGCGAGACGGCGCTTGAGAAGTTCAAGCGGCTCGCGGCCGAGCACGAGCGGCACGTCGAGGCGAAGATCGGCAAGGAGAACCGGGCACAGCTGCTCCGGATCCTTTCCGGCTTCACCTGATCCCGACTGCCTATGATTTGGGCAGATAGGTCACTGGGGCGACCGGCCGGGCGCCGGCCGAAATGTCCCCCAAGCCACTGATCGCACGATAGGATCCGGCACGATCCTCCTGCCCGGATTCTGTACACAATGGCACATCGCTTGCTTCACTCCGGGCGAAGACGAATTGCCGGAGTTTTGCCGCCATGGGGGCCGAGCAGCCTGAAACGATCGCCGCGATTGTGGCCGCGCACTGCGCGGGCCGGCTTTCGCCGGCAGAGACCGTCGCGCGGACCTATCGGCGCATCCGCGATTACGACGATCCCGCCGTGTTCATCAGCCTGCGCGAAGAGAAGGACGCGATCGCGGAAGCGGAGAAGCTCGCGGCCCGGGCGGATGCTGCCAGCCTGCCGCTTTACGGCGTGCCGGTCGCGGTGAAGGACAATATCGACGCGCTGGGCTTCCCTACCACCGCGGCCTGCCCGGCTTTCTCCTACACGCCCACCCACGACTCGACCGCCGTCGAGCGCCTGCGCGCGGCCGGGGCGATCATCATCGGCAAGACCAATCTCGACCAGTTCGCGACCGGCCTCGTCGGCGTCCGCTCGCCCTACGGCGTCCCCAGGAATTCGATCCGCGAGGATCTCATTCCCGGCGGCTCGAGCTCGGGCTCGGCCACCGCGGTCGGCGCCGGGCTGGTGCCGCTGTCGCTCGGCACGGATACCGCCGGCTCGGGCCGCGTGCCGGCGATGCTCAACAACATCGTCGGGCTGAAGCCGAGCCTCGGCATGATCTCGACCGCAGGCCTGGTGCCGGCCTGCCGCACGCTCGACTGCATCTCGGTGTTCGCACTGACGGTGGACGATGCCGCGCTTGCGCTGTCGGTGATGGCCGGGCCCGACCAAGCCGATCCATTCTCGCGCGACCGGCCGCTCGGCGCCATCACGCCGATGCCGGCAAACCTGCGCCTGGGTGTGCCGCGCAACGGGCAGTTGATCTTCTTCGGCGACAAGAAAGCGGAAGCCGCCTACAGCGATGCGCTGAAGCGATGGACCGCGCTTGGGGCAACGCTGGTCGAGTTCGACCTCGAGCCGTTCTACGAGACGGCGCGGCTGCTCTATGAGGGTCCCTGGGTCGCCGAGCGTTACCTCGTGATCAAGAACCTGCTGGCGTCCGCGCCTGACGCGATCCACCCCGTTACCCGCGAGATCACCGCGGCCGGCGCGCGGCTCACGGCCGCGGAAACCTTCTCCGCGCTCTATCGCCTGCAGGGCCTGCGCAAGATCGCAGAGCGCACGTTCGCCAACATCGATGCGCTGGTGCTGCCGACGGCGCCGACGGCCTATACGACCGCGCAGGTGCTCGCCAATCCGATCGAGCTCAACAGCCGGCTCGGCACCTACACCAATTTCGTCAACCTGCTCGACCTCTGCGGCCTCGCCGTGCCGGCTGCGATGCGCAGTGACGGCATTCCGTTCGGCATCACGCTGCTGGCGCCCGCAGGACGCGACGCGCTGCTCGCGAGCATCGGCCGGGTGTTCCACGCCGATACGAAACTGACGCTCGGCGCGAAGGGTGTGACGCAAGCCCCGCTCGCGCCGCTCCCGACCGGCGGCGACGACGAGATTCCCATCGCAGTGGTCGGCGCGCATCTCACCGGCATGGCGCTGAACGGGGAATTGACCGCGCTGAATGGCAAGCTGGTCGAGGCGACGAAAACCGCGCCCGACTACAAGCTCTATGCGCTCAAGACGACGCCGCCGAAGCCCGGCATGCTGCGCGTCGAGACCGGCACGGGCGCGGCGATCGAGCTGGAGATCTGGTCGCTGTCGTCGTCCGCCTTCGGCAAGTTCGTCAACGCGATCCCCGCGCCGATGGCGATCGGCACAATCAGGCTCGCCGACGGACGCAGCGTGAAGGGATTCCTCGTCGAGCCGGAAGTGCTGGGCGATGCGCGGGACATCACGGCGTATGGGGGATGGCGAAAATTTATGATGGAAGCTGCGAAGGCGTAGCTCTCGTAGGGTGGGCAAAGCGAAGCGTGCCCACCATCATCGTCAATTTGGAGAGACGGTGGGCACGGCGCTTCGCGCCTTTGCCCACCCTACGACACCGAGCGTGTCGTCCTACACCGACACCGCGTAGATCTCGTACTCTCCGCGCACCAGCTCGATATGCGCGCGCATGGCGGCGGCGGCGCCCTGCTTGTCGCCGCGCATGATGGCGACGACGACGCGGTCGTGCTCGGCCTGCGACTTGGCGAGGCGGCCGAGGTTGCGGAACTGGGCGCGGCGGAACGGCTGCACGCGGACGCGGGTCGCGAGCGTGATCTCGGCGATGTAGCCGTTCTGCGAGCCGGCATAGATCGCGTTGTGGAAGCGCTCGTTGACCTCGTGGAAACGCTCGGGATTGCCGGTGTAGCTCAGCACCCGCAGCTCCTCGTGGACGGCTTCCAGGCCATGACGCTCGGTCGCCGACATGCGTTCGGCGGCAAGACCCGCGCACAAGGCCTCGAGCTCCGCCATCGCCTCGAACATGCCTTTCAGCCGCTCGATCGAGGGCTGCGCCACCACGGCGCCGCGATGCGGTCGCGCCTCGACGAGGCCGCTCGCCACCAATTGCCGCAGCGCTTCGCGCACCGGCGTGCGCGAGACGTTGAAGCGCCGCGCGATATCGGTCTCGTCCAGCGGCGAGCCCGGCGCCAGCGTTCCGCGCACGATCTCGTCGGCAAGCTGCAGCCGCAGCTCCTCGGCGCGCGTGACCTTCAGCAGCGACGGCGATGCACGGTCGACGCGCGGCACCACCGGCTCGGCCGGCAATGCGCCCTGCGGAAGATCATCAAGCGTCATACGGTCTCTTTCGGCTCCTCGATGATGCTGACATGAGCGGCGACGACGCGCCAGCCCTCCGGGAAACGTATCCACGTCTGCATCTGCCGGCCGACCTTGCCGGGAGCCGTATCGCGATAGAACAAGGTGGACGCCACGGCCGTGTCGCGGCCATAGCTGGTGATCACGGTTTTGGCGGTGCGGCGGTTCAGCCCGACCGGCGAACGGCCGGCGCGGAAACCGGAGATTGCCTCGTAGCCATAGAGGTTCTCGCCGATGCCGTAGCGCAAGGTGCGCGGGTCGTTGCGGAAGAGCTCGCCGAGCACGGCGACGTCGTTGCTGACGAGGGCTTGCTCATAGCGCTCGAACGCGGCTTTGACTTCCGCGATCACGTCGGGGAGATCGATCTGCATCTTAGAACCCTCTCGGCGCGGGCGCAGCGACGACGCCCATCTTCTCCAATGCGTGCGCGACGCGCAGCGCGATGTCCTCGCGCCAGGGCGCACAAATGATCTGCACGCCGATCGGCAGCGGCTCGAGCGGCAAGGGGACCGCGACCACCGGCAAGCCGATGAAGGATATCGGCTGGGTGTGGATGCCGATATTGGCGCGCACCGGCAGCTCGACGCCGTCGAGATTGAAATTGACCTGTCCGAGTTTTGGCGCGGTGCAGGGCGTTGCGGGTGCCAGCAGAACATCGACCGATTTGAAGATCTCGGTGAGTTGCGCACGATACCAGCGACGGAATTTCTGGGCGCGATCGACCAGCGGCGCCGGAACCATGGCGCCCGCGATCAGCCGATCGCGCACCGCCGGATCGAAGTCGTTCGGGCGCTTGCGCAGGCGATCGAGATGGAGCGAAGCGCCTTCGGTGGTGGTGATGACATAGGCGGCGGCGCGGGCGCGCGAGGCTTCGGGAACATCCACCACTTGCGTTGCGCCCAGCGCCTTGGCGACGCGGCTGACGGCTTCGACCGCTTCCGGAAACACGTTCTTCTGGAAGTGGCCGCCGGCGATCGCAACGCGCAAGCCGGAGATGGACTCATCGAGCAGCGGCGTGACGGGCTCTGGCCCGCGCGTGGTGCAGGCGCCGTCGTCTGCGTCCGGACCCTGCATCGCGTCATAGGCGAGCGCGAGATCGGCGACGGAGCGCGCAAACGGGCCGAGATGATCGAGGCTCGCCACGAACGGGAACGAGCGCGCACGTGACAGCCGGCCATAGGTCGGCTTCAGGCCGAAGATGCCGCAGAAGGAGGACGGCACGCGGATCGAGCCGTTGGTGTCGGAGCCGAGCGCGATCGGCACCAGCGCGCCGCCGACGGCGCTGCCCGAGCCGCCGGAGGAGCCGCCGCTCATCCGCGTGGTGTCATGCGGATTGCGCGAGGGGCCGTCATGGATGTTCTCGCCCGTGAAATCGTAGGCGTATTCGCCCATGTTGAGCGCACCGACGAGAACGGCGCCGGCCGCTTCCATCCGCTCGATCAAGGTCGCATCGCGCCTGGCGGGCGCGAGGTCCCGGTTGATCTTCGAGCCGGCGCGCGTTGAAAGGCCCGCAACATCGAACAGGTTCTTGACGGCGAAGGGTACGCCGGCGAGCGGACCGATTGTCCTGCCCGCCGCGATATCCGCATCGATCGCGCGCGCTTTGGCGCGGGCGCGTTCGGCGGTGACGTCGGTGAAGGAATTGAGGATGCGGTCATGCTGCGCGATGCGGGCGAGCGCAGCTTCGGTGGCAGCGAGCGCGGTCATCTTGCGCCCCGCAACCGCACTCGCGATCTCGGAGGCCGTCATCTCTGGCTTGGTGGTCATGGCAGCATCAGGCCGTGAAGATCGGCGCCGGCTCGGTCTCGTCCGGCAGCGCGAATTCGTCGACCAGACGGCCAAGCCGCAGCGAGACCTCGAGGTTGGCGCGAACCGCAGGCCGCCAGGCCTCCTCGATCGACAGCGCCAGCGCCTTCGATACGGCGTCGATATAGTCGTCCAGGGGTTCGGCCATCACGCTCTCAAGCAATCCGTGTCTCAGTGTGTCGGCAACGGCGGATGCGGGATCGCCGTCAGCAGCTCCTTGGTGTAGTCGTCCTTGGGATCGCCGAGCACCTGCTCGGAAGAGCCCTCCTCGACGATCCGTCCCGTCCGCATCACAATGACACGATCGCACAACAAGCGCACCACATTCAAATCATGCGAGACGAACAGATAGCTCATACCTAGCCGCGCCTTGAGGTCCTGCAGCAGGTTGAGGACGACGGCCTGCACGGAGACGTCCAGCGCCGCGGTCGGCTCGTCCAGGATGACGAGCTTGGGATGCAGCGCGATCGCCCGGGCGATGCCGACGCGGGCCTTCTGGCCGCCGGACAATTGGTGCGGGAAGCGGTCGAGCAGATTGTGCGGCAGGCCGACCATGGTGGCGAGTTCCTCGCAGCGGGCGCGGAGCGCGTCGCGACCCCTGATATCGCCAAGCTGCATGATCGGGTCGGCGATCGCGCGCGCGGCGGTGAAGCGCGGGTTGAGGCTGTCGGTGGGGTCCTGGAACACCATCTGGATGCGGCTGCGCTGCGGCAGCCGGGCGAAGGCGGCAGGCTGAATGCCGCCGATGTCCTCGCCGTCGAACTGGATCAGGCCGGAGGTCTGGTCGAGCAGACGCATCACCATCATCGAGGCGGTCGATTTGCCGCAGCCGGACTCGCCGACGAGGCCGACGCTCTCGCCATGGCCGATCGAAAAGCTGATGCTGTCGACGGCGCGGAACACGTCCGGCTCCACCGGCGGCTTGCGGCCGAACAGTTTACCGAGCACGGCGGTCGCGCCCTGGCGGGGATATTCCTTGACGAGCTTTTCAACGCGGAGGAGGAGCGTCTTCTCCCTCTCCCCGCTTGCACCGCTCTGCTCCCTCTCCCCGTCCTTCACGGGGAGAGGGCTGGGGTGAGGGGCAGCCTCGGCGAGCTCGACTCGTGGAGAGTCCCCCTCACCCGCCACGCTCTGGAGCGCAACTGCGCTCCCGAGCGTGTCGGCTTCTCCCCGCGTGCGGGGAGAGGCAAGAGTCTCCTCCTCCGGCAGCAAGTCTCTCAGCGACACCCCGAGCCGCGGCGTCGCGCGCATCAGCTTCTTGGTGTAGGGGTGCTGAGGGTTGGCAAAAATGTCGGCAGCCGTGGCGGTCTCGACGACGCGGCCCTTCTCCATGACGACGACGCGGTCGCAATAGGCGGCAGCCAACCCGAGATCGTGCGTGATCAGGATGGTCGACATCGCGCGGCGTTTCGTCAGCTCGACGATCAGGTCCATCACCGCCTTCTGCGTGGTGACATCCAAACCGGTGGTCGGCTCGTCCGCGATGAGGAGCTGCGGATTGCAGGCCAGCGCGAGCGCGATGACGACGCGCTGGCACATGCCGCCCGACAGCTCGAACGGATAGGCGTGATAGCGCTCGCGCGGGCGGGCGATCTTGACCTGCTCCAGCGCCTCGATCGCCTTCTCGCCGTGATCTGCGACCTGGGCCTGCTGCACATGGGTGCGCAGCACGTCCTCGATCTGGTCGCCGACTTTGCGGATCGGGTTCAGCGCGGCGCGCGGGTTCTGGAAGATCATCGAGACTTCGCGGCCGCGCAGATCGCGCATCTGGTCTTCGGTCGCCGCCTTGACGTCGATGCCGGAGAACATCACCGAGCCCTCGGCGATCTTGCCGGCGCGGTCGAGGATGCGCATCACCGCGTAGGATGTCACCGACTTGCCGGAGCCGGACTCGCCGACGATGGCCAGCGTCTCGCCCTTGGCCACGGAGATGTTGACGTGCTGCACCGCCTTGACGATGCCGCGTCGGGTGGTGAATTCGACCGTGAGGTTCTGGACGTCGAGCAGGGGCTGGGCGGTCATGGACGGCTCCCGTCACTCAAACGGTCGAAAACAACCCCATGCACAGTAGAGCGGCGACTGAAATCATTGGAGAATTTCGGACGTACGTCTGCCATCACGTTCTCCGCTGGGGGTCGACGATGTCGCGCAGGCCGTCGCCGAGGAGGTTGAAGCAGAACACGGCAATCATCAGGGCAAGGCCGGGGAAGAGCGCGATCCACCATTCGCCCGACACCATGAAGCCCGCGCCTTCGGCGACCATGATGCCCCATTCGGCGGTCGGCGGACGGACGCCGAGGCCGATGAAGGACAGGCCTGCGGCATTGAGGATGGCGTAGCCCATGGTCAGCGACATCTGCACGATCATGATCGGCATGATGTTCGGCAGGATCTGCACCAGGAGGATGCGGAATTCGCCGTTACCTGAGAGACGCGCGGCCTGCACGAAGCCGGCATTGCGGCGGACATTGGCTTCGGCGCGCGCGACGCGGGCATAGAGCGGGAAGTTCACGATCGCGGTGGCCAGGATGATGTTCTGCACGGTGTTGCCGAGCGCGGCGACGATGCCCATCGCGAGCACGAACAGCGGGAACGCCATGATGGTGTCGGCGATGCGGCCGACGATGCGGTCGGTCCAGCCGCCGAAATAGCCGGCCGCGATGCCGGCAAGGCCGCCCATCAGGAACACCAGCGCGACCGAGGCGATCGCGATGAAGAAGTCGAGGCGCGTGGCGACGATGACGCGGCTGAAGATGTCGCGCCCCAGCTGGTCGGTGCCGAACCAGTGCGCCGCCGACGGCGGCTTCAGCGCGGCGGCGGTGTCGGAGGCAAGCGGGTCGTACGGCACCACGTAAGGGCCGAACAGCGCGGCGAACACGATGATCAGGAGCAGAGCGAAGGCAAAGGCCGTGACCTTGTTCTCGCTGAGGACATAGCGGGTCTGTTCAAGGATCGCGACGAGGCCTGACGTGCGGGCGGGGCCGACAGGTTCAACAGCAGGCGCAACGGAGCTCATTGTTCACTCCTGGTGCTTCATGACGAGCTGGGAGTTGACTTCACCTCTCCCGCTTGCGGGAGAGGTCGGCGCAACGCGCCGGGAGAGGGCTCTCGCCTCTTGGGGGTTCTCGACCGCGGATACACCCTCTCCCCAGCCCTCCCCCGCAGGCGGGGGAGGGAGCGCACCGTTCGCGTGGCTTGCATCGAACGCGACCATGATCGGGTTAGCCCTCCAACCGCACGCGCGGATCGATTACGCCGTACAAAATGTCGATGATCAGATTGAGCAGCACGTACATGACCGCCATGGTCAGCACGAAGCCCTGCACCGGCGCGAAGTCCGAGGAGATCAGCGCTTCCACCGCGTAGGAGCCGATGCCCGGCCAAGCGAACACTTTCTCGACGAGCACGTTGGCGCCCAGCAGGAACGAGAACACCATGCTGAGCGTGGTGATGACAGGCAGCATCGCGTTGCGGAACGCGTAGGTGACGATCACGGTTGCCGGCGACAGGCCGCTGGCGCGCGCGGTGCGGACGAAATCGGATGCGAGCACCGCGAGCATGGAGGCGCGGGTCATGCGCGCGATCGGCGCCAGCGAGAAGATCGCGAGCGTCGTTGCGGGAAGGATGAGCTGGCTCAGCGCCGAGCGGAACGCCTCGAGATCGCGCGCGATCAGGGTATCGATCAGATAGAAGCCCGTTACCGTCGGCGGCGCGCTGTAGAACACGTCGAGACGGCCGAGCGGCGCCGGCGACCAGCCGAGCCGGAAGTAGAAGACATAGACCAGCACGAGGCCGGTGAAGAACACCGGCAGCGACACGCCGGCCGTGGTCGTGATCCGGCAGAGATGGTCGATCCACGATCCCGGACGCGTTGCCGCGAGCACGCCGAGCGGAATGGCGATCGCAACGGACACGAACAGGCCGAGCAGCGTCAGCTCGGCTGACGCCGGCAGGCGGTTGCGGATCTCGGTGGCGACCGGCTGGCCCGTCGTCAGCGAGTTGCCGAAATCGCCATGCGCGAGATCGTTGGCATAGCGGAAGAACTGTTCGATCAGCGGCTTGTCGAAGCCGAGTTTTTTCCGGATCTGCTCGACGGCTTCCTTGGTCGCGGCGGGGCCGGCGAAGTAGGCCGCGGGATCGCCCGGCAGCGCACGCGTCAGCAGGAAGGTGACGATGACGACGCCGATCAACGACGGGATCGCGAACATCAGGCGCTTGCCGATCATGGTCAGCATGGGGCTCGCTCCGCTCGCGCGATTGGCGAATAGCGAGTGGCGAATGGACATTCGCTCCTGTCGACCATCACGTCCCCCTATTCGCTATTCGCCACTCCCTATTCGCTTTCCTCACCCCTTCGCCATCGCGCGATAATCGAGCCGCCGGTGGAACCAGTATTGGTAGCCGCTGATGTTCTTCTGCATCGCGACGTTGACGAAGGGCTGATAGAGCGGAATGCGCGGGACGTCGGCGAAGGCGAGATCGACGAAGCCTTTCACGTCGGCATCGTAAGCGGTCTTGTCGCCGGTGGCGGCCGCCGTACGCGCACCGTCGATGAACTTGTCCATCGCCGCCGACTTGTAGCTCATGGTGTTGAAGACGGAATTGTTGCCGTGATAGCACCAGTAGAAGAAGTACTCGGGGTAATCGAGCCAGCCCGAGAACACGTTGGTGAAGAGCGGCATCTCCTTCTTGTTGAGCTCGGTGCGCCAGTTGGCGCCGGGCACCTTGTTGATGGTGGTCTTGATGCCGAGCTGGGCGAGGCTTTCCTGCACCAGGATGCAGAGCGGCTCGTTGACGCCGGCGAAGTTGAGATCGAACGAGATCGTGGTCTCGAAGCCGTTGGCGTAACCGGCCTCAGCCAGCAGCGCCTTCGCCTTCTCCATGTCGGTGTTGTACTTGTGCGGCTGGGGCCAGGCGACTTCGGTCGCCTTGTCCTTTGCGCCGAACATGGGATTGCCGAGGCCGAACAGCACCGCGTCCATGATCTTCTGATACGGCAGCGCATAGGCGATGGCCTGCCGCACCTTGACGTTATCGAACGGCGGCTTGGTGACGTTCATGCCGATATACTGGATGCCGTTGGAGAACGGCAGCGACACCACGTTGAGCTTGCCGTTCGCCTTCATCTCCTGGAAATCCTTGAACGGCAGCTCGTACGAGATGTCGGCATCGCCGCGCTCGAGCAGTGCACGGCGGTTGCCGGCCTGCGGCACCATGCGCCAGATCACGCGCTTGATCTTGGGAAGCGGACCGCCGACCCAATCCTCATTGCGCTCCATGATCACTTCGGTGCCGGCGGTCCACTTCGTCACCTTGTAGGCGCCGGAGCCGGCGGTCTGCTGTTTTGTAAACTCGAGGCCCCAGGGATCCTTCTCGCTGGCATTCTTCTTCACCAGCTCGGAATTGACGATGCAGGGCACGATCACGGCGAGATCGGGGATCGTCAGCTTGTCCTTCTTCAGGAAGTCGACGCGCACGGTGTGATCGTCGACCACGACGAACTGCTCGGCCTTGGTGAGCGAACCCGCGCTCATCTGGAAGGTCGGGAAGCCGCCGACGCTGACGGCGCGGTCGAGCGACCATTTCACGTCTTTCGCGGTAACAGGCGTGCCGTCGTGGAATCTGGCGTTCTTCTTCAGCTTGAAGGTGACCGACATGTCGTCGATCTTCATGTCGTCGGCGAGCTCGCCCTTGAACTTGTCCCGGTCGTAATAGGGCACGCCGCCGGGACCGCTCTTCATCTCGTGGCTGATCAGGCGGTCGTAGCAATTCCAGGAGACTTCATAGCCGGGCACGTTGGTGCCGATGCCATGGATGTCGAGATTGTTCGGGCCGCCTTCGGAAACGATCAGCAAGGTCTCCGAGCGGGCATCGGCCTTGGCCGAGGAGATCACGGACGGCATGGCCGGAAGCGCCGCGCCAGCGGCCAACCCGGAAACGGATTTGAGGAAATCGCGGCGCTTCATGAAATTCGCTCCAACACAAAGGTTTTTTGGCTGGAGCTGGATTCGCAAGGTTTGTGCCAAGGCTTAACGGAAGACTAAAGTCCATATAAGCCACTGATATCACAAAGTATTCCTGTTCTCACCACTCTGCACCGCAACGCGCAATTGCATACAAAGATGCGCGATTGCGTAAAACTTAGGCTGTTCGGCTTGAGGGATCATTATGGAGACAGTCGCCGGCGCTCGCCCGGCCCCAGGAGTCATTCCGGGGCGATGCGCAGCATCGAACCCGGAATCCATCGGGCGGCAGAACGCACGGCACAATGGATTCCGGGCTCGCCGCTGCGCGGCGCCCGGAATGACGGAGGGGGCGCTCAGCCCGGCCAGATCAACTCCTGCAGTTCAACCAGATCATCCGCCCGCTCCTGCCAACCCTCGATGCAGATGTGGCTGTCGAGGTCGCTGGCGCGGTGCAGCAGCATCAGGGCCATCAGGCGGCGCTTGAGGGTGAAATCCAGCGTCGCATAGCCAAAGCCTTCGAGCAGGCTCTTCACTCTGCCCGGACGGCCCGCCGCCATGAAGGCGCTGGGGCCGAGCAGATCGTAGTCACGCCACCCCGTGAGCACGTCGCCGAAATCGAACAGGCCGCCGAGCGACCATTGGCCGTCGTCACAGGCGAGCAGAAAGTTCTCGGGGATGTATTCGCCGGTCAGGATCACGGGCGCTGCATCCATCGGGATCAGCTTGGCGGCGTCGCGCAGGAGATCATCGAGGCCGGCGAGGAATTTTGGTGCGAGGCCGAGACGCGTGTGCCGCGCGCGGCAGCCCTGCATCTGGGCGCGCATGAACGCGTCCCAGCGCGGCTCGATATGCGCGAGCGGTCCAAGCGGCGCGCGCTGCACGCTCGCAATGGTCTCGCCGATCTGGCGCAGCAGGCGCTCCTTCTGCGGCTCCGGCAGTGATGGCCAGACCTCCGAGCCCAGCGTGCCGGCAAGACGCGTGATGACGAGATAGGGCCAGCCGTTGCGCATCCCCTCCGCGACAATCTCGGGGATCGGCAGCTGCAGACGGCCTTTGAGCTGCGCCAGCGCGGCGCGCTCCGAGACGAATTGCGCTGCGAGCGGCGGCGGAAAGATCTTCAGGATCAGCTTGTCGCCGAGGCCGACCACGAGATTGGTGCCGGCCGCGAACACATGCGGCGAGCCGGCATCGAGGCCGTGGCTGCGCGCGATGTCGAGAGCGATTGGCAGCCATTGTAAGGGATCGGAGCGAAAGGCGCGGAGGCTTGCGGCGTCGGCGAGGTGAGGCAGCTGTTGCGGCGTGATTGTCATTGGCGCTTGCGTATTGAGAGCAGGGTTAACTTTGGTTGGCTCGATGCGAGCCAAGGAGACGGTGCACCTCTCCCGCTTGCGGGGGAGGTCGGCGCGAAGCGCCGGGTGGGGGCTCTCTCCACGTGGGGACACTCTCCGCAGACTTCAGGCAATCCCAACGTGGAGAGAGCCCTCTCCCCAACCCTCCCCCGCAAGCGGGGGAGGGAGCGCACCTCGTTCGCAGCGGCGGCGAAACCTAATCGCAACACACCCTACCGCTCGGGACTCGCGCGCTCGAACTGGCGCAACAGCTTGTTGCCGCGCTCGACGGCGGAATCGAGCGCTGATTGCGCGCTCTTGTGGCCGGCGAAGGCCTGCTCGAGCTCGTCCTCGATCACGCCGCGAATCAGGACGAAGGAGCCGAGCCGGATGCCCTTGGAGTTCTCGGTCGGCGGATTGAGCGTGATCTGCTCGAACGAGATCGCCGAGCCCGGATTGCGCTCATAGAAGCCCTGCGAGCGCGTCAGCTCGAAGGCGGCGCGGGTCACGGGGAGATAGCCGGTGTTCTGGTGCCAGGCGGCCTGCACGCCGGGCTGGGACAGATAGGCGAAGAAGCGCGCCACGCCCTTGTATTCCTCGCGCGGACGGTCGCGCAGCACCCACAGCGTGGCGCCGCCGATGATCGAGTTCTGCGGCGCGCCCTTCACGTCGGGCCAATAGGGCATCATGCCGTAGCCGATCTCGAACTTCGAATTGGCCTTGATGTCGGCGCGCGTCGCCGAGGAGCCGATGAAGATGCCGCACTCGCCCTTCTGGAAGCGCGGCTCGGCCGACTGGCCACGGCCGCTATAGTCGAACAGCTTGGTCTTCTGCCACTCGCTGAGCGCCGCGACGTGATGCACCAGCCTCGGATTGTTGATGGTCAATTCCGCATCCAGCCCGGCGAAGCCGTTGGCCCGGCTCGCTAGCGCCAGATTATGGAAGGCCGAAAAATTCTCGACATGGATCCAGGACGGCCAGGACGTGGTGAAGCCGCAAGCAGCGCCGCGGTCGCGCAGGCGCTTGGCGGCCGCTCCCAATTCCGGCCAGGTCTTCGGCGGCGCCTCCGGATCGAGGCCGGCGTCGCGGAACATGGTCTTGTTGTAGTACAGGATCGGGGTCGAGGAATTGAACGGGAACGACAACAGATTGCCGGCGGCATCGGTGTAATAGCCGGAGACCGCCGGCAGATAATCGCCCAGCGAGAACGGCTCGCCCTGGTCGCGCATCAGGCTGAACACCGGATAGATCGCGCCCTTGGCCGCAGTCATGGTGGCGGTGGCGACCTCGTTGACCTGCACGATGGCGGGCTGGCTGCGCGAGCGGAAGGCGAAGATCGCGGCCGTCACCGTCTCGGTGTAATTGCCCTTGTAGACGGGCACGATGCGGTAATCGGATTGCGAGGCGTTGAAGTCGGCGGCGAGCTTTTCCAGCTGCCGGCCGAGCTCGCCGGACATGGCGTGCCACCAGGCGATCTCGGTGGCAGCCCGCGCAGGGGCGGCCAATGCGAGGGCCGCAAAGACGGCAACGAGCTGCAAAAGGCGCAAGGCTGACATCAGGATGGCTCTTCCCAGGCCGCGGTCGACGTGGCGGCTGTCCTGCTTAAGGCCCGGCAGTGGCCGTTTCAACCGGGAATGAACGCCGGCCGCGCCGCACAATCAGCCCGCTGGCCGGGCGCGGGATGGCCTTCCCTTCACCATCTGCTAGAGCCCCGTTCCGATCGGAACAGGCTCTAGATTCTCAATTTGACGCGTTTTCTTTACGCGAACCGGTATCCACTTCGCTTGAAAACGCTTTAGATTGCATTGAACCTTTTCCTTCCGCCATAGACTCCACCACTGAGGGGTTGAGTGTGCCAGTGTTGAGCCGTGCCGAACTCTCGCGGACCGGGGTGGTCTTCGTTGCGCTTCTGCTTGCCGCAGTCTCGTCGAGCATGGGCACGACGAGCGCGGTTGCGCGCGAATTTCGCGCCGCCGACACCCAGGCCGAGGATTACCCGACCGTCCAGGCGCTGCGCTACATGGGCGCCCTGATCGCCGAGCGCACCAAGGGCCGCCACGAGATCAAGGTGTTCCACTCCCGCCAGCTCGGGGAGGAAAAGGAGACCATCGAGCAGACCCGGGCCGGTGCGATCGACCTCAACCGGACCAATGTCGCCCTGATCGGCAATTTCGTCCCGGCGATGAACGTGCTGGCGATGCCGTTCCTGTTCCGGTCCATCGAGCACATGCAGAAGGTGCTGGACGGACCTGTCGGCAGCGAGATCCTCGGTAGCTTCGAGCCCTACGGCTTCGTCGGGCTCGCCTTCTACGATTCGGGTGCGCGGTCGATCTATAACGGGGTCCGCCCGGTGAAGACCATCGCGGACCTCAAGGGATTGCGGATCCGCGTGCAGCAGTCGGAGTTAATGAGCCAGATGATGCGCGCGCTCGGCGCCGAACCGGTCGAGCTGCCCTACGGGCAGGTGCTCACCGGGCTTGCCAACCATCTGATCGACGGCGCCGAAAACAACTGGCCATCCTTCGTGACCACGAATCATTACAAGCATGCCGGCCATTACACGCTGACCGAGCACACGATGAGCCCGGAGGTGCTGGTGATCTCTCTGAAGGCCTGGAACAGCCTGTCGGCGGAGGAGCAGACGATCTTTAAGGAGGCCGCGCAGCGCTCCAGCCGGTTCATGCGCGAGAAGTGGCACGACCTCGAGGAACAGTCGCAGCGCAAGGCGCAGGAAGCCGGCGTGACCATCATCAGGGACATCGACCGCAAGCCGTTCGAGGACGCCATGGCCGCAATCTACGCCAAGGCCGCGCGCGACCCCGCGGCGGCCGCGCTGATCGAACGGATTCGCAAGGTGGAGTGAGGCCTGTTGGCTGCGCTTGGACATAGCGAACACGCGGACAAGCCGCCCGGCCCGATCGGGCAGCTGCGCGCGCGCATCGTCGGCCTCTTGCGGGCGGTGCCGATCCGCTGGCGCATCCTGTCGATCGCCGCGCTGAACTCCGCCGTGGTCGTGGTGCTGGTGGCGATGATCTGGAACGGCGCCAAGGTGCTCGGCTCAGCCTGGGACGACGTGCGCCAGGTGCGCGAGTCCGACCGGATCCTGGCGCTGCTCGAGAGCGAGACCGGGCGGCTGCAAAACCTGATCCACCGCTACATCAACCAGCCGAGCCCGGACCTGTTCGCCGAGATCCTGTTGCTGCGCGAGGCGGTGCTGGGCACGCTGACCAACCGCGCTGCCAAGGACCCGATGCTGTCGGGCTCGGTCGAGGAGCTGGAGCGCACCACCGACCGCTTCCTCAACGGCTTCGGCGAGCTGCGCAGCGTGCAGTCCACCATCGCCAAGACCTATGAGGAGCAGGTGCAGGGCCCGGCCAGGGACATGGCGGGCCTCTACTCCATCATCGAGGGTGCCACCGGCCATCGCGACGCGCTGATCTGGCCCTCGCTTGGCAAATCCCGCGAAGCCTTCACCGCGATGCTGGTCGCGGCCAATTCCTACTATCTGTCGCAGTCGTCGGGCGCCGCCGACGACGCGCGCCGCCACACCGAGACGATCGAGAGGACCATCCCGGTCATGATCGATCTCGCCGACAACGACCTGCAGAAGATGGCCTTGCAGCGGCTCGCGGCCCGCACCGCCGCACTTCGCGAGGGTTTTGCAAAACTCTCCGAGCAGCTTGCGAGCCGCACGGAGCTGTTGCGCAACACCATCGACGCCAGCCAGGCCGAGGCGATCGGCGCCATCGACGACCTCTCGACCAAGATGCGCCAGCGCGAGCAGAAGGCGCAGGAGGTGTTCGACCGCACGCTGGCGGATATCTCACGCCGGGTGCTGTCGATCGCGGTGATCTTCCTCGGCATCATCCTCACCGCGGGCGTCCTGATCGCGCTGTCGATCCGCCTGCCGCTGCAGCAGATCATGTCCGCGATGCGCGCGATCACGCTCGGCGATCTCGACCGCGAGGTGCAGGGCACGAAAGCGCGCGACGAGGTCGGGGCCATGGCACGCGCGGTGGAGGTGTTCCGCGAGAACGCGATCGCCAAGCGCCGGACCGAGGATGAGCTGCGCGCCTCGAAGGAAAAGGCCGAGAGTGCCCTGCTCGAGCTCAACACCGCGCAGCAGAACCTGATCGACGCCGAGCGGCTGGCCGCGCTCGGCGGCCTGGTTGCCGGCGTCGCGCACGAGGTCAACAACCCGATCGGCATCAGCCTGACCGTGGCATCGAGCTTTGCCCGGCGCACCGAGATTTTCGAAGCCCAGCTCAAGGGCGAGGGCGGCCTGCGCCGCTCGCAGCTGGAGGAGTTCGTGCAATCCTCGCGCGACGCCTCGCAGCAGCTCGTCGCCAATCTCCAGCGCGCCGGCGAGCTGATCCAGTCGTTCAAGCAGGTCGCGGTCGACCGCTCCCATGCCGAGCGGCGGCAGTTCTCCTTAAGCGAAGCCACCGACCAGATCATCGCCAGCCTCAAGCCCGTGCTGAAGCGCTCGCCGATCACGCTGGAGGTCGACGTCCCCGAGGGGCTGCTGCTCGACGGCTATCCCGGCTCCTACGGCCAGATCCTGACCAACCTCTTCCTCAACGCCGCCAACCACGCCTTCGCCGACGGCCGCGCCGGCCGGATCGCGATTTCGGCGCGGCCGCGCGGCACCGAGGACATCGAGATCAGCTTCTCCGACGACGGGGCCGGCATGACCCCGGACGTGCAGCGCCAGGCCTTTGACCCTTTCTTTACCACCCGGCGCAATGAAGGCGGCACGGGACTTGGCCTTCATATCGTCTATAACCTCGTCACCCAGCAGCTCGGCGGCCGGATGATGCTGGAATCCAAGCTGGGACAAGGCACTACTTTTCGCATTATCATGCCCCGCGTCGCCAAGGGCGGCGCGCAAAGCACAGAAAGTGACGGATCTTCGCAATGGCCGAACAGGACGATGTCCTCCACCTGATCGACGACACCGGTACCGCGTCGGAGGACAGCAACGCCCGGAAATGGAAGATCGCCGTCATCGATGACGATCCGGCCGTGCATGACGGCACGCGTTTCGCGCTGTCGGACTACAGCCTGAACGGCCAGAGCCTGGAGATCCTGTCGGCCTATTCCGCGGCCGAAGGGCGCAAGCTGATGGCCGAGCACCGCGACATCGCCGCCGTGCTGCTCGACGTCATCATGGAGACCGACGTCGCCGGCCTCGAGCTGGTCGAGTTCATTCGCAACGAGATCCGGAACGAGACCGTGCGCATCATCCTGCGCACCGGCCAGCCCGGCCAGGCGCCGGAGCGGCGCGTCATTGTTCAGTACGACATCAACGACTACAAGGCCAAGACCGAGCTCACCGCCGACAAGCTGTTCACCTCGCTGACCGCGGCGCTGCGCTCCTACCAGCAGCTCGAGCGCATGGTGCAGACCCGGCGCGGGCTCGAGATCATCATCGACGCGGCCTCGACGCTGTACGACTTCAAGTCGATGCAGCGGCTCGCCGAGGGCGTCCTGACCCAGCTCGCTTCGCTCCTCAACGTCGACTGCGCCGGCATCCTGGTGCTGCGCGACAATGGCGGCATCGATCCCGAGCTCTCGGTGCTCGCCGGCAGCGGCTGCTACAGCCGCTTCATCGGCACCACCTCGTCGAAGGCGCTCGACCCCGAGCTGCGCGAGATGGTGGAGGCCGCGTTCCAGCGCCGCAAGAACGAATTCGCCGACCACCGCAGCGTGATCTATTTGCGCACCGGATCGGGCCGCGAGGTCGTGGTGCTGCTCCAGGCCGAGCGCGAGCTGTCGGAGACCGACCGTTCGCTGGTCGAGATCTTCTCCTCCAGGCTCTCGATCGCCTTCGACAACGTCATCCTTTATCAGCAGCTGCAGGACGCCAACACCCAGCTGGAGGACCGCGTCGCCCAGCGCACCCGCGCCCTGATGCAGGCCAATCGCCGCCTCTCGGCGCAATGGCTGCGGCTGCAGCGCGCCAACGGCTTCAAGAACGAGATTCTCGGCACCGTCGCGCACGACCTGAAGAACCCGCTCGGCGTCATTCTCGGCCGCACCGAGATGCTCAAGGAGCTGATCTCGACCGGCGCCTCGGAAAGCGGGGTCGTCGCCCAGGTCGACCACATCCGCGACGCCACCAAGCGCCTGACCACGATGGTCGATCATTTGATCTCGGACGCGATGGCCGATGCCTTCGACATCACCATCCGCCGCGAGCCGGTCGACGTCGCCGCCCTGGTCAAGGAGGTCGCCGAGGCCAACCAGCCGCTCGCGGTCAACAAGCAGCAGGCGATCAGCGTCACCGCGCCGCCCAACATCGTCACCATGTGCGACACCGACCGCATCCGCGAAGCGATCGACAATCTCATCAGCAACGCCATCAAATACTCACCGATCGGCGGCAAGATCGACGTCACCGTGGTCCACGAGGGCAGCGACACCATCGTCAGCGTCAGCGACGAGGGCGCCGGCCTGTCGCCGGAGGATCTCGGCCGGCTGTTCGGCCGGTTCCAGCGGCTGTCGGCCAAGCCGACCGCCGGCGAGAGCTCGACGGGACTTGGTCTCTCCATCGTCAAGCGTATCATCGACATGCACGGCGGCGAGGTGACCGCCGAGAGCGAGGGCCCCGGCAAGGGCTCGACCTTCACCATCACCCTCCCTGCGACTGAAGCGCCGTGATGTCAAAGCCCGTGATGTCAAAGCCCGTGATGCAAAGCCCATGACCCAAAGCCAGCACATCATGATCGTCGACGATGAGGCTCCGGCCCGGGAGATGGTCGGCGATTACCTCAAGATGCACGGCTTCACCGTGACGCTGTGCGACGGCGGCAAGTCCTTGCGCGCCGCGATCCAGGGCAGCATGCCCGATCTCGTCGTGCTCGACCTCAACATGCCCGAGGAAGACGGGCTCTCGATCATCCGCGACCTCAAGAGCCGCATCAACGTGCCGGTCATCATGCTGACGGCGACCGCGAGCCCGATCGACCGCGTCGTCGGCCTCGAGCTCGGCGCCGACGATTACGTGGCAAAGCCCTGCGAGCTGCGCGAGCTGATGGCGCGCATCCGCTCGGTGCTGCGGCGGAGCGGACCGGCCAAGGCGGCCGACGCGCCGGCGGCGAAGTCGGACAAGGAGCAGCTGGTGCGCTTCGGCACCAAATGGCTCGACCTCGAAGCGCAGGCCTTGCGCGATGACGAGGGCAACGAGCATCCGCTGACCGCATCCGAGTTCGGGCTGCTCAAGGTGTTCGCGGCCAATCCGAAGCGCGTGCTGTCGCGCGAGCGCCTGCTCGAGCTTGCCAACGCCCGCGACGCCGAAGCCTTCGACCGCGCGGTCGATCTGCGCATCATGCGCATCCGCCGCAAGATCGAGCCCGATCCTGCCAAGCCCGCGGTGATCCGCACCATCCGCGGCGGCGGCTATCTGTTCTCGCCGCAGGGCGAGAAGGCGTAGGGCGAGCGGCACAGCCCGCTCTGCCGTAGCCCGGATGGAGCGCAGCGCAATCCGGGGTGCTGTAGCCGCGGATGGAGTTGCCCCGGATTTCGCTGCGCTTCATCCGGGCTACGGATTATCGCCACGGGACGACAGCGGTAGGTGTGGCGCGACCAAACGCAATCCCCCTAAATTCGTTCCGCGGCGCGCCCGTCCGGCCCCGAATCCCCACCCCGTATTTTCCGTACGTTGAAATCACAAGGTTTTTTGCCCCGAATGTTTCGTCGCGCCCTGTCCGGCGAAACAATTTGACGGCGCACGAAACCATTTTCCGCTTTTCGTGCAGACGTCCCGAAACGTTGGCTCATTAACACTTTGACCCAAGGAAACGCCGCTCGGTTGCGGCGCTACGGGGAGCCAAGTCCATGCCGAACGTCATTGCCATCAACGCCCAAGCCAGCCAGAGCATCATTGCCGCTCAGGCGACCTCGGACGACATGCTCCTCGCAAGCATTGCCGACGGCAACCGGACGGCCATGCACATCCTTTACTGCCGGCACAATGTACGGGTGTACCGCTTCATCCTGCGCATCGTGCGCGACGCCACCACGGCGGAAGATCTGGTCAGCCAGGTGTTTCTGGACGTGTGGCGGACCGCCGGCCAATTCCAGGGCCGCTCGCAGGTGTCCACCTGGCTGCTCTCGATCGCCCGCTTCAAGGCGCTGACCGCGATGCGCCAGCGCCGCTTCGAGGACATCGATCAGGAGGACGTGCGTCAGATCCCTGATGATTGCGACACGCCGGAGACTTCGCTCGACCGCAGCGACACCAGCGCCATCCTGCGCGCCTGCGTGCAGAAGCTGTCGCCGGCGCATCGGGAGATCATCAACCTCGTCTATTACCACGAGAAGTCGGTGGAGGAGGTCGGCCAGATCATCGGCATTCCCCAGAGCACGGTGAAGACGCGGATGTTCTACGCCCGCAAGCAACTCGCCGATTTGCTTAAGGGCGCCGGCGTCGACCGCTTCGCCGCTTAACAATAATGATTTCAAGGGGATAGGACCTCCGTTTTGGCCTCTCCCCGGACACGGAAGCGTTACCGCCGGCGAAACAATTGAAACAAACGACAACATCAGGCGGAAAAACTTCCCCTCTATAAAGCTCCCATACGGTTTCGTTAAACCTCCCAAGACCTCCAGCGACCCGGACGATGCCCCGTCCGGGTCGTTTTTATTTGGGGGTGGCGCGCAGCGCCGTCGTGTCGAACAGAATGCCTCAAAGCCCCGTCACGAAGCCGTGACGCTGCGTAACGACCGCCCCACCGCACGCGAACAGCCCTCGTGACCTCCCTCACGAGTGCCTCATGCTCGACCTGCTCTTTGCTCTCCTCGCCGGCATCCTCACCATCGCCGCGCCCTGTACGTTGCCGATGTTGCCGATCCTGCTCGGCGCCTCGATCGGGCGCGCGGGGCATCTGCGACCCGCGATGATCGCGCTCGGCTTCGTCGTTTCCTTCTCGGTGGTCGCGCTGGCGCTCGGCGCGATCACGCGGGCGTTCGATTTCGATCCGAACGTGCTGCGCGAGGCGGCAGCGGTCCTGCTGCTCGGCTTCGGCCTGTTGATGCTGTGGCCGGCGCCGTTCGAATGGCTGTCGATCCGGATCAACGGCTGGCTCGATCTCGGCAACACCGGCGTCACGCAGCGCGAGGGCGCAGTCGGAGGGCTGATCCTTGGCACGACGCTGGGCCTGGTCTGGACGCCCTGCGCAGGGCCCGTGCTCGGCTCGATCCTGACGCTGGTTGCGACATCGAAGAATCTCGGCTGGGCCGGCACGCTGCTGGTCGCCTATGCCATTGGTGCTGCGATCCCGATGCTGGGAATAGCCTACGGCGGACAGGCCGCGACCACGCGCGTGCGCAGCCTGGCCCGGATCTCACCGCGGCTGCAGCAGGGCTTTGGCGTCGTCGTGATCGGCTTCGCGGTCGCCGCCTATTTCCAATACGACACGCTGATCTTGGCGTGGCTCACCGGCTTCTACCCCACCGGCCAGATCGGCCTGTGATCCCACCTCATCTTCACCGGAGGACGCTTTCCATGACTCTCAAGCTGCTCGCAATGTCTGCTGCACTGATCGGCATCACAGTGACCGGCGCCGTCATCCCCGGCATCTGCGACGAGGCCGCACGCGCCGCGCCTGTCGTCACCGCCGCCGCGAACCAGCAGGCCGCGCCCGACTTCACCGGTATCACCAACTGGTTCAACTCGAAGCCGCTGAGCATCGCCGATCTCCGCGGCAAGGTCGTGCAGGTGGATTTCTGGACCTATGGCTGCGTCAACTGCGTCAACACGCTGCCGCACGTCACCGAGCTCTACGCCAAGTACCGGGATCGAGGCCTCGTCGTGGTCGGCGTGCACACGCCGGAATTCCCGTTCGAGCGCTCCGCCGCCAACGTGCAGGCCGCGCTGAAGCGCCATGGCATCACCTATCCGGTCGCGCAGGACAATGAGTCCAAGACCTGGAACGCCTATCGCAATCAATATTGGCCGGCGCAATACATCGTCGACCAGAGCGGCAAGATCGTGTTCCAGCACGCCGGCGAAGGCAGCTATGACGAGATCGATCGCACGGTGGCCAAGCTGCTGAACGCGAGCAGCTGACGCCGCACGGTCATCGCGCGGCGGGCTGCAATTGTCGCCCTTGTTGCTTGACTCCACGGAGCCGTCCGTGGAGGTTCGCAACCGACGCAATCAGCCGCCCGCAATGGACGCGACCACCAGCACCGACATCCGCCTTCGTGAAGGTTCCTCGATCGCGCAGCGGCTGGTCGTGGCCGGCTGTGCGGCTGCCGTCGCGCTCTGCTTCACGCCGGGTCTGTTCACGCAGGACCTCCTGGAAATCACGATATCGACGGTGGCGCTGCTGGTGGGAGCCGGATTCGTCGTCGGCATCATGATGGCGCCGGCGGTGGTGTGGATCATCACGGCGGACGAGATCCTGATCGGCCGGCAACGGCCGTTCGGAAAACTAAGGACGCGCCTCGTCGGGAAGGACGAGATCACGGCGCTGCAGGTCCCCGGCAGCAAGAGGGTGAAGGCCCGCTTCCAGCTCGTCTTCACCCTGGCCTCGGGCGAGCGGCTGACCTCGCCGCCGATTTCCGATGTCACTCATGTCCGCGACACCGTGGCGTGGATCGCGGCACATTTCGACGTTCCCAATGTCGAGGCGCCGAGCAACCCGCTCGATGCCAGCAATCCCGAGATGCATCTCGGCGAGCCGCTCGAGGCGTTTCCTGCACGGGAGATCCGCATCGTCGCACTGATCGCGGTGGCTTTGTCCGCGGCTCCCTATGCCTACAAGCTGTGGCGCGGCCTCTCGCCGAGCCATGTCGATATCCTGCTGCTGCCGCTGGGCGCGATCGCCGCATTCGCCGTCTATCGCTATGCCAACCTTGCGACCGGCGCGTTCTGGATCATCGGGCCGAACGATATTCGCGTCGAGCGCCTGTGGGGCGACGGCAGCCTGCGCGCCGACCGCATCGCCGGACCCGACGTGAAAACGATCACGGTCGAGCGCCGCGGCCGCTCCGAGGACGAGCATTGCATCGTGGTGATCCGGCTGCATTCGGGGCGGCGGTTTCGCAGCCCCCGCATCGGCTCGCGCGTCGAAGCCCGCGCCGTGGGAGCCGAGATCGTGCGGCGGCTCGGGATCCCGGCGGAGAGCAACAAGATCTGACTGGCGCAAATTGTCGGCCTCGATCTCACCGCGCGTTCGGTCTGGGCCTCTCCCGCTTGCGGGAGAGGTCGCCGCGAAGCGGCGGGTGAGGGTTCTATCCTCTCGGGGAATCCCATTGCAGAGACACCCTCTCCCCAGCCCTCCCCCGCAAGCGGGGGAGGGAGCGCACCTCCACCGCGGCGCAAATCACTGCTTTTCGCGCCAACCCACCCTGTTCATGGTGTTGATCTACGTCAAAAAACCAAAGCATTCTCGTGACATGCCGGGGCAGCGCGCCATCAACTTGCCATGAACTTGCCCCTCAGGTTTGATGGTTCCGAATGATTTGCGCTGTGTGGCAGCGGGGAGAGCTTGAATGACGGATTTTCGTCGCCTGACCGGGATTTTCGTGGCTGCGATGGGACTGGCCCTGTCCACACCGCACGCCTTCGCCCAGCAGCCGGACCGCGGCGACGAGCCAGGCCTGATCGCCGATGACGGATACCAGCTCGAGCCGGAATGGCAGAAGCAGGTGGTCTACTTCCGCACCACCGAGCCGCCGGGCACGATCATCGTCTCGACGGCCGAGCGTCACCTCTATTTGGTGCAGCCCGGCGGGCGCGCCATCCGCTACGGCATCGGCGTCGGCCGCGACGGATTCCAGTGGCAGGGGCTGGTGACCATCACCAACAAGAAGGAGTGGCCGGACTGGACACCGCCGCCGGAGATGATCCAGCGCCAGCCCTATCTGCCGCGCTTCATGGCCGGCGGCCCGGGCAACCCGCTGGGGGCCCGCGCCATGTATCTCGGCACCACGGTCTACCGCATCCATGGCACCAACCGACCCGACACGATCGGCACCAAGGTGTCGTCGGGCTGCTTCCGCCTGGTCAACGCCGATGTCGCCGACCTCTACGATCGCGTCCCTGTCGGCACCAAGGTGGTCATCCGGCAGAAGCCCGAGCTCTAAGGTTCATGATCCCGGCATGATTGCTTCGGACGGCCGCAGCGTGCCTTGCGCCAACGCGGCTGTCCGGATCCGGATCATGCACTCCGTCCTCGCCTGATTCCTTTTCCCGATTTTTCGAGAGAGCAACATGATGCGCACTTTTCGTGGCGGCCTATTGATCGGGGTCGCCATCGCCGTGCTGGTCGCCATCGGCGCGATCATTTACGAGTTTTACGACACCCGCACCCTGAGGCGCACGGTTCGCCGCGGCGAGGTGCTGTGCGGCGTCAACAAGGGCCTGCCGGGCTTCTCGATCCCCGACGACAAGGGCAACTGGACCGGCTTCGACGTCGATTTCTGCCGTGCGGTGGCCGCTGCGATCTTCAACGACCCCGGCAAGGCGAAGTTCGTTCCGCTCGACGCCAACGAGCGTTTCAAGGAGCTGCAGAGCCGCAAGGTGGACATCCTCTCGCGCAACACGACCTGGAGCATGGCGCGCGAGCTCGACTTCGACCTGTATTTCCCGGCCGTAGCCTATTACGACGGCGTCGGCTTCATGGTGCCGCGCACGCGCAACAAGGAGACCTCGCTGGACCTGGCAGACAGCAAGGTCTGCGTGCAGAACGGAACCACGACGACACTCAACGTCGCCGATTACTTCCGCATCAACAACATGAAGTATGAAGAGGTGAAGTTCGATAACCTCAACGACGTGGTGAAGGCCTACGACACCGGCAAGTGCGACACGTTCTCCGCCGACGTTTCTCAGCTCTATGCTCTCAGGTTGAACCTGACGAAGCCCGGCGACCACATGATCCTGCCCGACATGATCTCCAAGGAGCCGCTCGCCCCCGTGGTGCGTCAGCGCGACGACGACTGGATGATGATCGTGAAGTGGACGCTTTACGCGATGATCAACGCCGAGGAGCTGGGCGTGACCTCCGAGAACATCGACGAAGCCCTGAAGTCGAAGAAGCCGGAAGTCATGCGCCTCGTCGGCACCGAAGGCCGCTACGGCGAGCAGCTCGGCCTCACCAAGGACTGGGCCGCCCGCATCATCCGCCACGTCGGCAATTACGGCGAGATGTATGATCGCAACATCGGCGAGAAGTCGAAGCTGAAGATCCCGCGCGGCATGAACCAGCTGTGGAACGCAGGTGGCGTGCAGTACGCACCGCCGATGCGGTAGGGCGGTCTCTCCGCCGTCATTGCGAGCGAAGCGAAGCAATCCGGAGTCTTTCCACGGCGACAGTCTGGATTGCTTCGTCGCAAGCGCTCCTCGCAATGACGAGGTTGATACAGGCTCGCGCCACACTTCATTCGTCGTGCCCGGGCGTCCCGCCTGCGCGGCCGAAGCCGCTTCGGCGAGGCGAAGGCCCGGGCATCCACGTTTCCGAGGCACCAAAGAACGTGGATGGCCGGGACAACCCCGGCCATGACGGTTCGCGCTATTGCCCCAGCCTCAATAGCCCCGCGCCCTGGCCAGCTGCTCGGTGTGGTAGTTCGCATCGCCGAACAGCTCCTCGCAGACACGGGCGCGCTTCATGAAGAAGCCGATGTCGAACTGGTCGGTCATGCCCATGCCGCCGTGCATCTGCACGCCTTCCTGCACCGCGCGTGTGGCGGTGGTGCCGGCGCGGGCTTTTGCCACGGCGACGGCGGGTGCGGCCTTGACAACGTCGGCATCGAGCGCCTGCAGCGCCTTCATGGTGGCAGCGCGGGTGATCTCGATGTCGATGTAGAGCTCGGCGGCGCGATGCTGCAGCGCCTGGAATTCGCCGATCAGCTTGCCGAACTGCTTGCGGCTCTTCAGATACTCGACGGTGCGGCCAAACACTTCATCGCTGAGGCCGACCATTTCGGCGGCGACCGCGCCGCGGCCGATATCGAGCACGCCATCGAGCAGGCCGGCCGCCTGGTCGACCTCGCCGAGCACGCTGTCGGCGGTGACCTCGACATTGGCGAACTCGATTCGCGCCGCATTGTGCGCATCGACCATGATGGTGCGCTCGATCGCAACGCCCTTGGCCTTGGGGTTAACCAGGAACAGCGTCAGGCCCTCGCGCTCGCCGGCAGAGCCCGCGGTGCGCGCGGCGACGATGAGGAGATCGGCGACATGACCGTCGACCACCAGCGCCTTGGCGCCGGAGAGCTTGAAGCCGTTGCCGGCGCGCACGGCCTTGAGGCTGGTCTGCAGCGGGCGATGCTTGGCGCCCTCGTCGATCGCGAGCGTCGCGAGCAGCGAGCCGTTCGCGATTTTCGACAGATATTCCGATTTCTGCGCGGCATTGCCGCCGCGGGTCAGCACTGATGCCGCCACCACTGATGTCGCGAGGAAGGGCGACGGCATCAAGGTGCGGCCGATCTCCTCCATGACGATCCCGGCTTCGACGTAGCCGAGACCGCTGCCGCCGAATTCTTCGGGCACGAGCAGACCGGCGAAACCCATCTCGGCAAAGGAATGCCAGAGCTCCCTGGAGAAGCCGGTGGGGTCCTTGCTGTCGCGCAGATGGCGCAGGTGCGACACCGGCGCCTTGTCGCTGATCAGCCCGCGCGCGGAGTCGCGGAGCATGGATTGTTCTTCGGTGAGGACGAGGGCCATGTGCGTGTTTCCGATTCGAAATCTATGTTGTCTCGTCATTCCGGGATGCGCCGCAGGCGCAGGCCCGGAATCCATACTCCCGACTGGTGGTTATGGATTCCGGGCTCGCGCTACGCGCGCCCCGGAATGACAGAAAGGCTTACGCCCCCGGCAGATCCAGGATGCGCTTGGCGACGATGCCGAGCATGACCTCGGACGTGCCGCCCTCGATCGAGTTGGCCTTGGTGCGCAGCCAGGCGCGCGGGCGGGCGCCCTGCCTGGAGCGCTCGCTCTCCCATTCCAGCGCATCGACGCCGCCGGCCGACATCAGGATCTCGTGGCGGCGCTTGTTGAGCTCGGTGCCGTAATATTTCATCGCCGAGGAGAACGCCGGATGCGCCTGGCCGGCCTTGGCGAGATCGACCGCGCGCTCGGCGCAGGCAGCCAGCGCGGCTTCATCGACGTCGAAGCGCGCGATCTGGCCGCGCAGCATGGCGTCGTCGAGCTTGCCTTGCCCATCGGTGCCGACTGAATCGGCCGCGATCTGGCCGAGCGGCCGGCCGACGCCGCGCTCGCCCATCCCCGAGATCATCGCGCGCTCGTGCTGGAGCAGATATTTCGCAACATCCCAGCCGCGGTTGATGGTGCCGACCACATGCGACTTCGGCACGCGGACATTGTCGAAGAAGGTCTCGCAGAACGGCGAGTAGCCGGAGATCAAGAGGATCGGCTTGGTCGAGACGCCCTTGGAGGTCATGTCGAACAGGATGAAGCTGATGCCGTCGTGCTTCTTGGCGGTCGGATCGGTGCGCACCAGGCAGAAGATCCAGTCGGCGTAATTGGCGTAGGACGTCCATATCTTCTGGCCGTTGATGATGAAGTCGTCGCCGTCGCTCTCGGCGCGGGTCTGGAGCGAGGCGAGGTCGGAGCCGGCATTCGGCTCCGAATAGCCCTGGCACCAGCGGATCTCGCCCGCAGCGATCTTCGGCAGATGCTCCTTCTTCTGGGCCTCGTTGCTGTACTTCAAAAGCGCCGGCCCCAGCATCCAGATGCCGAAGCTCGACAACGGCGGCCGCGCGCCGATCCGCGCCATCTCGGCGCGCAGCACCTTGTGCTCGGCAGCGCTTAAGCCACCGCCGCCATATTCCCTCGGCCAGTCCGGCACGGTCCAGCCCTTGTCGCGCATGCGCTCGAACCAGATGCGCTGCGGCTCGGACGAGAATTTTGCGTTGCGTCCGCCCCAGAACACGTCGGCGTCCGACGTTGCGGGCTTGCGCATCTCCGGCGGGCAATTGGCTTCCAGCCAGGCGCGTGTCTCGTTGCGGAATGCTTCGAGATCGGCGGATTCAGAATCGCTGGTCTTGAGATCGGTCATTGGTCGTTTCCATCACCCAACATTCGAATTGTTGACAGCGAGTCTGG
Source organism: Bradyrhizobium sp. USDA 336 (assembly GCF_044908355.1). Taxonomy (NCBI): domain Bacteria; kingdom Pseudomonadati; phylum Pseudomonadota; class Alphaproteobacteria; order Hyphomicrobiales; family Nitrobacteraceae; genus Bradyrhizobium; species Bradyrhizobium sp. USDA 336. The sequence continues at coordinate 6,167,214 of NZ_JBIYDC010000002.1, read as the reverse complement.
GCCAAGCCCCCGCGGAATTCAACCACTTATCATTTATAGTCGCGGCGACAGCGAGCCTTGAAAACACAGAGGAAACGACCATGCGCCTAAAACTTCTTTCGCCTGGCGAAATGAACGAGAGCCAGCGGCAGACCTATGACGAGTCAATCGCCGGCAAGCGCGGCAAGCCGCCGCCGCCAATGATGGCCTGGCTGAACAGCCCCGAGATGGCGCGCCATGCCACGCGGCTCGGCGAGGTGCTGCGCTTCGACACCATCTTCCCGGCCAAGCTCTCGGAGATCGCGATCCTGGTGACGGCGCGGCACTGGACCGCGCATTACGAATGGTACGCGCACAAGCGTCTCGCGCTTGCGGGCGGCATGAAGCCCGAGATTATCGATGCGATCCGCGACCGCCGCACCCCCGACTTCGACGATCCCAAGGCTAAGATGATCTACGATCTCGCCAAGTCGCTGCACGAGGGCCACGGCGTCGAGAAGGGCCTCTACGACGACGCCGTGAAGCTGCTCGGCGAGCGCGGCGTCGTCGAGGTGATCGGGCTGTGCGGCTATTACACGCTGGTGTCGATGACGCTGAACACGTTCGAGTTCGACCTGCCCGAGGGCGAGGTATCGGAGCTTAGCTAGAGCGAGATGAGATCAGGTTTGATTGCTACGAGGAAAGTGCACTCCCTCTCCCGCTTGCGGGAGAGGGTTGGGGAGAGGGTGCTTCCGCGATGGGATAGTCCCCTAGAGGAGAAAGCCCTCACCCGCGCCTTCGGCGCGACCTCTCCCGCAAGCGGGAGAGGTTGCACCGAGCCCGCGGCAATCGCTTCACCCTGAAGCCATTCCGGTTTAGTTGCCGATCCAGAAACGATGGGTTTCGCGTTTGGCCGTAGCACTGGCTCGAAGCCGAGCTTACGTGCATGTTTTCGAGGGAGCATTCACATGTCGCAAAGCCCAATCATTCCTGCCGGCACCAGGATCGGCCACGTCCACCTCAAGGTCGCCGATCTCGATCGTGCGCTCGGCTTCTATTGCGGCGTGCTCGGCTTCGAGCTGATGCAGCGGATGGGCTCGGGCGCGGCCTTCATCGCGGCCGGCGGCTATCATCACCACATCGGGCTCAACACCTGGGAGAGCAAGGGCGGCTCACCGCCGCCGCGTGATGCGACCGGGCTCTATCACACCGCGATCCTGTTTCCGACGCGCCCTGCGCTGGCGGATGCGCTGCATCGGGTGCTCACGGCCGGCATTGCGCTGGATGGCGCCAGCGACCACGGCGTCAGCGAGGCGCTCTACCTGCGCGACCCCGACCAGAACGGCGTGGAGCTGTATTGGGACAAGCCGCGGGAGCAATGGCCGTTCGGGCCTGACGGGAAGCTCGCGATGTTCACCAAGCGGCTGGACGTCGAAGCACTGTTGCAGCAGCGGCAGGGGTGATGCCTAGAAGTAGGCACGGCGCGAGGAGCGCCTTTACCCACCCTGCATGCGCTGCGTGATCAGCGCCCCGCATCCATATCCCCCGCTTCGCGCTGGCCGCTGAGCCAGAGCGCGAGCAGGGTCCAGAAAGCGCCGGAGAGCAGATACGCACCCGAGGCGATGACGCCGAGATTGGTGGCGAGCAGCAGCGCGACCAGCGGGGCGAAGCCGGCGCCGAACAGCCAAGCCATGTCGGAGGTCAGCGCCGACGCCGTGTAGCGATAGGCCTGCCGGAAGTTCGAGGCGATCGCACCCGACGACTGGCCGAAGGACAGGCCGAGCAGGATGAAGCCGATCACCATGTAGATGGTCTCGCCGAACGCGCCGGCGTCGAGCAGCTGTGGCGCGAAGCCGCTATAGATCGCGATCGCGATCGCCGATCCCATCAAGAGCGACTTGCGCCCGACGCGGTCGGCAATGATGCCGGAGGCCACGATCGCCGCGACGCCGAACACGGCAGCGACGATCTCGATGATCAAGAAGCGCACCGGGCTTTCGTGGGTGAACAGGAACACCCAGGACAGCGGGAACACCGTGACCATGTGAAACAGCGCGAAGCTCGCCAGCGGCGCAAAGGCCCCTAGCATGATGGTCTGGCCTTCGCGCGCGACCGTCTCGGAGATCCGTGCCGGCTGGAGTTCGCGGGTCTCGAACAGCGTGGCGTATTCTTCCGTCGTCACCATGCGCAGGCGCGCGAACAGCGCGACGACATTGATGGCGAAGGCGACGAAGAACGGATAGCGCCAGCCCCAGTCGAAGAAGTCATCGGCCGAGAGGAGACCGGCGAAATAGGCGAACAGCGCGCTCGCCACGATCAACCCGAGCGGGGCGCCGAGCTGCGGCACCATCGCGTACCAGCCGCGCTGCGAGGCCGGCGCATTCAGCGCCAGCAGCGAAGCCATGCCGTCCCAGGCGCCGCCCCAGGCCAGACCCTGCGCGATGCGCGCCAGCGCCAGCAGCCAGATCGCGGCGACGCCGATCTCCTGATAGCCGGGCAGGAACGCGAGCGCGACGGTGGCAGTGCCGAGCAGGAATAGCGCCGAGATCAGCTTGGCCGTCTTGCCGTATTCGCGGTCGATCGTCATGAAAATGACGGTGCCGATCGGACGGGCCATGAAGGCCAGCGCGAAGACCATGAAGGAATAGAGGGTCCCGGTCAGCTCGCTCGCGAACGGAAACACCAGGCGCGGAAACACGATCACCGAGGCGATCGCGAAGACGAAGAAGTCGAAGAATTCCGAGGTACGGCCGATGATGACGCCGATGGCGATCTCGCCGGGACTGGCCTGGTCGTGGCCGTGCTCGCCCGTGTGGAGGTCTGCCATTGCGGGGGTCTGTGCCGTCGCCATTCGTGCGCCCTTAACGTCCTGAAAACCAAAGCCGACCGCCCGGCGGGCGCCAGGCAATCTAGCCCTATCTGGCGCAACCTCCCGCACCGCAACATTGGACAAATTGTCCAATGTCCCCATTGTTGCGCCGCAGCTACCCCTTGGCCCCGCAAAGGAAACTCATTCTCATAAGGCTCGGCCCGTGTCTCGTCTCAAGATCCTGGCGCTACTACCTCTGGCTGCCGCGCTCAGCGGCTGCGACTACGTCGTGCTGGCGCCAGCCGGCGATATCGCCGCGCAACAGCGCGACCTCGTCATCATCTCCACCGTCCTGATGCTGCTGATCGTCGTGCCCGTGATGGCGCTGACGGTGCTGTTCGCCTGGCGCTACCGCCAGTCCAACACCGAGGCCCGCTACGAGCCGGACTGGGATCACTCGACCAAGCTCGAGCTGGTGATCTGGTCCGCGCCTCTCTTGATCATCGTCTGCCTGGGCGCGCTGACCTGGATGGGCACGCATCTGCTCGACCCCTATCGCACCCTCGGCCGCATTCATGCCGAGCGCGCGGTGGACAGGTCCAAGGCCCCGCTCGAGGTCGACGTCGTCGCGCTCGATTGGAAGTGGCTCTTCATCTACCCGGATTACGGCATCGCCACCGTCAACGAGCTCGCAGCTCCGGTCGATCGCCCGATCACCTTCCGCATCACCGCGTCCTCGGTGATGAACTCGTTCTACATCCCCGCGCTCGCCGGCCAGATCTACGCGATGCCGGGCATGGAGACCAAGCTCCACGCCGTGGTCAACCGTGCCGGCACCTACAAGGGTTTTTCGGCGAACTATAGCGGCGCCGGCTTCTCGGGCATGCACTTCAACTTCAGGGGCCTCGACGACAAGGATTTTGATGCCTGGATCGCCAGCGCCAAGTCGGCCGGTGGCTCGCTTGGCCGCGCCGAATATCTCCAGCTGGAGAAGCCCAGCCAGAACGAGCCGGTGCGGCGCTGGGGCACCGTCGATGCCGATCTCTACCGCCTGATCCTCAACATGTGCGTCGAGACCGGCAAGATGTGCCAGAGCGAGATGATGGCGATCGACGCCAAGGGCGGCAACGGCCATCAGGGCCTGAACAACACCCTGCCGCTCGCCTACGACAAGTATGCCCGCCGAGGCACGGTGCTCGGACCCGAGCCGACCTTCGTCGCCGGCACCTGCACGCCGGATGCGCCGCAGGGGCAGACCACCGCCTCGATCAAGGCTCCGACCGATTTCGCGCCGCTCCTGGGTGCCGGCCTGAAGCGGCCGTCGTTCACGCCGCTGAAGTCCTCGTCCTTCTTCCTCGGACAGCGTCCCAAGTCCGATTCCTGAAGTCAGACTCCTAAAGAGAGTTCGCATGTCTCCTGATCTTCTCAAGCTCATCTTCGGCCGGCTCGGCCTCGAATCGCTGCCGCTGCACGAGCCGATCGTCGTCGGCACCTTCGTAGTGGTCGCGCTCGGCGGCGCCGCGCTGCTCGGCGGCCTCACCTATTTCCGCCTCTGGGGCTATCTCTGGCGCGAATGGTTCACCACGGTGGACCACAAGCGCATCGGCATCATGTACATGATCCTCGGCATCGTGATGCTGCTGCGCGGCTTTGCCGACGCGCTGATGATGCGCGGCCAGCAGATGCTCGCGTTCAACGGCTCCGAAGGCTATCTCAACGCCCATCACTACGACCAGATCTTCACCGCCCACGGCGTGATCATGATCTTCTTCGTGGCGATGCCGCTGGTCACCGGCCTGATGAACTACGTCGTGCCGCTGCAGATCGGCGCGCGCGACGTCTCGTTCCCGTTCCTGAACAATTTCAGCTTCTGGATGACGGTCGGCGGCGCGGTGCTGGTGATGGCCTCGCTGTTCATCGGCGAATTCGCCCGCACCGGCTGGCTGGCTTATCCGCCGCTGTCGAACATCGGCTACAGTCCCGACGTCGGCGTCGACTATTACATCTGGGCGCTGCAGGTCGCCGGCGTCGGAACGACGCTATCCGGCATCAACCTGATCTGCACCATCGTCAAGCTGCGCTGCCCCGGCATGACCATGATGAAGATGCCGGTGTTCACCTGGACCTCGCTCTGCACCAACGTGCTGATCGTCGCCTCCTTCCCGGTCCTGACCGTGGTGCTCGCGCTGCTCTCGCTCGACCGCTATGTCGGCACCAACTTCTTCACCAACGATTTCGGCGGCAGCCCGATGATGTACGTGAACCTGATCTGGATCTGGGGTCACCCCGAGGTCTACATCCTGGTTCTGCCCGCGTTCGGCATCTTCTCCGAGGTCACCTCGACCTTCTCGGGCAAGCGGCTGTTCGGCTACACCTCGATGGTCTACGCCACGGTCGTCATCACCATCCTGTCCTACCTGGTGTGGCTGCACCACTTCTTCACGATGGGCTCGGGCGCCAGCGTCAACTCGTTCTTCGGCATTACCACGATGATCATCTCGATCCCGACGGGCGCGAAGATGTTCAACTGGCTGTTCACGATGTATCGCGGCCGCATCCGCTACGAGCTGCCGATGATGTGGACCATCGCCTTCATGCTGACCTTCGTGATCGGCGGCATGACCGGCGTTCTGCTCGCGGTGCCGCCGGCCGACTTCGTGCTGCACAACAGCCTGTTCCTGATCGCGCACTTCCACAACGTGATTATCGGCGGCGTGGTGTTCGGCGCGTTCGCCGGCATCAACTACTGGTTCCCCAAGGCGTTCGGCTTCAAGCTCGATCCGTTCTGGGGCAAGATGTCGTTCTGGTTCTGGGTCACGGGCTTCTACCTGGCCTTCATGCCGCTCTACGTGCTCGGCCTGATGGGCGTGACCCGCCGCCTGCGCGTGTTCGACGATCCGTCCTTGCAGATCTGGTTCGTCATCGCTGCGATCGGTGCCGTGTTCGTCTTCATCGGCATTCTCGCGATGCTGATGCAGTTCGCGGTCAGCCTGCTCAAGCGCGAGCAGCTCAAGGACGTCACCGGCGATCCCTGGGACGCGCGCACGCTGGAATGGGCGACCTCCTCGCCGCCGCCGGACTACAACTTCGCCTTCACCCCGGTCGTTCACGACAATGACGCGTGGTGGGACATGAAGCGGCGCGGCTATCAGCGTCCGCTCACCGGGTTCAAGCCGATCCACATGCCCAGCAGCACCGGCACCGGCATCATCCTCGCCGGCTTCGCCACCGCGATGGGCTTTGCTCTCGTCTGGTACATGTGGTGGCTCGCCGCCCTGAGCTTCATCGCGATGCTCGCCGTCGGGATCGGCCACACCTTCAACTATCACCGCGACTTCGACATTCCGGCTGACGACGTCATCCGGACCGAGGACGCGCGCACCAAGCTGCTCGCCGGAGCCAAGTAAATGACCGTTGCCGTCAATCCCTCGCAGACCGGCGAGCCGGTCTTCTACCTCGCTGACGAGCATCCGCATCCGGAAGGCTGGAGCACCTCGCTCGGCTTCTGGATCTATCTGATGAGCGACTGTCTCATCTTTGCGATCCTGTTCGCCACCTACGGCGTGCTCGGCGGCAACTATGCCGCCGGCCCCGCGCCGAAGGACCTGTTCGACCTCACCCTGGTCGCGGTGAACACGTCCATGCTGCTGCTGTCGTCGATCACCTACGGCTTTGCGATGCTGACGATGCAGCAGAACAAGATCGCGCAGACGCAAATCTGGCTCGCGATCACCGGCCTGTTCGGGGCCGCGTTCATCGGCATCGAGCTCTTCGAGTTCGCCCACATGATCCACGAGGGCGCAACGCCGCAGCGCAGCGCCTTCCTCTCCGCCTTCTTCACCCTGGTCGGCACCCACGGCCTGCACGTCACCTGCGGCCTGATCTGGCTGGTGACGCTGATGGTGCAGGTCGGAAAGTTCGGCCTGATCGAGGCCAACCGCCGCCGCCTGATGTGCCTGTCGATGTTCTGGCACTTCCTCGACGTGGTCTGGATCGGCGTCTTCACCTTCGTCTATCTCCTGGGAGTTCTGCGATGAGCACCGATACCCACGCAGCCGGCGCGCACGACCATCACCACGAGGGCGGCCACGCCCACAGCACGTTCTCGGGCTACATGCTCGGCTTCGTGCTCTCGGTCGTGCTCACCGCGATCCCGTTCTGGCTGGTGATGAGCGGCGCGCTGCCGAGCAAGCAGATCACCGCGCTGGTGATCATGGCCTTCGCAATCGTGCAGATCGTCGTGCACATGGTCTACTTCCTGCACATGAACACGACGTCCGAGAACGGCTGGACCATGATGGCGCTGATCTTCACCATCGTGATGGTGGTGATCGCGCTGTCGGGTTCGCTGTGGGTGATGAGCCACCTCAACAGCAACATGATGCCGATGCACCAGATGAGCGGAATGAAGTGAGCGAAACAGGGACCGTGACGGGCGAGGACGGAGATGCGCGCAGCAAGGCTGCGCGGTCGGCGTCCTTGTGGCTCACGATCCTGTCGCTCATTGCTTTCGTGCTTCTGATTGCGCTCGGCGTCTGGCAGATCGAGCGCCGCGCCTGGAAGCTGGCGCTGATCGACCGGGTCGAGCAGCGCGTCCACGCGCCGGCTCAGCCGATCCCCTCGCCCGGATCATGGCCCGCCGTCAGCGCCGCAAGCGACGAATACAGGCACGTCAGCCTCAGCGGGCGCTTCCTGCATGAGAGCGAGACGCTGGTTCAGGCCGTCACCGAGGAAGGCCCCGGCTATTGGGTGCTGACGCCGCTTCAGCGCGACGACGGCACGCTGGTCCTGATCAATCGCGGCTTCGTGCCGTCCGAGCGCCGCGACGCATCGACGCGCCGGGACGGCAATCCGCAAGGTCGGGTCGAGATCACCGGCCTCCTGCGCATCACGGAGCCGAAGGGCGGTTTCTTGCGCACCAACGTGCCCCAGCACAACCGCTGGTACTCGCGGGACGTCGCCGCCATTGCGACGGCGCGCGGTCTTCGCGAGGTCGCGCCCTTCTTCGTGGACGCCGACGCCGGATCACAAATCGCCGGCGGCCCAATCGGCGGATTGACCGTGATCCGCTTTCCCAATAACCACCTGATCTACGCGCTGACGTGGTTTGCCCTGGCTTTCATGCTGGCCGGCAGACTTTTCGTCACATTCGGCGGCGGGCTGTTCCGTCGCAAGCGCTTCGTCCACGACAAGGCCGGCGGCTCGGATGCCGACGCCCGCAGGACGGGATCAGATGCTGGAACGATCGTCGAGCCGACCTGACGACGGGAAAACGCTTTCCCAGACGCTTGGGCGTGACGGGCAAGCCGTCACGCTGCAATCGCAGGCCGACGCGCGCAGCGAGCTGATCGGCACCATGCCGACCGAGGACGAGACCAACCGCAAGAACATGGCGCTGCTGATCCAGCTGCGCTGGACCGCGGTGGTCGGCCAGATCGTGACCATCGGTACCGTGCATTTCGGCCTCGGCATCCCCCTGCCGCTGGAGCGGATGGGCGCGGTGATCGGCGCGCTGGTGCTGCTCAACGTCTCCAGCCTGGTCTGGGTGCGCCATCGCGCTGCGATCACCAACAATGAGCTGTTGGTCGCCTTGATACTGGACGTCGCCGCGCTGACCGCGCAGCTCTATCTCTCCGGCGGCGCCACCAATCCCTTCACCTCGCTGTTCCTGCTCCAGGTGACGCTCGGTGCGGTGCTGCTCGATGCCCGATCGACCTGGTCGCTGGTGGCGCTGACCTGCGCCAGCTTCGTCTGGCTGACATTGGCCTACCGGCCGCTCGATCTGCCGCCCAATCCGTTGAGCGAGACCTATACGCTCACCGTAACAGGCATGCTCCTGGGCTTCGTGCTCAACGCCGTGCTGCTCGTCGTGTTCGTCACCCGCATCAACAGGAATTTGCGCGAGCGCGACGCGCATCTGGCGGCGCTGCGCCAGCATGCCGCCGAACAGGACCATATCGTGCGCATGGGTCTGCTCGCCTCCGGTGCGGCGCATGAGCTCGGCACGCCGCTCGCCTCGCTCTCGGTAATCCTCAGCGACTGGCGCCGCATGCCCGATCTTGCCGCCGATCAGGAGCTTGCCGAGGACCTCGCGGAGATGGAAACCTCGTTGCAGCGCTGCAAGTCGATCGTGACAGGCATCCTGGTGTCGGCGGGCGAAGCGCGCGGTGAAGGCTCCTCACCGACGACGGTGACGGCCTTCGTCACCGCGCTGGTCGACGAATGGCGCAATGCGCGCTCCGCCCGCACGCTCTACTTCGTCAACACCTTCGGCGAGGACGTCGCAATCGTCTCCGACGTCGCCCTGAAGCAGGTGATCTTCAACGTGCTCGACAACGCCTATGAGGTCTCGCGCGAGTGGCTCGAGCTCGTCGCCGAGCGCGAGGGCGATAATCTCGTGCTGTCGATCTCCGACCGCGGCCCGGGCTTTGCGCCGGAGATGCTGGCGCAGCTGGGGAAGCCCTATCAGTCGAGCAAGGGTCGCGCCGGCGGCGGGCTCGGCCTGTTCCTGGTGGTGAACGTCGTGCGCAAATTGGGGGGCACCGTGAGCGCCAAGAACCACAGGAAGCGCGGCGCCACGGTGCGCCTCACGCTGCCGCTCGCAACATTGGCGATCGGAGGGAATTTTGACGCCTGACCGTTCGCTGATCGTCGTCGAGGACGATGCGGGTTTTGCCCGCACGCTGAAACGCTCGTTCGAGCGCCGCGGCTACGAGGTGGTACTCGCCGCCTCGATCGAGGAGGTGCGCCAGGTGCTGGAGGAACGCTCTTTCGGTCATGCCGTGGTCGACCTCAAGCTCGGCGGCGCCTCGGGTCTTGCCTGCGTCGAACTCCTGCACACGCATGACCCGGACATGCTGATCGTGGTGCTGACCGGCTTTGCCAGCATCTCCACCGCGGTCGAGGCGATCAAGTTAGGGGCCTGCCACTATCTGGCAAAGCCGTCGAACACCGACGACATCGAGGCCGCCTTCCACAAGGCCGAAGGCAACGCCGAGGTCGCGCTCGATTCGCGGCCGACCTCGATCAAGACGTTGGAATGGGAACGCATTCACCAGACCTTGATCGAGACCGACTTCAACATCTCGGAAGCGGCCCGCCGGCTGGGCATGCACCGGCGGACGCTGGCGAGGAAGCTCGAGAAGCGGCCGGTGAAGTAGGAGCGCTATCGCATTTGGCAGCATTCCCTGCGGCCATCCTTCGAGACGCCCGCTTGAAGCGGGCTCCTCAGGATGAGGACGAAGTGCGCGGCTGCAGTTTACGAGCACTGATGCTGATGAGCCTCATCCTGAGGAGGCGCGTCAGCGCCGTCTCGAAGGACGAGGCGTGCGCACCGGCCGCTATTTGCCGAACTGCGCGATCAATTCGGCCAGCGCGACGTGGCCTGTGCACGATCCCGTTCCCCGATGCGAGCCGCCGTCCTCCAGAGCGGTGGCGTAGAGGACCGCGGGATCGGACTCGAGGCGCGCGCGCAGTGCCGCCAGCTTCGGCCAGCGGCTCCTCTCCGCAACCGCATGGAAGTCGAGCCAGCGCGCGACGCCGACAAGCACGGCGTCGGCAAGGGTCGGCCGCTCCCCGAGCAGGAATTGCCGCGTTTCGATCACTTCTTCGAGCTTGTCATGACGCTCGATGACCCTTGCTGTGCCAAATGCGCGCAGGACCGACTTCGCGGCGGGCTCCATCGCTTCGGCTTCCAATGCGGCCCACAGCGGCGCGAAGGCGGCGGTGAAACCGGTATTCACGAACGCCATGAGCTGATGCATGCGATCGGCTTGCCGCGATGAGGGATCGAAGCTGATGCGGCGTTCGACATCCCTGGCCTCTAGCCAGGCCGCGATCGCCATCGTTTCCGTCAGCACCTCGCCCTGCTCGGTGATGAGGACCGGCGTCTCGTGTCGCGGATTGATGCGGGCGTATGACCGGTCTCGCATCTCGCCCAACATATCGACCCGACACAGCCGATATGGCTTGCCCAGCCATTCGAGAGCCGCAACGAGCCCCATGGAGCTTCCCTTCGGGAAGCCGTAGAGTAGAATTGGGTCCATGATCCATTCTCCGTGATTTCTGATGATCACGCTGCGCAGCGGTGATGCGACCCTAGCCGCTCGCCGCATCAAGTAAATTACGAACTTTTTTGTAACCTGGAGGCACCGATGAAGGATCTCGTGTCGAGATGTCCCATCGAGGAAGTGATGCAAATTCTCAGCGGTCGCTGGCCGACGCTGCTGATCTATTATTTGAAGCAGGGCACCAAGCGCTTCAGCGATCTGCGCCGCGACAATCCGACCATCTCGCACAAGATGCTCGCGCTCGAGCTTCGCAAGCTGGAAGACGCCGGGATCGTCAGCCGCACAGAATTTGACGGTTATCCGCTGCGCGTGGAATACGATCTGACCTCCGCCGGTCACGCGCTCGTGCCATTGATCGATGCCTTGGGGGACTGGTGGACGTCGGTTGCGGCAGCGGCTGACGGAGAAGGCAGCCCGAATGGAATCAGCGTCTCGGCAAGGGCGCAGCGAACCAGCGGCTGAAGGCCCAAGCGAGGAGACTGCCGTGACAATGCTCGTCGAGCGCTTCAACCTGCCGGCTGCGCCTTCGCCCGCGCCGAGCGAGCGCGATGCCGAAACAGTTCAGTTCGCACAGGCCGCGCTCGCTTCCGCCAAGCGGGAGGGCCTGCAACTCGCGGTGCGGGCGCGCTATGTCGCCCTCGTCGTCATTGGCTGCCTGATCATGGTGATCAACCCGGCTTGGGAGCAGCTCTATTACGTGGCGCTGCTCGGCTTGTTCGCACTGATCGGCTGGGCCCAGGTCCGGGTTGGGCGGGTGGGCCTGTCACGGCCGGAATTGGCACTGCTGTTCTGCGACTTGGCGCTGCTGACGTACCTGATTGTGGTTCCGAATCCGTTCGGAGCCTCGCATTGGCCGGTCGCAATGCAGTACCATTTCGGCAACTTCATTTATTTCTTCGTCCTGCTCGCAGGCGCCACATTGGCCTATACTTGGCGGACCGTCATTGCGGTCGGCATGTGGACGACCGCGCTCTGGTTGATCGGCATCGCCTGGGTCTGGTGGCAGCCCGATCGCGATCCTGCGCTGACGGCCCGCATCGCGACCGCAACAGGCAGCGATGAGCGCCTGTTTGCAATGATCTCGCCCAGCGCGATCGGATTCCACGTTCGGGTCCAGGAGATCGTCGTATTCCTGATCGTGGCCGCGACCTTGGCGCTCGCGGTCCGCCGCAGCAACGACCTCTTGATTCGGCATGCCGCGGTGGAGCGCGAGCGCGGCAACCTCGCACGCTACTTTTCACCGAATGTCGTGGCGGAATTGTCGAAGCAGGACGAGCCGTTGAAGCAGGTCCGCACGCAACACGTCGCGGTGCTGTTCGTCGACATCGTCGGCTTCACGGCCTTTGCCGATGCGCGCTCGCCGCAGGAGGTGGTGCGGACGTTGCGGGAATTCCATGGGCTGATGGAGCAGGAGGTTTTCCGCCATAGCGGCACGCTCGACAAATATCTCGGGGACGGATTGATGGCGACGTTCGGGACGCCCTTCGCGGGCGCGCGCGACGCCAGCAACGCGCTGCGATGTGCCCAGGCGATGATCGCGGCGGCGGAGAGTTGGAACGATCGGCGGGCAGCGTCTGGCGAGCCAAAGCTGCATGTGAGCTTTGGCTTGCATTATGGGCCGGTGGTGCTCGGCGACCTCGGGCAGACCTGTCTGGAATTTGCCGTGATCGGCGCGACCGTCAACGTGGCAAGCCGCCTCGAGGCTTTGACCCGCACCTTCGACTGCGCGCTGGTGGCGAGTGACGACCTCGTCAGCCAGGCGAAGGCCGAGCTTGGCGGTGCAGCCGCAACGTTTCAGTCATTGGAAGCGCGAGAGGCGCGGGCGGTCCGCGGCATTCAGCAGCCGATCTCGATCTGGACCCAGCCGCGCGGCGCGTAGAGCCGAACTCCCGCGGCCTCAGGAAGCCAAACAAAAAGCCCGGCCGAACGGCCGGGCTTTTGATTGCTTGCGTTCGGTGCCGGCTTACGCGGCCTCGTCGGCGACGGTGCTGTCGTCGCCATCGGTATCGTCGGTATCGCCCTCGGCATCCGTGTCAGCTTCGCCCTCGGCAGCTTCCGCCTTGGCATTGCGGCGCGGGCTCTTGGCAAGCTGCGCCTCGATCTCCTTGACCGCTTCGGTCTCGGTCGAGTGCTGCACCACCGCGATTTCGCGGGACAGACGGTCGAGCGCCGCTTCATAGAGCTGGCGTTCCGAGTAGGACTGCTCGGGCTGCGATTCCGAGCGATAGAGGTCGCGCACGACTTCCGCGATCGCGACGATGTCGCCCGAATTGATCTTCGCTTCGTATTCCTGGGCGCGGCGCGACCACATGGTGCGCTTGACGCGGGCGCGGCCCTTCAGGGTCTCCAGCGCCTTCTTGACCAGCGCCGGATCGGACAGCTTGCGCATGCCGACATTGGCGACCTTGGCGGTCGGCACGCGCAGCGTCATCTTGTCCTTGATGAAGTTGATGACGAACAGCTCGAGCTTCGCACCGGCGATCTCCTGCTCCTCGATGGCCAGGATCTGGCCGACGCCGTGAGCGGGATAGACCACGAATTCGTTGGCCTTGAAGCCCTGACGCTGGGTCACGACCTTCTTTTCCTCGACCTTCGGCGCAGCCGCGGGCTTGGCGGCCGGCTTGGCAGCGACGGGAGCCTTGGCCGGCGCAGCAGCAACGGGAGCCTTCGGCGCGGCGGGCTTGGCAGCGGGGGCCTTGGCGGTCACAGGCTTGGAAGTTACAGGTTTGGCGGCAGCAGGCTTGGCAGCGGTCGCTTTCGCGGCCGGTTTGGCAGTCTTGTTAGGCATTGCGCTTCTTTTGTTCTTCGAGGACTTTGCAGCCGGCGCCTTCGTCGCGGTCCGACCCTTGGATGCGCTACGGCTGGCCGCGGCGACTTTTTTGGCCTCCTTATGGGAAGCCCTCGCTGAAGTACTCTTTTTACGCGTTTTCTGTGACACAGCCTGCGCGCGGAAACTGCCACGCCCCTGTTCGACATTTGGTTTCACGGGAACCCAGAGGGGCCAACGGGGCTGACGGGGTTCGGCTTAATGTGCCCAATATAGCACATTTCCCGCAAAAATCAATGATTTAGGGGTCTTCAGGGCTGGTTTTCGGCGGCAGCGCCGCTATTAGGGTTAAGTTTGGGCGCGAATTAGTCCCCAGAGCCGGGGTTCGGAGAAAAATATTTCTCGAACTTGCCTTCCATGCCGTCGAATTCCTTGGCGTCGGCAGGTGATTCTTTCTTCTGGGTGATGTTCGGCCAGCTCTTGGCGTAGTCGGCGTTGACCTGGAGCCACTTTTCGAGGCCCGGTTCCGTGTCCGGCTTGATGGCGTCGGCGGGGCATTCCGGCTCGCACACGCCGCAATCGATGCACTCGTCGGGATGGATGACGAGCATGTTGTCGCCCTCGTAGAAGCAATCGACCGGGCAGACCTCGACGCAGTCGGTGTACTTGCACTTGATGCAGTTTTCAGTGACGACGTAAGTCATCCAACGCTCCGAAAAGCTCTTTTAGAAGTCGCGGCTTGCCTAGCGCGGATGGCCGGGCGCCGCAAGGTCGGGAAGGCCCGAACATGACGGCTTTATGCGTTTGATCGATCAAGAAATGAATAACAAGCGCAATTAATTGCGCGTGCCGAGCTCCTCATAGAGCACGCGAGCCGAGGCGGCATCGCCACGGCGCTCGTTGAAGGCGGTGACCTTCAGTACGCGCACGGTGCGATCGAGCGCAATGGTGAGGACGTCGCCAAGCTTGATCGCATGGCCCGGCGATGTCTCGCGCACGCCGTTGACGCGGACATGGCCGGTGACGACGAGCTCGGCCGCAGAGGTGCGCGCCTTCACCACCCGCGCGTGCCACAGCCATTTGTCGATACGCTGCCGCTCGGTCGTCGTCGTCGTGGGATTACTCCTTCCGCCCCAGCTGCTCTTTCAGCGCGGCGAGCTTGGCGAAGGGCGAGTTCGGATCGATCGGACGATCGCGCTCGCGCGGATTCGCGCTGGAGGCGTAGGGACGCAGTGAGGGACCCGACTCGCGATCACGGCGGTCACGGCCCTTGTCGCGGTCGCGGCCGCGATTGTCGCGGCCCTTGTCGCGATCTCCGCCGAACTTCTTGTTGTCGCGGTTGCGATCGCGATCCTTGTCGCGGTCCCCCTTGCCCTGGAAGCTGCGATTGCGGTCGTCGCGGCGCTCACCGCCCTCGCCGCCTTCACGCGGCTTGCGGAAGTCGCGTCCGCCATCGCGGCGATGGCCGCCGCCATGACGATGGCCCGGCTTCGCGCCGTCGGCGGCTTCGCCGGGCGCGGCGCTCGCTGCATCGGGTGCAGCGCCAGCCTCGGCGCCGGGCCGCGGACGCTGGTTGTTGTGACGCTGGTGGCGATGGCGCTCGTGGCGCGGCTTGCGATCTTCGTGACGGCCGGCGGGGCGCCAGACCTCGACCAGCTCGGGCTCGGCCGGTGCGACTGTTGCCTCAGGCGCGGCGGCATCGGGGGATGCAGCAGCTTCCGTCGCGGCGGTCTCGGCGGCAGCCGCTTCGAGGCCGGCAGCCTCGGCGGGCGTCGCAGCCTCTTCTGCGGGCGGCGCGATGCCGGGGGCGTCCTCGGGGGTGACGGGGGTTTCCGGAGACGCTTCCAGCGCCGGCTCCTCGTGAGCCTCCGCAGGAGCGGGCTCGTCGTGCGGCTCCATGCCGGGCGCGTCTTCGACGGTGACGGATTCGGCCGTAGCCTCAGCGGCCGCGGCCTCAGCCGGCAGGCCGGCAACGGCTTCCGCTGCAGCCTCGGTCGAGGTCTCCGCGCTGCCTTCAGCGGGCGGCGTCTCGGCCGCGACCGTCTCAGTCACGACCGTCTCGGTCACGACCTGCTCGGTCACGACAGGCTTCGGCGGCAGCGGCGGGCGCTTCTCCATGCGATAGCCGAGCGCGCGCAGCACGGAGGCGAAATCCTCGCCGGCAGATCCGGTCAGCGAGGTCATCGCCTGCGTGACCACGAAGCTGCGGCCGTCGAACGCGCCGGCGGGCTTTTCGCCCGGCGAATTCTCGCGCCAGGCCAGCGCCGGGCGGATCAGGTCGGCGAGGCGTTCCAGGATGTCGACGCGCACGGCGCGCTCGCCGGCCTGCTTGTAGCCGAGCACGCGATAGGCATCGCGCGGCAGCGCCTTGTCGACCGGGAACGAGGTGCGCCCCGAGGAGGCCAGATGCTGCGCGCCCGAGAGCGCGGAGAGATCGACATTGTCCTGCTTCAGCGCCCAGAGCAGCGCGGCGAGCGCACGCGCGGCGGGCTTGAGCAGGCCGGGGAAATAGATGTGATAGGCGCCGAAGCGGACGCCGTATTTGCGCAACACGGCGCGCGAGGGCTGGTCGAGATCCTTCAGCTCGCTGGCGATCTTCGGCCGCTCGAGCACGCCGAGCGCCTCGACCAGCTGATAGGCGATGCCGCGGGCAATGCCGGTGACGTCCTCGGCCTTCGACAGCTCGAACATCGGCCCGAGCAGCTTTTCGATGTGGGTCTTGAGCCAGAGCTCGAGCCGCGCCTGCACCTTGTCGCGGGGCGCGCCGGTCAGGCGCTCGTCCGAGATGATGCGAATGCGCGGATGCAGCGCCTCGTCTGCGGCGGCAAGGCGCGCCACGGCATCGCCGGTCCAGCGGATGATGCCTTCGGAGGTGAGCACGAACTGCTCGTCCGGCGCATTGCCCAGCTTTTCGGCGCGCGCGTTGATCTCGCCGGCGAGCACCGCTTGCGCTGCAGCCTGCAAGGCTTTCGCATCGGAGCCGGCTTCCGCCGCATCCGGTGCAAAGGTGAAGCCATCGAGGCGGCCGATGACATGGCCTTCGACGATGACTTCGCCGGTCTTGCCGATTTCAGTATTCAAGCTCGTGTTCTCCCGCAGGCGGCGCATCAATACACTGGTCCGGCGATCAACGAAACGCTCAGTCAAGCGTTCATGGAGCGCATCCGATAATTTATTTTCGACCTCCCGCGCGATCCCCTGCCAGCGTTCCGGGTCTTTCAGCCAGTCCGGGCGGTTGGCGACGAAGGTCCAGGTGCGGATCTGGGCGATTCGGGCCGACAGCGTGTCGATGTCGCCGTCGATGCGGTCGGCCTGAGTGACCTGGGACTCGAACCAGGCATCGGGAATGCAGCCCTTGCGCATCAGGAAGCCGTACAGCGTCGTCACCAGCTCGGCATGGGCGGCCGGCGACAGCTTTCTGTAGTCCGGGACCTGGCAGGCTTCCCAGAGCCGCTCCACGGCGGCCTTGCCATGCGCGATATCGCGCACCTCGCCGTCGCGGGCGGCGTGATCGAGCACGCGCATGTCCTCGGCGATCGGCGCGCGCGTCAGCGTCTCGTGGCCGGGCGCGAGGTTCAGCGAGACCTGGAGCGCACCGAGCGAGGAGAAATCGAGCTTCGAATTGCGCCATTGCAGCACCTTCACGGCATCGAAGGTGTGGTTCTGCAGCGCGTTGACGAGCTCGGGCTCGAACGGCGCGCAGCGGCCCGTCGTGCCGAAGGTGCCGTTGCGGGTGGCGCGGCCGGCGCGGCCTGCCACTTGCGCGAATTCGGCCGGCGTGAGGCGGCGGAACTGGTAGCCGTCGAACTTGCGGTCGGAGGCGAAGGCGACGTGATCGACGTCGAGATTGAGGCCCATGCCGACGGCGTCGGTGGCGACGAGATAATCGACGTCGCCGTTCTGGAACATCGCCACTTGCGCGTTTCGTGTGCGGGGCGAGAGCGAGCCCAGCACCACGGCGGCGCCACCATGCTGGCGGCGGATCAGCTCGGCGATGGCGTAAACTTCATCCGCGGAGAAGGCGACGATGGCGGTGCGGCGCGGCTGGCGCGTGATCTTGCGGTCGCCGGCGAATTCGAGCTGCGACAATCTGGGCCGCGTGATCATGGACACGCCCGGCAACAGGCGCTCGATGATCGGGCGCATGGTGGCGGCACCTAACAGCAGCGTCTCGTCGCGGCCGCGGCGGTTGAGGATGCGGTCGGTGAAGACATGGCCGCGCTCGAGATCGGCGGCGATCTGGACCTCGTCGACGGCGAGGAAGGAGACGTCGAGATCCCTAGGCATCGCCTCGACGGTCGAAACCCAATAGCGCGGGTTCTTCGGCTTGATCTTCTCCTCGCCGGTGACGAGCGCGACGCTGGCCTCGCCCGCGCGATCGGCGATCTTGTTGTAGACCTCGCGCGCGAGCAGGCGCAGCGGCAGGCCGATCATGCCCGAGGGATGCGCCAGCATCCGCTCGATGGCGAGATGGGTCTTGCCGGTGTTGGTGGGGCCGAGCACCGCAGTGACGCCCGCACCGGGTGCGCGCTCGGAGGCGAAGGGGGAGGAGGAAAAAGCCATGTCTATCGGATTAGGTAATGGCGATTTGGGCGAATGTCAGTGCTATCCGGGGCGGTGTGGCGACGCCGAGGTGTCAGCTATGTCTCCGAACGCTGGGGCGGGGCGCAGCACTCTGCTGTCATGCCCCGGCTTGACCGGGGCATCCAGTACGCCGCGGCCCGTCGGCTCAACCCCAACCGCTTGGGCGTACTGGATCGCCCGGTCAAGCCGGGCGATGACACCGACGGTGTGAGAGCGCCCTCCCAAAATCCCGCGCAACTGTCTCACTTTGCGACGCTTTTCCCGTTCGCTTTAAGCTTCGGAACGACTCTAGAACGAATCGCGGCCGAATCGCTGACTCCCGATTGAGTCCCGTTCCGTTCACGCAACATGTCGCGGGACTCGTCTTGGTTGCGCACTAGATGGAGTTTTGCGGGGGCGCACAAGCGAGCGGGGTGGTTAAAGCTGGGGACGGCCTCGAGTCGAATCAGAATCGGGGAGGAGTCAAATGGATTCGCGTCTTCGTCATGCGCGGGCTTGACCCGCGCATCCATCGAAAGACGAGCATCCCTCGAAGGGATGGATGGCCGGGTCAAGCCCGGCCATGACGGCCTTCCGAACTCATTGTTACGAGAACAACCCCATGCACAGTAGGTAAGTGCTTGATTTTGCTAGGCCGCCACCGAACGCTCGTCATTCCGGGGCGCGACGCAGTCGCGAGCCCGGAATCCATCGTGAAACCGTCGCTGTAGCCCGATGGATTCTCAGGTGCGCAAGGGCGCACCATAGTTCGCGCCAAGGGGCGCGCCCCGGAATGACGGCGGAGAGAGCGGTGCGGCCTCCTCGCCTACTGCGTCTTCGCGACGCGTGGCGGCTGGGGCGACGTGATGAAGCTCGTCGCTTCCAGCATGGCCGGGCCGAGCGGGGTCGGCACTTTCAGCCAGAACGGGACCAGGATGCGCGTGCCGGCGATGGGGGCGAACGCGATCTCCATGTTGCGCTGGGCGGCGAGGTATTTGATCACGGGGCGGTCGGGAATGTAGCCGGCGACGGGGACGAAATAGATCGAGCAGACCACGACCGGGCCACGATAGCCCTTCTCCGCCTTCACGGTCTCCATGCGCTTGAAATCGAGCTTGAGCTCGTAGCGCATGCGGCCGTCGAACACGGGCGCGGAGCTGTGGCAGGCGTCCTGCGAAACGGGATCACCGGTGCCGGGCACGCGCAGCAGCGAGGCCGTCATGGGGTCCCAGACGCCGCGGCGATGCGCCTCGGTGACGACGATACGATCAGGATCGACCGGCGGCTCCGGCAAAATCGCAAAATCCTTCACATTGCCCTTGTCGAGGGTGATGCGGATCTCTTCGGTCTTCTTCTGGGTGGTGGTGGAGGCCTGGTAGCCGGTCGCAACCAGCGCGCCATTGACCACGCGCCCCTGGCTGGCGCCGGTGCCGGACCCGCCCGTGAACGACTTCAAAAGCCCGGTGGTGCCGCCGGCGGCCGCCGCCGAGAACACGTCGTCCTGGATATCGATGTTCCAGGCGCCCTTGCCGACAGGAATGCCCGCCAGCGTCGCCTCATATTGCGCCTCGAGCTTGCCTTGCGCGGCCGCCGGCGCCACGCCGGACGCCAGGCCCAGCACCACCGCCGGGCCACAAAGCGCCATCAGCCGGCCGGCCGGACGCAGACAGGCTGAGCGCAGGACTTGCGCGAAATGAAGGGTTATCGGCACGAAATAATCCAATCGGGGCGCGATCCGCTGTTATTTAAGCCAAAAACCGCGACAAACAATGTGTCGGAGCATGCAGCCCCGGGAACTCCACCGGACTCTTCGACGGCGAATACGCCCTTTATGTGATGGTAAGGCGCGACAATCATTGCCGTTTTGGTGATTGGAAGGTAACGGGGGGCGCTTCGGCCTCGCCGCTGTCATGCCCCGCGAAGGCGGGGCATCCAGTACGCCGCAGCCTCTCGACTATGGCCGCCCCGCCGCGGAGTACTGGATCGCCCGCCTTCGCGGGCGATGACACCGAGGGTGGGGCGCAAAACCCGCATCCCAACAGCCCCAAATCCTTGACTACCCGCCCCTTCCCCCCTATACGTCCGCCCGCTCCCTGCAAGGACGACAGAATTTGCCCCCGTGGCGCCGAGATGGCGGCCGCACTCGTTGGGGGTTCGAACTATAAGGATTTCTACCATGTCTCGCCGCTGCGAACTGACGGCCAAGGGCCCCCTCGTCGGCCACAAGGTCAGCCACTCCAACATCAAGACCAAGCGCCGCTTCCTGCCGAACCTCGTCAACGTGACGTTCATCTCGGAAGCCCTCGGCCGCAACGTGCGCCTGCGCGTCTCCACCAACGCGATCAAGAGCGTCGACCACAATGGCGGCCTCGACCCCTTCCTGCTCAAGGCCAACGCCGACGCGCTCTCCCCGCGCGCCCTCGAGCTGAAGCGCGCCATCCAGAAGAAGGTCGGCGACGCCCAGCCGGCGAAGCAGGCGAGCTGAGATTTTACGGAATTGGGCGGGGGCTAAGTTGCGTCGCGTGGCGTAGGCTTAGCCGAGTAGAGTTTGCGTTGCGGCCGGATCGGGAGATCCGGCCGTTTTTGTTTTTTGACCGGGCTAGCCTCATAGTACCTCTACCTATCTTGCCCCGACTCGATTGCCCGCTATGATCGTGGAAAACGATGATTCAACTTGGGGCAATCTGGTGGGGCTCAGCATCAGCCAGCTGCGGGCTATTGCGCAGCAGCGCGATAGATATCAAACGCAGCTAACTCGACTGAAGGGCCTGGGCAAACAGACCTCATGCATCGAGGCGGCGGTCTCAAGCGCGTGCGACACGCTTGAGAGCGGCACCACCTCATTTGTCATCTACGGAGAACCTCGTCATCTGCTGTGACGGCACCGGCAACGAGATCTCGGAGAACATCTCCAACGTCCTGAAGCTCTATCGCTGCCTGCGCAAGACGGACAAGACGCAGCCGCTGCAGATGCTGCCCTGCGATCCCGCGCCGGCAACCGCAGCGCCACCCGTAAACGCCCCCCGCGCTCGTTAACCGTCCATTAACCAACGCACCCTAG
This sequence comes from Bradyrhizobium sp. USDA 336, assembly GCF_044908355.1. Classification (NCBI taxonomy): domain Bacteria; kingdom Pseudomonadati; phylum Pseudomonadota; class Alphaproteobacteria; order Hyphomicrobiales; family Nitrobacteraceae; genus Bradyrhizobium; species Bradyrhizobium sp. USDA 336. The sequence goes on along the minus strand of NZ_JBIYDC010000002.1, from coordinate 6,145,987 downwards.
CCTGCGGTAATCGTCCAGCCATCATTAGCTCGAAATGCCTTCCCGGTTCGCTCCAGGAGAAGCGCCGATGTGCGTTGCGTTGTTGACGTATGCCGATCTCAGTGCCCGCCTCGATATCTCGCGCGAGGCCGCGCGGTCGCTGGCGAGACGTCGCGGCCTGCCGCGCTCGCGCTCGGCCGACGGCAAAGCCCTGGTGAGCGTCGATCTCGCCGCGCTCCGGTACACGCCCCGCTCACGAAAGGGCCGCCGGGCAGACCCCATCGATGCCTCCATGGCAAAGATCGAGGCAATCAAGACCCAGGCCCTCAAGGCGGAGATCGCGCGGCTCGAAGACGTCGCAGCCGCCTACAGGGCCGTGTTCGAGCGCGAGCGCGAGCGTGCCGATCGCCTCGCCGTCGAGCTGACGCAGGCGGCCGCCGAGACGACGGCCGCCAATGCGTGGGCGGCACGACTGGAAGACGAAGCGACGGCGCTGCGGAGCGATCGCCGCCCTGGCGGGACGCTCGCGGGATACGCCGCGCGTCGATTGGGACATCTGGCCGCTTCCATCGTGCAAGCAGACCGCGCGGCCCGCAGCTAGCACGCGAGACTTTCTTTAATCCCCGGCTTGCCGGAGCAATCGCGAGGGAAGAATGACTGGCAATACCGATATCCATGAAATGAAAGCCCGCATCGTCGTGTTCGGCGTCGGCGGCGCCGGCGGCAATGCCGTCAACAACATGATCACGGCCGGGCTGCAAGGGGTCGAGTTCGTGGTCGCCAACACCGACGCGCAGGCGCTGGCGATGTCGAAGGCGAAGCGCCTCATCCAGCTCGGCACCCGGGTGACCGCAGGCCTCGGCGCCGGCTCGCAGCCGGAACTGGGACGCGCCGCGGCCGAAGAGGCGATCGACACGATCCGCGATCAGCTGACCGGCGCGCACATGGTGTTCGTGACGGCCGGCATGGGCGGCGGCACCGGCACCGGGGCTGCACCCATCGTCGCCAGAATCGCGCGCGAACTCGGCATTCTCACCATCGGCGTGGTCACCAAGCCGTTCTACTTCGAGGGCCAGCGCCGCATGCGCTTTGCCGAAGCCGGCATCGAGGAGCTGCTGAAGACGGTCGACACCCTCTTGATCATCCCGAACCAGAACCTGTTCCGGGTGGCGAGCGAGAAGACCACGTTCGCCGATGCCTTTGCCCTTGCCGACCAGGTGCTTTATTCGGGCGTGGCCTGCATCAGCGACCTCATCGTCAAGGAAGGCCTGATCAATCTCGATTTTGCCGACGTCCTCTCCGTCATGAAGGAGAAGGGCAAGGCCATGATGGGACGGGGCGAGGCTTCCGGCGAGAAGCGCGTGCTCGCCGCCGCTGTCGCAGCGATCTCCAATCCATTGATCGAAAATCCCTCGATCAAGCGCGCCAGTGGTCTCATCATCTCCATCACCGGCGGCAAGGATCTCATGCTGTACGAGGTCGACGAAGCGGCAACCCGCATTCGCGACGAGGCCGACCCCGACGCCAACATCATCGTCGGCGCGTCCTTTGACGAAAGCCTCGAAGGCATCGTCCGCGTCTCGGTGGTGGCGACCGGAATCGATAATCTCGATCCGGCGCAGGCGCACCCGGTGGAAACCGCCCTCACGCAGCTCGCCGGCAGGCTGCGCAGCGACGGCCGCCGCATTGCCGATCGCATCGAGCGCAGCGCCGCCCTTCCGCAAGCGGGCAGCCCGCCGCTCCGCCCGCAGCCGCATCACCCCGTGGGGCCACCGGCAAGGCCGGGCCTGGACTATGCGCGGCAGGCGGCGCTTCAGCCGCTCGATCCTTACGGCCGCGCGCCTGCGCGCAATGCGCCCGACGAGGCCGTTCTCGATATCCCGGCCTTCCTGCGCCGCGCGGCGAGCTGAGTGGTGGCCCAACACTAGATCGTCATCCGGGGCGCGACGAAGTCGCGAGCTATGATGCGCAATTGCGCATCTGAGGATCCATTTGGCCGCAGTGACTGTTGAGGGATGGATTCCGGGTTCGCGCCAAGAGGCGCGCCCCGGAATGACCGCGTATAGCGTGCACAGCCGCCGATGCTTCACGCCGCCGTGCTGCGCGGGCTCTCGGCGGTTTCCTTCTTGTCCGTTTCCTTGTCGCGGGACAGCCAGGCCGGAAAGCGAAGCAGGCGTTCGTTGGTGTCCTTCGGCAGCTCGATGGGCGGCGCTTCAACGGCCGAACTCGGCAAGTCCAGAGCTGCCTGGCCGGATCGCACCGCATCCGCGCGCTGATCCAGTTCACGCAAGAGGGGATCGAGCACGCTGTCGATCTCGGTCGCCACCGACACCAGGAAACTATTGAGCTCGCGCGCCTCGGGCACAACTGCCGCAGCCGATTCGACCGCCCTGGAGAGACCGTCGACGACAGGTGCAAACGCGCCGGCGGCTTGCTTGATTCGCGTCTTGATCAGTTCGATCTCGCTCAGGACGCGCTCACGCTCCCGCCTTTTCTTCTCCTCCGAAAGGCGAGCTTCAATTTCGGCGATCTGGGCCGTCAGGGTCGTCGCTTCGGATGCGAGCGCATCACGTCTTCCGCGCGCGCGATCGAGATCGCGGCAGAGATTGTCCACTAAGTCGTCCCTTGCGAACATGGCTTTGCTCCATAGGACAGGCGTTCTGCCCTGTAGGACGGCCTTGACGCGAACCACCAGCCTCGCCACCGACCGGATGGCCGGATCGGCCGAAACAGGCATCAATTTCCGTCGCGTCACATGGGCCGACATGGTGATCCCCCATCGTCAACATTAGGCGACCGCATGGTTAACAAGAGGTTAATGTCAACAGACGATGCGGCCATGGGGCTGCTTGCCGGCGGCGCCGCCTTCCTCTCCTCGCTGCCGCTCATTTTCCGCTATACTCGCCCCGGTAGCATCCCCCGGAGGCGCATCCATGGAGACCGCAGCCAGTTCCGAACACAAGCCCGCCGGCAAGAACCTCGTCATCTGCTGTGACGGCACCGGCAACGAGATCTCGGAGAACATCTCCAACGTCCTGAAGCTCTATCGCTGCCTGCGCAAGACGGACAGGACGCAGCCGCGGCAGATGGTGTTTTACGATCCCGGGGTCGGCACCATGACGGAGCCGTCGACGTGGGGGCGCTGGAAGGCCAACATCAAGCTGGTGTGGGGGCTCGCCACCGGCTACGGGCTCGATGACAACGTGCTGTCGTCCTATTGCTTCCTGGTTCAGCATTACGCGCCCGGCGACAGGATCTATCTGTTCGGCTTCTCGCGCGGGGCCTACACGGTGCGCGTGCTGGCGGGGCTGATCCACAAAATTGGTCTGATCTCGCCGGAGCAGGCGAACCTCGCAGGAAGCGGCCTCATCGCCTACAAGCAATATTCCGGCAGCGGACGCGGCAACGACGTCGAGGATATCAAGAACATCGTGTTCGACGAGAGCGGGCCGCTGCCGAAGGACGAATTCGACCTCGCCGCGCAGTTCGCGCGCATCACCTCGACGCGCTGGCCGACCATCCATTTCGTCGGCGTGTGGGACACGGTGGCGAGCGTGATCGTGCCGCGCGCCGATCGCTTCTACTGGCCGAGCCTGGAGGAGCTCGCCTTCACGCTGCGCGACCCCAGCATCAGGATCTTCCGGCAGGCGATCGCGATCGACGAGCGGCGGCGCATGTTCCGCCTGAAGCCATACAAGGAGCCGCAGGAATTCTGGAGCAACCGCTACGTGCCCGACGAGAAGAAGGTACCGCAGGACATCATGCAGGTGTGGTTCGCCGGCGTGCATTGCGACGTCGGCGGCGGCTATCCGGAGGCCGAGAGCGGCGAGTCCAAATATCCGCTGCTGTGGATGATCGACGAGGCCGAGAAGGCCGGGCTGAAGTTCAACCCGCGCACGGTGAACCAGCTCGCCTGGGGCATCCAGCGCAAGAACTCGCCGTTCACCTACGTCGAGCCCGCCTTTACCGGCAAGAGCGGCATGCTGCACGATTCCATGACGGCGGTCTGGCGCGTGCTGGAGTTCTTGCCGAAGCGCGCGAAATACCGGGAATGGCCGGCGCGGAAAGTCTATTTCGGCTTCTACATCCCCGATGGCGAACCGCGCCTGATTCCCGAAGGCGCGCATGTGCATGAGAGCGTGCTGAAGCGCATGGCGGTGGAGCCGGGCTATCGGCCGGTGAACTTGCCGAAGGATTACGTGACGGTGCCGATGCCGGTGCCGCCGGGGGCGGACCTGGCGGCGGGGGCGGAGGTGGAAGGCGTGACGGGGTGAGGTGGCATGGCGCGCTTATCCCCTTGGAGAGCAGGGCTATCGCATGTGACTCGTGGCGGCGGCCTGCGCGCACGCCTCGTCCTTCGAGACGGTGCTGACGCGCCTCCTCAGGATGAGGCTAATCAGCATCAGTGCTCGTTGAAACTGCTGCCGCGCACTCCGCCCTCATCCTGAGGAGCCCGCCCAAGGCGGGCGTCTCGAAGGATGGCCGCAGGGAAAAGCTCTCAAATGCGATAGCCCTGCCCCTCCAAGGAAGGGTGGCACTCCGCTACCGCCGCTTTTCCTATTCGCTGACACTTTTCGTTAAAATTCTCGGGCGCGCCTTAGGCGGATCGCATCAACTCTTTTCCATGATTGGGACAGATCAGCCGCCGCGACCTGCGGAATTGGAGGAGACGTGCCAATGCATCCGCGAAAGTTCGTTCGTGTGAAGCCCGCGGGCCTGGTGTCACGCCAGGCCAAAATCATCACCGACCCGCGCGCGCCGGTGATCCCGTGCACGCTGATCGACTATTCGCCGGGCGGGGCCTGCGTCGATCTCGGCGGGCAGGTGACGATTCCCGATCGCTTCGAGCTGCTCCACGTCAACACCAAGAAGCGCTGCCGCATCGCCTGGAAGCGCGGCACGCGCGTGGGCGTGGTGTTTTGAGGGAATAGTTCCTGACCTCACATGCAGCGGCATCGGCAGTGTGCTCCCTCCCCCGCTTACGGGGGAGGGTTGGGGAGAGGGTGTCTCCGCGTTGGGGTTGTCGAGAATTTGCCGAGACTATCCCTGCGCGGCGAGAGACCTCTGCGGGATACCCGCGACGGCCCCGCTGCGGAGAGAGCCCTCTCCCCAGCCCTCTCCCGCAAGCGGGAGAGGGAGCGCAGTCCCGACGTTGAAGCATCGTTGACACGATCTGCAACAGCCCTGCCCCTGCGCTGCCAAACGGGCCAGCGTCTTCGCGCATGACGGCTCCGGCGGGGTCGGGTAGATTGCGGTCACAACAACAACGAATTGTCCGGGGAGGACGGGCGTGCACCAGGGACGTGTCGTGTTCGGCGCGATCGAGGAGGTCGTGTTCGGCCATCCTGCGGCGGAAGCCATCGTCGCGCAGATGGACCGGCTGGGAACAAGCCGCGCCTTCCTGATGGTGTCGGGGACGCTGAACCGGCAGACCGACGAAATCACGAAAATCAGGGACGCGCTCGGCTCCCGCTGCGCCGACCTGTTCGACGCCATGCCGGCCCATACGCCGCGCGAGGCGGTGATCGCGGCGACGAAAGCGGCGCGCGAGGCGGAGGCCGATCTGATCGTCACAATCGGCGGCGGTTCCATCACCGACGGCGCCAAGGCGGTGCAGCTCTGCCTGGCCAACGGCATCGACGATATCGCCGGCATCGACCGCATCCGCGTGCACAAGGGCGTCACGCCCGAGATGAACGCGCCTCGCGTGCGGCAGGTCAGCGTGCCGACCACGATCGCCGGCGGCGAGTTCTCGTCGATCGCCGGCGTCACCGACCGCGCGAGCCACGTGAAGCAGATGCTGCGGCACCCGCTCGCCGTGCCGCGCGCGACCATCCTGGATCCTGCCATCACCGTGCACACGCCGGAATGGCTGTTCCTGTCGACCGGCATCCGCGCCGTCGACCATTGCGTCGAGGCGATCTGCTCGCGCGAGACGCATCCTTACGCCGATGCGCAGGCGGTGAAGGGCCTCGCCATGCTCGCCGACGCGCTGCCGCGGGTGAAGGCCGACGCTGGGGATCTCGATGCGCGGATGGACGCGCAGATCGGCACCTGGCTGTCGATGGGCGCGCTTGCGGCCGGCGTGCCGATGGGCGCGAGCCACGGCATCGGCTACGTGCTGGGCGGGGCCTTCGACGTGCCGCACGGCTACACCTCCTGCGTCATGCTGCCGGCGGTGATGCGCTGGAACGCGCGCGACAATGCCGAGCGGCAGATGATCGTCGCAGCCGCGATGGGCTATCCCGGGCGTGACGCCGCCGACGTGCTCGATGCCTTCATCCGCTCGCTCGGCATGCCGCGCAGCCTTGCCGACGTGCGCATCTCCCCGGAGCATTTCGATGCGATCGCGCAAGCCGCGATGCGCACGAACTGGATTCCGCGCAACCCGCGCAGGATCGAGGGCCCCGCCGATGTGCGCGAGATCCTGCTGCTCGCCGCCTGACGGCTGCTGCGGGAACAAAGTCTCGCGGATCGTGTGAGGGTTGTACCGGATAGCGCGCACCGCAAGCGCCACAAGATCTGCTGTCGTCCCGGGGCGCGACGAAGTCGCGAGCCCGGGACCCATAACCCCAGGAAGGAGTTGCGGCATGAGCTGGCAACTCCGAGTCTTCGCCAAACATCTTCCTGGGGTTATGGATCCCGGATCTGCGCGCGCTGAGGGCGCGCTTGTCCGGGATGACGACCGGGTTTCAAAGCACTATCTCTTCGCACCTGCACTCTCACATCGCGAGAGAAGCACCCGAGATATTCCGTCATCCGAATTGTCGAGAGCGCAGCTGGCCTTGCGGGTTGCCTCGCTGCACGCGCCTCGCTATCGTCGGGATAAACAGGCCGCAAAAGGCCGAGGTCCAGGGAGGATGAGCATGCGGAGCGTGTGGGCGCTCGCCGCAATGGCGGCGTTATCTGTGCTGACGGCCTCAACTGCCACGCTCGCCGGCGAGCCCAAGCAGGGCGGCATCTTGCGGATGTATCACCGCGACAGTCCGGCCAACGCCTCGATCCTCGAAGGCGCGACCTATTCGATCAACATTCCCTTCATGGGGGTGTTCAACAATCTCCTCATCTACGATCAGCACATCGCGCAGAACAGCCCCGATACGCTGCGGCCGGACCTCGCCGAAAGCTGGTCCTGGAGCAGCGACAACAAGAAGCTGACGTTCAAGCTGCGCCAGGGCGTGAAATGGCACGACGGCAAGCCGTTCACCTCCGCCGACGTCAAATGCAGCTTCGATCTGCTGATGGGCAAGTCGCAGCAGAAGCTGCGGCAGAATCCGCGCAAGGCCTGGTACAGCGAGGTCAACGAGGTCACGACCAACGGCGAATTCGAGGTCACCTTCGACCTGAAGCGGCCGCAGCCCTCGCTGCTGGCGATGCTCGCCTCCGGCTACACGCCGGTCTATCCCTGCCACGTCTCGCCGGCGGACATGCGCACCCATCCGATCGGGACCGGACCGTTCAAGTTCGTCGAGTTCAAGGCCAACGAATCGATCAAGCTGACGCGCAATCCCAACTATTGGAAGAAGGGTCTGCCCTATCTCGACGGCATCGAATACACCATCATCACCAACCGCTCGACCGCGATCCTGGCCTTCGTCGCCGGCAAGTTCGACATGACCTTTCCGACGCACATCACGATCCCGCTTTTGAAGGACATCAAGTCGCAGGCGCCGAACGCGACCTGCGTCGTCGAGCCGACCAACGTCTCGACCAACATCATCGTCAATTCCACCTCCGCGCCGTTCGACAACATCGACATCCGCCGGGCGATGGCGCTCGCGCTCGACCGCAAGGCGTTCGTCGACATCCTGTTCGAAGGCCAGGGCGACATCGGCGGCACCATGCTGCCGCCGCCGCAGGGCCTCTGGGGCATGCCGAAGGACAGGCTGGAGACCATTCCGGGCTATGGCCGCGACATCAACGCCAACCGCGAGGAAGCCAAGAAGCTGATGCAGAAGGCGGGCTACGGTCCGGACAAGCGCCTCGCCGTGAAAGTTTCGACGCGCAACATCGCGGAATATCGCGACCCCGCCGTGATCCTGATCGACCAGCTCAAGACCATCTATATCGACGGCGAGCTCGACGTCGTGGAAACCGCGAACTGGTTCCCGAAGGTCGCGCGCAAGGATTACATGCTCGGCCTCAACCTGACCGGCAATGCCGTCGACGATCCCGACCAGTCGTTCTACGAGAACTATGCCTGCGGCTCGGAGCGCAACTACACGAATTATTGCAACAAGGAGATCGAGAAGCTGTTCGACGTGCAGTCGCAGGAGACCGACCTCGCCAAGCGCAGGCCGCTGGTCTGGGACATCGACAAGAAGCTGCAGGAGGACGTCGCCCGCCCGATCATCTTCCATGCCCGCGCCGGCACCTGCTGGCACCCCCACGTCAAGGGCGTCACGATCATGTCGAACAGCTCCTACAACGGCTTCCGCTACGAGGATTTGTGGCTCGACAAGTGACGCAACGCTAACGGCTAGCGCGGAGGGCGGTGCATGTTTGCCTATCTGGTGCGGCGCCTGTTCCTGATGTTCGTGACCCTGTTCGGGATCTCGATCGTCATCTTCTTCCTGCTGCGCATCGTGCCGGGCAACATCGTCGACATCCTGTTCGCCGCCGCCGGCTATGTCGACCCGGCCGACAAGGCCAATCTGGAGAAGGAGCTCGGCATCGACCGTCCCTTGATCGTGCAATATTGGCACTGGATCAGCGGCTTCATGCGCGGCGATTTCGGCTTCTCCTATGTCTCGGAGAAGCCGGCGCTGCAGGAGATCCTGCCGCGGATCCCGATCACGGCAAAGCTCGCGGGCCTCGCGCTGTTGTTCTCGGCATCGATCGGCATCCCCTTGGGCGTCATCAGCGCGGTGAAGCAGGGCACGAAGCTCGACTACGCGCTTCGCGTCGTCAGCCTCAGCGGCCTGTCGCTGCCCTCGTTCTGGCTCGGCCTTCTGATCCTTACAGCGTCGGTGGCGATGTTCGGGCAGATGCCGATCTTCAATCCCAATCCGAAGACCTGGCTCGAGGCGTTCGCGACCTACGCCGTGCCGGCCGCCGCCGTCGGCTTCCGCAGCGCGGCGCTGACCATGCGCATCACGCGCTCCTCGATGCTGGAGGTGCTGCGCCAGGACTACATCCGCACCGCACGCGCCAAGGGGGCATCCGAGGCGGCGGTGAACTATCACCACGCGCTGAAGAACGCGATCCTGCCCGTGATCACCGTGATCGGCATCGAGGCGGCGTTCCTGATCGGCGGCCTGATCGTCACCGAGACCGTGTTCAACATCCCCGGCGTCGCGCGCTTCCTGGTCGAGGCGATCCGCTGGCGCGACTATCCGATCGTGCAGAACCTCGTGATGTTCATCGCGGTCGTGGTGGTGTTCGCCAATTTCACCGTCGACATGCTCTACGCGGTGTTCGACCCGCGGATCAGGTACACGGATTAGCGCAATGATTGTCGTCCACACCGCGCTCGCGCGTTCCTTCACCTCTCCCCGCTTGCGGGGAGAGGTCGGATTGCATCGGAGATGCAATCCGGGTGAGGGGGAGTCTCCGCGAGTCCAACTCTCACCTCCCCCGTGGAGAGCCCCCCTCACCCCAACCCTCTCCCCGCTTGCGGGGAGAGGGGGAAGATAGAGCTCACATGGCCGCGATCGACTTCGACCTTGAGCTGAGGCGGGCCGGGGCGCATGCGACCGGGGGCTGGCGGCGCGTGCTGTTCATGGCGCAGCGCCACGTGCTGGGCGCGGCCGGGCTCGTCATCATGACATTGTTCGTGCTGACGGCGATCTTCGCCGATTTCATCGCGCGCTATGATCCGCTGACGGTGGATTCCGCCCGCGCGCTGGCGCGCCCGAGCCTGGCGCACTGGATGGGCACCGATTCGTTCGGCCGCGACGTGTTCAGCCGCATCATCCACGGCGCGCGGATCTCGCTCGCGGTCGGCATCGGCTCGACCGTGCTCGGCGGCACCATCGGTGTGATCGTCGGCCTCACCTCCGGCTATCTCTCCGGCTGGTTCGATCTCGTGTTCCAGCGCGTCTCCGACGTGCTGCAGGCGCTGCCGCTGCTGGTGCTGGCGCTGGTGATGACGGCCGCGCTCGGGCCCTCGCTGCCGAACGTGATCATCGCCATCGCCATTCCGCTGATCCCGACGGTCGCGCGCGTCATCCGCGCCAACACGCTGGCGCTGCGCGAACAGCCGTTCGTGGAGGCCGCCAAGTCGATCGGCATGAGCGAGATGCGGATTGCGCTGCGCCACGTGCTGCCGAACACGCTGGCGCCGCTGATCGTGCTCGCCACCGCCCAGCTCGGCTCGACCATTCTGACCGAGGCCTCGCTGTCCTTCCTCGGCCTCGGCATTCCCGAGCCCTATCCGTCATGGGGCCGCATGCTGTCCGAATCCGCCGCCGAATATGTCCGCACCGCGCCGTGGCTGGTGATCTTCCCGGGCGTCGCGATCAGCCTCGCCGTGTTCGGCGCCAATCTGTTCGGTGACGCCCTGCGTGACATCCTGGATCCGAGGCAGCGCGGCTGATGGCGGACAAGACCGATCTCGTGCTCGATGTGAAGAACCTGAAGACGGTGTTCTTCACCACTTCCGGCCTGTTCAGGGCTGTCGACGACCTCTCCTTCAGCGTCAGGCGGGGCGAGACGCTGGCGATCGTCGGCGAATCCGGCTGCGGCAAGAGCGTGACCGCGCTGTCGGTGATGCGGCTCGTGCCCGATCCGCCCGGCCGCATCGTCGGCGGCTCCGTCTCGCTGGAAGGCACCGACCTGCTGGCACTGGATGAGGCGCAGATGCGCGCGGTCAGGGGCAATCGCATCTCCATGATTTTCCAGGAGCCGATGACCTCGCTCAATCCGGTGATGCGGATCGGCGACCAGATCGTCGAGGCGGTGCGGCTGCATCGGCATATCTCAGCGAAACAGGCGCAAGATATCGCCGTCGAGATGCTGCGGCTGGTGCGCATCCCCGAGCCGGCGCGGCGGGCGCGGGAATATCCGCACCAGCTCTCCGGCGGCATGCGCCAGCGCGCGATGATCGCGATGGCGCTGGCGTGCCGGCCGGCGCTCTTGATTGCGGATGAGCCGACCACCGCGCTCGACGTCACCATCCAGGCGCAGATCCTGGCGCTGATCCTCGACCTCCAGAAGGAGCTCGGCACCGGGCTCGTGCTGATCACGCACGATCTCGGCGTGGTCGCGCAGACCGCGCAGCGCGTGATCGTGATGTATGCGGGGCGGAAGGTCGAGGAGGCCAGCGTCGAGGCGCTGTTCGCCGCGCCGAAGCATCCCTATACGCGCGGGCTGATGGCCTCGATCCCAGCCGTGCCGGCCTCCGGCGCCGCCGCTCAAGCGCGGCTGAACGAAATCCCCGGCACGGTGCCATCGCTGGTGCGGCTGCCGCAAGGCTGCGCCTTCGCGCCGCGCTGCAAGCTCGCCATCAAGCGCTGCGAGGCCGAATATCCGCCGCTGGCGGATTGGGGCGGCGGCCATCTCGCCGCCTGCTGGCGGGCTGAAGAAGTCGCGGAGGTGGCATGACCGAGGCGCTGCTCGAAGTCACCGATCTCAAGAAGCATTACCCTGTGCGCGCCGGCGTGCTGCGAAGGCAGGTCGGCACCGTGCACGCGGTCGATGGCGTCTCCTTTGCGCTTGGCACTGGCGAGACGCTCGGCCTCGTCGGCGAATCCGGCTGCGGCAAGTCCACGGTGGCGCGCAGCGTGCTGCGGCTGGTCGAGCCGACCTCGGGTCAGATCCGCCTCGACGGCGAGGACATCACGCATCTTTCGAAGACGGCGCTGCGCCCGCACCGCCGCTCGATGCAGATCGTGTTCCAGGACCCGTTCGCCTCGCTCAATCCGCGCATGACCGCCGGTGACATCGTCGGCGAACCGATCGCGGTGCATGGGCTCGCGACCGGCAAGGAGCTGGAGACGCGGGTCGCAAGGCTGTTCGAGCAGGTGGGACTACGGCCCGACCAGATGCGCAATTTCCCGCATCAATTCTCCGGCGGTCAGCGCCAGCGCATCTGCATCGCTCGCGCGCTGGCGCTGGGGCCACGCCTGATCGTCTGCGACGAGCCGGTCTCCGCGCTCGATGTTTCTATCCAGGCGCAGGTGATCAACCTTTTGATCGACCTGCAGCGGCAGCACGGCTTTTCCTATCTCTTCATCGCGCACGACCTCGCCGTGGTCGCGCATATCAGCCACCGCGTCGCCGTGATGTATCTCGGCCGCATCGTCGAGATCGCCGACAAGGACGAGCTGTTCCGCAACCCCAGGCATCCCTACACCCAGGCCCTGCTCGCCTCAGTGCCGGTCGCCAATCCGCTGGCGAAGAAGCTCGCGCCGCTGGTCGACGGCGACGTGCCGAGCCCGGTCAATCCGCCGTCGGGCTGCGCATTTCACACCCGCTGCCGGTTTGCGATGGAGCGGTGCAAGACGCAGCGGCCGGCGCTGGTGGATGCCGGAGACGGGCATCAGGTGGCGTGTCTGCTCAATGAGGGGACGGGGCGGAGCCAGTAGGGCGTGTACTCGTAAAAGCGATGTCAGCTCCTGAAGGAAGAGAGGACATCTTCTGCTGGGCAGAGCGTTTCCGCTTGTGACCCAAAGCAGAAGGTGATCAATGCACAACACTTCTTCCTGACAGTACGCCGGTGGTCTTGTAGTTGCTTATGCGGCTCCGAGCTGATGACGCTTCCAGGCTGTGAGCACGACAACGGCCGCGCATCCAATCGCGTTGAGCATGCTGACCACGAACAGGGCCAGGCTTGGAGCAATGACCAGTGCGTAAGCCGCGGTCGAACCGTTGGCACCGATCCATACGAACCACGTCGTATACGAGATCGCCCTGGCACCATCGCGATCAGCCGCGACACGCAGAATCTGCGGAAGGTAAGCAGCAATCCGCAATACGTTGAACACGTAGAAGAAGATGAGCGTGATCTCTGGCAATTGCATGGCCGCGCCTCTTTTGCATGCGCTGCTGGCGGCGGGCTCATCGACGCGCCGATTGGAATCTGCGCTGCTTGAGCCCCCTCCCGCTCAAGCTCAAGCCCCGCGACGAGCAAGAAACTGCGCAGGGATGGCGAGACTGAAAAGCCAAAGCGGGAAGAAGTTCACTCATGGCGGCCTTTTAAGTCGAGAGAACGACGCCGTCGACGCGCCAGCGCATGCGTCGTGGCGGCAGTTCTCAGAGGCGCTCGATGTTGGCGTCGGCGACGACGCTCGTCCATTTGGCGACATCGAGGATGACACGAGCCTTGAACTCGTCTGGGGTCGACGATCGCGGCTCGTTGCCGAGCGCACGCAGGCGCTCGGTGAAAGGACGCTCCGCCAGGATAGCGGCGATCTCGGCATTCAGGCGTTGCACGATAGACGCCGGCATTCCGGCCGGTCCCGCGAGGCCCTGCCAGGATGTGACGGCGTAGTCGGGAAGGCCTGCCTCCGCGATGGTTGGGACCTCCGGTAGGCTGAAGAAACGGGTGGTGCCGGTGGTCGCGAGGGCGCGCATCTGACCTTCACGTGCCATTTTGGCTACCAGTGTCGGCGGATCGACCATGAAGTCGATTCGCCTGCCGACGAGGTCGGTAACGACCTGAGCGCTACCCCGATAGGGGACGTGCTGGAATCGGACCCCGGCTGTCTTTGCGAGAAGCTCGATCAGCAGGTGATGCGTCGTTCCGACGCCGGGCGTGCCGTAAAGCAGCGGTGCGCCGCGCGTGCGCGCTTCGCCGAGTAGGTCCGTCATCGACCTGATCGTGTGGTCCTGGTAAGTTGCAACGACGAACGGATAGTCGGCGATCATTCCGATCATCGAGAAGTCTTCGACGGTGCGATAGGGCAGCTTGCTGTAGAGCGCGGCGGTGCTCGCATGTCCGCCCGGGATCGCAATTAACGTGTAGCCGTCAGGTGCCGTGCGAGCGACGTGCGCTGCGGCGATTGTTCCGGCTGCTCCGGGCCGCGGGTCGATCACGACCGGTTGACCAAGACGGCGCCCAAGCCCCTCGGCGATAAGGCGAGCGACGGTGTCGGTTGGTCCGCCTGGCGGCCAGCCGTGCACCAGGGTGACGGGACGGCTCGGCCACACGGCATCGGCGTGAAGGGGCGTGACCACGGAAGCTGCGAGACCGCCAAGTACAGAGCGACGTGTGAGTTTGGTCATAGCCATCTCCTTCAGGCTGCTGGGGGATTGAAGGAGTGCGACTGCGGCGCCGTCGAATCTTCGACCGTGGTGCGGCGCATGTCGCGGCGGCATCGCATGTCGTCGTACGGCCGGGCGCGATGCAAGGTGCAGCGATTGTCCCACATGACGAGATCGCCGACGCGCCAATGGTGCTGGTAGACGAAGCGCGGCTGGGTCGAGAAATCCGTCAGGTCCTTGAGCAGCGCGCGACCCTGCGGGATCGGCCACCCGACGATGTGCGATGCGTGCGATGCGAGGAATAGCGTCCTGCGCTGGGAGCCGAGATGTAGGCGTACCAAGGGCTGCTGAACCGGCGGCAACGCGGCGCGCTCCTCGTCGGAAAATTCCGTGTAGCCGACGAGGCTGCGCGAATGAAAGATCGAATGCTCGGCGACGAGCGGTGCGATCTTGTCCTGGGTCGAAGGGTCAAGCGCTTCGTAGGCGGCTCGCAAGTCGGCGAATTCAGTCTCGCCACCTTCCGGCGGAACCTCGCGCGCCGACAAAAGCGAGAATTTCGCCGGAACAGGCTTGAACGAGCTGTCGGTATGCCAAAGCTCGTTGGCGCGCAGCATCATGCGCCAGCGGTCGGACGATGCGCGGATATTGTCGTTCTCATCGAGGTTCGAAATGTCCGCGAGCTCGCGACCCAGGCGGTGCTTGCGATCACGGCGGATCGTTCCAATCGGGGCTTCCAGCGACCCGAACAGCCTGCTGAACTCGACCTGGTGCCTGTCCTCGAGTGCCTGCCCGCGAAATACCAACACGCCGTGGCGCTCAAGTGCCGCTGCGATCTCGACGGTCGTTGAGGGACCGCAGGTACGCAGGTCGACGCCGGTTATCTCGGCGACGAAGAGGGGATGCAATTGCCGACTCTGGATTGCCACCGCGAACCTCCGTCCTCGAAATCTGCTGCGGAGGATATGGGGGCGCGCTATAAAGGGAATACGCGAATTGGGACTATCTAAATGAGGAAAAAGTTATGCCTTCGCGTGAGCATTGGGACACTCGGATCGGTCGCCGCATCCGTCTGCGCGACCTGCACGTACTGCTGACCGTCGTGCAGCGCGGCAGCATGGCCAAGGCGGCGCAGCAGTTGTCCATCACGCAGCCCGCGGTTTCGAAGTCCATTGCCGATCTGGAGCATGCGCTCGGCGTGCGACTATTGGATCGCGGTCCTCAGGGCATCGAACCCACTGCCTATGGCAGCGCCTTTGTGCAACGCGGCCTTAGCGTATTCGATGAGCTGCGGCAGGGGGTCGGCGAAATCGAGTTCATGTCTGATCCGCGCGTTGGCGAGGTCCGGGTGGGATGCCCCGAAACCTTGGCGGCGACCCTGCTTCCGGCCGTCGTGGAACAGCTTGGCGATCAGTATCCCGGCATCAAGTTGCACGTGATCCAGACCAACCCCCTGGCCCTGGATATCCGTGAGTTGCGCGACCGGAACGTCGACCTGATGCTCGGCCGTATCGGGCCGGCATTCGCCGAGGAGGATTTGGACGCCGAGATTCTGTATCACGACCCGCTCGTTGTCGTTGCCGGAACGGCAAGCAGGTGGGCGCGGCGTCGGACGCTCGAACTCGCGGACCTCATGGACGAGAAGTGGATTTTGTATCCGCCGAACGAAATGCCGGGCATCTTCATCGAGGAAGCTTTCCGCAATTGCGGCCTGAGCGTTCCGCAGGCGAGCGTGCTGACCTATTCGTTCCAACTGCGCGACATGTTGCTAATGACCGGCAAGTACCTGAGCATCGTCGCCGCCTCCGCGGTCCCCGTCCTCAACGTGAAACGTTTGGTCGTGAAGACCTTACCGATCGATCTCGGCCCACAGGCGACAGCGCGGCCCGTAGCGATCTTTACCTTGAAGAATCGCACCTTGAGCCCGGCCGTCGGCCTTTTCGTGGAGCACATCCGCAAAGTCGGGAAGGCGATAACTTCACAATCCAGTCGCTAGTACGCTTGATTGGACTGAGTCTGCTGTTGGCCCTTCGCGGCTATTCTCCACGGTAGGCTGCCGGTCAGCTCTTGGAGGTCGACCGGACATTGCGGAGCCTCGGCCGATCTGACCTGAATGACCCAAAGCGACCATCCCAGTTCCGGATTCATCCAGCAGTCTGAGGTCACCCTTGGCTAGGTCTTATCGAGAGGGGCTGGCGCGTCGGTCGATTCCCGCTCAACTATAAGGAGCGCAAAAAGCGCAAGGGACCCGGGTGTTCACTTTTGAACTTACCGGGGATTGCCGAGGTGATTTGAATTAGTCTTTGACGTAGACAGTCACGAAGAATGATGCTGCGGATTAAAAAAAGGAATTACGATCGCAGCCACTAGCGAAGCTGGGAGGTGCTAAGGCTAATGTTGAAGTGGTGCTCCTACTGTCAGAGGTTTCAAGGCGAAACCTTTCCCTTTGAAGAGTTGTCGGTCACTTACGGACTCTGCCGGAGGTGCGAGTCAGAGCACCCGGATATATTCGCAAGCGATGTGGTCCAGCACTCCGAGCTTCTCCGCCGTGTTTACAATTCGCTCTACGAAGCAGGGCGACGAAATGATATTCGTTTGGCTCAGCAGCTTGTTGAGGAAGCGATCGCCGCTAACTTCAAGCCCGTTGATATTCTCCTCGGAATTTTGGCCCCGCTGCTCTACAAGATCGGCGAACAGTGGCATTCCGGCACCATCACCGTTGCGGACGAACACGAATTCACTGCTTTTAGCGAGCGCGTCATCGAATTGATCGAAGGAAGCATGCGACGGGGTAGGACACGACGTCGAAAAGGGGCACCCCGGTACTTTCTCATGAATGCGCCGGGCAATACTCATACTCTGGCCGTCCGCATTCTCGCTCTTTGGTTGGAAAGTAACAGCAACTGTACACCAACTGTCGTCGACCATCTCGATTTGCATGAACTAGCTCAGCAAATTATCGCGGTTGCCCCCAAAGCGCTGTTGATCTCGATGGCTTTGCCCCAACAACTCACCGGTGTGACGGCTATCTCCGGTCTTGTCAGAGAATTGCCGGGCGGTGCTCGTCCGAAGGTCATAGTCGGCGGATATGCGATTAAATCAGGGTGGTGAGGTTTGTGCCTGGCGCTGAGCTGGCTACCGACATCAACTTGCTGAGCACTTCCTGATTAGAGCACTTCCGCTTCTGGCCCGTTCGAGACCTGCGGGCCCGATCTGACCACGTCCGCTTGTCCGGCTAGACCGGAAGTCATTGCCGCACCGGCAAACCGACGCGAATGACCCTGGCTGTGTGAAAACGGCGAGCGGCTGTTATGATTCTCCCGTGATTCTTTTGGGGGAATCGATGAGGCGCTTTGTTGAAGAGGCGGATCGTGGGCAGCGGACGCTGTTGCCCGAATGCCTCGATGATTTCATTGACGAGAGTAACCCAGTTCGCGTGATCGACGTATTTGTCGATGCGCTCAGTTTGGCTGAGATGGGCTTTGAGGGTGCGGAGCCGGCGGCCACCGGTCGGCCGTCGTACCATCCCTCGGTTCTCCTGAAGCTTTACATTTACGGCTATCTAAACCGAGTGCAGTCGAGCCGGCGGCTGGAACGAGAGGCTGGGCGCAATGTCGAGGTGATGTGGCTGCTGGGTCGGCTCGCTCCCGATCACAAGACGATTGCGGACTTCCGCAAGGACAACGGCCTGGCGCTGCGCAAGGTATGTGCGCGCTTTGTTGAGCTCTGCCGCGGGATGGGTCTTCTCACGACGTCCAGCGTCGCCATCGATGGGAGCAAGTTCAAGGCCGTGAACAACCGGGACAGGAACTTCACGCGCGCGAAGGTGGAGCGGCGGCGCGCTCAGTTTGGAGGAGAGTGTCGCGCGCTATCTAAGCCAACTTGACACGGCCGACCGACAGGAGCCGAGCGAGGCGCTGGCGGCGAAGGTGACGAGGCTTACCGAGAAGCTGACGAAGCTGAAGGAGGAGATGGGCAAGCTCGCCACCTACGAGAGGCAGATGCTCGCTTCGCCGGATCAGCAAATCTCCCTGACCGATCCGGACAGCCGTTCGATGGCAACCAGTGGCCGCGGATCCGGCGTTGTCGGCTACAATGTCCAAGTCGCCGTCGATACCGACCATCACCTGATCATCGCGCATGAGGTGACGAACAGCGGCTCAGATCGGGCACAACTTGCCAATATGGCCATGCAGGCGAAGGCTGTTCTGAAGACTGAGACGCTCGAGGCCGTTGCCGATCGCGGCTACTTCAGCAGCCCGGAGATCCTCGCCTGCCACGAGGCCGGCATCACGGTAACTCTACCCAAGCCGATGACTTCGGGCGCCAAGTCGGACGGACGCTTCGGTAAGCAGGACTTCGTCTATTTGCCTGAGGAAGACGCCTATCGTTGTCCGGCCGGGGAGCGATTGCCGTATCGCTATACAAACGAAGAAGCCGACAAGATGCTGCGGCGCTATTGGACCAACGCCTGTAAGAATTGTTCGATCAAACCCCAGTGCACGCCCGGGTCAGAGCGCCGGATCACGCGATGGGAGCACGAGGATCTACTCGACGCCGTGCAGCAGCGGCTCGATGCGAACCCGCTCGCCATGCGCCTTCGTCGCGAGACCGTCGAGCATCCGTTCGGCACGATGAAGGCACGCATGGGAGCGACGCACTTCCTGACCAAAACTCTGCCAAGGGTAGCCTCCGAGATGGCGCTCTCGGTTCTGGCCTACAATCTGACCCGAGCAATGAATATCCTCGGGATTAGGCCGCTGATCGCCGCGCTCGCGGCCTGAGGCCGGCCTAGTTTTGCCTTCAGACTGACGACCCTGTTAGCACGTTTTTACACGGCCAAGACCCAAAGCGGACCTCCCGTGACTCCATTAGCTATCTTTGAACGGTAGGCTCCTGCCCAGCCAATTGGCGCGCTGCGTCGAGGGAGTCGATGATGGCGCAAAAGTCGATGATGCGGTTTTTGCGAAACCGAAGAAAGTGTGCTGCAAGGTAGTGGGCAGACCGTGCCGTGGCGCGATCCTTCACCTTAATAATAACCGAGAGAGCCGCGCGGTCATCATTGACCACAATGGTCATAGGCCAAAACGACAGAACTTCCAGCTTTTCATGCACTTCAGCGAATGCTCGCAGAACATCGGCCCGGCCGCCCGCCTTCCGAGGTACGGGAAAAGATCAGGCGGAGCATGGCTCAGAAAATCGATCTGCTCGTCTAAAGCATCCTCAAGGTCCCTTAAACGACCATGGGCGAAATGCTCGTAAATCTCACGGACGCGTTGTTCGCTCAAAGCAGTCACAGCATCCTCCCGAGCTATGGGCAAACCTTAGCGAACGGCCGAAAAGAACTCCAAGCCTAGTGCAGCCTTTCCGCCCCCCGTTCGGAAAAGCAGGTTAGTACATGACCTGTGTAATTTAGAGCGATAGAATGATTTTGGAATACGTTTACACAGGCCGTCGCGCGGCCCCAGCAGGAATTCACCTGCCCTAACTGATACCAGGCAGGAACTTGCAGAAGGCCGGTAATGTTGCCCCTAACACGGGTGAGTTCTACCCCGCCGGAAGGGTCCTAATGCCAACCATTGACCAATGCAGAACATATGCGGCGAACTACAAAATCCTCGCAGCCGATCCAGCCAATTCGGCCCGCCGAGCTGCCGTGTTGACCAATATTTCGCATAGCTGGACGGCGCTGGGAAACCAGCTTGAGACGCTTGCCCTCATCGTGAGCGAAGAAGGATAGACCACTGACGCTTGCGGGGGTCACCATCGTCGGACGGTCACCGCCCGCGCTTGTGCGCAGAGGGCCAGCCGGGCTATCGCGCGGCGCCACGGATTAATAGGCGCAAATATAGTTTCCGTACGCATCGTAGCAACTGCGGCGGTACGCAGCAGCGCCAACCGCAGCCGCGCCTACCGCTGCCGCTCCGACACCGTAGCCCCGATAGCCGTAACCGCGATAGCCGCCCCGATAGCCGTAGCCCCGGTAGCCAGCGCCGCGCACCGCAACAGCGCCGCCGCCCCGCGGTCCTCGAACTGCGACCGCACCGCCGCGGTAACCGCCGCCACCCCGATAGGCACCTCCGCCGCGCCGAGCCTCGGCATCATCGGGGATCAAGCAGACCACGAGCAAAACGAAAGCGGCAAGGGGAGCGAGAATATAGCGGAGCATGAGGGAACCTTTCGTTGAATTCTTCAAGCCCCGCTTGCCAGATTGCGGCTCTCTCTGCACAGGAGGTTGATGTAGATCAATCGAACCCGCTGGTTGCGAGCCGAATGGCCTCTGGTCAGGCGCACATGTCCTCCCTTATTTCCGCTTTTGGCCCGAAGGCGAAGATCGCGATGGCGCCGTGCACGTCAGCAGCCGGGGCTAGACCGGACGTGGTGGTGACGCGGCGAAATCGACGCGAATGACCCATAGCCGACCTCGCCGCGTCGGGCAGCATCGCACCACCCGAGCTGCAGCTAGTTCACAGGTCCCCGTCCGCCGATCGTCTCCATGTCTGGCTGCTCGGGCCTGACGCCTTGGGCGCGGTTGACGAGCGTCGTGATCACCCAGAGCACGACGCCGATGGCGATCAAGACCCCCGCGACCTGGTACTGGACCATCGCCCGTCCGGTCCATGGCCCGGCCAGGAATGCGCAGGAGATTGCCCCCAGCACCGGCAGGATCGTCGGCGTACGAAAATGGTCGTGTGCGACGTTGTCCTTGCGCAGCACCAGCACCGCGATATTGACCACCGTAAACACGCAGAGCAGAAGCAGCGCGGTCGTTCCGCCGAGCGCCGGCACTTCGCCGACAAAGGTGATCAGTGCGAATGCCAGCAGCGTGGTGAAGCCGATCGCGATGTAGGGCGTACGCCGGCTCGCATGCACCTTGCCAAGCACCGGCGGCAGCACATGCTCGCGGCTCATGCCGTAGACGAGCCGGCTCGCCATCAGCATGTTGATCAGCGCGGAGTTGGCCACCGCAAACATGGTGATGAAGCCGAAGATCCAGAGCGGAAAGTTCGGCGCGCCGGCCCTCACCACTTGCAACAGCGGCGTCTCGCCTTCGCCGAGCTTCTCCGGCGGAACCAGCGTAATCGCCGAGATCGAGACCAGCACGTAGATTGCGCCGGTGATGAGCAGTCCGGCAAGCAGCACGATTGGAAAATGCCGTGTCGGATCCTTGCATTCCTCCGCCATGTTGACGGAATCCTCGAAGCCGACCATGGCAAAGAACGCGAGCGTGGTCGCAGCGATCACCGGCCAGAACATGCCGGCATCGCCTGCCTTGAACTGCGTGACGCGCGAGACGTCACCCTGGCCGAGGCCGATCGCCCAAAGGCCGATGATGATGATGATCAAGAGGCCCGTTAGCTCGACGCAGGTCAGAACAACGTTCGCCTTGACGCTTTCGCCAACGCCGCGAAAGTTGACCGCGGCAACAACCGCCATGAAGACGAGCCCAGTCATGGTAATGCCGAACCCCGACAGGCCCAGGCCAAACGCGTTCGACATGTTTGCAGAGAAAGCGCGAGAGGCAGTGGAAGCGGAGGTAATCCCCGAGCACATCACCGCAAACGCAACGATGAACGTGATAAAATGGATGCCGAACGCCTTGTGGGTGTAGAGCGCGGCGCCTGCGGCCTTCGGATACTTGGTGACGAGTTCGAGATAGCTCAGCGCAGTGATCAGCGCCACGACGAAGGCGACGAGGAACGGCAGCCAGACGACGCCGCCCACCTGGTTGGCGACCTGGCCGGTGAGCGCATAGATGCCGGTGCCGAGAATGTCGCCGACGATGAAAAGCAGGAGGAGCCACGGGCCCATGACCCGGCGCAGGCTCGGCTCGGCATCGGTGTCGGGTGGAGCAGGTGTCGCGGCTTTCAAGGAAAGATCGGTCATCGCGCAGCCTCTCAACGGATCTCACGCACGCACTCTTGTCCGCAATGCTGATACCCGCTGTTGCGACCCACGAGTGCGTCTGGCGTCATTGCCACCACACAGCGTATTGGCTTTCACGCCGCACGGCCAAGACTTATTGTGGGGATGATCGATCTGCGATGTGGAAAGTGGGTGCGGGTGCGAAATGGAACCGAATGCAGGCTTGTTCTTTTGGCGAGTGACGTCCCGGGACAAAATCAGCCTGGTATTCAGCCTCCAGTGATGGTGCGAACACTACCCCTGCTACGCCGCTGTCCGTTCGCATGCCCTCCAACGGAGGGCTGGACCTGCTCGTTGTGCTTGCGCGAGTCTTTCCGTTGATGAGTGCAGCCCACCGCCTCGGTATTCAATACGTCGCCAGGAGGCGACCGGATCAGGTCGAGCGACTTATAGCGCCTGGCGAGGTCTCGAGGGCGACCTTCAAGATCACCACCGGACATTATGCAAGTTTAGGATGTAGTTCGCCAGCCATCCGGATACAACGGCAGTGAGCGTGCACAATTGGAGTGTTTGATGCCGAGACTACCGAGCGCCGATTTCCTCCATCGACTGGCAGATATCGCCGATCGCGAAACCTTGCCACGCTTTCGCACCGCCCTTGCCATCGATTCCAAAACTGGAGAGGGCTACTTCGACCCGGTGACCGACGCTGACCGGCAGGCCGAGATTGCTATTCGAGCTGCGATCGAGGCCGAATATCCCGACCATGCCATTCTGGGCGAAGAACTCGGTCTAACCGGAAGCGGTTCCTGCCGCTGGGTCTTAGACCCCGTGGATGGGACGCGTCCCTTCATCTGCGGCCTTCCCGTCTGGGGCACACTGATCGGGCTCACCGTCAATGGTCGAGCCGAACAGGGAATGATGAGCCAGCCCTTCACGCGTGAGCGTTTCTGGGCCACCGCTGATGGAGCCTGGTACGAATATGCAGGCAAGCGCGAGCGACTGTCCACGCGAGACGTCGGCACGCTGTCGCGGGCCATCCTGCATACGAACTCGCCTGATCGCTATGATGGTGAGCTCAAGCAGGCCTTCGATCGCCTTGCCGCCTCAGTCCGGATGACTCGCTACGGCGGCGAATGCTACGCCACTGCGATGGTCGCTGCTGGTCGCATTGACCTCGCAGTCGAACCTTCGCTCCAATCCTACGATATCGTCGCGTTGATCCCCATCATCGAAAAGGCGGGCGGAGTGGTGACGCGCATCGATGGGGGAAGGGCTGAGGAGGGTGGTCCGGTCTTAGCTTCAGCAACTGCCGGTCTTCATGCAGCGGCCCTTCACCTCCTCAATTAACGGAGTTAGCCTGCGGGGTTGATGGACATCTCTGCCGCAGCGACAGATTTCCGCTTCTGGCCCGAAGGCAAAGTTGCGGCTCCGCTGGCGGAGGTCCGCTCATCGTAGTGAACCTGACTAGATTTTCTCAACCTGAGTTCTTCGCATTTTGACCCGAAGCAGACCTGATGCTTTCAGTTTCCGAGGCCACCCGAGCAGCCATATCTGAGGTAATGGTTGTAGATCAGGCGACCTTTGATCCCTACTTCGCGCGGAGCCTCTGCAGCTGCTTCACGGCAAATTCGTCGCCTGGATGTAGTCTTAAGACGGTCTCGTAGTCGCGATACGCACGATCAAGCTCACCTGCCCGTTCGTAGGCTAGGCCTCGGTACCTGAGGGCTGTAATCGAATTCGGGTCGAGTTCGACAGCCTTATCCAAGCTTTCGATCGCGGCCTTCTCATTCTTCAATTTGAGATGAGCGGCTCCGACGCCCACGCGAAGTCGATAGGTATCGTTTAGCGCGAGATGTCCGAGTGCCATCGCCTTGTCGTAATCCCCCAAAGCGGTTTGCGGTCGGCCCGAACGATTGTAGGCCTCGGCCCTTCCAAGCGTGAATAGACCTGATGTCGGCGCAAGCTTTATCGCTTCGTCAAACCGTTTGATCGCTTCGTCGAATCTGCCCTGCTCCATAAGCGCCAGCCCCTGACCGTTGGGGAAAGCCCCGTTATCCGGGAACAGCTTCGCCGCTGCGGTGTAGTCGGCTAGCGCAAGTTCGAAGTGACCTCTGTGGTGATAGAAAAAGCCGCGGTCCCGATAAGCGCGCGGGTCGGTAGAACCGACCATTTCGACGGCCGCGGTAAAATCAGCTTCGGCTTGATCCCATCTTTTTGCCAGCTGAGCAGTTACACCCCTCATCCGCAGCAGCTCCGCCCGGTCCTTGAGACTGAATTGCTGTTCAAACCCTTTGGAGTAGATTTGAATGGCTCGGTCAAAATCCAGCTTGCTTACGGCAACGGCAGCAGCCGTCTGGTAAGTCTCGGCGTCAGACGCAATTGCCGCAGAACAGAAGGGCAAGAGCACGGACAGGAAAGCAATCCCGCTCAGGACCCGCCTTAGCTCTAAGCCCAATTTCATTTACTTCTCCGGGCTGAAAAACGCTTGCCGATGGTAACTCAATCGGTAGCAAGGCCCATGGAACACTGCAACGTTAACGCGGATTTCGGTTAAACAATCGTCAAGCGAGTAGAGGCTATTGGCCCTTGCGAAGGTAGATCAGCGTGGGCTTCGCATGTGATTTGGGCCGTGGCTGAGGCTAACGGTAATGTCATTCGCGATTCAACATCAGAACTTTACCCATCTCCTGGGCCTATCGGTTGACGTACTAGAGCTAGGTTGGTGCGCATTGCAGCTGGTCCAGTGACGGAGTGGTCGGGAAGCATGCCGATAAACAAGATGCCGGATTTTCCCTCGTATATTGGCTATTTGCTTCTTTGGCTGGTTGCGGGTTTCGTCGTTTGGCTATTCATCATTGCGCTATTCGGGTCTGGACACTGGATCATTGGCGTTATCGTCATTCTCGCGACCATCGCTCTCTACTTCCGTCACGGAAGGGCAATCGCAAAGCAGCGGGAACGACGGCTGCGGTTTTCATACGGCGCCCACTATCGGCGATATTCTCTCCGAGAGCTTTTCGGCACACTGTGTCGACGTCGCAACGAGAGCTGATCCGGCGCAACTCAGACTTCCGCTTCTGGCCGATTCCGTTGAAAAAGGCCGGCAGTATTTTGTTGTAATAGCTCCGTCGCGACGTGACCGAACTGCTCCATCGACCCTATGCGAGCCTCGCGGTGGGCATCGGGATGAGCTTGGCCATCTTTCGAAGGTTCTGGGCGGTGGCCGCGAGGATGAACTCATCGCGCGCGCCGTTCGGGCCTCGTAAACGCAAACGGTCGAGCTTGAGGATGCGCTTGAGGTGGGCGAACAACATCTCGATTTTCTTGCGAAGCCGGCGCGAGGTGCCTCCCTCCCACGATTTGGCGATCTGGCGCGCCATGTCGCGAGCGCCTTCGTAGATGGAGCGCGGCACCCTCCGTGATGCCTGCTTGGGGCAACACCGAGCCTTCAATGCGCATCGATCACAATCGCGCTTGCTGGCGAGGTAAAGCATGGTGGCACCATCATTCACCAACGTTCCGGTGGTGGTAAGAACTTTGCC
Source organism: Bradyrhizobium sp. USDA 336 (assembly GCF_044908355.1). Classification (NCBI taxonomy): domain Bacteria; kingdom Pseudomonadati; phylum Pseudomonadota; class Alphaproteobacteria; order Hyphomicrobiales; family Nitrobacteraceae; genus Bradyrhizobium; species Bradyrhizobium sp. USDA 336. Next base: position 6,120,455 of record NZ_JBIYDC010000002.1, on the reverse strand, counting down.
ACCAGGGCAACGATAGATGTCGCCAGCATGGTCATAGGTGAAGTCGTCGCGCGAGAAGATACCGTCTGTGCGGGCGGACTTATCGAAGACTGTAACGTGCGGTTCGATGCCGTGCTCATAGACCAGCCAAGCGAGCATCTCGGCCGAGCCATAGCCGCTGTCACCGAGTAGCCGGCTCGGATAGAGATCAAACCGCTCTAGCGATCGTTCAATCATGCGCTTGGCGGCCAATACCTCCGCCTGCCGGATCGCCGTCGTTGCCTCAACATCGACGATGATCGCGTTCTCGACGTCGACCAGGTAGTTCGTCGAATAAGCGAAAAACGCTTGGCCACCGTGCGCCCCCGTCCAGCGCGCCGCCGGGTCGGAGGGCGATACGAACTTCGGGGTAACCTCGGTCGCCGCTCCGAACGCGGCATCATCGAGGACAGCCAGATACTCATCGATTGCTCGGCCGGCAGCCTCCGGCGGAAGTCCCTTATCGCCTTCGATGCCCTTCTGCCGATTGGCATCGGCCTTGATTAGGCTCGCATCAACCGCAAATCCCTCACCGCCAACCAGTCGTTCCTCGATGCAGCGGCGCAGCACGCTCTCGAACACGCGACGGAAGAGGTCGCTGTGCCGGAAGCGGCCGTGCCTGTTCTTGGAGAATGTCGAATGATCCGGCACCGCTCCATCCAGACCGAGCCGGCAGAACCACCGGTAGGCCAAATTGAGGTGAACCTCATCGCAAAGGCGCCGTTCCGATCGAATGCCGAAGCAGTAACCGATCAGGAGCATCCGGATCATCAGTTCAGGATCGATCGAAGGTCGGCCGATGCTACTGTAGAAAGGTGCCAGCTCCCGCCTGATCTCTTGCAGGTCGACGAACCTGTCGACCGATCTCAAAAGATGGTCGGAGGGAATATGCTTCTCGAGCGAGAACTCATAGAACAACGCAGCCTGCTCGACTTGCTGATGCCCCATCATGATCTTCAGTCCTGCCAATTAGACAGACTGAATCACTGCTATCCTTGAGTCGCAACTGCCGCGTTTTTCAACAAAATCGGCCCAAACGCGAAGTCTCGGCGCGTCACGGTTGGTCGCCTCATTGGAGTAGACCGGAAGCAGGCAACCGTCGCTCCGAAGAGAGCTCATGATCCCAAGCGGACATTCCGGCTCGAATTAGAAGCGCTTACGCTTCGGAGCTGATACACCATAGGTTCTTTCCCGCTGGTGTTAGCCTGTACTGCTTGGCGTTTACGCGGCGACCACTCAATGGGACTTGGAACAATGTCCAGGCGATCCGATTGGAAAGTGGTATGTCAAGCTGGCTGGACCAGCAAGTTTCCTGGAAAGCCCCTTTATCAGGGGGGGTTCACAAATGGCTCACGAACCAAAATCATCAAAAGCGGGGGAACAGGCCGCTGAAGGTTTGCACGAAGCGGCTTCCGAAGACGAAGCGAAAAACGAGAGCAAGATTGGGCATGATCTAGCCAAGGGCGCTGATCGTTTCGAAGAGCGTTCTAAAAGCTCCGATGGAAAAAGCGCTGAAGAGAAACAACGAGGGTGAATGCAGGCAGCAACCTGTCGCAGCCTCCTAAGAACGCTTCCGCAATGACTCCGGGGCAGGCGGCCTGAACCTACAAGTTCTCTCCCGCGACAGATGTCGCGAGGTCTTGGTGCCCGGCTGGTCTCAAGTGCCGATCGTGGACGCTGGAGAGATTAGAATGAATTGGATGGGACCGGTCATCGGCGGGACGTTGTTTGTAGCTGGTTTGCTGACATCAGCGGGACCGGGGCTTGCGGCAGGGAGCAATGACGGTTTCGCAACGTTCTGGACGCAGTTCAAAGCTGCAGTCGGTAAGAGCGACCAGAAGGCCGTATCGGACATGATTAAATATCCTGTCCTCTACCAGGATCTGCGGCGAGCGGCGGAGTTTCCTGTGATCTGGAAGGGTGCTTTCAGACCTGCGCACCGGGCGTGTCTTGCCAAGCAGAAGCCTGTCAAGGACACATCTCCCAAGGGGGTGGTTAGCTACTCTGCCTTTTGCGACTCGATCATCTACTCTTTCGCTAAGGATGAATCCGGCTGGAAATTGACGGACTTTGGCGTAGACGATTGACCAGCCTTGTAAGAACTGATTGCCAACTGGGCCGCTGTTGGCGCGGATTCTCGATAGCCGTCACAATATTTGCCTGCAGGAAAGGCACAAGCGGCATCGCAATCCGGTTGCACTAGGCCGACCTTCTCGTAGACCAGAGGATAGCGTTAGTCAGGATTTTCTGGCAGCGCGGGTCCTGCCAGACCGACGCCTCGTGGCCAAGCGCCGAATAGAATACTCGCCCCTGGCCGTAAAATCGTTTCCAGGCGAGCGGCCAACCATAGAAGCGTCGATGCACACCGGCCTTATTGAGGTCCACCGAACTTTGATCGAGGCGCAGGAGCACGCGTGATCGGCGATAGTCGAAGTCGCTGATCTGGTAGATTTCATCGTTCAACTGCAACGAATTCCCCAGAAACGCCACCAGTGGATCTGCAACATCAGCAACCTCGATGGTCACACCCTGATGCCAGGGATGACCGTTGAAGTAGCCGCCGATCAGATCGAGATAGTCTGGCCAAGTGTAGAATGTGTCCGTGGCCGAGTGAACGCCGAGAAAGCCACGGCCCGAACGCACAAAGTTGAGAAGTGCCATCTTCTGGGCGCCGCTCATCGGAATTTCACCGCTTGTGTAGAACATCACAGCGGCGTACCGCTCGAGGTTTCCGGTCGAAAATTCAGACAAGTCTTCGGTTGCGATGACCTCAAAGGCACCGGAATTCCTTCCAAGCTGCGTCAGGATTGCTTCGGAAAGTGGTATGACGTCGTGCCGATAGCCGGCCGAGTATGTGAAATAGAGGACACGTTCTGGCGGGCGCTCTGCACGCGCGCCGAGCGGTCGGACTGCCGCCGCGCTGCTGACGAGTGCGACGAACTCGCGTCGCGTCACAATCCTCTCCCGATGCTTAACCGGCCAGAAAAGCTTAGCACATATCGGCGCGCCGCGCGCCCTGCGGCGCCGCCCTACGCAGGGGACATCAAGCGGCGGCCAGCCGCTCAAGAGTACCCGGCCTAGATCCCAGCGCCCGGATCACCGGCCACGCCGCCAGTGCCGCAGCCAGATGCTTGAGCGTATGGCCGGAGACGATATGCCCCGTCGCTTCGAACACGGTCACGTCGCCGAGTTCGAACAGCTTAGCCAGCACATAGAAGACGATCACGCCGCCGAGCGGCACGCCAAGTGCGCCGGGCCGCGGGCGTGTGAACGCCAGGCCCATGGCCAGCGCCATGCCGCCGAACTGCACGACCACCCATGGCGTGAGATTCTCGCGTGCGACCCAGGCCGCCAGCAGGCCCGCGATCATCGTCAGCACCAGCACCGCTTCGCCAGCGCGCGTGCTGATCCGCTCGCTGGCCGCGATGCCCAGAAATCCTGCGAACGCGACCGCCATGCCGAGACGATCGGCGACGAGCCGTTGCGGCGCATCGGGGTCGAGATGATAGAAGCCCGAGCCGAGGCAAGTGAGGATCAACCCCACGAAGAACCAGCTCGCACCCACCGGCGCATCATAGCGGGCGCGCAGCCGCTCCGAGCCCCACACGCCCATCGCGAGGAAGGCGAGATTGCTCAGCACGTCGCCGGCGTTGGGCACGCCGAGCCAGGCGCGGCTGTCGACGAAGTGCGGGATGTGCCAGGCGGCGGCGGGCAGTGCGGGCGCCAGAAGCGCGGTGAGCGTCAGGACGAGGAGCGCACCGATAAGATATTTCTCGCCGGTTTGGAGTGGGGCGTTCGAGACTCGGCGAATGACTGGCGGGACCGGTGCATTGGCCGGTTGAGCTTGGTCGCGCGCGCGCAGCATGAACATCTCCAGAAATGAACATCGTTCAATATTGGTAGCTTTAAAATGAACTATGTTCAATGAGAAAAGCCGTGAGGTTTACGCGACAATCAAGATATTGAAATTACTTCATTTTCGGAACGTGAGCGGCTGCCACAGCCGTAGGGTGGGCAAAGCGAAGCGTGCCCACGATCCCGCTTGCGATCGACATTCCTGGGCACGGCCCTGCGCGCCTTTGCCCACCCTACGAGACCGCGTTTGTGGCGCTAACCCGCCCCGATCTCCGCGACGATGCGGCCCGTCGTGACCTGATCGCCTTCGGCGACGTCGATCGCGCTAACCACGCCGTCGATGCCGGCCTTGTGGACATGCTCCATCTTCATCGCTTCCAGCGTCAGCACCGGCTGGCCGGCGGTGACGCGGTCGCCGGGCTTGACGAGGACGGCGACCACGCGGCCGTTCATGGCGGCGCGAACCTTGCCGTCGCCGCCATTGCTTGCGGCCGCCTGCGGTGCGGCGAGGGTGAGGTCGGTGACCGCGAGCGGGATGCCGCGGTGCTGGACGTACAGCCGTTCGCCATCCCGCAGGAATTTTGCGCTGTCCATCACGCCGGCGTGCCGGAAGCGAATGGCCTCGGGATCGAGTTGGTCGATCTCGAACTTTTCCTGGCGTCCTTCGGCGGCGACCGTGTAACTGCCGTCGCGTTCGCGCGTAATGTCGAGCTCGTGCACATCGCCGCCGATGTCGATTTTCGCCGGCAGCGGAAAGGTGACGGCAAGGCTCCGTCCGCCCTGCCACGATGGCGCGCGCGGATTGGTGACGTAGAGCAGCAGGCCCGCCAGCGCGGTATCGAACGCGGCATCCGCCCGCGGCGCCAACAGCTCGTCGCGATGGGCGCCGATGAAAGCCGTCGTCGCCTCACCCTTGGCAAAGCCGGGATGACGCAGGCACGACAACAGGAACGCCTGATTGGTCGTCACGCCGAACGCGGTGAGCTGCTCGAGGCCAACGATCAGCCGCCCCCTCGCCTCCTCGCGATTGGCGCCATGGCTGATCAGCTTGGCGATCATGGAATCGTAGAATGGCGGAATCTCCGAGCCCGGTTGCAACGCGTGCTCGACGCGGATGCCGTCGGGCACTTGCCAGCGTGCCATGCGGCCGGACTGCGGCATGAAATCCTGCGCGGCATCTTCGGAGCAGAGCCGCACCTCGATGGCGTGGCCGGAGTACTTGATGTCCTGCTGCTTGATCTGCAGCGGCTCGCCGCGCGCGATACGCAATTGCAGCTCGACGAGATCGAGCCCGGTGATCGCCTCTGTCACGGGATGCTCGACCTGCAGCCGCGTATTCATCTCCATGAAGTAGAATGCGCCACTGGCATCGAGCAGGAATTCGAGCGTGCCGGCGCCTTCGTAGCGGAGCGCCTTGACGGCGGCGACCGCGACCTCGCCCATTTTCGCGCGCAGCTCAGGCGTAACGGCAGGCGACGGCGCCTCCTCGATCAGCTTCTGATGCCGCCGCTGCACCGAGCAATCACGCTCGCCGAGATGGATGGCGTTGCCGTGGCTGTCGCCGAACACCTGGATCTCGATGTGGCGAGGGTTCTGGATCGCGCGTTCGAGGATAAGTGTGGGATCGCCGAACGCGGCCTTCGCTTCCGACCGCGCGCTGCGTAGCGCATCGAGGAAAGACGCGGCATCGGTGACGAGCCGCATGCCGCGGCCACCGCCGCCGGCGACCGCCTTGATCATCACGGGGAAGCCGATCTTCCCGGCTTCGGCGAGCATGACCTCGTCGCCCTGCTCAGCGCCCTGGTAGCCGGGCACGATGGGCACGCCGGCCTTCTGCATGATCTCCTTGGCGCCGGCCTTGTTGCCCATCGCCTCGATCGCTTGCGGCGACGGGCCGATGAAGACGAGGCCGGCATCCTTGCAGGCGCGGGCAAACGCCTCGTTCTCGGCAAGAAAGCCATAGCCGGGATGAACGGCATCCGCGCCGCTCGCCTTCGCCGCTTCGATGATCGCGGGGATGTCGAGATAGGACTGCGCCGGCAAGGCTTCGCCGATGCGCACGGCCTGGTCGGCCTCGCGCACATGGAGCGCATCGCGATCCGCATCCGAATAGACCGCGACGACACCGAGGCCGAGACGCCGCGCGCTGCGCATCACGCGCAGCGCGATCTCGCCGCGGTTGGCGACCAGGATCTTGAAGAACGGCCGGTGCTGCACTGATCCGTTCCTCATGGGCGGGCCACCGAAAACTGCATGCGCTGGGGCGTGCGCGCATCGCCCTCGCGGCAGATCGCGAGCACCTCCGACAGCACTGCGCGGGTGTCGCGCGGGTCGATCACGCCATCGTCGAGCACGCGGGCGCTGGTCGAGAACACGTCCATCTGGCCGTCGAACACACCGATGATCTCAGCCTTCATGGCGTCCAGCCTGTCCTTCTCGATCGGCTTGCCGCGGCGCGCGGCGGCGGCCTCGGTCACGATCGCCATGGTCTCGGCGGCCTGCTCGCCGCCCATCACCGCGGTCTTGGCGTTGGGCCAGGAGAAGCAGAAGCGCGGATGGAAGCCGCGGCCGCACATGCCGTAATTGCCGGCACCGAACGAGGCGCCGCAATAGATGGTGATCTGCGGCACGGTCGCCGACGTCACCGCCTGGATCATCTTGGAGCCGTGCTTGATCATGCCGGCCTCTTCATAGGCCTTGCCGACCATGTAGCCGGTGGTGTTGTTGAGATAGAGGATCGGCGTGCGGGTCTGGCAGCAGGCCTGGATGAAATGCGTCGCCTTGTTGGCCCCGGCCGGATCGAGCGGGCCGTTATTGGTGATGATGCCGATGGCCTGGCCCTCGATGCGGGCATGGCCGCAGACGGTAGCCGGGCCGTAACTCGGCGCCATCTCGGTGAAATCGGAATCGTCGACGATGCGCGCGATCACCTGTTTCATGTCCACGGGGCGCTTGTGGTCCATCGGCATGATGCCGAGCAGCTCGTCCTGGTCGTAGCGCGGCGGTTTGAATTGCACTGAGGCTTTGCCCGGCCGCTCCCATTGCAGCGCCGCCATGATTTCGCGGGCGATGCGAAGAGCGTCGCGATCGTCCTCGGCGAGGTAGTCGCCGAGGCCGGACACTTGCGTGTGCATCTCGGCGCCGCCGAGTTCTTCCTCGGTCGCGATCTCACCGGTCGCGGCTCTCAGCAGCGGAGGCCCGGCGAGGAAGGCGCGGGTGCGGCCGCGGACCATGACGATGTAGTCGGAGAGGCCGGTCTGATAGGCGCCGCCGGCGGTGGACGAGCCGTGCGTGACGGTGACGACAGGCAGACCGGCAGCGGAGAGCCGCGCCAGGTTGCGAAAAATGTTGCCGCCGCGAACGAAATCCTCGACGCGGTAACGCAGCAGATTGGCGCCGGCGCTTTCGACCAGCTGCACATAAGGCAGCTTGTTCTCCAGCGCGAGCTCCTGCACCCGCAAGGTCTTGTCGAGGCCGTAAGGCTGCAGCGCGCCGGCGTCGATGCCGGAATCGCTGGCGCTGACCATGCAGCGGATGCCCGAGACGAAGCCGATGCCGGCGATGACGCCGCCGCCCGGCACGCTCTTGTTCGCATCCGGCACGTCGAACATGTAGCCGGCGAGCGTCGACAGCTCGATGAAGGGCGCCCCGGGATCGAGCACCAGCGCGACGCGCTCGCGCGGCAGCAGCTGGCCGCGCTTGTGGAAGCGGTCCTTGGCCGCGGCAGATGCCGCGCGCGTGCGCTCCTCGAGCGCGCGCATGCGGTCGATCAGGCCGAGCATGCCGTCGCGGTTGGCCTGATAGGCGGCGCTGCCGGGGGAGATGGTGTTTTCGATGGTGGACATGACTTGATCCTGCTCGTCATTGCGAGGAGCGAAGCGACGAAGCAATCCAGGCTGCATCCGCGGAGAGATTCTGGATTGCTTCGCTTCGCTCGCAATGACGGGTGAGGCGATACCTTACCTGTTCGTCCCAAAGATCTTCCGCGCCTCGGCGGGGCTCGCGATCTCGCGCCCGGCGCGCCTGGCGCAGGCGGCGATGGCCTCGATCAGCTGGCCGTTCGACGTCACCTTCTTGCCGTCGGCGAGATAGAAGGTGTCCTCGAGCCCGGTGCGGAGATGGCCGCCGAGCTCGGCGCAGCGCTGGTGCAGCGGCCAGATCTCCTCGCGGCCGATGGCGGTGACCTGGAAATGCGCTTCGGGCCGCTTCAGCTTGATCAGGATCGGCAGCAGTTCGGGATCTGCGGGCATGCCGGAGGCGACGCCCATGACGAAATTGTATTCGAGCGGGCCCTTGTACATGCCGACCTGGTGGTACATGCCGACGCAGCGGACGATGCCGACGTCGAAGCATTCGAACTCGGGGATGGTGCCGACCGCGTTCATGACGTCGAGATAGTCCTTCACCTTCTCGACCGAATTGTCGAACATCATCGGCGGCCAGGCCCAGCTGTTGTCAGCCTTCACCTTCAGGTAGTTCAGCGAGCCGGCGTTGCAGGCGGCGATCTCGGGCCTAGTCTCGCGGATGCAGTCGAGCGCGCCGGAATAGTTCGGCCCCGACACGCCGGGAGGTGTGGTTGATGATCACGCCCGGGCAGGCTTCGCGGATCGCTTGCTGGATCTCCTTGCTGACCGCGACCTCCCAGGACGGCAGATGTCCCTTGCCCGGCGCCTGCTGGCGCAGATGGATGTGCATGATGGACGCGCCGGCCTCGAACGCAGCCCTGGCCTCGCGCGCCATCTGCTCCGGCGTCACGGGCACGTTGTGCTGCTTGGGGTCGGTGAGCACGCCGTTCAGCGCGCAGGTGATGACGGCCTTGTCGCTCATGCGTTCAATGTCTCGCACGTTGAGAATTCAACGGTTGCGATCATGTGACGCGCGACAAGCGGCTTCTTGCGCGGAGAAGCTGGGAAAAGACGAGCTTTCGTAGGGTGGGCAAAGGCGCCCTTGCGCCGTGCCCACCACTGTCAGTGTTTGGCAAAGATGGTGGGCACGCTACGCTTTGCCCACCCTACGAGAGCGTGCCTAGCTCGCCTCCGCCATCCGCACGGTCTCGGTGCTGCGATAGATCGCAAGATCGCGCGAGCCGACGAAGATCGCCCGCGGCTTCAAGCCGTAGAAGCGGCGGATCGAGTGGCTGAAATGCGTGGAATCGGGATAGCCGATGTCCTGCGCCAGATGGGCGAGGTTGAGGTCCTGGTTGGCGAAGTGCAGCAGGTGCCGCGCGCGCTTCCAGGCGCGGAAGGAGCGGAACGAGATGCCGGTCTCCTCCTTGAACAGGTGCAGGAAGCGCGAGGCCGAAAGGCCGGCTTCGGCGGCGCAGGTATCCGCCGTGACAGGCTCGCCGGAGAAGCGCTCGATGCGGGCCACCGCACGCATCACGCGCGGATCCAGCACGCGGCGCGGCAGCGCCTCGCCGAAGCACATCTCGTCGAACTCGGCCGTGGTGATGTCGCCATAGCGGCGCTGACGCAAAAGTGCGTAGGCGGCGAGGATCTTGCGGACATAGGCGGCCTGGTCGGGTCCGGTGAGGCGCGCGGCCAAGGCTTCGATCACGCCATCCGGCATGCTTTCCGGCTCCAGCGTCACGCTGATCACGGTGCGGTAGTCGCTGGCGATGGAGTGCCGCTGGTTCGGCAGGGTGACGAACAACTCGCCGGTGGTGAGAACGTCGTCGATCGTCAGGTGCAGATTGCCTTTCACCGCGACATAGACATGGCAGCAGCCGGGTGTCCGTTTGCGCGGACGGCCGAGCAGGCCTGCATAAAACACCCGCTCCGGCGTGATCAGCATCAGGTGGTCGGATTCGCGACCGTTATATTCCATTGGGTTCCTCCTCGCGCGGCTCTCTGGCCGCTGCGGACGGTGGTCACCTTAGCGGAAATTTCGGCGCTGTCACGGTAGGATAGCGCTGTCAAAAGACATGGCGCGTCGTGGACGCGCAATAGCGCGAACCGGGAATCTCGAGGTTCCGGGATCGCGCTTCCGCGCCCCGGAATGACAGCCCTCCTTACGCCCTCACCCTCGGCGCGACATTCTGCTCTTGCCCGGCCTTTTGCTCCGCAGCAACCGCGCGCTTGAAACCCTCGCGCTGCTGCAGGCGCGCCCAATAGGCTGCGACGTTTGGCCCGAAATCCTTGGCAAGCCCGATATTGCTCGCGAGCCGAAGCGCGTAGCCGATGACAATGTCAGCGGCGGTGAAGCGGCCAGCGCACAATGTTTCGGCATTCGCGGTCGCTGCCTCGACCGCGCGCAGTCTCCCCAGAAACCATTTCGCGTAATCGGTGGCGACCTGCGGGTTGCGGCGCTCCTCCGGCTCAAGCTGGGTGTATCTCAGCACCAGCGTTTGCGGGAAGGTTAACGTGGCGTCGCTGAAGTACATCCAGTTCAGGAACATGCCGTAGGCGGGATCTTCAGGGCCGACCATCAAGGGCGTCGGGCCGTATGTGATGCCGAGGTAGTGGCAGATGCCGGAGGACTCCGTCATCCTGGTCTCGCCGTCGATCATGAAGGGGATGGTGCCGAGCGGATTGAGCGCGAGATAATCCTTGGCGAAGACGCGCGGCGGGAACGGCAGCATCTTCAATTCATAGGGCAGCCCCATCTCCTCCAGCATCCAGAGCGGACGGAACGAGCGCGCGGCGTCGCAATGATAGAGCGTGATCATCAGGCGTTTCCTTTGCTGCCGGGCAGCGTGCCCATCATCTTGCACAGGACCATCAGCATGACCTCGTCGGCGCCGCCGCCGATCGAGGTCAGGCGGCTGTCGCGATAGGCGCGGCTGACCGGTGTCTCGTTGGTAAAGCCCATTCCGCCCCAATATTGCAAGCAGGCGTCGGTGAGCTCGCGGCCGAGCCGGCCGGCCTTCAGCTTGGCCATGGTCGCGAGCCGCGTCACATCCTCGCCGGCGACCAGCTGCTCGCCGGCGCGATAGATCAGCGCGCGCAGGAGCTCGACCTCCGTCTGCATCTCCGCGAGCTTGAAGTGCACGACCTGGTTGTCGAGGATGGACTTGCCGAAGGCTTTGCGGTTGCGGGTGTATTCGATGGTCTGGTCGATGATGTATTCGTGCGCCTTCAGACAGGCGGCCGCGCCCCACAAGCGCTCCTCCTGGAACTGGATCATCTGGTAGGTAAAACCCTGGCCCTCCTCACCGATCCGGTTGCGCTTGGGCACACGGACATTGTCGAAGAAGATCTGCGCGGTGTCGGAGGAGCGCATGCCCATCTTGTCGAGCTTTCGCGCGACGGTGACGCCCTTGCTCTTCATGGGAACGCAGATCAGCGACTTGTTGCGGTGAACGGGGCCGTCGCCGGTGTTGGCGAGCAGGCAGATCCAATCGGCCTGAGTGCCGTTTGTGATCCACATCTTGCCGCCATTGATGACGTAATCGTCGCCGTCGGAACGCGCCTGGGTCTTGATCGAGGCGACGTCCGAGCCTGCGCCGGGCTCGGAGACGCCGATGCAGGCGACGTAGTCACCGGAGATCGAGGGGGTGAGGAATTCGCGCCGCACCTCGTCGGAGCCGAACCGCGCCAGCGCGGGCGTTGCCATGTCGGTCTGCACCCCGATCGCCATCGGCACGCCGCCGCAGGTGATGGCGCCCAGCTCCTCCGCCATCATCAACGCGTAGGAATAGTCGAGGCCCGAGCCGCCGAACTCCACCGGCTTGTTCAGGCCGAGGAAGCCGAGGCTGCCCATTTTCTTGAATAGCTCGTGCGCGGGGAAGATGTCGGCCTTCTCCCACTCATCGACGTGCGGATTGATCTCGCCCGCGATGAATTTTTGCAGGGAGCGGCGGATGTCGTCGTGGTCGGCGGTGAATAGCATTCTGTCCTCTCGTCATTCCGGGGCGCGCGTAGCGCGAGCCCGGAATCCATTCTTCTACGGTACGTGCGGCCCGATGGATTCCGGGTTCGTGCGCGTTGCGCACGCCCCGGAATGACCGGGCTCACAACCCCATCTGCCGCGACGCCAGATCCTTCATGATCTCCTCGGTGCCGCCGCCGATGGCGTTGACCTTGACCTCGCGGTAGATGCGCTCGGCCTTGATGCCGCGCATGAAGCCGGCGCCGCCGAAGATCTGCACCGCTTCCGAGGCGCAGAACGCCATGGTCTGCGTCGCCTGGTTCTTCATCATGCAGATTTCGGCGACCGGGCTCTCGCCCTGCTCGAGCCTCCAGGCCAGCATCTCCAGCATGGCTTGCGATGCCGCGACCTTCTGCGCCATGTCGACGATCTTGTGGCGGATGACCTGGTGCTGTGCGAGCGGCTTGCCGAAGGTCTGGCGCTCCCTGGCGTAGGCGATCGCCTCGTCGAGGCAGACGCGGGCAAAAGCGGTGCAGCTCGCGGCCATGCCCATGCGCTCGCTGTTGAAGTTCTGCATGATGATCTTGAAGCCCTGGCCCTCCTCGCCGATCAGGTTCTCGGCTGGCACGCGGCATGCGTCGAAATGCAGCGTCGCGGTGTCGGAGGCCCACCAGCCCATCTTCTTCAGCTTGGTGCGCGACAGTCCGGGCGTATCGCCGTCGATCAGGAGCAGGCTGACGCCGCCGGCGCCCTCGCCGCCGGTCCGCACCGCAACCGTCAGGTAATCGGCACGCATCCCTGACGTGATGAAGGTCTTCTCCCCCGCTCACGACGTAATGATCGCCGTCGCGCCGCGCGCGGGTGCGCAGGTTCGCGACATCCGAGCCGCCGCCCGGCTCGGTGATCGCCAGTGCGGAGATCTTCTCGCCGGCCAGCACCTGTGGCAGCACGCGTGCCTTCACCTCGGCCCGTGCGGCCCGCGCGATCGGGGGAGAGCCGATAGTGTGGCTCATCAGACTGGCGCTGACGCCGCCCGCGCCGGCACGCGCAAGCTCCTGGCTCGCGACGATCTTCATGAACTGGTCGGCGGCGATGCCGCCATATTCCTCCGGGAATCCAAGTCCCAGCAGGCCGATTCCAGCCGCCTTGCGATAGAGCTCGCGCGGGAATTCGCCGGCTTCGTCCCAGTCATGGGCGAACGGCGCGATCTCCTTCTCGACGAAGCGCCGCATCACGTCGCGGAACGCGTCATGCTCGGCGGTATAGAACGGGCTCTTCATCGCGAGACTTGCCTCGACCGGATTCGTCTCGGCCACCATGGCTCGAACCTCGGCCGCTCACTTGCGCGGAGTGGCTGATCGGCGCGGACGCTTCGAGCAAGCCAGCAACGCACCCCCCAGCGGATTGCTGTCACAACGTCAGAAACAGCGCAAACGGCTCTTCCACCGTGCGGCGCAAGTGCTGTCGGTACAGGACATGGTTGGGATCCTCGGGCGCGACCCGGCCCAAGGAAGGTTTTGGGATATTCCTGAGCGGCACATAGGCGATCGGCGCCGCGATCGGCGTGAGCTGCGAGCCGGGTCCGGCGCGCAGCGTCGAGATGATGCCGTACATCTCGCCTGATACCGTCGGCCGCGACACCGTGATCACGCGGTGCTGGCCGTGCTTGATGATGACGAGGTAGATGAAGCCGGACTGATGGGGGACGGCGACCTCGCCGGTATGCTCGTAGGCGGCATCGGTCCGCTCGCCCTCGCGAAAGACCAGCGACGAGATCTTCGGCTCCCAGGCGATCTCGGTGCGATAGGCGAAGATCGCGTCCTTGTCGCCGAACGACGGCCGCAGGGTGATGTAGACGTCCTCGAGCCAGGTCACCGCGCGGTGGGCATAGGAGCCGAGGCTGTCGGGCGCGACGTCGTTTGCGGCCGGCGGCGTCGCCACGACGACACTTTTGCGCAAGGAGACGCCGAGCGCCTGCTCCAGCCGGACCGTCGTCGCCAGCGTGAACGGCCGCCGACCACCGAGCACCTTCTCCAGCGTCGACAGGCTGAGCTTGGCCTGCTCGGCCAGCGCCTGCCGCGACATCCGGCGCCGGGCGAGCTCCTCGCGAATGGTCTCGGCGATCTCGCGGCTCTGCTCGTCGGAAAGCTGCTTGTCGGTGAGTTTGTCCTGCGTCTGCATCGTCAGCCCCGCTCCAGGCCGTCACTCTAGCAGGGCGGACAAACCAGCACAAAACCGCACATGACCGCCCCGGCTCAAGCGAGCCTGGGCCGGCCGCGGCGGAACATTGCCGATCATTCTGCTCGCGAAACGCCGCCCCGCGGGCGGATGCTGAGGACCAGCAAACCTGCTTCGGAGCAAGCCAAATGAACGCCTACGACACGGCCGATAGCGACGACCACCCGCTGTTGAGCCGCCTCATCAAGGTCGGACTGTTCCTTCTGGCGCAAGGCATCGCCGTGATGCTGGTCGCCTTCCTGGCCCTGCTGGTGAGTTTCGGGGCGAGCTGGTCGGCAACGACCGAACAGGCCAGCCTGCTCCAGCCCGGCGAAGCACGGTCGGGCAGCCTGCTGCTGAAGGAGGACGGCGCCACGACAGAGGCGATCCGCCTCGGGACCGATATCGACATCACCGTGTCGGGCGCGACCTTGCGCGCCCGCGTCACGCAAGCATTCCGCAACCCGACCAAGGATTGGGTCGAGGCCACCTACGTCTATCCGCTCGCAGCCGGCGGCGCCGTCGACACGCTGAAGATGGTGGTCGGCGATCGCGTCATCATCGGCGACATCAAGGAACGCCAGCAGGCGCGCGTGATCTACGAGGAGGCGCGCCGCGCCGGCCAGAAGGCCGCGCTCACCGAGCAGGAGCGGCCGAACATCTTCACCAACTCGGTTGCCAATATCGGTCCCGGCGAAACCGTGCTGGTGCAGATCGAGTACCAGGAGCCGGTGCGTCAAGTCGGCAACGAATATTCGTTGCGCCTGCCGCTCGTGGTCGGGCCGCGCTACAATCCCGCACCAATCATCCAGAGCGTCGAATTCCGCAAGGATGGCTCGGGCTGGGGCGCGGCGACGTCGGACCCGGTGCCTGATCGCGAGCGCATCTCACCCCCTGTGCTGGATCCCGCCAAACATGCGCCGGTCAATCCGACCAGCATCACGGTGCGCCTGCAGGCCGGCTTTGCGCTCGGCGAGGTCACGAGCCACCATCACAACGTCAAGACGGAAAGTCCTGATAACATGACGCGCGTGGTGACGCTCGCCGATGGAGCCGTTTCCGCCGACCGTGATTTCGAGCTGACCTGGAAGCCGGTTGCCGAGAACGCACCGTCGGTCGGCCTGTTCCGCGAGCACATTGGCGATGCCGATTACCTGCTCGCCTTCGTCACCCCGCCGAGCGCCGAGCAGGCGGCGCAGAAGCTGCTGCCGCGCGAGGTCGTGTTCGTGATCGACAATTCCGGCTCGATGGGCGGCACGTCCATCGTGCAGGCCAAGGCAAGCCTGCTCTACGCTCTCGGCCGCCTGCAGCCGAATGACCGCTTCAACGTGATCCGTTTCGACGACACCATGGACATGCTGTTTCCGGCCTCCGTACCGGCCGATGCAACGCATATCGGCGAGGCGACCTTCTTCGTCGGCGCCTTGCAGGCGCGCGGCGGCACCGAGATGGTGCCGGCGATGCGCGCGGCGCTGACCGACAGGCTCGGCGACACCGGCATGGTCCGCCAGGTCGTGTTCCTGACCGACGGCGCGATCGGCAACGAGCAGCAATTGTTCGATGCGATCACGACGATGCGCGGCCGTTCGCGCGTCTTCATGGTCGGCATCGGGTCCGCGCCCAACACCTATCTGATGACCCGCGCCGCCGAGCTCGGCCGCGGCGCCTTCACCCATATCGGCTCCACCGAGCAGGTGGAGGAGCGCATGCGCGGCCTGTTCGCCAGGCTGGAGAATCCGGCCGTGACCGGCCTCACCGCAACGTTCTCCGAAGCGCAGGCCGACATCACCCCGGCGATCATTCCCGACGTCTATCGCGACGAGCCCCTGGTGCTGGCGGCGAGGCTCGACAAGCTCGCAGGCTCGCTCGATATCAAGGGCCGCGTCGGCGACCGTCCGTGGTCGGTGACGCTGCCGCTGCAGAACGCAGCCGAAGGCAAGGGCTTGTCGAAGCTCTGGGCCAGGCGGAATGTCGCCGATGCGGAGGTCGCGCGCACCCTGCGCGAGATGACGCCGGAGGAAGCTGACAAGGCGATCCTGGCGCTGGCGCTCGACCATCAGATCGTCACGCGGCTGACCAGCCTCGTCGCGGTCGACAAGACGCCAAGCCGTCCCGAAGGCGAACCGCTCAAGCTCAGCGAGCTGCCGATTAACCTGCCCGCGGGCTGGGACTTCGAGAAGGTATTCGGCGAGCGGCCGCATCTGACGCCAACGCAGCTGCACGAGCGCCATGCCGATGCGCGCAATCAGCCGGCGACGCGACGGCCGATGCCTGCTGCGCCCGACGCGATCCGCCTGCCCAAAACCGCGACCTCGGCCGAGCTGAAGATGATCGCAGGCTTCATCCTGATCGTGCTTGCCCTGATCCTGTTCGTGTTCAACCGGCGTCGGACCTTGCTCACCGACGCCGCTTGAGAGAGGAGCCCCCCGAACTCCTCTGTTAGCGCGCGCGGCTGCCCGTCCCTTCCAAACGGCCGCGCGCGCCTTTTTTCTCACCGTCATTGCGAGCGCAGCGAAGCAATCCAGGCTGCCTCTGCTGAAAGACTCTCTGGATTGCTTCGCTTCGCTCGCAATGACGAGTGTGGATAAAATGCCCCGCGTCATCTCTCCGCTGATCCTGGCGCTGATCGGCCTCGTCCTGTTCGGCGACGGCGCCTATATCCACGCCAAGGCGTGGCTGGCGCAGGTGCTGCTGGAGCGCGCTTTCGACACGAGTGTGGCGACGGGCGTCGCGGTAAAGCCCTGGTCATGGGCCGACACCTGGCCGGTCGCGCGGATCGAGGTGAAGCGGATCGGTGCCAGCGCCATCGTGCTGGAAGGCGCGAGCGGGCAGGCGCTCGCTTTCGGGCCCGGCCATATCCAGCACACGGCTGATGCGGGCGAACGCGGGATTGCCGTCTATGCCGCCCATCGCGACACTCATTTCCGCTTCCTGAAGGATGTTGCCATTGGCGACGTCATCGATGTCACGCGCAGTGACGGTCGACACTTTCGCTATCGCGCGGATTCCTCGGCCGTGGTTCGCTTCGATGCATCCGGCATCGATCCCATGGCACAGGGTTTCGAGCTTGTTCTCGCGACCTGCTGGCCATTCGATGCAGTCACATCCGGACCCGAGCGCTACATCTTGCATGCGACATTGATTGGCGCCGACGGATAGATCGCCGATCGGACTGACACGCACCGGTGCGCGCTTCATTCCACCACACGGCATACCAGCCACACAGTTGCCAAAGGACTCGCCATAGAACAGAGTGACGCGACACCAATAAGAACAACAGGTGAGGTCACGCCATGGAAGCCCATGTGTCTGCTGCGTCCGCGTCCCGTCCATGGTTTCCGCCACCCGATGCCAGCGACATCGTCAAGGGCATCCATGCCATGCTGCACCCGCATAACGTCGTGCTGGTGGGCGCGACCGACAAGCCCGGCAACTATGCCGAGCGCATCTGGAACAATCTGATCAAGTACGGTTTCGAAGGCGGGCTCTATCCGGTCAACGCCAAGCGGGACACCATCTGGGGCGTTCCCTGCTACAAGGATTTTGCGAGCCTTCCGGAGAAGCCCGATCACGTCCTGGTGCTGGTGCCTGCGCGCTTTGCCGTGCAGGTGATCCGCGATGCCGCCGCAGCCGGCGCGCGTTCGGCCACCATCGTCACCTCCGGCTTCAGCGAGCTGCAGGATGACGAAAGCCAGAAGCTCGCTGCCGAACTGCAGGCGGCCGTGCGCGAGACGGGGCTCGCCGTCACCGGCCCGAACTGCCTCGGCAATTTGAGCGCCGGCGAAAAGCTCTTCACCAATATCGACGATCGCATCGTCACTATGGAACAGGGCGCGGTGGCGATCGCCGGCCAATCCGGTGCCATCGTCATGGCGATCCGCCAGACGCTGGAAGACCGGGGCGTCGGTGTCGGCTACATGGTGACCACGGGCAACGAGGCCGGGCTCGAAACGCCGGACCTGATGCGCTATTTCGCCGAGGATCCGAGCATCAAGGTGATCGTCGTCTATCTCGAAGGGGTGCGCAACACCAAGGCGTTCCGCGATGCCTGCAAGGCGGCGCGCGCGGCGAGCAAGCCGGTGATCGCGCTCAAGCTCGGCGCCTCCGAAGGCGGCCGCGCCGCGGCGATGGCGCATACCGGCGCGCTCGCCGGCTCGATCGAGACGTTCGACGCTATCGCGACGCGCGAAGGTGTGATCCGGGTCGGCGGCCTCGACGAGCTGATCGAGACCACCGAGTGCTTCGTGCACGCGGCCGTTCCGAAAGGCGACCGGCTCGCCGCGGTGACGCTCTCCGGTGGCAAGCGCGGCATGCTGATCGACGCCTTCTACGCTGCAGGCCTGAACTTCGCGCCGCTGAGCCCGCATGTCAGCGCGGAGCTGGCGAAGATGCTCGGCCCCGGCTCGATCGTCGGCAATCCGCTCGATGCCGGCTTTGCCGCGGTGGTCGATCCCTCCGTCTACATGAAATCGATCAAGCTGATGATCGACGACCCCGATATCGACATCGTCATCGTCGATGCCGAACTGCCGAAGGCGCCGCACGAGCTGCGCGAGCGCAATTTGCGTATCGTCAACGAGATGGCGAGCAAGGCGGGCAAGCCGGTGATCTACATCAGCGCGATGTCGATCGGCTTCACCGAGTACACCAAGGATTTGCGGAAGTCGCTGCCGCATCTCGCGGTGATGCAGGGCATGGACCGCGCGGTGACCGCAATCAAGTCGCTGCTCGCCTATGCGAAGCTGCGCAAGGAGGTGCCCGATATCGTCTCGAGCTCGAAACCCGCCGCGCGCGCCGTGCTGGAGAAGACGTTGACATCGGCGACCGGCGCCGCGCTCGACGAGGTCGCCTCGAAGAAGCTGCTCAAGGCCTACGGCATCCCGATCTCGAAGGAGGCGATCGCACAGACCGCGGCAGACGCCGTCAAGATTGCCAAGCAGATCGGCTTTCCGGTCGTGGCAAAGCTCGTCAGTGCGGAGATCCTGCACAAGTCCGACATCGGCGGCGTGGTGCTGAACCTCAACAGCGCCGCCGAGGTGAAGAAGGCGTTCGCCGACATCACCGCGCGGGTGGCGAAGCTCAAGGGCAAGCCGAAGCTCGACGGCATCCTGATCGCACAGCAAGTCAAGACCGAGCTCGAGCTGGTGGTCGGCGCCTCGCTCGATGCGGAGATGGGGCCCGTCGTGCTGTTCGGCACCGGCGGCATCGACATCGAACTGATGAAGGACGTCGCGCTCGCCGGCGCGCCGCTGGACGAGGCCGAGGCACAGCTCCTGATCGGCCGCACCAAGGCCGGCATCAAGATGCGCGGCTATCGCGGCAGGCCGGCCTTGCACGAGGCCTCGGCGGTGAAGGCCCTGGTCGGGCTATCCAACCTGATTGCGGATGCGGGCGATCGTATCGCCTCGATCGACATCAACCCGTTCCTGATCAACACCAGGACTGGCGTGGCCGTCGATGCCCTGATTGTGCTGAACAATGCAGCCGCAAGGCGGGCGGCAGGACATTGAGAAGTGTAGGGTCGATTAGCGTAATCCACCAAATTACATGGCTGCGGAGCGAAAGCGGCGGGTTACGCTTCGCTAACCCGCCCTACGTAGCATCGCGGGCTCCTTCCAACTTCCCCGCTTTGGCCCTAAACTCAGCCTGCATGGCACGCGCGAGCAATCTTGTGATCGGAACGGCAACGCTGGCGGCGATCGCCGTGGCGTTCGGGGGCCTGCTCGGCGCGCAGAAATGGCGCACCATCCAGAGCCGCAGCCAGTTGCGCGTGGTGTTCGAGGGCGGCTCCGCCAGCGGGCTGCGCCGCGGCGGGCCGGTCAATTTCGACGGGGTGCCCGCCGGCCAGATCCAGTCGATCAAGCTGGAGAGTCCGCGCAGGATCGTGGCGCTCGTCATGCTCGACAACACCGCGCCGATCCGCAAGGACACCGTGGCCGGAATCGAGTTCCAGGGCCTCACCGGCATTGCCGCGATCTCGCTGATCGGCGGCGCCCCCTCTGCACCGCCGGTGCCGCTGGACGCGGATGGGATTCCCGTGCTGACCGCCGATCTCAGCGACGCCGAAACCATCGTCGAAACCTTGCACAGCGTCGACCGCACCATCGTGAACAACGCCCCAGGGATCAAGGAGGGCCTGCACACGTTCGAGACCTATACCGCCGACCTCAGGAGCAAGGGCGCCGAGATCGATTCGGTCATGGCCAAGGTCGATAGCGCCTTTGCGGGCTTCGACAAGGCGGTCGCCAAGATCGAGGGCGCGGTGCCGGGCTTCGTCGATGGCAAGGCCGACGAGCTGTTCGAGAAGATCCAGGGACTGCACGAGCTTGCCGGCACCATGAAGAAGAAGTCGGCGTCCTACCTCGAAGACATTCGCCGCTCGCTGCTCGACGTCAGCGAGGCCGCCAACAAAATGAGCGGCACGCCGGCGCCGCCGCGGCCCCCGCGCCGGCCCACGGAGCAGAAGCAACGCTAAAGGGCGATGCGATTAGGATGAATCGTCATCGCGCTTTAGCTTATGTTTGAGCATGATCTTTTCGGAAAGCCGCTACACACTTTTCCGGATCATTCTCTAGCCTACCACGCGTAGCGCACCAGACCCTTGCCGGCATAGGAGCGCGTGACGTTCGAGAACTCGCCCTCGAAGGTCGCCGATGCGGACCAGCCGTTCATCCAGTTCATCTGCATCGATGCCGTGGTCAGCGCCGAATCGCGCGCCAGGGCGGCGCCGCTCACGACGAAGGCCGAACCCGGCAGCGTCTGGAACACGGCTGCGGCCGTGCGGTCCGGATTGTAATCATGCGCCCAGGCGAGCCGGCCGCGCAGGGTCATCAGGCCACCGGCCGCGGCAAAGGACCGGTCCGCGCGCAGGCCGAGCTCGGAGCGGGTGCTGGTCACGTCCTTGGCACCATAGCTGAGCGCGAAGACGTTGCTGCCGACCACGGCCGACTCTGCGTAGGAGGGAAGGCCAAACAAGGTGGCCTGTAGTGCGGCGTAGGGCGTGACGCCGGCCCATTGCATGGCGTAGCGATAGCCGCCCTCGATGCGGCCCGAGACCGCGTTGGCGTTGAACTGCGCCCGCAACTGGTCATAGCCCGCGGCCGTCACGACGCGATTGGTCGTAACGTCCTGCCAGCCATAAGCGAGCGCCGCCGTGACATAGGCAGGTCCGGCCGCATGACGCACGAAGGCGCCGGCCTGGAACAGATCGGAGCGCCCCCAACCGAGCCCGCTGACGTTGAATCCGGTCCCGCCGCCTGCGAGGGAGAAGCCCGCAATCGTCGACGGCGATAAGCGGTAGTCGAGGCCCACGGCGGTGCCATAGACGCTGCTGGTGGTGTTGTTCGAGCCGAGGCCGGCGTTGCCGTCGGTGGTCTGCGAGCCGCCATAGCCGGCCGCCCACACGTCCCAGCGCTGCTCGAAGGTCGCCGCCGGAGCCTTGATCGCGGCGAACGCGTCGCGCGCGTTCTTGCCGCGCGCTTGAGCATCGGGGGCAAACGGCGTCGCACCGGACGTGCCGCTGCGTCCCGAGTCGAAGACATCCGTCAGCAGGCCGAGAAACAGGTTCATCGCGTTGAAGGTGGTCTGCTGCGCCCCGGTCGCCGGCTCGCCGGAGGCCTGCGCCAGGCCGCTGGGCCCGAGGCCTGCGAATTCGGCTTGCAGGAAACCGTTGGCATTGAAGAAGTCCTGAAGCGTCGTCGCGACGTTCTTCTGATTGACGTTGAGCGCGTACTTCGCGCCGTAGTCGAGCGCAAAATCGAGAAAGACCTCGTTCGATCCGACACTCGTCGTCCCGATGAGGCCGCCCGGCGCGGCAACGCCGGAAAAATTGCCGCTGGAAGTGCCGAGGAACTGCATGATCGAGTAGTGCTTCATCACGGCGGCGCCCGCATACAGCGCGACACCGACCGTGCCGTTCAGCGCCACATTGCCGCTGACGAGCGCATGGCTCGCGCTCGATCCGCTGCCGACCTGCACGACGTAAACCGAGCCGGGCTGGAAGGCGAGATCGCCCTGAACCTGCATGCTCGAGCCCGGTCCCCCGTCACCCGGCGCATAGATGCCGCCGCTGGCGATCGCGGTATTGCCGACGATGCCGGCGCCGAACAGCGCGCCGCCCGAATTGACGGTGGTCAGGCTGGATTGGGAGATATCGCCATCGACCCGCAGGATGCCGCCATTCACCGTAGTGGTGCCGGTGTAGGTGTTCGTGCCCGAGAGGATCAGCGTGCCGCTGCCGACCTTTTCCAGCGAACCCGGCCCGATCGGGCCGCAACCGCAGGGATCGTAATCGCCGATGACGCCGCTGACGTCGGTCGAGAGGTTGTTGCTGCCAACGACGAGGGTATTGGCGCCGCCGATGTAATAGAAACCGCTGCCTTCGATCGAACCCGCGGTGATGCGGCCGTCGCCGTTCGGACCGACGCTGACGCCGAAATCGACGATGCCCGTTCCGGTGGTGATGAAGCGGGCGTTTCCGCCGGTGGAATTGTCGAAGAACTCGGTTTTGCCGCCTGCCTTTGTGATGATCGTCGCATCGGCCGGCCGTCGTGAACGCGCCGAAATTGGTGAGACCGTCGGCTTCATTGATGATGGTTGCATGGCCGGCGGTCGCCGTATCGGAGCCGGCCAGCGTGCCGAACACGGTCCCGCTGAAATCCTTGTTCACGATCGCCGCCGAGCCTGCCGAGGCCTGTTCGACGAATGCGGTGCTGCCGCCGTTCTGGTTGGTGATGCTGGCGGTGCCGGCATTGGTCCGTGCGAAGAAGCCGATCAAGCCGCCGTCGTTGACGATGGTCGCCCGACCGGCGGTCGCGGTGTCGGAGCCGCCCCCGTTCGGGTCGCCGAAATACAGCTGGCCGTTGTTGGTGATGGCGATCGAGCTGGCGGAGCTGGCGTTGCGAAACAGCGTCGTCCCGGAGAAGGCGTTCAGGAGCGAGGTGACCCCGGACGTGTCGGCATTGACGACGCTGAAGAGGCCTTCATTGGTGACGGCGCCGACGATGCTCGCGGTATGCGTCGCGTCACCGAGCTGCAGGGATCCGCAATTGCAGATGAATGTGCCTCCGGCATAGGTGTTGGCCCCGAGCAGCGCCAGGGTGCCCGAGCCCTGAACGTTGATGCCGCCGCTGCCGACGATGCGCGAAGCGATCATGGCCGACGGATCGCTGGTGCCGGTTACGTCCGCGGTGATGAAGGTGGTGCCGCCCGGAGCCAGCCTGAGATCGCCGCCCTGGATGGTGTAGATCGAACTGTCGCCCGTGATGTCGAACCCCACCAGGTTGGTGAGTTGCACGCCAACCGGCGTCACCGTCACCGTGCCGCCCGTGGCCGGTGTCGAAGGACCGCTGCTGCCGAATTGTGTGCCGGCTGATGCGGGGTCATAGGCGGTGCTGACCGCGCCGAAGGCGTCCGTCCAGTTGGTCGCGGTGTTGTCCCAAACGCCGCCTCCGCCGTTGACGGCGCCGTTCGGCGTGATCTGCGATCCGTTGAAGACCTGCTGTGCCTGGCTGGGACCGGCCAGAGACACCGCGCTGAAGACGAGGCCCGCCCCGGATGCCGTGCGCATGGCCGCGGCACTCCGAAGCAGGCAGCCCCACCCGCTCGAACGCAACCAGGCCCTCAACACGCGTCCCCCAACCTGCGGCGCTCCCCAATGGCGCCGCGGGAACTTAGGCGATGAAGACGGGCAGTAGAACTACGGGAGCTCGAGAATCCGCCGATGCGACCGAGATTCGGCCAGATTCGACAGCCCATGTTGCGGCCGCGCCACGGTTTTGCAGCGCCATTCCCATTCCGCGCATGAACGAATGCGTCAGGACGACCGCCGTCATGGATGGCTATTCACATCTGGCTGGTCGTCCAACACGCAGGGCTGGCGAAGGCTCAATAGTTGCTCGGAGACGACCCATTCGGAATGCCATCGATCGGACATTCATCAGTGCCCGGCGTCGCACGGGTCATCGCCTCGACCATATCGCGCGTGCCTTCGGGATCCCTAATCCAGTTCTTGTAGAAATCATACGGGCACGCGGCGACGCCGCGCGGGCTGTCGCCGGAATTGATCATGCCGGTGTAGCCGCGATGAACGAGCTTGTAGAGATGGTTCTGCGACTGGCCGTTGCGGCGCGCGTCGCGTATCAGATGCTTCGACAGCTGGGCGTACTGGATGCCGTAATCCTCCTCGCCGCATTCGCCGAGCGTGCGTCCGTCGAAGCCGATGATGGCGGAATGCCCGAAATAGGAATAGACGCCGTCGAAGCCGGCGGCGTTGGCAACGGCCACATAGACGTTGTTGGCCCACGCCATCGCCTTGGAGATCATGACCTGCTGCTCCTTGGCCGGATACATGTAGCCCTGGCAGCGCACGATCAACTCCGCCCCCTTCATGGCGCAGTCGCGCCAGATCTCCGGATAATTGCCGTCGTCGCAGATGATCAGGCTGACCTTGAGGCCTTTCGGCCCCTCGGAGACATAGGTGCAATTGCCGGGGTACCAGCCTTCGATCGGCACCCAGGGCATGATCTTGCGATACTTCTGCACGATCTCGCCCTTGTCGTTCATGAGGATCAGGGTGTTGTAGGGCGCCTTGTGCGGATGCTCCTCGTGGCGTTCGCCGGTGAGCGAGAACACGCCCCACACTTTGGCCTTGCGGCAGGCTTCCGCGAAGATCGCGGTCTCCTCGCCCGGCACCATCGAGGCCGTCTCGTACATCTCCTTGGCATCGTACATGATGCCTTGTGTGGAATATTCCGGGAAGATCACGAGATCCATGCCGGGCAGCCCGACCTTCATGCCGACGATCATGTCGGCGATCTTGCGGGCGTTGTCGAGCACCTCGGCCTTGGTGTGCAGGCGGGGCATCTTGTAATTGACCACCGCGACGCCGACCGTGTCGTTGCTGCTGGAGATGTCACCGTGAAGCATGTCGAGCGCTCCTGTTGTCTGATGCTGGCGTGGGTTAGTGGCTGATCATCCAGGGGCGTGCGGTCGGAAAGCCCTTGGCGCCGCTCCTGGTCTTGGTCATCAGCCGCGCCGGCTTCTTCCTGTCCGCCGAGCCCTTGTCCTTCACGGTCTTGCCCGAGGAGCAGCAGCCGCAGCCCGGGCCGTGCGAGGCCTTGTATTGCGCCAGCGTCTGTGGCGCGTGCGTGCTGCGCTCGTTGACGGCGTGGGCCTTGCGCTTCTCCGCCGGCATGCAGAAGAAGTTCGGCGCCGTCAGGATGACGCGGGGCGCCATCATCTCGCAGTGCGGGCAGCTCTGCGGATCGTCGCATTCCGCCATCGGGCGCAGGTCCTTGAAGGGACCGCAGTCGTCACAGAGATATTCGTAGACCGGCATCGCATCACCTACGCTCTTGCCTGTTCACACAACGCGCTGCCTCCGGGCGTCCGGGACAGCCCCTCACCCCGCCCCTCTCCCCGTGAGAACGGGGAGAGGGAGCGCGGCGTCACTTGTCCGGCGAGATCGGCATTTGGATGTCGCCGGTGATGTGCTTGATGGGACCGGCCGCCGACGGCATCACGTCGAAGTCGAAGATCTCGGTCGGCAGCCACAGCGTGGCGCAGGCATTGGGCACGTCGACCACGCCGGAGATGTGGCCCTGGCACGGCGCGGTGCCGAGGATCGAATAGGCCTGGGCGCCGGAATAGCCGAACTTCTTGAGATACTCGATCGCATTCAAGCAGGCCTGGCGATAGGCGATGTGGACGTCGAGATAGTGCTGCTTGCCGGCCTCGTCCACCGAGATACCTTCGAAGATCAGATAGTCCTTGTAGTTCGGCGTGATCGGCGACGGCTTGAAGATCGGATTCTTGATGCCGTACTTCGACATGCCGTCCTTGATCACTTCCACCTTCAGGTGGAGCCAGCCGGCCATCTCGATCGCACCGCAGAAGGTGATCTCGCCGTCGCCCTGGCTGAAGTGCAGGTCGCCCATCGATAGGCCCGCGCCGGGGACGTAGACCGGGAAGTAGATCTTCGAGCCGCGCGAGAGATCCTTGATGTCGCAATTGCCGCCATGCTCGCGCGGCGGCACGGTGCGCGCACCCTCGGCACCGATCTTGGCTTTGACGTCGCCCTTGGCGCGGCCGCCATGGGCGGTCGGCGCGAACGGCGGGTTGGCAAGGCCGGGCACGCGGGTTGGGTTGGTCGAGATCAGCTCGGCCTCGCGCTTGTTCCAGGTCTCCAGCATCTTGGGATCGGGCAGACAGCCGATCAGGCCGGGATGGATCAGACCGGCAAAGTTGACGCCGGGCACGTGCCGGGACGAGGTGTAGAGACCCTTGATGTCCCAGATCGACTTCTGCGCCAGCGGGAAATGGTCGGTGAGGAAGCCGCCGCCGTTCTGCTTGGAGAAGAAGCCGTTGAAGCCCCACAGGCTCTCCTTGAGCGGACCGACGTCGAGCAGGTCGACCACGAGAAGGTCGCCGGGCTCGGCGCCCTTGACGCCGATCGGGCCGGAGAGGAAGTGCACGATCGACAGGTCGATGTCGCGCACGTCGTCAGCGGAATCGTTGTTCTTGATGAAGCCGCCGGTCCAGTCATAGGTCTCGATGATGAAATCGTCCCCGGGATTGACCCAGGCCACGATCGGGATGTCGGGGTGCCAGCGGTTGTGCACCATGTCGTTTTCATAGGCCGACTTGGTGAGATCGACCTTGATCAGTGTCTCTGGCATCGAGATGCTCCCCTTTTACACGGTTGGTTAGACGGACAGATATTTCGAGACCTGCGCGGCATCGACGGCATCGCGCGGATCGTCGCGCACGATCTCGCCGTTCTCGATCACCAGCACGCGGTCGGCGATGTCGAGCGCGAAGCTCAGGACCTGCTCGGAGACGACGATCGAAAGCCCCTTCTCGTCACGGATGCGCTTCAGGGTGCGCGCCATCTCCTTGATGATGGAGGGCTGGATGCCTTCGGTCGGTTCGTCCAGCAGCAGCACCTTCGGCTTGGTGGCGAGCGCACGGGCGATGGCCAGTTGTTGCTGTTGCCCGCCGGAGAGATTGCCGCCGCGGCGGCCCTTCATCTCGAGCAGCACCGGGAACAGTTCGTAGATGTCGTCAGGCACCTCGGAGCCGCCGGAGACGACGAGGCCGGTCTCGATGTTCTCCTTCACCGTCATGGTGGAGAAGATCATGCGGCCCTGCGGCACATAGGCGAGGCCCTTGGCGACGCGTTCGAAGCTCTTGAGGTTGCCGAGCTCGGCGCCGTCCATGCTCACCGAGCCGCTTTTGGCCGGCAGGATGCCCATCAGCGACTTCATCAGCGTGGTCTTGCCCATGCCGTTGCGGCCCATGATCGCGACGATCTCGTTCGCCGCGACCTTGACGTTGAGCCCGTGCAGCACCTCGCTCTGGCCGTAGGCGACGTGGAGATCGGAAATAGCCAGCATGATGTGCTCCTAGGCTCGGTGCTTCTTCACCTCTCCCCACCGGGAGAGGTCGGCGCGTAGCGCCGGGTGAGGGGGCGCAGTTCCAACAAGAAAGCGAAACCCCTCACCCGAATTGCTGCGCAATTCGACCTCTCCCTATGGGAGAGGTGGACGGAGATCGCCGCGCGTGCTTGCTCCTCGCGCGCCATCGTCAATGCCCCAGGTACACTTCGATGACCTTGGGATCGTTCTTCACCTTCTCCATGGTGCCCTCCGAGAGGATCTGGCCCTGGTGCAGCACGGTGACCTTGTGCGCGATGTCCTCGACGAACTTCATGTCGTGCTCGATCACCAGCACCGAACGGTTCTTGATGATGCGGTTGAGCAGCTCGGCCGTCTTGGCGCGCTCGGACACGCTCATGCCGGCCACGGGCTCGTCGAGCATCAAGAGGTCGGGGTCCTGGATCAGCAGCATGCCGATCTCGAGCCACTGCTTCTGGCCGTGGCTGAGCTCGTCGGCGTAGGTGTTGAGCTTGTCCTTGAGGAAGATCATCTCCGCGATCTCCTCGACCCGGTCCTTCACCAGCTGGTCGCGCTGGAAGGTCAGCGAGCCGAACACGGTGCGGCCGCGCGGGAACGAGATCTCGAGGTTCTCGAACACGGTGAGATCCTCGAACACCGACGGCGTCTGGAACTTGCGCCCGACGCCGGTCTGCACGATCTCGTTCTCCCTCATCTTCGTGAGCTCCTTGCCACGAAACTGGATCGAACCCGAGGTCGCCCTGGTCTTGCCGCAGATCAGGTCGAGCACCGTGGTCTTGCCAGCGCCGTTGGGACCGATGATGACGCGGATCTCGTTCTCCTCGACATAGAAGGAGAGATCGTTGACCGCCTTGAACCCGTCGAACGAGACGGTGAGGCCGGAGACCGCGAGCAGGAAGTCCTTGGGCTGATGTCCGATGAGCATGATCGCCTCCTCACTCCGCCGGTGCGCCGTCGGCAACGGAATTGTCGGTCCAGCCGGCCTTCGGCTTGCGGGAGGCGAACAGCCGATCGATGCGCGGCTGCACGTAATCGGCCCAGAGCCCGGACAGGCCATTGGGGAAGGCAAGCACGACGGCGATGAACAGCGCGCCGAGACCAAACAGCCAGAGTTGCGGGAAGGATTCCGACAGGCTGGTCTTGGCGAAATTCACCAGGATGGCGCCCCAGACCGCGCCGAAGATCGACATCCGCCCGCCGACCGCGGTGTAGATCACCATCTCGATCGACGGCACGATGCCGACGAAGGACGGCGACATGAAACCGACATTGAGCGCGAACATGGCGCCACCGATCGCGGCGAAGATCGCGGCCATGCAGAAGGCGAAGATCTTGAAATTGGCGACGCTGTAGCCGGAGAAGCGGACGCGGTCCTCCTGCTCGCGCATCGCCACCAGGATGCGGCCGAGCTTGGTCAGGCGGATGAACTGCGCGATGCCGATGCAGGCGAACAGCAACACCACCTCGACGAAGTACAGGATGATCTTGGCGTGATCGGGCCGGATGTCCCAACCCTTCAGCGTGCGCAGGTCGGTCATGCCGTTGATGCCGCCGGTATAGCCCTGCTGTCCCACGATCAGGATGGTGAGGATGGCGGCGACGGCCTGGGTGATGATCGCGAAATAGGTGCCGCCGACGCGGCGCTTGAACATCGCGGTGCCGATGATCAGGGCGAACAGGCCGGGCACCAGGATGATGGCGAGGATGGTGAAGGTGAGGCTGTGAAACGGCTGCCAGAAGAACGGCAGCGCCGTGATCTGATTCCAGTCCATGAAATCGGGAATGCCGGGCGTCGACTGGATCTTGGTGTTCTCGACGCTTGAGGCCTCGAGCTTGAGGAACATCGCCATGCAATAGCCGCCGAGGCCGAAGAACACGCCCTGCCCCAGGCTCAAGATGCCGCCATAGCCCCAGCACAGCACGAGGCCAATCGCGACAAAGGCGTAGGTCAAATATTTCGCGACCAGGTTGAGGCGGAACACGTCCAGCGTCAGCGGCAGGATCACGAACAGCACGGCGGCGAGCGCAATGAAGCCCATCAGTTCGGATCGGTTGAAGAAGCGTGAGTTGATGATCATGACTTGCCTGCTTCTCGTTATTTGCGGACCTTGAGGGCGAACAGGCCCTGCGGCCGCAGCATCAGGATGCCGACCACGGCGAGCAGCGTGAGCACCTTGGCCATCGAGCCCGACATGAAGAACTCGAGCGTCGATTGCGTCTGCGAGATCGAGAAGGCCGAAGCGATGGTGCCGAGCAGGCTGGCGGCCCCGCCGAACACGACGACGAGGAAAGTGTCGACGATGTAGAGCTGGCCCGACGTCGGCCCGGTCGAGCCGATCATGGTGAAGGCGCTGCCCGCGACACCGGCGATGCCACAACCGAGGCCGAAGGTGTAGCAGTCGACCTTCTCGGTGTTGATGCCGACCGCGCCGGCCATGATGCGGTTCTGCACGACCGCACGGACCTGACGGCCCCAGCGCGACATGTAGAGAACGTAGGCGACGGCAATGGTGATCAGCACGGTGAGGCACATCACGAAGACGCCGTTGATCGGCACCTCGATGCTGTCGGTGACCCGCAGCGAGCCCAGCATCCATTGCGGCAGCTCGACGCCGACCTCGCGCGCGCCGAACACTGAGCGATAGGCCTGCTGCAGCATCAGGCTGAGGCCCCAGGTGGCGAGCAGCGTATCGAGCGGGCGCTTGTACAGGTGCCGTATCAGCCCCCATTCCACCAGCATGCCCAGCGCGCCGGAGGCGAGGAAAGCCAATATCATGGCAAGGAAGAAGTAGCCGCTGAAGAGGCTCGGCAAATAGGCCTGGAAGAGATTGGAAGTCATCCAGGTGACGTAGGCTCCGAGGATCATGAACTCGCCGTGGGCCATGTTGATGACGCCCATCTGGCCGAAGATGATCGCAAGGCCGAGCGCCATCAGGACATAGACGGAGAACAGGATCAGTCCGGCGAAGCCCTGCATGACGAAGATCGAGCCGAGGTCGCCAATCGAATAGTCGCCGAACATCCATGTCCTCCGTCGGGAAAGGGTCCCGCGTCGCGAGCAGGTTCGCGACGCGGGGGCTTGAGGCATGGACTTGCGATCCACGCCAGGGAGCGGTTTTGCCTTGGGGGAAAAGTGCGACGGGCGTCGCGACTTACTGCTAGCGCTCTTACTGGTATCCCTTGGGGAACGGATCCGGCTCGACGAGATCGGCGGTCTCGTAGATCAGCTCGAACTGGCCATCGAGCTTGGCGCGCCCCACCCGCGTCTTCGACCAGAGGTGATGGTTCTCGTGGATGCGCACATAGCCTTCCGGCGCGCCCTTGAACTCGACACCCGTAGAAGCCGTGGCGATCTTGTCGACGTCGAAAGAGCCGGCCTTCTCGACCGTCAGCTTCCACAGCCAGGGGCCGAGATAGGCAGCCTGGGTGACGTCTCCGATCACCGTCTTCTCGCCCCACATCTTCTTGAACGCCGAGACGAAAGCCTTGTTGTTCGCATTGTCGAGCGACTGGAAATACTTCATGCAGGCATAGGCGCCCGCGATGTTCTCGCCGCCGATACCGTCGATCTCGTCCTCGGTCACCGAGATCGTCAGCAGTGCCTGCTTGGAGAGATCGATGCCGGCCGCCTTGAGCTGCTTGTAGAAGGCGACGTTCGAACCGCCGACGACGTCGGTGAAGATCACGTCCGGCTTGGTCAGCTTGATCTTGTTGATGACCGAGTTGAACTGCGTCGAGCCGAGCGCATAATATTCCTCGCCGACGACCTTGCCCTTGAGCACGTTCTCGACATGCTTGCGCGCGATCTTGTTGGAGGTGCGTGGCCAGATGTAGTCCGAACCGATGAAGAAGAAGGACTTCGCGCCCTTCTCCTTGGCGATCCAGTTCAGGCCGGCGAGAATCTGCTGGGTCGCTTCCTGGCCGGTGTAGATGACGTTCTTGGACTGCTCGAGGCCTTCGTAGAAGGTCGGGTAGTAGAGCATGCCGTTATACTGCTCGACGACAGGAAGCACCGCCTTGCGCGAGGCCGAGGTCCAGCAGCCCATGATCGCCGCCACCTTGTCGTTGACGAGCAGCTTCTTCGCCTTTTCGGCGAAGGTCGGCCAGTCCGACGCGCCGTCCTCCTGGATGAACTTGATCTTGCGGCCGAGCACGCCGCCGGCCGCGTTGATCTGCTCGATAGCGAGCTTTTCGGCCTGGATCGAGCCGGTCTCGGAGATCGCCATGGTGCCGGTCGCCGAATGCAGGATGCCGACCGTGACCTCGGTGTCGGTGACGGCCAGACCCGTGGTGTTGACCGCCGAGGTCGCCGGCGCCTGCGCAAATGACCCGCGCGGCAGCATGGTGATGGCCGGCACTGCGGCCATTCCCATCAATAATTTGCGCCGCAGCGGCGACAACAGGCCCTTGTTTGCTTCGTCTGACATGAGCACCCCACTTTTGTTCGAGAACACGCGATTGGTGCCCGTGAGGATGGCTCGAATTTATGCAGCCCACGCATACGCAAGATCGCGTATACTGCACCGCAAAATGCCGACGTAGGCTTCTGGTACGGAATTTGCGAGGGGTCCGGGTCCGTATCGGGAGTGGGGTTAAGTGGCAGGGCGGCAGCGAATAGACCGCGTCAGGCGCCAGTACAATCAATGGGTCGCCAACCAGACGCTGGAAGATTACGCCCTGCGCTTCACCGCCAAAAGCGCGCGGCGCTGGTCCGCCGCCCGCGTCGCCAACACGGCACTGGGCGCGATCTCGTTCCTGGCGATGGAGGCGATCGGCGGGACCATCACGCTGAACTATGGCGTCACCAACGCGACTGCCGCCATCGTCGTGGTTTCCGTCATCATCTTCGGCTGCGGGGTGCCTATTGCGTATTATGCCGCCAAATGCGGCATCGACATCGACCTGCTGACGCGGGGGGCCGGCTTCGGTTACATCGGCTCGACCGTCACCTCGCTGATCTACGCCTCCTTCACCTTCATTTTCTTCGCGATCGAGGCCGTGATCCTCGCATCCGCGCTCGAGATGTGCTTCGGGATTCCGCGGCCGGTCGGCTATCTCATCAGCGCCGTCGTCATCATCCCGCTGGTGGCCTACGGCATCACGCTGATCAGCCGCTTCCAATTGTGGACGCAGCCGCTGTGGGTGATCCTTCACATCATTCCGTTCGCCGCGATCGCCTGGCACAATCCGCGCTCCTTTGCGGAGTGGCACAAATTCTCCGGCGAGCACGGCGATCTCAACGGGCACTTCGATCTCCTGCTGTTCGGCGTTGCGGCCTCGGTCGTGTTCTCGCTGGTGGCGCAGATCGGCGAGCAGGTCGACTTCCTGCGGTTCCTGCCGCGCGACCGCCGCGCCTCCAGGGCCTCCTGGTGGATGGCGCTGATGAGCGCGGGGCCGGGCTGGATCGTGCTGGGCGCGCTGAAGCTGCTGGCGGGCTCGTTCCTCGCCTTCTTCGCACTCAGCCACGGCGTGCCGCCCGAAGAAGCCGCCGAGCCGGCGCACATGTATCTCGAAGCATTCCGCTATGTGCTGTCGCAGCCCGACCTCGCTTTGGCCTTGACCGGCACCTTCGTGATCCTGTCGCAGGTCAAGATCAACGTCACCAACGCCTATGCCGGCTCGATCGCCTGGTCGAACTTCTTCTCGCGCTTGACCCACAGCCATCCCGGACGCGTGGTATGGCTGGTCTTCAACGTCATCGTGGCCCTGCTGCTGATGGAGATCGGCGTCTACAAGGCCTTGGAGCAGACGCTTGCGCTCTATTCCAACGTCGCGATCGCCTGGGTCGGCGCGCTGGTCGCCGACCTCGTCATCAACAAGCCGCTCGGACTGCGGCCGCAGCAGATCGAGTTCAAGCGCGCGCATCTCTACGACGTCAATCCGGTCGGCGTGGGAGCGATGACGATCGCGACCATCGTCTCGATCAGCGCCTTCTACGGCCTGTTCGGGCCGACCGCGAAGGCGCTGTCGGCCTTCATCGCGCTCGCGGCGGCCTTCCTCACGGCGCCGTTGATCGCCTGGGCCACAGGCGGCAAATACTACATCGCGCGCAAGCCGAAGCGGAGCTGGCAGAACATCGAGGCGATCCAGTGCTGCATCTGTGAGCACGCGTTCGAGCCGGAGGACATGGCCTCCTGCCCCGCTTATGCGGGGCCGATCTGCTCGCTGTGCTGTTCGCTGGACGCGCGCTGCCACGATCTCTGCAAGCCGCATGCGAGATTCCAGGCGCAGGTGTCGGAAACGCTGGGCCGGCTGATGCCGCAGCCGATCTACGCCCGGATCAACTCGCAAGTGGGCCACTATATCGGCGTGTTCGTGGTCTCCGCCGGCCTGATCGCCCTGGTGCTGGGACTAATCTACCTACAGACGTCGGCGAACGTGCACGGCGACAACGGGCTCGTGTCCGACGTGCTGTGGAAGGTGTTCTTCTCGCTCAGCATCATCATCGGCGTGGTGGCGTGGCTGTTCGTGCTGGCGCAGCAGAGCCGCCGCGCCGCCGAGGCCGAGACGCGGCGGCAGACCGCGCTGCTGATCCAGGAGATCGACGCGCACAAGCGCACCGACGCCGAGCTCCAGCGCGCCAAGGAGGTCGCCGAATCCGCCAACCTCGCCAAGAGCCGCTACGTGGTCGGGTTGAGCCACGAGCTGCGCTCGCCGCTCAATGCGATCAGCGGCTATGCGCAACTGCTCGAGCAGGATACGACCCTCGGCGCCAAGCCGCGCGACCAGGTCCGCGTCGTCCGCCGCAGCGCCGACCATCTCTCCGGGCTGATCGACGGCATCCTCGACATCTCCAAGATCGAGGCGGGGCGACTGTATCTGTCGCGCGACGAAGTGCGCTTGAGCGAGTTCCTCGACCAGCTCGTCGGCATGTTCCGCCTCCAGGCCGCGGCCAAGGGCATCGACTTCGTGTTCAGGCGGCCGCCGACGCTGCCGCGCGTGGTCTATGCCGACGAGAAGCGGCTGCGCCAGGTGCTGATCAACCTGCTCTCGAACGCCATCAAGTTCACCCAGTCCGGCAGCGTGCAGTTCGTGGTGCACTATCGCAGCCCGGTCGCCGAGTTCGAGGTGATCGACACCGGCCCAGGCATCCAGGGCGAGGACCTCGAACGCATCTTCGCGCCGTTCGAGCGGGGTGCGCTCGGCGCCTCGCAGCCGCAGACCGGCACCGGCCTCGGGCTCACCATCAGCCGCCTGCTCGCCGGCGTGATGGGCGGCGACATCAAGGTCACGAGCACGGTCGGCACCGGCTCGACCTTCAGGGTCAAGATCCTGCTCTCGGAGGTCGCCAATCCCCAGCGCACCGCGCCGGTGGAGGCGCCGGTCTCAGGCTATCACGGCCCGCGCAAGACCATCCTCGTCACCGACGACGATCCCGTGCATCGCGACCTCCTGCGCGAGGTGCTAACGCCGCTCGGCTTCATCCTGCTCAGCGCGCCCGACGGCGCCGGCTGCCTCGCATTGGCGCAGCATTGCCGGCCCGATCTGTTCCTGCTCGACATCTCGATGCCCGCCATGGACGGCTGGGCGGTCGCCGAGGCCTTGCGCGCCAGCGGCCATCATCAGGCCCGCATCCTGATGGTGTCGGCAAGCGCGCTCGAGGCTCATGGCACGCCGCTGGCGCAGCCCTTCCACGACGGCTACCTGATGAAGCCGATCGACATCCCGCGGCTGCTGGCGACGATTCGCCAGCTTCTCAAGATCGAATGGCAATACGGCTCGCACGAGGTCGCGGTGCCGTTCTGGCATCCGGAGACCGGATCGAAGCCGCCGCTGCGGCACATCGAGGCGCTGATCGGGCTCGGCCAGATCGGCTACGTCAAGGGCATCCAGCTGAAGCTGGACGAGATCGGCAGCGAGCACCCCGAGCATGCCGACTTCGTCGCGCAGATGCGGTCGCTGGTCGATCGCTTCGATCTCGACCAGTACATGGACACATTGAAGACGTTGCATGCTTATGAGCATTGAATCGAAGAAGCGCGACGTCGCGCTCGTCGTCGACGATTCCCCGGAGACGCTCCGGCTGCTCACCGACGCGCTCGACGGCGCCGGCATGACGGTGATGGTGGCGCTCGACGGCGCCGCGGCGATGCGCATCATCGACCAGATCACGCCCGACATCATCCTGCTCGATGCCGTAATGCCCGGCATCGACGGGTTCGAGACCTGCCGCCGGCTCAAGCGCGATGCGGGTCTCGCCAATGTCCCGGTCATCTTCATGACGGGTCTGGCCGAAACCGAGCACATCGTGCGTGGACTGGAAGCCGGCGGTGTCGACTACGTGACCAAGCCGATCGTGATCGAGGAGATGCTGGCGCGCATCCGGGTCCATCTCGGCAATGCCCGGCTGACCCAGAGCGCGCGCGCCGCGCTCGACGTCTCAGGCCGTTTCCTGTTCGCGGTCAATCGCCAGGGCAATTTGCTGTGGGCGACGCCGCAGGCGCAGAAGCTGCTATCCGATCATCACGGCGCGCAGGCCGGCGACTTCGTGCTGCCGCCGACGCTGCTGCAATGGCTCGAGCAGGCGAAGGCCAAGAGCGGCTCGAAATCCCAGGCCGCGTCGCTGCCCGACAATCCGCAGCTCCGCTTCTACTACATGGGCGAGACCGCGCCGAACGAATTCCTGCTGCGGCTATCCAAGGAAGCCGGCACCGCGCTGCCGCCCGAATTCACCAGCGAGCTCGGCCTCACCACGCGCGAGGGCGAGGTGCTGGCCTGGCTTAGCAAGGGCAAGACCAACCGCGACATCGCGCAAATTCTGGGCCTCAGCCCGCGCACCGTCGACAAGCACCTGGAGCAGATCTACGCCAAACTCGGGGTGGAGAACCGGACCGCCGCGGCCGCGATCGCCGCGAATGCGACGCGGCGGAATTCTTGAGCTCGACGAGATCCAACTACCTGCTCGGCGTCATGGCCGGGCTTGTCCCGGCCATCCACGTATTTCTTTCGTGAAAGGCGTGGATGCCCGAGACAAGCCCGGGCATGACGAGTTCGTGGCAGCGGCTCGCTTCAACCATACACGAACGCCTTGTCGTCCAGGTTCGTCTTCGGGATCTCGTCCTTCTCGGTCCAATAATCCTGGCTGTGCTGCCATTCCGGCTTGTCGCCGCGCTTGGGCAACAGGTTCATGTTGCGCATCATGTAGCCGGGGTTGAAGTTTTCCGGATCGATCCAGGGCAAGATCGGCATGTTGTGGTCCTCTGGGCGCAGCTTGACCTCGACTTTCTTTGCGCCCTTCGCCTTCATGTGCCCGAGCAGCCGGCAGACGAAATCGGCGACGAGATCGACGCGCAGCGTCCAGCTGGCGCGGAAATAGCCGAACACCCAGACCATGTTCGGCACGCCCGTGAACATCATGCCGCGATAGGTGACGGTGTCGCCGAAGGCGAGCGGCTTGCCGTCGATCTCGAAGGCGATATCGCCGAGCGCGGCAAGATTGAAGCCGGTCGCAGTGACGATGACATCGGCCTCGAGCAGCTTGCCGGACTTGAGCTGGATGCCGTTCTCGACGAAGCATTCGATCTCGTCGGTGACGACGGAGGCCTTGCCGCTGGCGATGCCCTTGAACAGATCGGCATCCGGCACGAAGGCGATGCGCTGCCGCCAGGGCCGGTATTTTGGCGTGAAGTGGGTCTCGACGTCGTAGTCGGGACCGAGCACGGCGCTGATCTGGCCGATCAGCTCCTTCTTCACCTGCTCGGGCTTGGACACGCAGAGCTTGGTGAAGGCATCCTGCTCGAACAGGATTTTGCGCCGCACGATCTCGTGGATCCAGGCTTCGTCAACCTGCAGCCGTCGTAGTTCCTCCGCGATCTCTATGGCGTTGCGGCCGAGGCGGAAGTAGGTCGGCGAGCGCTGCAGCATGGTGACATGGGCGCACTTGTCGGTGATGTTCGGCACCAGTGTTGCCGCGGTCGCGCCCGAGCCGATCACCACCACCTTCTTGTTCGTGAGGTCGATATCGTCGGGCCAGGTCTGGGGATGGACGATGCGGCCCTTGAAACGGTCCATGCCCTTCCATTCCGGCGTGTAGCCTTCGGAATGGCGATAATAGCCCTGGCACATCCAGAGAAAGTTCGCCGTGAAAGTTCTGGGCTCGCCGGTGTCGGTCGTCACGGCGTCGATGGTCCAGAGATTCTGCTCGCTCGACCAGCTCGCGGAACTGATCTTGTGCTTGTAGCGGATGTGCCGCGCGATATCGTTGTCGTCGATCACCTCCTTCATATAGGAGAGGATCTCCTCGGCGGTCGCAATTGGCGGGCCGACCCAAGGCTTGAAGCTGTAGCCGAAGGTGTGGAGATCGCTGTCGGAGCGAATGCCGGGATAGCGATGCGTGCTCCAGGTGCCGCCGAATGTTTCCTGCGTCTCCAGGATGACGTAGCTCGTGCCCGGAAGCTGCTTCTGGATGTGATAGGCGCTACCGATGCCGGAGATGCCGGCGCCGACGATCAGCACGTCGAAATGTTCAGAAGCCTGTTTGGCCGTGGCGTGACTGCGAACAGCGACATTCATTGTTGCTTCTATGCCTTGCTTGTCTTTGTGGCCGTCCTTGATTGGACGGCGCGTTTCCTCCGCGACGGGCATGATCACCCGCCGCGCCTCCGCTTCAAAATGACATAGATCAAGTCGCGGTCAAATCACAGTGCCGCACCCCAGCTCCGCGCGGTCTGCAAGATCCAGTCGCGATAGAGTGTCAGCGGCGTCACGCCGGTCAAGCCGCCGCAACCGGCGGCGCCGTTCGGTCCTGTCGACCAGCTGATGAGGCCGACGAGCACGGGACCGTTCGACCTGTCCTCGAACACGGGGCCGCCGGAATCGCCGGTGCAGGCGCCAATTCCGCCGCGAACACCGTTGGTTACGGGATCGACCAGGCGAATCTGCAGCGTGCCGGGCTGTCCGGTTGCGACGAGGCCGGCAACGCGCGTGGTGCCACCGCTTTTGCCGTCACCGTGAACCGTGACGCCAATGCCGGCGATGACGAAGCGGCTGCCGACCTGAATTGGAATCGTGGGCATGCCGACCGTCACCGTGGATTTTCCCTTTGGTGGAATTTCCAACTGCAGCAGCGCCACGTCGGCGGTGGCGCGATGCGCCTGCATCGCTTGCATGTTGAAGTTCGGATGGATCGCGACGGTGCGCACGTTCAGCAATTGCGGCTGGCCGTCGCCGCCGCGATCGACCACCTTGTAATCCGCGCCAGGCTGCACGCAATGGGCGACCGTCAACACCAGCCTCAGGGCGATCAGGCTGCCGGTGCAGAAATTGCCGCGCGATCCGACGATGGTGACGACGGCGCGGGCGACGCCATCTGCCTGCGGCGTGCCGCCGCCGACGATGGCGTGAGCGGGCGCCGTGAGCAGCAGCGCAGCTGCGATGAGGGTGGCGAGCTTCTTCATGGGAACACGCATCGGCATCGGTGAAGGCGGGCGATTGCTTCGGACTGGCTCTTGCCGATAGCGCATGCTAGCCCTCTTGGAAAGCAATTGACGAGGGCAGGACATTGGCGATCGAGGCGGTGATCTTTGATTTCGGCGGCGTGCTGACGAGCTCGCCCTTCGAGGCGTTCACACGGTTCGAGACCGAGCGCGGCCTGCCCGCCGATATCATCCGGCGCACCAACGCCGCCAATCATTTGGAAAACGCCTGGGCCAAATTCGAGCGGGCCGAGGTCGACATCGAGACGTTCGACGCATTGTTCGCCGCCGAATCGCTCGCGCTCGGCGCGGAGGTGCGCGGCCGAGACGTGTTGCCGCTGCTGCAGGGCGATCTGCGCCCGGAGATGGTCGAGGCCCTCAAGCGCATCAAGGCGCAATTCAAGACCGGTTGCATCACCAACAATCTGCCGGCCAACGCGATCGGCAGCATGACGGGGCGCTCCCTCTACATCGCCGAAGTCATGGTGCTGTTCGATCACGTCATCGAATCCGCCAAGATCGGTCTGCGCAAGCCGGATCCACGCATCTACCAGATGATGGTCGAGACGCTGAAGGTCGACCCGAACAATTGCGTTTATCTCGACGATCTCGGCGTCAATTTGAAGCCGGCGCGCCAGATGGGCATGACCACGATCAAGGTCACGAGCGGCGCGCAGGCGATCGCGGAGCTGGAGACGGCGACGGGGCTGAAGCTAACTTAGTTCGTAAAATCGTAGGGTGGGCAAAGCGAAGCGTGCCCACCAAAACTCGCGGCGGAATGAAGATGGTGGGCACGGCGCTTTCGCGCCTTTGCCCACCCTACGAGAACTATTTCGACCCAGCAGCGATCCGTTCCGGAAATGCCGACGCCAGCGCGGCGCGATCCGGCTTCAGCACGCCGCGCTCGGTGATGAGACCGGTGACGAGCCGCGCCGGCGTCACGTCGAAGGCGTAGTTCGCGACCGGCGAGTTTTCGGGCACGATGCGTACCGTCTCCAGCCGGCCGTCCGCGGTGCGGCCGGTCATGTCGGTGACCTCCACGCCGCTGCGCTGCTCGATCGGGATGTCGCGGATGCCGTCATGGACGGCGAAATCGATCGTCGGCGACGGCAGCGCGACGTAGAACGGCACACCGTTGTCATGCGCGGCTAGCGCCTTCAGGTAAGTGCCGATCTTGTTGCAGACGTCGCCATTGGCGGCGACGCGGTCGGTGCCGACGATGGCGAGATCGACCATGCCGTGCTGCATCAGATGTCCGCCGGTATTGTCCGGGATCACCGTGTGGGGCACGCCGTGATGGCCAAGCTCCCAGGCCGTGAGCGAGGCGCCCTGGTTGCGCGGACGGGTCTCGTCGACCCAGACATGGATCTTGATGCCGAGTTCATGCGCGAGATAGATCGGCGCCGTCGCCGTGCCCCAATCGACGGTGGCGAGCCAGCCGGCGTTGCAATGGGTCAGCACGTTGACCACCTCGCCCGGCTTCTTCGCCGCGGTCGCCTCGATCAGCTTCAGGCCGTTGTCGGCAATGCCGCGATTGATCTCGACGTCCTGCTCGGCGATCTCGTCGGCGCGTGCATAGGCTGCTTCCGCCCGTTCCGCCGGATCGATCGGCGCGAGCGCCGCGCGCATCTCGTCCAGCGCCCACTTCAGATTGATCGCGGTCGGCCGCGCCACGACGAGGGTGTCATAAGCGCGTTGCAGCCCGGCGTCGGAGGCGTCCTCGCGCATCGCGAGCGCCATGCCGTAGGCGGCGGTGGCGCCGATCAGCGGCGCGCCGCGCACCAGCATGTCCCTGATAGCAACGGCCGCATCTTCACACGAGGTCAGCCGCGCAACGACGAATTCATGCGGCAGCCGGCGCTGATCGATCGCTCCGACCGACCAGCCGTCGCGCTCGCGCCAGATGCTGCGGAAATGCTTGCCGTCGACCTTCATGGCATTCTGCCTTTTCGTTTTTCTTGCGTCTCACGCTCGCAGGATGCGCCCGGCCACCGCATCGAGCTTCTTCAGGAGCTCGGGATCGCGCGCCTCCGGCGCCGTGATCAGCGCGGTGTCGAGCGCACGGTCCGAACCGATCGGGCACGGCTCGTGCTCACGCGGAAAATCCTTGGCCAACCGCGCCACCAGCGCCTTCGCCTTGTCGGCGTTCGAATTCAACACGCGGATGATGTCCTGCACGGTGACCGCATCGTGGTCGGGATGCCAGCAGTCGAAATCCGTGACCATCGCGACGGTGGCGTAGCAGATCTCCGCCTCACGAGCGAGCTTGGCTTCGGGCATATTGGTCATGCCGATCACGGAATAGCCAAGCGTCTTGTAGGTCATGCTTTCGGCGTAGGTGGAGAATTGCGGCCCTTCCATGCAGACATAAGTGCCGCCGCGCGCGATCGCGATGCCTTCCGCCTCCGCGGCGGCCGCCAGATGGATGCGCAGCCGCGGCGAGACCGGGTGCGCCATCGACACATGCGCGACGCAGCCGCGGCCGAAGAACGAGCTCTCGCGCTTATGGGTGCGGTCGACGAACTGGTCGACGAGAACGAAGGTGCCCGGCGGCAGTTCCTCCCTGAAGGAACCGCAGGCCGAGAGCGAGATCAAATCGGTGACGCCGGCGCGCTTCAGCACGTCGATATTGGCGCGATAATTGATGTCGGAGGGGGACAGCCGGTGCCCCTTGTCATGCCGCGGCAGGAACACGATCGGCAGGCCGGCGATGGAGCCACGCCTTAAAGGAGCCGACGGCTCGCCCCAGGGGCTCTCGATCACCTCTTCGCGCGCACCCTCTAAGCCGGGCAGGTCATAGATGCCCGAGCCGCCGATGATGCCCAATACCGCCTGCGTCATGCCTGCTCCACCCTGTCCGCCAAATGTGACATGGTTAAGCTATGCCAGTTTTGCGGCGGATTTGGAACGGGGGGAGATGCGCCCCTGTTAAGCCGCGGTCGCCGGCTGGAGCTGCATCGCGACCATCCGCTCCAGCGTCTGCACGGACTGGAAATTCTCCGGCGTGATCTCGGACTGCGGAATGGTGAAGTCGAATTCGGCCTCGACGCCGAGCATGAGATTGACCATGTCCATCGAGGTCAGGCCGATATCGACGAGTTTGGCCGAAGGCGTAACGTCCGCGGTGAGCGAATTCTGTTCGAGGATGCCCTTCACCAGCTTGATGATGCGATTGCGCAAAACGGTATCGAAAGCCTGCATCGGCAAATTCCCATCTGTCTCTATCGGGTCGGACCGGACTGCCGGCTACGATGGGTGCGGGCTGCCGGTCCTGCAATGGGCGACACCAATACTTCGCGTTTCTTAGTAAACGATGACTCAGATTGTCCGAAATCCAGGCTTCTTCCAGAGTCCTAACGCGATACCGGAAAATCCGGCGATCTGAACAACCGGACCTTAACTGTTCGTTCGGAATTGGGTTTTGTTTACCCTCTATTTCATCGACGAATTTGAATTAAATCCGTAGCCTCGTCTCACAAGCAAAGATGGCTGGAGGATCGCCTCAAGCGGCATCGCGAATGATGCCGGCGATCTCGAACGGCAAACCGGAGGCGGACGAGCATGAACGTGCGTGAAGCAGTCCTCACTGTCGACGAAATGCAGGCGAGCTTTCTCGAGCAGGGTCCCTCCCTGATCGAGCGCGCCGCCCGGACCGCCGCAGCGGCCGCGGCCGACGCCGACGAGGTCGATCGCGACGCCCGCTTCCCGCACAAGGCGTTCGACGTCGCGCGTGAGCAGAAGCTGCTCGGCGTGATGATCCCGGTCGAGTTCGGCGGTTTCGGCGCTTCGATCCATGACGTCACCGACATCTGCTACACGCTCGGACGCGCCTGCGCGTCCACGGCGATGATCTACGCGATGCACCAGACCAAGGTCGCCTGCGTCATCAGGCACGGCCATGGCATCCCCTGGATGGAGACCATGATGCGCCGGGTCGCCCGCGACCAGTGGCTGCTCGCCTCCTCCACCACCGAAGGCCAGAACGGCGGCAACATCCGCGCCAGCGCGGCTGCGGTCGACCATGCCGGCGATACTGTCTCGCTGGTGCGCGACGCCACCGTGATCTCCTACGGCGCCGAAGCCGATGGCCTCGTCACCATCGCCCGCCGCGCCACCGAAGCCGCCGCCTCCGACCAGGTGCTGCTGGCGCTCGCCAAGGACGATTATTCGCTGAAGCGGACGCTGGGCTGGGAAACGCTCGGCATGCGCGGCACCTGCTCGACGGGGTTCGAGCTGAAGGTCGACTGCCCCGCCGACCGCGTCTTCCCGGAATCCTATGACAAGATCCACGCCCAGACCATGACGCCGTTCGCGCATCTGTGCTGGTCGTCGGCCTGGGCCGGCATCGCCGCTGCGGCGGTGACGCGCGCGCAGGCCTTCATCCGCAAGGCGGCTCGCGCGTCTGGCGGACAGATGCCCCCGGCCGCGGCGCACTTCACCGCCGCCAAGATGTCGCTGGCCAAGCTGCGCGCGCTGATATCAGCCAATATCGACGCTTTCGCCCGCGTCGAGCACGACGAGCGTGCTCTGAGCTCGCTCGACTTCCAGTCCTCGATCACGCTCTTGAAGGTGCAGGCCTCCGAGCTCGCGGTCGAGACCGTGATGCACGCGATGCGCACCGCGGGACTTGCCGGCTATCGCAACGACGGCGAGTTCACCATGGGCCGCCACCTCCGCGACGTGCTGTCGTCGCCGATCATGATCAACAACGACCGGATCCTGGCCAATGCCGCGACATCGACATTGATGAGCGGGGTGCCGGCGAGCCTTCGCGACTGACGTACCTCCGCGACCGCTTCAACAAGAAAATTTTGAGATAGCAGGACATCGACCCATGAATATTGCCGTCCTCCCCGACTCGCCCACCACCGCGCCGCAGATGATCGATCCGCTCGATCATCTCGCCGACAAGCTGTTCCACCGCATGGGCGCCGACGGCGTCTATGCTCGCACCGCACTTTATGAGAGCATCGTCGAGAAGCTCGCCGCGCTGATCACCGGTCATCGCGAGGCCGGCACCGAGGTGATGCGCTTCCCGCCGGTGATGAGCCGCTCGCAGCTGGAGAAATCCGGCTATCTCAAGAGCTTTCCCAACCTGCTCGGCTGCGTCTGCGGCCTGCACGGCACCGAACGCGAGATCAACGCCGCGGTGAGCCGCTTCGATGCCGGCGGCGACTGGACGACTTCGCTGTCGCCGGCCGATCTCGTGCTGTCGCCGGCCGCCTGCTATCCGGTCTATCCGATCGCGGCGAGCCGCGGCCAATTGCCGAAGGGTGGCCTGCGCTTCGACGTTGCCGCGGATTGCTTCCGCCGCGAGCCGTCGAAGCATCTCGACCGGCTGCAATCGTTCCGCATGCGCGAATATGTCTGCATCGGCAGCCCCGACGACGTCGCCGATTTCCGCGAGCGCTGGATGGTGCGCGCGCAGAAGATCGCGACCGACCTCGGCCTCACCTTCCGCGTCGACTATGCCAGCGATCCGTTCTTCGGCCGGGTCGGCCAAATGAAGGCGGTGAGCCAGAAGCAGCAGCAGCTCAAGTTCGAGCTGCTCATCCCACTGCGCTCGGAAGAGCAGCCGACGGCGTGCATGAGCTTCAACTATCACCGCGAGCATTTCGGCACGACCTGGGGAATTCAGGATGCCGACGGCGAGCCGGCCCACACCGGGTGCGTTGCCTTCGGCATGGACCGTCTGGCCGTCGCCATGTTC
Source organism: Bradyrhizobium sp. USDA 336 (assembly GCF_044908355.1). Taxonomy (NCBI): domain Bacteria; kingdom Pseudomonadati; phylum Pseudomonadota; class Alphaproteobacteria; order Hyphomicrobiales; family Nitrobacteraceae; genus Bradyrhizobium; species Bradyrhizobium sp. USDA 336. Next base: position 6,076,017 of record NZ_JBIYDC010000002.1, on the reverse strand, counting down.
CACACCCACGGCACCGATCTTTCCGCCTGGCCCGCCAAGGTGCGGGACGTCCTGAGCCTGCAGCCGCCTCTCGCGGCCGAGGCCCATGGCGAAGGCTGGCGCTGAAGCAACTCACGAGGCCGGCCATTTCCACGGGCAAGACGAGCGTGATCCATACCAAGGTCCGATGCCGCGAGATCACCGAGTCCGACGTCGACAAGATCGCGGACTTGCTGACGCGCGGCTTCGTCGGCCGTTCACGCGACTACTGGATCCAGGGTCTGCGCCGACAGGCCTTCCGGGCCGTGCCGGAGGGTTATCCGCGCTTCGGCTATATGCTCGACGACGACGGCACGCCGGTCGGCGTGCTGCTCTTGATCTACACCTCACGCAAGGAGGGCGAAGAGACCGCCATCCGGTGCAATTTGTCGAGCTGGTATGTCGACCCGGCCTACCGCAACTACGCGCCGCTGCTGACCAAGATCGCCCAGCGGCACAAGGACGTCACTTACTTCAACATCAGCCCCGCGCAGTGGACCTGGCCGATCATCGAAACGCAGGGCTTTCGCGCCTATTGCCGCGGCATATTCTTCTCCGTCCCTGCGCTAGCGCGCGTCCCGCGCTGGAACGAGATCGAGGTCATTCCGCCGCACGCCAAGGAGATCAAGGGGCTTTCCGAGACGGAGACCGAGCTTTTAACGCGACATGCGCGCTACAATTGCCTTAGCCTCGTCTGCCGCACGCCGAAGGGAACCTTCCCCTTCATCCTGCAACCGGTGCGCATCCGCCGCGATTTCATCGCACCGCCCGCCATGAAGCTGATCTATTGCCGGAGCACCGCAGAATTTGCCGAATGCGCCGGCCGCATCGGACGGCTGCTGCTGCGGCTCGGCAAGATCGCGGTGGCCGTCGATGCCAACGGTCCGGTTCCCGGCCTCGTCGGCATCTACACCGAGCGGCGCGGCCGGAAATACTTCAGGGGCCCGCACCAGCCACAGCTCGGCGACCTCACCGACACGGAGCTCGTGCTGTACGGGCCGTAGAGCAACGCCCGGCTCTGTAAATCTGCACGAGCAGAGCGGGAATATCGCCGCGCTCGTCCGGAGCTACGGCATATCGCCTTGGCAGCGGGCCGTTTACGCGTGCGCTCACCATCGCCGGTCACCCTCCGTAAACTACGGCGCTTAAGGGAATTTTCCGGCCTGTTCGCTAGCCTCGGCGGCTAAATTAGGTTGCATCAAGTCTATTGCCCGCCGAGGCCCTGCCGACCCATGACGTCGACCCACGACAGCGAGCTTGGTACAGGTCGTGAGCAGGGCCCAGGCGCCCTGGTCGCGCTGAGCCAGCTTGCGCTCGACCACATGGAACAGGGCGTCTGCGTCTACGATGCCGAAAACCGGATCGTGGTGACGAACCAGCGCTATCTCACGCTGTTCGACATGTCGGCCGAAATCGTGCGGGTCGGCACCAGCTATCGCGAGGTGCTCGCGCACAGCGCAAGCCGCGGCAACTTTCCGCAAAACCAGCTCGATGCGTTGTATTCGACACGGATGGCGCAGATCGCCGCGGGCAAGCCGTTCCGCACCGAGCAAATGCTGGCGAGCGGCCTCGTCATGTCGCTCGAGCTGAAGCCGCTCCCCGGCGGCGGCTGGATGACGATCTGCGACGACGTCACCCGCCTCGCCCGGCTCGAAGTGGAACTGCTCGTGCAGACCGAGCGCAGCCAGCACGCGCTCGCCAACATGTCCCACGGACTGATCATGTACGACGTCGACAGCCGTGTCGTCGTCTGCAACGAACGGTTCCTGAAGCTCTACAACCTCGACCCCGAGATCGTGAAGCCCGGCGTCGCGCATTCCACGGTGATCGAGCACTGGATGTCGCGCGGCAACCTGCCGGGCATGTCGGGCGACGAATTCTACCAGAGCCGGCTGGAGGACGTGCGCAGCAGGAAGCCGAAGACGCTGCTGGTGATGCGCTACGACGGACGGATGGTGCAGGCGGTCTCCCGCTTCCTGCCCGACGGCGGCTGGGTGACGGTGCACGAGGACGTCACGGAGCGGCTGCAATACGAGGAAACGCTGCGGCAGCAGAATTTCATCCTCGATGCGGCGCTGGAGAACATGGCGCACGGGCTCGCCTTCTTCGACAGCGACATGCGGCTTCGGGTCTGCAACTCCACCTACCTCAAGATCTACCTGTTGTCGCCGGAGGAGACCCGCCCCGGCACCCACCTCGCCGAGCTGATCGAGCGATCCATAGCGAACGGCGCGTTCTCCCCGGAATACAGCCCGCAGCAGATCCTCAAAGCCGCCCGCGCGCGGATCGCGAGCCGTGATTCCTCGCCGATGCGCCGGCGCATGTCGAACGACACGGTGATCTCGGTGCGCTATTGCGCGCTGGCCGAAGGCGGCTTCGTCGCCACCTATGAGGACATTACCGAGCGCGAGCGTGCGATCGAGGAGCTGAGCGAGCAGTACCGCCGGTTCGACGCGGCCCTGAACAACATGAGCCAGGGCCTGTGCATGCTCGACGGCAGCCTGCGCGTGATCGTCTGCAACCGCCGCTACATCGAGATGTACGGATTATCGCCGGAGATCGTGAAGCCAGGCGTCTCGATGCGAGAGATCATGGAGCACAGCTGCGAGCTCGGCATCCATCCGAACATGACCGGCGCCAAGCTCTATGCCGACTACGTCGAGAGGCTGCGCGAGGGCGAGCACACGCTGCACCGCCATTTGAACGACGGCCGCATCATCAAGCTGAATCACAAGCGCATGGAGCATGGCGGCTGGGTCGTGACCTATGAGGACGTCACCGAGCGCCACAAGGCCCAGGCCCGGGTGGCCCACATGGCGCGGCACGATTCGCTCACCGACCTACCCAACCGCACGCTGTTCCGCGAGAAGATGGGCGAGGGACTGAACCAGGTCGCGATCGCCGGCGGCGCCATGGCCGTGCTGTGCTTCGATCTCGACAATTTCAAGACCGTCAACGACCGCCTCGGCCACGCCGCCGGCGACCGCCTGCTGCGCTGGGTCGCGGCGCGCCTCAAGGAGAATGTCGGCGAGCACGACACCGTCGCGCGGCTTGGCGGCGACGAGTTCGCCGTTCTCCAGCGCGGGCCGCAGCCGCAATCGGCCGAGGCGCTCGCCCGCCGCCTGGTCGAGATCATCGGTCATCCGCCGCCGCTGGAAAGCCAGTCGATCCATGTCGGCGCCTCCGTCGGCATCGCGATCGCACCCGACCACGGACTCGATGCCGATGAGCTGATGAAATGCGCCGACCTCGCGCTGTACCAGGCCAAGGCCAAGGGGCGCGGAGCCTATCAGCTGTTCGAGCCCGAGATGGAGGAACAGGCGCGCAGCCGGCACGCGCTGGAGCAGGACCTGATCGGCGCGCTGGAAGGGCGTGAATTCCACCTGGTGTTCCAGCCGCAGATGCGGCTCGATTCCTCCGAGCTCACCGGCTTCGAGGCATTGCTGCGCTGGAAGCATCCCTCGCGCGGCTTCGTCTCTCCGGCCGAGTTCATCCCGATTGCGGAGGAGAACGGGCTGATCGTTCCGATCGGCGAATGGGTGCTGCGCACGGCCTGCGCCACCGCCGCGTCCTGGCCCGGCGTCACCGTCGCGGTGAACCTGTCTCCGGTGCAGTTCCGCTCCCGCGGGCTGGTGGCGATGGTCACGAGCGCGCTCGCGGAAGCCGGCCTGCCGCCGCAGCGGCTCGAGCTCGAGGTCACGGAGACGGCGCTGCTGGACGACAGCAAGGCGACCATCGACATCCTGCACCAGCTCCGCGCACTCGGGGTGCGCGTCAGCCTCGACGATTTCGGGGTCGGCTATTCCTCCCTGAGCTATCTGCGCAAGTTTCCGTTCGACCGCATCAAGATCGACCGCTCCTTCGTCGGCACGCTCGGCGAAAGCCCGGAGAGCGTTGCCATCGTCAGAACGATCGCGAGCCTCGGCTCCGTGCTCGGGGTCGAGACCACGGCCGAGGGCGTGGAAACCGAGGAACAGCTCGACTTCGTCCGCGAATGCGGCTGCACCGCAGTCCAAGGCTATTATTTCGGCAAGCCGTGTCTCGCCTCGGAAGTCGGCCGCACCATCGAGACGCTGAACATGGTCCGGCGCGTGGCCTGACCGCGTCGGCCGCTCAAATTCCACCTCTCGGCACGCGGCCAAACGACGAATTGTCGCAGATGTCGGCTCTGTCGGCGTTAGCTGACCGACGGCCGCACAGCGATGTGCGCAACACGCTTTTCTTCTCCGTCAAATTCAGGAACAATCGCCTCACAAGAACGAGAGACGGCGACCCCAGAGAGGCCGCCGCGAGGGAGGCTTTCGATGTCGGGATACGGGCTGAAGACGATTGCATTTGCCGCGGTGCACGCCGTCATGGGCGCATTGCTCTCCACGGCCGTTAATGCGCAGGACTACCCGACGAAACCGATCACGTTGATCGTGCCTTGGCCGGCCGGCGGATCGACTGATCTCTCGATGCGCGCGATCGCCGACAGCGCCTCGAAGGTGCTGGGCCAGCCGATCGTGATCGACAACAAGGCCGGCGGCAGCGGCACGGTCGGGCCCGCGACGATGGCGGCGGCGGCGAAGCCGGACGGCTATACCATCTCGCAGATCCCGATCACCGTGTTCCGTCTGCCCTTGATGCAGGAGGTGTCGTGGGATCCGGCGAAGGATTTCACCTATATCGTCCATCTCACCGGCTACACGTTCGGCGTGACCACCAGCGCGGAATCGCAGTTCAAGAGCTGGAAGGACGTGGTGGAGTTCGCCAAGGCGAATCCGGGCAAAGTAACCTACGCTACGCCAGGCGCCGGCACTTCGCTGCATATCGGCATGGAGCAGATCGCGGGGATGGCCGGCATCAAGCTGACGCAGGTGCCGTTCAAGGGAGGTGCAGAGACCAACGCCGCCGTGCTCGGTCAGCACACCATGCTTCAGGCTGATTCCACGGGATGGCGTCCGCTGGTCGACGCCGGCAAGCTGCGGCTGCTGATGGTGTGGACCGGCGCCCGCTCGCCGAATTACCCTGATGTGCCGACCCTGAAGGAGCTCGGCTACCCCATGGTCTATGATTCTCCGTTCGGCATCGCCGGACCGAAGGGGATGGATTCCAAGATCGTCGCCAAGCTGCACGACGCCTTCAAGAAGGCCCTCGAGGACCCCGCGGTGATCGCGACGCTCGCCAAATACGACATGGTGCCGAACTACAAGAATACCGAGGACTACAAGAAGTTCGTCGTCGAAGTCACGGAATCAGAGCGCAAGGTGATCAACACGCTAGGGCTGGCGAAGAAGTAGAGTTCGGCTGCCTGCCACAGATGCTGACGGCACTGAGGTGAGTCGTACTTGCGGCTCGCCTCGAATGATGGACCGGGCACGGTCGCCATTCGAGGGCCTCGCTACGATCCGCCACCTCAAGGACAACGGCTTCGCCGCTGCGTGGGTGACGGTGGCCCATAAGGTTCGTCATATGAACAACGACACCAATGTCAAGCTCCGCCTCGGCAACTCCGAGCTCTGGGGCGGGCTGATCGGGCTCGCACTCGGCGGCTTCGTGATCTGGTCGGGCTTGAAGCTCAAGCTCGGCACCATCAACGATCCCGGCTCCGGCTATGTGCTGTTCTACACGGGCATCCTGATGTGCGTGTTCGCGGGCGCCATCATCGTCTCGGCGATCACCGAGGGCGGGCCGACGCTGGCCTCGCGCTGGGAGAACGTGCGCTGGAGCAAGCCGCTCGTTCTCATCGCCTGCCTCACGGCATTCGCCTTCGCGCTGGAGCCGCTGGGATTTTTGTTGTCGTCGATTCCCTTGATGCTGCTGCTGTTGCGGCTGATCGATCCGGTGCGCTGGACTCTGGCGATCCCGATCGCGGTGCTGGTGCCATCGGGCATGTGGTGGGTGATCAAGCGGCTGCTGCTGATCCAGTTGCCATCAGGCCTGTTCGGGATCGGCTGACCCCATGGATACGCTTGTCAACGTCGCACATGGATTCGGCGTCGCGCTGCTGCCGGTCAACCTGCTCTATTGCTTCATCGGCGTTTTCATCGGCACGCTGGTCGGCGTGCTGCCCGGCATCGGCCCGATCTCGGCGATGTCGCTGCTGCTCCCGGTGACGCTGTCGGGCACGCCGGAATCGGGCATCATCATGATGGCCGGCATCTATTACGGCTCGATGTATGGCGGCTCGACCACCTCTATCCTGGTCAACATTCCCGGCGAAGCCGCCTCCGTCGTGACCTGCATCGACGGCCACCAAATGGCGAAGCAGGGCCGTGCGGGCCCCGCGCTCGGCATTGCTGCATTCGGCTCCTTCGCTGCCGGAACCTTTGCGCTGGTCGCCTTGATGCTGGTGGCACCAAAGCTTGCCAGCATCGCCATTGCCTTCGGCCCGGCCGAGTATTTCAGCCTGATGGTGCTCGGCCTCGTCGTGCTCACCTTCCTCACCCAGGGATCGATGCCCAAGGCATTGCTGATGGCGTGCATCGGCGTCGTGCTCGGGCTGATCGGGCTGGACAGCATCACCGCGCAGCCGCGGCTGACCTTCGGCCGCATGGAGCTGATCGACGGCATCGGCCTCGTGCCCGTGGTGATGGGCCTGTTCGGCGTCGCCGAGGTGCTGCTCAACACCGAGCAGGCGATCAAGCGCGACGTCATCAACACCAGGATCACCCATCTCCTGCCGAGCAAGGAGGACTGGAAGGCGAGCGCCGGTCCGGTCGGCCGCGGCACGATCCTCGGCTTTTTCCTCGGCATCCTGCCGGGCGGCGGCGCGGTGATCTCGTCATTCGCGTCCTACGCGCTGGAGAAGCGGCTGTCGAAGACGCCTGAAAAGTTTGGCCATGGCGCGATCGAGGGCGTCGCCGGCCCGGAATCGGCGAACAACGCCGCGGCCGGCGGCGCCTTCATTCCACTGATGACGCTCGGCATCCCGCCGAACGTGGTGATGGCGCTGCTGCTCGGGGCATTCGTCATTCACGGCCTGCAGCCGGGCCCGCTGCTGATCACGCAGAACCCCGGCCTGTTCTGGGGCATCGTCGCCAGCATGTATATCGGCAACGTCATGCTGCTGATCCTGAACCTGCCGATGATCGGCATGTGGGTGCAGCTGCTCAAGCTGCCCTACAATATCCTGTTCCCCCTGATCATCCTGTTCACGATCCTCGGCGTCTACTGCTCGAGCAACAACGTGTTCGACGTCTATGTGATGATCGCGTTCGGGATCATCGGCTATTTCATGCGAAAGCTCGGCTACGAGCCGGCACCGTTGGTGCTGGCCTTCGTGCTGGGTCCGATGATGGAGAACAATTTGCGCAAGTCGCTGATCCTGTCGCAGGGCGATCTCTGGACCGTCGTGCAGCGGCCGATCTCGGCAGTGTGTCTTGTGCTTGCCCTGGTGCTGCTGATCGCGCCGCTGCTGCCGTCGCTGCGCAAGAAGCGCGAGCTGGTGGCGCTGGATGAGGGGGCGTGAGGGTCTGTAGGGTGGATTAGCCGAAGGCGTAATCCACCGCTTCTCTCTCGACGCGGATCGTAAAGTGGTGGGTTACGCCTCCGGCTAACCCACCCTACAGCATCTCAGCTCGCCGCAGGCAGCGCATCCGACGGCAGGCCCCACGGGCGCTCCGCCGAAGCCAGCCCGATCAGGCGGCCTTGGATGTAGTCGCAGCCCCAGTCGCGCAGCATGTTTGCGGCTTCGTCGTCCTGCACCCATTCGGCGACGGTCTTGATGTCGAGGCGGCGGGCGAGGTCGATCAGGGTCTGCACGAAGGCGCGATCGTCGGCAGAATGGGTGATATTCTGCACGAAGGCGCCGTCGATCTTAACGATGTCCACGCCGAGCTTGCGCAGATTGCGGAACGAGGTGTAGCCGGCGCCGAAATCGTCGATGGCGATGCGGCTGCCGAAATGCTTGAGGCGGCTGACGAAGGCGCGGACGTCGTCGATGTCCTGGATCGCGACCGTCTCGGTGATCTCGACGATCAATCGCTCGGCAACGCCGGGATGGGCCTGCATCAGCGACTCGATCCCCGCCCACCAGTCCGGATCCATGGTCGTATCCGGCGAGATGTTGAGGCTGAGGCAGACATCCGGTGCTGCCGCGAGCTCGGCGACCACGAGCTCGAGCACGCGGTGATCGACCAGGCGGATCAGGCCGAGCCGTTCGGCCACCGGCACGATGTCGGGCGCGAGCAGCACCTGGCCGTCGCCCTGGTCCATCCGCACCAGGCATTCATGGAATGCGCGCTCGCGCGAGACAGCCGAGACCACGGGTTCATAGGCGAGCCTGATGCGGCGCTCGTTGAGGGCGGTGACGATCTCGTCGGTGACGCGGATGTTGACGCGGCGCTGTGCGTCGCGCGCGGCATCCGGACGCCAGGCCGCGAACGAGCCGGAGCGGCGGCGCTTGGCGGCGTCCAGCGTCTCATGGGCGCGGTTGACGGCCTCGTCGGTGTTGCGGGCATAGCGCGGCAGGCTGACCGCGCCGATCGAGGCGGTGACCGAGACCGGACCGGATTTGGTCGGCACCACCTCGTCGCGGATGCCGGCGAGGAAGCGCTCGGCCGCCACGTTCATGTCGTCGACGGTGCAGTTCTTCAGGATCAGGCCGAACTTGTTGCCGGAGAAGCGCCCGAGCACGTCGCCGCCGCGCAGGCGCGCGCGAATGCGCTTGGCGACGTCGAGGATCACGGCGTCGGCGACGTCGAAGCCGAAGGCATCGTTGACGCGGGCGAGATGATCGATGCCAACCAGCATGAAGGCCGCTGTCGAGCGGAAGCGCGTCGTCTCCTCGATCGCCTCGGCCAGCGCCGCGATCAGATGCGAGCGGTTGAGCTCGCCGGTCAGCGGATCGAGCCGGGCCAGCCTACTCAATTCCTCGTCCCGGGCGTGGCGCTCATTGTTGATGCGGACGGAGCCGATCGCTCGCGTGGGACGGCCGTCGGGACCTGCGAACCAGCGGCCGGTCTCCTCGATCCAGATCACGGGATCGGAGGCACTCATGCGCACGCCGTATTCGATTCGGTAAGGGGTGCCGTCGGCGCCGTGCACCGGGGACGTCAGTGCCAGCGCCGCCGTCCGCAGCGTTTGCGCAGGCTCGATCAGCTTGGCGAATTCGGCGCCGGTCGAAAGCCGCTCGGCGGGAATGCCGGGGAAAACGGCGCTGACCTGCTCACCCCAGACGATGGCATCGCTGGCGATATCCCAGGCGAACACGGCCTGACCGAGCGCGGCCAGGATGTCGGAGGCTTGCGGCAATCCAGGGGTCAAAGTCGCCTCGTTTCGGGACAGTGGAGAAGTCCTGAGCCGGCACAGGATAGAGCCAGATTCGCTGCCGAACCTAGGCAAAGTTGATAAACAATTTGGAAACCACGTTTCCGAAGGCGTCGGAACCAATCCGGCCCGGCCGGCATAGGCCTTGCGAGTACAGGACTCGCACCGGCCCCCCGCGTCCCGAAACGCGACAGTCTCGCCGGATCAACGGTGATTGCGATGTTGGGTACTGATCGACCGGACGCGGCGGACAACGGCACAGGCACGGCCCTGGTGCCGCTGATGCCGACGTTGCAGTGGGTCCGCAAGGCGCCGCTGCCGCGCCCCGATCCGAGCTTCGTCACACAATTGATCGCCAATGCCGAGCAGCTGCCGCAAACGAGCCGGCTCCGCCGCGCCTCTCCCGAGGATGCGCTGATGGCCTATGGCAGCAAGCGCCCGCTCGGAACCGTCAGCGCGCGCACGCGTCAGGTGGCTTAAGATTGATTGAAGTGAGAGCCCGCTTCTTACCTCTCGCCGCTTGCGGGGAGAGGTCGGATCGCCTCGGCGATGCGAGCATCGTCCGGTGCGATCCCGGGTGAGGGGGTAGAGGTCCCGCGGCTATCGCATCCGCGGAGAGAGGCCCCTCACCCCAACCCTCTCCCCGTGAGAACGGTGCGAGGGAGCACACTGCCGCGGCGGTGAGATGCGAGCCAATTCAGAGAAATCAGCGCGGCGGCGTGTCGGAAGACGGCGTGCCGTTCCCCGGCTGCAGCTGCGGCGAGGGAATTTCCGGCGAGGGGGCGCCCTGCACTGGCTTGGGCGCCGGGTGATCCATCAGCACGGATTCGGCGACGGATTGCGCGGTAGGCGCGGACGGCGCCGGCTGCGGCGCAATCACAGGCTCGAACTTGCGCTCGGACTCCACATCCGCCGCCGGCGCTTCTGCCCCGCGCTTGGCCCTGCGCGGCGCCGGCACCGTGGTCTCGGCGACATAGGTGACGCGGCGGCGCGTGCGCTGGGCGATGCCCGCGAAGAAGTCCGCCATCGCCAGCAGCACCAGCAGAAAGAAGGTGGAGTTGCCGAATTTGGGCCACATCACGAATTCGGCAGCGGCCGCGCCGAAGATGATCAGCGACAGCAAATGGTCCATCAGGAATTTCGAGCCCGGCCGCGCACCCTTGACCACCTCTAACAGCAGCAAGACGACGCCGAGCGCGAGCAGGAGATCGGCGAGCGTGACCGGCCAGACCTCTCCGGACACCATAGGCACCTTGAACAGCACGTCCGTGAAGGACACGGTCGGCATCAGGAAGGCGATGATGTTGTAGACCGCGAGCGGAATCAGGAGCAGCGGGAAACCGACCATCGGCTTGATGCCTTCTCGATCAAGATATCCGGACAGAACAATGCAGCGGCGAAGCATCCGCTCCGCCGCCGTCACCGTCTATCTCATGGGTTGGCCGAAATCGGGCGGGTCCGATCTCCCGCCCGAGAAAGATCCTGGCTTCAGGACTCTTTCTTCTTCAGGACCTGACGGCCCTTGTACATGCCGGTCTTGAGGTCGAGATGGTGCGGACGACGGAGCTCGCCGGAGTCCTTGTCTTCCACATAGGTCGGCTTCTTGATGGCGTCCGCCGAGCGGCGCATGCCACGGCGCGACGGCGAGGTTTTTCTTCTCGGAACGGCCATTTCAATATCCTCTAGGGATTGGTGTCATCAGGGCATCGTCCGCGAAGGGACGGCTCAGCACCCGCAAATAACGAGGCGAGCTGAATGCCGATCAAGGCCGCGCTTATAGAGGAAGGCTGGCCGTAAAGCTAGGCTCTTGGGCCGGAAAATACGCCCGGAACGGGCCAAAAATCAGCGATTTTCGCGCCAACAGGTCGCAAGCGAGCTCGCCTGCCCCCGCGCCATATAGGTGGCTGCCAGCCGCCGGACGCCCGGTCCCGGGGTCCGGGCGCTGCGCTTGACCGGATTCGGCAGGATCGAGGCCAGAAGCGCCGCCTCGCGGGGCGAGAGGCTTTCGGCCGATTTGCCGAAGGCATAGGCGCTGGCCGCCTCGACCCCGAACTGCCCCTGCGGGCCGAGCTCGGCGATGTTGAGGTAGATTTCGAGAATCCGCTGCTTGGGCAGGACGAGGTCGATCCAAAGCGCCAGCGGGAATTCGAGCGCCTTGCGAACGAAGTCGCGCCCCTGCCAGAGGAACAGGTTCTTCGCGACCTGCTGGGTGATGGTGGAGGCGCCCCGGAAGGCGGTGCCGTCCTCCCTGGCGTCGTCGATCGCCTCGCGCAGCGCCCCCCAATCGATGCCGTGATGCTTGCAGAAATGGGCATCCTCGGCCGCCACCACCGCGCGCGGCAGAGAGGGCGACATATCAGCGAGATCGATCCACTCCCGCTGCATCGGCGCGCCCCGCAGGCTGCGCCAGGCCATCAGCGTCGAAACTGGGTGACCGGTGCGGTAGAACGGCGCGATCACATAGGGCGCGAGGACCACGAGCGCGAGCACCACCAGCAGGATTTTGACGATGCGCAAATCGACCTTTCCGGCACGAACTGACGAGCGGCCACGGGCTGGAGCATTAAGTCTGTGATAATTCGGGCCTTTTCCAGCACTTTTTAGGCCTTCCAAACGATTGACTGGGGCGGGCTCATAAAGGATTGTCCCGCCGAATTTTAGTTCTGGAGCCCTTCTTGATGACCGGCACGTCCCCGTCCGATTTCGCCAAACGTCTGGACAAGACCGCTGATGACACCGAAGCCCTGCTCGGGCGCCTGCTGTCGGACGACATCCTGCATGACGAAATAGCCCGGCCCAAGCGACTGATGGACGCAATGCGCTATTCGAGCCTGAACGGCGGCAAGCGCCTGCGGCCGTTCCTGGTGGTCGAGAGCGCCGCCGTGTTCGGCGTGCCGCGCGAGGCGGCATTGCTCGTAGGCGCCGCGCTCGAATGCATCCATTGCTACTCGCTGATACATGACGACCTGCCGGCCATGGACAATTCGGACCTGCGCCGTGGCCGCCCCACCCTGCACAAGCAAACCGACGACGCCACCGCGATCCTCGCCGGCGACGGCCTCCTGACGCTCGCCTTCGACATCATCACCCGCGACGAGGTCCATCGCGACGCCAATGTGCGGCTGCTCTTGACGCGCGCGCTAGCGCGCTGCGCCGGCATCGGCGGCATGGTCGGCGGGCAGATCCTCGATCTCGCCGGCGAAGGCCGCTTTGGCGGCAACGAGCCGATCGACGTCGCCCGCATCCAGCAGATGAAGACCGGCGCGCTCTTGCGCTACGGCTGCATCGCCGGCGCAATCCTCGGCCAAGCCTCGAAGGCGGAATATCAGGCGCTCGACGATTACGGCCGCGCGCTCGGCGAAGCCTTCCAGATCGCCGACGATCTGCTCGACGTCGAGGGCGATGCGGCCGCGCTCGGCAAGCCGGCCGGCGCCGATGCCGCGCTCGGCAAGACCACCTTCGTGACCCAACTCGGGATCGAAGGCGCCAAGCAGCGCGTGCGCGACCTGCTCGCGCGCGCCGACAGCGCCGTCTCGATCTTCGGCGACCGCGCCGCCGTGCTGCAGGCCGCCGCGCGCTTCGTGGCCGAGCGGAAGAACTGACCTTAAAGCGCGATGCGATGAAGATGAATCGTCATCGCGCTTTAGGTTGTTGTTCGGGCATGATCTTTTCGGAAAACCGCTACACACTTTCCGGATCATGCTCTAGGTGGTCAGTAGAGCGGCGCCTATTTCAGTTGCAGACCTCGGCATTGGCGTCGACGTGGGGGCCGCCGCCGCCGCGATAGACGAGGCGGCAGCCGGGCCTGACCGGCCGGCAGAGCAGAGCGTTGCAAAAGATCTGACCACTGCCGCTCGAGGCACGGCCCGCGCCAGCCACCGCAGCTGCGCCGTAGCCGCCCGCTGCAGCACCGGCCCGCTGCCGCGCGGGGCGGTCCTCGCCGTCGTCGCGCCGCGAGGTCGCGGGCTTTGACGCGGGCTTGGCGGCGCGCTTCCTCTCGCATTCATTGTCGTCGTTCAGCACATAGCCGTTGCCGCAAACGATCCTGGTGCACTTGTCGCCTTCGGCCCTGAAACCGTGCTCGCAGACCAGCGGGCAGACCCGCGACGGCTTGGCCTTGACCGCATCGAGTGCATCGGTGCTCGCCACCTTCACGTCGAGCTTGGTGCCGGCATAGCGGTTGAACTGCGACAGCGACCGCTGCGAGGACGTATTCCAATTGCCGTCGGCCTGCCCGGAGAAGCAGCCGACGCGGCCGAGCTCGCTCTGCACCGAGCGGTTGAGGTCGGCCGGCGCGGTCGCCGGGGTGAGCGCGGCGACGTTGGTGCCGGAGGCGCTCGTGGTGTTGCCCGGCGCAACACTCGGCGCGGTAGCGGCAAGATTGACGCGCTGCTGCTCGGCGGCGGCCGCCTGCTGCTGTGCCTGCTCCTTCGCCTTCTGCGCAGCAAGCTGCGCCTGCTCGGCGGCCTTCGCATCGGCCGCGGCCCTGGCTTGCGCATCCTTCTGCGCGCCGAGCGCAGCAAGGCGGTCGCGCTCGGCCTCGGCCTGCTTCGCTTTCGCGATCGCCGCCGCATGCGCCTGCTCCGCGCCGATCTTCTCGAGCTGGAGCTTGGCAAGGCTTGCATAGAACCCGTCGGGATGCTGGGCGAGGAAGGCTTCCCACGCCGGCCGGTTGCCGACCTGGAGCGCGAGCTCGTAGTCGCGGCGGATATCGGCCTGGGGATTGGCTACGGGCGCCGCCGGCGCCAGCTTGACCGGCACCAGCGGCACGTCCTCGCCACCCAGCGAGCCGTAGACGAACGGCTCCTGCTTGTTGCCGGTCGACTTCAGCACATCGTCACGCACGAAGCCGAAGGCGCGGCGGACGTCGAGGCCCGGCGTCGTCAGATGCTTCGACAGCGCGATGGTGAACGGGCTGTTGGCACCGTCGCCGTCCTGCGCGGTGAAGCCGGCCTTGGCCGAATAGGCGATCAGCGTGTTGGGGCTGGACGGCTCGACCTGGGCGAGGCCGCGGCCGATGCCGCGCGAAGCGACCGTGCGCTTCATCCGCTTGCTGAACGGATTGTCGCGGCAGGCATCGAGGATCACCAGACGCAATTGCTTGGCGGGCTCGACCGCGACCAGGACACGGTCGAGGGAGAGCGCCTCGTCAAAGACGTCGGTGTCCCGCTCGAGCTTGGCATCCACCGGGATCAGATAGTTCGAGCCCTCCACCTCGATGCCGTGGCCGGCGTAGTAGACCACGGCGATTTCGGCGTCGCGGGTCGCGTCGGCGAAGTCGCGGAGCACGCGCCGTGTCTCCAGCGCCGACAGATCGTGCCGGGAGTCGACGACGTCGAAGCCGGCCTCCTTCAGGGTTTTGGCCATCACCGACCCGTCATTGACAGGATTGGCGAGCGAGGGCGCGTGCTGATAGGCCGAATTGGCCAGCACCAGCGCCACGCGCTTTCCGGCAACAGCCGGCCCGGCGCCGAACATCAGGCCGAGGGCGACGAAAAGCGGACAAAGTCTGAGCAAGCTGCGCATGACACGACTTCCGATGGTTCCGGGCCGTCCGGCCCTTTGGGACCGCTTTAGCAACATCCTCCGCCGGCGCTTGTGATGGAGGTCACGAAGCGGACCCCGACGGCAGGCCGTACGACCTCTTTTGTTTGTCGCGCCAGCGCTGTCGCGGTTCGCCAACGGACGGCGGTGCGGACCGGGTTCCGTCAGACAACCCCGATGTGCTCCCGATATTGCGGCAGATCGTCCGCAATTTCATGCCAAGGCGCCTTCGAGCCGACGAAAATATGGGCGCTCGGCCGGATCGAGGGGGCATCGACCAGGGTTCCCATGGCGACGTGGACCCACTCTCCTTCCCGGACCCGGGAATAGAGCAGCGAGCCGCAGCGGCCACAATGCGCGTCATGGGTGGTGTCGTCGCCGAAAATCATCCGGAGGTCGCCACCCCTGACAATACGAAGCCTGTCTTGCCGGATGCCGGCGAAGGGCTTGAAGGCGGCACCGGTGGTGCGCCGGCAGTTCGAGCAGTGGCAGTTCATCGCATAGGCGAACGCATCGGCCACCTCGAAGCGCACGGCGCGGCAAAAGCATTCGCCGACAAGAATGCGAGCGTTCGAATTTTCTGATTCTGTCATCGTGACGCCTTCACGCAAATCGCTGACACACCCATAGCGCATTTCAAAGTGTGCGACTAAGTTGGCCCGAAGCAATCATGCAAAGGAACGACCCATGAGCCAGGACCGGTCGAGCGTCGAAGCCGTCGTGCAATCCTATTTTGACGGACTTTACGAGGGCGACGCCGACAAGCTCGGCGCCATCTTCCATCCCTCCGCCGATCTGCGCTGGGTCGAGAAGGGCGAGCTCCAGGTTCTGACCGTGCCGGACTGGCTCGACCGCGTGCGCAAGCGCGCCTCGGCCAAGGCCGAAGGCAAGCCGCGCGAGGACTTCATCGTCACCATCGACCGTTCGGACGACAAGACCGCCTTCATCAAGGTGCGCTGCCAGCTGCCGCCGCGCTATTTCACCGATTATCTCGTGGCGATGAAGCTCGCCGACGGCTGGCAGATCGTGTCGAAGTCGTACCGATATGATTTGAGGGAGTGACGGGCGCCGTCCTGCTGCCCGAATTCGGACGCACTCGCTATCCAATTCTCCGTCATTGCGAACGCAGCGAAGCAATCCAGAATCTCACCGCGGAGACAGTCTGGATTGCTTCGCTGCGCTCGCAATGACGACGCGGATGCAGCGTCCGCTCCATCTCCCACCTCTGCTAGCCTGGAAATCACCATGCTTGTCGACCGCCGCTCCCTGCTCGCCTCATTCGCCTGGTTGGCCGCCTCTCCTGCGCTCGCCGGGGATGCCCCATCAGAATTCGAATCCTACGAGCGCGAGAGCGGCGGGCGGATCGGGCTCTATGCGGAGAATCTCGCAACCGGCAAGAAGCTCGCCTGGCGCGCCGACGAACGGTTCGTGATGTGCTCGACGTTCAAGGCTTCGCTCGCAGCCAACGTGTTGGCGCGAGTCGATCGCGGCGAGGAGCAACTGGCGGCCATGATCCGCTATGGCCAGGCGGATCTGCTGGAATACGCGCCGGTGGCGAGGGAAAATCTCGCGGCCGGCAAGATGTCGGTCGGCGAGATGTGCAAGGCCATCGTCGAGCTCAGCGACAACACCTGCGCCAATCTGCTGCTGGCGCGGATCGGCGGCCCCGCCGTACTGACCGCATTCTGGCGGTCGCTCGGAGATACCACCTCGCGGCTCGACCACAACGAGCCCGAGCTCAACCGCTCGCAGCCCGGCGACCCCCGGGACACCACGACGCCGGCGGCGATGGTGGGAAATTTGCGCCGGCTGGTCACGGGCGAGGCGCTGTCGCCTGCTTCGCGGACCCTGCTCACCGACTGGATGGTGAACTGCAAGACCGGCGCAAATCGCCTGCGTGGCGGACTCCCGGCAGGCTGGAAGATCGGCGACAAGACCGGCAACAACGGCAAGGACGCCTCGGGCGACATCGCGGTCGCCTGGCCGAAGCCGGATACGCCGATCCTGATCGCGGCCTATACCCAGGGCGGCACGCCGAACGCGACGCAGATCACATCCGCGTTCGCGCGGATTGGGCGGATGGTGGCCGAACGGCTGGCGTGAGCCGCGCATTGACCTAGCCGTCGCTTCCGGGTCAAGACAGACCATCATGGAAGCGAAGTTTCAGACCTTTCTCATCCTGCTTGCCGTGCTGGCAGGCGTGGCACTGGCCGCACGCCGCTTCAACGTCGCCCCTGCCATCCTGCTGATGCTGGCGGGCGTCGGCCTTGCTTTCGTGCCGGGCATGCCGACGGTGGAGCTGCCGCCGGAGCTGGTGCTGCTGGTGGTGCTGCCACCACTGATCTACTCGGCCAGCGTCGCGATGAGCTGGCGCGAATTCAAGAAGAACCTGCGTCCGATCGTGCTGCTCGCGGTCGGCGCCGTGATCTTCACCACGGCGATGGTGGCGGCCGCCACGCATTATATGATCGGCCTGCCCTGGACCGTCGGCTTCCTGCTCGGGGCCATCGTCGCGCCCCCCGACGTGGTGGCGCCGCTCGCGATCGCCCGCCGCCTGAACATGCCGCGCCGCATCCTGGTCGTGCTCGAGGGCGAAGGTCTCGCCAACGATGCCACCGCGCTGATCCTCTACCGCTTCGCGCTCGCCGCGATCCTCATCGGCCACTTCTCGCTGCCGCTCGCGGCCGGTGAATTCCTCCTCATCGTCGCCGGCGAGATCGCCTTCGGCATCGGCGTCGGCTGGCTCTCCTTGCGCCTTCGCAAATGGTCTGGAGATCCGCAGGTCGAGCTGACACTGTCACTGATCACGCCCTATGTCTCGTACTGGCTGCCCGAGCATGTCGGCGGCTCCGGCGTGATCGCAACCGTAGCCTGCGGGCTCTACGTCAGCTGGAACGGCCCATTGCTGATCTCCTCGGCGACGCGCCTGCAAGGCATCTTCTTCTGGGATCTCGTGATCTACCTGATCGAGGGCATGCTGTTCCTGCTCACCGGCTTCCAGATGCGCGCGCTCTACGAGAAATCGAAGACTTTTCCGCTCGACGACATTCTCATCGCAACTGCATTGGTCCTGGTGATCGTCGTGATCGCGCGTTTTGCCTGGCTCTATCCCGCAACTTATCTGCCGCGAATGCTCTCCAGGTCGCTGCGCGAGCGCGATCCGTCGCCGCCATGGCAATGGCCGTTCGTGCTCGCCTTTACCGGCGTGCGCGGCGCGGTGTCGCTCGCCGCCGCGCTGGCGCTGCCGTTCACGCTGCCGAACGGCGAAGCGTTTCCGTATCGCGACCTGATCCTGTTCGTCGCGTTCGGTGTCATCTTCGTGACGCTGATCGGCGTCGGCCTGACGCTGCCGCCGATCGTGCGGTGGCTCGGCGTCGCCGAGGCCGGTCGTCACGAGCATGCTACCGAGCACGAAGCGGAGATCGCCGCGCGCCGTCAGGCGCTGGAGGCCGCGCTGAAATCGCTCGATGCGCTCACTGCGGAGAAAGCGGTTTCCGACGAGGTGATGCGGCTAATGCGCGCCCGCCACGACATCCGCCTCAACCAGCTCCCAGACTCGCTCAATCCCAACCGTCACGACGTCTCCGCCGCCGGCACCGCTCTGACCCGCGACCTGATCGCCGCCGAGCGCAAGTTCATCCACAACCTGCTGCGCGACGGCCAAATCACCGACGAGACGCGCCGGCGGATCGAGCGCGATCTGGATCTGGAGGAGGCGAGCCTGGCGAATAGGGAATATCGCGGCGGGCCGCTGTAGCTTCCTCGTCATTGCGAGCGCAGCGAACCAATCCAGACTGCCGCCGCGGAAAGACTCTGGATTGCTTCGCTGCGCTCGCAATGACGACTCCTTACCGCTTCTCGCAAAACTCCCTCATCGCAGCCGCAACGGCGCCCGCGACGGCCTCCTGCCGCTCCGGCGAGTTCATCTCCATTTCCTCGTCGCGATTGATGATCGAGCCGGCCTCGAGCAGCACGGCGGCGCTTCGCGTGCGCGACAGCACGACGAGCCCGTCATAGCGATAGACGCCGACATCCTTGTCGAGCAGCTGGCGCCGGTAGCGACCCATCACCGGCAGGGTGTACTGGCTCGCATAGTTCAGGCCCTGCTCCTTCAGGTGCTTGCCGATCATGCGGGCCAGCATCAGGCTGGTGGCGAAGTGCGGATTCTGCCGCGATACGAACAGCGAATGGCCCGAGAAGCGATCGCTGAAATAGCTCTTTGCGCCGTCGAATTCCCAGGTCTCGAGCAGCTTGTCCGGCACCGAATCATGATGGACCGACAGGAACAGATCGGCGCGGCCTTCATTCGCAGCACCGACGCGCTTGAACAGGCTCGGCCGTGCCTTGCCATCGGTGACGAGGAGGCGGGTTGCGGCAAAGCCTTCGGATTTGAGCTTGGCCGTGATGAGCCGTGCGAGGCGGAAGTTGTAGCCGAACTCCGGATCATTGCGCGCGCTCAATGCACCGTAGGAATCCGGCGTGTGGCCGACATCAACGACAATCCGGAACTTAGGTATCTCGCATTTGGCCGGCGACGACGGCTTCGGCCTGGGTCTGGCAATCTTTCGCGCAGCAGCAGCAGCGTCGCCGGCCTCGACGAGGACGAACGACGACAGCAGGATCGATGCGACCAGCCCGGCGATGATGCTCCGCGGTTGCCCCAAGCGCTGCTCCGCTGCCGTGATCCACGGGCGACCAATGAGCCCGCGATTTGTCTTCGGGAAGATTGGCTCGGCAGCGCGAGGACGTCAACGCGAGAACGGTTCTCGTAGGGTGGGCAAAGCGAAGCGTGCCCACCTCCTGCCTATTTGATAAGACGTGGGCACGGCGCTGACGCGCCTTTGCCCGCCCTACGGCACCTTCTCCTACACCGGCCGCTCCCCCTTCACCGTTACGCGCGTGCCGGAACGCGTATGCGGCCAGTAGTCCCACATCGCGCGGTGCTGGGTGCAGCGGTTGTCCCAGAACGCGATGGCGTTCTCGGTCCAGCGGAAGCGGCACTGGAACAGCGGGTTTTCGGCGTGCTGGTAGAGATAGGCGAGCATCGCGTCGCTCTCGTCGCGCGGGATGCCGTTGATGTGGCGGGTGAAGCCGCGGTTGACGTAGAGCGCCTTCTTAGCCGTGACCGGATGCGTGCGCACGACGGGATGCTCGGCATGGGGATAGGAGGGACGATCGGCAACGCCATAATTGGCATAGAGCCCGCGATAGATCGGCTCGCCGTCATGCAGCGCCGTCAAGCCGTCGAGATAGGCCTTCATGCGCTCCGAGAGCGCCTCATAGGCCGCATACATGTTGGCGAACAGCGTGTCCCCGCCGCGCGGCGGGCATTGCTTGATGTAGAGGATCGAGCCCATTGGCGGCTCGAGATCGCAGGACACGTCGGAATGCCAGCCCTCGCCATTGGCGCGCGGTGAGTTCTTGTCCGCATAGATCTTCATCAAGGCGGGGTCTTCGTCCTCGTGAGGAGCTGCGGGATGAAAATGCAGCTCGCCGAACTTGCGGCCGAAGGCGAGATGCTGCTGCGGCGTGATGTGCTGGTCGCGGAAGAAGATGACGAGGTTCTCGGCGAGCGCGCGGTGGATCTCGTCCATCTGCCGGTTGGAGCGGGCATCGCCATCGACGAGCTTGCCGATCTCGACGCCACTGATTTCCGCGCCGATGATGGGCGTGAGCTTCTCGACGGCGATGGTCTCGTAGGGCGCGCCGCCTTCAGCGGTGTGGCGATAGCGCGGGCCCTGCTTGCCGGCGAGTGAGCTCATGGCGTGTCTCCCGATCGTTATTGATTGAAGACATCGTAACGCGCGGTGACCGATACGCAATCTGCACCGCAAACATAGCCGTCGTCCCGGGGCGTGCGAAGCGCGAGCCCGGGACCCATAGCCACAGGATTTAGTTTTGCGAAAGTTGGTAACTACGACCCCACGCCATAACCACTCCCTGTGGTTATGGGTCCCCGCCTTCGCGGGGACGACAGCGAGTATGAGGCGGCTAGCGGAGCAAAACTATTCCGCCGCAGGCGCCGGCACCTTGGCGCCCTGGCCGTAGCGCTGGTCGATGTAGTCGATCACCAGCGCCTTGAAGTCGGCGGAGATGGTGGGACCGCGCAGCGTGCGGAACTTCTTGCCGTCGACGAAGACGGGCGCGGCCGGCGCTTCGCCGGTGCCGGGCAGCGAGATGCCGATATTGGCGTGCTTGGACTCGCCGGGGCCGTTGACGATGCAGCCCATCACCGCGACGTTGAGCTCCTCGACACCGGGGTATTTGGTCTTCCAGGTCGGCATCTCGTCGCGGATGAAATCCTGGATCGAGCGGGCCAGTTCTTGGAACGTGGTCGAGGTGGTGCGGCCGCAGCCGGGGCAGGCCGCAACCAGCGGCACGAAGGTGCGGAAGCCCATGGTCTGCAAGAGCTCCTGGCCGACCTGCACCTCGCGGGTGCGGTCGCCGCCGGGCTCGGGCGTCAGCGAGATGCGGATGGTGTCGCCGATGCCCTGCTGCAGGAGGATGCCGAGCGCGGCCGAGGACGCCACGATGCCCTTCGAGCCCATGCCGGCTTCGGTGAGACCGAGATGGATGGCGTAGTCCGAACGCGCCGCAAGATCCTGGTAGACCGCGATCAGATCCTGCACCGCAGAGACTTTCGCGGAGAGGATGATGCGGTCCTTGGGCATGCCGAGCTCTTCGGCGCGCGCCGCCGAGAGCAGCGCCGACTGCACCATGGCCTCGCGCGTCACCGCGCGCACGTCGCGCGGGTTGGGCGAGGCCGCGTTCTCGTCCATCAGCTTGGTCAGAAGCTCCTGGTCGAGCGAGCCCCAATTGGCGCCGATGCGCACCGGCTTGTTGTTCTTGTTCGCGATCTCGATGATGTCGGCGAACTGGGTGTCGCGCTTGTCCTTGAAGCCGACATTGCCGGGATTGATGCGGTATTTGGCCAGTGCTTCCGCACAGGCCGGATAGGCCGCGAGCAGCTTGTGGCCGATATAGTGGAAGTCGCCGATCAGCGGCGTATTGATGCCGCGCTTGGCGAGGCCATCGCGGATGTGCGGAACGGCGGCCGCAGCCTCCTCGCGGTCCACGGTGATGCGGACCATTTCGGAACCTGCACGCGCCAGCGCTGCGACCTGGGCGATGGTGCTTTCGACATCGGCAGTGTCGGTGTTGGTCATCGACTGCACGACGATCGGCGCACCGCCGCCGACGGCGACGTTGCCCACCTTGACCTGAGTGGTCCGATGCCGGGGCGCCGGGCCCGCGATGTCTGAATCGAGAGGGTTTTCGAACTTGTTCATGGCGGTCCAAATATCAGGTTTTGGTGACGTTCAGCAATGCATCGCGCGGCGCCGCAGCCGATGGGCTGGGACGGTTAACCAGGAAAAGCCCAGCAATTACAAGGACCGCTGCGGCCCCGAATGTCAGGCTGAGGGTGTCGTGCATGATGAAATAGCTACCCACCACGCCAAACAAAGGGGTGATGAAGGTAAAAGCGGACAATTTGCTGGCCGAATAGGCCTTCACCAGCGCGAACCAAAGCGTGAACGTGGTTCCCACCACCCAGATCGCCTGGAACGCCATCAGGCCGAGCGACAGCGGGCTCGGCGTGTGGGTGATGGATTCGCCGAACAGCCAGGCCGCGGTCCCGAGGATGGGGATCGAGGTCGCGACCTGGTAGCCCAGCGCCTTCTCGGGGGCGGCGAAGCGCAGACGGGTGCTCTTGGCGACCAGCGTCGTCGCGGCCCACAGCGCGGCGCCGCCGACAATCATGAGATCGCCGAGCAGGACATGCGAATCGACATTGGGCTGCGGCACGCCGATCGCAAGCGCGACACCGGCAAAGCTGATGGCGAGGCCCAGCCATTGCGAGGCGCCAAGTCGTTCGCCGAGCACCTGATAGGAGCCGAGCGCCACGAAAAACGGCGCGGTGTAGAGGAACACCACCGCACGGGAAGCAGACGTGAAGTGCAGCCCCTGGAAGATCAACACGAATTCGATGCCGAACATCAGCCCGGCGAACAGGCCCGGCTTCCAGGTGCCGTCACGCTCGAAGAACTTGACGCCACGAAAGGTGCCGATGATGAACAGCACCGGCAGCGCGCCCATCGAGCGGATGGTGGCCTGAAGCATCGGCGGGATGTCCGGCAGCACCAGCTTCACCGCGATCTGGTTGAACCCCCAGGTCAGGCACAGCATGAGCATCAGGGCGATGGCGCCGGCACTGAGGGGACGACCGGCGGACGGTATGGCTTGAGGTGCGGACATTTCTTTCCAAGAATCCGGCTTTGCGCCGTTATTGCTTCAAGACATTTTCTGACAATGCGTGCAGACGCCCGTGATCTCCACCACAGACAGCTTTGGCGCGAAGCCTGAGCTGCGCGCGGCGGCGTTGAGGTCCTTGGCGAAGGACGCCGAGGAAATCTCGCCGACCAGACCGCAGCGCTCGCAGATCAGGAACGCAACCGCGGAGGTCGCATCGTGGTCGTGGGCGGCGCAGGCGAGATAGGCGTTGCGGCTTTCGATGCGGTGCACGAGGCCGTTGGCCATCAGGAAATCGAGCGCACGATAGACCGTGATCGGCGCCGGCCGCGCCATCGACTTGGCGAGCTCGTCGATGATCTCGTAGGCGCCGAGCGGGCGGTGGCTGGAGAGCAACGCACCCAGCACCTGGCGGCGGATCGGCGTGAATTTCTGCGCGCGCCGTTCACAGACCACCTCGGCATGCGCGAGCGCGTCCGCGGTGCAGCGGCCGTGATCATGGTCGGGCGTGGGGAATGCCGGCTTCGCGAGGCTCATGTAACCCTCTTCTAGCATTTCGGCGGGGGAACCCAAAGCACGACGAGCCGCCCGGCTGCCAGCCATGCTCCTCCCGCGGGACAGCACCGCGCGACCGGGCCGTGAAACAATCATAAGCTTGCTTATTATATGCAAAGCTTAGTGGAGACGACGCTCATGACGCGCGGGTCGGTCGACCAGAATTTCCTGTTCACGCTCGGTGAGCTCTATCGCCTCCTGCGCGTCTATGCCGACAAAGAGGCGTCGCGCTTCGGCATCACCCGGGCACAATGGGCGGTGCTGGCCAAGGTGGAGCGCAGCGAGGGCATGAAGCAGTCTGAGCTCGCCGAGCTGCTGGAGATGCAGCCGATCACACTGACGCGCCTGATCGACAAGCTCTGCGACAACGACTGGATCGAGCGCCGCAGCGACGCTTCGGATCGCCGGGTCAAGCGCCTGTATCTCAAGAAGGCCGGACGGCAATTGCTCGGCCGCATGAGTGGCCTGAAGTCGGAGCTGACGGCGAACGCACTCGACGGCATCAATCCGGCGGATGCGCACCGCCTCCTCACCCAACTCGAAACCATCAAGGAAAACGTGCGAACCGCGATCCAGACATCCGGCACGGAGCAAGCACGCAAGGAGCAGCGCCATGGCTGATCAGGTCATCAAGTTGCAGCCCGAGCCGAAGAGCGACAGCGGCAAGCCGACCAAGAAGGCCGGCACCGATCCGCGCCGCCGCCTGCTGGCGGGCCTGCGCCGCTATCGCCGATTCCTGCTCCTGGTCGTGCTGCCGGTGATCGTCACCGTCGGAGGCGTCACCTTCTACCTGCATGGAGGCCGCTATGTCGGCACCGACGATGCCTATGTCGGCGCACAGAAGGTGTTGGTGACGCCCGACATCTCCGGCAAGATCCTGAAAGTGGTCGTGAAGGAAGGTCAGTCGGTCAAGCGGGGCGACGAGTTGTTCGAGATCGACCCGGTTCCGTTCCGCCTCGCGGTCGAGGAGACAAAGGCGCAGCTCGCGCAGACGCGCACGACCTATGACAACCTCGTCGCCAACATCAAGATCTATGGCGACATGCTGGGCCTCGCCCAGCAGGGCATCGATCTGAAGCAGCGCGACGTCGAGCGCAAGCAGGCGCTGGTGAAGAACAATTTCGGCTCCCAGCTCGATCTCGACAACGCCTCCAATGCACTAGTCACCGCCGGGGCGCAGGCGCAGTACATCAAGCAGCAGCTCTCCAACGCAAAGACCCAGTTGCTCGGCAACCCTGATCTGCCGCTCGAGCAATTCCCGCCCTACGCTCAGGCGAAAGCCAAGCTGGATGACGCGCAGCGCAACCTCGACCATACCGTCTTGCGCGCGCCGATGGATGGTGTAGCGACCCAGGTCGAGCAGATTCAGCTCGGCCGCTATGTCCCCGCCGGCACGCCGGTGTTCTCCATCATCGACGTCGCCCATCCCTGGGTCGATGCCAATCCGAAGGAGAGCGACCTCACCTATGTCACCGAAGGCCAGGCGGTCACGCTCGAGGTTGACGCGTTCCCCAACCATGTCTTCAAGGGCAAGATCGGCTCGCTCTCGCCCGGCACCGGCGCGCAATTCGCGATCCTGCCGCCGCAGAACGCCATGGGCAATTTCGTCAAGGTGGTGCAGCGCGTCCCGATCCGCATCTATTTCGACGAGAACGACAAATATGTGCGGAAGCTGAAAGCCGGCATGAGCGTCTACGCCACCATCGACACCGGACACAAGCGAACGCTCGCCGGCCTGCTCGGCCTGTCCGCGACCGCGGGCCAGGATCAAGAATAAGCAAGGACTGGCGCGATGTCCGGCCCCAATGCCAGCCTGATGGTCCCCGGCCTGCGCCGGAACATGGTGACGATCTGCGCCATGACCGCGACCATCATGCAGGCGCTGGACACCACCATCGCCAACGTCGCGCTGCCCTACATGCAGGGCACGTTGTCGGCCTCGCAGGACCAGATCAACTGGGTGCTGACCTCCTACATCGTCGCCGCCGCGATCATGACGGCGCCGGTGGGCTGGATCGCCAACCGCTTCGGCCGCAAGCGCATCTTCGTGACCTGCTCGGCTGGGTTCACCATGGCATCGGTGCTGTGCGGCCTCGCGCAGGACATCAACCAGATGGTGCTGTTCCGTCTGCTGCAAGGCGTGTTCGGCGCCGCCCTGGTGCCGCTGTCACAATCGGTCATGCTCGACTATTACACGCTCCAGGAACGCGCCAAGGCGATGTCGATCTGGGGCATGGGCGTGATGATGGGCCCGATCATGGGCCCCTCACTCGGGGCTTGGCTCACCGAGACCTATTCCTGGCACTGGGTCTTCTTCGTCAATCTGCCGTTCGGCGCCATCACCGTGCTCGGGCTGATCGTCTTCATGGACGAGACCGAGAAGAACCTCAGCCTCAGATTCGACTGGTTCGGTTTCTCCGCGCTGGCGGTTGCGATCGGCGCGCTGCAGCTCGCGCTCGACCGCGGCGAGCAATTGGGCTGGCTGGAATCGAACGAGATCCTCGCCGAGTTCATCGTCTCGGCCGTCGCGCTCTACTTCTTCCTCGCGCATTCCTTCACGACCTCGACCCCCTTCATCCGCTTCGCCCTGTTCCGGGACCG
The DNA here is from genome assembly GCF_044908355.1 of Bradyrhizobium sp. USDA 336. NCBI lineage: Bacteria > Pseudomonadati > Pseudomonadota > Alphaproteobacteria > Hyphomicrobiales > Nitrobacteraceae > Bradyrhizobium > Bradyrhizobium sp. USDA 336. The sequence goes on along the minus strand of NZ_JBIYDC010000002.1, from coordinate 6,049,797 downwards.
CAACTTCGTCACTGGCTGCCTGTTCATGATCGTGATGGGGCTCGTCCTGTTCTCGACCATGGCGCTGGCCTCACCCTACATGCAGAACGTGATCGGCTATCCCATCATCACCGCCGGCCTGCTGCTGGCGACCCGCGGCATCGGCACCTTCTTCGCCATGATGCTGGTCGGCCGCATGATGCGTTATGTCGAGGCGCGCACGCTGATCATCTGCGGCCTGACGCTAACGGCGGGCTCGCTGTTCCAGATGACCGGCTGGACCGATCTGACCCAGGTGCCGGAAATCGTCACGGTCAGCGTTATCCAGGGTTTTGGCTTCGGCCTCGTCTTCGTGCCGCTCTCGACCGTGGCGTTCCTGACGCTGTCGAACGAGCTGCGCACCGACGGCACCGCGATGCTGACCCTGATGCGCAACGTCGCGAGCTCGGTCGGCATTTCCGTCGTCATCGCCGAGCTGTCGCAGGGCACGCGGCGGACCTATGCGATCCTCTCCGAGCACGTCAATCCGTTCAACCACGCGCTGCAGATGCCTGGTGTCAGCGGCCTGATCAATTTGTCCACCGACGCCGGCCGCGCCATGGCCGACCGGATGGTCAGCGTGCAGGCGCAGATCATCGCCTTCTCCCATGATTACCAGCTGGTGATGATCTTCGTGCTCTGCACCCTGCCGCTCGCCCTGCTGATTGGCTCGACCAAGGCCACGCTGCGCAAGCAGGCAGCGGGCCCGGAGCATGCGGTGATGGAGTAGTTATCGGACTTTGGCGCTTCACACCGTCATTGCGAGCGCAGCGAAGCAATCCAGATTGTATCCGCGAAAACACCCTGGATTGCTTCGTCGCAAGCGCTCCTCGCAATGACGACTTGCCACACGATCAGCGCTACAACAGCTCCTCGCAGCCCAAATCGTCCACGGCCGCAAACGCCCGTTCCAGATTGTTCCACCACATCAGCGGCGGGATGTTGATGCTCCACTGCCAGACCGGCCGCGTGATCTGCCAGAGCACCGCCCAGCGGTAGTCGCGATCGAGCGCGCCGCGGGTGTAGCCGCTGATGCCGCTCTCGACCAGCGTGTCGTGGTAGAGATTGAGCAGCAGCCGTTCGAGCGCCTGCCGGCGTTCCGGATACCAATGCATCGCCATCATATAGGCGAGGTCGTGGGTCGGAACGTCGATGCTCCACAGATCGAAATCGAAGATGCGCACGGTGTCATCGATGCCCGTGCGCGGCAGCAGGAAATTCCAGACATGGGCGTCGCCATGCGTGATGCTGAGGTGGCGGCGTGCATGGTAACGCTGGGACAGCCGCTCCGCCTGGTCGATCAGCCGACGGTAGAGGATCCGCCGCTCTTCGCTGAGGCGATCGCCGAGAAGATCGGCAAAGCGATCGTAAAGCCCCGCGAACGTCTCCATGCGTTGCGCGCGGTCCTCCACGCTCGCCCAGGTGCCGACGGTGTCGCCGAGGCTCGGATGGTCCCACCAAGCTGCATGCCAGCGCGCCAGCGTCGTGACGATGGCGAACGTCTGCTCGCGCGACGGCGGCACCGGCCAGGTCGTCGCGATCTCGTGGCTGTCGGTGAGATCTTCCAGCAGCAGATGCCAGGCGAAGCTGTCCTCGTCGAAATGCCCATCAAAGCAGCGCGGCACGAGTCCCGGCGGCATCTGCGGCACCAGCTGCGTGTAATAGCCCACCTCGCGCCGGCCGCCATTGGCGAGGCGCTTGGCGAAAGCGGCATTGGGCGTCTTGAGGATCAGCGACTGCGGAGCACCGGCGGATTCGCCGACATAGCGCACCCCAAGCCTGACGATATGCGACACCACGGTGTCGCGTTGATGCAGCACCTTCACCTCGCGGACGGCGCCTGCATCCAGCGCGCCGCCCCGGCGCAGCGCGGCCGTCAGTCGGGCGGGCTCAACGACCGCCGGCAATTGTGGAGATGTCATGAACCACGATGCCCCTGTCCCCCGTCATACTGCACGATCACATGCCCGGGCACCAGCGGCTGCCGCCGGCTCAGGCTGCGGCGGTCGAGTCGCGCACCGTCCGCACGACGATCGCACGCAGTTGATCGAGATTGGCCGTCATCCCGGCGATCGCCTGCCTCACATCCGCGGCGCGCTGGTTGACGGAGGCGGCATCGCGGCTGACGTCGCCGATCTTGGCCGAGACCTCCTGTGCGGCGGAGGCCGATTCGGAAATCGACCGCGTGATCTCCCGGGTCGCGGCATCCTGCTGTTCCATCGCGGCAGCGACCGAAGTCGCCACGCCGTCGATCTCGACGATGTGGCCTCCCATGGCCTCGACGGCGTCGACCGCGGCCTGCGTCGAGGCCTGGATCTCGGCAATCAGCCGCCCGATCTCCTCGGTGGATTTGGCGGTCTGGTCGGACAGGGATTTCACTTCGGCGGCAACCACCGCGAAGCCGCGGCCGGCCTCGCCGGCGCGCGCCGCCTCGATTGTCGCGTTGAGCGCGAGGAGGTTGGTCTGGCCTGCGATGCCGCCGATGAGGTCAGAGACCTCCGCGATCTTCTTCACCGATCCGGCCAGCGCCTGAATGGTCGAACGCGCCTGCTCGCGGCCGGCGACCGCCGATTTGGTGACGGTGCTGGTCCGCGCGACCTGGCTCGTGATCTCGCGGATCGAGGCGCTCAGTTCTTCGGCCGCAGCGGAGACGGCCTGCGAGCTGCCGAGTGCCTGCGTCGAAGCCGCCGCCACCGCCTGCGACTGCGCAGAGAGCGACTTTGCGATCTCGGAGAGGCCGGAGGCGGCTTGCTCCACCCCCTGCGTCGCCGCAGTCGCGGTATCGACCGAGCGGCCGGTCTCGCGTTCGACCGTTTCGGCCATCTGGTGCAGGGCGGAGCGCTTGGCGAGCGCCGCCGCCTGCTCCTGCCGCAATTGCTCCTCGCGCAGACGGGAATTCTCGACCGCCGCCTGCTTGAACACCACAAGCGCGCCCGCCATCGAGCCGACCTCGTCCTGGCGCTGGGCGAACGGAATCTCGGCGGCGAGATCGCCGGTCGCGAGCTTCTGCATCGTGTCCGTCATGCGCACGATCGGGCGCACCACGCCGAGGGCAACACCCAATAGGCCGGCGGTAACGAAGGCGAGAACGGCGATGGAGACGCCGAGGAGGATATAGAGCATCGCGCTGTCGCGGTCCGCGGCCAGCTTCTCCATGGCGGCATTCCGCTTGTTGGCACTCTCGACGATGCTGTCGATGACGGCGCGATGCGCGGTATAGGCCTCCTTGAGCTGCGCATAGACGCGCTCGGAAGCCGCCGCGTCTTTGGCCTTGAGGGCGGGCAGAAGCTGATCCGACGCCTTCCAGAATTTCTGCACCTCCGCATCGGATTTCGACACCAGCGCGGTCTTGAGGTCGGCCGAGAGGCTGGAGGAGACCCAAAACGCCTTGCGGTCGTCGTAGTCCTTGCGAAGCTGGACCAGACGTTCGCCGTGGGCCGCCAGCTGGTCCGGCTCGCGCATGGCCAGCGTCGCCTCGAGATAGGCTTCGATGATGTATTCGGGCGGCGGCAGGATGTCGGCGATGAGGTCGTTGCCGAGCTTGATGTCGGAATAGAGCGGACCGCCGACCTTGAGCTCTTTTAGGGCGTACAGGCTGGTCGAAACAACGGCGGCGAAACCAATGGCGAGAACGACGCCAAACGCGACGATCGCAGAGGACAAGGACAGACGAGATTTCATGAAACAATCCAGGTCGGCGTCGAAACTGCGGCCATCCTAGACGACTACGGTAAATACGGGATTGATTCGCGCCGGAATTGTATTTCACGAACCCCGCATGAATACGGGGAAATGGACATCAAGGCATCGGTATTGAGTCAGCGAGGCTGACGCACAATCGCGCAAAATCAACGTTCGCGTCTGATGCGGCAACGCAGCACCGGCTCCGATGCGCCGAATGAGATATGTGTGCCGAGGAGCAGGCCTCCCCGGCACGCCCTGCCCTCATACGTCGAAGAACACCGTCTCGTTGTCGCCCTGCAGGTGCAGGTCGAGCCGGTAGACCGGCTTGCCGGCCTCGCGGACCGCAGTGATCGTGGCGCGGCGATCGGCAGGCACCAGCGCCAGCACGGGATCGGCGGCGTTGCCGGCCTCGTCGTTGAAATAGATGCGGGTGTAGAGATGCCTGAGCATGCCGCGGCCAAACACCGCAAGCAGGATGTGCGGCGCCTGCGGCTTGCCCTCGGGATCCGGCACAACGCCCGGCCTGATGGTCTCGAAAGAATAGTTGCCGTCCTTGTCGGTGCCGCAGCGGGCAAAGCCGCGGAAGCTCGCATTCGGCAGCGCGCGCTTGTCCTGGGGATCGGCGAAGCGGCCCTGCGCATCCGCCTGCCAGATCTCCAGCATGCAATCGGGGACGGCCACGCCGTCGCCATCAAACACCCGGCCCTCGATGCGGATGCGATCGCCGGTGACATCGGGCGTCAGCGTCGAGTTGGTGAACGCGTCGTTCCAGGCGTACTCGCCGGTCGGCGTCAGGCCGTATTTGAAGAACGGACCGACCGTCTGCGATGGGGTGATCCCGTCGGGCTTCGCGGACTCTTGCACTTAATGGTTCTCCATGGGGGTGGCGTCCTTGCCGCGCAGCACGATGTCGAAGCGGTAGCACAGCGCCCATTCGGGCTGGGTATTCTCCAAGTCGAACGACGAGACCATCCGCGCCCGCGCCTTCTCGTCCGGCACCGAGTTGAAGATCGGATCGAACGGGAACAAGGGATCGTTCGGAAAATACATCTGCGTCACGAGGCGCGTGACGAAGGAATGGCCGAACACCGAGAGATGGATGTGCGCAGGCCGCCAGGCGTTGTGGTGATTGCCCCAGGGATAGGCGCCGGGCTTGATGGTGACGAAGCGATAATAGCCGGACGCATCGCTCACGGTGCGGCCCGCGCCGGTGAAATTCGGATCGAGCGGCGCCGGATGCTGATCACGGACGTGGACATAACGGCCGCAGGAATTGGCCTGCCAGATCTCGACGAGCGAGTTCGGCACGCCGCGGCCGTCCTCGTCGCGCACATGGCCATGCACGATGATGCGCTCGCCGAGCGGCTCGCCCACGTGCTGGCGGGTGAGGTCGTTGTCGCCCGCGCGCACGGTCTCGTGGCCGTAGACCGGCCCGGTCAGCTCCGACAGCGTATGGGGCATCGGGATCAAGGGCTTGTGCGGCGCGCGCTTGATCGAGCTCTTGTAGTCGGGCGACAGCGGCAGCGGATGCGCCGCGTTGCTGCCGGTGGGATAGATGAATGTCATTGGCGAACTCCTCCCCGGCCATCATGGTCCGGCCGGTCAACGCTTTCGCCAATCATTATAGGATATAACTAATTTGGGAAAGCCGGTTTAGCGGCGTTCCTGCGCATGGCCGCCGGCCGCTCCTACCTGATCGGCGCGCGTGGAAGCACCGCCTCTCCGGCCTCGAGCCGGTAGGCATGGTCGAGCGAATACCAGGGCACGGAGGCGTCCTTCGCCGTCGGATGCGGCGTGTCGTGGCGCACGAACTTGCCGATCAGCGCCTGTGTCACACCGAACTGCACGTCGCTGTCGATATGGGGGTCGCTGGGATCATAGACCTGCGAGATCAGCACCTTGAATCCGGGCTTGAAGATCAGGGCATGCAGATGCGCGGGACGATAGGGGTGGCGGGCCTGCGCCGCGAGCAGGCGGCCGACGACACCATCGGTCGGAATGGGATAGCCGACCATCATCACTGACCGGAAGGAAAAGCGCCCGTCGGAATCTGTCGTGAACTTGCCGCGCAGGTTCATGTCGGCCTGCTCGGGGTCCTGGTTCTCGTAAAGGCCGACCGGCGAGGCGTGCCAGACATCGACCTCGGCACCGGCGACCGGACGGCCGTCCTTATCGACGACGCGGCCGCTGACGAACAGCGTGGCTCCCGGTGTCTGCGAGCGCACGATCGATCCGCCATTCTCGACCCGGGGCGAATTCAACCGCCAGAACGGCCCGAGCAATGAATGATCGGTCTCCGTATTGCCTTGATCGCCGTTGTTGAGCAGGCACACCAGCGAGGAGACGCCGAGCGACCCCGCCATCAGCACGACTTCGTTATGCGTATCGGTGGTCAGCTTGCCGAGCTCGGCCACGATCGCCGCGGCGTCGCGGAACTCCTTCTCGGTCAGCCTGACATCGCGGACGAAGGCGTGCAAATGCTTGACCAGGGAGACCATGATATCGCGCAGCCGCGGATCGGATGTCCGCTCCATCACCGCCAGGGCCGCGGCCGTGACGTCCTTCTCGCGCTCGATGATCATGGGACGATCCTCTCACCTTTCGTCATGGCCGGGCTTGTCCCGGCCATCCACGACCTTCTCAGAGCACCAAAAAACGTGGATGCCCGGGACAAGCCCGGGCATGACGAGTCCTGGGCACTGAGCGCCGGGATGACAGGACGCTACACGTCCCGTCAATTCAGCTTTTCGATCGCAACCGCAACGCCCTGGCCGACGCCGACGCACATGGTGGCGAGCGCCAGCTTGCCGCCGCGCTTCTCCATGCCGTGCACGGCTGTGAGCGCGAGGCGGGCGCCGCTCATGCCGAGCGGATGGCCGAGCGCGATGGCGCCGCCATGCGGATTGACGAAATCGGCGTCATCGGCGACGCCCAGCTGGCGCATGCAGGCGATGCCTTGCGAAGCGAAAGCTTCGTTCAGCTCGATCAGGTCGAAATCGCTAATCTTCTTGCCGAGGCGTTCCATCAGCTTGCGGGTCGCGGGCACCGGGCCGATACCCATGATCCGCGGCGGCACGCCGGCCGACGCAAGACCGAGGATGCGGGCTCGCGGCGTCAGGCCGTGCTTCCTGACCGCGGCTTCCGAGGCCAGGATCATGGCCGCGGCCCCGTCATTGACGCCGGAAGCGTTGCCGGCGGTCACAGTGCCGGGATTGCGCACGATCGGCTTCAGCTTGGCGAGACCTTCCAATGTGGTCTCGGGGCGCGGATGCTCGTCCTTGTCGACGGTGATCGGGCCGGCCTTGCCGCCGGGAATGGTGATGGGCGTGATTTCTTCCGCGAAATAGCCGGCTGCGATCGCAGCGCCTGCGCGCTGCTGCGAGCGGATGGCGAAGGCGTCCTGATCGGCGCGCGAGACCTGGAACTCCTCGGCGACGTTCTCGCCAGTCTCCGGCATGGCGTCGACACCGTACTGAGCCTTGAGCAGCGGATTGATGAAGCGCCAGCCGATCGTGGTGTCGAAGATCTCGGCCGAGCGCGAGAACGCTTCCTGCGCCTTGCCCATCACGAAGGGCGCGCGGGTCATCGACTCGACGCCGCCGGCAATCGCAAGATCGATCTCGCCGGAACGGATGGCGCGGCCCGCGGCGCCGACCGCATCGAGACCGGAGGCGCAGAGCCGGTTCAGGGTCTGGCCGGGAACCGAATCCGGCAGGCCCGCCAGCAGCAGCGCCATGCGCGCGACGTTGCGATTGTCCTCGCCGGCCTGGTTGGCGCAGCCGAAGAACACTTCGTCCACCTGCGCCCAGTCGAGCTTGGGGTGCTTGGCCATCAGCGCCTTGATCGGGGCGGCGGCGAGATCGTCGGCACGCACCTTGGCGAGCGAGCCGCCGAAACGGCCGATCGGGGTCCGCACGGCATCGCAGATAAAGACGTCACGCATCGTTGTTCTCCCTGAATGCCGCGATCCGGCCAAATTCTTCAATGTCGGCGGAGTTTTAGGAGGGCGCCCGCGGCAGGTCAATTGACGGTTTCGCGGGGCAGCCGTCATTCCGGGGCGTGCCATTTGGCGCGAACGCGAAATGACGACCGAGAATGTGGCAGCACCTCGCGCCCCCACTGCGGACAACGTGGAAAACCTCGCCGCTCCGGCCAAAGCGATAGGAGCAAGTGGCGAAATTTTGTAGGTTGCGCCGCCCATGACGATGCAACAGCCGATACAAGTTCCGCCCGCCGACGACACGCCCGCGCCGCAGGCCGAGGCTGCCGCGCGCGTCACGCCGATGATGGAGCAGTATCTGGAGATCAAAGCGGCGCATCGGGGCTTGCTGCTGTTCTACCGGATGGGCGACTTTTACGAGCTGTTCTTCGAGGACGCCGAGATCGCCTCGCGGACGCTCGGCATCGTCCTGACCAAGCGCGGCAAGCACCAGGGCGCGGATATCCCGATGTGCGGCGTGCCGGTCGAGCGCTCAGAGGATTATCTGCATCGTCTCATCAGCGCCGGGCATCGGGTCGCGGTCTGCGAGCAGACCGAGGATCCCGCGGCTGCGAAAGCGCGCGGCAACAAGAGCGTGGTGCGCCGCGGCGTGGTGCGGCTGGTGACGCCGGGCACGCTGACCGAGGACACGCTGCTCGATGCGCGTGCCAACAATTACCTGCTGGCGATCGCGCGGGCACGCTCCTCCGCCGGCGGCGACCGCTTCGGCCTTGCCTGGATCGACATCTCGACGGCCGAATTCATGGTCACCGAGGTCTCCGGCGGCGAGCTCGCCGCGACGCTAGCGCGCATCAACCCGAACGAGGCGATCGTCACCGACGCCCTCTACAGCGACAACGAGCTCGGCCAGACCTTGCGCGAGCTGCCGGCGGTGACGCCGCTGACCCGCGACGTCTTCGACGGCGCCACCGCCGAGAAGCGGCTGTGCGACTATTTTGCCGTCGCGACCATGGACGGGCTCGCGCAGCTGACGCGCCTCGAAGCCACCGCCGCGGCCGCCGCCGTCACCTATGTCGACCGCACCCAGGTCGGCAAGCATCCGCCGCTTTCGCCGCCCGCGCGAGAGGCCTCCGGCGCGACCATGGCGATCGATCCGGCGACGCGCGCCAATCTCGAGCTGACGCGCACGCTCGCCGGCGAGCGCCGCGGCTCGCTGCTCGATGCCATCGACTGCACCGTGACCTCGGCGGGCTCGCGCCTCCTGGCGCAGCGTCTGGCCGCGCCGCTGACCGATGCGCCGGCGATCGCCCGGCGCTTGGACGCTGTCAGCGCCTTCGTGGCCGATTCCGCCGCGCGCGAGGACATCCGCAGCATCCTGCGCGGCGCGCCCGACATGTCGCGCGCTCTGGCACGGCTCTCGGTCGGCCGCGGCGGGCCGCGCGACCTCGCCGGCATCCGCGACGGCATCATCGCCGCCGACCAGGTGCTGACGCGGCTCTCCGAAATGGATCGGCCGCCGCAGGAAATCGCGGCGGTGATGGCGGCGCTGCAGCGGCCGTCGCGCGCGCTTGCTGCCGAGTTCGCCAGCGCGCTCGACGAGCAGCTGCCGCTGATCAAGCGCGACGGCGGCTTCGTGCGCCAGGGCTACGAGCCGGCGCTGGACGAAGCGCGCAACCTGCGTGATGCCTCACGTCTGGTCGTGGCCTCGATGCAGGCCCGTTACGCCGACCAAACCGGCGTCAAGGGCCTCAAGATCCGGCACAACAACGTGCTCGGCTATTTCGTCGAGGTTACCGCCCAGCACGGCGACAAGCTGATGTCGCCGCCGCTGAACGCGACCTTCATCCATCGCCAGACGCTGGCGGGACAGGTGCGCTTCACCACCGCCGAGTTAGGGGAGATCGAGGCCAAGATCGCCAATGCCGGCGACCGCGCGCTCGGCCTCGAGCTCGAGATCTTCGAGCGGCTCTGCGCCAAGGCGCTCGCGATCAGCGACGATCTGCGCGCCGCGGCGCAAGGTTTTGCGCTGCTCGACGTCGCGACCTCGCTGGCCAAGCTCGCCGTCGACGAGAATTACGTGCGACCGGAGGTGGACGATTCCCTCGGCTTTGCGATCGAGGCCGGCCGCCATCCCGTGGTCGAGCAGGCCCTGAAGCGCAACGGCGAGCCGTTCATCGCCAATGCGTGCGATCTGTCACCGGCTCCTAGCCAAAAGTCCGGCCAGCTCTGGCTGCTCACCGGTCCCAACATGGCCGGCAAATCGACCTTCCTGCGCCAGAACGCGCTGATTGCCTTGATGGCCCAGGTCGGCAGCTTCGTGCCGGCGACACGCGCGCGGATCGGTATCGTCGACCGCCTGTTCTCGCGCGTCGGCGCCGCGGACGATCTCGCCCGCGGCCGCTCCACCTTCATGGTGGAGATGGTCGAGACCGCGGCGATCCTGAACCAGGCCGGCGAGCGCTCGCTCGTCATCCTCGACGAGATCGGCCGCGGCACCGCGACCTTCGACGGCCTGTCGATCGCCTGGGCTGCGATCGAGCATCTGCACGAGAGCAACCGCTGTCGCACATTGTTCGCGACGCATTATCACGAGCTGACCGCGCTCGCGGCCAAGCTGCCGCGCATGTTCAACGCCACGGTGCGGGTGAAGGAATGGCAGGGCAACGTGGTGTTCCTGCACGAGGTGCTGCCGGGCTCGGCCGACCGCTCCTACGGCATCCAGGTGGCGAAACTCGCGGGCCTGCCGCCGGCGGTGATCACGCGCGCCAAGTCGGTGCTGTCCAAGCTGGAGGCACAGGACCGCGGCCAGACCGCGCGCGCGCTCGTCGACGATCTGCCGCTGTTCGCGGTTCCTTCGCGCGCCGCCATTGAAGCCGCGCCGCCGAGCGAAGCGGAGCTGCTGATGGAGGCGGTGAAGGCGCTGCATCCCGACGAGATGTCGCCGCGCGAGGCGCTGGACGCGCTGTATGCGCTGAAGGCGAAGCTGCCGAAGCAGTGATGGTGCCGGAGGGTGGGCAAAGCGGAGCGTGCCCACCGCTCCCTGAAACGATCGGGGAGATATGGTGGGCACGGCGCGCAAAGAGCGCACCTTTGGCCCACCCTACAATTCCGAGCCCGCCCTAGCCCCTCGCCGCGATCGCCGCGGCTTCCGCGGCAGCGCGTTGCATGCTGGTCGACATCTCGTTGGTCACCGTGCTCTGCTCCTCGATCGCGGCGGCGGTCGAGGTCACGTACTCGCTGACATTGTTGATCGCCTGCTTGATCGAGCCGAGCGCGCTGACGACGTCGCCGGAGATGCTGTTGAGGCTGCCGATCTCCTGGCCGATCTTGTCGGTCGCCTGCTTGGCCTGGTTGGCGAGGCTCTTGACTTCGGACGCCACCACGGCAAAGCCGCGCCCGGCCTCACCGGCGCGAGCGGACTCGATCGTGGCATTCAGCGCGAGCAGGTTGATCTGACCGGTGATGCTATTGATCATCTCGACGATGCCGCTCATCGATTGCGCCGCCTCGGTTAGGCGCTGCGCCTGCGCGTCGGCGGAGGCGACCTGGTCCACCGCGCTCATCGCGGTCTCGCGCGACTTGGTCATGGCCTCGGAGATCTCCCGCACCGAGGCGTTGAGCTCCTCCGAGCCGGCGGCGACCGATTCCATCATGCCGCGCACGCGCTCATTGCCCATGCGGACCAGGACCTGCTTGGTGACGTCGGTGGCGTATTTGACGACCTTGAACGGCTTGCCGTTGAGGTCGAGGATCGGATTGTAGGAGGCCTGGATGTAGACCTCCTTGCCGCCCTTGCCGATGCGCTTGTATTCGGCCGCCTGATACTGGCCGCGATTGAGCGCCGCCCAGAACTCGCGATAGCCGGCGCCGTCGCGCTCGGAGGGCTCGACGAACATGCTGTGGTGGCGGCCCTTGATCTCGGCCAGCGAATAGCCGAGCGCGCCGAGGAGATTGGCGTTGGCGGTGATGATCGTGCCGTCCATGTTGAACTCGATCACGGCCTGGGCCTTGTCGATCGCCGCGATCTGGCCGGCGAGATCGGCATTCTTCAGCTTCTCCGCAGTGACGTCGGTCGCGAACTTGACCACGCCGTACGGCTTGCCGTTTTCGTCGAGCAACGGATTGTAGGAGGCGAGGATCCAGACCTCGCGGCCGCCCTTGCCGATGCGCTTGAACTCGCCCGCCTGGTATTCGCCGCGGTTGAGCGCGGCCCAGAATTCGCGATAGGGCGGGCTGTTTCGATCGGCCTCGGCCACGAACAGGCTGTGATGCTTGCCCTTGATCTCGTCGAGCGAATAGCCGAGCGCCTTGCAGAAATTCTCGTTGGCCGAGACGATGGTGCCGTCGAGCTTGAACTCGATGACGGCCTGGGCGCGGCCGATCGCAGCGATCTTGGAGGCGTCCGTCATGCTGCGGATCTTCTTCTCGGTGATGTCGGTCGCAATCTTGGCGACCATCACCGTCTTGCCGTTGCCGTCGAGCACCGGATTGTAGGATGCCTCGATCCAGACCTCGCGGCCGTCTTTCGCGATCCGCTTGAACTCGCGCGCCTGATACTCGCCACGGTTCAATGCAGCCCAGAATGCCTTGTACTCGGCGCTGTCGCGCTGGTCGGCCGGCACGAACATCGAGTGATGCTTGCCCTGGATCTCCTCAAGCCGGTAGCCGAGTGCGTCGAGAAAATTCTTGTTGGCCGTGACGATCGTCCCATCAAGATTGAATTCGATCATCGCCTGCGATCGGCCGATGGCATCGAGCCGCGCTTGTGCATCAGTGTTGGACTTGCGACCGAACATTCAAGTATCTCCTCGACGAGAAATCATTTGCATGGCGTGCGCAGCGTCGCGCTCGCGCTCGAGCCTTTCGGCTCGACGTTCACAACTTTTCGTACTGGTGGAACTGTAGCCCTCAACGGCGCCGTCTCTACGGACAACGAGCAAGTGTAGGGTCAAGACACGAAGATTAAATTAACGACACTATCGGAAACCCGCCGTCAAACACCGCGGAACTACCGGCTAGAGCCCGCAAAAAATCCTGGACACAATGCTTACGTTTCGATGCGCAGCCTTCTGCGTCCACGCCACCACAGCATCAGGTTCCACACCACGCAGGTTGCAAGCGCGAGCGAAAAACCTACCGCCAATCCAAATTTCACGACCGCTACGTGCATCACCGCAATCGCCATGCCAAAGCCGAGCAGGCCCCAGGCGGAGTTGGCGAGCACGGCGGCGGTCGGCGGTCCGCCGATGCGCGGGTGCAGGATGACCATGATGCTGGAGAACACCACGGGAAACAGCGCAATGATGCCGCTGATGCGCGGGCCGACCCAGCTCGATGTCGAAACCACGATGGCGACGAGGGTCGCAACCAGCGCAGCGCGCATCGGCACATCATACCAGCGACGCGTCACCAGCGGCATCTTCACATGGCGATAGCGCGCGAGCAGTGGAATGCAAATGCCGAACGCGATCAGATTGGCGGCGAGCCCCGCGGCGAGCGACCAGTCGAATGAGCGGATGATCGAGGCCATCCCGATCCATACCGCGAAAGCGCTTCCGCAACTCACCACGAGAGCGTGCCGCTGCGACAGCACAACGTAAGTGAGGCACATCAAGATCGTCGCCGCATTGACGGGCAGGCTCGCCAGCGCGCCCTGCGCGACGAACGCGGCGTCATGATCGATCGCAAGGAAGACGTAGGACGGCCCGGCCGAGACCGGCAGGGTCGCGATCAGCGCGCCGATCACGGGTCCCGAGCGCTCGGTGATGATCGATGCCGTCACCACGAACGCCGCCGCGATCGCCATGCGCAGGAGCAGGAAGAGGAGGAAGTGGAGGTCGAGGGACATTTCTATCTGTCATTCCGGGGCGCGCGAAGCGCGAGCTCCGGTGCGCAATTGCGCACCTGAGAATCCATAACCACAGGCCGACATGTTTGAGAGCTGGAGCAACGACCGTCCGAAATCCCGACGGCCGGGGATTATGGGTCCCGGGCTCGCGCCAAGCGGCGCGCCCCGGGACGACACCAATCGGTGGGATGACGGCCTGCGTCTTACATCCTTTGCATCGACACCGAAACCTTCGGGCCGTTCTTGATGGTCTGGTAGACCACGCAATAGCGCTCGGTGAGCTTGAGCAGCAGGTCGAGCTTGTCCTGGGCGGCGTCGGTGTCGACCTCGAAGCGGAGACGGATCTCGGCGAAACCGACCGGGGTCTCCTTGTCGACGCCGAGCGTGCCGCGGAAATCGAGATCGCCCTCGGCGTAGACGTTGCCGGTCTTCAAGGGCACCTCGATCGCGGTCGCGACCGATTTCAGCGTGACGCCGGCACAGGCGACCAGGGCTTCGAGCAGCATGTCGCCGGAGCAGAGCTCGAGGCCGGAACCGCCGGTGGCGGGGTGGAGGCCGGCCGTTGCGATGGCGCGGCCGGTCTCGACCTTGCAGGCGATGCCGTCGCTATCGGTGGAGCCCTTGGCCTTCAGCGTGATCAGCGCAGCCTTGGGATCGGTCTTGTAGCGCTCCTTGATCGGGGCCTGCATCTGGCGCAGCTCTGCAGCGTCCATCTCGTTCTCTCCCGGGGATATCGACGAGCGGTATAGAGGGCGATTGGTTTGGTGTCAGCCCATGATTGGTAGAGGCAGTCATGACCAGCCGGGATCCAAAAAGAAAAATCTGAGTACATTCATGACGTTACCCCAGGCGCCGATACCGGTATCGAAGCCGATCCATCTGCGTGGCGAAACTCGCCGGTCGTCCCCTTGCGAATGTCTCGTGACAGCGCCTGTCACCTCTTATATCCGGTGAGACATGGACAGCGTCGCGACTGAGCAGAAGCCACAGGTGGACGAGCGCTTCGATACCGCGCGGATCACCGCCGCGGTCGATGCCCTTGCCGAGAAGCACGAGGGGCGCGAGGACGCGTTCCGCACGGCGATGGCGCTATTGCTCAAGGCGGAGCTGATCGCGGCGCGCGCCGCCGCCCAGGCGATCCTTCTGAAGGACCGCCACGGCCGCCGCTGCGCCGAGCGGCTGTGCCACGTGCAGGACGAGATCATCCGCATCCTGTATTCGGCCGCGACGCGCCATCTCTACCGCTCGCCGATCCCGAGCGGGGCCGAGCGCATGGCGGTGGTGGCGACTGGCGGCTACGGCCGCGGCCTGATGGCGCCGGAATCGGACATCGATCTGCTCTTCATCCTGCCCTACAAGCAGACCGCCTGGGGCGAGCAGGTCGCCGAAGCGATCCTCTATTGCCTCTGGGACATGGGCTTGAAGGTCGGTCACGCCACGCGATCGGTCGACGAATCGATCCGGCAGGCGCGCGGCGACATGACGATCCGCACCGCGATCCTGGAGACGCGGTTCCTCACCGGCGACAAGCCGCTCTATGACGAGCTGGTCGAGCGCTTCGACAAGGAAGTGGTGCAGGGCACCGCGTCCGAATTCGTCACCGCAAAGCTCGCCGAGCGCGAGGAGCGCCACCGCCGCGGCGGCCAGTCGCGTTATCTGGTCGAGCCCAACGTCAAGGACGGCAAGGGGGCCTTGCGCGACCTGCACACACTGTTCTGGATCGCCAAATACGTCTACCGCGTCCGCGACACCCACGAGCTGGTCGGGCGCGGCGTGTTCGATGCGCAGGAATATCGCACCTTCCGCCGCTGCGCCGACTTCCTCTGGTCGGTGCGCTGCAATCTGCACTTCTACTCTGGCCGCGCCGAGGAGCGCCTCTCCTTCGATCTCCAGCGCGAGATCGCGATCCGTCTCGGCTACACCTCGCATCCGGGCATGCAGGACGTCGAGCGCTTCATGAAGCACTACTTCCTGGTCGCCAAGGAAGTCGGCAATCTCACCGCCATCCTCTGCGCCAAGCTCGAGGACCAGCAGGCCAAGCCCGCGCCGGTGCTGAGCCGGGTGATGGCGCGGCTGCGACCGAGCACCGTGAAGCGGCGCGTCCCCGACAGCGACGACTTCATCGTCGACAACAACCGCATCAACGTCGCCGCGCCCGACGTGTTCAAGCACGACCCGGTCAATCTGATCCGCATCTTCCGCCTCGCGCAGAAGAACAACCTCGCCTTCCATCCGGATGCGATGCGCGACGTGACGCGCTCGCTCGGCCTGATCAACGCGGGCTTGCGCGAAAATCCCGAGGCCAACCGGCTGTTCATGGAGATCCTGACCTCGGACAATGCCGAGATCGTGCTGCGGCGGATGAACGAGACCGGCGTGCTCGGTCACTTCATCCGCGCCTTCGGCAAGATCGTCTCGATGATGCAATTCAACATGTATCATCACTACACCGTCGACGAGCACCTGATCCGCTGCATCGGCTTCCTGCAGGACATCGAGCGCGGGGGCATCGAGGAGTTCGCGCTGGCGAGCGACCTGTTCCGCAAGATCCGGCCCGAGCACCGCGCGGTGATCTACATCGCAACGCTGCTGCACGACGTCGCCAAGGGCCGTCCCGAGGACCACTCCATCGCCGGCGCCAAGGTGGCGCGGCGGCTCTGCCCGCGGCTCGGCTTCAGCCCGGCCGATACCGAGCTCGTGGCTTGGCTGATCGAGGAGCACCTGACGATGTCCACGGTCGCGCAGTCGCGCGACCTCTCCGATCGCAAGACCATCGAGAATTTCGCTGCCGTGGTGCAGTCGGTCGAGCAGATGAAGCTCTTGACCATCCTGACCACCGCCGACATCCGCGGCGTCGGGCCGGGCGTGTGGAACGGCTGGAAGGCGCAGCTCTTGCGCTCGCTATATTACGAGACCGAGCCGGTGCTGACCGGCGGCTTCTCGGAGGTCGACCGCGGCAAGCGCCTCGCCGCTGCGCACGCCGAATTCCGCATGGCTTTCGCCGAATGGCCGAACGACGAGCTCGACGCCTATATCGGCCGGCACTATCCGGCCTACTGGCTCAAGGTCGAGCTGCCGCGCAAGATCCGCCACGCCCGCTTCGTCCGCTCCAGCGAGCAGGCCGGCCACAAGCTCGCGATCAATGTCGGTTTCGACGAGGTGCGCGGCGTCACCGAGCTGACGATCTTCGCCGCCGACCATCCCTGGCTGCTGTCGATCATCGCCGGCGCCTGCGCCTCGGCCGGCGCCAACATCGTCGACGCCCAGATCTACACCACGACCGACGGCCGCGCGCTCGACACCATCTCGATCTCGCGCGAATACGACCGCGACGAGGACGAGGGACGGCGCGCCACGCGCATCGGCGAGATGATCGAGGACGTGCTGGAGGGCAAGCTGCGCCTGCCGGAAGTGGTGGCGCGGCGCACCGTGCGCAGCAAGGCAAAGCCGTTCGTGATCGAACCAGAGGTGACGATCAACAACCAATGGTCCGATCGCTACACCGTGATCGAGGTCTCCGGGCTCGACCGGCCCGGCCTGCTCTACGAGCTGACCACCGCGATCTCCAAGCTCAATCTCAACATCGCCTCGGCCCATGTCGCGACTTTCGGCGAGCGCGCGCGCGACGTGTTCTACGTCACCGACCTGCTGGGCGCGCAGATCAACGCGCCGACGCGCCAGGCCGCGATCAAGAGCGCGCTGACCCATGTGATGGCCGGCGACAAGGCGGTGCAGCCGGCGGCGTGAACGGACGGTCTCGCCTATCTTCATTCGGAGGCGCATCTCTCTCCACTCGTCATTCCGGGGCGCCGCGCAGCGGCGAACCCGGAATCCATCGGGCACTAGTGACGCGGATAAATAGATTCCGGGTTCGCGCTACGCGCGCCGCGGAATGACGAATTGAAAGACCTAAACCTCCACTCCCTCGTGCCGCAGCAGCCAACGCTTGCGCTCGAGGCCACCACCATACTTCACCAGCGAACCGTCCGCGCCGATCAGGCGATGGCAGGGGAGCACCACACTGATCGGATTTGAGCCGTTGGCATGGCCGACGGCGCGGATCGCCCTGGGCATGTCGATCTTCGCGGCGAGCGCGCCGTAACTCATCGTGGTGCCGGCGGGGATCTGCGCGAGCGCGGTCCAGACTTTTTGCTGGAACGGCGTGCCGGCGATACGCCATGCGATGCTCTGGAGCTGACCGAGATCACCGTCGAAATAGCGCGACAGTGCGGTCCGCATGTCCGACGGCGCAGGCTGATCACGCAGATCCACCGCGCCATAGTGCAGGCGCAGCAGCTCGCGCATGCGGTGCTCATAGTCTTCCCAGTCGAGCGCGCGCAGCTTGCCCTCGGCGTCGGTGACGAGCAGCGCAATCCCGATCGGCGTCGTCAGGCGATCGAGGCCGAAGCGTTCAGGCACCTTGGTTGATCGAGCGGACATTGCGGCACAGCAATCGAAACACATCGATCGCACTTGCCATGGCGGCCGTGCTAACGTCCACCCGAAAAGCTGATGCTTTGGGGGAGCTCACCTTGATTCTGATCGCCAATGTCCTGGTGGCGCTGGTCGCCGCGCTGCACGTCTTCTTCCTCGTCCTGGAGATGTTTCTCTGGGACAAGCCGCTGGGCCTGAAGGTGTTTCGGAATTCGCCCGAGAAGGCCGAGATCACCAGGGTGCTGGCCGCCAATCAGGGCCTCTATAACGGCTTCCTCGCGGCCGGCCTGGTCTGGGGCCTGTTCCACGGCAACCCGGCCTTCGCGTTCCAGATCAAGGTGTTCTTCCTGCTCTGCGTGATCGTGGCCGGCGCCTATGGCGCGGCGACCGTCAGCACGCGGATTCTGATCGTGCAGGCGCTGCCTGCGGCAATCGCGCTGATTGCGATGTTTCTCGCCTGAGACGCTACGGCACAACGCCGCGATCCTTGCGCTGCGGCGAAGCTTCCTCCACAATCTTCGGCAGCGATGGCGACCGTTGCAATTAACGGAGAAAGACCATCGGCCGATAATTCCGTCAGGAGGAACGTTCCAATATGAACAATCGCAGAGCCTTCTTAGCTGCCACGGCGGCGCTCGCCGTCGCAGTCTCGACCAGCCAGGCCCTCGCCCAGAAGAAATACGACACCGGCGCAAGCGACACCGAGATCAAGATTGGCCAGACCGTGCCGTTCTCCGGCGCCTATTCGGTCTACGCCAATATCGGCAAGACCCAGGCCGCATACTTCAGGATGATCAACGATCAGGGCGGCATCAACGGCCGCAAGATCAACCTGATCCAGTATGACGACGCCTATTCGCCGCCGAAGACCGTCGAGCAGGTGCGCAAGCTGGTCGAGGGCGATGAGGTCCTGTTCACCTTTCAGCTGATCGGCACAGCCGCGAACGCCGCCGTGCAGAAGTACCTCAACGGCAAGAAGGTACCTCAGCTGCTGGCCTCGACCGGCGCCGCGCGCTTCAACGATCCGCAGAACTATCCCTGGACCATCGCTTACAATCCCAACTATGTGTCCGAGGGGCGGATCTACGCAAAATACATTCTCGCCAATCACCCCAACGCCAAGATCGGCGTGCTCTACCAGAACGACGACATGGGCCGCGACTATCTTGCCGGCCTCAAGAGCGGCCTCGGCGACAAGGCCAACATGATCGTCGGCGAGGTGTCGTATGAGGTGACCGACCCCACCGTCGACTCGCAGGTGGTGAAGCTGAAGTCGATGGGCGTCGACCTGTTCTATAACGCCTCGACGCCGAAATTCGCGGCGCAGGCGATCAAGAAGCTTGCCGATCTCGGCTGGACGCCGGTGCACATCCTCGACATCAACGCGAGCCCGATTTCGGCGACGCTGAAGCCGGCAGGCCTCGACATCTCCAAGGGCATCATCTCGACCAATTACGGCAAGGAGCCGAGCGACCCGCAGTGGAAGGACGACCCCGGCGTGAAGGCTTTCTTCGCTTTCATGGACAAGTATTTCCCGGAAGGTGACAAGCTCAACACCATCAACACCTACGCCTATTCGGTCGCCGAGCTCTTGGTGCAGGTCTTGAAGCAATGCGGCGACGATCTGACGCGTGCGAACATCATGAAGCAGGCCGCCAATATCAAGGGCTACACGCCGAGCCTGGCGCTGCCCGGCATCAAGATCAACACCGGGCCGAACGACTACCGCGTCAACAAGCAGATGCAGATGATGAAGTTCAACGGCGAGCGCTGGGAGCTGTTCGGACCGATCATCGAGGACACCGGCCCGTCGGGCTAGAACGCATCTGCCTCTGCGACGTCATGCCCGGGCTTGTCCCGCCTGCGCGGCCGGAGCCGCTTCGGCGAGGCGAAGACCCGGGCATCCACGTTCTTGGGGCGTCAAGGAAGCCGTGGATGGCCGGGTCAAGCCCGGCCATGACGATCGAGAGAGCCTCCTACATGGCGTTCAGGTCGGTATCTCCCCAAAGTTCTTCCCGACCGGCAGCACGGCGTGCCGGATCAGCCGCGAATCCTCCACCGCGGCCTGGCGGTGCTTCACCGTCTCGCGATAGACGGGGTCGCGGATCATCTCGACGAAGGCGGCGACGCTTGGATATTCGGCGATGAAGCAATGGTCCCAGCGTTCCTCCTGCGGGCCGATCAGCATCAGCTCGAATTTGCCCTGCCAGACGATGCGGCCGCCGAGCCGTTCGAACACCGGGCCGCTTTCGCGGCCATAGGCCGCATAGGCTTCCGCGCCGCTGGCCTTGCGGCCGTCGGGATAGGCCGCCTCCTTGCGCAGGCGGACCAGGTTGAGCATGTGGATCGGGCCCGGGCGATCGTTCTCCCGGAATTGCGCGAAGATCTCCTTGGTCGGATCGATATGGCCCATGGCGCTCCCTCTTCTTATTGATGCGAGCGATCCTAGCCTTGCCGCCCCGGAAGCGGAACTGCGGCCGGCGAATGCCGCATCTCCTAATCGCGCGTTAACGCCGGGGTAACCCGGCCTTAAACAGCGACCGCTAGCGTCTCGGCGGGGCGGGCTGACCGGGCGTTTTGCGTATGGCGTGGGGAAAGAAAAAGGGTGCGCGGAAGGAGCCGCTGTTCGGCTTGCCCGCGGCGCTCGCCGATCTGCGCCTCACCCCAGCAGACCGCGTTCCCGGCGGCGACGACAAGCCGAAGAAATCTGCGAAAGCATCCGCCAAGCGCAAGAGCGAGGATGCCGGCACCGAGGCGCCACGCGAGCGCAAAGCATCAGACAGCCGCAGCGGCGCCAAGCGACGAGCGAAGTCGCGGGGCGGGTTCGGTCTCGGCCGCCTGGTCTATTGGGGCGCGGTGCTGAGCCTGTGGGGCGTCATCGCGGTGATTGGCGTCGTGATCTATGTCGGCGCGCATCTGCCGCCGATCCAGTCGCTGGAGATCCCGAAGCGCCCGCCGACGATCCAGATCGTCGGCATCGATGGCAGCATTCTGGCGCAGCGCGGCGAGATGGCCGGCGCCAATGTCGCGCTGAAGGATCTGCCGCCGTATTTGCCCAAGGCGTTCATCGCGATCGAGGATCGCCGCTTCTATTCGCATTTCGGCATCGACCCGGTTGGCATCCTGCGCGCCCTCGTCACCAACGTGCTTCATCGCGGCGTCTCGCAGGGCGGCTCGACCTTGACTCAGCAGCTCGCGAAGAACCTGTTCCTGACCCAGGAGCGCACCATTCAGCGCAAGCTGCAGGAGGTGGAGCTCGCGATCTGGCTGGAGCGCAAGCATTCCAAGGACGAGATCCTGGAGCTTTATCTGAACCGGGTCTATTTCGGCTCCGGCGCCTACGGCGTCGAGGCGGCGGCGCAGAAATATTTCGGCAAGTCGGCCAAGAACGTGACGGTCGCGGAAGCCGCGATGCTGGCCGGCCTCGTCAAGTCGCCGTCCCGCCTCGCCCCGAACCGCAACCCCGAAGGCGCCGAAGCGCGGGCGCAAATCGTGCTCGCGGCGATGGCGGATGCGAAGTTCATCACCGACGCGCAGGCGAAGGCCTCGATCGGCCATCCCTCCTACAACGTGAAGCCGGCCGGCGCCGGCACGGTGAACTACGTCGCCGACTGGATCGGCGAGGTGCTGGACGATCTGGTCGGGCAGATCGACGAGAGCATCAAGGTCGAGACCACGATCGATCCGAAGCTGCAGAGCGTCGCCGAAGCCGCCATCATCGACGAGCTCGCGGCCAAGAGCGTGAAGTTCAACGTCAGCCAGGGCGCGCTGGTCGCCATGACGCCCGACGGCGCCGTGCGCGCCATGGTGGGTGGGCGGAACTATTCCGACAGCCAGTACAATCGCGCGGTCACGGCCAAGCGCCAGCCGGGCTCCTCGTTCAAGCCATTCGTGTACCTGACCGCACTCGAGCAGGGGCTGACGCCCGACACCATGCGCCAGGACGCGCCGATCGAGGTCAAGGGCTGGCGTCCTGAGAACTACACCCATGAATATTTCGGCGCGGTGACGCTGACGCAGGCGCTGGCGATGTCGCTCAACACGGTGGCCATCCGTCTTGGCCTCGAGGTCGGGCCGAAGAACGTGGTGCGCACCGCGCACCGGCTCGGCATCTCCTCCAAGCTCGAGCCGAACGCCTCGATCGCGCTCGGCACGTCCGAAGTCTCGGTTGTCGAGCTGGTCGGCGCCTATGCACCGTTCGCCAATGGCGGCCTCGCGGTGGCGCCGCATGTCGTCACGCGAATCAGGACGGCCGGCGGCAAGCTCCTCTACATGCGTCAACCCGAAGAGCGCAATCAGGTCGTCGACCCCCGCTATGTCGGCATGATGAACGCGATGATGCGGGAGACGCTGATATCGGGCACCGCCAAGAAGGCGGAGATCCCGGGCTGGCCGGCGGCTGGCAAGACCGGCACCAGCCAGGATTATCGCGATGCCTGGTTCATCGGCTACACCGCGAGCCTCGTCACCGGCGTCTGGCTCGGCAATGACGACAACTCGCCGACCAAGAAGGCGACAGGCGGCGGCCTGCCGGTGGAAGTCTGGTCGCGCTTCATGAAGGCTGCGCATGAGGGCGTGCCGGTGGCGAACCTGCCGAGCGCACCGGGCGGCTGGGGCCTGTCGAACCTCGCGCAGGCAGCCTCGCAGGTGTCGCCGCCGACACCTGCCGCACCGGCACAACCGAACGCCGGCGGCTATCGCCCGCCCCCTCCGACGCGCGCCAATGTGCGCCCCGAGGCGGCAGCCGGGCTCGATGGCTGGCTGATGGACCGGCTGTTTGGCGGAAACCGGTAGGCCTTGCGAAGGGCCTCCAAACAAAACTGCGAAAACAACCCCATGCACAGTAGAATGCGACGTCCGGCGAGACGCACGCTGGATGCTGTGAAGCGGTTGATGCGCCGGGATTAATCAGGCAAGCGGCGCAATCGTCGCGAAGTGTGGCGAGAATGGAGCGGTGATGCCTGCCCACCCTCTCCTGTCATTCCCCGCGAAGGCGGGGAATCCAGTACTCCGCGGCATCGAGATTCATAACGGCTGCTGCGGCTTACTGGATCGCCCGCCCCAGTGCGCAAGTGCGCACAAGGCGGGCGATGACAGCGTTTGCTGGGCTGGCAGCGCGGCCTGATCTGCGAGGAACTAATCCTCCACACCGTACCGGTGCAGATCATTCCCGTACGTGTCGAGCCACTTCTTGGCGCGCTCCATCGACGGGCAGACCTTGCCGCAGACGCGCCAGAAGCGCGGCGAGTGGTTCATCTCGACGAGATGAGCGACCTCGTGCGCGGCGAGGTAGTCGAGCACGAAGGGCGGGGCGAGGATCAGGCGCCAGGAGAACGACAGCGAGCCGGCCGAGGTGCAGGAGCCCCAGCGGCTGGACTGATCGCGGATCGAGAGGCGCTTGACCCTGACGCCGAGCTCGGCCGCGTAGACCTCCGCCGAGCGCTGCAGGTCGCGGCGCGCCTCGCGCTTGAGGAAATCGCTGACGCGGCGGTCGACATGCTCGAGGCCGCCGGCGACGCAGAGAATGCGCTCACCGCTGTCGCGCACCTCGGTCCACACCGTGCCGCGGGTACCGGCGCGATGAACGATGCGATGCGGCGTGCCGCGCAGCGGTATCACCGTGCCCGGCTGGAACGGTGCGGCCTTCGGCAAGCGGCCGAGGCGCGCGGCAATCCACGCACCGTGACGCTGTGCGAAGTCCTTTGCTTCGGCGAGGGTGCCGCGCGGCGGCATGGTGAGGATGGCTTCGCGGTCGCTCGGATGAATTCTGAGCGTGTAGCGGCGCGCGCGGCGGTGCCGGCGCAGCCGAATCGCAAAGAATTGCGATCCGTGGGTGATGACGAGGGTCTTCGGTTCGTGGGGCCGACGATAAAGGAGTGCGCGGGTGGCCATGTCTGTCAGTCCGGGGGGCAGGAGAGCGCCCGGATTCTGCCATAACCGCCGCCAGGGAAAGCGCTCGGCGCAAAAACAAATCATTTGCCCAATATACAGCGGTCAGGCGTCCGGGAGACCCTATAGACTGGGGTTGGAACCGGGTTTTTTCGCCCCCGCTGCACGCATGCGACACCCCCAAGGGGTGAGGGTAGACTCACTCCTATAAAGCTACCTAAATACCGCGAATCTAGCGGGAACTTACCCCTGCCGGAGTCCCTGGCAGGGGCTGAAATTTCGGCGGGAAAGCCGAAATTCGCGCTTATTCAGCCGCAAGCGCCTGCAACGAAGCAGGATTCGCCGCCGAAACCATGAAGTCGTGAATCCGCGGCACGATCTCCGACTTGAAACGCGATCCGTTGAACACGCCGTAATGTCCGACGCCCTTCTGGACGTAATGAACGCGGCGATGATCGGGAATCGCGCTGCACAATGTGTGCGTCGCCTCGGTCTGACCGAGACCGGAGATGTCGTCGTTCTCGCCTTCGACCGTCATCAGCGCGACGCGCTTGACCTTGGAAGGATCGACGCGGGTTCCGCGATGGGTCATCTCGCCCTTCGGCAACGAGTGCTTCACGAACACGGTGTCGACGGTCTGCAGGTAATACTCGGCCGACAGATCCATCACCGCGAGATATTCGTCGTAGAAGTCGCGATGCTTGTCGGCGAGATCGCCGTCGCCCTTCACCAAATGGGCAAACAGCTGCTTGTGGGCATCCATGTGCCGGTCGAGATTCATGCTGATGAAGCCGTTGAGCTGCAAGAATCCTGGATAGACGTCGCGCATCATGCCCGGATGCGGGAACGGCACCTTTGTGATGACGTGGTTGCGGAACCAGTCGATGCCGCGTTCCTGGGCGAGGTTGTTCACCGCGGTCGGATTGCGACGGGTGTCGATCGGGCCGCCCATCAGCGTCATCGAGGTCGGCACGAACGGATCGCGCCGCGCTTCCATGATCGAGACCGCCGCGACGACGGGCACGGAGGGCTGGCACACCGCCATCACGTGAGTGTTGCCGCCGAGCACATGCAGCATCTCGATGACATAGTCGATGTAATCATCAAGATCGAAGCGGCCCTCGCTCAAGGGCACCATGCGGGCATCGGCCCAGTCGGTGATGTAGACCTCATGCGCCGGCAGGAAGGCTTCGACCGTGCCGCGCAGGAGCGTCGCATAATGGCCGGACATCGGCGCCACGATCAGCACGCGCGGCTGCGGGCTGCGCAGCGGACGGGCGAACTTGCGGTCGAAGTAGAGCAGCTTGCAGAACGGCTTTTCCCAGACCGAGCGGATCTCGACGGGGACGCGGATGCCGTTGACCTCGGTGTCGTTGAGACCCCATTCCGGCTTGCCGTAGCGGCGCGTGGTGCGCTCGAACAATTCGCAAGCCGCGGCGACCGACTTGCCGACCTCGGTGCGCGACCAGGGATTGAGGGGGTTCTGAAACAGCAGCTTGGTCGCGTCGGTGACCGCACGCGCCGGATTGAGAGAGGCGTGCGCCATCTCGTACATCCAGTACATCGGCGTCGTCAGGACCGGACTGCCTTCTGCCGCCAGGGGCGGTGCGCCGCCGAACTCACCAATAGGCATTGTCATATTCCTCTTCGCATCGCAGCATACTGCCGAATGCGTAATATTGCGTCAATGCATGGTTCCGTACATCTACGTGCCGGAAACCGCCAAATCAGCATGAATCCACGGGAAAGTGACTTTATTCGCCGCCCGACAGCAGCGAGCCGTGCCGCTTTGCGCTGCGCAAAAGGGCAAGGAATGCCCCAAAAGATGCAACCAAAAGGACGGCGTTGATGAGCAACGCCTCCAGCATCAAATCGCTCCTGAAGGTCTGCTCGATCAGCAGCGCGCGCATTCCCTCGAAGGCATAGGTCGGCGGCAACGCCCAGGCGACGTATTGCAGCCAGACCGGCAACACGCTGACGGGATAGTAGACGCAAGCAAGCGGCAGGATAGCGAACATCAAGGTCCAGACGATGCTCTCGGCGCCGAGGCCGTTACGCACCACGAGGCCCGAGACGAAGATGCCGACCGACCAGCTCGTGAAGATCAGATTGCAGAAGAACGCGATCAGCGGCAGGCCGAGGGCATAGATGTTGAAGTGAAACAGGAACAGCGCGAGCAGGGTCATCGGAATGATGCCGATCGCAAGCCGGATCAGGCTCATGACCATCAGCGCCAGCAGAAACTCGATCGGCCTCAAGGGGCTCATCATGAGATTGCCGAGGTTGCGCGCCCACATCTCCTCCAGGAACGAGATCGAGAAGCCGAGCTGGCCGCGGAACAGGATGTCCCAGAGGATGACGGCGCCGATCAGCGTGCCGCCGGCGCGCGCGAAGAAATTGGCGTTCTCGGCGATGTAATACTGGAGAAAGCCCCAGGTGATGACCTGCAGCGCCGGCCAATAGAGCAGCTCGAGCAGCCGCGGCCAGGACGACAGCAGCAGATACCAATAGCGCAGGATCATCGCGCCGATGCGGTGGAGCGAGATGCCGCGGTGGAGGGAGAGCTCGGTCATCGGGTCAGCCCATAGCTGGGATGGAAAGTGTCATCCCGGGACGCAACATAGTCGCGGGCTATGATGCGCAATTGCGCATCTGAGTATCCATAACCACAGGATTGCATTTGGCGAAGACTCGGAGTTACCAGTCTCGCCTCACAGCTGCCGCCTGTGGTTATGGATTCCGGGCTCGCGCTCCGCGCGCCCCGGAATGACGGGACCCTATCCAGGGCTCTACAACTCCCCCTCACCGCACCGCCTCCTTCGCCCCGTTCGCCCGGCCGCGGGCGACGTCCAGAAACACCTCCTCCAGCGTGGTGCGGTTGTAGCGGGCCATGATCGCCTCGGGCGTATCGTCGTCCTCGATGCGGCCGCGCTTCATGATGATGACGCGGTCGCAGAGCCGCTCGACCTCGAGCATGTTGTGCGAGGCGAGGAGAATGGTGGCGTTGTTGTCCCGGCGATACCGCTCCAGATGCGCCCGCACCCAATCGGCGGTATCGGGGTCGAGCGAGGCGGTCGGCTCGTCCAGGAGCAGCAGCTCGGGCTGATTGATCAGCGCCTTCGCCAGCGCAACGCGGGTCTTCTGCCCGGCGGAGAGCTTGCCGTTGGCGCGGTCGATGAAATCGCCGAGGTCGAGGTCGGCGGCGAGCCTCGCAATGCGCTCAGTGAGGTTCTTGACCGCATAGAGCTTGCCGAACACGGTGAGGTTCTGCCGCACCGTGAGCCGCATCGGCATGTCGACATAGGGGCTTTCGAAATTCATCCGCCCCAGCACGGAGGCACTCTCGTCCGGCATCTCGTGACCGAGCACCTGCACGCGGCCGGAGGTCGGCAGCACCAAGCCCATGATCATCGCGATGGTCGTGGTCTTGCCGGCGCCGTTGCCGCCGAGCAGCCCGGTGATGCTGCCGCGCGGCAGCAAAAAGGAGATGTCGTCGACGGCGCGGGTCTGCTTGTAGACCTTGACGAGGTGATCGACCGCAATTGCCGCGGACGAATCTCGATCCGCGACAGTCGGCCGACTTGAAGCCTTGCCATTCTCGGTCATGCTGGCCGTTCTTCTGCTATTGCATCGGCGAGCGCAAGGCTCGATGTAAGGGCTCCTCACCGGGCGGTTCCGCCAGCCCGGCGTTCGTGACCTTGGAAGGCGCCGCCACATTGGCCGATATGACCAAAACTGCCGATTCCGACTTCCATCACGCGCAGCGGCATATCCGGCTGGACACGATCCTGCGGCTGCGCTGGCTGGCGGTGCTGGGGCAGCTCGCCGCGATCTTCATCGTGGCCCAGGGGCTGGAGTTCAACGTCGAGATCATTCCCTGCGTCAGCATCATCGCGCTCTCGGCGGCGCTCAACCTCGCACTCCAGACCGCGGCCAATCCGATGCAGCGGCTGGAGCCGATGCAGGCGGCCGGCCTGCTCGCGCTGAACATCGTCGAGCTGGCCGGCCTGTTGTTCTTCACCGGCGGACTGCAGAACCCGTTCTCGTTCCTGTTCCTCGCGCCCGTGCTGATCTCGGCCACGGCGCTGCCGGCCCGTTTCACCTTCGGCCTCGGCCTGCTCGCGGTGGCCTGCGCGTCCGTCCTGTTCTTCTTCCATTTTCCGCTGCCGTGGGATTCCGAGGATCCCCTGGTGCTGCCGCCGGTCTATCTCGTCGGGGTCTGGCTTTCGATTGCGCTCGCGATCGGCGTCACCAGCCTCTACTCGTTCCAGGTGACCGAGGAGGCGCGCAAGCTTGCGGACGCGCTGGCCGCAACCGAGCTGGTGCTGACGCGCGAGCAGCACCTGACCCAGCTCGATGGCCTTGCCGCCGCGGCCGCACACGAGCTCGGCACGCCGCTCGCGACGATCTTCCTGATCTCGCGCGAGCTGGAAAAGACGGTGAAGGAGCCAACCATTGCCGCCGACCTGAAGACCTTGCGCGAGCAGACCCAGCGCTGCCGCGACATCCTCAGCAAGATCACCCAGCTCTCCCCCACCGGGGCCCCGTTCGATCGCATGAAGCTGTCGGAGCTGATGGAGGAGGTGGTGGCCCCGCACCGCGATTTCGGCGTCGACATCAAGGTGCGGATCGCCGTGGCCGCGGCGACCGAGCCGGTCGGCTCGCGCAATCCTGCGATCCTCTACGGCATCGGCAACATCGTCGAGAACGCGGTCGATTTCGCCCGTACCACCGTCGAGGTGAACGCTTGGTGGAACCAGGACCATATCGAACTCGTGATCTCCGACGACGGACCGGGCATTCCACCCGATATCCTCAACCGGATCGGCGAGCCCTATCTGTCGCGGCGACGGCCCCAGGATGATGGCGGCGGCGAACGGCGTGGCCTCGGCCTCGGCGTGTTCATCGCGCGCACCTTGCTGGAGCGCACCGGCGCCAAGGTCTCGTTTACCAACCGGATCTTTCCGGACCATGGTGCGGTGGTTCAGATCACATGGCCGCGACAGCGTTTTGAGGCTATCGAGACGCTCGAAGAAACAATAGGATAGCCGCGACCTTGCGTCGCACAAAAGGGCGGGTCGACCATTTGCCGCCTTGGCACCGCGCCATTGCGGCGCCATATGTCAATGCGCTGGAGAGAGGACACAACCTTGAACGCCATTGCCGAACTGAACGAACAGACCGACCGCTCGCTGCTCATCGTTGAAGACGACAAGCCGTTTCTGGAGCGTTTGTCACGAGCCATGGAGAGCCGCGGCTTTTCGGTGACATCATGCGACACGGTCTCGGACGGGCTTGCGCAGATCGGCAAATCGGCGCCGGCGTTCGCGGTGGTGGATCTGCGGCTCGGCGACGGCAACGGCCTCGACGTGGTCTCGGCGCTCAAGAAGAAGCGGCCGGATGCGCGCGCGATCGTGCTGACCGGCTACGGCAACATCGCCACCGCGGTGACCGCGGTGAAGATGGGCGCGATCGATTATCTCTCCAAGCCCGCGGATGCCGACGACGTCGTCGCCGCACTGCTCTCGACCAACACGGACAAGTCCGAGCTGCCGGCCAACCCGATGTCGGCCGACCGCGTCCGCTGGGAGCACATCCAGCGCATCTACGAGATGTGCAACCGCAACGTCTCGGAAACGGCGCGCCGGCTCAACATGCACCGGCGTACGCTGCAGCGGATCCTGGCCAAGCGCGCGCCGAGGTAAAGGTCTCGTAGTGTGGATTAGCCGAAGGCGTAATCCACCTCTCCCGCGTGCGGCGGCAATTGGTGGATTACGCTGCGCTAATCCACCCTACGCATTCATTCCCAAAAATCCGCGTGGCCCTGCGGATCGACCAGGCGGTTGATCCGCAAGGCCGCCGCCATCGCGAAACGTAGCGTCATCTGCTTGCGGGTGGCGGCGGCGAGCTTGTGCTCGGGCGCCTCGCAATGCAGGTGCGCGCCGTAGGCGTCGGCGACGATCAGGCCGGTGTCACCGGGGAAGATCTCGCAGGGCAGATCCTGCGTGAAGGCGAAGAACAGCCGGTCGCAATGGGCACGGTATTCGTGCCATTTCTGATCGGCGCGCAAATCCTCGACCGACGACTTGATCTCGACGATCCAGATCTCGCCGCGCTCGTTCAGCGCGACGAGATCGGCACGCCGGCCCGACGGCAACGGCAATTCGCTGATGCAGGAGAAGCCGAGCGAGCGCAACAGACGCGCGGTGCCGCGCGCGATCGCCAGCGCCGTCTCCGACTGGCGACGATCCGGCGGCGGCACGAGTGTGATGCGGGCGGTGTTGTCCATACGGCGAGAATAGCCGATTCCATGAGGGGCGGACACCGTCTCCCCACCCGTCATTCCGGGGCGCGCCACCTGGCGCGAGCCCGGAATCCATAGCCACAGGCCGCGGTTGTGAAGCGACGCGCGCCCCGGGACGACAGTTTACGGCGCCGCCACCACCACGCCCTCGTTGCCGCGCAGGTCCAGCACGCCTTCGATCTCCTCACCTTCGCGATCCAGGAACGTCGACAGCAAGATGCTGCTGCCGAAACGGATCGCGCTGGTGGTCACCGCGACCGGATCGGGGCCGAGATTGAGCGCGACGATCACGGCCTTGCCGCCGGCCTCGCGGCGGTAGATCAGGAGATCACCTTGCGCGGCGATCGGATGATAATCGCCCGTGACCAGCGGAGGGCAGCTCTTCCGCAAGCCGATCAGGCGCTTGTAGAGGCTGAGGATCGAGCGGGAATCGGCTTCGAGATTGGCGACATTCTCGCGGATGTGGTCCTCCGGCAGCGGCAGCCAGGGCCTTGCTTGCGAAAAACCGGCGAAGTTCGAGGAATCCCACTGCATCGGCGTGCGGCAGCCGTCGCGGCCGACACCGATGCCGGGCACGTTCTTCTCGAAGGGATCGCGCACGTCCTCCGGCGCGATCGCGAGCTGGTGCATGCCGATCTCGTCGCCGTAGTACAGCGTCGGCGTGCCGCGCAGCGTCAGCAGCAGCATGGCCGCGACGCGGGCCTGCTCGGGCCCGACGCGGCTCGCGACGCGCGGACGATCGTGATTGCCGAGCACCCAGTTGGGCCAGGCGCCGCGCGGCAATGCCTTTTCGTAGTCCTCGATGATCTTCTCGATCGAGCGGGCGCTCCAGAAGGTCGAGAGCAGCGCGAAGTTGAACGGCATCTGCGCGCCGGTGAGATCGTTGCCGTAATAGGCCATGAGCCGGTGCAGCGGCAGATAGATCTCGCCGATCAAGACGCGCGCGCCATAGGAATCGGTGACGCGCCGCATCTCGGCGATGACGTCATGCACCTCCGGCTGGTCGGTGGAATATTGCGTGAGGATTTTTTCGTTCGGCGGACGACCCTCGACGTAGTGCGGGTTGGCCGGATTGTCGCGGAATTCGGCGTCCTTGATCAGGTGCCAGATCACGTCGACGCGAAAGCCGTCGACGCCCTTGTCCAGCCAGAACCGCATCACGTCGTAGATCGCGGCGCGGACGTCCGGATTGCGCCAGTTGAGGTCCGGCTGCTGGGCGAGGAAGGCGTGGTAGTAATATTGCCCCGTGGTCTCGTCGAAAGCCCACGCGCTGCCGCCGAACTCGGACAACCAATTGTTCGGCACGCCCCCGCCTGGCGCCGGATCGCGCCAGATGTACCAGTCGCGCTTGGGATTGTCGCGCGAGGACCGGCTCTCGGTGAACCAGGGATGCTGGTCGGAGGTGTGGTTCGGCACGAGATCGAGGATCAGCTTCAGGCCATTGTCGTGGGCGGCCGCGAGCAACGCGTCGAAATCGGCCATCGTGCCGAACAGCGGCTCGATGCCGACATAGTCCGAGATGTCGTAGCCGAAATCGGCCATCGGCGAGGGAAAGATCGGCGACAGCCAGATCGCATCGACGCCGAGCGATTTGACGTAAGGCAGCCGCTTGAGGATGCCGGCGAGATCGCCGACGCCGTCTCCGTCCGAGTCCTGAAACGAGCGCGGATAAATCTGATAGAAGATGCCGTCGCGCCACCAATTCTCGTTGTCGTGAGCCATGCCGAAGACCACCCAAATCTGACGCCTTGCGCGGGAGAACGCGACAGCAACGCCCCGGTTCAAATTGGCAGGCCAATTGGGACGGCCGTGTGACGGTTGTTCCCCGGTGCGGGGACGAATCTTTTGCTTGGCGGCTCGGCAAAAATCGGCATTGTGAGGCCATGACCGAGCCAAACGACACTCAAGAATCCCGGCAAGCCAAGGCGGGCGCGATCATCGTTCCCGTGACGCTGTTCGAACAGAACTGCACCATCATCTGGGACGAGCCTTCCAAGAAGGCCGTGGTGATCGATCCCGGCGGCGACGTGCCGAAGATCCTGGACGCGATCAAGCAGACCGGCGTCACCGTGGAGAAGATCTGGCTGACCCATGGCCATATCGACCATGTCGGCGGCGCGGCCGAGCTGCGCGATGCGCTCAAGGTGCCGATCGAGGGACCGCATGTCGCGGACAAGTTCCTGCTCGACAACGTCGTGGCGAGCGGCGCGCGCTTCGGCATGACCGGAGGACGCGACTTCACGCCGGACCGCTGGCTCGACGAAGGCGACAGCGTGTCGATCGGCGACTTGCAGTTCGACATCCTGCATTGTCCGGGTCATTCGCCCGGCAGCGTGGTGTTCTTCAACAAGGATCTGCGGTTTGCCCATGTCGGCGACGTCCTGTTCGCCGGCTCGGTCGGACGCACCGACCTGCCCGGCGGCAGTCACGCCACGCTGATCAGTTCGATCAAGACGAAATTGCTGCCGCTCGGCGACGATGTCGGCTTCATCTGCGGCCACGGCGCCGGCTCGAGCATCGGCCAGGAGCGGATGACCAATCCGTTCATCACCGGCGAGATGTAGGCTTTTTGCCTGCGCATGATCCAATCGGAAAACCGCTTCGCGCTTTGCACTAGCGCGGCCTTCGGGTCCGGATCATGCGGCCTCGGTGAGCACGGGCTCGCCGAGGTTTCGTTCACCCCATTCGCGGATCGCCGCGACGACGGGCACAAAACTCTTTCCTTTTCGCGTCAGGCGGTACTCGACCTTCGGCGGCACCTCGCCGAAATCCTTGCGGTCGATCAGGCCGCTCATCGTCAACGCCTTCAATTCGCGGCTGAGCACGCGCGGGGTAATCTCGGCGCTGCCTGACGCGCCGCGCAGCAAGCCGCTTCTGATCTCGCCGTAGCGGCGCGGGCCGTCCTTGAGATCCCAGACGATGCGCAGCTTGTATTTGCCGCTGATCATCTTCTGAAACGCCGCAACCGGACAGATGCGCGCGGGAGACGTCTTCGCCATGTCGTTTCCTCCATGTGGAAGATTCTTGTTTTGACGCGTTTTCTCTACGCGAACCGGTACCACTTCGCTCGAAAACGCTATGCGACGAGGATAGGAGCAACGGCGAAAAAGTCCATACTATCAATTTTGTCCATACTTGCGGGATCGTATCGAGCGCGCAGATGATGACGCACAAGACGAACAGGGAGCGTCACATGAAGCACTTCATGATCAGATACGAGTTCAAGAACGGCACGACGGAGGAGTGGCACCGCGAGATCGGCCGCTTCATCAGGGCGATCGACGCCGATGCGGAGCTGAAGGGAAGGATCGGGTATCGTTGCCTGAAGCATCGCGACGACGGCAGCTATCTCCACTTCGCCAGCGTCGCCGACGATGCTGCGCAGAAAACGCTGCAATCGCGCGACTTTTTCAAGGACTACCAGGAGGTGACGCGGAAGGTCGCAGGCGGCGAGGTGACGGTGACGCCGGTCGAGGTGATCGATCAGACGGGGTAGCTTTTCGCGGAGCTGAATTGAAGCCGCCGCTACAAACTCCGCTGTCATCCCGGACAAGCGCAAGCGCAGATCCGGGATCCATAACCACGGGGAGATGTGGTTACGGGGACTCGGAGTCACCTCTTCGTGCCCAACTTTGTCCTGTGGCTATGGGTCCCTGTGTCTTGGAAGTCTGTCAGAATAGGGTTGGGCGGGAAGCCGTTGGGTCCTTGGCGCTTGACGCCGTGAGCCGGCTCGGTCTCCCGCCCGTTCCATTACCAACCTGAACAGTTGCACGAGGCTGCGCCAACAGACCTCGCATCACAGGGACAGGCACCGTGATCATACCCCTTCGCTACGTTGGAATCGACGTCTCTAAAAAATATCTCGATATCTTCGATGAAGGCCTGGGCGTGCCGGAGCGCATCGCCAACGCGACGCAGGCCATCACACAGATCGCGGCGCGTTGGCGATGCGATGTGCTGGTCGTCTTCGAGGCCACGGGCGTCTATGACCTCGAACTTCGCGAGGTGCTGAGCCAGGCCGGGATCCGCTTCGCCCGGATCAACCCGGCCCGAGCCCGCGACTTTGCGCGCGCCAGCGGCCAACTTGCCAAGACGGACCCGATCGATGCGCGGATGCTGGCGGCCTTCGCGCGAGCCATGCAGCCGGAAACCGAGCAAACGGCTACCCCCGCCCGCAACGCCTTGGCAGGGCTCGCAAAACGGCGAGATCAGTTAGTCCGCATGCGCGCGCAGGAGAAGAACCGGCGCAGCGAGGCCGATAACCGTGGTATGGCCGAACGGATCAGCCGCCTCATCGAGATCCTCGACGGCGAGATCGCCGAGATCGAGGCCGACATCAAGGCACTGATCAAGGCCGAGCAGGAGATCGCGGACGATGCGCGATTGATGCGCTCGCTGCCTGGCGTCGGGCCCGTGGCTTGCATGCAACTCATCGCAAAGATGCCGGAGCTCGGACATGTTGGGCCCAAGCAGATCGCGGCGCTGGCCGGCCTCGCCCCCTTCAACGTCGATAGCGGTGCCTTCCGTGGCAAACGCAAGATCGCCGGCGGCCGCAAGCGCGTCCGTGATGCCCTCTACATGGCCGCTCTGAACGCAGTCCGCCGCGCCGATCCGTTCAAGACCTTCTACGCACGGTTGCGACAGGCCGGCAAACCAGCCAAGCTTGCCCTCATTGCAGTTGCCAGGAAGCTGCTCACGATACTCAACGCCATGATGCGAGACAGAAAACCGTATCTGAAGGACGTGCCAACGTAACAGTTGCCGGATCGGCGCGCACTTCAGGCGCGCTTGTCCGGGACGACAGCGGGGCTACTTCATCAGCCCCGCGGCCGTGAGCGCGCGCGTGATGATCTGGCCGAGGTCGAAGCCGCGCACCTTCTCGCCCTGCGGCTCGGCCGGCTCCGCGGCGACGAGGGTGCGGATCGAGCGGGCGAGATGCGGCGCGGGCGAGAGCGCCGGCTTCGCGGCAGGCTTCGTCGCGGACTTCGTCGTGGATTTGGCTTCCGCCTTCGTCGTCGCGGCGTCCGCAATCCAGCCGGTGAGGCCGAAGAACTTCGCGATGTGGTAGGACGAGGAGATGCCAGCCTCGATCAGGAAGGCGCCTTCAATGCCGTAGCGCTGATCGTTGTCGGCGAGCCCCAGCGGCGTGCCGTGCGCCATGTCGGTGATGGCATAGGACTCGACCAGCGTCTCGCCGTCCTTGTCCCACCAGGCCTGGCGCGGATAGCCGTCGACATTGGTCTCCGCCATCGGCAGTTCAGGCAGGCCATGCAGGTCGAGCCATTGCTTGACGATCTCGTTGGCATTGCCGGGATTGACGGTGCGGTCGGCGCTGCCGTGCCACACCGAGACCCTCGGCCAAGGGCCGCGATGGTCGGAGGCGCTGCGCACGAGATCGCCGAGCTCGCGCGAAGGGCGCGCCGGGGAATGAAACATGCCGTCGAGCGCCTCGCGCAAGTTCGAGGCGATGCCGTAAGGCAGCCCGGCAATGATCGCGCCGGCCGCGAAAACTTCCGGATAGGTCGCGAGCATCACCGAGGTCATGCCGCCGCCGGCCGACAGGCCGGTGATGAAGACGCGCCTGGGATCGATGCGATGCGTCTTCACCATGTGCGCGATCATCGCGCGGATCGAACGCGGCTCGCCGCTGTCCCGCGCGGTGTCCTCCGGATTGAACCAGTTGAAGCAGGTGTTGGCATTGTTGATGCGCTGCTGCTCGGGCATCAATAGCGCAAAGCCGTAATGTTGCGCGAGCGTCGACCAGCCCGCGCCGAGATCGTAAGCGGCCGCCGTTTGCCCGCAGCCATGCAGCACGACGACGAGCGCGCGCGGCCGCTGCAATTGCGCCGGCACGAACGCGAACATGCGCAAGGCGCCGGGATTGTCGCCGAAGCCGGTGACCTCCTGCAGCGGGCTAGATCCATCTGCACCGCGGCCGGGCTCGGCGAAGCGCAGTCCGTCCAGCCGGGGCAGACGTCTCAAGAGGTCGATGTTTCTGGCTAACGACACGGCAAGTTCCTGGTGGGCGACGTTCAACGTCCAGCCCAACCAGATAGTTGCTGCGGCGCAAAATAAAAAGACCGTGCGCTGTCAATCTCGGGAAATTGGCTGAGAATCCGCAAGAATCCGCACGCATTAACCGCAACGTCGCAATCTCGTGCCGGTGCGCGGCGCATCCGCGCGGGAAATGGGGCGCCGATCATGACGAATGTCACAAATGACACGAGCGAGGCGAGGAATTCTGCGCGCGCTGATTGTGAGGCTTCGACGTGGAGGTGTCGAACGCGAATGAAGGGACCCGCCCAATGGCGCTGCGTGTCGTAATCGTGATGAAGCGCGAAGCGGGCGAGGACTACGCAACGTCTCGCTTGCCGCCGCGCATGCCTGCATTCCACCGCGCGGGACATCGCGTGATTGCGTTCGTGCCGTCAGGCACGTAGCCTGACACGACCAACAAACAGAAAATTCAGCCGGAGAGACCGCCATGGCGCGCCTGAAGTTCGGAGCCTTTCTTGCCCCGCATCACCCGATCGGGGAGCATCCGATGCTCCAGTTCCGGCGCGATCTCGATCTGGTCGAGCAGCTGGACGCGCTCGGCTACGACGAGTTTTGGTGCGGCGAGCATCATTCCTCGGGCTGGGAGATGATCGCCTCGCCCGAGATGTTCCTGGCCGCCGCCGGCGAGCGCACCAAGCGGATCAAGCTCGGCACCGGCGTGGTGTCGCTGCCCTATCACCATCCCTTCAACGTCGCCCAGCGCATGGTGCAGCTCGACCACATGACCGGCGGCCGCGCCATTTTCGGCTCCGGACCGGGCGCGCTCGCCTCCGATGCGCACACGCTCGGCATCGATCCGATGACGCAGCGCGACCGTCAGGACGAGGCGATCGGCATCATCCGCCGCCTTTTCAACGGCGAGCGCGTCACCGCCAGGAGCGACTGGTTCACGATGAACGACGCCGCGCTGCAGATCCTGCCCTTGCAGGAGGAGATGCCGTTCGTGGTGGCTTCGCAGATTTCGCCCTCCGGCATGACGCTGGCCGGAAAATACGGCATCGGCATCATCTCGCTGGGCTCGATGACGACGCAGGGCCTGATGTCGCTGCAGCAGCAATGGCAGTTCGCCGAGGATGCCGCCAAAAAGCACGGAACCACAGTGCGTCGCGCCGACTGGCGCGTGCTCCTGACCTGGCACATCGCCGAGACGCGTGAACAAGCCCGCCGCGAGGCCGGCGCCGGCCTGATGCGCTGGCACAACGAATATAATGTCGGCACGCTGCAGCGGCCGGGCCTCACCGCGTTCTCCTCGCCCGACGAGGCCGTCGACAAGACCGCCTTCGTCGAGGGCGCGGCGTCCACGATCGGCACGCCCGACGATCTCGTCAAGACCATCAAGAACGTGATGCAGGTCTCCGGCGGCGTCGGCGCCATCATCGGCTTCGTGCACGACTGGGCCAATCCGGAAAACACCCGCCGGAGCTGGGACATGGTGGCGCGCTACGTTGTGCCGGAGATCAACGGCTATATCGACGGTCTTCGCAAGTCGCAGAAATTCGTGATCGAGAACCGCGCGATCTTCGAGCGTGCCGGCCAGGCTGTGATGGCCAAGATCATGGAGAACGAGAAGGCCGCCGAGGCGCTGAAGGTGACCGGCCCCGGCCGTGTCGCCATTCCCGCCGTCAACGCGCCGGATCTGCAGAAGGAAGCGGCGAAGCGTTAGGCACTCCACTCGTCGTCCCGGGGCGCGCGCAGCGCGAGCCCGGGACCCATAACCACAGGATGCGGATTTACGAAGACTCGGAGCTACCAGCCTCGCACCAAAACTCCTCCCTGTGGTTATGGGTCCCCGCCTCCGCGGGGACGACGGCAGTGAGAGTGACGATTTTGTGCGCAAGACGACCGCAGCTCATCGCGCCCGGATCGTGCTATGTTTGCTGGGCTAGGCAATCGGAGCAATCGTCATGTCGATGCAGAATGTGGCCGCCCCTGCGCTTCCGTTCACTCCGCCCAGACGCAACGAGCTGACCCACATTCCCGGTGACGAAGGCTGGCCGGTCATCGGCAAGACCTTTCAGGTGCTCGCCGATCCCAAGGGCCATATCGAGGCGAACGGCGCCAAATACGGTCTGGTCTACCGCACGCACTTTTTCGGCGAGACCAATGTCGTGCTGCTCGGGCCCGAGGCCAACGAGCTCGTGCTGTTCGACCAGCAGAAGCTGTTCTCCTCGACCCATGGCTGGGACAAGGTGCTGGGGCTGTTGTTTCCGCGCGGATTGATGCTGCTGGATTTCGAGGAGCATCGCCTGCATCGCAAGGCGCTCTCGGTCGCGTTCAAGTCGGGACCGATGAAGTCCTATCTCGGCGATCTCGACCGGGGCATTTCCGCGCGCGTCGCGCAGTGGAAGGCGAAGCCGGGCGAGATGCAGCTTTATCCGGCGATGAAACAGCTCACGCTGGATCTCGCCGCGGCCTCCTTCCTCGGCGCCGATATCGGGCCCGAGGTCGACGAGATCAACCGCGCCTTCGTCGACATGGTGGCCGCCGCCGTCACCCCGATCCGCCGCCCCCTGCCCGGCACCCAGATGGCGCGGGGGGTGAAGGGACGCAAGCGCATCATCGCCTATTTCCGCGAGCAGATTCCGCTGCGGCGCGGCAATCACGGCGGCGATGATCTGTTCTCGCAGCTCTGCCGCGCCACCCATGAGAACGGCGCGCTGCTGTCGGACCAGGACATCATCGACCATATGAGCTTCCTGATGATGGCCGCGCACGACACGCTGACCTCGTCGCTGACCTCGTTCATCGGCGAGCTCGCCGCCAATCCTGACTGGCAGGACCGGCTGCGCGCGGAGGTGCTCGCGCTCGGCCTCGCCTCCGGCGCGCCGACCAGCTTCGACGATCTCGAGAAGATGCCGCTGACCGAGATGGCGTTCAAGGAAGCGCTGCGGCTCAAGCCGCCGGTGCCGTCGATGCCGCGCCGCGCAATGCGCGATTTCAGCTTCAAGGGTTTTGCGATCCCCGCCGGCACGGCGATCGGCATCAACCCGCTCTATACCCACCACATGAAGGAGATCTGGCCGGAGCCGGACCGCTTCGATCCCCTGCGCTTCACCGAGGACGCACAGCGTGGCCGTCACCGTTTCGCCTTCGTGCCGTTTGGCGGCGGCGCGCATATGTGCCTCGGTCTGCACTTCGCCTACATGCAGGCGAAATGCTTCGCGCGGCATTTCCTGGAGAATATCGAGGTGTCGCTCGCGCCAGGCTACAAGCCGGACTGGCAGATGTGGCCGATCCCGAAGCCGCGGGACGGGCTGCGGGTGACGGTGAAGGCGGTGTAGCTTTTCGTGTCCCGGACGCGCGAAGCGCGAGCCGGGACCCAGATTGCCACAGGCAAGCTGCGGATGGATGGGCCCCCGGCTCTGCGGAGCGGCGCTTCGCGCCGCACCGCGTCCGGGGCACGAGACTGTCCGCTACACCCCCTCGTCGAACGCCTTGCGCAGTAGAACTCGTAGGGTGGGCAAAGGCGCGGAGCGCCGTGCCCACGATTTGCCGCGACGGAAAGAATGGTGGGCACGCTTCGCTTTGCCCACCCTACTGCACCGTCATCTGCCGCCGCCTACGCCCCTTGATCGAACGCCTTGCGCAAGGCCACATAGCCCTGCTGCTGTTGACTCCAATTGCGGCCGCCGGTCATGGCGCCGTCGACGACGAGGTCGTGGCCGTTGATGAAGCTGGATTCGTCGCTGGCCAGGAACACTGCGGCGTGGGCGATGTCGTCGGGGAGGCCGGCGCGAGGGATCGGCTGCGCGGTCTTGTAGACCTCGCGCATCACCGCCGGCGTCTTCTCGGCGGCGTCGGTCGAGAGCCCCAGCGCCTTGCCGAAGATGCCGGTCGCGATGGCGCCGGGCGAGATCGAATTGACGCGAACGTTGGATTCGCCGAGCTCCATCGCCACGCATTTGGTGAGATGGATCACCGCCGCCTTGGCCGCGCCATAGACCATTGACGACGAGAAGCCGGCGAGGCGGCCGGCAATGCTGCCATTGTTGATGATGCTGCCTCCGCCCTGCTTCTTCATGTAGGGCGCGGCGTGCTTCATGCCGAGCATGACGCTGCGCACCAGCGTCGCCATCGCCGCATCGAACCGCTCGACCTCGAGGCCCTCGATGCCGCCGGTCTGCGCCGGCCCGCCGGCATTGTTGAACAGGCAATCGATCCTGCCGAACTTGTCGACCGCGAGCGCGATCAGCGCCTGCATCTGCGCTTCGACGGTGACGTCGGTCTGACGGAAGATGCAGCTTTCCCCGAGCTGCTTCGCCAGCGCCTCGCCTTCGGGCACGCGCCGGCCTGCGATCACAATTTTGGCACCTTCGGCAACGAAGACTTCCGCAGTGCGCAATCCGATGCCGCTCGTCGCCCCCGTGATCACCGCAACCTTGCCGTCCAGCCTGCCCATGGAATTTTCCTGTTTTCGAGTGATTTGATGCCAAATGGCGAATGCCGGCCGCCGCCGTCGCCGCAGCGGTCACTATTCCTGCCCGCTTCCGACAAGGCAAGCTAT
This sequence comes from Bradyrhizobium sp. USDA 336, assembly GCF_044908355.1. Lineage (NCBI taxonomy): Bacteria > Pseudomonadati > Pseudomonadota > Alphaproteobacteria > Hyphomicrobiales > Nitrobacteraceae > Bradyrhizobium > Bradyrhizobium sp. USDA 336. Next base: position 6,009,119 of record NZ_JBIYDC010000002.1, on the reverse strand, counting down.
GCTTGTATGGGCGGCATGCGTAACATCCTCACGGGCCGCTCGATCGTCGAACGCCTATCGCAACCAGGCAGGGCATGAGGAAGCTGATCGAGGAGTTCCGCAAGGGCTGGCAGGGTGCGGCGCCGCCCTCGGTCGGTCTAAGCATCGGCTTTGCGGTGGTCTGCCTGTTGGCTGCAACCCTGGTCCGCTGGGGCCTCGCTCAGGTTCGTCCCGACATCTATTTCACGCCGTACTTCCCGGCCGTCTTCTTTGCTGCGGCCCTGGGTGGATTCCGGATCGGCATCGTGACGGCGCTCGTCGGCGGCGTGCTCGGCGTCGCGCTGAATTTCGGCGATGCGTTTGCCGATCGCGCGCGGTTTGTCCTGCTGGCGCTTTACTGGGCCGTGTGCGCGATCACCATCTGGGGTGTCGAGCACTATCGCACCATGCTGGCCGAGCAGCGCCGAATTTCCAGACGCCTGATCGAGGAAGAAGATTATCGCAAGCTGCTGGTCGAGGAGCTCCAGCATCGGCTGAAGAACAAGCTGTCGACGGTGCATGCCGTGGTGCACCAGGTGTTGCACGACCAGCCGCAGGTCTGGGCTCGGGTCGATCCGCGGCTGCGCTCGCTGGCCGCAACCGATGATCTGATCTCGCGGATCGACAAGGCCGGCTGCGACATCCGCGACCTCCTGATCTCCGAGCTCGGGCCTTACGGCCATGTCCGCTTCACGCTCAACGGCGAGCGGCTGTTCCTGCCGCCCAAGCTCGCGGTCACGCTGTCATTGATGTTTCACGAGCTTGCCACCAATGCAGGCAAGTACGGCGCATTCTCCTCACCGCGCGGTCTGTTGCAGGTGTCATGGACCATCACCGACGACCGCCTGACGATCACCTGGGACGAAACCGAAGGACCGAGCGTGGACAAGGTGTCGGAGCCCGGCTTCGGCACCAAGCTCTTGAAGTCGGCACTGTCGGCCTTCGACGGCAAAACCGAGATCTCGTATCTGAAAACCGGGCTGCATTGTATCATGCAGTGTCGAATTCCACGAAGCGACGAGCGGTAAGGCTCAAGTGTCGCAACGTGGGAGGTGCGCTCCCTCCCCCGCTTGCGCAGGGCATCGCATTTGGATTTTGCAGAGGTCGTCATGCCCGGGCTTGGCCCGGGCATCCACGTTCTTTGTGCCGCGTGAACGGCGTGGATGGCCGGGACAAGCCCGGCCATGACGCTGTGGAGCCAGTCGGTGCCCATAGCCACACCTGATCCTGCGTCAGACTCGAAAGCACTCCGATCGCAGTTTTTCATGCGGCGTTGACGCTCCGTTAATGACGATCGCCAGCGCGCGTCGGATCGTCGCAAGTTTTCTCCAAAACACCCCCGTATTTCTCCTGACCCCTTAACCAAACTTAAGAGGGAACCGCGGAAGATCGCGCCCATTGCAAAGGCGCGCTGAAACAACAAGATTCATGACTTCTATGAACGACAACCAATATTCCGGCGCGACTGAAGCGGAGCTCGGTTTTCTCAAGGAAATCGTTAGAATGCTGCCGGCCGGCCTCACCGTGCAGGACGCGCATGGCGAGCTGTTGCTGGTCAACGATGCCGCCGCCGCGCAGCTCGGCCTGGATGGCAGCCGTCCTTCACCCGATCTGACGCCGCGGCGCGAAGCCTGCCGCCAGGCCCTGAGCGACGGGCAGCCGGTCGTGACCGAGGAAGCGCTTCACGTCGGCGCTGCGCGAAAGGTGCTGCTCACGACCCATCGCCCCGTTCGTCTCGACGGACGCGAGCTGCTGATCTCGGCGTCCTCCGACATCACCGAGCAGAAGAATTTCGAGGACCAGCTGTTCCGCTCGGCCTATTTCGACGAGCTGACCGGGCTGCCCTCGCGCCGCGTGATCGAGCACCGCGCCAACGCCCTGCTCGCGCGCGACGACGGCGGCGGAGGCTTTGCGTTGGCCTTCCTCGACGTCGACAATTTCAAGCACATCAACGATTATTACGGCCACGCCGTGGGCGACGCGCTGCTGGTCGAGCTGTCGAAGCGGCTCGGACGGGACTTGCGCGATTCCGACATGCTCTCGCGCATCTCGGGGGACGAATTCCTGCTGCTGCTGTCACCGATCCAGAGCCAGGAGGAAGTCGCCGAATTCATGCAATCGACGCTGGAGCGGCTGACCGCGCCGTTCTTCATCGACCATTCGGAAGTATTCGCCTCGACCTCAGTCGGCATCAGCCTCTATCCCGACCATGGACGCAGCTTCGAGACGCTGCGGCAGAACGCGGACATCGCGATGTACCGCATCAAGAACAACGGCAAGGGACTGGCCGCCTTCTTCGATGCCAGCATGGAGCGAGAGGCGCAGGCGCGGATGAAGGTCGAGCAGTCGCTGCGGCTCGCCATCCTGGAAAAGCGCTTCTGCTGCGCCTTCCAGTCCAAGGTCGACATCCGAACGCAAGCGGTGAAGGGCATCGAGGCTTTGGTCCGCCTGCGCGACGACGAAGGCGTGATCCAGGCGCCCGGCTCGTTCATCGATCTTGCCGGTGAGCTCGGCCTGATCGACGAGCTGACCCATCTCGTGCTCGCCGAGATCGTCAAGTCGATCGACCTGATCAACGACACGTTCGGCCCGGAAGCGACCATCAGCATCAACGTCGCCGCCAAGCAGGCCGGCAATCCCGAGTTCATGCGCAGCTTTGCGCAGGCGCTGGAAGAGACCGGCTTTCCCCAGCGGTTCATGATCGAGGTGACGGAAGATGCTTTCGTCGCCAAGAATCATTTTCAGGACGAGATTCTGCCGATGTTCCGCAAGCTCGGCGTCGGCGTCTCCATCGACGATTTCGGCACCGGCTATTCCTCGCTCTCGGCGCTGGCCGACATCACCGCCGACGAGATCAAGATCGACCGCTCCTTCATCACCGACATTCATAAGCGCCCGCGCAGCCAGGGCATCCTGCGCGCGATCGAATCCTTGAGCGAGGCGCTCGGCATGACGGTGATCGCCGAAGGCCTCGAAACCTACGAGGAGCTGGCCTATCTGCAGGCGGCGACCAAGATCCGCTACGCACAGGGCTATTATTTCTCCCGGCCGATCTTCCTGGAGGAGCTGAAGCTCGCAACGCCCTCCTCGAGCGAAGCGCGGGTCAGCATGGCAAGCCGCCCGGCGCAACAGAACCGCCAGGGCTATTCGCGGGCGAGCGGGTACCGGCGGTAGGGGCGGCGCCGGCGCAACACATACCGCTGTCGTCCCGGGGCGCGCAAAGCGCGAGCCCGGGACCCATAACCACAAGACGTGGTTTGGCGCCAAGACGTCACTCCGAGTCCCCGTAGTCACATCTCCCTGGGGGTATGGGTCCCGGATCTGCGCTTCGCTTGCCCGGGACGACGGCTGAGTATGGGGCGCACCCCGATGCCGAATTCCCCCTTTGAAATCGCTGCACTTTTGCTAATACACGGGCGGACCTCCCCGAGGTATCTCATGCCTGCCGCCACCTCCTCGATCAGCGATTCCGCCTATCTCCGTGCGCGCGCGATGGAGACGCTGTTCGAGCGGCTGGAGAAGCTCTGCGAGGGCGCGATTGCGATCGATCGCGGCGGGCGCGTCGTCTACGTCAACGAGAAATATCTTGCCGCGCTCGGTCTCGACCATGCCAGCGAGGCGATCGGCCGGTCGATCGAGGAGGTCATCCCGAACAGCCTGATGCGGAAGGTGGCCGAGACCGGCGAGCCGATCCTGCTCGACATTATGGAGCTCGGCGGCGAGCAGCTCGTCGTCACTCGCATGCCGATCGAGGACGAGAACGGGACGGTGATCGGCGCGATCGGCTTCGTACTCTATGATCATCTCGAAAGCCTGAAGCCCCTGCTCGCCCGCGTCGCCCAGCTCGAGAGCGATCTGCGGCTGGCGCGGCGGCAATTGTCCAACGCCCGCGCGGCGCGCTTCACCTTCGCCGATTTCGTCGGCACGAATCCTGCGATCGCGCGCGCCAAGGAGATCGCCAGCCGCGCCGCGCGGCAGAGCGTCACCGTCCTGCTCACCGGCGAAACCGGGACGGGCAAGGAGATGCTGGCGCAGGCGATCCACAACGCCTCCTCGCGCGCCGATAAGCCGTTCGTCAGCGTCAACGTCGCCGCGATCCCCGAGACGCTGATCGAGTCGGAGTTCTTCGGCACTGCGCCGGGCGCCTATACCGGCGCCGACCGACGGGGACGCGAGGGCAAGTTCCGCATCGCCGACGGCGGCACGCTGTTCCTCGACGAGATCGGCGAGATGCCGCTGCAATTGCAGGCCAAGCTGCTGCGGGTGCTGCAGGAGCGCGAGATCGAGCCGCTCGGCTCGGACAAGATCACCAGGGTCGACGTCCGCGTCATCGCCGCGACCAATGTGGACCTGCGCAAGCGTGTCAGCGACGGCGCATTTCGCGCCGATCTCTACTACCGCCTCAACGTGCTTTCGGTCGACCTGCCGCCGCTGCGTCAGTGCCTCGACGATCTCCCCGACATTTGCGCCCGGCTGCTCGACGACATCAGCGCGTCGGGCGATTACGTCAAGGCGAAGATCACGCCGAGCGCGCTCGCCGCGCTCGCCCGCTACGATTGGCCGGGCAATGTCCGCGAGCTCCGCAACATCCTCGAGCGCGCGCTGATCCTCAGCGATTCCGGGCGGCTCACCGGCGAGGATGTCGCCCGCATTCTTCCCATCGGCAGCGAGGTCAGGCTCGCACCGGCCGAGCGCCCGGCCGGATTGGTGGTGCCCTATGCCGAGGCCGAGGCCGAGTTCGAGAAGCAGACGCTCGAGCAGGCGCTCGCCGCCAGCAACGGCCAGATCGCCGAGGCCGCCAGGATGCTGCGGATCTCGCGCGCGACCTTTTACAAGAAGCTCGCCAAGTTCGGCCTCGCCTCGGGATCGGCGCCCGTCTGAGTTTCGAGACACGGGACTGTCCGGAGTCTCGGATTCCGGACACCGCACCCGGCTGCTCTTCCGGGACAGATCGCAGGCAATTGCCGCAGATTTCAGCGGTTTTGCGCGACGTTGCGGGATCTGGCGCGGACCTTGCTCTCCGCTTTGCCGTCTTTCCTTCGCGAGGAGCAACCTGTTCCGGGGCAGCGCTTCGCGATAAGATCAAGCACAACAAGGCCTACGGTCCAGGGAGCGGGAGGAACGCCGTGAGCCATCATCCAGCTCTGCCTTACTTGCGCAATTCCGAGAAGGGCAAGGTCGTCTCGGCGAATGAAGCCGTCATGCTGATCCGCGACGGCGACACGGTGGCAACTGGCGGCTTCGTCGGCATCGGCTTTGCCGAGGAGATCGCCGTCGCACTGGAGGAGCTCTATCTGTCCCACGAGGGCGATGCGCCCTATACGCAAGGCAAGCCGCGCAATCTGACGCTGGTCTATGCGGCTGGACAGGGCGACGGCAAGCAGCGCGGCCTCAATCATTTCGGACATGAAGGCCTGGTGCGGCGCGTGATCGGCGGGCATTGGGGCCTTGCGCCGAAACTGCAGCAGCTCGCGATTGCGAATCAGATCGAGGCCTACAACCTGCCGCAGGGCGTCATCACCCATCTGTTCCGCGACATCGCCGCGCACCGGCCTGGCCACATCACCCGCGTCGGCATGGGTACCTTCGTCGATCCCCGGCACGGCGGCGGCAAGCTGAACGCACGCACCACCGAGGACCTGGTGGAGCTGATCACGCTGCGCGGCGAGGAATGCCTGCTCTACAAGACGTTCCCGATCGATGTCGGGATCATCCGCGCCACCACCGGCGATCCCGACGGCAATCTCACCATGGAGAAGGAGGCCCTGACGCTGGAGGCGCTCGCCATCGCCATGGCGGCGCATAATTCCGGCGGCATCGTCATCGCCCAGGTCGAGCGTGTCGCCGAGGCCGGCAGCCTCAATCCGCGTCAAGTCAAGATTCCCGGCATCCTCGTCGACTGCGTGGTGGTGTCGAGGCCCGAGAACCACTGGCAGACTTTCGGCACGCAATACAATCCGGCTTTCTCGAGCGAGATCCGGGTCCGCGCCGCCTCGCTACCGGTGATGCCGATCAGCGAGCGCAAGATCATCGCCCGGCGCGCGGCGCTGGAGCTGAAGGCCAACAGCGTCGTCAATCTCGGCATCGGCATGCCCGAGGGGATCGCCTCGGTCGCCAATGAAGAGCGCATCATCGACCTCATCACGCTGACGGCGGAGCCGGGCGTGATCGGCGGCATCCCGGCGAGCGGCATCGATTTCGGCGCGGCGATCAACACGCAGGCGGTGATCGACCAGCCGTACCAGTTCGACTTCTACGACGGCGGCGGCCTCGATGCCGCATTCCTCGGCCTTGCCCAGGTCGACCGCGCCGGCAACCTCAATGTCAGCAAGTTCGGACCGAAGCTCGCCGGGGCCGGCGGCTTCATCAACATCAGCCAGAACGGCAAGGAAGTGATCTTCGTGGGCACATTCGGCGCCGGCAAGCAGCGCATCGCGGTGAAGGACGGCAAGCTCGTCATTCTGGACGAGGCCACGTCGCGCAAATTCGTCGAGAATGTCGAGCACGTCACCTTCAGCGGCCCGTTTGCCGCCGCGCGCAAGCAACGCACCCTTTACGTCACCGAGCGCTGCGTATTCGAGCTCCGGGAAGACGGGCTCGAGCTCGTCGAGGTCGCGCCCGGCATCGACATCGAGCGCGACATCCTGCGCCTGATGGATTTCAAGCCGCTGATCCCGCGCGACCCCGCACTGATGGACGCGCGCATCTTCGGGGACGGGCTGATGGATTTGCGCGAGCGCCTGCTCACCATCCCGCTCGACCAGCGCTTCACACTGGACGAGCAGCAGAACCTGTTCTTCGTCAATCTCGAGCGCTACCCGCTGCGCAGCAAGGCGGAGATCGACACCATCGCCGCCATCGTCGAGGCCCGCCTGGCGCCGCTCGGACGCCGCGTCTACGCCATCGTCAATTATGACAATTTTTCCATCCTGCCGGAACTGATGGACGATTATTCGGCCATGGTGCGCAGCCTCGTCGACCGCTTCTATTCCGGCGTGTCGCGCTACACGACGTCGGGTTTCCTGCGCATCAAGCTCGGCGAAGCCTTGGAGAAACGCGGCGTCGCGCCGCACATCTTTGAAAGCGCGGAGGAAGCGCAGTCGGACTGGCGCCAGATCGAGGCCGGCGCGGCGCGCAAAGAGAGCCAGGCCTAAAAATGATGCATGTTCACGCGCAAGCGCGCTCCGTCGGAAGGTTCAATTGCAATGTTCGTAACGTTGTGCAAATCGCTGTTGGCAGAAACTTTTAAATCAGGAGGGACCATCGTGCGTCGATCACTCATCATAACAACAACCATCCTCGCGCTCGGCGCGGGCACCTCCGCGCTCGCCGACGATCTCAAGATCGCGCTGATCTACGGCAAGACCGGTCCGCTCGAAGCCTACGCCAAGCAGACCGAGACCGGCCTGAAGATGGGTCTCGAGTACGCCACCAAGGGCAGCATGACGCTCGACGGCCGCAAGATCGTCATCATCACCAAGGACGACCAGGGCAAGCCCGACCTGGCCAAGGCCGCGCTCGCTGAAGCCTATCAGGACGACAAGGCCGACATCGCGATCGGCACAACGTCGTCGGCCGCGGCGCTCGCCATTCTTCCCGTGGCCGAGGAGAACAAGAAGATCCTGATCGTCGAGCCGGCGGTCGCGGACCAGATTACCGGCGAGAAGTGGAATCGCTACATCTTCCGCACGGCGCGCAACTCCTCGCAGGATGCGATCTCCAACGCAGTCGCGATCGGCAAGCAGGGCGTCACCGTGGCGACGCTGGCGCAGGACTACGCCTTCGGCCGCGACGGCGTCGCCGCGTTCAAGGAGGCGCTCGCCAAGACCGGCGCGACGCTCGCCGCCGAAGAATACGCCCCGACCTCGACGACCGACTTCACCGCGGTCGGCCAGCGCCTGTTCGACGCGCTGAAGGACAAGCCCGGCCGCAAGGTGATCTGGGTGCTCTGGGCCGGCGCCGGCAATCCGCTGGCCAAGCTCCAGGACATGGATCCGAAGCGCTACGGCATCGAGCTCTCCACCGGCGGCAACATCCTGCCGGCGCTCGCGGCCTACAAGGGTCTGCCCGGCATGGAAGGCGCGACCTATTATTTCTACGAGATCCCGAAGAACCCGGTGAACGACTGGCTGGTCGCCGAGCACCAGAAGCGCTTCAACGCGCCGCCGGACTTCTTCACCGCGGGCGGCTTTGCGGCTGCGATGTCCGTCGTCGCCGCCGTCACCAAGGCGAAGTCGACCGACACCGAGAAGCTGATCAGCGCGATGGAGGGCCTCGAGTTCGACACGCCCAAGGGCAAGATGGTGTTCCGGAAAGAGGACCATCAGGCGCTGCAGAGCATGTATCACTTCAAGGTCAAGGTCGATCCGAACGTCGCCTGGGCCGTGCTCGAGCCGGTGCGCGAGCTGAAGATCGAGGACATGAACGTTCCGATCAAGAACAAGCGGTAGGTGCCTCTTCACCTCTCCCGCTTGCGGGAGAGGTCGGCGCGTCCCGGGCGATGCGAAGCATCGTCCCGCGCGCCGGGTGAGGGCTTTCTCCTCTTGGGGGTTCTCGCCCGCGGAGATAGCCCTCTCCCCAGCCCTCCCCCGCAAGCGGGGGAGGGAGCGCACCGTGACCTGCGGATCTATCTCGTTTCATCCTTTGCCAGACACCCATGCCGCTCACCCTCGAAACCCGCGACCTCACCATCCGCTTCGGCGGCCATGTCGCGGTCAACAATGTCTCCTGCACGTTTCGCCCGGGCGAGCTCACCGCCATCGTCGGGCCGAACGGCGCCGGCAAGACCACCTATTTCAATCTGATCTCGGGCCAGCTGCGGGCATCCGGCGGCAGCATCCTGTTCGACGGCACCGACATCACCGAGCATTCCGCACCGATGCGCACCCGTGCGGGCCTCGGACGCGCGTTCCAGCTCACCAATCTCTTCCCGAATCTCTCAGTGGAAGAGAACGTCCGCCTCGCAGTGCAGGCGGCGGCTGGCACGCACTACGACATGCTGCGGCCCTGGACGGTGCGCCGCGACCTGATCGCGCGCGCCGACGCCATTCTCGACCAGGTCGCGCTCGGCAATCGCCGCGGCGTCACTGCGACCGCGCTGTCGCATGGCGACCAGCGCAAGCTCGAGGTGGCGCTGATGATCGCGCTCGAGCCAAAAGTCTTCATGTTCGACGAGCCGACCGCCGGCATGAGCATCGACGAGGTGCCGATCGTCCTGAACCTGATCGCGCAGCTCAAGCAGGACAGGAGCAAGATCATCCTCCTGGTCGAGCACAAGATGGACGTGGTGCGCTCGCTCGCCGACCGCATCATCGTGCTGCATAACGGGCAGCTGGTGGCGGACGGCGCGCCCGCCGAGGTGATCGCCTCGCCGATCGTGCAGGAAGCCTATCTCGGCGTCGCGCCGAAGAACGCTGCAGGGAGCGCAGCATGAGCGATCTCCTCAAGCTTTCCGGCGTGCACACCCATATCGGGCGCTATCACATCCTCCAGGGCATCGATCTCACGGTGCCGGAAGGACAGGTCACGATGCTGCTCGGCCGCAACGGTGCCGGCAAGACCACGACGCTGCGCACCATCATGGGGCTGTGGCAGGCCTCGAAAGGCGAGATCACCCTGGCAGGCCAGCGCATCGAGAGCCTTGCGACGCCCGACATCGCGCGGATCGGCGTCGGCTACGTGCCGGAGAGCATGGCAGTGTTCTCCGATCTCACGGTGAAGGAGAACCTGGTGCTGGCGGCGCGCGACGCGCCGCTCGACGACAAGCAGCTGGATTGGATCTTCGGCTTCTTCCCGGCGTTGCGCCGCTTCTGGCTGTCGCGCGCGGGAAGCCTGTCGGGCGGGCAGAAACAAATGTTGTCCATCGCCCGCGCCATCGTCGAGCCGCGCAAGCTGCTCCTGATCGACGAGCCGACCAAGGGCCTCGCGCCCGCCATCGTGATGGCGCTGATCGAGTGCCTGAAGGAGATCAAGCGCAAGGGCGCGACGATCCTGATGGTCGAGCAGAATTTCTTTGCCGCCCGCGAGCTCGGGGACAACGTGCTGGTGATGGACAACGGCACCATCGTTCATCGCGGCGAGATGGCGGCACTCGCCGCCGACGTGCCGCTGCAGGAGCGGCTGCTCGGCCTGAGCCTGGAGGCGCATCAGTGACAGACCTTGCCGCAACCGATCCGCTGCCGAAGCCGAAGCGCGATCTCGCGCCGATCCTTCTGCCGCTCGCGCTCGCGCTGCTGATGATCCCGCTGATCGGATCGACCTCGTCCTGGCTGACCCTGACCGTCGCGAGCCTCGCCATGGGCATGATGATTTTCATCATGGCCTCAGGGCTAACGCTGGTGTTCGGCCTGATGGACGTGCTCAATTTCGGCCACGGCGCCTTCATCGCCGTCGGCGCCTATGTCGCGACCCTGGTGCTGGCGCCGTTCGCGGCGTCCATCCAGGCCGACTCGCTTCTAACGAACCTTGCGGTTCTCGCCCCGGCCGCTCTGCTGTCGATGGCGGTGTCGGGCGCGCTCGGCCTCGTCGTCGAGCGCGTGATGATCCTCCCCGTCTACGGCCAGCACCTGAAGCAGATCCTGATGACGACCGGCGGCCTCATTGTTGCGGAACAGACGCTCTATGCGCTGTGGGGACCGCAGATCATCCCGATGCCGCTGCCGGCCTCGCTGCGCGGCTCCTTCATCATCGGCGACGTCGCGATCGCCAAGTACCGCGTGCTGGCGATGCTGATCGGGCTCGGCGTCTTCATCACGATCCAGCTCGTGCTCAACCGCACCAAGCTCGGCCTCCTGATCCGTGCCGGCGTCGAGAACCGCGAGATGGTCGAGGCGCTCGGCTATCGCATCCGCCGCCTGTTCCTCGGCGTGTTCATGACCGGATCGGCGCTGGCCGGCCTCGGCGGCGTGATGTGGGCGCTCTATCGCGAGCAGGTGCACGCCTCCATGAGTGACGACCTCACCGTCCTGATCTTCATCGTCGTCATCATCGGCGGGCTAGGATCGATCGGCGGCTGCTTCATCGGCGCCATTCTGGTCGCCATGGTCGCCAATTACGGCGGCTTCCTGGTGCCGAAGCTCGCCCTCGTCTCCAACATCCTGCTGATGGTCGCCATTCTGATGTGGCGGCCGCGCGGCCTCTATGCGGTGACCAGCCGATGATGATCCTCTCAGGCGATCCGCCGCGCAGCCGCGTCCTGACGCTCGTTCTCGTCGTCATCATCCTGGCGCTGGCGGCAACGCCGTTCCTGTTCCCGGGCGCCAAGGCGCTGAACGTCGCGGCCAAGATCTGCGTGTTCGCAGCGCTAGTCGCCTCCTACGATCTGTTGCTCGGCTATACCGGCTCGGTGTCGTTCGCCCACACCATGTTCTACGGCATCGGCAGCTACGCGATCGCCATCGCGCTGTACGGCATGGGTCCGAACTGGGCCGCAGTCGCCACCGGCATCGTCGCCGGCCTGCCGCTCGCAGCCCTGCTTGCGCTCGCCATCGGGCTGTTCTCGCTGCGGGTCGCGGCGATCTTCTTCGCCATGATCACGCTCGCGGTCGCCTCGGCCTTCCAGGTGCTGGCCTCGCAGCTGTCCTGGCTGACCGGTGGTGAGGACGGGCGCAGTTTCCAGCTACCGGAGCTGCTGCGCCCCGGCACGGTGCTGATCTCCAAGAACCTGTTCGGCTTCGAGATCAACGGCCGCATCCTGACCTTCTACCTGGTGTTCGCGATCTCGGGCCTGATGATCCTCGCTCTGCTCCGCGTGGTGAACTCGCCGTTCGGGCGCGTGCTGCAGGCGATTCGCGAGAACCGTTTTCGCGCCGAGGCGCTCGGCTTCCGCACTGTGTTCCACCTGACCTACGCCAACTGCCTCGCCGCCCTCGTCGCGGCCAGCGCCGGCATCCTGAACGCGCTGTGGCTGCGCTATGCCGGTCCCGACACCTCGCTGAGCTTCTCCATCATGCTCGACATCCTGCTGATGGTGGTGATCGGCGGCATGGGCACGATCTACGGCGCGATCATCGGCGCCACCATCTTCATCCTCGCCCAGAACTATCTGCAATCGCTGATGGGCGTCGCCTCCAAGGCGGCGGGCGAAGCCGGGCTGCCGCTGCTGCCGGGGCTGCTGCATCCCGACCGCTGGCTGCTGTGGCTCGGGCTGCTGTTCATCGCCAGCGTCTATTTCTTCCCGACCGGCGTGGTCGGACGGCTGCGCCATGGCGGCGGCAAGAAGTCTGCCGGCCCCTCGCATTAGCCGATGATTTACCATGCGGCGCCGCGATTGCGGCGCGCGCAACACAACCACCGCGTGCGATGCGCGTAGCGCTACGATTGATGCGATCACACCAGCCGGATTAATGCTTAGGTAACTGGCTTTCCTAAGGTTTGCGCCATTTGTGCGGTGTATTCGTGATCCTCCAGCGAGGGGGAATGCGCCAGGTCTTTGCCAGCGTAGCAGCCGGAATGTCTCGAGCCGCGAGAAACGGCTGGGAGGCCTTGGCGCGCCGTGGTCCTGTCCTGTGGCTGACCCTGTGCGGCGTGTTTCTGGTGGCCGGCATCTTCATCGCCACGGCCGTTGCCATCGGCGAGTTTCGCGAGCGGACCCTCGCCAACCGCGAACGCGAGCTTGAAAACACGGTGAAGCTGATCGCGCGGCATTTCGATCAGCAATTCGAGGATTCCGAGGTCGTTGCCGCCGACCTGATCGGGCAGATGAACCTGCCTGAGATCACCTCGCCTGCGACGTTCCGCGAGCGCATGTCCGGGCCTGCGGCAAACCAGATGCTGCGCGGCAATATCAGCTCCGTGTCGTATCTCGGCGACATCGCGATCTACGATGCCGAGGGCGATCTGATCAACTGGTCGCGGGCCCAGCCGCTGCCCAAGATCAACATCTCCGCGCGCGCCTATTTCCAGTCGTTCAAGTTCAACCCGGCGGCCGAGCCGGTCATCCTGGAATCGGTCCGCAGCCTCATCATCGGCAAATGGACCACGGTCGTCGCACGCCGGCTGCGCGGCGCGGACGGCACATTCCTCGGCGCCATGGTGCGGCGGATCGACCCAAACAGCTACCAGCAATATTTCGCGTCGGTCGCGCTCGCCGACGGCACGGCCATCTCGCTGCTCGATCGCGAGGGCAAGATGCTGGCGCGCTATCCGCACGCCGAGGAGCTGATCGGGCGGAACTTCAAGGACGGGCCGCTGATGCAGAAAGCGCTGGCCGAAGGCGGTCAGCAGACGCTCCGCGGCAGGAGCCCCGTCACCGGTGAGGAGCGGCTCGGCTCGGCTGCGTCGCTGACGCATTTCCCGCTGGTCATCATCGCCACCAGTACCACGGCAGCGGCACTTGCGGACTGGCGGCAGCAAACCGGCTTCTTGGTGACAACGGCAGGCTTCTCGGCCGGCGTAATCGCGCTGATCCTCTATCTGATCATTCGCCAGATCAACCAGCAGAACCGCGAGGCCCAGCAGCGGATCGAGGCGGAGCGGCTGCGGCTCGATACTGCCCTCAACAACATGTCGCAGGGGCTGGTCCTGTACGACGCGTGCGGCACCATCGTCACCTGCAACCGCCGCTACGCCGACATGTTCGGCCTGTCGCACGACGTCATCAAGCCCGGCTGTCACATCCGTGAGGCGATGTATCATCGCAAGGAGCGCGGCGCCTTCGACGGCGACGTCGAGGCCTTCTGCGCCGAGGTCATGCGGGTCGCCGCCGAGGGCACAGTCGCGACGCTGACCCATCAACTGGCCAATGGCCGCGCCTTTCAGGTCATCAACACGCCGCTCGCACAGGGCGGATGGGTCGCCACCATCGAAGAGATCACCGAGCGCCGCAAGCTCGAACAGGAGCGCGACCGCAACTACACCTTCCTGCGCGAGATCATCGACCATATCCCCTCGCAGATCACCGTGAAGGATGCCCGGACCCGGCAATATCTCTTGCTCAACGTCGTCGCCGAACAGCTGTTCGGTCACTCCCGCCAGGACGTCGTCGGCAAGACCGCCTTCGACATCTTCCCCGAGGCGGCCGCTGCCCACATCACCGAGGACGACAGCAGGGCGCTGGCATCGGCCAACGGATTGTTCAAGGACGAGCACGCCTGGCAGATGCCCGGCATGGGCCTGCGCTACATTACCTCGACCCGGATCGGCCTCCGCGATGAAGCCGGCGAACCGCGCTACCTCATTCACGTCATCGACGACGTCACCGAGCGTCGGCGTGCCGACGAGAAGATCGCGCATATGGCGCATTACGATGCGCTGACCGACCTGCCGAACCGCACGCTGTTCCGCGAGCAGATCGAACGCCAGCTTGCGCATGTCGCGGACGGCTGCCAATTCGCGCTGCTCTACATCGACGTCGACGAATTCAAGGGCATCAACGATTCGCTCGGCCACCATGTCGGCGACGAGCTGTTGAAGGCGATCGCGGCCCGGCTGCGCGGTTGCCTGACGCAGGGCGACCTGATCGCGCGGCTCGGCGGCGACGAGTTCGCGGTGATCCAGACCGGGATCCAGTCCCCCGCGGACGTGCTGTCCTTCGTGACGAAGATCTACCAGGCGATCCGCCAGCCCTATCATTGCCTCGGCCACCAGCTCTCGACCGATGCCAGCATCGGCATTGCGCTGGCGCCGCAGGACGGCTCGGACCTCGATCAACTCATCAAGAACGCCGACCTCGCGATGTACGGCGCCAAGGCCGAAGGCCGCCGCACCCACCGCTTCTTCGAGCCGGCGATGGACGCGAGCGCCAAGGCGCGCCTCAGCATGGAACAGGATTTGCGCCAGGCGCTGGTGAACGGCGGCTTCGAGATCCACTATCAGCCCCTGGTCGACCTGCGCACCAACGAGGTGTCCGGCTGCGAGGCGCTGCTGCGCTGGCGCCATCCCGAGCGCGGCATGGTGTCGCCGGCCGAGTTCATTCCGGTCGCCGAGGACACCGGCCTGATCAACGAACTCGGCGACTGGGTGCTGCGCATGGCCTGCAACGAGGCCGCGACCTGGCCGGCGCATGTGCGCGTCGCGGTCAACGTCTCGCCCGTGCAGCTCAAATGCGACACGCTGGCGCTTCGGATTGCGGGCGCGCTTGCCGCCTCCGGGCTCGACCCGCGTCGGCTCGAGCTCGAGATCACCGAGGCCGTGCTGATCCGCGACGACGAGGCGGCGCTCTCGATCCTGCACCAGTTGCGGTCGATCGGCGTGCGCATCGCGCTCGACGATTTCGGCACCGGCTATTCCTCGCTGAGCTATCTGAAGCGCTTCCCGTTCGACAAGATCAAGATTGACCGCTGCTTCGTCGTCGACATCGCCGAGGCCACCGGCTCGCCCGTCATCGTGCAGGCGGTGGTGAACATCGCGGCCGCCAGCAGCATGACCACGGTCGCTGAGGGCGTCGAGACCGAAGCGCAGCGCGACATGCTGCGCGCGCTCGGCTGCACGCAAATGCAGGGCTATCTGTTCAGTGCACCGAAGCCTGCCAGCGAGGTGCGCAAGCTGTTCGGCGCCGGCGATGGCTCGCCCGGGGCCTTGCCCGTGGCTGCGGTGGCCTGATGCCGAAGTCGCGCAAGAACGCTGCGAAGACGCTCGATGTCGCCGATTCCTACGCCGTGCGGCTGATGCAGCACCTCGTGGTGCCGACCTTCGTGATCGACCCGAAGCGCCGCGTCGTGATCTGGAACAGGGCTTGCGAGCGGCTGACCGGCGTCGGAGCCGCCGAAGTGATCGGCACCAGCAAGCACTGGCAGGCGTTCTACGAGACGAAGCGCCCTTGCCTTGCCGACCTCGTCGCCCTCGACCGGCCCGAGCAGTTGCCGGAGTACTATTCGGAGTATGCCGTGCGCGGCCACAACGGCCTCGGCTTCTCCGCGGAGAACTGGTGCGTGATGCCCAAGCTCGGCAGCCAGCTCTATCTCGCCATCGACGCCGGGCCTATCCACGACGAGGCCGGCAACCTGATCGCGGTGGTGGAGACGCTGCGCGACCTCACCGACCAGAAACGCGCCGAGATGGCGCTGAAGGAGCTCGCCACCAAGGACGGGCTGACCGGCCTGTCGAACCGCCGCGCCTTCGACCAGATGCTGCTCGGCGAATGGGCCCGCGCCCAGCGCACGCAGAAGCCGCTGGCGCTGCTGTTCGTCGACGTCGATCATTTCAAGCTGTTCAACGACCAGCACGGCCATCAGAGCGGCGACGAGTGCCTGCGCGCGGTCGCGTCCGTCGTCAACCGGCACGCGGTGCGCCCGCTCGACCTCGCCAGCCGCTATGGCGGCGAGGAGTTTGCGCTGATCCTCCCCGACATGGATTGCGACAGCGCCTGCATGGTGGCCGAGGCGATCCGCTGCGCCGTGATGGCCTTGGCGATCGCCCATGGCGCGATCGGCGCCGGCGACCACGTTACCCTCAGCGTCGGCGTCGCAAGCCATATTCCCGGCGGTGCCGACGGCGGCCCCGACCGGCTGCTCGGCGCGGCCGACGAGGCGCTCTATGCCGCCAAACGCCTCGGCCGCAACCGCGTCATCTGCGCCGACCGGGTGCTTGCCGAAATCGCCACCCGCGACGGAGAGGCGGTTCCGGCCCTGGTCAGGCGCAAAACGGCTTGAGCTTGATCCTGCGAGAAGCGGTTGCCCGCCCCGCGCCAATCGGCTACATCAGGCCTCTCTGCACCCGTAGCTCAGCTGGATAGAGCGTTGCCCTCCGAAGGCAAAGGTCACACGTTCGAATCGTGTCGGGTGCGCCAATTCCTAGTTCGGTCCGGTAAGCAGCGCCAGGCAATCTGAGTCAAGATCGCAGGGGAAAGTGCATGCTTGCACGCGCATAGTCGTCAAGTGGCGCGCAATCCAGCGGCGGCAAGAGAGCCGGACTAGCGGAGCGCAGTCAAGACCGCGAGCCGACGAAGTCGGTCGCACGCAGCGCGAGCCTTGACGGCTCTCCGTAGGTCCGGCAGCGATCTCCCATGCGATCATTGCCAGACATCCTGGTCGAGCGGCACTGCGTGGATCGCAGCGTCGACAGACTGGCCCGCTCGGCAGCTTCATCGCATCCTGCCTTGGCGCTTGCGCGCCGCGATATATGGCCGGGCCTCGTTGCCTTTGGTCGCGTGGTTTTCCGTGGCTAGAATCTCGAAGCCCGCGGCCTCCATCAGTTCGCCCAGCTCCGATGCCCGGAAAGCACCGGCATAAGGCGCCATGCCGATCGCGCGCATTGCAGGCAGCAACGCTAGCCGGATGAGCGGGTTCATGTCCCCGAGGCACGGCGTCTTCGAAATGAACAGGCCCTCCGGTGCGAGCAGCGCATTGATGCGCCGCAAGGTGCCGGGCAGGTCGCGGACCAGGTGGAGATAGTTGAAGCCCAGGACCGCATCGAACGGCCCGGCCTCAGGGGCGAGCGTCTCCACCGTCCCGGTCTGGAAGGCAAGCCCCGGGATGGAGGAGGCGCCGTGCTTCTCCCTGGCGATCTCGATCATCTCGGCGGAAAAGTCCGTCGCAAGATAGCTTTGCACATCGGCTGCGAGCCTCAGCGCCGTCGTCCCGGTTCCGCAGCCCAGCTCAAGCACCCGGTCGCCCGGCTTTAGCAAGGCACTGGTCCGATCGAGCGTGCGCTCATATCCAGCCGGATCCGCGACCGCACTCTTGGCATATTTCCGTGACGACCTGTCCCAGAAACGGGCGTCGCTCGCGGTGCTCATAGATAACGCTCCTTTTGCAGTCGGCGAAGCGGACGCGGGATCGGCGAATGCCCTGAGCCTACCTATGAGAGTGACAGCTGCGAACGCTATTCGAACCGGATTTCGGCCGGCCGCCTTTTCTTCGACAACGAGTTGTTCGCAGGACGCCGCAAGGCCTGTTGGTTTTCCATCGGCTGACTCACGTTTCGCGATTGGTATCTGCCCTTTTTGATATTCGCTGTACGTTTTCGAAGCTTCGGATCGACAACGTGCACGCTCGTCGCCGATGGACCCGTTGTAGAGACTCCTGCGCCAAGCCTGACCCGTGTATTGCACGCATTCATAGCTCATGTCCCGTCTTCCGACCAAATTCGCGGTCGCCTCGTCACCTTCGCCGCTGCGCTTCCTGCTGCGTTGCCATTGCAGGCTGCACCGTCCACTTCGCGTGACCGATTTCGCTCGCTCAGGTCATGGAGATGCTGGAGAAGCCGCCGACCGATCGGACGACGCAGCAAGTTATCACCGCGTGCCTAGCGGGTGTCGGCGCGGCGGCGGGCATAGTTGCCAGCATGTTGCAGACCAGCTTACGTCAGCGCCGTGACGCGCTCAGACAGGCAGAGGTTGCCAAGCATCACGGACAAGTATCACCTGGCCAAGTATCACCTGGCCAAGTACCACCTGCCTCGCCCTCACGTCAGCATCGCGACGATCGCCTGGATCTGGTCGGAGGCGGACGTCACCAGCCCGTCATATGAGGTCTGGCCGTGTGCGGCGGCGTTCAGGATGCATTCGGCGACGGCAGCCTTCAGGCCGAACACCGATTGATGGGCGGGTACGCTCGCCATCACGGTCTCCAGCGCTTGACGCATCGTGTGAATGAGCTCGGAGCTGTATTGCATTGGCTTGTCCTCCGCGGGCACATATTAGGTTTCGCGGCCATGCTTGCCACTCACAAGCCTGAGATTCTTCTTTGAAGAACTCTCAAGTGAACGCCTCAATTCAATCGCCAGATCGCCGCATTGAGCACGCCGGCGAACGCGACCCAGGCGGCGTAGGGCACGAACAAGGCGGCGGCCAGCCTGTCGCGTGACATCTCAACGGCAATGTAAGTTACGATCGCGACGAACAGGCCGATGAGGATGACGAGCGCGGCGCCGATCTGGTGCATCGTGAACATGACGGGAGACCAGATGAAATTCAGCGCCATTTGCGCCGCCCAGGCCAGCATCGCCTTGCCCCTGGGTTCACGGCGAAAGGTTCGCCATCCCGCAACAGCGATCAGGACGTAAAGGATCGTCCAGGCGATCGGGAACGCCCAGTTCGGCGGAACGAAGCCGGGCTTGGCAAGGCTCGCATACCACGCACCGGGGGGATTGGTCGCGCCGATCAGCCAGCCAATGCCGACCACACCCGCGACGAAAATCAACAACTGAAACATCCATCACCCCGCGCTTCTCATCACCGGATTGTATCATCTTGCCATGAGCGAATCCTACACGATGCCTGGCGCAGCTGCGGCCGAGCGACGAGAAGCGATGCGCTGAGCGGCATGGCAACGTCCTGCTTTTCGCAGCCGCGCCGGATGGGTTGCCGGCTCTGACGGAGACGGTCCGACTGCGACGGGCCGATCGGGGGAGAACTCAGCCCGTTCCGCAGTTGAGGAACGCATGCAGGCGCGCTAAAGGCAAGCGGCGCGCGTGTATCCGCAGTCGGACGAACCGCCGCCAGTGGATCCAGCACTTGGTTACAAAGCTATTCCATCGACACGACATTGACGGGCTCCGGGCGATCGCCGTCTTGAGCGTATTCTTCTATCACCTGGACGTTCCGCCGTTCGGCGGCGGCTTTGTCGGGGTCGACCTGTTTTTCGTCGTGTCCGGCTATCTGATCTCTCGGATCATTCTCAGCGAGGCTGATCGCGGCGAATTTTCGATTCCCCGATTTTACGAGCGCCGCATCCGGCGCCTCTTTCCCGCAGCAATCGTCACCATCATCGGCATTTTGGCCGTCGGCGGCCTCTGGTTCTCCCCGGAGCTTTTCAAGGGCCTGACTCAAGACGTCGTGGCTACGCTGGTATCGGTCTCGAATTTCTATTTCTGGCGCGGCAGCCACGCATATTTTGCCAGCTCGACCGATCCCAGCCCCGTACTTCACTTCTGGTCGCTGGCTGTCGAGGAGCAATTCTATCTGTTTTGGCCCGTCTTCATTCTGCTGGGACGCAGACAACTCGGTCGCGCACTGCCTTTGCTCATTCTTGGCATTGCAATCCTTTCGCTTGGCGTCGCGCAAGCGACACTCGCAACCGACAGCTCGGGTGCTTTCTACCTGCCGACCTGTCGCGCCTTCGAATTTGCGATCGGAGCCCTGGTCGTCTTTGCGGAGCAGAGGCTGACCTTCTCGGCCGGAGCGCGCTCGCTGTTGGCTGCCGCCGGATTCGCCTTGATCGCTTACGCGGTCGTCAGCTTTGACAATGCGACCTCCTTCCCTGGCGCGACGGCCCTCATCCCATGCCTGGGTGCAGCCTGCGTGATCTTGGCGGGCGAGCGTCACGTCCTTTCGCCTGTCCTGACCAATCCGCTGAGTACGGGGATCGGGCTGGTGTCCTACTCGCTCTACCTCGTGCACTGGCCCCTGATCGTCTACGCAAACTACATCATGGGCGACGACGCCAAGTCGGTTGCGGTTAAAGTGCTGATCGTCGCCCTCGCGATGGCGCTGGCTGCGCTGATGTATCGGCTGATCGAACAGCCGTATCGCGCGGGTCGCTCGTCACTGTTGCGAGTCGCCGGCCCCGCCGCTGCGACGATCGTCGCGCTCGCGGTTGTTGCATTTGTGGCCAATCGTCAAGATGGCTGGCCATGGCGGCTCCCGGCAGAGGCCCGCGAGATCGCCGATCTGCAGCGATTCGGCTTCTGGCCGTGCGCCAAGAGCGCACAATCTAAATGTGCCTTCGGTTCGTTGAGCGATCCCGTTGGCGTGCAAGTGCTCGGCGACTCCTTCGCCGAGCACTATGTCGCTGCGCTGGACCCGGCGGCAAAGCGCGCCGCCGTCCGGGGAGAGGCCTATACGGCCGAAGGTTGTCCGTTGCTCGTCGGCCTCGTGCGAACAGCTTTCGACGGCTCGCAGGACTGCAAACGCCAGCGCGATACCTATCTCGCCGCGATCAGGCAGAACCAGGCTCCAATCGTGCTCAGCCAATCCTGGATGACTTACGGCAATGCGCTCCGCAACGAGTTCGCGCCGGAGGTCGATGCACCGGCCCTGCAAGTCTGGCGGGCCGGCATCGAGAACACGATCCATGAGCTCGGCGGCAGCGGACGGCGCATCCTGATCATAGCGCCCGGAGTCGAGCCGGGCTGCCGCAGCCCGATGTCCCGCTTCGCACCGGGCCCCCTCTGGCACGCACCAAGCAAGCCCTGTCCTGCCGTGCCCCTCGATCGCGTGCAGGCCGACAATCGCGAATTCCATGCCATGCTCGAGGAGATCCGGAGCCGCTACCCGAACCAGATCTTTCTGCTCTATCCAGAACGTTATTTGTGCGGAGAAGCCGAGTGTCCGACCGCCATGGACGGCCTCTGGCTCTATTGGGACGTCAATCACCTCACGATCGCAGGTGCGCAGCGCGTTGGCGACGGAGCCTCAAGCCAGCTCCTCGAGTTCATCCGTGGCAAGTAAGAGCCTCCGCCTCTCCCAAGCGATCGCGGCCGAGACGAAACTATCTCGACTGAACGGAACTGACGAGCGGCTGTCGTCGCAAGCCTGAGATGGCTTTGCCCTGCCGCGATAGTGCAGCTCAAATTCAACCGCCTGATCGACGGAAGCATCCTCGGCTCGCGCATCTCCCCGCGCGATTGTATCATCTTGCGATGAGCGAATCCGACCCGACGACCGGCGAGCCCTCGCCCGTGCGCAAGATCATCCATATCGACATGGATGCGTTCTATGCATCGGTGGAGCAGCGCGACAATCCGGAGCTGCGCGGCAAGCCGGTCGCGGTCGGCGGCTCGGCGGAACGCGGCGTCGTTGCTGCCGCGAGCTACGAGGCGCGCAAGTTCGGCGTTCGCTCGGCCATGCCGTCGGTGACGGCGAAGCGGCAATGTCCCGACCTGATCTTCGTCAGGCCGCGCTTCGAGGTCTACAAGGCGATCTCCAGGCAAATCCGCGACATCTTTGCCGAGCACACGCCCGTCATCGAGCCGCTGTCGCTGGACGAAGCCTATCTCGACGTGACGGAGAACCTGCAAGGCATCCCGCTGGCGCGGGACATCGCGCTCGAGATCCGCGCGAAGATCAAGGCCGAGACCGGCCTCACCGCGTCGGCGGGTATCTCCTACAACAAGTTTCTGGCCAAGCTCGCGTCCGATCATCGCAAGCCCAACGGCCAGTTCGTGATCTCGCCGGAGATGGGGCCGGCCTTCGTCGAGCCGCTGCCGGTCGGCAAATTCCACGGCATCGGTCCGGCGACGGCGGCGAAGATGAACGCGCTCGGCCTGTTCACCGGCCGGGACATCCGCAACCAATCGCTGGAGTTCATGAACGCGAATTTCGGCAAGTCGGGCGCGTATTATTATTGGATATCACGCGGAGTCGACGAGCGGCCGGTCCGCGCCAACCGGATCCGCAAATCGGTCGGCGCGGAGAACACGTTCTCGACCGACCTCGATGCGTTCGACGCGCTTGCCGCCGAGCTAAGGCCGCTCGTCGACAAGGTCTGGCGGCATTGCGAGGCGACGGGCAATCGTGGCCGCACCGTCACCCTGAAGATCAAGTTCGCCGATTTCGAGATCATCACGCGCAGCCGATCCGTCGCGGCGGCCGTTGCCGGACGCGACGATCTGGAGCGGCTGGCCTGCGGTCTGCTCGAAGCCGAGATGCCGCTGCCCAAGCGCGTCAGGCTGCTGGGGGTCTCGCTGTCGTCGCTCCACGCCGCCGGCGAGTCGGAGCCGCAGCTGACGCTGGGCATCTGAACGCGGCTTGAGGCCCCTTCGGTGAACGCGGCATCTTTATCCGCGACGCGGCGCCAAACCTGTCGTAGATACACCAGACATGACTTTTCGCGATTGAGTTTGGATGCTTGCCTTATTGATACGCCTCGGACTGCGCTTCGAAGACCGCATCGAGGAACGCCGGTTTGTCGACCAATATGTCCGGGGCAGTCTCGGATGGACGCAGATCGCGATGCTGCTCGGCGCCGCCACCTATGCCAGCTACACGCTCTGGGATTGGGTGCTCTACCCCGAAGTCGTGCCGACCACGCTCGCAATCCGCGGCGGAACCGCCGTGTTCATCCTGCTCCCGCTGACGGCGCTGCTGTCGCGGCGCCGGATGAAGCCATGGGCGGAGACGATCTTTCTCATCTATTGCGTCATCCCCGGCTGCATTCTGCCGAGCATCTATCTCGTGCTTCCCTCGGGCTTCACCTTTGCCGCGCCCGGCATGATGATGATCATACTGTTCGTCTCGACCATGCTGCCCTTGCGGATCGGCTCGCTGGCGATCTTCTGCCTGCTGTCGTGGGTGGCGTTGCTGGTCGCCGAGACATTCGCGTCGACAATGCCGACCGGCCTGAGCTTCATCAACCACTCTCTCGTCGGCAACGCCTACGCATTGTCGCTCTACGCGGTGGCTGCGCGCGAGTATCGGGCGCGAAAGCAGTTCCGGACATCCGAGGCGCTTCAACGCGAAAAGGAACGCTCCGAGAAATCGTTGCGCGATCTGCGCGCGACCCAGGAGCATCTCGTGCAGGCGGAAAAGCTCGCCTCGCTCGGGCAATTGGTGGCAGGTGTCGCTCACGAGGTCAGCACCCCACTCGGCCTCGCCTTGACGACTTCGACGGCCATGCAGGATGACCTGCAAACGATGAGTGATGCATTGGGCGGAGCATCGGTCCGGCGGTCCGATCTAACCAAGGGCATTGACCGGCTCAAGCAGGGGCTCAACCTGACCTTCGAAAATCTGCACCGAGCATCCGAAATGGTGCACAGCTTCAGGCAGGTCGCGGTCCATCAAGCCGATGAGGACCGGCGCAGTTTCGAGCTCAGGGATTGGCTATCGGAGTTGATGTCCCGGCTCGGGCCATTGCTGTCGCATCATGCCCTGACCGTGGAGGTACACTGCCCGGCGGGAATCAAGCTCAACAGCTATCCCGGAGCGCTTGCTCAGGTGATCAGCAATCTCGCCCTCAACACTGCAGTGCATGCGTATCCCGACAAGAGAGGCGGCCGGTTCGTGATCACGGTCAGCCAACCGAATCCGACATCAGTCCGCCTTGTCTGCGCTGATGAAGGCGTCGGAATCCCTGACCACCTGCAGGCGCACATCTTCGATCCATTCGTCACGACAAGCCGCGAGAAAGGCAATGCCGGTCTGGGACTGCACATCGCGTTCAATCTCGTCACCTCATCGCTCAACGGGCGCTTGCTGCTCGAGAGCAAGGCGAGTCCGGGAACTCAGATCGTCATCGAAATTCCCGTTGAAGAGCACGTTGCAAGAGAACCGCGAAGACTAGAGGTTTGACACTATTGCGAGCGGTTCTGTGTCGATCTTCGAGGCACTGCCTGACGTGAAGCTGACAGACCAGCCTCTTTTTCGGTTTCGACGCGCTGCTCTGAGCAAGATGCACTCCATTGGCTGTTCGTTCGAGCGCGATCGACGTAAAGTTTTTTGCGAACGCAGTTTGGTCGCGCCATTCAATTGACACGTACTGACGGATAGTCGTCGGCGTTTCGCGACGCTGCTCACGCGCGATAGCCTCGATGTCCCTCTCGTGCGGTGATCCGCGCATGAGGGGCGTCCGGTTGATCGCACATGAGTGAAGCGCCAATCGCATGAAATCGAAAAGATAAACTGTCGTTTGATTCACCGTCTTGCTTTCGAACTGCGCTTGAAATTTTCGTTGTTCGCCGCTCGAGGAGCTGATCGTGACTCAACTCAACATGCGCTTGTCCGAGGACGAGCAGTCCCGGAACGTACGGAAAGGTGCGCTCGCTGCGATCGTCACTCAGGTCGTGCGTGTAGCGACGCAGACCGGATCTGTGATCCTGCTCTCGCGCCTACTGACGCCAGTCGACTTTGGTACTTATGCAATGGCTTCGCCGGTGCTCGCCTTCGCGGTGCTGTTCCAGGATCTCGGTCTTGGACACGCGACCGTGCAGAAGGACGAGTTGACGCACAACGAGCTGAGTGCGCTGTTCTGGGTGAACCTCTCGGTCGGCGCGCTACTGGCGGCCACACAGGTGGCGCTATCGCCGCTCGTCGCCAGGTTCTACAGCGCGCCAAATCTCGCCCCACTGACATCTGGTATGAGCGTCACGTTGCTGCTCAGCGGCGCTGACGTCCAGCATTTGTCGTTGCTGACGCGACAGATGAGATTCTGGACGCTGGCAGGCCTGGAGTCCGCGGCCGCACTGACTGGATTACTGACCTCTGCCGCGGTCGCGTACGTCTATCACAGCTATTGGGCCATTCTCGCCGGCAGCCTGACATCAGGTCTGGTGCTCGCGAGCGGCGCGTGGCTAAGTTCGGGATGGTTGCCGTCGAGGCCCGGCTCGATCAAGGCTGCACGCGACATGCTGAACTTCGGGCTCGGCGTGACCGGCTACAATCTTGCCGAGTTCCTGTCCCGCAATACCGACGGGGTGTTGATCGGCAAGGTCTGGGGGGCTGCCTCGCTTGGCGCGTATAACCGCGCCTACCGGTTGCTGCTGTTTCCGCTTCAGCAAGTCAGCAATCCGATGGTGCGAATCATGCTGCCGACGCTGTCGGGCCTGCTGAAGGAGCCGGAGCGCTATCGGGATTCGTTCCGTCGCGCGGTGCTGCCGGCGCTCCTGCTCGTGTTGCCTGGCGTCGGCTTCATGATCGCGACCGCCGATACGCTGGTCGAAACCCTGCTCGGCGACCAATGGAGCGAGGCTGCGCCGATCTTCGTCGCCCTCAGCATCGCCGGTCTGCTGCAGACCAGCAACAGCCCCGCCAACTGGCTTTTCCTCAGCCAGGGCCGCGCCAAGGAATACATGCGATGGGGCCTGTTCAACGTCTCAACATCGATTCTCGCCTTCATATGCGGGCTGCCGTTCGGACCAGTCGGCGTCGCCAGCGCATATTCCATCAGCGAGTGCGTGCGCACGCCCATCCTGTGGTGGCTGATTGGGAGACGCGGCCCGGTGCATCATCGAGACCTCATGAAAGTGGTCGGGCCTCATCTCGCCGGAGCGCTCGCTTCCGTGGTGACGGTGTCTCTGCTGCATCGCTGGCTGCTGGCGCGTTCGATCGGAGGGATCCCGGAATTGGCAGCCTGCTTCTCCCTTTCATATGCGGTTTCGCTCACGATCGTTGCGCTGTTTCCGGCCTGTCGCGGAGAAATGTGGCGCTACGCACAGAGCATTCGCGGCAGATAATACGATCGGCACCAGACCGTTCGCAAGACGGTAGAGCTGATCACCACGTCACCAGTCACGCCAAAGCCGCGCGCCACGGGAGTGCCGTGGCGCACGTGTCTCCAAAACGTCCCGTCGGGCTGCTCAATGCCTCACATGCTCGAACACCACGATCACGCCGGTCGGTTCGGGCTCATGCGCCATCAGGCGCGTCAGGTCGGAATCGCCCCAATCAGCGAGGCTGACGACTTCGCCACTCTGGCGGTCGCTGCCGAGCGACCCCGTCGGCTCGAGCACCTTGAGGCCCATCTCGTCGACGAAGAAGGTGTGCTCGCCGAACATGCTGTTGAGCTGCGGCATCGCCGGATGTTCGTCGGGCAGCACCTGAGCGCCGAGCTGGTTGACGGTCTGCTTCACCTGTTCAGATGTGAGCTTCATGGACTGCTCCGTTGTTGTATCCGGTTTCATCGAGCCAGGCGGGAGCGAGCATTCCCTGCGCCCTTATGCGCCTGGCTCAGAGTCCCGAACAGGTGCTGCGGATAAATGTTCCTGCGAAATGTATTTCGTGATCGCGGGTTTCATCGGCCGCGTTCGCAGCACAAGATCGCCACAGGATGCACACGATCTGTCGATCGACGCGCTACTCGCTGCTGTTCTCGCCGACCGACAGCGCGCAGATGCGTGACAGATATGTGTACGGCAGGCCGGTCTCCTCGGCCCAAGCGTTGAACTGCGCCTGCACCTTGGCGAGATCGCCCTTCGACTTGACCTCCTCGGCGATGTCGAGACCGGCAGCGCGCAGGCAGGCCACGACGTCCTTCGACGTCACGAAGCCGTCCCAGCCGACGAAGCGGAGCAACATCTGGCCGGTGTTGCCGCCCAGCCGGCTGCCGCGTTTGTTGAGGAGATCGAGCAGGCCGATCTCGTCGGAGGACGGCCATTTCGTCAGAAACTTGCCGAAGCTGCCGTGCTCCTTCGCGATCTCCTGCACGAAGGCGGCGTTGTCGCGCACCGACATGATCTTGGCACCGTTGCGCACGATGCGCGCGTCGCGCAATAGGCCCTCCCAATAGTCTTCGGGCTGGAAGGTGAGCTTGGCGGGCCGGAAATGCAGGAAGGCCTGCTCAAAGCCGTCCCATTTGGAATCGATCACGCTCCAGGCAAAGCCGGCGCAGAACACCCGCTTGGTCATTTCGGCGAGGATACGATCGTCGCCGAGCTTGGCCAGCTGCTTGAGGTCCGGCTCGGCCGGCATCAACTTGTCCAGCGCCTTGGGCCCGCCCTTGCGCTTTTCGGCGCGGGCGCGAATGGTCTTGAAGGAGGTCATGTGAACACAGGTGTTGAGAGCAGGCCACGACACCAGAATTCGGCGATCCGGTCCAGCCCCCGCATTGCCGCCCCTTGCGCTCTGCGACGGGACGCAGCATGCTGTCGCTCATTGGATTGATGCAAAGGGGCGGCCGGGCTGGTCTGCTTCTTGCTTTATGCCGTTTTTGGAATTCCCTGACATTTTGCTCTCTGGCCGTCGGATTTTCCATGCGCTGCCTGGTCGTGGCCGACCTGCACTATTCGCTGCCGCAGCTCGACTGGCTGGTCAGCGCGGCGCCGCAATTCGACCTCGTGATCTTCGCCGGCGACGCGCTCGACGTCGGCTCGATGGTGGATTTCCGCGCCCAGATCCTGGTGGTGAAGAAGTATCTCGCGCTGCTGGCCGCGACGACCCGCGTGATCCTCTGCTCCGGCAATCACGATCTCGACGAGCGCAACGCCGAAGGCGAGAAGATCTCGCGCTGGATCTCGGAGGTGCGCGAGCTCGGCATCGCCTGCGACGGCGACGGCCTGACGGTCGGCGATACCCTGTTCACGGTGTGCCCGTGGTGGGACGGACCCCAGGTCAAGCAACGCCTCATCGAGCAGTTGCGCGATGCCGGAGCCATCAGGCCGCAGCGCTGGATCTGGGCGCATCATGCGCCGCCGGCGGATTCACCGACGAGCTGGGGCGGCAAGCGCTTCTTCGGCGACGTCGAGCTGGCGCAGTGGATCATGCAATACCAGCCGTCGATGGTGATCTCGGGCCATGTGCATCAATCGCCCTTCATCAGCAATGGATCGTGGTTCGACCGGCTGGGCCAGACCTGGGTCTTCAACACGGGCCTGCAACCTGGCCGTCCCCCGACCTGCATCGTGCTCGATCTCGATGCCGACAAGGCATTCTGGCTGGCGGCCGGCGAGGCGCAATGGATCGACCTGAAGGCGCCGCTGCGGCGGCCCGCCACCCCCATCGAGGCGCCGCCCGACTGGCTCACATTCTTGGATCGGATTGCCGATCCGAGCCTGGCGAAACCTCAGCCGGCGGCAGGTTGATCATGCTCTGGAGCACTTCGCCGACCATTGCCAGATGCGTGCCGTGGCCGGCATATTGCCGCTTCAGATCGGCGAGGTAGGTGTTGGCGACGTTGAGCCGCTGCGCCAGCATTTTTGCGATCAGCAGCGCCACGCCCGGCTCCCTCTCGAGGAACGCGGCGGCATCCTCGAATTCGTAGACGATGGCGTCGGAGCAGGCCCGTACCGTTGCGGTGTGCGGCTGGCCCAGCAGCACGGACATCTCACCCAACACCGCGCCGGGCTCGGTGACGGTGGCGACCACCATCTCGCCCTTGAGCACCTCGAGCCTACCTTGCATCAGCACGTAGAGATGGCCGGAGGTGCCACCCTCGGCGACGATGATGGTGCCGGCGGCAAGCTGCCGCTCCGTTCCGCCGGTGCAATAATCGAGGACTGCGCGCATGGTGCGAACGCTCCCGTACACAACGCCGGAAGACTAGAGCACGATCCAAGCCAGGCGGCAATCGGCAGAGAGCCGGCTGGTGCGCGAGGCGCGTCACACCCGCGAGAGCGAGGGTGCCTCTTCGGGCATAATGGCTTGCAGCCCGCCGAAGCGGCGCTCGCGGCAATGGAAGGCGGCGAGCGCCTCGGCAAGATCGCCCGCGTCGAATTCGGGCCACATCCGCTCGGTGAAGTACAGCTCGGCATAGGCGCCTTCCCACAGCAGGAAGTCCGACAGCCGCTTCTCGCCGGAGGTGCGGATAATGAGGTCGACGTCGCGAAGGCCAGCCTCGCCCGTCACGAGCTGCGAGAAGGCTTCGCGCGTCAGGCTGGTCAGCGCGGCCGCCTTGGCCGCGGCATGGAGGATGGCATCGCGCGCGGAATAATCGACGGCGATGCGCACGTGCAGCGTGCGGCCATCGGCGGTGGCCGCCTCGGCGCGCGCGATCGCGGCGGCGATGCCGTCGGGCAGGCGATCGCGGCGGCCGATGACGGAGAGGCGCACGCCGTTCTTGACGAGGCTCTGCACTTCGTTCGCGAGGTAGAAGCGCAGCAAGGTCATCAGCGCCGCGACCTCGGCCTTCGGCCGCCGCCAATTGTCGGTGGAGAAGGCGTAAAGCGTCAGCGTGCCGATGCCCTGCTTGGGCGCGGCCTCGACGATGCGGCGGATGGTCTCGACGCCGGCCTCGTGACCGCGCACGCGCGACAGGCCGCGCCGCGTCGCCCAGCGGCCGTTGCCGTCCATGATGATGCCGACATGAAGCTTCTCGTTATGGGACGTGATGTCACTTTGCATTGCAAAGTCTCCGGTCAAAAAAGGGGGAGATCAGGTCGAGGCGATGCCGAGCCGGCCGAGCGGCGGCGCTTCGCGGCCGGCGGCCTTCGCCGCGTCGCGCACCAGCCGCTCGAGCACGGCGAGATAGTCGAGGAAGCGGCGGCGGCCGGCCTTGGTGAGGCGGCAGCTGGTGTGCGGGCGATTGCCCTCGTAGCCCTTGGTCACCTCGACGAGGCCGGCTTCCTGCAGCACGGCAAGGTGCCGGCTGAGATTGCCATCGGTGAGGCCGCAGAGCTGCTTGAGATCGCCGAACGCCAGCCCCTTCGGATGCGCCATCAACGAGGTCAGAAGCCCGAGCCTCGCCTTCTCGTGGATCACGCGGTCGAGCCCTTCATAGGAGAAGGGCGCGCTGTCAGTCTTCGACATCGTTGTCTCCCGACGCAAAATGCAGAATGGCCGCCATCAGCGATTGGCCGATCAGGAAAGGTAGGCCCATGGTCCATGGCGACAGCGTGTGGGTTCGGCTCGCGAGCACCACGACCGCGAAGCCGGACACGAAATACCAGGCGCCGGCGAGCGCGACGGTGCGCGGCAGCGAGCGGACCGAGGCAAAGATGCCGAGCGACACCAGGATCTGCCACAGGCCCGGCAGCAGCCACAGCGTCTCGCTCGCGAACTTCCACATCACCACCGCGAGCAGAACGCCGGCAATGCCCGCCGGCAGGAACTGCTCGACCGCCTGGTGGATCATCGCGTCGGCGAGACCGGAATGATGGCGTCGCGACCGGGCGCGCATCTCGATGCCGATGATCAGCCCAGACAGCGCGGCGGCGATGAACCAGCCGATGAAGAAAACGAGCGGCTCGCCGGTGGGATCATCCAACAACCAGAATTGCAGGAGGGCGGTGATGAGCGCCACAGCACCGGTCGCCGCCATCGTCGCCGGGCCGTAACCGCGGAAGGCGGTACCCGCCGCGATCTGGCTGCGGATCGTCACGATGTCGGCCAGCGCCTTGTCGAGATCGCGCATCGGCAACGCCAAAACCTCGTTCCACCCGGACATTACGAGGCAAGAGCCTCGTTACTTTGTATTGCAAAGTATACGGTACTGCAAAGTATATGCAAGCCTGAATTGTCGCGGCCAGCCGGACGAGAGCGGACAACTGACGGTTGCGCCTCACCTGCCCTCGCGGATAAGATGGATGCAAGTGCGTTTGCCGGGGGCTGGGGTATGTGGTTGAGGTCGTTGGTCGTTGCGTTCGTGTTGCAGGTGAGTTTGGTCGGGGCGAACGCGGCGGGGCCGTTCGGCACCGTCAATGTCGGCAACTGGGCTGGCGGCGCATTCAGCAATGACGAGACGGGCGCGTTCTCCCATTGCGCGGCGACCGCACCTTACGCCAACGGCGTGAGTCTCTTCGTCGCGCAGAATGCGGCCGGCTCCTGGCTGCTGAGCTTTGCCAGCCCCAGCTTTCGCTTCAACAAGGGCGATACCGCGCCCATCGACTTCATCTTCGACGGCCAGGAGCAGGCGAGGTTGTTTGCGACCGCCGGCACCACCAACATGGTGACGACCATCCTGCCCCCCAACGTCGCTCGCACCTTCCAGAAGGCAAGCCTGATGGTGGTGACGACCAACGGCAGCAAGCCACTCCAATTTGTGCTGACGTCGACGGCGCCCCTGATCGCGGCGCTGGCGAACTGCGTCACGCGGGTGAAGGCAGATGGGCTCAGCAAGGCAGGCGATTTCACCAAGGGTGCGGCCAAGCCGGCGGCCACGGCGGAGAAGCAGGCGGCAGCGCCGGCCGGCGGCAAACCTGCCCGAGCCAGGAGCGGCAGCGGCTTCGTCGTCAGCACGAGCGGGCACATCGTCACCAACCATCATGTGATCGACGGCTGCGTCGGCGACATCAAGGGCAATCTCACCGGCGAGGCCGCAATGGTGTTGCGCGTCGTCTCGAGCGACGCCAACAACGATCTCGCTTTGTTGCAGGCGCCGTCGACAACGACCTTCAAGGATTTTGCCCGGATCCGCGACCGCTCGATCCGCTCCGGCGATTCCGTGATCGCGATCGGCTTTCCCTATCACGGCATCCTGACCTCGGACTTCAGCGTGACCACCGGGATCGTGAGCTCGCTCAGCGGCATGCGCAACGACTCGCGCTTCCTGCAGATCAGCGCACCCGTGCAGCCCGGCAATAGCGGCGGGCCGCTGTTCGACAACACGGGTCAGGTCGTCGGCGTGGTCACGGGCAAGATTCCAGCCTTGCGGATCGCGGTGGCGACCGGCAACATCCCTGAAAACATCAATTTCGCCATCAAGACCGGAGTGCTGCGCGATTTCCTCGACAATTCGATCGTGCCCTATCAGACCGCCGAGCCAAAGAGCGAGCGCAAGACCACCGACATCGCCGCCAACGCCCGGCCTTACACGATGCTGATCTCGTGCAACGCGGCGGAGCAGGCGGAAGCGAAGCGGTAGCTATCGGGGCAACGCACACCCTGCACCTCACCCGTAGCTGTCATTCCCCGCGACCCGGCTACGCCAAGGCTTCGCCGGGGTTGAGGTCCAGGGGCGCCGAAGCTTTAGCGTAGGCGGCAGGCGGGGAATCCAGTACGCCGCGGCCTCTCGATTCATCACTGCCGTCTCGGAATACTGGATCGCCCGGTCAAGCCGGGCGATGACACCTTTGATGTGCGTCGAGCGCTCCCCTCACCCGTGGCAGCACGCACCCTTCGCCGGCTGCGGCTCGTACTGGTCGCGCAGGCGCACCCAGTCCATCGGATAGGGCAGGCCTTCCTCATAACGGCCGAGCGGGGTGAGATCGAGATATTGATAAGCGGCGTTCATCATGTCGAGGCCGCGGGCGAAGCAGGAATAGGTGTGGAAGATCGCGCCGGCCTCGTCACGGTAGAACACGCTGATGCCGGGCAGCTCGGGGCCGTAGAGCGGCGTGGTGCCGAAATTGTACATCGGCTTGCCAGTCGCAACCTCTTCCTGTGAGAACGTCACGCCGTAATCGCGGTTGAAGTCGTTGCCGCCCGAGGAAACCCAGTCGAAGGTCCAGCCCATCCGCTTCTTGAAGTCTTCGAGCTTTGCGCTTGGCGCCAGCGAGACCGCAACCATCGCGGTGTCGCGCGCGGCCAAATGCGGCACCATGCGCTCGAACCCGTCTGCCCAGAACGAGCAGCTCTTGCAGGCCGCGTCCCAATCGGGTGCGAACATCACGTGCTGCACGATGAGCTGCGGCCGGCCCTTGAACAGATCGCCCAAGGACACAATGCCGTTCGGCCCTTCGAATTCGTATGCCTTGTCGACCTTGACCCAGGGGAGCCGGCGGCGCTCGTCGGCAAGCCGTTCGCGGGCCTGGGTCAATTCCTTCTCATGGGCCAGAAGGGCCTTGCGCGCGACGATCCATTGCTCGCGCGAGACGATCTGATGTTGCTGCATGGCGTTCTCCTTGGGGTCAGGCGACGAAAGCATCGAGCTTGTCGAAAATCGAGCTCCAGCCGCGCTGGTGGTTGTCGCGCGCGGTCTCGTCGAAGAACTGGGCGTGATGGAAGATCATCAAGGTGCCGGCAGCGTCCGGCTTCATCGAGATCGTCACCAGCGATTCACGCTCCGGCGTCGAGTGCCAGGCCCAGGTGAAGACCAGAAGCTCGTTCAGCACCACCTCGCGATAGCGGCCGCCGGCCTCGAAATATTCTCCGTCGTCCCCGGTGAAGCTGATGCGAAACCGGCCGCCGACGCGAACGTCGAGCTCGGCTTGAAGCGTCGCCGGCTTCATGTTCGGCGGCCCGAACCATTGCGCTAGCTGCGCGGCTTGCGTCCAGGCGGCGTAGACCTTTTGCGGCGGTGCGCGGAGCCGGCGCGTGAGCGTGAGGCTTGGTCGTTCTGCCGGGCGTTCGGCGGTGTTGGCGGCTGCGTTGGCCATGTCTCTTCCTCCACGAAGGCGGCAAGGCGATCAAGATTGTGGGACCAGAACTGCGCATAGCGATTGAGCCAGTTCATCGCCTGCTCCATCGGCTGCGCGGTCAGCCGGCAGGCGACCGTGCGCCCGGTCTTCTCGCGCACGATCAGCCCGGCATCGGTGAGCACGTCGAGATGCTTCATGATCGCCGGCAACGATACCGCAAACGGGGCCGCCAGCTCGCTCACCGACAGGCCGTCCTGCTCGCCGAGGCGCGCCAGCAAGGCACGCCGCGTCGGGTCTGACAGCGCCGCAAAAGTCCGGTCCAGCGTCTCGTCCTGATACTTAACCATGTGGTTTAGTATAGACGCGAGCGCGGCAACGTCAAGCCGGAAGGCGCAGGCGCGGATCCGCACGAGAGCGTGATCGGGTTGCCGGCAATGCAGCCAAGAAAAAAGCCCTGCCGAACGGCAGGGCTCTCTTCCTCGTCATCACGAGATTTCTACTCGACCTTCAGGCCGGCGAAGTCGACGACCTTCTTCCACTTCTCGGTCTCGGCCTTGATCTCCTCGCCGAACGCCTCGGGCGTCTGCACCCGCGGCTCGCCGCCGAGCTCGACCAGGCGCTTGGCCATGTCGGGGTCCTTGAGCACCGCGTTGACCTCGGCGTTGAGCTTGGCGATGATTTCCTTCGGCGTGTTCTTCGGCGCGCCCATGCCGAACAACGCGCTCGCCTCATAGCCCTTGACGGTGTCGGCGATCGGCTGCACGTCGGGCAGCTGCGGCGAGCGTTCCGTGGTGGTGACACCGATCGCGCGCAGGCTGCCGGAGCGGATGTGCTGAATGATCGAGGGCATGTTGTCGAAGATCACCTGCACCTGGCCGGCGAGCATGTCGGTGATCGCGGGCGCGGCGCCGCGATAGGGCACGTGCTGCATCTTGCAGCCGGTCATGGCCATGAACATCTCGCCGGACAGATGCACCGAGGTGCCGTTGCCGGACGAGGCCATGTTCACCTTGCCGGGATTGGCCTTCACGTACTCGATGAACTCGGCGACGTTCTTGGCCGGCACGTCCTTGTTGACGGTCAT
Source organism: Bradyrhizobium sp. USDA 336 (assembly GCF_044908355.1). NCBI lineage: Bacteria > Pseudomonadati > Pseudomonadota > Alphaproteobacteria > Hyphomicrobiales > Nitrobacteraceae > Bradyrhizobium > Bradyrhizobium sp. USDA 336. Next base: position 5,974,474 of record NZ_JBIYDC010000002.1, on the reverse strand, counting down.
CACGTTCGGCACGCGCTGGAACGAGGCGACCGGCGCGATATCGTTCACGAAGTTGAACTTCAGATTCTTGTAGAGCGAGGCGTTGATGTAGTTGGCCGGATTGACCAGCTGCAGCGTGTAGCCGTCGGGCTCGGCATTGATGACCGATTCGGTCGCGATGTTGTTCCCGGCGCCGGGCTTGTTCTCGACCACGAATTGCTGGCCGAGCTTTTCCGACAGGCGCTGGCCGATCAGCCGTGCCAGGATGTCCGTGGCGCCGCCCGGCGGATAACCCACCACCCATTTCACTGGACGGACCGGATAATCGGCGGCAAGGGCCTTCGACAGCGGGGTGGCTGCAAGCGGACTGGCGGCGAGCAGGCCCAGCGCGGTACGGCGAGTGATCATCTCAAGGGTTCTCCCAGTGTTGTTCTTGAAGTCGGATGGCTTGAAAGCCGCGTCGCTGCGGTTGTAACAAAGCTTGCCCCGTGCGGAAAGTGCGCGGGGCACATCACGACGAAAGGATGAGACATGCCGGTCAAGGTTCATGCCCTGGATCATCTCGTGATCAATGTCAGCGACGTCGCGGCAAGTGCTGCGTGGTACGGCAGGATTCTCGGCATGGAAGTCAAGGTGTTCGATCCCGGCGGCGGCAAAGCGCCGCGGACTTTCCTTGAATTCGGTAACCAGAGGATCAACGTCCGACAACGCGATGCCGACAAGGTGGAGTGGTTCACCGCGAGCCATCCGACCGCCGGCAGCGAAGATTTGTGCTTTCTCACCTCGGCCACACCGGACGAGGTGGTGGCGCATTTGCAGGCACATGGCGTCGCGATCGAGGAAGGTCCGGGCCCGAGGCAAGGCGCCCGCGGCACGCTGCGCTCGGTCTATTGCCGCGATCCCGATGGCAGCCTGATCGAGATCTCGTCGTACGAGGATTGAAGCGCGCTCTCGCTCTTTGCTCCATCGTCATGCCCGGGCTTGTCCCGGGCATCCACGTTCTTCGCGCGGCAAGACGTGGATGGCCGGGTCGAGCCCGGCCATGACGGCGGAGAGAGTGTGTGCACCAAGCACGACACGCCGCGCCCCCCTCCCCCCGATTGCGTCCCGCATCATCCAATGGCAGGAAGACGCAATCATCAAAAGACAGCCGCCGGCAAGATGCGGCTGCACCGGGAGGAGCCATGCCAGTTCAACAGACCACAGCTGGAATCGTGGGCCCGTTCGACGGGCTCGACGTGCCCTGGCTGCTCAAGCTGCGCGCCGAGGTCCGGCGTGATCATCCATTCCTGATCTGGGCGCCGTTCGACGTGCCGGCGCGGCGCTGGAGCTACGGCGAGTTTCACGAGCGCGTCGGCGCGCTCGCGGCCGGCCTCGCCAGGCGCGGCATCAAGCCGGGCGAGTATGTGCTCATCCATCTCGACAATTGCATCGAGGCGATGCTGGCCTGGTTCGCTTGCGTCGAGCTCGGGGCCGTCGCGGTCACCACCAACACGCGCTCGGCGCCGGCCGAGATCGCGTATTTCGCCGATCATTGCGGCGCGGTCGCCGCGATCACGCAGCCGGCCTATGCGGAAGCCGTCGCGCAGAACTGCCGCAATATAAGGTGGCTGGCGGTGACCTCGCACGATGCGGGCGCGGCCCCCGCGCGGGGCGTCTCGCCCGGCGACAGCTTCGAATCGCTGTTCGCCGACAGTGCCGATCGTCCCCGGCGCGCGTCCGATCCGCTGGCGCCATGCAGCGTGCAATACACCTCGGGCACGACGTCGCGACCCAAGGCGGTGCTGTGGACCCATGCCAACGCGCTGTGGGGCGCCAAGATCAACGCCGCGCACGAGGACCTTCACGCCGGCGACGTGCACCAGGCCTACCTGCCCCTGTTCCATACCAATGCGCTGGCCTATTCCATGCTGGCGACGCTGTGGGTCGGCGCCACTTGCGTGATCCAGCCGCGCTTCTCCGCCAGCCGGTTCTGGGGCGTCGCGCGCGAGCATGGCGCAACCTGGACCTCGACGATTCCGTTCTGCATGAAGGCGCTGCTCGAGCAGGAGATCCCGAAAGACCACAAGTTCCGCCTGTGGGGCACCGCCATCAACGAGCCGCCGGCCTTTGCCGCCTTCGGCGTCAAGATGATCGGCTGGTGGGGCATGACCGAGACCATCACCCACGGCATCGTCGGCGAGGTCGATCAGCCCAACATCCCGATGTCTATCGGCCGCGCGGCGCCCGAATATCAGATCCGCATCACCGACGACGACGGACGACCGACGGAGGTCGGCGGCACGGGCAACCTCGCGATCAAGGGCATCCCCGGCCTGTCGCTGTTCGCCGAGTACCTGCACAACGAGAAGGCGACGCGCGAGAGTTTTGACGAGCACGGCTTCTTTCTCACCGGCGACCGCGTCGAGCGATTGCAGAACGGCTTCATCAAGTTCGGCGACCGCGCCAAGGACATGCTAAAGGTGGGCGGCGAGAACGTTGCGGCCTCAGAGATCGAGCAGGTGATCGCACTCGTGCCGGGCGTGCGCGAGGCCGCAGTGGTGGCGAAGACGCATCCGATGCTGGACGAGGTGCCGGTGGTCTTCATCATCCCGCAGGGCGGCGTCGCGGGCGCTGCACCCGATCTGCATGATCGCGTGATGGAAGCCTGCCGCAAGGGCCTCGCCGACTTCAAGCTGCCGCGCGAGATCAGGCTCGTTGACGACATGCCGCGCTCGACACTGGAGAAGGTGGCGAAGGCGGAGCTGCGGAAGCTGGTGGGGTGAGCTCGTGGGGTGGGTTAGCCGAAGGCGTAACCCACCAACTTCGTTCGGCAATTGCGGAGGCATGGTGGGTTACGCCTGGCGCCTGCGCTTCGCGCAGCCGCGAGGCTAACCCACCCTACGGCATCCCGGCTAGAACGACCCCAGCGCGACCGGGCGGAACGCCTGCAGCAGCTGCTGGTCGAGCTTGCCGCCCATGCCTTCCATCATCGTGAAGGCGCGGGAGTGGGTGAAGGGCATGCGGTAGGCGCGCTTCTCGACCAGCGCGGCGTAGATGTCGACGATCGTCGTCAGGCGCACGATGTCGCTGATCTGGTTCGACGACAGGCCGTTCGGATAGCCGGAGCCGTCGAGGAATTCGTGGTGATGCAGCACCACGTCGAGCATCTCCGGCGGGAAGCCGCCTTGCGCGGCGAGCGCGTCATAGCCGCGGCGCGGATGCTGGCGGACCTCGGCCATCTCCTCGTCGGTGAGCTTGCCGGGCTTGTCGAGCAGCCAGGCCGGAACGAAGGCCTTGCCGACGTCGTGCAGCAGCGCGGCGCGGGTCAGGCGGCGCTGGTCGTCCTCGCGCATGCCGAGATGCTGGGCAAAGGCGACGGCGAAGCCGGTGACGAACAGGCAATGGCGGTAGCTGCCGACATGGTGACAGCCGACCGTGGTGAGCCATTCGCGCAGCGAGGAATGCTTGATCGCCTTCAGGATCTTGCTCTCGGCGGCGATGACGTCGTCGAAGGTCAGAGGCACTCCGAGCGGCAGCTTCTCGAACATCTTGGTCAGCACCGCATGCGCCGCCTCGACCCCGCGGTTGAGCGTCTTGCCGCGATCGGTCGCGTCATAGGCCGCGGTGTCCGGGAAGGCGGCGCGGATGCGCTGCAGGATGGCCTCAGCCTGGAGCGGGCGTGAAATGGTGTCGGTGGCTCCTAGCGCCCAGGCCTGCATGGTGCCGTGATGCAGGGCGTCCGCGAGCACGAACAGCCGCGGCATCGAACGATAGGCGTCGCCGCGCAGCTTGTTGCGGACCCGCTGCACGCTGTCGGGCGAGCGCAGGTTGATGTCGACCACGAGGCCGGAGAGATCGCGCGAGGGCTGGGCGGGGATCTCGTCCGTCTTCACCGTGGAGACGTCGCCGACCGCTTTCAGGATGCTGGCGAGCTCGCTGCTCCCGTCGCTCCGATCGGAGGCGAGCAGGAGCCGGCGTTTGGCGGCGGATTTGGCTGTGGCGTTCATGGCTTCCCCACAAGGACCGGAAACTCGGGCGTATTGGCCGATGAGCCTAAGCCGGATCAGGTTCTCTGGCCCTTAAGAGGCGTGCTCAATGGAACCTTGGGGAATTGGGTGCAATTTTACGGATTTGGGTTCAGGGGGGAGTTTCACAACAACCCCATGCACAGTAGAAATGGCATTGATGGATAAGGGGAATTTTGGACGCTATCGCCCCGCCCTCCGCTGTCGTCGCCCGGCTTGACCGGGCGACCCAGTATGCCGTGACGGTACCGCTAGGGCCGAGAAGCCGCGGCGTACTGGATGCCCCGGTCAAGCCGGGGCATGACACCGAGATAAGGGAGACAGCTTCCAAAAACAGATCCGCCGGAGGGCATGCCCTCCGGCAGATCAGCTCATTTGGCAATCACGGCTCGACTTACGCCTTCATGCTCGCCTTCACGACTTCCGCGGTGATCGGCAGGGCGCGGACGCGGGCGCCGCTGGCATTGAAGATTGCGTTGCCGATGGCCGGCGCGACCACGGTGACCGCGGGCTCGCCGACGCCGGTGGCCTTCTCGCCATTTGCGATCACGGCGATCGCGACCTCGGGCGTCTGACTCATGCGCAAGGGCGTGTAGCCATCGAAATTGGTCTGCTCGATGCCACCGTCCTTCAGCGTCGCCTTCTCGTACATCGCCAGCGACAGGCCCCACAGCGCCGCACCCTCGACCTGGGCGCGGACATTGTCGGGATGCACCTGCGTGCCGACGTCGGTTGCGACCGTGAGCTTCTTCACGGTCACCTCCCCCGACGGCGCGACGGCGACGTGAGCCACGCACGCCGTCCAGCTCGCGGTCGCCCGCTCCTGCGACGAGACGCAGGCGACGCCCATGCCCTCGCCTTTCGGCAATTGCTTGGTGCCGTAGCCAGACAGTCCCATCGCGGCGAGCAGCGTGTTGCGCAAGCGCTGCGCGCCGCCGTCGTTCTTGCCGGCACCGTCGAGCAACGAGATGCGGAACTGGGCGGGATCCTTGCCCGTCGCCGCCGCGATCTCGTCGATCATGCTTTCGACCGCCCAGAAGGTCCAACCCGGCGCCACCGAGCGAAGCTGGCCGGACGGCGTGGCGTTGTGCGCGAGCTCGTTCTTGATCGCGCGCACATAATGGTTGGGCACGGTGTAGAAGAAGTCCGCCCCGTTCACCGTAAAGGAGTCGAGCGGGCCCTTCTTGTCGACCGAGGGCGTCAGGAAATCGGGGATTCCCCAGCGCGCGGTCGGCCAGGCCGAGACCACGTCGTGGCTGATCGCAATAAGCTTGCCATCGCCGTCCACGCCGGCCTTCACCTTTTGATAGGTGAGCGGACGCGAGAAATCCATCGTCATGTCGTTCTCGCGCGAATAGATCACCTTCACCGGCTTGCCGACGGCCTTGGCCGCCTGCACCGCCGGAATCATCATGTCGGCATCGAGACGCCGGCCGAAGCCGCCGCCCAGCCACATCTGGTGCATGACCACGAACTTCGGATCGATCCCGGCCGCCCCCGCCGCAATCGCGCCGGAGCGCGTCGCGAACTGGTTGCCGGAATAGATGTGCAGGATGTCGCCCTTAAACTCCGCAGTGGCGTTCATCGGCTCCAGCGGCGCGTGGATGTTGATGCTGGTGGTGTATTCCGCCTCCACCACCTTGGCCGCCGAACCGAAGGCTGCATTGGGATCGCCGTCCTTGACGAAGAACTGGCCGGAATCGTCCAGCTTCTGGAGCCGCTTGGCCTCGTCGAGCAGCGACTCGCTCGACAGCTTCGCGTTCGGACCCGCGTCATAGGCGATCTTCAGCGCCTGCGCGGCCTTCTTGGCGTTGGCGTAGGTGCTGGCGACGGCGACGACCCAGCCCGACGTCGTCCCGGTCTTGTCGTCGAGCGTGACGGCCTTGATGAAGCCCGGCACCTTCTTTGCCGCGCTATCGTCGACCGATTTCACGGTGGCGCCGAAGCGCACCGGCGGCGTGACCAGGGCGCCATAGGCCATGCCCGGCAGCATCACGTCGATGCCGTACTTGGCCGTGCCGTTGGTCTTGGAGGGGATGTCGAGCTGCGGAACCGAGACGCCGATCATGGTGTACTGGTCCGGCGATTTCAGCTTGATCGCCTTCAGCTCGTCGGGCGTGAAGGTTTTCGTCGCCTTGCCGCTTTTCACGACATCGGCAAACGACATCTGCTTCTTCGATTTCGGATGCACGATCATGGAATCGCGCACCACGAGCTCCAATGCCGGCACGCCCATGGCGGCGGCGGCACCTTCGGTCAATGCGATGCGACCGGCGGCGCCGGCGCGGCTCATCGCTTCGAAGTTCATCATGGTCGACCAGCTGCCGCCGGTGATCTGCGCGCCGAGCACGGGATCGTTGAACTTGGGATCGTTGGAGGCGAGCTGCACGCGCATGTCGCTCCATTTCGCGCCCAATTCCTCGCAGACGATCTGCGCCATGGTGGAGGCGATGTGCTGGCCCATGTCCGCCTTGCCGCAGGTCACGGTGACCAGCCCGTCCGGCGCGATCGCGTACCAGACGCTCGGCTCGAAATTGGCGGGCGCGGCGGCTGCCGATTCGATGCCGGGCACGCCGGCATAGCCGAGCACAAGGCCGGTCGCGGCGGCGCCGACGAGGAAGGAGCGGCGGCTGAGATCCGTCGTCTCGGGTGTCAATTTCTTCACATGCTCGTTCATGTGGGCCTCCGCTCGCTCGAGGTGGCCGAGGCGGTGCGCATCTCGGATGCGGCGCGCATGATCGCCTTCTGAATCCGCGAATAGGTCATGCAGCGGCAGAGATTGCCGTCCATATGGGCGACCACCTCTTCCTTGGTTGGATTGGGATTCTTGGCGAGCAGCGAGGCCGCCTGCATGATCTGGCCGGACTGGCAATAGCCGCATTGCGGCACCTGCTCGGCGATCCAGGCCTTCTGCAAGGGATGATCGCCCTTGGCGGAGAGACCTTCGATGGTGGTGATCTTCTTGCCGGCGACGTCACTGAGCATGGTCTGGCACGAGCGCACGGCTTCACCGTTGACGTGCACGGTGCAGGCCCCGCACAGCCCGGCACCGCAGCCGAACTTGGTGCCGGTCATCTGCAATTGCTCGCGGATCGCCCAGAGGAGCGGCGTGTCGTTCGCCGCATCCACGGACAGACTCCGCCCGTTGATGGTGAGAGTTGGCATAGGCGTCTTCCCCTGCCGGTGCATGAAGCCGCTTACGGCGGCAACTTGAATGGCGGACGCCCACCGGGCTGGCGTCAGCCTTGCCGGCGAGAATGATCGCGTTCCGACGCGGAGGCAAACGCAATTTGGAACGAGTCGAAAAAACGACCGCCACACTCGCTCGTTGTGCGCCGCGCCAAAGGCCGCGACGCAGCCACTGGACACAACAGCGCGTGCTCCGGCATGCGTGCCATCGCATTCAGGCAGTTTCTTCGAGGTAACTTGGCGAGCTAAGGTGCAGCCGCACGCAAACCTTACCCTCCCTGGAGGGGAAGGGTCGATCGCGCGGAGCGCGAGCGGGGTGGAGTGATCTCTCCACACGAACACTGTTGGAGGTGGAGAGACCGTCACCCCACCCCGTCTCACATTTCGCAGCGCTCCATGTGAGCCGACCCACGGGCGAGCTGCGCTCGTCCCGGACCCCTCCAGGGGAGGGTGAAGCACCGAGTTGGTGGCGAGAAAAGAAAGGGCCGGAAACAATGCCGGAGATCAATCGCGACGGCGTCAACATCTACTACGAGGTTCATGGCAACGGGCCGCCGCTGCTGCTCACCCACGGCTATTCCTCGACCTCGGCGATGTGGCATGGGCAAATCGACGCGCTGGCGAAGGACCACACGCTGATCCTGTGGGACATGCGCGGCCACGGCCAGTCCGATTACCCTGACGATGCGAGTGCTTATAGCGAAGACCTCACGGTCGGTGACATGGCGGCGATCCTCGATGCGGTCGGCGCCAAGCGCGCCATCATCGGCGGGCTTTCGCTCGGCGGCTACATGTCGCTGGCGTTCTACCGCGCACATCCGGAGCGGGCCCGCGCGCTGCTGATCATCGACACCGGCCCCGGCTTCAGGAAGGACGATGCGCGCGAAGCCTGGAACGCGCGGGCGCTCGCCACCGCCGACCGGCTCGACCGCGAAGGCCTCGAGGTCTTGAAAGCGGCGACGCGCGAGCGCGCAACCGCGAGCCATCGCAACGCTAGGGGCCTTGCGCTCGCCGCGCGCGGCATGCTGACCCAGCGCGATGCGCGCGTGATGGAGCTGTTGCCTGAGATCAAGGTGCCCAGCCTGATCGTTGTCGGCGCCGACGACACCCCGTTCCTCGCCGCGTCCGACTACATGGCCGCGAAGATCCCGGGCGCACAAAAGGTCGTGATCCCCGCCGCCGGCCACGCCGTCAACATCGATCAGCCCCAGGCTTTTGTTGACGCGGTCGTGCCTTTCCTGAAGAACTTGCCGGCATAGGCCGATCGAGCAGGGACACAGGCGATGAAGCTGATGATGCTGGCTGCGGGGACGATGTTGCTGTCGCTATCCGCACAGGCCGAGCCGATCGGCGCCGTGCCGCAGCGCCAGCCTTTCGTCACGACCTTGTCGAACAACATTCCGCTCGCCTTCGGCATGGATGCCGAACAGACCGCGCGCGCCCTCGGGCAGCAGCTGCAATATGTGCGGGGACGTCCCGGCCACGAGATCTATCTCGCCTTGCGCAACATCGGCGGCAGCGGCCTGATCCCCTATCGCCATCGCCTGTTTCTGCAGTTCCGTCACGGCCGGCTGGCCGGATGGAAGGAGGACTACGGCGAGAACTGGATGTGGGAGTGAGATCGGTTTTTCAAGTCGTGGAGAAGTCGTATTCGCGCTTTCCTGCGTTGAAGTTGCCATCGTCATGGCCGGGCTTGTCCCGGCCATCCACGATCTTTGGTGCAGCACGAAGGACGTGGATGCCCGGGACAAGCCCGGGCATGACGAGTTCGTGGAACGATCGAACTTCATAGCAACGACCAACCAAGAAGGACAACCCGCGTGGGACAGGACATCAAGCTGACGGCCTCGGACAATTTCCAGCTCGGCGCCTATCGCGCTGATCCCGCCGGCACGCCGAAGGGCGCGGTGGTGGTGATCCAGGAGATCTTTGGGGTCAATCACCACATCCGCTCGGTCTGCGACCGCCTTGCCGGGGAAGGCTATGTCGCGATCGCGCCGTCGATCTTCGATCGGACGGCGCCGAACTTCCAGTCGGGCTATTCGCCCGACGAGATCGCAGAGGCGCGCAAGTTCGTGGCCAATCCGGACTGGGCCGCGATGCTGCGCGACACGCAAGCTGCGATCGATGCGGTGAAGAGCGTCGGGCCCATCGGCATCATCGGCTTCTGCTTAGGCGGCAGCATCGCCTTCGTCGCGGCGACCCGACTGACCGGCCTGAAGGCGGCAATCGGCTATTACGGCGGCGCTGTCGTGCGCTTCGCCGACGAGGTGCCGAAGGTACCGACCCAACTGCATTTCGGCGAGAAGGATGCCGGCATTCCGCTCGCCGATGTCGAGACCATCAAGACTAAGCGGCCCGAGGTCGAAGTTCACATCTATCCGGGCGCCCAGCATGGTTTCCATTGCGACGAGCGCGCCAGCTACGACAAGGCCAGCGCCGACATCGCCTGGCCGCGCAGCATGGCGTTTTTTGCGAAGCATTTGAGGTAGAGCCCCGCCTCTTTCCACCGTCATTCCGGGACGCGCCGACAGGCGCGGGCCCGGAATCCATCAAGGCGGCAGAGTTGGTGGAGGAATGGATTCCGGGTTCGCGCTAACGCGCGCCCCGGAATGACGAGGGGAGAGAGTCTTAAAACCAGCGCTCGCCGACGAACACGGTGTCGCCGGGCGCGAGCGGCGTGCCGAGCGGCACCACGGCGCGCATGGCGCCGCCGTTCTCGGTGTGCGTGACGGTGACCATGTCACGCTTGGCGCGCGGCGAGAAGCCGCCGGCGATGGCGACCGCGCTCTCGACCGTCATGTTCGGCACGTAAGGATATTGGCCGGGTGCGAGGACCTCGCCGAGGATGAAGAACGGACGATAGGTCTCGATCTCGACCGCCACCGAAGGCTCGCGGATGTAGCCGTTGCGCAGGCGTGCGGCGATCTCGCCGGCCAACCCCGCCGTGGTGCGGCCGCGGGCCGGCACCGCACCGATCAGCGGCATGGTGATGGAGCCGCCGGCGTCGATCGCATAGCTGTTGGTGAGACCTTCCTGGCCGTAGACCACGACGCGAAGCTTGTCGCCGGCGTCGAGATGATAGGAGGCGCCATTGCGCACCGGCACCGCCATCGGCGCGGCGTAGCCGACCGGCATCGGTGCGGGCGAAGCGGCAAAAGAATTGCTGAGCGCTGCGATCGCGCCACCGCCGTTGTTGGCGACGACGACCGGCCGCGGCGCATTATAGGGCTGGCCATAGGCCATGGCATCGAGATCGGGACGAGGCTGCACCATCGCGACGGGAGTTGCGGTCTGCATGCAGCCGCCCAAAGCGAGCGCGGCGGACGCTGCCAAGGACGCCAAGTTCGACCATCGAAACGCGCGTGCAACCGGCACCGGACCCATCCTCGAAACGAGACAGCTCCAGTGATGCACCGGTTATGGTTAATAAAGCGTTGAGTGGAGGCTCCAACCCTCCCCTGGAGGGGGAGGGTCGATCGCGCGCAGCGCGAGCGGGGTGGGGTGATCTCTCCACTCGGGCAGTGTGGACGTGGAGAGACTGTCACCCCACCCCGTCTCACATTTTCGCTGCGCTCAAATGTGAGCCGACCCTCCCCCTCCAGGGGAGGGTAAGAGGCAGCTCGGTTACGCGCTCACGCGAGCTCAATCCCGGGAATAGCCGATCAGCGGTTTCCGCGGGCGGAACAGGATCATCAGGAGGATTCCCAGAATGCCGAGGACGGCGAAGACCGGCTGCTCCAGCACCAGGCGGATCACCGATGTCCAGAGCCAGGGCGCCTTGGCCTCGACCCAGGTGCGGAAGGCCGATTGGCTGGCCTGATTGATGTCGTTCCAGAACTGGCCGAAGCGGGTGAATTTGAGGGTCTGGTCGGCCACCCAGCGGGCGCCGTCATAGACCATGAAGATGAACCCGCCGGCGAGCAGCAACAGCCCAATCAGTCGGAAAAAGCCGCGGATCATGCCTCACCTACGATGGCCGTCCGAGCGGACGACCTTTTCGGAACGATGCCAGCCAATAGCCGGCCGACGGCAGAAATTCAACCTCTTCAGGGCGTTACGGCACTCATCCAGGCCGCCAAAGGCGCGTTTCCGGCGCCCGAAAGCGTTGACGGTGCGAAAGACCCTCTCTATAAGGGCGCCAACTGGCGGTGGGCGCAATCCCGCCGCCGCTGTTCTTTGAGCAGTTGCAGGCACCCTGGGCTTCAGGACTCATCCGAGCTTGAAGACACCTTGGAGCCTCAGAGACAGCCGCAAGGCGGTCGCTCATGTTCCGGGAACGGCCCAGCAACCGAACACCCTAAATCCGAGCGTCGATTCCGCGGTCAAGCAAGCCGGCGCTACCCGACCAAGACGCGACCGGTACCCGCAAAGGACATTGAGACCATGGCCAATACCACTTCCGCCAAGAAAGCGACGCGCAAGATCGCCCGCCGCACCGCCGTCAACAAGTCGCGCCGCACCCAGATGCGTGGCGCCGTGCGCAACGTCGAGGAAGCCATCAAGAGCGGCGACCGCGCCGCTGCCGTGAAGGCGCTCGCGACGGCCGAGCCCGCCTTGATGCGCGCCGCCCAGCGCAACATCATTCACAAGAACAACGCCAGCCGCAAAGTCTCGCGCCTCACCGCGCAGATCGCCAAGCTCGCAAAGTAAACCTTGCTAAGTCATCTTGGCGACATCGCCTGATCGGTCGATCCGGTCAGCGCGTCAAACAGCCCGGCCTCGCGCCGGGCTTTTTCGTTGGCTGTCATATTTACGCAAGCAGTCGCGCGAGGCTCACGCGTCGCTTGGACGATTTGCATCGTCCGTCAGTCTTCGTTCCGTAATTTTACCTGCTGATGTTCTGCAACAGCGGAAACTTCACTGCGTTGCAAAAAACCCCTGTGAGGCGGGCGCGAATTGAATCGGTGGCGGACGAGAGTTCTGCACACCGTAGATTCACAGGAATGCGTGTGACGATGGAGTTACCCTGTGAAACGAGACTCAAAAAACGATGTCTCGTTAATCACTTATCGACATAGCGACCGCAAGCATTTGGAAAATTCGGCCCGCGCGTCGAACGCGTGACAAATTTGTAAAAAAAATCGGCGGTGGCGGAGAATTGTCACATGAGGTCCGGCATTTTCGATTCTGTGCACGAATCCAAAAACTTGCTCCGAGCCTGTGCACAACCCACGTGCGACGTTAACTGACGTCAAGTTTTTTTGCTGGCTCAAGTGTGAATCAATTCGTTGCGAGTCTTTCCGCTTAGTGTATTCCTTAGGTCGTCAGCGGCGCCCACGATCTTGAGACCAGCGCGGTATCGGAAACGGGGCGAGCGTGCAAATCGGCGGCGATGTGCACGTAGGCGACGCTTCAACAAGTGATTGTCGGACGAACCCACAGCAATGTGGGAAGGGTAGTACTTTGTCTGAATGTCTCCAAGCGGGTTCTTATCCATCCCGTCGCGCCAAGGCGTACAAGAGAGACATCGCGAAGCTATCCCGGCACACAAGGTGGCGAAGTCGAGCGGACGGCTAGTACATTTGGGCAGGCATCCGCGACAGGAGTACGGCGCGGTTGTCTTCAGGACACGCAGGACCTTGTCGTGAGCGATCACGGCAGGACGGGGAGGTATCATGTCTTACGGACTCAACGCGGTATTTCAGCACGTTTCCTTTTCCAACGATGCCGTTTCAGCTCCGTCGGATCTCCAGCCTCCCGCGTGTGACGGAGCGCCGAGTACGCGCTGACCTCGCGACCCCTCCATCTCTGACATCGCTGATCTGACCCGCGGCGTTCGCGCCGAACGGTCGAGCTATGCCCGACGATGGACTCGCTCGAGGTCGCGCCACTTCAGGGACCGTGGCAAGAACCCTGCATGGCGCTCACAAACGCAACTATATCTCTCAAGAGAAGTTTTCTGACGATGACAATGGAACAGGATCGCTGGTCACGCGTGAAGGGTCGGTTGCGCTCGAGCGTTGGCGAGGACGTCTACACCAGCTGGTTTGCACGCATGGATCTGGAAGGCGTGCAGGACGAGAGCGTGCGGCTCTCGGTGCCGACGCGGTTCCTGAAGAGCTGGATTCAGGCCCATTATGCCGAGCGCGTGCTGTCGTGCTGGCAGGCCGAGATGCCGGAAGTGCATCGCATCGATCTCACGGTGCGGTCCGCCGTGCGCCCCTCGGCGCAGCCGAAGGAAGCGCCGGTGCCGGTCGAGGCGCGCCGCGCGCCGACGCCGGAATTGCGTTCGACCGCGACCGCGCCGGTCTCGGCCAATCACGACGCGCTCGGCGGCTCGCCGCTCGATCCGCGCCTGACCTTCGCCAGCTTCGTCGTCGGCCGCTCCAACACGCTGGCCCATGCGGCCGCGCGCCAGGTCGCCGAAGGGCGTCGGGGCGACCCCGTGATGTTCAACCCGCTCTACATCCATGCCGGCGTCGGCCTCGGCAAGACGCATCTCTTGCAGGCCGTGACCTGGGCCGGCAATTCCGGCAACGAGCGCAAGGTGCTGTATCTCACGGCCGAAAAATTCATGTACGGCTTCGTCGCCGCGCTGAAGACGCAGACGGCGCTGGCCTTCAAGGAAGCGCTGCGCGGCATCGACGTGCTTGTCATCGACGACCTCCAATTCCTGCAGGGCAAGTCGACGCAGGCCGAGTTCTGCCACACGCTGAACGCGCTGATCGATGCCGGCCGCCAGGTCGTGATCGCGGCCGACCGTCCGCCGTCGGATCTGGAGAGCCTCGACGATCGCGTCCGCTCGCGGCTCGCCGGCGGGCTCGTGGTCGAGATGGGCTCGCTCGGCGAGGAGCTGCGCCACGGCATCCTGAAGTCGCGCGTCGCGGCGGCCCGCGCCCATCACGCCACGTTCGAGGTGCCCGAGGAGGTGCTGCATTATCTGGCGCGCACCATCACCCATAACGGCCGCGACCTCGAAGGCGCGATCAACCGGCTGCTGGCGCATTCCAAGCTCAACAACCGGCCGGTGACGCTCGAGATGGCCGAGCACGAGGTGCGCGACCTGGTGCGGCCGCAGGAGCCGAAGCGGATCAAGATCGAGGACATCCAGCGCGTAGTGGCGCGGCAGTATAATGTCAGCCGCTCCGACCTCTTGTCCTCGCGCCGCACCGCCAACGTGGTTCGCCCGCGCCAGGTGGCGATGTATCTCGCCAAGACGCTGACGCTGCGCTCGCTGCCCGAGATCGGCCGCCGCTTCGGCGGGCGCGACCACACCACCGTGCTGCACGCGGTGCGCAAGATCGAGGCGCTGGTCTCCAAGGACACCGCGCTGTCGGAGGAAGTGGAATCGCTGAAGCGCCAGCTTCAGGAATAAAGGCCTATTTCTCCTTTCACCTCTCCCCGCTTGCGGGGAGAGGTCGGATCGCTCTTGCGATCCGGTGAGGGGGTACCGATCCAACGGCAGGCTCGCCCGCGGAGAGAAGCCCCTCACCCCAACCCTCTCCCCGCAAGAACGGGGCGAGGAAGCGCACCTACCCCTGGCGGCGGCCTTCGTTTTGGGGCGGTAAATCGTGGGGAACTGGCCCCAATGCCTTGAATCTGCGGGCCATCCGAGCCACCTTGCGCGGCCCTGAAGGCTTTGGTCATATCGGCAGGAATGATCCGGCTGGTCGGGGTCTTCGATGCCGTGGCGCGCGTCCCGCCGCCCGGCCTTCTCAACGCTGTGTTTTCCTAAGGGATCGGGCGAGTAGTGCAATGAAGGTTACGGTCGAACGCGCACAACTGCTGAAGTCGCTGGGCCACGTCCACCGCGTGGTCGAGCGCCGCAACACGATCCCGATCCTCGGCAATGTGCTGGTGCGCGCCGAGAACGCGAAATTGTCGCTGAAGGCGACCGACCTCGACCTCGAAGTGACCGAGACGCTGCCGGCGGAAACCGCGACCGCGGGCTCCACCACCGTGCCGGCGCACATGTTCTACGACATCGTGCGCAAGCTGCCGGACGGCTCGCAGATCGTGCTGGAGGCCGACGGCGACCGCGCGGTGCTCGCGATCCGCGCCGGCCGCTCGCGCTTCACGCTGCAGACGCTGCCGGAGAACGATTTCCCGGATCTGGCCGCCGGCGACATGTCGCATTCGTTCTCGCTCGCCGCCAAGGACGTCAAGCGGCTGATCGACCGCACCCAGTTCGCGATCTCGACCGAGGAGACGCGCTATTACCTCAATGGCATCTATCTGCATGCCGCCGGCACGCCAAAGGCCGCCACCCTGCGCGGTGTCGCCACCGACGGCCACCGCCTCGCCCAGCTCGACCTGGTGCAGCCCAAGGGGGCCGAGGGCATGCCCGGCGTGATCGTGCCGCGCAAGACGGTCGGCGAGGTGCAGCGCCTGATCGAGGACACCGAGGCCGAGATGACGATCGAGCTGTCGCAGGCCAAGATCCGCTTCACCATCGGCAACGTCGTGCTGACCTCGAAGCTGATCGACGGTACCTTCCCCGATTACGGCCGCGTCATTCCGCAGAACAACGACAAGGAGCTCGTGGTCGACAAGAAGGATTTCGAGAACGCGGTCGACCGCGTCTCCACCATCTCCAGCGAACGCGGCCGCGCCGTCAAATTGTCGCTGTCGGCGGGCAAGCTGGTGCTGTCGGTGACCAACCCGGATTCCGGCAGTGCGACCGAAGAGCTCGAGGTCGAATACGCCTCCGACGCGCTCGATATCGGCTTCAACTCCCGCTATCTGCTCGACATCGCCGCCCAGATCGAAGGCGACGTCGCCACGCTCCGCCTCGCCGACCCCGGCTCGCCGACCCTGGTGCAGGACCGCGACGACAAGAGCGCGCTGTACGTGCTGATGCCGATGCGGGTGTGAGGGGCTACCGGCATCCATACCTGTCACTACATCGTCATGGCCGGCGTAGCTGTCCGAAAGGACGGCGTCGCTTTGCTCCGCCTATGTCCCGGCCATCCACGTCTTCGGAGCCAAGAACGTGGATGCCCGGCATAAGGCCGGGCATGACGGAAAACGGATCTCATGACCCCCTCCCGCATTCATCGGCTGACGCTGACGCATTTTCGCAATTACCGGGCGGCGGGGCTCGAGACGGCGGCTGATCTGGTGGCGCTGGTCGGGCCGAACGGGGCGGGCAAGACCAATTGCATCGAGGCGATCTCGTTCCTGTCGCCGGGCCGCGGCCTGCGCCGGGCGACGCTGGAGGATGTCGCCGACAACCAGGGCGACGGCTCCTGGGCGGTGTCGGCGCAGGTCGAGGGCGCGCTAGGGCTGGCGACGCTCGGCACCGGCATCGATGCGCCGCGCGCGGACACCACGGTCAGCAGCCGGCGCTGCCGCATCGACCGCGAGCCGGTGGGCTCGGCCAGCGCCTTCGGCGATCATATCCGCATGGTGTGGCTGACGCCGGCGATGGACGGGCTGTTCATGGGCGCAGCGTCCGAACGGCGGCGCTTCTTCGACCGTCTCGTGCTCGCCATCGACAGCGAGCATTCCAGCCGCATCAACGCGCTCGAGCGCTCCTTGCGCTCGCGCAACCGCCTGCTGGAGACGCGCAATTACGACGACCATTGGTGCGACGCGATCGAGCGCGAGACGGCCGAGCTCGCCGTCGCGGTGGCGGCCACGCGCGGCCAGACCGCGGCAAGGCTCACCGGCATGCTCAACGCGCGCGCGCAAGAATCCGCATTTCCGTCCGCTCAAATCGCGCTCGACGGCTGGATGGAGAATGCGCTGCTCGAGGAGACCGCGACCTCGGTCGAGGACCGCTACCGCCAGATCCTGCGCGACAACCGTCCGCGCGATGCGATCGCCGGCCGCACCACCGACGGCCCGCATCTCACCGACCTCCAGGTGATCTACGCGCCGAAGAGCATGCCGGCGCGCGATGCCTCCACCGGCGAGCAGAAGGCGCTGCTGATCGGCCTCGTGCTGGCGCATGCGAGCCTGGTCGCAGAGATGACCGGCATCGTGCCGCTGCTGCTGCTCGACGAGGTGGTTGCGCATCTCGATCCGAACCGCCGGGCGGCGCTGTTCGATGAGCTGAAGAAGCTCGGCGCGCAGGTGTGGCTGACCGGCGCGGATCCTGCCGCCTTCGCCGAGATCGGCGCGGGGGGCGAAGTGTTTGACGTCGAGAGCGGACGAGTCTCGGCCCGCCTCTAGGCCGCCGCATTGAACCCGCCTGTTCCAGATCGCGACTAGCTGCTTGAGGCCGCAAGAAGCGGCCATCGCGCAGCACTCGGACATGCGCGATATCCTCCGCGATATTTTTGGAGCATGAGCATGACGGCGGTGAGGCATGGGGCGCAAGCCCCGGCACGATGGCAGTTGTTTGCGTGCGGCTTCGCCCTGCTTGCGATGTGCATGCTCGCGGCCAGCGCCGGTGCCTCGCTGCCGCATCTGTTTCCGACGACGCTCACGCTGGATTCCGATGCCAAGCTGCCCGCACCGACCCGCTACACTTACAGAGGGATCCACACCACGCTGATGCAGGGCGTCGACGCGCCGCTCCGCGTCAGGCTGGAGGCCACCGTGCCCGCAGGGCTCAGCGACGTGCTCGCCTTCTACCGGACCGAGCTTCGCAAGCTCGGCTGGCAAGAGCAGCATGATGGCGCCGTGGTCAACGCCGATCACGTCCGGCTCGCCTTCGTCTCGCCGCTGGGGCCGGCCGCGCTGAAGCTCGCCCGCAAGGATTCCGGCACCTCGGTTCATCTGGTGCAGAAGAACGCGGACATGGCGATGAAGGCGAACGTGCTGCCCGAGCCCGGCCAGGCGAAGCTGGTGTTCAGCAATATCGGCGACAAGGAAGCGGTCCTCACCATCAACGAGCGGACCATCCCGCGTCCGGCCGGCGCGAATGCCGTCGCGCTGGACCTCGCGCCGGGCGAATATTCGTACAGGCTAGCCGTCCCGGGCCAACCCGCCACCACGAACATCCTCACCGCCGCCGCCGGCGACACCTGGGAGCTCACGGTCGGGCGCGACGGTGACGCCTGGCCGCCGCTGCAGCTGTACTGAGCCTGTTGAACCTCTCCGGTTCCCGGCGCGACTTCTCGTCTGAGGCCGCGCCGACGGCGCCGCAGCCCGCCAACGCGCAAGGGCATGAAGACCCGCGCGACATCCAGGAGTTTTTTGACGATGCCGATGATCCGGCGCGGGACGCAAGTCCCGGCAAGATGGCTGCTGCTTGCCTGCGGCATTCTCGCGATAGGGATCCCCTCGCGTCCCGCCGGCGCGGCAGATGATGGCATCGTCGACGTCCATACGCTGCCGCGGCTCGACGGTGCGGTGGAGGACACTTCGCGTCCCGACACCTATCGCGTGATCTACACCGTGCCGACCCCGCTTGCCGCCACGTCGGACGCCACCAGGAAGCTGCTGAGCGCCGACGGCTGGGTGCCCTATGTGTATCCGCTGGATGAGAAAAGCGCAGCGTTGACCTTCAAGAAGGGACGGCAAGGGCTGCGCGTTTCCTTCACACAGGCGCGCGGGCGACCCGACCAGTCCGCCGTGTTCTACACGCCGAACCGGATCTATGCGAACGTGCCCTTTCCGGAAGGTGCGATCGATCTCGTGTTCGACGAGACCCGGCCCTATCTCAGCTGCATTGCGCCCGGCGCGCTCGATGCGACCGCAGCATTCTTTACCAAGGACATGGCGGCGATGGGGTGGCGCAAGCTGAACCCAGAGACGGCCTTGCGCTGGCCGAACGCCGATCTTGCCGGGACCGTTCCGAACGGCGTTCGCGTCTTCTATGACCACCCCGATCGCGACGCGACGCACGTCTACCAGAAGCCGGTGATGCTGACCCTGACGCGCCGCGACGATGGCCGCACCAATGTCGAGATCCGGGTCGCGCCGTTCGCGCTGCCGGAGGTGCTCGAGGCCGACGACGACATGGCCGGTCTGCCGCGGCCGAAGCCAACCAAATCTGCGCGGGGCCTCGGCAGCGCCAGCTCGAACAAGCGCGAGATCTCGGCCGCCGCGATGGCCGAGCTGCCCGCCGTGCGCGCCTTTTATCAACGCGAGCTCGCCGCGCGCGGCTGGCAGGAGGATGGCAGCGCACCGCTCGCGCCCGGCGACGAGGTGGCGATCAAGATCTCCAACTCTGATGAAACCGGCGTGCTGCGGCTCGGCCGCAAATATGATTTCACCATGGTCAGCCTGACCGCGCAGGTGAAGGAATCCGCGCTCGCCGCCCGCGCCAAGGCGAAGAAGGAGGCCGACGCGAGATTCCTGAGCGATGCCTTGGGTACGGCTCAGCAGCTCATTGCGGCCGATGATATCAGGCGCAAGACGCAGGCCGCCTCCCTGTCGGACGCCCCGCTCACCGCGCTCGCTGACAGCAAGACGCCGGTGCCGCTGCCCGAAAACGCCGAAACCGTGACGTTCGAAGGCGGCGACGGCCACCTGGAATTCTCCTCGGCGTCGAGCGTGAAGGCGCTCAGCAGCTTCTATCGGACCGCGCTGAAGAGCTCGGGCTGGAAGGAGCAGCCTTCCGTCATCAACCAGCCGAACATGGCGGTGATGGCGTTCTCGAAGGGCGGCAAGTCGATCTCGATGACGGTGATGCAGATGGGCCCGAAGGTGAATGTCCGCGCCGACGGATCGGGCCTGGTGACCGAAGCGGCCAAGCCTGCGGCCGGCGCGGCGGTGGAGATTCAGGCCAAATCCGCCGAGCCGCTCAAGCCCGATCCTGAGTCCCCGCTGCCGGTGCCGACGCAGCGTTCGTCGAAATCGCTCGCCACCACCAAGATACCCGGAGGCGAAGCGCCGCTCCGCCGCGAGCTCGAGGCCCGCATCCCCGCTTCGCTCGACGAAGTCCTCGCCTTCTACCGGGCCGAGCTTGCAAAGCTGGGCTGGCAGGAGAGAGCCGACGGCGCGACCGTGTCCGCGGAACGCGCGCAGATCGACTTCACCTCGCCGCAAGGTCCCGCCATGCTCAAGCTCGGCCGCGCCAAGGGCGAGACCACGGTCAGCCTGGCGCAGAAGAATGCCGATGTCGCGGCCAAGGCCGAGATCATGCCGAAGGCGGGACAAGCGCGGCTCATGCTCGGAAATATGGCAGCGAACGAGGCCGCGCTGACGATCAACAAGCAGACTGTGAAGATCGCAGCCGGCGCCGGCGGCCCGCAATCACCGAAAGGCCCGATGCTCGACCTGCCGCCCGGCAAATACGCGTACGCGTTGCGCCTGCCCGGCCGGCCTGCGCGTAACGAGTCCCTGACCGTTGCCGCCGGCGAGGCCTGGGGCCTTCTGGTGGGCCCGAGCGGCGACGTGCTGCCGCTGCAGATGTATTGAGGCGCCACGAAGCAGGTGCGCTCCCTCTCCCGCTTGCGGGAGAGGGTTGGGGAGAGGGTGCTTCCGCATTGGGACAATCCCCAAGATGAAAAAGCCCTCACCCGGCGCGCGGGACGATTCTTCGCATCGCTCGGACGCGCCGATCCCGTAAGCGGGAGAGGTTGCACCGACGCTGTGGCCCGACCAAAACCGAACCTTTCACCCCGCAGAATCCACGGCTTTTCGAGGAAAAAAACTGCCCTCGAATCGGGCTTTTTGCGGCGCCCAGAATCGGCCCTCCGGCGCCTTGAAAACCGGCCGAAAAACCCTATCTTCTCAAAGGGTTGCCGGAGGATACTTTGCGCTAGGCGCAAGCGGTCTTTCATGGCACAAATAGCCCCGCAAATCAGCGCCTTCTGCGCCGCTGATTCGGGCGACATCTCGAAGGCCTCTCATGACAGAACCTGCTCGGCAGCACGCTGCCGAAAACGAGCCCTCCAACGCGAGCGATTACGGCGCGGAATCGATCCGCGTGCTCAAGGGACTCGATGCCGTCCGCAAGCGCCCGGGCATGTATATCGGCGACACCGACGACGGCTCGGGCCTGCACCACATGGTCTACGAGGTCGTCGACAACGCCATCGACGAAGCGCTCGCCGGCCATGCCTCGCGCGTCGAGGTGATCCTCAACGCGGATAATTCCGTCACCGTGCGCGACGACGGCCGCGGCATTCCCGTCGACATCCACAAGGGCGAAGGCATCTCGGCGGCCGAGGTCATCATGACCCAGCTGCACGCCGGCGGTAAGTTCGACCAGAACTCCTACAAGGTTTCCGGCGGCCTGCACGGCGTCGGCGTCTCCGTCGTCAACGCGCTGTCGAGCAAGCTCGGCTTGCGCATCTGGCGTGACAACAAGGAGCACTATATCGAGTTCGCCCACGGCGATGCCGTGGCACCGCTGAAGGTCGTCGGCGATGCCCCGGGCAAGCGCGGCACCGAGGTGACGTTCCTGGCCTCGACCGAGACCTTCAAGAACGTCGAATACGACTTCGCCACGCTCGAGCATCGGCTGCGCGAGCTCGCCTTCCTCAATTCCGGCGTCAACATCGTGCTCTCCGACATGCGCCACGCGGTCGAGAAGCGCGAGGAGATGTTCTATTCCGGCGGCGTCGAGGAGTTCGTCAAATATCTCGACCGCAACAAGAAGGCGCTGGTGCCGGCCCCGATCATGGTGCGCTCGGAAGCCAACGGCATCGGCGTCGAGGCCGCTTTGTGGTGGAACGACAGCTACCACGAGAACGTGCTTTGCTTCACCAACAACATCCCGCAGCGTGACGGCGGCACCCACCTCGCCGGCTTCCGCGGCGCGCTGACGCGCCAGGTCAACGGCTATGCCGAGGCCAATGCCAAGAAGGAAAAGATCGCGCTGACCGGCGACGATTGCCGCGAAGGTCTCACCGCTGTTCTCTCGGTGAAGGTGCCCGATCCGAAATTCTCGTCGCAGACCAAGGACAAGCTGGTGTCCTCGGAAGTGCGCCCCGTGGTCGAGAACGTCCTCAACGAGGCGCTTGCCGCCTGGTTCGAGGAGCACCCGAGCGAAGCCAAGATGATCGTCGGCAAGGTGATCCAGGCCGCGGCGGCCCGTGAAGCTGCGCGAAAGGCGCGCGAGCTGACGCGCAAGAGCCCGCTCTCGGTCTCCTCGCTGCCGGGCAAGCTCGCCGACTGCCAGGAAAAGGATCCGGCCAAATCCGAGCTCTTCATCGTCGAGGGCGACTCGGCAGGTGGCAGCGCCAAGCAGGGCCGCAACCGCGAATTCCAGGCCGTCTTGCCGCTCCGCGGCAAGATCCTGAACGTCGAGCGCGTGCGTCCCGACAAGATGCTGTCGTCAGAGCAGATCGGCACGCTGATCACCGCGCTCGGCACCGGCATCAGCGACGAGTTCTCGGTCGAGAAGCTGCGCTATCACAAGATCATCGTGATGACGGACGCCGACGTCGACGGCGCTCACATCCGCACGCTGCTGCTGACGTTCTTTTACCGGCAGATGCGCGACATCATCGACGGCGGCTATCTCTATATCGCCCAGCCGCCGCTCTATAAGGTCTCGCGCGGCAAGTCCGAGCAGTACCTGAAGGACGAGCGGGCGCTGGAAGACTATCTCATCGACGCTGGCCTCGATGATTGCGTGTACATCCCCGGCACCGGCGGCGACCGCTCCGGGCGCGATCTGCGCGCGCTGGTCGACGACGCCCGCGTAGTGCGCAGCGTCCTGCGCAACCTGCACAGCCGCTATAATCGCAAGGTGGTCGAGCAGGCCGCCATCACCGGCGTGCTGAACAAGGAGATCTACGGCGATCCCGAGAAGGCGGCGGCCGCCGCGCAATACATCGCGAGCCGGCTGGACAACCAGGCCGAGGAGGTCGAGCGCGGCTGGGTCGGACAATTCGTCGAGGGCCAGGGTTTCCTGTTCGAGCGCACCGTGCGCGGTGTCAAGGAAGCCGCCGTCATCGACGACGCCCTGCTCGGCTCGGCCGAGGCGCGCAAGCTCGACGAATACACGACCAAGCTCCAGGACGTTTACGCCCGCTCCGGCAAGCTGCGGCGCAAGGACTCAGAGCACGTGGTCCACGGCCCGGTCGATCTGTTCGAGGCCGTGACCGATTCGGGCCGCAAGGGCATCAGCCTGCAGCGCTACAAAGGCCTCGGCGAGATGAACCCGGAGCAGCTCTGGGAAACGACGCTCGACACCGAGGCACGCTCGCTGCTCCAGGTGAAGGTTAAGGAGGTCGACGAGGCCGACGACATCTTCACCAAGCTGATGGGCGACGTCGTCGAGCCCCGCCGCGATTTCATTCAGGAACATTCGCTGAGCGCGACGATCGATATTTGAGGGCTCGCTGCTTCCGCGGCGTCGTGGCCGGGCTTGTCCGGCCATCCACGTCTTGCCCCGCGGAACAAAGAACGTGGATGCCCGGGACAAGCCCGGGCATGACGGCGCACCAATTCGGCTCTGAACCTCACCACGGGCCGTCGCGACGAAACGGCATGAACCCGCAAGGCCAATTCCGGCCGGGAAATGTCGCGCCATGACCGCCTCTGCAACGCCCAGCTCCGCTGTGCCCTCGCGCCGCCTCGGCATCATCGGCAGCATCGTCGGCGTGCTGGCGCTGATGGCGGCGGTGCTGCCGCATTGGGTCGTGCCGATCGTGTTTCCGCCGCCGCCGGCGGACAAGGTGATCGTCGACACCGGACATCGCATCAAGGACCGCATCGTCGCGAAGGTGAAGGGCGTCGAGTATCAGGCTCCGAAGGTCGAGAAGTCGGCTGGACGAAGCTGGAGTGAAACCGCATCGGTCACGGCAATCTCGCTCGGCCTGCTCGCCATCCTGCTTTCGGTGCTCTCCCTGATCTTCCGGGAGGAACGGCTCCTCGCCGCCGTCGCCGCCACGCTCGGCACCGGCGCCATCGCCATCGAAATCTCCTTTTTCATGATGGCGGCCCTGATCCTGATCGCGATCCTCTATGTGATCGGGAATATCATCGGGCTGTTTTGAGGGCCGCTTGCCACAAGCTCCCGTCCTCATCCTGATGAGCCCGCAAAAGCGGGCGTCTCGAAGGATGGCCACGGGCGACATAGGGGCTTGCATGGTTCGAGACGCGCGTTCCGCGCTCCTCACCATGAGGGATCAGCAGCCTCGCCTGGGCTCACGGAACGGCCACGAACCACCGCCCAGTACAATTGCTCCCGCGCTCAAATCTCTGTAGTTTCCGCCCGAAACAGGCCCTCCCACTCAACAGGACAGCGAGAACCCCGTGGCGCCCATCCAATACATCGTCGAGGGCGGTCACCGGCTCTCGGGCTCGATCGAGCCGTCCGGCAATAAGAATTCGGCGCTACCGATCATCGCCGCCGCGCTGCTGACCGAGCATCCGGTCGTGCTGGAGAACGTGCCGCGGATCCGCGACACCGAGACGCTGGTCGAGCTGGTCCGCTCGGTCGGCGCGTCGGCCGAATGGTCCGCGCGCAACACGCTTCATATCCATGCCAAGAGCATCCGCGCCGCCGACCTCGACCCCGAGCTGTGCGTGCGTATTCGCGCCTCGATCCTGCTCGCCGGGCCGCTGCTCGCCCGCTGCGGCGAAGTGATGCTGCCGCCGCCGGGCGGCGACGTCATCGGCCGCCGCCGGCTGGACACGCATGTGCTCGCGCTGGAGCAGCTCGGCGCCAAGGTCACCGCGACCGACCGGCTCGAATTCCGCGCGCCAAAGCTCGCGGGCGCGGACGTGTTCCTGGACGAGCCGAGCGTCACCGCCACCGAGAACGCGCTGGTCGCGGCGGTCGCCGCCGACGGCATCACCTATTTGCGCAACGCGGCCTCCGAGCCGCATGTGCAGGACCTCGCCAATTTCTTGGTCGCGCTCGGCGCCAGGATCGAAGGCATCGGCACCAACACCATGATCATTCATGGTCAAGCGACGCTCGGCGGGACGACGTACCGGATCCAGCCCGACCACATCGAGGTTGGCTCGCTGATCGGGCTTGCCGCGGTGACGCGCTCGCCCTTGCGCATCGCGCGCGCGGGCGTCGAGCATCTGCGCTCGATCCGCATGGGCTTCGAGCGGCTCGGCATCGTCTGCCGGATCGAGGGCGACGACCTCATCGTGCCCTCCAATCAGACATTGAAGATCCAGGACGATTTCGGCGGCCATGTGCCCAAGCTGGAGGACCAGCCCTGGCCGGCCTTCCCCGCCGACCTGATGTCGATCGCCATTGTCA
The DNA here is from genome assembly GCF_044908355.1 of Bradyrhizobium sp. USDA 336. Lineage (NCBI taxonomy): Bacteria > Pseudomonadati > Pseudomonadota > Alphaproteobacteria > Hyphomicrobiales > Nitrobacteraceae > Bradyrhizobium > Bradyrhizobium sp. USDA 336. The sequence continues at coordinate 5,949,286 of NZ_JBIYDC010000002.1, read as the reverse complement.
CCGCCACGCAATGCGAGGGCGTGATCCTGATGTTCGAGAAGATGTTCGAATCCAGGATGTTCTTCGTCGACAAGCTGATCGCGATGGGCGCGCGCATCGTGCTGTGCGACCCGCACCGCGCCATCATCGCCGGCCCCAGCCGCCTGCACGGCGCCACGATGACCTCGCCCGACATCCGCGCCGGCATGGCGATGCTGCTCGCGGCCGTGTGCGCCGAGGGCACCTCGACGATCAACAACGCCGACCAGATCGAGCGCGGCTATGAGCGCATCGAGGAGCGGCTGAACGCGCTTGGCGCGAAGATCAAGCGCGTGCCGGAGCGGAGCTAACCTGGTCTATTTTGACGGATTCGCGTCGACGGCCTGTTTGCAGGCCCCGGACAAGCTCGCGTAATTGTCGCCGAGGCATTTGCGGATGCGGCCGCCCCCGGGCATGGTGCCGGCGCAGAACCGTGAATAGTCTGCCTTGCAGGCCTGCTTCGCCTCACTCCGCGCATCGCCTGCGGAGGCTTGCGAAAGAAACAGCACGAGAAGTGCGACCAGACTCGCGGCCGCAAGACCCGCACGCACGTAGACGGCCGTCCGATGCGAGAACCTCACCACTGGTCCGCTTGCCGTCCTGTCAAATCGTTGCACCATATCATCTCCACCAATTCGCAGACATCGATGTAGGTGATACGTCTGGACGGGCCGAATCCCTCGTTCACTCTGCGCGGCTCAGCGAAAATAGCCGCCGACGAGTTGTCGGCGTCCTTTCGCTGAAATTCGTTCCAGCATCTCGACGAAGGTCGAGACGACGAGGTCACCGATCTTCACGCGCTTGTCGCGGGCATCCTTCACGGCTGCTTCCAGCTCGGCCTTGTCGAGATTCGTCTGCGCCGCCGTTTTCATCGCCTTCATCAATGCGAGCCGGTACTCGGCCTGGAGCGGAGCCAGCTCCGCCTCCTTGCCGCGATAGATGCTCCACAGGATCTCCGCGTCTTCCGCCGGAAGTCTTTCGGCGACACGCTCGATCATGCGTAGCGGCACGGCTGCGCCCGGTCGAAAGCCGCCGGACAGCAGCCATTGCGCCGAGACATAGGTGAACAGCACGACGTTGACGCACAGCGACAGCAGCATGAGCGCCCGCCAGGGAGTGGACCATTCTCGCCAGAACTTCATTGCACCGATCCATAGCCGATTGCGTAGATGTCGAAGACGCCGCTCATGACGGATAGGGGGTCCGACGGCGCGTGGGCATAGGGCAGCGCTCCCGCCAGCCACACACCCACCATCACGGAGCAGGCGAGACTTGCGGCGGGAACGAGCGCCGGCCGGCGCAGCAGGCGCTGATGCCATGCCGGCCTATGCTGCTGCGGGATGGCGGCGAGCCTTTGCAGGACCAGAAAGCTCGAACGATCCACCCTCGCCGTCTCGATCTCTGGGGCGACGGCAAGGAGCCGGTCGAGGCGCGACTGCTGGTCCAGGACCGCAGCGCCTTCCGCAGTCGCCGCAATCCGCCGCGCGGCCTCGCGCGTCGGCGCGGGCCAGCGCTCGACGTCACCTCCCCATGTCTCGGCCAATTGTCTGAACTGTTCGGGCGTCATACGTGGCTCCCCGTCTGCTGTATTTTCTGAACATTTGCCTTGAGCGCCGTGCGGGCGCGGCCCAGCAGCGATTCGAACGCCTTGGCGCTGAGATTCATCGCGTTCGCCGCCTCCTCACCGCTCAATCCCTCCATGTGAAAGAGGGCGATCGCGCCGCGCTGCCGGTCCGACAGGCCGGCCATCGCGCGGTTGAGAAGGCGAACCTCCTCATCGGCGATGAGCCGTTCGACGGCGTGCGGTCCCGAATCGGGCACATCGCCAGCGTCTTCGAGGGGCTGGAACGTTCGGCGCCGCGTGCGGTCGAACGTCAGGTTGAGGACGATGCGGTAGAGCCAGGTCGTGAATTTCGCAACCTCTGGGTCGAAAGAGGCTGCGTGCGTCCAGACACGCATGAACGCCTCCTGGCCGATGTCGTCGGCCTCGACCGGGTCGCGCACGATCCGCTCCGCGACCCGCAGCGCCCGAGGCATATGGCGCCGCATGAGGACGCGAAACGCGTGCTGCCGCTGCGCCGAAACCTCCGCCATCAAGGTCTCGTCCGATGGCTCTTCCATCACATCGATCTGTTGCTCTGGCCTGCGGACATCGTAGCCGAGAATTGCGAACCGATCCTACCAGGCGATAGCCGCCTCCAACCGAGCATCAAAAGCGCCAATAGACTCCGGCTCGTACTGTGTGCGTGTCGAGCCGGGACTCGCGCGCGCCGAACGTCGTCGCGCCGATCGTCTGGGCGGCCAGCGTCTTCGAGCCGTAATTGTCATAGAGATATTCGAGCCGGACCGAGGCCTGCGGTGCGAAGCGGAATTCCCCGCCCGCTCCGATCGACCAGCCGATCCGTGTATCGCTCCAGCTCGCAACGGCGCCGATCCCATTGTCGAACGCCTTGCTCTCGACGCCCGCGACGGCAAGGCCACCGGCGGCGAACAGCAGCGTGCGGTCGAAAGCATAGCCGATCCGTCCACGGAGGTGGCTGTTCCAATTGACCGCGGATTGGAGCTGCGTGACGGCGGGTGTCGGCGCAAAGCCGGTATCGATCGTCGCGCGCGCATCGACGAAGTTCACGTCGCCCTCGAGCCCGGCGACGATCCGGCCCCATTGCGCCGAGAAGCCCGCCGTTGCACCGACGATCGCGCCCTTCGGATCGACAAAGTGGAATTCACCCGTCGCCGGCAGCGAGATCTCGGAGCGGCCCGACAGATAGCCGGCCAGAACGCCGAAATAGGGCCCCGCCCAGCTCAGCAGGGCTGCCGACGCCGCATGCGGGGGCGGCGCTGCGGGCAGCCTCAGGTCGGCCGCTGCAGCGGCGCCGGCACTCAGGATGGCAGAACCGATGAACAGCGCGGCGAACGTCAGTCTGAATCTCGTTATCATGCTCAATTTCCAATGTGAGACCGGCCCAGATTCGCCGCACATGACGAATACGGCGCAACCCGACCTTTCCTTCGCCTGAGCCCGCCCTTTTTTTTCAGCGGCACCCGCCCTCACATTTCTTTGCCGTTACTTCGCCGATCGAGGCTGCTATGTCCCCGGCATGACCGAGCTTTTGGACACCAAACGGCGGTACCGGGCACGCCTGGACGCACGGCGGAACCACCTTGCCGAAGAATTCATCGAGACGCTGCGCCTCGCCGTGCCGCTGATGCTGACGCAACTCGGGCAGATCGCGATGATCACGACCGATCTTGCGATGATCGGGCGGCTCGGCGAGGAGGCGGTGGCCGCGGCGGCGCTGGCCCATACGGTCTATTTCGTCAGCTTCACGTTCGGGCTCGGATTGACGTCCGCAGTGTCGCCGCTGGCGGCGCAGGCGTTCGGCGCCGGCGACGTCAGGCGCATTCGCCGCTCCTTGCGCGTCGGTCTATGGGCCGCGCTGCTGATCTCGCTGCCGATGATGGCCTCGCCGCTCTATGGTGAGCAGATCTTGCTCGCACTCGGTCAAACACCGCACTCGGCCGCGCTTGCGCAGCACTATCTGAACGGCCTGGCCTGGGGCATCGCACCGGCGCTCGGATTCATCGCGCTGCGCAGCATGATGAGCGCGGTGAACCGGCCGCAGGCGCCGTTGTGGATCACGCTGGCGGCGATCCCGGTCAATGCCGCGCTGGTCTATGCCCTGATCCACGGCCTGTTCGGCCTGCCCGAGCTCGGCCTGTTCGGCGCGGGGCTTGCGACCACGCTGGTCAATCTCGGCACCTTCCTCGCCGCGCTCGCGATCGCCGGGCTGCGCAAGCCGTTCGTGGACTATCATCCGCTCGCCCGCCTCTGGCGGATCGACTGGCCCTTGATGCGCCAGCTGATCGCGATCGGCGCGCCGATCTCGTTCTCGCTGCTGCTGGAATACGGATTGTTCTCCTCGGCCGCGCTGCTGATGGGCCTGATCTCGACCACCGCGATTGCCGCGCACCAGATCGCGCTCCAGATCACCGCCGTGCTGTTCATGGTGCCGCTCGGCATCGGCATGGCGGCGACGGTACGAGTCGGTCATGCCTTCGGCCGCAATGATCCGGCGGCGGTGAAGCGCGCAGGGCTCGTCGCAGCCGTGCTCGGCCTCGCGCTGGTCTCCGCGCTGACGATCGCCATCGTGATCGGTCGCTATCAGCTCGGCCGGCTGTTCTTCGGCGGCGGCAGCGAAAGTGCGGCCACCGTCGAGCTGACGGCAACGCTGCTGCTGGTCGGGGCCAGCTTCTTCATCGCCGACGGCCTGCAGACCATCATGGGCGGCGCGCTGCGCGGCATCAACGACACCAAGATGACGCTGCTGTTCGCCGCGATCGGCTATTGGGGTGTCTCTTTTCCCATCGGCTGGTTGCTGGCGTTCCACACAGGGCTGGGCGCGGTCGGCGTCTGGATCGGATTCTCGATCGGCACGTTCGTCTATGCCGGGCTCCTGATCTTGCGCTTCCGGATGCTGACGCGCAAAATGGCGGGATGATCGGGACGGTCCGCGAAGTCGCGCCTGAAGTCGATGCCGATGCGCTGCTCGGCGGCGCGCAGTTCATCGACGCGTTTTGCGTGGACATCGGCGCCGCAGCGGTGAATGCCCGCGAGGCCTGCACGAGAATGGTGCTGAACGGGCCGCGCTGGATCGACGCGTTGCTGCGGCTGCGCAACATTCTGGTGAGGCCGTTCGGGCTGAAGACATCGGGCGAAGGCGCGCCGGCCCCACGCGGCATGATCGGCCTGTTTCCGGTGCTGAGCGAGACGCCGGAGCAGCTGGTCGCAGGCTTCGACGATTCGCACCTCGACTTCCGCATCGTCATCGACGTTTCAGGCGATGCCGCGAGCCGGCAGGTGACCTCGACCACGCTGGTGCGCACGCACAACCGGCTCGGCCGGACCTATCTTGCGCTGATCATGCCCTTCCACAAGCTCGTGGTCCGCAACATGATGGGACGGATCGTGGAGTCTGTCCGATGAACTGTGCGGGCCGATATTTGAACGAACACCCCGTGTTCAGCCCACCGGCCCTGGAGTCCAATTGTCGCCCGCGAGCGGACTGACTTTCACGTCAGGAATGACGCCGAGGTCCATGCTCGGATCGAAATGGCGCATCGTCCGTTCATTGAAGTCGATGATGCGGCCAGGTCTTAATGGCCCGACGTCGTTGATCTTGACGATGACCTTCTTGCCCACGGCCTCGACGAGAGCATATTTCGGCCTCGCGCCAAATCCGACTCCACCGAATTTCCGGCGCAAGCTCGTCTTGATGGCGGCGGTCCAGGCAGAGGGATCATAACGCTCGCCGGAGGCCGTCTGCGGACCGCCCTCCTCCTTGCCAGGCTTGAACGGATTGTAGGTGGACGCCGCGCCAATGATCGCATCGCCGGAGGCGGCATCGACGACGGCACTTGAGTGATCCCCACGCGTTTCACTTCGAGCAACGGCAACAGAGAAGGCAAGCGTAACCAGGGCGCCGCAAACTGCGGCGCTCGAGCGGAAGAGCATCATGAGTCCTGTGATTTTTTAGATTGTCCGGTTCCAGAACCGCAAACGTGGTCAAGCGAACGCAGCAGCGCTCATGAACTTGCCGATCGTTTTGCGGATTCGAGCCAACCCCTGGCTACGGAACCGTTGTGAGAACCGGGGTGGTCCTCACGTCGTGCTTCTCTGCGATTAAAACAGAGAATGCGTCAGCAACATGACCCGATGGAACCTCGTGCGTGGAGCGACTCAGAGCCGCAGACCGCCGATCACCGCCGCGCTTCGCATACGCGCATTACTGTCGAAAGCCGACGTTGACGACGACGCGCCCGAACTCACTCCGCAACGCGTGCGGTTTTATCTGTCGAGGCCTCCGACCATTCGCCGACGACGCGGTCGAGGTCGCCGAGATTCTGGTGCATCTGCTCCAGGGAGAAGCCGAGCGCGAAGAAGCGCTCGGCGGTGTCGCTGGGGTGACCGCGGATCAGGCCATCCTGACGGACGGACGCGACGGCCTCGGCGTAGTGCTGGAGCGCGACATGGACGGGATGGATCGGCGGCGCGCCGGCGCCCTCGCGCAAAGCGCCAGCGGCCGAGCGGAGGAAGCGGGCGATCACGGTCGACACTTCCGACAGGGGCGCTGCCAGCCGCAATTGCACTTCCACCGGCAGCGGCACCACCGTGGCGCGGCCGATCATCACGACGTCATGGCGCAGCCGCAGGATCGTTCGCAGCAACGGGCCGGTGTCCGGACCGCTCGACAGCCGCGCCGCGCGCTCACGCTCGGCTTCGGAGCCGATCGCATCCAGATTGACCATCGCGGTGCCGATGCCGTCCTGGATCCGGTGCAGCGCGTCGTTGTCGCGACCGCGCGTGAGGCCTGCCAGCAGCTCGGCGAGGGCATCGGCGATCAATTCGAGCAGAACCGCCGCGCTGGCGCGGATCTGCCGCACCGCGCGCGAGGGCAGCACCAGGAAGGAGACCAGCAATCCCGTGACGGCGCCGACACCGACCTCGCTGACCCGATCGATCGCCGAGGTCAGGGGATCGGCATGATGCAGGGTCGGAACCAGGAGCACGATCACGGCGGTGACAGTGGCGGCGCTGAGGCTCGGATTGATCGCGGCGATGAAGGCGAGCGGGGCGACGGAGAGGACCAGCAGGCCGAGCAGGCCCGCCTCGCTGGAATAGGGAATCAGGATGGCGATGGCGCCGCCATAGACGGCTCCGCCGATGGTGCCGAGCATGTAGTCGCGCGTCGCCTTCAGCGAGCGGCCGACGCTCATCTGGGTCACGATCAGCGAGGTCAGCACCGCCCAGAGCGGCAGCAGCAGATGCAGCGCGGTCGCGATCGCATAGGCCGCGGTCGCGGCGACGGTGACCCGGATCGCCAGCCCCAATTGCGTCCGCCGCGCGCGAATCCGGTCGAACAGCTGCCTTGCGCGCGTCATGCGGAATATCCCGATCCTTTTCGCCTAAGCAAAAGCATGGCTGATCCCCGCCGACGCAAGGCCGCTTGAAAGGCCAAATCAGCCCGCCTAACTTGCGCGCCAAATCGAGGAAACACGATGGCTCACGAAACCGCAACGCTCGCCGCCTATGTCTTCAATCTCAAGTACCAGGATATTCCGGCGGAGGTGCTGGAGCGCGCCAAGGTTCTGACGCTGGACTTCCTCGGCAGCGCCATCAGGGCACGGCGCGAGGCGGAATCGACCCCGTCGATGCTGAAGATGCTGGAGGCGCTGGCGCTCGACACCAAGGGCGAGTCCACCGTGTTCGGCGATACCAAGACCTGGACGCCGGCGGTCGCGGCGCTGCTCAACGGCGCGCTCGGCCACTCCCTCGATTTCGACGACACCCATGCCGATTCCTCGCTGCATCCGAGCGCACCGGTGGTGCCGGCCGCCTTCGCCGTCGGCGAGATGGTCGGCGCCTCCGGGCGCGACGTGCTGACGGCGATCGTCGCTGGCTATGAGGTATGCTGCCGGCTCGGCAACGCGCTCGATCCGACCTCGCATTACGCGCGCGGCTTCCACCCGACGGCGACCGCCGGCACCTACGGCGCGGCTGCGGCGGCCGGAAAACTGTTCGGCCTCAGCGAGAAGCAGCTGATCGCCGCGTTCGGTGTCTCCGGCAGCCAGGCCGCGGGCTCGCTGCAATTCCTGGTCAACGGCGCCTGGAACAAGCGCTACCAGGTCGGCGCCGCCGCGATGAACGGCGTGATCGCCGCGACGCTCGCGCGCAACGATTTCGTCGGTGCGACGGAATCGGTCGAGGGCAAGCACGGCCTGCTCGCCGGCTACACCGACGATGCGCATCCGGACAAGGCGGTCGCCGAGCTCGGCAAGACCTATGAGACCATGAAGATCGGCGTGAAGCCCTATCCGAGCTGCCGCTACACCCATGCCGCGATCGACGCGCTGATCGCGATGCGGCGCGAGCACAATCTGACGCCGGAGCAGGTCAAGCGCGTCGAGATCGGCCTGCACCGCAACGGCATCACGCTGACCGGCGACGCCGCGACCAAGCGGCACCCGCGCTCAATCGTCGGGGGCCAGTTCTCGATGTTCTTCACCGGTGCGCTCGCACTCGACCAGGGCTCGTTCGGCTGGGACGATTACAACCGTCTCGGCGACGCCGCCATCGACGCACTCGCCGACAAGTTCGACGTGGTGCAGGACGACCGGCTCGAGATCGGCCGCACCCATCCGTTCGGCGCGCGCGTGAGCATCACCACGGACGACGGCGTGCACGAGCGGCTCTACGCCGATCCGTCCGGAGAGCCGACCTCGTTTCCGGATACGCAGGCGATGCAGCAGAAGTTTTTGACGCTGGCCCGTCCCGTGCTGAACGCGCGCGCGGAGAAGTTCGCGGATGCGATCATGACCCTGGAGCGGTTCGACCGCGTGGCGCAGGCGACGGAATTGGGGAGGTAAGAGCTAGAGCCGCAGCCGCTTCTTACCCTCCCCCTCCAGGCAGGGGAGGGTAAGAGGCGTCTTAATCCTCTCCCGCCAGCTTCCCATTCTCGCGCGTTGCTGCCACGACATCCCGCACCAACTCGAACACACCATCGGCTTGCGGCGGTGCGTTTGGGGAACGTCCGAGCCGCACGATCACCAGCTGCTCCGACGGGACCACGATCGCGTACTGCCCGATCGTGCCCTTGGCGAAGAAGGCATCGCGCGGCCAGCCGTGCTCCACGCGAAAATTTGCGCCAAAGCTGTCGCCCTGGTTGGTCCAGAAGCCGGCGCCGATGCCGACCCACGCGTTTGGCGTGGCCGTCGCCGAATAGCTGACCCACCCTTCCGGCAGGATGCGCTTGCCGCCGGCGACGCCGTCATTGAGATAGAGTTGGCCGAAGCGCGCCCAGTCGCGGGCGGAGGCGAGCATCTCGCTCGACCCTTCGATCGTGCCGGCGCCGTCGAGCTGGAGCACCACATTCCGCATGCCGAGCGGGGCGAACAATTCGCGGCGCGCAAAGCCCAGCGCGTCTTGCGGTGTGCCGCCGGCCGCATCACGGATCAGACGCGAGAGAATGAGGGTGTTGCCGTCGTGATAATTCCATGCGGTGCCGGGCGCGGTTGCGAGCGGCATGCTCTCGGCATAGGCGGCCATGTCCTTCTCGGCGAATTTCATCCGGTTGACCGGCTCGAAGGCGGAGCCGAGCGAGGCCTGCAGCGAGCTGCCGAGCGCAAGACCCGCGGTGTGACGCAGCAGCTGATCGACATTGATGGCATGGCGCGGATCGTCGGGATCTTTCCAGGCGGCGACCGGTGCGGGGCCGTCGAGCTTCAGCTTGCCCTGGCGCACCAGCACGCCGATCAGCGCCGAGACCACCGACTTGGTCATGGAGAAGCCGAGCAGCGGCGTCTCGGGGCCGATGCCGTCGGCGTAGCGTTCGGCGACGACGCGGCCGGCCTTCATCACGACGATGGCGCGGGTGCGGCGGTAAGGCGGTTGAGCGGGCTCGGCGAAGGCCCGGTCGAGCGCGGCGCCGAGCTCGGGGCTCTGCGGCGGCACGATCGCGGGGCCGGCGATCGCGGGAAGCAACGCGGGCCGCTTGTCGTCAGGCAGCGGCTCGACGGAGGCAATGCCAGCGCCGTGCTCGAGCGTGCAGCCGAGGCCCTCGCGATACATGGCATGGCTGCGGCCGAGGCCGAACAGCGTCACCGTGACATCCTTGCGGACGCGGTCGACCCTGTACTCCATCGCCCAGTCGATCAGACTCGCTCCTGGCATGGCATCCGTGGTCTCGGCGAAGTTGCGCCTGGGATCGAGGCCGGAGACGAACGTCTCGGCGCACAGGATGTCGGCGACGAAGCCGGTCGCGACCTTCGGCACGTCGCGAGCCCGGGCCGCGCCGAGCGCGAGGCCGGCTGCGGCGATGGCGGAGGCGATGAGGAGGATCTTGCGGCGGCGGGTCACGGGCGTTCTCCGGCTGGGGCGTATGCCGGGAGGAAGCGGGATGCGGGCGGGAGATGCTCGCCGGATTTGGAAAAGGGGTTGGTTGAAATCGGGACGGGCTGGCCGATTTTGGAATAAGCGAGCAATTTCAGAGTGATACGAGAATGAGACAGCGATGGGTCTGCTTCCCTCTCCCCGTTCTTACGGGGCCGCGACGAGCTTCGCTCGCGCTGAGAGGGTTAGGGTGAGGAGCCTCTCTCCGCACGCGAGACTGCCGACGGACCTGTACCCCCTCACCCGGATTGCTTCGCAATCCGACCTCTCCCCGCAAGCGGGGAGAGGTAAAGAAGGATCAAGCCGCACTCGTCTTCAGCCGCCGGTACTCGGTCGGCGTCACGCCTGTCACCGCCTTGAAGGCGCGGTTGAATGGGCCCAGCGACTGGAAGCCGGCGTCCATGGCGATGGTGATGACGGGGACCTCGGCCTGGGAGGGATCGGCGAGCGCGGCCTTGGCTTCGTCGATGCGGTGGTTGTTCAGGAATACATTGAAATTGCGATAGCCGAGCTGCTGGTTGATCAGCCGGCGCAACCTGTATTCGGGAATCTTCAGCCGGCCCGCCAGCACACCGATGGTGATGTTCTCCTGGCGATAGATCCGCTCGTCCGCCATCAGGCGCATCAGGGCATCGATGAGTTTCTGGTTGGAGTCCTCGGCCAAAGGCTGGATCGGCGCGATCGCCAGTGCGGGCTCTGGCGCAATCGGAAACAGATCGGCGCCATCGACGCGCAACATGGCGTAGGCGATCGCGGCAACGATGCAGGCGAGCACGCCGGTATTGATCGTGTCGGCGACATCGCCCACGCTGAAGGCCACGAGGATCTGGAGCAGCGCATTCGACCCGCCATAGAGTGCGGCGGCGCAGACGATGAACACGCGCAGGCGGCGGCGGCGCTCGACCAGATCGGCGGACCACGATCCGATCGTCTGCGCCACCGCGAGCGCGATGAAGCCGAGCACGATCAGGTTCACTGCCGTCACAGAGAACCGCGCGTTGCCGCCGGGCGCGATCCAGAGACATCCGACCAAGCTGAAGGCGGTCACCGCGGCCCAGATCAAACCATGCCACCAGCGTAGCCGAAAGTCGTCGTCGAACAGCGCGCGAGTGAACAGCCAGAACACGACGATGTTGCCGGTCGACAGTGCAATCAGCGGCGCGTGCCAGATCGGAACGGGCGACGACACGCCGATGGAATAGCTCGCGGCATGCGCCGCCGAGCCTAACGCGAAGACGGCGCCGAGGCGGGCTGCCAGCACATGACGGAGGCCGGAGACAAGCGAGGCCGCGAGCACAAGCAGCAGCGCGACGCTGGCAGCGCGGAAGGCGAGCTCGGTTGCGGCAAGGGTCATCGGCTGGGTCGAACGGTCGCAGTTGAAGGCAGCCGAACATCGTTCGTCAGGCTCGCTTTTTCAAGGTCCATCCGCATGCAAGGGCTAGCGGCGGCATCCACAGCTGTCATCGCCCGGCTTGACCGGGCGATCCAGTACTCCGAGACGGCAGCGGTTGAACCGATGGGCTGCGGCGTACTGGATGCCCCGGTCAAGCCGGGGCATGACAGCGGAGTATGTAGGCTATCGCAGCTGCGACGTCGGGCGCTCGCTTTGTCGCGACGCTGATGTGAAAGTCTGCTACCGTCGCGTCCAACAAAGCCAAAAGGAGTCCACTCATGAGCTGGCAGCCCTCGAACGATCCCGTGCTCGGCGATCCCATGTCCTGCGATGCGCTCGATCTCGTCATCGTGCCGCGCACCCGCGATCTCGGCGACGGGTTCGCGGTGCGGCGGGCGCTGCCGCACGGCAAGCGGCAGATGGTCGGTCCTTTCATCTTCTTCGATCATTTCGGCCCGGTGCAGTTCGTCTCCGGCAAGGGCATGGACGTGCGGCCGCATCCGCATATCGGGCTTGCCACCGTCACCTATCTGTTCGACGGCGCGATCATGCATCGCGACAGCGAGGGCAATGTCCAGGAGATCGCGCCCGGCGCGATGAACCTGATGACCGCCGGACGCGGCATCGCGCATTCCGAGCGCACGCCGGATGCGCAGCGCGCCTCCGGCCAGAAAATGCTCGGCCTGCAAAGCTGGATCGCGCTGCCGGCCGGATCGGAAGAGATCGCGCCGTCGTTCCAGCACTATGGGGCGGGCGATCTACCGATGATCTCCGAGCGCGACTTCACCGCGCGGGTGATCGCGGGCTCCGCCTTCGGCATCACCTCGCCGGTGTCGATGGTCTCGCCCTGGTTCTACACCGAGGTCACGGCGGTCGCGGGCGCGAGCGTGCCGCTCGACCCCGATCACGAGGAGCGCGCGATCTACGTGGTCGACGGCGAGGTCGAGATCGCGAGCGAGCGCTACGAGGGGCCGCGCCTGCTGATCTTCCGGCCCGGCGACCGCATCACCGTGAAGGCGCTGAAGGCGACGCGGATGATGTTTCTCGGCGGCGATGCGCTGGAGGGCCCGCGCCACATCTGGTGGAATTTCGTCTCCTCCAGCAAGGAGCGGATCGAGCAGGCCAAGCAGGACTGGAAAACCGGCCGCTTCGCGGCAGTTCCGCAGGAACACGAGTTCATTCCGCTGCCGGAATAGGCTAATCCGGTGTCCGGCCGCACAACGAATGCGGCTGGATTCCCTGTGCGAAGGCTTTGCCGATGACCACCATGCTCTCCAGCGACCTGCCGCTTGCCAAGATCGGACGCGGCAAGGTGCGCGATATCTACGCTGTCGACGACGACCGCCTGCTGCTCGTCACCACCGACCGCATCAGCGCCTTCGACGTCGTGATGGGCGAGACCATCCCGATGAAGGGCGCAGTGCTGACGCAGATCAGCGCGTGGTGGTTCAATGAGCTCGAAGGCGTGGTGCCGCATCACATGATCAGCGCGGATACCGACGAGATCATTGCCGCCGTGCCGGCGTTGAAACCGCATCGCGCGGAGATCCTTGGCCGCGCCATGCTGTGCAAGCGCACCACCGTGTTTCCGATCGAATGCGTGATCCGCGGCTATCTCTCAGGCTCCGCCTGGAAGGAATATGCCGCGAGCGGCACGCTCGCCGGCGAGAAGCTGAAGGCCGGCCTCGTCGAGAGCGAGAAGCTGGAGCCCGCGATCTTCAGCCCGGCGACCAAGGCCGAGAGCGGCCATGACGAGAACATCACCATCGCGAAGATGCGCGCCGTGGTCGGCGACGAGGTCGCTTACACGCTGGAGAGCATGACGCGCGCGATCTACACGCTCGGCGAGGAGCTCGCCCGCGAGCAGGGCATCATCATCGCCGATACCAAGTTCGAGTTCGGCCGCGACAAGGACGGCCGCATCATCTTGATCGACGAAGTCATGACGCCGGACTCGTCGCGCTTCTGGGCGGTAGATGCCTACAAGCCGGGTCAGCCGCAGGCGAGCTTCGACAAGCAGCCCTTGCGCGACTATCTCGACGTCGAACGCCGCGCCGGCCGCTGGAACGGCGACGCCCCGCCGCCGCCGCTGCCGGCCAGCGTGGTGGACGCGACCAGCAAGCGGTACCTGGAAGCGTATCGGCGCGTGACGGGGACAGAGCTGAAGATTTAGGCCCGACTGTTACCGCAGCTCCGTCATTGCGAGCGCAGCGAAGCAATCCAAAGTCTTTCCGTGGAGGGATTCTGGATTGCTTCGCTCCGCTCGCAATGACGTGGAGAGGCCGGGAGCCCCTCTCCACCATTTCTGCCTGCCTCGCGTTCGCGAAGAGGACGGCGGCTCTCACACCCCCGCCATCATCACGTATTTGATCTCGACATATTCTTCCATGCCGTGACGCGAGCCTTCGCGGCCCAGGCCGCTTTCCTTGACGCCGCCGAAGGGCGCGACCTCGGTGGTGATGAGGCCGGTGTTGACGCCGACCATGCCCGATTCCAGCGCCTCGGCGACACGCCAGACCCGGCCGATATCGCGGGAGTAGAAGTACGAGGCGAGGCCGAAGGGCGAGGCGTTGCACATCGCGATGACGTCCGCCTCGTCCTTGAAGCGGATCACGGGTGCGAGGGGGCCGAAGGTCTCCTCCTGCGACACCAGCGAGTCAGGCTTGACGTCGGCCAGCACCGTCGGCTCGAAGAAGGAGCGGCCGAGCTCGCTGCGCTTGCCGCCGGTGACGACCTTGGCGCCGCGCTTGACGGCATCGGCAATGTGGCGCTCGACCTTGTCGACCGCCTTCATGTTGATCAGGGGCCCCTGCGTCACTCCGCTCTCGGTGCCGTCGCCGATCTTCATTGCCGCGACCTTCTTCGACAGCTTCTGCACGAACTCGTCGTAGATCTTGTCCTGGGCGTAGATGCGGTTGGCGCAGACGCAGGTCTGGCCCATGTTGCGGTATTTCGAGACGATGGCGCCTTCGACCGCGGCGTCGATGTCGGCGTCGTCGAACACCACGAACGGCGCGTTACCGCCGAGCTCGAGGCCGAGCCGCTTCACGCCGACCGAGGCCTGCTGGTAGAGGATCTTGCCGACGGCGGTCGAGCCGGTGAAGCCGACGAAACGCACGGCCGGATGCTCGCACAGCACCTTGCCGATCGGCGGCGCATCGCCCGTGATGATGTTGAGCACGCCCTTGGGGACGCCGGCCCGCTCGGCGAGCACGGCCAGCGCCAGCGCCGACAGCGGCGTCTCGTTGGCGGGCTTGAGCACCACCGTGCAGCCGGCCGCCAGCGCCGGCGACACTTTGCGCGTGATCATCGAGTTCGGGAAATTCCACGGCGTGATCGCACCGCAGACGCCGATCGGCTGCTTGATGGCGAGCAGGCGCGCATCGGCGCGCTGGGTCGGGATGGTCTCGCCATAGACGCGCCTCGCTTCCTCGGCGAAGAACTCGATATAGGCCGCGCCGATATCGACCTCGCCGAGCGCCTCGGTGAGCGGCTTGCCCTGCTCGGAGGTGAGGATCAGCGCGAGATCCTCGCGATTGGCCGTGATCAGCTCGAACCATTTACGCAGGATGTTGGAGCGCTGCTTGGCGGTGTGCTTTGCCCAGGCCGGAAAGGCGCGCTCGGCGGCTTCAACCGCCCGGGTGGTGTCGTCGGCACCAAGCTGCGGCACCTTTGCGAGCTCGACGCCGGTGGCGGGATTGTTGACGGCGAAGACCGGCGTGCCGACCCAGGCGCCGTCGATGTAGCAGGCCTCCTTCAGCAGCGATGGGTCCTTCAACCGGTCGCGCAGAGTGGCGGTGGCTTGCGAGGCGCGTGCGGCGGCGGTCGGTGTCATGGCGTTTCTCCCTGGGCGATCGGATCGGCCGCAATATAGGGACAGACGGTACGCAATGCACCGCCCGGCAACGCACATCTGCTGGGAGTTAAGCTGAGGGCCGCTGGTCCTTCACCTCTCCCCGGCGGGGAGAGGTGAAGCACCACCGCCGCGGAAGGATCAGGCTGCGCCGCTCATATAGGTCTCGCGGCGTCCGATCATGCGTTCGGCCGCGGCCTTGGCGTCCGCCTTCGTGGAGGTCGCGCAGGTCCGGTATTCCAGATCGGGAACGTGGGAGGTGTCGCGACGGCCGAACCACGACTTCGAGCCGACCGGCAGCAGCGCCAGCGCCTGCGCCAGATTGTCGACGGCGCCGAAGGAATAGAGCGCGCCGGTGCCGGCGATGCGGACCTCGTAAATGCCGGGCGAAATCGGCGCCTCCAGATTCTCGCCTCGTCCGGCACGGGGATAGCGTTTCCATTCGCTCCAGGTCGAAATCATCTGAGGTCCCCCTCGCCGCCCATCCACGGCCGGCACATTTGCATCAAGTCTTAACGGCTCGTCGATCGGGCCGGGTGCTGAACGCGGCAGCTCACGAAATGTTTCAGGGGTTCGAAAACCACGAAGCATATCGCGAGAAACCCATCCAAGGTGAGGCGAGACACGCCGATCCACCGCAGATTGTAAAAGAGCGTACGCGCTCAGCCTCGTTGTCGTCCTGCGTTGGATCAAGACCGTCAAGTCACGACATCGCGACCGGTGCAGGTACATAGATGGCGCTTGCCGCGCCGGAGATCCGGGAAGACAATCGATCACTTCCAACAATAATCAAACCCGAGGAAACGCCATGCAAAGCCAAGCCCAGATCGATGAGATTCTGCGTCAGAAGAGCGAGACCAAGGAGATTCCGGGCGTCGTCGCCATCGCGGCCAGCGGTCAAGACGTGCTGTATCAGGGTGCGTTCGGCAAGCGCGATCTGTCCAAGCCCGATCCGATGACCGCCGACAGCGTGTTCTGGATCGCATCGATGACGAAGGCGGTGACCACAGCGGGCGCCATGCAGCTGGTCGAGCAGGGCAGGCTGTCGCTGGATGCGCCGATCGGCGATGTTTTGCCGGAGCTCGCCAATCCGCAGGTGCTCGAAGGTTTTGACGCCAATGGCGAGGCGAAGCTGCGCCCGGCCAAGGGGCCGATCACGCTGCGCCAGCTCATGACCCACACCGCCGGCTTCTGCTACAACATGTGGAACGGCGATCTCGCGGTCTATCTGGACAAGAACGGCATTCCCGCCATCACCACCTGCCAGAACGCGGCATTGAAGACGCCGATCATGTCCGACCCCGGCACGCGCTGGGAGTACGGCACCAACATCGATTTCGTCGGCAAGGCCGTGGAGGCCGCCAGCGGCAAGCGGCTCGACGCGTACCTGCGTGACAATCTGTTCGCGCCGCTCGGCATGCGCGACACCGCTTTCAAGATCACCGACGACATGCGCAAGCGCCTGGTCGGCATGCATGCGCGCGGCGAGGACGGCCAGCTCGCAGCGATCCCGTTCGAGCTGGAGCAGGAGCCGGAATTCCACATGGGCGGCGGCGGCCTCTACTCGACCGCGTCCGACTACATCAAGTTCACCCAGATGATCCTCAACAAGGGCCGCGGCAACGGCAACCAGGTGCTGAAAGCCGAGACGGTCGCCATGATGAGCCAGAACCAGATGGGCGATCTCAACATGACCAAGATGACGACGGCGGCGCCGATGTACACCAACGACGTCGATCTCTATCCGGAGCAGGTGAAGAAGTGGGGCCTCAGCTTCATGATCAACACCGCGAAGACCGCCGAGGGCCGCAGCGCCGGCAGCCTCGCCTGGGCGGGCCTCGCCAACACCTATTACTGGATCGACCCGGCGCGAGACGTCACCGGCGTCATCCTGATGCAGCTGCTGCCGTTCGCGGACGCGAAATGCCTGGAGGCGTTCGCAGGCTTTGAGCGCGGCGTTTATGCCGGGCTCGATGCTGCCGGAAGCGGACAGAGGGCGGCGTGAGGGGGCGCGCGGCTTTCACCATGCGTCATGGCCGGGCTTGTTCCGGCCATCCACGGCTCACCGCACGGCACGTAGTACGTGGATGCCCGGGACAAGCCCGGGCATGACGACAGTGAGTGGGAGGCGCACATGCATCAACAGCGTCATTGCGAGCGCAGCGAAGCAATCCAGTTTGCCGCCCTGGAGAGACTCTGGATTGCTTCGTCGCTGCGCTCCTCGCAATGACGGGGAGAGAGCCTCGCCCTACCCCGTCAGCCCGCGCTGCTCGGCCAGCTCCTTCAGCGACACCAGCGGGCGGGCGCCGATGTGCTGGATGACTTCGGCGGCGGCGAGTGCGCCGAGCTCGCCGCACTGCTTGTATCCGAAGTTGCGCGCGAGGCCGTAGAGGAAGCCGGCGGCGAAGAGATCGCCGGCACCGGTGGTGTCGACCACCTTCTCGACCGGGAAGGCCGGCGCGGCGACCGCGTCTTCCGACGACACCACCATGCAGCCCTTCTCGCTGCGGGTGACCACACCGAGGTTGACGTCGTTGCGCAGCTGCTTCAGCGCGGTGTCGAAATCCGAGGTCATGTAGAGCGAGTGCAGCTCGGACTCATTGGCGAACACGATGTCGACGGTGCCGCTCCGCATCAGCGAGAGAAACTCGTCGCGATAGCGATCAACGCAGAAGGAATCCGACAGCGTCAGCGCCACCTTGCGCTTGGCGTCATGGGCGATCTTGGCCGCCTTGACGAAGGCCTCCTTGGCGTTCTTGGGGTCCCAGAGATAGCCCTCGAGGTAGACGATGCCCGCGCCCGCAATCTCGGCCGGATCGATGTCGGCGGGCGACAGGTCCTGCGCCGCGCCGAGATAGGTGTTCATGGTGCGCTCGCCGTCGCCGGTGACCAGGATGTAGGAGCAGCCGGTGGCGGGGCCGTCCTTGGCAGCGGGCGTGTTGAAGGCGACGCCGGCGGCGCGAATGTCGTGCACGTAGAGCTTGCCGATCTGGTCGTCCTTGACCTTGCCGACATAGGCGGCGCGCGCCCCCAGGCTGCCGATGCCGACGATGGTGTTGGCCGCAGATCCGCCCGAGACTTCCGTGGCCGGACCCATGTCCTTGTAGATGGCCGCCGCGCGCGCCTCGTCGATCAGCGACATGCTGCCCTTCGCCATGCCATGCTTGGCCAGAAAGGCCTCGTCGGTCCGAACCAGCACGTCGAACAGCGCGTTGCCGATGCCGAGAACGTCGTATTTCACGTCAGCCATTCACCTTGATCCTGTTTGCCGGATTGCGATCTAACCAGAAATCCGCTTCCTGTCGGCCTGAAATCCAAGCTCGCGGCCTATCACGACCGGGCCTCGGCGGGCAAGCAACGGTATTTTCGAGAGCATGATCCGCTCCTTCCTGACCGTCTCGACGGGAACGCTGGCCTCGCGCCTGCTGGGTTTCGCCCGAGATTCCCTGATTGCGGCGCTGCTCGGCACTGGCGCGGTGGCGGACGCGTTTCTGGCGGCGTTCCAGCTCGTCAACGTGGTGCGGCGGCTGCTCAGCGAGGGCGCGCTGAACGCGGCGCTGATCCCAGCCTGGCTGCGGGTGCGGGACCGCGACGGGGTGGCGGAAGCCGCGGCGTTCGCCGGGCGCGTGCTCGGTACGGTCAGCGCGGCCCTGATCGCGAGCTCGATCCTGATCGCCTTGTTGATGCCGCTGATCATGACGATCATCGCGCCGGGATTCCTCGGCAGCGGCACGCTCGATCTCGCGGTTCAGAACGCGCGGCTGATGCTGCCTTACCTCGCCTTCGCCGGTCCCGTCACCGTGCTGATGGGGCTTCTCAATGCGCAGGGGCGCTTCGCGCTGACGGCGTTCTCGCCACTGCTGTTCAACATTGCGCTGATCGCGGCGATCGTGATGCTGCTGGTCTGGCATGCAGACGCCGGCTTCGCCGCGTGGATCCTGGCGGCGACGGTCGGCCTGGCCGGCCTGCTGCAATTGCTGATGCTGCTGTCGCGGCGAAGCGCGCGCCTGGCGACACCGCTGCGCGCCAGTTTCGACAAGGAGATGCGCGGCTTCTTCGCCAAGGCGATCCCCGGCATGATCGCAAGCTCGGGGCCGCAATGGCTGATGGTGGCGGGTGCGATCATCGCGTCCGCAACGCCGTCCGCGGTGTCCTGGCTCTATTTCGCCAACCGCTTGATCGAGCTGCCGCTCGGCATTGTCGGCGTCGCCATGGGCACCGTCCTGGTGCCGGAGCTGACGCGCGCCGTCGCTAGCTCCGATCGCGACGCGGTGGCGCATGCCGAATCCCGCGCGCTGGAGCTTGCGGCCGGGCTGGCACTGCCGGCCACGATCGGCCTGATCGTGCTCGCCGAGCCGATCGTGCGGCTGTTGTTCGAGCATGGCGCGTTCGGTGCGGAGGACAGCTCGGCCACTGCGCGTGCGCTGATGTGGCTGGCGCTGGGCCTGCCGGCGCATGTGCTGATCAAGGCGCTGTCGCCGGCCTTCTATGCCCGCAACGACACGATGACGCCGCTGCTCGCGACAGCCAAGGGCTTCGTGGTGACGGTCGTGCTCGCGATTCTGCTCGGCCATCTCCTTGGCGCGAGCGGTATCGCGACTGGTATCGCGGCCGGCGCCTGGAGCAGCGCGCTCTCCTTGATCCGGAAGGGCACGGCCGCGTTCGGCTTCTCGATCGATGCGAGTGCCCGCACGCGATTGCCGCGGATCGTGCTGGCCGCGATCGCCATGGGCGCCCTGCTCTGGCTGACAACGGGTCTGGTGCCTGCCGGCGCCCATGGGCTCATCCACTTCATTGCGCTGGGTGTACAGATCGTGGCCGGGATCGCCGTCTACGGCTTGCTGCTGCAAACCGTCGGCGCCGCCTCCTGGCGTGAGGCGGTTAACGCGTTGAAACGGCCCGGCTAAACCGCGAGCCCGGCGAAAGACCCTTGACGGGGCAGCGCCGCTGTTGGAAACGACGGCCGAATACCTATGGGAAGGCTGACCATGCCATTCGTTGAACGGGTCTTTTCGGGCGTCCAGCCGACGGGCAATCTCCACCTCGGCAATTACCTCGGCGCCATCGTCAACTTCGTGAAGATGCAGGAAACCCACAATTGCATCTATTGCGTCGTCGACATGCACGCGATCACGCAAGGGGTGGACGTCTGGGGCGGGCCGGTCGAGCTCGCGCGCAACACCCGCGAGGTGACCGCCGCGTTCATCGCGGCCGGCATCGATCCGAAGAAGCACATCGTGTTCAACCAGAGCCAGGTCTCGGGCCATGCCGAGCTCGCCTGGATCTTCAACTGCGTCGCGCGCATGGGCTGGCTGGGACGCATGACCCAGTTCAAGGAGAAGGCCGGCAAGGACCGCGAGAACGCCTCGGTCGGTCTATTCGACTATCCCGTGCTGATGGCGGCCGACATTCTGCTCTACCGCGCCACCCACGTTCCCGTGGGCGAGGACCAGAAGCAGCATCTCGAGCTTTCGCGCGACATCGCGCAGAAGTTCAACAACGACTTCGGCGACTCGATCCGCGCGCAGGGCGTCAATGACGGGCTGTTCTTCCCGCTGCCGGAACCCTTGATTACGGGTCCGGCGACGCGCGTGATGAGCCTGCGCGACGGCACCAAGAAGATGTCGAAGTCGGACGCCTCCGACAATTCGCGCATCAATCTGACCGACGATGCCGACACCATCGCGCAGAAGATCCGCAAGGCGAAGACCGATCCGGAGCCGCTGCCGACGGAAGAGAAAGGCCTGGAAGCGCGGCCCGAGGCCGACAATCTCGTCGGCATCTTCGCCGCGCTGTCCGGCCGCTCCAAGGCGGACGTGCTGCGCGAATTCGGCAACGGCCAGTTCTCCAGCTTCAAGAACGCGCTGGCAGAGCTGTGCGTGACAAAGCTCGCGCCGATCGCCGGCGAGATGAAGCGCCTCGTCGCCGACCCCGGCCATATCGACGCGATCCTGAACGAGGGATCCGATCGGGCGCGCGCGATCGCCGACGAGACCATGAAGCTCGCCAAGGACATCGTTGGCTTCATCCGCCGGCGCTAGGGCGCGCTTCACGATACCGGCTGGCGCCACGGCGCCGGCCGCTTCGCCCCTCCCAAACATCGCGGGAGTGTGGCAGCATGCTCCCGTGCACAATCCGGGACATGCATGACCAGCAAGCGACTTTGCTACGAGCCGGGTCACAAGCCCAAATGCCTCGTCATCGTCGACGACAGCGCCGAATGGGATCGCGCCGTCTATTACGCAAGCCGCTGGGCGATCCGCGCTGGCGGCGGCGTGGTGATGCTGCGCATCATCGAGCCGGAGCAGCAGAGCCAGGAATGGCTGGGGGTCGCCGACATCATGCGCGCCGAGGCGCAGGAAGCCGCCGAAGCCGCGCTCGACCGCGCCGCCGGGCGCGCCAACGGCATCGCCGCCATCACGCCGGAGCGGGCGATCCGCGAAGGCAGCGCTATGGAACAGCTGCTCGCAGTGATCGACGAGGACCCCGATATCGCCATGCTGGTGCTCGCCGCCAATCCTGGCGCGGAGGGGCCCGGACCATTGGTCTCGCTGCTCGCAAATGCGCTCGGCACCTTCCCGGTGCCGGTGACGATTATCTCGGGCGCGCTGAGCGACGAAAGCGTGGATTCGCTGTCGTAGGCGGCTCTGCCGGTGGGTTACTCGTCATGCCCGGGCTTGTCCCGGGCATCCACGTTCTTGGCACGACGAAGCAAAGCGTGGATGGCCGGGACAAGCCCGGCCATGACGACGAGAGAAGATTGCGTACCTTAACCCACTGAAATTGCACCGAAACGTCCAGCCTTCCCCTTGACCGTGCGTTCGCCGTCGCCATCTGCTAGGGGATAGAGCACGCGCCGGCCTTGAACCGGCGACGTCTGGAGAAAACCATGTTCATTCAAACCGAAGCCACCCCCAATCCCGCCACGCTGAAGTTCATTCCCGGCCGCGTCGTGGTCGACGGCAGCCCGATGGAATTTTCGAGCCGCGAATCGGCGGCGCGTTCGCCGCTCGCCGAAAAGCTGTTCGAGGTGCCCGGCGTCACCGGCGTGTTCTACGGATCGGACTTCATCACCGTGACGAAGGCGAGCGGTGAGTGGCAGCAGCTCAAGCCCGCGATTCTCGGCGCCATCATGGAGCACTACATGTCCGGCGCGCCGCTGCTCGCCGACGGCGAAGCGCACAGCGATGCCGATCTCGACGACGAGGACGAGTTCTTCGATGAAGCCGACGCCGAGACCGTCGACATGATCAAGGACCTGATCGAGACCCGGGTGCGGCCGGCCGTCGCCAATGACGGCGGCGACATCACCTTCCGCGGCTTCAAGGACGGTATCGTCTATCTCAACATGAAGGGCGCCTGCTCCGGCTGCCCGTCATCGACGGCGACGCTCCAGCACGGCATCCAGAACCTGCTCAAGCACTTCGTGCCTGACGTGGTCGAAGTCCGGCCGATGTAAGCCCCTTACGCCGCCTTCTGCTTGGCGGTGATCAGCTTGCGGTTGATCAGCACTTCGGCGATCTGGATCGCGTTGAGGGCGGCGCCCTTGCGTAAGTTATCGGATACGCACCACAGCACGAGGCCGTTCTCCACGGTCGCGTCCTCGCGGATGCGGCTGATGTAGGTCGCGTCCTCGCCGGCCGCTTCATAGGGCGTGGCGTAGCCGCCGGGCTCCTGCTTGTCGATGACGAGGCAGCCCGGCGCCTTGCGCAGGATCTCGCGGGCTTCGTCAGCGCTGATCGGGGACTCGAACTCGATGTTGACGGCCTCGGAATGGCCGACGAACACGGGCACGCGCACGCAGGTGGCGGACAGCTTGATCTTGGGATCCAGGATCTTCTTGGTCTCCGCCATCATCTTCCACTCTTCCTTGGTGTAGCCGTCCTCCATGAAGACGTCGATGTGGGGGATGACGTTGAAGGCGATGCGCTTGGGGAATTTCTTCGCGACCAGCTCGTCGTTGGTGTAGACGGCCTTGGTCTGCGAGAACAATTCGTCCATCGCGTCCTTGCCGGCGCCCGACACCGACTGATAGGTCGAGACCACGACGCGCTTGATCGTCGCCTTCTCGTGCAGCGGCTTGAGCGCGACCACGAGCTGCGCGGTCGAGCAGTTCGGGTTCGCGATGATGTTCCTCTTCTTGAAGCCTTCGGTCGCGGCCGCGTTCACCTCGGGCACGATCAGCGGCACGTCCGGATCCATGCGCCAAGCCGAGGAATTGTCGATCACCACAGCGCCGGCGGCGCCGATCTTCGGCGACCATTCCTTCGACACCGACCCGCCCGCCGACATCAGGCAGATGTCGACGTCGGAGAAGTCGTAATGCTCGAGCGCTTTGACCTTCAGGGTGCGGTCGCCATAGGAGACTTCGACACCGACGCTGCGGCGCGACGCCAGGGCCACGACCTCGTCCGCGGGGAATTTGCGCTCATCCAGGATGTTGAGCATTTCCCGACCGACATTGCCGGTCGCGCCGACGACTGCGACTTTGTAACCCATCGTTCACTCTCCGATGAAAAAGCCCGTTCCCGAAGCTGACGCTTAAACAGGAAGAGCAGCGCTTCTATGCGAGAACCGGCCTCAAGACAACGTTAAGACCATGCCTTAGGGACGTGGATGCAGTCGCCTGAGGCCAGCACGGCCGTTAGCCCTACCCAGATCCAGCTGACGCTCTTGGCCTTGGCCGACGAGGTCGTCGGCACGCTGGCGCATCTGGTCGCCTATGTGGGGGCGCTCGCCCTGTTTGCCATCCTCGCCCTTGCGGCATTGGGACAGCTGCCTGACCTGCGCGGCGATGGTCCCGCGGACAGACCGGGTTGGAGCATCGCCGACCGCTCGCACCCAGCCTTCGCCGTCAGCCGGATCGATTCATCAGAGAAAACAGCCTCTTACATCATCTTTCGGCATCCCGAAGGCGGCCGCAGGGACGTGCTGCACTGGACCGATATGGCGGACAAGCCGGTGGCCGAGCTCGAAATCTACCGCCAAGGCGCCGAATTCGACGTGACACGGCCGGCGGCCGCGGGCTTGGCCGCTCGGATGGGTTTGAGTGCAGATGCCCCGCTCGAGCAGGCCGGCCTGATCGACAGCAAATTCGGCCCCGTCGCCCTGTTCCGGCCGGTCGGCGCGACAGAGGGTACGCGGGCCTGCCTCGGCTATCTCAAGCGCTACGAGGAGCCTGCCTTGCAGATCTCCGGCTTCTCTTGCCAGGGCGACAGCTTGCCCGCCCGGCGCGCGGCGATCGCCTGCACGCTGAACCGGCTGACGCTGCTGGCCTCGGGCAACGAGCCGAGGCTGGCGGAATTGTTCGCCCATGCCGAGCTCAGGCGCCGCGGCTGTGACCCCCAGGGCTCGCCGGACTGGCTGCTGGGCGCCGCGAACGCGCAATTGCGTGGAGCGCTTTGACCTGCATCAAGGCTTCTGCATCAAGCTCAAGTGGCTGGTTTGCATGCAACTTTTGCCGGCGCGCACGATTATTCCGAGCTGGTGTGACCCAATTGACCTAGTTGCGTCCGCCCCGGCCGGGCTAGTATGGGGTGAAATCGACTGGCGGCCTGCCGCCTGAAGGGGACGTGATGAGCTTGAAATTTTCTGCCGCGAACAAACTGGCGACATTGCTTGCGGCGGGCGCCGCAATTGCCGTTGCGTTCGCGACCCCGACTTCCGCCGACACCAGGACCAAGCAGCGCTATGACGACCGCGGCCGGCCCTATTACGGCCCGAGCGGCCCCAACACGGTCTACCAGCAGGGCCGCACGCGCCTCTATGTGAGCAAGCGCTCCTGGCTGGACGGCGGCACCGAGGTCAATCCGGGCGACCGCAAGTTCACCGACTATGCCTTCCCCCCGGCCGTGGGCTATCCGTCCTTCGCCCGCGAGAACCTCAACCGGCCGATCGACCGCCAGCCGCTCTCCCCGCCGCAGGATGTCGGCGGCTATCCGCAGAACTTCCCGCTGTACTGAGGCGGGCAGCGATCCGAATCAAAATGGCCGGGCAAAAGCCCGGCCATTTGTTTTCGGGGCAGTGCCGTGGGCACTTCCGCTTCTCCATCGTCATTGCGAGCGCAGCGAAGCAATCCAGAATCTCTCCGCGGAACGTTTCTGGATTGCTTCGTCGCTTCGCTCCTCGCAATGACGGCTGAGGCTACGCGTTGGCTGCCGGGTCATAGCGCCGGCAAAATTCTTCGATGGCCTCGGAGCGGAAATCACTGAGGCGCTCGAAGATCAGCGCATCCGGCCAATCCCACCAGGCGATGCGGCGCAGGCTTGCGGAAACGGTATCGTCAAAGCGCTTGCGGATGGGACGGGCGGGAACGCCACCGACGATGGTGTACGGCTCGACATCGCGGCTGACGACGGCGCCTGCGGCGATCACTGCGCCATCGCCGACGCTCACACCCGGCAGCAGGATGGCGGCGTGGCCGATCCAGACGTCGTTGCCGACGATCACCCGGTCGCCGCGCCTACCTGCGAAGAAGTCGCGGTCGCGCGTCGCGCCCCCCTCGTAATATTCGGGGACGTAGGTGAAGCGGTGCTGCGAGGGACGGCCCATCGGGTGGTTTGGCGCACCGATCCGCACCGAGTTGGCGATCGCCGTGAACTTGCCGATCACGGCGTCGGCGACGTCGCAATTCTCGCCGAGATAGGAGTAGTCGCCGAGCGAAGCATATTCGATGCGCGTGCCCGCAAGCACCTCGCAACGCCGCCCGACCTGCGCCTCGCGCAGGCGCACCGTCTCATGGATGACGGTTTCCGCGATCTTGGGGCGGGGTGTATCCATGAGGCGGCTCCGATGAGGCCGTAGGGTGGGCAAAGGCGCGCTTGCGCCGTGCCCACCATCTCTCGGCAATCGCGATAGAAGCGGTGGGCACGCTTACGCTTTGCCCACCCTACGATGGCGGTGCTTGTGGCTACGCGTGCAGCTTCTGCAATTCCTTCAGGATCGCTTCGCCCATCTGCGTGGTCGAAGCCGACGTCGTGCCTTCCGACTTGATATCGGCGGTGCGCAGGCCGCTGGCCAGCACGGCAGCGATTGCCTGGTCGACCTTGTCGGCGAGATCGCCCATGTCGAAGGAATAGCGCAGTGCCATGCCGAAGGACGAGATCATCGCGATAGGATTGGCGAGGCCCTTGCCGGCAATATCGGGGGCCGAGCCGTGCACGGGCTCGTACAGCGCCTTGCGCTTTTTGGTCTTGACGTCGACCTCGCCGAGCGAGGCCGAGGGCAACATGCCGAGCGAACCCGTGAGCATCGCCGCGATGTCGGAGAGCATGTCGCCGAACAGATTGTCCGTCACGATGACGTCGAACTGCTTCGGCCATTTCACCAGCATCATGCCGCCGGAATCGGCGAGCTGATGCTCGAGCGTGACATCGGGGTATTCGCGCTTGTGGACCTGAGTCATGACCTCGTTCCAGAGCACGCCCGACTTCATGACGTTGCGCTTCTCCATCGACGTCACCTTGTTCTTGCGCTTCCGGGCAAGCTCGAAGGCGACGCGGCCGATGCGCTCGATCTCATAGGTATCGTAGACCTGGGTATCGATGGCGCGCTTCTGGCCGTTGCCGAGATCGGTGATGATCTTGGGCTCGCCGAAATAGACGCCGCCGGTGAGCTCACGCACGATGACGATGTCGAGGCCCTCGATCGCCTCGCGCTTCAGGCTGGAAGCATCCGCGAGCGCCGGATAGCACACGGCGGGACGGAGGTTGGCGAACAGCGCGAGATCCTTGCGCAGGCGCAAGAGGCCGGCCTCCGGGCGCACCTCGTAAGGCACGGCATCCCATTTCGGGCCGCCGACCGCGCCGAAGATCACGGCGTCGGCGTCCTTGGCCTTGGCCATGTCGCCTTCGGAGATCGACACCTTGTGCGCATCATAGGCGGAGCCGCCGACGAGGCCGGTGTCGGTCTCGAACTTGGCGATCCCGGCCGAATTGAGCCAGTCGATCAACCGCTTCACCTCGCCCATCACCTCGGGGCCGATACCGTCGCCGGGAAGCAGCAGCAGTTTGTGGGTCGCCATGGTCGTGTCCTTTTCGATCCTCTCTCGTCATTCCGGGACGCGCCTCTTAGCGCGGGCCCGGAATCCATAGCCACCAGCCGGGGTTATGGATTCCGGGCTCGCGCTTCGCGCGCCCCGGAATGACGGCGCCGGAGTGCTAGAGCGGCGTTGCGCGCTTGGCAAGACACCATTGCCGCCGCGCCGCTGTGCAAGGCCGGCGGGGCCTGCCACACTGGGTAGGCCGGAGTACCCCTTGCACGCACCTGATCGCCCCCTGCCCGCCGCGCATCCCGCGCGGCTGATCCTGACGCTGTCGCTGGCCGCCACCGTGGGGCTCGGCATCGGCCGCTTTGCCTATGCGCTGGTGCTACCTGACATGCGGGAGGACCTCGGCTGGTCCTACTCGGCGGCCGGTTTCATGAACACGATCAACGCCGTCGGCTATCTCGTGGGCGCGCTGGTGGCGTCCCGCCTGATCCGGCGCGTCGGCTGGGCCGCCGCGATCCGCGGCGGAACCATTGCCTGCGTCGCAGCGCTCGCCACCTGCGCGCTGACGGGGGATTTCGTCGCGCTGAGCCTGGCGCGCCTGGTGCTGGGCCTGGGCGCGGCGGCCGGCTTCGTCGCCGGCGGCGCACTCGCTGCCACCATCGCCCAGTCGCGGCCCGAACGGGCCAACTTCCTGCTCAGCCTGTTCTATGCCGGACCCGGCATCGGCATTCTGTCCTCGGGGCTGATCGCCCCGTTCACGCTGCAACATTTTGGGCCGGGCTCGTGGTGGATCGTGTGGTGGGCGCTGACGCTGCTGTCGGTCGCGATGACGATCCCGCTGTTCCTGATCCGGATCGAGAGCGGCGCGCGCTTCTCCGAAGGCGGTCATGCCTCGTTCGCGATCCTGCCGGTGCTGATTTATCTGGCCGGTTATTTCCTGTTCGGCGCCGGCTATATCGCCTACATGACCTTCATGATCGCCTATGTGCGCGACGGCGGCGGCGGGGCCGCGGCGCAGGCGGCGTTCTGGGGCCTGATCGGCCTATCCGCGTTCGTGACGCCCTGGGCCTGGCGCGGCGTGCTGGCGCTCGATCGCGGCGGACTTGCCACCGCCATCATCCTCGGCACCAACGCAGCCGGCGCAGCGCTGCCGATGATCGGGCATTCGCCGGCCTGGCTCGCGGTCTCCGCGATCGTGTTCGGCGTCGCCTTCTTCGCCGTGGTCGGCTCGACCACCGCCTTCGTCCGCTTCAACTATCCGCCAGAGGTGTGGCCGACCGCGATTGCGGCGATGACGATCTCGTTCGGCGTCGGCCAAACGCTCGGGCCGATCGTGGTCGGCGCGATTACGGATGCGCTGGGGAGCCTGAGTTACGCGCTGAATGTGTCGGCGGCGCTATTGGCGCTGGGCGCGGTGGCGGCGCTGTGCCAGAGGAAAGTGGGTCCGAAAGGCGAATAGCGAGTAGCGAATTGAGAGCGGGTTGGCTTCATTGCTTCCCTATTCGCCACTCCCGATTCGCTATTCGCCCTCTCAGCTCCCGCTGAACGAATTATATCCCTGGTCTTCCCAATAGCCGCCCTTGTAATCGTTGGTGACTTCCATCGAGACCACGTATTTCGGGTTCTTGAAGCCCAGCTTGGTGGGCACGCGGATCTTCATCGGAAAGCCGTAGGCGCGCGGCAGGATCTCGTTTGCGTATTTGAACGTCATCTGGGTCTGCGGATGCAGCGCACTGCGCATGTCGAGCGGTGAATTGTAGCCGTCCTTGTCGGCGCACTGGAACCAGACATAATTCGCGCGCGTGTCGGCGCCGATCAGCTTGAGGAAATCGCGCAAGGGCGTGCCGGTCCAGCTGCCGATCGCGCTCCAGCCCTCGACGCAGATGTGACGCGTGATCTGCGTGACCTGCGGCAATTGATGGAGTTCATCCAGCGTCCAGGACTTCTTGTTGTCGACGAGGCCGCGCACCTCGAGCTTCCAATCGGCGGCCGAGATATCGGGCGCGTCGTCGAGATCGTAATAGGCGTTGAACGGGAAGGGCTTTGTGATCGCGCTTTCGGGGAAGGTCGGCGCCAGCGCGTCGGGATTGAACATCCAGGCCTGCACGGCATCGTTGAACTTCGAGACCTTCGCCAGCATGGTCTCGGCCGAGGACGAGTCGATGACGTCGCAACCCGTGAGCAGCGTCAGCGCTCCCAGGCTGGCGCCGCCCGCAATGAAGCGGCGGCGCGTGACGTCAGGCATCGTCTTGATGGAATCCTTGATCAGCAGCCGCTTGTCGACGCCGGGAATGAGGAACGGACGCTTCGCCATGACGATTCTCCTCCTCAGCGACCGATGATCATCGCGCGCAGACTCTTCGGCACGAGCAGCGCAAGCAAGACGTGAACGACCAGAAACGCGCAGATCGCGGCCATGCAGAAGAAGTGGACATAGCGCGCGGCCGGATAATCGCCGAACAGCATCACGAGATAATAGAGCTGCACGGGCTTCCAAATCGCAAGGCCCGACAGCACGATCAGCACGCCGACCACGATGATGCCGGCATAGAGCAGCCGCTGCACGTAATTGTAGACGGTGAGATCGTCATGGCCGAGCTTGAAGGTCAGCGCCGCCCTGACGTCGTGGAGCACGCCCGATGCCGTGATCGGCAGCAGCTTCTTGCGGAAGCGGCCGGTGGCGATGCCGGTGACGAGATAGGCGAGGCCGTTGATCATCAGCAGCCACATCGCCGCAAAATGCCAGAGCAGGCCGCCGCCGAGCCAGCCGCCCAGCGTGTACTCGCGCGGAAAGCGGAAGTCGAACAGCGGCGAGGCGTTGTAGATCTGCCAGCCCGACAGGATCATCAGGATCATGGCGAGCGCGTTGATCCAATGCATGACCCGCACCCAGGCCGGCTGGATCACTTTGGACTTGGTGGCCGTGACCTGCTCGTCGGTGACTGTGAGGCTCGCCATGGCGGGTTCCATCCTGAGGGCGTGTGACAGCGATTATACGCCGGTGTTTCGGCTTTCGTTACATCCCGTTCGCCATCGAATCGATGTCGTGAGGCTATTGTGGTCACAAAAGAGCGAGCCGGGTATCCCCGGCTCGCGGTCTGAGGACGTCCTGTTCGGGGATGAAACAGGATCGCGCGGTGTTACGTCGCCGGCATCAGCACGGTATCGACCACATGGATCACGCCGTTCGACTGGTTGACGTTGGTGATCGTCACCATCGAGGTGCCGCCCTTGGCGTCGACGATCCAGACCTTGCCGTCCATTTTCTTCACCGTCAGCTCCTCGCCTTCGGCGGTCTTCAGCTTCTTACCGTCGGTGAGGTCGGAAGCCGCGAGCTTGCCGGGCACGACATGGTAGGTGAGGATCTTGGTCAGCGTCGCCTTGTTCTCGGGCTTGACCAGGTTGTCGACGGTGCCGGCCGGCAGCTTGCCGAAGGCGGCGTTGGTCGGCGCGAACACCGTGAACGGGCCCTTGCCTTCGAGCGTCGGCACCAGGCCGGCCGCCTTCACCGCCGCCACCAGCGTGGTGTGATCCTTGGAGTTGACCGCGTTCTGGACGATGTTCTTGGACGGGTACATCGCGGCGCCGCCGACCATCACGGTCTTTTCCTCGGCACTGGTGGGCGCGACGACGGTCGCGGTGAGGGCCAGGGCGCTGAAGGCGGCGGCAGCGAGATAGGTAATGCGCTTCGACATGAGAGAGTCTCCCGATTGAATTGAGACCGGCGAGGGCCGGCGTTGAGCTGAGCAACAACGGCGCCTGCGACAGTTGAGGGTGATGCAGCAGTGCCGTCGTTGGACCGAACTACGGGAGGGTTTCAGGTGCGGTTTCGGGGAAAAATTCTTTGTGATGGGTGAAACTATCGGCGGGGATGTTCGTGTGCGAACCAGAGCACGCGACAAAACCCCACTGCCGTCCTGGACAAGCGTAGCGAAGCCGTAGGGTGGGCAAAGCGAAGCGTGCCCACCAAACGCAAATGCGGAGAGAGACGGTGGGCACGGCGCTTCGCGCCTTTGCCCACCCTACGACGGCGTGCCCGTTGAGGCAGTGTCCTCGCCTCAATCCCTGTTGTTCGGGGTCTGAATGAAGCCGCGATTATGCGTCGGGCTGATCAGCACTTCGTTGATGCAGACTCTCGCCGGCATGCTCGCGATGAAGGCGATGGTACGACCGAGGTCTTCGGGCTGCAGCATCTTCGCCTGCTCGGCTTCGCTCGGCACCACCGGGCGCAGCTTCAGGATCGGCGTCGCCACCTCGCCCGGCATCAGGCAGCAGGCGCGCAGGCCGTTGACGCATTCGTCCATGTTGAAGGAATGGGTCAGTGCCAGCACCGCGTGCTTGGTGGTGGTGTAGGCCGGGCCCGGCATCTTCGAGACGTGACGGCCGGCCCAGGACGAGACGTTGATGATGGAACCGTCCTGCTGCTGGCGCATCGTCGGCAGCACGGCGCGCATGCAATAAAGCACGCCGTTGAGATTGACCTGGACCAGTCTGTCCCAGCCCTCCAGCTCCATGTCCTTCCAGCTGCGTTTGGGGACATTGATGCCGGCATTGTTGACGAGCAGGTCGATGCGCCCGTGCTTCGCGACGATCTGATCGGCCGCCTTCTGGGCTGCGGCCGCGTTGGCGACGTCGAGCGCAATGGCCTCGGCCGCCCCACCGTCCCCCGTGATCTTCGCCACCACGGCATCGAGGGCTGACTGCCGCCGGCCCGAGACCACCACCGTCCAGCCGTCGGCAGCTAACGCCTCGGCGCCGGCCTCCCCGATCCCGCTGCCACCACCCGTGACCCAGGCCACGCGTTTCCCGCTTTTTGACATGCAAACTGTCTCCGTTGCTTCATCGGGGCGGTTTTTGCTAATCCAGCCCTCGGTTTTGACCGGCCTATGCCGGCGAGGAATGTTGCATGAA
This sequence comes from Bradyrhizobium sp. USDA 336, assembly GCF_044908355.1. Taxonomy (NCBI): domain Bacteria; kingdom Pseudomonadati; phylum Pseudomonadota; class Alphaproteobacteria; order Hyphomicrobiales; family Nitrobacteraceae; genus Bradyrhizobium; species Bradyrhizobium sp. USDA 336. The sequence continues at coordinate 5,917,176 of NZ_JBIYDC010000002.1, read as the reverse complement.
CCAAGCTGCCAACGCCAATTTGTTTTCCCGCCTGTTCGAGGGCCTCGCCGATCCGAAGCGGCTCGCGATCGAGACGCACGACGGCGCCCATATCAGCTATGGCGACCTGATCGCGCGCGCGGGCCAGATGGCGAACGTGCTGGTCGCGCGCGGCGTGAAGCCGGGCGACCGCGTCGCGGTACAGGTGGAGAAGTCGGTCGCCAACATCGTGCTGTATCTCGGCACGGTGCGCGCCGGCGCGGTCTTTCTGCCGCTGAACACGGCCTATACGCTGAACGAGCTCGACTACTTCATCGGCGATGCCGAGCCGTCGCTGGTGGTCTGCGATCCCGCCAAGGCAGAAGGCCTCGCGCCGATCGCAGGCAAGGTGAGGGCGAAGGTCGAGACGCTCGGGGCTGACGGCAAGGGCTCGCTGACGGAGGCCGCAGACAAGGCGAGGAGCGAATTCACGACGGTGCCGCGCGAAAACGACGATCTCGCCGCGATCCTCTACACCTCGGGCACCACCGGCCGCTCCAAGGGCGCGATGCTGACGCATGACAATCTCGCGTCCAACTCGCTCTCGCTCGTCGACTATTGGCGCTTCACCGACAAGGACGTCCTGATCCACGCGCTGCCGATCTACCACACCCACGGCCTGTTCGTGGCGACCAACGTGACGCTGTTCGCGCGCGCCTCGATGATCTTCCTGCCGAAGCTCGATCCGGACCTGATCATCAAGTTGATGGCGCGCGCGACGGTGCTGATGGGCGTGCCGACCTTCTACACCCGCCTGCTGCAGAACCCCGCGCTGTCGCATGAGACGACGAAGCACATGCGGCTGTTCATCTCGGGCTCGGCGCCGTTGCTCGCCGACACCCATCGCGAATGGTCGGCGCGCACGGGCCATGCCGTGCTCGAGCGCTACGGCATGACCGAGACCAACATGAACACGTCGAATCCCTATGACGGCGAGCGCGTGCCCGGCGCGGTCGGCTTCCCGCTGCCGGGCGTCTCTGTGCGCGTGACCGATCCCGAGACAGGAAAAGAGCTGCCGCGCGACGAAATCGGCATGATCGAGGTGAAGGGACCGAACGTCTTCAAGGGCTATTGGCGCATGCCGGAGAAGACCAAGGCCGAATTCCGGCCCGACGGCTTCTTCATCACCGGCGATCTCGGCAAGATCGATGCAAAGGGTTACGTGCACATCCTCGGACGCGGCAAGGATCTCGTGATCTCGGGTGGCTTCAACGTGTATCCGAAGGAAATCGAGAGCGAGATCGACGCCATGCCCGGCGTGGTGGAGTCGGCCGTGATCGGCGTGCCGCATGCCGATTTCGGCGAGGGTGTCACGGCCGTGCTGGTGCGCCAGCCCGGCGCGAGCATCGATGAAGCAGCCGTGCTGAAGGGCCTCGACGGGCGCCTCGCGAAATTCAAGATGCCGAAGCGAGTCTTCGTGGTCGACGAGCTGCCGCGCAACACGATGGGCAAGGTGCAGAAGAACGTGCTGCGCGAGACGTACAAGGACATTTACGCGAAGAAGTAGGAGCGAATGCTCCGGGGCTGGAGAGATGCATGAAGCGCGAGCAGGCTGTCCGGATCAACGATCATCTCCTCGATGCTTATAGGGCCCTCGACCAGGCCCGAATGGGCATCGCGGCACTTGGCAAGGCTGAGCGGATCGGGTTCGGAGATTGGCTTGAGGAAGTCGTTGCCGCCTTAGAGGACGAACTGCTCCAGCCGATCTACGATCAGTACCCGGATCTGGAGCCGCCAAAATCCGATCGAGAACCGCTGAGGTATATTTGCGAACTCACGTGGGATGAGGTGCAGCTCCCGGCGTCGACGACCGAAAAGCAACTCGACGAGATTATTTTTTCGGTCATGAAGCCGACCTGGCGAAAAACCGCGATGATGGTCACCTATGTGTTGGATCGCTGCAAAGAGCTTGGATTGCAGATCGAAGGCGAAGTGATTGCTGCGCGATTGAAGGTGCTTTCCGACTCCGATCGCATCGAAGGCATCGGCGATCTCCGATCATGGTTCCACAGCGAAGTGCGACTGAAGGATTAGTCCGCCTTGCGATTTCTGAGCTCTGCTCTCCCCGTCATTGCGAGGAGCACTTGCGACGAAGCAATCCGGAATCGTTCCGCAGAGACAGCCTGGATTGCTTCGCTTCGCTCGCAATGACGGTGGATGTGGCGGCTACAGCTGCCTACGATCAACAGATAACACCCGAACGCCATCTCCAGCGTGCGCTTCGACATTGCATCCGCGGCCTTCACGCCGAGCGGCAGGGTGACGAGGCTCATCGGCATCATCAGCGCGGCGCGGAGCAGCGAGACGAGCTGAGCCCGAAGGGCACTTGCAGGGCTGCGACAAGCCGGATAGCTCGCCGCGGCGGGCCATCCGGCATAGATGTAGCCGAGCGCATCGGCAGCAGTAGGCGATCCGATCTGGGCGGTCGAACGTCGCGCGGCCCGGCTGGGGTGGAATGCAGGTTGCGCATATCGGCCCGAAGCGCGTGAACCGGTGAGAGTGCCAAAAACCCAATCGGGCAACGGCCGGGCCCGGCATCCTTCGCTGGCGCATTGCCACGCCCCGGCGCGCAACGGCTTAGAGGCGTTCCAATAGTGATTTCAATGCGCCAAACGCCGGCCCCGAAGTGATGAATTTAGATTCCTGTGTTCGCTTGCGGACCGATATGCTGGTATACCAAGACCCTGATTGGCCTTGGTTCATCAAGGCCATAGAGCTGAACCACAGTTCGGTTTATGGCGATTTGGTGATTGCGCAGGCCAGATCGACTCCGTAAATAGAGCCCACCTTTCGCGATCCCCGCGCGCCCCATGCTGGGCCGCAACAAACATCAAAAGCCGCCCATGACCGCACGGATCGAACGACCGCTTTCGCCGCACATCCAAACCTATCGCTGGACGCTGACGATGGCTCTATCCATCGTGCACCGCGCCACCGGTATCGCCCTTTACGTCGGAACCCTGCTGCTGGTCTGGTGGCTGGTTGCCGCGGCCTCCGGCCCGGCCGCCTATGCCCATGTCCAGGCTTTCTCCAGCAGCATCATCGGCCGGCTGATTGTGTTCGGCTACACCTGGGCCCTGATGCACCACATGCTCAGCGGCATCCGGCATTTCGTCTGGGATCTCGGCTACGGCTTCAAGGCCAATGAGCGCGAAGCGCTGACCTGGGGCGCCCTGATCGGCGGCATCGCGCTGACGGTGCTGATCTGGATCATCGCCTATGCGAACGGAGGCGGCCGATGAGCTTCGACGAATCCCACGGCTCTCCGAAGCGTCCCTCGATGCGCACCCCGCTCGGGCGCGTCCGCAATCTCGGCGCCGCGCATTCCGGCACGTCCGATTTCTGGCGCCAGCGCATCACCGGCGTCGCCATGACGCTGCTGATGATCCCGGCGCTGGTCATCATCATGATGCTGCTCGGCCGCAACCAGGTCTACGCGGCGCAGACCCTGAGCTCCATTCCCGTTGCGGTGATCCTGCTCCTCTTCATCTTCGCCAGCGCCTGGCACATGAAGATCGGCATGCAGGTGGTGATCGAGGACTACGTCCATAACGAGAAGCTCAAGCTCACCGCGATCATGCTCAACAATTTCTTCTCGGTCGCCGTGGCGCTCGCCTCGACCTACGCGATCCTGAAGCTCTCTTCCGGAGTGTAACCCATGGCCGCTGAGACCAATGGCAAGGGCAACGGCGCTCCCGCCACCAACGGAAAAGCCTATCCGATCGAAGACCACACCTATGATGTCGTCGTGGTCGGCGCCGGCGGCGCCGGCCTGCGCGCCGTCGTCGGCTGCAGCGAAGCCGGCCTCCGCACCGCCTGCATCACCAAGGTGTTTCCGACCCGTTCGCACACGGTCGCGGCGCAGGGCGGCATCTCCGCCTCGCTCGGCAACATGCATAAGGACGACTGGCGCTGGCACATGTACGACACCGTGAAGGGGTCGGACTGGCTCGGGGACCAGGACGCGATCGAATACATGGTGCGCAACGCGCCCGACGCGGTCTACGAGCTCGAGCATTGGGGCGTGCCGTTCTCGCGCACCGAGGACGGCAAGATCTACCAGCGTCCGTTCGGCGGCATGACCACCGAGTTCGGCAAGGCCCAGGCGCAGCGCACCTGCGCCGCCGCCGACCGCACCGGCCACGCCATGCTGCACACGATGTACGGCCAGTCGCTGCGCCACGCGGCCGAGTTCTTCATCGAGTTCTTCGCCATCGACCTGATCATGGACGACCAGGGCACCTGCCGCGGCGTCATCGCGCTCAAGCTCGACGACGGCACGCTGCATCGCTTCCGCGCCCAGACCACGATCCTAGCGACCGGCGGCTATGGCCGCGCCTACGCCTCCTGCACCTCGGCGCACACCTGCACCGGCGATGGCGGCGGCATGGTGCTGCGCGCCGGCCTACCGATGCAGGACATGGAGTTCGTGCAGTTCCACCCGACCGGCATCTACGGCTCGGGCTGCCTCGTCACCGAGGGCGCCCGCGGCGAAGGCGGCTATCTCGTCAACGCCGAAGGCGAGCGCTTCATGGAGCGCTATGCGCCGTCGGCCAAGGACCTCGCTTCGCGCGACGTGGTCTCGCGCGCGATGACCATCGAGATCCGCGAGGGACGCGGCGTCGGCAAGAAGAAGGACCACATCTTCCTGCATCTCGACCATCTCGATCCCGCCGTGCTCGCCGAGCGTCTGCCGGGCATCTCGGAATCGGCCAAGATCTTCGCCAATGTCGACGTGACGCGCGAGCCGATCCCGATCGTGCCGACCGTGCATTACAACATGGGCGGCATCCCCACGAACTATCATGGCGAGGTGCTGACCAAGAAGGACGGCGACGACAACGCGGTGATCCCCGGCCTGATGGCGATCGGCGAAGCGGCCTGCGTCTCCGTGCACGGCGCCAACCGCCTCGGCTCCAACTCGCTGATCGACCTCGTCGTATTCGGCCGCGCCGCCGCGTTGCGCCTGGCCGAAAAGCTCACACCCAACGCCAAGCAGCCCGAGCTGCCGACGAACTCGGCCGAGATGGCGCTCGGTCGCCTCGACCATTACCGCTACGCCTCAGGCGGCACGCCGACCGCGAAGCTGCGCGAAGGCATGCAGCACGTGATGCAGAACAATTGCGCGGTGTTCCGCACCGGTGAAGTGCTGAGCGAAGGCCAGAACCTGATCGCGAAGGTCCACAGCGGCATCACCGACATCGCCGTCTCCGACCGCTCGCTGGTGTGGAATTCGGACCTCGTCGAGACGCTGGAATTCGACAATCTGATCTCGCAGGCGGTGGTGACGATGAACTCGGCCGCCAACCGCACCGAGAGCCGCGGCGCCCATGCCCGCGAGGACTTCTCCGAGCGGGACGACAAGAACTGGATGAAGCACACGCTGGCCTGGCTGGACGATGCCGGCAAGGTCAGGATCGAGTATCGCCCGGTTCACAACTACACCATGACCAACGACGTGCAGTACATCCCGCCCAAAGCTCGCGTTTACTAAACGTCGCGCGTGTATTGATCGAACAGCGAAGGCCTTAATCGAATGGTTGAATTCGCACTTCCGAAGAACTCCAAGATCACTGGCGGCAAGACCTGGCCGAAGCCCCCGGGCGCGACCGAGCTCCGCGAGTTCAAGGTCTATCGCTGGAATCCGGACGACGGCAAGAATCCAAGCGTCGATACCTATTACATCGACACCAATGATTGCGGCCCGATGGTGCTGGACGGCCTGATCTGGATCAAGAACCACATCGACCCGTCGCTGACCTTCCGCCGCTCCTGCCGTGAAGGCGTCTGCGGCTCCTGCGCGATGAACATCGACGGCCAGAACACGCTGGCCTGCACCAAGTCGATGCACGACGTGAAGGACGGCGCGGTCAAGATCAACCCGCTGCCGCATCAGCCGGTGGTCAAGGACCTCGTCCCCGACCTCACCAATTTCTACGCGCAATACGCCTCTGTGGAGCCCTGGCTGAAGACGACCTCGCCGACCCCGCAGAAGGAGTGGCGCCAGAGCCACGAGGACCGCGAGAAGCTCGACGGCCTCTACGAGTGCATCCTCTGCGCCTGCTGCTCGACCTCCTGCCCGAGCTATTGGTGGAACAGCGAGCGCTATCTCGGCCCCGCCGCGCTGCTCCAGGCCAACCGCTGGGTCTCGGATTCGCGCGACGAGGCCACCGGCGAGCGGCTCGACAATCTCGAGGACCCGTTCCGGCTCTATCGCTGCCACACCATCATGAACTGCGCCAAGGCCTGCCCGAAGGGCCTCAACCCGGCCGAAGCCATCGCCGAGCTCAAGCTCAAGATGGTCGAACGCCAGATCTGAGGCGAAGTCCCCCTTCCGCCCCGGCCAAACCGGCCGGGGTGTTCTGCATTTGCCGTCAATTCGAGCAGAATTTTTCTCTGACCCGCTCGACGCGCAAATTTCCGGCTCGCAACCAACGGTTCCAGCACAAGCTGCTTCCTTCCTTGCGCGGGATTCAGTTAAGCTCCCGTCAGGGACGGAGCGACTGTGCAGAGGGCGCAACGCAACTCGCTGAGGCTGTTACAGTGGATGATGGCGGCATCCCTGGCGCTGCCGATTGGGCTGTTCGCAATCGCCGCCGCGATCTCCTACACATCGACCAAGGATACCGCCGACCGCGAGATCGAGCGCACGGTCGATGTCGCACATGAGCACGCGCTCAAGGTCTTCGAGACCATCGACCGCAGCATCGCCGAGCTCAACGAGGTCGTGCGTGGCCTGCCCGACGGCATCATCCGCGACCGGGAGCCGACGCTGCATCGCCGGCTGAAGCGGCTGACCGATTCGCTGCCGCAGCTCAAATCGGCCTGGATCTTCGACGCGAACGGAAAGGCGCTGGTCAACAGTCTCGTCTCGCCGCCGCCGGACCTGAGTTTTGCCGACCGCGATTACTTCTATTCCCATGTCGACCAGAGCATCGGCACGTTCATCGGCACGGCCCTGACGCCACGACCGCCCTATCAGGGCGCCCGATTCTTCGGAGTCAGCCGCCGCCGCGACTCCGACGACGGCCGCTTCATCGGCGTGATCCAGGCCTCCGTGCTGCCGGAATATTTCGAAAGCTTCTATGCCAGGATCGGCACCGATCCCGGCAGCTTCTTCGCGATGGGGCGCACCGACGGCGCAATGCTCGCGCATTTTCCCCGGCTCGACCACGAGCTTCGGCTCGATCCGACCGGACCGGTGGGCCAGAAGATCGCGACCCAGCCCGTGCACGGCCTCATCACGGTCGCCTGGCCCTCGGACGGTATCGAGCGGCGCATCGCCTATCGGCGCGTCGCCGAATATCCGATCTATGTCAGCGCCGGGTTGGAGACCTCTGCGATCCGCGCACGCTGGCTCGCCACCATCGGCCAGCATCTGGTGTTCGGCATTCCCGCCACCGCGCTGCTGTTCCTGCTGCTGGCGCTCGCTCTGCGGCGCACCCAGCACCTTCAGGCCGAAGCTGCAAAGCGGCGCGAGGCTGAGGAGGCGCTCAAGCACAGCCAGCGCTTGGAAGCGCTCGGCCAGCTCACCGGCGGCGTCGCGCATGATTTCAACAACCTCCTGACGGTGATCCGCGCTTCGGTCGATCTCTTGAACCGTCCGCAGCTGACGGAGGAGCGGCGACAACGCTACATCACGGCCATTGCCGATTCGGTGGCGCGTGCGGCCAAGCTGACTTCGCAACTGCTCGCCTTTGCGCGGCGCCAGACCCTCAAGCCGGAGGTGTTCGACGTCGGCGCACGGGTGCAGTCGCTGCACGACATGCTCGCCACGCTGCTGGGCCCCGCGATCGAGATCGTCATGCAGCTGCCGGCGGAGCCGTGCCTCGTCAATGCCGATGCCAGCCAGTTCGAGACGGCGCTGATCAACATGGCGACCAATGCGCGCGATGCCATGCAGGGCCAGGGGCGAATCGTTTTCAAGGTCGAGGCCACGACGACCGTTCCGGACGCGCTGGTGCAGCTTTCGGCCAGCCCGGACCACGGCTTCGTCCGCGTCACCGTCAGCGATACCGGCGTCGGCATTCCCGCCGCGCGGCTCGGGCGCATCTTCGAGCCGTTCTTCACCACCAAGCAGGTCGGCCGCGGCACCGGTCTCGGCCTGTCCCAGGTGTTCGGCTTCGCCCGGCAGTCCGGCGGCGAGGTGACCGTGACGAGCGAGGTGGGGCACGGCAGCACCTTCTCGCTCTATCTGCCGCGCGTGCCGCCGGGCCTGCTGCCGCAGCGCCAGGCCCCCAACACGGCGCCGGCGGTGGCCGGCAGCGGCATGTCGGTGCTGGTGGTCGAGGACAATATCGAACTGGCCAATTTCGCCGCCGATGGCCTCACCGAGCTCGGCTACAGCATCACGCTGGTCGACAACGCGGCCGACGCGCTCGCCGAGCTCGTCGTGGACGCCGACCGCTTCGATGTCGTGTTCTCGGACGTGGTGATGCCCGGGATGACCGGGCTCGATCTGGCGCAGGCGATCCGCGAGCGCGGCCTCAGCGTTCCGGTCGTGCTGACCACCGGCTACAGCCAGGCCCTGTCGCAGGAGGGTACCGGCGGCTGCGACCTCGTGCAAAAGCCTTATTCGATCGAGGAATTGTCGCGCGTTCTGCATCGGGCGGCGCGGATCCGGCACGTCAGGGACGGCGCCGCCGAATAGGGGCTCCGGAACCTCGCGGGAACCGGCCGAGTTCCCTTGGCGTTGTCCGTTCATGTACAAGCCGGCCGCGACGCGTGAAAAGGGCAAGAAGCCGCCCATCATCGATATCCAGGGCGAGAACGGCGACGAGGTGACACCGCCGCCGCCCGAGCTGGTCGAACCCGACCCCGAATTGTCACCCGAGGAAGCCGAGCAGGTCCGCAAGGATTATCTGCTGACGCGGTTCTGGATCAGCGCCCGCGGCTTCTGGGGCCGCAACGGCGACCGCCTCGCCTGGCCGTTCTCGGTTGGTCTCGGCCTGCTGATCGTGCTGACCGTCGGCTTCCAATACGGCATCAACGTCTGGAATCGCGCGATCTTCGATGCCATCGAGAAGCGCGATGCAGCGAGCGTCTTCCATCTCACCGCAATGTTCTTCCCGCTCGCGATCGGCAGCATCGTGCTCGCAGTCGTGCAGGTGTTCGCGCGCATGGGCATCCAGCGACGCTGGCGCGCCTGGCTGACGGCGAGCGTGCTGACACGGTGGCTCAAGAACGGGCGCTATTACCAGCTCAACCTCGTCGGCGGCGATCACAAGAATCCCGAATATCGGATCGCGGAGGATCTGCGGATTGCGACCGATTCCCCCGTCGACTTTCTTGCCGGCGTGACGTCGGCGCTGCTGTCGGCCGCGACCTTCATCGTCGTGCTCTGGACCATCGGCGGGGCACTTACAGTCACGATCGGCGGTTCGTCCGTGACCATTCCGGGCTTCCTGGTGATCGCCGCGATGCTGTACGCCGCGATCGCATCCGGATCGATCGTGGTGATCGGCCGGCGCTTCGTGCAGGTCTCCGAGGGCAAGAACCAGGCCGAAGCCGAGTTCCGCTACACCCTGACGCGCGTGCGCGAGAACGGCGAGAGCATCGCCCTGCTCGGCGGCGAGGAGGAGGAGCGCGACGGCATCGATCGCAACTTCGCGAGCGTGCTGCGGCAATGGGCGCGGCTCGCCGGCCAGCACATGCGCACCACGCTGGTGTCGCAAGGATCGAGCCTCGTCGCGCCGGTCGTGCCGCTTCTGCTCTGCGCGCCAAAATTCCTCGACGGCAGCATGACGCTGGGCCAGGTGATGCAGGCCGCATCCGCCTTCACCATCGTGCAGAGCGCGTTCGGCTGGCTGGTCGACAATTATCCGCGGCTCGCCGACTGGAACGCCTGTGCGCGGCGCATCGCCTCGCTGATGATGTCGCTCGACGGCCTCGAGCGCGCCGAGCAGGGCGACGGCCTCGGCCGCATCAAGCGCGGCGAGACCAGCAACGAGGCCATGCTGGAGCTGAAGGATCTCTCGGTCACGCTCGACGACGGCACCGCCGTGGTCGGCGAGACCGAGGTGGTGATCGAGCCCGGCGAACGGCTGCTGGTCGCCGGCGAATCCGGCACCGGCAAGAGCACGCTGGTGCGCGCCATCGCCGGGCTGTGGCCGTGGGGCGGCGGCAGCGTGAATTTCCATGCCGATCGCCGGCTGTTCATGCTGCCGCAGCGGCCCTATGTGCCCTCTGGCTCCTTGCGGCGAGCGGTCGCCTATCCCGGCGCGGCCGACCACTGGACTTTGGACGAGATCAGCGCAGCCCTGCACAAGGTCGGCCTCGATCATCTCAAGGAGAAGATCGAGGAGGAGGCACCGTGGGACCAGACCTTGTCGGGCGGCGAGAAGCAGCGCCTCGCCTTTGCGCGGCTGCTCCTGCACAACCCCGACATCGTCGTGCTCGATGAGGCGACCTCGGCGCTCGACGAGAAGAGCCAGGACAAGATGATGCAGATGATCACCGAGGCGCTGCCGAAGGCGACCATCGTCAGCGTCGCGCATCGCGCCGAGCTGGAGGCTTTCCACAGCCGCAAGATCGTGCTGGAGCGGCGCAAGGGCGGCGCCAAGCTCGTCAGCGATATCGACCTGATTCCGCGCAAGGGCCGGCGCCGGCTGCTCGGGCGGTTCTTGCGGCAGCGCAAGGCGCCAAAGAAGGCGGCGTGATCCGTAGCCGGGATGGAGCGTAGCGCAATCCGGGAAGGTCCATCCGCCCGGCAAGAATCCCGGATTACGCTGCGCTCCATCCGGGCTACCGGACTGTGATCGAGCGTTGGAGTCCTCGTTAAAACCCGCTATGCATGCGCCGCCTGCAACGAGGATCTGCTGCTTGACGTCCGACAATGCCCCTTCGCCCGCGCCGTTCGGTGCGTTCGCGCCCAATGCGGCGCAGGCTGCGATCATCCGCCTCGCTCAACGGTCGGGGCTGAAGCGCGGCGCGTTCCGGCCGTGGATGTCGCGGCTGGTCAATCTGCTGCGCAGCGGCCCGGTCGACGTGCAATATCAGGGCGCCTCGTTCCGCTTCCATCACCAGGGCAGCGCGACCGAGCGCGGCGCGCTGTTCAATCCCGACTACAATCTCGACGAGCTCGACTTCCTGCGCCAGCACACCCCGGCGGGCGGCACGTTCGTCGATGTCGGCGCCAATGTCGGCACTTTCGCACTGGTGATGGCGCATCAGATCGGGCCATCCGGACAAGTGGTGGCGATCGAGCCGCATCCGCTGACCTTCGGACGGCTCTCGTTCAACCACGCCGCATCGAAGACGCCGCAGGTGCGCCTGGTGCAGGCCGCCGCGGGCGACAGCGACGGCGAGCTGATGATCGAGAGCGGCGGCGGCAACCTCGGCGCTACCCACGTCGTCACCGGCACGGCCAGTGCCGAGGCCATCAAGGTGCCGTCGCTGCGCCTGGTGCGCATTCTGGAGGAGGCCGGCGTCGGCCAAGTCGATTCGCTGAAGATCGACGTCGAGGGCTTTGAGGACCGCGTGCTGATCGGCTTCTTCCGCGACGCGCCGCAATCGCTCTGGCCACGTGCGGTGGTGATCGAGCATCTGTCACAAAACGAATGGCAGCAGGATTGTATTGCCGACATGGCCGGGCGCGGCTTTACGATCGCACGCAAGACACGAAGCAATACATTTCTGTCCCGCTGACGGGTACGAACAAGGGAGGTTGCGATGATCGATCATCTGGGTTTCTCCGTCTCCGACTATGAGCGCGCCAAGGCGTTCTATGCGAAGGCACTGGCGCCGCTCGGCTACAGCCTGATCATGGAGGTCACTGCCGAGCAGACCGGACACGCTGCGGCTGCAGGCTTCGGAGCCGACGGCAAGCCCGATTTCTGGATCGGGGGCGAAGGCGCGATGAACAAGCCGGTGCACGTCGCCATCCACGCCAAGGACCGCGCCACAGTCAATGCATTCTACAAGACGGCGATGGCGGCCGGCGGCCGCGACAACGGCCCGCCCGGCATCCGCCCGCATTATCACGCGAACTATTACGGCGCCTTCGTGCTCGACCCCGACGGCCACAATATCGAAGCGGTCTGCCACACGCCGGAATAATCCGGTCTTCGAAGCGATGTGACGCGGAACATCGGTGCTGCACCTTCGTTGTTGTTCTCTGGACAACGATCCCGATGATGCCGATGCCGATTGAACCGCCCGAGATTCCGCCGTCGACGCCCGGTACGCCAACTGAGCCGCCGCCCGGAATCCCGCCCGGCAATCCGCAGCCCGAAATCACGCCGCCGGTGCGCGAGCCCGGCTCGCCGCCGCGGCCCGACGAATTGCCGGGCCGCATGCCTGAGGAGATCCCATCGCGCGGACCGAACGGGCCGCTCACGCCCAATCCTGCGACGGATGCGATTCCGCCGCGCGATCACGCGTGAAGCGGCGAAGCAATGTCAGGCGATTGCCACCAGCGCCTGAATGCGCAATGAACGTTGCCATAGTGAGATGATTTGCGTGCAGAAATAAATCGGGTCGCAGTTGCATCGCCCGCCACAATGCGGCCTAACGCTTAGCCGTTCATCCCGACACTTCGACAAAGAACCTTCCGGGGAAGTTCACCACATGACCAACCTTCGTTTCGTGCTGCTTGCGACGACGGCTTTGACCGCGATGCAATTGGCCAACACCGCATCGCATGCGCAAGACGCTGCGCCGTTCGTCGTCGCTCAGGCCCAGCCGCAGGACGCGGGCCCTGACGGAAGACCGAAGCAGCCGCCGAAGGGACCGCCAGGCGCGGCGCCGCCTGCAGCACCCGCACGCCCCGCGGCTCCGCCGCCGGCGGCTGCACCGCCGGCGGCTGCACCGCCCCAGCCGCCTGCAGCTCCTCCGCCGGCCGCAGCACCGCCGCGCCCGGCAGCGCCGCCACCACCTCCGCCTCCCCCTGCGGCCCGCCCGGCACCTCCGCCGCCGCCTCCCCCTGCAGCCCGTCCAGCGCCTCCGCCGCCCCCGCCGCCGCCTGCTGCTCCGAAGCAGCCTTCGCCGCCCCCGGCCGCGGCCCCGCAGCAGCAAGCCCCAACACCGCCGCCTCCGGCTGCGCGTCCCGCTGCCCCGCCGCCGCCCCCGCCTGCCGCACGCCCGGCTCCCACGCCGCCCGCACCGCCCCCTGCGGCGGCGCCGCAGCAGCAGGCCCCCACCACACCGCCGCCTGGGGCTCGCCCGACGCCGCCCCCGCCGCCCCCTCCCGCAGCGGCTCCGCCGGCCCGGCCGACTCCCGCGCCTGCGCCCACGGCAACACCGCCTGCTCCGACAGTCGCGCCCCCGGCGCGCCCCGGCGCGCCTGCGCCGGCAGTCACGCCGGCTCCAACGGCGACACCAACACCGACGACGCCACCTGCGCCAACCGCAACGCCGGCTCCCGGCAGCACGCCCGGCGCACCGCCGGCTGGTCGCCCCGGCGCACCTCCGCCCGGCGTACGTCCTGGCGCGCCGCCGCCCCCGGCGGGATCACCCGCACCCGGCGCCACGCCCGCTCCAACGGCAACGCCCGCGCCCGGCAGCACGCCGCCGCCGCCCGGACGTCCGGGGTCGGCAACGCCCGCGCCCGGCGCAACCCCGGCCCCGACAGCGACGCCAGCCCCGGGGCAGCAGGGTGGAACGCCTCCTGCCGGCGCGCCCGCCGCCGGGACTCCGGCTGCGCCGCCGCAGGCTGGTGCGCCCGCCCGGCCGCCGGCACCTCCCGCCGGCGCCGCGGCTCCGACCGTGGTGCCCGGCACGCCCGCCGCAGCGCCGCCGCCCGACCGGGCACAATACAGACCGCCGACGGTCGCGCCGGCTTTCCGCGCCGCGCCGACAGTCTCGGCGCCCTTGCCGCCGCCGCCGCGTCCGCAGCAGCGTGACCTGACGCCGCTTGCGATCGGCGCGGGCGTGGTGGCCGGCGCCGTGATCGGCGCCACCATCGCCGATATTCATAGCCAGCGGCGCGAGGTCGTCGAAGGCGGCCGCACCGTCTATACCGAGCCGGACCGCATCATCATCCGCGATCCGGGCGGGCAGGCCTATGTCCGCGGCAACGATCTCTATCGCTTCCGCTACGGCGCCCGCGACATCCGCACCGACACCGTCGGCGGCGAAACCCGCACCGTCGTGATCCGTCCCGACGGCAGCGAGGTGATCACCGTGGTCGGCCCAGACGGCTCGCTGCTGCGTCGTATCCGCAGGGACCCGCGCGGACGCGAGATCGTGATCATCGACAATACCTACCGCGATCCGCGGGCGGTCGGCGGCTTCTACGTCGACGTGCCGCCGCCGGTGGTCAGCATTCCCTATGATCGCTACATCGTCGACGCCCAGGAAGCGCCGCCGCAGGTGATCTACGAAACGATGCGGGCTCCTCCGGTGCAGCGGATCGATCGGCGCTACTCGCTCGACGAGATCCGCTACAGCCCGAATGTTCGCATGCAGATGCCGAGCATCGACGTCAACACGATCACCTTCGAGACGGGATCGTGGACCATTCCGCCGGATCAGGCGGCGCGGCTCCAGGTGATCGCAGAAGGCATCAACCAGGCGATCCAGGCCAATCCGCAGGAGGTGTTCCTGATCGAGGGCCACACCGATGCGGTCGGCAACGAGGTCGACAATCTGTCGCTGTCGGATCGCCGCGCGCAGGCCGCAGCCGAATTGCTGACGCAGCAATTCAGTGTGCCCGCGGAGAACCTGACGTCGCAGGGCTATGGCGAGCAGTATCTGAAGGAGCAGACGCAAGGCTCGAGCCTGATCAACCGGCGCGTCACCGTCCGCCGCATCACGCCGTTGCTCAATGGCGGCCAGGCCAATGCGGCGCCTCCGCCGCGCCAGTAAGACCTTCGCAAGAAGACAATGGCCGGGAGCGATCCCGGCCATTTTTCTTGTCACGCCGTCATCGCTTCCGACGGCAGACATGCCTCGCAAACGGCGGCAACATGCCGGTGATCGGTGCCGCAACAGCCGCCGAGAATGCGCATGCCAGGGAATGCGCGCCTGAGCAAACGGTAGCGGCGGCCGAGATCTGCGGGATCGCCACTGTCCAGCGCCTCCGATTCGTCGAGCTCGGCGTGGCTCTTGACCGATGCATTGGCTCTGATGCCGTGGATGCGCTGAACCCACGCCTCGCCTGCGGCGAGTGCACTCTCGAAGTGAGTTGGGTGCGCGCAATTGATCAGGAAGTATTCGCAGGCACGTTCAGTTGCGTCGTCGACCGCCTCGATCGCCTCGCGCAGCGACTCTCCCCGGACGAGGCGGCCATCGGTTTCGACCGTGAAAGAGATCGCGATGGGAATGTCCTGCCTCTTGGCTGCACGGACCACGCCCACCGCTTCGTTGATGCTGTTCAGCGTGAATGCAGTCACCATGTCGGCACCCGCCTCGGCGAAGGCCGCGATCTGGTCTGAGTGGTAGGCTTCCGCCTCCGCCGCGTCCATGTTGCCGGCCTTGTAGCCGTCGCCTCGCGGACCGATCGCGCCATTGATGACGCAAGGCGTGGCGGGGGACTCCCAAGCGCCGCGCAATTCGTCGAGGAAGCGGATGGCGCGCATGTTAATGGCCTTAAGCCTGGCCGCATCATAGCCGAGCTTGGCGCCCCAATCAGGGTTGGCGCGCCAGGTCGGACTGTCGAGGACAAAGCCGAGCCCATGCTGCCGCGCGATACGCAGGTAGGCTTCGTAGTACTGCCTCAAATGCGCACGGCCATCCGCGCTGTCGAGCAGCACGAATGCCGCAAAGTGGGGCAGCTCCAGCCCGTGCTGAAAGATGAGAGTTGTTTCCATGCCGCCATCGGTCAGGAAAATGCCGCCGCCGCGCTGCGGCAGACCATGTCTGTATCTGGCCATTGATCGCTCCATGATTTGGACGGGCCGCACTCTTCACTCGGTCGCGCTACGCCCGTGTTCGGTCGCGGCATTTGGTGCCGCATAATGTCGCGTCGCTCTAGAAGCCCCATGGTGCGGCTGAACTTCCACCCGCAAGCGGAGACAAATCAATGATTTGCAGGAGTCACGCGGAGTGGGCCTTGGCCCCAAGGGCCAATTTCTGCACCGTCGGTACAGTTCTGGAGACATCGATGGGAAAGGGCGAAGCGACGCGCGAGCGCATTCTCGAGATCGCGGAAGCGGCGGTGCTCGCAAAGGGCTTCGGCGGCACCTCGATCGAGGAGGTCATTGCCGAGGCCGGACTGACCAAGAGCGGGTTCTTCTATCACTTCAGGGATAAGAACGCGCTCGCACGGGAGATGCTGCGTCGCTACGTGGATACGAATGACCGCCTGTTCGACGAGATCTTCAGGCGCGGACGTGAGCTCTCCGACGACCCGCTGCAGTCGTTCCTGATCTCGCTGAAACTACTCGCCGAAGTCATGGCCGATCTGCCGAACGGCCATCCCGGCTGCCTGATCGCCAGCATCTGCTACCAGGAGCGCTTGTTCGACCGCGACGTTCGCGATCTGACCGCGCAATCGGTCCGGAGCTGGAATGCGCACTTCCGCGAGATTCTCGACGGCATCGCCGCGGTCTATCCGCCCCGCGAGCCGATCGACCTCGACGATCTCGCGGAGATGATCTCGTGCGTGGTCGACGGCGCAATCATCATGTCGAAGACGCTCAACGACCCGAAGCGGCTGGAGCGGCAGATCATGCTCTTCCGCAGCTGCGTGAAGCTGGTCTTCACGCCGCCTCACGCGTCGTGAATTGATAGAACGTGAGCGGACCAGGGCGGCCCGTCCTGCCGCGCTCGCATGCGGCAGGAATAATTGCGCCCAGGTTGGCAGTCGCCCCCATCATTCTCGCGCAGCCAATCCCAGCGCCTCGGCCATGACACGGAACACTTCGGTATTGTCCATCGAGCCGTGCACGCGCTCGCTCCCCGGGCCCGTCGCCGTGACAATGACGTCCTCGCCCGAATGCACGCTGGCGCCGACCAGCGACGACAGATTGCCGGGGCGCAGCACCGCGCCCGGGACCTCCTTGTATTTCTCGTTGGCCTTGAAGGTGCCGTCGTCGCCGGCCTTGACGGTCGGCTCGTTGGGATTGTCGAGCTTCGGGCGGAACGTCTCATAATGATCGGGCAGGCTCGCCGAGAAGATGGCAAGCCGGCGGCTCACGTCGACGCGTGACGGATAACCTTCCGCATCCGGCGCGGGATAGTTGGGAAATCCGGCCTGATCATAGACCCCGACGCGCTCGCGCAGGGGCACGTTGGGCGTCGTGCCCATGTCGTCGTTCACCGTGCCGACCAGGCTGTTGGGATGATTGTGATCGGCCAGCACCAGGATGAGGGTGTCGTCGCCGCGTGCGCGCGCCCATTCGCGCGTCTGACGCACCGCGTTGTCGAGCATGATCGTGTCGTAGACGGCACGCTCCATGTCGAGCAAATGCGCGTATTTGTCGATCATTCCGGATTCGACCATCAGGAAGAAGCCGGCTTCGTTCTTCGAGAGGATTTTCAACGCCGCCTGCACCTGTTCGGTCAGATCAGGCTGCTCGGGAAATTTCTTGACGCCGCCGCCCTTGAGGAATTTGCGGTCGAGCGCGCCGTCCATGTTGCCGGTGGCGAACAGGCCGAGCAGCTTGCTCGTCTCTTGCTTGGCGGCAGAGGCGCTGAGCTCGCCCGCGGTGGTCGCCACCTGATAGCCGGCATCGCGAAACTTCGCGATGTAGTCGGTCTCGTCCTTGCGCTTGGAGCCGGCAGCCGACTTCGGCAGAAAATTCGCGCTGCCGCCGCCCATCATCACATCCGGCTTTGCCGCGAAGAACTGCTCGACGATGTCGTCGTAGGCGGCGCGCCGGCGGGTGTGCGCGACCATCGCCGCCGGCGTCGCGTCTTCGATCTCGGTATTGGTGACCACACCGATCGCCATGCCGAGCCGCCTTTTGGCAAGGCTGGTGATGGTTTCGACCTTGGGATCGTCGAGCGGGCTCGCGCTGCGGTCGGCATAGACGCCAAGGGCATTGACGGCGCTCTTGTGCCCGGTCGCATAGGCGCTCGCCGAGTTCGCGGAATCCGTGATGATCGAGTCCGAGCCGGCGGTTGCCACCAGCGCCATATGGGGCATGTCGTCGATGGCGAGCTTGCCGCGGCTCTTGCCTTCCGAGATGCCCTTGGACAGAATCCGCGCGGCGACCCGATGCGCCGGCGACATGCCGTCGCCGATGAACAGGATGACGTTCTTCGCCTTGCGCGGGCCGGTGTCGTAAACCGTCCATGTGACGCTGCGCTGGCGCGTGCCGTCGCTCACCTCCACGGCAACGCTGCCCGGCTTGGTCAACGTGACGTCGCGCAGGACCAGGGACGACTGCTCCTTGCCGTCCTCGCGCTCGATGAAGGTTCCGGAGCGGCCGAACGCGGCCGCATAATCCGCGCCGTTCACCGTCACCTTCAACTTGGCGGGATCGACCAGCCCGGGGAGCTCGACCTTGAAGTCGAACTTGGCTCCCGCCAGGATCTCGGCGCGATCGATCGGATAGATCGTCTGCGCCGACGATGATGATGCCCAACAGAGAACAATGAGAGAGGCGAGTGCCGATCCCCTGACCATGTGCGATGCTCCGCAATCCCGTTTCCAACAGAAGTGGAAGCGTAGCGGTCGAGAATGACAGCGTCATTAAGCTCGCAGCCCGGACTTCGCTTCGCTCCATCCGGCTACGGAAAGCCTCAGCCCTTGTCGCTCTCGAGCCGGAAGATCTGCGAACCTTCGCTGCCCGAGAGCAGGCCGGTCTTCGAATAGAGACCGAGCTTGGTGCGGGTGTCGGCGATGTCGAGGTTGCGCATGGTGAGCTGGCCGATGCGGTCGGCCGGCGTGAAGGCCGCGTCCTCGACCTTCTCCATGCTCAGCCGCTCCGGCGCATAGGTGAGGTTGGGACTCTCGGTGTTGAGGATCGAATAATCGTTGCCGCGGCGCAGCTCGAGCGTCACTTCGCCGGTGACGGCGCGGGCGACCCAGCGCTGCGCGGTCTCGCGCAGCATCAACGCCTGCGAATCGAACCAGCGGCCCTGATAGAGCAGACGACCCAGACGCATGCCGCTGATGCGGTACTGCTCGATCGTGTCCTCGTTGTGGATGCCGGTGACGAGGCGCTCATAGGCGATGTGCAGCAGCGCCATGCCGGGCGCTTCATAGATGCCGCGGCTCTTGGCCTCGATGATGCGGTTCTCGATCTGATCGCTCATGCCGAGGCCGTGACGGCCACCGATCGCGTTGGCTTCGAGGAACAGCGCGACGGGATCGGAGAAGGTCTGGCCGTTGAGCGCGGTCGGCTGTCCTTCCTCGAAGCGCACCACGACCTTCTCGGCCTTGACATTGCAGTCCTCGCGCCAGAACGGCACGCCCATGATCGGGTTGACGATCTTGATACCGCTGTCGAGGCTCTCGAGATCCTTCGCCTCGTGCGTGGCGCCGAGCAGATTGCTGTCGGTCGAATACGCCTTCTCCGCGCTCATCTTGTAGGCAAAGCCTTGCGCGGTCATGAACGCAGACATCTCGGCGCGGCCGCCGAGCTCGTCGATGAACTGCTGGTCGAGCCAGGGCTTATAGATCTTCAGGCCGGGATTGGTGAGCAGGCCGTAGCGGTAGAAGCGCTCGATGTCGTTGCCCTTGAAGGTCGAGCCGTCGCCCCAGATGTTGACACCGTCTTCCTTCATCGCTGCGACCAGCATCGTGCCGGTGACGGCGCGCCCGAGCGGCGTGGTGTTGAAATAGGTGATGCCGCCGGTCGAGATATGGAAGGCGCCCGACTGGATCGCGGCAATGCCCTCGTGGACCAGCTGCGTGCGGCAATCGACGAGCCGCGCGTTCTCGGCGCCGAACTCCAGCGCCTTGCGCGGGATCTCGTTGTAGTCGGCTTCATCCGGCTGGCCGAGATTGGCGGTGTAGGCGTAGCAGCGCGCGCCCTTCTGCTTCATCCAGAGCAGCGCCGCAGAGGTGTCGAGGCCGCCCGAAAAAGCGATGCCGACTTTCTCACCCTTGGGCAGGCTTTTCAGGATCGTGGTCATGGGGCTTCCAATCGGGTCTCAAGCTGATGTGACGGGTGCGTTCGACCGCGCGAATATCAAATTTCGCGGGGCTCGGCACCCCTTTAATGGCTCAAACCGAGGGCTCGGGGCCGGTCTTGCGGCCGAACAGGCGCTGCCGGAGCCGGTAAGCGGGCATGTTCAGCCGGGTCAGGGCGGCATCCACCGCTTCGTCCGAGAACCGCGTCCGCGGCCAGCGATAGATCAGCGCGTAGGCGAACCAGATCACGACGAAGGTGACGAGGCCGGCGATCGACACGTCCGTGAAGAAGTGCCCGCCGAAGGCCATGCGCAGGGCGCTGGTGAGCGTGCCGAAGATGACGGCGCCGGCATAGGCGAGCGGCCGCCACGACGGCGGGGCTAGCGCCGCGGGCGCAAGCGTCCAGAAGGCGGTCGCGCCCTCGCCCGAGAAGAACGAGCAGTTGCGCGCGCAGCCGCCGCGGGGATCCCACCACGGCACGAATTGCTGGTCGCCGGCAAATTCCGTCACCACCACCGGCCGCGGCCGGCCCCAATAGGTCTTGAAGGTCAGGTTCGTGAGGATGCCGGCCGACATGATCATGGTCACCAGCAAGAAGATGATCGTGCGTCCCCGCACGATTAGCGGCCGGTCCGGCCGGATCATCTTCACAACAAGCGCCGCGATTGACGGCAGCACGAAGGCCCAGGCGATCCACATCGCCGCATCGCGCGCAAAGCCGGCCCACCCGTTCAGCTTGAGCGGGAACGTCTTGGTGGCGGGATCGAAGAACAGCGATGCGAGCTTGAGGTCGAGCTCGGGATAGAGGCCGAAGACGACGCCGATCACGAGCCACAGCGCCAGGGCAATGAAGAGTCCGGTACGGTTCATGGCGCGCGGTTTAGCGGAGTGGGATGGAGATGAAAACCCCAAGGGAGGTATCCATGCTCCCCTGGAGGGGGAGGATAAGAAACTCACCGCGCATCCGGCCTTGAATTCGATGGCAATGGCGGCGGTGGTTTGCGCGGGGGCGGCGGGATCCGCCAGGCGCCGGCGTTGCGGCCGGCGATCAGCCAATAGACGAAGCCGGCAACGATGCCCGCGCCGGTCATGATCTCCAGGTGACGCCGTACGATGCCTTCGAACTGCAACGTGTCGGAATGGAACGGGACGAGGCCGAGATAGCAGGCGAGCCCGACGAGGCCGCCGCCGACGGCGTAGGCGAGCGCGCTACGGATGTAGAGCGCTTCGGTGATCGCGACGATCACCGCTGCCGGCACCAGGGCAAAGCCGGACACGAAGATGAAGCCGAAGCCGAGCAGGATGTCGATCGTGCCCTGATCGACCGGACCGGCGCCGAGATCGGCGAACTCCGGAAACAGCAGCGCGACGACGACGATCATGCCGCCGACAAAGCAGGCGGCGAGGAAGCCGATGAAGATGACAACGAGGCGGCCGATCAGGGACATGACGAAGAAGTCCCGATTGTCGTCATTGCGAGCCACCGGGTCCGCGCGAAGCGCGGCCCGATGACAGGCTCAGCGAAGCAATCCAGACATACGTCCGCGGAGACAGTCTGGATTGCTTCGTCGCTACGCTCCTCGCAACGACGAGGAGGCGAGAGCACGGGCATGACACACTAATCCGTCATCGCCATGGCGCGCAGCGCCTGGCGCTCGCGCGCCGAGAGCTTTTCCGTCTCCGACTTGAGCTGGCCGCAGGCGGCGAGGATGTCGCGGCCGCGCGGGGTGCGTACCGGCGAGGAATAGCCGGCGTTGAAGATGTATTCGGAGAACTTTTCGATCTGGTCCCAGTCCGAGCATTCATAGGCGGTGCCGGGCCAGGGATTGAATGGGATCAGGTTGATCTTGGCCGGAATGCCCTTGAGCATCTTCACCAGCAGCTTGGCATCGTCGAGCGAATCGTTGACGCCCTTGAGCATCACATATTCGAAGGTGATGCGGCGCGCGTTGGAGGCGCCGGGATAGTCGCGGCAGGCCTGCAGCAGCTCCTTGATCGGATATTTGCGGTTGAGCGGCACCAGCTCGTTGCGCAGCTCGTCGCGCACCGCATGCAGCGAGATCGCGAGCATGACGCCGATCTCCTCGCCGGCGCGCACGATGTTCGGCACCACGCCCGAGGTCGACAGCGTGATGCGGCGGCGGGAGATGCCGATGCCTTCGTTGTCGCCGACGATCAGAAGCGCATCGCGCACCGCGTCGAAATTGTAGAGCGGCTCGCCCATGCCCATCATCACGATGTTGGTGACGCGGCGCGTGCCGTCCTCACGGTCGGCCCAGTCGTTGAGCCGATCGCGCGCGACCATGACCTGGCCGACGATCTCGCCGGCAGTGAGGTTGCGCACCAGGCGCTGTGTGCCGGTGTGGCAGAAGGCGCAATTCAGCGTGCAGCCGACCTGCGAGGAGACGCAGAGCGTGCCGCGGTCGGTCTCGGGGATGTAGACGCACTCGACTTCATGCGCCTTCTGAACATTGTCGCCGCTCGGCAGCCGCAACAGCCATTTGCGGGTACCGTCGTTGGAGATCTGCTCGGCCACGACCTCGGGCCGGTCCACAGTGAAATGTTGGGCGAGCTCGGCGCGGATGCCCTTCGAGATCGAGGTCATCTCGTCGAAGCTCCGGGCGCCGCGGAAATAGAGCCAGTGCCACAGCTGCTGCACGCGCATCTTGCGCTGGGCCGGTGCGACGCCGATCTCGCCGAGGCGATCGGCAAGCTCGGTGCGCGACAGGCCTATCAGCGACGGCTTGGCCGGCGGCACATAGGTTTCGAGCGGGGTCTTCTCCACCAGGAGGCCGTTGTGCGGCTCGGTCGTCGGTTGCATCGGTTGCCTGATATCTCTCGTCATGCCCGGGCTTGTCCCGGGCATCCACGTTCTTTCTCGCCCGTTGCCAGCGCGTGGATGGCCGGGACAAGCCCGGCCATGACGGCTGCACCTTTGGAATACACCTATATAGCAACCGGAACCACCGATTGCGACCTTAACGCCGGCAATCCTGCGCGATCTTGTCGAGCGCCTGGGCGAGGCCCTTCAGCGAGAAGGTGTCGGTCGTCTCGGTACCCTTGGCCGAGACGCCCTTGACGACGAGATCGGCGGATTTGCGCATGGCTTCGACCATCCGCTCCTCCTCGGCCGCGTTCTTGATCCAGAGCCCGTCGCCCTGCGTGTACATGGCGAAGGAGGCGCCGCCGACCTCGGCGGTCGATTCCGAGCCCGGCTTCAGCGCATAGCCGATCATGACCGAAACTTCGTTGTTGACCTTCTCCGCCGGCCGGGTCGAGACGAAGGCATAAGCGGGATCGCGCGGCCGGTTCGGCGGGTTGGTCTTCGACGATGACGGCTTGGCCAGCGCGAAGCAGACCTTCTTGCCGTTCGGCGTCGCCGAATAGGCACCCCAGGTGCCGAACTGCCCGATCAGGGTCGGCTCCGCGCCCCCCGCAACGGCCGCAGCCGGGGCCGCCGGCTTGCTCTCGGGCTTCGGGGCCGCCTTTGCGTTGGTGTTGGCCGGCGGCGCCGCCGGCTTCGGTGCCGCCTCTTTTGGAGCTGGACTGGACTTGGGCGCCGGTTGCGCCGTCTGCGCCCGCGCAGACACGGTGATTCCCCCGGCCGCCACGCCAGTCATCAAAGCTAAAATCAGCACCCGCCACATGCCGCGTTGGTTCCCTCAATATTGTGACTGGAAGATGGCCCGAGCGCGCTTTGTCCCCGGGCAGGGATAGCCGGGAAAGTTCAATTTGGGAAGGCAGTTAGCGGTATCGGCGGCGGCTAGGCCCTGGATCGGGCGGTGCGTTGCGCGGCCCATTGCGCCTCGGTCCAGCCGAGCAAATCCTCGGCGCCGGAACTGCGCAGATGCGCGCCGCCGTCGATCACCACCATCTCGCCATTGATGTAGGCGGCGCGATCCGAGACCAGGAAGCTGGCGAGATCGGCGAGCTCGCCGTGCTCGCCGGTACGTCCAAGCGGATTGCGCGCGGTCCAGCCTTCGTCACGGCCTTCGGGACGGAGCTGCCCGGTGGCCCCTGCGGTCGGAAACGGGCCCGGCGCGATCGCGACGGTCCGGATGCCCTTCGGGCCCCATTCCACCGCAAGACTCCTGGTCATCGCCAGCAGTGCGGATTTCGCCATCGCCGAGGGAACGGTGAAGGCGCGGCCGGTGATGGTGGAGGTCGAGAGGATCGACAGCACGACACCGCCATGCTTGGCCTCGATCCAGCGCCTGCCGGCGGCGAGCGTGCAATACATCGCGCCATGCAGTGTCGGCGCCAGGATCGCGTCCGCGGCGCGGAAGGAGAGATGCTCGCTCTGTGCGATGAAGGTGGCAGCGGCATTGTTGACGAGGATGTCGAGCGGCGCCTCGCGCCAGATCGTATCCATCATGCCGTCGACCGCCGCACCGTCGCGGATGTCGCAGGCGATGGTCGTGACCGTGCCGCCGGTCTCGTCGCGCATCTCGCGCGCCGTCGCCTCGAGCCGCTCGAGCTTGCGGCCGCAGATCACGAGCTCGGCGCCGAGCGCGAGGAAGCGACGCCCCATTGCAGCGCCGAGACCCGAACCACCACCGGTAATGAGGATGCGCTTGTTCTTGAGCAGGCCTGTTTCAAACATCGTTTGAATCCTTTCTCCGCGGATTTCGCCATTGCGAGCCACCGGGTCCGCGCGAAGCGCGGCCCGATGACAGGCTCAGCGAAGCAATCCAGACTATTTCCGCAGGACGGACTCTGGATTGCTTCGCTGCGCTCGCAATGACGGAGGATAGGCCGTCGCTGACCCCAGACAAAGAATCCGGATTGTCGCCACTGCCTAAATCCGGCAGAAACGGCCAAACTATAATTCCACCCGAAACGCCCTCAAGGTGCCGCCATGAAAGCCATCCTCTGCTCGCAATATTGCCAGCCCGACGACCTCGTCCTGACTGAGGTGCCGGATCCGGTGGCGGGGCCCGGCGAAGCCGTGATCGCGATCAAGGCGGCGGCGCTGAATTTTTTCGACATCCTGATGATCCAAGGCAAGTACCAGATCAAGCCGCCCTTCCCGTTCTCGCCGGCCGCGGAAGTTGCGGGCGTGATCGAGAGCATCGGCGCTGGCGTCACGGATCTCAAGGTCGGTGATCGCGTCGTCGCCTCATGCGGCCACAACGGCGCACGCGAGAAGATCGCGCTGCCGGCGAGCTCGATCGTGAAGATCCCCGACAATCTCGACTACGACCGCGCGGCCGGCATCATCATCATCTACGGCACCGCGCTGCATGCGCTGGAAGATCGCGCCAGCCCCAAGCCGGGCGAGACGCTCGCTGTGCTGGGCGCAGCCGGCGGCACCGGCCTTGCGGCCTGCGAGCTCGGCAAGCTGATGGGATTGAAGGTGATCGCCTGCGCCTCGTCGGACGAGAAGCTCGAATTCGCCAAGGCGCACGGCGCCGAGCTGACGCTGAACTACGCCAAGGAAGATCTGAAGGAAGGCCTGCGCAAGCTCACCGGCGGCAAGGGCGTCGACATCATCTTCGATCCCGTTGGTGGTGCTTACGCCGAACAGGCGCTGCGCTCGATCGCATGGGAAGGCCGCTTCCTCGTCATCGGCTTTGCCGCCGGCGACATTCCGAAGATGCCGCTGAACCTCGCGCTGCTGAAGGGTTGCGACATCCGCGGCGTGTTCTGGGGCGCCTGGACCCGGCTCAACCCGGCCAAGAACCGCGCCAATCTCGAGAAGCTGGTGAAGTGGACCGCGGAAGGCAAGATCTCATCGCATGTCGACCGCACCTTCCCGCTGGCTCAGACGGCGGATGCGTTGAAGGTGCTGGCGGGACGGCAGGCGATGGGCAAGGTGATCTTGCATCCGTGAGCTGATGCAGGTGGTTGAAGTCGCGTCGGCTACGCGACTTCTGCTTTGCCGTCCGCCTCCTCCACCCCACGCTTCAGCGCGGCGCGGGCGGCCTCGCGGTGCTCGTTCGTGATGTGGCTGGCAACCATGCGGATGGCGGTGGCGAGCACGGCAGCGTCATCGGCGAAGCCGAGCATGGGCATCACGTCCGCGACGAAATCGAACGGCAGGACGAAATAGGCGATTGCACCGAGCAGCGAAGCCTGGACGTGACGCGGCGTCTGCCGGTCGAACGCGCAGTAATAGGCGGCAAGCAGATCCTCCGCGAACGGCAGATGCGCAGCGACCCGCTTCAGCTTGCGCCAGAAGCGGCGGCGCACGCTCTCGCGATCTTCCGCGAGCCGATCGGCCGGCTCGAAGCCAACGCTGTGCTCGGCAGCCATGCTCAAATGCTCCCCGTTCTGCGGGAGGCGGAGGACCGCCCGATCCCGGCTGATCACAAGATGGGGATGCAGCCGGTCCCTGCAAGGCGTCTGCTTGGTGTCAGCCTGCGATGGCGTTCATCGCCTTGGCGAGCGCCATGTCGCGCGCGGTGACGCCGCCGGCGTCGTGGGTCGACAGCACCACCTCCACCGTCTTGTAGACGTTGCGCCATTCGGGGTGGTGATCCATCTTCTCGGCGACCAGCGCGGCGCGGGTCATGAAGCCGAACGCCTCGTTGAAATCCTTGAAGACAAAGGTTTTCCCGATGGCGTCGCGGCCTTGGACGTCAGTCCAGCCGGACAATCCGCCCAACGCCTGCCTGCGCGCCTCCGCCGAGAGCCGTTCTGCCATCACCATCTCCATCCTTCGGAGGAACTTTACCCTAACACCGTGCCGACGCCCGGGTTCATACGGGGGATTTCCTCCATCCGCTAACCATGACGGAGATGTAACCCCGCCGGACAAGAAATTTGCTACAATTGCGGACGTAAATCGCCGGCCAAGATGAAACTGAGCCTGAAGCGCCTGTTTGGGAGACCGATGACCGGGGGATTGGACCTGGCCGAAGCGCCCCCTCCGCCTTCGCCGCGATCCGCGGCGCGGAAGACGGCGCTCGTGTCTCTGGCGTTCCTGCTTGCGATCGTCGGCGTGGTTGCCGGCGGCTATTACTTCGCGATGCGTCCCGTGACGCTCAGAATCGCGGTCGGCCCCGCCAACAGCGACGACGTCAAGGTCGTGCAGGCGCTGACGCAAGGCTTTGCGCAGCACAAGAGCTACGTGCGGCTGCGCCCGATCCAAACCGACGGCGCAACCGCCAGCGCCAATGCGCTCGCCGAAGGCAAGGTCGATCTCGCCATCGTGCGTGGCGATCTCGACGTGCCGAAGAACGCACAGGCGGTCGCGACCCTGCGCAAGAACGTCGTGGTGCTGTGGTCCGTGCCCGCCAAGGGCAAGAAGAAGGGCGCGAAGATCACCAAAGTCGCACAGCTCGCCGGTCACCGCATCGGCGTCGTCGGCCGTACCCAGGCGAACGTCAATCTGCTCAAGGTGATCCTGCACCAATACGGCGTCGACCCGGCCAAGGTCGAGATCGTGCAATTTCCCGCCAACGAAGTTGCCGAGGCGATCAAGGCGCAGAAGGCCGACGTCTACCTCGCGGCAGGCCCGGTCAACAGCAAGATCACCGCGGAGGCGATCTCGGCATCGGTCAGGGAGGGCGGCACGCCAACCTTCCTCGCCATCGATTCCGCCGATGCGATCGCGCAAAACCATCCAGTCTATGAAGCGGGCGAGATCCCCGCCGGCACCTACGGCGGCTCGCCCGACCGTCCCGAGGACGAGGTCAAGACCATCAGCTTCGCGCACCACATCGTGGCGCGCAAAGGCGTGTCCGAGGCCGACATCGCAGCGTTCACGCGCCAGCTCTTCGCCGTGCGCCAGCAACTGGTGACGGAATTCCCGCTGGCGGCGAAGATCGAGACGCCCGACACCGACAAGGATGCGGTGATCCCGGTGCATCCGGGTGCGGCCGCCTTCGTCGACGGCGAGGAGAAGACCTTCCTCGACAAATACAGCGATTACATCTGGTGGAGCCTGATGGCGCTCTCGGCCATGGGCTCGGTCGGCGCCTGGTTCGCCGGCTATCTGAAGAAGGACGAGCGCGACAACAACAATCACCAGCGCGAACGCCTGCTTGACATGATCGCCGCGGCACGCAAGTGCGAGACGACCGAAGAGCTCGACCAGATGCAGACCGAGGCCGACGAGATCCTGCGCGACACGCTGCGCTGCTTCGATCACGGCGCCATCGAGGAAGCCGCGCTCACCGCCTTCAACATCGCACTCGACCAATTCCACGCCGCCGTCGCCGACCGCAAGGCTGTGCTGTTCAGCCTGCCGCCGAACCTGCAACGTGCCAGCGCGCAGTTCCGGGCCGCCGGCAACGCGTGAGCGCCCGCGCGCGTTATTGCTGCGTCACATTGTCTCAATATAGCTCCCAACGTCATCCGGGGCGATGCGAAGCATCGAACCCGGAATCCATTGCGCAGCATTCGCGGGGAGACATGGATTCCGGGTTCGCGCTACGCGCGCCCCGGATTGACGGACTCGCCCGCAAGCCCGGGGTCGGAGCCTCATGACCATCACATTCTCCCGCCGCCGCTTCCTCACCAGCAGCGCCGGTGCGCTCGGCACGATGGCGATGCCGTATCTTTCGCGCGCGGCTGATCGGCCGGCGGTCACCCACGGCGTGCAAGCGGGCGACGTTACCGTCGACGGCGGCGTGGTGTGGGCGCGAACCGACAGGCCCGCGCAGATGCTGGTCGAGGTCGCCACGAGCGAGTCCTTCAGGGACGCCCGCACATTGCCGCCGATCGCGGCGCTGCCCGAAAGCGACTTCACCGCCAAGATGCTGGTCGAAAATCTTCCCGCCGGCCAGGACATCTTCTACCGCGTCCGCTTCCGCGATCTCTCGCACAGCGCCATCGAGGGCGAGGCGGTGACCGGCCGCTTCCGCACCGCGCCGGCCGACCGCCGCGACGTCAGCTTCGTCTGGGGCGGCGACGTCGCAGGGCAGGGCTGGGGCATCAATCCCGACGACGGCGGCATGGTCACCTTCTCGACCATGCGCAAGCACCGGCCGGATTTCTTCCTGCACTCGGGCGACACGGTCTATGCCGACGGTCCGATCCAACCCGAGGTGAAGCTCGCCGACGGCAAGATCTGGAAGAATCTCACCATTCCGGAGAAAGCCAAGGTCGCCGAGACGCTGGACGAGTACCGCGCCGCGTACAAATACAATCTCACCGACGACAATCTCCGCGCCTTCAATGCCGAGGTGCCGGTCTTCGTGCAGTGGGACGACCACGAGGTCACCAACAACTGGTCGCTGTCGAAAGACTTGCCGGCCGCCTACAAGGTGCGCGACATCTCACTGCTCGCAGCTCGCGCGGGCCGGGCCTTCCACGAGATGTACCCGATGCGGGAGAGCATCATCGAGCCCGGCCGCGTCTATCGCCAGATCTCCTACGGCCCGCATCTCGACGTATTCGTGCTCGACGAGCGCAGCTATCGCGGGCCGAACGGTGCCAATCTCGAAACCGCCTATGGCCCCGCCAGCTATTTCCTCGGCCCGGAGCAGATCGCCTGGCTCAAGCGCGGCCTGCTGAATTCGCGCGCGACATGGAAGGTGATCGCATCGGACATGCCGATCAGCCTGATCGTCTCCGACACGCCGAAGGGCGGCTCGGAAGCCGTTGCGCAGGGCGACGGCCCGGTGCGTGGCCGCGAGTTCGAGATCGCCGACATCCTGCGCTTCATCAAGATGGCGCCGATCAGCAACACGGTGTGGCTGACCGCGGACGTGCACTACGCCGCCGCGCACCATTACGATCCGAACAAGGCGCAATTTCAGGAGTTCGAGCCGTTCTGGGAATTCGTCTCGGGCCCGCTGCATGCCGGCACGTTCGGCCCGAACGCGCTCGACAATACCTTTGGCCCCGAGGTGCGCTTCGTCAAGGCGCCGGGCAAGGACAGCCAGAATCTGCCGCCGTCCGCGGGTATGCAGTTCTTTGGTCACGTCAAGATCGACGGCGCGTCCGGCCGGATGACGGTGACCCTGCGCGATCGCGCCGACGTCGCGCTGTGGTCGACCACGCTCGATCCGAAGCTTGCGTGACGGCCAAGTCGAACCCGGATGAACCATCCGCCCGGCCCGGACGACAATTGCAGGCGCCCGCGCATTTTCGAGGGCGTGATGCCGTCCGAGCCATGTTCGAGTTGATGCCGTGCCGTTCAGCCGCCCAACGATCGTTATCGCGCTGCTGCTGAGCGCAGCATCCCCCACATGCGCGCAAACCCAGGACAGAGCGACGCTGGTGCGCGAGGCCCTCGCTTCGCCTTACGGCAAGGCGCTGACCGCCGAGCTCGGCAAGTCACTGCGCGCAAGCGCCGACCCGGCATGTCTGACGGACAAGGGGTTGGCTGCCGACCAGCTCGAACCGCGCGGCCGCGATATTGTCATCAGATGGGGCACGCATATGCTGGAAGGCGCATCGGCGTTCATCGACCGGCAGATCTCCGACAATCCATTTGCCGGCGCAGCCGAATTGGTAAGCCTGAAGAGCAATCCGGATGTGAAGCGCTATCTCGCGATGGAAGAGCCGATACGTCAGGCGAAGATCCTGGATTTGATCTTCGAGCATTTCGACCGCTACAACGTGATCGCCCGCGTGAAACTTGGAGGGGTCTATCCATTGCAGACAGGCAACGAAGCTCTGCTCCGTCTCAATCCGACCGATGCAACGGAAGAGCGGTTGGAGACGTTCGCCAGCAAGAGTCGTTCGAAAGCGCTGAAACGTTTCCTGCAATTGTCCGATCAAGAGGCGATTGCGCAGAGTGCGGCGATCAAGAAGGCCTCATCGCCGCCGCCGTTTCCGCACACATTCTTCAAGGGCGTCGAGACCGACCTCGCCGAGCTCTGCATTCGCTCCGGCAAATAGGCGATCAGGTGTCCCGTGCCTGCAGCGCCGCCTCCAGCGCCTCGCTCGAGCACGGCTTCTGCAGCCGCGGCCGGCCCGCCAGTTCGGACGGAATGCGTACCTCTGCGCCGTAGCCGGTGACGAACACGAACGGAACCTTCAGCGCGATCAGCCGCTCGGCGATCGCAAAGCTCGTCTCGCGGATCAGCTCGACATCGAGCAGCGCGAAATCGGGTGCCCGTTTTGCGATGGCATTCAACGCCTGCGTTACCGACCCCACGGTCCGCACGGTGGCCACACCAAATCCGAGCAGGCGATCCTCGAAATCGATCGCGATGATCGGATCGTCTTCGACGATCAGAACATCAGCCGGCCGGCCTGTGCCATTGCAGTTTGCAGGTGCCATGATCGCATCTTGGTTCGGGGGTTTTGGGATCAGGACTGCCGCGACACGATGCCTGCGCCCAGCGCATCGGAGGGTTCCCGGAACGAAACTCACCACATCCTCGTTCTCTGGTCTGTCCACTTGTGCACACAGGAAACGGATGGAACTCGCTAAGGTGGGAGGAAGGTGGGAGTTCAGGATGGATGCGCGTATCGGCAAGGTCACCGAGGTCGAGAGCCGGCCGGCCAACAATCTGCTGCGGCGCTTGAGTCAGGTCGACTACGGCCTCCTGGCGCCGCACGTGACCGTCGAGCACTCTGCAGCCGGGCACTTGCTCTACAATCCCGGCGATGACGTGCAGGTCGTCCATTTCCCCTGCGGCCCATCGCTCGCGACTTTCCTCGTCCCCAACGAGGATGGCCGCGACGTCGAAACCATTCTGGTCGGCCGCGAGGGCGCGGTGGGCGGCATCGTCAGCGAGGGGTTTCTGCCGGCCTATACCCGGATCTGCGTCAAATTCGGTGGACCGTTTGCGCGCATTCACGTCGCCAAGCTGGAAGCAGCCAAGCTGCGCTCGGCGTCGCTGCGCAACGTCTTTGCCCGCTATGCCGATTGCATGCTGGCCCAGATCTTCCAGTCGACCGCCTGCAACGCGATCCATTCGATCGAGCAGCGCACCGCCAAATGGATCCTGGCGGCGATGGAGCGGACCGGCGACGAGACCAGTGTGCCGCTGACCCACGAACAGCTCGCGACTTTGCTCGGCGTTGGCCGCTCCTATGCCAGCCGCGTGCTTCAGTCGTTCAAGGCCGAAGGCGTGCTCGACACGCGGCGCGGCTCGATCCTGGTCCGCAACCGCGACGGCCTGAGGCTGCGCGCCTGCCTGTGCAACGATGCCGTAAAGATGCATTTCGAGGAAGTGCTGCGCGGGGTCTATCCGACCGAGGAGCGGGAGGCCGGGTAGCTTCTTCTCCCCTGCAATAATGCGCGGCGCGCCGTTGTAACCGCGGTCGTGCTATACTGCCGCCCGCATGAGCGGGGCTTTGCTTCACACTCTCTTCGACATCCTGGCCTGGCTGGCGGCGGCGGCCGCCATCTATTGGCTGTCGCGACGGGGCTTGCAGTTTCCCTCGCAATCCTTCGCGCTGCCCTATATCGCCACGCTGGTGTTTGGCGCAGGCCTTGGCGCCTATCTGTTCGGCTCCGCCAATCTGTGGCTGTCGGGGCAAAGCGGCATTGCGCGCTCGGTCGAGGGCGGGCTGGCGGGCGGCATCGTGGCGATCGAGCTCTACAAATGGTCCGCAGGCGTCACGGTGCGAACCGGCGCGCGCTTCGCGCTGCCGCTGGCGCTCGGCATCGCGATCGGCCGGATCGGCTGTTACCTCGCGGGCCTCGACGATTTCACCTATGGCACGCCGACGGCGCTGCCCTTCGGCCATGATTTCGGCGACGGCGTTCGCCGCCATCCCGTGCAGCTCTACGAGAGCGCGGCCATGGCCCTGTTCGCGCTCGCCTATGTGCTGGCGGTCTTGAACCGGAACGCGTTCACGATCACCAATGGTTTCTACCTGGTGCTCGCTTATTACGGAGCGCAGCGCTTTCTGTGGGAATTTCTCAAACCCTATGGCACGCTGGTTGGGCCCCTGACCCTGTTTCACCTGCTGTCGCTGTCGATCCTGCTCTACGCCGCCTTCATGCTGGCAACAGCACCCAAAGCGAGACGCTTGCAAAAAGAGTCACTTGCATGAACGCGCCGTTGCGTAAGTCGCGCCCCTACATCTTCTGGGGCCAGACCCAATCCCTATGCGAGACCTGCCTGAAGCTGGTGCCGACCAAGATCCAGATCCTCGGCAACGAGGTCTGGTACGAAAAACGCTGCAGGGAGCACGGCGTGCAATCGACGCTGGTGTCGACCGATGCCGCCTATTGGCGGTTGTGCAAGGATTTCATCAAGCCGGGCGACCGGCCGCTGCAATTCCAGGAACGAACCCAATTCGGCTGCCCCTATGATTGCGGTCTCTGTCCCGACCACGAGCAGCATTCCTGCTTGGCGCTGATCGAGATCACCGAGCATTGCAACCTCACCTGCCCCGTCTGCTTCGCGGAGTCCTCGCCGGCACGAACCAAATTCACGCCGCTCGCGACGGTGGAGAAGATGCTCGATGCGCTGGTCGCGGGCGAGGGCGAGCCCGATCTCGTGCAGATTTCCGGTGGCGAGCCGACGCTGCATCCTGACTTCTTCGATATCCTGGACGCGGTGCGCGCGCGCCCGATCCGCCATGTCATGATCAACACCAACGGCCTGCGCATCGCCCGCGAAAAGGATTTCGTGGCGCGGCTCGCCGAGAACAGGCGCGGGCTGGAGGTCTATCTCCAGTTCGATTCGCTGCAGCGCGACGCGCTGATCAATCTGCGCGGCGCGGACTTGCGAAAAATCCGCCAGCAGGCGCTGGAAAATCTCGAGCATTACGGCATCTCGACCACGCTGGTCGCGACCATCAAGCGCGGCGTCAACGATTCCGAGATCGGCGACATCGTGCGCCACGCGCTGACCTGGACGTGCGTGCGCGGGGTGACATTGCAGCCGGTCCAGGATGCCGGCCGCAACGAGAGTTTCAACAAGAATACCGACCGCATCATGCTGTCGGAGATCCGCAAGCGCGTCGTCGAGACTGGCGTGTTCGGGGACAAGGACATGATCCCGCTGCCCTGCAACCCCGAGAGCATCTCGATCGGCTATGGCCTGCGCAACGGCGAGAAGGTGCTGCCGCTGACCTCGCTGATCCCGCAGGAGCAGCTGGTGGCGGTGATGCCCAACACAATCAGCCCGGAGAAATATCCGGTGCTGCGGGAAAAGTTCATCGACCTGTTCTCGCTCTCCTCAGGGCCCCTCAACACGTCCGAGCGCGTCTGCGAATTGTTGTGCTGCCTGCCGAGCTTTCAGGTGCCGGACGGGCTCACCTACGAAAACGTCTTCCGCGTCACCGTCGTGCAGTTTCTCGACCGCTTCAATTTCTGCGTCGGCAACGTCAAGCGCAGCTGCATCCATTTCGTGACCGAGCAGGGGGCGATCATCCCGTTCGACACCTACAATCTGTTCTATCGGAATGGCGCCATCTCCCGGATTCGCGCCGGGCTCGAGGGGCAGACCTATCACGAGGCGAGGCAAACCGAGGAGGCACCACGATGAGCGACACGCCACCGCCGGTTCTACCGCCACCCGCACCAACGCCCGGCCCAGCTCGCAGCGGCTGCCTTACCGCCCTGATGGCGATCGCCGGGATCTTCATGCTGCTGCCGGGTCTCTGCGCACTCCTGTTCGGCGGAGTGTCGATGTTCGAGGACGGCAAGATCGCTGGCGACATCGCGCCGTTCGTCCTTCTGGGACTGGTCGTGGGCATCGGCGGGGTCGCGATGATCTGGGCGGCGATCAAGGGGCGCAGGGTCCCCGCTCATCCCCCGACCCAGCCCTAAGCCCCGGGGATTCCCGGACAAAATTCAGTCAACCAACGGCCAAAGAACACATTGTTTTTTGGCCGTTTTTGCATATATTGCGCCGCAACGCGCAGGGCGCCCGGTCGATATGGCCGGGCTTCCTTTTTGGGCGGAAAGCGCCCCGTTTCCAGTCTTCCAGCGTTGTTTCGAGAAGAGGTCCCGGTCCGACCGGCGAGATCGCGCTTAACCCATTGTTCGACCGCAAAGAAGCTCACTCATGAATCTTCGTAACGTCGCCATCATCGCCCACGTCGACCACGGCAAGACGACCCTGGTCGACAAACTCCTGCAGCAATCCGGCACGTTCCGCGAGAACCAGAAGGTGACCGATCGCGCCATGGACTCCAACGATCTGGAGCGCGAGCGCGGCATCACCATCCTGGCCAAGGCGGCCTCGGTGCAGTGGAAGGACACTCGCGTCAACATCGTCGACACCCCCGGCCACGCCGATTTCGGCGGCGAGGTCGAGCGCATCCTGAACATGGTGGACGGCGCCCTGGTGCTGGTCGACGCCGCCGAAGGCCCGCTGCCGCAGACCAAGTTCGTCGTCTCCAAGGCGCTCAAGGTCGGCCTCAAGCCGATCGTGGTCATCAACAAGGTCGACCGCCCCGACGCGCGTCCGACCGAAGTCATCAACGAGGTGTTCGACCTGTTCGCGGCGCTCGATGCCAGCGAGGAGCAGCTCGATTTCCCGATCCTCTACGGGTCGGCCAAGCAGGGCTGGATGGCGGATAGCCCCGAAGGTCCGCAGGACAAGGGCATGGAGCCGCTGTTCGACCTGATCCTGCGCCACGTCGCCCCGCCGAAGGTCGAGGAAGGTCCGTTCCGCATGATCGGCACCATCCTCGAAGCCAACCCCTATCTCGGCCGCATCATCACCGGCCGCATCTCTTCCGGCACGCTGAAGCCGAACCAGCAGGTCAAGGTGCTGAACGCCGACGGCAAGCTGGTCGAGTCCGGGCGCATCACCAAGATCCTGGCGTTCCGCGGACTCGAGCGCACCCCGCTCGATGAAGCTGAAGCCGGCGACATCGTCGCCATCGCGGGCCTCACCAAGGGCACCGTCGCCGACACCTTCTGCGATCCGACCGTCGAGGTGCCGCTGCCGGCGCAGCCGATCGATCCGCCGACCGTGTCGATGTCGTTCATCGTCAACAACTCCCCGCTCGCCGGCACCGAAGGCGACAAGGTGACGAGCCGCATGATCCGCGACCGTCTCCTGCGCGAAGCCGAGGGCAACGTCGCGCTGCGCGTCGTCGAATCCGCCGACAAGGACGCAATGGAAGTGTCCGGCCGCGGAGAACTCCAGCTCGCGATCCTGATCGAGACCATGCGCCGCGAAGGCTTCGAGCTCTCGGTGTCGCGTCCGCGCGTCGTCTACCAGAAGGACGAAGCGACCGGCGCCACCATGGAGCCGATCGAGGAGGTCGTGATCGACGTCGACGAGGAGCATTCCGGCGTCGTCGTGCAGAAGATGAGCGAGCGCAAGTCCGAGCTGATCGAGATGAAGCCCTCGGGCGGCAATCGCCAGCGCCTGGTGTTCTACGCGCCGACCCGCGGCCTGATCGGCTACCAGGGCGAATTGCTCACCGACACCCGCGGCACCGCGATCATGAACCGCCTGTTCCACGGCTATGCCCCTTACAAGGGCGAGATCCAGGGCCGCCGCAACGGCGTCTTGATCTCCAACGACCAGGGCGAAGCGGTGGCTTACGCCATGTTCAAGCTGGAAGACCGCGGCCCGATGATGATCGAGCCGGGCTGGAAGGTCTATCGCGGCATGATCGTCGGCGAGCACACCCGCGACAACGATCTCGAGATCAACGTGCTCAAGGGCAAGCAGCTCACCAACATCCGCACCACCTCGAAGGACGAGGCGGTGCGCCTGACCCCGCCGATCCGCATGACGCTGGAAAAGGCGCTCGCCTATATCGAGGACGACGAGCTCGTCGAGGTCACCCCGAAGTCGATCCGCCTGCGCAAGAAGCACCTCGACCCGAACGAGCGCAAGCGCGCGGAAAAGGCCAAGGAAGCGGTGGCGTGACTGAGCGAATGGGGAATGGCGAGTAGCTAATAGGGGCGTTTGGCCAGAAGCGGCGTTTCTTATACTCTATTCGCCATTCGCCACTCACTATTCGCTTCTCCATGTCCCTCCCCTCCTCCGTCGACGTTGCGATCATCGGCGCCGGTGCTGCCGGCCTCGGCGCAGCCCATGCGCTGACGGACACCGGCCTCTCCGTGATCGTGCTGGAGGCCCGTGACCGGCTCGGCGGCCGGGCTTGGACGGTGCAGGCCTCACCCGAGGTGACGTTCGACGTCGGCTGCGGCTGGCTGCATTCGGCCGACAAGAACTGCTTCGTGCCGATCGCGCGACAGCTCGGCTTCGAGCTCAACAAGGACCTGCCGCCCTGGCGCGAGCGGGCCTACGGCAATGCCTTTCCGGAAAGCGAGCGCGACGATTTCATGCGCGCGATGGACGCGTTCTATGAGCGTCTGTGGGAAGCAGCGCAAACAGGTAAGTAGGACGAGCCCGCGAGCTCGCATTTGGAGCCGGGCAATCGCTGGAATCCGATGATCGACGCGATCTCGACCTATATCAACGGCTGCGAGCTGAAGGATATGTCGACGCTGGACTGGGACGCCTATGAGGACACCAACTTCAACTGGCGCGTCCGCCGCGGTTATGGCGCGCTGATTGCGGCCTATGGTGCACCCTGCCCGGTGGCGCTGAACTGCAACGTCGCGCTGATCGATCATTCGGACAAGCGCATCCGCATCGAGACGTCGCGGGGCACGCTGACCGCGGACAAGGTGATCGTCACCGTGCCGACCAATCTCATTGCGGAGGAAGCCATCCGCTTCTCGCCCCCGCTCCCCGCAAAGGTGAGCGCAGCGGCCGGCCTGCCGCTCGGTGTCGATGACAAGGTGACGCTGGCGCTTGAGGACGCCGAGACCTTCCCGATAGAGGGGAACCTGCGCGGCGCCACCATGCGCACGGAGATGGGCACCTATCACATCCGCCCGTTCGGCCAGCCCTGCATCGAGGGCTTTTTCGGCGGCAGCTTTGCCCGCGAGCTCGAGGATGCCGGCGCCGGCGCCATCGCCGCCCAAGCCATCAACGAGATCGCGGGTTTTCTCGGCAACGACATCAGGCGCAAGCTGAAGCCGCTGTACGAATCGCGCTGGGCCCGCGATCCGTTCGCGCGGGGGTCGTATTCGCATGCGCTGCCCGGGCACGCGAGGGATCGCGCAGTGCTGGCCGCGCCGGTCGATGGGCGACTGTTTTTTGCGGGAGAGGCGACGTCGCCGAATTTCTTCACGACCGCCCATGGCGCGCGGGATAGCGGAGAACGGGCGGCGGGGGAAGCGCTGGCGGCTCTGGGCAAGCCATAACCCGCAAGCTCCGTCAGTGCGAGCTACTCGATCACCCGCGCCCGCAAATCGGCATCCGGCACGAAGCAGGCGTCATACCTCCCAAAAATGCGATAGCGGTTGCGCGCGACGAGGCTGTAGACCGCGTCCCGCAGCGGCTTCGGCACGGCGAACAGCCCACGCACCCAGCCCCAGCCTGGGAGCTGCGACAGCACCGTCAGCGCAGCATCCGACTTCATGAACACCTCGCCGCCGTGGACAACCGCGTTGGTGTCGGGATCATCGGGGTCGATGCCGAACGTGTGCGCGAGCCGGGCGCCATAATCCGACTGGATCGGCGTGAACCGAAACTGCCTCGCCGTGTCGCGCTTGGCGACGAAGCGGACCCAGCGTGAGCAGAAGATGCAGACGCCGTCGAACAGAATGACGTCGTCGTCAGGCCATTTGGGCATCAGACTCTCTTTTTGACGCGTTTTCTTCACGCGAACCGAAATCCACTTAGCTCGAAAACGCTATCGGTTATCCAGCATCAGAAGCGCGACGACCATCAGCACGATCGCCGGCCCGGTCTTCACCAGCGCGCCAAGCGGCTCGATCCAGAGGTCGGGCGTGAGAATCGCTGCGCCAACCATATAGCCGAGCGAAGCGAAAATACCCGCGACCAAGCCGATCGCAGCCGTCCGGCGGAAGGCGATCAATACACCGATGCTCATGTCCATCAGGCTGGTGCCGATGGTGATGGGATCGACCAACGCGGGCGGAAAGTCGTGCGCGGTCAAGATGCCGGCGGCGGCACCGTAGGACACGAACAAGGCGATAAAGCCCGAGACGACCCAGAACGCGACCAGGCTTGCGAAAATCAGCGCCTTGACCAGGAACAGACGCGCGAACCATTTGTCCTGGATGCTGGCAGGGTGGCGTCCGATTAATTCAGCCAGCCTCCTCGGCGCGATGCCCGTCGCGGCGATCCACGCTGTCGGATCGCCAGTCACGCCGCGACGGAGCTCGGCAATGGCGGTGGAGCGCATCGGTGGCATCCAGCCAAGATAGCTGGCGACATCGCCGAGTTTCGCGCCGAGATCAAGCAGGAAGCGCGGCATCGCGTTGCGTGGCCAACCGGCCGTGCCGAACGCATGGCGAAACGGCTTGATGACGCCGGCCATGGTGACCGGTTCGGCCTGCATCAGGTCCCAGCTCACCGCCCTCAACGAGGCATCGTCAATGTCGCGCGCGGCGAGCCAGGCGATGGTCGCCGTAATATCCTCGATCGCCACGGGCTGAAATGGCGTTGCCATGTCCTTGGCCGGCAAATCGATCGGAAAGGCTGCAAGCGCGCGGAGCAGGGCGCTGCCGCCATAGGCTGACGGTGCGACCACGAAGCCGGGCCGCAGGATGGCATGGGGAATGCTGCTAGCCCCGATCAGGCGCTCGGCCTCGCGTTTGGTCGTAGCGAAGGCGGTGCGGTCCGCCTCCGCGGAGCCGGGGATCGAGATATGCACCAACCGGATTGCGCGGCCGCTGCCGCCGATCGCCTGAAGCAGTCGCGCGACGAAATCGCGATGCACCGCGCTCGTGTTGCTGCCGGGACCATCCTGGAGCACGCCGAGACAGTTCACGACGACGTCTACCGCGTGCTCGCTGAGGAGACGCGTCAGCGCGGCCGTGTCGAGGATGAGGATCGGCAGCTCGATGTCCAGCGCGCTCATCCTCTGCGCCGGCGACAGGCTCCGCGCCACGCCGACGACGCGAAAGCCCCGCGTGCGCAAATCATCGGTGACGAAGCGGCCGATCAGGCCAGAGGCGCCGAGTACGAGAATGGTGCGCTGGTTCATCACGTCTCTCAAAACGGTTTTGCGATCATCAGCCACAGGATCAGCACGGTTGCCCCAAAACCGGGGAAGCCGAACGCGAACCAGCGGCGGAACAGTACGAAATAGCGCTGTGGGAGCGCACTGCGCTGCGCAGCAGCCTTGCGCGCGAGGTCGCGCATTTCGATCTGCATGAACACGACTGGCACCCAGAACAAGCCGGCAATCGCGTAGAGCGCGAGTGAGGCCAGCAGCCAGCCCTCCGTGATCGAGGTCGCCGACAGCATCATCAGCACGCCGCCGCTGACCGGCTGGAGGATCACGGCCGACAGCGTGAAGATCGCATCCGCGATGACCACGACCGAAGCGGTGCGGGCGATGAACTCCGGCTGCTGCGTGCGATGCGCCATCAGCATGAAGAAGGCGATGCCGGTCCCGGTGCCGAGAATGACGATGGCGCCGAGGACGTGAACAAATTTGAACAGGAAATACAGCGTCATGGCTTCTTGGTCGCCACAGGCTTGGGCGGGTTCAGCGCCCGCGCGAGCTCGCCGCTGGCGGCTTTGACGCCGGCTTCGGTTTCGATCATCCAATGGCCTTCGCTGCCGACGGCCGGCAGCGGGCGAAACTCGGCCTTGCCGCTCGTGCCGCGAAACGCATCGACGAGCTTCTGCGAGAATGCTGGCGCGAAATAGCTGTCATTGGGCGCAACAAGCCAAGTGACGGGAATGCGCGCGGTCTTGCCGAATTCCGCTGCGGCGGCGAGCAGGGTGTGCGGCGCGCAGATTCGGTTCGGCTCATCATTGGCATGGCCGCCGCGTCCCGGTGCAAACACGGTGATGGCGGAGATCACCTTCGGATCGGCACCGGCGAGCGCCAGCGCACCCCATCCGCCGGCGGAATGTCCGATCACGATCGCGCCATCCTTGCGGATGAAGTCCTGCTTTTGCAGATGGACCAG
Organism: Bradyrhizobium sp. USDA 336; assembly: GCF_044908355.1. NCBI lineage: Bacteria > Pseudomonadati > Pseudomonadota > Alphaproteobacteria > Hyphomicrobiales > Nitrobacteraceae > Bradyrhizobium > Bradyrhizobium sp. USDA 336. The sequence continues at coordinate 5,876,401 of NZ_JBIYDC010000002.1, read as the reverse complement.
CGCCAGCTTGATTGCGTCGGCCGTTGCGCGGCCCGAGCGCGCGTAGTCGGCCTCGTCGCAGCCGCCCTGATCCTCGAGGTAGCGGCCGCCGGTAGCACCATGGCCGGGCCGCTCCGGCACCAGCACCGCAAAGCCGCGCGCGACGAGATAGGCGGCGAGCGGGCGGTATTCCGGCTGCGGCATTTGCGCCCGACGCAGCGTGTTCTGCGTTGAGGCGTGTGCGATCACCGCGAGCCGGAACGGACCTGGGCCCGAGGGGCGAAACAGCAGGGCATGCGCAGCAAGATCGGTATCCGGCGTTGGCACGCGCCATGCCTGCCGACGAAACGGCTCGCCCTCTTCTCCGGTTGGACCGAACCCGACCTGCGCGCACAGAGGCGACGCAGTCAGCAAGGCCAGCAGAGGCAGGAGCGCGATGGTGTTGAGGAGCCGCATGAATTGCCGAGGGCGAACAAGAACAGCGACAGCCACACTAGTAGGAACGAATCAGCATGGGCGGACTTTCTGCGGTGCCCATCGCCGTTCCTTCGTTACCGCAACAGGAGTTTTGCACCGAGGCACGGCCCGCCGGTGCCCTCAGCATTGGGCCCTGTCCTTTTTCGGCACAACATGGCCAAAATACTGATGCAGAAAGTCCACAGGTTAACCGATAATTAACGATAGGTCTTGCCGCCGGCGCGGCGACTTGGTTTGATCGCGTCCATGAGCACAACCCTGATCGAGGTCCGGCCGGCCAAAGCTGCAGATGCAACTGCGGTGGCGTCGACCCATGACGAAGCGTGGCGTTCGGCCTATCAGGGCATCATTCCCGGCGCCGAGCTGGAGAAGCTGATCAACCGCCGCGGTCCGCAATGGTGGGACAGCGCGATCCGCAAGGGCAGCCGTGTCAGCGTGCTGGTGTTCGGTGACAAGATCGCGGGCTATGCCAATTACGGCCGCAACCGAGCCCGCAGCCTGCATTTCGACGGCGAGATCTACGAGCTTTATCTGCGGCCCGAATTTCAGGGCCTCGGCTTCGGCCGCCGCCTGTTTGCCGCCGCCCGCCGCGACCTGATGCAGAGCGGCCTGAAGAGCATGGTGGTGTGGGCGCTCTCGGACAACGACCCCGCTACCGAGTTCTATCGCGCCCTGGGGGGCCGCATGGTGGCGCGCTCGTCGGAGCGTTTCGGACCGAAGGCGCTCGACAAGGTTGCCTTCGCTTGGACCAATTGAGCTGCTGAAACTCTAGCCGGGCAGCGTTCCCATCCGTCGATACCGCAGGCCGCTTGCGCCGGTGATCGCCGGATTCATTATTTCACAAAAACGCGATGGATCAGCGGGCCAAGCCCGCGTATGACAGCGCCAAAATCGCTGCCGGGCGCGATTTATCCTCGGCAACAACGGAGCCTTGAATGCGTATCGATGCGGTCTCGATTGGAAAGAACGTCCCCCACGACGTCAATGTCATCATCGAGGTCCCCGTGGGCGGCGAACCGATCAAGTACGAGATGGACAAGGAGGCAGGCACGCTGGTGGTCGACCGCTTCCTCTACACGCCGATGCGTTACCCCGGTAATTACGGCTTCATCCCGCACACGCTGTCGGATGACGGCGATCCCTGCGACGTGCTGATCATCAACACCCGCGCCATCATCCCCGGCGCCGTCATGAGCGTGCGTCCGGTCGGGGTGCTGTTCATGGAGGACGAAGCCGGCGGCGACGAGAAGATCCTGGCGGTGCCGTCGTCCAAGCTGACGCAGCGCTACGACAAGGTGAAGTCGTATTCCGATTTGCCTGACATCACGCTGCAGCAGATCCAGCACTTCTTCGAGCACTACAAGGATCTCGAAAAGGGCAAGTGGGTGAAGATCCTGCGCTGGGGCGGCCCGGAGGAAGCGCACCAGCTGATCCAAGAAGGCATCGAGCGCGAGAAGAAGAAGAAGGGCTGAGCTTCCGTGCCCCGGACGCAGCGCCCCATGAAACGATGCGCTGCTGAGCTGGGGCCCAGCACAGTGGCGCCATGGGTCCGGCTCGGCGTCGCGTCCGGGACAGGAGAGCTTTCTTACACCGCCGGCTTCGGCAGGCCGGCGATCGCGCAGGCCGCGCGGAGCGTGTTCACCAACAGGCACGCCACCGTCATCTGGCCGACACCGCCCGGCACCGGCGTGATCGCGCCGGCAACGGCAAGCGCTTCCTGATAGGCGACGTCGCCGACGAGACGCGTCTTGCCGTCCTCCTTCGAGATGCGATTGATGCCGACATCGATCACGGTCGCACCCGGCTTCAGCCAGTCGCCGCGCACCATCTCTGGCCGGCCCACCGCCGCATAGACAAGATCCGCTTTCTTCACGAGGCCAGGCAGGTCGCGCGAGCGCGAATGCGCGACCGCCACCGTGGCGTTCTCGTTCAGCAGCAATTGCACGAGCGGGCGGCCGACCAGGTTGGAGCGGCCGATGACGATGGCGTTCATGCCTTCGAGCGAGGCGTGCACGCTTTTGGTCAGGATGATGCAGCCGAGCGGCGTGCAGGGCGACAGCGCCTCGAAGCCGCCGGCGAGCCGGCCGGCATTGTTCGGATGCAGTCCGTCGACGTCCTTGGCGGGATCGATGGCATTGATGACCGCTTCGGTGTTCAACCCCTTCGGCAACGGCAATTGCACGAGAATGCCGTGCACGGCGGGATCGCGGTTGAGCTTTGCCACCAGCGCCAGCAGGTCTGCCTGCGAGACGTCGGCCGGCAGCTTGTGCTCGAACGAGGCCATGCCCGCGGCCTGGGTCTGGGTGTGTTTTGAGCGGACATAGACTTCGCTCGCGGGGTCGTTGCCGACCAGGACCACCGCAAGGCCCGGCACCAGATTGTGCTCGCGCTTGACGCGGGCGACCTCGCTGGCGACGCGGCCACGGAGTTCCGCCGCAATGACTTTTCCATCGATGATATCAGCGGTCATGTCCGTTCTCTCAATCTGTCGGTTTGGCCGATGTGAGCTGGCGCAGGGTTTCGCCGAGACGCGCCGGATCGCCGTCGACCGCGATCTGCTTCAGCCGCGACGTGGCTCCGGATAGCAGCTTTACATTGCTCTTGGGCACGCCGAGCGATTTCGCCAGCAGCGCCAGAACGGCCTTGTTGGCCTCGCCGCCATCGGCAATGGCGCGCACCCGCACCTTGAGCACGCTGCGGCCATCCGAAAGCTGCTCGATCCCGTCGATGTCGTCGCGGCCGCCGCGCGGAGTCACCCGCAGCGCGATGCTGATTCCTGCGGCCGAGTAGCGCCAAGGGTCCTTAGGGCAAGGCTCCTGACAACAAGGCTCCTTGTTGGCAACCAAGGCGCTCCCGCCCGCTTAGACCACGTTCGGATAGATGTAGTACAGGATCACCCGCTCGATGAACATGATGATCAGGATCAGGATGATCGGCGAGATGTCGAGACCGCCGAGGCTGGGCAGGAAATTGCGAATCGGCGCCAGCAGAGGCTCGGTGATCCGATAGAGGAACTCCGCCACCGCCGACACGAACTGGTTACGCGTGTTCACCACGTTGAAGGCGATCAGCCAGGACAGGATCGCGGAGGCGATCAGCAGCCAGACGTAGAGGTCGAGCACGATGATGACGATGTCGAGAACGGCACGCATGGCTTATGAGGCCTCTGGCTTTTGAAAACTCTGGCTCGGTCGGGATTGATGCCCCGTTTGCTAGATATCGGTTCCGTCAGGCCCAAACAAGGGAAGTCGGCACCCTGAGAGCTAAAACCGGGTTACGCCCGTCCTTGACTTGACCTTGGCGGGGACTTAAATGGCGCCCGGTTGTCGGCCGCGTTCACCAGAGCGGCCAGCAAAGGGGCCATAGCTCAGCTGGGAGAGCGCGTCGTTCGCAATGACGAGGTCGGCGGTTCGATCCCGCCTGGCTCCACCAGCCTTCGCTGGCTTCGCCAGCTTCGGCTCGGCAAGCCTTTTCGTAGCGAAGGCTGCCGCGGCGTAGCCCGAAGGGCGAAGCCGGGCTCTCTCGGAATCTCTCCTCCCCTACCTCCCCGTAAACCGCGGCGGCCGCTTCTCCATGAAGCTCGCCACGCCCTCCCGGAAATCACTCCCGTTCAGCGCCACCATCATCTCGCGGTTGGCCTCGATCGTCGCCTCGGCCAGCGTCTGGAACGGCACCTCGTAGAGCTGGCGCTTGATCACGGCCATCGCACTCGGCGAAACGAAATCGGCGAGATCGCGCGCATAGGCATAGGTCTCCTCGCGCAGCTTCTCCGGCGACCAGAGCCGGTTCACCAAGCCCATCCGCAGTGCCTCCTCGCTCGACACGCGCCGCGCCGAGAGCAACAGATCCAGCGCATTGGCGTGGCCGACGATGCGCGGCAGCATCCAGCTGATGCCGTGCTCGGCGATCAGGCCGCGCCGCGCGAAGGCCGTGGTGAACACGGTATTGTCGGCAGCAAAGCGCAGGTCGCAATAGAGTGCATGCACCAGTCCAATGCCAGCCGTCGCGCCGTTGAGCATGGCGATCACAGGCTTCTTGATCGAAGGATAATAGCCGTACCGCGTCTGCCAGTCCGGCCGGCGATTCATATCGAACGGCGGCAGGTTCGAGGCACGCCTGACGTCGTCGGGATCGAGGCCCTTCAGCGCATCCATGTCGGCGCCGGCGCAGAAGGCGCGGCCCGCGCCGGTGAGGACGATGACGCGGACATTGTCGTCGGTGCTCGATGCCTCCATAGCGTGGCGCACGTCGCGCTCCATGACCGGCGTCCATGCATTCATGCGATCGGGGCGGTTGAGCGTGATGGTCGCGATCTTGTCGCTCACCTCATAGAGAATGTGTTCGTAGGCCATGACGCTCTCCCTTGTTTGCCGGCACGCGTTGGCACGCGCTCGTTAGAAGCGAGCCTAGCATACCCAGGGATGGGAGAAGGACTTGCGCGAAGCCGCGATCACTCGGCGGCTTGCGCCAGCATCGGCCGGCGCTCCAGCCAGCCGTCGAGGAAATGATCGAGCCAGGCGCGTTCGGCGACATCGTAGACGGCGCGATCCGCGAAATGATGATGCCGCTGCCGTGCACCGGGCGCGCTGAAGCCGTCGTAACCGCGCGTGGTCCAGCGGCACATCATCGCATAGGTCACATCGGGGTGGAACTGCACGCCGAAAGCATTGCCCGTGCGGAATGCCTGCACCGGGAAATCATCGCCTTCGGCGAGCAAGTCGGCGCCTTCAGGCAGCTCAAAGCCCTCGCGATGCCAGTGATAGACCTGCGCCGGCCAGTGCGGGCAGAGCGCGCGGCCCGCGAGGGTCGGCCTGATCGGGTAGTACCCGATCTGCGTCAGCGCCTGCGCATGCGGCGCGACACGAGCCCCGAGCTGCATCGCCAGCATCTGCGCCCCCAAGCAGATGCCGAGCAACGGGCGCTGCTCGCGGAGCGGAATTTCGATCCAGTCGATCTCGCGGCGAATGTAGTCGTCGGAATCATTGGCGCTCATCGGCCCGCCGAAGATCACGGCACCGGCGTGCTGATCGAGCGTCTCGGGCAGGGGATCGCCGAAGCGGGGACGGCGGATGTCGAGGCGATGGCCGAGTGCGCGCAGCGCATTGCCGACGCGCCCGGGTGTCGAACATTCCTGATGCAGGACGATCAGCACCGGCAGCCGGGTTTCAGCGGCGGCGACGCTCGCCGCCCTCTGTGGGAAGGCGACCACCTCTGCGCCACCAAACCTGTCCGTCCGGAACGACATGGCCTCTGCGAGTGCTATCGGTTCAGACCGCCAGCATAGCTAAGCGATGGTTAACATCGTGTGAGTTTGCGCACACACGCGCACGTCTGGAAGCAAGCTCCGGGCCACTACGGACGTGGGCGGCGGCGTTCAGCGCCGCTGCCGCTGGAACCGGCTAGTGGCGGCCAGGATGAAGCCGCGCGGGAAGAAGCGCAGCGCGAACGGCACAATCTTGTTGCCGAGGCCGGGCAGCACTGCCCGTTTGTTGGCCATCAGAGCGCGATACGCCTCCTGCGCAACCTCGGCAGCTGAGACGTTGAGAAAGGCCGTGTCATGTTGCGAGCCGACGCCGGCGCGGGCCTGGAATTCCGTGGGGACCGGGCCCGGACAAAGCACGGTGACGCGGACGCCGCGGGGCGCAAGCTCCGCCCGCAATGCTTCGGTAAAGGAGATCACATAGGCCTTGGACGCGTAGTAGACGGCCATGCCGGGGCCGGGCAGGAAGCCTGCGACCGAGCCGACATTGAGAAGACCGCCCTTGTTTCGGATGAGCTGATCGGCGAAGCGCAGCGACAGATCCGTCAGGGCCCGGACATTGACATCGACGATGCCGAGCTGCTCGGCGCGATCGCGCTCGATCGCATCGCCGAACACGCCGAAGCCGGCATTGTTGACGAGATGATCGAGCTCGACGCCTTCGGCGGCAAGTGCCGCGGCGATCCTCTCACCGGCATGCGGGTCCTCGAGATCGCAGGCGATCACGATCGGCTTCTTGCCACCCTTGGCGGCGATCTCGTTCGCGAGCGCTTCGAGCCGATCCACCCGTCTCGCCGTCAATGCGAGGCGATGTCCATTGGCGGCAAACACACGCGCCAGCTCCATCCCGATGCCCGCCGAGGCACCGGTGATCAACGTTACCCGCTCAGTCACGATCGAAGTCTCTTGAATTGAACTCTGTGGCCCCGGCAATACCAGAACGAGAGCATAAGCCGTGCGCGGCAGGCAAGCGGCGGCGGCAGCATGGCTGCTTGTGAGAGCGACAGGGGAAGCAGGAAAGCCCGGTATTTGCAGTCGAATCCGCAAAGCGGGGGACCGCCGGGCTTATATTAAAGTTTCGTCATGTGGCTCGCAGGCCAGGCAATCCGCCGGGGACAGGTCCGACGGCGCGATCCTTGACCTGGCCACCAGCACGCTCCGCAACAGCGTGCTTCAGCTCGATCCGGTCGCGCTGGGCAATGCCGAGCAGGTCGGACGCGCGCCAGACCACATTGTCCTCGAACTCGCTGACCTCTCCGTCGGCATAGACCAGTTCCCACATCATCTGCACGATTCGCTTGCGACCCGCTTCATCGAGCGAGCGCATGATGACGCTGGTGAAGTGATAGAGGTCGACGGCCTCGCCTTCGACCTGGGTCGCGTCGGCGATGAGACGGTCGGCGGTGCCGCGGTCGAGCCCGAAATGGTTTTCGATCAGGCTGTGCAGCTTGCGCTGCTCGGCCGCGCTGGGCTGGCCGTCCAGCGAGACCACATGGACCAGCAGCGCGGTCGCGGCCAGCCGGTAATCGCTGTCGCCAAATGCGCGGTCCTGGGCTTGGGGACCGACAATGTCGGCGATGAATTGGCGCAAGCCGTCGAGCATGGGTCCTACCGAGATTGATGACGCCGCAAGGAGCGCGGCCGTTACCAGCATTATATGAGCAGGAAACCCAACCGGCGCAACGTGCGTCAGTTCCGCGCGCGTATTACGTTTCGGCAATCTGGGCGCGCTTTCTGCCGTCATGGCCGGGCTTGACGATGGAGAGTGGGGCGCACGTCCGCTTCCACAACGTCATTGCGAGCGCAGCGAAGCAATCCAGAATCTTTCCGCGGAGGCGGCCCGGATTGCTTCGTCGCAAGGGCTCCTCGCAATGACGGAGCAAGCAGTCGCATCCCCCGCCTCACGGTATCTCGTACACCACCATCTTGTCGGCGATGCCACGGAGCGCGGCCTGCTTCTGGATCGGCTTGATCGCGCGCTGCTCGAGCACTTCGGCAACGGCGGGAGCGTCCAGCACCGGACCGGTGATGTGAATCTCCTGTGCGGTCGAGAGGCTCTGCACGCGCGCGGCGATGTTGACGGTCTGGCCGAAATAATCCTGCCGCTCGTTGAGCATGACCGCGAGGCAGGGGCCTTCGTGGATCCCGATCTTGAGAATGAGGTCGTTGGCGCCGCGCTGCTTGTTCAATTCGTCCATCGCCGCGCGCATCCGCAGTCCCGCGGTAATGGCGTGCTCGGGCCTGACGAAGGTCGCCATCACGGCATCGCCGATCGTTTTCACGACCGCACCCTTCTCGGCGGCGATGATCTCCAGCAGCGCGCGAAAATGCGCCCGCACGAGATCGAAGGCATTGAGATCGCCGACCCGCTCATACAGCGCCGTCGAACCCTTCAGGTCGGTGAACAGGAACGTCAGGGACGTGATCTTCAGTCGCTGGTCGACATTGAGGTTGTCGGCCTTGAAGACGTCGCGGAACGTCTGGTTGGACAGCATGCGCTTGGCGGTCAGGATCGGCTTGCGCTTGCCGATCATCTCGTGCAACGCGTGGTCGGCAATCCAGACCGAGGGCAATACGCGACTGTCCGATTGGTTCTCAAGCATGAGACGCAACGGTCCGGGGCGCATCACGGTGGTCCCCGTCGGCGCCTCCAGCTTGTTGAACATGATCGACAGCTGCTGACGCTCGCTGGTCGGCTCACCCTGAACGTCCAGGAAATGGGCGGAATGGGTGACCGGCTCGAACACGATGATGAACTGGCTCGGCAGATTGAGTGAGAGGATCGCCTTCTCGCCGGCGGGCAATTCGAGGGCTTCGAGCGTTACCTGGTTGATCAGGCGGGAAAAGGATTCGTCGTTGATGTCGACGCCTGAGCTCCAGAACATCTGCCGCACATACTCCCAGATCGGCAACGTGTCGGGATCATGAGCGCCGATGCGGCGGACCCGCGGGCTGACGGTGAAGGCCACTTCGACCATCTCGTCGACGGAGGCCTCGTATCCGGCGGCGCAGAGCGCGCAATTGTAGTCGTCGTGCTTCAACGACTTCAGCGTGGCGTGCGCGCCCAGCACGCCTCCGCAGCCGGGACACAGCACGTTCCAGCTCATGTCGAACAGGCCGAGCCGCGAGGCGTGCAGGAAGCCGGAAATGACCTTCTCCTGGTCGAGCCCGGTCCGGTCGGCAAAATCCAGCGCATTGATCCGGTTGAGATCGCGATCATGACCGTTGGCGATCAGCTGCGCGATGGCCTCCACCACAACGGGGTCGGCGGTCTGCTTCAGAACGGAGAACTGGGCCTGAATGTCGCTCATGGCGGAACTCTATGTAGGCTGGGTCACGCCAGCGGCCAGACGCGAGCCTGTCACCGACGCGTGATGCGGAACAGGGGTGAATGGTCCGGCTGGGTGGTGACGACGCCGAGCGGGATCACGGGGGTCGCGGGGTCGGCAAGCTCGATTCGGAATGCGCCGATCAGCCGCGCAAGCGCCAGCACGGATTCGGCCTGGGCAAACGGTGCGCCAATGCAGACGCGCGGACCTGCGCCGAACGGCAGATAGGCAAAACGGTCCGGCGCCTCCTTCGACATGAAGCGCTTTGGAATAAAAGCGTTCGGCTGATCCCACAGCTTCTCGTGCCGGTGCAAGAGCCAGGGCGCGATCATGATGATGTCGCCCTTGCTGATCTCGACACCGGCCGCATTGTCCTTATCGCGCGCGGCACGCGCGACCAGGAAGGCCGGCGGATAGAGCCGCATGGTTTCGTCGATCACCGCGCGGGTGAATTTCTGGCGATCGATGTCGGCCATGCTGTCGAGATGCTCGCCGCGGGTCTCGGACGCCACCTCCTCCTGCGTATCAGGATCGAGCGCGAGCAGGTAGAGTGCCCAGAACAGCGCCGTTGCCGTGGTCTCATGACCGGCGAGGATCATGGTCGCGACCTCGTCGACCAGCTGCTCGTCGGAGAAGCCCTGGCCCGTCTCGGGATCGCGTGCCTCGTCCATGAGATCGAACAAATCGCGCGGCGGCGCACCGTCCTTCTTGCCCGCCTTACGCCGCTCGGCGATCAGCATGGCCACGAACTCGGTCCAGCGCTTACGGAAACGGGCGCGGGCGAAATCCATCGGGCTCGGCCAGGACACCGGCAGCACCATGTCGAGGAAATAGGGACGTCCCAACCGCGCGGCATATTCCATGATGAAGTTGCGCAGGGTCGCGCCGTGCTGGTCCATGCCGAACGAGAACATCGTGCGCCCGGCGATCTCGAGCGTCATGCGTTGCATGATCGCGCGCAGGTCGACCGGCTCGCCGGTTTGCGCGTCCAGCTTGGCGATGGTCTCGTCGAGCACCGCCGTCATGTGCGGAACGAGGTTTGCGGTCGCGCGCGGCGTGAAGGCCGGCGCTAGCGTGCGGCGCTGAAACGTCCAGGAATGACCTTCCGCGATCAGAAGGCCGTCGCCGAGCACGGGGCGCAGCATGCGGATGCCGGCCGGCGTGCGCGTGTAGTTCTCGTAATTGCTGAGCAGCACGTGCCGGATCGCGTCCGGCTGGTTCAGGATGAAGCTGTTGCGGAAGATGAAGCGGCCCGGGATGACCTCTTCCTCATAGGCGCGTTGCCCCCAGGTCGCGATCATGTTCTGCCTGATGACCGCGAGCCGGGCGTAGAACGACATATTGTCGGGCGCCCGCGGGGGAGCCGGAGGGATGATGGGCCGACGCACGCTGGCGATATTCATGGCTCTCTCCCGCAAGTGGGACGCAGGTAAATAGCTAGTAAGTCAGCTCGGCGATGGCAATCCGGTTCTCGGACGCAGGCCAGGCGCGTGTCACAATCCGTTCTTCGCCGAATTGGGCCACGATGTTACGTCCAACCTCGCTGGCCGGAAGCCGCAGGGTTGCTGCCGCATCCGTGGGCACGCCCGGCTTGACGTCGGCCGGCTCCTTGCCATCGAGCAGCACCACATCGCGCGGCAGGCCGAAATAGCCGCGCGGGCGCGACATGATCACGACGGCGCCAGCGTCCTTGTCGGCAGGCCCGAGCGGCCGCGCGGGCCGCAGATGCACGACCTCTGACGAGCGCGGGAAGGGCGAGCGGTAAATGTGCGTCGTCGGCGCATCCGGCGAGGTCAGCACGAATTCGAGCGACCAGGCGGGATCGACCTGCGCTGGCCCCCAACGGCCATCGGCGCCGGTCTTCGAGCTGTACAGCGCACCACCTTTGCGCTCACCGGTATCAGGATCGACACGGAAGACATCGACGGTTGCACCCGCGACCGGACGATTGGTCGGCACGCCGCCGGGCGTGCCCGTGACGAGGCCGCTCAATCTCACGCTGGTCTCCGGCACGATCGCGATGCGCGCAGGTTCGCGCCCCGCGATGAACTTGTAAATCTCTCGGAACGCGCGCGGGTGGAACGCCACCTCGCGATGGTCGAGCGCGCCGAGCACCATATTGGTGGCGCCCTTCAGCTCCGGCCCTTGGGCGGTGACATTGGTCGGCGTGCCCGGCTTGCCGATGAAGCGGCCATCGGGTTGCGCGAATTTGTCCAGACCGTCGCTGCGCAGCGTGAGGAAAGCGACTCCCGGCGTCACCTCACTCTCGCCCTCGTTCAAGCTGCGCAGGAACCTGCCGCGGCCGTTGAACTCGTTGTTGGGCTGGTCGTCGGTCGCGAACACACCGTGATTGGGCGTACCGCACAGCACGGCATGACTGACATCCCCGGCGCCGCCGTTTCTGATGACATTGCGGATCGCGTAGCCGCCGCGCGAGCTGCCGACCAGAGCCACGCGAGGTGCGCCGGTGCGGCGCTTCAGCTCAGCAATCGCAGCAGCGAGCTCGCGGCGCTGGTCCTCGGTCGAGGAGCGGCCCGCCTGCTCGACCTTGTCGTCGTTGCGCGCCAGGGGATCGGTGAAATTGATCGCCATCATGCGATCCCGTGCAACGCCATTGGACTCCATCCGCCACAAGGTCGTCATCCAGAGCGCGCCGTAATCGCCATTGCCGTGGACGAACAGAATCGGCGGCAGCTCCGTGCCGGGCGCGGCGGCAGGCGGAGTCTGGGCCAGCGCGCCCGTCCGCAAGCTCGCAAGTGCGAAAGGCACGCTCGCAGCCCCTTGCAAGATCGTCCGTCGCGACAGCTTCATCAGTTCCTCCCGGCAAGCCTAGCTCTTTGCACTGCTTATACCGGCCTAAGCACTGGACAGCGAAGGACTTTCGCGGGCATCACTGAATTGGCCGGAATCACCACAACCACTTCTGCCATCCGACATGGAAGGGGATATGACCGAGCAGCCGAACCGCCCGAAAATGGCCGCCGACGGCATCACTGCGCCCCTGCGGTACACCGTGTTCCGGCGGATCTGGCTCGCCAGCCTGCTCTCCAATCTCGGCCTCCTGATCCAGGGCGTGGGTGCGGCCTGGGCGATGACGCAGATGGCGGCCTCGGCAGACAAGGTGGCCCTGGTGCAGACCGCGCTCATGCTGCCGATCATGCTGATCTCGATGCCGGCCGGCGCCATTGCCGACATGTATGACCGTCGCATCGTCAGCGTGATTTCGCTGTCGATCGCGCTGATCGGCGCGAGTGTGCTCACCGTGCTGGCCGGCTTCAACCTGATCACCCCGGAATTGCTGCTCGCCTTCTGCTTCATCGTCGGCAGCGGCAATGCGCTGTTCGGTCCGGCCTGGCAGTCCTCGGTCAGCGAACAAGTGCCGCCCGAGGCATTGGCGTCCGCGGTGGCGCTGAACGGCATCAGCTACAACATCGCGCGCAGCTTCGGCCCGGCGGTCGGCGGCGTCATCGTCGCTGCGCTCGGTGCGGTGGCGGCGTTCGCCTGCAACGCGATTCTCTATCTGCCGCTGCTGGTAGTGCTGCTGCTCTGGCGCCGCAACACCGAGGCGTCGCGCCTGCCGCGGGAGAAGCTCAACCGTGCCATGGTTTCGGGCGTGCGTTACATCACCAATTCGCCGCCGATCAAGATCGTGCTGTTGCGCACGCTGGTGATGGGCCTGATCGGCGGCGCCGTGATGGCGCTGATGCCGCTGGTCGCGCGCGACCTGCTGCATGGCGGCGCGCAGATGTATGGCATCATGCTCGGCGCCTTCGGCATGGGCGCCGTGATCGGCGCGCTCAACATTCACGAACTGCGCAAGCGCATGAGCGGCGAGGCCGCGATCCGCGCCTGCACCATCACGATGGCCTTCGCCATGGCCGCCCTCGCCCTGAGCACGGAGCCGGTGCTGACGGCGGCCGCGCTGGTGCTAGGCGGCGCAGTCTGGATGGCGGCGATCGCGCTATTCAATATCGGCGTGCAGCTCTCGGCCCCCCGCTGGGTCGCTGGTCGCTCGCTCGCAGCCTTCCAGGCCGCGATCGCCGGGGGCATCGCGATTGGCGCCTGGGGCTGGGGCCATCTCACCGACTATGCCGGCGTCGAGATCGCGCTGCTGACGGCAGCCGGCCTGATGCTGATCTCGCCGCTGCTCGGCATCTGGCTTACGATGCCGCGCGTCGGCGCCCGCAACGAGGATGCGGACATGCTGGCCGATCCCGAAGTGAAGCTGTCGCTGACCGGACGCAGCGGGCCCCTCGTGGTCGAGATCGAATATCGCGTCGCGCAAGAGAACGCGCGCGCGTTCCACAACGTGATGCAGGATGTGCAGCTCTCCCGCCAACGCAATGGCGCCTATGGCTGGTCGATCGCGCGCGACATCGCCGACCCCGAGCTGTGGACCGAGCGCTATCACTGCCCGACCTGGCTCGACTATTTGCGTCAGCGCAACCGGGCGACCCAGTCCGAACGCGCGCTGCATCAGCAGGCGATCGATTTCCACATCGGTCCCGAGCCGGTGCGGATCCGCCGCATGCTGGAGCGCCCATTCGGTTCGGTGCGCTGGAAGGACGATACGCCGGACCGCGCCAACAGCGAGGTGCTGCCGGTGGTCGCGACCGCGGCGGGAAGCAGTACGTAGGTCTTTCGTCATTCCGGGGCGCGCGAAGCGCGAGCCCGGAATCCATTTCTCTCAGGAGTTTGCCGCCCGATGGATTCCGGGCTCTCGCCTAACGGCGCGCCCCGGAATGACGATCACTGCCCATGATCCGTCAGCACCTTGTCGCAGCCCTTACTGAGGCGGGTGCGGTTCTGCTTCAGGCAGGCGAGCACGGCACCGTCGCCATTGTTCATTACGGGACGGCAGAAGCGCGTTACGTCGCGCGCGCAGGCATCATGGCCGGGCTGCTGTTGCGCGGAGGCGCTCGATGCGCACAGGAGCAAGTAAATAACGAAAAGCAGTCTGGTCATTGCGCAATTGCCTCTTACCCGGAAAGACGCGGGCGAAGCTAGTGCGACGATCCCGCACCTGCAACGGCTTTGTTGACTAGCTGCAGCGCGCCGCCGCCATCACCCCGGCTTCATGCCGGGGGACATGGCGAGGGGAGCTGCCGGCGCAACCGCCGGCGTCTTGATTACTGTGTGTCCTGAGCGTCAGCGACCTTGCGCGAAGCGCCCTTGGCGAGGGTCTTGTCCATCACCGCGCGGCAGCCGGCGCTGAGGTCCGAGCGATGCTTGATCATGCACGCGGTGATCTTCGGGATATTGGGGATCTCGGCCGAGCAGAGACGGAAGGCATCGCCCGTGCACATCTGCTGCGCCTCGGCCGAGAAGGCGAAGCTCGCGCCCGTCGAAGCGATCGAGACGATGGCGGCAAAACCCAGGGCCAGGCTGGTGTCGCGGATCTTGCCGGTAAACGACTTGGTCATTTGAAGCTCCCATTGGCGCCGCCACAGCGGGGCCCGTTGTCGATGGGAGCTACGATGCTCCGGCAAAACCGTTTCCACTGTGATGACGCTCACGGGAGACCCGTCCTCTGTGATCTCAGTCACTCAGACGCAGCCCACTGAAATTCCTTCGCAACCGCTGTCGTGTTGGTGTCACGTTAACTCTTACTTCGCATTAATGGCTCGTCGCGCGGGAAATTCCGCCGGTTTGGTTGCGTAATTGGAAAGAGTAGCGATGCGTAATGCGTTGGGCCTGATGCTGGCCAGTGTAGTTGCGGCGGTCGTGATCGCCGCCGGCGGTTGGTTTTATTATTCCGCGCGCGCCGACCAGGGCGCTCCCAAGACAGTTGCCGCCCGTGCCGCCGACCCATTGCCGGCACAGGCGAAGCTCGCCGCCAAGGACGACGTCGAGACCACCGCGGCCGTCGCGGCCAAGCCGGCCGCTGCAGCTCCAGCACCTGCCCCCGTGCCGGTCATGCCGATGCAGCCGAAGCAGGCCTGCGCCAATCCGAACGCGCTGGGCGTGTCCCGCGTCGTCGAGATCGACACGACGGGCGGCCCCGGCTTCGGCTTCGAGCATTTCAAGCAGTTCGACTTCCTGACCGAGAAGGAGGTCGTGCTGACCTTCGACGACGGTCCGTGGCCGGTCAACACGCCTACGGTGCTGAAGGCGCTCGCGGACGAATGCACCAAGGGCCTATTCTTCTCGGTCGGCAAGCACGCGACCTACCATCCGGAGATCCTGAAGCAGGTGCTGGCCCAGGGCCACACGGTGGGCACGCACACCTGGTCGCATGTCAATCTGAACAGCAAGAAGTTGACCGAGCAGCAGGTCAAGGACGAGGTCGAGAAGGGCTTCAGCGCGGTGAAATTCGCGCTCGGCACCAATCCGGCGCCGTTCTTCCGCTTTCCGCAGCTTCAGCATAATCCGGCGATGGTGAGCTATTTCGGCACCCGCAACGTCGCGATGTTCTCGACCGAAATCGACTCCTTCGACTTCAGGAAGGGCGCGACGCCGGAGAAGATCGTCGAGACCGTGATGACGAGGCTGGACAAGCTCGGCAAAGGCATCATCCTGATGCACGACTTCCAGAAGAACACGGGCCTCGCCCTGCCGACGCTGCTCGCGCGGCTGAAGGCCGGCGGTTACAAGGTCGTGCAGATGAAGGCCAAGACGAGCCTCCAGACGCTGCCGGAATATGACGAGGCGCTGATGAAGGACATGAAGGTGCCGACCGCAGGCACCAACACGCGCCCGATCGCGAGCGTGGTGCAAACAATTTCGCAGTAACCGCGCTAAATCCAAACTTTTGCGTCATGGCCGGGCTTGTCCCGGCCATCCACGTTTCTGAGTCAGGCGCGAAGACGTGGATGCCCGGGCCTTCGCCGCGCCGAAGCGGCTTCGGCCGCGCAGGCGGGTCAAGCCCGGGCATGACGGCGAGATCGGGGTACTGGTCTGCGGCCTACCAATAGATGCCGTGGCGATGCAGTTCGCTGATGATGCGGCGCTCGGTCCAGCTGCGCTTGGGCTTCGGCTTGTCTGACCTTGCTGCGCTCTTAGATGCGGGCTTGGCCGTCATGACCGGCGCGGCCGTCGTAGGTGCGGTCGCCGTCGGAGCGCTCACCGCAGCCGGCGCGGAGAGCGACACCGCCGGCGGACGATCGGAATATTTCGGAGCCTCGGTGGCCGGCGCGGCTTCGCTCACGTGCGTGGTCACGGTGCTCGCCGATGTCGCAGTTTGCGGAGTGGAGGTCTGTTCGTCTGCCGCGGCGAGCGACAGGCCGCGGGAGCCGCCTGCCTGGGCGGAGGCAGAAGCCAGGAGCATGGCGGCAATCAGAATGATCTTGCGCATGTGAGGTCTCCCCGTGTTGGCGTGACGGACGGTAGGGGAGCCATGGCTGCGATTATGTGATCGCGATCACGCAGCTGAGCGAGCCTGATGCCTGGTCGATCGGAGGCGCTTGGGGATCGGATGAACCGGGGCGCTGGTGCCGCAAGAGGGATTCGAACCCCCGACCCCGTCATTACGAATGACGTGCTCTACCGACTGAGCTATTGCGGCGAACCTGCCGGGACCAAAGCAATGCCGGCCCCGATACGCGCGCCCCTGATATCGGGCATGGCCCGAATTGGCAAGGACAAGCGGGAGGCGAAATACCGCTCACGCGCCCCAGCGGGACCAGAATCCGCGCCAGCCGCCCGCCTGGGCTTTGGGCGTGCCGATTTGTTCCGTAAATTCGTCGCTTGGGCCGTCGTCGTCGATCCCGGGATCGTCCGGTGCGCGGACGATCGGGATGACGGTCTGGGTCGGCGCCGAGGTGGGCTTACTGAGGTCGGCGCGGGTCCGGAAGACCGGCGTCGGCGCCGGCGGCGATGATTCGGCGGGCGCCGGAGCCGGATTCGCCGGCTCGGCGGGCGTGACGACCGGCTCGTCGACCTTCGCAGTTTGCTCCCCAGTCTCCTTGGCCACTTCCTTGGTAGCCTCCTTCGCGGCGTCCTTGGCCTGAGGGGGTGAATTGTCCTGCGCGGCCGGTGCCGGCAGCGGGGCCACCTCCGGCGGTTCCACCGCGGCTTCGCTGGGAGCGGCGGTCACCCGCTTCGGCGGCGGAGCGGCCAGCATGGCTTCCTCGAAGGCCGAGGATTCGAGCGTGGGGCCCTTGTCCGAGGGCAGGCTCGCGACCGGCGCCTGCCACTGGAACGCATCGAGGCGGCCGGTGACCGGGGAGACCGGACGCCAGCGGTCGCTGACATAGCCGTCCGCGGTCCAGGCGGGATCGAGCCGGGCGCGCACCGCGCGCAAGGTCCAGGCGCGGGCGCGGCCGCCGTCACCATGCTCGGTGCGCTCGATCTCAGCCATCAGCAGCGCGACGCGCTGGGTCGGATCCTTGAGATAAGGCGCGAGCACCTCGCGTGCGCGGGCGAACTCCGAGGCCTCGATCGCAGCACGCGCGATCGCGAGCTGCCCTTCGACATAACCGGGCTTGTCGGCGGGGGTCTTCGCGGCGAGAGTTTCCACCCGCTGCAAGCGGTGCCATGCGGAATCGCCGAGCTTCACATGCGCATAGGCATCCGCGAGATCGGGATGCGGATTGGCGAGCCAGGCGGCTTCGACCATCTTCATGGCGCGGCGCACCTGATGCGCCTCGCTCTCGAATTTTGCCGCGAGCACGGCCGCCGGCACCAGGGTCGGCGCGAGCTTGACCGCCTCCATCACGCTCTCGCGCGCGACGTCGCGGTCCATCGTTTCCAGCTCCAGCGCACGCGCGGCGAGCAGCACGCCGCGCTGCCGGCGATAGGTCGGCTTGTCGATCAGGCCCGCGGACAGATTCGAATCGAGGATCGCGAGCGCGCCGCTCCAGTCGCCGCGCGCGCAGCGGAAGCCGAGCACCGCGTGCGAGGCCCAGGTCGCGGACGGCGACAGCTTGATCGCTTCCTCCGCGATCATCACGGCGCCGACCGCATCATCGGCGCGCTGCGCCTCGATGAAGAGACCGCGCAGGCCGAGCAGCCGCATATCCTCGCGTTCGGCCATGGCGCGGAAGACGCGCTGCGCCTCGTTGCGATTGCCTTCGAGCTGCGCCGACTGCGCGTGCAGCAGCAGCGCGAGCGGATCGTTCGGTGCATGCCGCCGCGCCGCCTCGGCGTGCCGGCGCGCGAGCGCGGAATCGCCGTGGCCGATCGCGAGCAGGCCATGGGTGATGGCATGACGGCCGCGGGCATGGCGCTTGTCATGACGGCGTCGGCGCAAGCGCCCTGGCATGCGCCAGATCATCGTCAGGATGCTCCAGACCAGCACGACGGAAGCGGCGAAGAGGCCGAGCAAGAACACGAACCTCGGCAGCGTCGTCGAGATGCGGAAGCTGCCCGCGGTCAGGACGAGATCGCCGGGCTGGTCGGCGACCCAGGCCGCGCCGGCCGCCGCCAGTGCGATCAAGACGAGAAAGAGGACGATGCGAAGCATGGTCGATCCCTATACGCGCCGATTGTTGCGCGAATCTTATTGAGTAGATTTGGCGAGATCCGCCATGGCATCGTCGGCGAATTTGCGGGACGCGGCGAGCGCGGCGTCGCGGGCGTCGGCTTTGTCGAGCCAGGCCTGCGCCGGGGCGCGATCAGCCTCGGGCAGCGTCTTCAGCTCGCGCCGCGCTTCGGCGAAATCGCTGCGGAGCGCCGCCGCCGTGACGCGCGTCACGATAGCGCCGCGATCGTTGCCGACGCCATCGGTGCGCTCGATCCGCACGAGCTTCGACGCGCCCGCCTGGAGCCGCTCGACAATGCCGGCCTCGCTCGACGGAGCTTCAGCCGGCGGCGACAGCTTCGGCACGATATTGAGGAGCTCGCGGCTCAGCGCCGCCGATGTCGGGATGCCGGACGATGCAAACGCCTCGAGCGGCTTCAGCATATCGGGCTTGGTCGCCAGCGACCGCGCCGCCGCCAATTGCGATTGATAGGGATCGCCGTGGCGAACGGCAACGTCGAGCAGGGACGCCGCCACCACGTAGCGGAGCGGCTTGTCGTCCATCGTCTTGGCCTCGGCGATCTTCTCGCCCTGCTGCGCGAGCTCGGCCCGCTCGGTCTTGCTCGCGCGCTCGAGCTGAGCGATGCGGTCGGTGAGCGCGGCAAGATCGGGCGCGGCACTCGGGGCTGCGGATTTCGCATCGTTCAGCGCGCTCGCCGTCTTGTCGAACTGTGCGCGCAAATTGGCGATGTCGCCGCGCAGTGCGCTCGCCGCTTTCTCCAACGCGTCGATCCGCGCGACTTGGGCCGGATCAGCCGCGGGCCTCGCCGCTCTGGCTTCGACCGCGGCAACGCGTCCGCTCAGCGCATCGACGGTCGCACTGGTGACCTGCGGCGCGGCCGGCGGGGCCTGCACCGCGGGCCAGCCCAGCATCCAGCCGACTGCGATCACGACCGCAGCCGCGGCAACGCCGGAGAACGGCGCAATGATCCAGGGGGAAATCGGCGCCGATACAGGCGCCGCCGCGGAGGCCTGCTGCTCTGCCGATTCGGACTGAGGCTCGGCCTTGACCTGTTCCGAGCCGGGCTCTTCCACCCTGGCCGGCTCCTGCGCGACGTGCTCGGATGCCTCGGGCTCGCCCGCGACCTGCTGCGGCTGGGTCGAGACTTCCGTCGCCTCGAGGTCGATGGTGGGCGGGGTGCGCTTGGCACGACCCGGATCGGGCGCCAATCCAGCGTCTTCAGGCTTGTCGTCGGCCATCGTGACGGTTCCTCACACTTCCATACCAGGGATGGATTAGATTGCGTCGGATTCGGCCCGACCTTTACGCCAAACGGGTCCGCAACGCACGCTCCAAGGTGTCGAATAAGGCAGTTTCGTCCGGCGTTGCGGCCACCAGAACCTGTGACGCGCCGGCATCGCGCAGCACGCCCGCAACGGTCTCGGACAGGCAGCAATGCGGGATCGCTAGCGCCGAAATTTCGACACCTTCGTCCCGCGCCGCATCTAGGAACGCACGTGCGCTACGCCGGGAGTAGTGCAGCACCGCCTCGATCCCGTAGGCGGCAAAGCCCTCGCACACCTCGCGCGGCAGATGCTTCACCGGCGCCATGCGGTAGGTCGTCTGCGTCACCACGCGGAAACCTCCCGCGCCGAGCTCGCCGCCGAGGTCGCGCGACAGATCCGCGCCGGCGAGATACAGCAGCGTGCTGTTTTTCTTCAGCACCTTGTCGCACGCGCTCTGCATCACCTTGTCGCGCAAGGACGCTGCGTCGCCCCCGGCGACGATCACCTCGGCAAAACCAGCCTTTCGCGCCGCTGAAGCCGTATGTTCGCCGACCGCGTACAATGGTAGCTCCAGCAGACCGAGGTCCGGCAATTGCGGCGCTATGGCGCGAATCGCGTTGGCCGAGGTGACGAGAACGGCATCATAAGAAACTTCGCTCTCGCCTTGGAAGGCGACCGGCTCGAGCTTGAGTGCCGGCGCAAGCAGTACCGCATGCCCGCGCGTGCGCAGATTGTCCGCCGTCGCCGCATTGTCGGGATGCGGCCGTGTGACAAGAATGGACATCGCTGCTGTTCCCGGACCATTTGGCGGTGACGCATTGACCAGAACGGCTGCGCGTGACGATTGCGCAAGCCGACCCCGGGATGCTACCGGACGTACCAGAACTCTGCTTTATGGATGAGCGCAAGGGCGCAAATTGGATAACAATTCGCCAATGCTGGTGCTGGGCATCGAAACCACCTGCGACGAGACCGCCGCGGCCGTGATCGAACGCGCGGCCGACGGCAAGGGCAAGATCCTGTCCAACATCGTGCGGTCGCAGATCGCCGAGCATGCCCGCTTCGGCGGCGTGGTGCCGGAGATCGCCGCGCGCGCGCATGTCGACGTGCTCGATGGGATTATCGAGCGCGCCATGAACGAGGCCGGCATCGGGTATGCTCAGCTCGACGGCGTCGCGGCGGCCGCGGGGCCCGGGCTGATCGGCGGCGTCATCGTCGGACTCACCACCGCGAAGGCGATCGCGATGGTGCACGACACGCCGCTGGTCGCGGTGAACCATCTCGAAGCGCATGCGCTGACGCCGCGTCTCACCGACGGCATCGAATTTCCCTATTGCCTCTTCCTCGCCTCCGGCGGCCATACCCAGATCGTCGCGGTCACCGGCGTCGGCCAATATGTGCGGCTCGGCACCACGGTCGACGACGCCATCGGCGAGGCCTTCGACAAGGTCGCGAAAATGCTGGGCCTGCCCTATCCCGGCGGCCCGCAGGTCGAGCGCGCGGCGGCAGGCGGCGACGCCACGCGCTTTGCGTTTCCCCGGCCGATGCAGGGGCGCCCCGATGCCAATTTCTCGCTGTCGGGGCTGAAGACGGCGGTGCGCACCGAAGCGAGCCGGCTGGCCGAGCTCATGCCGCAGGACATCAACGATCTCTGCGCGAGCTTCCAGGCCGCCGTGCTCGATTCAACGGCCGACCGGCTGAGCGTCGGCCTGAAGCTTTTCCGCGAGCAGTTCGGCGCGCCGCGCGCGCTGGTCGCCGCCGGCGGCGTCGCCGCCAATCAGGCGATCCGCGGCGCGCTTGACGATGTCGCGAGGCAGGCCGGGACGCAGCTGATCATGCCACCGCCCGCGCTGTGCACCGACAACGGCGCCATGATCGCCTGGGCCGGCGCCGAGCGCCTGGCGCTCGGCCTGACCGACACGATGGACGCGCAGCCGCGCGCACGCTGGCTGCTCGATGCCAACGCGACGGCGCCCGCGGGCTACGGCAAGACTCGGGCGGGATTCTAGGGATGGCCGCGTTCCAATCCGTCGCAGTGATCGGCGCAGGCGCCTGGGGTACGGCGCTGGCGACGGTGGCGGTGCGAGCAGGGCGAAACGTGACGCTGTGGGCACGCAATGCCGAGCATGGCGCGCGGATCGCATCGACGCGCGACAACCCGCGGCTGCCGGGCGTGCGCATCGCGCCTGAGATCGTGGTGACGGGCGAGCTGGCGCTCGCCGCGCGCGCGGACATGCTGCTGATCGCGACGCCGGCGCAACATTTGCGCGGTGCCGTCAACATGCTGGCCTCGCACATCACGAAAGCGGTGCCGATCGTCGCCTGCGCCAAGGGTATCGAGCACGGCACCCACAAGTTCATGACCGACGTGATCGCCGAGGCCGCGCCGCACGCGCGGCCGGCGATCCTGTCGGGGCCGAGCTTTGCCGACGACGTCGCACGCGGCCTGCCGACGGCAGTGACCCTGGCGGCAAGCGATGAGGCGCTCGCCAGCAGCCTGGTGCAGGCGCTGGGCTCGCCGACATTCCGCCCCTATCACTCCACCGACATTCGCGGCGTCGAGATCGGTGGCGCCGCCAAGAACGTGCTGGCGATCGCGGTCGGCATTGCGGTCGGGCGCAAGCTCGGCGCCTCCGCGCAGGCGGCGCTCACGACCCGCGGCTTTGCCGAGCTGACGCGCCTCGGCCGTGCGCTCGGCGCACGCAGCGAGACGCTCACCGGCCTGTCGGGCCTCGGTGATCTCATTCTGACCTGCTCGAGCCCGCAATCGCGCAATTTCGCGCTCGGCCTCGCGCTCGGACGCGGCGAGCAGCCGCCCGCCGGCAAGCTCGCCGAGGGTGAGTTCACCGCCCCCGTGCTGATCGAGCTCGCGGCTTCGCAAGACATCGAATTGCCGGTATCCGAGGCGGTCGCATCGATCCTGAGCGGCCGAAGCACGATCGATGCCGCGATCTCGGCGCTGATGACGCGCCCCTTCAAGGCAGAGGAATAAGCTTGGCGTACTGGCTCGTGAAATCCGAACCGTCGGTGTGGTCCTGGGACCAGCAGGTTGCGAAGGGCGCCAAGGGCGAGGCCTGGACCGGCGTGCGCAATTTCACCGCGCGTCAGAACCTCGTGAACATGAAGAAGGGCGACAAGGCGTTCTTCTATCATTCCAACGAGGGCAAGGAGATCGTCGGCATCGCCGAGATCATCAAGGAGGCCTATCCCGATCCAACCGACAAGACCGGCAAATTCGTCTGCGTCGACATCAAGGCCGACAAACCCTTGAAGACGCCGGTGACGATGGTCGCGATCAAGGCGGAGAAGAAGCTCGCGGATATGGCGCTGGTGAAATATTCGCGCCTGTCGGTGCAGCCGGTGACGGCGGAGGAGTGGAAGCTCGTCTGCAAGATGGGCGGGCTGTAGTTACGTCGTTTCGTAGCCCGGATGGAGCGCAGCGCAATCCGGGAAAGTCTCGATTGAAGCCCGATCCCGGATTACGCTTCGCTCCATCCGGGCTACGATATCCGGGCTTGCGATTCCTCCAGCGCAAACACCTCGCACGGTGCGGCAATGCCGCGCAGCGAGTGCGACCCGAGCGCAACCAGCGGCATCTCCGTCTCGGCGGCGAGCGCGCCCGACACCAGCACCGTCCGGCCCAGCGGCTTGCACAATCCCTCCAGACGGCTGGCGAGATTGACGGCGGGGCCGATCGCGGTGAAGTCGAGCCGGTTGGCGGCGCCGATATTGCCCCAGAGCATCTCGCCGAGATGGAGCGCGGCGCCAAACGACAAAGGCGGCAGCCCTTGCGCGCGGCGCTCCTTGTTGAGGTACGCCATGCCCGCTTCGGCTGCGCTTGCCGCGCGCAGCGCGGCATCGCAGGCGCGGCGCGGTGACGCCTCGAGCACCGGAAAGATCGCGAGCACGCCGTCGCCGATGAATTTCAGCACCTCGCCGCCGAAGGCGTGAACCGCGCCGGCGATGCGATCAAACCAGGCATCGAGCGCCGCAATGACACCGGCCGGCGGGGTGGTCTCCGACAGGCTCGTGAAATTGCGCAGGTCCGCATAGAGCAGTGCGGCCTGGATGGTCTCGCCGAGATCGCGGCGCAGAGGCGCCGCCAGTACCCGCTCCGCGCTGCGCGTGCCGAGGTATGCATCGAGCGTTGCCCGCAAGGTGGCGCGCGCGGCGAGCACGGCCAGCGGCGTTGCGGCGAAACGCGCGGCCTGACGCAATTGCTCGATCTCATCTGCCGTGAATGGGCGCGGTCCGATCCAGCCGAGCAGCGGTCCAGCAGGCCGTCCGGCGACATCTTCATGCACCTCGCCGCGCGCGATATCGCGCAGCCAGCGGCGGCCGGCGTCGTCGGGTGGATCGGGCGCGAGGCCGCCCGGCGCGAAGCCGAGCGCTTCGATCACCTGGCCGCTGTCGGCACGCCACAGCCAGGTCCGCTTCGCGATCAGCGGATGCGGCACCTCCAGCGTCAGGGCGCCTGCCGCGAGCGGCACGCCGTCGGCGACCAGATGCGCGCCGAGCTCCGCGAGCAGGTGGTCGGCCCCGCGACAATCCGAGGCCGCATCGAGGAGCCAGGCGAGGGTCGGGGAGAGCTGCATCAGGCGATCATGGCGAAACCGGGTCGTCTTTGCCACGGGCAATCCTTGACGGAGCGCAGGGCCACCGCCATGTCCCATCGTCAGACCAGGGATGATCGCCGATGCCCGAGCCCTTCATAGTGCGACGCGAGACCCAGATCGCGGCCCCGCGCGCCACTGTCTTCGCCTACCTCACCGACCCCGAAAAGATCCTGAGCTGGATGGGCTCCGACGCAACCACGGAGCCTTATCCCGGCGGGCTCTACCTGCTCAAGGGCGTCAGCCCGGACGGCGCCGCCGCCCGCGGCGCGTTCCGCGAGGTCGTGCCGGTGCATCGTCTGGCCTACACGTTCGGGTGGGAGGGCGGTCAGGAAGTGCCGCCCGGCTCGAGCCTGATCGAGATCGACCTGATCGAGCAGGACGGCGGCACGCTGCTGCGCATGACCCATAGCGGCCTGCCGAACGAAGCGCAGGCGGCCGCTCATGCAACGGGTTGGGCGCACTACCTTGAGCGGCTCACGATCGCAGCCGCAGGCGGCGATCCCGGTCCGGACACGGGTGTGTCAGATAAGAAGTAGCTCTCGTAGGGTGGGCAACGGCGCGCTCTTCGCGCCGTGCCCACCACCCGTCACCATGGGCAAATGGTGGGCACGCTTCGTTTTGCCCACCCTACGAGAGCGTCGCTTCGTTACACCGCCGCGGTTGCCACCACCTGCGCCAGCAACTGCTCGCGCCTGGCCTGCGAGCGCTGACCCGTCATGGTCGCGGCGAAGCGCTCGAGGATGCCATCCTCGAAGGCGGTGACGATGGTGTCGTGGACGTAGCTCTTGCGGCAGATCGCCGGCGTGTTGGAGAGCTGGTCGGCGGCGGCGCGGATCGCATCCAGCACCTGCTTCTTGCGGCCGCGCTGGCTGCTCGCCGGCGTGATCCGCGACAGCGATTCCACCACGACGGCGGACGCCATCAGCGTGCGGAAATCTTTCAGCGAGATCTTGATGCCGGCAATCTCGCGCAGAAACGCGTTCACCTGGGTGGTGTTGACCGCGCGCACGATGCCGGAGGCATCGCGATACTGGAACATGCGCTTGCCGGGAACGCTCTGCAAAATGCCAATGGCGCGCACCAGCTTGGCGGCGTCGCACTCTTTGCGCACCGCCTTGCCACCCTTGGCCTTGAAGGTCAGCACGAAGCAATCGTCTTCCAGCGTGACGTTTGACTTCAGCAGCGTGGTCGCGCCGCGGGTGCCGTTGAGGCGGGCGTAAGATTCATTGCCGGGGCGGATTGCGGTGCGCGCGATCAGCTCGATCACGGCCGAGAGCGCGAACTCGCGCGTCGGCTCGTCCCCTGACAGGAACGCCGAGACCTTGCGCCGAATTTTCGGCAGCGCGCCGACGAGCTTTGCCAGGCGATGCGCCTTGCGCTGCTCGCGGACCTTCTCCCAGTCGGCGTGATAGCGGTATTGCAGCCGGCCCGCGGCATCGCGGCCCACCGCCTGAAGGTGCGAGTTCGGATCGGCGGAGTAGCGCACCTCGCGATAGGCCGGCGGCACCGCCATGGCGTGCAGCCGCCGGATGGTGCGGGCGTCGCGGATATGCGCGCCGTTGGGACGGACGAAGGAATAGCCCTTGCCGCGCCTGATACGACGGATGGTCAGCTCGTTTTGGTCGCCGAGCCGCAAGCCGAGCTCCTTGGCGAGGGCCTCGACCGTCGCCGCAGGCGCCGTGTCATAGGTCTTCTTGGGGCTCGGGCGCCTGAAACCGCCCGGTTTCGGCCATTGTCCGAGGGCCTTGGCCAGGGCAATGGCTGCAGGATCGGCTGAAGCGGGCCGTATCGTCCCGAGATTCTGCTGATCCATCATGGTCTTACGCCTTAGCCCTGTCCTGTTGTCGATCAATGCCGCTGTTGTGATTTTTGTTCCGAGGGGTCTCTTTGGACCCGGGTTGGCCATTTAGGGTGTTCCGAACACGATTGCGAGTCCCGAATCAGTGAGAAGAGGTTGCTAAATACCTCTCCTCGGCGCATGGGGGGTCTGCAGCGTCCCTGCTGGCGGTTTGGGTAAAGAGCCGGAAGGCGCCCGTCGCCCTGTTTCAGATTTGCGACGCGACCCGCCCAGACCTTGATCCTCCGCATGGCCGGCTGCCCGTCGAAGGTCCAGCTTGTGCTCCTTGTCGGGCCCGGTTAGCCCGACGCATAATCCATCGAATGATGCTGCCGGCATTGCCTGAGCTTGCCGCATGTGGAGGGAAGCATGTCCGAGAAGATCTACGATATCCCCGCGGAGTGGGCGAAGCGCGCCTGGGTCGACCAGGCCAAGTACAAGGAGATGTACGCCCGTTCGATCTCGGACCCGAACGGTTTCTGGGCGGAGCAGGCCAAGCGCATCGACTGGATGAAGGCGCCGACTAAAATCGAGAACGTCTCGTTCGCGCCGGGCAACATCTCGATCAAATGGTTCGAGGACGGCGTGCTCAACGTCGCCTACAACTGCATCGACCGGCATCTGCCTGCGCGCGCCAACCAGACCGCGATCATCTGGGAAGGCGACGATCCCTCGCAGTCCAAGCACATCACCTACAAGGAGCTGCATGACGAGGTCTGCCGGATGGCCAACATCCTGCGCACCCGCAACGTCGGGAAGGGCGACCGCGTCACCATCTACCTGCCGATGATCCCGGAAGCTGCTTACGCGATGCTGGCCTGCGCGCGGATCGGCGCCATCCACTCCGTGGTATTCGCGGGCTTCTCGCCTGACAGCCTCGCCCAACGCATCAACGACTGCCAATCCAAGGTGATCATCACCGCGGACGAGGGCCTGCGCGGCGGCAAGAAGGTGCCGCTGAAGGCCAATGTCGATGCGGCGCTCAGCAAGGCCGACGGCGTCGACTGGGTCGTCGTGGTCAAGCGCACCGGCGCCAAGGTCGACATGAACCCGACGCGCGATCTCTGGTACCACGAGGCGGCGGCGATGGTGACCACGGAATGCCCGGTCGAGCACATGCACGCCGAGGACCCGCTGTTCATCCTCTACACGTCGGGCTCGACCGGCCAGCCCAAGGGCGTGCTGCACACCTCCGGCGGCTATCTCGTGTTCGCCTCGATGACGCATCAATACGTCTTCGACTATCACGACGGCGACATCTACTGGTGCACCGCCGACGTCGGCTGGGTCACCGGCCACAGCTACATCCTCTATGGGCCGCTCGCCAACGGCGCGACCACGCTGATGTTCGAGGGCGTGCCCAATTATCCGGATAATTCGCGGTTCTGGAACGTCATCGACAAGCACAAGGTCAACATCTTCTACACCGCGCCGACCGCGATCCGCGCGCTGATGCAGTCCGGCGACGAACCGGTGAAGAAGACCTCGCGCGCCTCGCTCCGTCTGCTCGGCTCGGTCGGCGAGCCCATCAATCCCGAAGCCTGGGAGTGGTATCACCGCGTCGTCGGCGACGACCGCTGCCCGATCGTCGACACGTGGTGGCAGACCGAGACCGGCGGCATTCTGATCACGCCGCTGCCGGGCGCGACCAAGCTGAAGCCCGGCTCGGCGACGCAACCGTTCTTCGGCGTGGTGCCTGAGATCGTCGATGCCGACGGCAAGGTGCTGGAAGGCGAGACATCAGGCAATCTCTGCCTGACGCGCTCGTGGCCGGGCCAGATGCGCACGGTCTACGGCGACCATGCCCGCTTCGAGCAGACCTATTTCTCGACCTATAAGGGCAAGTACTTCACCGGCGACGGCTGCCGCCGCGACGCCGACGGCTATTACTGGATCACCGGCCGCGTCGACGACGTCATCAACGTCTCCGGCCACCGCATGGGCACCGCCGAAGTCGAGAGCGCGCTGGTCGCGCATGAGAAGGTGTCGGAAGCCGCCGTCGTCGGCTTCCCGCACGACATCAAGGGTCAGGGCATCTACGCCTATGTCACCCTGATGGCCGGCGTGCAGCCGAGCGACGAGCTGCGCAAGGAGCTCGTGACCTGGGTGCGCAAGGAGATCGGCCCGATCGCCTCGCCCGACCAGATCCAGTTCGCCCCGGGCCTGCCCAAGACCCGCTCCGGCAAGATCATGCGCCGCATCCTGCGCAAGATCGCCGAGGACGAGCCGGGCAGCCTCGGCGACACCTCGACGCTCGCCGATCCCGCCGTTGTCGATGATCTCGTCAAGAACCGGCAGAACAAGAAGTCGGCGTAAGGCGAGTTCGTGCCCCGGACGCAGCGCAGCGCTCCTTCAGCGGTGCGCTGCTGAGCCGGGGCCCAGCGATCGACCGAAAGAAAGAACTGGGTCCCGGATCGGCGCTCCGCCTCGCTGCGCTTGTCCGGGACACGAGAGCGCGTCTCCCTCTCAACCAACGGCCATTCACACCCTCACGCTGTTGTCAGCGGGCGCGGCAGCGCGCCTGCATCTTTCCCGCCGAGTGTTGTTTTCTGGTCATTTACTTTATTTCGAACATTTCCTTTGTTCCCCCTGCTGGCCTGCCCTCGGCAGCCGCGCGCGGAAACCATTGGGTTAACGGGCGCCGTTAAGAATGAGCATCGACGAGGGCTTGGTGCGGCGACGATTGCCGGTTCTGCGTCATTTTGGACGATCCGATTTGGGCAAGGGGAAGCATCGATGTCGATGAGGATTGCGGTGGCGCTGGCCGCCACCATCGCGGCTGGGGCCTTGACGTCGACGGCGGCGCAGGCGCGGCCGGAAATGGTGGGGGCGCACCTGGCCGACTATTCGCCGGGCACCATCGTGGTCAAAACCAGCGAGCGGCGGCTTTATCTCATCCTCGGGAACGGCCAGGCCGTGCGCTATCCGGTCGGCGTCGGCAAAGCCGGCAAGCAGTGGGCCGGCACCACGAAGATCGACGGCAAATATCTCAATCCGGCCTGGGCGCCGCCCGCCGAGGTGAAGCGCGACAAGCCTGGTATCCCCGACGTCATTCCGGGCGGCTCGCCGCGCAACCCGATGGGCGTTGCGGCGATGACGCTCGCCGGCGGCGAATATGCGATCCACGGCACCAACGTGCCGGGCTCGATCGGCGGCTTCGTCTCCTATGGCTGCATCCGCATGCTCAACGACGACATCACCGATCTCTACGGCCGCGTCTCCGTCGGCACGACGGTGGTCGTGACGCGCTGATCG
This sequence comes from Bradyrhizobium sp. USDA 336, assembly GCF_044908355.1. Lineage (NCBI taxonomy): Bacteria > Pseudomonadati > Pseudomonadota > Alphaproteobacteria > Hyphomicrobiales > Nitrobacteraceae > Bradyrhizobium > Bradyrhizobium sp. USDA 336. Next base: position 5,846,961 of record NZ_JBIYDC010000002.1, on the reverse strand, counting down.
CCTGAATCAGCCGAGATGAAATGAAAGGCCGCGTCTTCGACGCGGCCTTTTTATTGCCAGAACCGCCAGCCGCGCGCGCACCAGCCGTCGCGATGGCCGCCATTGTAGCTGCGCACGAAGCCGCCGGCGAGCAGTGCCGCCGAAACGTTCGCAGTCCGCCGGGTCGCGACGTCGGCGAGGACTCGGCCGTATTTGTCGGGAGCGAGATTGGTAATGGTCACGCCGCCCTGGCCGAGCAGATCGCGCAAGGCACGGGCCGCAGCTTCGGCCTTGTCCAGCTCCTCCTGGCAGGATGCTTTCAATTCGGGCGCATCGATGCCGCGCAGCCGAATGCGGACCACGGGATCGCGTCCCTCGTGCAGACGAACACGGGCGAGAAAAGTGTCGCCATCGATGGCGCGGATGAATTCGACGGGCCGCACATCCGCGTGGCCGGTCTGCTGAAGAACGATCTCGGCATCTCCAGTGCGATCGGTATCGGGAACAAGCCAGTGCGTTCCATGGCGGAATGTGAGCACGACGGCCAGCCCGATGCCCACTACGAACATCCAGGGCAATAGGCCGGAGAAGCGGCGGCCGAACGGCGAGCCGCTGAACTGCGGCCGATAGGAATTGGGGCGATCCTGGAAACGCATCAGCTCACGCTATGACTGAGTCGGGGGAACTCACAAGCATGAGCGCGTCCATGAACGAAGCCGAATGCGCCCGGAGGCCATGCACGAAAGTTCCGTCTCTCAGAAGTCAGCCGTAGTTCTACTGGGGATTCGCGAATATTTTCCAATTCTCAATCATTGGTTGCGAATAGCTGTTATACGACAAACCGAGGGGAGATCGCCGTGAGGTCATTGAGGTTTCGCATTGGAACAAAGCTCGGCATCGTGACAGGCGTGAGCGTCGTGCTGGTCGGCGGCATGCTGACCAATCAGATGCTCGGCAACCGCTCCATTGCCGAATCCAATCGCCTCGTCACGATCAACTATCTCAACAAGGGCAATGCGCAGGCGGCTCAGACGGCGATGGCACGCGCGCAGCTCGCCGCTCTCGAACTCGGCTCGGCACCGTCAGCCGGAGAGGTGGACAGGCTCCTTGAGCTTCTCCGTACCCGGGCCGGCGAGGCCGGCACCGAAATCGATGCCGCGAGAGAGCGGGCGACCCGCAAGGTCACACAGGACGCTTACCGCGAGACCAAGAAATTCGTCGATGCGTATCTGGCCAGCGGCGTCGAGCTCGCCGCGGCGCAAAAGGCGGTCATCGCCGCCCCCGCGGGTGGCGCCAAGCTTGCAGCAGAGTCGGCAAGGGCAAGCATTCTCGCAGAGCATATGCGTCCGGCAGCACAGGAAGTCAGCAAGCGCATCGACGATCTCGTCGGCGTCGCCAACGAATTCGCCGCGCGCCGCAAGGGCGAGATGCTGGCCGAGCTGGACCGCGTCGCCAATTTCGCTTTGATCGTCGGCCTATTCGTCGTCCTGACGTTGGTCGGCTCCGCAGTCTTTTCCGTCTTGAACGTCGCCCGTCCGATCCGTCGCATTGGCGATGTGCTCCTGCAGCTCGCCGGAGGCAACAAGGCGATCGAAATTCCCTACACCCGCCGTGGCGACGAGGTCGGCGATAACGCCCGCGCGGCACAGGCCTTCAAGGACAATCTGATCCGCATCGAGCAGATGGAAGCCGAGCAGAAGAACCATCAAGCCGCTGCGGCCGCTCAGCGCAAGCAGGAGATGACGCGGCTTGCCAACGCGTTCGAAACTGCGGTCGGCGGCATCATCGACTCGGTGTCGGCTGCATCCCAGGAGCTCGAATCCGCTGCCGGCACGTTGTCGGGTACGGCCGAACAGACCCAGCAGCTCTCCGGAATGGTCGCCGCCGCCTCGGAGGAAGCCTCGACCAATGTCGGGGCCGTGGCGTCCGCGGCCGAGGAAATGAGCACGTCGGTCGTCGAGATCGGCCGTCAGGTGCACGATTCCAGCCGTATCGCCGGCGATGCGGTCAAGCAGGCCGAGCGCACCGATGCCCGGATCAACGAGCTGCTCAAGGCGGCGGGCCGCATCGGCGACGTCGTCAAATTGATCACGGCGATCGCCGAACAGACCAACCTCCTGGCGCTAAACGCAACGATCGAGGCGGCCCGCGCCGGCGAGTCCGGCCGCGGCTTTGCGGTCGTGGCGAGCGAGGTCAAGGCGCTCGCGGCGCAAACCGCGCGAGCGACCGAGGAAATCAGCGCGCAGATCGCCGGCATGCAATCGGCAACGCAGGACTCCGTCGGAGCGATCAAGGAAATCGGAACGACCATCGGCCGCATCTCCGATATTTCGACGACCATTGCCGCGACGATCGAACAGCAGGGCGCAGCGACGGCCGAGATTGCGCGAAACGTCAGCGAAGCCGCCAAGGGAACGGTCGAAGTCGCGGACAAGATCGCCCAGGTCAGCCATGGCGCGAGCGCGACCGGCGCGGCGTCGGGACAAGTGTTGGCGTCGGCGCGTTCACTGTCGAGCGAAAGCAGCCTCCTGAAGACGGAGGTCGAGAAGTTCCTCAGCACCGTGCGCGCCGCGTAATGCGCAACGAAGCGGCGAGCACGATTGCCGTGCTCGCCGGACATTCATGAAGCCCCCGGGATTGCCCGGGTTTGACCGGGGTCATAATCAACAATAGGTTGAATATTGAGCCGTAAGCAACTCGCTTGCGGAACCTGTTCAGCGAGTCCCCGCCATGAATATCGATGCGTCGTCCCCCGATTCGCTCGAGCGAATCGCCGAACTCGTTCGTCAGCAAGATAGTTCTCTCGACACCACGCTGCTTCCGCCGGTGGAGGGGTTCCAAACCAGGACCGTCGCGCTCGAAACGCTGATGCGCGAGGTGACGGAGTGCCTGGCGGACGGCTTCCGGCATCGCTCGCCGCAAGACTTTCCCATGCTCTATTTTGCATGCGGCAAGGCGCGCGTCGGATCGACGGCCCTGAGCAATCTGTTCGGCATGACCGGGATGCCTTCCTATTATCAGCCTTTGAAGGCCATGCTGCGCGATGCGCTCGTCGGCAAGAGGCCGGCGCCGTGGGCCGTGCCGTCGGCAGACGACGAGCCGCACATCTTCAGCAAGGAAACGATCGGGCCCTACGTGCTCGCCGAGAGCCTGTTCAATCCGCTCAAGCTGCTGATCGAGGCGGGCTATCCGCGGCACCGGCTGCATCTCATCATGCTCGACCGTGAGCCGGCGAGTTCACTGGCATCGTGGCTCGACAAGCTGATCTCGCGCGCGCCTGCAGATGTATTGTTGCGGCACTATGTCGTCGCCGCGCTCAACGCGGCTCAAGTCGCAAGCTACGCCCAGCGACAGGGCGTTGCCGTCACTCACTACGTTTATGAGGTGAGCAAGGAGGCCGTGTCCTCGGTTCGTGTCCTGTTCGAACGGATCGGCCTTTCGGGCAGCTTCAACGAGAATGCCGTGACGTCCTGGCGTGAGCCGGGAGACTCGCACGCGAACAATGCGCGCGTCATCTTCCCGAGCGAAGCGACGATCTACAAGGTGCCCAATCTGCACACCTCCGACAGTGCCTATCGCTACCAGCGGCGTGCGACGGCCTCTCTGAGCGAAGCGCAACGCGAGGCTCTGGAGCGCTGCGGGGTCAATGATGCGTATCGCGCCGCGGTCGCCGCCTGCGTTCGCGATCTCGGCCTGAATGCGGCACTGTCGCAACGTCTGTTCGGCGACTGGTTTGCTGCGGCTGCGTGATCGTCATGCTGGACATTCCCACCGGAGCCGATTCCGCACTCCATGAAGGTGCTGGCGGCAAGCAGCGTCACGTCGCCAGCCACCTCCGCCGGCTGGAGGCGGAAAGCATCCACATTCTGCGAGAGACGGCGGCCGAGTTCCGCAAGCCGGTCATGCTGTATTCGATCGGGAAGGACTCGTCGGTGCTGCTGCATCTGGCGATGAAGGCCTTTGATCCCGGCAGGCCGCCGTTTCCGCTGCTGCATGTCGATACGACCTGGAAGTTTCGCGAGATGATCGCGTTTCGGGACCGACGCGCGCGCGAGCTCGGGCTCGACCTGATCGTCCATACCAACACTGACGGATTGAGCCAGGGCGTCGACCCCTTCACCCACGGCTCGGCCCGCTACACCGACGTCATGAAGACGCAAGCGCTGCGACAGGCGCTGGACTTCCACGGCTTCGACGCCGCGATCGGAGGCGCGCGGCGCGACGAGGAGAAGTCGCGCGCCAAGGAGCGCGTGTTCTCGCACCGCAGCGCCGCGCATCGCTGGGATCCGAAGAACCAGCGGCCGGAGCTGTGGGGCCTGTACAACACGAGGCTCGCGCCCGGTGAGAGCATGCGGGTGTTTCCGCTGTCGAACTGGACCGAGATCGACGTGTGGGACTACATCCTGCTCGAGGACATCCCGATCGTTCCGCTCTATCTCGCAGCGTCGCGCCCGGTGGTCGAGCGCGACGGTGCGCTGATCATGGTGGACGACGACCGGATGCCGCTGCAGCCTGGCGAAGAACCGCAATGGCGCTCCGTCAGGTTTCGCACCCTCGGCTGCTATCCCCTCACCGGCGCAACGAGCTCGACGGCGGCAACCCTGCCCGAGATCGTGCAGGAGATGATGGCGTCGCGTACCTCCGAACGACAGGGACGCATGATCGACCGGGACAGTCCCGCATCGATGGAGCGCAAGAAGGCGGAAGGTTATTTCTGATGTCCTATCACGAGGCACCGACCATTGCCGCCACCGATGCGCCGCGGCTCGACCAGGAGGATCGCCCGACGCTGCGTTTCGTCACCTGCGGCAGCGTCGACGACGGCAAGAGCACGCTGGTCGGTCGGCTGCTCTACGATTCGAAGACGCTGCTCGACGACCAGCTCGACGCGCTCGCCTCGGAGAGCAAGACCGCCGGCACCACCGGCGGCGACCTCGACTTCGCGCTGCTGGTCGACGGGTTGCAGGCCGAGCGCGAGCAGGGCATCACCATCGACGTGGCCTACCGCTTCTTCGCCACGAAGCTGCGCCGCTTCATCGTCGCCGACACGCCGGGACATGCGCAATATACGCGCAATATGGCGACCGGTGCTTCCAATGCCGATCTCGCCGTGGTGCTGGTCGACGCGCGCAAGGGCGTGATCACGCAGACGCGGCGTCACAGCCACATCCTGTCGCTGCTCGGCATCCGCCACGTCGTGCTCGCCGTGAACAAGATGGACCTGATCGGATTTGACGGCGATCGCTTCGCTTCCATCACCGCCGAATACCTGACTCTGGCCGGCCAGCTCGGGATCTCCCAGGTCCAGTGCATCCCGGTCGTTGCGCCCGACGGCGACAACATCGTCGCTGCGAGCACGCGCATGCCCTGGTACGAGGGGCCGACCATTACGGCCTATCTGGAATCCGTGGACGTCGCCGGCGACGCCTCGCAGCAGCCGTTCCGGCTGCCGGTGCAATGGGTGAGCCGGCCGCATGCGGATTTTCGCGGCTTCTGCGGACGGATCACGAGCGGAACGATCGCGGTGGGCGATGCCGTTCGCGCGCAACCATCGGGACACCAGACCCGCATCGCGCGCATTCTCACGCCCGCCGGCGAGCGCAATCACGCAAGGTCGGGCGAGTCCATCACCCTCACGCTCGCCGATGAGATCGACGTCAGCCGCGGCGACGTGCTCACCGCCGGATCTGCAGCGCCGGTGTCGGATCAGCTCGCGGCCCATCTCGTCTGGTTCGATGGCGAGGCCATGGTCGCCGGCCGGCGCTATCTGCTCCGGTGCGGCACCGCCTCGACCGGCGCGGTGATCACGGAGCTCAAGCACCGGATCGCCATCGACACCATGGCGCGGGAAAGCGCCGCCACGCTCGACGTCAATGAGATCGGCTATGTCCATCTCGATCTCGACCGCCCGCTGGTGTTCGAGGCCTATCGCGACAACCGCGAGATGGGCAGTTTCATCCTGATCGACCCGATCAGCCATCGCACTGCCGCGGCGGGAATGATCGACATGTCGCTCCGCCGCGCCACCAACGTTCATTGGCAGCGGCTTGCGGTCGACAAATCCGTGCGGGCTCGGCTGAAGCAGCAACGGCCCTGCGTGCTCTGGTTCACGGGGCTGAGCGGCGCCGGCAAATCGACCATCGCCAATCTCGTCGACAGCCGGCTCGCCGAGCTTGGGCGCCATGCCGCGTTGATCGACGGCGACAATCTTCGTCACGGCATCAACCGCGACCTCGGCTTTTCCAACGCGGAGAGAACGGAGAACGTCCGGCGCGTCGCGGAGATCGCGGGGCTGTTCGTCGAGGCCGGCTTGATCGCGCTGGTGGCGCTGATCTCGCCGTTCCGCAGCGAGCGCGAGCTGGCGCGCCAGCGGCTCGAAGCGGGCGAGTTCATCGAGATCCATGTCGCGACGCCGCTTGCCGAATGCGAGCGCCGCGATCCCAAGGGTCTCTATCGCAAGGCTAGGTCGGGCCAGCTACCGGCATTCACCGGCATCGATGCCCCCTACGAAGCGCCGCTGGCGCCCGACATCACCATCGACACCTCGGAGCTGTCGAGCGAGGCGGCCTGCGAACGCATCATCCGCTACTTGCGAGAGCACAATTACCTGTAGCGAGCCAAGGCAAGACGAGATTCGGTCTGATGCGGCCGCGAAGGAGCTTCGCTCCCTCTCCCGCTTGCGGGAGAGGGCTGGGGAGAGGGTGTATCCGCAATGGGATAATCCCTTAGAGAAGAAAGCCCTCACCCGCGCCTGCGGCGCGACTTCTCCCGCAAGCGGGAGAGGTTAAATAAGCGCCTCAGAAGTCGGAAGCGATGCCCTTGCGCTCCCAATCGCCGTAGCGGGTGGGCTCGGGCCCCTTTGGACCCTGCAGCTCCTTCGCCTTGGTCTCGTTCTTGGCCTCATCGTTGGCCCTGGCGGCCGCAGCCTGCCGGCGCGCCTCGGCCTCGGCCAGCGCACGCTGGGCGGCCGGCGACAGCGGCTTGCGATCGGGAACGGGGTTACTCATCGCCGCGCTTTCTAGCGCAGGACCGGGCACAACGCGATGCCCAATAACGCATTCCTGAAATCGGCCCGGAGCGCTGAAAAACCCGCAAGCGATTCTTACATTTGGCATATTCGCGTGTCAGAGATCGACTTCTCAAGGCATGCGCCCATTGCGGCGGAACTGCCGCTCGTTCAGAACCTTGCTTCCGCATGCCATCTCAACGTTTCGTCCCTCCGTCCGAAGTGCCCGGCCTTGCGGCGCGACGGATAGCCGCCGACATCGTCGACGGCGTGCTGCACAAGCACCGCACGCTCGACGACCAGCTTGACGGCGCCGGTGCCCACCCCGGACTGAAGACGCTGGCGGATCGCGACCGCGCGCTGATGCGGCGCCTGGTCGCCACCGTGCTGCGCCGGCTCGGCACTCTCGGCCATGTGCTGTCCCGCCTGCTCGACAAGGGCGTTCCCTCCGACGCGCCACGCGCGCAGAGTGCACTTTTGATCGGCGCCGCCCAGATCCTCTGGATGGACGTGCCGGATCACGCCGCGGTCGATCTCTCCGTCCGGCTCGTGCAATCCGACCGCCGCGCCGCGCGCTATGCCGGGCTCGTCAACGCCGTGCTGCGCCGCTGTGCGCGCGAGGGCAAGGCGCTGGTGGAGGAGGTCGCGACACAATCGCTGGATCTGCCGCCATGGCTGCTCGCGCGCTGGAGCGCGCATTATGGCGAGGCGACCGCACGCGACATGGCATCGGCGCTCGGCCACGAGCCCTCGCTCGATCTCACGGTGAAATCGGATCCCGCCCAATGGGCGAGCCGCCTGCATGGCGAGACGTTGCCGACCGGAACGGTGCGGATGCTGCTGCACGGTTCGGTGACCATGCTGCCCGGCTTCGCCGAAGGACAATGGTGGGTGCAGGACGCCGCCGCCGCGTTGCCCGCCCGGCTGTTCGGCGATGTCAAAGGCAAGTCCATTGCCGATCTCTGCGCCGCCCCCGGCGGCAAGACCGCGCAGCTGGCGCTCTCAGGCGCGCAGGTCACGGCAATCGACCGCTCGCCCGCGCGTGTGGCGCGTTTGCGCGAAAACCTGGCGCGGCTGTCGCTGCAGGCCGAGACCGTCGTCGCTGACGCCGTCGAATGGACCGGCCCGGCCGAGGCGTTCGACGGTGTTCTGATCGATGCGCCCTGCACCTCCACCGGCACGATCCGCCGTCATCCCGACGTCGCATGGCTGCGGCAGGACTCCGACATCGCTACCCTGGCCGCGCTCCAGCAGCGGCTGCTGCGCAAGTCGGTGTCGCTGCTCAAGCCGGGCGGGACGCTGGTCTATTGCACCTGTTCGCTGGAACCCGAGGAGGGCGAGCAGGCGGTGGCGGCACTGCTCGCCGCCGAGCCCGCACTTCGCCGCGCTCCGATCGTGGCATCGGAGGTTGCGGGCCTCGACGAAATCCTCAACCGGGACGGCGACCTGCGCACCCTGCCCTGCCATCTGCCGAACGCCGATCCCAGGCTCGGCGGGCTCGACGGATTTTTCGCGGCCCGACTCGTTAAATCCTGATTTTGCACTGGATTTTGCGACCACGACCCTGATTCGCGCCGTTCAAGGTGGTGTCAGGCGTCCGATTTTGGGATTAATAAGGATTCGTCACTGATCCTCTCCCCCATCAAGGCAAGGCGTGTCGGTCGCTCAACGCAGACGTATCTCGACGCTGGTCATGAACCGCTTCGCGCGGAACATGCTCGCGCGCGCGAGCGGCGGTTCCGTTGTGCTGTCGCGAGTCTGGCCCGGCCGTACCGACCGGCTGATCATCGCGCCGCATGACCTGCGGACCGCGGATGCGACTCGCGCTGCCGAGATCTATGCCGGTCGCTTCGTCTTCGCCGGCAAGATCGTCAATTGCCACGGCCGCTCGATCTTCGACCTCGAGCCGCCGTCGGAGGATTGGGAGGTTGCGCTGCTCGGCTTCGGCTGGCTGCGGCACTTGCGCGCCGCCGATACGGCGCTGACGCGGGCGAATGCGCGCGCGCTGATCGAGGACTGGATCTCGAATCCCGCCAACAAGCGCCGCCCCGTCGCGCGCCGTGCCGACGTGCTGGCGCGGCGCGTGATCTCGCTGCTGTCGCAGGCGCCGCTGGTGCTGAGCGAGACCGACAACAAGTTCTACCGCCGTTACTTGCGGGCGCTGGCGCGCGAGATCCGCTTCCTGCGCTATACCATGGTCGACATTCCGGACGGGGTGCCGAAGCTGCAGGTGCTGATCGCGCTGTGCTATGCGTCCCTGTGCCTCGCCAACCAGACGCGTCACATCCGCACCGCCTCCAAGAAGCTGTCCGACGAATTGCAGCGGCAGATCCTGCCCGATGGCGGCCACATCTCGCGCAATCCGGGGGCGCTGATCGAGCTCCTGATCGACCTCTTGCCGCTGCGGCAGACTTTTGCCGCGCGCAATATCGCGCCGCCGCCGGCGCTGCTCAATGCGATCGACCGCATGATGCCGATGCTGCGCTTCTTCCGGCACGGCGACGGCAATTTCGCCCTGTTCAACGGCATGAGCGCGACCTCGTCCGACCTGCTCGCCACGCTGCTCGCCTATGACGACACCCACGGCGTGCCGATGGCGAACATGCCGCATACCGGCTTTCAGCGCCTCGATGCCGGCCAGACCACTGTGATCATCGACACCGGCCCGCCGCCGCCGGCCGGCGTCAGCCACGACGCCCATGCCGGCTGCCTCTCGTTCGAATTGTCGTCCGGCATCAGCCGCATCGTCACCAATTGCGGCATGCCGACCACCGGCCGGGACAATTGGCGGCCGTTCGCACGCAGCACGGCGGCGCATTCGACCCTGACCTATCGCGAGACGTCGTCATGCCAGTTCGTCGAGATGTCGGCGATGAAGCGGCTCCTGCACGGCGCGCCCGTCACCAGCGGCCCGGTCGAGGTCGAGAGTTATCGCGAGGTCGTGCAGAACGGCACGCTGCTCACGACCTCGCATGACGGCTATCTCGCCAAGTTCGGCGCGATCCACCGCCGCGTGCTGATGATCGCCAATGACGGCGCGCGCATCGACGGCGAGGACGCGCTGTCGCCGCCGCAGGGCGGACGCTTCAAGGGCGCCGATGCCGATTTCGCGCTGCGCTTCCATCTGCATCCGGCGGTGAAGGCGAGCCGGCTGTCGGATGCGCGCGGCGTCATGCTGGTGCTGCCGAACCGCGACGTCTGGACCTTCGAGGCATTGGACGACAAGGTCGATCTCGAGGACAGCGTATTCCTGGCCGGCAATGACGGCCCGCGCCGCACCGCCCAGATCGTGATCCGTCAGAACGCCCGCCAGGCCCCCTCGATCCGCTGGAGCTTTGTCCGCTCCACCGCCTCGCCCGCGGTGACCAATGCCCGCCGCAACGCCCGGCGCGAGCCGGAACTTCCGTTGTAAACAGGCGCGATCCGGCCCTATCTACCCGTTGAGAGCGACGCCAAAAGCTGCTATCGAGCGCTCGCTCGCGCGACTGGCGACCTTGGATGGAGCACCATCGGGAAGCGCGGGACATATAAGCCGCGCGCCTGGGCATAGACACTCCCTGAACAGAGGATCTTGCTCATGACTGACCATCCCCGCCGCGTCACCCGCGCCCTTCTCTCCGTCTCCGACAAGACCAGCCTGATCGAGTTCGCCAAGGCGCTCGCCGCGCACGATGTCGAGCTGGTTTCGACCGGCGGCACCGCGAAAGCGATCGCCGCGGCCGGCCTTAAGGTGAAGGACGTCTCCGACCTCACCGGCTTCCCCGAGATGATGGACGGCCGCGTCAAGACGCTGCATCCGAAGGTGCATGGCGGCCTGCTCGCGATCCGCGACAACAAGGAGCATGCGGAGGCGATGAAGGCGCATGGCATCGCGCCGATCGACCTCCTCGTCGTCAATCTCTATCCGTTCGAGGCGACCGTCGACAAAGGCGCGGGCTTCGAGGATTGCATCGAGAACATCGACATCGGCGGCCCCGCGATGATCCGCGCCGCCGCCAAGAATCACGACGACGTCGCCGTGGTGGTCGAGGCGCAGGACTATCAGGCCGTGCTCGACGAGCTTGCCGCCAACAAGGGCGCGACCACGCTGAAGCTTCGCCGGCGGCTTGCCGCGAAGGCCTATGCCCGCACTGCGGCCTATGACGCCGCGATCTCGAACTGGTTCAACCGTCAGCTCGAGGTCGACGCGCCCGACTTCCGCGCTTTCGGCGGCAGGCTGATCCAGTCGCTGCGCTACGGCGAGAACCCGCATCAGACCGCCGCGTTCTATGCGACACCGGACAAGCGCCCCGGCGTCTCCACCGCGCGGCAGCTCCAGGGCAAGGAGCTCTCCTACAACAACATCAACGACACCGATGCCGCCTATGAATGCATCGGCGAGTTCGACGCCAAGCGCACCGCGGCCTGCGTCATCGTCAAGCATGCCAATCCCTGCGGCGTCGCCGAAGGGCCGAACCTCGTCGAGGCCTATCGCAGGGCGCTGGCCTGCGATTCAACGTCCGCGTTCGGCGGCATCATCGCGATGAACCGCGCCCTCGATGCCGACACCGCGCGCGAGATCACCAAGATCTTCACCGAGGTCATCATCGCGCCCGACGCCAGCGAGGAGGCGATCGCCATCATCGGCGGCAAGAAGAACCTGCGCCTGCTGCTCGCCGGCAGCCTGCCCGATCCGCGTGCGCCGGGCCTGACCGCCAAGACGGTGGCCGGCGGCCTGCTGGTGCAAAGCCGCGACAACGCCGTGGTCGACGACATGACGTTCAAGGTCGTCACCAAGCGCGCGCCGACGGATGCGGAGATGCGTGATCTGAAGTTTGCGTTCCGGGTGGCAAAACACGTCAAGTCCAACACCATCATCTACGCCAAGGATCTCGCCACCGTCGGTATCGGCGCGGGTCAGATGAGCCGGGTGGATTCAGCGCGGATCGCCGCACGCAAGGCGCAGGATGCGGCGGCCGAGCTGAAGCTCGCCGAACCGCTCACCAAGGGTTCGGTGGTGGCCTCGGATGCATTCTTCCCGTTCGCCGACGGCATGCTCGCCTGCATCGAAGCCGGCGCCACCGCCGTGGTGCAGCCCGGCGGCTCCATGCGCGACGACGAGGTGATCAAGGCCGCGGACGAGCACGGCATCGCCATGGTGTTCACGGGAACGCGGCACTTCAGGCATTGAGACCATCGATTCGTCATTGCGAGCGAAGCGAAGCAATCCAGTCTCTCTCCGCAAGGAAGGTCTGGATTGCTTCGTCGCAAGTGCTCCACGCAATGACGAGGATAGAGTTGCGTGGTGCAGCTAATCCCGCACCCGCATCAACAGGCCCAATCCCGCGACGAAGAACACGACGAGCACGGCCATGCCGGCCTTCTGGCTGGCGGTCACCGCGGTGACCAGGCCGATCAGGAGCGGGCCGATGAAGGACGTCACCTTTCCCGTCAGCGCGAACAGGCCGAAATATTGCGCGATGCGATCCTTCGGTGCGAGATGGATCAGCAGCGTGCGGGAAGCGGCCTGGAGCGGGCCGCCGGCGGCACCGATCAGGCAGCCCAGCACCAGATAGGCGCGCTCGGCCGCGCTCGAGAACAGAGCAGCGCCCGCTTGCGGCGGCGCGGTCTTGACGAACAGGACGCTGTCCTTGTCGACCAGAAGAATCGCGGCCACCGACAGCAGCAGGACCAGCAGGCTGCCGGCGATGACGCGCTTCGGCCCGAGACGATCATCCAGCTTGCCGCCGAGCCAGGCGCCGAGCGCGCCGGCGATCGCGAGCATGATGCCGAACGTCCCGATCTGGATCGTGTGCCAGCCGAAGGTGCCCGCGGCATAGATGCCGCCGAAGGCGAACAGCGACACCAGACCATCGGTGTAGATCATGTTGGCGAGCAGGAATGCCGCGAGCGATTTCTGCCTCGGCAGACTCTTGATCGACTGCTTCAGCTCCGAGAGGCCCTCGCGCAACGCCTCGCCCAGCGGGCGCTTCGCCGGATAATCCGGCGTGAACAGGAACATCGGCGTCACGAAGATGATGAACCACAGCGCGGTCAGCGGCCCCGCGGCACGATCGCCCTGACGTGTGAGGGGATCGAGACCGAAGAGCGGCGTGACGCCGAGCAGCGTGCGGCCGGTCTCGGGATTGGCGGCGAGCAGGCCGAGCACGATGATCAGGCTGACGATGCCGCCAATGTAGCCCGTGGCCCAGCCGGTGCCGGAGAGACGGCCGATCCGCTCCGGCGGCACCAGGGTCGGCATCATCGCGTTGTTGAAGAGCGTGGCAAATTCCGCACCAACGCTGGCGAGCGCAACTGCGGTGAGCACCAGCGGAATGACGGCATGATCGCCGGGCTTGCCGATCCAGAGCGTGCAGGACGCCAGCACCAGCACCGTACCGAAACCTGCGATCCACGGTTTCCTGCGGCCCGAAGCGTCGGCGATGGCGCCGAGCACCGGCGACAACAGCGCGATCGCGAGGCCCGCGGCCGCCATCGCAAAGCCCCACAAGGATTGACCGGCGGCGGGATTTGGCGCAATGGCCGTCGCGAAATAGGGCGCGAACACGAAGGTCGTGATCAGCGTGAAATATGGCTGCGCGGCCCAATCGAAGAAGATCCAACTCACGACGGCGGCGCGCGGCGGATAGGTCCGCGCCACGCCGGCCATGCGCGCATCCGGGGCGATTGTCGTCATCACGCAGTACCCATCACGAACAGTTTTGCCTCTCTTAGAGCAAACGGTATAGCATTACGGTGACGGGTGTGAACCGGTTCAACGCCACGGCAGGAATTCGATGATGTCGTCATATTCGACACGGCGGAGATTTTTAGCCGCCATTGCTGCCCTGGTGCTCGGTCTCGCGCCTGCAACCGCTCAGGATGCACGGCAGGGCTATGTTCCGCCCGCACGCGAGGCGGTGCGCGCCGTCGCCGCCGAGCACGACATGGTGGTGGCGCAGGAGAAGATCTCCGCGCAGATCGGCGCCGACATCCTGCGGCGCGGCGGCAATGCTATCGACGCTGCGGTCGCGACCGGCTTTGCGATGGCCGTGACCTATCCGCGTGCCGGCAATATCGGCGGCGGCGGCTTCATGGTGATCCATTCCGCCGATCGCAATGAAGACATCACGATCGACTATCGCGAAACCGCGCCGGCCGCCACCACGCCGCAGATCTTCCTCGGCGCCGACGGCAAGCCCGACGCGACGAAGTCACGGGACTCCGCGCTCGGCATCGGCGTGCCCGGCACCGTTGCCGGCCTCGCGCTCGCGCTCGAGAAATACGGCTCGGGTCAGTTCACGCTGGCGCAACTGCTGGCACCCTCGATTGCGCTCGCACGCGATGGCTTCATCGTCAGCGACGACATGGCCGATACGTTGCCGAGCTGGCACCGGCGGCTGGCACGCTGGCCTTCTTCGGCCAGGATCTTCTCGCGTCCGGATGGCACGCCGCTGGGCGAAGGCGATCGGCTGGTGCAGGGCGATCTCGCCGAAACGCTGGCGGCCGTCGCTGCACAGGGGCCGCGGGGATTCTATGAGGGGCCGGTCGCCGAGAAACTCACCAAGGCCGTGACCGATGCCGGCGGCATCATGACGCCGGCCGACCTCAAGGCCTATCAGCCGGTCATCCGCGCGCCGGTGCGTGGCAGCTACCGCGGCTATGACATCGTGTCGATGCCGCTACCCTCATCCGGCGGCGTCGTGCTGATGGAGACGCTCAACATCCTCGAGGGCTTCCCTCTGGCAGATCTGAAGCAGGGATCGGCGGCGTCGCTGCATCTCTTGATCGAAGCCATGAAGCGCGCTTATGCCGACCGCGCCCGCTATCTCGGCGATCCCGCCTTCGTCAACGCGCCGATCGAGACCCTCATTGCGAAGGACTATGCCGCGAAGCTGCGCGCGAACATTTCCTCCGAACGCGCCACGCCCTCGAAGGAGCTCGTGTCTGCTTCTGCCGCGCCGCGTGAGGGCAGCAACACCACGCATTTTTCCGTCGTCGACGCCCGCGGCAACGCCGTCAGCAACACCTACACGCTGAACTTCAGCTACGGCGTCGGCCTCGTCGCCGACGGCACCGGTGTGCTGCTCAACAACGAGCTCGACGATTTCACCGCGGCGGTCGGTGCGTCCAACGCCTATGGCCTCGTCGGCTTCGAGGCGAATCTGCCCGGACCCGGCAAGCGGCCGCTGTCGTCGATGTCGCCGACCATCGTGCTGAGGGACGGCAAGCCGGTGCTGGTGACGGGCTCGCCCGGCGGCAGCCGCATCATCTCGACTGTGCTGCAGGTGATCGTGAACGTGCTCGACTACAAGATGGATGTTGCGGCCGCCGTCGCAACGCCGCGGCTGCACCACCAATGGCTGCCGGATGAAGTGCGCGTCGAGCGCGGCTTTCCCGAGGGCGTGCTGCTCGAGCTGAAGGCGATGGGGCACCTCGTTGTCGAGCCTATGGGGCAGACATCTGCCAACTCGATTCTGGTGACACCGAACGGACCGCTGGGCGCAGCCGATCCGCGCACGCGCGGGGCGGAGGCGGCGGGGCAGTAACGTGCTCCCGGCATGTCGGGGTGGAAACTTTACCGCCCGACCTGATACGGCCCGCCCTTTTCCAGCGCGCGCACATATGCAGGGCGGGCGTGGATGCGCTCCAGGAACGCCATCGCCCTGGGATGGCCCTGCTCGAGCCCGCCGCGGGCTTGCGCCGCTTCGAGCGGAAAGCTCATCTGGATGTCGGCCGCACTGAACTCGCTGCCGGCGAACCACTCGCTCTTAGCGAGCTCGCCTTCCCAATAGTCCATGTGCTGCTTGAGCTGCGGATTGACCAGCGCGGTCAGTGCCTGGTTGCAGACCTTGCGCACCAGCGGGCGCAGCAAGGCCGGCGCACGCTTCGGCATCAGCGTGAACAGCAGCTTGAGCAGCAGCGGCTGCATCGCGGATCCTTCCGCATAGTGCAGCCAATAGGTGTAGCGCAGCCGCTCCGGCGTGTTCGGCGGCGGGATCAGCCGCCCGTTGCCATAGGTGGCGATGAGATATTCGATGATCGCGCCTGATTCGGCGATGGTGTTGCCGTTGTCGGTGATGACCGGCGACTTGCCCAGCGGATGGATGGCGCGCAGCTCCTTCGGCGCGCGCATGTCCGGCTGACGCTGATAGCGCACGATCTCGTAGGAAACGCCCAGCTCCTCGAGCAGCCACAGCACGCGCTGCGAGCGGGAATTGTTGAGGTGGTGAACGGTCAGCATCGCGGGGTCCTCAAGGCTTGGTCGTGGTCATCGGCCGCGCCGTTGGTGCCAGCCCGGCAACACAATGTCGAGCCGTCGCCGCAGATATTTTCACCCGGGTATATTGACGCGAGGAATTTACCCGGGTATTAAATCAGCAACGCGATCAATATGGCAATGATTCCAATGCAAGGGACCTACACAGCCTTCGCCGGCCAGCGCCGGCTGACCTCCGGCACGGCAGGCGAGGTTGCGCTTGCCGTCAAGCGGGCGACGCAACCGCTGGACCAGCCAATTGTCATCTTCGACGATAGCACCGGGCGGTCGATCGATTTCGACCTGCGCGGCGACGACCGCGAGGTGCTGGCCCGGCTGGCAACGCTCATGCCGCAAGCCGAGACGGCCGAAGCACCCGCAGAGCCGCGCGGGCGCGGCCGGCCGAAGCTCGGCGTGGTCGCGCGCGAGGTGACCTTGCTGCCGCGGCACTGGGAGTGGCTCAACGCACAGGCCGGCGGCGCTTCGGTCGCGCTGCGCAAGCTCGTCGACGAGGCCAGGCGCGCCAGCGGCGACAAGGACCGCGAGCGGCAGGCGCGCGATGCGGCCTACCACTTCATGTCGACCATGGCCGGCGACCTGCCGCAGTTCGAGGAGGCCTCGCGCGCGCTGTTCGCGGGTGACCGGCGACGCTTCACCTCGCTGATCGCCGATTGGCCGGCCGACATCCGCGACCACATCGTCCAGCTCGCTTACAGCCACCGCGCCTAAGCCGCGCGCCGCTTCTCACAACTCATCGACGGCCGAGCCGCGCATTGCGCGGCAACGGCTTCGCACGCCCTGATGAAAGGCCAATTCCATGTCTGCCGCAAAGCCACTCTGGACCACATTCCTCCGCTTCCTCGCACCCCTGATGCTGAGCAACGCGCTGCAATCGCTGTTCGGCACCGTCAGCAACGTCTATCTCGGCCAGATGGTCGGCGTCGGCGCGCTCGCCGCGGTGTCGGCGTTCTTCCCCGTGATGTTCTTCCTGTTCGCCTTCGTCATGGGCCTCAGCACCGGCGCCACCGTGCTGATCGGCCAGGCCTTCGGCGCCGGCGAGCATGGCCGGATCAAGATCATCGTCGGCACGACACTCGCCGTCGGCCTGCTGCTCTCGATAGCGATTGCACTCGTTGGCGGGATCTTCAGCCGGCCCCTGATGGCCATGCTCGCCACTCCCGCGGACATTCTCGATGAAGCCAGCGCCTATGCGCGTATCATGCTGTTGACGATGCCGCTCGGCTTCATCTTCCTGCTGATGACGGCGATGATCCGCGGCGTCGGCGATGGACTGACGCCGCTGCTGGCGCTGGCCTTGTCGACGGCGATCGGCCTGATCCTGACGCCGATGCTGATCCGCGGCACGTTCGGATTGCCGGTGGCCGGCATCACCAGTCCTGCCTGGGCGGCTGCGATCTCGAACACGCTGACGCTGATCGTGCTGGCTGCCTATCTGCTGCGGAGAAAGCACACGCTCGCGCCGGATGCGACGCTGCTGCGTCACCTCCGGCTGAACGGCGCCGTGCTCGGCAAAGTCCTCGGCATCGGCCTGCCGAGCGCGATCGGCATGGTGGTGATGGCGATCGCCGAGCTTGTGCTGCTCGGCCTCGTCAACGGCTTCGGCTCGAATGCCACCGCGGCCTATGGCGCCGTCAACCAGGTGATGGGCTACACCCAGTTCACGGCGATGTCGATTTCGATCGCGGTCTCGATCCTCGGCGCCCAGGCCGTCGGCGGCGACGACCGGGCCCGGCTCGACGGCATCGTGCGGATGGGCCTTGCGTTCAACATCGTCCTGACCGGCGGGTTGGTGGCGCTGATCTATCTCGCGCCACGCGCGGTGCTCGGTATCTTCATCACCGACGGCGCCGTGCTGGATCTGGCGAAGGGATTGCTCAACATCGCCTTGTGGAGCTCGGTGCCGTTCGGGCTCGCCACCGTGTTCTCGGGCGCGATGCGCGGCGCCGGCGTCGCATTGACGCCGATGCTGCTGTCGATCTTCGCGATCGCCGCAATCGAGCTGCCGGCTGCAATCATCCTCAGCCGCACGGTCGGCCTGACCGGCGTGTGGGCTGCCTATCCCATCGTATTCTGCGCCATGTTGATTCTGCAGATGGGCTATTACCATCTGGTGTGGCGCAAGCGGGCGATCCAGCGCCTGATCTGATCGTCAGAGTATTATGACCATCATTAAACGATGGACCTGTGGCGCGGCCTGCGCCACAATGAAAAAAAGCCACTCAGAATGCTAAGACCAGGGAGAATAATTTTGACCCGCACCGCCCCGCAATTCCTGTTCGATTTCGGTAGCCCCAACGCCTATCTCAGCCATCTGGCGATTCCGGCCATCGAACAGCGGATCGGCGTCAAGTTCGAATACGTGCCGATCCTGCTCGGCGGCATCTTCAAGTCGACCAACAACAAGTCGCCGGCCGAGACGCTCGCCGGCATCAAGAACAAGCGGGAGTTCCAGCAGGTCGAGACCGAGCGCTTCATCAAGCGCTTCCATGTCCAGCCCTATGTCTGGAATCCGCACTTTCCCGTCAACACGCTGAACCTGATGCGCGCCGCGATCGCGGCGCAGCTCGAGGGCGTGTTCGAGCAGTATGTCGAGGCCGCCTTCCACCACATGTGGCGCGAGCCGAAGAAGATGGACGATCCCGAGATCGCGGCGAAGGCGCTGGCGTCGTCTGGTCTCGATGCGCAAAAGCTGTTCGCCCGCGCCGGGGAACCCGAGGTCAAGGCCAAACTGATCAAGAACACCGAGGAGGCGGTCGCCCGCGGCGCGTTCGGTTCGCCGACCTTCTTCGTCGGCAGCGAGATGTTCTTCGGCAAGGAGCAGCTGCGCGAGGTCGAGGAGATGGTGCTCGAGAAAGGCGAGTAGTGAATGGCGAATGGCGAGTAGTGGAAACGTTACTCGCGTTTCGTAACTTGCTATTCTATTCGCTACTCCCTATTCGCCATTCGCCTCTTTCTGAAGAACAACAATAACGGAGTTCTCCCATGCGCATCCTCGTGGTCGGCGCCGGCGCCATCGGCGGCTATTTTGGTGGCAGGCTGTTGCAGGCCGGCCGCGACGTCACCTTCCTGGTTAGGTCGCGCCGCGCCGGCGAGCTCGCGAGCGCCGGCCTCGTCATCAAGAGCCCGAACGGCGATGTGACCTTGAAGAACCCGCCGTCGGTTCAAGCTGACGCGATCAAGGACAAATTCGAGGTCGTGCTGCTCAGCTGCAAGGCGTTCGACCTCGACGATGCCATCAAGTCGTTTGCCCCGGCGGTGGGGCCGAACACCGCGATCATCCCGATGCTCAACGGCATGAAGCATCTCGACACGCTGGATACGAGGTTCGGCAAGGAACGCGTGCTCGGCGGCCTCTGCGCCATCGCCGCGACGCTGAACGATAAGCGCGAGGTGGTGCAGCTCCAGCCGATGCAGTCGATCAGCTACGGCGAGCGCGACGGCGGGATGTCGGACCGGGTGAAGGCGATCGACGAGGCCTTCAAGAGCGGCATCAATGGCGCCAGCGCCAGCCAGAACATCATGCAGGACATGTGGGAGAAGTGGGTGTTCCTGTCCTCGCTCGCAGCAAGCACCAGCCTGATGCGGACATCCGTCGGCAATATCCTCGCCGCGCCCGGCGGCCGGGAGTTCCTGCTCGGCATGCTGGATGAGACCAGCGCGGTTGCCACGGCGTCCGGCTATCCGCCGGGCGGCCCGTTCTTCGATCGCGTCAAAGGCAATCTCACCACCGAGGGCTCGCCGCTGACGGCATCGATGTTCCGCGACATCAAGGCCGGCCTGCCTGTCGAGGCCGATCACGTCATCGGCGATCTCATCGCGCGCGCCGACGCCGCCAAGGTGCCGGTGCCGAAGCTGCGCATCGCCTATACGCATCTGAAGGCGTATGAGAAGCAGCGGGCGGGGTAGGGCGTAACCACACATTCGGTGTCGTCCCGGGGCGCGCGCCGCGCGAGCCCGGGACCCATAACCACAGGGAGTGGTCATGGGGCGAAGTGGTGACTCCAGAGTCTTCGCAAAACTCTTGCCTGTGGCTATGGATCCCGGGCTCGCGACTTCGTCGCGCCCCGGGATGACGGCTGTGCTTGCCGCAGCATCCCGCGCTATTTCAAATGCGCGAGATAGTGCGAGACGGCGGTGATCTCCTCATCGCTCATGTGATAGGCGACGTCGGCCATCGCGGCGACGCCGCCGCCGACACGCTGGCCGGCCTTGTAATCGTGCAGCGCCTTGACGAGATATTCCTCGCGCTGGCCGGCGAGCCGCGCCACCGCCTTGGTACCGGCATAGCTGTCGGTATGGCATGAGGCGCAGCGGCGGCCGGCGGCAACCTGCGCGCCCTTCTTCGACAGGTCGGGATCCCCGTCCTCGGGTCCCTTCGGCGGCGTCAGCGAGGCGAAGTAAGCGCCGAAATTGCGGATGTCCTCGTTGCTGATCCCTTCCACGATCGGCTGCATCTGATCGTTCTTGCGCGCGCCGGCGCGGAAGAACACGAGCTGCCATTGCAGGAATTGATCGGGCTGGCCGGCGAGCGAGGGGATGTTCTCGGTCTGCGAAATGCCGTTCTCGCCGTGGCAGCCGGAGCAGGCGGCGGCCTTCTCCTTGATCGCGGCATTGTCGGCGGCCTCGGCTTGAATGAAGGCGATCACTGCGAGCGATAGCGCGCCGATTACGGACCAAGAGAACTGACGGCGCATGATTGGAAATCCGTTCTGTCCTGCGTCATTCCGGGTTTGCCACTTGGCGCGGCCGCAATCCATAATCCCGTTGGTGGTTACGGGTTCCGGACTTGCGCGCAAGTGGCGCGCAATCCGGAACGACGGCGTGGGGCTTCAAAATGGGAGAAGCTGCGGCCGTCACCCGGCCGCAGCTTCTCCGTCAGGTCGCGCTACTTCTTGCTGTAGCTGATGCGATAGATCGCGCCGGCCCAATCGTCCGCCACGAGGATCGATCCGTCCTTGGCGATGATGATGTCGTTGGGACGGCCGAGATAGCCCTGGTCACCCTCGAGCCAGCCGGACGCGAAGATCTCCCGCTTCGGGTTCTTGCCGTCGGGTCCGACGATCACGCGCACGATGCGCGCGCCCTGGTACTTGTGGCGATTCCAGGAGCCGTGCTCCGCGATCAGGATGTTGTTCTTGTAGTCCGCGGGGAACTGGTCGCCGGTGTAGAACTTCATGCCGAGCGGGGCGACATGGGCACCGAGATTCAGCACGGGCGGCGTGAACTCGGAGCATTTGTGGCCCATCGCGAACTTGTCGTCAGGCAGATTGCCCTGATGGCAATAGGGATAGCCGAAATGTTCGCCGATCCGGTTGATCATGTTCAGCTTGTCCGAGGGCAGATCATCGCTGATCCAGTCGCGGGCATTCTCAGTGAACCAGTATTTGCCGGTGCGCGGATCGACGTCGCCGCCGACCGAGTTGCGGACGCCGAGCGCCCAGATTTCGGCGTTGCCGGTCTTGGGATCGACGCGCCGGATCTGCGACACGCTGGTCGGCGGAATGCCGATGTTGAAGGGCGGGCCGAACGGCAGGAAGAACCAGCCTTCCTTGTCGACCGCGATGTACTTCCAGCCATGCGCGGCATAGGACGGCATGTCGTCATAGACGACCTTGCCCTGGCCGAGATTGTCGAGATTGGCTTCGGCGTTGTCGTAGCGGATCAGCTTGTCGACGGCGATGACGTAGAGCGCACCGTCCCGGAAGGCGAGACCGGTGGGCATGTTCAGGCCCTTGAGGACGGTCTTGACCTCCTTCTTTCCGTTGTTGTCCTTGATGGCATAGACGTTGCCGAGACCGAACGAGCCGACGAACAACGTGCCCTTGTCACCCCAGGCCATCTGCCGCGCGGCCAGCACGCCGGAGGCGTAGACCTCGATCTTGAAGCCCGGCGGCAGCTTGATCTTCTTGACGATGTTGGCGAGCTCGGCGTCGGAGGCGCCGGTCGGCGGGCCCGACGGCGGCGCGAGGCCCTTCTGCGCCTCGGTCTCGTCACCGAGGAACCAATCGTCAGGCGGATGGGTCCAGAATTCCTTGGTGCTGGAATCGTATTTCTTCAGCGGCTTGCTCTTGTCCTGCTGCTGCGCGTTGCCGGCGCCGGTCCCGGCGAGAAGAGCCACGGCCGCAAGCGCTAACACGGATCGATGGAACATCGATGTCATCGCATCACTCCCCTAAGGCAGCCGTCAGGGCTGCGCGTTATTTTGTTTTGCTAGTCGAGAGGCGAAGTCTTGAGCCCGTCGGGACGACAGGCGCAAAAAGGTTAGCACATCTGCCCATCGTGAGAAGCGCGCCGGATGCAGCGCGGCTGCGCGCATGAAAAATTGAGACGGAACGTGAATGAACGGATGAACGCGGCGACAACGCGTTCTCGCTGCAACGCGGAATCAGGGTTGGACATACAAAAGTGCGAAAACAACCCCATGCACAGTAGAACGGCGCAATTGGCCCGCGCGCGGTGAGGCCGGACAGTCATTTGACGCGTCGAGTAAAATTGCGATTACGACGCGACGGGGTAGGGTCCGTCGTCGAATAGCGTGTCGTGATAGCCTTTCGATCCGACCTCACGCGCCAGCGCGCTGCGGACATCGCGGCCATCGCGCAGGCTGCGCAGCACGTGCGCGAAGTCGAATTCGGGTCGCCAGCCGAGCTCCCGCCGCGCCCGCGCGTTGACATAGACCCGGTCAATCGCGGGGAAGAGCCGCCAGCCGCGCGCCGCATAGAGCTGCGCGCACTCCGGATAGAGCTCGCGCACGACAGTGGCGGCATCGCGCGCCAGCGCTCCGAGATGACGTTGCTCGAACGGGCTCGTCGCCGAGACGATGTAGCGGGCGAAGCCGATGCCGGGCGCACGCTCGACGGCAGCTAGATGCGCGCTCACTGCGTCCGCGATATCCAGCCGGCGGTAGAGCATCTCGTTGGCCTGCGCGTTGTCCAGCGCGTAGGCCGATCGCATCGCCGGATCGTCGTCGTCCTCCGGAAAGAAGCGCGAGGTCCGCAGAACCACGATCGGTAGCGCGCGCTCGCGAAAGAACAGCTCGCAGAGGTTCTCGGCCATCAGCTTGGTCGTGCCGTAGATGTTCTTCGGCACCGACGGCAGCTCCTCGGTGACCCACACCGCGGCCTGTCCCGCCTCAGACCGCAGCTGCGAGCCGAACGCGCTGGTGGTGCTGGTGAAGACAAAACTCTTCACGCCGGCCGCTGCAGCCGCTTCGAGCAGATTCAGCGTGCCTGACACGTTGGTATCGACGAAGTCCTGCTTGGAGTGCGTCGCCACATGCGGCTTGTGCAGCGTCGCGGTGTGGATCACGGCAGTGATGCCGTCCATCTGCCGCCGCACGAAGGTGGGATCGACGATGGAGCCGACAGCGTCGGTGAAGGGGGAGCTCTTTAGATCAAGCCCGCGGGCAGGCGACCCGCGCCCACGCAGCGTCCGCAGGATGGCCTCGCCAAGGTGACCTGCGCTGCCTGTGACCAGAATTGTCATGTGAGACCCGAACAGCCGCCAGCGGCGCGGAAAACCGCGGCCTGATCCGGTTTGGCTGGATGCTTTGGAGAAAACTGGAGCGGGCGAAGGGGCTCGAACCCTCGACCCCGACCTTGGCAAGGTCGTGCTCTACCACTGAGCTACACCCGCATCCTGTGTCGGTCGCGTGACGCGCCGGCAACGGCTGTCGTATGCCAAAAGCGGGAGGGGAATGCAACAGCTACGGGCGGCCTCAATTCGCATTTGCGGCGCCATATGGAGCCCGAAGCTGGCCAAATTGACCGGAAAGGCCTCGGAACCGGCGAATCGGGGTGCCTGGATTGAAATTCGGCCCATTCGGCCCAATTTAGGAGCCGACCACAAGCATATGACGCGGCGGCGTGCTAAAGAGCCGCCATTCCAGACATGACGAGGGAATCCCGTGACGATCATCGACCAGGGTAACGGAGCGGCGGGCCCGGCTGCGGCCGACCTGATCAAGGACACCACCACCCAGACCTTCGTGAAGGACGTCATCGAGGAATCGAAGCGCCAGCCCGTGCTGATCGATTTCTGGGCGGAATGGTGCGGCCCCTGCAAGCAGCTCACCCCCGTCCTGGAGAAGGCGGTGAAGGCGGCCAAGGGCAAGGTCAAGCTGGTCAAGATGAACATCGACCATCATCCGGCGATCCCGGGCCAGATGGGCATCCAGTCGATCCCGGCCGTGATCGCCTTCGTCAACGGCCAGCCGGCCGACGGCTTCATGGGCGCGGTGCCGGAGAGCCAGGTCAACGCCTTCATCGAGCGGCTGACCAAGGGCGTCACCGCGCCGGGCGAGGTCAACGTCGCCGAGATCGTGCAGGAGGCCGACGCGGTGCTCGCCGAGGGCGACGCGGCGGCGGCGGCGCAGATCTATGCCGAGGCGCTGCAGCATGATTCGACCAACATCGCGGCGCTCGCGGGCCTTGCCAAGTGCTACGCCGTTTCGGGCGCGATGGAGCAGGCCAAGCAGACGCTGGCCATGGTGCCGGAATCCAAGCGCAACGACCCGGCCGTGAAGGCGGTGCAGACCGCGATCGATCTCGCCGAGCAGGCGAAATCGCTCGGACCGGTTGCCGAGCTGGAACAGAAAGTCGCCGCAAATCCGCTCGATCATCAGGCCCGGTTCGACCTCGCCACCGCGCTCAACGCCCAAGGCAACCGCGCGGCGGCGACCGAGCAGCTGCTCGAGATCATCAAGCGCGACCGCAAATGGAACGACGACGGCGCCCGCAAGCAGCTGGTGCAGTTCTTCGAGGCCTGGGGCGGCACGGATGATGCAACCGTCGAAGGCCGCAAACGTTTGTCGACGATCCTGTTTTCGTAACGGCCTTTTTTGAGCATGATCTGTTCGGAAAACCGCTCCACACTTTGCGCTAACGCGGTCCTTCGGATCCGGATCATGCGCTAGCAACGCCAGGGGACCGGGCAGATGCCGATCAACATCGAATATCGCGGGCCCGCCGACCTCCCGGAGATCATTCCGGTCTTCCCGCTACCGGGCGCGCTGCTGCTGCCCCGCGGCCAGATGCCGCTCAACATCTTCGAGCCGCGCTACCTTTCGATGGTCGACGATTCCTTCCGCGACGGCCATCGCCTGATCGGCATGATCCAGCCCGACATCGCGCATTCGCGGAAGGATTCCGACAAGCCGGCCCTGTTCAGCGTCGGCTGCGTCGGCCGCATCACCCAGCTCGCCGAGTCCGGCGACGGCCGCTACATCCTCGAGCTCACCGGCGTTTCGCGCTTCAAGGTGGTCGAGGAGCTCGAGGTGCTCACCCCCTATCGGCAGTGCAAGGTGGACTTCTTCGCCTATGTCGACGATTTCACCGCGCGCCGCGGCGAGGAGGAGGTCGACCGCGAGGCGCTGCTGGCGGTGCTGGCGGACTTCCTGAAGGCCAACAACCTCAAGGTCGACTGGGAGGGCGTCGAGAGCGCGCCCAATGAAGCCCTCGTCAACGCGCTCGCGATGATGTCGCCCTATGGCCCCGCCGAGAAGCAGGCCATGCTGGAGGCGCCCGACCTGAAGACCCGCGCCGAGATCCTGATCGCCGTCACCGAAATGGACCTCGCCAAGAAGCGCACCAGCGGCGATCCGCCGCTGCAGTGATCGGCAAGCGCGAGCTAAGCGGCAAACTCGCCGGCCTCGGCCCTTCGATCCGCAAGCCGCGCGATCGTCGAGGCCCGTACCGGCGGGCTGAGGTGGAAGCCCTGCGCCTCGACGCAGCCCTCTTGGCGCAGGACCTCCAGCTGCTCGGCGGTTTCGACGCCTTCGGCGGTGGACGTCTTGCCGAGACTCGTGGCGAATTGGACCACGGCCCGCGCGATGCGATGGGGCTCCTCCATCGGATTGGACAGCTCGCTGACGAAGCTGCGATCGATCTTGATCTTGTCGAATGGAAACTTCTGCAGAAAGCTGAGCGACGAATAGCCGGTGCCGAAATCGTCGAGGGCAATCCGCACTCCGAGCTCGCGCAGCTGGCTGAGTGCTGCGAATACGGTCCCGCTGTCATGCATGATGACGGTTTCGGTGACCTCGAGCTCGAGCCGATCTGAAGCGATCCCCGAAGCCGCCAGTGCGCTCACAATTGTCGACACGAGCTCCTTGCTCCTGAATTGCGCTGGAGACAGGTTGATCGCGATCTTTAGGTCGGAACGCCATTTCGCCGCTTCGGCACAAGCGGTTCTCAACACCCATTCCCCCAGCAGCAGGATCAAGCCGGTTTCCTCCGCGACGGGAATGAATTCGCCGGGCGAGACCAGACCGCGCTCGGGATGATGCCAACGCAGCAACGCCTCGAAGCCACAGGTCTCGCCGCTCTTCAAATTGACGAACGGCTGGTAGTGGAGTTCGAATTCGCTCCTCGCAAGCGCCTTCCGCAAATCCCGCTCCAGGTTGCGGCGCGCCTGCAGGAGCCGGTCCAGCTCCGGCTCGAAGAAGCGGAATGCGCCACGTCCGCCGCTCTTGGCCGAGTAGAGGGCAAGATCTGCGCTCCTGAGGATCGTGTCGGAATCGGCGCCGTCTCGGGGCGCAAGGGCGATCCCGATGCTGGTGCCTACGACGACCTGATGATCGCCGAGATCGAACGGCTCGCTGAGCGCGCCATGGATCGTCTCGGCGAGAGAGGCCGCGTCCGCAGCCGGATTGGTCACGTAGTCGACGATTGCGAATTCGTCGCCGCCCAGTCGGGCGACGAACGTCGTTTCCCTGACGCAGTCCAGCAAGCGCGCCGCGACCGAGCGCAGCAGCAGGTCGCCCGCCGGATGTCCGAGCGTGTCGTTGACCTCCTTGAAGCGGTCGAGATCGAGCAAGAGAACCGCCAAATGTAGGTTTCCGCCACGCGTATCGGCAAGAGCGGGCTCCAGACGCGCCTTGAGCAGCACGCGGTTCGGTAACTCGGTGAGCGCATCGTGTTCCGCCATGTAGGTGATCTTCGCTTCGGACCGGCGTTGCTCGGTGACATCCAGATGCGTAGCCACCCAGCCGCCGCCGGCCATCGGCTGCCGCGTCACGCAGATCAGCCGCCCATCGGCAAACGCATCGATGCGGCTCGAAACGACATGGATCGGCAGCGCATCGAGCCTGGCGATCTGCCGTTCGGCGGCGAAATCGCTGGCCTCGCCTTCGAGTACGCCGCTCTTGACGCGATGTCTGATGATGTCGCGGTGGGGAGTTCCCGCACGCAGCAATTCCGGGGGCAGCCGGTACAACCGGGCGTAACGCTCGTTGCAGATGACGAGCCGCTTCTCGGCGTCGAACATGCAAAGGCCTTCGACCATGTGGTTGATGGCCGTGTCCAGCCTCAGCTTCTGCTCCTTGAGCTCGTTCTGCGACCCTTCGAGCTGCTGCCGGGCGATGGAGAGCTGGCTGATGATCTCCTCGAACCTGGCAGTTCTGGTCGCCAGACGACGATCGGCCAGCACGCCGATCAGGCTCATGCCCAGCACCGACAATGCGACGCCGGCGATGGCGAGCGCGAGGAAGGCCGGAGACAGCGAAAGCGTATCGGTCGCGAGCGCCGGATCCGGTGTGATCTTCACGGCGCCCATGGCCGTGAAGTGATGCGACACGATGGCGAGCGTCAGCAGGGTGGCGGCTGCCAGCGTGCCGCTATAACCCTGACGGGTGAGCGCTGCCGCCAGCGCAGCGTAGCCGAAACACATGCCCAGAACGATGGAGAGGAGCACGAGGTCCACGGACCAGGAGACTCGGCCCGGCACTTCGAGCGCCCACATTCCGAGATAGTGCATGCTGGCAATGCCGCCGCCGATGATGACGCCGCCAGCCGCCGCGCGCCAGCGGCCGGACGTGACGACCGCGACGCCGAAGCCGACCGAGGTCAGCAGCATTGCCGCCGCGAGAGAGGACGCCGTTAACACGATGCCGTAGCCCGTGGAGACCCCGGGCTCGTAGGCGAGCATCGCGACGAAATGCGTAGCCCAGATCCCGTATCCGATGGCCGCGCCGGCAATGGCGATCCAGATCCACCGGGTTCTCCCGCGCGTTGCGATCGCGCGGTGGAAGATGCTGACCGCGACGATGCTGGCAACGAAGCAGACCAGAGCAGCGAGCACGACGAGCCGCCAATCGTGCTCGGCCGTAAGACAGGAGAAAACGCGGAACATTCAGTCTCGCCCCATCGTCGATATTGTTGATATTGTCGATGCTGGACCGGCTAATCGCCCTTCGCGTTAATTTTGTGCCGCGCCTGATCGCATGCTTAGCGCCACGTCAACACCGTCCGGAAAATTTGATCTTTCGGGCTAACACGTTCCGCGCGCCGGTCGCGCCGGAAGCCCGCTGCGCGCGTTTGCGGATCACGCTCTAGATGGCCGCGGATGCGTGGGCTCGCCCTGGCAACGGAGCTGGGCCGCGCGCAGATCCTGTACTGGACATTTCTCGGCTGCGCCCTGTCAGGCCCGTCAATCCCGGCCGCGGATCATACTCGACGAGCTCCTGGCGATGGTCCCCGCCTAAAGCGCGATGGCGGGCGCGAATTTCTATGCTAAAGGCAGGCAAGTGCCGGAGACTTCCATGAACGCGCCCACCGAACGTCCCGAAGCCAGCGTCGATCCAAAATTGCTGGAGATCCTGGTCTGCCCGCTGACCAAGGGCCCGCTGGAATTCGATTCTGAGCGGCAGGAGCTGATCTCGCGCAGCGCCAAGCTCGCTTATCCCATTCGCGACGGCATCCCGATCATGCTGCCGGAAGAGGCGCGCAAGATCGATTGATAACAGCGAGTGGGGAGTGGCGAATGGCGAATGGACCTACGCTATTCGCCACTCACCATTCGCCCCTTACAACGCCTCGCCCTTCAACAGCCGCGGCACCTCGCCGGTGAGGCCTGCGGCCTGGCGGACGAAGAGGTTCTTCAGCGGCGGGGCGCGGTCGACGAGGCCGAGGCCGATGTCGCGCACCGTGCGCAACAGCGTCGACTGGTTGGAGAACAGGAAGTTCAGCGAGTTGGTGGCGACGCCCATCGCCATCGTGTCGAACCGGCGCCAGCGCTGGTAGCGTTCGAGCACGTCCGCCCCGCCGATATCCAGGCCGAGCCGCGCGGCATCTACCACCACTTCCGCCAGCGCAGCGACGTCCTTCAGGCCCATGTTGAGGCCCTGGCCCGCGATGGGGTGGATGACATGGGCGGCGTCGCCGACCAGCGCGATGCGCTCGGCGATGAAGGACCGCGCGACGAAATAGGACAGCGGAAACGCCCGCGGCTTGTCGAGCACCTTGACCTCGCCGAGATGCAGGCCGAAGCGCTGCTCGAGCTCGGCGTGGAATTCCTCGTCGCTGAGGGCGATGATGCGCGCGGCCTCGGTGCGGCGCTCGGTCCACACCAGCGAGGAGCGTTTGCCGGTGAGCGGCAGGATCGCGAACGGGCCAGCCGGCAGGAAGTGTTCCTCGGCGCGGCCCTCGTGATCGCGCTCGTGGCCGACGGTGACGACGATGCCGGACTGGTCGTACTCCCAGCCATGAGTGACGATGCCGGCGCGCTCGCGCAGCTTCGACCGCGCGCCATCGGCGGCGACCAAGAGGCCCGCCGCGATCACGCTGCCGTCGCCGAGCGTCACGTCGATGCCGTCAGTGCGCGCATCGTAGGACGCGACCGGGGTGGCGCGAAGATCGATGCTCTCGGCCTCGGCGCGCACCACCAGCGCGTCGATCAGGCGGCGGTTCTCGACCATGTGGGCGAACGGCTCGCCCGGCGCGACATCGCCGGCGAAGTTCAGGAACACCGGACGGGTGGCATCCTCGAGCTTGGAATCGGTGACGACCATGTCGAGGATCGGCTGGGCCTCATCCCGGACGTCGTCCCAGGCGCCGATCGTCTCGAACAGGCGGCGGCAGGCGGCGACGATCGCGGTGGCGCGGGGGTCGCGGCTCGGCCGCGTGCCGAGGGCGGGATCGGCGACGACGATCGGGATCTCGGGCCCGAGCCCCTGGCGTAGCGCCAAGGCCAGCGCAAGGCCGGCAAACGCGCCGCCACCGATGACAATGCTACCCTGTACCGACATACCAAAGCTTCCCGGACAATTCTCGGTCTTGCTAGCAGACTTGAGCTGGGCGAAACAGTGCGGTGAAACGAGGGCCGCTAGCCCTTCGTTCCGTCATTCCGGGGCGCGCAACGCGCGTACCCGGAATCCGGAGGTTTATCAGCTCGAGATTTTCGGGTTCGCACCGCGTGCGCCCCGGAATGAGACATTACTGGAAAGCACCATCATGTCCAAAGGACTGATCGACCTCATCGGGATCCTCGACCTCGAGCAGCTCGAGGTGAACCTGTTCCGCGGCAACAGCCCGAAGACGAGCTGGCAGCGGGTGTTCGGCGGCCAGGTGATCGGGCAGGCGATGGTCGCGGCCTGCCGCACCGTGGAGGGCCGGCTGCCGCATTCGCTGCATTGCTATTTCGTCCTGCCGGGCGATCCGCAGATCCCGATCATCTATCAGGTCGAGCGCCTGCGCGACGGCAAGAGCTACTCGACCCGCCGCGTCACCGCGATCCAGCACGGCAACGCGATCTTCTCGATCATGGTGTCGTTCCACGCCGAGGAGGAGACTGCGTTCGACCACCAGGACACGATGCCGGACGTGCCGCCGCCGGAAAAGCTCACGGCGGAGGAGGTGGCGAAACAGCCGATGTTCAAGGAGATGCCGGACTTCATCCGCCGCTACTACGAATCCGATCGGCCGATCGAGCTGCGCCCGGTCGAGCTCGGCCGTTATTTCGGCCAGAAGATCGACGACGGCCGCATCCACGTCTGGATCAAGACCGCCGCCAAGCTGCCCGACGATCCGGCGCTGCACATGTGCGCGCTCGCTTACGCCTCGGACTTCTCACTGCTCGACGCGATCATGGCGCGCTATGGTCGCACGCTGTTCGACAAGCGCATGATGCCGGCGAGCCTCGACCACGCGATGTGGTTCCATCGCCCGTTCCGCGCCGACGAATGGCTGCTCTACGCGCAGGATTCGCCGAGCGCACAATCGGGGCGGGGCCTGACCCGCGGCTCGATCTTCAAGCCGGACGGCACCCTGGTTGCCTCCGTCGCGCAGGAAGGCTCGGTGCGCGAGCGGAAGGCCTGATCGCTTCTAAAGCGCGATGCGATTAGGATGAATCGTCATCGCGCTTTAGGTTATTGTTTGAGCATGATCTTTCGGAAAACCGCTTCACACTTTTCCGGATCATGCTCTAGCGCGACGAGCAGCGCCTGAAGCCGTTCAGATCATGCCCCGAGCGAGCCGCGCGGCGCGAGCTCGGTCTGCGAGGCGAACCAGTTCATGATCCAGCGGTACACCCACGGGATCGGGATGATGAAGCACATCAGGATGGCGGCCACGATGCCGCGCCAGAGGATATCGAGACCGCTGCCCTTGAAGACGATCTCGCGCCGCGTGCCCTCGATGTTGCGGCAGAACCAGCGCATCTGCGCCGCGGCCACCCAGGCCCAACCGATGATGGTGATGATGGAGATCGCGAACAGCAGGTTCCAGCCGATATAGGCCCAGACCGAACCGGTGAAGCTGAGGCCCAGCGGCTGCCCGTTGGAGGCGAGGTTCGCGACCATCCATTTGATCAGCAGCCAGTAGAGCACGATCTGCACGATGAACAGCAGATTGCTCAGGATCTCACTGCCGACGAAGCCAAGCGCGATGGCGAGAACGATGAAGCCGAAATACCACGGCACCAACGTCATCGCATTGCCGGTGAAGCCGAGGTTCGGCCGCCCGGGGACGTTCACGCAGGAGACGATCCATCTGGTGTACCAGACGAAGGCCCAGGGCGCCGGGATGACGAAGATCATTCCAATCAGCAGGACGATGCTGCGCCAGGTGAATTCGAGGATGCTGAAATCGACCGAGAGCGATCCACCGCTTGCATAGCCGGCGGTGCCGCCATAGCCACTTCCGCCCGTCGGGACCATCGGCGGCGCACCGCCGCCGATCAGGCCGGGAATTTCGGCGGCCTTCTGCCAGCCGGCCATGCCCTCGGTCCAGACCAAGGTGTCCGGACGCACGACGCCCTGGGCAACGAGGTCGCGGAATTGCCCTTCCGGAAAGGGCCCCTGCTGCTTGCCCTCGGATGCGTAAAACCAACTCGCCATGGAACGTCCCCCTCGAACTTACGTATGTACCGGCCGGGACGCTTCGGTTCACGCCTGGGTTCACCGCATCCATGCCAAAAATGCATTGTGAATGATGAACAGCTGCCCTGTACAGAGGCGGCCGTTCACATGACCGCCCTTGGCCAAACGTTTTTCCGCTTCAATCTGCAACTTTTTTGTGCCATTTGCCCGGAAAGATGCCAGATTGACGCAGCGCCGGGGACATACGGCGCGGCGCATCCCGGGGAATAGGCCTGACCATGAAACTCGTCGTCGCGATCATCAAACCCTTCAAGCTCGATGAGGTCCGCCAGGCCCTGACGGCGATCGGCGTGCACGGCATGACCGTGACCGAGGTGAAAGGCTATGGCCGGCAGAAGGGCCACACCGAGATCTATCGCGGCGCCGAATATGTCGTGAACTTCCTGCCGAAGCTGCGCATCGAGATCGCGGTCGCTTCCGACGTCGCCGACAAGGCGGTCGCCGTGATCACCGCGACGGCGCGCACCGGCCAGATCGGCGACGGCAAGATCTTCGTCACACCGATCGACCACGCGCTGCGCATCCGCACCGGCGAGACCGACAGCGACGCGCTCTGACTTTTTGTTTTGACGCGTTTTCTTCACGCGAACCGGTATCCACTTCGCTCGAAAACGCTTTGACACGACTGCTTCGATCGCACCGGGCAAATACGCCACGATGTGCGACGCCAATTGATGCCGGGGGGAACGATATGGCGGGATTGTCGCGCCGCGCAGCTGCCATGGCTGCGCCAATTGGATTTGTGTCCGTCCTAGCTGCGCCGGCGCAAGCGGCGGCAACCGAGATCAACACCGCCGACACCGCCTGGATGATCGTCGCCACCGCCTTGGTGCTGATGATGACGATCCCGGGACTTGCGCTGTTCTACTCCGGCATGGTGCGCAAGAAGAACGTGCTCGCCACCATGGCGCAGAGCCTGGCCGCGGTGACGCTGATCTCCATTCTCTGGGTGGCGTTCGGCTATTCGCTGTGCTTCGTCGGCGACGGCCCGTGGATCGGCACGCTCGATCGCTGGTTTCTCGCCGGCATGACGATGGACAGCGTCAACCCCGCGGCGAAGACGATCCCGGAATCGCTGTTCATGCTGTACCAGATGACGTTTGCCATCATCACGGTGGCGCTGGTCGCGGGCTCGGTCGCCGACCGGATGCGGTTCTCGGCCTATCTGCTGTTCTCGGTCGCCTGGTTCATCTTCGTCTACATTCCGCTGGCGCATTGGGTGTGGGGCGGCGGCTTCCTCGCCAGCATGGGCGTGCTCGATTTCGCCGGCGGTCTCGTCGTGCATCTGTCGGCCGGCACCGGCGGCCTCGTTGCAGCCAAGGTGATGGGACGCCGTCACGGCTACGGCACCGAGAATCTCGCGCCGTTCGATCTGTCGCTCGCGGTGATGGGCACCGGCCTGCTGTGGGTCGGCTGGTTCGGCTTCAACGGCGGCTCGGCGCTCGGAGCGAACTCACGCGCGGTGATGGCGATCATCGCGACCCATCTGGCCGCCTGTGCGGGCGCGCTCACCTGGGGCGCGATCGAATGGTCGACGCGGCGCAAGCCTTCGGTGCTCGGCATGATCTCCGGCGCGGTCGCAGGTCTCGGCACCATCACGCCGGCCTCGG
This sequence comes from Bradyrhizobium sp. USDA 336, assembly GCF_044908355.1. Classification (NCBI taxonomy): domain Bacteria; kingdom Pseudomonadati; phylum Pseudomonadota; class Alphaproteobacteria; order Hyphomicrobiales; family Nitrobacteraceae; genus Bradyrhizobium; species Bradyrhizobium sp. USDA 336. The sequence continues at coordinate 5,812,954 of NZ_JBIYDC010000002.1, read as the reverse complement.
GCTTCGTCGCGCCATGGCACGGCATCGTCATCGGCATCATCGCCGGTGCGCTCTGCTATTGGGCCTGTACCTGGCTGAAGCACCGCTTCGACTATGACGATTCGCTCGACGTCTTCGGCGTCCACGGCATCGGCGGCCTGACCGGCACCCTGCTCGCCGGTGTGTTCGCCACCAGCGCAATCGGCGGCACCGCCGGCCTGCTGGAGGGCCATCCGCAGCAGCTCCTGACCCAGTTCTACGGGGTCGCCGTGACCTTCGTCTGGTCGGCGGGCGTCAGCTTCATCCTGCTCAAGCTGGTCGGCCTGTTCGTGCCCTTGCGCGTATCCCGTGAGCACGAGCTCGAGGGTCTGGATATTTCGCAGCACGGAGAAGCCCTGCAATAGACGCCGATACTACGTAAATACCGTCCTGCTGCCCGACGCGTGAGCAACATTGTGTCGAGAGCCTGTCTTGCCCATGTTTTGCGCAGGCGTGACCACGTTTTGAGCGCGACGTAATAGCGCACTGCATTGCAACACCCGCCGAAGGCGAAAACCCCCGTTTTCATAATCCGTTAGGCAATCCGCCTGATCTGGCACGGCATTTGATTCTAGGGGTCCGGCTGTGCCCGCGTAGTGAAACTTCTCCCTCGTGGCGAACCAGTCGAGAACGCCCGGCCACGTCCGGACCGGGCCCAAGCGGGGATAGGACCCATGAAAATTGTTATGGCGATCATCAAGCCATTCAAGCTTGAAGAAGTCCGTGACGCCCTGACCGCCATCGGCGTTCACGGTCTCACGGTGACGGAAGTCAAGGGGTATGGCCGCCAGAAGGGCCATACGGAAATCTATCGCGGCGCCGAATATGCCGTGAGCTTCCTGCCCAAGATCAAGATCGAGGTCGCTGTCGCCTCCGACCAGGTCGACAAGACCATCGACGCCATCACGTCCGCCGCGAAAACCGGACAGATCGGCGACGGCAAGATCTTCGTCATCAACCTCGACCACGCGGTGCGCATCCGCACCGGCGAGGCCGATGCCGCGGCCCTCTGATTTCGCGCTCAACCTTATTCAAGCAGGAGTAAACAATATGACGTTCAAGCGTCCCTATGGCGCGGGACTGGCAGCTCTCGCAGTCGGCCTGTTCGCTGCGACCGCAGCCTACGCCGAGCCAACGGTCAACAAGGGAGACAACGCCTGGATGCTGACATCGACAGTGCTGGTGCTGTTGATGACGATCCCCGGCCTCGCGCTGTTCTACGGCGGTCTGGTCCGTTCCAAGAACATGCTCTCGGTCCTGATGCAGGTGTTCTACACCGTCTGCGTCGTCACCGTGATCTGGGCCGTGTACGGTTACAGCCTCACCTTCACCGGAGGCTCGGACTTCATCGGCGGCTTCTCCAAGGCCTTCATGATGGGCGTCACCACCGATACGAAGGCAGCGACCTTCTCGGTCGACGCCAACATCTCCGAACTCATCTACGTCTGCTTCCAGATGACCTTCGCGGCGATCACGCCCGCCCTGATCGTCGGCGCCTTCGCCGAGCGCATGAAGTTCTCGGCCATCGCGCTCTTCATTCCGCTCTGGGTTACCCTGATCTATTTCCCGATCGCGCACATGGTCTGGTACTGGCAGGGCCCGGACCTGATCCAGGATGCGGCCAAGGCGCTCGCTGCCGCCACTGACGCTGCGGCAAAGACCGCGGCCCAGGCCAAGCTCGACGAGCTCAACGCCGACGCCGGCTGGATCTTCAAGATGGGCGCGATCGACTTCGCGGGCGGCACCGTGGTGCACATCAACGCCGGCATCGCCGGGCTCGTCGGCGCTCTGCTGATCGGCAAGCGCGTCGGTTACGGCAAGGAACTAATGGCTCCGCACTCGCTGACCATGTCGATGATCGGCGCCTCGCTGCTCTGGGTCGGCTGGTTCGGCTTCAACGCCGGCTCCAACCTGGAAGCTAGCGGCGGCGCGGCGCTCGCCATGACCAACTCCTTCGTCGCCACCGCGGCCGCTGCGCTGTCGTGGATGTTCGCGGAGTGGATCATCAAGGGCCATCCGTCGGTGCTCGGCGTGATCTCCGGCGCCGTCGCGGGCCTCGTGGCCGTCACGCCTGCGGCCGGCTTTGCCGGCGTCATGGGCGCGATCGTCCTCGGCCTCGTGGTCGGCGTGGTCTGCCTGTTCTTCTGCACCGTCGTGAAGAACGCGCTGGGCTACGACGACTCCCTCGACGTGTTCGGCGTGCACTGCGTCGGCGGCATCGTCGGCGCCATCGGCACCGGCATTCTCGTCAACCCCGCGCTCGGCGGCGCCGGCATCATCGACTACTCGGCGATCCCGCCGAAGGTCGCCGATTACGACTTCGCCACCCAGATGCTCGCCCAGATCAAGGCCGTCTGCACCACGCTGGTGTGGTCGGGCATCGGCTCGGCGATCCTCTTCAAGGTCGTCGATGTGATCGTTGGCCTCCGCGCCAATGTCGAGAGCGAGCGTGAAGGCCTCGACATCACCGAGCACACCGAGCGCGCCTACAACATGTAACCGTCTCCTCCCGGGCGCGGTCGCTTCGGGGACCGCGTCCACAACTACGGTTCGGGCACATACCCGGCAATGCCCTGACCGTTGAGGGGCTCCAGCGCAAGCTGGAGCCCCTTTCTTTTGATGGCTCCGCCTGCAGGCACCTCCAGGGGAGGGTGGACCGTCCATGCACGCCGCTATCTCGCCCCATTTTTCCCGCGCTGGACGCGGGCGGCGGCCGATGGTTAATCGCGTCTTAACCTCGCCCTATCTATGGTGAACTGAACCGCTTCCCGCCGGCGCCTATGGTAGCGACCGGCCGTTCCAAGAGTACTGGCGCCCAACGAATGGCTCTGACCGCTTCATCCCGTGCGCCGCAGGGCGGTAATGGCTCCGATTCCGAACGCTCGCCCTTCGTCCGGCTGAACGAGCTGCTGGCCCCGCATCAGCCGGGCAAGCCCTTGATTTCGCTTGCGGTCGGCGAGCCCCAGCATCCCGTACCCGACTTCGTCGGCCCGGTGCTGGCCAAGCACATCGCCGATTTCGGCCGTTATCCCGCGAACAAGGGGACCGACCCGTTCCGCAACGCCGCCGGGGCCTGGCTGTCGACGCGGTTCCAGCTGCCGCGGCCGCTCGACCCCGAGAGCGAGATTCTCGTCCTCAATGGCAGCCGCGAGGGGCTGTTCCTCGCCGCGATCGCGGCCGCGCGCTATGTCGGCCCGCGTCCGGGCAAGCCCGCGATCCTGATGCCGAACCCGTTCTATCCGGTCTACGGCGCGGGCGCGCTTGCGGCCGCTTGCGAGCCGGTCCATCTGCCGACCACGGTCGAGAACGGCTTCCTGCCCGACCTCGACGCCATCAATGAGGCGACCCTGGCGCGCACGGTGGCGTTCTACCTGGCTTCGCCCGCCAATCCGCAGGGCTCGGTCGCGAGGCCTGGCTATTTCAAACGCTTGAAGCAGCTCGCCGACCGCTACGGCTTCGTGATCCTAAGCGACGAATGTTATTCCGAGATCTACACCCGCGAGGCACCCGGCAGCGCGCTGGAATGCGCCGGCCCCGACTTCACACGTGTTGTCGCGTTCCAGTCACTGTCGAAGCGCTCCAACCTGCCGGGCCTGCGCGTCGGCTTTGCCGCCGGCGACAAGAAGTTCATCGGCATGTTCCTCGAGCTGCGCAACATCGCAGCGCCCCAGGTGCCGGTGCCGCTGCAGCATGTCGCGACGGTCGCCTATGGCGACGAGGCGCATGTCGAGGAGAATCGGCGGCTGTACCGGATCAAGTTCGACCTCGCCGACCAGATCATCGGCAACCGTTACGGTTATCGCCGGCCCGATGCCGGCTTCTGCGTCTGGCTCAACACCTCCGAGATCGGCGACGACGTGTCGGTGACGCTCAAGCTGTTCAGGGAAGCCGGCGTGCGCGTGGTGCCCGGCAGCTTCCTGGCGCGACAGCAGCCTGACGGATTCAATCCCGGCGCAGGCTATATCCGCCTCGCGCTGGTGCAGGACGGCGAGACCACGGCGCAGGCGCTGCACCGGCTGGTCGAGACTCTGGGTTAGGCGGGGCCCGTGAGCATGTCGGCAATCGAACGCGTCATTCCTCTGGTCGGCCATCTGCCGCCCTCGATCCGCGAGGGTCTGGCGCGGCGCATGCGCGAGCTCGCCGGCCTCGGCCTGATCGCGCTGGCGGGCGTCGCCGCGGCGGCGCTGATGACGTGGTCGGTGCAGGATCCCAGCCTCAGCCACGCGACCTCGCGGCCGATCCGCAACATCCTCGGCTATGCCGGCGCGATCGGCGCCGATCTCGCCATGCAGATCCTGGGGCTCGGCGCGATCATGCTGGTCCTGACCGTTGCGGTCTGGGGCTGGCGCATGATGACGCATCGGCCGTTCGACCGCGAGGCGCTGCGGCTCGGCTCCTGGATTCTCTGCACGGTGATCGCGGCAGGCTTCGTCAGTTGCTTTCAGCATGGCGGGGCCTGGCCGCTGCCGACCGGCCTCGGCGGCGTGGTCGGCGATGCGCTGGTGCGCGCCCCCGCGGTGATCTTCGGGCCGGCCGGTACGATCTATCGCATCGTGCTGGGCACGATCCTGTTCGCCGCGATGACCGCGACCTTCCTGATCGCCTGCGGCCTCGGCGCGCGTGAGCAGGACGACGAGATCGCTGAGGTCGCCGATGACGACAAGCCGCTCGACGAAGACGAGGAGAGCGATCGGGGCTCGGTCTCGCTGGGCTGGCTGTTCCATGCATTGATGAGCACCAAGGCGCGGCTGATCTGGCTGTGTGGTGCCGCCTACCGCTCGCTGGTCTCGAGCGGACCGAAGACCAAGGCCGCCCAGTTCAGCCGGCAGGAGCCGAATCTCGGCGGCGGCCGCTCGGCGCCGTCGATCTCGCCGCAGTCTCAAGACGAGGACTACGAGGACGAGCACGAAGACGAATTGGAGGACGAGGAGGAGGAAGAGGAGGAGCCCGCCGCGCGCGCCCCGAAGAAGAAAGCCGCGCCGAAGCCCGCTTCCAAGAAATCCTCCGACAAGTTCGACCTCCCGTCCGTCTCCATGCTGGCCGCACCGAAGGCCGGCGATCGCCAGCCGCTCAGCAAGGCCGAGCTGGAGAACAATTCCCGTTCGCTCGAAGGCGTGCTGCAGGATTTCGGCGTGCGCGGCGAGATCGTGAAGGCCAATCCGGGTCCGGTGGTCACACTGTACGAGCTGGAGCCGGCGCCCGGCATCAAGTCCTCGCGCGTGATCGGCCTTGCCGACGACATCGCCCGCTCGATGAGCGCGCTGTCGGCGCGCGTCGCCGTCGTGCCCGGGCGCAACGCGATCGGCATCGAGCTGCCGAACGCGCATCGCGAGAAAGTCTATTTGCGCGAATTGCTGGTGGCGAAGGAGGCGACCGACACGGTGGCGAAGCTGCCGCTCTGCCTCGGCAAGACCATCGGCGGCGACCCCGTCATCATCGACCTCGCGCGCACCCCGCACATGCTGATCGCCGGTACCACCGGCTCGGGCAAGTCGGTCGCGATCAACACCATGATCCTCAGCCTGGTCTACCGGCTGCGGCCGGACCAGTGCCGCCTGATCATGGTCGATCCGAAGATGCTCGAGCTCTCCGTCTATGACGGCATTCCCCATCTGCTCACGCCTGTCGTGACCGACCCGAAGAAGGCGGTGGTCGCGCTGAAATGGGCCGTGCGCGAGATGGAAGAGCGCTACAAGAACATGGCCAAGCTCGGTGTGCGCAACATCGACGGTTACAACACGCGCCTGCTCGAATTGAAGGCCAAGGGCGAGGAGCCGACGCGCACGGTGCATACCGGCTTCGACAAGGAAACCGGCAAGGCGATCTACGAGGAAGAGAAGCTCTCGCTCGATCCGCTGCCCTACATCGTCATCATCGTCGACGAAATGGCCGACCTGATGATGGTCGCCGGCAAGGACATCGAAGGCGCGGTGCAGCGTCTGGCGCAGATGGCGCGCGCCGCCGGCCTGCACGTGATCCTGGCGACGCAGCGTCCGTCGGTCGACGTCATCACCGGTACCATCAAGGCGAACTTCCCGACCCGCATCGCCTTCCAGGTCACGTCCAAGATCGACAGCCGCACCATTCTGGGCGAGATGGGCGCCGAGCAGCTGCTCGGCCAGGGCGACATGCTCTACATGGCGGGCGGCGGCCGTATCAGCCGCGTGCACGGACCGTTCGCCTCCGACGAGGAAGTCGAGAAGGTGGTGCGTCACCTCAAGACGCAGGGACAGCCGGAATATCTCGAAGCCGTCACCGCCGAAGAGCCGACCGAGGACGAGGACGGTGCCGTGTTCGACGCCACCGGCATGGGCGGCGATGGCGGCGGCGATCTCTTCCAGCAGGCGGTTGCGATCGTCAAACGCGATCGCAAGGCCTCGACCAGCTACATCCAGCGCCGTCTGCAAATCGGCTACAACCGCGCCGCATCGCTGATGGAGCGCATGGAACTGGAGGGCATCGTCGGCCCCGCCAACCATGCCGGCAAGCGCGAGATTCTGGTCGAGGAAGAAGACAGCCATATGTGAGGCGAGGAGCCTCTGAGCAACATTTCACGCAAATTCGATATCTGCTTTTGCCCGAAATCACGGTAAAAGGGCGCCCAGCCACACAGGACGACGCGTTGATCAGACATCCGGACATTCGATTCGCTGCCACGATCGCCGCGCGAAGCGCGCGCGTGGCCGGCGTGCTTCTCGTCACCGCCGCGATAGTGACCGCTGCGTCGTTCGCTCAGACCGTGCCGGTGCCGAAACCCGCGCCGAAGGGGCGTGACGGCGGCGCATCCGCCGGCGGACCGGCCGTCACCGGCGCGACGCAGGCGCCGCCCAATCCGGTGATCCCGGATCCGCGGCGCAACGTTCCGAGCAGCATCTTCCAGACCTTCGACGCCAACCAGAAAGCGCAGGCGGCCAAGGTCAGTGCCTATCTGTCGTCGCTGCAGACGTTGGTCGGGAATTTCGTCCAGGTCGGTCCCGACGGCAGCAAGACGCAGGGCGATTTCTACATCCAGAAACCCGGCAAGGTACGCTTCGAATATGACGCGCCGAGCCCGATCGACATCGTCGCCGACGGCTCCTCGCTCGTTGTGCGCGACCGCAAGCTCGCGACTCAGGACGTCTACCCGCTGTCGCAGACGCCGCTGCGCTTTCTCCTGTCCGACCGCATCGACCTGATGAAGGACACCAATGTCGTTGGCGTCTCGGCCGACGACGTCTTCGTCAGCGTCACCATCGAGGAGAAGCAGGCCCTGGTCGGCACCAGCCGCCTGCTGCTGATGTTCGGCGCCAAGGACGGCCAGCTCAAGCAGTGGACCGTCACCGATCCGCAGGGCTACGACACGACGATCGCGGTGTACAATCTGGACTCGAGCAAGAAGCTCGACCCCAACATGTTCAAGATCGATTTCACCAATTACAACACGCCATCGCGGGGTTGAGCGCCCTCGTGTCCCAGACAAGCGTAGCTCTTGGACGACGCGCAGCGTTGTCCAAGAGCGGAGCGCAGAGCCGGGACCCAGGAATGCCGCAAGATGGGCCCCGGCTCTGCAGCGCGTCACTTCGTGCCGCGCAGCGTCCGGGGCACGATCCTGCTGATCCTGGTCAATCCCAAAAGCCGGTGGGCACGGCGCCTAGCGCCTTTGCCCACCCTGCGAGAGCTTGCTAAGACGCATTTCCCATGCGTCTTTCCCTGACAACCTGGAACATTAATTCGGTGCGGCTGCGCATCGACCTGGTCGCGAAGTTTCTCAAGAGCGCGCGGCCGGAGGTGCTGTGCCTGCAGGAGACCAAGTGCATCGACGATGCCTTTCCGCTGAAGCGCTTCAAGCGGCTCGGCTACGAGCACGTCGCACTGAACGGGCAGAAGGGCTATCACGGCGTCGCCATCGTCTCGAAGATCCCGTTCGAATCGAAGGACATCCGCACCTTCTGCGACAAGGTGGATTCGCGCCACATCTCGGTGTCGTTCGGTGAAAAAGCGGGCATCGCAAAACCGCTGGTGCTGCATAATTTCTACGTACCCGCGGGCGGCGACATTCCCGATCCCGCACTGAACGAGAAATTCGACCACAAGCTCCGCTTCCTCGACGAGATGACGGCCTGCGAGCCGCTGCATCCGCGCGACGAGGATCGCCACATCCTGGTCGGCGATCTCAACGTCGCCCCGCACGAGAACGACGTGTGGTCGCACAAGCAGCTGCTGAAAGTGGTCTCGCACACGCCGATCGAAACCGAGAAGCTGAAGGCGGCGCTCGAAGCCGGCGAATGGGTCGACGTCGCGCGCGATCGCATTCCGATGTCGGAGAAGGTCTATACGTGGTGGAGCTACCGCTCCGCCGACTGGACCGTCGGCGATCGCGGCCGCCGGCTCGACCACATCTGGGTCTCGCGCGCGCTGAAGGATGCAGTCAGCGATTTCAAGATTCTGCGCGATGCGCGCAGCTGGGAGCGGCCGTCGGACCACGTGCCCGTCACGGTGACGCTGGAGGTGTGAGCCGCGGTGGGTCATTCCGGGGCGCGCCACTTGGCGCGAGCCCGGAATCCATTCATCAACTGACTCTGCCGCTCAATGGATTCCGGGTTCGCGACTTCGTCGCGCCCCGGAATGACGAGGGCTCAGCTCGTCAGCTTCGCACCGGCCATCAAAATATCGCTGGCGATCTGGCTGGAGCGGACCGCGAATTCGTCGCGCAGGCGCACCGCCGCAGCGGGATCGCTTTCGAGCACGCGCTGGAACAGGCTGCGTGCGACGCGGATGACGGAGGAATGCTCCAGCGCCATCGCACTCGACGGCCGCTTCATCGGCACCACCAGCGCGAGCTCGCCGATCAGCGCGCCAGGGCCGGCGATCATTTCGGCGCCCGCGCCGTCCTCGACCCGGAAGGCGCCGCGCTGGACCACGAAGCCGGCGTCGGCGTCGTCCCCGAGATTGAACAGGACGTCGCCGCGGACGAAGTCACGCTGCTCGGAGCCGATCGCCAGCATGCGCAACGAGGCGTCTCCCAACAGGCGCAGTGTCGGGACACGCTCGAGAAGCGCTACATCATCGTCGATTGACATTCAGGTCCGAGGCTCGAAGGCGTGCGATCTAAAACGATTCGCACGCCATCGAAGCGTATCACGGCACCAGCTTGTAGCCACCGGCTTCCGTTACCAGGATCTCCGGGTTGGCGGCGTCCTTCTCGATCTTCTGGCGGAGGCGGTAGATGTGGGTTTCCAGCGTGTGTGTGGTGACGCCGGAATTGTAGCCCCAGACCTCCTGGAGCAGGGTCTCGCGCGACACCGGCATCTGGCCGGCCCGGTAGAGGAAGCGGAGAATCGCGGTTTCCTTCTCGGTGAGGCGGACCTTGCGGGCATTGGCCGCGGTCAGCATCTTCGAGCCGGGGCGGAAGGAGTAGGGTCCGACCGAGAACACCGCGTCCTCGCTGGCTTCATGCTGACGGAGCTGGGCGCGGATGCGCGCCAGCAGCACGGCGAAACGGAAGGGCTTTGCCACATAGTCGTTGGCGCCGGATTCCAGGCCCAGGATCGTATCGGAATCGGTGTCGTGCCCCGTCAGCATGATGATCGGGGCCTTGAAGCCGCCCTTTCGCAGCGAGCGGACAACCTCGCGGCCGTCGGTGTCGGGCAGGCCGACATCCATCAGGACCAGATCGGGGGAATTGGCCTTCGCGGCGCTGGCGCCCTTGGCGCCGGTATCGACCGCAGAGGCTTCGAATTCTTCGTGTAGCGATAATTGCTCCACCAACGTGTCGCGCAGATCGGTATCGTCATCCACGATCAGGATCTTGCGGGCATTGGCCATGGGGGGTCATCCTTTTGGGGTCCGGCTCGGCAGCACATCCATGCCGCACCCAGCCGCGAGGGGAAGTTTAAGGTCGTTCGTCATTATTGTTATTGTTGTTCGTGTTGAAGTAGTGGGCTGTTACCGATTCACAAGCCGGAAGCACTCTAACCCAAGATAGCAGGACGTTTGGATGAATGTCCTGTAATGAATTCGACATTGCACGTTCGCATGAAAAATAAAGCAGCTTCAATCGGTTACATCAGGAATCGAGGCCCCGGGCCGCTCTCGGCGATCCGCGTTAAGCCTGCTGCCGGCAATCCGCGCCGGGGCTGGCTGACGGCGGGAGCGCTGACCATTCCGGTTGCGCTGGGGCGAGGCGGCATTCTCGCCAACAAGCGCGAGGGCGATGGCGGCACCCCCAGAGGCAGCTTCCGGCCCAGGCAATTATGGTGGCGGGGCGACCGGCACAGCCGTCCCCGGACGTTCCTGCCGGCCCGGGTGATCACCGGCGTGGACGCCTGGTGCGAGGATCCGCGGGACCGCCGTTACAACCAGAGCATCCGGCTCGGCGAGGGGCAGGGCGGCGACCGGCTCCAGCGCGCCGACCATCTCTACGACTTCATCATCGAGATCGACCACAACACCCGGCCCCGCATCGCCGGCCGCGGCAGTGCGGTGTTCCTGCACCTTGCCCGCGACAATTTCGGCCCGACCGCCGGCTGCGTCTCCATGACGAAATCCGCGATGCTGCAATTGCTGCGGCGCCTGGGCCCGCGCACAAAGATCATCATCGGTTGAGAGGCGCCGTCATTGCGATCTGTCCCGCTCCAGGTCGAGGGGCAGCATTTTGCTGCTCGTGCCCCGGACGCAGCGCAGCGCTCCTTAAGGGTGCGCTGCAGAGCCGGGGCCCATTCGCGGCACATGAAGGCATTGCTCTGGGTCCCGCTTTGGCGTTGCGGCTTGTCCGGGACACGACAGATCCTCGCCAACGGCTAGCGACGCCCGAAGATCGCGCTGCCGACGCGCACATGGGTGGCGCCCAGCATGATGGCGGTCGCGAAATCGGCGCTCATGCCCATCGAAAGATTCGTCAAGCCATTGCGCGCGGCGATCTTGGCGGTGAGCGCAAAGTGTGCGGCGGGCGGCTCGTCGACCGGCGGGATGCACATCAATCCGGAGATCGTCAGCCCGTAGGTGTCGCGGCAGCTCGCAATGAAGGCATCGGCCTCGCCGGGAGCAATTCCGGCCTTCTGCGGTTCCTCGCCGGTATTGATCTGAACGAACAGCTGCGGGTGCTTGTTCTGGGATTCGATTTCCTTGGCTAACGCTTGGCAAATGCTCGGACGGTCGACCGAATGGATGGCGTCGAACAGCGCGACCGCCTCTTTCGCCTTGTTGGATTGCAGCGGCCCGATCAGATGCAGCGCAATATCGGGGTGAGCAGACGTTAACGCCGGCCACTTGGCTTTGGCCTCCTGCACCCGGTTTTCGCCAAATACGCGCTGTCCGGCGGCGATTACCGGGGTAATTGCATCCGCCGCGAACGTCTTGGATACGGCGATCAGCGTGACCGAGGCGCGCTCACGCTGCGCGTCCCTGCAGGCGCGTGCAATTTCGGCTTCGACCGCGGCGAGCGCGGTTGGTGAATCGCCGGTTACCGGCGCGACGTTGGCTTCCGTCATGACGTCTCTTGGTTGTGACCCGAACCCGAGTTAGGTCCAATTTTACCGAGTTCAAGAAACAGTTTTTGAACCCTTCGCTTTACCTTAGCCCGCGGGGTGGGTAGCGAAAATGGCAAGCGTCAGTCTCAACCGCAAGCGCGCGAAACTCAAGCAGGTTCTCGGTATCCGGGCGCGGCTTGCGTTGCTCGCGGTGATTCTCGTGACGCCCTTGATGATCGAGCGCATCCGTTCCCTCGAAGACACGCGCGCGCGGCAAGTTGCGCAGGCCGCGGCTGAATTCACCACGGTGGCGAGGCACAGCGCCGATGCGCAGCGCCAGGTGATCTCGTCGGTCGAGACCATTCTGAAATCGGAGGCCTTCATCCGCGCCTCCGCCGGCGGCATCAGCAAGAGCTGCGACGTGCTACGCGCGAGCCTGCCGTCGAGCCTGCCCTGGATCCGCACGCTTCTGATCGCCGGCCAGGACGGCCGCATCCAATGCGCCACCAACAACATGTATGTTGGCCTCGATCTCAGTGACCGACCGTACTTCCAGCAGGCCCAGGAAACCGGCCGCTTCGTGCTGAGCGACTTCATCATGTCGCGACCGGTACCGTCGCCAACGGTGATGGCGGTCTATCCGGTCTCCGCCTTCAGCGGCGTGGCTGATGCCGTCGTGCTCGCCACCGTCAATCTCGACTGGATGTCGAAGGTCATGAACAATCTGGGCGGTCGCGCCGGCATCACTGCGGTGCTGGTCGACAGCGCGGGCACCGTGCTGGCGGCCCCGGCCGATCAGCACAGCGCGGTCGGCCGTCCGCTCGACAACATGCCGCTGATGTCCGCGATCGCCGACAAGGCGCTGCGCTCTGATCAGGATGAGGGTTCGCTGTCCTTTCTCGCCGCCGACGGCTCCCGCCGCGCGGTCAGCTATATCCGCATCGCCGGCACCAATGCCCGCCTGATCGCCAGCATCGACGAAGACAAGGTGTCCGCAGCGGTCAGCCGCGACATCCGCACCGCCTATCTGCAGCTCGCCTTCGTGCTCATGTTCGTCCTGCTCGGCGCGCTGATCGCCGCCGAAAAGCTCGTGATCAAGCCGATCGAGATGCTCGCCGACATGGCCAAGCGGCTCGGCGAGGGAGACCTGTCGGCGCGCGCCGCGCGCAATCGCCTGCCCGCCGAGTTCGTGCCGCTGGCCCGCGCGTTCAACGCGATGGCCGCGCAGCTGAGCCAGCGCGAGCGCGAGCTGATCGCAAGCAACGACCGCCTGACGGTGATGGCGTCGATCGACATGCTGTCCGGTCTCGCCAACCGCCGCGGCTTCCAGAGCCGGCTGGATTTCGAATGGATGCGCGCGCAGCAATATGGCAGCGAGCTGGCGCTTCTGATGATCGACGTCGACCATTTCAAGCTCTTCAACGACACCTACGGCCATCTCGAAGGCGATTCCTGCCTGACGCGGCTCGGCGAATCGCTGTCCGGCATCGCCGCCGACACGATGGGCTTCGCGGCCCGCTACGGCGGCGAGGAGTTCTGCCTGCTGCTGCCGAACACCGACGTGACGCGCGCCGTCGCGATCGGCGAGCAGGTGCGTTCGGCCGTGCTGAGGCTCTGCCTGCCTCACATCACCTCGAACCACATGATCGTCACGGTCTCGATCGGCGTCGCCGCGACCAAGCCGAGCGAATCCTTGCGTCCCGGCGACCTGATCGAAGCCGCCGACGCCGCGCTCTACGCTGCCAAGCATCGTGGCCGCAACAATGTCGTCGAGCACGGCGTGCAGGCGATCGCGACCGGCACGGCCGAGATGATGATGGTGGCGAGCGCCTAAAGCGCTGGTTCTTCACCTCGCCCCGCTTGCGGAGAGAGGGAGCATATCGCGGTCGACCGCTACCCCGCAGCCCCGGCCCGCTCGAGCTCGATCTCCGTCACCACACGATTGCGGCCGCCGCCCTTGGCGAGATAGAGCGCGCGGTCGCAGCGTTCGATCAGATCCGTGATCGCCTCGCCGGTCCGGTATTGCGCCACGCCGATGGACACGCTGATGCCGGGCAGGGTCTCGCCGGTCGAACGACGCGTGATCGTGCAATCTGCGATCGCGCGCCTGATCCGTTCGGCGATCTCGGCGCAAGCGGCTAGATCGGCGTCCGGCAGCACCGCGATCAGCTCCTCGCCGCCATAGCGGGCCGGCAGATCTTGCGCGCGAACCTTCTCGCGCAGGACCTTGGCCATCAGGCGCAGCACCTGATCGCCGACACCGTGGCCGAAATTGTCGTTGAAGGACTTGAAGTGGTCGATGTCGAGCATCAGCACGCTGAGCGGCTCGCCCCATTCCGCGGTCGTCTGCGCCTTGCGCAGGAATTCGTCGAGGGCCCGCCGGTTCGCCAGCCCGGTCAGCGTGTCGGTCCGGGCGCGCTGCTCGGACCGCGACAGCGAATCGCGAATCACGTCGAGCTCGCGGGTCTTTTCCGCAAAGCCTGCCTCCAGCCGCGTCGCCCGCGTGGCCGCCCGCGCCAGCTCGTTCATGAGCTGGGCAACCAGCAGCTTTGGATCGACGCCGGCCTTGCCCTGGTCGGCCACCTGGCTGATGACCTGCATCTGCGAATGATTGTCGGCGATCGCCGTCGCCAGAAACTCCTTCGCCGTCCCCATCAGCGCCTGCAGCCGCTCGGACGTGTCGACCACGACGGCACTCACCTGGGGCGCGATGTAGGTCTCGAACAGATCCTGATTGGTTTGGGGGTCGAAGGGACGATTGTGGTCGATCAGGAGATCGATCGCGTTGCGCAGATCGTCATGGCTGCCCGCGAAATACTGGACCAGACGGCAAAGTTGGCAGGGGTCGGTGCAATCCGCTGTTCGGCCATGCTCCGCATCGCCCGCCCTGCGACGGACGCGGCATAGTCGTAATCGGGATCGTCGAAGCTGGAATCCATGTGCGGTAATGCGACCTTGTCGGATCGCAACTTGGCATCGACGCCTTAATCACACCCCAACGCGGACCCTCGTAGTTATGCGGAGGGGGTCGGTTCCCAAAACGCGGCAACCCATTGACCCCTTAAGGGCTTCTATGGCCTAGTCCGCCGTCTTGAGACGGCCGAACCACGAAAACCCAACGATTCCATGACCTCCGAACGCTATAACGCCCGCGACGCCGAACCGCGTTGGCAACGCCTCTGGGACGAGCAGGCGATCTTCGTCTCCAAGAACGACGATCCGCGGCCAAAATATTACGTGCTCGAGATGTTCCCCTACCCGTCCGGGCGCATCCATATCGGCCATGTCCGGAATTACACGCTCGGCGACGTGCTGGCCCGCTTCATGCGCGCCAAGGGGTTCAACGTGCTGCATCCGATGGGCTGGGACGCCTTCGGCCTGCCGGCGGAGAACGCCGCGATCGAGCGCAAGGTCGCGCCGAAGGCCTGGACCTACGACAACATCGCCGCGATGAAGAAGCAGCTCCGCTCGATCGGGCTGTCGCTGGACTGGTCCAGGGAGATCGCGACCTGCGACCCCTCCTACTACAAGCACCAGCAGAAGATGTTTCTGGACTTTCTGCGCGCAGGGCTTGCCGAGCGCGAGAAGCGCAAGGTGAACTGGGACCCCGTCGACATGACCGTGCTCGCCAACGAGCAGGTGATCGACGGCCGCGGCTGGCGTTCGGGCGCCGTCGTCGAGCAGCGCGAGATGAACCAGTGGGTCTTCAAGATCACGAAGTACTCGCAGGAGCTACTGTCGGCGCTCGACGGGCTGGACCGCTGGCCCGACAAGGTGCGGCTGATGCAGCGCAACTGGATCGGTCGTTCGGAAGGCCTGTTGATCCGCTTCGCGCTGGATGCGGCGACAACGCCGGCCGGCGAGAGCGAGCTGAAGATTTTCACGACGCGCCCGGACACGCTGTTCGGCGCCAAGTTCATGGCGATCTCGGCGGATCATCCGCTGGCGCAGGCCGCCGCCGCAAAGAACCCTGAGCTTGCGGAGTTCATCGCAGAGATCAAGAAAATCGGCACCGCGCAGGAGATCATCGACACCGCGGAGAAGCAGGGTTTCGACACCGGCATCCGCGCGGTGCATCCGTTCGATCCCACCTGGAAGCTGCCGGTCTATGTCGCCAATTTCGTGCTGATGGAATACGGCACCGGCGCCATCTTCGGCTGCCCGGCGCACGATCAGCGCGACCTCGACTTCGTCAACAAGTACGCTCTCGGCAACACGCCCGTCGTATGCCCGGAAGGCCAGGACCCGAAGAGCTTCGTCATCACTGATACCGCCTATGACGGCGACGGCCGCATGATCAATTCGCGCTTCCTCGACGGCATGACCATCGAGCAGGCGAAGGAAGAGGTGGCGAAGCGGCTCGAGACGGAGCTGCGCGGCAATGCGCCGGTCGGCGAGCGCCAGGTGAATTTCCGTCTGCGCGACTGGGGCATTTCGCGCCAGCGCTATTGGGGCTGCCCGATCCCCGTCATTCACTGTCCGAAATGCGACGTGGTGCCGGTGCCGGATGCCGATCTGCCCGTGAAGCTGCCGGACGATGCGACCTTCGACAAGCCGGGCAACGCGCTCGATCATCATCCGACCTGGAAGCACGTCACCTGCCCGCAATGCGGCGGCAAGGCTCAACGCGAAACTGACACCATGGACACGTTCGTGGACTCGTCCTGGTACTTTGCGCGCTTCACCGATCCCTGGAACGAGGCTTCGCCGACTACGCCTGCAGTCGCCAACCGGATGCTGCCGGTCGACCAATATATCGGCGGCGTCGAGCACGCGATCCTGCATCTGCTCTACAGCCGCTTCTTCACCCGCGCGATGAAAGCGACTGGGCATATCGCGCTGGACGAGCCGTTCGCCGGCATGTTCACGCAAGGCATGGTGGTGCACGAGACCTACCAGAAGGCCGACGGCAGCTATGTGCAGCCGGCCGAGGTGAAGGTCGAGGTCGGCGGCAACGGACGCCGCGCCACGCTGCTGACGACGGGCGAAGACATCGCGATCGGCCCGATCGAGAAGATGTCCAAGTCGAAGAAGAACACAGTCGACCCCGACGACATCATCGAGACCTATGGCGCCGACGTGGCCCGCTGGTTCATGCTGTCGGACTCCCCGCCCGACCGCGACGTGATCTGGAGCGACGAGCGCGTCCAGGGTGCCTCGCGCTTCGTGCAGCGGTTGTGGCGGCTGGTGAACGATGCCGCCACCCTCGGCAAGGCTGCGCCGGCGGCCCGGCCGGCCAGCTTCGGCCCGGACGCCACGGCGTTGCGCAAGGCCGCCCACGGCGCGCTGGACAAGGTCACCGCCGGCATCGAGCGGCTGCACTTCAACGTTTGCCTGGCCCATATCCGCGAATTCACCAATGCCTTCTCGGAGGTGCTCCAGCGCCCCGGCCAACCTGCCCCGGATCTCGCTCCAGATTTGGCTTGGGCGATCCAGGAGGCCAGCCAGATCCTGGTCCAGCTGTTCTCGCCGATGATGCCGCACCTCGCCGAGGAGTGCTGGCAGGTGCTTTTTGAGAATGGTCTTGGCCGAAAGGGGCTGGTTTCGGAGGCCGATTGGCCGCAAATCGAACGCGATTTGCTGGTTGAAGACAGCGTGACCCTGGTGGTGCAGGTCAACGGCAAGAAGCGAGGTGAGGTCACAGTTGCAACAGCGGCCCAAAATCCGGAAATCGAGGCTGCCGTTTTGGCCCTCGATGCGGTAAAGCTGGCCCTGGACGGCAAGCCCGTCCGCAAGGTGATCATCGTCCCCAAGAGGATCGTGAATGTTGTCGGCTAGGACCCGTATCGCAGCCCGCTTGCTGGCAGTCGCCGCACTGGCGGCGCTGACGGCCGGCTGCTTCCAGCCGATGTATGCGGAGCGCAGCGACGGCACCCCGGGCCTGCGCGAGAAGCTGATGGGGGTCGAGCTGCCCCCGATCAACAAGCCCAATGCCTCCCGCGAGGCCCGCGTCGGCGTCGAAATCCGCAATGCGCTGGCCTTCAAGCTTTACGGCACCGCGACGGGCATGCCGCCGACCCACCGGCTCGATATCCGCTTCACCACCAACCGCTCCTCCCTGATCGTCAGCTCCGCGACGGGACTGCCGACCAGCGAAAATCTTGGCATCGACGCCCAGTACAATCTGGTCGAGGTCGCGACCGGCCGGTCGGTGATGACCGGCTCGACCTTCTCGCGCGTGTCCTATGACATGCCGGGGTCCTATCAGCGCTTCTCGCGCACCCGCGCGGTGCGCGATGCCGAGGATCGCGCCGCCAACGAGATCGCCGAGAACATCACCACCCGGCTCGCCTCGTACTTCACCGCGGGGACGTAGTACCCTTCCGTCATTCCGGGTTCGCCTCTGACGAGGCATTGCGGAATGACGAGTATCGGACAATATGGTCGCACTGCGCGGAAAAGAGATCGACGCCTTCCTTGCCCGCCCCGATGCGGGCCGTCCGATCATCCTGCTCTACGGTCCCGATGCCGGCCTCGTGCGCGAGCGCGCCGACGCGCTGATCGCGTCCGGCGTCGACGATCCCAACGATCCGTTCTCGCTGGTCAAGCTCGACGGCGACGAGCTCTCCGCCGAGCCTTCGCGCCTCGTCGACGAAGCCATGACGGTGCCGCTGTTCGGCGGCCGACGCGCCATCCGCGTTCGCGCCGGCTCGCGCAGCTTTGCCTCCGGCATCGAAACCCTGACCGAGATGAACGTGAGGGATTGCCGCATCGTGATCGAGGCCGGCGAGCTCCGCCCGGAATCGCCGCTGCGCAAGGCCTGCGAGAAAGCCAAGACCGCCGTGGCGATCGGCTGTTATCCCGACACCGAGCGCGATCTTGCCAAGCTGATGGACGACGAGCTGCGGATCGCGAATTTGCGCATCGCGCCGGACGCCCGCGCGGCGCTGATGTCGTTCCTCGGCGGCGACCGTCAGGCCTCGCGTAACGAGCTGCGCAAGCTGACGCTCTACGCCCACGGCAAGGGCGAGGTCACGCTGGACGACGTCATGGCCGTGGTCGCCGATGCCTCGGAGCTGAAGCTCGATCCGATCGTCGACGGCGCCTTTGCCGGTCGGCCCGACATCGTCGAGACCGAGTTTGCAAAGGCGATGATCGCCGGGACCTATCCCGGCGTGATCATCTCGGCCGCGCAACGCCAGGCCGCGTGGCTGCACAAATCCGCGCTGGCGATTGCCGACGGCACGCCTGCCTCCGCCGTGCTCGACGGCGGCTTTCCGCGCCTGCATTTCTCGCGAAAGCCGGCGGTCGAAACCGCGCTGCGCAACTTCAGCCCGGCGCGGCTCGCCGCTGTGATCGAGCAGCTGGCGACCGCCGCCCTCGACACGCGCAAGCAGTCCACCCTCGCCGCCGCCATCGCCCAACGCGCGCTGATGGCGATCGCCGCGAATGCGAAACGGCGGGGCTAGTCTAGGTCCCCGCTCTCTCCACGTCATTGCGAGCGCAGCTCTCTCCACCCGTCATTGCGAGCCGAGCGAAGCAATCCAGAATCTCTCCGCAGAGGGACTCTGGATTGCTTCGCTGCGCTCGCAATGACGATGTGGAAATAGTTGCGCACCCACGCACGCCCTGTCGTTCTCGAACGCGGGAACGACGCCGAGGATTCGGTCTACAGCGCGCCCTTGGCCAGCCGCTTCATCACCTCGTCGAGCTGATCGAGGTTGCGGTAGTTGATCTGCACGGAGCCGCCGGGATCGCGGTGATTGACGGTGACCTTGAGGCCGAGCGCGTCGCTGACGCGCTTCTCCAAATCGATCGTGTCGGGGTCCTTCTCCTTGCCCCCGCTGGCGCGCGCCTTCTGCGGCTTGCGCTCCGGCACGCCCTCTTCATGCGCAAGCGCCTCGGCCTGGCGGACGTTGAGACCTTCCTCGACGATGCGCTTGGCGGCGGCGAGTGGATCGGGCACGCCGATCAGCGCGCGGGCGTGGCCAGCCGTCAGCTCGCCGGTCGCGATGAAGGCCTGCACTTCCGCCGGCAGCTTGGTCAGCCGCATCATGTTGGCGACGTGACTGCGGCTCTTGCCGACTACCTTGGCGATGTCCTCCTGGCTGCGTTTGAACTCGTTGGCGAGCGCATGATAGCCCTGCGCCTCTTCCATCGGGTTGAGGTCCTCGCGCTGCACGTTCTCGACGATCGCGAACTCCAGCGCATCGCTGTCGCTGATGTCGACCGGGACGATCGGCACCTCGTGCAGGCCGGCCATCTGCGAGGCGCGCCAGCGTCGTTCGCCGGCAATGATCTCGAAGCGGTCCTGCGCGCCCTTCACCGGACGCACCACGATCGGCTGGATCACGCCATGCTGCTTGATGGACTCCGAGAGCTCCTTCAGCTCGGTGTCCGAAAAGGTGCGGCGCGGGTTGCGCGGATTGGCCTTGATGAATTCGATCGGCACCTTGCGCTGCGCGCGCGGACGATCGACATGCTGAGCCTCGCCGCCGACGTCACCGATCAGACTTGCAAGACCCCGGCCCAGTCGCGAACGCGCTTCGTCGGCCATCGCCAGCTCCCTTGGATTCACAGTGCAGCACTCCAGAACTGAATTTCGAATCGTAGGGTGGGTTAGCGAAGCGTAACCCACCTCCTCTGTTTCCACGGAGATAGACCGCGGTGGGTTACGCCTTCGGCTAACCCACCCTACGGCAGCGTCAATGCGTGTTGCGCAACTCGCGCTCGCGCTGGATCACTTCGGTGGCGAGGCGCAAGTAAGCTTCGCTGCCGACGCATTTGAGGTCGTAGACCAGCACCGGCTTGCCGTAGGACGGCGCTTCCGAGATGCGCACGTTGCGCGGGATCATGGTCTTGTAGACCTTCTCGCCCATGAACTGGCGGACGTCGGCGACGACCTGGTTCGACAGGTTGTTGCGCGAGTCGAACATGGTCAACACGATGCCGTGGATCGACAGGTTCGGATTGAGTGTCGAGCGCACCTGCTCCACCGTCTGCAACAATTGCGACAGACCTTCGAGCGCGAAGAACTCGCATTGCAGCGGCACCAGGATCGCATCCGAGGCCGCCATCGCGTTGACCGTGAGCAGGTTGAGCGAGGGCGGGCAGTCGATCAGCACGTAGGTGTAGTCGGCGTCCGGGGAGACGTTGTTGTTGAGCGCGCCGATCGCGTCGCGCAACTTGAAGGCGCGGCCGGGCGTGGTGCCGAGCTCGAGCTCGAGGCCAGAGAGATCCATGGTCGATGGTGCGATGTGCAGCCGCGGCACCGCGGTCGAGACCACCGCCTCGCGCAAGGCGGCTTCGCCGATCAGCACGTCGTAGGTCGAGCAGGAGCGGTTGCGGCGATCGATGCCGAGGCCGGTCGAGGCGTTGCCCTGGGGATCGAGATCGACGATCAGGACGCGCTCGCCAATCGCCGCGAGCGCCGTACCAAGGTTGATCGCTGTGGTTGTTTTCCCCACTCCGCCCTTTTGATTCGCCAGCGCGAGGATGCGCGGATGGCCGTGGGGGACCTCGTCGGTCTTTTGGGCCGTCTGTTCTTGCTGCGGTTCGTCAATCACGCTCATCGCAATTCCCCCACTCACCCCTCAACGCCTCAGCTGCGCCGTTCGGCGGCATTGAGCTCCACGATCCAACCGTCGCCCGTGCGGCTTTGGTGGAGCTGCGGCCGAATACTCCAATATTTAGCGGCTTCGGTCAATTCAGCCTCTACATCTTGACCCTTGAGAAACAACGCTCTTGCGCCCTGGCGCATCAGCGGCTCCGCAAAGCCGATGAGTTGATGTAGCGGAGCCAGCGCACGCGCGGTGACGCAATCGACGGGGCCGGTGATTCTATCCACATTATCCCCGATCTCAGCGAGATGTACGACCCCCGGAGATGTGGTGACGCGGATCGCTTCGCGCAAAAAGGCGGCCTTCTTGGCGATTCGCTCGACCAGATGGACGCTCGCCCCGGGCCTGCCGGCCATGGCGCAGGCGAGCACGACGCCGGGAAATCCGCCGCCGCTCCCGAGATCAGCCCAGCGTTTTGCAGCCGGTGCGAGATCGAGCAGCTGGAGCGAGTCAGCGATGTGCCGGGTCCAGAGGTTTGACAAGGTCGATGGCGCGACGAGATTGGTCTTGGCCTGCCACTCCCGGAGTAGCGCGATGTAGCGATCAAGCCGCTCCTCGGTTTCACGTGAAACGGGAGCGAGCTTGAGGGCGGCGATCTTGTCCGCGGCGATGATGGAATCGAGCGCCTTGTCGTTGGCTGTGGCCTTGCTGATCTTCGGGCTGGCCGACCCAGATTCAATTCGCCGCCCAGCGCCCTCACCCGCTCCGGGTCGTCGCGATGGCGGTCGATCTCCGCCCGGTCCGCGCTGTTTCACGTGAAACGCCTATGCGATTGGCTTTATGCGATTGCTTTGGAAGTCTTCCGTGCCTCGCGGCGGAGATAGGCCGCAAGAATGCCGAGCGCCGCCGGCGTCATCCCGTCGATCCGGCCGGCTTGGCCGACGGTGAACGGTCGTGCCTTCTCCAGCTTGGCGCGCACTTCATTGGAGAGACCGGGAACGAGCTGGTAATCGACATCCGCCAGCACCATGCCCTCGTCGCGCCGGAAGGCTTCAACGTCGGCACTCTGTCGCTCCAGGTAGACGTCGTACTTGGCGTCGATCTCGAGATGGGTGGCGATGACGGGATCGATGGCCGACAGCTCGGGCCAGATCGCGCGGACCTGGCTCCAGCCGATCTCCGGATAGGCCATCAGCTCGAACGCCGAGCGGCGTTGGCCGTCCCGGTTCAGCGACAGCCCGTGCTTGATGGCTTCGTTCGGAGTGATGGTCAGGGACTTCGACAACGTCCGGGCAGCGTTCAGGGCGTCCATCTTGGCGCGATGATGCCTGATCCGGGCGCTGCCGACACATCCCAGAGCGATCCCTTTCTCGGTCAGACGTTGGTCGGCATTGTCGGCCCGCAGCGTCAGCCGGTACTCGGCCCGCGAGGTGAACATCCGATAGGGCTCGCTGATTCCGCGGGTGACGAGGTCGTCGATCATCACACCGAGATAGCCGTCGGCACGGTCGAACACGGTGAGCGCGGCACCGCTGGCGGAGAGCGCGGCATTCAGGCCGGCGACGATGCCCTGCCCGGCGGCCTCCTCATATCCGGTGGTGCCATTGATCTGCCCGGCCAGGAAGAGACCGCGCAGACGCTTGGTCTGGAGGGTCGGATCGAGCTCGCGGGGATCGATGTGGTCGTATTCGATGGCGTAGCCGGGACGGACCATCCTCACCCGCTCCAGGCCGGGAATGCTGGCGAGGATCGCGAGCTGGACCTCTTCGGGGAGCGAGGTCGAGATGCCGTTGGGATAGACGGTCGTGTCGTCGAGCCCTTCCGGCTCCAGGAAGATCTGGTGACCGTCGCGGTCGCCGAAGCGGACGATCTTGTCCTCGATCGAGGGGCAATAGCGTGGACCGGAACTCTTGATCTGGCCGGAGTACATCGGGGAGCGATGGACATTGGCCCGGATCACCTCATGGGTCGCGGACGTGGTCCGGGTAATCCCGCACTGGATCTGCGGCGTCGTGATCCGCTCAGTCATTACCGAGAACGGCTCCGGCGGCTCGTCGCCGGGCTGCATCTCGACTACGGACCAGTCGATGGTGGTGCCGTCGAGACGCGGCGGCGTCCCGGTCTTGAGACGCCCAAGAGTGAAGCCGGCGCGCTCGAAGGAGCTGGAAAGGCCCATCGCAGGCGCCTCGCCGACACGTCCGGCGGGCCAGTTCTTCTCGCCGAGATGGATGAGACCGCGGAGGAAGGTGCCGGTGGTCACGACAATGCCCCCTGCCCGGAGCTCCCGGCCGTCGGCCAGGCGAAGCCCGGTCACCCGACCATCGACCACGACCAGCTCGTCGGCTTCGCCCTTGATGACGGAAAGACCTTCGGTCTGGAGGATCGCGGCCTGCATCGCCGCCGCATAGAGCTTGCGGTCGGCCTGGGCCCGCGGACCGCGGACGGCAGGACCTTTCCGACGATTGAGAACGCGAAACTGGATGCCGCCCGCATCGCCCACACGGCCCATCAGGCCGTCGAGCGCATCGACCTCGCGGACCAGATGCCCTTTGCCGAGGCCGCCGATGGCGGGATTGCAGGACATCGCGCCAACGGTGGAGAAACGGTGCGTTACCAGAGCGGTCGTTGCACCCATCCGGGCAGAAGCAGCCGCGGCCTCACAGCCGGCGTGGCCGCCGCCGATGACGATGACGTCGAAGCTCTCTCGCTCTGTTCGCATGGACGGACTTCTAGCTTAGCGGCGAGCAAGCCGGAAGTGGAAACTCCGTGGGCCGTGTTTCACGTGAAACAAGCGCGGCCCAGGGCGGCAGCACTTTCGCGAAAACAACCCCATGCACGGTAGGAGGGGCATTGAGCCATATGGTGTTTCACGTGAAACAAGATCGGGGGCTTACTGCGGTAGATGGGCCGAGCACACGAGCCCTATCACGTGCCCCTTGCCTGGTACCGGAGCTGCCAGTGGAACGCGGGGAACCGCATCATACGCCCTCATTGCGAGCGTAGCGAAGCAATCCAGAGTTTCGCGGCAGAAACAGTCTGGATTGCTTTTCGCAAGGCCTCCTCGCAATGACGCGATTCGAAGCACAGCCATCGCCTTCGCGCTCTCTCTGTAGATCGGAACGGCCGACCGACATGGCGGCCCCGGCGCTGTTTCACGTGAAACAGAAGAAATGGAACAAGCGCTAGTTCTACAATGAAGAACTAGCGCTACTTTCCGATGCAGAACTTCTGGAAGATGGCCCCAAGGACGTCCTCGACGTCTACCCGGCCCAAGAGCCGGCCCAAGGCATAGGCGGCCGTCCGCAGCTCTTCGGCCGCGAGCTCCTCACCGTGTTCTACAAGGTCCAGACTCCGGCGCAAGCTGTCTGAGGCCCGGCTCAATAACTCGCGCTGGCGGGCCCGGGTCACCATGGCGCCCTCGGTGGTTCCGAAGAACTCCGAAGCGAATTTCACCAGCGCCTCGACCAACTCAGGCATGCCGTCGCCCCGGCTTGCCGAAATCCCAAACTCGCTCGGCTTGGCTCTTCCGACCCCGCCGAGATCGATCTTGTTGCGCACGATCCAGACCGAGCCGCCGGGCGAAGCAGCACCGTCCGCCGATGTCCAGCGCGAGCGCATTGTATTCGGATCGACGGCTTGCCCGCCCTCCACCAGCCACAGCACCAGGTCGGCGTCCTCGGCGCGCGCGCGGGCGCGGCGCACGCCCTCCTGCTCGACCGGATCGTCGGTCTCGCGGATACCGGCGGTGTCGATGACCGTGACGGGATAACCGTCGAGATCGAGCTGCACCTCGATCACGTCGCGCGTGGTGCCGGCATGCGGCGAGACGATCGCGACCTCGCGGCGCGCGAGCTGGTTGATCAGCGTCGACTTGCCGACATTCGGCTCGCCGGCGATGGCAACGACAAGGCCCTCGCGCAGCCGTTCAGAATGCCCCTGCGCCGCAAGCACTTTCGTGATTTCGTCGTGAAGCGCTCTGATCGCTTTCACCGCCGGCGCCCGCAGCTCCGCCGGCACGTCGCCTTCATCGGAAAAATCGATGCCGGCCTCGATCAGCGCGGAGGCCTCGATGATGCGCTCGCGCCAGTCGCGCGCACGGTCGCCAAGCAGGCCCTGCAATTGGCGCAGCGCTTGGCGGCGCTGGCGGTCCGTGTCGGCGTGGATGAGATCGTCCAGGCCCTCGGCCTCGGTCAGGTCGAGCTTGCCATTCTCGAAGGCGCGGCGCGTGAACTCGCCGGGGTCGGCCGCACGCGTATTCGGAATATCGGAAATTGCAGCGAAGAGCGCCGCCAGCACCGCCCGGCCGCCATGAACGTGAAACTCGGCAACATCCTCGCCGGTGGCGCTGGCCGGTCCTGGAAACCAGAGCACGACCGCATCGTCGATCGGCTGGCCCGCGCCGTCCCGGAGCAGCCGACGGCTCGCCTGTCGCGGCGCCGGCAACCGGCCCGCTAGCGTAGTCAACGCTAAGCCGGCTTGCGCGCCGGAGACGCGGACCACGGCGATCGCGCTGGGCGCCCGCCCGGATGACAGCGCGAAAATGGTCTGGTCTCGCGGATGCATAGCCTATTTGTCCGGCTGCGGCCGAAAACGCAAACGTCCGTTTTTCGCGATCGAACCAACCGGATTTGCTGCACCAGATTCTGCAGCAAATCGATTTCGCATCGCAATATAACCGCAGCCTTTTGCTGCAGTTCGCCTGATCGGAAGAGGAGAGGCCGACCAGAATTTCAATGATTACTTTTTGATATCAACAGCTTAAGGAGAAACGGAGATCGGGATCGGGTAGCGGCTGCCGCTCATGCTGCACATTCGCTGCAGCAAAACCGCAGCAAAAAGGGGCGCCCGAAGGCGCCCTAGAATTCTTTGTTGCAGTGCACTCAGGTGTTCATGGAGTCGAAGAACTCCGAATTGCTCTTGGTCGAGCGCAGCTTGTCGAGCAGGAAGTCGATCGCGTCCATCGTCCCCATTGGATTGAGGATGCGGCGGAGCACGTACATCTTCTTGAGCACCTGCGGATCGGTGATGAGCTCCTCCTTGCGGGTGCCGGAGCGCGAGATATCGATTGCCGGGAAGGTGCGCTTGTCCGAGACCTTGCGGTCCAGGATCAGTTCGGAGTTACCGGTGCCCTTGAACTCTTCGAAGATGACTTCGTCCATGCGGCTGCCGGTATCGACCAGCGCGGTCGCGATGATGGTCAACGAGCCGCCCTCCTCAATGTTGCGGGCCGCGCCGAAGAAGCGCTTCGGACGCTGCAGCGCGTTGGCGTCGACACCGCCGGTCAGCACCTTGCCGGATGACGGCACCACGGTGTTGTAGGCGCGGCCGAGGCGCGTGATCGAATCGAGCAGGATCACGACGTCGCGGCCGTGCTCGACCAGGCGTTTTGCCTTCTCGATCACCATCTCGGCGACCTGAACGTGGCGCACCGCCGGCTCGTCGAAGGTCGAGGACACGACCTCGCCCTTCACCGAGCGCTGCATGTCCGTGACTTCTTCCGGACGCTCGTCGATCAAGAGCACGATCAAATAGCATTCGGGGTGATTGTGCGTGATCGAATGCGCGATGTTCTGCATCAGCACGGTTTTACCGGTGCGCGGCGGCGCCACGATCAAGGCGCGCTGGCCCTTGCCGATGGGCGCGACGATGTCGATCACGCGTGCCGACAGGTCTTTCCGCGTGGGATCGTCGATTTCCATGCGGAAACGCTGATTCGGAAACAGCGGCGTGAGGTTGTCGAAATTGACCTTGTGCTTGGCCTTTTCCGGATCCTCGAAATTGAGCGTGTTGACCTTCAGCAGCGCGAAGTAGCGCTCGCCCTCTTTCGGGCTGCGGATGTGGCCTTCGATGGTGTCGCCGGTGCGCAGGCCGAAACGGCGGATCTGCGAGGGCGACACGTAGATGTCGTCCGGGCCCGGCAGATAATTCGCGTCGGGCGAGCGGAGAAAGCCGAAGCCGTCGGAGAGAACTTCGACGACGCCCTGGCCGACAATATCGGTCTCGGCGAGCGCCAGCTGCTTGAGGATGGCGAACAGCAGCTCCTGCTTGCGCATGGTGCTGGCATTCTCGACCCCATTCTCCTCCGCGAACGAGACGAGCTCGGCCGGCGTTTTGGACTTGAGGTCTTCGAGTTTGATTTCCCGCATTGGGGTGGTCCTGTGGGGTAACCTGAAAAGAGGGGGTGCGAGGAGGCTCTGAAATGCGGACGCGAGCAGGTGCAGGTAAGGTCCGCAGGTCTGGCAAGGTGAACGCCGGTGAGGCTTCAATCCTGATGCGGGGTCCGGCCTCTGGAAGGCTCGGACACAACCACATCCGCCTGCGTTGGGTGGGATATCGATAATATAGAAAATCGCCTAGCGCTCCGCAAGCCGAAGCGCTGAGCGAATCGTCGCGCGGTCTGCCTAGAACGGCTTCACGATCACCATGATGACGATGAAAATCATCAGGACGGTCGGCACCTCGTTGATAATCCGATAGAATTTCTGGCTTCGCGGGCGGCGATCGGCGGCGAAATCCTTGACCCAGCGTGAAAAATAGCCGTGGACCGCCGAGAGCACCAGGACCAGTGCCAGTTTGACGTGCAGCCAGCCGAACGAGAACCAATGCCCGGACCAGGCGAGATAGAGCCCGGCGAGCCAGGTGATCATCATCGCGGGGTTGATGATTGCCTTGAGCAGCCGGCGTTCCATCACCTTGAACGTCTCCGACTGCTTCGAGCCGATTTCGGCCTCGCAGTGATAGACGAACAGCCGCGGCAGGTAGAGCATGCCGGCCATCCAGGAGATGACGGCGATCACGTGCAGCGCCTTGATCCAGAGATAGACGTCTTCGAACATTTTCGGGGGGCCCGGCTTGCTGCCCAGCGCGGGGAACGCTGGGGATAGTAAGAACCCGTTAAGTCTTACCCCGCACACATATCCCTCCGTAGCGCCTTCCTCAAATCTAGAATCTTAGATTCTTAAGGTTTGAGTCTATGTGACCGTGGATTGGACTCACACAATTCCGTCCGCGCGTTCACGCGCGCTTGTTCACATCCATCCACATATTCCGGACCGCCTTTGTCGACTTCCGATAAGTCAGCCGGCTTCAAAGGCTTGCGCGATTGTATCGGCAGCTTATCAAGGGACTTGTCCGCGCAATCCCGCTTCCCTCTCGGCGGGGCGTCGGATTTGTCCTGACCGGCAGCGGTGTGAAGAAAATCACGCCTTGTCCCGCCCCTGGTGTCGCGCATCCCTTTCCGAGAGGTTAAGCTCCACAGAAATCCACAAACCACCCCAACGAAATTCAAAGGGTTTTTGTGCCGACCTCGAACAATTATTTCCATCTCCACCTGGTCTCGGACTCCACGGGTGAGACGCTCATCACCGTGGCGCGCGCGGTCGCGGCCCAATACGCCAACGTGACGCCGGTCGAGCACGTCTATCCTTTGGTGCGCAGCCAGAAGCAGCTCGACCGCGTGCTCGACGAGATCGAGGAAGCGCCGGGGATCGTGCTGTTCACGCTGCTCGAGAAGGATCTGGTCGCCAGACTCGAGGACAAGTGCAAGCAGATCAATGTTCCGAGTCTGTCGATCATCGGCCCGGTGATGCAGCTGTTCGAGGCCTATCTGGGAGCAGCGACCACCGGCCGTGTCGGCGCCCAGCACGTGCTCAACGCGGAATATTTTAAGCGCATCGATGCCTTGAACTACACGATGATCCATGACGACGGTCAGCATGTCGAAGGTCTCGACGAGGCCGACGTGGTACTGGTCGGGGTGTCCCGGACATCGAAGACGCCGACATCGATCTATCTCGCCAATCGCGGCATTCGCACCGCCAACGTGCCGCTGGTGCCGGGCATTCCGGTGCCCCCGCAATTGGAGACGCTGACGCGGCCGCTGGTGGTTAGCCTGCACGCGACGCCGGAACGCCTGATTCAGATCCGGCAGAACCGCCTGCTGTCCATGGGCGCCGAGTCCAGCAGCGGCAGCGATACCTACACCGACAAGCAGTCGGTCACGGAGGAGGTCGCGTTCGCGCGCAAGCTGAGCGCCAAGCATGACTGGCCGCTGCTGGACGTCACGCGCCGCTCCATCGAGGAAACCGCGGCGGCGATCATGAAGCTGTATAGCGATCGCCAGCGCAACCGGCCGTCCGAGTAAGTGTCGCCGATGAGCCTGTGGCGCGGCAAAAGTCCGTTGATCCTGGCCTCGCAAAGCAGCGCGCGCAAAATGCTGCTGGCCAATGCCGGGCTCGACTTCGAAGCCGTCACCGCTGATATCGACGAGCGTGGCATCCAGGCCGCGTCAAAGCTCTCCAACCCGCGCGAGATCGCCCTGCTCTTGGCCCGCGAAAAGGCCAAGGCTGTTTCTGCCTGTTATCCCGGACATTATGTGATCGGCGCCGACCAGACGCTGGCGCTCGGGAGCCGTCTCTTCAACAAGCCGGCAGGCCGCACCCAGGCGCTGGCGCAATTGCGCGATCTCGCCGGTCAGACGCACGAGCTGAATTCCGCCGTCGCCGTGGCGCAGGATGGCAGGATTCTCTTCGAGGACATTTCCGTGGCGCGCATGACCATGCGGGGAATGAGCGAAGCCGAGCTTTCGGCCTATCTCGACGCCGCCGGCGACGCTGTGACCAGTAGCGTCGGCGCCTATCAGCTCGAGAGCCTCGGCATCCATCTGTTCGAGCGCATCGAGGGCGACCATTTCACCATTCTCGGCCTGCCGCTGTTGCCGCTGCTTGCGTATCTGCGCAGCGAGCAGCTAATTGCGGTGTAGATGCGAGAGAAGGCTGGGTGCTGATGCGAATTCTGGGACTGACCGGCTCGATCGGGATGGGCAAATCCACCACCGCGACATTGTTCGCGGAGGCAGGCGTCCCCGTCTACGACGCCGATGCCGCCGTGCATCAGCTCTATGAGGGTGAGGCCGCCCCCGCGATCGAGGCGGCCTTCCCCGGCACCACCGCGAATGGCAAGGTCGACCGGCAAAAGCTGTCGGCGCGTGTCGTGCACGATCCCGCCGCGATCAAGCAGCTCGAGCAGATCGTTCATCCCATGCTCGGCGCTTCCCGGCAGAAATTCTTTGCCGACGCCGAGGCCGCCAAGGCGCCGGTCGTGGTGCTGGACATCCCGCTGTTGTTCGAGACCGGCGGCGAGAAGCGGGTCGATGCCGTGGTCGTGGTCTCGACCTCGCCCGAGCTGCAGCGCCAGCGGGTGCTGGCGCGCGGCACGATGGACGAGGCCAAGCTCGATGCCATCATCGCCAAGCAGATGCCGGATGCCGAGAAGCGCAAGCGGGCCGATTTCGTGGTGGATACCTCACACGGACTTGACCCCGTGCGGGCCCAAATCGCGCACATCCTGGCCGAGGTCGTTAAGATGCCGCAGCGGCGGACCTGATTCGCCGCCTCACACGGCTTCCAAGAGACATGCGCGAAATCGTCCTCGACACCGAAACCACCGGCCTCGATCCGCTGCGCGGCGATCGGTTGGTCGAGATCGGCTGCGTCGAGATCTTCAATCGCATGCCGACCGGACAGACGTATCACGTCTACATCAACCCCGAGCGGGACATGCCGGCGGAAGCGTTTGCGGTGCACGGATTGTCGTCCGAGTTCCTGGCGACCAAGCCGTTGTTCCACGAGGTCGCCGACGACTTTCTGGCATTCATCGGCGACGCCCCGCTGGTGATCCACAACGCCTCGTTCGACATCGGCTTCATCAATGCCGAGCTCGACCGCATCAAGCGCGCTGCGATCCCGCGCGAGCGCCTGGTCGATACGCTGCTGCTGGCGCGTCGCAAGCATCCCGGCGTGTCCAACCGGCTCGACGATCTCTGCTCGCGCTATTCGATCGACAATTCACACCGTACCAAGCACGGCGCGCTGCTGGACGCCGAGCTGCTCGCCGAGGTCTATGTCGATCTGGTTGGAGCGCGGCAGTCGCAGCTGCTGCTGGCCTCGGACGCCGAGGAGATCAGGGTCAGTAGCACCGGCGATGCGCCGCGGCGGCAACGCCCGGTGCCGCTCGCGCCGCGGATTTCCGAAGCCGAGCGCGAGGCCCATCGGGCCTTCATCGCAACGCTCGGCGACAAGGCGATCTGGAACGAGTACCTGCCCGCTCCAGCCGCGCTGGTGGCGGCTCAGGCCTGACCGGCCTGTCCGCCCTGAGCGGCCATTTGCCGCTCCATGTTCTGGCGGTAGAGACCGACGAAGTCGACCGGATCCAGCATCAGCGGCGGGAACCCGCCATCGCGCACCGCCGTCGCAATGATCTCGCGTGCGAACGGGAACAACAGGCGCGGGCACTCGATCATGACCAGCGGGTGCAGGTTCTCCTTGGGCACGTTGACGATCCGGAACACGCCGGCATAGGCGAGTTCGAACGAGAACATCACTTTACCGGCGGTCTCGGCCTTGCCCTCGACCGACAACGTCACCTCGAATTCCTGTTCACTGAGATTGTTGGCGTTGACGTTGATCTGGATGTTGATCTGCGGCGGCTGGCTCTGCGGCTGCAGCGAGCTCGGCGCGTTGGGATTTTCGAACGAGAGGTCCTTGGTGTATTGCGCCAGCACGTTGAGCTGGGGAGCCTGGGCCGCCTCGGGAGGGGTACCGTTACCGTTGGTCATGAAAGTGTCTCCTTACCCGATTGGGGCTGAATTTCGCGGCGGTTGGCTAACATAGGGCCGGCTCGTTCCACAAGGACGAACGGTCCCGGACCAGGAATTCGGGCCGCAATCGCGCCTTTGACGTTCCTCCTGCCTTTTCCGCGAAATTTCGCCTTAAACGATTGAAGATGCGCCATTTCCGGGCAGGATCGGGTTTCCCCTTAAGCATAAAACGCGCTACACTTGGCGCTGTGCCAAAAGGCGCCATTGGCCGGGCCAGATTTCGTGCCTACATCCCACGGACCTGACGTGGACCCAAAATGGTGATGTAGACTTGCCGTTTCCGTAAGGAACGGTCTACTGGCCGGATTGATTTTCCCGGCAACGAGCCCTGCAAAGACCAGAAAGCGAATACGACGTGGACATCTACACCATCATATTCCTGGCGCTGGCCGTCTTCATCTTCTTGCGGCTGCGTAGCGTGCTGGGGCAGCGTACCGGCAACGAGCGGCCGCCGTTCGATCGCACCGCCGCCCGCAACGCGCTCGGAGGCGCCCAGGACAACAACGTCGTGACCATGCCGGGCAAGGTGATCGACCAGGCCCCGCTGGCGCCGACGGCCGAGCCGACCGCGCCGGCCGATCGCTGGAAGGGGCTGACCGAGCCGGGTACGCCGCTGGCGCAGGGTCTCGATGCCATCGTCGAGAAGGATTCCAGCTTCGACCCGCGCCATTTCCTCTCGGGTGCGCGCGGCGCCTACGAGATGATCGTGCTGGCTTTTGCCAATGGCGACCGCCGCGCGCTGCGCGATCTGTTGTCGTCGGACGTCTATGACAGCTTCGACGCCGCGATCAAGGAGCGCGAGAAGAACGAGCAGAAGACCGAGACGCGGTTCGTGTCGATCGACAAGGCCGAGCTCGTCGGCGCCGAGTTGCGCGATCGCAGTGCGCAGCTCACCGTGCGCTTCGTCTCGCAGATGATCTCGGCCACGCGCGACAAGGCCGGCAACATCGTCGACGGCAGCGCCGACACGGTCGCTGACATCACCGATATCTGGACTTTTGCCCGCGACACCTCCTCTCGCGATCCGAACTGGAAGCTGGTTGGCACCGGAAGCGCGAATTAAGATCTTCCTGAAGAACGGCGCGACGGCGCTTTGCGCAGCCGCCGTCGCGCTGTCGTCGTTTTCGCTCGGTGCCGAGGCGGCGCGGCGTCACCATCGCAGCCACTACCACCATCTGCCGCGAACGCCTGCCGCTCCGCCGCGGGCCTTGCCCTATCCGCAGCTCACCCTGCCGTTCGAAATTCCCGGCGCGCAATATCTGCCGCTGGCCTGGGCGGACGTGAAGGGATGGGGCGACGACAATCATCTCGCCGCGTACAAGACCTTCCGCGCCAGCTGCAAGCCGATCAATGCGCAGAACGGCGAAGCCAAGGCCGAGCCCAAAGCTTTGGGCACCTCGCTGGGCGAGCCCTGCCGGGTTGCCAAAACCCTCGAGCTTGTCGACGACGGCAAAGCGAAAGCATTCTTCGAGGAGAACTTCACGCCGCTGCGGATCTCGCGGCTCGGCGAGCCCGACGGATTCGTCACCGGCTATTACGAGCCGGTGCTGGAGGGATCGCGAACGCAGACCGATGTCTACAACGTGCCGGTCTATCGCCGTCCCTCGAACCTGTTCGTGCGCGGCTACAAGCAGGATGCGCTCAGCCTGCCCAACAAGGGCCCGGTCTATCGCAAGATCGGCCGCCGCAAGCTGGTGCCCTATTACGACCGCGGCGAGATCGAGGACGGCAAGATCGCCGGCCGGGGGCTGGAGATCGCCTGGCTGAAGGATCCGACCGATCTGTTGTTCGCGCAGATCCAGGGCTCGGCCCGCATCAAGTTCGACGACGGCAGCTCGGTTCGGCTTAATTACGACGCCTATAACGGCTATCCCTACACGGCGGTCGGTCGCATCCTGATCGAGCGCGGCATCATCCCGAGAGAGGAGATGTCGATGCAGAAGATCAGGGAGTGGATGGCGCAGAACCCCGACGGCGCCAAGGAGCTGCGCCGCGCGAATCGCGCCTACATCTTCTTCCGCGAGGTCAACCTCTCCGACAAGGAGGAGGCAGTCGGCGCGCAAGGCATTCCCTTGACCGCGGGGCGCTCGATCGCGGTCGACAAATCGCTGCATGTCTACGGCACACCGTTCTTCATCGAGGGCGAGCTGCCGATCGAAACCGAACGCGCCAAGACCCCGTTCCGCCGGCTGATGATCGCGCAGGATACCGGCTCTGCCATTATCGGGCCCGCACGCGCCGATCTGTTTTTCGGCGCCGGCGCGGATGCCGGCCGCGTCTCCGGCCGGCTGCGCCACCCCATGCAATTCGTGATACTGGTGCCGAAGAGCCTCGATCCCGCCCCACGCGCCGCAAAGCTGCCGATCCCGGACCCGAGGCCCGCCGAGAAGATCGCAAAGCTGTTTCCGCAGACCGATCCGGCAAAGACTGGCACGCCTGTCGCCGCGGCAACGCAAGGCAAGACCGAAACGATTGCGGTCGCCGGCCCCATTCCCCTGCCCGTGCCACGTCCCGCGATCGAGCCTGCCCCTGAGCCGCGCCGTCCGGCGAAGAATCGTCCCCATCGCCCGCAATGAAACGGCCGTCCCGTCCGCCCGTGCTGGAGCCTCGCCCCTCGCCGCGCCGTCGCGCGCTGAGCGAGGAGGAGCGCGAGCTGTGGGATCTCGTCGCAAAGCATGTCAAGCCGCTGCGAAAGCATCGCGCGGCCAAGGCGCATGCTACCCCGCGCGCCGAATCTTCGCCCGGGTCCCAGGTGACGAGGACTTCGCCACCGTCAAGGCCGGTTGCCGCTGCACCGGCGCCGCGCGTTGCAAAGCCGTCGATTCCGCCGCTAGCGCCGCTTGGCAAGCGCGAGCGGACCAAGCTGTCGCGCGGCCGCAGCGAGATCGAGGCGCGGCTCGACCTGCACGGCATGACCCAGATGCGCGCCCATCGCGCGCTGGCCGGCTTCCTGCACCGCGCCCATCAGGACGGCCTCACCTTCGTGCTCGTCATCACCGGCAAGGGACGCAGCGGCGGCGAAAGCGGCGTGCTCCGCCGCCAAGTGCCGGAATGGCTCAGCCTGCCGGAATTCCGCGCCTTCGTGGTCGGCTTCGAGGAAGCCGCGATCGGCCACGGCGGCGAGGGGGCGCTGTATGTGCGGATCAGGCGGGCGAGAGGGTAGCAGTCTCGGCGATGCGGCTTCCCTTGCCTCTCCCGCTTGCGGGAGAGGCCGACGCGCGAAGCGCGGCGGGTGAGGGTTTTCTCCTCTTGGGGAATCCCTCTGTGGAGACACCCTCTCCCCAACCCTCCCCCGCATCCGCCTTCGCCAAGGCTTCGGCGGACAAGAGCGGGGGAGGGAGCTCACCTTCTCTGAGGTTGCGACTGGGTCTACCTCTAAAACGGTCGGATAATTCCGACGCGTGGGATCAGCGTGAGGATCAAACCGAAAATGTTGGTCTTGCGATCCTCCGCCGGAATCGGCGCTGCTTCCTGCTTGGCCGGCAGCATCTTCACCGCGTGCAGGATCAGGAACATGCAGACCGCCCAGTTCGAGATCCAGCGTGAATAGTCGAACACCATAGCGAACATCACGAGATAGGCGACACTGATGCCGACCAGTGCTGCGATGACGAGCCGCTTGTGCAGATCGCTGGCGAGCGCGCCGATCAGGCTGGCAAAGAAGCGCCACAGCGGCGCGTGCAGCCAGATCAGAAGCGCGAACACGGGCACGCCGAGGATGTTGTGCGGCAGGCGGCCCCAGGTGTCGGCAACCTCCTTCGCCAGCGGCTGGTACCAGATATAGGCGAATTGCAAGAGGTCGATGCGCGCAGGATCGGCCATCCGGCTTTTGAGATAGGCGACGAAGTCCGCTTCGGGGACCGGCATCGTTCCCAGAAACTGCGCGGCGAAGAACAGCGCGGAGACAATGGCGAGAGCGACCCCGCCGAAGACAACATTGCTGCGGTCACAGCCGTAAGCAAGGTAATGCCGGATCACGACGATGGTGATGATCGTCGGCACATACATCAAGAGATGAATGTGATGGATCAGCACGAGAACGATCGAGAACAGCGCAGCCGTCGCCACGAAGACCAGCGAGCCGGCCGGCATCAGCAGCAGGATGATCGCCAGCGCGCAGCCGTAGATGTCGAAATGGCCGAGCGTGTGCATGAAGTTCTTCAGGAAGAACGGCGAGCCGGCGGTGAAGACGAACAGCGGCAGCGTTTTCGCGGAGAAGCCGAACGTGTTCTGGAAGAGCCTGGCATAAAGGCCCAGCGTTGCAAGCCACATCGCCCCGCCGAGCGCGAACACTGGCCATACCGGCACCTTGTCGGTGAACAGCGCGACGATTGCCCCGATCAGCGCGCGCTTGATGAAGCCGAAATGATAGTCGACCAGGAGGTGGATGTAGGGGACGTAGGGCGGCAGCTGGATCTTGTGAATGAGCACGCCAACGATGACCGCCGCGTTGATCGCGAGCAGGAGCCGCCAGGGATTTTGCAGGATGCGTACGGTCACGCCGCATCCATAGCGTGACCGCCCTGAATTACAAAATGAACCGGCTGAGATCCGCGTTCTTGGCGAGGTCGCCGATGTGCTTTTGCACGTAATCCGCATCGAGCCGAACGGTCTCGCCGTTGCGGTCGGGGGCGGTGAAGGAGATCTCGTCCAGCACCCGCTCCATCACGGTCTGCAGCCGCCGGGCGCCGATGTTCTCGACCGTCGAATTGACGGCAACCGCAATGTCGGCCAGCGCGTCGATGGCGCTGTCGGTGATGTCGAGTGTCACGCCTTCGGTCTGCATCAGGGCGACATATTGCTTGATCAGCGAGGCCTCGGGCTCGGTCAGGATGCGGCGCATGTCGTCGCGGGTCAGCGCCTGCAACTCGACGCGGATCGGAAGGCGGCCCTGCAATTCCGGCAAGAGGTCGGACGGCTTGGCGACGTGGAAGGCGCCCGACGCAATGAACAGGATGTGGTCGGTCTTGACCGCGCCGTGCTTGGTCGAGACCGTGGTGCCCTCGATCAGCGGCAGCAGATCGCGCTGCACGCCCTCGCGCGAGACGTCGCCGCCGACCCGGCCGTCGCGGGCGCAGATCTTGTCGATCTCGTCCAGGAACACGATGCCGTTGTTCTCGACCGCGCTGATCGCCTCCAGCGTCAGCTGCTCGGTGTCCAAGAGCTTGTCGGATTCCTCGTTGACGAGGATCTCGTGCGAGCTCTCCACCGTCAGCCGGCGCGTCTTGCTGCGGCCGCCGAGCTTGCCGAAGATGTCGCCGAGCGAGATCGCGCCCATCTGGGCGCCCGGCATGCCCGGGATCTCGAACATTGGCATGCCGCCGCCCGACGACTGCGTCTCGATCTCGATTTCCTTGTCGTTCAGTTCGCCGGCGCGCAGCTTCTTGCGGAAGGATTCGCGCGTCGCCGAGCTCGCATTGGCGCCGACCAGCGCATCGAGCACGCGCTCCTCGGCGGCAAGCTGGGCGCGCGCCTGCACGTCCTTGCGCTTGCGCTCGCGCACCTGCGCGATTGCGACCTCGACGAGATCGCGGATGATCTGCTCGACGTCGCGGCCGACATAACCGACCTCGGTGAATTTGGTCGCTTCCACCTTCAGGAACGGCGCATTTGCGAGCTTGGCGAGCCGCCGCGCGATTTCCGTCTTGCCGACGCCGGTGGGGCCGATCATCAGGATGTTCTTCGGCAGCACCTCCTCGCGCAAGGAGCCGGTGAGCTGCTGCCGGCGCCAGCGGTTGCGCAGCGCGATCGAGACGGCGCGCTTGGCGTCGCCCTGGCCGACGATGAAACGGTCGAGTTCGGAAACGATTTCGCGGGGGGAGAAGTCTGTCATGTCTGATTAGCTAGGGCTGGAGACGGCCAAGGACAAGCCGCATTTTGGGTCAGATGATCGGCGGGCCGGATTGCCACTGCTTCACGGCATCGATCGGATGGATCAGCATCAGGATATTGAGCGTCAGATTGTCGCGAATGTGGAGCGCCAGCACGATCTCGAAGGCCAGCCCCAGCAGCACGGTCGCGGTGACAGGCAGCGCGCGTGCGGCCAGGAACCCCAGGATCATGGCCAGATTGTCCGAGACCGAATTGAGGATGCTGTCGCCGTAATAATCCAGCGAGATCGTGCCGGCGCGGTAGCGCTCGATGATGAAGGGCGAGTTCTCGACGATCTCCCAGGCGCCTTCGATCAGCATCGCGATGATCAGCCGTGCGGGCCAGGAGAGAGGCAGGAAGGGTAACCGCGCGAACAGCAGCCAGGTCAGGCCGTAGAACAGGAAGCCGTGCAGCACGTGTGAGAACGTGTACCAGTCTGCAATCTGCTGGGAATTCTCCGAGCTGTTCACCACGCCGTGCCACAGCTTGATGGTGCCGCAGGCGCAGATCGGCACCCGTCCCATCGCAAGCAGGATCGCGGCTTGCAGCGCGAGCAGCAGCAGCGCGATGCCGACCCAGGCGAGCGGCGGGAATGTAGTCTTGGCAGCGGGGCTTGCGGCGAGCGTCATGGGTCTCGGATCATCAGGAGTGCGGGACCGTCGGGCGTGACGATCTCGTGCTGCGGCACGAAGCCAGCTTTCTCATAGGCACGAATCGCACGCGCATTGGAAGGACTCGGGTCTATCACGATGCGCGGCACACCGCGCGCGAAGAGCTGGTCGATGAAGGCGCGGATGAAAGCGGAGCCGTGGCCGCGTCCGAGCATGTCAGCCTCGCCGATGAACTGATCGAGGCCGCGAGTGCCCACGGGCTGCGGGCCGAAGCTGACATGCCAATCGCCGAGCCGGTAGCACTGCAGGTAGGCGAAAGGTCGGCCGTCAAGGCTGACGATGAATTGCGCCAGGTCAGGATGATCGAGGTCGCCGCCGACGAATTCAAGCGTCTCCGGATCATGCCACCACTCGGCGACATGCGGTGCGGCGAGCCAGCGCCGGATCAGCGGCATGTCGGCCGCGGTCATGGGACGGAAGGTGTAGCTTTGCGTCATCTAGCGCCCACAGCGGTGCTGCTCTCCCTCTCCCGCTTGCGGGAGAGGGTTGGGGAGAGGGTGTTTCCGCAATGGGACAATCCCCCAGAGGGAAGAGCCCCCACCCGGCGCTTCGCGCCGACCTCCCCCGCAAGCGGGAGAGGTTGCACCGATCGTGCGGAGAGGCACTCGGACAAATGACCCCTCCGCCCTACCCCGTAGCCAGGCTCTCGATCGTCAGATTCCGGTTGGTGTAGACGCAGATGTCCGCGGCGATGTCCAGCGAGCGGCGGACGATGGTCTCGGCGTCCTTGTCGGTGTCGAGCAGAGCCCGGGCCGCCGCCAGCGCGTAATTGCCGCCGGAGCCGATCGCCATCACGCCGGCCTCGGGTTCGAGCACGTCGCCGGTGCCTGTCAGCACCAGGGAGACGTCCCTGTCAGCCACGATCATCATGGCCTCCAGCCGCCGCAGATAGCGGTCGGTGCGCCAGTCCTTGGCGAGCTCCACCGCCGCCCGGGTCAGCTGCCCCGGATATTGCTCGAGCTTGGATTCGAGCCGCTCGAACAGCGTGAAGGCGTCAGCCGTGGCGCCGGCAAAGCCGCCGATCACGTCGCCCTTGCCGAGCTTGCGGACCTTCTTGGCATTGGACTTGATCACGGTCTGGCCGATCGAGACCTGGCCGTCGCCGCCGACCACCACCTTGCCGCCCTTGCGGACCGTTAGAATCGTGGTGCCGTGCCAGCCCGGCGAGCTGTTCTGGGAGTCCTGCATGAATACCTCACTGTCCGGCCTGATTTAGGCGGTCGGGACCAAGGGCACAACGGGCCGTTCCGGGCCGAATTTCGCTCACCATAGGCAGAAGTAGAGGTCCGGCCGGCCGTTCCCGCAGTAGCGAAGGTGTCATTTGGCTGTTAAGAGACTGGCGTTTTCGGCTCCCTAGCTAGGATGAAAGCCAGCTTTCAATGCGCACCGCGACGATCAAGCGCAAGACCAAGGAAACCGACATCGAGGTCTCCGTGAACCTCGATGGCACCGGCGTGGCCAATATCGCGACCGGCATCGGCTTTTTCGACCATATGCTCGATCTTCTCGCCCGCCATTCCCGCATCGACCTCACGGTCAAGGCGGTGGGCGATCTGCACATTGATTATCACCATACCACCGAGGACACCGGCATCGCGCTTGGCCAGGCGGTCAAGCAGGCGCTCGGCAACATGGCGGGTATCACCCGCTACGCCGGCGTGCACATGCCCATGGACGAGACGCTGACGCGCGTGGTGATCGACATCTCGGGCCGCCCGTTCCTGGTGTTCAAGGCCGACTTCCCCCGGCACAAGATCGGCGAGTTCGACACCGAGCTGGTGCGCGAATGGTTCCAGGCCTTTGCCATCAACGCCGGCGTGACTCTCCACGTCGAGACCCTATATGGCGATAACAGCCATCATATCGCCGAGTCCTGCTTCAAGGGTCTGGCGCGGGCGTTGCGCACGGCCGTGGCGATCGATCCGAAGGCGGCGGGCGAAATCCCGTCCACCAAGGGCTCGCTCGGCGGCTGACATCTTCCGTCTTGCGGCGAAGGCTGCTGGCGGCATCACTGAATTTCGAGAACGGGGCATCACCATGCCTGTCTACACAGTTCACGCTCCCTCACCCGCAGGAGCCGACCCGCGCGCGACCGACAGGATCGTGTTCGTGCGCGACGGCTTCCATTTCTGGGCGATGATCTTCGGTCCGTTCTGGCTGTTGTGGAATCGGCTGTGGCTGGCGCTGATCGGCTATCTGATCTTCCTGGCCGCGTTCAACGCCGGGCTGTCGAGCCTCGGCGTCGGGCGCTCCTCGATCTTCTTCGCCGATTGCATCGTCGCGCTGCTGATGGGCCTCGAAGCCTCGAGCCTGCGCCGTTGGACCTTGTCGCGCGGCAAATGGCGCCAGCTCGACATCGTCGTCGCCGACGACAGCGATACTGCGGAGCGCCGCTTCTTCGAGCGCTGGAGCCAGAAGCAGAACGGCAGCGCTGGCGATCAATGGGCCGTCGATCGCGGCGGCCCGCCGCCGACCCGCAATGTGCCGGGTCAGCCATTCTCGAACCCGCCGCCCATTCCAGCCGGCGGCATCATTGGGTTGTTTCCAGAACCGGGAGGGTCAAGATGAGCGTCGCCATCATCGATTACGGTTCCGGCAATCTGCATTCAGCCGCGAAAGCCTTCGAGCGCGCCGCGCGCAGCCTGGAGAGCCCGCAAAAGGTCTTTGTTACCAGCGATCCGGACCAGGCTTACGAGGCTGACCGCCTGGTGCTGCCCGGCGTCGGTGCCTTCGCCGATTGCCGGCGCGGGCTCGATGCCGTCAACGGCATGGTCGAGGCCATCACCGAAGCGGTGCGCGTCAAGGCGCGGCCGTTCTTCGGCATCTGCGTCGGCATGCAGCTGATGGCGAGCCGCGGCAAGGAACACGTCGTCACCGAGGGCCTGAACTGGATCGGCGGCGACGTCGAGAAGATCACGCCGCGCGATGAAGGCCTGAAGATCCCGCACATGGGTTGGAATACGCTCGAGGTGCTCAGGGAGCATCCGGTGCTCGACAAGCTGCCGCTCGGCCCGAAGGGCCAGCACGCTTATTTCGTGCACTCCTATCACCTCAATCCCGCCAGCGAGGCGGACGTGCTCGCGCGCGCCGATTACGGGGGGCCCGTCACCGCGATCGTCGGCAAGGACACCGCCATCGGCACGCAATTCCACCCCGAGAAGAGCCAGCGCTTTGGGTTGGCCCTGATCTCGAACTTCTTGCGATGGAAACCGTGATTCTCTTTCCCGCGATCGACCTCAAGAACGGCCAGTGCGTGCGCCTCGAGCAAGGCGACATGGCGCGCGCGACCGTGTTCAACCTCGATCCGGCCGCGCAGGCGCAGAGCTTTGCCGAGCAGGGTTTTGAATATCTCCACGTCGTCGACCTCGACGGTGCCTTCGCCGGCAAGCCGGTGAATGCCGGGGCGGTCGAGGCGATGTTGAAGACGATCAAGATTCCGGTGCAGCTCGGTGGCGGCATTCGCGATCTCGCGACCGTCGAAGCCTGGCTCGACAAGGGCATCACCCGCGTCATCATTGGCACCGCCGCGGTGCGCGATCCGGAGCTGGTGAAGTCTGCGGCGAAGAAATTTCCCGGGCGGGTCGCGGTCGGGCTCGATGCGCGCGACGGCAAGGTCGCGGTCGAAGGCTGGGCCGAGACGTCGCAGGTCACGGTGCTCGAGATCGCCAAGCGCTTCGAGGATGCGGGCGTTGCCGCCATCATCTTCACCGACATCGCGCGAGACGGCCTGCTCAAGGGCTTGAACTTAGAGGCGACCATCGCGCTGGCCGATGCCATCTCGATTCCCGTGGTCGCCTCCGGCGGCCTCGCCTCGATCGAGGACGTGAAAGCCATGCTGACGCCGTGCGCGAAGAAGCTCGCCGGCGCGATCGCCGGCCGCGCGCTCTATGACGGCCGGCTCGATTCCGCCGCCGCCCTCACCTTGATCCGCGACGCGCGCAGGAGCTGACCCATGTTCAAGGTGCGCGTGATCCCCTGCCTCGACGTCAAGGACGGCCGAGTCGTCAAGGGCGTCAATTTCGTCGATCTGCGCGATGCTGGCGATCCCGTCGAAGCCGCCATCGCCTATGACGCCGCCGGCGCCGACGAGCTCACCTTCCTCGACATCACCGCGACCCACGAGAACCGCGGCATCATGCTGGACGTGGTCCGTCGCACGGCGGAAGCCTGCTTCATGCCTGTCACCGTTGGCGGCGGCGTGCGCGAGGTCAACGACATCAAGACGCTGCTGCGCGCCGGCGCCGACAAAGTGTCGATCAACAGCGCCGCGGTGGCGCGGCGCGAATTCGTCAAGGAAGCCGCGGAAAAATTCGGCGAGCAGTGCGTGGTGGTCGCGATCGACGCCAAGCGCGTCAAGCGTCCGGGCGGCGACCGCTGGGAGATCTTCACTCATGGCGGGCGCAACTCGACCGGCATCGACGCGATCGAATACGCCCAGGAGGTGGTTTCACTCGGCGCCGGCGAGATCCTGCTCACCTCGATGGACCGCGACGGCACAAGGCAGGGATTCGACATTCCGCTGACCCGGGCGATCGCCGACAGCGTTCCCGTTCCCGTGATCGCCTCGGGCGGCGTCGGTAATCTCGACCATCTCGTCGACGGTATCCGCGACGGGCACGCCACGGCGGTGCTGGCGGCTTCGATCTTCCATTTCGGGGAATTTACGATTCGTGAGGCCAAGGAGCACATGGCGCGACGCGGGCTGCCGATGCGCCTCGATGCCTGACGACTCCCGTTCATAAGAATGCTACGCTGGTGGCTGGGGATGGCCGCCGTGGTCCCATGTGTTTCCGAGTGAGTCCGATGCCGCGTTTCACGATCCATGATCTGGCCGAAACCATCGACGCCCGCGCAGCGTCCAGCGGCGAAGCATCGTATACCCGCAAGCTGCTCGACAAAGGCCCCGAGCATTGCGCCAAGAAGTTCGGCGAGGAAGCAGTCGAAACCGTAATCGCTGCAGTCGAAAACGATCGCGCGCATCTGATCGCTGAAAGTGCCGACCTGCTCTATCATTTCCTTGTGCTGCTGAAGGCGCGCGGCATAAAGCTGGAAGAGGTCGAGGCCGCGCTGGACAAGCGGACCTCGATGTCGGGGCTGGAAGAGAAGGCGTCGCGCAAGGGCGGCTAGGCAAGGGCGAATAGATCGCAACGGAAAGGCGGCGTCATGGATATCCGCGCACCCGAGCAGCAGTACAATCCCTACCGCGTTTATACGCGCGAGGAATGGGCGCGACTGCGCGACGATACGCCGATGACGCTAGAGCCGGGCGAGTTCGACCGGCTGCGTTCGCTGCACGATCGCCTTGACCTGCAGGAGGTCGAAGACATCTATCTGCCGCTGTCGCGCCTGTTGTCGATCTACGTCGATGCGATGCAGCGGCTGTATTACGCCGAGCGCCAGTTCCTCAACATCCGGGATCGCAAGGTGCCCTACATCATCGGCGTCGCCGGCTCGGTGGCGGTCGGGAAATCCACCACGGCACGCGTGCTCCAGGCCCTCCTGGCGCGCTGGTCGCCGCGGCCGAAGGTCGAGCTGATCACCACGGACGGATTTCTCTATCCCAACGCGGTGCTCGAGCGGCACGGCATCATGCAGAAGAAGGGTTTTCCGGAGAGCTACGATCTG
The DNA here is from genome assembly GCF_044908355.1 of Bradyrhizobium sp. USDA 336. NCBI lineage: Bacteria > Pseudomonadati > Pseudomonadota > Alphaproteobacteria > Hyphomicrobiales > Nitrobacteraceae > Bradyrhizobium > Bradyrhizobium sp. USDA 336. Next base: position 5,769,165 of record NZ_JBIYDC010000002.1, on the reverse strand, counting down.
CCGATGCTGCTCAACTTCCTCTCCGACATCAAGGCCGGCCGTCGCCACGTCCGTGCGCCGGTCTATTCGCATCTGACCTACGACATCGTGCCGAACCAATGGGCCGAGATCGACCAGCCCGACATCCTGATCGTCGAAGGCGTCAACGTGCTGCAGACCGGCAAGCTGCCGCGCGATGGCAAGGCGGTGCCGGTGGTTTCCGACTTCTTCGATTTCTCGGTCTATATCGACGCCGACGAGGCGGCGCTGCGGCAATGGTACATCAAGCGCTTCCTGGCGCTGCGCGACACCGCATTCACCGATCCGAAATCCTACTTCAACCGCTACGCGCTGTTGTCGGACGAGGAAGCCACCGCGACCGCGATCGCAATCTGGGAGCGTACCAACCTCGCCAATCTCGAGGATAACATCCTGCCGACCCGGCCCCGTGCGACGCTGATCCTCAAGAAGGGCGCCGACCACACCGTGGAGAGCGTGGCGCTCAGGCGGCTCTAGCCAGCCGGACAGCCGAGCCGATCGCAATTTTCCAGCTGAGTATCTTTTGATGCAGACCGGCAAAGGGTATTCCGTTATGGCCTTCGAAAACGAGAGGGGCCATGGTTGATCGTCTCAGAAGCGCTGCAGAGCATCTCGAAGCGCCGACATGTCCGGACTGCCAGTCGAGATGAGGTGGTATCGCTCCGAATTGCTCGCGGACGAGCCGGTCCCGGTCATCGCCCACCTTTTTGTGTGCCCGCATTGCAAGCGCGCCGCCCGGACAGATACGGTCTCCAAGGGGCACTCAGGGACCGCCCGGTCGACTTTCGGCGCCGCGATTCCACGCCCACGCAGCATAATGGCCCAGAAGCCGCTGCGTCGGGCTTCGGCTGCGCCCGCAGCCGGTCGAGAGTGCATCAGGCCGAGGTATTCTTAGTCCTTGTGGGGAACTTTGCTGCTGCCTATTCGTTAAGCAACCCCGCCCTGTTCTGTCTCGAGGATCCGTATGAGTCAAACGCCGCTCGACCAGCTCGAGGACGGGCGCCGCCTCGAGCTGCTGGTCAACGCGATCGTCGACTATGCGATCTTCATGCTCGATACCGATGGGATCGTACGGACCTGGAATGTGGGGGCCGAGCGTCTCAAGGGTTATTCCGCAGGCGAAATCGTCGGCAAGTCGTTCTCGGCGTTCTACACGCCCGAGGATCGCGCCGCGGGCCTGCCCGACAGGGCGCTGACGACAGCGCGTGAGACAGGGCGCTTCCATTCCGAGGGCTGGCGGGTGCGCAAGGACGGCAGCCGGTTCTGGGCCCTCGTCGTCCTCGACGCGATTAGGGACGAGCAGGGCCGCCTGATCGGCTTTGCCAAGGTGACGCGGGATATCACCGAGCGGCAGCAAGCGCACGCCGAGCTGCTCGAGAGTGAGCGACGCTACCGTCGCTTGATCGAGGCCGTGATCGACTATGCCATTTTCCAGCTCGACCCGCAGGGCAACGTCGCGACCTGGAATCCAGGGGCTCAGCGCATCAAAGGCTATGCTCCGGATGAGATCATCGGGCAGCATTTCAGCCGGTTCTACACGCCGGAAGATATCGCAAGCGGAGTCCCCAAGCGCGCGTTGGCAGAAGCTCGCGAGCACGGCCGCTTCGAGGCCGAAGGCTGGCGGTTACGAAGGGATGGAACGCGCTTCTGGGCCTCCGTCATCATCGATCGAATCGTCGGCGAGACAGGCGAGGTCATCGGTTTCGCCAAGGTCACGCGCGATCTCACCGAACGCAAGCGCGCACAGGACGAGCTCAAGCAGGTTCAGGAGCAACTGCTCGCCTCGCAGAAGCTCGAGGCCGTCGGACAGCTCAGCGGCGGCATCGCGCACGATTTCAACAACCTGCTCATGATCGTGCTGGGCAACATCGAGACTGCGGAGCGCAATGCCCGCCAATTGGCCGGCAGCGGCAATCTCCAGCGCGCTCTAGGCCACGCCAAGCGTGGTGCCCAGAGAGCTGCGGCGCTGACCAGCCGCTTGCTTGCCTTCTCGCGCCGCCAGGCACTTGATCCGAAGCCGATCAACGTCAACAACTTCCTGAACGGCGTGCAGGATTTCCTGCAGCGTACGCTCGGCGAACGGATCGAAGTCGAGACTGTCGGGAGCGCGGGCCTGTGGCAGATCGAAGCCGACGCAAACCATCTGGAGTCGGCGATCATCAATCTCGCCATCAACGCCCGCGACGCCATGCCGGACGGCGGCAAGCTCACCGTCGAGGCCGTGAATGTCTCGGCCGATGATGATTACAGCCGCATCAATCCCGAGCTGTCGCCAGGTCAGTACGTCGTAATTTGTGTGACCGACACCGGAAGCGGAATGTCGAGCGAGGTGCTCGATCATGCCTTCGAGCCCTTTTTCACGACAAAAGAGCCGGGGCACGGCACGGGACTCGGTCTCAGCCAGGTCTATGGCTTCGTCAAGCAATCCGGCGGGCACGTGAAGATCTACAGCGAGGTCGGCCACGGCACGAGCATCAAGATGTACTTCCCTCGTTATCTCGGCACGAGCCGGGCGCCTGCCAACGAGCCGGAAGACGTGTTGCCCGAAGGCGAGAAGATTGAGACCCTTCTCGTTGTCGAGGATGATGCCGACCTCAGGGCCTATGTGTGCGATGTCCTGCGCGACCTCAATTATCGCGTCCTCTCCGCGCCGAGCGCTCAAGGCGCTCTGACGATTCTGCTCCAGGAGGAGCCGAGAGTGGATCTGCTTCTAACCGATGTCGTCATGCCCGGAATCAACGGTCGCGAGCTCGGGAGACGGGCGCAGCAGATTCGGCCGGGACTCAAGACTCTTTATATGACCGGATATTCCAGGAACGCCGTCGTCCACCAGGGCCGCCTGGATGAAGGGGTCGATGTTCTCGAGAAGCCCGTCTCGCAAGCGAAGCTGGCGCTGCGTGTGCGCGAGATCCTAGACCGGCCGGCCAAGGAATGAAGGTCACTTTCGGACGTCATCTCGCGCTTTCCCGACGACGAAGATGTGCCAAGTCGTCAGAAACATCGCAGCAACGAGCGGGCCGATGACGAACCCGTTCGCTCCGAACGTCGCAAGGCCGCCCAGCGTGGCAAGCAGCACGACATAGCTCGGCATCTGGATCGACTGGCCGACCAGGATCGGGCGGAGAAAATTGTCCGCAAGGCCGATCACGAAGGTGCCGAAAGCGAGCAGGATGAGGCCCTTCGTGACCGAACCTGCAACAAGCAGGTAAAGCGCAACCGGAACCCAGACCAGCGCGGAGCCGAGCACCGGCAGCAGCGAGAGCAGCGCCATCAGTGCGCCCGCCAGCAGCGGCGCTGTGAGGCCGAGCAGCCAGAAGATGAGCCCGCCGAGCGCTCCCTGTATCAAAGCGACGAGAACGATGCCCTTGATCGTTCCACGAACCGCCAGGGTGAAGACATCGAGAATTTCGGCGGTATGGCTCGGGCTCAGCGGGAGCGCCTCGCGAATGCGGGCATTGAGCTCGTCACCGTCGCGCAGCAGGAAGAACAGCAGGTACAGCATCACGAGCAGGCTTGCGACGAACTCCAGCGTCACCTGACCGATGTTGATCGCGTGCCCGGCCAGCTGTTGGCCGGCCGGGACGACCAGACCCGACAGGCGTTCCCTCAGGGCCGAAAGATCGATGCCGGCCAGGCGGTCCCCGAGCGACGCAGCCCAGGCGGGCAGCGCGGATTTCAGCTGCTGCAGGGGATGAGCCAGGCTGATCTCCCCGCTCTGAACGCGCTGATACAGCTCCCCGCCCTGGTCGATCAGCGACGCGATGATGATCGCCACGGGGATCAGGACCATGACGACCACCACGATGACGGTGGCGAGGGCGGCAAGGTTGTGCTTTTCGGGCACGGATTTCAGGACCCGCCGATAGAACGGGGCGAAGATGATGGCCAGCAGCGTGGCCCACAACACGGCACCGGAGAACGGCCAAAGCACCCAGACGAACGCGACGGAGATCGCGCCGAGCAGGATGAGGAATGAACGATTCTCCGATGTTCTCACGTGTTCGCCAGCTCTTCGCTCGTTCGCCAGATGATGTCCGTAGCACAACATCGTGGCGGAGCGGCAGGTCCTCACCTGCCCGCTTTCGCGATCCAATCCGCAAGCGTGATGCGACCTGCGAAGGTGGCGGGGCCCGAGCCGCCGGCCTTGTAGACGAAGGCCTCGCCTTCCCCGACGTTGCCGGCGTCCTTGCCGAAGGCATCGGCGATGTTGGTCTTGTGGGTGACCAGGACGGTGTTGGTGCCGGCCTGCGGCGGCGCATCGACGAGCTGACGCACGGCCTGCCCGGCCTTGGTATTGGCGCCGGTCGGGTTTGCCATTCCCGATGCGCTGGCGTTGCTGCTGTCGGTCAGGGCATCGACCGGCTTGACCTCACGGCCGGAGATCAGCTTGCCGGCTTCGACCGCGCGGTTCAGGCGGCTGGTGTAGACGTCGCCGATGGGGATCGCGAGGTCCTTGACCGCCGTCCCGATCTGGCGCGCCGCGTCCCTGCCCTTCTCGCTGAGCTGACGCTGGGCACTCATGTCGTCGAACTTGAAGGGATAGACATCCTTCTGGCTGTCGTCAGTCGCGGTGTGTCGGAAGATCAGGACGTAGCCGCCCTGCTTCAGCGACGAGATGAGGTCCGGTGTGTCGGCGGCTGCGTGGCGGGAGATTCCAGCCAGGAGAACAATCAGGGCGAGGCGGCAAAGCACGTTCATGCGCAAAATCCTTTGGTTGCAAAATGCCCCCGGAGTGATCGTGACGCGCAACGCGCTCGATTTCAATTGCGATCGTCAGACGAGATCAGGTTCCCGTGAGATCCGGAGCCGTCTGGTGCCGGGACGCGGCAAGGCCCGCCAGCGCCTCCTCGAGCTTCTCACGGTCGACCGGCTTGATCAGAAATCCGTTCATGCCTGCCTCGAAGCAGGCATAACGATCCTCCACCAGCGTGTTGGCGGTGAGCGCCAGGATCGGCGTCTGGGAATCGCCCAGCGCGGCCTCGTGCGCGCGGATGCGCTTTGTCGCCTCGATGCCGTCGAGCTGCGGCATCTGGATGTCCATCAGCACGAGATCGTAGGGCGTGCCGGCCGATGAGGCGGCGAGCCAGGATTCCAGCGCGGCCTCGCCATGGACGGCAATGACGACGCGGTGGCCGAGCTTGGTCAGCAGCGAGCGCATCAGCAAGGCGTTGATTTCGTTGTCCTCGGCGACGAGGATCGACAGGCCTTTCGCTGGCGCGGGGCCGGCGGAGGCCGGTGGCGGCTCCGGCGCGAGATCGGGCGAGGCGACCTCCGGCGTCAGGGCAAGGCGTGCGGCGAGCGAGGCCGCGCGCAGCGGCTTCACCAGAAAGCCGGTGAAAGCCGGCGACAGCTTCTCGTGGCGCGAGCTCGACGTCAGCAGCACGAGGCGCTGCAAGGCATGCGCGCGGGCGGCCTCACCGAGCTGATCGGCTGCGGCTGGACCGATCGCCCGATCGATCAGCACCGCGTGCCAGGAGCGTTCCGGCAGCAATGCTTCGGCGACCGCCGCATCTGCAATCAGGCAGGTCTGGCTGCCCCAGCGTTCGAGGCGCCGGGCGATGAGCGAGGCTTCGATGCCGTCGGCGACGAGGAGCATCGACTTGCCGGTGAGGTCGGGACTCGGAAATGCGGTCTGCCCGGCGCCGCCTTGCGACGGCGGAAGCGGCACCGCGACCTCGAAGGTCGAGCCCTTGCCCGGCTCGCTCGTGAGCGTGATCCGGCCGCCCATGCGCTTGACGATGCGCTCGCTGATGGCGAGGCCAAGGCCGGTGCCGCCATAGGTGCGGGCGACGCGCTCGTCGGCTTGCTCGAATTCGCGGAAGATGCGCTGCTGGGCCTCGGCTGCGATGCCGATGCCGGTGTCGCGAACCAGGAAGCTGATCTCGTTCGGCCAGATGCCGGGCTCGACGATCAGTGCCACGCCGCCGCTGCTCGTGAACTTGATGGCGTTGCCGGCGAGATTGAGCAGCACCTGGCGCAGCCGCGCGGCGTCGCCGACCACTTCGAGCGGCAGGCGCTCGTCGACATAGGCGGCGATCTCGAGCGACTTCGCCTGCGCGCGCGGCGCGAGCAGCTCGGTGATCTCCTCGACCAGGGTCGAGAGCGCGAAGGGACGTTGATCGAGGTCGAGCTTGCCGGCCTCGATCTTGGAATAGTCGAGCAGCTCCTCGATTAGCGCCATCAAGGCTTCGCCCGAGGTCTTCACCGCCCTGGCATAAGTCGCCTGCTCCGGCGTCAGATCGGTGTCGAGCAACAGGCCGCCCATACCGATGATGCCGTTCAGGGGGGTGCGGATTTCGTGCGAGGCCATCGCCAGGAAGCGCGACTTGGCGCGGTTGGCGGCGTCGGCCTGGTCGCGCGCGTCGGACAATGCGCGCTCGGTCTCGGTGCGGTCAGTGACGTCGCGTCCGACGCTCTGCAACTCGGCGGGCTGGCCGGCATCGAGGCGGACATAGCCCTCGCGCCAGGCGATCCATCGCGCGCCGAGCGGGGTTGCGATCTTCTGGTCGTGGATGCGCGTGCCGCTGCTCTCGCGGGCACTGTCGCCCTGCTCCAGCACGTCGAAATCGAAGCGCGTGCCGACCAGCGCGCTGCGCGCCTGTCCTGCGAGCGCGCAATAGGCGTCGTTGGCAAAGCTGATGCGGCCGTCGGTAGCGCGCAGCACGATCAGGTCGCCCTGCTGCTCGAACAGGCTGCGGGCGCGCTCTTCCGCTTCCTTCAGCTCCCAATTGCGGTCGATCAGGGCTTCGTTGTGGGCGGCGAGCGTCCGCAGCTGCTTGTTGACGAAGCGCAGGCGCATGCTCAGCGTCGCAAGGCCGAGGCAGGCGAGCGCAAACAGGAAGCTGGCACCGATCGCAAAGGTATGGGGATCGTAGCCGGAATTGTCGGACCGGCTGCCGGAGACGAAACCATAGGCGCCGCCGAACGTCGCCGAGAAGATCATGAAGGAGCGGATCGCGAAGGCGAGCCTCGGATGCCGTCGCCTGAAACGACGCATGCGCACCTTGATCCGGAACGTCCGACCCATCGCAACCGACCCTTGCCTGAAATCCCCGCCGCCGCGTGCGACGATGGCCCGCCGACCTTGCGAACAAATTGCGGCGGTGGCGCCGCCTCCGAACAGGGTTGACGAGACGTTAACGGGTCAGAGCATGATCCGGAAAAGTGTGCAGCGGTTTTCCTTCGCGACAAACGCGGGACGCGTTTGCGCGGAGATCATGCTCAAACACAAAGCTCTAAAGCGATGCCGCCTGGAAGCGGCCGTGGCCGCCGCGGGCGCCGACGATCAGCGCAGCCGCCTCGCGCGGCGAGAACGTCTTTGAGCGCACATAGATGCGGTAATCCGCCGGTCCTTCGCTGGAGAGATAGACCACCTGGCCGCCGTCGACCGGCTGCGCGGCGATCGAGACGAGACGCGTCGAAGGGCTGGCCTGGCAGGTGTCAGGCTCGGAGCCGAGGCCGTCGTCGACCACGGCAAAATCCGCGGCGTCGGCATCCTCGGTGATCTGGACCCGCACCGTGGCCTGCGCGGGATCGTCGGTGAAGGCAACATGCACACCGGCGGTCCAGAACAGCGAGGTGAGCTCGACCGATGTGTCGCCCAGCGCGATGCAGGGATGCGACACCGATCCGATCTCGGCGCGGGCGAACACCGCAGCCGCCAGCACGGGAACAGCCGAGGCCAGGAACTTGAAACGCAACATGACGCTCTACTCGCTAGGCCCCGGGGAACTCACAACCGAAACGCGTCGGGCCTTATGGTTTGTAGAGCGTAAAGGAAAGTCGTTACCGCCGGGTTGATGCGCGGAATGATCAAGCCAGCTGGCGCACATCCTCCGCGAGTGCGCGGTAGGACAGCGCTTCGGCGAGGTGCAGCCGGCCGATCTTGTCGGCATGGTCGAGGTCGGCCAGCGTGCGCGCCACCCGCAGCACGCGGTGATAGCCGCGCGCCGACAGGCGCATGGTCTCGGCGGCGTCGCGCAGCAGCTTCTGACCCTGCGCGTCCGGCTTTGCGATCTCCTCCAGCACGGAAGCGGGGGCTTCGGCATTGGTGCGGACATGGGGCAGGCCTGCATCTGCATAGCGCGCCAGCTGGATGTCGCGCGCCGCCGCGACGCGGGCGGCGACCTCGGCCGATCCTTCCGACGGCGGCGGCAGGATCAGGTCGGCGGCGGTCACCGCCGGCACTTCGATGCGCAGATCGATGCGGTCCATCAAAGGACCGGAGATGCGCGCCTGATAATCGGCGGTGCAGCGGTCGATGCGGCCGCGCTTACAGGCATAGCCGGGCTCGAACGCATTGCCGCAGCGGCAGGGATTCATCGCCGCGACCAGCATGAAGCGGGCAGGGTAGGTGACGCGGTGATTGGCGCGCGACACCGCGACCTCGCCGTTCTCCAGCGGCTGGCGCAGCGAATCCAGCACGCGCGGATCGAACTCCGGCAATTCGTCGAGGAACAGCACGCCTTGATGCGCCAGCGAGATCTCGCCGGGCTTGGCGCGCGCGCCGCCGCCGGTGAGCGCGGCCATGCTGGCGGAATGGTGTGGCGAGCGGAACGGGCGCCGCGCCGTCAGCGCGCCGCCTTCGATCTCGCCGGCGACCGAGGCGATCATCGAGACCTCGAGCAGCTCGCTCGGCGACAGCGGCGGCAGGATCGAGGGCAGGCGCGCGGCCAACATCGATTTGCCCGCGCCCGGCGCGCCGATCATGAGCAGGTGGTGCCCACCGGCGGCCGCGATCTCCAGCGCGCGCTTGGCGCTTTCCTGGCCCTTGATGTCGCGCAGGTCGAGCGTCGAGGCGGCGGCCTCGTGCACCTTCGGCGTCGGCCGCGACAGCACCTGGGTGCCCTTGAAATGGTTGGCGATCTGGATCAGCGAGTGTGCGGCAATGATCTGGATGTCCGGGCTCGCCCACGCCGCCTCGGAGCCGCAGGACGCCGGGCAGATCAGTCCTTCCTCGCGCATATTGGCGCCGATCGCGGCGGGAAGGACGCCGGCCACCGGCGCGATCGAGCCGTCGAGACCGAGCTCGCCGAGCACGGTGAAGCCGGTCAGCGCATCCGGCGGGATGGCGCCGATCGCGGCCATCAGCCCGAGCGCGATCGGCAGGTCGTAATGGCTGCCCTCCTTCGGGAGGTCGGCCGGGGCCAGATTGACGATGATCCGCCGCGCCGGCAGCGCCAGCCCCGAGGCGATCAGCGCCGAGCGCACCCGCTCGCGCGCCTCCGACACCGCCTTGTCCGGCAGGCCGACGATGGCAAAGGCCGGCAGGCCGGGCGCGACCTGCACCTGCACGTCGACCGCACGGGCCTCGATCCCCTCAAAGGCGACGGTAGAAACCCGCTGAACCATGCCGAACCAGCCTGCCCATTGCTGCAATTAGGGGTAGCAGAGCGCGGCCGTTTCCGCAAGAACAATACGGGAACAATCGCTTGGCGGCCCGTCAAATCCTAACCAGGCGTAAATGCGGTCCCGTCACTACGTCTCGAATGCCACCTTCTCTCCTCAGCACATTCCAACGAATGTCCGCTACTCCTAGGGCTGCGGGATGGGCCGTGGTCTAACGGGTGAACAGTTCAAATGCTTGCAAATCGCCGGAGAAGCGAACGTCGGGTGTGCAGCCGCCTCGCCAAGATCCATTTTGGCGCGGGCTCGCTGCCGCGGGATTGCACGATCACGGATATTTCGGATGGCGGCGTGAAAGTGGTGGCGGAATTTCTGGAAGTGCCGCCGCAGTTCACCATCATCTTCGCGCCTGATTATTCCCGCCAATGCCGCCTGCGCTGGCGCATCGGCTGCGAATTCGGCGCCGAGTTCGTCGACTGAACCTCAACACGCGCGCCCTCCTTAACGGGACTTTAGCGTTAATCGGTAAGCATCTCTGATCAGTTGCCGAGTGATCAGAGTATGCCCAAGCGTTCGTTCCTCGCCTTTCCCCCGGCGGGATATCTGTGTTCCGCCGTCCTGATCCTCGCCCTCGGCGGCTGTCAGACGGCCGGCATCGACGACGTCACCGGTGCGCTCGGCGGCAAGCGGGAGTCCGCCGCCAAGCTTGACGGCAAGTCCGACAGCAAGGCCGACCCCACGCCGGAGATGGACGCACTTCGCGAGCGTTATCGCGCCAAGCCGAGCGATCCCGCCATTGCTCTCGAATACGGCAAGGCGCTGCGTGGCAGCGGCCAGCGCGCGCAGGCGGTCGCAGTGCTGGAGCAGGCCGTGCTCGCCCGTCCCGGCAACAAGGCGCTGCTCGCCGGCTACGGCCGCGCGCTCGCCGACAACGGCAATTTCCAGCAGGCCTTCGACGTCCTCGGCCGGGCGCATTCGCCCGAGGATCCCGATTGGCGCATCCTGTCGGCGCAGGGCGCTGTGCTCGACCAGCTCGGCCGCAACGAGGAAGCCCAGCAATATTACGCCGCGGCGTTGAAGATCGTGCCGAACGAGCCGACCGTGCTGTCCAATCTCGGCCTGTCCTACATGCTGCAGAATAATCTATCGAAGGCCGAACAGGTGCTCGGCCGCGCCCATCAGCGCAATCAGAACGATGCGCGGGTCCGCGCCAATCTGGCGCTCGTGCTGGGATTGCAGGGTCGCGAGGCCGAGGCCGAAATCCTCGTCAAGGCAGATCTGCCGCCGGACCAGGCCGCGGCCAAAGTCGCGGCGCTGAAGCAGCTGCTGGCGAAAAAGCAGCAGCGGGCGGACAGGTAGTCCGCCCTAGAGCATGATCCGGACCCGAAGGGCCGCGTCAGCGCAAAGTGTGAAGCGGTTTTCCGAAAAGATCATGCTCAAATAAGCTACGCCTAAGACGCCTTGCGATGCGGGGCCGAGCTGCGTCCCGACTTGCCCTTCAGCTTCTTCAAAAGCGGCTCGAGCAGCGAGCGCTTTGGCTTCTTCACCTCGCCGCGGCCGGCGAGGCGGTTCGCCATGTTCTGAAACAGAACGGTGGTGCGGTGGGTCCTGGAGACCTCCGCGATCATCTGGCCGTTATTGGCCGCGGTCGAGAACAGTTTCGAATCGAACGGGATCACCGTGATCGGCTGGCTCTCCATGGTCTTGGCGAAGGCCTTGACCTCGATCTCCGCGCGCTTGTGCATGCCGACCTGGTTGAGGCAGTACAGCGGCGGCCGGTCGTTCGGTCGCGCCGCCTTCAGCACGCTCAGCATGTTTTTGGTGTTGCGCAAGTTGGCGAGATCGGGCTCGGCCACGATCACGATGTCGTCGGCGTTCACCAGCGCGCGGCGGGTCCAGCCGGACCATTGATGGGGAACGTCGAGCACGATGCAGGGCGTCGTCATGCGCAGCGTGTCGAACACTGCGTCGAAGGCTTCGGCACTGAAATCGTAGACGCGGTCGAGCGTGGCGGGCGCCGCCAGGAGGCTGAGGCGATCGGTGCATTTGGCGAGCAGGCGCTCCATCAGCGCCGTGTCCGGCCGGTCCTGCGACAGCACCGCATTGGCTATGCCCTGCACCGGATCCTGATTGTAGTCGAGGCCCGCGGTGCCGAAGGCGAGGTCGAGATCGATCACGACGGAATCGAGCGAAAGGTCGCGGGCGATGGTCCATGCCAGATTATGCGCGACGGTGGACGCGCCGACGCCGCCCTTGGCGCCGACCACCGCAATGACGCGGCCGGTGATGATGGCCTCGGAGGCCGAAAACAGGCTGCAGATCGAGCGGACCACGTCGATCGTCTCGACCGGTCCGACTACGTAATCGTTGACGCCGCGGCGCACCAGCTCGCGATAGGGCGCGGTGTCGTTGGGGCTGCCGATCACGACCACGCGCGTGCCGGGATCGCAGACGCCGGCGAGATCGTCCAGTCCTTCGAGGATGTCGCGCGTGCCGTCGGACTCGATGACGATCACGTTCGGCGTCGGCATCGATTCATAGGCTTCGATCGCCGCGGCGAGGCCGCCGTCCTTGGCGCTGAGATGGGCCTTGGCGAGCCGGCGATCCTGGCCAGCCGCCGTCACCGCCTTGAGCGTCTGCTCGGTCTCGCAGAAGGCTTGCACCGAAATGCGCGGAACCGGCGCGATGTGTTCCTCGGGATGCTGCGGATCGTCCGCGTCTTCGTCGTGGATGCCTGTCATTTGGCGGTATCGCTGAGTTTGGCCTTGTCGGATTCTGGATAGGTGGTGGTCGTCGTCGTGCCCTTGCGATAGCGATCGAACGCGATGTCGCGCCGTGCGGTATAGGCGGGCGTCTCGGCGCGCGGTTGCTCGAGGTCAGCCGGGTTGTCGATCATCGCGGCGAGATTGCGCTGGCTGGCGCAGCCCAGATTGAAATAGGGGCGGTTCTCGGTGTAGCCGGGGTTGAGGATGTTGGGGCCGACGTCTTCGGGCCACAGCCCGCAGGGGCCGGCGACCGCGGTGATCTTGGAATAGCTCAGGCGGATGGTGGGCAGCAGCCCGGGATCATCAGGGCGATAGGGCCGCTGGACGATGGCGCGCGACGGCACGCCGCCGGACGTGAGCACCGAGCGGATCTCCTGATAGGTTGCGGCGGCCGCGCGCGAATTGGCGGTGTCGACCGGCACATCGACGACGACCGAGCCGGTGCCTTCGCGCATCCAGTCCCGCGCGATGCCCGCGACGTCCGAATGCTGCGCAGCCGAGAGGCCGCCTCTGCTCTTGCCGACGAAGATCACGATCGACTTCTTGCCTTCCTGCACCGCAATCGGATGGCGCTGGCGATAATCGGTCGGCACCGTCTGGGTGACGATCTCGGTGGTGTTGCAGGCGCCGAGCATGACGGAGAGGCCCGTCAGTGCCAGTGCGAGCCGCAAATTGCGACGTCGATCGGCTGATGTTGTCGTCATCCCCTGATCCCTCCTGCCCCTGCCTTGCCCGGTCCCCAAACCGTTCGTCTCAGTCGATGATGAAGCCGAAATCGCCCGGCGTGCCGGCCACCGGATCGACACGGCTCGCGATGCCATAGAGGCGGTTGACCCTGCCGAGCAGCGCCCTCTGTGCGTCCGAGGCCGGCGCGAAGCCGTCGTCGGGCCGCGACAATTCCTTCTGAGCGACCGCGCGCACCACGTAAGGCGTCACGATCACCATCAGCTCGGTCTCGTTGTTGACGAAGTCCTGGCTGCGGAACAGCGCGCCGATGATCGGCACCTGGTCGACACCAGGCAGTCCGTTGATCGCCTGCTTGGTCTGCTGCTGGATCAGGCCGGCCATCGCCATCGAGCCGCCCGAGGGAATTTCCAGGGTGGTTTCGGCGCGGCGGGTCTGGATCGAAGGAATGGTGATCGAGTTGGTCGAGCCCGCGGACACCGACTGCGTCAGCGTAATCGAGTTGGTGTTCGACAGCTCCGAGACCTCGGTCATCACGCGCAGGCTGATGCGGCCTTCGCTGAGCACGACCGGGGTGAAGTTCAGGGAGATGCCGAACTTCTTGTAGGTGACCTGGGTGGTACAGACGTGGGTGACCGGATCGCAGGCATAGCCCCCGGGAATCGGGAATTCGCCGCCAGCGACGAAAGTGGCGGATTCGCCCGAGATCGCGGTCAGGCTCGGCTCGGCCAGGGTCCGCATGACGCCGGCGCTTTCCATTGCCCGCATCGTGGCGTTGACGGTGGCGACGCCCTTGGCGAGGCCGGTGACGCCGAGCCCATTGCTGCTGACGATCGGTCCGCCAGAGACTGAGAACGGGTTGGAATTGTTGAAATTCACCACCGCCGTGCCGGCATTCAGGCTGGCGCTGAGATCGACGCCGAGTTGCTTGACGATGTCGCGGCGGACTTCGCCGACCACGACCTTGAGCATGACCTGGTCGCGGCCGCGCACGACGATGTTGTTGACGACCTTGTCCGCGCCGCCGACCAGCTTTGCGGCGACGTCGCCGGCCTGCTGGGCCTCGACCGGGCTCGACACCGAGCCGGTCAGCATCACGCTGTCGCCGACGCCCTCGATCTGGACGCCCGGCAGCGACTGGCGCAGCGCCGAACGCATGCCGTTGAGGTCGCGCTTCACCGCGATGTCATAGGAGGCGACTTGCTGGCCATCGGCCGCGAAGAACACGACGTTGGTCTGGCCGACCTGGCCGCCGATGATATAGGCGCGCTGGGCCGAGCGGATCACCGCATTGGCGATCTTGGGATCGGCCACCAGCACGTCCTTGACCTCGCGCGGCAGGTCGATGACGACGGACTTGCCGATGCCGAGCGACAGAAAGCGCGACCGCGCCGGTGCGATCGTCCCAACCGACGATAAGCCGAGATCCGACGCCTGCATCGGCGCCTGGTCGCCGACCGGCGCTTCCGCGGCAGCGACGACGCCGGGAGCCGCGAGCAGCCCCAGCATCAACATCGTCCCCGCCAGGACCGAGCGCGCGCGCTTCCCCCGAATGCGCAGGCCCGTCCGATCACCCCCGTAGTTCATGCTGTCCCCATCACTTCTGTGACGTCAGTTGCCGTGCCTGGACGCCGTAACGGATTACGTTCACGCCGCCCGGGCGCTTGATCGCCTGGTCCTCGGGCGTGCCGTCGACTGCGTTGGCATCGACGATGCTGCGCAGCGCGAGTGTCAGAGTGCCGCCCTGGCGTGCGGCCGAAAGCGTGGCGATCTGGTCGGGCCGCAGCTCGAGCGTGACGGTCTTGCCGACCACCGCGTTCTGGCCCTCCTTTTCCTTCGGGGCCTGGTCGATCGCGAGCACTCGGATGTTGGTGAGAATGACCTCGGACAGGATGAGGTCGTTGCCGCCGGTCGGGCCGTTGGTGTTGCCGCCGTCCGGATTCTTCAGCCGGCGGGTCAGGACGATGTCGACGCGGTCATTCGGCAGGATGAAGCCGCCGGCGCCGGTCTCGGCTGAAATCTCGGTGGAGACGGCACGCATCCCGGACGGCAGGATCGCGGCCATGAAGCCGGAGCCTTCGGCCTTGACCAGCTTCTGCTCGCGGATCGGCTCGCCCTGCATCAACGGCACGCGCGCGATCGATCCCGCGATCTGCGCCGGTGCCTCGGGCCTGCCGTCGCGGCGGATGAAGGCGCTGCTGGCGGTGGCCGCGGGCCAGGCCTGCCATTGCAGGTCCTCGGGCTTCACGGCCTGGCCGAGCTGGATGTCGTTCTTGGCGATGAGGACCTCGACCGTCGGCAGCTTCTCGGCGACGGGCAGGACGGCCGCGGGCGGATTCTGATAGCCGCTCGCCAGATATGCAGCGACGCCGCCGGCGCCGAGAGCGATGACGAGAACGACAATGCGTGCGGTATTCATACGCTTCTACTCTTACGCGGGGCACTCGAACCGCACCTGGCGTGTTCCCCCGCGTCGATGAGTAGGGAGCAAAAGTATAAGGGGTGTTGCGAGGCCGAACGCGATCGCCGGCCGCGATGCTGGTTTTCGGCAGATGGTGAACGCGGCGTTATTGGGTCGGCCAACGGCCCCGTAGTTTCACCTACGCGGGCACGTACGTTCGCACGACGCGCGCGGCGTCATGGTGAATACGTCGTTAGCGTGCGAGGTGGCCGCGAGCGTCGTCCATAGCCGGGATGGAGAGCAAGCGTAATCCGGGGCCAGTGCAAGTGGGGGGCGTCTCAGATTCGCTAACGCCCCATCCGGGCTGCGCGCAGAGCTCTACTTCTTCCGCTTCGCTTCGATCACGTCCCAGATCTTCGCCGCGACATCCGGGCCGCCGAGCCGTGCGATGGCGCGGATGCCGGTCGGTGAGGTCACGTTGATCTCGGTGAGATTGCCGTTGATGACGTCGATGCCGACGAACAGCAGGCCGCGCTCGCGCAGCGCCGGGCCGACCGTGGCGCAGATCTCGCGCTCACGCGGGGTGAGCTCGGTCTCATGCGCCGCGCCGCCGCGCACCATGTTGGAGCGGAGGTCGTCGGCGGCCGGCACGCGGTTCACCGCGCCGGCGAACTCGCCGTCGACCAGGATGATGCGCTTGTCGCCGTGCTTTACCTCGGGGATGAATTGCTGGATCACCCAGGGCTCCCGGAACGTCACCGAGAACATGTCGAACAGCGAGCCGAAATTCATGTCCTGCGGCATCACGCGGAACACCGCCGCGCCGCCATGGCCGTGCAGCGGCTTCATGACGACCGCGCCGTACTTGTCGCGGAACGCATTGATCTCATCGAGGTCGCGCGAGATCAGCGTCGGCGGCATCAGCTGCGGAAAATTCATGACGAACAGCTTTTCCGGCGCGTTGCGCACCGAGGCGGGATCGTTGACGACCAGCGTCTTCGGATGGATGCGCTCCAGGAAATGCGTCGAGGTGATGTAGGCGAGGTCGAACGGCGGATCCTGGCGCAGCAGCACCACGTCGAACCCGTTCAGCGCCTCGCGCTTGGGCTCGCCGAGGGTGAAATGGTCGCCTGGCTCATCGCGCACGGTCAGGAGCTGAACCGGTGCGACCAGCTCCTCGCCGACCATCGAGAGCTTGTCGGGCGTGTAATAAGACAGGCCATGGCCGCGCTTCTGCGCCTCCAAGAGCAGCGCGAAGGTGGAATCGCCCTTGATGTTGATGCGGGCGATGGGGTCCATCTGGACGGCGACGTTCAGTTTCATGGGCTGCCTTTCAGGTCGAGGCGTCGAATGCCGCCAACACATGGCGCGGAAGCGAGCGCGGCGCAATCAGCATGGCGTCGAATCGCAATTCGAATTCGGCATGCTCGGGATGCGCTGCGAGCCAGCCTTGGGCGGCGTCGATGATGCGCTGCTGCTGGCGCGGCGTCACGGCGAATGCGGCCTCGTCCAGCGTGGCGCGGGCCTTGACCTCGACGAAGGCGATCAGGTTGCGGCGCCGCGCCACGATGTCGATCTCGCCATGCGGCGTGCGGTAACGTTTGGCGAGAATGCGGTAGCCCTTGGCCATGAGGTAGGCGGCGGCACGACTCTCCGCGGAAATACCGGTCTGGAACGCTGCGACGCGCTCGGGCGACGCGACCTTCGGTTCCGCAGGAATCTCAGTCTTCGCCATCGCTGCCCCGCGAATCCTTTGCGAGCTCGAGCGCGCGGGCATAGACCTCGCGGCGCGGCCGGCCCGACAACGCGACCGCGTGCGCCACGGCATCCTTGACGCTGTGCGCGGCAAGCTGCTCGCGCAACAGACTATCGAGCGCGTCCGATGTCAGAACCTCGGCGTCGGCCGCGGGCGGAGCGATCACCAGCACGAATTCGCCGCGTGTCTCCAGCGTTGCAGCCTCGCGCGCCAGCTCGCTCAGCGTTGCGCGCGAAATCTCCTCATGCAGCTTGGTCAGCTCGCGGCAGATCGCGGCCTCGCGCGGTCCCATGATCTCGGCGAGATCGGCCAGCGTATCCTGCACGCGGTTGCCTGACTCGAACATCACCAGCGTCGCGTCGATGCGGACGAGCTCGGTAAGACGGCTGCGCCGCGCGGCTGATTTCGCCGGCAAGAAGCCTTCGAAAAAAAAGCGGTCGGTCGGCAGCGCGGCGACCGACAGCGCGGCCAGCACCGAGGACGGGCCGGGCAGCGCATACACGGCATGGCCGGCGGCGCAGACCTCGCGCACCAGCTTGAAGCCGGGATCGGAGATCAGCGGCGTGCCGGCGTCCGACACCAGCGCGACCGAGCCGCCCTGCCCGAGAGCTTCCAGGATTTTGGGACGCGCGGCCTCCGCATTGTGCTCGTGATATGGCTTGAGCTGGGCCGTGATCGCATAGCGCTCGGTCAGGCGGCGCGTGATGCGGGTGTCCTCACAGGCGATGACGTCGACGCCGGCGAGCGTCTGCAGCGCCCGCAGGGTGATGTCGCCGAGATTGCCGATCGGAGTCGCGACCAGGTGGAGGCCCGGCGCGGCCTTCGGCGCCGCGAGCCGATGGACATCGATGGAGAAACCGCGCGAGGCGGCGTCTTGAGCTTCAGGCGTATTTATCGGGGCCGGCTTTGCGCGCATAATGGAGCCAACTTAGGCACGATCGCTAAGGCTGGGAACCGGCTCGCCGAAAAAGATCGTGCCCAAGGATCGTATCCGGGTGAGGGGCGAGGAACGGACGGGAATGTGATCGGTCGAGATCGCGCCGGGAGGCAGGAGGGGCCCTCGCGCCATATTCGCGACGGAAACGCCGCCTTGATGAGTGAATGAGTGACGGCGAAGAGTAGCCGGGACGGGATTGCGGCCGCGTTAAGCGATTGTTATCCTTTTGTTTTGGTTAACTATTTGCCGACACACTGCCTGAATCCGCGGCCTGTGTCGCGGAAAGCAATGTCGTGATCGGCCGGCGACGGCGGGTCGGAAGAGAAGCTGCCATGGTCGGCCCGCGTCATCCAAAGTCTCACCTTCCGGGGTCCCGATCGCCAGGGGCGACCCGGCGGACTGCGCTCGGCCTGTTGCTCGGCGCGCCCGTGCTGTCGGCCTGCGCCGGCGTGCAGCAAAGCCTCAGCCAGTTCTCCAACCCGTTCTCGAGCTCCGCACCGCCGGCCCAGCCGGCTGGCCCGCAGCAGCAGGCGACGACCGCCGGCACCGGCGGCGTGAAGGTCGGCCTGATCCTGCCACTCTCAGCTGCCGGCAATGCCGGGCTCGCCGCGCAATCGATGCGCAATGCCGCCGAGATGGCGCTGGCCGAGTTCCAGAACCCGAACATACAGCTCCTGATCAAGGACGACAATGGCAGCCCGCAAGGCGCGCAGGCCGGCGCGCAGCAGGCGGTCGACGAGGGCGCCGAGATCATTTTGGGACCATTGTTCGCACAGTCGGTGCCGGCGGTGGCGCAGGTCGCGCGCACGCGCGGCATTTCCGTGATCGCGTTCTCGACCGATTCCAGCATCGCCGGACGCGGCGTCTATCTGCTCTCGTTCCTGCCGGAGTCGGACGTCAACCGCATCGTCGAATATTCCGCCGGCATCGGAAAGCGCTCCTTCGCCGTGCTGGTGCCCGACAACGCCTATGGCAATGTCGTCGAGGCCGCGGTGAAGGCGGCGGTGCCGCGGCGGGCCGGGCGCATCGTCGCGTTCGAGAAATACGGCGCCGATCGCGCCACGCCGGCGCGCACCGTGGCGCAGCAGCTCGGCAGTGCGGACGCGCTGTTCATTGCCGATGACGGCGATGCCGTCGTGTCAGTCGCGGACGCCATGACTGCCGCGGGCGCGAACTTGCGCAACATCCAGCTGCTTGGCACCGGCCTTTGGGACAATCCGCGCGTCTATGCCAGCGCCGCGCTGCAGGGCGGCCTTTACGCCGCGCCCGATCCGGCCGGCTGGCGCGCCTTCTCCGGCCGCTACCGCACGAAATACGGCGCGGAGCCGATCCGCACCGCGACCCTTTCCTATGACGCGGTCGCGCTCGTTGCCGCGCTGGCCCGCACGCAAGGCGGCCAGCGTTTCTCCTCCGACGTGCTCACCAACCCCTCCGGCTTTGCCGGCATCGACGGCCTGTTCCGCTTCCGTGCGGATGGCACGAATGAACGCGGGCTCGCCGTCATGAAGGTGACGCAAGGCGGCGGCGTCGCCGTGGCGGGCTCGCCGAAGAGCTTTGGGGCGTAGCTCGGTGCTGTAGGGTGGGCAAAGGCGCTCTTGCGCCGTGCCCACTATCTCTTTCGATAATGAAAGTTGCGTGGGCACGCTTCGCTTTGCCCACCTACGAGAGTTCCTTACGCAGCCAAATCCGCGACCACGGCATCCAGCACCGGAAAACCGCTGCTGGTCACGCGCAACCGTCCCGTTGCATCCACCGTGATCGCGCCTTCCTCGCGCAAGAGCGCGATGCGGCGGGGGTCGAGCGGGCGGCCGGCGAGGGCCTTGTAGCGTTCGGGATCGATGCCTTCGGCGAGCCGCAATCCCATCAGCAGGAATTCGTCGGCGCGTTCCTCGCTGTTGAGGAGCTCGTCGCTGACGACACCGTCGCCGTTGGTCTCGACCCGCATCAGCCAGGCCTCGGGACGCTTCTCGGTGGCGGTGGCGTGCCTGATCCCGTCGATGTCGAGGCGGCCATGTGCGCCGGGGCCGATGCCGGCATATTCCTCGCCGCGCCAGTACACCAGATTGTGCCGGCACTCGGCGCCGCGCCGCGCGTGATTGGAGATCTCGTAAGCGGGCAGCCCGAGCTTGTCGCAGGTCTCCTGCGTGACGTCGTAGAGCGCGCGGGCGACCGCTTCGTCCGGCGTCTTCAGCTTGCCGGCCTGGTGCAGGCCGAAGAAAGGCGTGCCTTCCTCGATGGTCAATTGATAGAGCGACAGATGCTCGGCCGCTTCATCGATGGCGTGCCGCAGCTCGCCCGCCCACATCGCCGGCGTCTGGTCGGGGCGGGCGTAGATCAGGTCGAACGAATAGCGGTCGAACGCGCGGCGCGCGATGGCGACGGCATCGAGCGCTTCGCGCGCGCTGTGCATGCGGCCGAGCGCTTTGAGCGAGGCGTCATCGAGCGCCTGCACGCCGAGCGAGACGCGGTTGACGCCGGCGATGCGATAACCGGCAAAGCGCGTGGCTTCGACGCTGGTCGGGTTCGCTTCCAGCGTCACCTCGACGTCGCCTGCGACGGTCCAGTGCTTGCCGATCGCGTCTAACACCGCGCCGACGGTGGCGGGCTGCATCAGTGACGGCGTGCCGCCGCCGAGGAAGATCGAGGTGACCTCGCGGCCGGGCGCGCGTTCGGCGGTCGTTGCGATCTCGCGCGCGAAGGCGGCGGCAAACCTCGCCTCGTCGATCGCGGCATGGCGGACATGGCTGTTGAAGTCGCAATAGGGGCACTTCGACAGGCAGAACGGCCAGTGCACATAGACGCCAAACGCATCCTTGTTAGCGCGGCTCAAGGCAGATCTCCGCCAGTTTCCGAAAAGCGCGGGCGCGGTGCGACAGGCCGAGGCCGAGCGGCGGCAGGCCGTGCTTCTCGATGCTGGTCATCTCGCCGAAGGTGCGGCTGTGCCCGTCCGGCAGGAACATCGGGTCGTAGCCGAAGCCGGCCGTGCCGCGCGGTGGCCAGATCAGCGTGCCGTCGACGCGCGCCTCGACCTCCTCGCGATGATCGTCGGGCCAGGCCACGCAAAGCGCGGAGACGAAGTGGGCCTTGCGCTTGTCCGGCGTGGTGGCGCCGCGCTCCTGCAGCAGGCGCTCGATCTGCGCCATCGCCGCGTTGAAATCCTTGGATGGACCGGCCCAGCGCGCGCTGTAGATTCCCGGCGCACCGTCGAGTGCGTCGACGACGATGCCGGAATCGTCGGCGAAGGCGGGAAGCTTGGTCGCCTGCGCTGCGGCGACCGCCTTGATCGCAGCGTTGCTGCGGAAATCGTTGCCGGTTTCCTCGGGCTCGGGGAGGCCAAGCTCGCCTGCCGACACCGCCTCGATCCCGTACGGCGCGAGCAGCTCCTTCATCTCGGCGAGCTTGCCGGGATTGTGAGTGGCGATGACGAGCTTGTCGGTGATTCGGCGGTGCATGGGCCTATTGACTACGCCACGGCCAGTTTCTGCAAGTCCACCAGACGCGCAATGCCCTTCTGCGCCAGGGCGATCAGCTTCAGGAACTCGTCCTGCGTGAACGGCTCGCGTTCCGCGGTGCCCTGCACCTCGATGATGCGGCCATCGCCGGTCATGACGAAATTGGCGTCGGTCTCGGCTTCCGAATCCTCGGCATAGTCGAGATCGAGCACCGGCGTACCGTTGTAGATGCCGCAGGAGATCGCGGCGACGTTGTCGCGCATCACGTTGGCCTTCACCATGTTGCGCGCCTTCATCCAGTTGATGCAATCGGCAAGCGCCACCCAGGCGCCGGTGATCGAGGCCGTGCGCGTGCCGCCGTCGGCCTGGAGCACGTCGCAATCGACCGTGATCTGACGCTCACCGAGCGCTTCGAGATCGACGATGGTGCGAAGCGAGCGACCGATCAGACGCTGAATCTCGACGGTGCGGCCGCTCTGCTTGCCGGCGGAGGCCTCGCGGCGGGTGCGTTCGGAGGTGGCGCGCGGCAGCATGCCGTATTCGGCGGTGACCCAGCCGCGGCCCTGACCCTTCAGCCACGGCGGCAGGCGGTCCTCCAGCGTGGCGGTGACCAGCACATGGGTGTCGCCGAATTTCACCAGGCAGGAGCCTTCCGCATATTTGACCACGCCGCGCTCCAGCGTCACGGGGCGCAATTCGTCGGGCGCACGGCGGCTTGGCCGCATGGGAAATCTCCAAAACTCGCGGGAATAGGCTGTTCGCGGTGCTTGTAGGTGGGGCGGGGGGTGGGCGGCAAGGGCTTATTCACCCCCTGACCGCCGGCCCGTAAACGCGACGCTTGTCAGAAGCGGCCCGGATGGACAAATTATAAGTATCTGAGAGGAGTTACCGTCTGTGGCCCATCACGATCCGATCCATCTGATCGCGCCGCGCGCAGGCCTTGCCCAGCTCAACGAGCGTTCCCGCGACATCTTTCGTCAAATTGTCGAAAGCTATCTCGCGACCGGTGAGCCGGTCGGCTCGCGCAACATTTCCCGCCTGATCGCCATGCCGCTGTCGCCGGCCTCGGTCCGCAACGTCATGGCCGATCTGGAACAGCTCGGCCTGATCTATGCCCCGCACACCTCGGCCGGCCGGCTGCCGACGGAACTGGGCTTGCGCTTCTTCGTCGATGCCCTGATGCAGGTCGGCGACCTCAACGAGGCCGAGCGGCAGGCGATCCAGAGCCAGCTCTCGTCCGTCGGCGAGGCGCAATCGGTCGAGGCGGCGCTGGACCAGGCCTTGATGCGGCTCTCCGGCCTGACCCGGGCGGCCGCCGTCGTGCTGACGCCGAAATCCAATGCGCGGCTGAAGCACATCGAATTCGTCCGCCTGGAACCGGAAAAAGCGCTGGTGATCCTGGTCGGCGAAGACGGCCAGGTCGAAAACCGCGTGTTGACGCTGCCGCCCGGAGTTCCCTCTTCGGCGCTGACGGAGGCCGGCAATTTCCTCAATGCGCGGATCCGGGGCCGTACCCTGGCCGAGGCGCGGCTCGAGCTCGAGACCGCACTCGGCGAGGCCCGTGCCGAGCTCGATCAGCTGACACAGAAAGTGATCTCGGCCGGCATCGCCAGCTGGTCCGGCGGCGAGAGCGAGGATCGCCAGCTCATCGTCCGCGGCCATGCCAATCTGCTCGAAGATCTGCATGCGCTGGAGGATCTGGAGCGGGTTCGGCTGTTGTTCGACGACCTCGAGACCAAGCGCGGCGTGATCGACCTGCTCGGCCGGGCCGAGACCGCCGAAGGCGTGCGCATCTTCATCGGCAGTGAGAACAAGCTGTTCTCGCTGTCGGGGTCGTCCACCATCATCTCGCCCTATCGGGATGCCGCCGGCCACATCGTCGGCGTTCTCGGCGTGATCGGCCCGACGCGGCTGAATTATGCCCGCGTGATCCCCACCGTGGACTACGCCGCCCGCATCGTCAGCCGCCTCTTGGGGGGCTGACCGGCCTTTCCGCCGATCACGGGCGCTTGATTTTCGCGAGTTTAGGCACGATATCCGGGCCAACATCCCTGAAACGAGTTCGAGATCAGAGCCGATGACCGAGCAAGACCGGCAACCCCAAGACACGACTGCAGCGACCGGCGAGCCCGTGGTGTCGAAACCCTACATCATGCCCGACGATCCCGAGCCGGGTTCGGTCGAAACCCTGCAAAAGGAAGCGGCTGAAGCGCGCGACCGCATGCTGCGGACGCTGGCCGAGATGGAGAATTTGCGCAAGCGCACCGCCAAGGAAGTCGCCGACGCCCGCCTCTACGGCATCACCGGCTTCGCGCGCGACGTGCTCGACATCGCCGACAATCTCCAGCGTGCACTCGATGCCGTTCCGGCGGAGGCGCGTGCTGCGGCCGATCCCGGCCTGGTCTCGTTGATCGAGGGCGTCGAGCTCACGGAGCGCGCGCTGCTCAACGCGCTGGAAAAACACGGCGTGAAGAAGCTCGATCCTCAGGGCCAGAAGTTCGACCCGAACTTCCACCAGGCGATGTACGAAGTGCCTGACGCGTCGGTGCCGTCGGGCACCGTGGTGCAGATCATGCAGGCCGGCTACACCATTGGTGACCGCGTGCTGCGCCCGGCGCTGGTCGGCGTCGCCAAGGGCGGCGCGAAGACTGCGCCCGCGGCGAACAACAACGAGTCGAGCAGCGCGGCGAATTGAGTGTTGGCGTCATTCCGGGGCTCGACGAAGTCGAGAACTATGGTGCGCAATGCGCACCTGAGAATCCATCGAACAGCAGAGACAACCGCACAATGGATTTCGGGCTCGCGCTGAAGCGCGCCCCGGAATGACGGAAGATGGCGCGCCGCCTACGCGCTCACCGCGATATCCGCAGACTGAATCCGCTTCACGCCCGCCTTGGCCATGTCGGCCCAGGCCTTGGCGAGCGAGCCCTGCGTGTCGATGCCGCGGCAGGCGTCTTCCACCACATAGACCTCGAAGCCCGCCTTGCGCCCGTCGAGCGCGGTCCAGGCGACGCAGAAATCTGTCGCAAGACCAGCGACGAAGACGCGCTTGATCTTGCGGCCCCTCAGGTAGCCGGCGAGCCCGGTCGAGGTCTTGCCGTCGGCCTCGAGGAAGGCCGAATAGCTGTCGACGTTCTTGTGAAATCCCTTGCGGATGATGAGCTCGGCGTGCGGGATCGACAGGTCCTTCGACAGCGCCGCGCCCTCGGTGCCCTGCACGCAATGGTCCGGCCACAGCACCTGCTTGCCGTAGGGCAGGTCGACCGTTTCGAATGGCTTCTTGCCGGAATGAACCGACGCAAACGAAACGTGGCCCGGCGTGTGCCAGTCCTGCGTCAGCACCACATTCGCAAATGCCTTCGAGATCTTGTTGATGACCGGCACCACCTGCTCGCCTTCCTTCACGGCGAGGCTGCCGCCGGGCAGGAAGCAGTTCTGCACGTCGATCACGAGCAGCGCGGACGCTTCGTCCGGCTTGATCGGTGCGGCCGCGAACAGCGCGGTTGGCGCGAGCGTCGCCAGCGCCGTCGTTCCAAGCATTGCCAAGACCTGTCGCCGAACCAGCATGTCTACCTCCCCTCCAGGATGATCCAACGGGAGGAAGCCTAGTTCCGTTCGTATACGAACAGAAGCCTGAAAATGCAGCCGGGCTGATGAGCAGTTGGGCTCTTAGCCCCAACATCATCGTCGCCCCCCGTGCGCAATTGCGCACCAGGCGGGGATGACATTGGAGGTGTTGAAGCGCCTCGGGCCCTACCCCTTCGGCTGAATCCCGTCGCGCACGGCGCGGAAGCGGGTGAAGGCGGCTTGCCATTGGTCGCGCGGGGCGCTGGCGATGATGCGCAATGATGCGCCGCCGCTCGAGAAGCGGATCCACTGCACCACCGTCACCGGGACCTTGTCCTTGCCGCTGACGCCGTCGATCCGGGTCTCGAAGCCTTGCTGGCCGTTGATGCGGATCGGCTCGGACATGGTGATGCGCGACTCGCGCACGCCGGGAATCTGGAGCGCCGCCTCCTGGGCGAAGCGGGCGCGGTCGTCGGCGGCTTGCGGGGTGGCGCCGATCAGGCCGAGGATCATGAACGGCCTCGCCTCGTAGCCCACGCTCTCATCGCCGTCGGCCAGGATGATGCTCGAGCCCGGTGCCAGGGTCTTGATGTCCTTGAAGTCGGCGAGATCGGTGATCTTGAACGGCAGCAGCGCGATCTGCTCCTCGGCCGAGACCTGCCTGCGGGTGGTGGCGCTCGCGAACATCTGTCGCACCGCCTCGTCCGTGTAGATCTTGGTCGCATTCTCCGGGATCTGTACCGCGACATAGCCGGAGAAGCCGGCGCCGGGCACGATCATCGAATAGCGCTTCACCGGGGTATCGCCGGCCTTGCCGCTTTCGGTGGTGAAATAGGCAAGGCCAGCGGGGGTCTCGACCTTGTCCTGCTTGACGCCGCCCGTCCCGCCGGGATTGGAATTGAAGGCGCTCACGACCTCGCCATAGGCGGCCGGCGGCAGCTCGGTGACCAGCACCTTGACGTTGCCGTCCTCGCTCTCGAAGCCCGGAAAGGTCTTGGCCGTGCTGAGGCCGATCAACGGCACCATGCCGAGACGCAAGCCGGGTGGGAAAACGACGTCGGCGGCGAAGGCCGGAAGCGCTGTTACGGCGAGGAGGGCGAGCGCGGCGAGGGGGCGGATCAGCTTCATGGCCACTCTGATTGGTTCACATTGAGGCCGTTCGATGGTCGGCCACCGGGCCGCTTTGTCGCGCGAAGCAGCTGCGCCGGCTGTGCGGTCGGTCCGCCTTTTAGCCGGTTTGGCCTCGCCGCAACAGGGCGGGCGGGCTTGCGGGTGCGGGGGCTTGCCGAGGCCCGGACCTGTTAATAATTCCTCACCCGCAAGGGCGGTTGAGCCCGGATATCACCTTCCAAAACCCGATGTTTTAGCGGCAGAAACCTAGCTTCGGTCCTTGCGGGCCCCTCCCCCCCTCCTATATGAGCCTCAATCATCGCAATATCGCGGATGTTTGATCTTAGGGGGTTTCGGTTCGGGTGCCTCTTGGGCCCAGCCAACCTGCCGCAAAAAGAAGGATATCAGGACCATGGGAAAGGTCATTGGGATCGACCTCGGCACCACGAATTCGTGCGTCGCCGTGATGGATGGCAAGAACGCCAAAGTCATCGAGAATTCCGAAGGCATGCGCACGACGCCTTCGATCGTCGCCGTCACGGATGACGGTGAGCGCCTCGTCGGCCAGCCCGCCAAGCGCCAGGCCGTCACCAATCCCGAGCGCACCTTCTTCGCAGTGAAGCGCCTCATCGGCCGCCGCTACGACGACCCGATGGTCGAGAAGGACAAGAAGCTCGTTCCCTACAAGATCGTGAAGGCTTCCAACGGCGACGCCTGGGTCGAGGCCGACGGCCAGACCTACTCGCCCTCGCAGGTCTCGGCATTCATCCTGCAGAAGATGAAGGAGACCGCGGAAGCCCATCTCGGCCAGAAGGTCGAGCAGGCCGTCATCACCGTTCCTGCCTACTTCAACGACGCCCAGCGCCAGGCGACCAAGGACGCCGGCAAGATCGCGGGCCTCGAAGTGCTGCGCATTATCAACGAGCCGACCGCGGCCGCGCTCGCCTATGGTCTCGACAAGACCAAGGCCGGTACCATCGCGGTGTATGACCTCGGCGGCGGTACGTTCGATATCTCCATTCTCGAAATCGGCGACGGCGTGTTCGAGGTGAAGTCGACCAACGGCGATACCTTCCTCGGCGGTGAAGACTTCGACATGCGCCTCGTGGGTTATCTCGCCGACGAGTTCCAGAAGGAGCAGGGCATCAACCTGCGCAACGACAAGCTCGCGCTGCAGCGCCTGAAGGAAGCCGCTGAAAAGGCCAAGATCGAGCTGTCGTCGACGACGCAGACCGAGATCAATCTGCCCTTCATCACCGCGGATCAGACCGGCCCGAAGCATCTGACGATGAAGCTCACCCGCGCCAAGTTCGAGGCGCTGGTCGACGACCTCATCCAGAAGACCGTCGAGCCCTGCCGCAAGGCGCTGAAGGACGCCGGCGTCACCGCCGGTGAGATCGGCGAGGTCGTGCTGGTCGGCGGCATGTCGCGCATGCCGAAGGTCCAGGAAGTCGTGAAGCAGCTGTTCGGCAAGGAGCCGCACAAGGGCGTCAACCCGGACGAAGTCGTGGCGATCGGCGCTGCGATCCAGGCAGGCGTGCTCCAGGGCGACGTCAAGGACGTGCTGCTGCTCGACGTCACCCCGCTGTCGCTGGGCATCGAGACGCTGGGCGGCGTGTTCACCCGCATCATCGACCGCAACACCACGATCCCGACCAAGAAGAGCCAGGTGTTCTCGACGGCTGAAGACAACCAGAATGCCGTCACCATCCGCGTCTTCCAGGGCGAACGTGAAATGGCGGCCGACAACAAGATGCTCGGTCAGTTCGACCTGATGGGCATTCCGCCGGCGCCGCGCGGCATGCCGCAGATCGAGGTGACCTTCGACATCGACGCCAACGGCATCGTCAACGTCTCGGCCAAGGATAAGGCCACGGGCAAGGAGCAGCAGATCCGCATCCAGGCCTCCGGCGGCCTGTCGGAAGCCGACATCGAGAAGATGGTCAAGGACGCCGAGGCCAATGCCGAGGCGGACAAGAAGCGCCGCGAGGCCGTCACCGCCAAGAACGAGGCGGATGGCCTGGTGCATTCGACCGAGAAGGCTTTGGCCGAGCACGGCTCGAAGGTTGCCGAGAGCGAGCGCCGCGCCATCGAGGATGCCGTCAGCGACCTCAAGGAAGCGCTGAAGGGCGACGATGCCGAGGCGATCAAGGCCAAGACCCAGACGCTGGCGCAGGCTTCGATGAAGCTCGGCGAGGCCATGTACAAGCAGCAGGCCGAGGCCGACGCCAAGAAGGATGCGGCCAAGGACGACGTCGTCGACGCGGAATTCACCGAGGTCGACGACGACAAGAACAACAAGAAGTCCGCTTAAGCCCCGAGAGGGTGACGATGCGGACGGCTTGGACCCCACACACGCTACCGGCCTCCTCCCTCGCGGGGGAGGCCATCGTGTCGGGACGGGCGGGCCAAGACTCCTTTCAAGACTCCTTCAAAGTCGGCCCCGTTACGATCGATCAATTCCCAGCCGTTATTCTCAGCGCTGCCAGGCTGCTCTCTGCCGCAAGGTCGAAGGGCGCTCATTCCGCCGCATGTCAGCGTTGTTCCGCGCCAACTTGAATCGCGATTGGATAGACCGAGCTCATCATGTCCACGTCCACCAAGCGCTGCTATTACGAGACCCTCGAAGTCGAACGCGACGCCGACGAAGGCAAGCTGAAATCGTCGTTCCGCAAGCTGGCGATGAAATTCCATCCCGACCGCAACCCCGGGGATGAGACCAGCGAAGTCAAGTTCAAGGAAATCAACGAGGCTTACGAGGTCCTGAAAGACAAGGACAAGCGCGCCGCCTATGATCGTTACGGCCACGCCGCGTTCGAGCAGGGCGGCGGCTTCGGCGGCGGCGCCGGTTTCGGTGCCGGCTTCGCCTCCTCTTTCTCCGACATCTTCGAGGACCTGTTCGGCATGGCCGGGCAGCGCGGCCGCGGCGGCCGCGAGCGCGGCGCCGATCTGCGCTACAACATGGAAATCACCCTCGAGGAAGCCTTTGGCGGCAAGACCGCGCAGATCGAGATTCCGGTCTCGGTCACCTGCGAGGCCTGCTCGGGCATCGGTGCCAAGGCTGGCACCAAGCCCAAGACCTGCTCGACCTGCGGCGGCGCCGGCCGCGTGCGGCAGTCGCAGGGCTTCTTCACGCTGGAGCGAACCTGCCCGGGTTGTCAGGGCCGCGGCCAGATGATCGAGGACGCCTGCCCGTCCTGCGCGGGACAAGGGCGGGTCACCCGGGAGCGGACGCTCTCGGTCAACATTCCGCAAGGCGTCGAGGACGGCACACGGATCAGGCTCGCCGGCGAGGGCGAGGCTGGCGTGCGCGGCGGGCCGCCGGGCGACCTCTACATCTTCCTGTCGCTGGCCCAGCACCAGTTCTTCCAGCGCGACGGCGCGGACCTGCATTGCCGCGTGCCGATCTCGATGGTGACCGCCGCGCTCGGCGGCGAATTCGAGGTGCCGACCATCGACAAGGGCAAGACCAAGGTGAAGGTGCCCGCCGGCACCCAGTCGGGTCGCCGATTCCGCATTGCATCAAAGGGCATGCCGGTGCTGCGGTCGCGCCAGATGGGCGACATGTACGTTCAGGTCATGGTCGAGACCCCGCAGAACCTGACCAAAAAGCAGCAGGAATTGCTGGCCGAGTTCGAGAAGCTCTCCTCCGGCAACACCCAGCCGGAAGCCGAGGGCTTCTTCGCCAAGGTCAAGGATTTCTTCGGCAATCGGGCGAACTGACGCGTCTTGACCGTATCGCCTCCGGCCTATACGTCTTTATGACCATTTTCTGACACGCCGCGGTCCTGCGGTTCCGTCCGGTCCCGACATGCCATTGCCATCGTCCGCGCGTGCGTTGAAGAAGCCTCGTCTCGATGACGAGGTGCGCTTTCTCAGGTCGTGGATCGAAAAGCCCTTGCACATGGGCGCGGTGATGCCGTCCGGCAAGCTGCTGGCGCGGACCATGGCTCATTATGTCGATCCCGATTCCGACGCACCGGTGGTCGAGCTCGGACCCGGCACCGGCGCCATCACGTCCGCGCTGATCGAGCGCGGGATCGACCAGAAGCGTCTCGTTCTCGTCGAATACAATCCCGGCTTCTGCGCGCTGCTGCGCGATCGCTACCCGCAAGCCAAGGTGGTGCAGGGCGATGCCTACCGCCTGCGCGACACGCTCTGGAACGTCTTGAGCACGCCGGCCAGCGCGGTCGTGTCCGGCCTGCCGCTCGTCACCAAGCCGATGCTGACGCGGCTGCGGCTCATCCGCGATGCCTTCACCGCGCTCGCGCCCGGTGCGCCCTTCATCCAGTTCACCTATGCGGTGGTGCCGCCGATCCCGAAATCGCTGTCCGGCGTGTCCACAGAGGCCTCGGAACGGATCTGGATGAACCTTCCGCCGGCCCGCGTCTGGGTGTATCGCAAGCATTAATTCCGCCGGCTCCTCTTTGCGCGGCGGGCTCGTTTCGCCGAACGCATGGGATTGGATGCCAGCTCCCAAGATCCTGATCATTCCCGGCTCGCTGCGCACCGGCTCGCATAATGCGAAGCTGGCGGCGGTGGCGGCCTATGAATTTGCTCAGGCCGGCGTCGACGTCACCCGCATCTCGCTCGCCGATTTTCCGCTGCCGATCTATGACGGCGATCTCCAGGCCAAATCCGGCGTGCCCAAGCACGCGATCAATCTGAAGCGCATGATCGGCGCGCATCACGGCGTCCTCATCGTCTCGCCCGAATACAACGCATCGGTGCCGCCGCTGCTGAAGAACGCGATCGACTGGGTCAGCCGCGTGCACGAGCTGCACGAGGCGCGCGGCGAGGTGTTCCGCAACCGCGTCTATGCGCTTGCCGGCGCGTCCCAGAGCCGGTTAGGTGCCGCCCGCGCGCTGCAGGCCCTGCGGCTGATCCTCTCCGCCTGCCACGCCAACGTGATTGCCAGCCAGCTCACGCTCGCCTTTGCCGACCAGGCCTATGACGATAGGGACAGGCTGAAGAACGAGGGCGATATCGCCGCGCTGAAGGAGCTGGTGACGCAGTTGATCGACGTTTCCCAACGCATGATGTGAGATGACATGACGCCAGCCGAGATCGCCCCGAAGGACCGCCTGATCGTTGCGCTCGATCTGGCGAGCGTTGATGCCGCGGAGGCGATGATCGCGAAGCTCGGCGACAGCGTCACGTTCTACAAGATCGGCTATCAGCTCGCTTATGCCGGCGGCCTGCCGCTGATCGGCAAGCTTGTCGACAGGGACAAGAAGGTGTTCGCCGATCTCAAGATGCACGACATCGGCAATACGGTCGCGCGTGGCACCGAGAGCGTCGCCAAACTGGGCGCGACCTTCGTCACCGTGCACGCCTATCCGCAGACCATGAAAGGCGCCGTCGAAGGCCGCGGCAGCGCCAGCCTGAAGATCCTCGCCGTGACGGTGTTGACGTCCTACGACGACGACGATTTGCATGCGGCCGGTTATCGGCTCAGCGTGTCGGAGCTGGTCGAGGCACGTGCGCAGCAGGCGCAGGTGCTCGGTGTCGACGGCCTCGTATCCTCGCCGGAGGAGGTCGGGGCCTTGCGCAAGATCGTCGGCCACCAGATGAGCCTCGTCACCCCCGGCATTCGTCCGGCGGGCGCCGCCAGCGGCGACCAGAAGCGCATCATGACCCCGGGGCGTGCGATCGCCGCGGGCGCGGATTATCTGGTCGTCGGGCGTCCGATCGTGGAAGCCGCCGATCCGAAGGCCGTCGCAGAGGCCATTCAGGCCGAGATCGCGCAGGCGCTTGGCTAATCAACAACAGGGAGAAGACCAATGGCAAAGGGTTACTGGATCGGGCGTGTCGACGTCAGCAATGACGAGGGCTACAAGCCCTACGCCATCGCCAACGGCCCGATCTTCAAGAAATGGGGCGGCCGCTTCGTCGTCCGCGCCGGCAAGTTCACCGCCGTCGAAGGTGCCAGCCGCAACCGCAACGTCGTGATCGAATTCCCTGACTACGAGACCGCGCTCGCCTGCTACAACTCGCCGGAATACCAGGCCAACATCAAGGTGCGCCAGCCGCACTCGATCGCCGACCTCATCGTCATCGAAGGCTACGACGGCCCGCAGCCGTCTGACGGATAACACTCCGTCATGGCCGGGCTTGACCCGGCCATCCACGTCTTTACGCCCTCTTGTGTGGCCTTTCGTGGATGCCCGGGACAAGCCCGGGCATGACGGCGGAAGGTTGTCCCCTCGGTTGCCGGAACTGCCTCCCCCCGCTACAACGGCCTCGAAGAGGATCACACCATGTCCGACATGCGCTTGATTGTTGCGGGAGCCGGCGGCCGGATGGGCCGGGCGCTGGTGCGGGCGATTGCCGAAAGCGAGGGCGCCGTGCTGGCGGGCGCGCTGGAGGCGCCGGGCTCCGAGCTGCTCGGCAAGGATGCCGGCGTGCTCGCCGGCCTGCCCGCCAACGGCATCAAGCTCTCCGCCGATCTCTGGGCGATGTGCAAGGAGGCCGACGGCATCCTCGATTTCACGGTGCCGGCGGCGACCATCGCCAATGTCGCGATCGCCGCCGAACGCGGCCTCGTGCACGTCATCGGCACGACCGGCCTGTCCGGCTCGGACAATGCCGTGATCAAGAGCGTCACCAATCGCGCCGTGGTGGTGCAGTCGGGCAATATGAGTCTCGGCGTCAATCTGCTCGCCGCCGTGGTCAAGCGCGTCGCCAAGGCGCTCGACCAGAGTTTCGATATCGAGATCGTCGAGACCCATCACCGCATGAAGGTCGATGCGCCCTCGGGCACCGCGCTGATGCTGGGCCAGGCCGCAGCGAGCGGCCGCGGCGTCAACCTCGATGACCATTCCGAACGCGGCCGTGACGGCATCACCGGCGCCCGTCGGCCGGGCAATATCGGTTTCGCCTCCTTGCGCGGCGGCACCGTGGCCGGCGACCACAGCGTCACCTTCCTCGGCCCGTTCGAGCGCCTGACGCTGTCGCATCAGGCCGAGGACCGCATGCTGTTCGCCCATGGTGCGCTCAAGGCGGCGCTGTGGGCGCACGGCAAGAAGCCGGGGCACTACACCATGGCCGACGTGCTCGGCCTGTCCGACATCTGAACTGAACAACACGGAAAGCAGTTGATGAGCGAACGTCTTCTCGTGCTCGTGCGCCACGGCCAGAGCGAATGGAATCTGAAGAACCTGTTCACGGGCTGGAAGGACCCTGATCTCACCGAGCTCGGCGTGAAGGAAGCCAAGGAAGCCGGCCGCAAGCTGAAGGCGCAAGGCCTGGTGTTCGACGTCGCCTACACCTCGGTGCTGACGCGCGCGCAGCACACGCTCGATCTCATCCTCGGCGAGCTCGGCCAGGAGGGTCTGCCGACTTCGAAGAACCTCGCGCTCAACGAGCGCGACTACGGCGATCTCTCCGGTCTCAACAAGGACGACGCCCGCAAGAAATGGGGCGAGGAGCAGGTGCTGATCTGGCGTCGCTCCTACGACGTGCCGCCGCCCGGCGGCGAAAGCCTGAAGGACACGCTCGCGCGCGCGTTGCCGTACTACGTGCAGGAGATCCTGCCCGGTGTGCTCAACGGCAAGCGCACGCTGGTTGCCGCCCACGGCAACTCGCTGCGCGCGCTTATCATGGTGCTGGAAAAGCTCTCGCCCGAAGGCATTTTGAAGCGCGAGCTCGCCACCGGCGTGCCGATCATCTACCGCCTCAACGCGGATTCGACGGTGGCCTCGAAGCTGGATCTGGCGGGGTAGGCTTTCGCCGTACACGCGGTGCCGTAGGGTGGGCAAAGCGCAGCGTGCCCACGCAGCGTCAGCAATTTGAGAAAGATGGTGGGCACGGCGCGATGCGTCTTTGCCCACCCTACGGCAGCGTGCTTGTTGCGCCTACTGCAGCCCCAGCTGCCCGGCCTCCCAGCCCAGCATCGCCTGCTTGCGGGTGATGCCCCAATGATAGCCGGTGAGCGTGCCGCTCTTGCCGAGCGCGCGGTGGCAGGGCACGACGAACGAGACCGGGTTCTTGCCGACGGCGGCACCGACGGCGCGTGAAGCCTTGGGATTCCTGATGTTGCAGGCGATGTCGGAATAGGACACTGCGCGGCCCATCGGAATCTTCAAGAGCGTCTCCCACACCCGCACCTCGAAATCGGTGCCGATCAGCACCACGCGCAGCGGCTGATCCGGCCGCCACAATTTTGGATCGAAGATGCGCGCTGCGAGCGGCGCGGTGCCTTCGTGATCTTCCACATAGGTGGCGTTCGGCCAGCGCCGCGTCATGTCGGCGAGCGCGATCTTCTCCTCGCCGTGATCGGCAAAGGCGAGGCCCGACAGGCCACGGTCGGTGGCGATCACGATCGCGGTGCCGAACGGCGAAGGGTGGAAGCCGTAGCGCAGGGTGAGGCCGGCACCGCCGTTCTTCCATTCGCCCGGCGACATCGCTTCATGGGTCACGAAGAGATCGTGCAGCCGGCCCGGCCCCGACAGGCCGGAGTCGAGCGCCGCGTCAAGGATGCTGGCGGAATCCCTGAGCAGGTTCTTGGCGTGGTCGAGGGTGAGCGCCTGCATGAAAGCCTTCGGCGTGATCGAAGCCCAGCGGCGGAACAGATGGTGCAGCTCATCCGGCGTGACGCCGGCGGCATCCGCCATCGCCTCGATGGTCGGCTGCGCGCGCCAGTTCGCCGAGATGAAGGCGATCGCCCGGCGCACAGAATCATAATCGCGCAACGCGGCGTTCTGGGTGCCTGGCCTCGCCAGGCGCTGGTCATGTATCGCAAGGGTCATCATGACCGGGAATGTAGGGGAGGGGCCCGCGCGAAACCACCCGATTTCCGACTGCGCTCAGGTCGCCGGATGATAGGTCGGACCACGCCGCGCGGCGTTGAGAGCGCCAACCAAGGCACTGTAAAAGCTCGCCTTTTCTTCAGGGCCGAGGAAGCCGGCGATGAGCAGGCGACGGCCGCGGGAGATTAGATAGAGGTGCTCGATGCCGTATTCCTCGTCGACCTCCTGGTCGAGCCGGACCCAAAGCGGATTGAAGGTCCATTCGGCAACCTGGCCACGATGGCTGACGCGCCGCACCCGCAATTCCGATGACGTCACCACGATCTCCTCGCTGGCCCGTGCGGCGCGAAAATTGACCTTGAAGGCCCACCAGATCACAAGCACGTCGAGACTGAAGAAACCGAGCACCGGCCAGGCGCCCATCATTAGGAAAGCGAGGCCCGTGACGAAGCTGACGGCGCTCAGGAACAGCATCACGGCGAGAAAGCCGGTGCGGTTCAGCGAGCGGTGCGGCGTCAGCAGCGCGGAGAAGATCTGAGGCTCGTCTTCGCTCTCAGATCGCGACCGCGCAATTTCGTTGCCTGTGCTCATCGTCCATCAGTATATCCCGATCATGGCGAAAATCACCCGCAAGCCGGTCCCGCGCAAAGCGGCGGTGCCGAAGAAAACGGCAAGACCGGTCGCGACCAAGCCGAAAGCGCCCGCGAAGAAATCACTTAAAGCCACAAGACCGTGGACGCCGGCCGAGGTCCACGAGGTTTTCAGCCGTTTCCGCAAGGCCAATCCGGAGCCCAAGGGCGAGCTCGAGCACGTCAACCCGTTCACGCTGCTGGTCGCGGTGGTGCTGTCGGCACAGGCGACCGATGCCGGCGTCAACAAGGCGACGCGCGCGCTGTTCGAGGTTGCCGACACCCCGCAGAAGATGCTCGATCTCGGCGAGGAGCGCTTGCGCGAGTACATCAAGACGATCGGCCTCTACCGCACCAAGGCCAGGAACGTGATCGCGCTGTCGGCCAAGCTGCTCGGTGAATTCGGCGGCGAGGTGCCGCGCACGCGCACGGAGATCGAGTCATTGCCCGGCGCAGGTCGCAAGACCGCCAACGTCGTGCTCAACATGGCCTTCGGCGAGCACACCATGGCGGTCGACACCCATGTCTTCCGCGTCGGCAACCGCACGGGCCTAGCGCCCGGCAAGACGCCGCTGGAGGTCGAGCTTGGCCTCGAAAAGGTGATCCCAGCGGAGTTCATGCTGCACGCGCATCATTGGCTGATCCTGCACGGCCGCTATACGTGCCTCGCCCGCAAGCCGCGCTGCGAGGTCTGCCTGATCAACGATCTCTGTCGCTGGCCGGAGAAGACGGTGTGAGACAGCGCTGCGCCGGGCCGCTATCGCACCTGCCGCGCCGGCTCGATCAGCTCGGGCCGCGGGCCTGACAGGCGCTTGTGCATGTGGACCATGAAGGCCATGCCGAAGATCGGTGTCGCCAGGTTCACGATCGGGATCGAGACGAAGGCGGCGATGAACAGGCCGGCGGTGAAGACCGTCGCGGCATTGTCGCGCCGCATCGCCTTGGCCTCCTCCGGCGGGCGGAAGCGCATCGCGGCGAGCTCGAAATATTCACGGCCGAGCAGCCAGGCGGCGGCGAGGAAGAAGATCAGGAATCCCGCGCCGGCGAACAGCACCAGCGGCAGCGCGGCGAGGTAGACCAGGATGGCGACGAGCGCGGTCTTGATGCCCTCGAGGATCGCCCGGCTGAACGGCAGCGCCACGCCCGGCCGCTCGGCCGGATAATGCTCGCGCTCGACGATGTCGGCGACGTCGTCGACGAACAAGCTCGCCACCACCGAGGTGATGGCCGGCATCAGGAAGATGCCGCCGAACACGACGCCGAGACCCGTCGCGATCGAGACGATCCAGGAGAGAACCTCGATCGAGGAATGCCAGCCGGGCCCGAGCAGGCCTTCCAGCCACACCTCGCCGGAGGTCGCAAACCAGCTGAGCAGCCGCTGCAAGCCGATCGCCAGCACGGTGATCAGCACCAGCGCAAGCCCGATCGACCGCCACAGGATCGAGCGCATCGGCGGCGAGATCAATTGCGACAGCGCCTTGATGGCGGCATCCAGCATGGGGGACCCTCTGAGGTAGACACTGCGCGAGAGGTAGACACCGGATGCGGCTTCGGCAAGGGCGAGTGGCTGAGCAGCCCTCGGCCGCGGACGCGGCGCGAGCTCTTGCTCACCCTCCCCTGGAGGAGCAGGGCTATCGCATATGGATCGCATGTCGATATTGCAGAGGTCGTCATGCCCGGGCTTGTCCCGGGCATCCACGTTCTTTGTGCTGCGTGGAAAGGCGTGGATGGCCGGGACAGGCCCGGCCATGACGCTGTGGCGGCAGCCGGTGCCCACAGCGACGTCTCATATGCGATAGCCCTGCCTGGAGGAGGAGGGTCGATCGCGCGCAGCGCGAGCGGGGTGGGGTGACGGTCCCTCCGCGATGAACAGTGCCCGAGTGGAGAGATCACCCCACCCCGTCACGCGATCTCGCTTCGCTCGATCACGTGCCGACCCTCCCCCTCCAGGGGAGGGTAAGATTCAGCCTAATCGTGTCTATGCCCGTGCTTGCGCGCCTTCGCCTGTTTGCCGTCCCCCGTCGGGATCATCACCACGCGGCCGTAGCGCACGCCGCGTTCGGCGATGATGTGGTCGGCGAAATGCCTGACCTCGGAGGCCGCGCCGCGCAGCGCCGTCATCTCCATGCAATTGTTGTCGTCGAGGTGGACATGCAGCGTCGCCAGCGCGAGGTCGTGATGGCCGTGGAATTCCTGCACCAGCCGTTTCGACAGATCGCGCGCCGCGTGGTCATAGACGTAGACGAGGCCGGCGACGCATTGGCCGGTCTGCGCGGTGTCCTCGGCGCTCTGCTGCAGGCCGGCGCGCGCGAGGTCGCGGATGATCTCGGAGCGGTTCTGGTAGCCGCGCGCTTCCGCCGCCGCATCGATCTCCGCCAGGAGATCGTCCTCGATCGTGATGGTAATCCGCTGCATCAGGTCCTCTCCGCGGGCGCCGCTCTCTCTTACCTCGCCCCGCTTGCGGGGAGAGGTCGGAATTCAAGCGTAGCTTGAATTCCGGGTGAGGGGGACTCTCCGCGAGTCCAACTGTCACCGGGATTGCGGACAGCCCCTCACCCCAACGCTCTCCCCGGGAGAACGGGGCGAGGGAGCGCGCCTTCGTTGCCGCTGGCACCTCACAGCCGCGTCGCACGCAGCCGCAGCGCGTTGCCGACGACGCTGACCGAGGATAGCGCCATCGCCGCCGCGGCGATGATCGGGGAGAGCAGCAGACCGAACGCCGGATAGAGAACGCCGGCGGCGATAGGAATTCCGGCGGCGTTGTAGATGAAGGCGAAGAACAGGTTCTGCCGGATGTTGCTCATCGTCGCCTGCGACAGTTTTCGCGCGCGGACGATGCCGACGAGGTCGCCCTTGAGCAGCGTCACGCCGGCGCTCTCCATCGCAACGTCGGTGCCGGTGCCCATGGCGATGCCGACCTCGGCCGCCGCCAGTGCCGGCGCGTCGTTGACGCCGTCGCCGGCCATGGCGACGCTGCGGCCGGCCTGCTGCAGCTTGGTCACCACCGCGCTCTTCTGGTCGGGCAGCACTTCGGCCTCGACTTCGGCGATGCCGAGCCGGCGCGCCACGGCCTCGGCCGTGGTGCGGTTGTCTCCGGTCAGCATGATCACCTTGATGCCTTCCGCCGCGAGCGCCTTCAGCGCCTCCGGCGTCGAGGCCTTGACCGGATCAGCGATCGCAAACAGGCCGGCAAGCCGGCCGTCGACGGCCATGTTGATCACGGTGGCGCCATCGCCGCGCAGCCGTTCGGCCTCGGCGTCGAGCGCCGTGGTGTCGATGCCGATCGACGACAGATATCTGGCATTGCCGAGCACGATGGTCCTGCCGTCGACCTTGCCGGTCGCGCCCTTGCCCGTCGGCGAATCGAACTGCTCGACCTGGCCGAGCGGGAGCTGCTTCTCCTTGGCCGCACGCACGATGGCGTCGGCCAGCGGATGCTCGCTGGCGCGCTCGACGGTGGCCGCCAGCCGGAGGATATCGTCTTCCGCAAAGCGGGACGCCGGCGCGATCGAGACCACCTTGGGCTTGCCCTCGGTCAGCGTGCCGGTTTTGTCGACCACGAGCGTGTCGATCTTCTCCATCCGCTCGAGCGCCTCGGCATTCTTGATCAGGACGCCGCCCTGCGCGCCGCGGCCGACGCCGACCATGATCGACATCGGGGTGGCCAGGCCCAGCGCACAGGGGCAGGCGATGATCAGCACGCTGACCGCGGCGACGAGACCGAAGGCGAGCCGCGGCTCCGGTCCGAACCAGGCCCAGGCGGCAAAGGCCGCGACGGCGATGACGATCACCAGCGGCACGAACCAGCCGGAGACCTGGTCGGCCAGGCGCTGGATCGGCGCGCGCGAGCGCTGCGCATCCGCGACCATCTGCACGATCTGCGACAGCAGCGTCTCGCGCCCGACCTTGTCGGCGCGCATGATGAAGCTGCCGGACTGGTTCAGCGTGCCGGCGATGACTTTTGCGCCAGCCTCCTTGGTGACCGGCATGGATTCGCCCGTCACCAGCGATTCATCGAGCGACGAGCGGCCTTCGAGAATGATGCCGTCGACCGGC
Organism: Bradyrhizobium sp. USDA 336; assembly: GCF_044908355.1. Lineage (NCBI taxonomy): Bacteria > Pseudomonadati > Pseudomonadota > Alphaproteobacteria > Hyphomicrobiales > Nitrobacteraceae > Bradyrhizobium > Bradyrhizobium sp. USDA 336. The sequence goes on along the minus strand of NZ_JBIYDC010000002.1, from coordinate 5,729,695 downwards.
ACCTTCTCGCCGGGACGAACGCGCAGGCGATCGCCGGCATGCAGCGTGTCGATCTCGACCTCGTGCTCGCTGCCGTCTGCGTCGACGCGGCGCGCGGTCTTCGGCGCGAGCTGCAGCAGCGCCTTGATCGCGCCCGAGGTCGCATCGCGGGCGCGCAGCTCCAGCACCTGGCCGAGCAGCACCAAGACGGTGATGACGGCGGCCGCCTCGAAATAGACTGCGACCGCGCCCTCATGGCCTCGGAAGGTGGTGGGGAATATCTGCGGCGTGAGCGTGCCGAGCACGCTGTAGACGTAGGCAACGCCCGTGCCCATCGCGATCAGCGTGAACATGTTGAGATTGCGCGTCAGCAGCGATTGCCAGCCGCGGACGAAGAACGGCCAGCCGGCCCACAGCACCACGGGTGTTGCAAAGACGAGCTGGATCCAGTTCGACAGGGTCGGATCGATCCAGCTGTGCGGGCCTGCGAGATGGCCGCCCATTTCCAGCGCGATCGGCGGCAGCGACAGCACGCCGCCGATCCAGAAGCGCCGCGTCATGTCGGCGAGCTCGGGATTGGGGCCGGTCTCAAGGCTTGCGACCTCAGGCTCCAGCGCCATGCCGCAGATCGGGCACGTGCCCGGGCCGACCTGGCGGATCTGCGGGTGCATCGGACAGGTGTAGATCGTGCCCGCGGGCACCTCCGGTTCGGGCGCCTTGTCCTTGGCAAGATACTTGGCGGGATCGGCGGCAAACTTGGTGCGGCAGCCGGCCGAGCAGAAATGGAAGGTCTCGCCGTGCTGTGTGATGTGGTGCTTCGAGGTCGCGGGATCGACGCTCATGCCGCAGACGGGATCTTTGAGCTTGGTTACGGCGTCGCCATGATCATGGCCGTGATGATGGTCGTGGCCGGAATGACCGCCGCAGCACGAGGAAGGCTCGGGCTTCGCCGCCGGCGCTGCAGCTTTCGCGGAACAGCCGCATCCGGAATGCGTCGCCGCGTTGTGACGATGCTCGTGCTCGTTGTTGTTCATTGCCATGTTCCGGCCTTTGCGTCTGGTCTTGAAACCCATACCCGGTAGGGGTATATAGAGCCCATGCGCAAGGACATCAAGGCATCCGTCGGAAAACGTCTCGGCCGGATCGAGGGCCAGGTTCGTGGTCTCTCGAAAATGGTAGAGGAAGACCGCTACTGCATCGACATCGTGACGCAAATCGCGGCGGTTCGCGCCGCGCTGCGCCGGGTCGAGGAAGAGGTTTTGAAGGATCACGTCGCCCATTGCGTCGAGCACGCCATCGCGAGCGGCGACAAGGCCGACCAGCGCGCCAAGATCGCGGAGCTGATGGCGGTGATCGGACGGGCGGATCGGTAGCGCGCGCTCTCTCTCCGTCGTCATTGCGAGCGCAGCGAAGCAATCCAGACTTTTACCGCGGAGGCAATCTGGATTGCTTCGTCGCAAGAGTTCCTCGCAATGACGGAGGAGACGCCTCGTAGGGTGGCAAAGCGGAGCGTGCCCACCATCCGTCAGTGATCGGGCCTGAACGTAGGCACGGCGCTTCGCGCCTTTGCCCACCCTACGAGACCGTGCGAACCTAAGCCGTCATCTCCCGCGCCCGCGCGCGATACACCGCGAGCTCGCTCAGCTGCACAAAATGCTCGGAGAAAGCCACGCTGGCTCGCGCATCCGGCGCGCTCACTTCTTGAGCCGGAATTTCACCCGATGTCGCTTCGTCAGCCGCTTCAGGAGCGAGCGGCGGCGCCACGAGCGCTTCTGGAAACACACTGAATGAGCCCGCCACCTCCTCGAGCGGCTTCTGCTTGTCGGCCCAGTGCAAGGCGGTGTAGTCGAACCCGTGCACGATGGTGGGTTTGACGACTTCGAAATAGGGCGAGATATCGAAGTCGCGGGGCATGTAGAGCGAGGAATCGCGGATGTGCAGGATCTCTCGCCGTGCGGCGCGGCTGCCGGCCTTGGTGATCTTCGGCAGGATCGGGTAGCGCACGGCGTCGAAGGCCTGCGCGATCAGGGCCGAGCAGATGATCTTGGTCGGGTCGCCCGAGCCGATCGCGATCATGCGTCGGCGCCAGCGCTGCGGTATCGGCAGCGGGAACAGATAGCGCATGAGGTCGACGATGTTCTTGGTGTCGTAGCCGAAGCCGATGCGGTTGATCGCATAGCGGCACACCGTGGTGCGATCCTCATAGGACAGCCCGACCGGACGGCAGACGCGGGTGTGATAGGGGAAATATTTCGACAGCGGCGCCGAGGTGACGCCTTCGCCGATATTGGCCTCGATCAGAACATGCGGCTCGCCGTTGGGCTCCTCTGCTCCCTCGACCGGACCGACATAGAGCGCGGCATGCGACCAGGTCGACTGCGTCAGGTATTTGATGATGCCGGAGATGCGGTTGTTGCCCTCGACCAGCAGCACGTCGCCGGGCTCGATGACGCCGCGCAGATGCTCGGGGTCGCTCGGCGTGAACGGCTCGTAGCCCGGCACCTCCTTCGAGAGGTACGCGGCAATCACCTTGCCGACAGAATCCAGGACCGTCCCCATGCCGAACTCCCCCCACGGCCTTTTCCGGCCGTCTTTTTCCCTTCTCTATCATGGTCGAAACGTGTTGCAATTCGGTTCATCACTCTGTGAGATCAAGCATGGTTGATTCACCATCCTGGTTGCTGCGCAACATCGGATACGGCAAGGTTCGCGGGCTGTTCACGTTCGCCGCAAGTCCCCGGAAACCATGACATGACAATCACGCGCCGCGGCTTTCTTTCGGCGTCGGCGGCCCTTGCGGCGATGCCGGTGCTGCGCGCATCGGCCGCGCCCCTGCCGCGCGAGGCTGACATCGTCGTGATCGGCGCGGGGGCGGCGGGAATTGCCGCGGCGCGGCGCATCATCGCGACGGGCCGCAAGGTCATCGTGGTGGAGGCGGCCGCGCAGGTCGGCGGCCGCTGCATCACCGACAGCACGACCTTCGACACGCCGTTCGACCGCGGCGCGCGCTGGTTGCACAATCCCGACACCAACCCGATGATCCGGCTGGCGCGCAGCGCCGGGCTGGACGTGCTGCCGGCGCCCTCGGGCCAGAAGGTGCGCATTGGCCGCCGCAATGCCCGCGCCGGCGAGACCGAGCAATTCCTGGCCGCCCTGGTGCGCGCCAACCGCGCCATCGACGAGGCCGGGCGGGGCAAGCTGGATACCTCCTGCGCATCGGTGCTGCCGAAGGATCTCGGCGACTGGGCCGGCGCGGCCGAGTTCATGCTGGGTGCGAGCTTTGCCGGCAAGGACCTGAAGGAGCTGTCTGCCATCGACAAGGGACGCGCGCAGGACCGCAACGCAGCGATCGCCTGCCGCCAGGGCCTGGGCACGCTGATCGCCAAGCTCGCCGAGCAGGCGCCGGTGGCGTTGTCGACGACGGCGAACCGCATCGCCTGGAGCAATCGCGACGTCAGCATCGAGACGCAAGCCGGCAAGATCGCGGCGCGCGCCGCCATCGTCACGGTCTCGACCAATGTGCTGACATCGGGCGCGATCAAGTTCGCACCCGACATTCCCAAGCGGACGCTGGATGCGGCATCGAAGCTCAGCCTCGGCAGCTACGATCGTATCGTGCTGCAGTTGCCCGGCAATCCGCTCGGCCTGTCGCGCGACGACATCCTCATCGAGCAGAGCAATTCGACCCGCACGGCGCTGATGTTCGCCAATATCGGCGGCTCCTCGCTGTGCTCGATCGATGTCGGCGGCTCCTTCGGCCGCGATCTCGCCGACCAGGGCGAGAAGGCGATGGCGGCCTTTGCCCGGGAGTGGATCACGAAGCTGTTCGGTAGCGAGGCCGCTGCCGTGGTGCAAAAGACCAGCGCCACGCGCTGGAACGCCTCGCCTTACGTCATGGGCGCGATGTCGGCCGCCTCGCCCGGCGGCCAGCTGTCGCGAAGAACCCTCGCCGAGCCGATCGGCAATGTGTTCCTCGCCGGCGAAGCCACGCACGAGACGCTCTGGGGCACCGTCGACGGCGCGTGGGAGAGCGGCGAACGTGCCGCGGACGCCGCCCTGCGCAAGATCGGCGCGCTGAAGGACGAGCCGGCGGATGTGCCGACGCAGTCGACCAAGAAGCGGCGCGTGCCGCGGCAGTAGCAATAAAGCGGCGACACATTCCGCCGTCGTCCCGGACAAGCGCGCCCCAAGGCGCGCGCCGATCCGGGACCCATAACCACAGGGCCTGGTTTGGCGAAGACTCGCGGTGACCAGCTTGCACCATAACTTCTTCCTGGGGTTATGGGTCCCCGCCTTCGCGGGGACGACCCGCGGAGAGAGCTATCGCAACACCCCATCCAGCACCGGCAATCCAAAGATCACCGCCATCGCAATAAGCGCATAGCAGATGCCGCGAAACACCTTCTCGCTGGCGCGGCCGAACAATGAGCTGCCGAACGCAACGCCAACCGCATAGACCGGGCCGACGATCAGCGACAGCACCAGCGATTCGCGGCTAATCAGGCCGGTCGTCGCATAGCTGACCATCGAGAAGAAATCCGAGGCGCCGAAGAACAGCACGATATTGGCGCGCGCGACCATCGGCGCGATCGGGCGGCCGAGCCAGTAGCCGACGATCGGCGGGCCGCCGGTCTGCGCGAGCCCGCTGCAGAAGCCGGAGAGGCTGCCGATGCCGACCGACAGCCAGGCGTGGTCCTTGCCGCGATAGCGCCAGCCCGACAGCAATAGCAGCAACAGCGCCGCGACGAAGCAGGAGATGATCCAGCGCGTGGTGACGGGTTCGAGCACGCTGAGGAAATAGGTGCCGATAGGGACGCCGATCAGCGCGCCCAGCACGATCACCGCGGTGGCCTTGCGATCGGCCTTCCGCCACGCATCCGGCAGCAGCGGCACGGCCGCGACGAAATCGATGACGAGCAGCAGGGCAGCAACGAGCCGCGGCGCCGCGATGCTGCTCGCCAGCGGCATGAAGATCAGCGCCGAACCGAAGCCGGAGAAACCGCGCGCTGTGCCCGAAACGAAAGCGACGGCGCAGAGCGCCGCCGCGATCGTGAGGCTGACGTCCTTCGGAAGGAAGTCCGCAGGACTCATGCTCTATGGCTCTCGAGCATGACGTTGTCCGAAAACCGCTTCGCACTTTTCGGCGTCATGCTCGCAACGTGCCGCCGGTCTTCTTGCTGACCTCGGCCACGATCTTGGCGCCGACGGCTTCGATCTCCTGATCGGTCAGGGTTTTCTCGCGCGGCTGCAGCGTGACCGCGATCGCGATCGACTTCTTGCCGTCATCGATGCCCTTGCCCTCGTAGACGTCGAAGACATTGACGCCGGTGATCAATTTCTTGTCGACGCTCTGAGCGGCGCGGACGATCTCGCCGGCCTTGACGGCGCGGTCGACAATGAAAGCGAAGTCGCGCGACACCGGCTGGAAGGCCGAGAGCTCGATCAAGGGCTTGGCGCGCGTCGGCTTCTTCTTCGCCTCGGGGATGCGGTCGAGGATCACCTCGAACACGACAAGCGGCCCGTCGGCGCCGAGCGCCTCGAGCGCTCTGGGGTGCACTTCGCCGAAATATCCGAGCACGTTCTGCGGCCCGATCTGGATCGTGCCGGAGCGGCCCGGATGCAGCCAGCCGGGACCGCCCGCCACGATCTGGAGCGCCTGCATCGGCGCGCCGGCGGCCGCTAGCACCGCCAGCGCATCGGCCTTGGCGTCGAACACATCGGCCTGCGCCGAGCCGGTCCAGTGCCGTCCGAGCCCTTCGGACGACGCAAGGCCACGGCGCACGCCGCTCGCCGCCATGAACTGGTCCTGCGGGCGATCGCCCTTGAACACCTGGCCGACCTCGAACAGCGCGACATCGCCGAATCCGCGATCGGCATTGGCCTGCGCCGCCGCGATCAGGCCGGCGAGCAGGGTCGGGCGCATGTCGGAGAGATCGGAGGCGATCGGGTTCGCCACTTCGAGCTCGCGCTGTCCGCCACCGAACAATTCGGCCGCAGATTTTGCGATGAACGACCAGGTCACGGCTTCGACCATGCCGCGGGTTGCGAGCGCGCGCCGCGCGCGGCGGGTGCGCAGCTGCAGCGGCGTCAGCACCGGCTTGCGCGGCTCGTCGCCGCGCTCGAACGGCGTCATCGGCACCTTGTCGACGCCGAAGATGCGGACGATCTCCTCGACGATGTCGGCCTTGCCGTGCACGTCGGAGCGCCACGAGGGCACTGCGACCTTCACCACCGGGCCGGGACCCGCCATCATGAAGCCGAGATGGGTCAGAATGCGCTTCATCTCGACCTGCGGCACCTCGATGCCCGAAAGGCGCTTGACCTCGGTGATCGGGAATTCGATCAGGCGATCGTCGCCAAAGGTCTTGCCGACCACGAATGTTTCAGACGGCGTGCCGCCGCAAAGCTCCATCACCAGCTTGGTCGCGAGCTCGATTCCGGGCACCATGAAGGCCGGATCGACGCCGCGCTCGAAGCGGTAGCGCGCGTCCGAATTGATGCCGAGCTTGCGGCCGGTCTGGGCGATGTTGATCTCGTTCCACAGCGCCGACTCGATCAGCACGTCTGTGGTGTTCTCGTCGCAGCCCGATGCTTCGCCGCCCATGATGCCGGCGAGCGATTCGACGCCGTGCTCGTCCGCGATCACGCAAATGGCGGGATCGAGATTGTAGGTGCGGCCGTCGAGCGCCAGCAGGCTCTCGCCCTCGCGCGCGCGCCGCACGACGAGATTGCCCCTCACCTTCTTGGCGTCGAACACGTGCAGCGGGCGTGCGCGGTCGTAGGTGATGAAGTTGGTGATGTCGACCAGCGCGTTGATCGGACGTAGCCCGATCGCGGTCAGCCGCTTCTGCAGCCATTCCGGCGACGGCCCGTTCTTGACGCCGCGCACGAGGCGGAGCGCGAAGCCCGGACACAGCGTGGCGTCTTCAACCGTCACCTTCACCGGACAGGGGAATTCGCCCTTGACCGGCTTGATCGTTGGATTCTTGAACTTGCCCATGTCGGCGGCGGCGAGATCGCGCGCGATGCCGTGCACGCCGGTGCAGTCCTGCCGGTTCGGCGTCAGATTGATCTCGATCACGGGATCTCCGAGGCCGGCCCATTCGGCATAGGCAGCACCGATCGGCGCGTCCTCAGGCAATTCCATGATGCCGTCATGATCGTTGGAGATCTGCAGCTCGGCCGCCGAGCACAGCATGCCGCGGCTCTCGACGCCGCGGATGGTGCCGACACCGAGCGTGATATCCTTGCCGGGAATGTAGGTGCCGGGCGGCGAGAACACGCTGACGAGCCCGGCGCGCGCATTCGGCGCGCCGCACACCACCTGCACCGGCGTACCGCCGTCGCCGGTGTCGACCATGCAGACGCGCAGGCGATCCGCATTCGGATGCTGCTCGGCCGAGATCACCTTTGCGATGGTGAAAGGCTTCAGCGCCTTCGCCTTGTCCTCGATGTTCTCGACCTCGAGCCCGATCATGGTGAGCTTCTCGGCGAGCTTTTCCAGCGGCTCGTCAGTGTCGAGATGATCCTTCAGCCAGGAGAGGGTGAATTTCACGTGCTCAGCCCTCCGGCAAGCGTTGGCACTTCGAGCGGCTTGAAGCCGTAGTGGGACAGCCAGCGGACGTCGCTGTCGAACAGCTGGCGCAAATCGGCGATGCCGTATTTCAGCATGGCGATGCGGTCGATGCCCATGCCCCAGGCAAAGCCCTGGTACTCGTCGGGATCGATGCCGCAGGCGCGCAGCACGTTCGGATGCACCATGCCGCAGCCGAGAATCTCGAGCCAATCCTCGCCCTCGCCGAAGCGGATCTCGCCCTTGTCGCGGCGGCACTGGATGTCGACTTCGAGCGACGGCTCGGTGAACGGGAAGAACGAGGGCCGGAAGCGCATGTTGATGTGGTCGACCTCGAAGAACGCCTTGCAGAACTCGTGCAGGATCCATTTGAGGTGGCCGAGATGCGAGCTCTTGTCGATGACGAGGCCCTCGACCTGGTGGAATTGCGGCGTGTGGGTCGCGTCCGAATCGATGCGGTAGGTGCGGCCCGGGCAGATCACGCGGATCGGCGGCTTCTGGCTCAGCATGGTGCGCACCTGCACCGGCGAGGTGTGGGTCCGCAGCAGCATGCGCGAGCCGTCCTGCTTCGGATGGAAGAAGAACGTGTCGTGCATCTCGCGCGCCGGATGGCCTTCCGGGAAATTCAGCTTGGTGAAGTTGTAGTCGTCGGTCTCGATGTCGGGGCCTTCGGCCACCGAGAAGCCCATGTCGGCGAAGATGGTGGTCAGTTCGTCCCAGACCTGGCTGAGCGGATGGATGCGGCCGGCTTCCGCCGCCGCATCGCGCAGCGGCAAGGTGACGTCGACGGTCTCGGCGGCGAGCCGCGCATCGAGCGCGGCCGATTTCAGAACGTCGCGCCTTGCCGCGAGCGCCTCGGTGACCTTGTCCTTGGCCTGGTTGATGGCCGCACCTTGGGTCTTGCGCTCGTCGGGTGACATCTTGCCGAGCGTGGCGAGCAGCGCGGAGATCGAGCCCTTCTTGCCGAGGGCTGCGACGCGCACGGCTTCGAGCGCGGCTTCATCGCCGGCGGTAGCGATCTGGTCGAGGATGGATGTTTCGAGCGTTGCGAGGTCGGACACAGTCAAATCCTTGGCTCTAAATTCGGCTGGGTTGTCGCCGCCCGAAGGCCGTAACGTCAAGCGAAAAGCCGGTCATTTCGGGCACATGGCCGGCTGGGTTGAACCCTGCGCGGGGACCCGGCACCAACGGGGGGTACGAGGAGAGTTTTGCGATGCTTTCGAGATCCTGCCTGGTCGGCCTGGTCCTGCTTCTTTTGCAAGGTGTTTTGGGTGGCGCGGCCTACGCCGAGGAGTGCCCGGCCAAATCGACGTCGATGGACGACGTCATCGCAGTCCTCAATGCGGCGCCTGGCTGCAGCCGTGCCATGAAGCTGTTCGAGGCCTGCGCATATGGCGCCAGCGGCGACGTGCAGTTCGGCGAAGTTGTCGAGAAGAAATGCGAAGCTGATTTCGGCGGCCAACTGAAGCTGCCGCAGAAGCTCGGCTATCAGCGCGAGTTGCAGGCGTGCGATCGCAAGTACCGGAACAAGTCCGGCACCATGTATCTCTCGTTCACAGCCTTTTGCCGGGCGCAGGTCGCCCAGCGTTACTCGCAGCGCGCGTTGAAGGCTACGGGCCAAAAGGCCCGCTAGCGCTGGTCTCAGGCAGCCAGCGCGGCCTTGGCCTTCTCGGCGATCGCCTGGAACGCGGCGGGCTCGCTGATCGCGAGATCCGACAGCACCTTGCGGTCCACGGTGATCCCGGACTTGGCCATGCCGTCGATAAATCGGCTGTAGGTCAGGCCGAACGGACGGACGGCTGCGTTGATGCGCTGGATCCAGAGCGCGCGGAACGTCCGCTTCTTGCGCTTGCGGTCGCGGAAGGCGTATTGCATCGCCTTCTCGACCGCCGGCTTGGCGGCACGGATAGTGTTCTTGCGGCGGCCGTAGAAGCCCTTGGCGGCCTTGTAGACTTTCTTGTGCTTGGCGTGGGCGGTCACACCGCGTTTGACGCGAGACATGACGAAATCCTTCAGAGATGACTTTGGTTATCGGATCGCCGCGGGATGCGCGGCACGGATGGCAATGATCGTGGACGCGATCAGGCGTTCGGCAAGAAGTACTTCTTGACGTTGTCGCCGTCGGTCTTGAACAGCACGCGGGTGCCGCGGAGCTGACGGATCTGCTTCTTCGTCCGCTTGATCATGCCGTGACGCTTGCCGCGCTGGGCGTGCATCACTTTGCCGGTGGCAGTCACCTTGAAGCGCTTTTTAGCGCCCGATTTGGTCTTCAGCTTGGGCATTTGGCTCTCCTAATGGCCACAGAGATCCGCCCGCGAAGGCGGCTGGACCGTCAAAAATGCTCGTTAGAGCGTTGATTGTGCTCAAGTTTTGCGAACAGGCGCAAAACCCGCACGAGACACCGCCACGGCAGCCCGTAAATCAGCCGGGCGGTGAAGGCTGGGCTTATGACAGAGGAGAGGCCAGTTGGCAACGATGAACCGCCGCAACCCGGCCGCCGACTATTGAACGCTGCCACCCCTCATGTCCAAGCCTTCTCGCCTGAAGCAGGTCCAAAATGGCTCATTTCCCGCAACTTCTGATTTCATTCGCCCGCCCGCGCCCTCTGGCGCTGTTCGCCGTGCTCGCCGCGGCTGCGCTGCCACAGGCGGCTGACGCCCGCGCCGGCGGCTATGACGGCATCTGGAACGTCACCTTCGCCACCACCCGCGGCAATTGCAGCTCGGGCTACAGCGTTCCCTTCACCGTGACCGGCACCCGCGTCTCCTCCGCCGGCGGCGGCCGGGTCTCGGGCCGGGTCAACCGTTCCGGCGCTGTCGCCGTGCAGGTCTCGGTCGGCGCCTCTCACGCCAGTGGCGGCGGCCGGCTCGCCGGCGTGAACGGCGCCGGGTCGTGGAAGGGCATCATTTCCGGCGACCAGTGCAGCGGCACCTGGCAGGCCACCAGGACCTGACAGCCAAGCAGTTAGTGCGCTCCCTCCCCCGCGTGCGGGGGAGGGTTGGGGAGAGGGTGTCTCCGCAATGGGACAGTCCCCTAGAGGCGAGAACCCTCACCTGCGCCTTCGGCGCGACCTCTCCCGCAAGCAAGCGGGAGAGGTGCAGCGGCGCCCGCGGCTGCACCTCGACCAAAAAAACAAAACGGCCCGCCGGCGATCCGGACGGGCCGTTGAATTTCTCGAGGTCCTAAAGCGTTGCGCGTCAGCGCGGCGCCAGCACCATTACGACCTGGCGACCTTCGAACCGCGCGTCCTGCTCGACCTTGGCGAGCTCGGCGACATCGGTCTTGATCTTGTCGAGCAGCTTGGTGCCGATCTCCTGGTGCGCCATTTCGCGGCCGCGATAGCGCAGCGTGATCTTGACCTTGTCGCCCTCTTCGAAGAAGCGCTGCATCGCGCGCATTTTCACGTCGTAATCGTGGTCGTCGATCATCGGGCGGAGCTTGATCTCCTTGATCTCGACGGTCTTCTGCCGCTTGCGGGCTTCCGCGGCTTTCTTCTGAGCGGAATACTTGTACTTCCCGTAGTCCATGATCTTGCAGACGGGAGGGCTGGTATTCGGTGAAATCTCGACCAGATCCATCCCGACTTCCTGCGCCATGCGGATGGCGACGACGGTCTCGACCGTACCTTTGTTGTCACCGGTCTGGTCAATCAGCTGGATCTGCGCATTGCGGATATCATCATTGATGCGCGGCCCGTCTTTGCTGGCAGCGGGCGGAGCTTTATTAGGACGGCGAATGGGTGGTTCTCCAAAGTTGTGAAAGAAGCGGCTATCTTGAAGGAAGATGCGTTTGCCGGCAAGCAAGTCGCTGGTGCGAGGCGCGAAAAACCCTCAAATGCGAGGCATTTTGGTCACGGCCCTCGGCACGCTGACCGACATAGACACCTTGCCTCTGTTCCGCAAGCGTCCCAAAGACCAATACCGATGCCGGTCGCGCTTTCGGAACAGGTCCCGACAGCTCAAACCGCACAGCCAGAGTAAACGTTCCATGACCGACGCAATTCCCGATGCCGTTCTTGAGTTCATCGATGTGGGCGAGGGGCCGTCCGCACGCAGGATCGCGGTGCGCCGCCGCCCCGGAAAGGGCCCCGGCCTGGTCTGGCTGGGCGGATTCAAGTCGGACATGCAGGGCGGCAAGGCCGTGGCGTTGGATGGCTGGGCCTATGAGCGCGGCCGCGCAATCGTCCGGTTCGACTATTCCGGCCACGGCGAATCCGGCGGCGATTTTGCCAATGGGACCATCGGCAGCTGGCTCGAGGACAGTGTTGCGGTGTTCGAGCGCTTTTGCGACGGCCCGCAAATCCTGATCGGCTCCTCGATGGGCGGCTGGATGGCGCTGCTGCTCGCGCGCGAGATCAAGAAGCGTGCCGGCAAAGCGTCGATTGCGGGCTTGGTGCTGATCGCGCCGGCGCCCGATTTCACCGAAGAGCTGATGTGGAAGAATTTTTCGCCCGCGGTGAAGAAGGAGATCGAGACCAAGGGCTTCTGGCTGCGCCCGTCGGAATATGGCGACGGCTCGCCCTATCCGATCACGCGGAACCTGATCGAGGAGGGACGCAATCACCTCGTGCTCGGCAGCGCCATCGATCTCGGCTGCCCCGTCCGCATCCTGCAAGGCGCGAAAGATCCTGATGTGCCCTGGCAGCACGCGTTCAAGCTGACCCATCGGCTGCCGGCCGACGACGTCGTGCTGACCATGATCCAGGACGGCGATCACCGCCTGTCACGGCCGCAGGACATCGCGCGCATTCTTGCGGCGGTGGCTGAGATCGGGTGAAGTGCCTTCTTCCTTCAGGAGATAACGCCAATGACCACCACCGCCATGCTGCGCGCCTTCTGCGACGCGGTCGAGCAGCGCAACGGCAAAGCCTTCGCAGAGCTATTCACCGAAGACGGCGTCTATCACGACGTCTTCTACGGCGCCTTCGCCGGCCGCGCGAAGATCGCCGCGATGATCGACGACTGGTTCTACCGCACGGCGACCGATTTCCGCTGGGACATGCACGACCCCGTCACCGACGGCACCACGCTCTATGCGCGCTACACGTTCAGCTACAAATCGACATTGCCGGAAGCGAACGGCGCGCGGGCGATGTTCGAGGGCGTTGCGATCATGACGCTGAAGGGCGGAAAGATCGCGAGCTATCACGAGGTCGCCAACACCGCGCCGGCGTTCGTGGATTTGAACTTCGTACCGGAGCGGATCGCGAAGATCGTCGCCAAGCAGGGCGCCGAACTGAAGGCGCGGCCGGAGATGCAGCGGCATTTGGGGTAGCTGCATCCTCCTCGTCATTCCGGGGCGTGCGAAGCACGAGCCCGGAATCCATAACCACCATCGGGAGTATGGATTCCGGGCTCACGCTTCGCGTGCCCCGGAATGACAGGTGGAAAAAGTCCCTACCGCTTCGACGGATTCACCATCGGCTTGCGCTGCGCCAGCGCGGCCACGGTCGCGGTGCCGATCGGGCCCTGTTCGTCATGGAGCCAGCATTCGCCGATCGCGACGCCGTCGGTGGCGTGGTGGTTCACCACCTCGAAGCCGATCCACTCCGTCACCGGCAGGCGGTGCAGATAGATCGTGACGTCGCTGTTGATGTAGCCGAGCCCCTGGTCGCCGGCGTTGGCAAACGGGCTGGCGAAATCGGCGCCGGTGGCGACGCGGACGAACGGCGTCATCGGAACGCCCGCGACGAGCTCGCGCACCTCGCTCATCCACAATCTGCGCGGGCCGAGCGAACCCATATGACCGACGATGGGGCGCGTCGCCCATTTGCCGTTCATGCCGAGCCGGGGATCGGTCGGCTTGGGGATCTCGGCCGGCTTCGGCGCGTCCCAGTTCGGCGGCGACCAGACATTGCGATCGGGATTTTGCGTTTTGCGCAGCAGCTGGCACGAAGCCCGCGCCATGCTGACCCCGCCGGAAAAGAACTCCGCTTCCACTACGCGGATGCGCATGCCGTCGCGCACCAGCCGCGTCGTCACCTCGATCGGCCTGTCGATGGTTGGCAATCGGAACATGTCGACCGTGAGCCGCGCCGGCACGAATTCCGGCCCGGAATGGCGCTCCTCGACGACGAAGCCGAGCAGGCCGACGACGACGCGCCCGTGCAGCGATTTCGGATCCCATGGACCATTGGCGACTTCCGTCGGATGGAATGTATCACCGTCGCGATTGAAGAAAGGCATGTTTGTCATGACGCGCGAGATTGCGGGAATGGGCGGGGAAATCAAGTCAGGAGGCGGCCCGCCACTCCTCGCGCACGCTATTGTCCTGCTCGTTGCTCTCAGCGGCAGATCTCATCGCCTCAAACTCTTCGCGCGCCAGCAACTGCCCCAGCGCCCACACCGCCGCCCCGCGCACCAGTGGGCTTGCATCAACTAGCAATCGCCGCGCCTCGTCCGCCAGCGTCACCTCGCCCGAATTGCCGATCGCAATCAGCACATTCCGCACGAACCGGTCGCGCCCGATGCGCTTCACCGGCGACTTCGTGAACAGCGCACGGAATGCCGCGTCGTCCAGCCGTGCCAGCTCAGCGAGCGAAGGCGCGCGCAACTCGTCGCGCGCGGCGAGTTTTGCCTCACGTCCCTCTTGCGCAAACTTGTTCCAGGGGCAGGCGGCAAGGCAATCATCGCAGCCGTAGATGCGGTTGCCGATGCTCTTGCGAAACTCGTGCGGGATCGGGCCCTTGTTCTCGATGGTCAGATACGAGATGCAGCGCCGCGCATCCAGCTTGTAGGGCGCGGGGAACGCCGCGGTCGGGCAGATGTCGAGACAGGCCCGGCATGAGCCGCAATGATCGATCTCGGGTTCGTCGCGCGGCAGCTCCAGCGTGGTGTAGATCGCCCCGAGAAACAGCCACGAGCCGAACTCGCGCGAGACGAGGTTGGTGTGCTTGCCCTGCCAGCCCAGATGCGCGGCCTGCGCCAAGGGCTTCTCCATCACCGCCGCTGTGTCAACGAACACCTTCACCTCGCTCGGCGCGGTCGCGACCAGCCAGCGCGCCAGCGCCTTCAGCCGCTTCTTGATCAGGTCATGATAGTCGTCGCCTTGCGCATAGACCGAGATCGCCGCGCGCGTGCGCTGCTTCAGGACGGCAAGCGGATCGGAATCGGGACCGTAATTGACGCCGAGCATGATCACGCTGCGCACATCGGCCCACAGCCCGCGCGGGTCGACGCGGCGCTCCGGCTGGTTCGCGAGCCAATCCATGTCGCCATGGCCGCCCGAGGCGATGAATTCGAGGAAGTGTTGTCCGGCCGCATCGATCGAGCCCGGCGCGGTGACGCCGATGCAGTCGAAGCCGAGTGCGTGCGCTTGCTCTTCGAGCGCGCTGCGCAACCGATCCGTGTCTGTGTCGATGTTGTTCATGCATCCACACTCGACGTCGTCATGGCCGGGCTCGTCCCGGCCATCCACGTTCTTGTGTAATCCTCACCGAGACAGGAAGCACGTGGATGCCCGGGACAAGCCCGGGCATGACGGCCCTCATCAGAAATCCAGGTCCACGTAGGTCCGCGAGGCCGGCACGCCGGCCAGCCATTCGCTGAGGAGCGGACGGAACGACGGGCGGGATTTCACCCGCGCGTACCACGCCTTTGCTGCGTCGTCCTCGCTCCATGGCACGTCGCCCAGATAGTCGATCGCCGAAAGATGCGCCGCGGCGGCGAGATCCGCGTAGGTGAGCCGGTCGCCGGCGAGGAAGTTGCGGGTCTGCGCCAGCCAGCCGATATAGGCCAGATGATAGCGCACATTGGCCTTCGCTGCGCGCATCACGTCGGCCGAAGGCGGCCCGCCGCCGTTCTCCTCGCTCATGAAGCGCTTGTAGATGCGCTCGGTGACGAGTGGATGCGAGACCTCCTCGAAGAATTTTTCGTTGAACCAGGCCATCAGCCGGCGCACCTCGACACGCTCGGCAAGCGTCTCCGGCATCAGGCGCTTGGGGCCCATCCCGGCGCCATAGGCCTCATCGACATATTCGGCGATGATCGCCGCGCCCGGAATCGGCGGCTGCTCGTCGTCCACCAGCACGGGCGTGGTGCCCGCTGCATTGAGCAGCAGAAACGCCTCGCGCCGCTCCCAGCTGCGCTCCTCGATCAGCTTCAGGTCGAGCCCGTATTCACCCGCGATCAGGCGAATGAAGCGCGAATGCGGACAGAACGGATGATGAAACAGCGTAAACATGAAGCCTTTGACTATGTGATGGTGCTTAAGAATCCATCAATGTTTGTGCGGCGCCACACTAGTCCTTCAAAACCTCGAAGCAAGGGCGTGATTTGGCATTTTGCGATTGCGGCATGGGGTCGAATAGGCGAGAAGAGCCCCGCTTTTCCAGCCGAAATGGACCGTAAATATGTCAGACGCAGTACGGGCAGTGATCCTCGGCATCATCGAGGGCGTGACCGAGTTCCTTCCCGTATCCTCGACCGGCCACCTCCTGATCGCCGAGCGCTTCTTTCATCTCGGCGAAGGCGCGTTCTGGGATTCGTTTACGGTTCTGATCCAGCTGGGCGCGATTCTCGCGATCGTGGGGCTGTACTTTCGCAAGCTGTGGGACGTCGTGATCGGCCTGTTCACGGGCGATGCCTATGCTCGCCGCTTCGTGATCGGCGTGCTGGTGGCATTCCTGCCCGCCGTCATCGTCGGCCTCGTCGCCGGTAAGTACATCAAGCTCCTGCTGTTCAATCCGTGGGTCATCTGCTTCACACTGATCGTCGGCGGCGCCATCCTGCTCTGGGTCGACAAGCTCGAGCTCAAGCCGCGCGAGCATGATGCCACCAGATTTCCGCTCTTGATGTATCTCTATATCGGCATCGCGCAGTGCGTGGCCATGATCCCGGGCGTGTCGCGCTCCGGCGCCAGCATCGTCGCCGCGATGTTGCTCGGAGCCGACAAGCGCGCGGCGGCGGAATTCTCGTTCTTTCTGGCGATCCCCACCATGATCGGCGCGTTCGCCTACGACTTCTACAAGAGCCGCGCCGAGATGACGATGGACCACATCAACATCGTCGCGATCGGCTTCGTGGTGTCCTTTATCACCGCGATCATCGTGGTGAAGACGTTTTTGACCTATGTCACCCGGCACGGTTTCCTGCTGTTCGCCTGGTGGCGCGTCATCGTCGGCACCCTCGGCCTGATCGCGCTGGCGCTGGGACGGTAGGCATCTCTGATCGAGCAATGTTTGGGCGACACTCTCGGTCCACCTCTCCCGAAGGGAGAGGTCGGATCGCATCGAAGATGCGATCCGGGTGAGGGGTTAGAGTCTCACTGAGGGCCGCGGCCCCTCACCCGGATTGCTGCGCAATCCGACCTCTCCCCGTCGGGGAGAGGTGGGCGGACAGCCCTGCCCTCAACGCAATATAAGCTTTTGATCGGTACTCAGTTTCGCAATGCCGGGCGGCGCGCCCGGCCCAGGAGCTGAGCCATGACCCTCGTCAGCGGCTGGGGGCGCTTCCCGGTCGTCGATACCGAGATGCTGCGTCCGCGCGCGTTCGCGGCGGTTGCGGACGCCGTCGTGTCCGGCACCGTGGCGCGCGGCAATGGCCGTGCCTATGGCGATGCCGCGATCGGGGCCGTCAGGACCGTCGCGATGACGGGCTTCGACCGCATCAGGTGGTTCGATCCGGCGACCGGCCACATCCGCCTCGAGGCCGGCGTGCTGCTTTCGGACCTGATCGAGACCTTCGGCCCGCGCGGCTTCCTGCCCTTCGTGCTGCCCGGCACGCGTTTCGTGTCGATCGGCGGCGCCATCGCCGCCGACGTGCACGGCAAGAACCACCATTGCGAAGGCGGCTTCGGCCGCTATGTCGACAGCATCCTGCTGCGCACGGGCGAGGGCGAATTGATCGAAGCCTCGCGCGAGCAGAACTCCGACGCATTCTTTGCGACAATCGGCGGCATGGGCCTGACCGGGGTCATCCTCGAAGCGACCTTGCGGCTGCGCAAGGTCGAAACGGGATGGATCCGCGAGCGCGTGATCTCGGCATCCGATCTCGATGCCGCGATGCGCGCGCTCGATGCAGGCGATGCCGCAACCTATTCGGTGGCGTGGATCGATTGTGCTGCGCGCGGCAAGAATCTCGGCCGCTCGCTGATCTATCTCGGCGAGCACGCCGGCAAGGACGAGCTTCCTGCCGGCGCCTCGACGTTTCCCGCCGGCAAGCATCCCGGTCTTGGCGTGCCCATCGATTTGCCCTCGATGACGCTGAACCGCTTTGGCATCCGCGCTTTCAACGAGCTGTATTATCGCATGGGCGCGCGCCGCGCCGGCGGCAGCCCTGTGGTCTCGCTCTATCCCTATTTCTTTCCGCTCGACAGCATTGCCAACTGGAATCGCATCTACGGCAAGCGCGGCTTCCTGCAGCATCAATGCGTGATCCCGGAGAACGGCGCGCGCGACGTGCTCGGCGAGATTCTGGGTCGCGTCGCGCGGCGCGGCGATGCCTCCTTCCTCGCGGTGCTGAAGAAGCTCGGCCAGGGCGAGGGCATCCTGTCGTTTCCGCTGCCCGGCTACACGCTGGCGCTGGATTTCCCCGTGCGCGGCGACATCCTGAATTTTCTCGACGAGATCGACCGTCTCGTTGTCGCGGCCGGTGGCCGGCTCTATCTCGCCAAGGATGCGCGCCAGTCGCGCGAGACGCTCGAAGCCGGCTATCCCGCCCTGCCGCGCTTCAACGCGATCCGCAAAGCGCTCGACCCTGCCGGCAACATCCGCTCCAAGCTTTCACAACGTCTGTTCGATGAGGTCTAGGCCGTGACGTCGCGCAAGTCTGTACTGGTGCTGGGCGGCTCATCCGACATGGGCCGCGCCACGGCGCGCGCTTTTGCCAAAGCGGGATACGATGTGGCACTCGCCGGCCGCGACGTCGCCGCGCTGGAGCCTGACGCCGCCGATCTTCGCGCGCGCTACAATGTCGAGGTCGGTGTTCACACATTCGACGTGCTCGACACCGCCTCGTTCGAGGGCTTCGTCGCCGGCCTGCCCGCGCTGCCCCATGTCGTCATCTCCATCGTCGGCCTGCTTGGTGTGCAAGAGAGCGCGCAGAGCGATCTCGCCCACGCCACCGCGATCATGCGCTCCAACTACGAAGGTCCGGCGCTGATCCTCGGCCTGTTCGCGGAGAAGTTCTTGGGCCGCGGCAGCGGCACGCTGGTCGGCGTGTCCTCGGTCGCCGGCGATCGCGGCCGCGCCTCCAACTATGTCTATGGCTCGGCCAAGGCCGGCTTCTCCGCCTTCCTGTCCGGCCTGCGCGCCCGCGCCAGCCGTGGCGGCGTCCACGTCGTCACGGTCAAGCCCGGCTTCGTCCGCACCAGGATGACCGAAGGCATGAAGCTGATCGGCCCGCTCACCGTCGAAGCCCCCGTCGTCGGCGCTGAGATCCTTCGCGCCGTCGAGAGCAAGACCGACATCATCTATGTCAGCGGCAAATGGCGCCTCGTGATGCTGATCATCAAGACGCTGCCGGAAGCGGTGTTCAAGAAGCTGAGGTTTTGAAAGTCGTGACGGGCGGATCCTCGCCCCAGCGGCGGTGCGCCCCCTCGCCCCGTTCTTACGGGGAGAGGATTGGGGTGAGGGCCCTCTCTCCGCACGAGCGGTCTTCGAGAGGCCTGTACCCCCTCACCCGGATCGCAAGAGCGATCCGACCTCTGCCCGCAAGCGGGGAGAGGTTAAAAAAGAAACCCTCACACACTCATCCGCTGGAACTGGCCCTGCGGGCGGAAGCGCCAGAGATATTGCGGGGCGATCGCCTCCAGCGAATCGGGCGTAATGCCGAGACCTTCCAGCGTCAGCCCGGCCGCCTTCGCCGCATCCGACACGATATTGTCGCGCTCGAGCAGCGTGACCTGGTCCGGCGTCAGCTTGAACGCGCCCGGCGCGAACTGCAGGAAGTTGGCCTGGAAGCGGGCGAGGCCGAACGTCAGCGGCACCAGCATGCGCTTGCGGTCGGTGATTTCGAGGATCGCCTCGATGATCTCGCGCATGGTCAGCACTTCCGGCCCGCCGAGCTCGTAAGTGGCGCCCGCCTTGGCCTTGCCGTCGGCCGCATCCGCGATCGCACTGGCGACGTCGCCGACATAGACCGGCTGCATCTTCGTCTCGCCACCGATCAGTGGCAGCACCGGCGACATCCGGGCCAGCGCGGCAAAGCGGTTGGTGAACTGGTCCTCGGGGCCGAACATCACGGAGGGGCGGAAGATCGTGGCGGAGGGAACCGCGGCCAGGACCGCGGCTTCGCCGGCCGCCTTGGCCCTGGCATAGCGTGAGGGCGACTGCGCATCGGCCCCGATCGCCGAGACATGCACCAGCGCGCCACCTGCTGCGGCCGCCGCCTTGGCGACGGTCTCGGCGCCCCTGGCCTGGACGGCGTCAAAAGTCTGCTTGCCGCTCTCGGTGAGCACGCCGACCAGATTGATCACGACATGCGAATCACGCAGCGCCGCCTCGACCGAGGCCGGATAGCGCAGATTCGCCTGCACGGTGTGGATCTGCCCGACCCGGCCGAGCGGCTGGAGGTATCCGGCGAGTTCCGGCCGCCGCACCGCGACCCGGACCCGGTAATCCCGCTTGCACAGGGCCCGGACGACGCTGCGGCCCAAGAACCCCGATCCGCCGAAAACCGTGACCAGCGTGTCCAGATTCGATGCCATGGGAGCCGTTCCTGCGGAAAAGAGTGCGTCTTGTCAGGCTTGTATCGGGCCGGTTTGCGATGCGCAATCGGCATCCCGACCCCGGCCTCACGCATGAATTGACAACGGCGTCACCGAACCGTAGTAACCGCCTCCGTGCCCCAAACGGCATGCCCAGGTGGTGGAATTGGTAGACGCGCTGGCTTCAGGTGCCAGTGGCTTAACGGCCGTGAAGGTTCGAGTCCTTTCCTGGGCACCATCCCCTGCTCAAGCGATTGAAATCGCTCATCCGCAGGACATCGAGCTGCTGACCGGTCCACGACACCGAAGCACAGCGCTCATGGCGCGCCGAATAGCCGTCGTCGCCACGTCGGAAGATGCCGGCAAGGCTGGTGACCCGAGCCCCGCTAGGAGGCCTCAGTGCTCGTTGACCGCAGCGCCGAGCTTGATCAGGCTCAGCGAGCGGTTCGCGGTCTCGCGCAGGCGGCAGTAGCTCGCGCCGCCCCGGTACATGCCGGGGTCGACGTTGTCGAAGACCGCGCAGAGGCGATCACGCGACGCGGCGAAAACTTTCTGCGAGTCATTGACCGCCTTGATGGCGTCGGCGAACCCGCCGGCCTGAACCTTCTTCAGCGCCTCACTGGTTTTCTGCGTCCAGACGGCGAGTTCGCGCGCCGCGCAGGCCTTCCATCTGGCGACATCGTCGTTCGCGCCCTCTGCCGCCTTGATGCAGGGGTCGGCGACGAGCCCGACGCAGGCGCCGCCGAAACCGCCGGTTTTCTCCACCTTCTTCAGGCAGGCATCGATCACGGCAAGGTCGGCTGGCGCGGTGCTTTGGATGGTGTCTTGGGCGAAAGCCATCGATGCCAGCGGGAGGCCTGCGGCGAGGATCGCGGCGGCAAGTTTGACTTTCACTGGAGATCTCCGTTCGGCGCATCGATGCAAACCTTGGTCACCGAAGATCCGGCGTGGGTTCACCCGAATGTGGAGCAGGAGCCGCTCCCTCACACCACCTGCTTCCCCGTCCGCTCCGCCACCGCCCTCTGCACGAAATACATCATCACCAGCGTGACGATCGTCGTGGTCACGACGACGTAGCCGATCCGGTCGAAATGGAGCAGCGCGCCGTCCGCGCCTTGCGCGATGATCGCGCTGGCGAGCACCGAGCCGAGGCCGCCGGAGAGCTGCTGCAGCGAGGCGCTCACCGCGCTGAACGAGCCGCGCTGGCTCGCATCGGGAATCGCCGACATCAGCGCCTGCGACGGGATCATGCGCGAGAAGATGCCGACGAACATCAGCACGTTGACCAGAATCGCGGTCGCGAGCGAGACGTGGCCGAGATGGGTGTAGATCAGCACCATGAGGACGGTCATGGCGCAGCCGAACACGAAGGTCGGATACTTGCCGAACGCGTCGCTGGCGCGGCCGACCAGCGGTCCCGTGACGATGCTGAACAGGCCGGAAACGAGATAGATCGTCGGCAGATGCGTGATGTCGATGCCGAGATTGTGCACGGTGTAGGCGCTGGAGAACGGCATGAGCATGTAGCCGCCGGTCGCCAGCAGCGTCGTGACGGCGAAGGCGAGGGTGTAGCGCGGCTCACTGACCGTCGCGACCAGATGGTGGAACGGGTTTCTGTCCTGCTTCAGCTTCAGATGCGCGTCGACCGGCTCCATCGCGAAGGCGATGATGGCGATCGTCACGATCGACAGCACGACGATGGCGACGAAGCAGACATGCCAGCTCCAGTGATTGGCGAGAAACAGGCCGGCGGGAATGCCGAGCACCTGGCTGGCGGCGAACGCCGTCTGGATGATTCCCATCACGCGGCCGCGCATCTGCAACGAGAACAAGTCGGTGATGATGGCGAGCACGACCGCGCCGATCACGCCGCCGAACAATCCGGTCACGATCCGGCCGATCAGCAGCACATGGTAGTTCGGCGCCACCGCGCACAGCAGCGTGCCCAGCGTGAAGCCGACATAGAAGAACAGCAGGAGGCGCTTGCGATCGAAACGATCGGCAAAGCCGGCGGCGAGGATGCCCGATAATCCTGCACTGAACGCGTAGGCCGATACGGCAACGCCGAACTGCCCCGCCGTGATGCCGAGCGCGGGCATCAGGATGGCGCCGAGCGGCGACATGATGATGAAATCGAGGATGATCGTGAACTGCGTCAGCGCCAGCAGCGCGATGAGGAGCGCCTGGTAGCGCGAAAATCCGCGCGGACGCTGGTCGTCGATCGGCGCAGCGAGCGTTGGTTCGGTCATGGCACCTGA
Organism: Bradyrhizobium sp. USDA 336; assembly: GCF_044908355.1. NCBI lineage: Bacteria > Pseudomonadati > Pseudomonadota > Alphaproteobacteria > Hyphomicrobiales > Nitrobacteraceae > Bradyrhizobium > Bradyrhizobium sp. USDA 336. Next base: position 5,707,240 of record NZ_JBIYDC010000002.1, on the reverse strand, counting down.
TTCAGGGTGGGCCCCCGGCGGGGAACCTCGCAGATAGGGTGGGTCGGGACGATGTCCACGGCACGCAAAGCAAAAGTTCTGCTGGGACAGGAAGCTCGCGCCGGATTGTGGGATCCGGGCAACAGCGCCTGGAGCGGAAGCCGTCCCCACCTCTCCAGGCGAATTAATCCGCCTTTAGTGAATGTTCCCATAGGGTTGGCCGTCCAATTTCCTGCTCCCCCCGGCCGAATGCCGGTCATGTCGCGGCAAGTCAGAGCGTTTTCGGATGGAGCAGCGTGCCTCCCAGTATGATCCTGGCCTGTCCGAGCCGTCGGCGGCCCGCACCCTCGTCATCGACCTCGAAGGCGCGCTGCTGCGTTCCGAACTGCTGATGGAGGCGCTGTTCTCCAGCCCCGGCCGCATGCTGGCGCGCTTCGGCGCGGGCGGACGGGCGGGCATGGCGGCGCTCACGGCGATCCTGGCGCGAGCCGAGATCGACCACGCCCATCTGCCCTATGATTCCGATGTGATGAACCGCGCGCTGGCGGCACGGGCGTGCGGCGAGAAGATCTATCTCGTCGCGGATCGGCTCGCCGCTCATGCCGCGGCGATGTCAGCGCATCTCGGCTTCGATGGCGTCGTTACGACGGCCGATCTTGCGGCGGGCAGCGTCCCGTTCGATCGTGCCTCCATCGCGCGCATCGAAAATCGCGAGGTCCGCAGAGCCGGCCTCGCCACCTGGGTGAAGGCGCTGCGCGTTCATCAATACGCCAAGAACACGCTGGTGTTCGTGCCCGCGCTCACGGCGCATCACCTGAACCTTTCGACGCTCGGCTACGCGCTGCTCGCATTCCTGGCGTTCTCGGCCTGCGCCTCGGGCGCCTATCTGATGAACGATCTGCTCGATCTCGCCGCCGACCGGCAGCATCCGACCAAGCGCCACCGCGCGCTCGCGGCCGGCGACTTGCCGATCTCGTCAGCGCTGTCGGCGATCCCTGCGTTGTGGTCGTTCGCGCTTGCCGCCAGCCTCTGCATCTCGCCGCTGTTTCTCGGCGTGCTCGGCCTCTATCTCGTCACCACGATCGCCTATTCGCTCGCGCTCAAGCGCAAGATGCTGGTCGACATCGTCACGCTCGCCGGCCTCTACACGCTTCGCATCGTCGCCGGCGCTGTCGGCGTCGGCGTGGTGCTGTCGGAATGGCTGTTGATCTTCTCGCTGTTCGTGTTCACCTCGCTCGCCCTGATCAAGCGCTTCAGCGAGCTCAGCATGCGCGAGAGCGTGGGCCTCGCCGATCCCTCGAACCGCGACTATCGCGTCACCGACCTTAACGTCATCGCCGCGATGGCGGCGGCAAGCGCCATGAACGCGGTGACCGTGTTCTCGCTCTACGTCTCGTCCTCGGCGGTGACGCCGCTCTACAGCCGCCCCTGGATGCTGTGGCTGCTCACGCCGCTGCTGCTGTACTGGTTCGGCCGTGCGCTGATGATGGCGCATCGCCGCGAGATGCCGGACGATCCGATCCTGTACGCGTTCCGGGACGGCCCCAGCCGCACCGCAGTCGCGGCGATGATCTGCATCATGCTCGCTGCGATCTGACCGGCCGTAAGGTCACGGCCGCTTGCGTGACCTGTTGCGACTGGCTACATCGCGATCCATTCGACTAAAGCGCGATGCGATTAAGATGAATCGTCATCGCGCTTTAGGTTATTGATTGAGCATGATCTTTTCGGAAAACCGCTGCACACTTTTCCGGATCATGCTCTAGCCTATGATATCGACGCACCGATTCGACCCGAGGGTTTCATGACCGTACGCCTGCACCGCGGCGACCTGCCCGACCTGTCCCGCTACACCGGAGCGGTGGCGATCGACACCGAGACCATGGGGCTGAACCCGCACCGCGACCGTCTCTGTGTGGTGCAGCTCTCGCCCGGCGACGGCAGCGCCGACGTGGTGCAGATCCCCAAGGGCCACACCGACGCGCCGAACCTGAAGGCGCTGCTCGCCAATCCGGCGGTCACGAAGATCTTCCACTTCGCGCGGTTCGATATCGCGGTGCTGTACCAGACCTTCGGCGTCATGACCGGGCCGATTTATTGCACCAAGATTGCGTCCCGCCTGACCCGCACCTACACCGACCGCCACGGCCTCAAGGACCTCGTCCGCGAGGTGCTCAACATCGACCTCTCCAAGCAGCAGCAGTCCAGCGACTGGGGTTCCGACAGCCTGAGCGAGCCGCAGCTCGCCTACGCCGCCTCCGACGTGCTGCATCTGCATGCCTTGCGCGAGCGGCTGGACGCCATGCTGGTGCGGGAAGGCCGCAGCCAGCTGGCGCAGGCCTGTTTCGACTTCCTGCCGACCCGCGCCCTGCTGGACCTCCAGGGCTGGGCGGAGGAGGACATTTTCGCGCACTCCTGAGGTGCTTTAACCTCTCCCGCCTGCGGGAGAGGTCGCGCCGAAGGCGCGGGTGAGGGTTCTCTCCTCCAGGAGACTGTCCCATTGCGGTGACACCCTCTCCCCGGCCCTCTCCCGCAAGCGGGAGAGGGAGAGACGACCGCCCCGTTTCGGACACTTTCGTAACGGCCTGTCGCCGGCTGCATATTTCGGCGGCGCCGGATAGAATGGGGTGCGCCCCCTCGACCGGACAAGGCGAGCGATACGTCAGGAGACAGGTAAGCAGGAACCCCGGTGAATTCGGCCCAGAACCCCACCTACGACGCCGCGCTTGCGGCGAAGTTTGCCAGCGCGGCGCGCCACAGCCGCCTGGTGCGGATTCTGCGCATCGCGGTCCCGGGTGCTGTAGTGCTGTCCATGGCTATCATCATCGGCGTCTCGATCTTCAATCCGTTCCGCATGCTGATGCCGAAGCTGCCGCTCGACTCCGGAAATCTAGTGGTGTCGGGCACCAAGATCACGATGGAATCGCCGCACCTCGCCGGATACACGCCGGACCAGCGGCCCTACGAGCTCTGGGCCAAGACCGCGACTCAGGACATCACCGATCCCGATCACGTCGATCTCAATGACCTGCGAGCGAAAGTGCTGATGGAGGATAAGTCGACCCTATTCCTCGATGCCCGCACCGGCCGTTTCGACAACAAGCAGCAGCAGCTCGATCTGCGCAAGGATATCTTGCTGCGCACCTCGACCGGCTACGAGGCCCGGCTGAACTCGGCCTTCGTCGACATGGGCAAGGGCACGGTCTCCTCGGACGAGCGCGTCGACGTCAAGCTGACCAACGGCACGCTGAGTGCGGATCGCCTGCGAATTACCGAAGGCGGCGAAGTCATCCGCTTCGAGGGCAATGTGGTGATGCACCTCGACAAGCTCGACGAGCCCGCCGCGACGCAGCCTGCACCACCCGAGGCGGCGCCGACGAAGACACGCACGCCTCAGAACAAGTCTGCCAATTCGAAGTGATTTTCATGATGACCTGTTTTCCGCGTGACGTTTTTGTCAGCAAGGCCGCGCTCGCTATCGGCCTGGCGCTGCTCGTCACGGGTGCGGCCCTTGCTCAGAGCACGATGCAGGGTGTGCCCAATGCGATGCAGGGCTTTTCGCAGAACCGCGATCAGCCGATCCAGATCGAAGCCGCCTCGCTCGAGATGCGCGACAAGAAGAAGGAGGCGACCTTCGCCGGCAATGTGAAGGTCGTGCAGGGCGACACCACCATGACCTCGAAGACGCTGGTGGTGTTCTACGAGTCCGGCGGCGACAAGCCGGCCGCGCCGCAGCCCGCGGCGAAAGGCGCGAAATCGGCGCCGATGCAGTCGGCGCAGCCCGGTCCGGGCGGCAGCTCCTCGATCAAGCGGCTGGAGGCGCGCGGCAACGTCGTGGTCACCCAGAAGGACCAGGTGGTGACGGGCGAGACCGCCGTGTTCGACACCAAGACCAACCTCATCACCATGCTCGGCGGCTCGGGCCAGGTGGTCCTGACGCAGTGTAAGAACGTGCTGCGCGGTGATCGCTTGATGGTCGACATGACCACCGGCGTGTCCCGCGTGGAATCCGACAACGGGCGGGTGCAGGCGCTGCTGCCGCAGGGCGGCAGCAATGATTGCAGCCAGGGCGCCAAACCCGGCGCGGCGCCGCCCTTGCAATTGCCCGGCGCAAGTAAACAAAAATGAATTCAACAACTTGGATCGGGTGCTCCCGATCCGAGGTTGAAGCTTGGCGAGCGAGCCTGTATCTAGCGCGCAGGGCTTTCGAAGCGGGGTCCGCCGCTTTTCGGGCGTGTTTCACTGGGCATGAGACATTCCTTCACCCATGCTGCGTCGGCCAATCGCTCAGGCTGGCGCGACAGATCGCGCGGATTTCGCGCAAGACGACGCCAAAGGCTAGAAGGCGGGGATGGTCGATCTCTTCAGCATGTTCCGTCGGCGCCCCGCCAAGCGCGGCCGGCCAGGATTTGCGCGTCAGGACATCACTGCGCTCGGGGACAGCGTCGGCGGCCTCGTGCCCAGTCCTGTCAGGGACACGCCGATTGCCCGCGACCAGCCCCGCGGGCCCGACCAGTTCCAAGGTGACTACACGGGCGACTATCCGGCCGAGCCGCGTCCGCAGGCGGTTCATCCCGTCCGAACGGCCGCCAGGTCCAACGGTGCCGGCGCGCCGCAGCTGCTGAAGCGGCCCGGATTCCTGGCTGTGCATAGTGTGGAAAAGGCCTTCGGCAGCCGGCAAGTGGTGCGCGGCGTCAGCATCTATGTGCGCCGCGGCGAGGCCGTCGGCCTGCTCGGCCCGAACGGCGCCGGCAAGACCACCGTGTTCTACATGATCACCGGCCTGATCAAGGCCGATCGCGGCGCGATCGAGCTCGACGGCCACGACGTCACCAAGCTGCCGATGTATCAGCGCGCGCGGCTCGGCATCGGCTATCTGCCGCAGGAAGCCTCGATCTTCCGCGGCCTCACCGTCGAGCAGAACATCCGCGCCGTGCTCGAAGTGGTCGAGCCCTCGCGCAAGAAGCGCGAGCAGCAGCTCGACTCCCTGCTCGACGAGTTCAACATCACGCGCTTACGGAAATCACCGTCGATCGCGCTGTCCGGCGGTGAGCGCCGCCGCGTCGAGATCGCACGCGCGCTGGCGACGCGGCCGAATTACATGCTGCTCGACGAGCCCTTCGCCGGCATCGACCCGATCGCGGTCGGCGACATCCAGGATCTCGTCCGCCATCTCACCAACCGCGGCATCGGCGTGCTGATCACCGACCACAATGTCCGCGAGACGCTCGGCCTCACCGACCGTGCCTATATCGTCTATGCCGGGGAAATCTTGACGGAGGGAACTCCGGATGAGATCGTTGCCGATCCGGACGTGCGCCGCCTTTACCTTGGCGAGGAATTCCGCCTCTAGCCCTATTTTCCAATTCGTCAAGACGTGTACATCGGGCTGAGACTAGGATAAGCAAAAATCGGACCAACTTTTGGGATCGGTTCTTGCTTCATGGCGCTTACGCAGAGATTAGAGTTCCGGCAATCGCAGTCGCTGGTCATGACGCCGCAGCTGATGCAGGCGATCAAGCTGCTGCAATTGTCCAATCTCGATCTCACGACCTTCGTGGAAGAGGAGCTCGAGCGAAACCCGCTGCTGGAACGGGCCAGTGACGAGGCCCCCGCGGGCGAAGCTTCGGCCGAGGCCGGCAGTTACGGCGATTCCGGGGGCGGCCAAGATGACGGTCATGGCGATGGCCAGGGCGAGGACGGCTTCGGCGGTAGCGCGGAAGGCTTCGAGCCGGGCCAGGAAGAGTGGATGAGCAAGGATCTCGGCACCCGCGCCGAGATCGAGCAGACCCTGGACACCGGCCTGGACAACGTCTTCTCCGAGGAGCCGGCCGAGGCAGCCGCGCGCAACGCGCAGGATGCCGCGCCGACCACCTATACCGAATGGGGCGGCGGCGCCTCCGGTGACGAAGACTACAATCTCGAAGCTTTTGTCGCGGCCGAGACGACGTTGTCGGGCCATCTCGCCGAGCAGCTCTCGGTTGCCTTCACCGCGCCCGCGCAACGCATGATCGGCCAGTACCTGATCGACCTCGTCGACGAGGCCGGCTATCTGCCGCCCGATCTCGGCCAAGCCGCCGAGCGTCTCGGCGCATCGCAAGCCGAGGTCGAAAGCGTCCTCGCCGTGCTGCAAAAATTCGATCCGCCCGGGGTCTGCGCGCGTTCCTTAAGCGAATGCCTGGCGATCCAGCTGCGCGAGCTCGACCGCTACGACCCCGCGATGCAGGCGCTGGTCGAGCATCTCGATCTGCTCGCCAAGCGCGACATCGCGGCTCTTCGCAAGATCTGCGGCGTCGACGACGAGGACATCGCCGACATGATCGGCGAGATCCGCCGCCTCAATCCCAAGCCCGGCATGAAGTTCGGCTCGGCGCGCCTGCAGACCATGGTGCCCGACGTCTATGTCCGCCCGGGTCCCGACGGCGGCTGGCATGTCGAGCTCAACAGCGACACCTTGCCGCGCGTGCTGGTCAACCAGACCTATTATTCCGAGCTGTCGAAGAAGATCGGCAAGGACGGCGACAAGTCCTATTTCACCGATGCGTTGCAGAACGCGACCTGGCTCGTGCGCGCGCTCGACCAGCGCGCCCGCACCATCCTGAAAGTGGCGACCGAGATCGTGCGCCAGCAGGACGGGTTCTTCACCCACGGTGTCGCCCATTTGCGCCCGCTCAATCTGAAGGCCGTCGCCGACGCCATCCAGATGCACGAATCCACGGTGTCGCGTGTCACCGCCAACAAATACATGGCGACCAACCGCGGCACGTTCGAGCTGAAATATTTCTTCACGGCCTCGATCGCCTCGGCCGACGGGGGCGAAGCGCATTCGGCGGAAGCGGTGCGTCACCACATCAAGCAGCTGATCGATTCGGAGGAGCCCTCCGCGATTCTGTCGGACGACACCATCGTGGAACGCTTGCGCGCCTCGGGCATTGATATTGCCCGCCGCACGGTCGCGAAGTACCGCGAAGCCATGCGCATACCTTCCTCGGTGCAACGCCGCCGCGACAAGCAGAGCGCTCTTGGTAACGTCCTCTCTACCGCCTTGTCCGATCGCTCCCGCAATCCCGAACCGGCCTGATTGCGCTGGCGCCAAATCGCGCTACTCTCGATGCCCCATCGAGACCGATCCAAGCTGGGCACCAACCAAGCGAGGCATCACATGACTCTCAGAATCTCGGGAAAGAGCATCAGCGTCGGCGAGGCGCTGCGCGGCCGCGTTGCCGATCGCACCGACGAGGTGCTGCGCAAATATTTCGACGGCAATTATTCCGGCCACATCACGCTGAGCAAGGACGGGTTCGGCTTTCGCACCGATTGCGCCCTGCATCTCGATTCGGGAATCACGCTGGAAGCCGATTCGAACGCACCGGATGCCTATGCCAGTGCCGACCAGGCGCTGGTGATGATCGAGAAGCGGCTGCGGCGCTACAAGAACCGGCTCAAGGACCGCTCCGCGCGCAAGGCCCATGCCGCCTCCGAGGCGATGGCTGCGCTCGACGCCACCAGCTATGTGCTGGAAGCGCCCGGAGAGGGCGAAGAGGAAGTCGCCGGCTACAGCCCCGTCATCATCGCGGAGCAAACCACGTCGCTGAAGCGGCTCTCGGTCAGCGAAGCCGTCATGGAACTCGACCTCAGCGGGGCACCCTGCCTGGTATTCCAGCATGGCTCGTCCGGTCGGGTGAACATCATTTACCGTAGGGCGGACGGCAATGTGGGCTGGATCGACCCGCCGGGAGCCAAGGTGGACGGCCAGGCCGGTGGCTAAGCCCGTCAGCCGGCGCCCGTACCATCCCGCCCTTAACAATGACGGGGGCAAAGCTGCACGCGGGAGTTGGCACCGGGATTGCGTTGGAGTAGAAGCCCCCCACATCTGGGCTTGGCGGGGTTTCGGGCTAAGTCCCCCTCCTGCTTCATGTTATTGACGCCGGCCGGGCTTGGTCTATCAAGCCGGCCAAATCGGAACCTGACGGTTTAATTCACCTCGGAAAGCTTCCATGCCGATTACCGATCTGGTCGCACCCGAGGCGATTCTCCCGGCATTGAAAGTCAACAGCAAGAAGCAGGCCTTGCAGGAGCTTGCGGCCAAGGCCGCTGAGCTGACCGGGCAGAACGAGCGCTCGGTGTTTGAGGTGCTGCTGCAGCGGGAGAAGCTCGGCACCACCGCGGTCGGCTATGGCGTCGCCATTCCGCACGGCAAGCTGCCCAAGCTGGAGAAGATCTTCGGCCTGTTCGCGCGGCTCGATCGTCCGATCGACTTCGAGGCGATGGACGGCCAGCCGGTCGATCTCGTCTTCCTGCTGCTGGCCCCCGAAGGCGCCGGCGCCGATCACCTCAAGGCGCTCGCCCGCATCGCCCGCCTGCTGCGCGACCAGGACATCGCCAAGAAGCTCCGCGCCTCGCGCGATGCGCAGGCGATCTATTCCGTGCTGGCGCTGCCGCCGGCAACGGCGGCGTAACCTTCCGTCCCTCTCGCCCCGGCAAAGGTCCGATCGTCCCTCGCACCTGATTGTGAGGGCAGCGTCCCGTCATGCCACCTTGATCTCAAAGGTAGAAGGTAGGACAATCTTCCCGCTTGAGACGCACGGCACATTGGGCGGCGCCAACATCCGCTGAGAGCCGTTCGAAGCCGTGGACTGAGCGGACGTGACTGGGAATGGAATGACGCCGTTGCGCCTCGCGGCCGCGGCGGGAGAACGGCCCTGGGAATCAGGCCTCGACCGGCCGATGCCCGCGGCAGGTGCGCGTGCGAAGGCGCCCGTGGTGCGCGGTGAGGCAAGATTCGCCGTGCGTCAGGCGGTCAGCTCATGACCAGCCTGCACGATTCCGAGGAGGACGACAGCGCGATCTGGCAAGCGCCCGGCGTCGGCGTGGAAAAGCTCGCCAGAATCGTGATGCGTGGCTCGATCACCGTCAACGTGATCGCGTCGATGGGTGTCTTCAACCCCGCGCTGCTTCCCGCAGAATGGAGCTTCGTGCAACAGGCCGTTGCGCTTCTGATGTGGGTCATCCTGATCTACGCCAGTGCCTTCGTGCGACCCTGCCTGCGCGTGCAGCCAAATCCCGATTTCATCGCGCTGGTCGCATTCTATGCTCTCGCCGCTGTCTCCGTGCTCTGGACCGGCCTCGCCACCGCGGCGATCATGAAGAGCGCGGCCCTCGTGATGACGACTTTCGGTGCGTACTGCCTGATCACGCGGATCGACATCGACGAGATCGTCGGAGCGACGTCGCTGGGGCTCTTCATCTTGGTCGCCGCCTCGGCCCTGTGTGCGGTTTTCGTGCCCGAGATTGGCGTCGATCAGAGCTGGATGCACAACGGCCAGTGGCAGGGAATCTACGAATCGAAGCAGACCCTCGGCTTCATCAGCGCCTATCTGATGTTCTTTGCCTGCTATCAGAAGATGACGGGCCAGGGCTGGACAGTTTTTCTGCTGACGTTTCTCCTGGCATCGACATGCGTCATCGCCTCGGAATCCCGTGGTGCCGGTGCCGTTGCAATTGCCGCCGGTGCACTGCTCATGACCTCGCTATGGTCGATCCGCTGCATGAGGATTTACGCGGTGCTGCCGGTCGTCATGTGCATCCTGGCTGCTCTCCTGATCCTGTATTTCTATGTCACGGGCTACGATTCCATCCACCTCGGCGAATCGACCATCAATCTGACCGAGCGAACCTTCATCTGGCAGTACGCCATCAGCCATTTCGACGATGCGCCGCTGCTGGGCTTCGGCATCAACGGGTTCTGGACGCGCCCTGCGATTTACGACTATTTCAACCAGAACCACGGCTGGGTGCTGGACAATTATCATAGCGGCTACATCGCGGTGGCGATGGAAACGGGATTCCTGGGATACGTGCTGTTCGTGGCGAGCGTCTATCTGTTCTCGGAAAAGGTCCTGTACCTGATCGCCACGCGGTCGATCGACCGTCGCCACTGCGCTCTCATCATCGGATTCGTCGTCCTCAGCTTTCAATCGAATTTCACGGAGACGATGTTCCTTCGCTCGACGATGTTCACCTCGGTGCTGCTCGTCGCATTCTTCTTCGCGGTGTGCAGGCCGGTGCCACAGCAAGGCCTGCAGCAATGATGGGGCAGGCAGGATGAATGCCATCTGCGTCCGCTGGTCGGTAGCTTTCGGCCTCGCCTTGGCGCTGTCCGTGCTTGGGATCCGCTTTCCGGCCGAGGCAAAAGCGCAAGGCCACGCGCCCGCTCCCCCGAAATTGGGTCGCGGCATCAACATCCTCGGCTATGACGGCATTTGGGAGGGAGGCCGGAACGCGCCATTTCGTCTGGACAACCTCACCGCGATCAGGCGCGCCGGCTTCTCGCACGTCCGGATCAATTTCTTCGGCTTCAAGTTCATGGACCCGGAGAATGCGCTGGACGAGATCGTCTTGAGGCGGCTCGATGCGGTGATCGAGGAGGTGCTCGCCCGAAATCTCATCCCCATCCTGGACGAGCACGATACCCATATCTGTCAGCGCGACGTCTCCGAGTGCGCCGGGAAGCTGAAAGCGTTCTGGACGCAAATCGCCGCGCGCTATGCCGGAAAATATCCGAGGCTCGTCTTCGAGGTGCTCAATGAGCCGGGCGGGCAGATGACGTCCGCCGCCTGGAACGCCCTCCTGAACGAATGTCTCGGCATCATCCGCGCCACCAACCCCCGGCGGCCGGTGATCGCCGCGGTCCTCAACGTCGACGAGATGCCCGTCGAGGACCTGGTCCTGCCGCCGGATGACCGAAACATCATCGTCACGTTTCACTATTACGCGCCGATCCGCTTCACCCATCAGGGCGCACCGTGGTCGCCGACGTTCTCGCAAATAGGCCCGCTTGATTGGGGCACGCCGGAGGACGAACGGAAGGCGCGCGCCGATTTCGACAAGATCCGGTCCTGGTCCGAACGGGAAAAGCGTCCGATCTATCTCGGTGAGTTCGGCGTGTACGAGGCCGCGCCAGCCGAAGCACGGACGAGATATCTGTCGTTCGTGGCGCGAAGCGCGGAGCGGCTCGGCTGGGCCTATTGGCAATTCGATCATGATTTCGCAGCCTTCGACAGCGCGCGTCAAAGCTGGAAGCCGGAGATCATGCGGGCGCTGATTCCGGCGGGGCGCTGAGGCGGCGGGCGTGACCTGAACTCAGCCGCGCCGGCGTGAAGCCATCCGACGATCAGATAGTTCAGCCTGGAGCGCCGTCATCAAGCTTAAGGCGCCGTGTCGCGTTGTGTTCAGACAGTACCGAGTTACCAAATGTGTCGGAGTGTTGCTGTCCGAATACAGCGCGCGGAAGTCGGCCGATGTACCTTGCCGAAGATTTCTATGCTGATTGCTTTGGGGTGATGAATGAAACGACTGCTGCTGGCGACGTCGGCTCTGATTCTCGCAGGCTCTGCTCAAGGTGCCGATCTGGGAGCTCGTCCCTACACGAAAGCGCCGGTTGCGGCGGCCGTGCCTTTCAGTTGGACCGGCTGCTATATCGGGGGTCACGTCGGCGGCGGTGCGAGCCGAACGGGCTTCACGGATCCCGGCATCGGAACGGGGGCGGTCATCGCGCCTGCAATGACCATAGGCAATGTGCCTGGTGATCGCATTGGGGTAAACGGAGACGTCGGAGTTGTCGGAGGCATTCAGGCTGGTTGCGACTACCAATTTGCCAGCAACTGGGTGATCGGGATTGCCGGCGATTTCACGGCCACCGATCTTCACGGCACCGCCAACGATCCCTTCTTTGCCGGAAAGACCGGTGCGCCCGCCACTCTGTCGAGCCGCACCGACTGGGTCGCCAGCGTCACGGGTCGGATCGGCTACACATGGGATCGCTTGCTCGTTTACGGCAAGGGCGGCGTCGGGTTTGCGCATGACCGGTACAATCTGAACAATTTCGCGACGATTGGCGGCTTCGTTTGTCCCGGTGTGGGATTCCTCGTTTTTGAGCCCTGTAATTCCAGCGCCAGCACCGATCGTGTCGGCTGGGTGGCAGGTGCCGGTGTCGAGTGGGCCTTCGCCCCGAACTGGTCGGCCTTGATCGAGTACACTCACTACGGCTTCGACAGCAAGCGCGTGGGGTTCGCCAATCCAGTCGCCGCCACCACCGCGTTGATCGATATTCGTCAGGACATCGATATCGTGAAGGTGGGCATCAACTATCGGTTCGGCGGGTCACCCATCGTCGCGAAGTACTGATTGATCGCTTAAGCAGACAAAGGGAGCGGCCGGGGCTCAACCTCGCGCCGCTTCCATGCGATTCACGATCCGCTGTCCGATCGGGCTCTTCAACCAGGCCTGGAAACCGGGCCGGTCCCAGGTCATCCGACGCAGCGCCAGAAGCGATCCATCTGTGTGCGATCGCACCGGTTTTTCGGGTTCGGGCTCGAGCGTCCATCCGAGCTTCGACAGATATTGAATGGTCGTCTGATTGCGCTCCAGCACGAAGGCGCGGATGCGGCTCAGCTTGAGATCGTCGAATACGAACCTGAGCAGCGGAATGAAGGTGTTCACCGTCGCTCCGGAATTGCGGTGCTCCTTTTCTCCGATCACGGCGCTGACGAGCGCCTCGCTCGCCGCCGCGTTGATGTCGAGGCGGATGAAGCCGACATGGATGCGGCTGCCACGCTCGAATATCCCGAGCAGGAGCCGTTCGCGCTGATCGAAGGATTTGATGTAGTCGGCGATCTCCGCCTTGGTCATCGCACGCGGTGACGTGTTGAGGACATGCACCGTCCAGGGATCGGACAACCAGTCCGCCCAGCGCTGCGAGGCGTCATCGCGCTTGATCGTGCGCAGAAAATAGCGCCCGGCCGGAAACCACAATTGCTGCTTGGGCAGACGTTCGACTTTCGGCGGCATGCCGCATCTAAGCAGTTTCGAGTCGGACGATCAATTTGGATGGCGCAACGTGCAGCTCTCGAGCGGCGACGCCGTCGTGGGCGCCGTTTCCGCGCTTCAGCAGACCGTCGGCAGCAGGCGCCGGACTTCGTCGAGCAGTTCGGGGACCGCCCTCTTGTCACCCGAGAGGTGCTTGAGCAGCGCACTCTGGAATAGACCGTCGAACAGCGCGTAGAGCGCGCCTGGCGACGACGCCGGCCGCTTGCCGCCGAGCTCGGCATAGCGAGAGGCAATGCGCCAGATCATCGCTTCCAGGCTCTTGTCGATCTCGAGGACATCCTTGCGAAACGCCGCCTCGAACATCGCCTGCGAGCGCAAATCGTACCAAAGCCGGTGCATGCGGGCTTCGTTCTGCAGCGTTGCTGCGAGCTTGGCGAGGAAGCCCTCCGTCAATTCGTCGCGGCTCGTTGCTGTCGCGACGACCTCGTCATAGCGCGTCACGCACTTGGCCTTGTAGTGGCGAACGCAGCAGCAGATCAGGTCGAGCTTGTCGCTGAAATAATAGTGGAACACGCCGTGCGTGAACGCCGAGTTCTGCGCGATCTCCCGCAGGCTGGTCCGGGCGAAGCCGAGCTCTCCAAGCGTTTCGAGCGCGGCCTCGGCAAGCTCGATGCGTCGCGCGTTGAACTTGTCGTCCCGCACGATCTCCGCCACGGCCTCCCGCTTCGCCGCTCCTGTCGCTTGCCGCGCCATCGTCGCGCTGTCTCCCGTCTCTTGGTCACCACGATCACGTCGTCGGTCATCGTCTACAGACCATCCTCTTTGACAACTGTCAAATTTTTTCCTTGACAACTGTCAAGTTCCGGGAGGAGTGTGCGCGCCAAGAAATTTGGACAGTCGTCAAGACGCCAGCAAATGGAGGAAATGCACCCACCGGCGCCGCGCCGCCGGAACGGACTCGCATGCCGTTGCGCAACCGCGCCGGCACCGTGCTGCCAATCGCAGCGCGCACCGATCATCAGCGAGCAGATCAGTCCAAAAGATCAGTCCAAGCAAAGGGAGGACGTGCGATGAGTGAGAAGAGCCTTGATGGCCGCAAAGCCCTGGTCACCGGCGGAGCCCGCGGGATAGGAGCGGCGATTGCGGAAGCACTGGCGCGCTCCGGTGCTGCGGTCATGATCGGCGACATTCTCGACGACGTCGGCAAGGACAGCGCCGGCCAGATCGCCAGGCTCGGAGTGAAGACCGGCTTCGTGCATCTCGATGTCGCCGACGATGCGCAGTGGGAGAAAGCGACTGCTGCGACGGTCGCCACCCTCGGCGGCTACGACATCCTCGTCAACAATGCCGGCATCGAGATCACGTCGCTGGTCAGCGAGATCAGGGCCGAGGATGCGCGGCGGATGTGCGACGTCAACATCGTCGGCACCGTGCTCGGCATGAAGCACGCCTTCCGCGCGATGCGGCCGGGCGGAGCGGCGGGCAAAGGCGGCGCGATCGTCAATATCGCGTCTGTCGCGGCGACGATCGCCTTCCCGAGCATCGCGGTCTATTCCGGCACGAAATCCGCGGTCGATCGCATGACACGGGTCGCTGCGATGGAGGCCGGCAAGCTCGGTTATGGCGTGCGCGTCAACTGCATCTATCCCGGCTTGATCCCGACCGACATGGGCCTGCAGCTGGCCAACGACATCGTCAAGATCGGTCTCGCGCCCGACGTCAACGCCGCAGTCGGCTCGGTGGTGGAGCAGACGCCGCTCGGCAAGCTCGCGGAGGTCGGCGACATCGCCAATGCTGCGGTGTTCCTGTGCTCGAACGAAGCCCGCTTCATCACCGGCATCGGACTGCCGGTCGATGGCGGCATGGGAATGTGAGCTGCAAACCCGACAACGAACATTTCGGAGGAACGACAATGAGCGCGAAGAAGCCCGTCATCGTCTATGGCGCGTCCGGCTACACCGGCCGGCTGGTCTGCGAATACTTACGCGAGTACAACATCCCCTTCATCGCCGCCGGACGCAGCGCGGAGAAGCTCAACGCCGCAATGAAAGCGAACGTGGCCGGTATCGAGACCGCCGACTACGAGGTGGTGGAAGTGCCGCACACCGTGAGCGCACTGACGGAGTTGTTCAACGGCGCCTCGGTGGTGCTCAACACCGTGGGCCCCTTCGCCAGGTTCGGCGGCGAGGTGGTGCAGGCCTGCTGGGCGTCGCGATGCCACTACACCGACACCACCGGCGAGCAGGACTGGCTGATCACGCTTGAGCAGGAATGGGGTACGAAGTTCGCCAATGCCGGCCTGCTGCTCGCGCCGGGCATCGCGCAGATGTACACCACCGGCGAGATCGCCGCGCAGCTGTGCCTGGAGACGCCCGGCCTCGACACGCTCGATATCGCCGTGTTCTGGGGCGGCAGCCCGACCATCGCCTCGACACAGACCATCCTGGTCAACGCCGCGATGGCCAAGGCCTACTATTTGGAGCAGAACAAGTATGTCGAGCATCAGGTGGATGCCGGTCTCTACAACCTCGCCATCCCCGGCCAGCATGAGCTCGCACTGGCGCTGCCCTGGGGCGGCACCTCGCACCCGGTGTGGTTCAAGCGCGATCCGCGTGTCGCCAACGTGAAGGTGCTGGGCGGCGTGTTCAACCGCGCGCTAATGCTGGGCGTGCCGCAGATCGTCGCCGCCGCGCTGGAGGCGACCAAGGACATGAACCCCGACGACCGCTACGCCGCATTGGCGCAGACCGCCGCCGGCGTGATGAACACCATGCCGCCCCGCGAAAACCCGCGCGTCAACAAGTCGCTGGATTCGGTGCATGCCTCCGGCCCATTGGGGCGCGCGCACTGCGTCATCAGCGGCAACAGCAATTACAAGCAGACCGGCTTGTTGCAGGCCTATGCCGCGGCGCACCTGCTGCAGCAGCCGCCCAAGCGCGTGGGCTTCGCCTCCGGTTGCCAGGCGTTCGGTCACCACGAGCTCCTCGGGCAGCTGCGCAGCTTCGGGCTGGTCAGCAGACCGATCCTCACCGTGAACGACTGAGCAAGATCACGGGTGGCGCGGCCGCGCGCCACCCGCCAGCTGCTTCCGGGATTGATCATGCGCTTCATCGATTACCTCGACAAAGGTGCCTCGCTGGGCGCTGATGCGCCGTGCCTGACCATGGACGGTCGCGATCTCAGCTATCGCGAGGTGCAGCAGCTGAGCTACCGCGTCGCGCGCGGGCTCGCGCGATCGGGTATTGCTGCCGGCGAGAAGGTCGCAATCCTTTCCGGCAACGATCCGGTCGCGTTTGCATGCGTGTTCGGCATTTCCCGGGCGGGCTCGGTTTGGTGCCCGATCAATCCGCGCAACGAGGCGGCCGAAAACCGGCTCGTCCTCGACCAATTCGACTGCAGCCTGCTGCTGTTTCATTCAAGCTTCGCGCCGATGGTCGAGGCGGTGCGGGCGGAGCTGCCGAAGCTGCGTGTCCTCGTCTGCCTCGATCGCGAACTGCCCTTCGCGCCCTCGTTCGACAGCTGGCTCGCTAGCCTTCCGATCGACCAATATCAACGCGAGACGGTCGACGATCTCGCGATGATTCCCGGCACCGGCGGCACCACCGGAAAGCCGAAGGGGGTCATGCTGTCGGGTCGCAACATCGAGGCCATGACGGCACTGACGCTGATGGGCTATCCCTTCAAGGGTCGTCCGGTCTATCTCGCGCTCGCGCCGTTGACTCATGCGGCCGGTGTGCTGTGTTTCCCGATCATGGCGCTCGGCGGCCGCATCGTGATCATGCATCGCCCTGACATCGCCGAATTTCTCGATTTGATCGAGTGCTACCATGTCACGCACACCTTCCTGCCGCCGACATTGATCTACATGCTGCTCGATCATCCCAAGCTCCACTCCGCGAAGCTCGGGTCTCTGCAATGCTTCTGGTACGGCGCGGCACCGATCTCGGCCGCACGGCTTGCGGAGGCGCTGCGGCGCATCGGGCCCATGGCGCAGTTGTTCGGTCAGACTGAAGCGCCGATGATGATTTCGATGATGGCACCTGACGAGCATTATAATGCCGATGGAACTATCGCGATGGAGCGCCTCGCCTCGGCGGGGCGGATCAGCCCGTTGGTGCAGGCCGGCATCATGGATGGCGACGGCAATTTGCTGCCGACCGGTTCTCGCGGCGAGATCGTGGTTCGCGGCTCGCTGGTGATGCAAGGCTATTACAAAAATCCCGAAGCCACGGCGGAGGCCTCCGCGCATGGCTGGCACCACACCGGCGACATCGGCTACATCGACGACGATGGCTACCTCTACATCGTCGATCGCGCCAAGGACATGATCATCACCGGCGGGTTCAACGTCTACTCGATCGAGGTCGAGAACGCGCTGCGGGCGCATGAGGCGGTGCAGGATTGCGCCGTGATCGGCCTCGCCGACGAGAAATGGGGTGAGCGTATCGTCGCCGTGGTGCAGCCCCGTGCGGGCCGGAGCGTCGATGCGACGGCGCTGGCGGCGTTCGTCAAGCAGCGGATCGGCAGCGTCAAGACACCGAAGCAGATCGAAGTCTGGGACGATCTGCCGCGGTCCAAGGTCGGCAAGGTGCTGAAGCCGGATATCCGCGCGCGGCTGGCCGGCCGCTCAGGCGGTTAGAGCGTGATGGGTGTAGGTTGAATCGATCGCCACGTGCTCGGTGCAAACCTCTCCCGCTTGCGGGAGAGGTCGCGCCGAAGGCGCGGGTGAGGGCTTTCTCCTCTTGCGGGCTATCCCACTGCGGAAACACCCTCTCCCCAACCCTCTCCCGCAAGCGGGAGAGGGGGCGCACTTATGTTGTAGCAATCAAACCTGGTCTCATCACTCTCTAGCCCGAAAGCCGCTCCAGCACGTCGCGCACCAGCCCTTGCAGGAGATCGAGCTTGTAGGCCGTCATCGGCAATGGCTTGGCACCCGAGCTCGCCGCTTTCGCCGCTTCTGCGATCGATGCCGCATTCGCAAGCTTGCCGCTGAGCTGGACCTCCACGGCGGTGAGGCGGAGCGGCACGGGCGCGACGCCGCCTGCAGCGAGACGCACGAGCTCGAACTTGCCGCCGGCGATGACGACGCGGGCGCAGAGCTCCACCAGCGGCCATTCCGCATAGGTCCGGCTGATCGCCCGCTTGTAGGACGCGCGCTCGCCTTGAAGCGGAGCAGGAAGCGCAATGCTCTTGATCATCTCGCCTGCTGCGAGCGTATGATCGGCGTGCGAGAGCGAGCCGTCGCCGAGCAGGCCGGCAATCGTCAATCCGCTGCGCCGGTCGGTGGTGATGGTCGCATCATAGGCGAGCAGAGCCGCCGCCATGGTCGATGGATGCGGCGCGACGCAGGCGCCGAGATCGAAGGCAACGCCATAGAGATGATTGCCGGACCGGGCAGGGCAGGTGCTGCCGCCTTTCTTCAGGCAATCGATGTCGGCCCGGCGGAAATACCAGCAGCGTGAACGCTGCGCGAGATTGCCGCCGAGCGTTGCAACCTGGCGCACCTGTGGCGTGGCGAGCCCTTGCGCGCTCGCCGCAATACCGGGATAGGCAGCAGCGATGCGCGCGTCGGTCGCGATCGTGGCGATGGTGGTGAGCGCGCCGATCTGGGCTGCTCCGTCGGCGTCCCAGCTGATCATCTTGTCGCCGGCGGCCGAGATATCGATCAGCATTCCCTGCGACACGCCGCTGCGGCGGCGTTCGCTGAAGTCGGTGCCTCCGGCGCGGAATTCAGGCGTGGGATTGGCGGTCATGACGGCGACACTCATGCTGCATCCCTCCCTTTCAGCGCGGCCACAAGACGATCGGCCCGGAACGGAATTTCAGTCAGTCTCACGCCGATCGCATCGCGGATGGCGTTGGCGATCGCGGGCGAGGTCGGCACGGTGGCGACTTCGCCGATGCCGACGCTGCCGCCCGGCACATGCTCGAAACCGGCTTCGTCGAAATGCACCTCCAGTTTCGGCATGTCGGCAATCCCTGGGATGCGGTAATCCTCCATGCTGCCGCTCAGGACGTGGCCGCTCAAGAGATCGGTCTCCCGCGACTCATAGAGTGCGTAGCCGATGCCCTGGATCACCGCGCCCGCGGCCTGGCTTCGGGCCAGCGCCGGCGCGGCGAGCTTGCCGACCGCGAGGCCCGTATAGGCGTTGAGCACGCGCACATGGCCGAGCCAGGTATCAACCTCGACTTCCATCACCTGCACCGAGCTCGGCACGCCGGCGCCGACCACCATGTGGCTCATCAGACGCAGCACCCAACCGAACACCCGGCCCATGATGCCCGCCTCGTGCAGCGCGGGCCTGACGCCGGGCGGCGGCTTGCCGTCCTCCTGGCGTCTCGCCGACACGGCGATATCAGGGGAAGCCGCGATCATCTCGCGCCACGGCGCGTTCGAGCCCGGAGCAGGTGTGCGAGACGCGGTGCGCTTGATTTCCGCTTTCAGCTTCTCGATGGCGAGCAAGGTCGGCGGCACCACCGAGGCGGTGACGCGGCTGCCGCCGGAGCCCGGTCCCCGGGGCAGGCTGGAGCGGCCGATGCGAACGTCCACATCCTGCGGCTCGAGATCGAACGCCTTCGCGACGGTGTTGGCGATCACGCTGCGCGTGCCCGTGCCGATATCCTGTACCGCGCAGCTTGCGACGATGCGGCCGCCCTTGATCGCGAGTTCGACCGAGGAGCCGGTCTGCCAGAGATACAGCCAGTAGCCGGTGGCGACGCCGACGCCGCGCCGGTAGCGGCCGGTTTGCGAGGCGGCCGGCTTGCGGTTCTTCCAGACGTCGAGGCCGGCAGCCCAATCGTACAATCGCTGGCGGTTGGGATCGGGGTCCCAGAGCTTGCGGAGGTGAATCGGATCCATCTTCATGCGCAGCGCCGCTTCGTCGACCGCCTGCTCTAGCGCAAACGACATCGGCGGACCGCCGGGGCCGCGGAACGGCGCGCCGGGCGGCAAATTGCTGAGCACGTCGAAGTCGACGAGCTCCTTGGCTTCGGCCGGATAGATCAGCCGCGCCAGACCCGCGATCAGCGAGTTCACGGCGGCGCCGGTGTCGGCATGGGCGGTGAGCGACAGCGCCTTGAGGCGGCCTTCCGCCGAAGGCAGCAAGGACAGCTTCAGCTCGGCGGCCGGACGATAGCCGGTGACGGAAAGCTCCTCTTCACGATCGAAGGCAACACGCACCGGCGCCTTCGCGGCGCGCGCAAGCTCGATCGCGGCGATGGTCTCCAGCCCCAGGCTGCCCTTGGAGCCGAATCCGCCGCCGACATGATCGGCGATCACACGCACCTTGTCGTGCGGAAGGCCATAGCGCTTGGCGATCTTCTCCATACTCTCGTGGATGGCCTGGGTCGAGATGTGCACAATGAGCTGATCGCCATCGAACCTGGCCACGGCGGCATGTGGTTCGAGGCTTGCGTGCTGTTGCGTCGAGACGCGGAAGGTTTCCTCGACCAGCAGCGGATTGCGTTGCTGGCGCGCCTCGTCGAGCCAGCTCCTGGCCTGCTTGGCCTTTTGCGAGAACGGCGCCGAAGGCCCGCGCACATTGCCCTTCCACGACACCGGAGCGCCGCCTGCGCCCTCGGACACGTTGCCGGCACGCTTGCGGTCCTTCTTTTCGAACACGACCGGCGCATCGTCGCGTCGCGCTGCATCGAGCCCGATCACGGCGGGCAAAGGCTCGGGCTTGAAGGTGATCGCGGCGATTGCCTTCAGTGCGGTGCGGCGATCCTTGGCCGCGACGGCTGCAATCGGCGCACCGACGAAGCGGACCATGTTGTCATCGTCGAGCAGCGGAACGACCGCGGCAACACCGGCCATGGCGCGCGCCGGCGCCAGATCAAGCCCGGTGATCCTCGCATGCGCGACGTGCGCGCGCAGGATGACGCCTTCGAGCTGGCCGTCATGGTGGATGTCGACCGTGTAGCGGGCGAGGCCCGTCACCTTGTCGCGGGCTTCCAGCCGCGGCGCAATGGGTTCGTTGCCGTCGAAGCGACCCGAACAAGCCTCCGCTACCGCGCGAAAAATGCCTTCATAGGCGCCGCAGCGGCAGAGATGCCCTGAGAGCGCGGCGGCGATCTCCTCGCGCGAGGGTGTCGCCGCGCCCTTGGTCGCGCGCCAGCCGTCATGGAAGGCGGCGGCTTCGACGACAAAGCCGGGTGTGCAGAAGCCGCATTGCAGGGCATCGTGCGCCATGAACGCCTTCTGCACCGGATGCAATCCGGCGGCTCCGACGCCCTCGATGGTCGTCAGCGATTTGTCGGCGGCGGCCTGTGCCGGCAACAGGCAGCTCACGACGGGCGTGCGGTCGAGCAGCACGGTGCAGGCGCCGCAGACGCCGGAGCCGCAGACGAGCTTGGTGCCGGTGAGGCCGCCATCGCGGATCACGTCGATCAAGAGCGCATCCGGATCGTCGGGCAGCGCCAGAGGCCGTCCATTGATGGTCGTGCTGGTCATTTTCGAACTCCCGTTTTGCGTGGGGACTTCTTTGCGGACGGCGCCATCGCGCCGGCGATCAGCATGCGCAGCATGGTCTCGAGCTGTTTCAGGAACGCCTCGACCGGCTGCATGGAAGGGAAGGCGGATTTGGTGCCGTGGATCGCCATCTCGACGCAGCGCGCGAGCTCGCGCACGCTGACGCCGCTTTCGAGGTTAAGCTTTCGCTTGCGGCACACCCGCGCGATCGTGGTCGCGATCTCCTCAGTGAAACGGTTGGAATAGCTCTGGTAGAGGTCGCGCGCCTGCGCGAGGTGCTCGGAAAACAGCTCCTCGGTATGGGGCGAGTCCTTCAGCGAAGCGAGCAGCGACTGCATTCGCGCGCCGATCTCGGCGACCAGGATGTCGGCAAGCTCGAGGCCCGCTTCTTCCGCCGCCTTCGCGGCCGCGATTTCCGCAGCGAGCCCCTGCGCGTAGATCCGCTCGAGCACGGCGCGAAACAGCGCCTCCTTGGAGGCGAAGTGATGATAGAGCGCCTGCCGCGTCAGTCCGGCTTCCTCCGCCGCCTGCTCGATCGAGGAGCGGCGGAATCCGTGGCGCCGGAACACGCGCAAGGCGGCGTCGAGGATCCGGTCCTGGGGAGGGGCCTTGGCCTGCATTTTGTCAGATTTGACAAAGAAGAACGAAATGTCAAATCACGGATTGATGACGGTCTCGTGCGCGCATGAGCCAAGGCCGCCCGCACGCGCAGGAGAGGTCATTGCATCGGAATTTCGAGAGCCCGTCATGCCCGGGCTTGTCCCGGGCATCCACGTTCTTTGCGCTACGTGGAAAGGCGTGGATGGCCCGGACAAGCCCGGCCATGACGCTGTGGACACAGTCGGTGTCCCAGCCACGACTAACATGCGATTGCCCTGCGCACGCGGGCGGGGACGTCGCCGAATCCCGGTTGGCTGCCGATGGCGACGCGAACACCTCGCCGCCCAATTGAAAACGGGCACGCCTTCCTGCGAAGGCATGCCCGTTTGAAACTCTCTTCCTGCGATGCGCGCGTGCTTTAGTGCACGCTCACGGCCTGCAGCTCGTTGCTCCAGGCGTTGGCGATCGCGGCTTCGCGGCTGTCGGTCAGCATGATCGGCGTGCCGTCGGCGGCGTGGAGCGCGAAAAGCTTGAGGCCCGGCGCGATCTTGGGCGCCTCGGGGAACAGGCCCGGCACGTCCTCGGAGCGGATCTGCTTCACATAGGCGATATGGCCTTCGCCCAGGGTTGCCAGCGTCTCCGGAGAGACGTTCTTGGCTTCGTATTCGAACGCAACGTGACCTTCACTCATGGTCTCGACTCCTCTGGAACACTAAGCGGTCGAGTCCGCTACTCGTTCCATTATTCGTGCTCATTGATAGCGATTGTCTTAACGATCCGCTCCGGTTCAGGCCGGGCCAGATCGATCGACAACAACCCGTTCTTCAGATCCGCACCCAGCACCAGCATCCCCTCCGCCAGCACGAAGGTGCGCTGGAAGTGGCGCGCGGCGATGCCGCGATGGATGTATTGCCGGGATTTGTCGTCCTGCTGCCGTCCGCGGATCACGAGCTGGTTTTCCTCAATGGTTACATCGAGTTGGTCGCGCGTAAATCCGGCGACCGCCAGCGTGATGCGCAAACGCTCGGGCTGGCCGTCCGTGCGGTCGCACCTCTCGATATTGTAGGGAGGATAACCGTCGGCGCCTTTGACGACCCGATCGAGCACGCGCTCGATCTCGTCAAAGCCCAGCAGGAAGGGACTGGAGAGCGTTGGAACACGAGACATAGTTTACAAAGTCCTCGCAGAAGCGACTTTGGTGTGTCGGGGCCCGTCGTGGCACCCCTTGATCAGCAATATGGGCATGTTCCCCTGTGGGTTCAAGCAGGTAGCCGGGAGGCTGTGGACGGGCCGATTCCGCCTTCGATAGGCTCGACATGGCCTCAGCTGCGTCATGGCCGGGCTTGTCCCGGCCATCCACGACCTTGCTTGGCAGCACCGAGAGCGTGGATGCCCGGGACAAGCCCGGGCATGACGGATCCGCGAGAATTCTCCAACGAAAACAAACCCCCTTCTACTGTGCATGGGGTTGTTTTCGCACTTTTGTCGTCGGGCCCCGGAGCCGCTCAGCTCTTAAGCCGCGTCCGCCCGTCGTCACTGAACAGATGCAGCTTGGCCCGCACCGCCGCGACCCGGATCCTCGCGCCGATGGCGGGGGCCTGGGTTCCGGGAATGCGGACGATGACCTCGCCGGGCGGCAGCTCGCCGGGCGTGGCGGCGACGCGCTGATCCTCCTGCTCCCGTGAGCCGTAGACGAAGGTCTCGGCGCCGACGCGCTCGATGGCTTCGACGGTGAGCGGCAGGGCGACGCCGCCGGCCGGCGTCTCGTCGGTGATGACAAAATCCTCCGGGCGGATGCCGACGATGCCGGCGTCGGCAGCGGCGCTGCCGGCGAGCTGCGACCGGATCTCCTCGGGCCGCGTCGACATCAAGTTCATCGGCGGCGCGCCGATGAAGGAGGCGACGAAGGTCGTCGCCGGTTTCTCGTAGATATCAAGCGGATTGCCGACCTGCTCGACCTGGCCGCCGTTCATCACGACAAGAATGTCGGCGAGCGTCATCGCCTCGAGCTGGTCATGGGTGACGTAGATCGACGTCGTGTTGAGCCGGCGCTGCAATTTGCGGATCTCGACCCGCATCGCGATGCGCAGCTTGGCGTCGAGATTGGAGAGCGGCTCGTCGAACAAAAACACTTTCGGCTGGCGCACGATGGCGCGGCCCATGGCGACGCGCTGGCGCTGGCCGCCGGAGAGCTGGCGCGGCTTGCGCTCCAGCATGGCGGAGAGCTCGAGCACGCGCGCGGCTTCTTCCACGCGAGTCTTGATCTCGGCCTCGGCCATGCCGCGGTTGCGCAGGCCATAGGCCATGTTGTTGTAGACGCTCATATGCGGATAGAGCGCGTAGTTCTGGAACACCATCGCGATGTCGCGATCGGCGGGCTCGACCTGGTTGACGACGCGGCCGCCGATGTCGATCTCGCCGCCGGTGACCGTCTCCAGTCCCGCGACCATGCGCAGCAGCGTGGACTTGCCGCAGCCGCTTGGTCCGACCAGCACGCAGAACTGTCCGTCGCCGACATCGACGTCGACGCCCTTGATGGCCTCGAAGCCGCCGGGATAGGTCTTGCGGACGCTGCGCAGGGTGACGTTAGCCATGGGTTGCACCGGCGAATAGCGAGTAGGGAATGGCGAATGGGGACTTGTTAGCACGCAAGGCGGACGCAGCGACCCCATTCGCCGCTCGCCATTCACTATTCGCCATCTTCACTTTTCCGTCTCGACCAGGCCGCGCACGAACAATTTCTGCATGGCGACGACGACGACCACCGGCGGCAGCATGGCCAGCACGGCGGTTGCCATCACGATCGGCCATTCGGTCAGCGCGTCGGTGGTGGTGATCATCTTGCGGATGCCGATCTGGATGGTCTGCATGTCGTCGCGCGTGGTGATCAACAGCGGCCAGAGATATTGATTCCAGCCGAGGATGAACAGGATCACGAACAGCGCCGCCATGTTGGTGCGCGACAGCGGCAAGAGCGTATCCCAGAAGAAGCGGAAGGGGCCGGCGCCGTCGATGCGCGAGGCTTCCAGCAATTCGTCCGGCACCGTCATGAAGAATTGGCGGAACAGCAGCGTCGCGGTGGCCGATGCGATCAGCGGCAGCGACAGGCCGGCATAGCTGTCGAGCATGTGCAGGTCGGCGACGATCTTGTAGGTCGGATAGATGCGCACCTCGACGGGCAGCATCAAAGTGATGAAGATGATCCAGAAGATCGCCATCCGGAACGGAAAGCGGAAATAGACGATCGCATAGGCGGAGATGATCGAGACCGCGATCTTGCCGAGCGCGATCAGCATCGCCATCACCAGCGAGTTCAGCATCATGTTGCCGACCGGCTCGCGGGTGGAGCCGCTCGTGCCGATGAAGATCGTCTTATAGTAGGTTTCGAGAAAATGGCCACCCGGCAGCAGCGACATCTGCCCGTTGGCGATTACCGCGTTCTCCTGGGTGGAGGCGACGAAGGCGAGATAGACGGGGAAGGCGACGATCGCGATCCCGATCCAGAGGATGACATGGGCGATGTAGCGCCGGAAGCCCTCTTCCTCGACCATCAGTAGGTCACCTTGCGTTCGACGAAGCGAAACTGGATGCCCGTCAGCACGATGACCATGATCATCAGGATCACCGATTGCGCCGCGGAGCTGCCGAGGTTTCCGCCGAGCAGGCCGTCGGTATAGACCTTGTAGACCAGCGTCTCCGTCGACTTGCCCGGACCGCCGCGGGTCATGGTGTCGATGATGCCGAACGTGTCGAAGAAGGCGTAGACGATGTTGACGACCAAGAGGAAGAAGATGGTCGGCGACAGCAGCGGGAAGATCACGGTCCAGAACCTGCGCATCGGGCGGGCGCCGTCGATCGCAGCCGCCTCGATCACGCTTCTGGGGATGCTCTGCAGGCCGGCGAGGAAGAACAGGAAGTTGTAGGAGATCTGCTTCCAGGCGGCCGCCATGATGATCAGGGCAGCTGCCTGATTGCCGTCGAGCAGCGGATTCCAGTCGATACCAAGGGTACGCAAGTAGCGCGCGAGCACGCCGAGCGAAGGGTGCAGCATGAAGATCCACAGCACGCCGACGACGGGTGGCGCCACTGCATAGGGCCAGATCAGCAGCGTGCGGTAAAGCGTGCCGCCACGCAGCGGCTTGTCGGCCATGACCGCGAGCAGCAGAGCGAAGGACAGCGACGAGATCGCGATGGCGAACGAGAAGAAGAAGGTGCGGACGATCGCCTCGAAATAGGCGCGCTCCTTGAACAGGTCGATATAGTTCTCGAACCAGACGAAGCTGGTTGACAGGCCGAAGGCGTCCTGGAGCAGGAAGGACTGGATCACCGCCTGCAAGGCCGGCCAGTAGAAGAATATCAGGACGATCGCGAGCTGCGGCGCAACCAGCGCATAGGGCAATAGCTTCGATTGGAAAATGGCTTGCTTTTGCATGATGCCTGCGGGGGCGGCAGGCCGGTTGACCGGCCTGCCGCTTGTCGCCTTACTTCACAGCGGTCTTTTCGAACTGGCGCAGCATGGTGTTGCCGCGCTCGACGGCCGCGTCCAGCGCCTGCTTGGCGGTCTTCTTGCCGGCCAGCGCCTGCTCGATCTCTTCCGCCCAGACGTCACGGAGCTGCACCATGTTGCCGAGGCGCAGGCCGCGCGAATTCTCGGTCGGCTCCTTGTTGGTCAGCTCGAGCAGCGGGGTCTCGAGATAGGGCTGGTCCTTGTAGAAGCCATCCGCCTTGGCCTTGTCATAGGCCGCCTTGGTGATCGGCAGATAGCCCGAGGCTTTATGGATGTAGACCTGGCGATCGGTGTCCGAGAGGAAGGAGAAGAATTTGGCGACGCCCTTGTACTCGTCGGCCGACTTGCCGCCCATCACCCAGAGCGAGGCACCGCCGATGATCGAGTTCTGCGGCGCGCCCTTGGCGTCCGGATAATAGGGCATCGGCACCGCGGTGAAGGCGAACTTGGCCTGCGCCTTGACGTTGCCGAAGAACGCCGACGAGGTCAGGTAGAGCGGGCATTCACCCGACGTGAAGCGGCCTTCGCCGGTGTTGGTGCGGCCGGCATAGTCGTAGGTCTTGTCCTTCTGGAGCTCGACCAGATTTTCGAGATGCTTGACCTGGAGCGGACCGTTGAAGGACAGCACGGTGTCGAAACCGTCGAGGCCGTTGGCCTTGCTGGCGAGCGGCACGTTGTGCCAGGCGGACAGCTGCTCGAGATTGACCCAGGTGACCCAGGAGTTGGAGAAGCCGCAGGTGGCGTGGCCGGCCGCCTTCAGCTTCTTGGCGGCGTCGAACACTTCGGGCCAGGTCTTCGGGATCTCGACATTCGCCTTCTTCAGTGCGTCGAGATTGACCCACATCACCGTCGAGGACGAGTTGAAGGGGAAGGACAGCATCTCGCCCTTCGAGGTCGAGTAGTAGCCGGTGATCGCGGGCAAGTAGGCCTTCGGATCGAACTTCTCGCCGGTCTCGGCCATCAGCTTGTAGACCGGCTTCACGGCGCCGGTCGCCGCCATCATGGTGGCGGTGCCGACCTCGAACACCTGCATGATGTGCGGAGCGTTGCCGGCGCGGAACGCGGCGATGCCGGCGTTCATCGTGTCGGCGTAGTTGCCCTTGTAGGTCGGGATCACCTTGTAGTCGCTCTGCGTGGTGTTGAAATCGTTGGCGAGCCTGACGATGACGTCGTTGTTGGCGCCGGTCATCGCGTGCCACCACTGGATTTCGGTCACCGCGAGTGCCGGCGAGGCGCCGAGACCAATTGTGAGTGCGACAGCCGCCGCCGTGCCAAAATGTCGAAGAGCCATCAAGAACCTCCCTTGCCCGTCACTAAAGAAGCGCTTGCGCTAGCAGCGCCATATGACGTTCACATGACTGTGTAAGCGGGAGAAACGAAAGCAGCAAGCGCGGCCAGATGGGAAGTCGTCAAATAGGCCATGACGGAGCCGTCAGCCAACTCCGTTCGCGCTGCACATACGTGCGCGCGCCGCAGTGCGGCATTGAGATGAGGCACTATCGCGCCGGGTGAGGGTTCTATCCTCTAGGGGATTGTCCCGGTGCGGAGACACCCTCTCCCCAACCCTCTCCCGCGAGCGGGAGAGGGAGCGCACCACCGTTGACGCTCGCCTTACCTCAGCGTTTCCGCTCGGGACCGCAGACCGTGCCCTTTTCGACCATCGCGTCGATCTCGGCCTTGGAGTAGCCGAACTCGCCCAGCACCTCGGCCGCGTGCTGGCTGAACTTCGGCGGCACGCGGCGCAGGCTCGGCTTGCTGCGGTCGAGCCGGATCGGCGAAGCCACGCCCTTGTACCAGTCCTTCTCGATAATATCGCCACGCGCGATCGTGTGCGGGTTGGTCAACGCCTGGTCGATCTTCTGCACCGGCCCCGCGGGCAGGCCGGCCGCGAGCAGGCGGTTGCACAGCGGCTCGGCCTCGTGCTGGCTGAACACGGCGGCAAGCTCGGCGCGCAGCGCCTCGCGATTGGCGATGCGGTCCTTGTTGCGGGCAAAGCGTGGATCGGTGCCGAGCTCGGGCTTGCCGATCTCTTTCGCCAGCTTGCGGAAGGTGCCGTCATTGCCGACGCCGATGAAGATGTTGTCGGTCTTGGTCGGGAAGATCGCGTAAGGGACGAGGTTCGGATGCTCGTTGCCGGTGAGACCAGGCGGCTTGCCATGCATGAAATAATTCGCGGTGTGCGGATGCATGATGGCGAGGCCGGTCTCGTACAGCGTGGTCTCCAGGAACTGGCCCTTGCCCGACCGCTGCCGCTCCGACAGCGCCATCAGGATGCCGATCGCCGCATAAAGCCCGGTGGTGATGTCGACCAAGGGCACGCCGATCCGCATCGGCCCGCTCTCGGGCGAGCCGGTCGCCGCGATCATGCCGGTCATGGCCTGGATGATGGCGTCATAGCCGGGGTTGCCGCCGCGCGGGCCGTCGGCGCCGAAGCCGCAGATCCGGCAATGCACGAGGCGGGGATATTTCTTGCTGAGGACGTCGTTGCCGATGCCCCATTTCTCCAGCGTGCCCGGCTTGAAATTCTCGATCAGGACGTCGGCGGTCTCCAGCATCTTGAGCAGCACGATTCGGCCGCCCTCGGAGGCGAGGTCGAGGCCGATCGAGCGCTTGTTGCGGTTGATGCCGACGAAATAGGCCGCATCCTCTTCGTGGAACGGAGGGCCCCATTCGCGCACCTCGTCGCCCGCGGGCGGCTCGACCTTGATCACGTCGGCGCCGTGGTCGGCGAGGATCTGGGTGCAGTAGGGACCGCCGAGCACGCGCGTGAGATCGATGACGCGCAGTCCGCTCATGGCGCCCGTTGCTGCTTCAGTCATGCCTTCGCTTCCCTGTGTCGATCATTGGATCACAGGCCTAGCGAGGTTTGTTTGCGCCAGCAATGGCGCCGAGCGTGGAGCCGTATGCGCCGCCGTGCAGCCATGCCGCGGGGTGGCAAATTTCCTCGTAAGTGGCCGGCCCGAGGAGGCCCCGGGCCAGCCGATCCGCGCTGCCGATCAGACCACCGTCAGGCGAACGTCAACGTTGCCGCGCGTGGCATTGGAGTACGGGCACACCTGGTGCGCCTTCGCCACCAGCGCCTCGGCATCTGCACGGGCAAGGCCCGGCAGCGAGACCGCAAGGTCGATATCGAGGCCGAAGCCGCCCTCGGAGCGAGGGCCGATGCCGACGGTCGAGGTGACCGAGGCATCCGCAGGCACCTTCGGGCCGCCCTGCGAGGCCACGAACTTCATCGCGCCGATGAAGCAGGCGGCATAGCCGGCCGCGAACAGCTGCTCGGGATTGTTGCCAGCGCCGCCGCCACCGCCGAGCTCCTTCGGCGTGGTGAGCTTGACGTCGAGCGCGCCGTCGAGGGTCGCAGCATGGCCGTCGCGGCCGCCGGTGGCCTTGGCGCTGGTCTTGTAGAGGACGTTCACAGACATTTTCGTCTCCTCGGGTCTTTCCGGGTTGGGGTGCAAGCTTTATCGCAGACAATTAGATTGCGCGCAATCTAATTCGTCGCGCCTCACATTTAATTGTTCGCAATTGAATGTGCCGCCGGCCGGGCCCAGAATGAGAGAAACGCGCGAGATTCGTCATGGCCCGGAAATCAACGGTGGTAGACCCGCTTCGCCTCGACAACCAGATCTGCTTTGCGGTCTATTCCGCCACGCACGCCTTCAACCGCGTCTACAAGCCGCTGCTCGATCGGCTCGGCCTGACCTATCCGCAATATCTGGTCATGCTGGTGCTGTGGGAGCGGGACGACGTGCCGGTCAAGGAGATCGGCGAGAAGCTGTTCCTGGATTCGGGCACGCTGACGCCGCTGCTCAAACGGCTCGAGGCTGCCCATCTCGTCAGGCGCACCCGCTCGCGCGAGGACGAGCGCCAGGTCCTGATCGCCCTGACGGCGCAGGGCCATGCGCTGAAGGAGAAGGCGCGCAACGTGCCGCAATCGATCCTGGCGGCGTCGGACTGCTCGGTGTCAGAACTGGTCGCGATGAAGGACGAGATCGTGGCGCTGAGGGATCGGCTGAATGCGGTGATCGGGGAGTAGGGGGCTAAAGCCGCTTCTTGGCGAAGGCGCGGCCTGATGCCGACTTCAAGTACTTTTCGAATGCGACGGCCTGCTTCTCGTCGCTGAATGCGACGTAAGTCTTGAGCCGCCAAGGTCCGTATTTCGAAGTGTGGGGCACCTCGCCAGCATTGTGCTTTGTCAGTCGGGCGCGGAGGTCGTCGGTGATCCCGACGTAGAAATGGAGGGAATCGAGGCTCTCCAAGATGTAGACGTACTTCATCGCACTCCCCCCGGTTGTCGAAGAGAGTTTACACCCGCCCTTGTTTTGCTGAAGCCCGGCTTCGCCCTTCGGGCTACGCCGCGGCAGCCTTCGCTAGCTTCGCCACGAGGGAGCGGAGCTGGCTTGCCGAGCCGAAGCTGGCGAAGCCAGCGAAGGCTGGTGGAGCCAGGCGGGATCGAACCGCCGACCTCTTGCATGCCATGCAAGCGCTCTCCCAGCTGAGCTATGGCCCCTTAACCCTAGATGGAGTGAACCTGGTCGATCACCCCGGACCGGCGAGCCTTCCGACTCGCGCGGTGCACCCTTTTTCACAGATCAGGGCTGATCTCAAGTCTCTTCATCACCGCCGACATCACCAATGATGTCGGTCACGTCCTCATCGCCCTCTTCCTCGTCCGCAATGAAGGTCGAATCGTCGTCATCATCGTCGTCGAGGGTCTCGTCGACCTCGATATCGTCCTCCGATTCGGGCACGACCGCCTTGACCTTGCCGGTGTTCTCCTCGGCATCGGCCTCCTCGAGCGAGACCAACTCCTCGGCCTCCGCCGGCTCCGGCGCGTTGTCCTGGGCCATGTTGCGGGCCTCGGCGGCACGGGGGCCGCGGGCAGGAGCGACCGGGGCGATCGGCACCACTTCGCCGGTATAGGGCGAGATCACCGGATTCTTGTTGAGGTCATAGAACTTCTTGCCCGTGGTCGGGCAAATACGTTTGGTTCCGAGTTCGGACTTGGCCACGGCAGGAATCCTGGGAATGTCTGAAAAGCGGTGCTTCACTTGGCTAGTTGGCGGCCCGCTGTCAATAGCGCATTACGGGAGAACGACATGCCCGTGACGGGGCGCGGACCATGTGGTACCTGCGCGCCAGCCCACCGGGCCTATTCAAGGACACAATCTTGACCCATTCCGACCAACCGAGGCCGCTCCAGTCTCGCGCCAGCGGTCTCCTGACCGGGAAAGTACGGGTGCCCGGCGACAAGTCGATCTCCCACCGCGCCCTGATCCTGGGCGCGCTCGCGGTCGGCGAGACCAGGATTTCGGGCCTGCTCGAGGGCGAGGACGTCCTCAACACCGCCAAATCGATGCAGGCGCTGGGCGCCAGGGTCGAGCGCACCGGCGATTTCGCCTGGACCGTCAACGGCGTCGGGGTAGGAGGCTTCGCCCAGCCCAAGGCAGCACTGGATTTCGGCAATTCCGGCACCGGCTGCCGGCTGGTCATGGGCGCCGTCGCCGGCTGCCCGATTTCGGCGGTGTTCGACGGCGACGCCTCGCTGCGCAGCCGTCCGATGCGCCGGATCCTCGATCCGCTGGAGAAGATGGGTGCCAGGGTCACCGCCGGCGGCGAGGGCGGGCGCCTGCCGCTGACCCTCCAGGGCGCGCGCGACCCCCTGCCGATCGTCTACAAGACCCCTGTGGCCTCGGCCCAGATCAAATCCGCCGTGCTGCTGGCGGGCCTCGCCGCTCCCGGCACCACCACGGTCATCGAGACCGAGGCCAGCCGCGACCACACCGAGCTGATGCTGAAGCATTTCGGCGCCGACATCACCTCGGTCCAGGAAGGCCGGCACGGCCGCCGCATCACGCTGGTGGGCCAGCCCGAGCTGCATGGCGCCAATGTCGTGGTGCCCGCCGATCCCTCTTCGGCCGCCTTCCCGATCGTCGCGGCGCTGATCGCGGAGGGCTCCGATGTCGTGCTGTCCGACGTCATGACCAATCCGCTGCGCACCGGGCTGTTCACCACGCTGCGCGAAATGGGCGCCTCCATCGAGGAGAGCGAAGTGCGCGGCGATGCCGGCGAGCCGATGGCGCGCTTGCGCGTGCGGGCGTCGAAGCTGCGCGGCGTCGAGGTGCCGCCCGAGCGCGCGCCGTCGATGATCGACGAATATCTGGTGCTGGCGGTGGCGGCGTCGTTCGCCGAAGGCACCACGATCATGCGCGGCCTGCAGGAGCTGCGTGTCAAGGAATCCGACCGGCTTGAAGCCACGGCCGCCATGCTGCGCGTCAACGGCGTCAAGGTCGAGGTCTCCGGCGACGATCTGATCGTGGAGGGTCGCGGCCACGTCCCGGGCGGCGGCACTGTCGCCACCCATATGGACCATCGCATCGCGATGTCCGCGCTGGTGATGGGCTGCGCCTCCGATCAGCCCGTGACCGTCGACGACACCGCCTTCATCGCCACCAGCTTTCCGGATTTCATTCCGATGATGCGTTCGCTAGGGGCCGAGTTCTCATGATCATCGCCATCGACGGGCCCGCGGCTTCGGGCAAGGGGACGCTCGGCAAGCGTCTCGCCCACCATTACGGCTATCGTCATCTCGATACCGGCGTGATCTATCGCGCGGTCGCCTATGCCCTGATGCAGTCGGGGCACGATCTCAACGACGAGGCGGCTGCGGTGCAGGCCGCGCTGGAGCTCGATCCCGAAAAGTTCGGCAATCCTGCGCTGAAGACCCAGAAGGCCGGCGAGGGTGCCTCGATCGTCTCGGCAATCCCTCGGGTTCGCGAGGTCCTGGTCAATTTCCAGCGCCAGTTCGCGGCCGATCCGCCCGGCGCCGTGCTCGACGGCCGGGATATTGGAACCGTGATCTGCCCCCATGCCGACGTGAAGATCTTCGTGGTCGCCGACCCCAGGGTCCGCGCGCGGCGCCGCACCATGGAGGCCAAAGCGCGGGGCGAGGAGGTGGACGAGGCGGCCGTGCTCGCCGACATCCTCCAGCGTGACGAACGTGACAAGAATCGGCCGATTGCGCCTTTGAAACCGGCCCCGGATGCTTACTTGCTAGATAACTCCCAACTGGATATAGAAGGCGGCGTCCGGGCCGCCATCGACATTATCGAGGCTGTCCGAGCGGGCCGGTCGCGGGGTTAAGCCGCCGCCGTCATTGGAGGAAGTGCCCGCTCCCGCTCTTTGAGGTCGATACGCTTCGTCCCGGTTTCGGGACCGGCGCGATCCAGGTTCCGGACAAGCTTTCAACGTATCGAACGCGCGGGCCTCAGCCGGCCCGCTTCCGCTGTTCCGGTCGCTAGATCGGGGCAACGAGCGGTCGCTCGAAGGTCTTGCGGACCTTCCGACACTGCGCGCGCGATGCGCCCATGAACCCAACGGCCGGCAAGACATCCGCAACTGGAGAACAAATGGCTTCGACTTCTGCTGATACCTATAGCCCGTCGCGCGATGATTTCGCCGCGATGCTCGACGAGTCCTTTGCAGGCGGCAACCTGCAGGAAAGCTCCGTCGTCAAGGGCAAGGTGGTTGCAATTGAAAAGGACATGGCCGTCATCGACGTCGGCCTGAAGACCGAGGGCCGCGTCGCGCTGCGCGAATTTTCCGGCCCCGGCCGTGAGAGCGACCTCAAGGTCGGCGACGAGGTGGAAGTGTTCCTCGATCGCATCGAAAACGCCCTCGGCGAAGCCGTGCTGTCGCGCGACAAGGCGCGACGCGAAGAGAGCTGGGGCAAGCTGGAGAAGGCGTTCCAGAACAACGAGAAGGTCAACGGCGTCATCTTCAACCAGGTCAAGGGCGGCTTCACCGTCGACCTCGACGGTGCCGTGGCCTTCCTGCCGCGCTCGCAGGTCGACATCCGTCCGATCCGCGACGTTGCGCCGCTGATGAACAACTCGCAGCCGTTCCAGATCCTGAAGATGGACCGCCGCCGCGGCAACATCGTCGTGTCCCGCCGCACGGTGCTCGAAGAGACCCGGGCCGAGCAGCGCCAGGAGCTGGTGCAGAACCTCGAAGAGGGTCAGGTCATCGACGGCGTGGTCAAGAACATCACCGATTACGGTGCGTTCGTTGACCTCGGCGGCATCGACGGCCTCCTGCACGTCACCGACATCGCGTGGCGCCGCGTCAACCACCCGACCGAGGTGCTCTCGATCGGCCAGACCGTGAAGGTCAAGATCATCAAGATCAACCACGAGACGCACCGCATCTCGCTGGGCATGAAGCAGCTGCTGGACGATCCGTGGCAGGGCATCGAAGCCAAGTACCCGCTGGGTGCCCGCTTCACCGGCCGCGTCACCAACATCACCGACTACGGTGCGTTCGTCGAGCTCGAGCCGGGCATCGAAGGCCTGATCCACGTCTCCGAGATGTCGTGGACCAAGAAGAACATGCACCCCGGCAAGATCGTGTCGACCTCGCAGGAAGTCGACGTGCAGGTGCTGGAAGTGGATTCCGTCAAGCGCCGCATCTCGCTCGGCCTCAAGCAGACCATGCGCAACCCCTGGGAGGTCTTCGTCGAGAAGCACCCGACCGGTTCGGTGGTCGAGGGCGAGGTCAAGAACAAGACCGAGTTCGGCCTGTTCCTGGGCCTCGAGGGCGACGTCGACGGCATGGTCCACCTCTCCGATCTCGACTGGAAGCTTCCGGGCGAGCAGGTGATCGACAACTACAAGAAGGGCGACATGGTGAAGGCCGTGGTGCTCGATGTGGACGTCGAGAAGGAGCGCATCTCGCTCGGCATCAAGCAGCTCGAAGGCGACCCCTTCGCCGAGCCGGGCGATGTCAAGAAGGGTGCGGTCGTGACCTGCGAAGTGCTCGAAGTGAAGGAAAGCGGTATCGAGGTGAAGATCGCCGGTACCGACTTCACCACCTTCATCAAACGCTCCGAGCTCGCCCGTGACCGCAACGACCAGCGCGCCGAACGCTTCGCCGTCGGCGAGAAGGTCGATGCCCGCGTGATCCAGTTCGACAAGAAGGCCCGCAAGGTCCAGGTGTCGATCAAGGCGCTCGAAGTCGCCGAAGAGAAGGAAGCCATCGCGCAGTACGGCTCCTCGGATTCGGGTGCGACGCTGGGCGACATCCTCGGCACCGCGCTGAAGAACCGCGACAGCAAGTAAGCGAAACGCAAGTTTTGCTGCATCAAGGCCCCGGCGCGAGCCGGGGCTTTTTTGTTGCTGTCTCCACGAACTCCGCTGTCGTCCCGGACAAGCGACGCGAGGCGGAGCGCCGATCCGGGACCCATAACCCCAGGGAGGAGTTTGACGAAGACTCGGAGTTGCCAGCTCGCCTCGACGACTCCTCCTTGAGGTTATGGATCCCCGCCCCCGTGCGCAATTGCGCGCACTAGGCGGGGATGACGACTGAGTCTGCGGCGACTTGCTCGCCCCACACCAGGCCTTGTTTTCTTCAAATTGGCCCGCAATTGATGTATCGAGATAAGCCAATGGTCACGCCGTGACGGCACAACGCGCCTGATCTTTCATTTGGAGATATTTCGATGTCGCTGGATTCGGACATCATCGTCGATCG
This sequence comes from Bradyrhizobium sp. USDA 336, assembly GCF_044908355.1. Classification (NCBI taxonomy): domain Bacteria; kingdom Pseudomonadati; phylum Pseudomonadota; class Alphaproteobacteria; order Hyphomicrobiales; family Nitrobacteraceae; genus Bradyrhizobium; species Bradyrhizobium sp. USDA 336. The sequence goes on along the minus strand of NZ_JBIYDC010000002.1, from coordinate 5,671,328 downwards.
CCGCAGGATCCGCCGCAAGCTGACGTTCTGGCGGGTGACGGCGGCACTGATCGCGATCGCGGCGATTGCAAGCTTCGCGCTGATTGCGACGCCCGGTGCACGCGGCACCCTCGCATCCGCCGGCTCGATCGCGCGCGTCCAGATCGAGGGATTGATCCGCAGCGATTCCGACCGCACGCAGGCGCTGGAGCGGCTCGAGAATTCGCAGGCCGCCGCCGTCATCGTTCACATCAACTCGCCCGGCGGCACCACCGCCGGCTCCGAGCAGCTCTATGACTCGCTGGTCCGTCTCAAGGCGAAAAAGCCGCTGGTGGTGGTGGTGGAGGGGCTGGCCGCCTCCGGGGGCTACATCACCGCGATTGCGAGCGACCACATCGTCGCCCAGCAAAGCTCCCTGGTCGGCTCCATCGGCGTGCTGTTCCAGTACCCCAACCTCTCCGAACTCATGAAGACCATCGGCGTCAAGGTCGAGGAGGTGAAGTCCTCGCCGCTGAAGGCGGCGCCCAACGGTTTTGAGCCGACCAGTCCCGAGGCGCGCGCCGCGCTCGATGCGCTGGTGAAGGATTCCTATGCCTGGTTCAAGGGAATGGTGAAGGAGCGGCGTGGCATGGATGACACGCAGCTCGAAAAAGTCGCCGACGGCCGTGTCTTCACCGGGCGCCAGGCGATTGATCTGAAGCTGATCGACCAGATCGGCGACGAGAAGACGGCCGTGACCTGGCTGGTCGAGCAGAAGGGCGTCAAGAAGGGGCTACCGGTGCGCGATTACAAGCTTCAGCCGCGCTTCGGCGACCTGCCGTTCCTGAAGACCGCGGCCGCATTGACGCTGGAAGCGCTCGGTTTGGGCTCGATCGCGCACCAGATCGGGCAAACCGGCGTCGCGCAGGCTGTGGATCGGCTCGGAATGGATGGAATGCTGGCCTTGTGGCAGCCGGCTGCGTCCAACTGACCGTCGGCAGGCGAGTTCCAGAGCTTTTTCGCGTCTGACGCGTGCTGGTGAAGCCTGCTTTTTCGGCATTTGTCACGCATTTTCACGACGCCCATCCTTGATTTAGCGTCTTGACAGATCACGGTATTTTCACGGAAATGGTCATCCGCACGCTCCCGGGTCCTATCTCTCGATGATCAAATCCGAACTTGTTCAGCGTATCGCCGAGCACAACCCGCATCTGTACCAGCGGGATGTCGAGAACATTGTGAATGCGATTCTCGAAGAGATCGTAGCGGCGCTTGCACGCGGTGATCGCGTGGAGCTGCGCGGCTTCGGTGCCTTCTCGGTCAAGCACCGCCCTGCGCGCGCAGGGCGCAATCCACGCACCGGCGCCCATGTGCCCGTCGATCAGAAGAGCGTTCCGTTCTTCAAGACCGGCAAGGAGATGCGCGAGCGGCTGAACCGCGACCATCCGGATCCCGGCGGCGCAGACTGAAGCGCGATGTGAGCGCGCTTTGGGGTTTTTCGCGGTCGCACAGGATGCGGCCGCAAGCTTGATTCAAGGCGAGCGAAGCCAGATGCGAAAGTTCCTGACCGCGCTGATCGTACTTCCGCTGGGCCTCATCCTGGTGGCGTTCGCCGTCGCCAACAGGCATTTCGTCACGGTCTCCTTCGACCCCTTCATTGCCGACGACCCCTCGCTGTCGATCACCCTGCCGCTGTTCCTGTTGCTGATCCTGGCGGCGGCCCTGGGCGTTGTCGCGGGCGGCTCCGCCGTCTGGTTCGGCCAGCGGCGCTGGCGGCGCGCGGCGCGCCGGAATGACGCGGAGGCCCGGGCCGTCAGGGCCGAACTGGCCGATCTGCGGGCCCAGGCGACGGCAGCGAAGGCGGAGTCCCAGCGCCTTCCCGTTCCCTCCGGGATGGGCCTGTACGGGCCCGTCGGGCGAGACAAGCAGCGCGCGACGTTGTAGAAGCGGCCCCGACCGAAAAGCCCCGTTTTCCGGCCGCGGACCCCGCGGCCTCTACCCGCTTTGAGACCATGTCCCTGCTCGTCAAGATCTGCGGCCTGTCCACGCGCGAGACGCTCGAAACGGCGCTCGAGGCAGGCGCCGACATGGTCGGGTTCGTGTTCTTCCCGCCGTCGCCCCGGCACCTGTCCCTGGAGCTCGGCCGTGACCTCGGCCGTCAGGTCAAGCGGCGCGCGCTCAAGGTGGCGCTCACGGTCGATGCCGATGACGCAACGCTCGACAACATCATGGACGCGCTGTCGCCGGACATCTTCCAGCTCCACGGCGGGGAGAGCGTGGCGCGGCTGCGCGACATCAAGCAACGCTTCGGCCGCCCGGTGATGAAGGCGGTGCCGGTCGCGACAGCGGCCGATCTCGCGGTGCTGCCCGGCTACGCCGCGGTCGCCGACCGCATCCTGTTCGATGCGCGCGCGCCGAAGGACGCGACGCGGCCCGGCGGTCTCGGGGAGCCCTTCGACTGGCACCTGCTCGAAAAGCTCGATCTGAAACTGCCCTATATGGTTTCGGGGGGGCTGCACGCCGACAATCTGGCCGAGGCACTCCGCGTCACCCGCGCCGGCGGCGTCGACGTGTCCTCGGGCGTCGAGAGCGCGCCCGGCGTCAAGGATCCTGACATGATCAAGGCCTTCATCTGCGCCGCGCGCGGCACCCAAGAGTTGAGCGTACGATGAACATCGCCAAACCAAACTCCTACCGCAGCGGCCCCGACGATCGCGGCCATTTCGGCATTTTCGGCGGACGCTTCGTCGCCGAAACCTTGATGCCGCTGATCCTCGACCTGGAGAAGGCCTACACCGCGGCCAAGGCCGATCCGGCGTTTCAGGCCGAGATGAACGGCTATCTCAAGAACTATGTCGGCCGGCCCTCGCCGCTCTATTTCGCCGAGCGCCTGACCGAACATCTCGGCGGCGCCAAGATCTACCTCAAGCGTGAAGAGCTCAACCACACCGGCTCGCACAAGGTGAACAACGTGCTCGGCCAGATCATGCTGGCACGGCGCATGGGCAAGAAGCGCATCATCGCCGAGACCGGCGCGGGCCAGCACGGCGTTGCCACCGCGACGCTGTGCGCGCGCTTTGGCCTCGAATGCGTGGTCTATATGGGCGCTGTCGACGTCGAGCGGCAGCAGCCCAACGTCATCCGCATGGAGATGCTGGGTGCCAAGGTGATGCCGGTGCAGTCGGGCACGCGCACGCTGAAGGATGCCATGAACGAGGCGCTGCGCGACTGGGTCACCAACGTGCATAACACGTTCTATTGCATCGGCACGGTGGCGGGTCCGCATCCCTATCCGACCTTGGTGCGCGATTTCCAGTCGATCATCGGCAACGAGACCAAGGCACAGATGCAGGAGATCGAGGGGCGCCTGCCGGATTCGCTGGTGGCCTGCATCGGCGGCGGCTCGAATGCGATGGGCCTGTTCCATCCGTTCCTCGATGATCCCTCCGTCGAGATCTTCGGCGTCGAAGCCGCCGGCCATGGCCTGACGCAGCTGCATGCGGCCTCGATTGCGGGGGGCCGTCCCGGCGTTCTCCACGGCAACCGCACCTATCTCTTGATGGATGCCGACGGCCAGATCCAGGACGCGCATTCGATCTCGGCCGGTCTCGATTATCCCGGCATCGGCCCCGAGCATTCCTGGCTGCACGAGGTCGGCCGCGTGAATTATCTCTCCGCGACCGATGACGAGGCGCTCGCCGCGTTCCAGCTGCTGTCAAAGCTCGAAGGCATCATTCCTGCGCTCGAGCCCGCGCATGCCATCGCCAAGGTGATGGAGCTCGCGCCGAAGCGGCCGAGGGACCACCTGATGGTCGTCAATCTCTCCGGCCGCGGCGACAAGGACGTCCCGCAGGTCGGCGACATCCTGAGGGGCAAGAAGTGACCACGCGTATCGACACCCGTTTTGCCGAGCTGAAAAGCCAAGGCCGCGCGGCCTTCGTTACCTACGTGATGGCCGGCGATCCCGATCCCGCGACCTCGCTCGCGATCGTCAAGGCGCTGCCGAAGTCCGGCGCCGACGTCATCGAACTCGGCATTCCTTTCACCGATCCGATGGCGGATGGTCCCTCGATTCAGGCTGCAGGCCTGCGTGCGCTCAAGATCGGCATGACCTTGAAGAAGACGCTGGAGCTGGTGCGCGACTTCCGCAAGGACGACAATGTCACGCCGCTGGTGCTGATGGGCTATTACAATCCGATCTACATCTACGGCGTCGACAAGTTCTTGGCTGATGCCAAGACATCAGGCGTCGACGGCCTGATCATCGTCGATTTGCCACCGGAGGAAGACGACGAGCTCTGCATTCCCGCGCTGAAGGCGGGGCTCAACTTCATTCGCCTGGCGACGCCGACCACCGACGACAAGCGCCTGCCTGCGGTGCTCGCGAACACATCAGGCTTCGTCTATTACGTCTCGATCGCCGGCATTACCGGTGCAGCGGCGGCGGACGCCAATGCCGTCGGCGAAGCTGTCGCGCGCATCAAGCGGCATACCAGGCTGCCGATCTGTGTCGGTTTCGGCATCCGCACGCCGGAGGCGGCGCGCGCCATTGCCGAGAGGGCCGATGGTTCGGTGGTTGGCACCGCGCTGGTCGACGCCCTCAAGAACAGCCTCGACGCCGAGGGACGGGCGACCGCCAAAACCGTTAACGCAGTCGCCGAATTGACGGCCGCTCTGGCCCAGGGCGTCAAGGGCGCGCAGCAGGCGGCGGAATAGGCCATAATTCCGCTGTAGCTCTTTAATTTGAGCATGATCCGGTCGGAAAACCGCTTCACACTTTCCGGATCATGCTCAACGCGGGCGACACGGCGGCTTGCCGGGCAGATGTCCGGCCGCCATATATCCTTCAGGCGATTCCCAGCGGGATCGCACATCGGAGCAAACCATGAACTGGCTTACCAATGTGGTCCGGCCGAAGATCCGCAACATGCTGCGGCGGGAGACGCCGGAGAATCTGTGGATCAAGTGCCCGGATTCCGGACAGCTCGTGTTCTACAAGGACGTCGAGGCCAACCAGTTCGTCATCCCCGGCTCGAACTACCACATGCGCATGGGCGCGGTGGCGCGTCTCAAGTCGATCTTCGACAACGAGACCTGGTTCGACGTGGCGCTGCCCGAGGTCACGCCTGACCCGCTCAAGTTCCGTGATGAGAAGAAATACGTCGACCGCGTCAAGGACGCGCGGGCGCGGACCAATCTGAACGACGCTGTCAAGGTCGGCTACGGCAAGCTCGAAGGCGCCGCCGTCGTCGTCGCCGTGCAGGACTTTGACTTCATGGGCGGTTCGCTCGGCATGGCTGCGGGCGAGGCGATCGTGCGCGGGATGGAGCTCGCGGTCGAGAAGAAGTCGCCGTTCATCGTGTTCGCGGCCAGCGGCGGCGCCCGCATGCAGGAAGGCATTTTGTCCCTGATGCAGATGCCGCGCACCACCGTTGCGGTGCAGATGCTGCGCGAGGCAAAGCTGCCCTACATCGTCGTGCTGACGAATCCCACCACCGGCGGCGTCACCGCGTCCTACGCGATGCTCGGCGACGTCCAGATCGCCGAGCCCGGCGCGCTGATCGGCTTTGCCGGCGCGCGCGTGATCGAGCAGACCATCCGCGAGAAGCTGCCTGAAGGTTTCCAGCGCGCCGAGTACCTCAAGGAGCACGGCATGGTCGACATGGTCGTGCATCGCCACGAGCTGCGGCCGACGCTGGCGCGGCTCTGCCGCCTCTTGACCAAGGCGCCGGCGCAGGAAGGTGCATCGAAGCCGGCGCAGCCGGTGGCGAGCCCGGCGCAGATCGTATCCGCCGCCGAGACGGCGCCGGCAGCGCCGCACGCGTGAACGTCTCCCCTGACAGTGCAAAGACGCCGCTCGACGAAGTGATCGGGCGGCTGTCGGCTCTGCATCAGAAGCGCATCGATCTCGGGCTGGAGCGGATGCACCGCCTGCTCGAACGGCTCGGCCACCCCGAACGCAAGCTGCCGCCGGTGATCCACATCGCCGGCACCAATGGCAAGGGCTCGACGCTCGCTTATCTGCGCGCGACGCTGGAGGCATCAGGTCTTCGCGTCCACGCCTACACCTCGCCCTATCTCGTCCGCATCAACGAATGCTTCCGGCTCGGCCGCCTCAGTGGCGGCGTGCTCGTTGGCGACGACGAGCTGCGCGCGGCGTTGGAAGAGGTCGAGCGCGTCAATGCCGGCGAGGCCTCGACATTGTTCGAGCTGAAGACGGCGGCTGCCTTCCTGCTGTTCGCGCAGAACCCGGCCGACATCGTGCTGCTCGAAGTCGGCCTCGGCGGCCGGCTGGATTCGACCAATGTGGTCGATGCGCCGGCGGCCTCTGTGATCACGCCCGTCAGCATGGATCACATGGAGTTCCTCGGCGATACGCTGGCGTCGATTGCCGGCGAAAAGGCCGCGATCATCAAGCGCGGGGTGCCCGTGATTTGCGCCGAGCAGATGCCGGAAGCGATGGCCGTGATCGACGCGCAGGCGAGACGCATGCATGCGCCGCTGTTCGCCGCAGGCGAGAGCTGGCACGTCAGTGTCGAGCGCGGGCGCCTGGTCTATTCCGACGATCGCGGCTTGATGGACCTGCCGGCGCCGCGTCTGTTCGGGCGCCACCAATTCGCCAATGCAGGGCTCGCGATCGCGACGCTGCGCGCGCTGCCGACCATCAAGGTCAACCACGCCGCGTTCGAGGCCGGCATCGTCGGTGCCGACTGGCCGGCGCGGATGCAGCGCCTCACCTCGGGCGAGTTGCTGTCCTGGGGTCCGCAGGGCTCGGAAATCTGGCTCGACGGCGGCCACAATGCCGAGGGCGGCCGCGTGGCGGCGGCCGCGCTCGGCGATCTCGAGGAGCGCGTGTCACGGCCGCTGGTGATCATCGCCGGCATGATGGCCAACAAGGATGCGCTAGGCTTTCTCGCCAATTTTGCCGGCCTCACCCGCCACATCATCGCAGTGCCGATTCCCGACACGGAGAATGCGATGCCGGTCGACCGTCTCGCCGATGCCGCACGCAGCCTCGGCATGCGCGTCGAGCCCGCCCCCGGCGTCGAGGCGGCCCTGCGCGCGCTGGCGCAGCTCGCCTACGAGTTGCCGCCGCGGATCCTGATCACCGGCTCGCTGTATCTCGCCGGCCACGTGCTGGCAATCAACGGCACGCCGCCTGCATAGAGGTTGCCGTAGCCCGGATGGAGCGAAGGCAATCCGGGATCGTGCCACAAGCAAGGAAGGTCCCGGATTACGCTGCGCTCCATCCGGGCTACAGGAAATGCCATGCGCTTCGCCGCGATTGCCGACATCCACGGAAACTATTTCGCGCTGGAGGCCGTACTCGCCGACATCCGCGCGCTCGGTATTGCCGACATCGTCAATCTCGGCGACATGCTGAGTGGCCCGCTCGATGCGCGCCGCACCATCGAGATCCTGATGCCGCTCGACGCCGTGCACGTGCTTGGCAATCACGACCGTTATTTGCTCGACCGTCCGCCGGAGAAAATGGGTTCGTGGGATCGTCCTGCCTACGAACAGCTCGACGCCGCCCACCTCGACTGGCTGCGCGCGCAGCCGATGACGCGTGTCTTCCGTGAGCAGGTGTTCCTGTGCCACGCGACGCCAGATAATGACGAGGTGTACTGGCTCGACAGCGTGCATCCCGACGGCACGGTGGCGCTGTCCGCGCTCGACCACATCGAGCAACTCGCCCAAGGAATCACGCAATCGCTGATCCTGTGCGCCCACACCCATCTCGCACGCGCGGTGCGCCTGCGCGACGGCCGGCTGATCGTCAATCCCGGCAGCGTCGGCAGCCCCGGCTATCGCGACAAGCATCCGTACCCGCATGTGGTCGAGGCCGGCACGCCGCACGCGCGCTATGCGATCCTCGAACGCGTCGAGGCTGCCTGGCAGGTGACGTTCCGCCACGTTGCCTACGATCACGAGGCCATGGCCGCGCTGGCGCGCCGCAACGGTCAGCCGGAGCTTGCCAACGCGCTGGCAACGGGGTGGATCAGCTAGAACATGTCGTGTCCCGGACAAGGCGCATCGCTCAAGCGATGAGCCGCAGAGCCGGGACCCAGCTCGTGGTTCTGGGCCCCGGCTCTGCAGCGCTTCGCGCTGCGTCCGGGGCACGAGACCGCATCACTTCAACAGCTTCATCGGATCGGCCGCCTTCTGCTTCAACTGCTCGAACGTGCATTGACGCGGCGCCTTGTCCGGGCGCCAGCGCAGGATCGAGGTGCCGTGGCGGAAGCGTTCGCCGCTGAAATGGTCGTAGCAGACCTCGATCACCAGCTTCGGCTTCAGCGGACACCACTTTGCGGAGCGCTCGGTCGACCAGCGGCTCGGCCCGCCCCGGCGCGTTGCCGGTGAAGCCGGGCTCACCGATCAGTGCTTCGAGCCGATCGGTCAACGCTGGCTTCTCATCCGCCTTGATCGCCGAGGTGAAGCCGACATGGTGCAGCAGGCCGTCATCGTCGTAGAGCCCGAGCAGCAGCGAGCCGACGACGTTCCGGCCGGCGATCTTGTTGCTGGCATAGCGGAAGCCGCCGACCACGCAATCGGCGCTGCGGAATTTCTTGATCTTCTGCATGCCGTCGCGATTGCCCGCCTGGTAGGGCAGGTCGATGCGCTTGGCGATGACGCCGTCCGAGCCGCCGCCGGATTGCGCCAGCCACTTTTTTGCTGTGGCGTAGCTCGTCGTCGCCGGTGAGAGGCGGAAGAGGCTGTTCTTGAGGTTGGCTTTCGCGAAGGCTTCCAGCGCCGGCCGGCGCTCGCGCAGCGACTTCTCAGCCAGGCCCTTCTGTCCGGATGTCGCGAGCAGATCGAAGACGAGGTAGAGCGCCGGTGTCTCCACCGAGAGCTTCTTCACGCGGCTGGCCGCCGGATGGATTCGTTGCAGCAGCGCGTCGAAGGAAAAGCTCTTGCCGTGCGGCACGACGATTTCGCCGTCGAGCGTGAAGCGGTCGGCCTTCAGCGCCAAGGCCGCAGTGACGACTTCCGGGAAATAGCGCGCGAGGTCTTCGCCGGATTTGGAGCGCAGGTCGACGTCGCTGCCGTTGCGCGCCAGCAGGCAGCGGAAGCCGTCCCACTTGGGTTCATATTGCCATTCACCGCCGCGCGGGATCGCGTCGACCGACCGCGCCTCCATTGCGGCGAGAGAGGTGGGCTTGCGGTCGCGCTTTCGCGGAGGAGCAGGCAAGGGCGGGACTCGTCATACGCTGAACACGTCCCATCAACGCCAAACGGCCGGCTTTCGCCGGCCGTTGTCGAAAATAATCTTGCGCGAGCTGGATCAGACCGCGGAGGTGATCCACTGCTGCAGCTTCGCCTTCGGCGCGGCGCCGACCTGGCGCGAGGCCATCTCGCCGCCCTTGAAGATCATCAGGGTCGGGATCGACATCACGCCATACTTCGAGGCGGTCTTCGGGCTCTCGTCGACATTGAGCTTCACGATCTTGACCTTGTCGCCCATCGCGCCGGCGATCTCGTCGAGAGCGGGTGCGATCATGCGGCAGGGGCCGCACCATTCGGCCCAGAAATCGACGACCACGGGGCCGTTCGCCTTGAGCACTTCGGCTTCGAAATCGGCGTCGGAAACCTTGCTAACGGCCATTGGGAGTACCTCACTCGGTTGAAAGAGAATCGGCGCGACCTGGAATCGCGCCCGGGATCATGCGGTCAACCTATGAACGGCCCCTTGCCGGGTCAAGGACGCTCACACCGAGATGAAGGGATGCCAGCGCCGCGTCCAGCGCGGGGGGCGAAATCTCCATGTATTCAAGGGCCTCGGTCCAGAGCAGGACGGCCCTGACCGGCTTTTGGGGATAAAGCCGCGACAGCACCGCCCGGTACAGCGCAAGCTGGCGGACATAGGTCGCCGGCGCCTCGGCCGCGCTTTTGGGCGCTGCCTGGTTGGTCTTGAAGTCGACGATCAGGACCTCCTCGGGGCGCACGACCAGCCGGTCGATCTGCCCCGACACCAGGGCCGGCGTGCGGCCCGGCCGCTCCAGCCGGCCGGCGATCGCGACCTCTGCCCGGCTGCCGGCGGCAAAGACGGGCGCGAAACGCGGCTCCGTGATCAGGGCGAGCACCTTGTCGGCCAGTGCGATGCGATCGGCCTCCGGCCAGTCCGCGGCGTTGCGCGCCATGAAGCCGAGCGCGGCCTCGCGCCGGCGCTCGCCGGCGATCTCGGGCAGCGATTGCAACAGCCGATGCACCAGCGTGCCGCGTTGCAACGCCAGCGCGCGCGACTGCACCGATTCGCCCGATCGGACGCTGCGGCCCTCCTCGGCAGACTGGCCTGAGGGGCGCACGGGATCGTCGTCGATGGTCTCGCGCGGGGCCGGTGTCCGCAGCCAGTCCGGCAGCGCGATGGTCTGGTGCATGGAGGCCGCCGGCGCGCCCAGCGCCGCGACGTCCTCGGGACGGGCGAACCGCGTCACCTTGCCGAGCGGCGTTTCGATCACCTGCTTGTCGAGGCCCGAGCCGGCAAGGCCGGTGTCGACGAGGTCGTACCAGCTCAGCTTGCGCACCGTCTTCATGTTGCCGGGCATGCAGCCGCCGACGATCAGCCGGTCGGCCGCGCGCGTCATCGCGACGTAGAGCAGGCGGCGATATTCGTCCTCGGTCTCCTCCAGCATCGCCTTGCGCGCCTCGGCGACAGGCCTGGGATCGTCGGCCTTGCGGCCGGCCCAGACCACAACCTCGCCGCCATTGCCGCGGGGCACCTGGATCAGCCGCAGCCGCTGCGAGTCCGCGGGCGAAGACGTGGTGTCGACCATGAACACGACCGAGGCCTCCAGGCCCTTGGCGCCGTGCACGGTCATTACCCGCACCTCGTCGCGCGAGATCTCCATGTCGCGCTTCACCTCGGTGTCGGCCGAGCGGAGCCAGGCCATGAAGCCCTGCAGCGAGGCCGGCGCCTTGCGCTCGTAGTTCAGCGCGAGCTCCAGGAATTCGTCGAGCGCGTCGTTGGCCTCATGGCCGAGCCGGCGCAGGATGCGCGCACGCCCGCCGTCGCCGCCCAGCAGCCAGGCATAGAACGCGAACGGCGTCTCCTCGCGCGCACGACTTTCGCAAGCTTCAAGACGCCGCAATGCCATGGCGAATTTCTCGCTTGTGGCCGCGTGCTCGCCGAGCGCGCGGCGCAGCGATCCCTTGCGATCATGGGCGAGCGTGAACAAATCGTCGTCATCGAGCCCGAACAGCGGGCTCTTCAGCGCCACTGCGAGCGCAAGATCGTCCTGCGGCAGCAGCAGCGCGTCGGCCAGGTTCATCAGGTCGATGATGGCGATGTGCTCGGTCAGCTTGAGGCGGTCGGCGCCGGCGACCGGAACGCCGGCGTGCTTCAGCGCCTGGATCACGGCGTCGAATGCGTTGCCGCGCCGGCGCACCAGGATCAGCATGTCGCCATAGCGCAAGGGACGACGCTCGCCCTCGTGCCCGGTCAGCGTGCCGCTCTCGACCAGCCGCTTGATCTCGGCCTGGATGCGTCGCGCAAGCTTGACCTCGGGGCTGGTCACGGCGACGCCGTCGAACGGCGCACGCCAGCCCTCGATGTCCTGCCGATCGTCGGCCTCGGCGAGATCCCACAGCTCGATCACGCTCGGGCCGGCATCGCTGAGCGCGTTGTGCAGGGGATGGCCGATCTCGACCGAATGGATGCTCTTGTAGATCGCGGGATCGCGGAAGACGTGGTCGACCGAATGCAGGATCGTCGCGCCCGAACGGAACGAATAGGTGAAGGCGACCGGATCGAATTTCAGCCCGGCGGCGGTGAACTTGCGGTGCAGCTCGCGCCTCCGCGCGTCGAACTCGTGGGGCGCCGCGCCCTGGAACGAGAAGATCGACTGCTTCTCGTCGCCGACGGCGAAGATGGTGCGGTTCAGCCCCTCGCGCGCACCTTCGCCGGCCGTGAACTCGGAGATGATGTGCGCGATGATGTCCCATTGCCGCGGGCTGGTATCCTGCGCCTCGTCGATCAGCACGTGATCGACGCCACGGTCGAGCTTGTAATGCACCCAGCCCGAGGCGATGCGGTCCAGCATCGCCAGCGTCTTGTCGATGAGGTCGTCGTAGTCGAGCAGCCCGCGTTCCTGCTTCTCGCGGCGGTAATTCGCGGCGGCCGCTGTCGCGATATGCAGCAGGGCCGCGGTGCGGTCCCGAACCGTCACGGCGCGGCGCTTTTCGATCAGCCCTGCAAGGCGCTGCGCCTCGGCTTCGAACAGGCGGGCCACGGACGGATTGTGATCGCAGAACTTCTTGGTCAGCACTGCCTTGCGCGGCAGCTTGTCGTCGGTGAGGAAGACGGACAGATAGGCGTCGACCTGATCGCTGCCGGAAAACACCTTTGCCGCGCGCAGCCGCCCGGCCTGGTCATTGTCGGATTTGCTGCCGTCCTCCAACGCGAAGGCAATGTCGTCCCAGCGCGCGCGCGGCAGGAACGGGCCGTCGAGAATTTCCGTCTCGACGGCTTCGATACGGTCGCCGATGTCAACGCCCAGCACCGCAGCCATCTGCGCCGCTGCGGCTTCCGCGTTGCCGGCCTCGTCGGTCCAGGCCATGAAATGATCGCGGCTGAGGCACGCCTCGCGCACGACCTCCTTGAAGGTGACATCGGCGGCGCTCGCCATCGCCGTCAGCAGCGCGCGGCCGGTCACGCTCTCCGGATCGCGCGCGGCTTCCAGCAGCACCTTCAGATTGGCGCGTTCCATCATGTCGGTCTGGTCGCGCTCGTCGATCACGGCGAAGCGCGCGGGAACATTGGCCTCGAACGGAAATTGCTGGAGCAGGCGGGTGCACAGCGCGTGGATGGTCTGCACCTTCAGCCCGCCTGGCGTCTCCAACGCGCAGGCGAACAGCTTTCGCGCATCGCGGCGCAGCTTTGCGCCGGGATGCGGGATGCCGACCGCGCGGATCGCCGCGTCGAGCGCATTATCGTCCAGCGTCACCCAATGGCCGAGCGTGGTGAACACGCGCTCGGCCATGTTGGCGGCGGCAGCTTTTGTGAAGGTGATGCACAGGATTTTCTCCGGCGGCACGCCCGAGAGCAGCAGGCGGATCACGCGCTGCACCAGCACATGCGTCTTGCCCGAGCCGGCATTGGCCGAGACGAAGGCCGATGCAGTCGGATCGGAGGCGCGCGCCTGCCGCGCGCGCACCTCGTCGGGGATGGGGCGCGGCGCCTTCACCATTCCTCGATCCCCAATCCGCCGGCCGCGGACCATTCCTTGATCCGGGCAAGGTCGTCATAGGTGCCGTAGCGATTCGCCCACATCGGCAGGTTCAGCGATGTATAGGCCTGATTTTCGTCCTCGAAGGCGCGGATCAGCGCTTCCAGCTTGGCTCTTGCCTCGGCCGCCGCGGTGTCCGGCGGCTGCGGCTCGTCGCCCGGCTTGAACTTGAGCTCGAGGATACGCTCCTCGCCGGGCGGATTGTTGCCGCTGAGGCGGACATAGACGAGCTGGCTCACGGAGGCGCCGGCGTCGATACCGGGAAAGCCGCCCTCGCGCAGGATCGCGGCTTCCAACGTCAGCTGCGGCGACAGGCCCATGCGGACCTGCTTGCCGGTCGGCGGCTGACCGGTCTTGTAGTCGAGGATGGCGTAGCCGCCGCCCTGGCGGCGTTCGATGCGGTCGGCGCGCGCGGAAAGGCGGAAGCTGCGCTGAGGATCGAGCATGATCGAGATCTCGCCACGGGTCTCCGCGACGATCGCCGCGATCGCCTCGCGCCGTGCCGTCTCCCATTCGCCGAACCAGCGCGCGATACGCTGGAAGCGCGGCCACCACAGCGCCCGTGCTTCGGGCCGCTCCATCAGCGGTGCAAAGTGCTTCTCGCCGATCGCGCGCAGCACCCGCGCGGGATCGTCGGGCAGACGCGCCGCATAGCTTTCCGTGAATTCGCCGATGGCATCGTGAATCGCCGATCCGCGGTCGGCGGCCGAGAGCGGCATGTCGACGGGGTCGAGCGCATCGAGCCGCAAGATGCGTTTGGCGTAGATCGTGTAGGGATCGCGTAGCCAGTCCTCGATCTCGGTGACGGACATCCTGAGCGGCCGTGTCGCGCGGGGCGGTCGCGGTTCCGGCTGCTTGATCGGCTTGACCGCGTCGGGCTGGTCGAGTGCCGCAGCGAACTGCACGTATGTCTCGCCGGCGCGAATGGCCGCCGTCCAGAGCTCGTCGCCGGCCACTGCCTCCAGCCGATGCAGGAAGCGCGAGGCCACCGCCGGCGCGCCGCCGGCCTTGGCGGAATGAGTGAGAATGACCTCATCGCCGCCGAGCAATTGCGCGAAGTCATGGGCGGACAGGCCAATGCGGCGTTCCGGCAGATCGAGCCCAAGCTCGTGCCGCATCGGCCGGCTCAGCCAGGGGTCGATGCGCGGCGCCGGCGGCCAGACGCCTTCGATCAGGCCGCCGATGATGATGCGGTCGGCCTGCATCAGGCGTGACTCCAGCGGGCCGTAGATCTGCAAGCGCGCGCCCGGCTTGTCGCGCCGCCGCACCGCGCGATCGCCGAAGGCGGTCTGGAAGACGTCCGCATAGTCGGTCAGCGCTACCGGCAATCCGCTGGTCGTGCCGCCACGCAGGAGATCGTCGAACGCGCCGGCGAGCGCGAGACCATCGCGATCCTCGAAGGCGAGCGGAATACCCTGCTCGTCGCGCGACAGCTCGATCATGATCTCGCGATGCCGATGCGCGAGCTCGGCGAAATCATACGGCTTCGACGACGGCAGGCTCTCGATCGGCGCCAATGCTTTTTGCAGGGCGTCGATCAGAGCCTGGATGCGATCGAGATCCTCGGCCTTGAGACGCGCCCGCGGCTCGGCGCGATGCAGTGCGGAGACCTCGCTGCGCCACAGCGTTGCCAGCTCCTCGCGGAAGCGGTTGAATTCGCGGAGGAGGCCGGCCGTGCCTGCCGGTGGGCGCGTGCCGCGCAGCACCGCAAGCTCCAGGCTCTCGATCGCCATCTTCCATGCGCCCGGCGCGCGGCCGAGCCGGCACAGCGGATGCTTCAGCATCGCCAGCAGCGTCGGCGGCTCCAGGCCCTTGGTTGCCGCCTCTGCCGCAAGGCGCGCAAACGTGCCAGCGGAGGTTTCCATCAAGACGTCGCCGCCGGAATCATCGAAGGCGAGATCCCATCGGGTCAGCGCCGCCATCACCCGCCGCGCCAGCGCGCGGTCGGGCGTGACCAGGGCAGCCGACTTGTCGAGATGGCGCGCCTCGCGCATGGCGATAGCGATGGCGAGCGCTTCCATTTCAGGATTGGGCGCTTCGACCACCGCGAGGTTCTTCATGCCGCCCGCGATCTTCGCGGCGACATCGGGCTGCTTCAGCCGGTCGTGCCAGACCTCGGTCTTGGCGGACGGCCGCATCGATTCCGACGCGAGCAGGTCGCGGCCGTCTTCCGCTGGCGGCTGCAAAATCTCGACGTCGCTGCGCTTGATGCCGAAGCGTTGCAGCAGCGCATTCATGGCGTATTGCGGATGGTTCGAGGCCGGATGCTCCGCGAACTTGCCGAGCGCATCGCGCACGCCGCCGATGCTGCGCCAGGCGTCGTCGTCGAGATCGGTGTCTAGGCCCGGCAGCACCACCGCGCCATGCGGGAGCGAAGCGACCGCGCGCAGGAATTTTGCGGTGGCCGGCATCGAGCCGGTCGAGCCGGCCGCGATGACGGGGCCATGCGGATCCGCGATCAGCCGTTTGGCTTCCGCTTCGATCAGTTGGTCGCGTCGCGCGGCTGGCTCGATTCGGTTGATCTCGGCGAGATGATTGGGCCAGGCGATGCGGGCGATGCGCAGGAATTCGAGCGAGTGCTGCCAGTAGCGGTCGAGGTTATCAGGCACGAGCCCATCAAGGGCGCTCCAGTCCACGCCGCGCGTCACCATGTCGTCGATCAGGCGCGCGAGATCGGACGCCAGCGCCAGCGTCGAGGCGGGGCCGCCGACGACCAGCGGCGCCAGCACCGGACCCTTGGCCCAGGCGGCGACGAGCTGCGCCAGCGTCAGCCGCCGTTCGAGCTCGCCCAGCCGCGGCGGAATGTCGAGCGGCGCGGTCCCGGAAAACTGCTCGCTCTCGCCCGCGAAAGCGAGCTCGTCCTCGTCGATGTCGCCGAGCGCAACGATGCGCGGCAGCACGACGGCATCCGCCTTCATCTCGTCGAGGAAGATCTCGCGCACGATCCGCATGGCGCGCCGCGTCGGCAGATACAGCGTGGCGTCCGCCAGCCGCGCCGGTTCCTTGCGCGCCTCGAATCCCTCCACCAGCCGCCCATCGAGCAGGGCCGTGACGACCGTGCGCAGGAACGGAACTGAGATGGGAACGCTGAAGACGCGCATGAGCTGCCTGATTCGAAGGATCAGGCAATATAGGGAGACGGGGTCAATTGGTCATGGGTGCGGGCGAGTAGTCCCCGCTGTTCGCCGGACCGAAACAGGTCTCGTAGGGTGGGCAAAGCGAAGCGTGCCCACGTATTTTTTGGAGAGAGATGGTGGGCACGGCGCAAGGGCGCCTTTGCCCACCCTACGGCACCGTCTTCGAGGCAGCCCCTAAGCCACGCTCTCCAGAAACGCCTCTTCCGCGGCGCGCACGGCGTCGGGCGTGCCGACATGCATCCAGACGCCGTCGAGGCGCAGGCCGAACAGCCGTTCCTGCTCGTTGGCGCGGTCGAACATTTTGGTCAGCGAGAATTCGCCCTTGGGTGCGTCCGCGAAGATCGCGGGCGACATGATCGCGGCGCCGGCATAGACGAACGGAACGACCTCCTTCTCCTTGCGCTTGCGCAAGGCGCCGTCGGGCAGCATGCCGTAATCGCCGCGGCCGCCATAGCCGATGCTGGTCGCGGTCGGCGCCATCAGCAGCAGGATGTCCATGCGATCGGGATCGAAGTTTTCGGCGAGCCGCGTCAGGTTCGAGCGCACGCCGTCGATCCACAGCGTGTCGGAATTGACATGGAAGAACGGCGCATCGCCGAGCAGCGGCAGCGCCTTGACGACGCCGCCGCCGGTGCCGAGCACCTGGTTGCGCTCGTCGGAGATCGTCACGCGCGGAAGCTGGCGTGATGCGACGTGGTCGATGATCTGGTCCGGCAAATAGTGCACGTTGACCACCGCCTCCGTCACGCCGGCCTGGCCGAGCTTGTCGAGCACGTGGTCGAGCAACGGCTGGCCTGCGACCGGCACCATCGGCTTCGGCATCTTGTCCGTCAGGGGGCGCATGCGCAGGCCAAACCCTGCGGCGAGCACCATGGCTTTGGTCGGTTTGACGGACATCCTTCGCTTTCTCAGACCTTTCGCGTTCGCAATCCTAACACGAGGCTCGAATTGCCGCACCGCATCTCGACCGCCTTAACCACCCGCCGTGACGGTTGTACGACGGGTGTTGCCGTCACGCCCCAACGGCTGTGGAACGTACCTTTTTCTTCTTGTCGCCGACTTTCAGGAAATTGACGCCGATCTGGTCGCCATTGACCCAGGCCAGCTCGCAACGCCGGTAGGCGAGCCCCGTGGAGGACAGCAGGAGAAAGAATTCCTTCAGATGCAGGCCTTCGACCGAGCCGTCTATGGTCAGCTTGGCGCCGGTCTCGGAGACGTCCTCCATGGTGCAGTCGCGCCGCCAGGTGCCGTCGATTCCCATCATCTGGGCCGAAAACCCGCGCTCGAAAATAACCCGGCTATTTCCGCGCTGATCCGCTTTCGCTGCCATCTGCCCCGCTCCAGCCCCGCAATCTTCCGGCTCCCTCGGCGCCAGAATAGCGACATCTTGGCTAACGGCCGGTAAATCGGTCCTGTATCAGCCCGGCGGCGGGACGTTGGCGAGATACCAGTCGCGCAGATGGGCGAGCGTGGGATGCGCCAGCGAGCGCTGGAGATAGGTCCAGATCCGCGGCTGGTGGCGCAGATAATGCGGCTTGCCGTCGCGGCGGTTGAGCCGGGCGAAGGTGCCGAGCAGGCGCGTGTTCCGCTGCGCCGACATGATCGCGTAGCTCTCGGCGAAGCCGGCGGCGTCGAAGCTCGAATCCTGCGCCCGCCGCGCCTTGATGTAGCGCGACAGCAGCGTCAGCTCGAGAGTTTCAGGGACGTCGAGACGAGCATCCTGCAGCAGCGATACCACGTCATAAGAGTGCGGCCCGAGCACGGTGTCCTGGAAGTCGATCACGCCGACGCGTTTGATGGCGTCGCGGTCAGCGAGCCAGATCAAGTTCGGCGAGTGATAATCGCGGATAACCCACGTCCTCGGCCCGGCCAACGGCTTTTTCAGCAACTCGCGCCACATCGCGAAGAACTCTGCGCGCTTCGCATCGCTCAGCGGCGCGTTGCGATCGGGCAGATACCATTCCGGCATCAACCCGATCTCGATCAGTAGCGCCTCGGTGTCGAAGGCAGGAATGGTGTAGGTCTGATCCGGCAGCTGCAGCGTCTCCGGCAACGTCCTTCTGTGCAGCACGGCCAGCACGTCTGTCGCAGCTTCGTAACGTTCGGCGATCGGGCGCGGCGGGTCACCTTCGATCACGCCTTCACTGCCGAAATCCTCTGAGATCAGGAAGCCGTGGTCGAGATCGTAATGGTGGATCGCGGGCGCCGAGATCCCCACCACGCGCAAGCCTTCGTCCATGGCAACGAAAGGCCTGATGTTCTCCGCCAGATGCACCGCGGCGCTGTAGGATTTTCCGTTGTAGAGCGCCGCGCCGTCGGGCCGCTGCGGGAAGTTCATGAGGATGACGATCTCCTTATCGCGCACGAGCCGCGCGTAGGAGCGTGTCGAGGCGTCGCCCGGCATGCGTCTGCGCGTCGCATCGATGTAACCGGATGCGTCGAGGAATTCGCGCAGCGCCTTCAGCCGCGCAACTGTAGCTGCGCTCTTGCCATGGCCTGTGATGTCGGCGGCACGCGCGTTCGAGCCCAGCGCCGGCCGGTGCGTCAGCGCGATGTCGATGCGGTCCTCGGGCATCGCCGACGGAGCGCGCTCCGGCCATTCGATCAGCACCAGCGTGGCATCGGGCAGCGGCGACAGCCCGATCTCCTCGAGCTCGCTCTCGTCCTCGACGCGGTAGAGATCGGCATGCAGCACCGGGAAGGGCGGCAGCTCGTAGCCCTGCACCAGCGTGAAGGTCGGGCTCGGCACTTCCAGCGCATCGTCGGCGGCGAGATAGCGGATCAGGCTGCGCGCCGCCGCGGTCTTGCCGGCGCCGAGATCGCCGGTGAGGGTGATGACGTCCCCGGGGCCGACCAGCAGCGCGAGGTCGGCCATCAATTGCGCCGTGGCCGTCTCGTTGTGAAGCGCGACGGAGAATGTGGTTGTTTCCGTCATTCGGCGGCGTCGCGATGCGCCGCCTGGTCGGTCGGGAAATCGCAAATCACGACCGTGCCGCGGCCGACGATCGAATCCACCCGCACCTTGCCGCCATGCAGCTCGACGAAGGAGCGCACCAGCGACAGGCCGAGCCCGGCGCCGCGGTGACGCGAGCCTTGCGAGCGGCTTTCGAACCAGTTGAACACCTTGTCCTTCATGTCGGCAGGTATTCCAGGGCCCGAATCTGTCACGGTGAAGACCACGCTGCGTTCGGTGCGCCGCGCGCTGATGCCGACGGTGGAATCCTGTGGAGAAAACCCGACGGCATTGGCGAGGAGGTTATAGAGCACCTGCACCACGCGCTTCTCGTCGCCGACGAAGCTGCCGACGTCGGGCGCGATCTCGACCTTGAGGCGGATGCGGTCGGTGGCGAGCCGGTCCTGGATGCCCTCGGCGGCAAGCTCGATGGCCTTGCTGACGTCGACCTGTCCGAGTTCCAGCTTCATCGCGCCGGCGTCGATGGTGGCGAGATCCAGGATGTTGTTGGTGAGCGCGAGCAGCGCGTTGGTCGATTTGGTGACGTAGTCGAGATATTCGGCCTGCTTCGGCGTCAGCGGTCCGGTCGAGGGGTCGCTGAGGAAATGCGCGAAGCCGATGATGGTGGTGAGCGGCGAGCGCAGCTCGTAGGAGACGTGGTGGACGAAATCCACCTTCATCTGGTCGGCCGCCTCCAGCGCCTCGTTGCGCTCGCGTAGCGCGCGCTCGACATTCTCGGTGTCGGTGATGTCCTGGAACGTCAGCATGGTGGCGCCGTCGGGCAGCGGCCGGATCATGCCGTCGAGCACGCTGCCGTCCTTGCGCTCCAGCTTCAGCGGCACGTCGGCGCGGTTCTCGATCGAGGTGATGGCCTCGCGGATCTGGCGCCAGACCGCGGGATCGTCGTAGAGCTGATGGCACCAGCCTTCCACCGTCTGGATATGCGGCTCGTCGCGCATGGCGTCGCTGGAGAGCTTCCACATCCGGACGAAGGCCGGATTGAAAAGCTGCGCCTTGCCGTTGCTGCCGAACACCGCGACGCCCTCGGCGAGGCTGTCCAGCGTCTCGCGCTGGACGCGGATCAGGCCGTCGAAGCGGCGGGCGAGGTCGAGACTTTCGGTGACGTCGTCGAACAGATAGGTGACGCCTCCTTCCGGGTTCGGCGTGGTGACGACCGAGAGCGCGCGGCCGTCAGGCAGGAACCAGGTGTCCTTGGCGGTCTCGACCGCGCGATAGGCCTCGTGCAGCTTGGCCTTCCAGGCGCGGAAATCCGACTGCTCCGGTAATTTGCGCGCGGCGCGGAGCTGGTCGAGCACGCTGGAATCATCCGGATGGGCGTCGAGGAAGTTGCGATCGAGATCCCACAGCCGGCGATAGGAATCGTTGTAGAAGGCAAGGCGCCGCTGGCCGTCGAACACGGCAACGCCGGAGGAGAGCTGGTCGAGCGTGCGGCGGTGCGCCTCCGCCATGCGCACCAGCGCCGAGCTCAGCGCATCCGCCTCGCTGGCATCGATCGCGACGCCGACGCTGCCGCTGCCGACATTGACGGCGCGCACGTCGTAGATGCGCCGTTCGCCGCCGACCACGATCGGCAGCCGCGAGGTGAAATTGGCGGCGTCCTTGAGCCCCCGCTCCATCGCATTGCGGTCGTCGCTGTCGAGCAGCTCGAGCTTGCGCTCCTGGGCATCGATGGCGCTGGTCGCCTCGGTGGCGCGCACATAGGCCGGGTTGGCGTAGGTCAGCGTGCCGTTTTCGCCCTTCGCCCAGATCGGCCACGGTGCGGCCGCGGCAAAGCCGCGAAGCATCTCGGTCTCGTCGGAGAGTGCCTTGTAGCGCAGATTGGTCTCGGCCAGATCGCGGCGGAGGCCCGAGAGCTCGCGAATGCGGACGATGGCCTGGCCGCCGATGGCGCGCCCGATCGCTTCCAGCATATGGCCGTGCGCGGTGGTCAGCGTCAGCTGGAACCCGTCGCCGCGCTCGCGCAGCGCATCGACCGCATGGTCCATCAGCAGCGCCGGTTCCGGCGGCAGCCAGGTTCCGAACGCCAGCACACGCTGCGGCGAGGAATCGCGCGGCAGCACCAGCGCGATATCGCCGGAGATCTGCGCGCGGTTGTCGCCCGCCGGCCATGAGATCAGGATCTGCGGCTCGGCGAACAACAGCGCGCCGAAGCGGTCGGCCTGGAGCTGAAGTTCCCCGATCCGCGCGCGCAGCCGCGCCTCGTTCTTCGCCGTGCGCACCCGCGTGCGCATCAACAAGATCGCGGCCATCACCGAGAAGCCGAGCAGGGCCAGCGCGGTGGCGAGCACCGCGAGTTCCTGCCGGTTGAGATCCATCACAAGGGCGAGGGTGTCGACGAGGTCGGCGGCCTTGGCCGGCGCAGCCGGCAGCAGCGCTGCGAGAGCGCCTCCCACCAAGCCGTTGCGCGCCAGCGATGTGCACGACAACAGCGTCCGACGCATCGACACGATCACGCCTGACATAGTTGCCCCAAGACGCGGAAATTCAAGACCGCACGAATCTGCGCGCGGCGACCCCCGTCGCGCGCGAATCAAAAGACAATACCCTCACCGCGACTCCGCCGGTAAGAGTCCAGATCGTGAACGCAAAGGCGGCCCCAAAAAAATGCGGGCCGCGCGGTTCCAAGGCGCGTGATTCTGCGGATGATTCGGCTGGGATTGCCGTGCGTTAGCCCGTCGGGCGGATCGCCTGCCACGATGGCGGTCTCCAGAGGAGAGAACCCTCACCCGCCGCGCTCTGCGAGCGCGACGGCCTCTCCCGCAAGCGGGAGAGGCAAGAAAGCTACCGCCCCGTCGAGCCAAAACCGCCGGCGCCGCGACCGGTCGCCGACAAGGTGACGACGGGAACCAGCGCGGCCTGCAGCACCGGCGCGATCACCATCTGGGCGATGCGCTCGCCGCGCTTGATCACGAAAGGCGCGGTGCCGTGATTGATCAGGATCACCTTGATCTCGCCGCGGTAGTCCGCATCGATCGTGCCCGGCGAATTCAGCACGGTGACGCCGTGCTTGGCCGCCAGCCCCGAACGCGGCCGCACCTGCGCCTCGTGTCCGGGCGGCAAGGCGATGACAAGGCCCGTCGGCACCAGCGCGTATTGGCCTGGTGCGAGCGTCATGGGCTCGTTGTCCGGCACCGCCGCCATCAGATCGAGGCCGGAGGCCTCGCTGGTCTGATAGGCCGGCAGCGGCAGGCCCTCAGCGTGGGCGAGGCGTTGCAGCTCGACGGTAACCTTCGTGCTCAAGATGCGGACTCCAGGGATTTGCCGGTCACGCTCTTCGCGATATGCGCGACCAGTTCGATGGCGACCTGTTCCTTGGTCATCGCCGGCCAGGAATCAACTGCAATCTCGCCGTCCGGCGCACCGGTCTTGCGGCTGAGCAGGTGGACCGTGTTGCGGTCGCCGCCCATCACGCCGGTGGCGGGCGAGACGTCGTTGGCGACGATCCAGTCGCAGCCCTTGCGCGCGAATTTTGCTTTGGCGTTGTCGATGAGGTGCTCGGTCTCGGCGGCAAAGCCGATCACGAGCCTCGGGCGCTTGTCGGCGAGCTTGGAGATGGTGGCGAGAATGTCGGGGTTCTCGACCAATTGCAGCGGCGGCATGCCGGCCGCGGTTTTCTTCAGCTTCTGCTCGCCTTCATTGGCGACGCGCCAGTCGGCGACTGCGGCGGCGAAGATCGCGACGTCGGTGGGAAGCGCGGCCTTGACCTGCTCCAGCATCTGTCGCGCCGATTCGACATGCTTCACCGTCACGCCCGGGGGATCGTCGAGGTCGACCGGACCGCTCACCAGAGTAACCTCGGCGCCCGCGGCCTGCGCAGCGGCGGCAATGGCAAAGCCCTGCTTGCCGGAGGAACGGTTGGCGATATAGCGCACCGGGTCGATCGCCTCATGGGTGGGACCGGCGGTGATCAGCATGCGCGTGCCCGCGAGCGGCTTCGGCGTCGGCGGCCGCAGCAGGCGCTCGGCGGCATTGGCGATCTCGATGGCTTCCGACATGCGGCCCGTTCCGGCTTCGCCGGCCTCGGCCATCTCGCCCGCATTCGGGCCGATCAGCACCACGCCGTCGCGCTGGAGCTGGGCGACGTTGCGGCGCGTCGCCGCGTTGCTCCACATCAGCGGATTCATCGCCGGCGCCAGCAGCACCTTGCGGTTGGTCGCGAGCAGGATGGCGCTGGCGAGATCGTCGGCATGACCGTTCGCCATCTTCGCCATCAGGTCGGCGGTGGCCGGCGCCACCACGATCAGGTCGCAGTCGCGCGCGAGGCGTATATGGCCGGCATCGAACTCGCTCTGCGGGTCGAACAGGTCGGTATAGACGCGCTCATGCGACAGGGCGCTCGCGGCCAGCGGCGTCACGAATTGCTGCGCCGCCTTGGTCAGCACGCAGCGGACCTCGATGCGGCGCTCCTTCAGCCTGCGGATCAGGTCGAGCGACTTATAGGCCGCAATCCCGCCGCCGATGATCAGGGTGACGCTGGCCTCGGGAACGGCGCCGCTGCGCTGCGGCGTCGGGGCGGCGGAGGGCACCGCAAACGGCGTCAGCGGCTCCTCGCGGCCCTCGATCAGCTCCCGCAGGATGACCCGGACCTCCTCTTCGACCGACCTGTGGTTCTTGGCCGAGCGCAGCCGCAGATAGGTTTTGACGGCGTCGTCGAGCTTGCGGATGGTCAGGCTTGCCATGACGCCCTCCGGAACGGAATGATAGCAATGCTATCACCAGCGTGATTGCAGTGCAATCACAGATTCCGGACGGCGATCAGAATCCCGATGAAGGTCGCGGCGATGATCCAGAGCGCCACGGTGCGCCAGCGGTTCTTGCGGCCCTCGCTGCGTCCCATGGCGGCGATGCTCTCCGGCGACAGCCTGATGCCCTCCCGCGTCATGGTCTCGAGCTGCTCAAGCACCTTCACGGACCGCTCGGCGATCTCAGGCAGGCGCATCAAGACCCGCGCGATGTCGCCGGTCCCTGTGAGCGCGCCCTCGATGCGGCCGATGGGTCCGAGGTTGCGCTCGATCCATTCGCGCACCACGGGGTCGGCGATCCGCCAGATGTCGAGCTTGGGATCGAAGCCGCGCGCCACGCCCTCGACCACCACCATGGTCTTCTGCAGCAGGATCAGCTCGGGCCGCGTCGTCATGTCGAACAGGCCGGTGACCTCGAGCAGCAGCGTGAGCAGCCGCGCCATCGAGATCTCTTCAGCCGTGCGGTTGTGGATCGGCTCGCCGATGGCGCGGATGGCTTGCGCAAAATTCTCGACCGAATGATGCGCGGGCACATAGCCGGCCTCGAAATGCACCTCGGCCACGCGGCGATAATCGCGGGTGATGAAGCCGAGCAGGATCTCGGCGAGAAAGCGCCGCTCCTTCATACCGAGCCGGCCCATGATGCCGAAATCGACCGCGACGAGGCGGCCGGCGTCATCCAGGAACAGATTGCCCGGATGCATGTCGGCATGGAAGAAGCCGTCGCGCAGCGCGTGGCGCAGGAAGCTCTGGATCACCTTGCGGCCGAGATCGGGCAGGTCGACCCGCGCCTCGGCGAGGCGCTTGTGATCGTTCAGCGCGATGCCGTCGATCCACTCCATCGTCAGCACGTTGTGCGTGGTGCGGTCCCAGTCGACGGCGGGCACGCGGAAATCGGGATCGTCGCGCGTGTTCTCCGCCATCTCCGACAGCGCGGCAGCCTCTAACCGCAGGTCCATCTCCATCGCGACCGAGCGCGACATGGTGTTGATGACCTCGATCAGGCGCAGGCGCCGCGCCTCGGCCGAATAGGCCTCAGCCTTGTGCGCGACGTAGAAGAAATCGGAGAGATCGCGGCGGAAGCGCGCGGCGACGTTGGGTCTCAGCACCTTGATCGCGACGGACTTGCGGATGCCGTCGCGCACCACCTCGCCGCGATGCACCTGCGCGATCGAGGCCGCCGCGACCGGCGGGCCGAAGCTCACAAAGATGTCCCTCAGCGGCCGCTCCAGCGAGGTCGCGATCGTGGCCTCGGCTTCCTGCTGCGGAAACGGCGGCAGGCGGTCCTGCAGGCTTTCGAGATCGCGCGCCATGATGACGCCGACCACATCGGGGCGCGTCGCCAGGAACTGGCCGAGCTTGAGATAGGCCGGGCCCATCCGCGTCAGCGCGCGCGAGATCCGCGGTCCCTGCTTGGCGCCACGGCGCTCGATGATGCGCGCCAGCTTCAGCGCGAGCTGTCCCGGCGGCGGCACCAGGCTCGGATCGACCGCGCCGAACACGCCTTCGTGCGCAAACACGAACGCGGCGCGGATCAGGCGCGCAATGTGGGTGACGGCAGAGATCACAAACGCCAGCCCGAATGCAGTGCGACGATGCCGCCGGAGAGTGTCTGCCAGCTGACGCGGGCAAGGCCGGCCTCGCGGATCATGTCGGCGAAGGCGGCCGGCTTTGGAAATTTGCGAATGGACTCGACGAGATATTGGTACGATTCGGCGTCGCCCGTGACCATGCGCCCGAGCGGCGGGATCACCTTAAACGAGAACAGATCATAGAGCTTGTCGAGGCCGGGCATCTCGACGGTGGAGAATTCCAAACAAAGGAAGCGGCTGCCGGGCCTCAGCACGCGATAGGCCTCGCGCAGCGCAAGGTCGATCCGCGGCACGTTGCGGATGCCGAAAGCGATCGTGTAGGCATCGAAGCTGCGGTCGGCGAAGCCAAGCGCCTCGGCGTTGCCTTCGACGAAATCGACCTGGGTGTCCAAATGACGCTTGGCGGCGCGTTCGCGCCCCACGGCCAGCATGTCCGGGTTGATGTCGCACACCGTGGCGTGGAAGCCGGGGCCGGCTGCCTTGGCGGCGCGGAACGAGATGTCGCCGGTGCCGCCGGCGACGTCAAGCAGCGCGAACGGCCGGTCGCCCCTGGGCGGATCCAGCGCGGTGATCATGATGTCCTTCCAGACCCGGTGCAGGCCGCCGGACATCAAATCGTTCATCAGGTCATAGCGCGACGCCACGCTGCGAAACACATCGTTCACCAGCGTCTGCTTGTCCCCGAGGGGAACGTCCCTGAAGCCAAAATGCGTGGTTTCGCCCGGCCGATCCATTACTCTACTCCACTCGACGGACCATAGCCCGCCCGCCGCAATGGCGCTATCACACCGCCCTCATAAGGTGAATGCCCGACCATGCCTGAATTGCCCGAAGTCGAGACCGTCCGCCGCGGCCTTCAGCCCGTGATGGAGGGTGCGAAAATCCTCGACGCGGAGGCCCGCCGGCCAGATTTGCGCTTTCCGTTCCAGCCCGACTTCGTGGCCCGGCTCAAGGGGCAGGTCGTCACGGGGCTGGGGCGCCGTGCAAAATATCTCATGGCCGATCTCGCCTCCGGCGACGTGCTCTTGATGCATCTGGGCATGTCGGGCTCGTTCCGCGTCATCAAGCCGGACAACGAGGCTCAGCCCGGCGAGTTTCACTATCCGAAGGCCAAAGACTCCGCGCACGACCACGTGCTGTTTCGGATGTCCTCGGGCGCCGACATCGTCTTCAACGATCCGCGCCGCTTCGGATACATGAAAGTGATTGCGCGTGGCGCGCTCGAAGACGATCCGCTGCTGCGCGGGCTCGGCCCCGAGCCGCTCGGCAATGAATTCGACGCGGCGATGCTGGCGCGCTCCTGCCAAGGCAAGACCACGAGCCTGAAGGCCGCGCTGCTCGACCAGCGCGTGGTGGCCGGGCTCGGCAACATCTATGTCTGCGAGGCGCTGCACCGCTCGCATCTGTCGCCGCGGCGCATTGCAGCGACCCTATCCACCAGGAAGGGCGAGCCGACGGATCATGCCAAGCGCTTGGTCGGCGCGATCCACACCGTGCTGAACGACGCCATCAAGGCCGGCGGCTCCAGCTTGCGCGATCACCGCCAGACCTCGGGCGAGCTCGGCTATTTCCAGCATTCGTTCAGGGTCTATGACCGCGAAGGCGAAAAATGCACGACGCCGCGCTGCGGCGGCACGATCAAGCGGTTCGTGCAGAACGGTCGTTCGACCTTCTGGTGCCCGAAATGTCAGAAGTGACCATCGGGATTGCCGCAGCGTCGTAGCCCGGATGGAGCGCAGCGTAATCCGGGGCCGGCCTCTCCGCGGAGAGACCTTCCTGGATTGCGCTTCGCTTCATCCAGGCTACGGGAGCCCTCGCTACAACGCGCGAGGCGAAGCAATCCGGCCGGGCTGGTGGCCGGACTGCTTCGTCGCTTGGGCTCTTTCACCGGATGGCGAAGAGCCCGACTGTCGTCCGAGCGATCGCCCCGCTCAGGACGCCAGTGTCGTGGTCTCGTCCGACGCCTTGCCTGCAGCGATCTGCAGCATGCCGTGCGTAGCCGAGATGACCTGGTCGATCAGGACATTGGTGGTGGCTTCGAGCTCGAGCCGGGTCTCGATCCAGCGCCAGAGGCCGCGGATCTCGTCCGCCGATTTGCCGTTCGGCGCGAATTCATTCACGGCAAGGCCGCTCGCAAGCGCGTCCTGGTGATCGTTGCGCATCACGATCAGCGGACGCGCGAGCACCTCGGCAAGATCGAGCGCGGCTTCCTCGGCGAGCGCGGTCGCGGCGTTGTCGATGCGCTGGCCGCGGATCGGCGTCTGGTTGAGCACGAAGCTGTAAGGCCGCTTCCAGGCACGGGCGACGCTGAGCGTCGAGACGGTCGCCTCGATGTCGGCGACGCTGGGACGGGCCGGGATCAGGCAGAGGTCGGAATGGCGGATCGCGGCGGTGGTGGCGGCGCTGAGGCCGGCGGCAGTGTCGACGATCGCGAGCTGGAGGCCGCTCCCGGCGAGCATCTTGAGACGCGGCTCGATATCGGCGGCGTGATAGATCGGCTCGACGACGAGATCGTCGGTAGAGCGGCGGCGCTGCCAGTTGGAGAGGGTGCCCTGCGGGTCGGTCTCGATCAGGCGGACGGTGAAGCCGGCCTGCTTGGCGGCCAGAGCGAGGCCGATGGCAAGCGTGCTCTTGCCGCTGCCGCCCTTTTGGGTGGCCAGTACGATCGTGTGCATTGAAGGTCAATCCTTTGGAGTGCTGGGTCAGGGATACGCCACGCGAACGTGCATCGCTTCTGGATGCTGAGCGCTTCTCGCTCAGGACGTGCCGGCCCGATCCAAAGGGGATCGCGGAGGTCCGAATCAACGGTAACGATGATGGCGGAATCGCGAATGCCAGCGAATCCGTACCATTACCGGCTCCGTAATCGTACGTGAGGCGGTCCGTGCCCCGGACAAAGCGCAACGCGATAGCGGTGGGCTGCAGAGCCGGGGCCCAGAAGCCACAAGCGCGACTGTTGAAATATGGGTCCCGGCTCAGCGGAGCGGCATTTCATGCCGCACCGCGTCCGGGACACGAGGATTGAGATGCCGGCAGCGCCTTATTTCCGCACGCAGATCACGCGCACGACGGCGGCTTTGGCGTCTGTCGACGTGCCATTCGGGCTGACGCCCTTCGCCTTGAGAAACCCGCGCACCGCCTCGGCAGAGACCATCATCGCCTGTGATGCCGACGTCGCGGGTCCCGCGACCACCGCCGGCTTCAGCAGCGCGATGCCGGCGAACTTGCCGTCGCCGTCGACGGCCGGGCTGCCGGAGAAGCCGACCGGCGGCGGCGGCGAGAGCGCGGAATTGCTGCTCGTCGCCGGCGTCAGCGCGGCCTTGAGGTTCGACACGGCGGCCGCGCCGCCCTGGCTTTGCGGATCGGCGATGCCGACGACATCGACATTGGTCTTCGCGGCCCCTCCGGCGAGGCTGAGCGGCCTCAGGTCGCGCGCGCCGTAGATGCGCAGCAGCGCGAGATCGTGCTCCTTGTCCTCGGCGAGACGGTCGGCGCTGCCATGGCCGGCGATCGTGATCGCAAGGCAGCCATCGGTGACGAGGCGGTCGGTGACGATCGCGCCGTCCTCGCTGACGACGACGCCGGTGCCGTATTCGACGGTCTTGCGCGGCGGCGGCCCGGCCAGCGGTCCCGACGGAAACGCGTTGAACGCGCTCGACATCGCGATCACGACCGGCTCGACAGTATTCTCTGTCGCCTGGTCGTAGATGATCGTCATGGTGCGGACCTCGTCGCCCTTGAAGGTGCCGCGGACGTAGAACTTCTTCTCGCCCTGCAAGCCCGACAGCACGAAGAAATCCGGCTTCACCACGGTGTAATCGACCTTGCGGCCGGACGGCTCCTTCTCGAGATCGGCGAGCTTGGCCGAGGTCGGGTTCGTCTCCTTGCGGCGGCTGAGAACCACCTGCACCGTCCCTGTCGGCGAGGTCCATTTCGAGCCGTTGGCGTCGCTTGCCTGCTGCGGCACCAGCTTGCCGGGAATGCCGAGCCGGGCGCCGCTGGTCGGCTCCGTCACGATCTTCCAGCCGACGCTCTCCTGCTTCTTGCGTGCCGCCTCAGTGAGCGCGGTGCGCTCCTGCGGATTGAGCACGCCGGTCGGCTTGCCGCCCTTGGCCTTCTGGTACTCCTTGATGGCGTTGACCATGCGCTCGCTGACGTCGCCGGTGATGGCGCCGTTATATTGTCCGACCCAGGCGAGGTCGGACTGCAGGGCCAGCCGCTCGGCTTTGGCCATGGCATCGGCCGTCGCGGACGGCGTCTGCATCGCAGGGGGCTTGACCGGAACGGTCTGGACCGTCTTCGGGGTGGCGCCTGGCACTTGGGGCGTCGTCATCTGGGCGTGCGCGCCCGTGGCAGCCGCCAACATCAGTGTTGCCGCAAGCATCGATCTCATGACAAATCCAGCCAGCCCGTTGAACGCCAAAACATTGAAAAGCATGCGATTGAAGCACATCTCGTTGGTCGCGAACAATGTTGCGGCGGTTCAGGCCTAAGGTCGGGCCGTGTACACAGGTCCTCATCCTGAGGAGCGGCCGAAGGCCGCGTCTCGAAGGATGGCCCCGGGTGAGATCCGGGCCTGCATGGTTCGAGACGCGCGTTCCGCGCTCCTCACCATGAGGCGTGAAAGCGATGGCTTGGTAGGAGAGGCGTAAGACGATGCTGAGCCCGGACGAACTCGAACGCTATGCCCGCCACATCGTGTTGCGCGACGTCGGCGGCCCCGGCCAGGCGGCGCTGAAGCGGGCCTCGGTACTGGTGATCGGCGCCGGTGGGCTCGGCGCGCCTGCGCTGATGTATCTGGCCGCCGCCGGCATTGGCACGCTCGGCGTGGTCGACGACGACGTGGTGTCGCTGTCCAACCTGCAGCGCCAGGTGATCCATACGACGCCCGATATCGGGCGGCACAAGGTCGAGAGTGCCGCCGAGCGGATCGCGGCGCTCAACCCACATGTCCGCTTCATCGGTCACGCCACCTGGCTCAACGCGGATAACGCGCTCAGCCTGATCGGCGATTACGACCTCGTGCTCGACGGCTCCGACAATTTCTCGACACGCTATCTCGTTTCCGACGCCTGCTTCTTCGCCAAGCGGCCGCTGATATCAGCGGCGCTCGGCACCTTCGACGGCTCGCTGACCACCATCCGCGCGCATGAGACGAACGAGCAGGGCGAGTTCAATCCGACCTACCGCTGCCTGTTTCCGGAAGCGCCGCCGCCCGGCACGGTGCCGGCCTGTGCGGAGGCCGGCGTCATGGGCGCGCTCGCGGGCGTGCTCGGCTCGATGATGGCGCTGGAGGCGATCCGCGAGATCGTCGGCTTCGGCGACGGCCTCGTCGGCCGCCTCCTGATGATCGATGCGCGCGCGATGCGCTTCGAGACGCTGCGCTATTCACGCGATCCCGCCAATCCGCTCAACGGCGACGGGCCCGTGTTCGAGGATCTCAGCTTCCATCGCAGCTGATTGCTACGGTCACGCCGTCGCCGGCTTCTCGCTGTCGAGATGCGCCATATGCTCGGCCGGGTAGCGCGTGCCGGCCGCGATATCGGGCGGAAACGCCTTGGCCAGCGCCTCGAGATGCGCCGGCGTCAGCGTCACCTTCGTTGCGCCAAGCGCTTCGCTGAGGCGGTTGCGGGTGCGGGCGCCAACCAGCGGCACGATCGCGTTGTCCTGTGCCGCGACCCAGGCGATCGCAACCTGTGCCGGCGTTGCGCCGATCTCATTTGCGATTGCGCGCAGCTGCTCCACCAGCGCGAGATTGGTGTCGAGGTTCGCACCCTGGAAGCGCGGCGTCATCAGCCGGTAGTCACGGCCGGCCTTGCCTGAGTCCTTCGACCAGTGGCCGCTGATCAGGCCGCGCGCGAGCACGCCGTAAGCGGTGATGCCAATGCCGAGCTCGCGGCAGGTCTTCAGGATACCGCGTTCGATGCCGCGCTCGATCAGCGAATATTCGATCTGGAGATCGGCGATCGGATGCACCGCATGCGCGCGGCGGATGGTGTCGGAGCCGACCTCGGACAGGCCGATATGCCTGACATAGCCGGCCTTCACGAGCTCGGCGAGACCACCGATGGTCTCCTCGATCGGCACATTGGGATCGAGACGCGCGGGACGGTAGATGTCGACATAGTCGGTGCCGAGGCGCTGCAGCGAATAGGCGAGGAAGTTTTTTGTCGCCGCCGGCCTCGTGTCCATTCCCGCGAATTCGCCGGCCGGCCCGCGCAGCGCGCCGTACTTGACGCTGAGCTGCACCTTTTCGCGCGGCACCTCCTTCAGGGCTTCCCGCAACAGCGTCTCGTTGTGCCCCATGGCGTAGAAATCGCCGGTGTCGAGCAGGGTGATGCCGGCATCGAGCGCCGCGTGCACCGTGGCGATGGCCTCGCCGCGATCGGCGGCGCCGTAGACCTCCGACATGCCCATGCAGCCGAGGCCGAATGTGGAGACGGTCGGGCCGGTTGAACCGAGTTTGCGCTGTTCCATGATTTTTCTCCTCGAGAAGGCGGCTGGGCCGCGTCACGAGGCCAGATATGAGCCGGAGCGATTGCGCCGATAAGCTGGACAATCCAGAACGCCTTGTTCACATTGGCGAACAATGGCCGAGCCCGATCTGCGCGATCTCGATGTCTTCGTGGCGGTTGCCCGCACCCGCAATTTCCGGCGGGCGGCGGTCGAAATTCGCGTGTCCGTATCGAGCCTTAGCCAACGGCTGCGGGACCTGGAGGAACGTCTCGGCGTGCGCCTGATGAACCGCACCACCCGCAGCGTCGCGCTGACCGAGGCGGGTGAGCTGCTGCTGTCGCGCGTCGCACCGGCGCTGCGCGATGTCGGCGATGCCCTGGAGCAGGTGCGGGGCCTGCGCGAGGTCGCCTCGGGCCGCCTGCGCATCAATGCGCCGCCGCCCGCGGTCGATCTGGTGCTGGCGCCGCTGGCCGGGCCGTTCCTGCGCGCCCATCCGCAGGTCGATCTCGACATCGTCAGCGAAAGCGGCTTCGTCGACATCGTGAGCGGGGGCTATGACGCCGGCGTGCGCTATGGCGAGCATCTCGCGCAGGACATGGTGGCGATCCCGCTGAGCGGCCCGCAGCGCTATGTCGTGGTCGCTTCGCCCGGTTACATCGCGCGGCGCGGCAGGCCGCTTCATCCGAAGGACCTGCTCGACCATGATTGCATCCGCGCGCGCTATTCGAGCGGCGTCATGCACGATCTGGAATTCGAGAGAGCCGGGCAGGTCGTGAAGGTCGATCCGCCGGCGAAGCTGATCTCGACCAATATGAATCTTGCGATGCGCGCCGCGCTCGACGGCGTCGGCATCTGGGCCACGCTCGACGGCTATGTCGGCGATGCCGTGAAGTCCGGCGATCTGATCAGCCTGATGGAAGAATGGTGCGAGCCGTTTCCGGGCCCGTTCCTGTATTATCCGAGCCGGCGCCAGACGCCGCCGGCGCTGCGCGCGTTCATCGATTTCGTTGCGGATTGGCGCAAGCGCGAAGGGCGCGGGAAGTAAACCTCAAAGCATGCTCGGCAGCACGCGGTCCGGCGGTTTGTGGGCGTCGAGGAAGGTGCGGATGTTGATGATCACCTTCTCGCCCATCTCGACGCGGCCTTCGATCGTGGCCGAGCCCATATGCGGCAGCAGCGTCACCTTGCCGGCCCTGGCGAGCCGCACCAGCTTCGGGTTGACCGCGGGCTCGTGCTCGTAGACGTCGAGGCCGGCGCCGCCGATCTCGCCGCCTTCGATTAGCTTGATCAGCGTGTCCTCGTCGGTGACCTCGCCGCGCGCAGTGTTGACGATGTAGGCGTCCTTGCGGATCAGCTTCAGCCGCCGCGCCGAGAGCAGGTGATAGGTCGCCGGCGTGTGCGGACAATTCACCGAGATGATGTCCATCCGCGCCAGCATCTGGTCGAGGCTTTCCCAATAGGTCGCCCCTAACTCCTCGGCGATGACGGGGGCGACGGGACGGCGGTTGTGATAGTGAATCTGCAGGCCGAAGGCGCGGGCGCGGCGCGCCACCGCCTGGCCGATGCGGCCCATGCCGATGATGCCGAGGCGTTTGCCCCCGATGCGGTGACCGAGCATCCAGGTCGGCGACCAGCCGGGCCAGGGCTTGCCTTCGGTCAGGATCGAGGCGCCTTCGATCATTCGCCGCGGCACCGCCAGGATCAGCGCCATGGTCATGTCGGCGGTGTCTTCGGTCAGGACCTTCGGCGTGTTGGTGACGGTGATGCCGCGGGCATGGGCGGCTGCGACGTCGATATTGTCGACGCCGTTGCCGAAATTTGCGATCAGGCGGAGCTTGCAGTCGGGCTGGTTCACCACCTCGGCGCTGATGTGATCGGTCACGGTCGGAACCAGCACGTCGGCGGTGCGGGCGGCTTCCGCGATCTGCTCGGGCGACATCGGTGTGTCGTCGAGATTGATCCGCGCGTCGAACAGCTCGCGCATCCGCGTCTCGATCGAATCCGGCAGCTTGCGCGTCACCACGACGAGGGGCTTTTTCTTCACCGACATGTCCTGCTCTCATGAGGCATCGCAGGCCGCCTCTGTCGCCAAAGGCCGGTCGTTGAGGCCTCATTAACCCGGTTGTTCGACACTGCCCTTGCCGTGTCCGTCCCCGGCGTTTCCTCCAAGCTCACCCGACATTTCCGGCCGGAAAATCGGGGCCAATTGGTTGCTCAAGTGCCCGTTCTCTCTAGCAGAAGGCCGGGCCAAGACAAGAACCACGGCTCAAGGCTTGGAACCCGCGTGGGGCGGGAGAGGGAGCGGGTGCGGCAGGGTTTGAAGTTGGGGTGAAGGTCCGGTCTGCCGGGTCCTTGAAGGAGACGGGTTGATGGCGTTGGGGCGTTTTTGTTCGGTGATGGCGCTCGTTTGCATGTGGTTGAGCGCCTCGGTCGACCCCTCGCATTCGAAGGACAATACCCCGCAGGCCAGCAGCGGCTTGCCGGTGCCGCGCTATGTCAGCCTCAAATCGGATCACGTGAACGTCCGCGCCGGCCCGACCAAGGACAACGACGTCGCCTGGGTCTACACCCGCGCCGGCCTGCCGGTCGAAATTACCGCCGAGTTCGAGAACTGGCGCCGGGTGCGCGATTCCGAAGGCGCCGAGGGCTGGGTCTATCACTCGCTGCTGTCGGGCCGCCGCACCGCGGTCGTCACCATGAAGCACAAGGACGATCTCGCTCCGATCTATGACCGGCCCGATCCCGACAGCGCGGTTGCGGCCAAGCTCCAGGCCGGCGTCGTCACCCAGGTCAAGAAATGCGCCGCAGGCTGGTGCCGCGTCATCGGCAACGGCTTCGACGGCTGGATTCAGCAGGAGCGCCTCTGGGGCGTCTACGCCGACGAGCAGGTGAATTGAGGACAATAGGCGGAGGGCGCGCTCGCCGCTCCAACGTCATGCCCGGGCTTGTCCCGGGCATCCACGTCCTTCACGCCCAGTCCAAAAACGTGGATGGCCGGGACAAGCCCGGCCATGACGGCAAACTCGGCAGTTTGAATCGATCTCAGCGCTTCTTGCGCAGGCGCACGACCATGTCGATGCGGGAGATCTCGTAGCCCTCGGGCACCTCCGGCATCTTGGACAGCGCCAGATGCGGATCCTCGATGTCGACCAGCTCGTGGCTGTTCTCGAGATAATAGTGGTGGTGGGTGGTGACGTTGGTGTCGAAATAGGTCTTGGTGCCGTCGACGCTGACCTGGCGCAGCAGGCCGGCATCGGTGAGCTGGTTCAGCGTGTTGTAGACGGTCGCCAGCGACACCGGGACCTTGGCGAGTGTGGCTTCCTCGTAGAGCATTTCAGCCGTGAGGTGGCGTGCGCCCTTGCCGAACAGCAGCCAGCCCAGCGCCATGCGCTGGCGCGTCGGCCGCAACCCCGCGGACTGCAGCATTTCGTTGACGTCGTGCCAGGGACACCCGGTCAGGGCCGGCTGGCGGCCGGACAGGAGGGCCGCGGCATGGTCGTCGTCGTGTTGGGACGCGGTATTCTCGTTCATTTCCAAGATTTCGGGCACGCGTGAACAATATCTCCCTGTAACATAAGAAGAGAAAGATGCAGATGCAAGTTTCTCGCAACTAGAGACGTTCTAATCAGGCTCGGAACCGGTTGGGGAGCGCGTCATTTTACCTTCATCTCTGCGCTTTGCCACCCGAAATGGCGTGTGTTAGAGAGCGCGCGGTTCCGCTTAGCCGATTTTGGCGCAGCCGGGCATGGAGGCCCGGTCGGCAATCCATGCGAAGCTTGCGCAAGTCGCGGCCGGCGGTGGCGATTGGCGGTCCGATCAGACGGGCCCATTTTCGCCAGGAACGCCGCTCAATCGGGATTTGAACAGAGGCTCGTGAATGCTGAACAGGCGCAACGGTTACGACTACGAAGATCTGCTGGCCTGTGCCCGCGGCGAGATGTTCGGCCCAGGCAACGCCCAGCTGCCGCTGCCGCCGATGCTGATGTTCGACCGCATCACTGACATCAACGACAATGGCGGTGAGTTCGGCAAGGGTCTGGTGCGCGCCGAGCTCGACGTGAAACCCGACCTCTGGTTCTTCGGCTGCCATTTCAAGAACGATCCGGTCATGCCCGGCTGCCTCGGACTCGATGCGCTGTGGCAGATGGTCGGCTTCTACCTCGGCTGGAGCGGGGGCGAAGGCCGCGGTCGCGCGCTCGGTTTGAACGAGCTGAAATTCAGCGGCCAGGTGCTGACCGAGGCCCGCAAGGTTGTGTACAACGTCGACATCAAGCGGGTGATGCGGGCAAAGCTCGTGCTCGGTATCGCCGACGGGTGGCTTTCGGTCGATGACCAGATTATCTATCGCGCCAAGGATCTGAAGGTCGGCCTGTTCAAGCAGGGCACGAGCCTGGGCTGAGCGCATCACCACGAAGACAACGATTGAGGCGAGGCTGTCATGAGGCGGGTTGTGGTCACCGGAATGGGCATCGTCTCGTCCATCGGAAACAACACCCAGGAAGTGCTTGCGAGCCTTCACGAGGCGAAGTCGGGCATTTCGCGGGCTGAGAAATATGCCGAGCTCGGCTTCCGTTCGCAGGTTCAAGGCGAGCCGTCGCTCGATCCCTCGACGGTCGTCGACCGCCGCGCGATGCGCTTCCTCGGCCAGGGCGCGGCGTGGAATCACATCGCCATGGAGCAGGCGATCCAGGATTCCGGCCTGACGCCCGACGAAGTCTCCAACATCCGGACCGGCATCATCATGGGCTCCGGCGGTCCGTCGGCGCGCACCATCGTCGAAGCCGCCGACATCACCCGCTCCAAGGGACCGAAGCGCGTCGGCCCGTTTGCGGTGCCGAAGGCGATGTCCTCCACGGCGTCCGCGACGCTCGCGACCTGGTTCAAGATCAAGGGCGTGAACTATTCGATCTCCTCGGCCTGCGCGACCTCGAATCATTGCGTCGGCAATGCCTATGAGACCATCCAGATCGGCAAGCAGGACGTCATCTTCGCCGGCGGCTGCGAGGAGCTGGACTGGTCGCTGTCGGTGCTGTTCGACGCCATGGGCGCGATGTCCTCGAAGTACAACGACACGCCGGCGACGGCCTCGCGTCCCTACGATCTCAATCGCGACGGTTTCGTCATCGCCGGCGGCGCCGGCGTGCTGGTGCTGGAAGAGCTCGAGCATGCCAAGGCGCGCGGCGCGCGCATCTATGGCGAGGTCGTCGGCTATGGCGCGACCTCTGATGGCCACGACATGGTGGCGCCGTCGGGAGAAGGCGCCGAGCGCTGCATGCGCATGGCGATGTCGACGGTGAAAACCAAGGTCGACTACATCAACCCGCACGCGACCTCGACGCCGGCCGGCGACCCGCCGGAGATCGAGGCGATCCGAAAAGTGTTCGGCGTCGGCGAGAAGTGCCCGCCGATCTCGGCGACCAAGGCACTGACCGGCCACTCCCTCGGCGCCACCGGCGTGCAGGAAGCGATCTATTCGCTGCTGATGATGAACAACGGTTTCATCTGCGAGAGCGCGCACATCCAGGAGCTCGATCCCGTGTTCGCCGACATGCCGATCGTGCGCAAGCGCATCGACAACGCCAAGATCGGCACGGTGCTGTCGAACTCGTTCGGCTTCGGCGGCACCAACGCGACCCTGGTGTTCAGCCGGCTGGATGCGTGATTTCAGCGACGCTGTCGTGCCCCGCGAAGGCGGGGCATCCAGTACGCCGTGCCCTCACGACTACCACGACTGTCTCGGAATACTGGATCGCCCGCCTGCGCGGGCGATGACGTCGGAATGATAAGGAGCCGCGAGGCAATGGAAGGTCTGATGAAAGGCAAGCGCGGTTTGATCATGGGCATTGCCAATGATCATTCCATCGCCTGGGGCATGGCGAGGACGCTGCATGCCCACGGCGCCGAGCTTGCCTTCACCTTCCAGGGCGAGGCGCTCGGCAAGCGCGTCAAGCCGCTGGCAGAGCAGCTCGGCGTCGATCTGGTGCTGCCTTGCGACGTCGAGGACATCGCCAGCGTCGATGCCACCTTCGCGGTGCTCCGCGAAAAGTGGGGCGGGCTCGACTTCGTGATCCATGCGATCGGCTTTGCCGACAAGAACGAGCTGAAGGGCCGCTACGCCGACACCAGCCGCGAGAATTTTTCGCGCACCATGGTGATCTCCTGTTTCTCGTTCACGGAGGTCGCAAAGCGCGCCGCCGAGCTGATGACGGAAGGCGGCAGCATGATCACGCTGACCTTCGGCGCCTCGGAGCGCGCGATGCCGAACTACAACGTGATGGGCGTGGCCAAGGCGGCGCTGGAGGCTTCCGTGCGCTATCTCGCCGCTGATTTCGGACCGCGCGGCATCCGCGTCAATGCGATCTCCGCCGGCCCCATCCGCACCCTCGCCGGCTCCGGTATCGGTGAGGCGCGCGCAATGTTCGCCTTCATGCAGAAGCACGCGCCGCTCCGCCGCGGCGTCACGCTCGACGAGCTCGGCGGCTCGGCGCTGTATCTGCTGTCGGATCTGTCCGGCGGCGTGACCGGCGAGATCCATTATGTGGATTCGGGCTACAACGTCATCCTGATGCCGCGGCCGGATGATTTGAAGTCGGAATAGGATGCTTTCGTAGCTCTTGTAGGGTGGGCAAAGGCGCGCCCTTCGCGCCGTGCCCACGAGCTCTCAAGGATCGCGACGCAAGGTGGTGGGCACGCTTCGCTTTGCCCACCCTACAAATCCTGAGCTTGTCTATCCCGCCGCGATCTTCTCCGCGCGCTGGAACGCCGGCCGCGCCGTGCAGCGCGCGAGGTAAGCATCGAACGCGGGGCGCGACGGCACCATCTTGAACAGGCGTATCGCGAAATTCAGGCCGGCGCCGATCACGACGTCGGCGGCGGAAAATTCCTCGCCGAGAATCCACGGACCCTTTTCGAGCGCGGCTTCCAGCACGTCGAACACCTGCGTGGCGCTGCCCCAGGCCGCCGTCGAGGTCGGGATCTCGATCTTGGTGAAGATCTGGGTGATGGCCGGCTCGATGCAGCCCGGAGAGAAGAACAGCCATTGCAAGTAGCGCGCGCGGCGCGGGTCGGTCACGGCGGGTGCGAGCTTGGTCTCGGGATAGCGGTCTGCGATGTAGGCGCAGATCGCCGCGGCTTCGGCGAGCGCGGCATCGCCGTCGGTCAGCGCCGGCACCTTGCCCATCGGGTTGATCTTCAGATAGTCCGGCGCCTTCTGCGCGCCGGTCGAGATGTCGGTCAGCACGCGCTCATAGGGCAGGCCGCTCTCCTCCATCAGCCAGAGCGTCGTGAACGAGCGCGAGCGGGGCGACCAATAGAGCTTGATCATGGCGGGGAACCTTCATTGCTGGAGCAGCTGAGGTAGCGTCTTGTCGAGACTCGTCGTCAGCAGCGTGCGGACACCATCGCGCAGCGCGTGGTTGCCCGCCACCTCGTTGGCAGACGCCGGAAAGGCCGTCTCATCCAATTCCTTGTTGGGGCCGCTGATCGGGTTGATCCCGATCAAGCGTGACATCATGGGTTCGGCATCCGTTGACGCCGCGCCTTTCTTGACGACCTCGAACGACTGTCCGTCGTACACGGTGATATAGGTCAGCGCGAACAGGAACGTGCGTCGCTTGATGGGATTGCCCCACTTCACGATGCCAAATCCCTCGACAGATTGGTTCGTGTTGCTGAAGCCGTTCTGGAATCTCTCGACCAGGACATAGAGCTGACATTTGGTGCCTGCCGCGCTCTGCTGAACGAATTCCTGTCGCTCCTGGTTTCGTCTCAGCATCGGCGATCCGGATCCACCGGCCTGCGCCCAGGCGCTCGGCGAATAAGCGAGGCGCTTGACGGATTTGCCGGACGCGGCCGCGCGAACCCGCGACATGACGATGTCATCAAGTCTCCAACCATCGATCGCGACGGGCGCGTACTCGTTGCCAAACATGGTGAAGCCAACCTGCTGAACACCGAACCGGTTGCCGACGACGGAAATAAGGCCAATCCCGCACGGTCCTGCATCCGCAGCGGCAGGCTGTTTGGAGCTC
This sequence comes from Bradyrhizobium sp. USDA 336, assembly GCF_044908355.1. Taxonomy (NCBI): domain Bacteria; kingdom Pseudomonadati; phylum Pseudomonadota; class Alphaproteobacteria; order Hyphomicrobiales; family Nitrobacteraceae; genus Bradyrhizobium; species Bradyrhizobium sp. USDA 336. Next base: position 5,631,213 of record NZ_JBIYDC010000002.1, on the reverse strand, counting down.
GAGGGGGCTTTCGGCGTGGCGCTCTTGGCTGGCCGAGCCGGTGATGGAGCGGATTGGGCCGCCGCGCCTGCGATGAGCCCGAACAGAAAGATCGTAGTCAAGCAGATGCGAAACATGGGACGGCTGATGCGGGTTGCGGCTTCCGGTATATTCTCGTCGACGAGAGACATCTACTAGTGCGGGCCGATTGCAACCGCAAGGTGAAGACCCGCTCGTCCTACCCGCCGCCTGGCCGTGGCCGGTTCCACCGGTAACACTTCATCACGAACGCGTTCGACGGCTCGATCTCTTCCTTCTCGAGCACAAAGCCTTCGCGTTCGTACCAGCGCCAGGCCTTTTCGTTCTCGCGGACGCAGCGCAGATACATCTCGTCGGGCATTTGCGTGCGCGTGAAGGCGAGCAGCTTCCGCCCGAGGGATTGCCCCTGATAGGCGGGCGCGACGAACAGCATGTCGAGATAGAGCTTTGGCAGATGCAGCGCCAGCATCGCGGCGATCGTGCCGCGATCGTCGGCGACGAACAGGCTCCAGCCGTTCTCGATCTCGCGCCGTATGCGCGCCCGCAGGTTCGCCAGCAGGAAGTCGCTGGCTTCGGCGAGCCCGGTCGAGACCCAGCTCTCCATCCAGACGCGCCCGATCTCGTCGTACTCATCCGCGCGGGCGGGGCGGATGACCGGATGCGACATCCGCCGATCAAGCCTTCTGGCTGCGCAGGGATTGCCGCGCGCGCACCTTGCCGGCCGACAGGCACACCACCTCGGAAATCTGCAGCAGCTGCCGCGCCAACGGGCTGGTCTTGCGCCAGACCATGCCGATGGTGCGCGACGGCTCGGGGTCGCGGAAGCGCGCCAGCGAGACCGAGGCGGACCGCGTCTCCACCGGCACCGCCATCTCCGGGATCAGGGTGACGCCGATGCCGGCGCTGACCATCTGCACCAGCGTCGACAGCGAGTTCGCATCCAGCATCTCGCGCGGCGGCGCGGCCTGCATGTTGCAGAACGACAGCGCCTGGTCGCGGAAACAGTGCCCCTCCTCGAGCAGCAGAAGCCGCATCTCGCGCATCATCTCGCGTGACGGCACCGGTGTGCCTTCATCGGCGCCCGGCCGCACCAGCAGAAATTTCTCCTCGAACAGCGCGACCTCGGTGAGCGAGGGCTCCGACACCGGCAGCGCCACGATGGCGGTGTCGAGCCGTCCTTCCACCAGTTCCTGGATCAGCCGCGGCGTCATGGTCTCGCGCACGCGGATGTCGAGCTCCGGATGCATGCGCGTGAGATTCTTGGTGATCTTGGGCAGCAGGTAGGGTGCGATGGTCGGGATCATGCCGATGCGCAGGCGGCCGGCGAAGCGGTCTTGCGAAGCGCGCGCAAAATCGCCGAGCTCGTCGACCGAGCGCAGGATGTCGCGGACCCGTTGCGCCAGCTCCTCGCCGAACCGGGTCAGCGCGACCTGGCGGGCGCTGCGCTCCAGCAGCAGGCCGCCCAGCGCCTCCTCCAGCTCCTTGATCTGCATTGACAGGGCCGGCTGCGAGATCGAGCAGGACTCGGCCGCGCGGCCGAAATGGCCGTGACGGGCCAGCGCGTCGAAATACCGGAGCTGGCGCAGCGTCAGATTTATCATCAGAAAATCCTATCGCAGCGATCACTAAAGTCAACTTCCCCTGATAGGACGCTGCGCTTAGAGTGGTTCTACCTGGTCAAGGGCGCGAGTTCGACGCCGCCAGAGGAGGTATTCATGGACGACACTTCGAAGTGCCCGTTTTCGGGCGGAAAACCCACGCGCACAAACCGCGATTGGTGGCCGACGCAGCTCAACATCGAGGTGCTGCACAAGAATTCGGACAAGTCCGATCCGATGGACAAGGACTTCGATTATGCCAAGGAGTTCAAGTCACTCGACCTGAATGCGGTCATCAAGGACCTGACCGCCCTGATGACGGACTCGCAGGAATGGTGGCCCGCCGACTTCGGCCACTATGGCGGTCTCATGATCCGCATGGCCTGGCACAGCGCGGGCACCTACCGCACCACCGACGGCCGCGGTGGCGCCGGCGCCGGTCAGCAGCGTTTCGCCCCGCTCAACAGCTGGCCCGACAACGCCAACCTCGACAAGGCACGCCGTCTGCTGTGGCCGATCAAGCAGAAATACGGCCGCAAGATTTCCTGGGCCGATCTGATGGTGCTCGCCGGCAACGTCGCGCTGGAATCGATGGGCTTCAAGACGTTCGGCTTTGCGGGCGGCCGCGTCGACGTCTGGGAGCCGGAAGAACTCTATTGGGGTCCCGAAGGCACCTGGCTCGGCGATGAGCGCTACAGCGGCGAACGCCAGCTCGCCGAGCCGCTCGGCGCCGTGCAGATGGGCCTCATCTACGTCAATCCGGAAGGTCCGAACGGCAAGCCGGACCCGGTCGCCGCAGCCAAGGACATTCGCGAGACCTTCGCCCGCATGGCGATGAATGACGAAGAGACCGTCGCGCTGATCGCCGGCGGCCACAGCTTCGGCAAGACCCATGGCGCCGGCGATCCCTCGCTGGTCGGTCCGGAGCCGGAAGCCGGCGCGCTGGAAGATCAGGGCCTCGGCTGGAAGAGCAAGCACGCCACGGGCCACTCGGGTGATGCGATCACCAGCGGTCTCGAGGTCACGTGGACGAAGACGCCGACGAAGTGGAGCAACAACTTCTTCGAGAACCTGTTCAACTTCGAATGGGAGCTGACCAAGAGCCCGGGCGGCGCCAACCAGTGGGTGGCCAAGAACGCGGAGGCGATCATCCCCGATGCTTTCGACAAGTCGAAGAAGCATCGGCCGACCATGCTGACGACGGACCTCTCGCTGCGCTTCGATCCCGCCTACGAGAAGATCTCGCGTCGCTTCCTGGAGAACCCGGATCAGTTCGCGGACGCCTTCGCCCGCGCTTGGTTCAAGCTCACCCATCGCGACATGGGTCCGATCCAGCGCTATCTCGGCCCGCTGGTGCCGAAGGAGACGCTGATCTGGCAGGATCCGATTCCGGCCGTGAACCACGAGGTGGTCGGCGAGCAGGACATCGCCTCGCTGAAGACCAAGATCCTGGCTTCGGGCCTGACGGTGCCGGAACTGGTCTCAACGGCCTGGGCCTCGGCCTCGACGTTCCGCGGCTCGGACAAGCGCGGCGGCGCCAACGGCGCGCGCATCCGGCTTGCCCCGCAGAAGGATTGGGAGGTCAACGAGCCGGCTCAGCTCGCCAAGGTGCTCGGCAAGCTCGAAGCGATCCAGAAGGACTTCAACGCGTCATCCGGCGCGAAGAAGGTCTCGCTCGCCGACCTGATCGTGCTCGGCGGCACCGCCGCGGTCGAGAAGGCCGCCAAGGACGCCGGCGTCGAGGTCAAGGTCGGCTTCACGCCGGGCCGCATGGACGCCTCGCAGGAGCAGACGGACGCGGCCTCGTTCGCACCGCTGGAGCCGCGCGCCGATGGCTTCCGCAACTACATCGGCAAGCGGCATCAGTTCATGCAGCAGGAGGAAGCTCTGGTCGATCGCGCGCAGCTGCTCAGACTCACAGGTCCCGAGATGACGGTTCTGGTCGGCGGCCTGCGTGTGCTCGGCGCCAACGCGAACGGTTCGAAGCACGGCGTGCTCACCACCAAGGTGGGAACGCTGAGCAACGACTTCTTCGTCAACCTGCTCGACATGAGCGCGCAGTGGACGGCCGCTGCCGATGGCACCTATGAGGCACGCGATCGCAAGACCAATGCGGTGAAGTGGACCGGCACCCGCGTCGATCTCATCTTCGGCGCACACTCCCAGCTTCGCGCCTTCGCCGAGGTCTATGCCACCTCGGACTCCAAGGAGAAGTTCGTCAAGGATTTCGCCAAGGCCTGGACCAAGGTGATGAACCTCGACCGCTACGACCTCGCGGCGTGAGGATGACACCTCTCCCGCTTGCGAGAGAGAGCGCAGTAGTCACGAGAAAGGGCGGCCGAGAGGCCGCCCTTTTTATGGTTTCCGATTGTGCTCACACGTCGAGTGTGCCGGCCTTCGCGGCAGCGTAGCGCTCGCCCACCGCCTTCCAGTTCACCGTGTTCCACCATGCCTTGAGATAGTCGGCGCGCCGGTTCTGGTAGTTCAGATAGTAGGCGTGCTCCCAGACGTCATTGCCGAGCAGCGCCCGCTTGCCGTCCATCATCGGATTGTCCTGGTTGGGTCGCGTTTCGATGGCGAGCTTGCCATCCTTGCTGACAGTCACGAACACCCAGCCCGAGCCGAAGACCCGTCCGCCGGCAGCGTTGAAGTCGGTTTGCAATTTCTCCATGCCACCGAGATCGCTGTCGATCGCGGCGAGCAGGGCGCCTTCCGGCTTGCCGCCGTTCGGTCCCATGATCTGCCAGAACATCGTGTGGTTGGCGTGGCCTCCCATGTTGTTGCGGACGCCGGTGCGGATCGCGTCGGGTACGGCGCCGAGATTGCCGAGCACCTCGCCGACCGGCTTTCCAGCGATCTGGGGATTGTCCTTCGCGAAATTGTTCAGGTTGGTAATGAACGCCTGGTGATGGCGGCCGTGATGAATCTCCATCGTCTTGGCATCGATATGCGGTTCCAGCGCATTCGCCGGATAGGCCAAAGGATCGAGCTTGAACGGCCCTGCGGACGCCGCGGCGGCTTGCGCAAACGCCATGCGCGGGGCAGCGGCAGCCGCGACGAGGCCGGTTGCAGTGAACATGAGGCGGCGCCGGGATATGGACGTCATTTGGTTCTCCTGTCTTGGGACGATCCGCTGATGAAGCGTACGGCGGTACGATAGTTACGCAACACCAGCCATTCCGGGTTTCGAACGCGGTCACTCCGACGCTGCGGCGGAAGCGCGCATGGCCTGCGATGATGCAGGCGGCACGGCAAAGAAAAAGGGCGGCCTCTCGGCCGCCCTTCGCGTTTCCGGACTGTCGCGAGGCCTTACTCGCCGGCGGCTTCGCGCGGGGCCTTCTCGCCCTCGCCGCCCTTGTCCTTGCCTTCGAGGTCTTCGCCCGTGGTCTGGTCGACCACCTTCATCGACAGGCGGGTCTTGCCGCGGTCGTCGAAGCCGAGCAGCTTGACCTTGACCTTGTCGCCTTCCTTGACGACGTCGGAGGTCTTCTGCACGCGGTTGGCCGCGAGCTGGCTGATGTGGACGAGACCATCCTTGGAACCGAAGAAGTTCACGAAGGCGCCGAACTCCATCACCTTGACGACAGTGCCGTCATAGATCTGGCCGACTTCCGGATCGGACGCGATCGACTTGATCCACTTGATCGCCGCCTTCATCGCCTCGCCGTCGCTGGAGGCGACCTTCACGGTGCCGTCATCCTCGATGTTGACCTTGGCGCCGGTCTTCTCGACGATCTCGCGGATCACCTTGCCGCCGGTACCGATCACTTCGCGGATCTTGTCGGTGGCGATCTTGAAGGTCTCGATGCGCGGCGCGTATTCGCCGAGCTCGGCGCGGGCCGCTGTGAGGGCCTTTGCCATCTCGCCGAGGATATGGATCCGGCCGTCCTTGGCCTGAGCCAGCGCGACCTTCATGATCTCTTCGGTGATGCCCTCGATCTTGATGTCCATCTGGAGCGAGGTGATGCCCGCTTCCGTGCCGGCGACCTTGAAGTCCATGTCGCCGAGATGGTCCTCGTCGCCGAGGATGTCCGAGAGAACCGCAAAGCGCTTGTCTTCGAGGATCAGGCCCATCGCGATGCCCGCGGTCGGCCGCTTCAGCGGCACGCCCGCATCCATCAGCGCCAGCGAGGCGCCGCAGACCGAAGCCATCGAGGACGAGCCGTTGGACTCGGTGATCTCCGACACCACGCGCGTGGTGTAGGGGAATTCATGGTGCGGCGGCAGCACCGGACGAATCGCGCGCCAGGCCAGCTTGCCGTGGCCGATCTCGCGGCGCTTGGTGCCGCCGAGGCGGCCGGTCTCGCCGACCGAATAGGGCGGGAAGTTGTAGTGCAGCAGGAACGTTTCCTTGTAGGTTCCGGACAGCGCGTCGATGTACTGCTCGTCCTCGCCGGTGCCGAGCGTGGTCACGACCATCGCCTGGGTCTCGCCGCGGGTGAACAACGCCGAGCCGTGGGCGCGGGGCAGCACGCCGACTTCGGCGACGATGTTGCGCACCGTCTTGCTGTCGCGGCCGTCGATGCGCTTGCCAGTGTCGAGGATGTTCCAGCGAACGATCTTGGCCTCGAGCTCCTTGAACACGCCGGCGACACGGAGCTTGTCGTATTTCGGCTCCTGGCCCTCCGGGAAGTAGTGGGCCATCACCTTTTCCTTGGCGACACCGACGGCGGCATAACGCTCCTGCTTGATCGGAATCGCGTAGGCGGCGCGCAGCTCCTGCTCGACCAGGCCGAGCATCTCCTTCTCGAGCGCGGCGTTGTCGATGACGGTGACTTCGCGCGGCTCCTTGGCGGCCTTCTCGGCGAGCTCGATGATCGCGTTGATGACCGGCTGGAAGTGGCGGTGACCGAACATCACCGCGCCGAGCATGATGTCTTCGTTCAGTTCCTTGGCTTCCGATTCCACCATCAGCACGGCGTCGGCAGTGCCGGCGACGACGAGGTCGAGCTGGGTGTCGACCATCTCGTCGAGCGTCGGGTTGAGAATGAACTCGTCATTGGCGAAGCCGACGCGGGCCGCGCCGATCGGGCCCTTGAACGGCACGCCGGACAGCGTCAGCGCCGCGGAGGCCGCGACCATCGCCACGACGTCGGGATCGTTCTCCATGTCGTGCGACAGCACGGTGACGATCACCTGGGTCTCGTTGCGCCAACCGTCGACGAATAGCGGGCGTATCGGTCGGTCGATCAGGCGGGAGACCAGCGTCTCCTTCTCGGTCGGACGGCCCTCGCGCTTGAAATAGCCGCCGGGAATGCGGCCCGCAGCGTAGGCCTTTTCCTGGTAATCGACCGTCAGCGGCAGGAAGTCGACGCCTTCGCGCGGCGCCTTCGCCGCGACGACGGTGGCGAGCACCACGGTCTCGCCATAGGTGGCGACGACGGCGCCGTCGGCCTGGCGGGCGATCTTGCCGGTTTCGAGCTTGAGTGGGCGTCCGCCCCAGTCGATTTCGACTGAATGCTTATTGAACATAGAGGTCTTCTTTCATGGGTTCTCGAAAGAAGGGACGGCTCTCGAAAAACAAAAACCATGCGCAAGATTGCGGGACGCTGATCGGAGCGGATGATCAGCGTCCTGCGATCCTGCCATGGTTTTTGGATGTCGGATGGCGTCCATCCTTTCGGGTCATACGGGCGCCTTGCCCGTTGTGCCCAGCCGCCGGATTGCTGCTGGACTGTCAGTCGGCACGAATGCGAACACCGAACCGCGGTCTTCGCCGTTCATGCTCGGATGCCGGCCGCCAACGACCTGCATCCGACGTGCGCGCAACCTCGATCAAAAAGCTTAAAACAAGCGCTTTCGTTCGAAACCACGCGCGAAAACGCGCGCCGGTGGCGCGCGCAAAGAACTCTTAACGACGAATATTGTGCTTCTCGAGCAGCGCCTTGTACCGCGCCTCGTCCTTCTTCTTGAGATAGTCGAGGAGCGAGCGGCGGGTCGAGACCAGCTTCAAGAGGCCGCGACGCGAATGGTTGTCCTTCACGTGGGTCTTGAAATGGTTGGTGAGGTTGTTGATGCGTTCCGACAGGATCGCGACCTGAACCTCGGGCGAGCCGGTGTCGCCGGCCTTGGTGGCATTCGTCTTGATGACTTCCGCTTTGCGTTCTGCGGCAATCGACATCGTCAATTTCTCTCGTTGCGACCGGGGCTGGCAGTCAGGCCGGTCAGGTTGAACACACGCTTGGGGATGATTTCGCCATTGCCAACTTCGGCAAGCGCCAAAAGACGGCCTGCCACCGTGACATAGACTGTGCCGCTACAAGTGGGCGCATCCCGTCCGCGCAACAAAACGGCCTGGCCCCGATGGAGCCTTGCCGCATCAGCCCGAGTGACGGCCAGTGCCGGGATGTCGTCCAGCGCGGTCTCAACGGGCAAAAGCGCGTCGGCGAGGCTGCCCTCGCCGGACGCGGCTCTATCGCACAAAGCCTCCAACTGATCCAGCGGAATCATGTCGTTTTCGCCAAATGGGCCGACCAGGGTCCGCCGCAGCGCGCAAATATGGCCGTAAGTGCCGAGAATCCGGCCCATATCGCGGGCGAGCGCCCGGACATAGGTGCCCTTGCCGCATTCGGCCTCGAACACGGCCCGGTCGTTATCTGGTTGATCGACAAGGGTTAAATGGTGAATCTCGACCGGGCGGGGGGCCAGTTCCACGACTTCGCCGTCGCGGGCGAGATCATAGGCGCGCTCGCCCTGGACCTTGATCGCCGAATAGCGCGGCGGGATCTGCTCGATCACCCCGGTGAAGCGGGGCAGCAGCGCCAGGATCGCCTCCCGGCTCGGGCGCTGGTCCGAGGTCGCGGTCACCCGGCCCTCGATGTCGTCGGTGTCGCGCTCCTCGCCCCAGCAGACCGTGAAGCGGTAGCGCTTGCGGCCGTCCATCACGAAGGGGACGGTCTTGGTGGCTTCCCCGAGTGCGATCGGCAAGCCGCCCGAGGCGAGCGGATCGAGCGTGCCGGCGTGTCCGGCGCGCTTGGCGTTGAACAGGCGCTTGAGCACGGCGACCGCCTGCGTCGAGGTCATGCCGATCGGCTTGTCGAGCACGACCCAGCCATGGACGTCGCGGCGGTCGCGGCGGACCTGGTTGCCCTTCTGCTGCTTGGCCCGCGGATCGTTGTTGACGCGGCGCGGCTCCTGATGCGGCTGCGAATTGCCGCCCATCTCCGCGAAATCGTTGGTCTGCGCGTCGCGCTGATCGGTGTCGTTGCCGCCGATCGTGCCGTGAGCGGGGTCCATGGTCATTGCTCTTCTTCCCGATCCGAATCCGGATCCTGTTCCAAATCCTTCTGCACCGCAGGCGTTCGCAAAAGCTTCTCGATCCGTTCCGCTTCGTCGAATCGTTCGTCGACGCGGAAGCGAATGTCAGGTGCAAATTTCAGGTTAACGCGCCGCGCGACCTCGCCGCGCAAGAACTTCTTGTTGCGCTCGAGCGCAGCGATGACGATCTCGGTGTCGCGGCCACCGAGCGGCATCACGTAGACCGTCGCGAGCTTCAGGTCGGGCGACATCCGTACCTCCGGCACGGTGATGATGTGACCTTCGAGGTCGGCATCATGCACATTGCCTTGCGCCAGAATATCGGCCATCGCGTGGCGAACCTGCTCGCCGACGCGCAACTGACGCTGCGAGCCGCCGGGCGCGGAACTCTTCTTCTGATGATGCCGTGGCATTATTCGAATATCACCTCGTCATGCCCGCATCTGGGACACGGGCATTGTCATTTGTCCTGTTGAAACGAAGAGGGGTGGATGGCCGGAAAAATCCGGCCATCGCACTCCCGCAATCTCAGTTCAAAAAGATCCGAACGCTTCGGTAAGATTTGGACTTACAGGGAGCGCTGGATCGTCTCCACGCGATAACACTCGATCACGTCACCGGCACGCATGTCGTGGTAGTTCTCGAAGGCCATGCCGCATTCCTGGCCGGACTGGACTTCCTTCACTTCGTCCTTGAAGCGCTTCAGCGTCGACAGCTTGCCTTCGTGCACGACGACGTTGTCGCGGATCAGGCGCACATTGGCGCCGCGTTCCACGGTGCCGTCGGTGACGCGGCAGCCGGCGACCTTGCCGACCTTGGAGATGTTGAAGATCTCCAGGATCTCGGCATTGCCCAGCATGGTTTCGCGCAAGGTCGGCGCGAGCAGACCGCTCATCGCCTTCTTCACGTCGTCCACGAGGTCGTAGATGATGTTGTAGTAGCGGATCTCGATGCCGTTGCGCTTGGCGGCCGCAGCGGCCTCCTTGTTGGCGCGAACCGAGAAGCCGATGATCGCGGCGTTGAAGCCTTCGGCCAGCGTCACGTCGGATTCCGAGATGCCGCCGACGCCGGCATGCAGGATGCGGGCGGCGACCTCGTCGGTGCCGAGCTTCTCCAGCGAGCCGAGGATGGCTTCCAGCGAACCCTGCACGTCGGCCTTGACGATCAGCGGGAATTCCTTGCGGCCCGCCGTCTTCAATTGCGACATCATCTGCTCGAGCGAGCCGCGCATGCCGGAGATCGAGGCTGCCGCGTTCTCGCGCTTCTGGTGCGCGCGGTAACTGGTGACCTGGCGGGCGCGGGCTTCGTTCTCGACCACCGCGAGACGATCGCCAGCCTCGGGCGGGCCGTTGAAGCCGAGCACCTCGACCGGCACCGAGGGGCCGGCCTCCTGCACGGTCTCGCCCTGATCGGAGATCAGCGCGCGGACGCGGCCCATTTCGGCACCGGCGACGATGATGTCGCCGACGCGAAGCGTGCCGCGCTGCACCAGCACGGTCGCGACCGGACCACGGCCGCGATCGAGCTTGGCCTCGATCACGGTGCCTTCGGCCGGACGCTCCGAATTGGTCTTGAGGTCGAGGATTTCGGCCTGCAGCGCGATCATCTCGAGCAGCTTGTCGAGATTGGTCTTGTTCTTGGCGGACACCTCGACGTCGACGACTTCGCCGCCGAAAGATTCCACCTGCACCTCGTGCTGGAGCAGCTCGGTGCGCACGCGCTCGGGCTTGGCATCGGGCTTGTCGATCTTGTTGATGGCAACGATGATCGGCACGCCGGCCGCCTTGGCGTGATTGATGGCTTCGACCGTCTGCGGCATCACGCCGTCATCGGCCGCGACCACCAGCACGACGATGTCAGTCACCTTGGCGCCGCGGGCGCGCATCGCGGTGAACGCTGCGTGGCCGGGCGTGTCGATGAAGGTGATCTTCTTGCCGGTTTCAGGCGATGTCACCTGATAGGCGCCGATGTGCTGGGTGATGCCGCCGGCTTCGCCGGAGACCACGTTGGCGTGACGGAGCGCGTCGAGCAGCGAAGTCTTGCCGTGGTCGACGTGGCCCATGACGGTCACCACGGGCGAACGGGTCTCGGTGTCGGTCGAATCGTCGGTAGCGTCGAACAGACCTTCTTCAACGTCGGACGCAGCAACGCGCTTGACGGTGTGGCCGAGCTCTTCGGCAATCAGCTGCGCGGTGTCGGCGTCGATCACGTCGGTGATCTTGTGCATCGCGCCCTGCTTCATCAGCATGCGGATGACGTCGACCGCGCGCTCGGACATGCGGTTGGCGAGTTCCTGGATGGTGATCGCTTCCGGAATGACCACTTCGCGGATGAGCTTTTCCTTCGGCTCGTTCGAGGCGTGGCCCTTCAGACGCTGGGTGCGTCGGCGGAACGAGGCGATCGAGCGCTCGCGCACCTCATCGGCATTGAGCGCGGTGACGACGGTCAGGCGGCCGCGCTCCTTCTGCGGGCCGGGCTTGTGGGTGGGCTTGGGGGCTACCACGGGACGCGCGGCGCCGCCGGGACCGCGACGGATCTGGCGCGGCGCCTCGTCGTCGTCAGCTTCGGCCGCAACGGCGGGGCCGCGGCCAGCCGGTCCACCCGGACGCTGCGCGGTCGTGGTTGCAGGACGCGCCGTCGTGGTTCCCGGGCGCGCTGTGGTAGTGGTTCCAGGCCGGGACGCAGGCGCACCGGGGCGCGGTGCGGAAGCGGCGGGTGTTGCGGTCGCGGAGCGCGCGGCGGATGTCGGCTGCTCACCCTCGCCGAAACGCTTCTTGGCCTCGGTCTCGGCCTTGCGCTTGGCTTCGTCCTCGTGACGGTGGCGCTCTTCCTCGGCCTTGCGGCGGGATTCGGCGGCTTCGCGCTCGGCGCGCTCGGCGGCCTCACGGGCGGCGCGGCGCTGGGCCTCTTCCTCGGCCTGGCGGCGCTCCTCGACTTCGCGCAGCTTGGCATCGGCCAGCGCGCTGGCACGGGCCGAACGCTCATCTTCGGTCAGCGTGCGAAGCACCACGCCGGAACCGGCGTTGCGCGGCGGGGGCGGAGCCGGACGCGGCGGCGCGGCGGGTGCGGCCGGCGCGGGCTTTGCCGTCACCTCGGGCGCGTGCGGCTCGGGTCCGTCGCCAATGCGGCGCTTGCCGCGCTTCTCGACCACGACCTGCTTGCTGCGGCCATGGCTGAAGCTCTGGCGCACGGTGCCCGTTTCGACGCGCGGCTTGAGCGATAGCGTCTTGCTCGGAACGCTCAGCTTCTTGTCGCCAGGGGTCTTGGTATCAACCATTCAGCAGTCCTAATCCTGATTTATCAGTGTTGTGCGTTGCCGCACCATCCAATCGGGTCGTCGTTGTCTCTCAGAAATCCTGGCCGGGTTTTTCGGCAGTCTTGTCGTCGTCCGCCATCCGGTATCGGACCAGGATCTGGCTACGTGACAGGAATGACTTGCTCGCCGGGCCCGCGAGCAGGGCAGCATGTATCACATTTGACCGGGTCAGTGCCAAATCCAATTCTACCGATTTCAGAGCGGTGACGACGGGAATCTGCGCCTTAGCACCGCGATTCCCGGCATTCTGACGCGCCAGCATGTCCAATTTGCGGATTCCGTCCGCGGCCCCGTCGCTGGCATGGATCAGGACCTCGACCGTGCCTTCCCGAAGGGCGCTTTCGACCTTGCCGAAACCGGCCACGACCTGGCCCGCCTTGGCGGCGATCCCAAGGGCTTCGGTCACGCTCCGGACCAGGAGCGCCTCGATGTCGGCGGGAAGCGTCTGAGGGATGCGCAGCTCGCGCTTGAAGGCCTTGCTAAATTGGTGACGCCGCACCGCTTCCGCAACCGTCTTGCGGGAGGCGGTGAGCCACATCCCGCGTCCGGGCAGCTTGCGCTTGAGATCGGGAACTATTTGTCCGTCAGGCGATGCGACGAAGCGGATCAGCTCGTCAATCGGCCGGACCTCGCGGCTGACCGCGCACATGCGCATGGTCGCGGACCTTTCGGTCCGCGGCCCATGGTCAAGTTCGAGGTCGGAATCTGCAAGCATCCGGGCGACATTCTCCTTTGCCCTTAAGCCGGCTGATCTTCGGTCGCCTCGGCCTCCTCGGTGGGCTTGGCGAGATCGGCTTCGGTGATCCAGCCGGCCTTGACGCGGGCCTGCATGATCATCGCTTCGGCGTCGTCACGGGAGATGTCGATGCCGTCGAGCGCACCGGCGTGCTTGGTCGGCTCGCTGCCTTCCTTGCGCTCGGTCCAGCCGACCAGATCGTCGGTGGCGCAGCCGGCGAGGTCCTCGACGCTCTTGATGTCGTTCTCGCCGAACTTCACCAGCATCTTCGAGGTCACGCCGGGCACGTCCTTGAGCGCGTCCTCGACGCCGAGCTCCTTGCGCCTCGCCTCGAGCTCGGCTTCCTGCTGCTCCAGATATTCGCGGGCGCGATTCTGCAGCTCCTGCGCGGTCTCCTCGTCGAAGCCCTCGATGCCGGCGAGCTCCTTGACGTCCACCATCGCGAGCTCCTCGACCGAGGTGAAGCCCTCGGACGCCAGCAGCTGGCCGACCACTTCGTCGACGTTGAGCGATTCCATGAAGACGCGGGTCGAGTTCTCGAAGTCGGCCTGGCGGCGCTCCGATTCCTCCTGCTCGGTCAGGATGTCGATATCCCAGCCGGTGAGCTGCGAGGCCAGGCGCACGTTCTGGCCGCGGCGGCCGATCGCGAGCGAGAGCTGGTTGTTGGTGTCGGGCACCACGACCTCGATGCGCTCGCGGTCCTCGTCGATCACGACCTTGGAGACTTCCGCCGGCGCCAGCGCGTTGACCACGAAGGTCGCGATGTCGGGCGACCATGGAATGATGTCGATCTTCTCGCCCTGCAGCTCGTTGACCACGGCCTGCACGCGCGAGCCGCGCATGCCGACGCAGGCGCCGACCGGATCGACCGAGGAATCGCGGGAAATCACGCCGATTTTCGCACGCGAGCCCGGATCGCGGGCCACCGCCTTGATCTCGACGATGCCGTCATAGATCTCCGGCACTTCCTGCGCGAACAGCTTCGCCATGAACTGGGGATGGGTGCGGGAGAGGAAGATCTGCGGGCCTCTCGTCTCGCGGCGGACGTCGAAGATGTAGGCGCGGACGCGGTCGCCGTTGCGGAACACCTCGCGCGGCAGCATCTCGTCGCGGCGGATAATGGCTTCACCGCGGCCGAGATCGACGATCACGCTGCCATATTCGACGCGCTTGACGACGCCGTTGACGATGTCGCCGATGCGGTCCTTGAATTCCTGGTACTGCCGGTCGCGCTCGGCCTCGCGCACCTTCTGCACGATGACCTGCTTGGCCGATTGCGCGGCGATGCGGCCATATTCCAGCGGCGGCAGGGTGTCGGCGATGGTGTCGCCGACCTGGGCGCCGGGATTGGCGCGCTGCGCGTCCACCAGCGAGATCTGGTTGGAATGATTCTCGACCTTGTCGACCACCAGCATGTGGCGCGACAGCCGCAGCTCGCCCTTCTTCGGGTCGATCTCGGCATGAACGTCAGTTTCGCTGCCGTAACGGGCGCGCGCCGCCTTGGCGATGGCGTCCTCCATCGCCGCGATGACGATGCCGCGGTCGATCGACTTCTCGCGTGCGACGGCGTCGGCGATCTGAAGCAATTCGAGTCGGTTGGCGCTGACTGCCATGGCTAGTCTCCTTGGTCAGGCTCGATCTCGCCGCGCCGCGCGCGTTCGGCGGCAAGGCGATGTTTCTTCGTGTTGGTCGGGGCCGGCTTCTTCTTCGGCTTGGTGTTCTTGGTGATCTTCTCGCTGATTCTGGCGTGCGGCGCCTGCGGCGGCTCGAGACCGAGATTGCGCCGCATCTCGCGCGCCTCGGCCTTGCCGCGGCGCATGGATTCGGCGATCAGCTCGTCGGTCAGCACCAGCCGGGCATCGCCGATATCCTCCATGGTCAGGAGAACGTCGGCATCGTCGCCGGCCTTGGCATCGTCGCGATGCAGATGCACGCGGTCGCCCTCGACGGCGCCGAGCGTGCCGCGGAAGCGCTTGCGCCCCTCATGCGCGACCGCCATCTCGATCTTCACCAGGTGCCCGGAATAGCGCTCGAAATCGGAGCGGCGCACCAGCGGGCGGTCGATTCCCGGCGAGGAGATCTCGAGCCGATAGGCGCGGTCGATGGGATCGGCGACGTCGAGCACGGGCGACAGGGCCCGCGAGATCGCCTCGCAATCCTCGATCTGCATCGAGCCGTCCGGCCGCTCGGCCATGATCTGCACGGTGCAGCCGGCCTCGCCGGAAATGCGGATCCGGACCAGGCGGTAGCCCATGCCCTGGAGCACGGGAGCTGCCACCGCGGACACCCGTGCCGCGACGCCGGGCTCGACCACGAGCCGCGGCTCGGCCAGCAATTCGGCATCCGTGGAACCAGGGTTCGGTTCGGTCATGTCCAGGGTCAGAGCGCTCGATGGTTAAGGCTTGGTTACGATTTCAAAGCCCGCTTCGGAACTTTCCCGACAACGCGTCGGGCGCATCTCCCGCCGAGCCGCGTTCAGGTAATAAAAAAGAGCGGGTCCTTTCGGGCCCACTCTCACTACGCGGATCGTATGAGAAGATGAATTGGCGCTGATATAGCGCTTTCCTACCCCCCGGACAAGGCCCATTGCAGCGGCAACAGGGCCTTTTTGCGCCCGTCAGCCGGCCCTGCGCAACGCTTCCTTCATCAAGCAGGCCTAGATTTCCCGATTGTGGGGCGGCTTGAACCAAGGGCGCACCCGCGGCGTGCCCCGTTCGAGTTGCGTTTTCATGACCGTTGCCACGTCGCTCATTCCTGGACTGGACGATATCGTCAAGCGCGGCGACCCGAGGCGTCGTGGCGAGATCGCGCGCGCCATTTCCCAGCTGTTCTTCCAGGACGCGGAAAAGCTCCGCCCCGAACTGATCAATCTCTTCGACAATCTCCTGATCGATCTCGTCCCGCATGCCGAGCTGGCCTCGCGCGCCGATCTGGCCGAGCGTTTCTCGCGCCTGAACAACGCGCCGCCGCACCTCGTCAATCAGCTCGCGCGCGAAAACGAGATCGCGGTCGCCGGCCCCGTGCTGCGCCGCTCACCCGTGCTCGACGATGCGGCTCTGGTCGAGATCGCGCGCTTGAAGGGCCAGGGTCATCTGCTGGCGATGACCGAGCGTCCCGCTTTGTCGCCCGTCGTCACCGACGTGCTGGTTGAGCGCGGCGATCGCGACGTGGTGCGCCGTGCCGCAGCCAATGCCGGTGCAGTGTTCTCGCCCGGAAGCTATTCCGAGCTGATCAAGCGCGCGGCGCAGGACGGCGTGCTGACGTTGAGGATCGGCCAGCGCAACGACCTTTCCGGGGAGCACCTGAAGCAGCTGCTCGACGGGACGCTCGACGTCATCCGCCGCCGTCTCTCCACCGTGGTCAATCCCGCGCGCCAGGCCGAGATCAAGCGCGCGATGGCGGCGATCGAGGAGGCGGCGCTGCCGCCGGGCCCGCGCCGCGATTTCTCCGCGGCACAGCACACCGTGCTGACCTTGCACCGCGGAGGCCATCTCGGCGAGAGCGCGCTGCTCGGTTTCGCCAAGGCGAACAAATACGAGGAATCGGTCGCCGCGCTATCGGCGATGTCGGGCGTTCGCCTCCAGGTCCTCGACCGCCTGATCGCGGGCGACCGCTACGATCCGCTGCTGATCCTGGGCCGCGTGCTGAACCTCGGCTGGCCCACGGTGCGCGCGCTGATCCTGCTCTGGTACGGTTCGAACCGCACGCCGGCCGATGCCGACATCGAGGCCGCCCGCATCAATTTCACGCGCCTGATGCCGACGACCGCCGAACGCGTCGTGAATTTCTGGCGCAACCGGCAGACGATCTAGCGTCCCACTCCGTCATTGCGAGCGAAGCGAAGCAATCCAGAAATCTCTCCGAGCGAGCACTCTGGATTGCTTCGTCGCTTCGCTCCTCGCAATGACGACTACGTTCTTCTGAACCGCAGATAGGCCGCCTTGCGTCCCTCGCGCGCGGCCTTTCGGCCGTAGCGCGTCATCGTGTAGCCCGGCCATGGAAGACGGAAATCGTCGGCGCGTTCGGCAAGCCAGACGAAGTCCTGCGAGCGCGCAAGATGCGACAGTGTCCAGGCGCAGTAATCGTCGATGTCGCAGACGAAGCGGAATTCGCCGTTCGGCTTGAGCACGCGCGCCATCACCGCAATGGTGCGGTCCTGGACGAAGCGCCGCTTCCAGTGCCGCCGCTTCGGCCAGGGATCGGGATGGATCAGGTCGATCCGCGACAGCGACTCCTTGGGAAGCCAGGCCAAGAGCTCGGCGGCATCGCCCGCGAACAGGCGGATGTTGCCGATGTTGGCCGCCTCGATCTGCGCGAGGATCTTGGCCATGCCGTTGACATAGGGCTCGCAGCCGATGAAGCCGGTGGCGGGGAAGTTCTGCGCCTCGGCCGCGAGATGCTCGCCGCCGCCGAAGCCGATCTCGAGCCTGACGTCGTCGGCTGCGGGATCGAAGATGTCGCGCGCGTCCGCCGGCGCCTGACCGTCGATATCGAGGGCAAGATGCGGCAGCAGTTGCTCGATCAAGCCGGCCTGGTGTTGCCTCAGCTTGTGACCCTTGCGGCGCCCGAAGAAGGCGCGCTCGCTGTCGTCGCGGTCAGGGCTTGATTTGCGTTCGCTCATCGCAGCGTCTGATAAAGCCGATGGAGCAGCCGCGCGCGCGGTGCGAGCGAGGAGACATAGAGCTGCTCATAATGGGTGTGCGCACCCTTGCCGTCGACGCCGAGCCCGTCGAGCGTTGCGGTGTGCGGGGCGGTGAAATTGCCGTCCGAGCCGCCGCCGGTGTGGGTGTCGATCAGCTCGAAGCCGATCTCGCTGGCGAGCGTCCTGGCATGTTCGTACAACGCGGCGCCTGCATTGCTCTTCTCGTAAGGCGGCCGGTTGAGCTCGCCCGTGACCGTGATGGTGACGCCGGCGGTCTTCGATCTCAGTCCAAGGATCTTGCCGACGAACTCGTCTGCGTCCTTGAGGCTCACGACGCGCAGATCCACTTCCGCATAGGCTTCCTCGGGCGTGACGTTGGGACGCGTGCCGCCGCGCACCACGCCGACATTGACGGTGACCCCGCGCGCCAGATCGTTCATCCCTTCCAGCGCGAGGATGACGTTGCCGAGTTCGCGGACGGCGCTGCGGCCGTCTTCGGGCCGCGAGCCGGCATGCGCGGGCACGCCCTTGATGAATACCCGGAAGCGTCCGACGCCCTTGCGCCCGGTGACGATCTTGCCGCCGTCGCGCGCCGGCTCGGTCACCAGCACGTATTTGGCCTTGCGTCCTTCCTGCTCGATCAGCGCACGCGAGGTCGGGCTGCCGATCTCCTCGTCGGACGTGAACAGATGCGTGATGCCGAGCGGCGAGCGATCGCCTGTCGCGCAAAGCGCGCGGAAGGCGTGGTGGGCGATGTAGGCGCCGCCCTTCATGTCGTAGATGCCCGGACCGAACGCGACGTCGCCTTCGACCTTGAACGGCAGGCGCTCGATGAAGCCGATGGGATGGACGGTATCGAGATGGCTCAGCACCAGGATGCCCGGCTGATCCAGCCCCCAATTCGTGCGCGCCACGAGATGATCGCCGCAGCCGTCCACGCCCGCGATGCGCTCGAGCGCGACGGGCAGGTCGCCGTATTGCTCCGCGACCACGGAGACCAGCTTGTTGACCTGTTCAGGTGCTTCCGTCGGCGTCTCGATCTCCACCCAGCGGCGGATGCCATCGAGAATAGTTTGTGAATCGAACCAATTGGAGCCGGTCATGGACGCATCTGTGTCCTTTGAATCGCATCATCGAAGCGGACGCGCATCAAAGCGCGGTCGTCAATGACGACATAGGCCAGATTTGATGCAGTCTCAAATCGCGGGAGACATGAGCTTCAACGCTTGTCCGGACCTTCGCGGGCCGCGATCTGCTCGACGAGATCGACGATCGAGCGGCGCATCTTCGAATCAGTGATTCGCGTGAACGCCTTGGTCAAAGCGAGCCCTTCGGAGGTGGCGAGAAAGTCCGAGACGTAAGAGGGCGAGGCGCCTTCGCTGAAGCCATCCGGACCCGGCACGCCGCTCGGGCCACCCTCGAACAGGAAGGACACCGGCACCTGCAGAATCTCCGCGATCTGCTGGATGCGGCTTGCGCCGACCCGGTTGGTGCCCTTCTCGTACTTCTGAATCTGCTGGAAAGTCAGGCCCAAAGCTTCACCGAGCTTCTCCTGGCTCATGCCCAACATGATGCGGCGCATGCGCACGCGACTGCCGACATATTTGTCAACAGGGTTGGGCGCTTTCGACATTTCCTCAGCCCTCCAAACACCACCTTCGGCGCAATGATCAAGCATGCCTCGGGTGCAGCACCGTCAAAATCAAACCCTGTTATTGGGAAACATTGCGGAGAAATTTAGCAATGCACCGCCATCTTTCGCAGCCGGTGCAGAATGGGGAGCCCGCGTGCAGTCTGTCAACCGTGGGACTACGGTTGTCAAAGGATTCCGGCCGCTGCGGCGGCGGTGCGATCAGGGCTGGCGTTTGCCTATTCGTCGGCGGACCGCCAACAGCACGGCCACCGCGACGAGCATGATTGCGGGCACATCACCCACCCGTGCATAAACGGTCGGTGGGATCGCGGCCGGCAGGTTTGCGTCCAAAATGCCTTCGAGGCCGAGACCTAGGCTCGCGACGGTGCGGCCGACCGGATCGATCACTGCGGAGATGCCGGTATTGGCCGAGCGGACCAGCGGCAATCCGAGCTCGATCGCGCGCATTCGCGACTGCTCCAGGTGCTGGTAGGGACCGGTCGAGATGCCGAACCAGCCGTCATTGGTCAGGTTCACGATCCAGCCCGGACGTTCGTTGCGTACAGCCACTTCGTCGGGAAAGATCGCCTCGTAGCAGATCAGGGGCAACGCGGGCGGCGCGCCGGCAACGGGGAGCGCATGCCGCACGGTGCCTGGAATGAAGCCGCCGCGCACACGCGTCAGTTGCTCGAAACCGAGCTTCTCCATCAACGACTGGTACGGAAGAAATTCTCCGAACGGTACCAGATGCAGCTTGTCGTAGACGGCGAGCACGCTGCCGTCGTGATCGATCACGTAGATCGAGTTGTAGGCGCGCGTGATCGGCGTGCCCCGCGGCACATCGGGCGCGCGGACCGATCCCGTGATCAGCACCGTGCCCTTCGGCAACAGATCGGCGATTTGCGCCATCGCGTCGGCTTCGCGGGTCAGGAAGAACGGAAAGGCGGATTCCGGCCAGATCAGGATGGTGGCATCGCGCACGCCGGTCGATTGCGGGCCGGAGGCGCGGTCCGACAGCGCAAGGTACTTCTTCATTACCTCCGGCTTGGCGGCATAGTTGAATTTCTCGTCCTGCTGCAGGTTGGGCTGCATCAGGCGCAGCTTGGGGCCGGATACGATCGTGGTCGGATGCAGCGACAGGCGGATTGCGCCAAAGATGCTCATGACAAGCAGGAGCGCGACGGCCGCGGCCGGCCCCCGCCATTGCAGGCGCCGATCCGGCGTGCGGTCGATCAGCGTCGCCGGGCTCGCGAAGATCGCAATCGTCAGGAACGTCATGCCCCACAGGCCGATCAGCGAGGCCGTCTGCGCCAGCGGCAATGGCTCGGACAGCGCATAGCCGAACGTGTTCCAGGGGAAGCCGGTCAGCGCATGGCCGCGCAGCCATTCGCTGATGGTGAGGCTCGCTGCGAGCGCCAGCACGCGCGTGGCGTTCTTGCTCCAGAGCAGGCGCGCCAGCGCAAAGCCGATCGCCGTGAAGATCGAAAGATAGGCCGGCAGGCCCAGCACCGCGAACGGCGTCAGCCAGGCGAATGTGTCGGCTTCGACGAAGAAGGCGTAGCCGATCCAGTAAAGGCCGGGCACGAAATAGCCGAGCCCGAACCAGTAGCCGGTCAAGGCGGCGGCGGGCACGCCGCCATAGCGGCCGCCCGCGGCGCCGTCGATCAGCCAGACCAGCACCGGGAAGGTGACGAACAGCACCGGAAAGAGGTTGAACGGCGCCAGCGCCAGCACCGACAAGGCTCCGGCCGCCATGGCGACGACTGCGCGCTGCCATCCCCAGGTGAGGATGATGGCGAGCGCAATTTGCCGGAGGCGCTGCGATGGGCTCACTGCGAGGCGGCCCCGTCGCGCGGCGGCGATGTCGGCGTGTCGCTGGCCGGCGCTTGTCCGCTCTCCGGCGTGGCTTCACGCCGCCGGCTCTCGCGCTGGGTGCGGGGCGCCGGGCGTTCCTTCCGCGTCGCGATGCGCAGCCGCTTGACGCGGCGCGGATCGGCATCGAGCACCTCGACCTCGTAATTGCCGGGGCCCGAGATCACCTCGCCGCGCACCGGCAGGCGCCCGACGAAGCTGACGAGATAGCCGCCCAGCGTCTCCACCTCCTCGCCTGCCTCGCCGGTGACGAAATCCTCGCCGATCACCGAGCGGACGTCGTCGAGGCTGGCGCGGGCGTCGGCAATGAAGGCGTTGTCGGGCAGGCGCACGATCGAGGGCGGCTCGTCGCTGTCGTGCTCGTCGTCGATCTCGCCGACGATCTGCTCGACGATGTCCTCGATCGAGACCAGCCCGTCGCTGCCGCCATATTCGTCGACCACGAGCGCCAGATGGATGCGCGAGGCCTGCATCTGCGCGAGCAGGTCGATCGCCCGCATCGACGGCGGCACGTAGAGCAGCTTGCGGATGATGTGCGCCTCGTGAAGCGGCAGCGCGAGATCGACTGCGCGCAAATCGAGCCCGGCCGGCAGCGGCTTCTTGCGCTTGGTCTTGGTGGCTTCCGACACGCGGGCGCGCGCGGTCATGAAGGCGAGCAAATCGCGGATGTGGACGATGCCGACGGGATCGTCGAGCGTCTCGTTGAAGACGACGAGGCGCGAATGGCCAGCGCTCTCGAAGCGGTCCATCAATTCCCCGAGCGGGATGTCGCGCTTGACCGCGACGATGTCGGCGCGATGCACCATGACGTCGGCGATGCGACGCTCGTGCAGGCTGAGGATGTTGCGCAGCATGGTGCGCTCGACCGCGGAGAAGCCGGTGTCGTCGGGCGTCGAGGCGTCGAGCACGACCTGGAGGTCGTCGCGCACCGACCCCGCCTTCCAGCCGAACAGCGTGCGGATGGCGCGCAGCAGCCAGCTTTCGGCACTCGGGCGCAGCACCTCGCCCGGCGTCACCACAACCGGCAAATTGGCCGTGGTGCGGGGATTGTCGTGGGTAGGCTCGGAATCCGGCATCTCAGTGCGTCCCCGGGCGATCGGCATAGGGATCTGGGATGCCGAGATGGGCGAGGATCTCGGTTTCGAGCGCTTCCATCTCCTCGGCGTCGTCGTCGTTCTCGTGGTCGTAGCCGATCAGGTGCAGGAAGCCGTGCACGGCCAGGTGGCTCAGATGATGGTCGAACGGCTTGTGCTCCTCGTCCGCCTCGCGCCGCATGGTCTCATAGGCGATCGCGATATCGCCGAGCATGCGCGGGGCATCGCCCGGCTTCCAGGCGCCCTCCGGCTGCAGCGCCGGGAACGACAGCACGTTGGTCGGCTTGTCGATGTCGCGCCAGTTGCTGTTGAGCGTGCGGATGCCGGCATCATCGGTCAGCATCACGGCCACTTCCGCGTCGGCAACGTCCTCGTCGACGCTCTCGGCGGCCGCCGCCAGTGCGCGCTGGATCACGGCTTCGGAATCGGGCTCGCGCTGCCAGCAATCGGCGACGACGAGGACCTCGGTCATGGGAAGGTTGGAATGGGACATTGTGTTGTCTCGGACGAAGGGCGCCGTGCTCGGGCCCTCTTGGGTCCGGTGTTGCCTCGTCAGGATTGACCGGTGGCCGGCCGCTGCGGCGGCCCTTCATAGGCGGCGACGATCCGCGCCACGAGCTCGTGGCGGATCACGTCCTCCGCCTTGAAATGAACCTGGGCGATGCCCTCGACGCCGCTCAGGAGGCGGGTCGCCTCGGCCAGCCCCGAGGTCTGGCCGTTCGGCAGGTCGATCTGGGAGGGATCGCCCGTCACAATCATGCGGCTGTTCTCGCCGAGACGCGTCAGGAACATCTTCATCTGCATCGACGTGGTGTTCTGGGCCTCGTCCAGGATGATGGCGGCGTTGGTCAGCGTGCGGCCGCGCATGAAGGCGAGCGGCGCGATCTCGATCTCGCCGGTCTGCAGCGCGCGCTCGACGATGCGCGCGTCCATGAGGTCGTAGAGCGCATCATAGATCGGCCGCAGATAAGGATCGACCTTCTCGCGGAGATCGCCGGGGAGAAAGCCGAGCCGCTCGCCGGCTTCCACCGCCGGGCGCGACAGGATGATCTTGTCGACCTCCTTGCGCTCGAACAGCTGCGCGGCATGCGCGACGGCGAGCCAGGTCTTGCCGGTGCCGGCGGGGCCGATGCCGAACACCAGCTCGTGCCGCTTCAGCGCGCGGATGTAGGAATCCTGCGCGGCGGTGCGTGCCCGCACCGGACGCTTGCGCAGATTGATGCTGTCGAAGGTCGATTTGGCCGATTTGGCGTCGAACTCGAACAGCGAGCCCTGCGCGATCACGGCGCGGATCGCGCCCTCGACCTCACCCTGGTCGAGAT
The DNA here is from genome assembly GCF_044908355.1 of Bradyrhizobium sp. USDA 336. Classification (NCBI taxonomy): domain Bacteria; kingdom Pseudomonadati; phylum Pseudomonadota; class Alphaproteobacteria; order Hyphomicrobiales; family Nitrobacteraceae; genus Bradyrhizobium; species Bradyrhizobium sp. USDA 336. The sequence goes on along the minus strand of NZ_JBIYDC010000002.1, from coordinate 5,607,725 downwards.
CGTGGCCCTTCGCGGCCTGCGCGTAGAGCATCTCCAGCACGCGGCGCGCGGCGTCGCAGCCGTCGCGGGTGCCGCCGATCGTGATGTGGTTGCCCTTGGAATCGACGATGACGCCGAGCCGCCGCTCGATCTGCGCCAGGTGCTGGCCGTAGGGGCCGACCAGCGCGGAAGCGGCGCGGTTGTCGTCGAAGTCGATGACGACCTGGGTCTCGGGCGGTACTTGCATGTCGCGGTCGAACTTGCGGCTGGGAGCGAACGAAGACGAATCCGATGCGCTTTTGGGCAAGGGTTCAGGCTCCACTGGCTTGCGATAAAGCGGGCTCGCGCATCTTGCGCGGCGTCACGAGCTCGCCGAGAAAACTGTAGCGCTCGAGGCTGTCGATTCTGACCGGCAGGATCTGTCCGATGATGTCGGGCGCGGCCATTACATGGGCGGGCTGGAGGTAGGCGGTGCGGCCCACGATCTGGCCCACTTTGCGCGCCGGACGCTCGAACAGCACGTCGACCGTTGAGCCAATCGCGGCCTTGTTGAAGGCCGATTGCTGGCTGTCGATCAGTTCCTGGAGCCGCTCCAATCGCTGGTCCATCTCGGCGGGGGACACCGTCTCCTGCATGTCCGCGGCCGGCGTTCCCGGCCGGGCGGAGTATTTGAACGAATAGGCCGCAGCGTAGCCGATTTGCGTGACAAGCGCGAGGGTGGCGAGAAAATCTTGCTCGCTCTCGCCGGGGAAGCCGACGATGAAATCCGATGAAAAAGCAATGTCTTGGCGTGCGGTACGAAAACGGTCGATGACCCGCCGGTAATCATCGGCGGTATGTTTGCGGTTCATGGCCGCCAAAATGCGGTCCGAGCCGGACTGGACCGGCAGGTGCACGAACGGCATCAGGGCACCGAGGTCGCGATGGGCCGCGATCAGGCTGTCGTCGACGTCGCGGGGGTGGCTGGTCGAATAGCGCAGCCGCCCGATGCCGGGAATCGTCGCCAGATGTTCGAGCAGCCTTCCGAGCGGCCAGGTTTTTCCGTCCGGGCCGTCGCCGTGATAGGCGTTGACGTTTTGCCCGATCAGCGTGAGCTCGCGCACGCCGTTGTCAGCGAGCCGCTTCACGTCCTCGACGATCTTCGCGACGGGGCGCGACACCTCCGCGCCGCGCGTATAGGGCACGACGCAGAAGGTGCAGAACTTGTCGCAGCCTTCCTGCACCGTGACGAAGGCGGAAATGCCGCGCGCGCGGATCGCGTCCGGCTTCGGCTGGGCCAGGAAGCCGAACTTGTCCGCGGCGGGAAACTCGGTCTCGATCGCGCGGCCTTCGCCCTCGGCGCGCTTCAACAGCTCCGGTAGATGATGATAGCTCTGCGGTCCCACCACGACGTCGACGACAGGCGCCCGGCGCACGATCTCCTCGCCCTCGGCCTGCGCCACGCAGCCCGCCACCGCGATCTGCATCGCGCGGCCTGCACGCGCGGCCTCGTCCTTGGCGACGCGCAGCCGGCCGAGCTCGGAATAGACCTTCTCCGAGGCCTTCTCGCGGATATGGCAGGTGTTGAGGATGACGAGGTCGGCATCCTCCGCGCTCGCCGTCTCCACGAATCCTTCCGGGGCCAGCGTGTCCACCATGCGCTGGGCATCGTAGACGTTCATCTGGCAGCCATATGATTTGATGTGCAGCTTGCGCGGCGGCGTCATGGAACCCGAAATGGAGGTGGAGGACGGCCCTCAGATATAGGCTGGAGGGCCGAAAATCCAGCGAATGGAGCCATTTCCGCTCGTCATTCCGGGGCGCGCGCCAGCGCGAACCCGGAATCCAGAGGTTTTGGCGCCAGATTCCGGGTTCGATGCTCCGGGCCGCGCTTCGCGGTCCCGGCGCATCGCCCCGGAATGACGGCACCAATCAGCCCGCCACGGCGTCCGCCTCGACCCGCCGGACCAGCTCCGGCAGCTGATGCATGTCGCCAAAGATCAAGTCGGCGCCCGCCTGGCGCAGCGTCTCGCCATATCCGTCGCGGCAATGACTGCCCCCGTAAAAGCCGAAAACCGTCATGCCGGCGGCGCGGGCGCCTGCGATGCCGGCGAGGCTGTCCTCGATCACGACGCAGCGCGCGGGCGGCACGCCCATTTGGCTCGCCGCGAACAAGAACAGGTCCGGCGCCGGCTTGCCGTTCGCCACCTGCGAGGCCGAGAAGATATTTGGCGCGAGGCGCTCGTACAGCCCGGTGCTCCCGAGGCTCACGCGCATGCGCGGATGTGAGCCGCTGGAGGCGACACAGACGGCCTGCGTGACGACATCCAGCACATCGTGGATGCCGCGGATCGCTTCGAGGTCGGCTTCGAATGCGCGAAACAGCTCGTCCTGGAGATCGCCGTGATAGGCCTCGGGCAGCTTGCGGCCGAGCTCGGTCTCGATCTCGAGATTGGCCTGCTTTGTCGAGCGACCGAGGAAGCGCGCGAACACCTGCTCCGACGTGATCGGATAGCCGTGGCGCGTCAGCACGTCCGCATGCGCCCGGCAGGAGATCACCTCGCTGTCCACGAGCACGCCGTCGCAATCGAAGATGATGAGGTCGATGGGCATTCAGTGTGCAGCTCGGTTTTGGCACCGTGGTTCAGAGCGGGCGGTGCCACCTCTCCCAAAGGGAGAGGTCGGCGCGAAGCGCCGGGTGAGGGGATCTGCTCTCTCGTGGGACCCGAGGCCCCCCACCCGATTTGCTTCGCAAATCGACCTCTCCCCAACGGGGAGGGGTGAAGAGAGCGCGCCGAAAGGTAGGTTCATCAATTCGTCGGCTTGTCGTCGTCGAGCGGGACGCAATAGAGCTCGAGCCGGTGGTCGACCAGGCGATAGCCGAGCTTGCGGGCGATCTCCGCCTGCAGCTTCTCGATCTCCTCCGAGGTGAACTCGATCACCTTGCCGTCGCGCAGGTTGATGAGGTGGTCGTGATGGCTGTCGCGCATCTGCTCGTAGCGCGCGCGGCCTTCACGAAAATCGTGGCGCTCGATGATGCCGGCGTCCTCGAACAGCTTCACGGTGCGATAGACCGTCGAGATCGAGATCTTGTCGTCGACCGCAACGCAGCGCCGGTAGAGTTCCTCGACGTCGGGATGATCGATCGCTTCCGCCAGCACGCGGGCGATGACGCGGCGCTGCTCGGTCATGCGCATGCCCGTTGCGGCGCAGCGCGCCTCGATCTCGGATGCCTTGGACGCAGAAGAATGTTTCAGTGTGGTCATAGCGTTGTCTGCCTGGGCGGGCGCTTTCTGCCGCCGATGTTACGACAAGTCACGCCGCATCAGAAGGGCGTTCAATTGTTCCCCGTTGGGCTGCTTATAGTAGCGATCGCGGCGCCCGACCACCACGAATCCGGCTCGATCGTAAAGCCGCCGCGCCGGCTGGTTGTTCTCCTCCACTTCCAGAAATATGGTGCGTACGCCGCGCCCGGCGAGGTGGCCGAGATGGGTCATCAGCAGCGTGCGGGAGAGCCCCCGGCCGCGATAAGCCCCGTCCACCGCGATCGAGAGAATCTCCGCTTCGTCCGCGCCGATCCGCGACACCGCAAAGCCGATCGTCTTGCGGCCGAGCCGCAAGCGATGCACCAGCGTGTTGCGCTCGCTCATCATGCTCTCGAACTCGCCTTCGCCCCAGCCCTGCGCGAAGGAGGCGCCGTGCAGCTGCGCGAGGCGCGCGGCATCGCGCATGGTCGCGGGCTCGACGGCGGCGGTGCCACCGCGCCACCACTCCGACAGCCATCCCATCATGAGCTCGCGGCTTGTGCTGCGAGCGGCGTCGATGCCGCGGGCTTGGCGTCGGGCGCTTTCAGATAGAACGGCCGCGCTGGATTGGTGTCGGGATTGGCCGCCGCGCCGAGCCAGGCGACCCAGCTGATGTCGGGCGCGGGCTGCGCGTCGATCGCAACGGGTTGCGGTCCGTCCTTCGGCCAGCGACCTGCGAGGATCCCGGCGGCATTGCCGACCAGATGCGGCGCACCGTGTTGCGAGGCCGCGATCGCCGCGTCGATGGAGGCGACAGCCGGCCGCACCAGCTGGCTGCCGTCGCCGGCGACGATCTGGAAATAGACGTGATCGTGCCGCGCATCGATCGCAGAGATCACCGGCACCGTTCCGCTCTTGGCGACGACCCCAGCGGCATAGGCCGACAGCGTCGTCAGCCCGACCGCCGGCCGTTTCGCCGCAAGCGCAAGGCCCCGCGCCGCCGAGATGCCGACGCGCAGGCCGGTGAAGCTGCCGGGCCCGACGGTGACGGCGATGCGGTCGAGCGAGGTGAAGGCGCGGCCGGCCGATTGCATCACGCGCGCGATCATCGGCATCAGCGCCTCGGCATGGCCGCGCTTCATCAGCTGCGATTCCCGTGCGAGGAGCTCGCCGGCGTCGGTGTCGAGAACGGCGGCCGCGCAGGCTTCGAGCGCAGTATCGATGGCAAGGATCAGCATGATGGAGCAAATGGCGAGTGGCGAATGGAGAACACTCTAGCGAACCAGGCGCCTGTCCGCCATTCGTCACGCACGATTTGCAAGCTCCCGATATGCCCTCTTGCGAGCCGGCAAAGGCACGCCTTGCGGACAAGCCGCCTTGCCCGCCGGCGAGCAGGATTATCCCTCGCGTGCGTTCCTGAATTCCTTGGTCGCCTTGTCCAGCACGAACAGCGACCCCTCCGCCACGCCGAAATAGGCGCCGTGGGTCTGCATCCGGCCGCTCTCCACGGCCTTGCGGACGAAAGGGAAGGTCATCAGGTTTTCCAGGCTGCGGAACACGGCGGCCTTCTCGATGCGCTCGACGAACTGCGCCATGGTCTCGTGCTCGCGCTGCTCGACCACCTCGCCCGGCTTGATGAACATCTGCATCCAGCGGCCGATGAAGTCGCCGGGCGTGAGCGGCTCGATCTTGTCGATGAAGGCGCGGATGCCGCCGCATTGGGCGTGGCCGAGCACCACGATGTGCCTCACCTTCAGCACCGTCACCGCAAACTCCAGCGCTGCCGAGACGCCGTGCGCGCCTTCGTCAGGCTGATAAGTCGGCACCAGATTGGCGATGTTGCGGACGACGAAGAGCTCGCCCGGCCCGGCGTCGAAGATCACCTCGGGGGAGACCCGGGAGTCGCAGCAGCCGATCACCATGGTCTCAGGCGACTGCCCTTTGACCGAGAGCTCGCGGTAGCGGTTCTGCTCGGTCGGCAGCCGCTGGGTGGCGAAGGCCTTGTAGCCTTCCAGCAAGTGCGTCGGGAATGTCGTCATGGCCCATGCCTAATCACATACCGCCAAGGCCGACAAGCCTTTCGAATGGGCAGGCCAAATGCTATCGGCTGGGGGACGATAGACCAGGAAGGAACGCAGCATGACCCGCCCGCGCCGCAGCCATCTGTTCATGCCCGGCTCCAACCCGCGCGCGCTGGAAAAGGCGCGCAATCTCGCCGCCGACGGGCTGATCCTCGACCTCGAGGATTCCGTCGCTCCCGAGGCCAAGGCGGCGGCGCGCGACGGCATTGCGGCGGCGATCGCCGCCAAGGGCTTTGGCAGGCGCGAGGTCCTGATCCGGACCAACGGCCTCGACACGCCCTGGTGGCCGGATGATGCCGCCATGGCGGCCAAGGCCTCGCCGGACGGCATCCTGGTTCCAAAAGTTTCGAGTGTCGAGGATCTCGACGCCATCGGCCGCAAGCTGGCCGAGCTCGGCGCCGCGCCGACCGTCAAAGTCTGGGCCATGATCGAGACCGCGCGCGCCGTGCTGCATGCCGAGGAGCTGGCCGCCGCCGGCCGCGATCCCTCGCGCCGTCTCTCGGGCTTCGTGTTCGGCCCGAACGACATCTCGCGCGAGACGCGGATCAGGATGCTGCCGGGCCGCGCCGCGATGATCCCGATGATCACCCATTGCATCCTGGCGAGCCGCGCCCACGGCCTCGAGATCCTCGACGGTCCCTACAGCGACATCGCCAATTCCGACGGCTTCGCCACCGAATGCGCGCAAGGCCGCGATCTCGGCTTCGACGGCAAGACGCTGATCCACCCCTCCCAGATCGACGCCTGCAACGCCATCTTCACCCCGCCGGAGGAGGAAGTCGCCCGCGCGCGAAAGATCATCGCGGCGTTCGAACTGCCCGAGAACGCCTCGCGCGGCGCGATCCGCCTCGATGGTGCGATGGTGGAGCGCCTGCACGCGGACATGGCCCGGCGCACGATTGCGATTGCGGACGCGATCGCGGCGATGGGGAAGGGCTGAGGCGCGAGATCCACTTCTCCACGCGCCGCAAGTATTGCGCTCTATCGTCCCGCCCGCGAAACGGCCTTGAATTCAGCGCCTGCTCCGTCGGAGGCGGCGATGGAGCTTTGCCGGAACGGCGCATCGGCAGGCTGCGGCGCCGCCAATTCCTGGCAATACATTCGATCGATCGTGCGCTGCATGAGCGCATAGCAATCGCATGCGATCCTCTCGAGCCGCGTCCGATGGATCTCGACAAACCCGCGCCGCTCGGACGGGATGGCGCCGGCCTCGCGTAGCTTGCTCATCGTCAAAGTCACTGTCGTCCGCCGTACCCCAACCAGCTGCGCCAGCGCCTCCTGCGTCACCGGAAGCAGGTCCTCCGGAACGCGGTCGTGAAGCTGCAGGAGCCACCGCGCCATTCGGCCATCCACCCGGTGCAGCGCGTTGCAAGCGGCGACGTGCTGGAGCTGCAGCAACACGGCGCGGGCGTGGACCTGCACGACATTCCTGATCGCTGCGCTTTGCACATGGGCAGCGCGAAATTTGGCGGCGGAAATCACCGATGCAGTGCCGGCTGTGCGAGCAATCGCGGTCACGGACGAAGGCGAGGGGCCGAGCACGGAGAACGAGGCCAAAGCGCCTTCGCGTCCCATCAAGCTGGTCGCGACCGTTTGCCCGTCCGGCATATCGAGCATGAAGGCGATCGCGCCGCTATGGGGAAAATAGACGGGGTCGAGTTCGTCGCCCGATCGCACCAGGACGGCATCGGGTTCGAACGAGACCTTCTGGAAGTGGGGCGTCAGCAAAGCGAGATCCGCCGGCGGCAGCGCCGCCAACAGCCGATTCCCGATGCCCTTGCGGTGGGCAGTCACGGTGTCCTCTGTTGAACGAGCACCCAACGAACGACGGGAATCATCTGTTTCATTCGCCATGATTATCCGAAATGCGAATTGCGGAACGGTAGCGATCCAAACAGAGCTAATAGTCGAGATCAAGCACGGATATTTGCGGTGAGCTTTCCCGCATCCTGGCCGCGCAAACAGTCATACTATTTACGCCCGTTGCCACCGGGCGATGCGCAAGAGGTGAAAGCTCTGCTGTACGCTGCCATCAGCGGTCCGGCAGGTGGTCGGGTCTTTCTCGGTGGCGGTAGCGGTGACGAGATCGCGGATGCGATCGCGGTGATGCGGAAGGGCTGAGGGCTCGCGCACTCCGTCGCGTCGCGACGGAGTGCGCCAATGCCGCCGCACTCAGATCGTCTGGCCGCCGGACACCTCGATGCGCTGGGCCGTAACCCAGCGGTTCTCCGGACCGAGCAGGCTCGCGACCATCGGCCCGATGTCGTCGGGCACACCGACGCGGCCAAGCGCGGTCATTTGCGCGAACTGCTTGTTTAGATCCGGCATGTCGCGGACGGCGCCGCCAAGGAAGTCGGTCTCGATCGCGCCCGGCGCGACGACGTTGGCGGTGATGCCGCGTTCGCCGAATTCTTTTGCCATGTAGACGGTCAGAACCTCGATGGCGCCCTTGGCTGCGGCATAGGCCGAGAAGCCGGGGAAAGACACGCGCGTCAGCCCGCTCGAGAAGTTGACGATCCGGCCATTGTCGCCGAGCAGCGGCAGCAAGGCCTGCGTCAGAAAGAACGGCCCTTTGACATGGGTGTCGAAGAGTGCGTCGAACTGCTGCTCCGTCGTCTCGGCCAAGGTGGCCATTTCGCCCTGGCCGGCATTGTTGACGAGATGATCGAACTTGTCGGCGTGCCAGTGCTCCGCCAGCGCTGACCGGACTTTTGCGGCGAACGCCGGAAAGGTCGATACGGAGGTGACGTCGAGCTGGAGCGCGACCGCTTTTCGGCCGAGCGCCTCGATCTCGGTGACGACCTCGCGGGCGGCGGCGGCGCCGCTGCGATAGGTCACGATGACGTCGCCGCCGTGGCGCGCGATGGCGATTGCGGTATTGCGGCCAAGGCCCCGGCTGGCGCCGGTGACGAGCGAAATGGTGGGCATTTGGAAATTCCTCGTGAAGTTTCGACGGGCCCTTTCTGCCTGTGATCGAGAAGCGCATGTTGCCGGATCCTGTGATCGTCTTGCCCAATCCTCCAGGAATGCGGCCGGCGGCAGATGTAGCCCCTTCAGGCTTGCCTGGAATTCCCGTCTTATTGCCTGATCGCCGCTCGGCAATTGCCCGCGTGCCTGGCTCGGCCTAGATTGGGCCCGTGACCGAAACGCTGCTCCAGATCGCCAGCAATTACGCCGCAGCTCACGCGGACGGCAAAGGCCTCGCGTCAACGCCTTTCGCCGGCATCTCAATCGTTCGTGAGACCGCGCCGAGCGCGCTCCAATTTGCGATCTCCAAGCCGCTGGTCGCCTTGGTGCTGCAAGGGGCCAAGCGTGTTGCGGTCGGCGCCACGTCGTTAGACCTGGGTGCGGGCGATTCGCTGGTGATCTCGAGCGACGTGCCGACGGTCAGCCAGATCACGCGCGCCACAGCCGCGGTGCCCTATTTGTCGCTCGTCGTCGAGCTCGATCCCATCGTCATCGAGGGGCTGGTCGTCGAGATGGGGGCCGCGCCTTATGTTCCGTCGCAGCCGCTTCGGGTCGAGCCGACGGAGCGGGATGTGAGCGATGCGGCGCTGCGGTTGTTGCGCTTGATCGATCGGCCCTCATCCGCCTCGATCCTCCAGAGCCAAGTGCTGCGGGAGCTGCATTATTGGCTATTGGCCGGTCGGCACGGGGGTGCCATCAGGGCGCTCGGCATGGCCGACAGCCATGCGCAACGGATCGGCCGTGCGGTTGCGATCATTCGCGCCGACTATGCCAAGCCTTTGCGTGTCGACCGGCTCGCCAAGGCCGCGGGGATGAGCCAGTCGGCCTTTCACCTGCACTTTCGCAGCATCACGTCGCTGACCCCGCTTCAGTTCCAGAAGCAGCTGCGTCTGATCGAGGCGCGCCGCACCATGCTGGCCGACGGCGCGAGCATCGCGACCGCCTCTCATCGGGTCGGCTACGAAAGCGTTACGCAGTTCACGCGGGAATACTGCCGATTGTTCGGCATGCCGCCTGGGCGCGACATGCGCGAGGCGAAGCGGCGCGTCGAATCGGCGGCTTGAAGAGTTCTCACATGGCGACCATCGACCGGATCTACATCCTCGACGGAGGCATTGCGCAGGTCGAAGACGGCTCGATCTATTCTCCCGGCATCAATGTCGGCATTCCCATGACGTTGAGCTGCAATGCCTATCTCATCCGTCACCGCGGTGAGTGGCTGATCTGGGATACGGGAATAGCGGATGAGCTGGCGAAGGTTCCGGAAGGGCGCATCATCGCCCACGGCATACGCGGCATCGTGCACCGGCCTCTCGCGGACCAATTGGATGAAATCGGGGTGCGGCCCCGCGATATCGGCACGATCCTCCTCTCGCATGCGCATTTCGATCATATCGGAAATGTCGACCTGTTCGAAAACGCAAGATGGATCGCTCAACGGGCCGAGTTCGAAGCCATGTTCGGGCCGGATCCCGACGAGTTCGGCTACTCGCTGCCGCACTACGAGGCGTTGCGGGAGCGGCCTTTCGAGATCGTCGATGGCGACCACGACATCTTTGGCGACGGCGCGGTGCGCATGATCTTCACGCCCGGCCATACGCTTGGGCATTGCTCGCTGATGGCAAGGCTGCCGCGGCGCGGCGCCGTGCTGCTGAGCGGCGACGTCGCGCACAACCGGGAGAACCTCCGGCACATGCGCGTACCGTCGTTCAATGCCGACCCGCAGGCGACGGTTGCGTCGATGGCCAAGGTGGTCGAGCTGCTACGGGTCGAGAACGCCGAAATCTGGATCAATCACGATACGGCGCAAAGCCAGGCGATGGCTTACGCGCCGAAATGGATCGAGTAACGCAATGCCTCACCGCGGCCCGTGTTCGGCACGCTCGAGCGTCTCCAGCGTCGAGGCGTTGGCGCAATAGCCGTGGTACTTCTCCGCGGCGGTGCCGTCGGCGAGATCGCGGTCGCATTGTCCCTTTTGATTGCAGAGCGAGCAGACCCGCTCGAGGTCGCGCAGCAGCAGCGGCTGCGCGCGGCCGAGCTCCTCAGTGCTGATGCCGAGCTGATCGAGCAGCTTCGGCAGCTCGTCGGCGGCGTGCCGGCCATGACGGACCAGCTCCTCCAGATCGTCGGGAGCGATCCTGAGATCATTGGCAATCCGGTCGAAATCCGCGCGGTCGAGCTGCCGCATCTCGTTGATCTCGCGGCGATGCTTCACCCAGTTCGCAAAGGACTCGATGAGATCCTGGACGATGGGATAGGGCCTGGTTGCGGTGCTCATGGAAAGCTCCATTCGGACGATCGGAATTGGAGCGAGATAAGCACAATGATGCAGCGGCGCGTTGCGCTGGATCAAATGGGGAAAGGAGCCGCGGCCTCCGCACCTCTCCCGCTTGCGGGAGAGGTCGCGCCGAAGGCGCGGGTGAGGGCTCTTTCCTCTTGGGGATTGTCCCTTTGCGGAAACACCCTCTCCCCAACCCTCTCCCGCAAGCGGGAGAGGGAGCGCACTTCCTGCGCAGCAGCTACCTGAACCGCTCCGCCGCCCACGCATACAGGCTGCCCGGAATCGGCTTCTCGCCGCCGCGGCCCTTCGGCGAGATGTGCAGGCCGATGATGGCGGGGTCGGTGACCAGGCCAAGATAGCTCGACGGATCGAAGAACAGTTTCGGCTCGGCATGCACGGCATAGAACGACTGCTTCGGCAATGCGTTCTGCAGCTCGCCGGTGCGCCGCGCCAGCGCGGTGAGCGCCGCGGGCCCGTAGATCGCGACGCGAATATCGGCGAGCCGGTTCGAGCCGCCGCGCAGGCGGCGCATCATGAAGGTGGTGCGGTGGCGCAGCGACAGCCAGTCCGGCGTCAGCTCCTCCTGCTCCATCAGCTCCTCGAACGCGGCGACGATGCCATGCGCTTGCGGCAGATAGAGCACGGAATTGCCGAGCTGGCGGGGCCGCTCCCAGGCGAAGTAGGGCTTTGCCGGATCGATCTCGACGGGCTTGAGCAGCAGCACGTCGGCATCCAGCCAGAGGCCGAGGCCCTTCGCCATCAGCTTCATGCGGAAGAAGTCGCTGAACTGCAGAATGGTCCAGTCGCGCCAGCTGCCGTCCGGCTGCGGCGGCCGCAAGCGTTCGGAGAACGCGTGCGGCAGGATCGCCTCCGCCTCCGCGTTCGCGACGCCTGCGGGCAATCCGGGAATGGTGTCGAAGCTGTAGACCGTGACCTTGTGGCCGGCAGCCAATTGCGAGCGCAGACAGATCTGGCGCAGCGCATCCATCGGGCCATGCCAGAAGGTGACGATCTCGGGCAGCATGGGCAAATCTATACGGGACAATCCAGGCAAAGAAAAAGCCCCGGCGCTTGCGGCACCGGGGCTCAACAAAAACTTGCGATCAGGCCCAGGCGCGCTCGCGCTTGAGCTTGTCCTCGTAGGAGTCGATCGAGGCCTTCTTCTCCATGGTGAGGCCGATGTCGTCGAGGCCGTTGATCAGGCAGTGCTTGCGGAACGGATCGATCTCGAACTTGACCTTGCCGCCGTCGGGGCCGCGGATCTCCTGGTTCGGCAGGTCGATCGTCAGCGTCGCGTTGGCACCGCGCTCGGCGTCGTCGAACAGCTTGTCGAGGTCCTCTTGGCTGACGCGGATCGGCAGAATGCCGTTCTTGAAGCAATTGTTGTAGAAGATGTCGCCGAACGAGGTCGAGATCACGCAGCGGATGCCGAAGTCGAGCAGCGCCCAGGGCGCGTGCTCGCGGCTGGAGCCGCAGCCGAAATTATCGCCGGCGACCAGCACCTTCGCATTGCGATAGGCGGGCTGGTTGAGCACGAAATCCGGATTCTCGCTGCCGTCGTCCTTGTAGCGCTGCTCGGAGAAGAGCCCCTTGCCAAGGCCGGTGCGCTTGATGGTCTTGAGGTACTGCTTCGGAATGATCATGTCGGTGTCGACATTGATGATCTTCAGCGGCGCCGCGACGCCTTCCAGCGTGGTGAACTTGTCCATGGTTGCGCTTTCCCGCACGTGGTTCAGGGAACCGGCTATTTATCGCGATCGGGCCGGAAATCCTAGGCCGAATTCGGCAGATCTAATCTGCCTTAGGGGTTTGAAGCCGAACTGGCGCGGCATCGGGATTTCACCTCTCCCCGGCAGGGAGAGGTGGACCGAGAGCGTCCTACTCCGCCTTAGCCTCGATCGCGGCCATATCGTCGTCCGATAGACCAAAATGGTGGCCGATCTCGTGGATCAGGACGTGGCGGACGATGTGGCCGAGGCTTTCGTCGTGCTCGGCCCAATAGTCCAGGATCGGGCGGCGGTAGAGCCAGACCATGTTGGGCAGCCGCGCCACGTCGCCAAAGCTCTGCTGGGGCAGGCCGACGCCCTGGAACAGGCCGAGCAGGTCGAACTCGCTCTCGCATTGCATCTCGTCCAGGACTTCCTCGGTCGGGAAGTCCTCGACACGGACGATCACGCCCTCGCAAAGCTTGCGAAATTCCGCCGGCAGGCGCTCGAACACGTCGTGAGCCATCGCTTCCATTTCGGCCAGCGAAGGGGCTTTCAATTCCGTCCACATGAGCACCTCTTAGCGCGGGTTTCCCGCTGATGCATCTGGCTTTATAAGCGCGGCGAGGTTGACGGGCGCCGCCAAAACGGGGAGCGTGGGTCGTCAACGGGACGTTTCAGGGTGGGCGGAAAAATGCGAGCGAAAACAGCGCTGACTCTACTGTGCATGGGGTTGTTTTCGCAGCTTTGCGTGGGCGCCGAGGCGCAGGTCGCCAGTTCCGAAATCCGGATGGCCCAACTGGTCTCGCCGGACGATGTCCCCCCGCCGCGCAAGCGGCCGCGCCTGCGCATCACGCCCTATTACAGCCCGGACGGCGTCTATCCCCGCTACAATCCCGGCCCCGACGCGGTCCGGGTCTGCAACGCCACCTATGTGCAGGAGTACCGGCCGAGCGGCACGGTGATCGTGCCGCGCGTGAGCTGCTACTGGCGCCGGGGCTGACGCCGTCGATGCCCCGCGCCAGCGAGCTTCGCGGTGGTCTCGTGAGGGCCGTGATGCCGAGATGGATCGCACTAGCAATTGCCGCCGCGCTGGCCACTGGGCTGCCTCGCGCGTCCGCCGCGCCAAGGACGACGGTCCCGGAGGCGTCGGCGGGGATTGCGGTTTTCGATGTGCGACGACACGCGCGGACATATGACATGGCGCGGCCTGCCGTACGCCGCGATCCGCGCTACTACGCGCGCCCTGTCTACTATCGTCCCTATCCCTATGGCGTGCCGGCGCCGTTCGTCTTCACCTATGGGCCCTACTGGTAAGGCGCCGCCTTGAACCGTCGGCTTTGCGATCGCGCGAGGCACGGCGTCGCAGCGCGGCGATGCGCCTCGTTCATTCATGGCGCGTTCACATCGCTGTCCGCAATTTGATCCCGGGAGCGACCGCAATTGAACGGCAATGGCGCGGCGGAGACGTCGCAGCTCTGCCGTCCGGATTCAGGGAGGATTCGATGCTGAGGATGTTTGGCCGCCGGGCTGGCTCGGTGCGCCTGCTCGGGCTTGCGGCCGCCGCGACGCTGATGCTGTCGGCCGGCAGCGCGCGCCGCGCTGAAGCGCTGAGCTTGATCAATCCGGCGACGTCGCCCGCGGCCAAGGCCGCGACCGACGATCTCGTCACGCAGGTTCGCCAGGGGCATGGCGGACACGGGCATGGTTTCCACGGCGGAGGTTTCCGTGGAGGAGGCTTCCATCGCGGTGGAGGACATGGCTTCCATGGCGGCGGATTCCGCGGCGGCCATATCGGTGGTGTCCGCGCCGCACCAGCCTTTCATCACAGGCATGTCGGTTATCGTCATCACGGCTTTCGCTACGGCGGATATGGCGGTGTCCACCGCCACTGGGGCCATCATCGCCCCCATTTCCGCCATCGTCACTTCTACCGGCCCTATTATGTCGGCGGCTACTATCCTTCCTACTCTTATCCGCGCCGCTGCCGGATCATCTGGACCTATTACGGCCCGCGCCGCGTCTGCCACTGGCCGCGCTGGCACTATCCGTACCGGTATTATTGGTGATGTGAATTATTCGAGCAGCGTCATGGCCGGGCATAGCCGTCCGAAGGACGGCGTCGCTTCCGCTCGCCTATGTCCCGGCCATCCACGTTCTTGCTGATGTGATGAAAGGTCGTGGATGCCCGGGACAAGCCCGGGCATGACGGAGAATGCGGCTACAGCCAATCCTTCAGCTTCCACGACGAAGCCTTCCACCGCATCAGATTGCAGCAACCAGCTTAGCGCCAGTCCCTGACGTCGACGAAGTGGCCTGCGATCGCCGCCGCCGCCGCCATCGCCGGCGACACCAGATGGGTGCGGCCCTTGAAACCCTGGCGGCCTTCGAAATTGCGGTTCGAGGTCGAGGCGCAGCGCTCTTCCGGCTTCAGCTTGTCCGGGTTCATGGCAAGGCACATCGAGCAGCCCGGCTCGCGCCATTCGAAGCCGGCCTTGATAAAGATCTTGTCCAGGCCCTCGGCCTCCGCCTGCTCCTTCACGATGCCGGAGCCCGGCACGACCATGGCGTTGACGTTCGCCGAGACGGTCTTGCCTTCCGCGATCTTCGCCGCCGCGCGCAAATCCTCGATGCGGCCGTTGGTGCAGGAGCCGATGAAGACGCGGTCGAGCTTGATGTCGGTGATCTTGGTGCCCGCCGTCAGGCCCATGTACTTCAAGGCGCGATGCTTGGAGATGCGCTTGGCCTCGTCCGCGATCTTGTCGGGGTCGGGCACGATGCCGGTCACCGAGATCACGTCCTCAGGGCTCGTGCCCCAGGTCACGATCGGCGGCAGCTTTGCGGCATCGAGGCGCAGCTCGTGGTCGAAATGCGCGCCGTCATCGGATCGCAACTTCTCCCAGTAGCGCATCGCCGCATCCCAGGCCGCGCCCTTCGGAGCCTTCGGACGATCACGCAGGAAGTCGAACGCCTTTTGGTCGGGCGCCACCAGGCCGGCGCGCGCGCCGCCTTCGATCGACATGTTGCAGACCGTCATGCGGCCTTCCATCGAGAGCGCGCGGATCGCTTCGCCGGCATATTCCAGCACGTAGCCGGTGCCGCCGGCGGTGCCGATCTCGCCGATGATGGCCAAGATGATGTCCTTGCCCGTCACGCCATCAGGCAATTTGCCGTCGACGGTGACGCGCATGTTCTTCGCCTTCTTCTGGATCAGCGTCTGCGTCGCCAGCACGTGCTCGACCTCGCTGGTGCCGATGCCGTGCGCGAGCGCGCCGAACGCGCCATGCGTCGAGGTGTGGCTGTCACCGCAGACGATGGTGGTGCCGGGCAGCGTAAAGCCCTGCTCGGGGCCGATGACGTGGACGATGCCCTGGCGCTTGTCGAACTCGTTGTAATATTCGATGCCGAATTCCTTGGCGTTCTCGGCCAGCGCCTTGATCTGCTCGATGCTTTCAGGGTCGGGATTCGGCTTGGTGCGGTCGGTGGTCGGCACGTTGTGGTCGACGACGGCGAGCGTCTTCTCGGGCGCGTGGACCTTGCGGCCCGTGGCGCGCAGGCCTTCGAACGCCTGCGGCGAGGTCACTTCGTGCACCAGGTGGCGGTCGATGTAGAGCAGGCAGGTGCCGTCCTCGGCTTCGTGCACCAGATGGTCGTTCCAGATCTTGTCGTACAACGTGGTCGGCTTGGACATGAGCTCGAGCTCCGAAGAATGTGTGTCAGCGATGAGCGCGGCAGAGCGCGCGGGCAACAAAATCGTCAGCGCAGCTTTTAGGCTGCGCGGCTAAGCTCTGACGTTGCCGAGGTCGCGAAGCGTCCGAAGAACCGGCCAGGCAGCCGCGAGCGATCGTCGATGACGATGCGCTGGATGCGGGCGAAGCTGGTCGGATCTGGAAACATTCTAGAAGGTATATAGCACGCGGAAACTAAAGCGCGAGAGTTTCAGCTCGTCATTGCGAGCCACCGGGTCCGCGCGTAGCGCGGCCCGATGACAGGCTCCGTGAAGCAATCCAGAAATGCATCCGCGGAGACAGTCTGGATTGCTTCGTCGCAAGGGCTCCTCGCAATGACAGCAGAGCCAACAAAAAAGCGCGGAGCCGAGCCCCGCGCTTTCGTAAGACTTGCCTGGTGGCGAAAGCTTACTCGCCGACGGCAGCAGCGCGGTCCTGCTTCTCAACGATGCGGGCCGACTTGCCGCGCAGGTTGCGGAGGTAATACAGCTTGGCGCGACGCACCTTGCCGCGGCGCACCACCTTGATCGAATCAATCATCGGGGAGAGCAGCGGGAACACGCGCTCGACGCCCTCGCCATAGGAGATCTTGCGCACGGTGAAGCTCTCGTTGAGGCCACCGCCGGAACGGCCGATGCAGACGCCCTCATAGGCCTGCACGCGGGTGCGGTCGCCTTCGACGACCTTCACGTTGACGATCACGGTGTCGCCGGGGCCGAATTCCGGGATGTCCTTGCCGGCGGACAGCTTGTCGAATTGCTCCTGCTCGAGCTGCTTGATCAGGTTCATGGGTAAATCTCCATCGGCGCGCCCAGCCCTGGAAACGGGGGGCTGCGCAAAATTCGTCTATCCAGCCATTGCGGATTTGGCCGCTCCTATAAGGCAAGCCGGAGCGTTTGTCACCCGTCTGTCTTGTTTTTTGGCGTTTTTTGGCCGCTCCCCCGATTCGCGGCTTTTTCCCACAGATCCGGGCGCCGGGCGGCCGTCAGAGCCTCGGATTCGGCCCGCCGCCAGGCCGCTACCTTGGCGTGGTCGCCAGAGGTGAGGATGGCAGGGATCGGAACCCCCTCGAACAGCTGCGGGCGGGTGTATTGGGGGTACTCCAGCAGGCCGTCCGAAAAGCTTTCCTCGGTTCCCGAGGCTTCCTTGCCCATCACCCCCGGCAGCAGCCGGACGCAGGCGTCGATCAGGGCCAGGGCGGCGATTTCGCCCCCGGAGAGCACGTAATCGCCGATCGAGACCTCCTCCAGGCCACGCCCGTCGATCACCCGCTGGTCCACCCCCTCGAACCGCCCGCAGACGATGAGGGGGCCGGGGCCCCGAGCGAGCTCGGAGACGCGCGCTTGGGTCAATGGCCGACCGCGCGGGCTCATGAGCAGGCGGGGTCGCGCTTTTGACGGGTCTTGCCCGATCTCGGCGGCATCGATTGCCGCGGCCAGAACATCCGCCCGCAGCACCATGCCCGGCCCGCCGCCGGCAGGGGTATCGTCGACGCTGCGGTGGCGATCGGTCGCGGAGGCCCGGATGTCCCGCGCCTCGATCTGCCAGAGCCCGGACGCGAGCGCCCGCCCTGCGAGGCTCACGCCGAGCGGCCCCGGAAACATCTCCGGAAACAGCGTCAGCACCGTCGCGCGCCAGGGTGTGGGGTTGGTCATTGCATCCTAATCTCGTCGTCCCGGGGCGCGCGAAGCGCGAGCCCGGGACCCATAACCACCGCAGCCCGTTTTGCGATAGCTGGAGCGATCAGCTTAGCGAAAAATTCCGGCCTGTGGTTATCGGTCCCGGCCTTCGGCGGCATTGGGAGGAGGAGCATCGTCCCGATCGCCCTCGATCTCCTGCGGCAGCGCGATCACGACGCGGCCGCCTTTGAGGTCGACATCCGGCACCACCGCGTTGGAGAACGGCAGCAGCATCGTCGGGCCCTTGAGCGGCGCGATCTCGATGATGTCGCCGGCGCCGAAATTATGGATCGCGAGCACGCGACCGAGCGCATCGCCATCAGTTGTGACGGCGGCGAGCCCGATCAAATCGGTGTGGTAATATTCGTCCTCATCGGTCGCAGGCAGCTTGTCGCGCGCGACATAGAGCTCGATGCCGTTGAGGCGCTCGGCCTCATCGCGGGTCGCGACGCCCTTGAACGTCGCGACCAGATGGTCCTTCGCCTCGCGCACCTGCGCGATTTCGAACTGGCGTCTGCCGTCCTTGGTCGACAGCGGACCGTAGCGGCGGACGGCGAAGGGATCCTCGGTGAAGGTCCACAGCTTGACCGCACCGCGCACACCATGCGCGGCGCCGATCCGCGCGACGCAGACCAGCGCCGACATGATCCGGCCTTACGCCTTGGCGGCGGCTTCGGCCTGCGCCTTGCGCTCCTTGCGCGGCACGGCCTTCTCGGGGTTGTTGCGCGCTTCGCGCTTCTTGACGCCGGCGGCATCGAGGAAACGCGCGACGCGATCCGACGGCTGCGCGCCCTTGGCGAGCCAGGCCTTCACCTTGTCCATGTCGAGCTTGAGGCGGGTCTCGTTGTCCTTCGGCAGCAGCGGATTGAAATGGCCGAGACGCTCGATGAAGCGGCCATCGCGCGGAAAGCGCGAATCGGCGACGACGACGTGATAGACGGGACGCTTCTTGGTGCCTGCACGGGCGAGGCGGATAACGACGGACATTCAGTTCTCCTTGAAAGTGTGGTTTGCAAAGTACGTTTTGTTCGGTTGATTGGTATTTCCGCGCCGCGCGAGATGCTGATGATCCCGTGCGACGAATTCCTCATTTCTTCTTGCCGGGAAAGCCGCCCAGACCCGGAAGGGTCGGCTTGCCGCTGAGGCCCGTAAGTCCCGGCAAATTCGGTAGGCCCGAGCGAAGACCGGGCGGCAGATCCTTCGGCAGGCTGGGAAGGCCCTGTCCGCCGCCGCTCTGCATCTTCTCCTGCAGCGCCTTCATCTCTTCCGGCGAGGGCATCTTCATGCCACCGCCAAAGCCCATCGCCTGCGCGATGCCGGCGAGCGGGCCACGCTTGCCCGATCCCATGGCCTTCATCACGTCGGCCATGTTCCGGTGCATCTTCAGCAGCTTGTTGACGTGCTCGACGCTCTGGCCGCTGCCGGCCGCGATGCGCTTCTTGCGGCTGGCCTTCAAGAGGTCCGGATGACGCCGCTCCTCGCGCGTCATGGAATCGATGATTGCGACCTGACGCTTCAGGATCTTGTCGTCGATGCCGGCGGCCGCGATCTGGTTCTTCATCTTGGAGATGCCGGGCATCATGCCCATCAGCCCGCTGATGCCGCCCATATTGGCCATCTGCAGCAGCTGCTCGCGCATGTCGTTGAGGTCGAACTGACCCTTGCGCATGCGCTCGGCGGTGCGCGCGGCTTTTTCGGCATCGATATTGGCAGCGGCGCGCTCGACCAGCGAGACCACGTCGCCCATGCCGAGGATGCGGCCGGCGATACGGTCGGGGTGGAAATCCTCCAGCGCGTCGGTCTTTTCGCCGGTGCCAATCAGCTTGATCGGCTTGCCAGTGACGGCGCGCATCGACAGCGCGGCACCGCCGCGGCCGTCGCCGTCAACGCGTGTGAGCACGATGCCGGTGAGGCCGACGCGCTGGTCGAACGAGCGCGCCAGATTCACGGCGTCCTGGCCGGTGAGCGAGTCCGCGACCAGCAGCACTTCATGCGGATTGGCCGCGGCTTTGATCGCGGCCGCCTCTGCCATCATCTCTTCGTCGAGCGTGGTGCGACCGGCGGTGTCGAGCAGCACGATGTCGTAGCCGCCGAGCTTGCCGGCTTCCAGCGCGCGTTTTGCAATTTGCGGCGGCTGCTGGCCGGCAACGATTGGCAAAGTGGGAATGTCGAGGTCGCGGCCGAGCACGGCCAGCTGCTCCATCGCCGCCGGACGGTAGACGTCGAGCGAGGCCATCAAGACCTTGCGCTTGTCGCGCTGAACCAGGCGGCGGGCGAGCTTTGCGGTGGTGGTGGTCTTACCGGAGCCCTGCAGGCCGACCATCATGATCGGCACCGGCGGCACGGAATTGACGTCGATGGTCTGGCCTTCGGCGCCCAGCGTGTTGACCAACTCGTCATGGACGATCTTCACCACCATCTGGCCGGGGGTGACCGACTTGACGACGGTGGCGCCGATCGCCTGCTCGCGCACGCGCTCGGTGAAGCTGCGGACCACTTCGAGCGCGACGTCGGCCTCCAGCAGCGCGCGGCGCACCTCGCGCATCGCGGCGTCGACGTCCTTTTCGGTCAGCGCACCGCGCCCCGTCAGACGATCGAGAATGCCACCAAGCCGTTCCGACAGATTGTCGAACAATGCTGTTGTCCTTTTTTACCTCTCCCCGCCTGCGGGGAGAGGTCGCCGCCCTCTTGGGCGGCGGGTGAGGGGGTACGGGACCATCGACGCGCACCCTGCGCGGAGAGAGCCCCTCACCCCGACCCTCTCCCCGCAAGAGCGGGGCGAGGGAGAAGAAGTCCAAACACCTTTGCGCCCGAGGGCGCATCGCGCTGTCGGGCGTTGACCTCCGGCCCTAAGGCCGGTCGGCGGGTCGAAAAGAAAGCCTTTCCGAGAAAGTGGCGGGGTTAAACGCCGCTCCCGCTCAAAAGTCAAGGAAAGTTAGGGTGTCGGCCCGCCCTTGGTAAGCCAAGGTTTTGAAAACGTGATCCTTTTGTCGCAGGTTCCTTTTCCGCCAGCCCCGCCCATATAGGCGGTGATGTCTTACCCCTCCAACCATCCCTAGAAGCCCGCCGTGCCGATCACCCGCCGCCGCCTTTTCGGACTATTCGCCGGAGCCGGTGCGCTGGTCGGCGTCCCCTCCCTCTGGATGTCCAGCATGAAAACCTATGACGGTCCCGCCTCCGACCATTTCGACGGCCTGACCTTCTTCGATCCGGACGGGGCGCCGCCGAAATCGCTCCGCGAGGTGCTGCGCTGGCAGCTCGGCGGCAAGCGGCAGCGGGCGACTTGGCCGGATTGGGCGCCCAGCCCACACGCCGACACCCCGCCGGCGCGTGTCGACGGCGACAAGGCGCGGCTCTCCTTCGTCGGCCACGCCAGCTGGCTGATCCAGGCCGGCGGCCTCAACATCCTGGTCGATCCGGTCTGGTCGGAGCGGGTCTCGCCGGTCGCCTTCGCCGGGCCGAAGCGGCACAACGACCCCGGCATCGCCTTCGAGAAGCTGCCGAAGATCGACGTCGTGCTGGTCTCGCACGGCCACTACGACCATCTCGACATCGCGACGCTGTCGCGGCTCACCAAGAATTTCGCCCCGCGCGTCGTCACCCCGCTCGGCAACGACGTCACCATGCGCAGCT
Source organism: Bradyrhizobium sp. USDA 336 (assembly GCF_044908355.1). Taxonomy (NCBI): domain Bacteria; kingdom Pseudomonadati; phylum Pseudomonadota; class Alphaproteobacteria; order Hyphomicrobiales; family Nitrobacteraceae; genus Bradyrhizobium; species Bradyrhizobium sp. USDA 336. Next base: position 5,586,447 of record NZ_JBIYDC010000002.1, on the reverse strand, counting down.
GGGATTCCACGATCAAGGTGGAAGCGTTCGACTGGCACGACCGCGTCGAGCTCGGCGAAGGCGTCGCGGTGCATCTGGTGCCGACAAGGCACTGGACCGCGCGCGGCCTGTTCGACCGCAACAAGGCGCTGTGGGCAAGCTTTGTCCTGGAGACCCCGGCGGGCAAGATCTACGTGGTCTGCGATTCCGGCTATGGCGATGGCCGCCATTTCCGCCGCGTCGCCGAGAAGCACGGCAAGCTGCGCCTCGCAATCCTCCCCATCGGCGCTTACGAGCCGCGCTGGTTCATGCGCGATCAGCATATGAATCCGGAAGACGCGGTGAAGGCGCTGGCCGATTGCGGCGCCGAGCAAGCGCTCGGCCATCATCACGGCACGTTCCAGCTGACGGACGAAGCCATCGACGCGCCGGCGAAAGCGCTGGTCGAAGCGCTCGATGCGGCGAAGATTCCGCAGGAGCGGTTCGTGGCGATGATGCCGGGGCAGGTGGTGGAGATCTGACGGCCTGCGCGTTTACTGCCTGTCACCACACCCACAGCTCGTGGTCCCGGGGCGCGACGAAGTCGCGAGCCCGGGACCCATACCCACAGGGCGACGTTTGGCGAAGAGTCGGAGTGACCTGCGGTGACTCACAACCACGTCCTGTGGTTATGGGTCCCCGCCCCACGTGCGCAATTGCGCACTAGGCGGGGACGACACCATGAGTGTTGCGGCGAGGTGCCTCTTACGAACTCTCGCCTTACTGTCCTTGCTTGATCGCCCAGCTCACATTCACCGTCACGGTCAGCGTCTCCTCGCCGGGCGCGACCGCGGCCTGCGGCGCTGCGGCCATTGGCGCTGCCATGCGGCCCTTGAACAGCGGCACCGGGCCGCCGCCCTCGGTGACGCTGAGCGGCGCGCCCAGCGTCACGCCGGCCGCCTTGGCGTAAATCTCCGCCTTGCGCCGCGCATCCGCCACAGCCTGTTCGCGCGCATCATCGAGCAGCTTTGACGCCTGCGTCACCTCGAAGGAGATGTTGCCGATGTCGTTGGCGCCGGCGCTGACCAGCGTATCGATGATGCCGGCCACCTTGGTCACGTCGCGGATCTTGACGGTGACGCGGTTGCTCGCGCGGAAGCCGACGACTGGCGAGGCGCCGGTGGATTTGTTCTGGCCGTATTGCGGCTGCAGCGACAGCCGCGAGGTCTGGTAGTCCTTCTCGGCGATGCCTGCGCTCTTCAGCGCCAGCAGCACCTTGCCCATCGCGGCGTTGTTGGCATCGGAAGCCTCTTTCGCTGTCTTGGCGTCGTTGGCGACGCCGGCATCGATTTGCGCGAGATCCGGCGCCGCGGACACGGAGGCTTCGCCGCTCACCGAGATCGCGGAGGGAAAATCCTCGGCGCGCGCGGGCGCGGCGAGCAGTGTGGTGGCGAGGGACGGCGGCAAGTAGGGCAGGCTTTTTCATCAGTCTCACTTCAGTGGCACGAAAACATTGATCACGAGCTTGTCCTCGGAGGTCTTTAGGGGATCGGTGAGGTACTCCTCGATAAAGGTGTCCTTGGCTTCCAGCCTCTTGTCGTCGAGATGATTGGTGATCGCCTCATACGTATTGTCCATGTTGTCGTAGGAGCCGCGATGGACGAATTTCAGCGCCTTGCCTTCTGGCGATTTGCCGATGCTCATGTCCTTGGACAGGTTCTTCGGGTCCTGATCGACCGGGATCTGGGCAAGAAAGGTGAAGCCGGTATCGTCCGTCGAGGTGTAGACGATCATCGAATTGCCCGATGGCTTGATGCCCTGCTTGTCGAGCAGCGTGTTCAACGCCTTGAAGGCGTCGATCAGCGTGTCGAAGGCGGAGTCCCAATTGGCGGTGCCCTTGACCATCACGACCTTTTTCGACTCGAGCGTGGTCTCGAGGCCAAAGGGATCGGCGGTCTGAACCGGGGCGGGGGTCGCGGCGGCGGCCGGCGGCGGGCTGGGCGAGGCGCTGGCGGCGGGCGCTGGCGATGCTGCAGGAGCGGGTGAGGCGCTCGCCGCAGGCGAGGGGGTGGCCGCGGGGGCGGGCGAGGCACTTGCAGCCGGGGCGGGCGAAGCCGACGGGGCCGGCGAGGGACTTGCCGATGCGGCCGGCGCCGGGCTCGCGGTCTGCGCCAGAGCGCCTGACAGCCCATGCGACAAGGCCGCAGCCGGGATCAGCGCGGCCAAAGCGAGGCGACGAAAAGTGTTCATTTTATTCTCCCCGAGGCCCGCTTCGTCGGGGCCTCAATTCATCAAGGCCTTACCCACCAAGGCCTTAACCCGGCCGCGCGTCCCGGTTCGCGCGAACCGCGCCGTTCTAACACGCGAGCGCCGAATTCGTCCCATGACAGATGCGTCATGGCAGGCACCTTGCCCGATGTGCCGGCTCGGGTGGCAAATCACTGGCCAAGCGGCCGAGGATCGCCATATAAGGCAGGCGAAATTCGGGAATTTTCATGAGCGCGCTGGCCAACCACGCATTTGCCAAGATGAACGGCATCGGCAACGAGATCGTCGTTGTCGACTTGCGCGATTCGGCGGCCAAGGTCACGCCGGACGATGCCCGCGCCGTCGCGTCCGCGAACGGCGGCGTGGCTTACGACCAGCTCATGGTGCTCTCGAGGCCGCGGCTCGACGGCACCGAGGCCTTCATCAGCATCTACAACAACGACGGCTCGGAGGCCGGTGCCTGCGGCAACGGCATGCGCTGCGTCGTGCGCCGCATCTTCGAGAAGACCGGGCAGACCACCGCGACCTTCGAGACGGCCGCCGGCCTGCTCAATGCCTGGCAGGGTCCGGCGCCCGACCTCTACACAGTGGATATGGGCGCGCCGAAATTCGGCTGGCAGGACATTCCGCTGGCGGAAGAGTTTCGCGACACCCGCTACATCGAATTGCAGATCGGGCCGATCGACAATCCCATTCTGCATTCGCCCTCAGTGGTGAGCATGGGCAATCCGCACGCGGTGTTCTGGGTCGACGACGTCAACGCCTACGATCTCGGCCGCTTCGGTCCGCTCTTGGAAAACCATCCGATCTTCCCCGAGCGCGCCAACATCACGCTCGCCCATATCGTCGATCGCGAGCACATCACGATCCGCACCTGGGAGCGCGGCGCCGGCCTGACCAAGGCGTGCGGGTCGGCGGCCTGTGCCACGGCGGTCGCCGCCGCGCGGCTGAAGCGCGCCGAGCGCAAGGTCGAGATCACCTTGCCCGGCGGCAAGCTCGGCATCGAATGGCGCGAGCGCGACGATCACGTGCTGATGACGGGCACCGCGACCTTCGAATATGAGGGCAGCTTCGATCCGGCGCTGTTCGCGCCGGTCGCCTGATGGCCGTCGACATCGTCACCTTTGGCTGCCGCCTCAACGCCTTCGAGGCCGAGGTGATCCGCAGCAAAGCGGAAGCCGCGGGTCTTTCCGACACGGTCGTCATCAACAGTTGCGCCGTCACCAACGAGGCGGTGGCGCAGGCGCGCCAGTCGATCCGCAAGCTGAAGCGCGAGCGCCCCGAGGCGCGCATCGTCGTCACCGGCTGCGCGGCGCAGACGCAGGCTGCGATGTTCGCCGACATGGCCGAGGTCGACCGCGTCGTCGGCAATGACGACAAGATGCGCGGCGCGGCGTGGCGGGAGACGCGCCACGCTTTCGATCTTGGCGCCAGCGAGAAGATCGCCGTCAGCGACATCATGGGCGTGAAGGAGATGGCACCGCATCTCGTCGATGGCTATGCGAGCGGCCTGCCGCGCGTGTTCGTGCAGGTGCAGAACGGTTGCGATCATCGCTGCACTTTCTGCATCATCCCGTTCGGCCGCGGCAATTCGCGCTCGGTGCCGATGGGTGCGGTGGTCGAGCAGGTGCGCACCTTGGTCGAGCGCGGCCATGCCGAGATCGTGCTGACCGGCGTCGATCTCACCAGCTATGGTGCGGACCTGCCTGGCGCGCCCAGGCTCGGCCTGCTGACCAAGCAGATCCTGCGCCATGTGCCCGAGCTCAAGCGCCTGCGCATCTCCTCGATCGATTCGATCGAGGCGGATGACGACCTGCTCGATGCCATCGCGGAGGATGCGCGCCTGATGCCGCATCTGCACCTGTCGCTGCAGTCGGGCGACGACATGATCCTGAAACGCATGAAGCGGCGGCATTCGCGGCAGGATGCGATTGGCTTCTGCGAGCAGGTCCGCCGCCTGCGCCCCGATGTCGTCTTCGGCGCCGACATCATCGCGGGCTTCCCGACCGAGACCGAGCACATGTTCTCGCGCTCGCTCGACCTCGTCGAGCAATGCGGCCTGACCTTCCTGCACGTCTTCCCTTATTCGCCGCGGCCCGGCACGCCGGCCGCGCGGATGCCGCAGGTGGCGGGGCCGGTCATTAAAGAGCGTGCGAAGCGGCTGCGCGCGGTAGGAGAGGCGGCGCTGCAGCAGCGCCTGCAAGCCGAGATCGGCACGATGCGCGAGGTGCTGATCGAGAGCGAGGGGCAGGGCCGCACGGAGCATTATCTGCCGGTGGCGATTGCGGGCGAGCGGGTGGGAAGCATCGTGCCACGATTGATTGCCGGCGTTGATGGCGAGCGGCTCACCACATAGTCGGTGTCGTCGCCCGGCTTGACCGGGCGCCCCAGTACACCGCGGCTTATCCGTACCCACCAACGTCTCTGGAATACTGGATCCCCCGCCTTCGCGGGGGATGACACCGTGGAGTGGTGCGCAGAGGACCTTAAAAAGTTTACGACGCCCTGACCTGCCAGAATCGCAGCGTCCGCTTGGCGTTCTCCGCCGTCATCCTCACAAAATGCCCCTGTGTCCTCGCGATGTCCGCGGGCTTCATCGCGCCTGTGGCGAAGCGGCATTCGAGCACGGCCTTGGTCGTTTCCCAGCTGAGCTGTGCGGCCTTGCACGGCACCAGCAGGCCGTCCTCGCGCAGACTCTGCATCAGCGGACGGATCACCTCGACCGTCGACCCCGACAACGCCGCCAGCGCCGCCACCGTCTCCTCATAGCGCCGCTGTCTGGCGAAGCCGAGCAACGTCGCCTCGTTGAGCTGGCCGGTAGCCTTCAGGCCGGCAATGGCGCGCTTGGCACCCTCGAAATCGCGCACCGCCGACATTTCGCGCTCGGCGCCGATGGTGACGGCGGCGATCGCGCTCTGGATCTCCTCGAACAGATGCGGCGGGGCGCGCGACAACAGGCGGGTGCGCACGGCGTCCGTCGCCGAGCGCAGCAATTGGCGACGCAGCTCCGAGGGCAAGTCGACGCGGACGCCGACGCTGACCGCGAGCTCCGGATCGCTTTCGGCCTGGCCGACGATGGTGGCAAATCCCTTTGCGGAGACGCGGGCGCCGGGATTGGCGGCGAGCCGCCGGCTGACGCTGGGATAGCGGCGCGCCAGCAGCGCGTCGGTGACGATCTCCTTCAGCCACCAGCGGCCGGCGACCGCGAGCAGATGCGGCTCGCCCTTAGCTGATGCGATCTTCACCAGCTCGCCGTCATCGAGGCGCGCAGATTCCTGCAGCACGGGGCCGGCGATGCGGATCTCGTCATTGTTGGCGAGGCGGCGGATCACCGACGGCGGCGCCTGCGCGATCGGCGCCAGCTGTGCGCTGATCTCGGCCAGCGCGACCCGCGCGGCCACATCGGCGATGGCGCGCAGCTCGATGGTGCCGATCAGGCGCTCGAGCACGTCGTCGAACAGCGCGATCTGCTCGTCGTCGAAATTGCCGGCGGAGGAGAGGAACAGCTCGGTGACGCGCCTGGCCGTCTCCAGGCCCTTTTCCGGCGAGCCGATCCGCAGTGCGGATTCGACCTCGTCGATGATCGATAGCCCGTCCCTGGTCATCACGCGCGGCTCGTCCTGAGCGGTTACGGAAGCTTGTTCTAAGCAACCGTTATCATTAGAGGCGAGCGCTGAAGGTTTCGTAAACCATGGTCGGGATGCGGTCGTTGAGCGAGATGCCGCCACGAATGCGGTGCGCTCCCTCACCCGCCTGCGGGGGAGGGCTGGGGAGAGGGTGTCTCCACAACGGGACAATCCCCTAGAGGATAGAACCCGCGCCTTCGGCGCGACCTCTCCCGCAAGCGGGAGCGGTGAACGGCACCTACTCCCCGTTCCACCCGCAGGCCCGAAGCTTCTCATGCATATGCGGCGGGGCCGGCGCCACGACGCGGACGGGCTCCTTGTTCCGGGAGATCGGCACCACGATCTCGCGCGAATGCAGGTGCAGGCGCGGCTCGCCGAAGCGCGGACCGTTGCCGTAAATGTTATCGCCGAAGATCGGCCAGCCGCTCGCGGCCGCATGTACCCGCAATTGATGGGTCCGGCCGGTCACCGGTTCCATGGCAAGCCAGGTGAAACCGTCGCCCCGGCCCATCACCTTCCAGTTCGTAATCGCCTTCTGGCCTTCGGGATCCGGTTTCTGCCACCAGCCGCGCTCGGCATTGAGCCGGCCGAGCGGCATGTCGATGGTGCCTTCATCCTCGGCAGGCCCGCCCTCGACCACGGTCCAGTACGTCTTGCCGATCTTGCCGTGCTTGAACAAAAGGCCCAGCGATGCCGTCGCCTTGCGGTGGCGGCCGAGCACGAGGCAGCCCGAGGTGTCCTTGTCCAGCCGGTGGGCCAGCACCGGCGGCCGCGGCAGGCCGAAACGCAGCGCATCGAAGCAATCCTCCAGATTGGGGCCGCCCTTCGGGCCGCGATGCACCGGCAGGCCGGCAGGCTTGTCGATGACCAGCATCAGGCCGTCGCGATGGAGCACGCGGGCCAAGATCTCATCGGCGGTCAATTGGGGAACATCGAGCAATCGCAGGACTTTCGGTCAAGGCTTTCGTTTACGGGCCGGAACGGCTAACACGCCACCATGAACGATACCACCTCCGAGACCCCCAAGCTGAGCTGGTGGCGCCGCCTGTCTAACGGGCTGAAGCGCACCTCGTCCTCGCTCGGGACCGCGGTCGCCGACCTCGTCACCAAGCGCAAGCTCGACCGCGCCATGCTCGACGACATCGAGGACGTGCTGCTGCGCGCCGACCTCGGCACGTCAGTCGCGGTGCGCATTGCCGATGCCGTCGGCACCGGCCGCTACGACAAGGCGATCTCGGCGGAGGAGGTCAAGGACGTCGTCGCCACCGAGGTCGAGAAGGTGCTGTCGCCGGTGGCAAAACCGCTCGTGATCGATGCGGCCAAGAAGCCGTTCGTCATTCTCGTCGTCGGCGTCAACGGTTCCGGCAAGACCACCACGATCGGCAAGCTGTCGCAGAAATTCGCCTCCGAAGGCCGCAAGGTGATGCTGGCCGCCGGCGACACGTTTCGCGCCGCCGCCATCGAGCAGCTCAAGGTCTGGGGCGAGCGGACGAAGACGCCCGTCATCGCAGGCGCGCAGGGCTCGGATTCGGCGAGCCTCGCCTTCAATGCGCTGACCGCGGCGAAAGAGCAGGGCATCGACGTGCTGCTGATCGACACGGCCGGCCGCTTGCAAAACAAGGCCGAGCTGATGAACGAGCTCGAGAAGGTCGTGCGCGTGATCCGCAAGGTGGATGACACTGCGCCGCATGCCGTGCTGCTGGTGCTGGATGCGACCGTCGGCCAGAATGCGCTGTCGCAGGTCGAAGCCTTCCATCGCACCGCCGGGGTCACCGGCCTCGTGATGACCAAGCTCGACGGCACCGCGCGCGGCGGCATCCTGGTGGCGCTCGCGGAGAAGTTCAAGCTGCCGGTGCACTTCATCGGCGTCGGCGAAGGCGTCGACGATCTCGCGCCCTTCACCGCGCGCGACTTCGCCCGCGCCATCGCCGGAATCGAATAGCGTCATCCTTCGAGACGCCGCTTGCGCGGCTCCTCAGGATGAGGTCGTGCCACACATGAGGTCCTCATCCTGAGGAGACCGCGAAGCGGTCGTCTCGAAGGATGGGAGATACGGAAGAGAGAATGGACAAAACCCAGCCGCATCCGCTGTTCAAGCTCGCGACCGAGCTCGGTCCGCTGCTCGTGTTCTTCTTCGTCAACGCGAAGTTCAATCTGTTCGCGGCGACTGGCGCCTTCATGGTGGCCATCGCGGTCGCGATGGCCGCCTCCTACATTGTGACGCGCCACATCCCGATCATGGCGATCGTCACGGGCGTGATCGTGCTGGTGTTCGGCACGCTGACCCTGGTGCTGCACGACGAGACCTTCATCAAGGTCAAGCCGACCATCATCTACGGCCTGTTCGCCGCGATCCTCGGCGGCGGCCTGTTGTTCGGCCGCTCCTTCATCGCCGTCATGTTCGACCAGGTGTTCAACCTGACGCCGCAGGGCTGGCGCATCCTCACCTTGCGCTGGGCGCTGTTCTTCGCCGGAATGGCGGTGCTGAACGAGATCGTCTGGCGCACCCAGAGCACGGATTTCTGGGTGAACTTCAAGGTATTCGGCGTCACTCCGATCACGATGATCTTCGCCATCGCCCAGATGCCGCTGACCAAGCGCTATCATCTGGCGCCGGTCTCGCTGGAGAGAAGCGAGGCCGAGGCGGGGGATGTGAGCAAGGGATAGGCGAAGGACAGGCGAAGCGTCGCCCCACATACCGCTGTCATGCCCCGGCTTGACCGGGGCATCCAGTACGCCGCAGCTTCTCCGTATACGACTGGCGTCTCTGGAATACTGGATCGCCCGATCAAGTCGGGCGATGACAGTTGAGCGTGTGGTACGAGCGCGGCATCAGCTTCCTGCCTTCAGCGCCTTCTCCAGCTCCGGCATCAGCACGGCCTTGAGATTTTGCGGCGTGATCGGCCCGACCAGCTTGTAGACGATGGTGCCCTCGCGCCCGACGACGAAGGTCTCCGGCACGCCATAGACGCCCCATTCGATCGAGGCGCGGCCGTTGGCGTCGACGCCGACGTGGCCGAACGGGTTGCCGTAGCGGCCGAGGAAGCGGCGCGCATTGTCGGCGGCGTCCTTGTAGTTGATGCCGACCAGCTGGAAGCGCTTGTCTTTTGCCATTTCGGTCAAAAGCGGCGCTTCGTCATGGCACGGCACGCACCAGGACGCCCAGACGTTGACGAGGCTGACCTTGCCCTTGAAGGCGGCGGGATCGAGTCCCGGCACCTGCGTGCCGTTGTCCTGCAGCCCCTGGAGCGGCGGCAGCACGGTCTGCGGTGCGGGCCGGCCGATCAGCGCCGAGGGAATCCGCGAGGGATCGCCGCTGCCGAGCCGGAACCAGAACAAAAGCGCTAGGCCGATGAAGACGATCAGCGGCAGCACCACCAGGAAGGTGCGGCGCTGCTGCGGAGCGGAGGCAGGTTGATCGCTCATCGCGGCTCCGTCGCGCTGCGGCCCGACCGGCGGGTGATGCCGCGCTGCTCCAGCTCGCGTAGGCGCTGCGTCTGGCTGCGATAATCGAGCATGACCCAGCCGATCAGGATCGCAACCACGAGGGCGACAGCTGCGTAAGACGCCACGATGAAAGAGGCATAAGGACCGAGCGACATCGTCATGCAGCCCCAGCTTCTTTTGACGCGTTTTCTACTCCGCTCGAGAACGCCATGCGACTGGCCTGCATCATCTGCAGCGAGCGGACACGGCGGCGCAAAATCTCGTTGCGCATCGCGGCCAGATGCAGCGTGACGAACAGCAGCGTGAAGGCGAGCGCCATCACCAGCAGCGGAATCAGGAACGACTTGTCCAGCGCCGAGCCGCTCATGCGCATCACCGAGGCGGGCTGGTGCAGCGTGTTCCACCAATCGACCGAGAACTTGATGATCGGCAGGTTGATCGCGCCGACCAGGGTCAGCACCGCGGCGGCGCGCGCCGCACGCGAGGGATCGTCGACGGCACGCCACAGCGCCATCAGGCCCAGATACATCAGGAACAGGATCAGCACCGAGGTCAGCCGCGCGTCCCACTCCCAATAGGTGCCCCACATCGGCCGGCCCCAGAGCGAGCCCGTGAGCAACGCGAGGAAGGTGAAGGCGGCGCCGATCGGAGCTGCGGCCTTGGCGGCGACGTCGGCGAGCGGATGCCGCCACACCAGCGTGCCCAACGATGCGATGCTCATCACGCCCCACACGAACATCGACAGCCAGGCATTGGGCACGTGGACGAACATGATCTTGACGGTCGCGCCCTGCTGATAGTCGTCGGGCGCGAGCGCAGCTTGATAGAGACCGATCGTGAGCAGGATGATTGTCGCGGCCGCCAGCCACGGCAACACCCGCGCTGTCAGCGCGAGGAACCGCGTGGGGTTGGCGAGGTCGATCAGCGTCATGGTATCCTGATAATCACCGGGGGCCGCTCAGGCAATCAACACGAAAGCCCGTCGCGAAAGTTGATCGGGGTCAAGGTCGGCCCGGTCCATTTCAATCGAGACCATGCCGCAGGCTCGCTGCGGCCGCGAACGGGCCGATCACGAGGCTGACCAGCGACAGCGCGCACAGGATCGAGAACGGCGCGCCGAAGGTCATCGGGCCGACGATCACCGCCTGCGAGGCCGCAACCCCGAAAATCAGCACGGGAATCGACAGCGGCAGCACCAGCACCGCCATCAACAGCCCGCCGCGATGCAGCGTCACCGCCAGCGCCGCGCCGATCATGCCGGTGAAGGTCAGCGCCGGAGTGCCCGCTAGCAACGTCAGCGCCACCGCAGCCGTGGCGATCATGTCGAGGTTGAGCAACAGGCCGAGCACGGGGGTTGCGACAATCAGCGGCAGGCCGGCGGCGAGCCAATGCGCCAGCGCCTTGGCGGCGCAGGCGAGTTCCAGCGGCGTCCGGCTCATCGTGATCAGGTCGAGCGAGCCGTCCTCATGGTCGGCCATGAACAGCCGGTCGAGGGTCAGCAGGCTGGCTAGGAGGGCGCCGAGCCAGAGGATCGCAGGTCCCAGCCGCGACAGCAGCGCCAGATCCGGCCCGACCGCGAACGGCATCAGCACCACCACGGTCAGAAAGAACAAGACGCCAATCAAGGCCCCGCCGCCGACGCGGAGCGCAATCCGGATGTCCCGGCGGATGAGGGCGGCAAGGGCGGTCATGGGGGGCTCCCCTTGTGCCTCAAGAGCGGGAGAGGCAAGGGAGCCCGCGGCGGCGCCTGGCTGCCGGGCCCGAGATGGATCGCTGCGGCAAGCTGAAGGGAGTCAACGGAGCGGGCGGCGCCCGGCCGCTCGGAAAGCTGAGGGTCGGCTCGCATCACGCCACTCCCCCGATCCGCAGCTCCCGCGATTCGATCCCGAGCGGGGCATGCGTCGCCGCGACGATCATGCCGCCGGCGGCAAGATGCTCGCGCATCAGGCCCGCGAACATGTTCTGACCGGCGACATCAAGCGCATTGGTCGGCTCGTCCAGGAGCCAAACCGGGCGGCGGACCGTCAGCAGCCGCGCCAGCGAGAGCCGGCGGCGCTGTCCCGCGGACAGGAATCCGGCGGGCAGATGGGTGGCGTGGTCGAGGCCCACCTTGGCGGAGGCTCTCGGCCGCATCGAAACGCTCGCCGCCGAGAAAATCAGCCCAAAACGTCAGGTTTTCGGCCACGCTCAGCGCCGGCTTCAGGGCGTCGCGATGGCCGAGATAGTGGCACTGCTCCGCCAGGGTCAGCTCGCCATCGCCCCCCTTCAGCGTGATCGTCCCGCCGGCCGGAACGAGCAGGCCCGCGATCAGCCGCAGCAGCGAGGTCTTGCCTGATCCATTGCGCCCCATCACCGCGACGGCCTCGCCCGACCCGGCCGCGAAATCGAGCCCGGTGAACACCTCGCGCCCGCCCCGCACGCATCTCAGCCCGTGACCTGACAGCCGCATGTCGCCTTGGTTCAGTCTGTTCACAGCCGGGCCTCAGGAAATCTTGGGGTAGCGCATGGGAATTTTTGGCTCGCGAATTGCTGCGGCACGATAGTGGCTGTGGCGGCGCGGTTAGAAAGCTTCTATAAGCCCGGAACTACTTGATGCAGCAATTCAACCTGCCCCTGCAAGCGGCCCAGCCTGATGCGCTGACGGTGTTAAAATACCCTGCCGGGTATAACTAGCAATTGGGATCTCCTACATGACCTCGCTCGACAGCTTCAAATGCAAAAAGACTCTCAAGGTCGGCGCCAAGACCTATGTCTATTACAGCCTGCCCACCGCCGAGAAGAATGGTCTGAAGGGAATTTCGAAACTTCCCTATTCGATGAAGGTCCTGCTCGAGAATTTGCTGCGCAACGAGGACGGCCGCTCGGTCAAGAAGGAAGACATCGTCGCGGTCTCGAAATGGCTGCGCAAGAAGTCGCTGGAGCATGAGATCGCCTTCCGCCCGGCGCGGGTGCTGATGCAGGACTTCACCGGCGTGCCAGCGGTGGTCGATCTCGCCGCGATGCGCAACGCGATGCAGAAGCTCGGCGGCGAGCCTGAGAAGATCAACCCCTTGGTGCCCGTCGACCTCGTCATCGACCATTCCGTGATCGTGAACTTCTTCGGCGACAACAAGGCCTTCGGCAAGAACGTCACCGAGGAATACAAGCAGAACCAGGAGCGCTACGAGTTTCTGAAGTGGGGTCAGAAGGCGTTCTCGAACTTCTCCGTCGTGCCGCCCGGCACCGGCATCTGCCACCAGGTCAATCTCGAATATCTGGCCCAGACGGTCTGGACCAAGAAGGAGAAGATGACCGTCGGCAAGAAGACCGGCACCTTCGAGGTGGCCTATCCCGATTCGCTGGTCGGCACCGATTCGCACACCACCATGGTCAACGGCCTTGCCGTGCTCGGCTGGGGCGTCGGCGGCATCGAGGCGGAAGCCTGCATGCTCGGCCAGCCGCTGTCGATGCTGCTGCCCAACGTCGTCGGCTTCAAGTTGAAGGGCGCGCTGAAGGAGGGCGTCACCGCGACCGACCTCGTGCTCACCGTGACGCAGATGCTGCGCAAGCTCGGCGTGGTCGGCAAGTTCGTCGAGTTCTTCGGCCCTGGCCTCGACCACCTCTCGGTCGCCGACAAGGCGACGATCGCCAACATGGCGCCCGAATACGGCGCGACCTGCGGCTTCTTCCCGGTCGATGCCGCCGCGCTCGATTATCTCAAGACCTCCGGCCGTGCCTCGGCCCGCGTCGCGCTGGTGCAGGCCTATGCCAAGGCCCAGGGCCTGTTCCGCACCGCCAAGTCGCCCGACCCCGTGTTCACGGAGACGCTGACCCTCGACCTCGGCGACGTCGTGCCGTCGATGGCCGGCCCGAAGCGTCCCGAAGGCCGCATCGCGCTGCCGACCGTCGCCGACGGCTTCTCGCTCGCGCTCGCCAGCGAGTACAAGAAGGCCGAGGAGCCGGCCAAGCGCTTCCCCGTGGAAGGCAAGAACTTCGACATCGGCCATGGCGACGTCGTGATCGCCGCCATCACCTCCTGCACCAACACCTCGAACCCGAGCGTGCTCATCGGCGCCGGCTTGCTCGCGCGCAATGCGGCTGCGAAGGGCCTCAAGGCCAAGCCGTGGGTGAAGACCTCGCTCGCCCCGGGCAGCCAGGTGGTCGCGGAATATCTCGCCAATTCCGGTCTGCAGCCCGATCTCGACAAGGTCGGATTCAACCTGGTCGGCTTCGGCTGCACCACCTGCATCGGCAATTCCGGTCCGCTGCCCGAGGAGATCTCGAAGTCGATCAACGACAACGGCGTCGTCGCGGCCGCCGTGCTCTCCGGCAACCGCAACTTCGAAGGCCGCGTCTCGCCGGATGTGCAGGCGAACTATTTGGCCTCGCCGCCGCTGGTGGTCGCCTACGCGCTCGCGGGCAGCGTCACCAAGAACCTCGCCACCGAGCCGCTCGGCGAGGGCAAGGACGGCAAGCCGGTGTACCTGAAGGACATCTGGCCGACGACCAAGGAGATCAACGCCTTCATGAAGAAGTTCGTGACCGCGTCGATCTTCAAGAAGAAGTATGCCGACGTGTTCAAGGGCGACACCAACTGGCGCAAGATCAAGACGGTCGAGAGCGAGACCTATCGCTGGAACATGTCTTCGACCTATGTGCAGAATCCGCCTTACTTCGAAGGCATGAAGAAGGAGCCGGAGCCGGTCACCGACATCGTCGAGGCGCGCATCCTCGCCATGTTCGGCGACAAGATCACCACCGACCACATCTCGCCGGCCGGCTCGATCAAGCTCACCTCGCCCGCCGGCAAATATCTCAGCGAGCACCAGGTGCGTCCGGCCGACTTCAACCAGTACGGCACGCGTCGCGGCAACCATGAAGTGATGATGCGCGGCACCTTCGCCAACATCCGCATCAAGAACTTCATGCTGAAGGGCGCGGACGGAAACATCCCCGAGGGTGGCCTGACCAAGCACTGGCCCGACGGCGAGCAGATGTCGATCTACGACGCCGCGATGAAGTACCAGGAAGAGAAGGTGCCGCTGGTGGTGTTCGCGGGTGCCGAGTACGGCAACGGCTCCTCGCGCGACTGGGCCGCCAAGGGTACGCGCCTGCTCGGCGTGCGCGCCGTGATCTGCCAGAGCTTCGAGCGCATCCACCGCTCCAATCTGGTCGGCATGGGCGTGCTGCCGCTGACCTTCGAGGAAGGCACCTCCTGGCAGTCGCTTGGGCTGAAGGGCGACGAGAAGGTGACCATCCGCGGCCTCGTCGGCGACCTCAAGCCGCGCCAGAAGCTGACCGCGGAGATCGTCTCCGGCGACGGTTCGCTGCAGCGCGTTTCGCTGCTCTGCCGCATCGATACGCTGGACGAGCTCGACTACTACCGTAACGGCGGCATCCTGCACTACGTGCTGCGCAAGCTCGCGGCGTAAACGCGGATTTGTGAATGATGGCTCACTGCGAAGTGAGTAGAAGCCTTAACGAAGGCGGCCTATCAAAGGCCGCCTTCGCGCGTTTGCGGTACGCTTCAGATGGGCCCGCCCGGCGGAAAACCTCCCTTTGGACGGTGGCCCGGATGGATGAATGTACCGCGCCCCGTAAGACTACGGTGACCATCCGGCGATAAGATTTCCCCCTGAGAGCAACGGTGTGCGGCGTTCGACATGACGACAATGACGGCTTCCCATCTGATTCCACGTTGGTCCGGCGCCCTCTGGTCGGGAGCTCTCGGCATATGTGCGATCATCGCCGTCATTCGTCCTGCCCAGGCTGAACCCCGCGCCGTCGTCGAATTGTTCACCTCGCAGGGCTGCTCCTCCTGCCCGCCCGCCGATCAGATCATCGGCGATCTCTCCAAGGACCCCTCCGTGATCGCGCTGAGCATGCCGATCGATTACTGGGACTATCTCGGCTGGAAGGACACGCTGGCGGATTCGCGCTTCTCTGCACGGCAGCGTGCCTATTCGCGCATGCGCGGCGACCGCGAGGTCTACACGCCGCAGGTCGTGGTCAACGGCTCCACCCATGTCATCGGCAGCGATCGCGCCGGCATCGAGAACGCGATCGGCAAGACCGACAAGGGCACCGGCGTGATGAGCGTGCCGGTGACGATGTCGCTCTCGGGCAAGCAGATCAACGTCTCGGTCGCCGCCAGCAAGGAGCCCGCGGTCTCGCGCGGCGAGGTCTGGATCTGCTCGATCGCCAAGTCGGTGCCGATCGCGATCACCCGCGGCGAGAACAAGGGACAGCAGGTCACCTATCACAACGTGGTGCGTAGCCTGCTCAAGGTCGGCGACTGGACCGGCCGTCCGGAGAGCTGGACGGTGCCGATCGAGAACCTCACGCGCGACGGCGTCGACGGCGCGGTGGTCTACGTCCAGGACGGCAGCCGCGAGCGACCGGGCCCGATGCTGGGTGCGGCGTACACGTCGCTGCATTGAAGCGCAGATCTTCTTGAGACATCAGTCTCTCGTCATTCCGGGGCGCGCCACTTGGCGCGAGCCCGGAATCCATCAATCCCATTATCCGAGCTGAGAAATGGATTCCGGGCTCGCGCTTCGCGCGCCACGGAATGACAGGCGCCGGAAGCATCCCGACACAAACAAAAAAGGACCAACTTGCGTTGGCCCTCCTTGTCGTGCGTACAGACCCGATCCTGTTCGACCCCGGGGGGCTGGGGGCTGAGGAATCCGGAACCGAAAGGACCGGGTCAACGCACGTCACCCTTTTCGCAGTGCAGGGCGGCAGGCGGTTGGCGGAAAAGCGGCGATACTATGATTCCTGCTAACGATCCCGTGACGGTTTGCCGCGACGGAGTTCCACCCTTGCGTGTGCCCTGATGGACGCCGATTCGATGGGTCGAGCCCCTTGCGATGCGGAACGGTTGGCGCAATCATGCAATTGTCACGAACGCGGTTCCGGGGACGATCTTGGCGGACGCGGGGTCATAGCCGTGCGATGAGGAGGCGCTTCCCATGAGTCTGACGTCGGAGGATGCCGACCCGAGTGAGCAGCGCGCGGCGGCACGTCCTGCCGCGGTGCATGCGCAGCCGAACCGGGTGACGTTCAACCGGATCGAACTGCACCGGATTCTCAATCTCTACGGCCGCATGGTCGCCGACGGCGAATGGCGCGATTATGCCATCGACTTCCTGAAGGACCGCGCCGTGTTCTCGGTCTATCGCCGCGCCTCGGAAGTGCCGATCTATCGCATCGAGAAGGACCCGCGCCTCGCGCGCAAGCAGGGCATGTACAGCGTGATCTCGGCGACCGGCCTGATCCTGCGCCGCGGCCACGAGCTCGAGCGGGTGCTGCTGGTGATCGATCGCAAATTGGCGGTGGTTTAGACGAACGAACGGTGCCGTAGGGTGGGCAAAGGCGCGTAGCGCCGTGCCCACGCGCTTTCTCTAGTGCGGCGAACGGTGGGCACGCTTCGCTTTGCCCACCCTACGACGTCTACTTTGTCGGCACCGTGCTTGCGCCCTCGCCGAGGTCGCGTTGCATCATCACGGTGTCCAGCCAGCGGCCGAATTTCAGCCCGACACTGGGATGCGTGCCGATCATCTTGAAGCCGCACCTCGTGTGCACGCCGATCGATCCGGTATTGGCGGAATCGCCGATGACAGCGATCATCTGACGGAAGCCGCGCGCCTCGCATTCGGCGATCAGCCGTTCCAGCAGCATTGACCCGACGCCGCGGCGGTGGAAGGACGGATCGAGATAGATCGAGTTCTCCACCGTGAAGCGATAGGCCGGCCGCGGCCGGTAGGCGCCGGCATAGGCATAGCCGGCCACGCGCCCGTCCAGCATGGCGACAAAATAGGGATAGCCGCCGTCGATCAGCGCGCGATAGCGGCGCGTCATTTCCGAGAGGTCGGGCGGCTCCAGCTCGAACGTCGCCGTGCCCTCGCGGACGGCCTGCTGGTAGATGGCGGTGATGGCGGGGAGGTCGGCCTCGGTGGTGGGCCTGATATCGGGTGCGGACATGGGGGAAGGATAGAGCCTTCGTCCGACTGCTGGAAGGGGTTCCGCCGCCTCCGCAGCGTCATTGCGAGCGCAGCGAAGCAATCCAGAAATGCATCCGCGGAGGGACTCTGGATTGCTTCGTCGCATCAGCGCAAAATTGCTGCGCAATTTTGTCGCGAGCTCCTCGCAATGACGAGGAGAGCCCGTACCCCCAAACGAAAACCCCGGCCTTTCGGCCGGGGTTCGTGTCCGTTCTCTCGTCTCAGAGCTTACTCGCGCTGGCCGAGGAGCTGCAGCAGCAGCGTGAACAGGTTGATGAAGTTCAGGTACAGCGACAGTGCGCCGGTGATGGCCGAACGCTCTGCGACTTCACCGCCGGCCGAGGCATAGCCGTAGATGTAGTCGTTCTTCAGCCGCTGGGTATCCCAGGCGGTCAGGCCCGAGAACACCAGCACGCCGACCACCGACACGATGAACTGCAGCATCGAGCTGGCCAGGAACAGGTTCACCAGGCTGGCGAGAACGATGCCGATCAGGCCCATGAACAGGAACGAGCCCATGCCGGTCAGGTCACGCTTGGTGGTGTAGCCGTAGAGGCTCAGCGCACCGAAGGTCGCCGCGGTGATGAAGAACACCCGCACGATCGAGGTGTGCGTGAACACCAGGAAGATCGACGACAGCGAGATGCCCATCAGCGCCGCGAACACCCAGAACAGGATCTGGGCGGTCGAGGGGGCCAGACGGTTGATGCCCGCCGAGATCACGAACACCATCGCGAGCGGCGCCAGGATGAACAGCCACTTCAGGGGGCTGACGAACATGGCGTAGCCGAACGGCGTCAGGAACACCTTGCCGACGCGAACGGCGTCCGCCGTCGGAACGTCGGTCACGGCGGCCATGTAGACGCCGAGCGCGGCAAGGCCGGTGATGGCCAGGCCAATGCTCATGTAGTTGTAGATGCGCAGCATATAGGCGCGCAGGCCGGCATCGACCGTCGCGGCGTCAACACGCCCGGCGGCCCTGCCGAAAGGAGAAGCGTAGTTACGGTCTAGGTCCGACATGGTCGAATTCCCGTTGGTTGGTCCGGTCCGGCACGAGGGTCGCCATGCCGCCGGTTCGTCAAATTCTATCTCGGAGACCGCTGCCAGCCGATTTAATTTTGGCTCACAATCGGGACTCCGAACCCATCCGATATGTGGGAAACTAACACATTCGCCGCAACCTTCCACGCGCGGCTGAATGTCGCCCTCGGCGTCAATCCTGACGCGAAGCTGACGGGGGTAGCGTGGTTAATCGCGGAAACCGGGCCGATTCCGGGCAGCTCGATCCGCCGCTACATTTTGTCACAAATTTCGCAACACCGTCGCGGGCTTTTTGTTCAATGCCAGCAGCGTGCCGGCAAGCCCGAGCCCGACGGTCACGACCAGCGCGGCGGCGACCACGCCGGCGGCGCTGCCGGCCTGCCAGACGAAGCTCAGCGTCATCAGCCGCGTCACGATCAGCCAGGCCGCGATGCTGCCCGCGATCACCCCGAACACCGCGGTGGCAAGGCCGATCAGGAGGTATTCGAGGGCATAGGCGCCGAGCAGCCGCAGCCGCGTCGCGCCCAGGGTCTTGAGGATCACCGCGTCATAGACCCGGTGGCGGTGGCCGGCGGCGAGCGCCCCGCCCAGCACCAGGATCGCCGAGATCAGCGTCACGGCGCTGGCGCCGCGGATCGCCAGGGCCAGATTGGTCACCACGGAGCCGACCGTCTCCATCACCTCGCGCACGCGCACGCTCGTCACCATCGGATAGGCGTCGGCGACCTCCTTGATGATCTTGCCGTCGCCCGCCTTTCCGCCCGCTTCCGTCAGCGTCGCGATATGGGTGTGCGGCGCGCCCTTGAAGGCGTTGGGCGAGAACACCAGGACGAAATTGATGCCGAGACCCTGCCAGTCGATCGTGCGCAGATTGCTGATCTTGGCCGGGATGTCGCGGCCGAGCACGTTGACCACCACCTCGTCGCCGAGCTTGAGGCCGAGCCCGTCGGCGATCTTCTTCTCCAACGAGACCAGCGGCGGGCCGGAATAATCAGCGCGCCACCATTCGCCCTCGACCACCTTGGAGCCCTTCGGCAGCTCGGCGGTGTAGGTCAGGCCGCGATCGCTCTGCAGCACCCATTCGGAATCCGTGGTCGGCTTGAGCTCCTCGGCGCGCACCCCGCGCGCGGCGACGATGCGTCCGCGCAGCATCGGCACGTCGTCGATCCTGGCGCCGGGGGCGATCTGGCGCAGATAGCCATCGAACTGCTCGGCCTGCGCGCTCGGAATGTCGATGAAGAAGAACGATGGCGCCTGGTCGGGGAGCGCCGCCAGGAACTGCCGGCGCAGATTGCCGTCGATCTGGGTGATGGTGACGAGCACGGCGAGCCCGAGTCCCAGCGACAGCACGACGGACGGCGTCAGCGCGCCCGGCCGGTGGATGTTGGCGATCGCAAGCCGCAGCATCGGCAGCCGCGTCCGTGGCAGCCGTCGCGCGATCGTCATCAGCAGGGCGGCGATGCCGCGCAGCAAGGCGAACACGACCACTGAGGAGGCCACGAACACCGCGGCGATGCGCCTGTCGAACGACAGGCCGATCACGACCGCGATGAGGAGTGCGATCACGACGGCCATGAACACGAGATAGCTCGCGCGTGGCCGGTGCCATTCGGAGCTGATGGTGTCGCGGAACAGCGCGGCCACCGGCACGTCGTGCACGCGCGCGAGCGGCCACAGGCCGAAGGCGAGCGCGGTGAGGAGGCCGTAGAGGAAGGACAGCGCGAGCTCGTCGGTGTGCACGGCCGGCACCACCGGCAGCGGCAACAGCTTGCCGAACAGGCCAACGATCGCAAACGGCATCGCGGCGCCGAGCGCCAGGCCGATCACGGACCCGATCGCGGCCAGCAGGACCACTTGCGCCAGATAGATGCCGAACACGTCCCGGCCGGTGGCGCCGACGGCCTTGAAGGCAGCGATCACCTCGAGCTTGCGGTCGATGTGACTCTTGACGGCATTGGCGACGCCGACGCCGCCGACCAGCAGCGCGGCAAGGCCGACTAGGGTCAGGAACTGCGTGAAGCGGTTGATGTTGCGCTCGAGCTGCGGCGAGGCATTGGAGCGGCTGCGGATCTCCCAGCCGGCCTGCGGCGCGGCGCTGCGCGCATCCGCGATGAAGGCTTCGGTGGCGCGCTCGTTGTTCGCGGCCTCCGGCAGCTTGACCCGGTAGACCCAACGCACCAGGCTGCCGGGCTGGATCAGGCCGGTGGCGCGCAAGGCCGCCTCGCTGATCAGAAAGCGGGGCCCGAAGCCGATGCCGCCGGCGAGCTTGTCCGGCTCGGCCTCGACGGTGGAGCGGATCTGGAACGTTGCGGACCCGATCGTGACGCGGTCGCCGGTCTTGAGAGAAAGCCGCGCCAGCAGCGTCGGATCGGCGGCGGCGCCGAACGCGCCGTCGCGTTCCGCGAGCAGATCGGACATCTCCAGCTGCGGCGCAAGCTTCAACTTGCCGAGCATCGGATAGGTGTTGTCGACCGCCTTCATCTCGACCAGCGCCAGCTTGCCGTCAGCCGAACGCGCCATGCCGCGCAAGGTCGCAGCCGCCGACAGCGTGCCGCGCGAACGCAGGAACGCGACCTCTTCCGGCTTGGCCTCGCGCTGGAACAGCACGAAGGAGACGTCGCCGCCGAGCAGCGTGCGGCCCTCGCGTGCGAGACCGTCGCTCAGGCTCGCCGACACCGAGCCGACGCCGGCAATCGCCATCACGCCGAGCGCGATGCAGGCGATGAAGACGTAGAAGCCGCGCAGGCCGCCGCGCAATTCGCGCAAGGCGTAGCGCAGCGACAGCGCAACGGCGTTCGGCTTCGCGAACGATCCGGCCACGGCGCTCATGCGGGCGCAGACTGCGTGTCGATGCGCCCGGAGCGCAGGCGGATGACGCGATCGCAGCGATGCGCGAGCGAGGAATCGTGCGTCACCAGCACCAAGGTCATGCCGCGCTCGGCATGCTTGCTGAACAGGAGATCGACGATCTGCTTACCGGTGGTCTCGTCGAGATTGCCGGTCGGCTCGTCGGCGACCAGGATCGCGGGATCCGGCGCCAGCGCGCGGGCGAGCGCGACGCGCTGCTGCTCGCCGCCGGAGAGCTGCGTCGGATAATGATGCAGGCGGTCACCGAGCCCGACCGATTGCAGCTCCTCTGCCGCGCGCTTGGCGGCATCGGGGTTGCCGGCGAGCTCGAGCGGCACTGCGACGTTCTCCAGCGCCGTCATGGTCGGGATCAGGTGGAAGGACTGGAAGACGATGCCGACCTGGCGGCCGCGGAAGCGCGCCAGCGCGTCCTCGTCGAGGGCATTGAAAGGCGTGCCATTCACCACCACCTCTCCGCTATCAGGACGTTCCAGCCCCGCCATCACCATCAGTAGCGTGGATTTGCCCGAGCCTGACGGGCCGATCAGTCCGATCGTCTCGCTCCGGCCGACCCGCAGGCTGATATCCTTGAGGATGTGAACGCGTGCCGCGCCCGTGCCCAATGAGAGGTTGACGTTGGAGATGGCGATGGTGTCCGCGGTAGCGGCGAGCGAAGAGGGGTCGATGCGAGTGTCCATGGTCCGGTCATATGGCAAGTCCGCACGCGGGGTCGAGGGGCGTTACGGATTGTTCATGCACATAGCCGTGTTGATGCTTGCCGTCATGACGATGGCCAACCCCGCTTGGGCGGGTGCGACAAAACCGGTCAAGCTCGTCGTCCTCGGCGATTCCCTGAGCGCGGGCCTTGGCCTTCCGGCCCAGGAGGCGTTCCCCCAAAAGCTTCAAAAAGCCTTGCGGGCCAAAGGCATAGAGGTCGACATGACCAATGCCGGGGTGTCCGGCGACACCACCTCGGGCGGCCGCGACCGGCTCGACTGGTCGGTGCCCGATGGAACTGACGGTGTCATCGTCGAGCTCGGCGCCAATGACGCGCTGCGCGGCATCGATCCCGACGTGGCGCGCGCCGCGCTGACCGACATCGTCCAGCGGCTCAAGGCGCGAAAGATTGCAGTCATGCTCTGCGGCATGCTGGCGCCGCCGAATTACGGCGCCGAATACGCCGCGCGCTTCAATTCGATTTATCCGGATCTGGCGAAGACATTCGACGTGCCGCTCTATCCGTTCTTCCTCGAGGGCGTCGCGGCCGATGCCAAGCTCAATCAGCCCGACGGCATTCATCCCACCGCTGAAGGCGTCGACATCATCGTCGGCAGGGTCATGCCCATGGTGGAGGCATTCATTGGCACGATCGCTGAGCAACGGCGTTGAAAACCAGGCAACGCAAACCCTAATTCCCAGGGTTTTACCGGGGTGAGGCGCGGTGTGCTTCGCAGAGTCACACAACTGCGATAGGAATCGGGGTACCGGTGATTCGTCGCCGGCTCTAATTTGGATATGGTTCTCGCTGTTCGAGCACCGTACCCAAGCATCGGGAGTGCGAAACGATGCCGCGTTTGTTCACGGGTCTGGAAATTCCGGCCGAAATCGGCCAGTCGCTTTCCAACTTGAGGGGTGGCCTCCCCGGCGCCCGCTGGATCGATCCCGAAAATTATCACGTCACCCTGCGCTTCATCGGCGACATCGACGGCGCTTCCGCCAACGAGATCGCTTCGATGCTGTTTCGCGTCGACCGCAAGCCGTTCGAGGTGAAGGTGCAGGGGCTCACCAGCTTCGGTGGCCGCAAGCCGCGCGCAGTGGTCGCCACCATCGTGCCGAGCAAGCCCCTCATGGAGCTGCAGGCCGAGCTCGAGCGCATGATGCAGCGGATCGGCCTCGACCCGGAGGGACGCAAGTTCATTCCGCACGTCACGCTGGCGAGGCTGCACGACGCCTCCGATCGCGACGTCGCCGACTATCTCTCGCTGCGCGGCTATTTCCCGAGCAAGGCGTTCATGGCCGAACGTTTCGTGCTGTTCTCCTCGCGCGCATCGACGGGCGGCGGCCCGTATGTGGTCGAGGACGCCTACGAGCTGTGTGAGTAGGTTTTCACTTCGGGGCGCTATGGCGGCGGCGTCGCGCCTGGCCGGCTCACGTCGGTCTTCGCAAAGTCCGCGCCTTTGAACAGCAGTGGCTCGTTGCGGGTCAAGGCCAGCGCGTAGGAAAAGCAATCCCCGTAGTTGAGCGACGCGGCGTGTCGCCCCTTTCCATAACGTCGCCAGGCGCGCCGTGCTGCATCGGCTTGTCCGGCATCGACTGCCACGATCTCGGCGCCGATCTTGACGAGCCAGAGATCAAGCTCGCGCCCGCCCGCATCACCTAATCGTGTCTCGATCACCATCGTTGCTTCAAGCACCGTTGCCGCTGAGATCAGGCGGATCGGATCATCCACGATCAGTCGCTCGATATCCGCTGCGTCGTCTTCGTTGAGCGCGATTGCCACGATCGCCGACGCATCGATCACCATCAGCGTGGCAATCCGTGCTCGTCATATCCGAGAATTTCCTCCGGTGTGCGGTCGTCCAGAACTCGCATTTCGCTCCAACGTCGTCTGATCTCGGCCAGATCTTCGAGCAACACGTCTTTGTTTTTCTGACCGCCAAGGCGACGCAATCGCTCCTCAATGGCGCGCCGGGTTGCTGTGGTAATGTTCTCCCCGGTCAGTTGCGCCAGGCTTCGCGCCAATTGCTCCGTTTCGGGGTCCTTGATGCTAAGCGCCATTTCGAGTTCCTTGGTTCCTTAATAGGTATATTCTAGCCGCCTAGGAGCGCAAGAACAGTTCGTTGGGAGAACCGGCATCGCGAGCGCGAGGGACAGGCCGCATACGCCCGTTGCGCCAAAACGCAGTTGCAATTTCCGTCCGTCTCTGGCGGTAAAGAGCCATGCTCTCCACCCCAAATCCCTCATTCCGCGAGGCCTACCAAGCCGAGATCGCGTCCGGCGCGATCGAGCCGGATGCCGCGCAGGCCGAGGTTGCCGAGGCCTATGCGGCGCTGGACCTGCGGCTTTCGACCTACAAGCCCGCCCGCAAGCAAGGCCTGCTCAGCCGGCTGTTCGGCTCTGGCGACAAGGACGAGGCGCCGCGCGGGCTCTACATCCATGGCGAGGTCGGCCGCGGCAAGACCATGCTGATGGACCTGTTCTTCCAGCACTCATCGGTCGAGCACAAGCGCCGCGCGCATTTCCACGAGTTCATGGCGGACGTGCACGAGCGAATCTACGATTATCGCCAGAGCATCGCGCGCGGCGAGATCGCCGACAGCGACGTCATCGCTCTAACGGCCAATGCCATCTTCGAGGAGAGCTGGCTGCTCTGCTTCGACGAATTCCACGTCACCGACATCGCGGACGCGATGATCCTGGGCCGCCTGTTCGCAAAACTGTTCGAGCACGGCACCGTCGTGGTCGCGACCTCCAACGTCGCGCCCGACGATCTCTACAAGGGCGGTCTCAACCGCTCGCTGTTTCTGCCCTTCATCAAGCAGATCACCGACCACATGGACGTCGCGCGGCTCGATGCGCGCACCGACTTCCGCCTGGAGAAGCTGCAGGGCGTGCCAATGTGGCTGACACCGGCCGATGGCGATGCGGATGCCGCGCTCGATCGCGCCTGGAAGCGGATGACGGGCGGCGCCAAATGTCGCTCGCGCGACATTTCGATCAAGGGCCGCATTCTGCACGTGCCGTGCTCGGCCCATGGCGTGGCGCGGTTCTCCTTCGCCGACCTCTGCGAGCAGCCGCTCGGTGCATCCGACTACCTCAGGCTGGCGCACGACTATCACACCCTCCTGGTCGACCATATTCCAGTGATGGACCTCCCCCAGCGCAACGCGGCCAAGCGCTTCATCACCCTGATCGATACGCTCTATGACAACGCCGTGAAGCTGATGGCCTCGGCCGACGCCAACCCGATCTCGCTCTACCTCGCGACCGATGGCACCGAGGCCATGGAGTTCAACCGGACCGCCTCGCGCCTGATCGAAATGAGCTCGGAATCCTATCTGGCGCTGCCTCACGGCCGCAAGGATTCCACCGCCAGCGGCTCGACCAAGGGCTTGGTCGAGACTTAAGTCCTATCCCCGCCGTCATTCCGGGGCGTCGCAAAGCGACGAGCCTGGAATCCATACTCCGGATGGTGGTTACGGATTCCGGGCTCGCGCTTCGCGCGCCCCGGAATGACGGCCGGGGTATGCTGGCTGCTATCTCGGCAAGCCCGACAATTGGGCATTGGGCGACTTGAACGGGGGAGGCGAAAGGGATAACCACCCGTCTCAGTTTCCCCTCCTTACGTGTCTAAAGGACAGGTTCACATGGCGCGCGACAAGATTGCTTTGATTGGCTCCGGCCAGATCGGCGGAACGCTGGCTCACCTCATCGGCCTGAAAGAACTGGGCGACGTCGTGATGTTCGACATCGCCGAGGGCGTGCCGCAGGGCAAGGCGCTCGACATCGCGCAGTCCTCGCCGGTCGACGGCTTCGACGCCCACTACACCGGCGCGAACTCCTATGAGGCGCTCGACAACGCCAAGGTCTGCATCGTCACCGCCGGCGTGCCGCGCAAGCCCGGCATGAGCCGCGACGACCTCCTCTCCATCAACCTCAAGGTCATGGAGCAGGTCGGCGCCGGCATCAAGAAGTACGCCCCCGACGCCTTCGTCATCTGCATCACCAACCCGCTCGATGCCATGGTCTGGGCGCTGCAGAAGGCTTCGGGCCTGCCGCACAAGAAGGTCGTCGGCATGGCCGGCGTGCTGGATTCGGCCCGCTTCCGCTACTTCCTCGCCGACGAGTTCAACGTCTCGGTCGAGGACGTCACCGCCTTCGTGCTCGGCGGCCACGGCGACACCATGGTGCCGCTGGTGAAGTACTCCACCGTCGCCGGCATCCCGCTGCCCGACCTCGTCAAGATGGGCTGGACCTCACAGGCGCGCCTCGACGAGATCGTCGACCGCACCCGGAACGGCGGCGCCGAGATCGTCAACCTGCTCAAGACCGGCTCGGCCTTCTACGCCCCTGCCGCCTCCGCGATCGCGATGGCCGAGAGCTATCTGAAGGACAAGAAGCGCGTGCTGCCCTGCGCCGCCTATCTCAACGGCGAGTACAGCGTGAAGGACATGTATGTCGGCGTGCCCGTCGTGATCGGCGCCAAGGGCGTCGAGCGCGTGGTCGAGATCGAACTCGCCGGCAAGGACCGCGAGGCGTTTGACAAGTCGGTCGGTGCCGTGCAGGGCTTGGTCGATGCCTGCAAGAAGATCGCACCCGATCTTCTCGGCCGCTAAGGCAAAGCAATACCCGCCGAAGATCGAAACCCGGTCTTCGGCGGTTTCACTTCCGGACCCCGGCTGACCGGGGTGGGGTTCCGGTCTCGGCAGATCTCGATTGTCAAAGAATCCGGGTTGCAGTTCCTGTGGTATATGGTATGCCAGCCACAAGACTGAGGTGGGCCCATGAGGTCACCGCCCGCGGGTTCAGGGAGCGACCATATGAATATCCATGAATATCAGGCCAAAGCGCTGCTGCATGAATTCGGCGTTCCGATTTCGCGCGGCGTAGCGGTACTCAAGGCCTCGGACTCCGACGCCGCCGCAAGACAGCTTCCCGGCCCGGTCTGGGTGGTGAAGAGCCAGATCCATGCCGGCGGGCGCGGCAAGGGCAAGTTCAAGGAGGCATCCGCCGGCGACAAAGGCGGCGTCCGCATCGCCAAGTCGGTGGAAGAGGTCAACGAATTCGCCAAGCAGATGCTGGGCGCGACGCTGGTCACCGTGCAGACCGGCCCGGCCGGCAAGCAGGTCAACCGCCTTTACATCGAGGACGGCTCCGACATCGACAAGGAATTCTACCTCTCGATCCTGGTCGACCGCGAGACCTCGCGCGTCTCCTTCGTGGTGTCGACCGAAGGCGGCGTCAACATCGAGGACGTCGCGCACAACACGCCGGAGAAGATCGTGACCTTCTCGGTCGATCCGGCGACCGGCATCATGGGCCATCACGGCCGCACGGTCGCGAAGGCGCTGAATCTGTCCGGCGACCTCGCCAAGCAGGCCGAGAAGCTCACCGCGCAGCTCTACGCGGCCTTCGTCGCCAAGGACATGTCGATGCTGGAGATCAATCCGCTGGTCGTGACCAAGCAGGGCGAGCTCCGCGTGCTCGACGCCAAGGTGTCCTTCGACGACAACGCCCTGTTCCGCCATCCCGAGATCGCGGTGTCGTTGCGCGATCTGACCGAGGAAGACGCCAAGGAAATCGAGGCGTCGAAATACGATCTCAACTACGTCACGCTCGACGGCAATATCGGCTGCATGGTCAACGGCGCCGGTCTCGCCATGGCGACGATGGACATCATCAAGCTCTACGGCATGGCGCCGGCGAACTTCCTCGACGTCGGCGGCAGCGCCAGCAAGGAGAAGGTCGCGGCCGCGTTCAAGATCATCACCGCCGATCCCAACGTGAAGGGCATCCTGGTCAACATCTTCGGCGGCATCATGAAGTGCGACGTGATCGCCGAGGGCGTCACGGCTGCGGTTCGCGAGGTCGGCCTCAGCGTGCCGCTGGTGGTCCGCCTCGAAGGCACCAACGTCGAGCTCGGCAAGAAGATCATCCGTGAATCCGGGCTGAACGTGGTGCCGGCCGACAATCTCGACGACGCTGCGCAGAAGATCGTGAAGGCCGTCAAGGGAGGCTAGCGCCATGGCCCAGGACCATCTCGCCGCATCATCTCCACTCCCCGAGCATGCGCGCCTCGCCGCGTTCGCCGGCGAATGGGATGGTGAGGAGATGGTCTTCCCGTCGCGCTGGACGGCGGGCGGGTCGGCCACCTCGCGCACCGTCGCGCGCATGGATCTCAACGGGTTCTATCTGATCCAGGACTCGGTCCAAATGCGGGACGGCAAGCAGGTCTTCGCCACCCACGGCATCTTCACCTTCGACCGCGACGACCGGACCTACAAATTGTTCTGGTACGACTCGCTCGGCTACACGCCGCCATCGCCCGCCTCGGGCGGGTGGGCCGGCAAGACCCTGACGCTGGTGCGCGGCTCGCTCCGCGGCAATGCGCGCCACGTCTACGAGATCATCAATGAGGATTCCTACTCGTTGAAGATTCAATTCTCGCCGGACGCGGAAGGCTGGTCCGACGTCCTCACCGGCGTCTACCGCCGCATCCACTGACCCACTCACTCTGTTAGTTTCGCGAAAGCAGACCTCATGTCCATCCTGATCGACAAGAACACCAAGGTCATCTGCCAGGGCTTCACCGGCAAGAACGGCACGTTCCACTCCGAGGCCGCGATCGCCTACGGCACCAAGATGGTCGGCGGCACCTCGCCGGGCAAAGGCGGCTCGACGCATCTGGGCCTGCCGGTGTTCGACACCGTGCGCGAGGCACGTGAGAAGACCGGCGCCGACGCGTCGGTGATCTACGTGCCGCCGCCGGGCGCAGCCGACGCGATCTGCGAAGCCATCGACGCCGAGGTCCCGCTGATCGTCTGCATCACCGAGGGCATTCCTGTGATCGACATGGTTCGCGTCAAGCGCTCGCTGCTCGGCTCCAAGTCGCGCCTGATCGGGCCGAACTGCCCGGGCGTCATGACCGCGGGCGAATGCAAGATCGGCATCATGCCCGCCAACATCTTCAAGACCGGGTCGGTCGGCATCGTCTCCCGCTCGGGCACGCTGACCTATGAAGCCGTGTTCCAGACCTCCCAGGAAGGCCTCGGCCAGACCACCGCGGTCGGCATCGGTGGCGACCCGGTCAAGGGCACCGAGTTCATCGACGTGCTGGAGATGCTGCTCGCCGACCCTAAGACCGAATCGATCATCATGATCGGCGAGATCGGCGGTTCCGCCGAGGAGGACGCCGCCCAGTTCCTCAAGGACGAGGCCAAGCGTGGCCGCAAGAAGCCGATGGTCGGCTTTATCGCCGGCGTTACCGCGCCTCCCGGCCGCCGCATGGGCCATGCCGGCGCCATCATCTCCGGCGGAAAAGGCGACGCCGGTTCCAAGACCGAGGCGATGAAATCCGCAGGGATTACAGTGTCCCCGTCGCCCGCCCGCCTCGGCCACACGCTTGCCGAAAAGTTGAAAGGCTAATTCACTCCTTCGTGCTTTTCCGGGCGAAGTTTCGCAGCAAATAGGGTAAAGGGTGCCTGTCGCGTCGAGCCCTGTCGGGGGAGCTCGGCGCCAGCGCCGTTTGTTATGCGCGAACCGAAATCGCCAGGAACTCAAGTATGTCTCGCCAGGACGCGAACGCAGCCTTTGCCCTGTCATCCTTTTTGCAGGGCACCAATGCCACCTACATCGACGAAATCTACGCCCGCTACCAGAAGGACCCGTCCTCGGTCGATGCCGAGTGGCAGGAGTTCTTCAAGAGCCTGAACGACGCGCCGGCTGACATCAGCAAGAACGCGGAAGGCCCGTCCTGGGAGCGCGACAACTGGCCGCTGACCCCGAAGGACGACCTGACCTCCGCCCTCGACGGCAACTGGGCCGAGGTCGAGAAGGCCGTCGGCGCCAAGATCGCCGCCAAGGCGCAGGCCAAGGGGGCCGACATCTCCTCCGCCGACCTGCTTCAGGCCACGCGCGATTCCGTCCGCGCCCTGATGCTGATCCGCTCCTACCGCATGCGCGGCCACTTCCACGCCAAGCTCGATCCGCTCGGCATCGAAGCCCAGCGCAACCGCGAAGAGCTCGATCCCCGCACCTACGGCTTCAGCGAGGCCGATTTCGATCGCAAGATCTTCCTCGATCACGTGCTCGGCCTCGAATACGGCACGCTGCGCGAGATCACCGCGATCTGCGAGCGCACCTACTGCCAGACGCTCGGCGTCGAGTTCATGCATATCAGCAACGCCGCGCAGAAGGCTTGGATCCAGGAGCGCATCGAGGGACCCGATAAGGAAATCTCGTTCACGCGCGAGGGCCGCAGGGCCATCCTGCAGAAGCTGATCGAGGCCGAAGGCTTCGAGAAGTTCTGCGACACCAAGTTCACCGGCACCAAGCGCTTCGGCCTCGACGGCGGCGAATCCCTGATTCCCGCGCTTGAGCAGATCATCAAGCGCGGCGGCAATCTCGGTGTGAAGGAGATCGTGCTGGGCATGCCGCATCGCGGCCGCCTCAACGTGCTGACCCAGGTGATGGGCAAGGCGCATCGCGCGCTGTTCCACGAGTTCAAGGGCGGCTCGGCCAATCCCGACGCGGTCGAAGGCTCCGGCGACGTCAAGTATCACCTCGGCGCCTCCTCGGACCGCGAGTTCGACGGCAACCGCATCCACCTGTCGCTGACCGCCAACCCCTCGCATCTCGAGATCGTCGATCCCGTCGTGCTCGGCAAGGTCCGCGCCAAGCAGGACCAGCACGGCGATCCCCCGGACATGCGCATCTCCGTGATGCCGCTCCTGATGCACGGCGACGCCGCGTTCGCCGGCCAGGGCGTGGTTGCTGAATGCTTCGGCCTGTCCGACCTGAAGGGCTACCGCACCGGCGGCTCCGTGCACTTCATCGTCAACAACCAGATCGGCTTCACCACCTATCCGCGCTACTCGCGCTCCTCGCCCTATCCGTCGGATGTGGCGAAGATGATCGATGCGCCGATCTTCCACGTCAACGGCGACGATCCGGAAGCCGTCGTGTTCGCGGCCAAGGTCGCGACCGAATTCCGGCAGAAGTTCCACAAGCCCGTCGTCATCGACATGTGGTGCTACCGCCGCTACGGCCACAATGAGGGCGATGAGCCGGCCTTCACCCAGCCTGTGATGTACAAGCGGATCGCCGCCCATCCCTCGACGCTGACGCTTTACTCCAAGCGCCTGATCGCGGAAGGCGTCGTCACCGAGGGCGAGGTCGACAAGCTGAAGGCGGACTGGCGCGCTCGGCTCGATGCCGAGTTCGAGGCCGGCACCTCCTACAAGCCGAACAAGGCCGACTGGCTCGACGGCAAGTGGGCGGGCTTCAAGATCGCCGACCAGGAAGAGGATGCGCGGCGCGGCGTCACCGGCGTCGACATCGCTACGCTGAAGGACATCGGCCGCAAGATCACCAAGGTGCCGGACGGTTTCCGCGTTCACCGCACCATTCAGCGCTTTCTCGATAACCGCGCCAAGGCGATCGAGAGCGGCAACGGCATCGACTGGGCGACCGGCGAGGCGCTGGCGTTCTGCTCGCTGCTCAACGAAAACCACCACGTCCGCCTGTCCGGACAGGATTCGGAACGCGGCACCTTCTCGCAGCGCCATTCGGTCCTGATCGATCAGGAGGACGAGAGCCGCTACACGCCGTTCAACCATCTCGGCCACGAGCAGGGCCATTACGAGGTCATCAACTCGCTGCTGTCGGAAGAGGCCGTGCTCGGTTTCGAATACGGCTATTCGCTCGCCGAGCCGAACACGCTGACGCTGTGGGAAGCCCAGTTCGGCGACTTCGCCAACGGCGCGCAGGTCGTGTTCGACCAGTTCATCTCGTCGGGCGAGCGCAAATGGCTGCGCATGTCCGGTCTGGTCTGCCTGTTACCGCACGGCTATGAGGGCCAGGGGCCGGAGCACTCCTCGGCGCGCCTCGAGCGTTACTTGCAGATGTGCGCGGAAGACAACATGCAGGTGGTCTACCCGACCACGCCGGCGAACTATTTCCACGTGCTGCGCCGGCAGCTGCATCGCGAGATCCGCAAGCCGCTGATCATGATGACGCCGAAGTCGCTGCTGCGTCACAAGCGGGCGGTGTCGCGCCTCGACGAGCTCGCGAAGGGCACGACCTTCCACCGCATCCTCTACGATGACGCCCAGATGCTGCCAAACGAGGCGATCAAGCTCGTCCCCGACGAGAAGATCCGTCGCATCGTGCTGTGCTCCGGCAAGGTCTATTACGACCTCTACGAGGAGCGCGAGAAGCGCGGCATCGACGACATCTACCTGATGCGAGTCGAGCAGCTCTATCCGGTGCCGCTGAAGGCGCTGGTGGCCGAGCTGTCGCGCTTCAAGAAGGCCGAGATGGTGTGGTGCCAGGAAGAGCCCCGCAACATGGGTGCCTGGCACTTCATCGAGCCCTATCTGGAATGGGTGCTGAACCAGGTGAACGGCGCGAGCCGGCGTCCGCGTTATGTCGGCCGCGCCGCTTCCGCCGCGACCGCCACGGGTCTGATGTCCAAGCATCAGGCTCAGCTGAAGGCGTTCCTGGACGAAGCACTGAGCTGACCGAAATTCCAATTGTCATGCCCCGCGAAGGCGGGGCATCCAGTACGCCGCGGCGTCCGTTTGATCCATGATCGTCACGGTGTACTGGATCGTCCGCCTGCGCCGACGATGACGGCCAAAAACGATTAAGGAAGAGACCATGACTGAAATTCGTGTGCCGACGCTCGGCGAATCCGTCACCGAGGCCACCATCGGCCGCTGGTTCAAGAAGGCCGGCGACCCCGTCGCCGTCGACGAGCCCCTGGTGGAGCTCGAGACCGACAAGGTCACCATCGAAGTCCCCGCGCCGACCGCCGGCACGCTGAGCGAGATCATCGCTGCTGATGGTGCGACCGTTGCCGTGGGCGCGCTGCTCGGTCAGATCACCGAAGGTGCCGGCGCAGCCAAGCCCGCTGCCGCGCCGGTCAAGGCTGCTGCGCCTGCCGCTGCTACCGCTGCTCCGGCGCCGGCTCCCGCTGCCGCGAAGGCGCCGCCGGCCGATGCGCCGCTCGCGCCGTCCGTGCGCAAACTGTCGGCCGAGACCGGCATCGACGCCTCGACCGTGCCGGGCTCCGGCAAGGACGGCCGCGTCACCAAGGGCGACATGCTGGCCGCGATCGAGCGCGCCGCGTCGGCGCCGACGCCGGTCAACCAGCCCGCCGCTGCCGTGCAGGTCCGCGCGCCGTCGCCGGCCGATGACGCCGCCCGCGAAGAGCGCGTCAAGATGACCCGGCTGCGCCAGACCATCGCGCGCCGGCTCAAGGACGTGCAGAACACCGCGGCCATGCTCACGACCTTCAACGAGGTCGACATGACCAACGTCATGGCGCTGCGCGCGCACTACAAGGACGCGTTCGAGAAGAAGCACGGCGCCAAGCTCGGCTTCATGGGCTTCTTCACCAAGGCCGTCGTGCAGGCGCTGAAGGACATCCCGGCCGTCAACGCCGAGATCGACGGCAGCGACCTGATCTACAAGAACTACTACCACATCGGCGTTGCCGTCGGCACCGACAAGGGCCTGGTCGTGCCTGTGGTGCGCGACTGCGACCACAAGTCGATCTCCGACATCGAGAAGAGCATCGCCGATTTCGGCCGCCGCGCCCGTGACGGCCAGCTCAAGATCGACGAGATGCAGGGCGGCACCTTCACCATCACCAATGGCGGCATCTACGGCTCGCTGATGTCGACCCCGATCCTGAACGCGCCGCAGTCCGGCATCCTCGGCATGCACAAGATCCAGGAGCGGCCGATGGTCGTCGGCGGCAAGATCGAGGTCCGCCCGATGATGTATCTGGCGCTGTCCTACGATCACCGCGTCATCGACGGCAAGGAAGCCGTCACCTTCCTGGTCCGCGTCAAGGAGAGCCTGGAAGATCCGGCGCGCCTGGTGCTCGATCTCTGATCGCTGATGCTTTGCGAGCGCCGTCGCAACTGATGCGACGGCGCGTGTCGAACCATGGAGGCGCGCGTGACGGATAAAGTCGTTGTCATCACCGGCGGCAGCCGCGGCATCGGGCGGGCGACCGCGCTTGCGGCGGCCGCGCGCGGCTTCCGCGTCGTGGTCGGCTATGCCAGCAACAAACAGGCCGCCGACGAGGTGGTCGCGCAGATCGCGGCCAGCAACGGCAAGGCCATCGCGGTGAAATGCGATGTCGCCGAGGAAAGTGACATCCTCAATCTGTTCAAGGAAGCCGACAAGTTCGGCACGCTTGGGGCGCTCGTCAACAATGGCGGCATCGTCGGCAAGAGCGGCGTGCGCGTCGACGAGATGTCGGCCGAGCGCATCCAGCGCGTGATGGCGGTGAACGTCACCGGCTCCATCCTCTGCGCGCGCGAGGCGGTGAAGCGGATGTCGACCAAGCACGGCGGCACGGGCGGCGTCATCGTCAACCTGTCGTCCGTCGCTGCGCGGCTCGGCTCGCCCAACACCTATGTCGACTACGCCGCGTCCAAGGGTGCGGTCGATTCCTTCACCGTCGGCCTCGGCCATGAGGTCGCGGGCGAGGGCATCCGCGTCGCCGCGATCCGTCCCGGCCTGATCGACACCGACATCCACGCGGCCGGCGGCGAGCCCGACCGCGCCCATCGCCTGGCCCATCTGGTGCCGATGAAGCGCGTCGGCACCGCCGACGAAATCGCCAATGCCATCGTCTGGCTGATCTCGGACGAGGCCTCCTACGTCACCTCAGCCATTCTCGATGTGTCCGGCGGACGCTGACGCGCCGCGCGGACGCTGAGCATCCTCACCACGCCTAACTTTACGGGACTTTCTCTCATGGCTACCTACGATCTCGTCGTCATCGGCACCGGACCGGGCGGTTATGTCTGCGCGGTACGCGCGAGCCAGCTCGGCATGAAGGTCGCCGTGGTCGAAAAGAACGCGACTCTCGGCGGCACCTGCCTCAATGTCGGCTGCATGCCGTCGAAGGCGCTACTGCACGCCTCCGAAATGTTCGAGGAAGCCGGCCATTCCTTCGCCAAGATGGGCGTCAGCGTTTCCGCGCCGAAGCTCGATCTGCCCGCGATGATGAACTTCAAGCAGCAGGGCATCGACGGCAACGTCAAGGGCGTCGAGTTCTTGATGAAGAAGAACAAGATCGACGTGCTCAAGGGTACCGGCAAGATTCTCGGCACCGGCAAGGTCGAGGTCTCCGCCGACGGCAAGTCGCAGGTAGTCGAGACCAAGAACATCGTGATCGCCACCGGCTCCGACATCGCGCGCCTCAAGGGCATCGAGATCGACGAGAAGCGCATCGTCTCCTCGACCGGCGCGCTGTCGCTGGAGAAGGTCCCCGGCAAGCTCCTCATCGTCGGCGCCGGCGTGATCGGCCTCGAGCTCGGCTCGGTCTGGCACCGCCTGGGTGCCGAAGTCGTCGTGGTCGAATTCCTCGACCGCATCCTGCCCGGCATGGACGGCGAGATCGCCAAGCAATTCCAGCGCATCCTCGAGAAGCAAGGATTTGCATTCAAGCTGGGCTCGAAGGTGACCGGCGTCGAAGTGAACAGCAAGGCATTGCTCGCGAAAATCGAACCGGCTTCCGGCGGTGCCGCCGAGACGCTTGAAGCCGACGTCGTCCTCGTCTGCATCGGCCGCGTGCCCTACACCGACGGTCTCGGCCTCAAGGAAGCCGGTGTCGCGCTCGATGCGCGCGGCCGGGTCCAGATCGATCCGCATTTCGCCACCAGCCTGAAGGGCGTCTATGCCATCGGCGACGTCGTCGCAGGCCCCATGCTCGCGCACAAGGCCGAGGACGAGGGCGTCGCGGTCGCCGAGATCATCGCAGGCCAGGCCGGCCACGTGAATTACGACGTGATCCCGGGCGTCGTGTATACCACGCCGGAAGTGTCCTCCGTCGGCAAGACCGAGGAGGAACTCAAGCAGGCGGGCACGGCTTACACGGTCGGAAAGTTTCCGTTCACCGCCAACGGTCGCTCCAAGGTCAACCAAACCACTGACGGCTTTGTGAAGATTCTCGCAGACGCGAAGACCGATCGCGTGCTCGGCGTGCACATCATCGGCCGTGAAGCCGGCGAAATGATCCATGAAGCGTGTGTTCTGATGGAATTCGGCGGCAGTGCGGAAGATCTCGCGCGCACCTGCCACGCCCATCCGACGCGCTCGGAGGCCGTCAAGGAAGCCGCGCTTGCGGTCGGCAAGCGAGCCATCCATATGTAACGACGCGCCCAGCGCCGAACCGGGCGGGAAACACATGCTGCGCCGCCTTCTTCAACCGGTCTGGGTCCTGCTTGCGATCGTTTTCCTGATCGAAGCCTGGCTGTGGGATCATCTCGAGCCGATCGTCGCCAGGATCGTCGCAGCCATCCCGCTGGCGCGCTTCAAGCATTGGCTGACGGAGCGCGTCGATGCGCTCTCGCCGGCCATGACGCTGCTCGTGTTCGCGGTGCCCGTCGTCCCGCTGTTTCCGCTCAAGCTGGTCGGGCTGTGGCTGCTCGCGCATGAATACTGGACCGGCGCGTTCGTCACGATCGTGTTCGGAAAGCTCGTCGGCGTCGGCGTCACCGCCTTCGTGTTCGACGTCACGCGCGCCAAGCTTCTGGAGATGCCCTGGTTCGAGCGGATCTACGCCTTGGTGCTGAAGATCCGCGCCAAGGCTGCGGAGCTGGTCGACCCGATCAAGCGCCGCATCCGCGAGCTGATCGCCGGCAACGGCGAGGGCTGGTCCTATCGCACGCTGCGAATGATCCAGCGCTTCAGGAAGAGCGTGCACCAGGCGCGGTGACACACATTCAGTGTCATTGCCCGCGAAGGCGGGCAATCCAGTATTCCACCAGCAGTCGTGATTGAACCGAGAGGCCGCGGTGTACTGGATGCCCCGCCTTCGCGGGGCATGACACTGTCTGTGTGGTTACAATCGTCGCCTCAACGCCTCAATGCAAATGCAGCAGATGCGGCCACCACAGGCCGAGCGCGGTCATGATCAGGCCGGCGATCGTCAGCACGCCGCTGACATAGGCGAGCGCCAGCATGCCGGTGATGATGGTGGCGGACGCCAGCACGATGCCGATCTGGAAGGCGGCCGAGGCCAGCTCGAAATGGTGGTACTTCGCGGTCGCCTCGTCGCGGGCGTGCTCGGCGTGCTTGGCCTTGTCCGCAAGCTGCTCGGTGCCTTCGCCGGTCTCGGGCTCGGAGCGGTAGCGCTGCGCCGTCTTGGTCCAGTCGTCGATCTGCTTCTGCACGGCGGGCTTCTGCGCCTCGGCCGCGGCGGCCAGTGTCAGCTTGCCCTGCTCCGCCGCGGTCACCACCACGGTGCGGCGGATGCTCTTGGCTTGGAAGAACGCCCAGAGATTGGCGGCTTCGACGTTCTTGCTGATCGATTCGGTCTGGGCACCCTTGCCGAGCGTCTCCGAGATCGCCAGGAACAGCGCCAGCACGGCGATCAGAAGGGCGATCTTCTTGTTCGAGCCGGACGCGTGTTCGGCGTGCTCGGCATGCTCCATGCTTTCATGTGCGCCCATAAGTCTCTCCTGTCCTGGTTCGGTACGATTGAACCAACCGCGTGCGCGGCGCAAGAGGCACGCGAGCTATGACGAGAGTGTGTCAGTCTGCCGGCTCTCTTGTCCCGGACGCGGCGCGGCGTGTAACGCTGCGACGCTGAGCCGGGACCCAGAAGCTGCAGACGATCGCGCCGGAGGATGGGCCCCGGCTCAGCAGCGCATCACTGAAGAAGTGCTGCGCTGCGTCCGGGGCACGAGAGCTCGTCAGCGTCAGCGCCGCGGATGGGCGCTGGCATACACCTCGAGCAGCCGCTCGGAATCGATGCCGGTATAGACCTGCGTCGTCGAGAGCGAGGAATGGCCGAGCAATTCCTGGATGGCGCGCAAGTCGCCGCCGCGCGAGAGCAGATGCGTGGCAAAGGAATGCCGCAGCGCGTGCGGCGTGGCGCTGTCGGGCAGCCCGAGCGCGCAGCGCAGCCGCTCCATCGCGAGCTGGATAATGCGCGGGCTCAAGGGGCCGCCGCGTGCGCCCACGAAGATCGGTCCTTCGGCTGGCAGCGGATACGGACACATCGCGACGTACTCTTGAATCAATGCGAGCACGTTCTGCAGCACCGGCACCATGCGGGTCTTGTTGCCTTTGCCGGTCACGACCAGCACGTCGCCTTCGCCGGGCTTCGGCACCTCGCGGTGCTTGAGACCCAGCGCCTCGGAGATGCGCAGGCCCGAGCCATAGAGCAGCGCCATCACCGCGGCGTCGCGTGCAAGGATCCAGGTCTCGCGCTCCTCGCCGGCGCGCTCGTCGGCATCGGCCAGACGTTTGGCCGAGGCCATCGGCAGCGGCTTCGGCAGGCTCTTGGCGACCTTCGGCGCGCGGATCGCCGACAATGCGCCGACCTTGCCCTTGCCCTCGCGCTCAAGAAAACGTCCGAACGAGCGCAGGCCCGCCAGCGCGCGCATCAGGCTGCGGCCGGCGATGTCGTCAGCCCGGCGCATCGCCATGAAGGCGCGCACGTCGGTGGCTTCCAGCGCCGCGAAGCGCTCGAGCGTGACGCGCTCGCCCCAATGGGCACAGAGGAAATCCAGGCACTGACGCAGATCGCGGCCATAGGCCTCCAGCGTCTTCGGCGACAGCCGCCGCTCGGCGCCGAGATGCGCCAGCCAGCGCGCCGTCTCCTGCGCGATCGAGGGATCGGCGCTGGCGAGCTCGATGTGTGGGGCGGCCGCTTTGCTCATGCGCTCTGGACGTGGTGATTCCGCACAGTATATCGCATCACACTCGTTTATCGTTCGCTAAGGCCGCCGCGCGGCGCTAGCCTGAAGGCCTCAAGGTTCCGATTCCCCGCTCATGGACCAATCGCCGCGCAACGACACCGCCCCCGCCACCCGCATGGTCGACGTGCTGGTGCCGGTCGCGCTCGACCATACCTATTCCTACAAGGTGCCGCGCGGCATGGAGCTGAAGGCGGGCGACCTCGTCGGTGTGCCGCTCGGTCCGCGCGAGGTGCTGGCCGTGGTCTGGGGCGAGAACGCCAATCCCGATCCGCGCCTGCATAACCGCCTCAAGGAGGTCAGCGAGAAGCTCGACATTCCGCCGCTCAAGCCGGAGCTGCGCCAGGTGGTGGACTGGGTCGCCAATTACACGCTGAGCCCGCGCGGCATGGTGCTGCGCATGTGCCTGCGCATGGGCGAAAATCTCGGCCCGGAGCGGGTGCGCGCCGGCGTGCGCCTGACCGGCGATCCGCCGAAGCGTCTGACGCCGGCGCGCCAGCGCGTCATCGCGCTGCTGTCGGACCGGCTGCTGCACGGCAAGTCCGAGGCGGCCAAGGAGGCCGGCGTCTCCTCGGGCGTCATCGACGGTCTCGTCGACGAAGGCACGCTCACGGTGGAGCCGATGCCGCCGCCGCCTCCGCCGCCGGCGCCTGATCCGGAATTCGGCCGGCCGGATTTTTCCCCGCTGCAGCGTGCCGGTGTGGATGCGATGCGCGCGCTCGCGGCCAACGGCACCTTCCATGTTGCGCTGCTCGACGGCGTCACCGGCTCGGGCAAGACCGAGGTCTATTTCGAAGCCGTCGCCGAGGTGATCCGCCGCGGCAAGCAGGCGCTGATCCTGATGCCGGAGATCGCGCTTACCGGCCAGTTCCTCGATCGCTTCGCGCAGCGTTTTGGCGTGCGGCCGATCGAATGGCATTCCGAGCTCACCCCGCGCACCCGCGCGCGCAATTGGGCCGCGATCTCCGAAGGTTCGGCGCCGGTCGTCGTCGGCGCGCGTTCGGCGCTGTTTCTCCCTTACGCCAATCTTGGCCTCATCGTCGTCGATGAGGAGCACGACCAGGCCTACAAGCAGGACGACGGCGTGCATTACCACGCCCGCGACATGGCGGTGGTGCGCGGGCATATCGCAAAAATCCCGGTCGTGCTGGCCTCCGCGACGCCGTCGGTGGAATCCGAGGTCAATGCGCGCAAGAACCGCTACCAGCGCATCGCGCTGCCCTCGCGCTTCGGCGGCCAGCACATGCCGCATATCGAGGCCATCGACCTGCGCCGCGAGCCGCCCGCGCGCGGCCGCTTCATCTCGCCGCGGCTTGCCGGCGCGATCCGAACCGCGATCGAGCGGCGCGAGCAGGCGCTGTTGTTCCTCAATCGTCGCGGCTATGCGCCGCTGACCTTGTGCCGTGCCTGCGGCCATCGCTTCGCCTGCACCATCTGCGATGCCTGGCTGGTCGATCATCGCTTTCGCCAGCGCCTCGTCTGCCATCATTGCGGCTTCTCGATGCCGCGCCCGCACATCTGCCCGAACTGTTCGGCCGAGGAATCGCTGGTCGCGGTCGGACCCGGCGTGGAGCGCCTGCAGGAGGAGGCGGCGGCGCTGTTCCCGCAAGCGCGCACCATGGTGCTGTCGAGCGATCTCATCACCTCGATCGAGACCATGCGAAGCGAGCTCGCCGAGATCGCGGAGGGCCGCGTCGACATCATCATCGGCACGCAGCTCGTGGCCAAGGGCCACAACTTCCCGCGGCTCAACTTGGTCGGCGTGGTCGATGCCGATCTTGGCCTCAGCAATGGCGATCCGCGCGCGGCCGAGCGCACCTGGCAATTGCTCAACCAGGTGATCGGCCGCGCCGGTCGCGAGCAGGGCCGCGGCGTCGGCTATCTCCAGACCCATCAGCCCGATCACCCCGTGATGCGGGCCTTGATCGCCTGCGACCGCGAGGCCTTCTACGACAGCGAGATCGAGCTGCGCGAAAAGACGCTCTACCCGCCGTTCGGCCGGCTCGCCAGCCTGATCATCTCCGCCGGCGACCGCCCGGGCGCCGAAGGCTTCGGCCGTAAGCTCGTCGCGCTCGCGCCGCGCGACGAGCGCGTCGTCGTGCTCGGCCCCGCCGAAGCGCCGCTCGCCGTCATCAAGGGCCGTTACCGCTTCCGCATCCTGGTGAAATCGGCGCGCGGCTTCGACCTGTCGGACTACTTGCGCAACTGGCTCGCGGTCTGCCCGAAGCCGACAGGCAATCTGAAGCTCGAAGTCGACGTCGATCCGCAGAGCTTTTTGTAGCCATCGCCGTAGCCAAATCCTCCGCCGTCATCCGGGGCGCGACGAAGTCGCGAGCCCGGAATCCATTCCTCCACCGACTCTGCCGCGCGATGGATTCCGGGTTCGCGCTCCGCGCGCCCCGGAATGACAAAACAAAAAAAGCCCGCGGTCCCCCAAGACCGCGGGCTTGTTTCACGTGCGCAGCAAACTGATGAAAACTGCGCGCTCGATCAGGCGCGGATCGCGCCTTTAGGAGACGACTTCCGCGGTGACGCGGCCGACGCCGCGACTGGTGAGGCCAATGGCGCGGGCGGCACCCGTGGAGAGGTCGAGCACACGCCCGCGAATGAACGGGCCGCGGTCATTGATGGTGACGATGACGCTCTGGCTGCCATGGGTGACGCGCAGCTTGGTGCCGAAGGGCAGCGAACGGTGCGCCGCGGTCATGGCGTTCTGGTTGAAGCGCTGGCCCGAGGCGGTCTTGCTACCGGACTCATTGCCGTAAAAGGACGCGATGCCGGAGAAGCTGCGGCCCGTGCCGGAGGTCGGCGTCATCGACGCATTGGCATTGCGCCAATCGGCGGTCGCGTTGGCCTCGGTCTGGGTGTGGTGGCGGTGGTGATGGCGATGCTTGGATTTGGCGGAAGCTTCGGTGGCAGTTCCACCGACAAGGAGAGTTGCGGCGACGAAAGCAATCGCCGTTCGCGGCCGGGTCACAAAGCCCAGCGTCTTCAAAGACAGCATTTAATGGTCCCTAAGCTAGTATTGCCACATTTGTGGCAAGTGGAGCCCCCATCAGTTTGTGAGCGATTTGGCGTTTCGATTCCCAATGAGGCGTGAATTGGGCAGTAAATCCGGTATGTGTCGTTATGAAATATCTTGTTACCGTCGCGAGATATTCATCCGATATCCCGTAATCTTCGCCTTTAACGATTTATTAACCTCTATATTACTTGCGAATACTGTAAAGCGAAGTCATCGGCCCTAGCGTTTAGAATTCGATAAGTATTCGGTGGGTGGAACCGGCGGGAACGGATTCACGCCTCAGCGATCCGTGTTCATGGCCGCTATGCGCTGGGGGCAGGAACCAATGGAGGTGTTCGCGGCAGGGCCGGCGCTGAATTCCGTGACGTGGCAGGTCGCCGCCTCGGTCGGCCCTTCTCGCGCGCAATGTGTTGCGAAGCTGCGACGAACTGGCGACAGAACCTCATGCCTTTAGTTTGGCGTCATGTTGCACCTGCGCACCTGCTATGTTAGCAAAGCCGCGATTTTAACGAGCCCGGCACCTCCCGTGCTGGTCGGAAATCGAAGTCCCGCTTGAATTCCAAGGGCTTGGATCGCTAGGCGCCGCTTCGTGGCGACGGTTTTTCCCTTGCGAGTTTGACAGCAAAAAGAGCGCGTCTGTGGCTGCAGAAGATACGTCCGTTTCAGGTGTGTCCGGCCGTTATGCAACGGCCTTGTTCGAGCTGGCCCGCGACCAGAACGTGGTCGACGAGGTCAAAGCCGATCTTGATAAATTCGATGCCTTGCTGAACGAAAGCGCTGATCTCAAGCGCCTCGTCCGCAGCCCGGTGTTCGCCGCCGACGCCCAGTCCAAGGCCCTTTCGGCCGTGCTGGACAAGGCGGGCATCGCCGGCATCACCGCCAACTTTCTGAAAGTGCTGACCGCCAACCGCCGCCTGTTCGCGGTGGCCGACGTCAGCCGCGCCTACCGCGCCCTCGTGGCCCGGTTCAAGGGCGAGACGACGGCCGACGTCACGGTGGCGGAGGCGCTCTCTGACAAGAATCTCGATGCCCTCAAGGTTGCCCTGAAGTCGGTGACCGGCAAGGACGTCGCGCTGAACGTGAAAGTCGATCCCTCGATCATCGGTGGCCTCGTCGTCAAGCTGGGCAGCCGCATGGTGGATGGTTCGCTTCGCACCAAACTCAATTCGATCAAGCACGCGATGAAAGAGGCAGGCTGATGGACATCCGCGCCGCGGAAATTTCCGCGATCCTCAAGGACCAGATCAAGAATTTCGGCCAGGAAGCTGAAGTCTCCGAAGTCGGACAGGTGCTGTCCGTCGGCGACGGTATCGCCCGCGTCTACGGTCTGGACAACGTCCAGGCCGGTGAAATGGTCGAGTTCGAGAACGGCACCCGCGGCATGGCGCTGAACCTCGAAACCGACAACGTCGGTGTCGTTATTTTCGGTGCCGACCGCGAGATCAAGGAAGGCCAGACCGTCAAGCGCACCCGCGCCATCGTGGACGCGCCGGTCGGCAAGGGCCTGCTCGGCCGCGTCGTCGACGCGCTCGGCAATCCCATCGACGGCAAGGGACCGATCCAGGCCGACAAGCGCATGCGCGTCGACGTCAAGGCGCCCGGCATCATTCCGCGAAAGTCGGTGAACGAGCCGATGGCGACCGGCCTCAAGGCGATCGACGCCCTGATCCCGATCGGCCGCGGCCAGCGCGAGCTGATCATCGGCGATCGCCAGACCGGCAAGACCGCGATCGCGCTCGACACCATCCTGAACCAGAAGCCGCTCAACGCGCAGCCGGACGAGAACATCAAGCTGTACTGCGTCTACGTCGCGGTCGGCCAGAAGCGTTCGACCGTCGCGCAGTTCGTGAAGGTGCTGGAAGAGCAGGGCGCGCTCGAATACTCGATCGTCGTCGCCGCCACCGCGTCGGATCCGGCGCCGATGCAGTACATCGCGCCCTTTACCGGCTGCACCATGGGCGAGTACTTCCGCGACAACGGCATGCACGCGGTCATCATCTATGACGATCTGTCCAAGCAGGCTGTCGCCTACCGTCAGATGTCGCTGCTGCTGCGCCGCCCGCCGGGCCGCGAAGCCTATCCCGGCGACGTGTTCTATCTGCACTCCCGCCTGCTCGAGCGCGCGGCGAAGCTGAACAAGGACATGGGCTCGGGCTCGCTGACGGCGCTGCCTGTCATCGAAACCCAGGCCAACGACGTGTCGGCTTACATCCCGACGAACGTCATCTCGATCACCGACGGCCAGATCTTCCTGGAAACCGACCTGTTCTTCCAGGGCATCCGTCCTGCCGTGAACGTCGGTCTGTCGGTGTCGCGCGTCGGTTCGTCGGCGCAAACCAAGGCCACCAAGAAGGTCGCCGGCAAGATCAAGGGCGAGCTCGCGCAGTACCGCGAAATGGCGGCGTTCGCGCAGTTCGGCTCCGACCTCGACGCCTCGACCCAGCGCCTGCTCAACCGCGGCTCGCGCCTCACCGAGCTGCTCAAGCAGCCGCAGTTCTCGCCGCTGAAGATGGAAGAGCAGGTCTGCGTGATCTGGGCCGGCACCAACGGCTATCTCGATCCGCTCCCGCTCAACAAGGTGCGCGCGTTCGAGGACGGCCTGCTCTCGCTGCTGCGCGGCAAGCACGCCGACATCCTCAACGCGATTCGCGACAGCCGCGATCTCTCCGACGATACCGCTGCCAAGCTGAAGTCGGTGGTCGAGGGCTTCGCGAAGTCTTTCTCGTAAGAAGGCCGCCATGGCCGGGCTTGTCCCGGCCATCCACGTCTTGTGCGTGGAAGACGGAGAACGTGGATGCCCGGGACACGCCCGGGCATGACGAAAGGATAGGGTCGCGGTCGAGCCGCAGGCTGATCGCTGGGGACGAAGAATGGCGTCACTTAAAGATATGCGCGTCCGCATCGCCTCCACCAAGGCGACGCAAAAGATCACCAAGGCCATGCAGATGGTCGCGGCCTCCAAGCTGCGCCGCGCGCAGACCGCCGCGGAAGCGGCGCGTCCCTATGCCGACAAGATGAGCGCGGTGATCTCCAACATCGCCAGCGCCGCGGTCGGCTCGCCCGGCGCACCGGTGCTGCTGGCCGGCACCG
The DNA here is from genome assembly GCF_044908355.1 of Bradyrhizobium sp. USDA 336. Classification (NCBI taxonomy): domain Bacteria; kingdom Pseudomonadati; phylum Pseudomonadota; class Alphaproteobacteria; order Hyphomicrobiales; family Nitrobacteraceae; genus Bradyrhizobium; species Bradyrhizobium sp. USDA 336. The sequence goes on along the minus strand of NZ_JBIYDC010000002.1, from coordinate 5,541,713 downwards.
GCCGGGACCAGGTTCACCTCCTGCTGGTCTGCACCGGCGAGCGCGGCCTGTCCGGCGCCTTCAACTCCTCGATCGTGCGTCTCGCCCGTGAGCGCGCTCTGGCGCTCGCTGCGCAGGGCAAGGAGGTGAAATTCTTCTGCGTCGGCCGCAAGGGTTATGAGCAGCTCCGCCGCCAGTTCGACAAGCAGATCGTCGAGCACATGGACCTGCGCAGCGTCCGCCAGCTCGGCTTCGTCAACGCCGAGGAGATCGCCAAGAAGGTTCTGGCGCGTTTCGACAACGGCGAATTCGACGTCTGCACGCTATTCTATTCGCAATTCAAGTCGGTGATCGCACAGGTCCCCACCGCTCAACAGATCATTCCGCTGGTTGTCGAGGAAGGCGCTGCGAATGGCAGCGCGACCTCTTACGAATATGAGCCGGAGGAGGACGAGATCCTCACGCGCCTGTTGCCGCGCAACCTCGCGGTGCAGATATTCCGCGCCCTGCTCGAGAACAACGCCTCGTTCTACGGTGCGCAGATGTCGGCGATGGACAACGCCACCCGCAACGCCGGGGAAATGATCCGCAAGCAGACGCTGGTCTACAACCGCACGCGTCAGGCTCAGATCACCAAGGAACTCATCGAAATCATCTCCGGCGCAGAAGCAGTCTGACCGGACACGAAATTCGGATCGAAGGAGACAGTAAATGGCTACAGCAGCCACACAGATCGGTCGCGTTACCCAGGTCATGGGCGCCGTCGTCGACGTGCAGTTCGAAGGCCACCTGCCGGCCATTCTCAACTCGCTCGAAACCAAGAACGGCAACAACCGCCTGGTGCTGGAAGTCGCGCAGCATCTCGGCGAGTCGACCGTCCGCACCATCGCGATGGACGCCACCGAAGGTCTGGTGCGCGGTCAGGAAGTGACCGACACCGGTCAGCCGATCTCGGTTCCCGTGGGGGACGGTACGCTGGGCCGCATCATGAACGTCATTGGCGAGCCGATCGACGAGGCCGGCCCGATCAAGTCGGAAGGCACCCGCGCCATCCACCAGGAAGCGCCGACTTATACCGACCAGTCGACCGAAGCTGAAATTCTCGTCACCGGCATCAAGGTCGTCGACCTTCTCGCTCCCTATGCGAAGGGCGGCAAGATCGGATTGTTCGGCGGCGCCGGCGTGGGCAAGACCGTGCTGATTCAGGAGCTGATCAACAACGTCGCGAAGGCGCACGGCGGTTACTCCGTGTTCGCCGGCGTCGGCGAGCGTACCCGCGAGGGCAACGACCTCTACCACGAGTTCATCGAGTCCAAGGTCAACGCCGACCCGCACAATCCGGATCCGAGCGTGAAGTCGAAGTGCGCGCTGGTGTTCGGTCAGATGAACGAGCCGCCGGGCGCCCGCGCCCGCGTCGGTCTGACCGGTCTGACCGTCGCCGAGCACTTCCGCGACCAGGGCCAGGACGTGCTGTTCTTCGTCGACAACATCTTCCGCTTCACGCAAGCCGGCTCGGAAGTGTCGGCGTTGCTCGGCCGTATTCCTTCGGCGGTGGGTTATCAGCCGACGCTCGCCACCGACATGGGCGCGCTGCAGGAGCGCATCACCACCACGCAAAAGGGCTCGATTACCTCGGTGCAGGCCATCTACGTGCCGGCCGACGACTTGACCGACCCGGCGCCCGCGACCTCGTTCGCGCACTTGGACGCCACCACGGTGCTGTCGCGCGCGATCTCGGAAAAGGGCATCTATCCGGCGGTGGACCCGCTCGACTCGACCTCGCGCATGCTCTCGCCGCTGGTCGTCGGCGAGGAGCACTACACCGTCGCCCGTCAGGTCCAGCAGGTGCTGCAGCGCTACAAGTCGCTCCAGGACATCATCGCCATTCTCGGCATGGACGAGCTTTCGGAAGAGGACAAGCTGACGGTGGCCCGCGCCCGCAAGATCGAGCGCTTCCTGTCGCAGCCGTTCCACGTCGCCGAAATCTTCACGGGTTCGCCGGGCAAGTTCGTGGACCTCGCCGACACCATCAAGGGCTTCAAGGGCCTGGTGGAAGGCAAGTACGACCACCTGCCGGAAGCTGCCTTCTACATGGTCGGCACCATCGAAGAGGCGGTGGAGAAGGGCAAGAAGCTCGCCGCTGAAGCGGCTTAAGAAGCGAATGGCGAATGGGGAGTAGCGAATAGTCGCTGCTTCCATTCGCTACTCGCCATTCGCCACTCGCTATTCGCAGGTTTCCCATGGCCACCTTCCATTTCGATCTCGTCTCTCCTGAAAAGCTCGCCTTCTCGGGTGAGGTCGATCAGGTCGACATCCCCGGCGCCGAGGGTGATTTCGGCGTGCTGGCGGGGCATGCGCCGGTCGTGGCTGCAATCCGGCCCGGCATCCTCACCGTCACCACCGGCGGCAAGCACGAGAAGATCATCGTGCTCGGCGGCCTTGCCGAAGTCTCCGAAAAGGGCCTCACCGTGCTCGCCGACGTCGCGACCTCGCTGGACGAGCTCGACCGTGTCCAGTTCGCCGAGACGATCGCGGAGATGGAAGAGAACTTGAAGGAGCACGAAGGCACCGAGCTCGATCAGGCCATCGAGCGGCTCGACCACTTCAAGAGCATCCAGCATCAGCTCAACGCCACGGCTATGCACTAAGCCCCGGGGCACCGCTCCGGGGCGAACAAGACATTCCTGCAAGGGAATTCTGGGACAGGTCCAGCGCTCGTCACCGACCGTGGCGGGCGCTGAACTTTGTTGCACCGCGCCGGAGATGGCGGCATTCTGCGCGCGCGGATTTGTTCCGGGGGCCGGCAGATGAAACGCAAGATCGCAGCGATTTTCGCAGCCGATATTGCCGGGTATTCGAGGCTGGTCGCGGAAGACGAAGAGGAGACGCTGCGGCGTCTGGCCTCCTATCGCGAGGTCGTCGACGATTTCATCGCCAAGGCCGGCGGGCGCATCTTCAACACGGCGGGCGATGCCGTGCTCGCGGAGTTTCCGAGCGCGGTGGATGCGGTGCGCTGCGCGATCGACATCCAGGAGAGCTTGCGGACCCGCAACATGGCCTATCCGCCGAGCCGGCAGATGTCGTTTCGCATCGGCATCACCATCGGCGACGTGGTCGAGCGCGACGGCGATCTCTTGGGCGACGGCGTCAACATCGCCGCGCGCCTCGAGGGTCTTGCCGAGGTCGGCGGCATCTGCGTCTCGCGCGGGGTGCATGAGCAGGTCGCCAACAAGCTGTCGGTGCAGTTCGCCGATATCGGCGCGCAGGAGGTCAAGAACATTCCGACACCGGTGCACGCCTATATGGTGGCGATGCGGCGCGAGGACGGCGCCTATGCCAAGCCGCAGCTGAAGAAGCCGGCCTCCAAGATGGCGGCGGCGCCGGTGTGGATATGGCCGCTGGCGGTCGCAATCGTCTCGATCGTCGCCATCGTCGTTACCGGCTCTCTCTACAACACCAAGCTGAAGCACGCCGCGAGTGCCGCGGCACCCGTCGCCGTGCCGAGCGCAACGCCGACCGCGATGGCGGCAACGCCAAGTCCAATGCCGACCCAGATGGTAAAGGCGCCGATGACGCCGCCGAACGCCGGCGCCGCGATGGCGCCGATGCCCGCGCCGTCACCCTCACCGATGACAGGCAAGCTTGCGGCCGACAGCGTGCCCTTCATCAACGAGCGCGCCCGCAACTACGTCGCCGGCGACTACTCCGCTGCCGCCGGCTACAAGGCCTTCGCGCTCAATGTCGGCGGCTTCATCGGCTCGGCGTTGAATCAACCAACCGAGGAAGCCGCGCGAAACACGGCGCTCGAACAGTGCCAGAAGCGCGCCGATGCCGCGCAATCGCCGCGACGCTGCGAGCTTTATGCCGTCGGCAGCAACGTCGTCTACACCCACGGCAAGCCGCCGATGCCGCCGCAGCCTTGGGTCCGCCACGATGCCATAACCGAGAAGCCATTCGCGTCGAAGGATTTTCCGATCGTGCGCAGTGCCGCAAAAGTGCGGATCGAGAACATGTTCGCGCCCGCGGCAAAATCCCGTTCGATCGCGCTCGGCCCGACCGGGCATTATTTCATGGTGCTCGGCGCATCATCGGTGGATGAAGCCGTGCGGCGTTCTCTGGAATCGTGCGGCGCGATCGCCGGTGTTGCCTGCATGGTCGTCGCGGTCGACGACAATTTCGTCGTGCCGATCCCAACCTCGTTCAGGATCACCGGCTTCTTCAATGCCGCCTCCAACGCCTCGATCGTGGCCGAGGCGCGCGGCGAGGTCGTCCGCAAGCTCGGTGACACCATGGGCTGGACCGCTGTCGCCGTCGGCACATCCGGCCGGGCCGGCCTCGGTCTCAAGGCCGCTGATGAGCAGACCGCCGTCACCTCCGCGCTCGCCGACTGCGCCAAGCGCGACAGCGACTGCCACGTCATCGCCATCGGCCCATTCACGGTGGGCCCGATCAATTAGCGCTCACGTGAGATGAGGCCTGGCGCATGATGACAGAGGTGCCACCTCACGCGCCCGCGCCGGCAAAAAATTCTCTAACAATTTCAACGCCATTTCTACTGTGCATGGGGTTGTTTTCGAAAGTCAGCTTGCGAACCCCGCAAACTCCTGCGCCACGGCCCGGTAGACCTCGCGGCGGAACGGCACTACGAGCTCGGCGACACGATCGAGGCGCTCCCAGCGCCAGGCGTCGAACTCGGCGGGCTGGCCGTTGCGCGGCGTCAGCGGATCGATCTCGTCGTCTGTGCCGGTGAACCGCAGCGCGAACCATTTCTGGCGCTGGCCGCGAAATTTTGCGAGGCGGTGCGTCTGCGGTCCGTCGTAAGGCGGGAATTCATAGGTGAACCAGTCGGTCTCGCCGAGATAGTCGGCACTGACGACGTTGGTCTCCTCCCATAGCTCGCGCATCGCCGCGTCGCGCAAATTCTCGCCCTCGTCGACACCGCCCTGCGGCATCTGCCAGTCGAGCCCCGGCAGGATGATCTCCGGCCCATCGCCCTTGAAGCGATGGCCGATCAGCACGCGGCCGTCGGCGTTGAACAGCGCGATGCCGACGTTGGGGCGGTAGGGCTTGTGAGTCGTCACGCGTAACCTTCTCTCGTCATTCCGGGGCGCGCGAAGCGCGAGCTCTGGTGCGCAATTGCGCACCTGAGAATCCATAACCACAGGCGGTAGTCGGTTTAAAGGACGTCGCTGCTATCCTTCGCACAACTTCTGCCTGGGGAGTATGGATCCCCGCCTTCGCGGGGATGACGGGCGAGAGAGCCGCGACAGGTGATCTGATCACCCCTCCGCCAGCGCAGAAAATTCCTGCACCACGCGCTCATAGACCGGGCGCTTGAACGGGATGATCAGCTCAGGGAGATTCTTCATCGACTCCCAGCGCCAGCTCACGAATTCCGCCTTGTGGCCGCCGCCGCCGGGATGCTCGACGTTGATCTCGCTGTCCTTGCCGGTGAAGCGCACCGCGTACCATTTCTGGCGCTGGCCGCGGTAGCGGCCCTTCCAGGCGCGCCCGGCAACGGTGCGCGGAATGTCGTAAGTGAGCCAGTCCGGGACCTCGCCGAGCCGCTCGACCGAGCGCACGCTGGTCTCCTCGTAGAGCTCGCGCTTGGCCGCTTCCCAGGTGTCCTCGCCGGGATCGACCCCGCCCTGCGGCATCTGCCAGACATGGGTGTCGTCGACATGCTCGATGCCGCCGGCGCGGCGGCCGATGAACACCAGTCCCTTTGGATTGATCAGCATCACACCGACACAGGTCCGGTAGGGCAGATCCTCGTAACGCGCCATTCCGCCAGACCTCTTGCCTGCTTCTTGGGAAGGCATGCCGGCCCCGCGAGACCCGCGCCGAACCAATTCGTTGATTTAGCTGGATTTTGATTTCAGCATCGCGGTTGTCAATGGCACCAAAAGGATACCTCGGTCGCCCAATGTCTTGGTCCAGGCGCTGATGCGCTCGATCGAGACGGGCAAGGCGGAGGCCGTGCCGACGGCGATGCCGCGCTCGCGCGCCGCCGATTCCAGCTTGTTGAGGGCGCGGTCGATCTCGGTCGCCGTCGGCACCGCGTCGATGGCGATATCGCCCTTGCCGAACGGCACGGCCTGATTGGCCGCGGCCTGGGGCGCGATGCTGCGGGGCGAGGAGCCGTCGTCGAAGAAGCCGAGGCCGCGCTTGGCCGCCTCGCGGATGATCGGCTGCATCGCCGGCTCCGTGGCGATGAAGCGGGCGCCCATGAAATTGGTGAGACCGGCATAGCCCTGCATCCGGCTGAGGTGCCAGTACAGGCGGTCCATGTTCTGGTCGGGGCTGAGCGAGGTCAGCAGCGTCTGCGGCCCCGGATCGTTGTCGGGGAAGTCGTAGGGCTCCATCGGGATCTGGAGGAAGATCTCGTGGCGCTGCGCCCGCGCCCGCTCGGCGAGCTTGCCGGGGTCGGAGCCGTAGGGCGTGAAGGCCAGCGTCACCGCCGGCGGCAGCTTCATGATGGCGTCCAGGGTCTTGGCGGCGCCGACGCCGAGGCCGCCGATCACGATCGCGACCACCGGCATCTTGGCGGCCTTGGCGCGGTCGGCGTCCGCCGCATAGACGTTGAACGGCCTCAGCCCATCGGCGACCACCGGGATCATGCCGTAGCGCGATTTCTCCAGCAGCTTCGGATTGATCCCGGTCATGACGGGCGGCGGGGCGGATGCAGCCTCGCCCTTGTCCGCAGCATCGCCCCCGCCGATCACCACGTCGCGGCGGGCGCCGGTGGAGCCGTCGATCATGGTGATGGTCTTCTGCTCGCCGGGCGCGGCCTGCTTCGGCGCTTCCTTGGTCTCGTGCTTACCCTCCGGCTTGCTCTCTGCGCCGTGGCCGGATGCGGCCGGTTTCTCGTCCGTGGCAGTGGGAGCGCGGATCGCGAGCCTGGCCATCGGCTCACCGCCGAGCGGGTCCTTGTTGAAGATGGCGAAGCCGGCAAAGGTAACCAGGAACAGGCCGAGCAGAACAGCCAGCAGCTGCATAGACGTGAACGGCAGCCGCAGCCGGCGTTTGCGGCGCGGCTTATCCTGTCCGAGCGGGGCGCTCAGATCATCCGCCGTTTCAGTCATGCGCGATCCCGAATCACTCCAGCCGACGATACCACGCCGAGGTCAAGCGGCGGCAGGCCGGGATAGGCCGGAGGCAGCAGCAGTTCCCAAGCAAAAAGGGCGGCTTCAGGAAGCCGCCCTTTCGCTGGATCGCGTGATACGCCGACCTAGTTCGCCGCTTTGGCCTTGTCGGTCGCCGCCTTGTTGTCGCCGCCCGGGGTCGGCGCGGCGGAGGCGCTGTTCTTGATGCCGTGGAGCAGGTCGCCGGCGAGCTTGAGCGCCTTGTCGTCCTTGGCGTCCGGCGGGACGTAGGACTGCGAGCCCGTCTTCTCGTCGCCGTCGTTCTTCAGGTGGCCGCGCAGCGAAGCCTCGCCCTTGGTGTCGGTGCGCGACTTCAGCTCGTCCGGCACGTCCTGGAGCACTTCGATATCGGGCACGATGCCCTTGGCCTGGATCGACTTGCCCGACGGCGTGTAATAGCGCGCGGTGGTCAGCCGCAGCGCGCCGTTGCCGCTGCCGAGCGGAATGATGGTCTGCACCGAGCCCTTGCCGAACGAGCGCGTGCCGACGATGGTTGCGCGCTTGTGGTCCTGCAGCGCGCCGGCGACGATTTCCGACGCCGAGGCCGAGCCGCCATTGACCAGCACGATGACCGGCCTGCCCTTGGTCAGGTCGCCCGCATGCGCGGCGCGGCGCTGGGTCTCCTCGGCATTGCGGCCGCGGGTCGAGACGATCTCGCCCTTCTCGAGGAACGAGTCGGAGACGGTGACCGCTTCCTCGAGCAGGCCGCCCGGATTGTTGCGGAGGTCGATGATGAAGCCCTTGAGCTTGTCGCCGCCGATCTGGTTCGTGAGGTTGCCGATCTCGCGCTTCAGGCCTTCGGTGGTCTGCTCGTTGAAGGTGGTGATGCGGATATAGCCGATGTCGTCCTGCTCGACGCGCGCGCGCACCGAGCGGACGCGGATATTGTCGCGCACCAGCGTGACGTCGAGCGGGTTGTCCTGGCCCTTGCGGATGATCTTGAGCTTGATCTTGGTGTTGACAGGACCGCGCATCTTCTCGACCGCCTGGTTCAGCGTCAGGCCCTGCACCGCCTCGTCGTCGAGATTGGTGATGATGTCGTTGGCCATGATGCCGGCGCGCGAGGCGGGCGTGTCGTCGATCGGCGAGACCACCTTGATCAGGCCGTCTTCCATCGTGACCTCGATGCCGAGCCCGCCGAATTCGCCGCGGGTCTGCACCTGCATGTCGCGGAAGCTCTTCGCGTCCATGTAGCTCGAGTGCGGATCGAGGCCGGTAAGCATGCCGCTAATGGCGGACTCGATCAGCTTGGTGTCATCGGGCTTCTCGACATAGTCGGAGCGCACGCGCTCGAACACGTCGCCGAACAGGTTGAGCTGGCGATAGGTGTCCGCGGTGGCGGCTCGCGCGCTGGAGCCCATGAACACCGCGCGCGGCTGGGTCACGAACAGCGTCAGCGCCGCACCGGTTGCGGCGCTGAGGAGGATTACTGAAGTCTTGCGCATCATCCGCGAACCTTCTCGCCTTCATTTGCGGCCCACCATGGGCCTGGATCGATTGGAGTGCCGTCTTTACGGAACTCGACATACAGCACAGGTTGACTCGCGTTCGTGGCGAGAATGGAGGCGACCTGAGAGGTCGACCCCATGGTCGCGACCGGCTCCCCCGTGAGCACAAACTGCCCGATGTTGACCGAAATGCGCTCCATTCCGGCGATCAGGACATGATACCCGCCCCCGGCGTTTAGGATCAAGAGTTGTCCATAGCTGCGGAATGGGCCGGCATACACAACCCAGCCATCACACGGCGTCGTGACCTGGGCGCCGGGCTTGGTCGCCAGCGAAATGCCCTTCTGGACGCCGCCGACCCCGTCGGAACCGCCAAAGTCCCTGATCTTGTTACCGTTAACCGGAAACGGCAGGAGACCCTTGGCCGAAGCGAAGGCGATCGCCGGGGTGGTGCGGGACTTGTCCTTGAACGCGCCCGGGCCCTGTTTGGCGCTGGCGGCCGCGTTTGCCGCCGCCAATTTGGCCTCCTTGGCCTCGGCCTGCCTTGCGGCCTCGGCGGCCTTCTCGGCTGCCTTGGCGGCGGTTTGCAGGTCCTGCTCCATCTTGGCGATCAGCCCCTGGAGATCGCCGACCTGCCTTGACAGCGCGATCGCGCGCGCGCTTTCGGCATCGAGGTCTTTTTCCCGTGCGGACTGCTGGCGCTGCCGTTCCTCGATCAGGGCGGTGAGCCGGGTCTGGTCGCTCCTGACCTTGTCGCGGTCGGAGGCGAGCTGATCGCGCTCGGTTGCTATGGTCTTGCGCAAGGCCACGAGCTCGCCGAGCTCGCTTGCGATCTTCTCGGCGCGGCCGCGCAATTCCGGCACGACGGCGCCGAGCAGCATCGCGGTGCGCAAGGATTGCAGCGCATCTTCGGGCCGCACCAGCAGCGCCGGCGGCGTGCGCCGGCCGGCGCGCTGCAAGGCCGCCAGCACCTCGACGATGTCGGCACGGCGCGAATCCAGCGAAGCGCGCATCTGCTGCTCGCGGCCGTTCAGCGTTCGCAGCCGCGCCTCGGCCTCGTCGATCTTGGTTTCCACGGCGCGCACATTGGCGGCGGTGTCGATCAGCTGCTGATTGAGCTGGGTGCGGTCCTGGCCGAGCGCAGTGATCTCGGCCTTCAGCTTGGCCTGCGCTTCTTCCGCGCTTCGTTGCCTCGCGCGCGCGGCCTCCAGCTCCTGCTCGCGCTGCTTGATCGCGTCGGGCGAGACCGCAGCAGTCTGCGGCGGCGCAACTGTCTGACCTTGCGTCTGAGCTTGCGCGAGGCTTTCTTCGGCGAAGAGGCTTGCGCCGGCAAGACCGGTGATCAGCAGCAGGTTGAGGAGCGGCGCTCGCATCGTGTCGGCAAAGGTGCTCGTTGTGGCGCGCATCACGCGCGGTGATAGGGATGGCCGGCCAGGATGGTGGCGGCCCGATACAGCTGTTCCAGAAGCATGACGCGGATCATTTGGTGCGGCCAGGTCGCAGAGCCGAACGCGATCGCGAGCTTGGCCTTACGGCGCAATTCGGGCGAAAGTCCGTCCGCCCCTCCGATCACGAAGATAGTATGTCCGGCACCTTCGTCGCGCCAGCGCGCCAGATACCGTGCGAATACGGTGGAATCGAGATTCTGGCCACGCTCGTCCAGCGCCACCAGGACCGCCTTGTCAGGTATATGCGCCGAGATCGCCGCGGCCTCTTCGGCCATCCGAGTCGCCGCATCGCGTGCGCGGCTTTCGGGAATTTCGTGGATGCCGAGTTCGCGGAATCCAAGCTTGCGGCCGGCCTCCTCGAACCGCTCGAAATAGCGGTCTGCAAGCTCCCGTTCGGGGCCCTGCTTCAGCCGGCCCACCGCAATGACAGCAACACGCATGGTTCTTGAGTCGCGTTGACGAGACCGCGCGCAACAAGCGCGCGCACGACGCTAGCATGCGCGTCAGCCGATTCGAAATCGGCCTTCGAGCCTAGATCGCCTTCGCCGCCCCTGGGCCCTGCGTGTACAACCTCTCGAGGTTGTAGAACTCGCGGACCTCGGGTCTGAACACGTGCACGATCACGTCGCCGGAATCGATCAGCACCCAGTCGCAATTGGGCAAGCCCTCGACATGGATGGTCTTGATGCCGTTTTCCTTGAGGCTCTTGGTGACGTTTTCCGCGATCGCGCCGACGTGCCGGTTCACCCGGCCGGTGGTGACGATCATGTAGTCGGAGTACGCCGATTTGCCGCGAAGGTCGATGGTGACCGTCTCTTCCGCCTTCATGTCCTCGAGGCGGGAGAGGATCAGGCTCAGCGTCTTGTCGGCGTCGGGTTGCGCCTTCAAGGCCGCAGCTTTGGTCGATGTTTTACGCGTAGGCTTGGCAACCTTGGGTAAAACAGGCTTGGACAATACAGATGCGGTCAGGGACCATTCCTTTCACTGTATCGCGAACGCCGAATCCGGGCGCCCACTGGCTACACTACATCATGTGGGGTTAAGGGTTTCAATATGCCAGAGAGACCGAAATCCCCACCAAGTCCGCACACTTCGTCTCACTTCGTACCTTTCCAGCTCCCGTCCGGGTTCCGTAGGCCGGTCGAGGAGAGATTCAGCTTCAATCCGGTCAGGAACACCCAGGCCGGTGCTGGCCGATCCGCAAGCTGGACGGCCTTGTTCTCGGGCAGACGGTAGCGCGATAACGCCTGGGCTGCGGGCGAGCCGAGCGCGCGAAAACTCTGCGGGGGGCGATCGATCACTGCCATCGGCACCTGGGCGGCGATGCGCCGCCAGTCCTGCCAACGATGGAATTGAGCGAGATTGTCGGCGCCCATGATCCAGACGAAGCGCAAGCCAGGGAAGCGGCGGCGCAAGGTGTTGATCGTGTCGATAGTATAGCGGGTGCGAATGACGGATTCGAGACAGCTCACCTCGATACGCGGATCATCGGCGACCTCGCGCGCGGCCTGCATGCGCTCGCCGAGCTCGTGCAGCGTGCCGTTCTCCTTGAGCGGATTGCCTGGCGTGACCAGCCACCAGACGCGATCGAGCTGCAATCGCTTCAGCGCGAAGCGGCTGATCGCGCGGTGCGCCTGATGCGGCGGGTTGAACGAGCCGCCGAGCAGGCCGATGCGCATGCCCGGCACCGAGGGCGGAACCGCTTGCGCCACGAAGCGCGGCACGACGAGATTGTTGCTCAATGCCCGCGCCCCGCGACGTCTACGGCCGGGTCTGTCCGGTGCCGCGGACGCGATATTTGAAGCTCGTCAACTGCTCGGCGCCGACCGGCCCGCGGGCGTGGAAGCGGCCGGTGGCGATCCCGATCTCGGCGCCGAAACCGAACTCGCCGCCATCGGCAAACTGCGTCGAGGCGTTGTGCAGCACGATCGCGGAATCGACCTCGCTCAGGAACTTGTTGGCCGCAGCCTCATCCGCGCTCACAATAGCATCGGTGTGATGCGAGCCGTGGTCCTGGATGTGCGCGATCGCGCCGTCGACGCCGTCCACCACCTTCGCCGCGATGATCGCGTCGAGGTATTCGGTGTCCCAATCCTCGTCGCTCGCCGGCTTGACGCGCGCATCGGCCTTCTGCACGGCCTCGTCGCCGCGGATCTCGCAGCCGGCATCGAGCAGCATCTCGACCAGCGGTTTCAGGCTCGATGCAACGGCGGCACGATCGACCAGCAGCGTCTCGGCCGCGCCGCAGACGCCGGTGCGTCGCATCTTGGCATTGAGCACGATCGACTTCGCCATGGCGAGGTCGGCGCTGCCGTCGATATAGACGTGGTTGACGCCTTCGAGATGCGCGAAGACAGGCACGCGCGCTTCCTGCTCGACGCGCGCGACGAGGCTCTTGCCGCCGCGCGGCACGATGACGTCGATGGCGCCGCTCAGGCCCGACAGCATCATGCCGACCGCGGCGCGGTCGCGGGTCGGCACCAGCGTGATCGCAGCTTCCGGCAGGCCGGCTTCCCGCAGGCCCTGCACCAGGCAGTCATGGATGGCGCGGCACGAACGAAAACTGTCGGAGCCGCCGCGCAGGATCACGGCATTGCCCGACTTCAGGCACAGCACGCCGGCATCGGCAGCGACATTGGGTCGGCTCTCGAAGATCACGCCCGACGACGCCGAGCGGCACGCGCACGCGCTCGATGGACATGCCGTTCGGCCGCTGCCAGCGCTCGGTGACGACGCCGATGGGATCGGCGATGCCGCGCACGATGCCGATGCCTTCGGCCATGCCCTCGATGCGCGCCGGCGTCAGCGTCAGGCGGTCGATGAAGGAGGAGGTCATGTTGCCGGAGGCGCGGGCCTCCGCGACATCCTCGGCATTGGCGGCAAGAATCGCGGCCGAGTTGGCGCGGATTGCCCGCTCCATCGCCTCGAGCGCCCGGTTCTTCTGCTCCGGCGGCGCCAGCGCCAGCACGCGCGCGGCAGCGCGGGCACGGGTTCCGAGATCGGACATCAGCGCCTGAAGATCGGCGTTGCCGTCTACGGCTTTGAGGGGGGCGGCCATGGGGTCAAAACCTTCTGCTAAGGCGGTGTCCTAGCACGGAAATCCTGCTTCTGCGAAGGGCAGGAAGGGTATGGCTGGGGTTCGGTTGCTGGGCCAGCTGAGCCACTGGCCTATCTCCGGCGTCATGGCCGGGCTTGACCCGGCCATCCACGTCTTGGTCGCCCCGAAAGAACGTGGATGCCCGGGCATAGGCGAGCGGAAGCGAAGCCGTTCTTCGAACGGCTATGCCCGGGCATGACGAAAAAACCTATCCGCCCACCACCAGATCATCCCGATGGATCATCTCGGCGCGCCCGCTGATGCCGAGGATGGTCATCACATCAGGGGAGGAGCGGCCCTTGATCCGCTCGGCATCATCGACGTCATAGGCGATCAGGCCGCGGCCGACCTCGCTGCCGTCGGGGCCGCGCACGATCACGGCATCGCCGCGGGCGAATTGGCCCTCGACCTTGATCACACCGGCCGGCAGCAGGCTGGCCCCGGCCCGTAGCGCGGTCACGGCGCCGGCATCGATCGTCAGCGTACCCTTCGGCTCCAGCGTGCCCGCGATCCAGCGCTTTCGCGAGGTGATGGGATTGGCCGGCGTCAGGAACCAGGTGCAGCGGCCGCCATCGGCGATCGCCTGCAAGGGATGCTCGATCTTGCCGGAGGCGATCAGCATATGCGTGCCGCCGGTCGTCGCAATCTTGGCAGCCTCGACCTTGGTACGCATGCCGCCACGCGACAGCTCGGACTCGGCATCACCCGCCACCGCCTCGATCTCCGATGAGATGCTGTCGACGACGGGAATGAGCTTTGCGTTCGGATTGTTCTTCGGCGGGGCATCGTAGAGCCCGTCGATGTCGGACAGCAGCACCAGCAGGTCGGCGCTCGCCATGGTCGCGACGCGCGCGGCGAGGCGATCATTGTCGCCGTAGCGGATCTCGGTGGTCGCCACCGTGTCGTTCTCATTGATCACGGGGATCGCGCGCCATTCCAGCAGCTTGCCGATGGTGGAGCGCGCATTGAGATAGCGGCGGCGCTCCTCGGTGTCCTGCAGCGTCACCAGGATCTGGCCGGCGCCGATACCGTGGGCGCCAAGCACCTCCGACCAGATTCGCGCCAGCGCGATCTGACCGACCGCGGCCGCGGCCTGGCTCTCTTCCAGCTTCAGCGGGCCGCGCGGCAATTTGAGCCGGCTGCGGCCGAGCGCGATCGAGCCGGAGGACACCACGAGGACGTCGCGCCCTTCCTGGTGCAGCTTGGCCATGTCGTCGGCGAGCGCGGCGAGCCAGGACGCCCGCACCTCGCCCCTGTCGGAATCGACCAGCAGCGCTGAGCCGACCTTGACGACGATGCGGCGGAATTGACTGAGTTCGGGGCTGGCCATGTCTCTCTGTGCTGGCGCTGGATGCGAATGACGGCGGAGCGACAGGCGGCGCCGATGAGCCCTGCTTTTGCAGCAGGACGGTGACCGGCGCAAGGCAGCCGGGATGGTAAACGGCGCATGTCGACCTTGTGTCAGCCGTCCATCTGGCTCTAATGGCGGCAACGATAAACGGGCCGAAAGAGGAAACGAATGGATCGCCGCAAATTCATGGCCGGATGCCTCGGCCTGCCGCTGTTCGCGCAGGCGGGTGGTGCGCGGGCGCAGGCCGGGCTGACGAAGATCATCTTCCCGTTTGCGGCCGGAGCCGGCGGCGACACGCTGTGCCGGCTGCTCGCGCAGGAGATGGCCCCGCTGCTGCAGCGGACCGTCGTGGTCGAGAACCGCACCGGCGGCGACGGCCTGATCGGCATCAAGGCGGTGAAAGGCGCGAGCCCCGACGGCAGCATGGTGCTGGTGACGACAGGGCCGACCATGTATCTGCTGCCAATGGTGGAGGCGACGCCGAGCTTCGACACGGCCAAGGATTTCCTGCCGGTGTCGCTGCTGGCGCGCTTCGAGTTTGCGCTCGTGATCGGCCCGGGCATTGATGCTGCCGATTTCAAAGCGTTCGTAGCGTGGCTGAAATCGCATCCGGACAAGACCTCGTTCGGAGTGCCGAGCAACGGCACCATTCCGCATTTCACCGGCTCCAAGCTCGAGAAGGATCTCGGCATTCCCCTGACCCGCGTGCCCTATCGCGGTAGCGCGCCGATCCTCAACGATCTCGTCGGCGGCCATATCTCGTTCGGCATCACGACACTGGCGGACGCGCTGCCGCAACATCGCGCCAAGGGCGTGAAAATCATCGCGGTCGCGAGCGCGGAACGTTCACCCTTCGCGCCTGACGTGCCCACGCTGAAGGAGAGCGGCATCGATCTCGTTGCCGACGCCTGGTACGGCATGTGGCTTCCCGCCGGCAGCCCGCCGGAGTTTGCGAGCAAGCTCGGGGCGGCGGCGAGCGCGGCGCTTGCCAAGCCGGAGGTGAAGGAGAAGTTGACGGCGATCGGGCTGATTCCGATCGGCAGCAATGCGGATGGATTGACGAAGGAGCTCGCCGCGAACATCGCGTTGTGGCAGCCGATCGTGAAGGCGACGGGCTACAAGATCACGAATTGAAGGCTGCCTCTTCTCCCTCTCCCCGTTCTTACGGGGAGAGGGTTGGGGTGAGGGGCTGTCTCCGTGAAACCGCTGGCAATTGGACTCGCGGAGAGTCCCCCTCACCCGGAATTTGCTCTCGCAAATTCCGGCCTCTCCCCGCAAGCGGGGAGAGGCGAAGTGCTTCACATCTTCGCGCGCTGGGCGATGCCGTCCTTGATCGCCGCAAGCTCTTTCTCGTCCCAGATGCCGATCAAGACCCCACCCTTCACCTGGAGCTGATTATCCGCATAGGCGGCGATCTTCTCGCGCGGCGTGGTGATGTGATCGTTCGGATGCAGCGCCCACTCGAACAATTCGGCCTGGAGCCGTGCGATAATGCCGGCGCATTCCGGATCGTCGCCGCGATCGACGTACTCCTCCGGATCGGTTTCGAGATCGTACAGCATCGGGCGGAAGCCGGAGGCGTGGATGTATTTCCAGCGGCCGTCGAACACCATGAACAGGCGGCAGCGCTCGATCGGCTGGTTCAGCTTCAGCCGCACGTCCTGCATGGAATAGTCGTATTCGGAGAACGCCACCTTGCGCCAATCTGATGGCGTGGGCCCGCGCAGCAGCGGCAGCAGCGAACGTCCTTCGAGAATGTGGCCCGGCACCTTGCCGCCGAAATAATCGACGAAGGTCGGCGCGAGATCGATTGCCTCGACCAGCGCGTCGCTGCGTGTGCCGCGCGTGGCGTCGGCTTCCCTGGAGGGATCAATGATGATCAGCGGGATCTTCGCCGATTGTTCGTGGAACAGGTCCTTCTCGCCCATCCAGTGATCGCCGAGATAGTCGCCATGATCGGAGGTGAACACGATCATGGTCGTGTCCAGGAGATCGCGGTCCTCCAGGAACTTCATCAGCACGCCCATCTGATCGTCGATCTGCGTGATCAGGCCCATATAGGTCGGGATCACCTTCTCGCGGGCCTCATCGCGCGCCATGTTGCGGGAGTAGCGCATGTCCATGTAGGCGCCGAACACCGGATGCGGATTCTGCCGTTCGCGCTCCGAGCGGATCACCGGGATCATGTCATCCGTCGAATACATGCTGGCATAGGGCTCCGGCGCGATATAGGGCCAGTGCGGCTTGATGTAGGACAGATGCAGGCACCACGGCCGGCCGTCGGTCTCGGCCTCGCTGATGAAGTCCATCGCGCGCCGCGTCATGTAGGGCGTCTCGGAATGCTCTTCTGGCACGCGCGCGACCTTGTCGGCGTGCACCAGCAGCCAGCCGTTCTGCAAGCTGCCATCCTCGGCAGCGCCGGAATTGGCCCAATGCTCCCAGGGGTTGGCGGCTTCAAAGCCGTGCTTTCGCAGATATTCGTCGTATTTCGGCCGCGGCCGTCCGGTCGGGTGCAGGCCGTCGTCACGCTCATATGGCTCGAAGCCGCATTCGGCGACATGCACGCCGATCACCGATTCCGGAGGAATGCCGAGCGCCTTCATGCCTTCGATATCAGGGGCCATGTGGGTCTTGCCGACCAGCACGTTGCGCACGCCGATCTTCTTGAGGTGATCGCCGAGTGTCGGCTCGCCGACCCGCAGCGGCCAGCCGTTCCAGTGCGAGCCGTGCGAGCGCATGTAGCGGCCGGTGTAGAACGACATCCGCGACGGGCCGCAGATCGGCGATTGCACATAGGCCTTACTGAACAGCACGCCGCGCCTGGCCATGGCGTCGATGTTCGGTGTCTTCAGCGTGGGATGACCGGTGCAGCCGAGATAATCGTAGCGAAGCTGGTCGCACATGATCCAGAGAACGTTCTTCGCGCGCGCCATGCCTTGCCCTTTCCGCACATTCGCCGTTCGATGCTGCGATATAGAAGCGGCGATGACAACCTCTCCCGTAGCAGGGCTATCGCATATGGGATGTGGCTATGGGCACCGACTATCCCCACAGCGTCATGGCCGGGCTTGTCCCGGCCATCCACGCCTTTCCACGCAGCACAAAGAACGTGGATGCGCGGGACAAGCCCGGGCATGACGACCTCTGCAACATTCAAATGCGATTGCCCTGCTACGGGAGAGGTGTCAGGATTGGCGCTGCGTTGTCACATTATCCGAATCAAGCCGACCACGGCTCCGCTTCGGCCGCGCTCTTGGCCTTGGCGGAGACCGGGCTTTCGCCGATCACATCGGCCAGCGCGCGCAACGCCTCCTTGACGCCCTGGCCGGTGGCGCCCGACAGCAGCAGCGGCGTCTTCTTCGCGGCGCGCTTCAGCCGGTCCTTCTGCTTCTTCAGCTCGTCCGGCTCGACCGCGTCGATCTTGTTCAGCGCGACGATCTCGATCTTGTCGGTGAGCTGGCCGCCATAGGCGTCGAGCTCCTTGCGCACGGTCTTGTAGGCCTTGCCGGCATGCTCGCAGGTGGCGTCGATCAGGTGCAGCAGCACGCGGCAGCGCTCGACATGGCCGAGGAAGCGGTCGCCGAGGCCGGTGCCTTCATGCGCGCCTTCGATCAGGCCGGGAATGTCGGCGAGCACGAACTCGCGGCCGTCGGCATTCACGACGCCGAGCTGCGGATGCAGCGTGGTGAAGGGATAGTCGGCGATCTTCGGCCGCGCTGCGCTGACCTTGGAGAGGAAGGTCGATTTGCCGGCGTTGGGCATGCCGACGAGGCCGGCATCGGCAATCAGTTTCAGCCGCAGCCAGATCCAGCGCTCCTCGCCGGGCTGGCCGGGATTGGCGTTGCGCGGCGCGCGGTTGGTCGAGGACTTGAAATGCGCATTGCCGAAGCCGCCATTGCCGCCTTCGGCCAGCACGAATTTCTCGCCGACCTTGGTGAAGTCGTGGATCAGCGTCTCGCGGTCCTCGTCGAAGATCTGCGTGCCCACGGGAACCTTCAGCACGATATTCTTGCCGTTGGCGCCGTGACGGTCCGAGCCCATGCCGTTCTCGCCCTTCTGGGCCTTGAAGTGCTGCTGGTAGCGGTAGTCGATCAGCGTGTTGAGGCCGTCGGCGACCTCGATGATGACGTTGCCGCCGCGGCCGCCATTGCCGCCGGAGGGACCGCCGAATTCGATGAACTTCTCGCGGCGGAACGCCACGCAGCCGTTCCCGCCGTCACCGGAGCGGATATAGACCTTTGCTTCGTCGAGGAATTTCATGGGCCATAGGTAGGCCAGCCGGCCCCCTGCGGCAACCCGGATCGGTCCGCAAATCGGCTGAATTCCGCGAATTGGACCCCTTGCTTAACCCGCCGGCCGCCGCCGGATCAGGAATTTCTGCGTGCCCTCCAGCACCAGCTCCTTGCGCTGGTTGAACACGGTGCTGCGCAGCGTCACCACGCCGGTGCTGCGCCCCGGCACCAGCTCGGTGACTTCGAGCGCGGGATAGATGGTGTCGTCGGCGAACACCGGCTTGAGGAACCGGCTCGACTGCTCGAGGAAGCCGACCAGGGAGTCCTCGACCATGAACGGAAACAGGCCGGCGCCGGGCGCGGTATGGATCAGGGTCTGGAAGCCGTGGGCGAGCAGATGCGGCATGCCGCGGGCGCGGCAATATTCCAAGTCGTAATGCACGGGATGGGTGTCGCCGCTCGCGGTCTGGAATGCGGCGAACACTGCCGAGGTTTGGGTGCGGCTCGGCAGCACGAAACGTTCGCCAACGACGAAATCCTCAAACCAGCGTTGCGTCGGGATCATGCGATGCCGGGTGGGATCGAAGTCGGTCATGTCAAAGCTCTCTTTTCGTCGCTGGGCGCTTATCGCTACCGCGATGCAAACAATGCGACAATCCGTTCAATTCGGCTTGCGCGGGCTTGCCGCGGCGGCTGCCGTCATTAAAACGACTGCAAGCGACTCTATTCGCCTGCTTTCGCCGCTCTCTCCCCGTCATTGCGAGCGCAGCGAAGCAATCCAGAATCCCTCCCCGGAAAGATTCTGGATTGCTTCGTCGCAAGAGCTCCTCGCAATGACGAGCCCCCGAACCTGCAACTCGTCGCAATGCCCCTGTTCAAGAATCTCTCCACCTATGACGATCGCTCCGCGCGCCTCGCCGGCATCGGGCTCATGGTGCTGTCGATCTTCATGTTCTCGTTCGGCGATGCCATGGGCAAGTTCCTGGTCGGGACCTATTCGGTGGGGCAGCTCTTGTTCCTGCGCGCCTGCGCTGCGCTGCTGCTGCTGTCGCCGCTAATCTGGACGCAGCGTCACCTGTTCCTGCATCTGGAGCGGCCGGGGCTGCAGCTGGTTCGCGTCGTGCTGTCGACGCTGGAAGTCGCGGCCTTCTTTCTCGCAACCGTCTATCTGCCGCTCGCCGACGTCATCACCTATTATCTCGCCGGCCCGATCTTCGTCACCGCGATGTCGGCAATCTTTCTGGGCGAGAAGGTCGGCTGGCGGCGCTGGACCGCGATCCTGATCGGCTTCTGCGGCGTCTTGATCGCGCTGCGGCCGTCGGCGCAGACCGTCAGCCTGCCGGCGTTGATCGCGCTCGGCGGCAGCCTCTCCTTTGCAACCCTGATGCTGATCACGCGCAGCCTGCGCAAGACGCCCGACATCGTGATGGCGTCCTCGCAATTCGTCGGCACCTTTTCGCTGGGCGCGGTGCTGTCGGCGTTCAACTGGGTGCCGCCGACGCCCGGCAGCCTCGTGATCTTCGCGCTCGCCGGATGCGTTTCGGTGACGGCGCTGTTCTGCGTCAACCGCTCGCTCAAGCTGGCGCCGGCCAGCGTCGTGGTGCCCTATCAATATTCGATGATCGTATGGGCGGTGATCTTCGGCTTCGTCGTGTTCGGCGACGTCCCATCCATCGCAACACTCGTCGGCGCCGCAATCATCATCGGCGCCGGGTTCTACATCTATCTTCGGGAGCGCGATCTGGGACGTGAGAGCGACGAGGTCAATCCGCCGGCGTAGCCACCCTCACAACGTCATCCCGGGGCGCGCAAAGCGCGAGCCCGGGATCCATACCCACAGGGAGCAGTTGAACGACGACCGGGAGTGGGCGCTTTGCCCCGCACTGCGCTCCGGGATTATGGATCCCGGGCTCGCGCTACGCGCGCCCCGGGATGACAATTGCGAGTGCGGCGCCTTCGCCTACCGCACCCGCCTCGCACTGCTCCAGCTCTTCAGCGAGGCCCACACGCCGCGCGAGAGGCGGAAGCAGTCGACGGGCGTCGAGGAGCCCAGCGCCAGGAAGCGGTGCAGCTGCACGCCGCTCCACTGGAAGCCGCACTTCTCCAGCACCTTGCGCGAGGCCGGATTGGTGACGCGCGCGCCGGCATAGAGATGCTCGTCCTCGAACTCCTCGAAGAAGAAATCGATCGCGCCGCGCGCCGCCTCGGTGGCAAAGCCCCGGCCCCAATGCTCGACGCCGAGCCAGTAGCCGAGCTCGGCATTGCCGGGCTTGGAGCAATCGATGCCGACCATGCCGACCGGCCCGCTGTCGTGCTCGATCAGGAACACGGTCTCAGCTCCGAGTTCGGCGGTGGCGCGGATGAATTCGGCGGCGTCGTCCTGCGAATAGGGATGCGGCAGGCGGCGCGTGTTCTCGGCGACACGGCGGTCGTTGGCGAGCCGGGCGATGGTCCTGACGTCGGCCAGCGTCGGCCGCCGCAAGGTCAGCCGCTCGGTGGCGACGACGCTGGGTCTCGCCTCGGCCAAGGTCACGCTCGAGAAATCCTGCAACATGTCCGGCTCCGTGAAAGTCACTAAGTCAAAGTGCAAAGAACAAAGTGAGCAAAGAAAAGGGGAGGCTGGTTTCCCGCCTCCCCTTGGAGCCTTCGATCTCTTGCGATCTCTAGGACTCCGCCGGTTCAGTCGGGACCGGCGGACTCCGTTTTTGTCCACCGTCTATTCAGCAGCCTCGGCAAGCGGGAGCACCGATACGAAGGTGCGGCCGTTGGCTTTGGCTTGGAACGCAACGCGGCCCTCGATCTTGGCGAACAGAGTGTGGTCCGTACCCATGCCGACATTGAGGCCGGGGTGCCAGGTCGTGCCGCGCTGACGCGCAATGATGTTGCCGGGCGTGACGATCTCGCCGCCGAACGCCTTGATACCGAGGCGCTTGCCCTTGGAATCGCGACCGTTGCGCGATGAACCGCCTGCTTTTTTGTGAGCCATGGCTCGTCTCCGAAATCCTGCGTAGTTCTAGGTCAATTCCTTGACGGAATCATTTCAAAACGTCGCACGCATCAATTCGTGAATTGGCGTGATCGATTTCCGTTACTCGGCGGCTTCCGCTGCCGGCTCCTTCGCCGCCTTTTCCTTCTTCGGACGCGGGCCCTTGGTGGGCTTGGCGCCGTCCGTCAGAATCTCGCTGATGCGCAGAACCGTGATCTCGTCGCGATAGCCGCGCTTGCGGCGCGAGTTCTTGCGGCGGCGCTTCTTGAAGGCGATGACCTTCGGTCCGCGCTTGTGGTCGAGCACCTCGACCGCGACGGACGCGCCTGCGACCGTCGGGACGCCCAGCACCGGCGTGTCGCCGCCGACCACGAGCACTTCATTCAGCTGCACGATCGAGCCGACTTCGCCTTCGATCTTGCCTACTTCGAGAACATCATCCGGCACGACGCGGTATTGCTTGCCGCCGGTTTTGATGACTGCGAACATCGTTCTTTCTCCGTGTTCAATCCCGGCCTCGGGACGAGCGTCGTCCGGGCCGGCTTTTTGTCAGTCGCTATGGTTTATGCGAGTCTGCGTGGGCGGGAATTATCCCTTTGAAAACCCAAGCAAAAACAAGCGGCGCGAGAAACGCCCCGCGCCGGCTGTGGGACTTATAGCGGCCAACAGCCGCAAGTCAAGGAAAACTGGGCGAAAACCGCCCGGATTTGAAGGCTTTGGCCGCGCTGAAAGCGCGCAGCCGAATCTCGGGTGGGCTTTGCAACAAACGGGTTCCCCCGCAGTTGTCCCGGCCGGAACAAGCAAGCGGGGCAAGGGCTCTCATGGCAACAGACGAACTGGTCAAAACAACGGGCATCGCCCAGCATGGCGCCGAACGGCTGCCGTCGGTCGACGTCGACAGCTTCAACATCGAGATCAAGGACGAGGACGGCTTTCTCGGCGACCGCGCCAGCAAGGGCGCCTTTCGCGACATCCTCGAGGAATGGCGCAAGCCGTTGCGCAAGAGCGGCGAGGATCCGTTCGGCGACGAGCCGTCCGACAAGATCAGCAAGAAGGTCTTGGATGCCGTTCTGGTCGGCGACGATACCGAGGCGACCGCCGTCGTGCACAGCGCGATCGAGGACTTTGCGCAGGAGCTCGCCTACGTCACGCGGCGGTTTCTCAAGACCAAAGCCTGGGCCAAGACCGAATGCATCGTGGTCGGGGGCGGCTTTCGCGCTAGCCGGCTCGGCGAGATCGCCATTGCCCGGGCCGAGATCATCCTGAAATCGGAAGGCTTCAAGGTCGACCTGGTGCCGATCCGCTTCGATCCTGACGATGCCGGCCTGATCGGAGCCCTGCACCTCGCGCCGTCCTGGATTTTCGAGGCCTATGACAGCATTCTCGCTGTTGACATCGGCGGGACCAACATCCGCTGCGGCGTCGTCGAGACCGGCTGGAAAAAGGCCCAGGACCTGTCGAAGGCCAAGGTGGTGCATTCGGAGCTGTGGCGTCATGCCGACGACGAGCCGACCCGCGAAGGCGCGGTGAAGCGGCTCACCAAGATGCTGAAGGGGCTGGTCACGCAAGCCGAAAACGAAGGCTTCAAGCTCGCACCCTTCATCGGCATCGCCTGTCCCGGTGTGATCGCTGCCAACGGCTCGATCGAGAAGGGCGCGCAGAACTTGCCCGGCAATTGGGAAAGCAGCAAGTTCAACCTGCCGGCGAGCCTCGTGGAGGCGATTCCCCAGATTGGCGGGCACGACACCGCGATCCTGATGCACAATGACGGCGTGGTGCAGGGTCTGTCGGAAGTGCCGTTCATGCAGCATGTCCAGCGCTGGGGCGTGCTCACTATCGGCACCGGACTTGGCAACGCGCGCTTCACCAACCGCCGCAAGGAAGGCAACGGCAAGGACCGGGATTCCACGGAGAACGGGAAGAAAAAAGGTAAAGCGGACAAGGAGTAACCTTGACCGGTTAGGTTAAGGACCGGATTGCGTTGCGGACCGCCCGCCGCACGCTAGGGTCGAATCGTCGCTTCCACTCGGCCGGCGAAGCCGCCCTTCACGGCCAGTATTTCAATGAGCGGCACGGGACCGCCAGTGTTTACCGCGTCTGGCGGTCCCACCCCGTTTTGCTCCTCAGCTCCACCCCACACGCTGAAAGAACGCGGCGATCTCGCGTGCCGCGCGATCCGGATTTTCCCGATGCGGGAAGTGGCCGACACCGGGAAACATCTCGAGGTCGAGATCGCTGAAGGTTTCGGACAGCCGGTCGGTCCAGCCAACGGGAAACAGCGGATCGTGCTCGGCCCAGCGCACGCAGGTCGGCACCGCGATCGGCGGCAGCCTGGGCGCCTCGCCTTTCATCATCGCCACGCGCCCGGCATGCGAGGCGCGGTAATGCGCAAAGCCGCCGGCGAGGTTGCCGTCTTTCAGGAAATTGTCCGTGAAGGCGTCCAGCACGTCGTCGAAGGCGTTTGTCCGGTGCGCCCAGCCTTTGAGGAAATGGCTGATATAGAGCCGGCAGCTCTCCCGGCTCGCACCGATGAGCTGTGGGGCCATCTCCATCTGGTGAAAGGACTGGTACCAGATGTGGTTGAGCCGATCGGGTGCCGCCATCCGCGCTCCGATCCCGGGATAGACGAAATCGAAGAAGAAGAGGCCCGTGAGCCGCTCTGGCGCCTGCCGGGCCAGCGGCTGCATGACAGCGCCGCCGACATCGTGGCCGACCACGCCGAATTGGTCGATGCCGAGCCGGTCCATCAGCGCCAGCATGTCGGCGGCATGGCCGTCCGGCCCGTAAGGTCCACCGGGCTTGTCGCTGTCGCCGAAGCCGCGGAGGTCGGGCGCGACAAGCGTGAACCGGTCCGAAAGCCTCGATATCACCGGCTCCCAGGTCAGCCAGAATTCGGGCCAACCATGCAGCAAAAGCAGCGGTTTTCCCTGTCCGGCGCGGACCAGGTGGAAATCGGCGCCATTGGCCGTGACAGTCAGGTGCTCCATGGCGGTTCCTCATCGCTTGAAAGGCCAAGGGGACGACAGGCGGGACGACAAGGGCTGAACCAGGCAGCGGATTTTGCTCTTTCGCGCCTTGTCTGGCCCGCAATCCTCGCCTATTAACGCCCCCAACCACAGGGGCCCAGCTCCTAATACGGCGCCTTCAGGAGAGGTGGCAGAGTGGTTGAATGCACCGCACTCGAAATGCGGCATAGGTGCAAGCCTATCGGGGGTTCGAATCCCTCCCTCTCCGCCAGCTCAACGACCAGCTTCCCGCAATAGCTCCGTCAAGTCAGCCTGATGCCGGTGCCGTTCGGCCCGCCAGCACCATCCGCGCCGTCGCCACGAAGGCCTGCGCCGCCGGCGACAGCGTCCGGCCCTGGCGCTGTAGCAGCGACACGGGCCGGGTGAGGGCGGGGCGCACGAGCGGTCTTGCGATCAGTGTCGGGAACTGGTCGGCTGGCAGCATCGTCGCGGGAAGGATGGCGAGGCCGAGGCCCTGCGCCGTCATGGCGAGCGCGGTGTTGATCAGGGTCACTTCATAGGTCGGATCGAGGCGCTTGCCCTGCGCGCTCAGGGCCTGATCGATCTGCATGCGGATGCGTGTCTCGCTGCGCATCGCGATGGTCGGCAGTTGCACCAGCTCGTCCCAGGTCAGGGAACGCCGCGCGGCGAAGTCCGCGGTGCGACGGCCGATTGCGCTGAGGCGGCCGCTCGTCAGCGTCTCGATCGTCATGTCCGCGAATTCGCCTTCCACGCTGCCGATCGCGAATTCGGCATCGGTCGTGCTCAGCCGTGGCACGAGATCGTCGGCGGCGACATCGCGCATGTCGATCTCGATGTCGGGATATGCGGCGCGGAATTTCGCCAGCACCGGGGGCAGCAGCGCCGATGCGGTGCCGGCCGAGGCGAGAAACACCACCCGGCCGGCACGGGCCTGCGCGAGATCGCGCATGCGGCGCGACAGGCCTTGCGCATCGCTCAGCATGCGCTCGGCGGCGGCGAACGCCTCGTCGGCGGCCAGCGTCGGCTGCACCGAACGCGTGGAGCGGTCGAACAGCTTGACGCTGACCTCGGCCTCGAGCTGCTGGATCAACAGGCTCGCCGCCGATTGCGTGATGCCGAGCTCGCGGGCGGCCCGCGTGATGCTCCGCGTCCGATACACGCCGGTGAAGACCCGCAACTGGCGCAAGGTGACATTCATAGGGAGATCTCATGAATTGATGAGTTCTTTCCGACTTATCGCATAAACGGACCTGCAATAAAATGCATGCTGTGCGGGCAACGAATCCCGCGGCGATGAAGGAAACAAGCATGAGAGCGCAAGTGCTGGTGGTGGGCGCCGGGCCCGTCGGATTGACCGCCGCGATGGATCTCGCATCGCGCGGAATCGACGTCGTCGTCGCGGAAATCCGCCACGCCGGCGATCCGCCCAGCGTCAAGTGCAATCACGTGTCGGCGCGCTCGATGGAGATTTTTCGGCGGCTCGGAATTGCCGCCCGCTTACGCGATGCGGGGCTCCCTGCGGACTTTCCCAACGATTGCTCCTATCGGACCACGGCGACCGGGATCGAGCTTTGCCGCATCGACATTCCCTCCCGCGCGCGCCGCTACAGCGCGACCGGCGGCCCCGACACCTGGTGGCCGACGCCCGAGCCGCCGCACCGGATCAACCAGGTCTATCTCGAGCCGATCCTGTTCAGCCATGCCGCGGCGCAATCACGCATCAAGATCCTGGCGCGCACGGAAATCACAGACATCGCGCAGCACGACGACCATGTCGTCGCGCTGGCGCGCGATCTCGACAGCGGAAATTCGCTCCGCATCGAAGCCAGCTTCGTGATCGGCTGCGACGGCAGCCGATCCCTCGTCAGAAAAGCCATCGGTGCCAGCCTGTCCGGCACGCCGGTGATCCAGCGCGTGCAGTCGACCTTCATCGAAGCGCCGCAGCTGAAAGAGCTGATGGGGGCGCACAAGCCGGCCTGGATGGTGCTCTCGCTCAATCCGCGCCGCTCCGGCACCGTTGTTGCCATCGACGGCCACGACCGCTGGCTGATCCACAATCATCTGAAGCCGGACGAGCCCGAGTTCGACTCGGTCGATCGCGACTGGGCCATCCGTGCCATCCTCGGCGTCGACGAGCGCTTCGAATACCGCGTGCTCAGCAAGGAGGATTGGGTCGGACGGCGCCTCGTGGCCGACCGCTTCCGCGACCGCAGGGTCTTCATCTGCGGCGACGCCGCGCATCTGTGGATGCCCTATGCCGGCTACGGCATGAATGCCGGCATTGCGGACGCCGTCGATCTCTGCTGGCAATTGGCGGCGCATCTGAACGGCTGGGCGCCGGCTGCGATTCTCGATGCCTATGAGGCGGAGCGCCAGCCCATCACCGAGCAGGTGTCGCGCTTTGCGATGGACCATGCGATGAAGATGATGGCGCAGCGCGGCGGCGTGTCCGCCGAGATCGAGGATGACACGCCGCGCGGCCACGCGGCGCGCGCGGCACTGGCGAAAGCCGCCTACGATCTCAACGTGCAGCAATATTGCTGCGCCGGCCTCAACTTCGGCTACTATTACGACGCCTCGCCGATCATCGCCTATGACGGCGAGACGCCGCCGCCTTACGCGATGGGCAGCTTCACGCCCTCAACCGTGCCGGGCGCCCGCGCGCCGCATTTGTTCCTGCGCGACGGACGCTCGCTCTACGACGCCTTCGGCCCCGGCTACACATTGCTGCGCTTCGATCCGGCAATCGATGTGACGCAGCTGCAAGACGCTGCAAGGGCGCGCGGCGTGCCGCTCGCGCTGGTCGACATTGCGCCGGAGGAGGCGAACGGCGCCTATGCCGAGAAGCTCGTGCTGGCGCGGCCCGACCAGCACATCGCCTGGCGCGGGCAGTCCGCGCCGGAGAACCCGGTTGGCCTGCTGACGCGCATCACTGGCGCTGCGGCGTAAGACGACGAACAAACCGACTTACAAGAACAGAATCGCAAGGAGGAGACCGTGTTTCACGTTGCAAGACGCCGCATCCTGGCCGCGCTGACGGCCGCTTCTTTCGCGATGTTGCCGCTGGCGGCCCAAGCCGCCTATCCCGAGCAATTGATCAAGATCATCGTGACCTTCCCGCCCGGCGGCAGCGCCGACACGGTCATCCGCGCGCTCGAGCCGCTGGTCACCGCCGAGCTCAAGCAGGGCCTCGTCATCGAGAACCGCGCCGGCGCCGGCGGCAACATCGGCATGGCCGCGGTCGCACAGTCAAAGCCCGACGGCTATACGCTCGGCGTGGCGCCGGCCGGCGCGCTGACGGTGAATCCGCACCTCAATGCCGCGATGCCGTTCGCGCTGAAGGATCTCGCGCCCATCACCCTGCTCGCGGAAATCCCCTTCGTGCTGGTCGCATCCGCGAACATCCCGGCGCGCACACCTGCGGAGACCATCGCGCTCGCCAAGGCGAAGCCGGGTGGGCTGTCGATCGGGCATGGCGGCAACTCGACGGCGATGCATTTGACCGCCGCGCTGTTCACGCACAGAAGCGGGATTGCGATGGAGCTGGTGCCGTATCGGGGGACGGCGCCCGCGGCGGTCGATGTTCTCGCGGGCCACGTCCCCTTCGCGGTGCTGGATATTCCGGCATCGCGACAATTGATCCTCGAGGGCAAGCTCAACGCGATCGGCGTGTCCTCGGCGCGCCGCCTTGCGTCGCTGCCCGATGTGCCGACTCTGGCCGAGAGCGGCCTTGCCGGTTTCGAATCCGTCGGCTGGTTCGGGCTCGTTGCTCCCGCCGGCACGCCTGCGGATGTCATCGCCCGGCTGAACGATGCCTTCACCAAGGCGCTGAAGGATCCTGTCGTGGCGGAAAAGATCCGGACTCTCGGCGCGGAGCCTGCGCCGACCTCGCCCGAGCAGTTCGGCCGCTTCATTCAGGACGAAAGCGCGAAATGGGGCAAGCTGATCAGCGAGGCCGGCATCAAGGCAAACTAGAGCTGACTGGCCTTAGGAATCGATCGCCACCGGCTCGGTGCAACCTCTCCCGCTTGCGGGAGAGGTCGCGCCGCAGGCGCGGGTGAGGGCTTTCTCCTCTTGGGGGCTATCCCATTGCGGAAACACCCTCTCCCCGGCCCTCTCCCGCAAGCGGGAGAGGGAGCGCACCTTCGTCCTTGCAGCGATCGAGCCTCGCTTCATCCAGACGCTAGCGCTTTCCGCCCGGCCGATAACGCACGTGATCGACCAGCGCGCGCAGCTTCGGCGGAAGATTCCGCCGATCCGGAAAGTAGAGGAAGAAGCCGGGGAAGAACGGGCAGTATTCCTCCAGCACGGATACCAGCTCTCCTCGCTCGATATACGGCTTGAACGTCTCTTCCATGCCGAATGTCAGGCCGCCTCCCGCGCAGGCGGTCCGCACCATGACCCACATGTCGTTCGTCGTGATCCTCGGCTCCACCGCGACGTCGAACTCGCGCCCCCCTTCCGCAAATTCCCAGCGGTAGGGAGCGACGTGCGGCGCCGGCCGCCAGCCGATGCAGCAATGCTGTGAGAGCTCGCGCGGGTGCGAGGGCGCGCCGAACCGCTCCAGATAGGCGGGAGCTGCCACGACCAGCTGGCGCTGGTCGCCCGAGACAGGCACGGCGATCATGTCCTGCTCGATCACTTCGCCGAGCCGGACGCCGGCATCAAAGCCCTCGGCCACGATGTCGAATTCCTCATCGGTCACGGTGACGTCGACCTGCACGCCGGGATGAGCCTGCGTGAATTCAGCCAGCAACGGGCCGCGGATGAATCGCTCGGCGATCGATGAGACGGCGAGGCGGAGCTGCCCGGTCGGCTGCGCGTCCCGGTCGCGGGCGCCATTGATCGCCTGTTCGACCTCGGCGACCGCCGGCGCCACACGCGCGTGCAAGCGCATGCCGGCTTCGGTCAGACTGACGCTGCGCGTCGTTCGCTGCACGAGAGCTACGCCCAGCTGGTCTTCCATGCGCCGGATGGCCTGGCTCACGGCGGATCGGGTCACCCCCAGCCGCTCGGCGGCGCCACGGAAGCTCTTGGCTTCCGCGACCGCGATGAAAACGGCGACGAGGTTCAGGTCGGTGGTCATTGGTTAGTTATGTTTACCACCCCAGTCATCATTGGCCAACTTCTCCTACCCCTCACCGGGGACTATCTCCGGGCCATACGAAGGAGGCTCTGATGACGTCGCTGGATCAATACCGCCTGCTCGGCCGCTCCGGCCTGCGCATATCTCCCCTTGCCCTGGGCACGATGACCTTCGGGACCGAGTGGGGATGGGGCGCCGATGCCGCCGAGGCACGGCGGATCTTCGACCTCTATGTCGACCGCGGCGGCAATTTCATCGACACCGCGGTGAACTACACCAACGGCGCGTCCGAGCGCCTGGTCGGTGAATTCGCCCGCGGCAAGCGCGAGCGTCTCGTGCTCGCCACCAAATTCACCATGGCGCGCGACCCCGGCAATCCCAATTCCGGCGGCAACCACCGGCTCAACATGGTTCGTTCCGTGGAGCAGAGCCTGCGGCAGCTCGAGACCGACCGCATCGACCTGCTCTACCTCCACGCCTGGGACGCGACGACGCAGCCCGATGAGGTGATGCGCGGCCTCGACGATCTCGTGCGCAGCGGGAAGGTCCAATACGTCGGCATCTGCAACACGCCGGCTTGGCGCATTGCGCAGCTGCAGACGATGGCAGACCTGCGCGGCTGCTCGCCCTTCGTTGCCCTGCAGATCGAATACAATCTGGTCGAGCGCACCGTCGAGCACGAGCTCATCCCGCTCGCGGCGTCTCTTGGCCTCGGCGTGCTGCCCTGGTCGCCGCTCGGCGGCGGCGTGCTCACCGGCAAGTACACAAGGGCCGATCTCAGGGATTCCCAGGAGAGCGCCGTCGGAACGACACGCGCCTCGATCATCGCGTCATCAGGCCTGCTCAACGAGCGGTCGCTGGAGGCGGCCGAGACGGTGCGATCCGTCGCCTGGGAGCTCGGCGCGACGTCGTCGCAGGTGGCGATCGCCTGGACGCTGGCCAATCCCGCGGTCACTGCGCCGGTGATCGGGGCCCGCACGCTGGAGCAGGCGGAAGACAATTTTGGCGCGGTCGGAATCACGCTGTCGCCTGAGCACATGGCGCGCCTCGACCAGGCCACCGCGCCCGATCCTATTTTTCCCGGCCGTTTCCTGCGCCGCCCGATGGTCGAGCAGCTCATCTTCGGCGGCGCCGCCGTCGCGCGGCGCGGCTAGGCCGAGCGACAACGCGACCAATGGCGCGTGCATCACTTCGGGGCAGACGACATGTTGCACCAGAAAGGGAGACACCAATGGCAACCCTGCTTAATCGCGCACTTGCGTCCTGCGTCTACGCGGTCATCGTCACGGCTTCCACCCTGACGACGGCCGCACCTTGCGGACAGGCCAATTCGGTGCAGGACGACAACAAGCGGATCGTCACCGACGCCTTCGATCGCTGGGCGGCGGGAGGAACCACCTTCTTCAACGACCTGCTGCACGACAACGTGGTCTGGCGCATCAGGGGATCCGGTCCAAGCGCCGGCGAATTCCGAGGCCGCGATGTCTTCATTGATCGCGCGGTCCGCCCGTTCGCCAGCCGGTTGTCGACACCGGTCCGTCCCACAGCCGTGAGGATTTTTGCTGATGGCGACCACGTCATCGCGCATTGGGAAGGCAGCGGCGTGGCGCGCGACGGCAAGCCTTACGCGAACAGCTATGCGTGGATCCTGCTCATGCAGGACGGCAAGGCGGCGGAGGTCACCGCCTATCTCGACCTCGCACCCTATGACGACGTCCTGCGGCGCATTCCTGCGCCGGCGCAATAGCCCGGCTGCGGGGAGGGGAGTCATCGCAAACGAGAGTGATATCGCTTGTGGCCATCCTTCGAGACGCCCGCCGTTGGCGGGCCCTCAGGATGAGGACCGAGTGCGTGGCGCTGGTTTCAGCGGGCTCCGATGCCCGCT
This sequence comes from Bradyrhizobium sp. USDA 336, assembly GCF_044908355.1. Taxonomy (NCBI): domain Bacteria; kingdom Pseudomonadati; phylum Pseudomonadota; class Alphaproteobacteria; order Hyphomicrobiales; family Nitrobacteraceae; genus Bradyrhizobium; species Bradyrhizobium sp. USDA 336. The sequence continues at coordinate 5,510,069 of NZ_JBIYDC010000002.1, read as the reverse complement.
TAGCCTCATCCTGAGGAGGCGCGTCAGCGCCGTCTCGAAGGACGAGGCGCGCGCTCAGCTCGCGCAAGGAGCCCTATGCGATAGCCCCGCCGCGAGCAGGAGCTTGAACCCATCGCCCGCACGATCCGACCTAGCATTGCCCCGCCATCCGGCGGGCGCCAGGTGATCCCAGGACGATGTTCGACAAATCCTACCGGCAGCGCCTCGAAGCCGATCTTGCGCGATGGGAAGCCGACGGCGTGATCGCGCCGGCGGCGGCCGCCGCCATCCGCACTGCGCTGCCGCCGCTTCCGCCCGGCATCAGCATCGCCGTGGTCGTCGGCATCCTCGGCGGTCTCCTGATCGCCGCCGCGTTCCTCGCCTTCGTGGCGGCGCATTGGACCGAGATCGCGCGCCTCGTGCGGTTTGCGATCCTGATCGCCGGCATGGTCCTCGCCGGCGGCCTCGGCGCCTGGTTTGCCACGCGCGGCCGCAGCGTTCTCGCCGATCTCTGCGCCAGCGTCGGTGCCATTATCTTCGGCGCCGGCATCGCGCTGGTCGGCCAGATGTATCATCTCGGCGAGGATTTTGCCGGCGGCATGCTCTTGTGGTCGATCGGCGCGTTTGCCGCGGCCCTGCTGACCGGCTCGCGCGGCGCGCTCGCGGTCGGCCTCGTCGCGGCCTCGATCTGGACCTGCATGCGGACCTATGATGCGCCCGACATCCTGCATCTTCCGTTCCTCATCGTCTGGCTCGTCGCCGCCGCAACGGCCTTCGCCTGGAATTCGCGCGTCGCGGCCCATCTCGTCGCGCTCGCGCTGCTGCCGTGGTGGATCGCGACCTCGCTTCGCTTCGAACTGGATGGCGCCCAGCCGTCGTTCCTGCTCGCCAACGGCGCGGCGCTGGTGTTCGGCGCGGGCCTTGCGATCGCCGCGTCGTCGTCGCCGCGGGCGTTCCGCCTCGGCAGCGTGCTGTCGGTCTATGGCGCGCTGTCGCTGGCTGCCGCCGCCTTCCTCGAGGTGACGACGGTCGACGACATCATCCGCTTGCGGACCGCGAAGGCATCGGCCCAGCCGCTATGGGCGATCCTGTGCGGCGCTGCCGGCGTGATCCTTGCGCTTGCGTCCGCCGCGTTCACCCGGCGCCCCGGTGAAGTGCTGGCGGCCGGCGCGATCGCCCTGGTGCTGCTCGCCGCGCCGCTGTGGCCGGCGCCTGCGGCGGGCGAGCCCTGGCTCGCCTATGCCGCGCTGCTCTGCGCCATGCTGTGCCTCGTCGTATCAGGCATGCTCGACGATGTGCGCCCGCGCATCGTCGCCGGCTGGCTCGGCATCGCCGGCGTGGTCGCGGGCATCACCTGGGCCGTGAAGGGCTCGCTGCTGCACCGCTCGGCCTTCCTGGCCGTGGCGGGCGTCGCGGCCGTCGCCTTTGCCACCGCGCTCAACCGCATGCTGCCGAGGGCCGCGCGATGAAAGGGCTGATCACTTCGCTCACCGCGTTCTGGCAGCGCATCCCGAAAGCCGTGCTGTTCGGCACCGCCGTCCTGCTGCAATCTGCCTTGCTGGCGCTGATGGTGGCCGACCGCATGCAGATCCTGCGCGAAGGCGTCGAGGTCACCTTGCAGACGCAGCCGGTCGATCCCCGCGATCTCCTGCGCGGCGACTATGTCGTCCTCAGCTACGACATCTCGCAAGTGGCGGCCGGCAGCCTCAAAGGCAAGGTCGCGGACGCGCGCCATCCTGATGTCTTCGTCAAGCTCGCGCCCAATGCGAACGGGCTCTATCAGGCCGTCTCGGTGCATGCCGAGCCCGTCCCCGTCACCGCGCCCGAAGTGCTGATCCGCGGCCGCGTCGGAAATTACGGCGGATCCTGTGGCGACGACCGGCGCCGCTTCTGCGACAAGCTGCCGATCAAATACGGCCTCGAAAGCTATTTCGTGCCCGAAGGCGAGGGCAAGAAGCTCGAGGACGCCCGCAACCAGCAGAAGCTCCGCATCGTCGCCGCCGTGCTGCCCTCGGGACGGGCGGCGATCAAGCGGCTGCTGCTCGACGGCGAGCCGGTGTACGAGGAGCCGTTGTATTAGGGCGGGATGCAATTGGCGCCGGGCGCCTCTTCATCTGTCGGGTTCCCTTAAGCGCCTCTAGAATGCTGTTGTAAATTGCCCTCTTCGACATTTACAGAGAGGCCTTGTCATCGCAGATTCGTAGCCCTCGATCGGTGACGTTTAGAAAGCCTTGGTATTTCCGATGCATGATCCGAATTGCAAGCGCTTTACCTCCAATTCTGAGAAAGCCGTGCTGCTGAAAGAAGCCCATCTGAAGTGCGCTTTCCTAGAGCACCTTCGTCGTTTGGGACGGCTCAATGCCTCTTCAGTGCTAGCTTCAGAGTTCGCACTCGGCGGCGCCGGCCGCAGGATCGACCTAGCCATTTGGAGCGGCGAGTTCGTCGGCGTAGAGTTCAAAAGCAAGTTTGACACGCTAAGACGGTTGTCTTGGCAGCTCGAGGCCTACTTGAAGTGCTTCGACCGCGTCGTCTTTGTCGTGGACCAAAAACACGCCTCTAAGGTCGCGGCGCTCCTTCCAGCCCAAGTCGAATTGTGGGTGGTTGAGCCGACGGGCAATTTCGTTCTGAAAAGCGCTGCCGGCGTGTTGCGTGGCCAGACAACAGAAGCGTTGGCAAATCTCTGCACGCTAGCCCGGCTACGCCAACTCTCTAATGCGGGAAGATCTGATGGCGCCTACAGGGGAAGGCGCAGCGTGTTGGCTAGCGGCCTGAAGCTTGAGGACGTTTATGAGTCCGCAGTCGCAAGATTCAGGAAAAATTTCGCCGCCTCAAGCCGCGCATTCTGGGACGCGGTGGGGGATCAGGCTATCCATCAGGATGCACTTCCCAGCCTAAGCCGATTCACCAAACAGAGAACGCGGCTTGCTTCCATCCAAGAAGCCGAAGAAAACTTTTGGCGAGATTGGGTCATGCCGATATCGAACAGCGCAGGGACCCCGACGGAACCAATGTTTTAGTCTGTCCAATCATCCTCGACGTCTGGCGCCGGAAGCGCGCCAAAGTTGGCTTGTTGATGTAGGTGGATGTTTATTCGTGCAGCCGTAGAGCGTTGTGGCGAGATGATTGCTGCGGCCCCGTTTGCAGTGTTTATTATTTGGGTCGTGCCCCAAATTCCCAGGTTCGCCCACCCATCCGAGCGTATCGCGCGTGCAGCTGCTCGCTGGTATGCCGCATCACGATCAAGATCATCGTCGTCCACTCTAAAGAATGCCCATTCACGTGGCATTGCATTGTCGATGCGCGGGGGAGGTGGGCCGCTCGCGCCCGTTTGCCGCTCTTTCCTCACTGAGCCTGTGTCAGAATAAATCACTTTGCGTGCTTGAACATGTCGGATCACTTCTTCGTAGAAGAGGCGTTCAAAGATCTCTTGGCGATGAATGCCAACAAAGCTTGACGGGAATGTTGAAGCCGAAACTGAGACAAAGCATTCAGGCAGAATTCTTCGAATCCCGTTGATTAGCCCAATTGCTCCGGCGGCGCGGCCCAAGAGTTCGCGATTCTGCCGCTGATAGTCGAGGATGAAATAAACCTCCTCCTGATCCATGCCGGCGAGCAGCTCGGCAATTTCAGCCGAGGCGCCGAAACCTGGCTCCGTCAATCTGACTACGATCCCTCGACCAAGCGCACGAGCTCTCAGAATCTGCGCCGGCATTTCTCTTCGAGAGGCTAGCTGAAGTGTGGGCACGAAGTTTTCGTGGTCCTCGACGAAGGCGTAAAAACTTGCGTAACCATCCGTTGGATCGCGCAAAGCCTCGAGTGAGTCGTGAACGGGCTTGCGGCCGTCGCCCGAAACGAAAGGATCACGAGTTACATCAACGATCACTGCCCTATGCCCGACCGCAGCTTCAATCTTGGCGATCACGGGCTCAATGTGATGAGCTGACAACCAAGGCCTCAGCGTAATATGAGGCAAGAGACGATCTTTGTCGGCGGGGACAAGCTCCTCCATCGCCGTCATCTCCGACGGGCGGACCTCTAGGATTGGCACATACGAGAATTCGCTAAAATCGACCAACCGTCTCCCCCCAAAAAACGTTTACTCAATTCCTAGGCGGATTTTCATCGCGGCAGCTGAAACATTGAATTTGTCGGCGAGAAACGAAACAACATCTTCTTCGCCAAGTTTAGCTGCTCTATCCTTCCAGAACGCGAGCAGGCGATCTGGCATCAGTAAGTCGGCAGCCAGCCGATTAGCTTGCGCTTCTCGACTGTCTGACAGCGACGATCGATATAATACATCGTCTGTAATACCATCGCCGATCTCATCGCGGTGCAGCAGATAGTGGCCGATCTCGTGCGCCACCGTGAACCTTTGGCGTCGGGCTGGATCATTCTTGTTAACGCGAATGGAAAAGCCTGCTGGCGTTTGGGGATCGGGTCGGATTTCCCCGGAGATGCCGCTCGGTAGTTGGGCTGAGATGACGCGCAAACCGAGAGCCGAGGCGAGCGCCGACAAGCGCACAGGCGCATCGCTCAAGAACGGATCAATGATTGCGCGTTCCGCTCCAGCCACGCGTGAAAGCTCATAGCTCACCATATCTTCGAATCGCCTTTTCGGTTCAACGGCTTGGGCTCAGACATCTTCGCCAGCTCGCTCTTGCGCGTTGGTCAACAACTGCCGATCTACGCGCTCTTCCAGTATCTCTCGTAGTGATCCGGCTCTCAGCTGTGCGGACACGTGTTTGATAATTATCTCCTCGACCTCTTTGCGGAGAGGGCCATCCTTGAGCAGTTTCTCTAAATGCTCGGCGGATGCCATTCGTGTCATCGATTGAAACTGAGCATAACCCCAAACTGCAAGGGCGCCGATGAAGAGCGCCAGCGTGGCAAGTATGACGCCGATTCCCGTAAGGAGGACGGAAATCAGTTCGTGATAGGCCATTTTAACTTGGCCCCCCTCGGGCACCAGTTTCCATTCGGCCATGGCGGAGACGATGCACATGATGCCGAAAAGCGCGCCGACGCCGAATATCAATATCCAAGCTGGCGATCCGCGGTTCATCATTTTTGATTCGGGCGAAATAGATACTCGAATAGGGGCATACCATAGCGACGGGAACCCTCCGCGCAATCTTATACGGCGGACAAGGTTCTGCTACCTTAGACCCATGCAAGCAAGGAGCACACTATAAGGATGCAACGCGATTGTGTAGCAACGAATTGGCAGTACTGGAAAAACGCTATAATAATCAGTAAGTTGTGAATCGATCCATCCTATCCTTTCCTGGGCACTAGTCGTTGAAGTTTCGGGGGAAACAAACTCCATAGCATCCGATCTGCGCAAGCGTTCGCGCGCTATGTGTCAATCGACTTGCAGATCTGAAAGCCAATTGTCGTTCAACTCTGGCAATAACGTCTGCTAACAAAGAGAGCTCAACCGCCGAGCTCGAGCTGAGGATAGGCCCCAGCCTAACGTTCATTCGATCGTCAGAGTTACGGTGAAAGTCCATTAGGACCGGCAGTGTCCAGCGGCAAAAATTCGAACCTGCGTAGGCCGCGCAACTGGTGTTACGGTGACAGTGCACTCTATCAGCGCCGCAGCATCGCAATCATTGCGTGTCACCAGCGTCAGATCGTGCGCCAACGCGGTTGCCACGAGCAGGCCGTCGTGCCGTAATCGCCCTCCCGCAGATCTTGTCAACACGCGAATTCATCAGGATGATCGCTGCGTCGTAGCATCGCTCGCGAGGCCTTCATGCGAAAATGCGAAGTCGCCGTGCTGGGTCTGGGGCTCATGGGCGGAGCAGCGCTTAACGCATTGCTGGATGCCGGCGTCGATGCGCTCGGCTTCGACCCTGTCGCAGCAGGTTCGGATCGCGGCTCGTCACATGGGTCATGTCGCATTTTCCGTCGCTTCAATTTCGAAAACCCCAACTACACCAGTCTGAGCGACGAGGCTCATGCCGGCTGGATCCGGCTGCAGAGCGAAAGCGGTCAAACGGTTCTGACGGAAACCCCTGTTTTGGAGGCCGGCCGCCCCGGCTCCGCCATGGTGGCGTCCTCGCGCGCGGCCGCGATCGCGAAAGGGCGGCCGGATCCGATGTTGACCGCGGCTCAAGCGAACAAGGAATTTCCGGCTTTCACCCTGCCTGACGACTGGGACGTCGTCGTGCAGGACGGCGGCGCGATCCTGCACACCGAGGTCGTCATGAAACTGATGCGCGCACGCGCCGGGAACCGCGTGATTCCGGAACGCGCGAGCTTCACGCCGCACCCCAACGGCGTGTCGATCCGCACGGCGACCCAGGAGTTCTTCGCCGAGCGCGCGATTCTGGCGCTGGGCCCATGGCTCGGTCGCGCACTCCCGCGACTAGGCGCGCTGCTTAACGTGACCCGACAGGCGGTCGGCTGGTTCGATCCGGCCCGCCCCGACACTGTGGCGCTCGGTCGTTTCCCGATCTTCATTCTGGACCGAGGTCCTGATGACATCGTCTACGGCTTTCCGGACTTCGAACAGCGCGGCGTCAAAGCTGCGCCTCACAACCACGGGCCCCTGGTCGGCCCCGACGACTGGGGTCCGCAGGCCACCGATGCCGAGCTCCGCCCGATCGGCGAAGCCTTGGCCGCCCTCGTCCCCGGCGCGGCCGGGCCGATCATCGATCGCGACGTCTGCCTCTACACCAATAGTGCGCCCGCCGACCGCCTGCTAGACGCGGGCGAGGAATTCATCATCGATCGCTGGCCGGATTCCCGCCTGATCGTCTGCTCCGCGTGTTCGGGCCACGGTGCGAAATTCGCGCCCGCCATCGGGCAAAGGCTTGCTCGCCTTGCCACCGATCCGTCCTATCAGGCAGAACCCTTCTTTCAGCTTTCGCGCTATTCTCAATTCGCCTGAGCGGGTGCTGGATGTTGCGGTGACAGTGCACAAAACGCGCACCGTCCGGCGGCAAACGCCTTCAAGAGACCCGGGCTAAAGCTCTGCCTGTCCGACCTCCTGCGATGATGCCACTATGCTCCTGTTTTGCCCGACGAAGCAAATGACAGGAGACGTCATTCGGAATGGGCGACACCGCTCGCCACCAATCTCGTCGGCTCGCCAAGGCGCGCCGGACAGGCGCGTCAAACCACGCTCCCTCGACTTTTTGGCTCCCGAAACCCCGTCCGACCAGCACTCCATCCCACCCCCCACCTAACCCATTGATCTTGCAACCCCCGTCTACTGTGCATGGGGTTGTTTTCGCACCTTTGTTATTCCATGCCTTCACGCGGAGCGTTCACCCGCCCCGGCACCAGCTCACCCGCCCCCACCAAGCGAGACCAACATGCACTCTTCGGCCAGCGGCTGGGGCAACGGGCTTCTCGGCGTCATCATCTTCAGCGGCTCGCTGCCGGCGACGCGGGTGGCGGTCGGCGGCTTCTCGGCGCTGTTCCTGACCTCGGCGCGCGCGGTCATCGCGGCGCTGATCGGGGCGGCGGTGCTCGCCGTGCTCCGGCAGGCGCGGCCGCAGCGCCGTGATCTCGCCTCGCTCACCATCGTCGCCATCGGCGTCGTGGTCGGCTTTCCCCTGCTGACGGCGCTCGCGCTCCAGCACATCACGTCGGCGCGCTCCATCGTCTTCATCGGCCTGCTGCCGCTGTCGACCGCGATCTTCGGCGTGCTGCGCGGCGGCGAGCGGCCGCAGCCGCTGTTCTGGCTGTTCGCGGGTCTCGGCAGCGCCACGGTGGCCGGCTTTGCCCTCACAGGCGACAGCGCGGCCTCGCTAAAAGGCGATCTGCTGATGGTCGCGGCGATCGTGCTGTGCGGCCTCGGCTATGCCGAGGGCGCCGCGCTGTCGCGCCGCCTCGGCGGCTGGCAGGTGATCTCCTGGGCGCTGCTGCTCGCGCTGCCCTTGATGCTGGTGCTCGCGGTGTTGACGTGGCCGCCGACCTGGAGCGGCGTCAGTGTGCCCGCCTGGATCGGGCTCGCCTATGTCTCCGTCTTCAGCATGTTCGTCGGCTTCATCTTCTGGTACCGCGGGCTCGCCATCGGCGGCATTGCCCGCGTCGGCCAGCTGCAGCAGCTGCAGCCGTTCTTTGGCTTGGCGCTCGCCGGTCTCCTGCTCGGCGAGCCGGTCGCAGGCAGCATGATCGCCGCGACGGCCATCGTGGTCGCCTGCGTCTTCTTCGCGCGGCGGTTTGCGTGAGGGCAACCGTTCGCTTTACTTCCTGCCGGATTGAGGCCTTTCGATCCCGGGTAATCGCGCGATCTGCTCGGCGAGGAAATCGACCAGGAGGCGCACGCGCGCAATGCCGGACCGCTCCGGCACGATCAGCATGTTCAGCGGCACCGGCGGCGGCGAATAGTCCGGCAGCACGCGTTCGAGGCTGCCGTCCGCGAGCAGGTCGCTGACCAGCCACAGATGCGCCGGCGCAATGCCGCGGCCGGCCGCGAGCGCCTCACGCGCGGCGAGCCCGTGATCAAGGCGCAGCCGCCCCTCGAAGGGGATCGCATGGCGGCCACCGCGGCGCCCCTGCAGCACGAGGACATCGCTGCCGGCGATGTTGGACATCCGAACGCCCTCGTGCTTGGCGAGGTCTTGCGGGCGCGCAGGCCGGCCACGCGCGGCAAGATAGCCGGGTGCGGCCACGAGCAGCCGCCGCGACTGCCCGAGCGACTTCAGCTTCATCGAGCTTTCGGCGAGCGGTCCCAAACGCAATGCGACATCGACGCCCTCTCTGATGAGGTCGATCCGCTCGTCGGTCAGGCTGAGGTCGACCGACACCTCCGGATAAGCGTCCTGGAAGGCGAAGATCAAGCGACTGACGTGGAGCACGCCGAACGCCGCGGTGCAGGAGACCCGCACCGTTCCGGCCGGCGCGCCGCGCGTCGAGCGCGCTTCATCACCGGCCTGCTCGACCAGACGCAGGATATGCACGCAGCCCGCGTAGTAATTGCGGCCCTCCTCCGTCACGGTGACCCTGCGCGTGGTCCTGGTGAGCAGCGGCACGCCGACCGCTTGCTCCAGCTCCCGAATGTGCCGAGTCACCGTGGACTGGCCGACCCCGAGCTCGCGCGCGACCGCAGACAGGCTTCCGCGCTCGGCGACGCGCACGAAGCTGCGCATGCGCTCGAGCGTAACCTCCGACCTATCCATTTTCCGGCACAATCTTATCCATCGGCTACGTCTACCGGATCGCGGGCCACCGCGCTATCTGCCGAGCCACAATCCTCAATCCAATGGTGCCCGAACATGAAAGTGTTGATCGTCTATGCTCATCCTGAACAGCGCTCGCTCAACGGCTCGCTCCAGGATGTCGCCGTCAGAGAGCTCGAGGCGCAGGGGCACGAGGTGCGGGTCTCCGACCTTTATGCCGAGGGCTGGAAGTCCGAGGTCGACCGCGGCGACTTTCCGTCGCTGCCGGTCGATGCGCGTCTCGCGGTCGCCGCGGCATCCAAGCAGGCGTTCGAGGCGGGCACGCTGACCGCCGACGTCAAGGGCGAGATCGAGAAGCTGCTGTGGGCGGATGCTCTGATTCTGCAGTTTCCGCTGTGGTGGTTCAGCATGCCCGCGATCCTCAAGGGCTGGGTCGACCGCGTGTTCGCCTACGGCTTCGGCTATGGTGTCGGCGAGCACAGCGACAAGCGCTGGGGCGACCGTTACGGCGAAGGGACCTTGGCGGGCAAACGCGCGATGCTGATCGTGACGGCCGGCGGCTGGCAGGACCATTATTCCGCTCGCGGGGTCAACGGGCCGATCGACGACCTGCTGTTTCCGATCAATCACGGCATTCTCTATTATCCCGGCTATGACGTCCTGCCGCCGTTCGTGGCCTATCAGGCCGACAGGTTCGATGAAGCCGCTTTCGGCGCGACGGCCGAACGCCTGCGCGAGCGCATGAGAACGCTCGCGACGGCTTTGCCGATTCCCTATCGGCGCCAGAATGGCGGCGATTACGTCATTCCGAGCATGCAGCTCCGCGCCGGGCTCGAGTCTCCCGGAGCGCGCGGCTTCGCGCTCCACCTCGATCAGGCTGACGAAAGCGGCGCGCCCAGCAAGCCAGCGGCGATGCGGTCGACGGCAGATCTCCGCGCGGAAACGGCGTAGCGAACGCGCTCATCCCATCACCGTCCGCGTCAGCGCGGCCTTCGCGAACTTCTTCAGCGGCATCGGCTTGCCGAACAGAAAGCCCTGCACGACATCGAAGCCGATCTCGCTCGCCGCGATGAGGTCGGCGCGACTTTCGACCCCTTGCGCCACAGCGCGCGCGCCAAAGGTCTGCGCCAGCTCGACGATGTGACGGCACACCGTGCGCTTCAGCCGATCGCCACCGCTGCCGGTGACAAACTGCCGATCGGCCTTCAGCTTGACGAAGGGAATCTTGTCGAGGTCCATCAGCGACGGCCAGTTGGCGCCGAGATTGTCGATCGACAGGCCGATATTGTGCAGGCCGACCTCGCGCGCGACCTCGGCCAGGAAATCGAGCTCGCGGATCGCCTCCTCGCTGTCGATCTCGACCGTCAATCCGCCGAAGGCCGGATGCGTCGGCACGCGGCGGCAGAGATCGCGCACCGCCTGCGGCTCCCTGAGATAGGCGGCGGGAAGATTGATCGAGAGATCGACCGGACTTTGTTGCTCCAGAAGATAGTGCCAGTCCTGCATGGCGCGATCGATCACAAACTCCGACAGCTCGCGAAAATGCGGATCGTGCGGCTCCGGGATGAAATAGGCCGGCGGCACCACGCCCCAGGTCGGATGCCTCATCCGCACCAGGGCCTCGGCGCCGTTGCGCACCAGCGTGCGCGCGTCGATCTTGGGCTGGTACCAGAGCTCGAGCCAGCCGGCATGCAAGGCCTCGCCGACATGCACGGCCGGGCTCGGCGCCGGCTCCTCCGGCAGCAGCATCGCAACGCGCTCGCGCAGCGTCTCCGCGGCAAAGGGCGTGGTCAGCGGCGGCAGCATGGCAAGACCATATTCGTCGCCGACCTGCCGCACGGCCTTGACGATGATCGAGTCGCGGGCGCCGACGGCGAGAACCTTGCCGGCAAACGCCTCGCGCACCAGCACTTCGAGGAATCGTCCCGGCTCGATGCCGTCGGCGGCGACGCCGAGCAGGATCAGGTCCGGCAATTCGCTCGCGAGCACCGTCTTCAGCTCCTCGGCGCTGGCACATTCGCAGGTGACGAAGCCGAGATCCTCGAGGATCTCGCTGAGGAACGCGCGCAAGTGACGCTTGCTGTCGGCCACGCAGGCGCGCGGCGTCACCTTTCGCCGTCCGAAGGTCACAGGCCTTCGTCCGACGAGTTCAATCATCCCATCGTTCATCGTACACCACTCCCGTTCCGTGACGGTTTCATAAACGCGGAGCGTGGGTTCAAATAAGGAGAGCTTCACTTCGTTCTTGAATTATCTGAGTAACGTTAAGCCCTGCAATTCGAGCTAATTTGTCGACGAAATCTTCCCCGCGCGTGCGCGGTTGTCGCGAGGCGGCGATGAAGCCGGCGCAACGTGAATCAGCGGCGGCTTTCACGCTTGCGTCTTCCCGCGATGCGCGCACCGCCGCCTTTCGCTCGCGACAGTTCTGCGACAACGGGTCCGCGTCGGCGGCCGAGAATGTGAAGCACATCACACGCGCGTTGCCGCACTCGCGCTAAAGCTCCCCCGAGCCGGTGGAGGGCTGTCGAGGATTACAGCTATGTCGATGCGGCGAATGATGTATTGGTGGTTCAGGTTCGTGCTGTCAGGGCGATTCATGGATCGCTTCCTGTGCCTGCCGCGCTAGTCGCGCGGCGCAGCGTGGTTTTTCGCGGCCGAACCGGATTTAGGTTTGCCCGATCAATTTGCGGAACGCCGCCGCACCGTCCTGCATCGCGTCGCGTCCCTTCCAGGCCAGATAGGACAGCTTGCCGCCGAGCGTATCGTGGCTGCGCAGCCGCCGCGAGCCGAGAATGTGGCCGACATTGGCAGGGAAGCGGCTCACCTCGGCGGAGACCAGCGCCGCGATCGCGTCCATCAATTGCTGGAGGCGGGCGCCCCATTCGCATTGCTCGATGCCGTCGATGCGGACCTTGAGCGCATATTCGGTGTCGTAGATTTCGGCGAGCAGGTCGCGGGCGATCAGCACCCGGTTGTGCCGGAGTGCGACACGAAGCGCGAGGCGCTTGTCGTCGAGCCGGTCGAGCACCATGTGAACGACGCAGGCATAGGGGGTGGCGGCGACGTCTGCGGCGGCCTTGCTCGCAGCGGCTCGGGTGGCAAGCCGCACCAATTGCCAGGACGTCCTGAGGCGTCGCGCCACCAGCGTCAGCGCGAAGGGCAGCGCCTGGGGATGGGCCTTTTTGAAGGCGTCGAGCTGCGCGGTGATCTGAGCGACCTGGCCGTCGTCGAACTTCGCGATCTTGTCGGGCAGCTTCTCGTTGAACTTCGGCAGTGCATCGCCGGCGCGCAACACATGCAGCATCTTCAAGACGTCGTCGAAGGCGGTGCGCGAGGCCGTGTATTGCCCGAGCTTGGCGCGCGCGGCATCAGTGCTCTCGGGCGAGGCGAGGGTGCTCTCGAGGACCTTGACGACCTTGATCTGGAAGGTCGAGGCGATCTTCTGGACCTCCTTCGGGTTGTTGGCCGCGACCTGGTCGCCGATCGCCTTGATGTAGTCGCGCGCCATCGTCGGCAGCAGGTCGCGGCAGATCCATTCCCAGATCGGGATGAGGGTATTGCGCGAGATGCGCCCCATATTGGCATGCTCGGGCGCGCCGTCGATCAGCAGCAGCTCGAGCGGCGCGAAGAAATAGCGCGACGGGCTGGTGGCGCGCACCTGGGTCGATCCGTCCTTGCGGAATTCGGCGCGCAAGCGGGCCTGGATGTCGGCCGAACCCGGCATGTCGATGCCGCACAGCTCGAGCCGTTCGAGCTCGCTGAGCAGACAGCTGCGCGACAGCGGCGTCAGCCTCTGCAGAAATTCCGATAGCCGGTCGATCTCGTCCATGGCACGCAATCTTTCGCAGCGTGGCCCGCGGGCTTGCGGACCCAATGCGTGGAGGCATTTGCGCGCTCTCAACCTCCCTAGAGAAGCAAGTCGCCGTTAATTAATCCGTAAAATCCGGGGGATGGATGTCGGAGCAAGGCGGCCGCCGACGAGCTTTTCCCCTTCCCAGCCCAGGATTTTGGCAGAAAACTCAACCGTTGCATGGTCGCGGGCGACGCCGCGCAAGCACAAATTGTGCCGAAGTCGTCATTTCAGCGTAAAAGAGCCTAAATCACCGTAGTCATACGGAGCAGAAAGTTAATCACAGACCCGCCCCGGTTCCGCTAAACGAGTGACATGGGGTCACAGAATGATACGGCCACCGATTCGCGGCCGTCGGCATGGCACGAGAGCAGCGCTGCTTCAGCTGAAGAGCCCGATTTCGCCCGCCTGAGCGCCTTGCGTGCCAATGCGGCCGACGAAATGGCGGCTGCCATCGCCCGCGAGCTCAATGGCCCCCTGACCGCGCTGCTGCTCTACATGGGCGAGATCAAGCACCACAGCGATCAGCTCGTCCCCGCGACCGGCGATCGCGCCTATTTGCAGCGGGTGGTGGAGAATGCGCTGGCCCAGACCGAGCGCGTTTGCGGCCTGGTCAAGCAGCTCGCCGGCCCGCCCAAGGGCGGCTCCAAGGGCGGCTTGCCGAGCCCGTCCGAAGAAGCAGAATCGAAGGCCGCCCGTGTGCTGCAGCCGCGGCCGCCGAGCGCCGATCTGCTCGGCCCGTCGGGCCAGAAGCGGCTGACCAGGCGCGAGCGCGAGGTGCTGAGGCTGATCAGCGAAGGCTACTCGAACAAGCAGGGTGCGCTTCGCATGCAGATCAGTCCGCGCACCTTCGAGAGCCATCGCGCCGAGGCGATGCGCAAGCTCGGTGCGCGCAACACCGCGGACCTCGTCCGTGCGGCACTGCTGCATTCGATCGACTGAGCCGGGTCGGTTGGCCGCCGCCGGGCAAGAAAATTTGGAAATCCGTGGCGCTCAGAAATAGTCTTCCGCGAACGGACGTGCGCGCGAGACGGGACGCAGCGGCTTGATCTCTTCCTTCGGCGCGCTCGGAATGATGGTGATGGTCCAGCGGGGAGGCATGCTCGATTCCTGCTCCAGCACCGAGCGCACGAAACCGGTCACGGTCGACTCGCCGGCCTGCACCGTCGCCATTCGGCCGTTGAACTGTGCGATCCGGAAGCGACGAACCTCCTTCTGGTCTGCGGTCTCGTAGGTGAACATGGAAAACCCTCCTGGTTTTCCGGGACTATCGCCAGCTATGATTAGCCTTCTGTGAAAATCGCAAACCGTAGAAGTACGGCGGGAGTGCACGCGCCGGTAGTTCGGGGCGCTTTTCACGCGAAGTTGCACGTCTAACGCGAGCTAGCCTTGCGGCTCCTGCGCGTGCGCGGCGGCGTAGGCCGCATCCATCAGATCCAGGAGCGCGCGGAATTCGGCCTCGCCGAGGCTTTCCACGGTTTTCTCCAGCCGCAGCGACAGTGCGGCGAGCCTGAGATAGCCGAACGTTCCGGCCGCGCTCTTCAACGAATGCGCTTCGCGCGCGATCCTGGCGTGGTGCTGCGCAGGCGAGAGCGTTCGGAACGATTGCAGGCGCGCGCAGGTCTCGCTCCAGAACACGTCGCGCACTTCGCCGGCACCATCCTCGCCGATCTCGCGCACCAGCGCTTCGTACGCGCGCGGCTCGCGCGCGGGTTCGGCATCGAGTGCCTTTGCGAGCGCGACGGTGACGTCAAACATGGCCTTGCCTGCCTTGATCCGGTTCGTTGTCGCGCGGCACGTCGCGGCGCGAGGCATGTCGCGTGTGTACGGCCTTCGAATTTCAGTTCCGGTAGCAGGATGGCCGGTGTTTGCAGGCCGGCGTTAGCCTGCGGTTTACCAGGCGAGCGCGGCGTTCAGGGCGGGCCGAGCAGCCGGTCGTACTGGGCCTTCACGGCGGCGTAGCATTCGCACGCCGTCTGTCGCAGCCCGTCGAGGTTGGTGATCTGGATGTGTCCGCGGCTGTAGTGGATGACATTGGCTTGTTGCAAGGAATTGGCGACCAGCGAAACGCTGTTGCGCCGGGCCCCGATCATCTGCGCCATGGTCTCCTGGGTCAGCACCAGGCGCGACTCGCCCGACAGGTCATGAGTGTGCAACAGGCAGCGCGACAGCCGCGACTCCACCGGATGGGCGGCATTGCAGCCCGCGGTCTGCTGCACCTGGGCGTAGACCGCCAACCCGTGACGCGTGAGCCGCGTGCGCAGGACGCTGCTCTGGTCGGCGGCCATGCGCAGGCGGTCCAGATCCACCGCCGAGGCGACGCCGGGAACCAGCACGATCGCGGTGTTCAACGCACACGCATCGCCCACGATGGCGAGCGTTCCGAGCAGGCTGTCGCGGCCGATCATGGCGACTTGCACATGCCCGCCTTTGGCCAGTTCAACCACCAGCGAGATGACGCCGCGGTGAGGAAAATAGGCGCGCCTGAGCGTCTCGCCGGTCTCGACCAGCACCGCTCCGTGGGGCAGATCCACAGTTCGCAGGTGCGGGCGGATCAATTCATAATCGTCCGCCGACAATGCCGACAGGAAGCCGTTGGACGGACGCGCCATGCTTTCCAAAGCTGCCTCCCCCGTACCTTGCACGTGGGAATCGCAACGCGCGGATTTACGTCGTGCGCGGGTAAATTCCATCATCTTCGCGGCGGGACATATTGGCAATTGAGACAAGTTGTCCGGCCCTGGCGATGCGTCGACGCCGCGTGCCGTCGGCATACAGGGATCGCATCGTGCTCCCGTCACGCCGCGGCTCCGTCGGCGAGCGCCGCGCCAGCCCGCACGACGCTGTCGCGGACCAGCATCGCAATTTCCATCGTCTGTCCTTCGGAAGCACTATGCGGGAAGTAGACATGTCTCGGCGCAGTGCCGACCTCGCCCAGGACAGACTTGCTGACCATTCAACCGTCGCGAGGTGCGGACGCAGCAGATCGAAATCCGCCGCATCGAGCAGTTGCAGCAGTTGGTTGGGCTGGTGGCCGCTCACGGTCATGCAGGTCAATCCGGCGGGTTCGATGGACGCTGGGCGCCGCCCTCGTCACTCAGTTGCACGGCGCGAACATGCTACCCTAAAGGTTGTGGCATCGTCCATATACCCGTTAGAGGGCAGACAGCCTGTCTCATTTGCGGCGGAATTAAGAAGCGCACACTGGTTCGCTGACGAGGCGGCTGTCCTGAAACGATTGCGCAGGAACAAGCGGCAAGGGGGCCTCAGGAGCCGGACGGCGTTGCAGTCGCGCTGGCCATCGGGCCAGCGCGCGTCGCCTCGACTGCTTCCGCAAGAATGTTCGTTTCACCTCTCATCGAAAGCAAAGGGGAAAGGATGCCCCACGATTCAATTGATGAATCGCCGAAACTGGAAGGACAATTAGGGCGAGACGATGTGCGCCATATTCTCGTCGTCGACGATGACGCGATGGTGTGCATGGCCATCGAGGTCTACCTCCAGCGCAACAATTTTCGGGTGACGATCGCCGAGGGCGGTGAAGCCGGACTGCGCGCCCTCGAGCACAAGCAATTCGATCTGATGATCATCGACATCTTCATGCCGCACATGCGCGGGTTCGAATCGATCCGGATCTTCCACGAGCTGGCTCCGGTCATTCCGCTGATCGCGATGTCCGGCTACGCCTTCGCGAATTTGAACTCGCCCGCGCCGGACTTCCTGCGGATGGCGCTGGAGCTCGGCGCCGCGCGCTGTCTGCGCAAGCCGTTCACGCCGCACGCGCTGCTCGCCGCCATCAACGATTGCCGGGCAGAGCATCGCTCCCGCTCCGACATTGTCACGGCCGTGCAGCTCGGTTAGCGCGACACGAGCCGCTTTCCCCGCGGGGTAACGCTTCGTTTACCTCGAGCGTAGACGCGCAAATCGCGGCAACGTCCAAGAACGCGCGCGACGAGAGCGCCGCCGGTTGCGCGCGGCTCGCCCCAACCGCCTGCGGGCCGGCTCTATCGTTCTTCACGAGCAGACCTTTCCCACGCGTCTCGTCGCGCGATTAGTGGCTCGTTTACCGCGCGGCTCCGCCGTTGCGGCGCGGGGATGGTTTTGCCGAACAGCGCTGCAACACGCGGCAGAACTGCAAACTTCTCTTCAAAATCCGTAGTAGCACGGAGGATGAAATTAACGGGACTGTGAAAGGGGATGTCTAACGATCCAAAATAGGGGCGTCCGTCCGTGCCAAGGGTGGCTCGGACGTCGCGTTTGCGACCCGGATCAGTAAGGCGTAGCTCATGGATGATCTGTTGCGGGAGTTTCTGACGGAGACCAGCGAGAGCCTGGACACCGTGGACAATCAGCTGGTGAAGTTCGAGCAGGAGCCGAACAACGCCAAGATCCTGGATAACATCTTCCGCCTGGTCCACACCATCAAGGGCACCTGTGGCTTCCTCGGCCTGCCGCGGCTGGAAGCGCTGGCCCATGCCGGCGAGACCCTCATGGGCAAGTTCCGCGACGGCATGCCTGTGACTGCCGAGGCGGTGACGGTGATCCTCTCCTCGATCGACCGCATCAAGGAGATTTTGGCTGGCTTGGAGGCGACCGAGGCCGAGCCGGAGGGGAACGACCGCGATCTCATCGACAAGCTGGAAGCAATGGTCGAGCAGGGCATGGCCGCCATGTCAGGCTCGGCGCAGCCGATGCCGACTGCCGGCACTGCTGCTCCCGTCGCCGATGCGCCGCCGCTGGCGCCGGAAGCGCCCGCCACTGCAGCCGCCCCCGCCAAGGAGATGACCATGGGCACGCTGGTCGATCAGACCCTGGAGCGTCCCTTGCGTCCGGGCGAGGTCTCGCTCGACGAGCTCGAGCGCGCCTTCCGCGAGACCGCGATCGAAGCGCCGGTGCCCGCGCCCGTGGCCAAGGCTGAGGTCAAGGCCGAGCCCGCGCCGGCTGCTGAAGCGCCCGTTGCCGCAAAGCCCGCCAAGGAGAAGGCCGCGCCGAAGAAGTCGATGGCCGACGAGATGGCGGGCGAGGGCGACCGCATCGCCAACCAGTCGATCCGCGTCAACGTGGATACGCTGGAGCACCTGATGACCATGGTCTCCGAGCTGGTCCTGACCCGCAACCAGCTGCTGGAGATCTCCCGCCGCAACGAGGACACCGAGTTCAAGGTGCCCTTGCAGCGCCTTTCCAACGTCACCGCCGAGCTGCAGGAAGGCGTCATGAAGACGCGCATGCAGCCGATCGGCAATGCCTGGCAGAAGCTGCCCCGCATCGTCCGCGACCTCTCATCCGAACTCGGCAAGCAGATCGAGCTCGAGATGCACGGCGCCGACACCGAGCTCGACCGCCAGGTGCTCGACCTGATCAAGGACCCGCTCACCCACATGGTGCGCAACTCCGCCGATCACGGCCTCGAGACCCCCGCCGAGCGCCTCGCCAGCGGCAAGGGCGAGCAGGGCACCATTCGCCTGTCCGCCTATCACGAGGGCGGCCACATCATCATCTGCATCGCCGACAACGGCCGCGGCCTCAACACCGAGAAGATCAAGGCCAAGGCGCTCTCGTCCGGTCTCGTCACCGAGGCCGAGCTCGAGAAGATGAGCGAAGCCCAGATCCACAAGTTCATCTTCGCGCCGGGCTTCTCCACTGCCGCTGCCATCACCTCGGTGTCGGGCCGCGGCGTCGGCATGGACGTGGTCCGCACCAATATCGACCAGATCGGCGGCACCATCGACATCAAGAGCGTGGCCGGCGAAGGAAGCTCCGTCACCATCAAGATCCCGCTGACGCTCGCCATCGTCTCGGCGCTGATCGTCGAAGCCGCCGGCGACCGCTTTGCGATCCCGCAGCTCTCGGTCGTGGAATTGGTCCGCGCCCGCGCCAACTCCGAGCACCGCATCGAGCGCATCAAGGACACCGCGGTGCTCAGGTTGCGCAACAAGCTGCTGCCGCTGATCCATCTGAAGAAGCTCCTGAAGATCGACGACGGCGCGGCCTCCGATCCCGAGAACGGCTTCATCGTGGTGACGCAAGTCGGCAGCCAGACCTTTGGCATCGTCGTCGACGGCGTGTTCCACACCGAAGAAATCGTGGTCAAGCCGATGTCGACAAAACTGCGCCACATCGACATGTTCTCCGGCAACACCATTCTGGGCGATGGCGCGGTCATCATGATCATCGATCCCAACGGCATCGCCAAGGCGCTCGGCGCCGCCGGCTCCTCGGCCCATGGCATGGGCGACGAAGCGGCCGGCCATCACATCGGAAGTGGCGAGCAGACCACCTCGCTCTTGGTGTTCCGCGCCGGCTCGTCGCAGCCCAAGGCGGTCCCGCTCGGCCTCGTCACGCGCCTGGAGGAGCTGCCGGCCGACAAGATCGAGTTCTCGAACGGCCGCTACATGGTGCAGTACCGCGAGCAGCTGATGCCGCTGGTGGCCATGGAAGGCGTCACCATCGCTTCCCAGGGCGCCCAGCCGATCCTGGTGTTCGCCGACGACGGCCGCTCCATGGGCCTCGTCGTCGACGAGATCATCGACATCGTCGAGGAACGGCTCAACATCGAGGTCGGCGGCTCCTCCTCCGGCATTCTCGGCTCGGCCGTGATCAAGGGCCAGGCCACCGAGGTGATCGACGTCGGCCACTTCCTGCCGATGGCGTTCGCCGACTGGTTCACCCGCAAGGAGATGAAGCCGTCGCTGCATTCGCAGTCGGTGCTACTGGTCGACGACTCGGCCTTCTTCCGCAACATGCTGGCGCCGGTGCTGAAGGCCGCCGGCTACCGCGTCCGCACCGCGCCGACCGCGCAGGAGGGCCTGGCAGCACTGCGCGCCCAAAACTTCGATGTGATCCTGACCGACATCGAGATGCCCGACATGAACGGGTTCGAGTTCGCGGAAGTCGTCCGCTCCGACAACAACCTCGCCGCGACGCCGATCATCGGCCTGTCGGCGCTGGTGTCGCCGGCGGCGATCGAGCGCGGCCGTCAGGCCGGCTTCCACGATTACGTCGCCAAGTTCGACCGTCCCGGCCTGATCGCGGCGCTGAAGGAGCAGACCGCGGGCGCCGCCGGCGCCTCCGAGCTGAGCCGGGCGGCCGCGGCTTAAACCGTAAGCGGCATGGACCAGGAGACACTGAAATGAGCAAGAAGACCCAGTCCGCTGAAGGCGCCATGGTCGAGTACGTCACCGCGATGATCGGCGGCCAGCTGTTCGGCCTGCCGATCTCCCGCGTCCAGGACGTGTTCATGCCCGAGCGCGTCACCCGCGTGCCGCTGGCCTCGCGCGAGATCGCCGGCGTTTTGAACCTGCGCGGCCGCATCGTCACCGTGGTCGACATGCGCTCGCGCCTCGGCCTGCCCAAGGACGAGGACGGCAAGACCGCGATGGCGGTCGGCGTCGACCTGCGCGGCGAATCCTATGGCCTCCTGATCGACCAGATCGGCGAGGTGCTGCGCCTGCCCGAGGACGGCAAGGAAGAAAACCCCGTCAACCTCGACCCCCGCATGGCCAAGCTCGCCGGTGGCGTCCACCGCCTCGACGGACAGCTCATGGTCGTCCTCGACGTCGACCGCGTCCTCGAGCTCGAAACTAAGACGCAAATGGCCGCCTGAGCCAACGAAACATCGAAGCCGGAGAACAGAAATGAAGACGTGTTTGGTGGTCGATGATTCCAGCGTGGTGCGCAAGATCGCGCGCCGGATCCTGGAAGGTCTGGAGTTCGAGGTCACCGAGGCCGAGGACGGCTCGAAGGCGCTCGAGATCTGCCAGCGGCAGCTGCCCGACGCGGTGCTGCTCGACTGGAACATGCCGGTGATGGACGGCTTCGAGTTCATGGGCCACATGCGCCGCCTGCCCGGCGGCGACCAGCCGAAGGTGGTGTTCTGCACCACCGAGAACAACGTGGCTCATATCGCTCAGGCGCTCAGCGGCGGCGCCAACGAGTACATCATGAAGCCCTTCGACAAGGACATCATCGCCGACAAGTTCGCTGAAGTTGGTTTGATCCCGGTCGGACAAGCCATGGTCTGAGTGTGTCCGGCCCAAAGCACTTGGGCCAGAGTGTTCCAGTACAGCTTTCGAGAGGCCATCCGTGACCCCGACCGAGTATGAGTATCTGCGTAAGTTCCTGAAGGATAATTCCGGTCTCGACCTGTCCACAGACAAGCAATATCTGATCGAAAGCCGCCTGCTGCCGCTGGCCCGCAAGGCCGGGCTGTCCGGCATCGCCGAGCTCGTGCAGAAGCTGCAAGGCGGTTCGCGCCAGCTGATCACCGACGTGGTCGAGGCCATGACCACCAACGAGACCTTCTTCTTCCGCGACAAGGTCCCGTTCGATCATTTCCGCGACCACATCATGCCGGAGATCATCAAGGCGCGTGCGGCCAAGCGCAGCGTGCGCATCTGGTGTGCTGCCGGCTCGACCGGGCAGGAGCCCTATTCGCTGGCGATGTGCCTGAAGGAGATGGGCGCGGCCCTCACCGGCTGGCGCGTCGAGATCATCGCGACCGACCTGTCGCAAGAGGTGCTGGAGAAGGCCAAGGCCGGCGTCTACAGCCAGTTCGAGGTGCAGCGCGGCCTGCCGATCCAGATGCTGGTGAAATATTTCAGGCAGACCGGCGAGACCTGGCAGATCAATCCCGAATTGCGGGCGATGATCCAGCACCGCCAGCTCAACCTGCTGCACGATTTCGCCCAGCTCGGCACCTTCGACGTGATCTTTTGCCGCAACGTGCTGATCTATTTCGATCAGGACACCAAGATCAACATCTTCAACCGCCTGGCGCGCCAGATCGAGCCCGACGGCTTCCTGGTGCTCGGCGCCGCCGAGACCGTGGTTGGACTGACCGACACGTTCCGGCCGATTCCGGAGCGGCGCGGCCTCTACAAGCCGAATGATCCGCGCGTGGCAGCGGCCAAGCCGGTTCTCGCCGGTGCGGCGCCGCGCATGGCGGCGATGGCGGGACGATAATCATGGCCGAGGATGGCAAGGGCGCGGAGCGTGTGACCTTCAGCCGCGGCTATGATGTCTGCATCATGGCGATCGACGGCACCTGGCGGCGCGACTGCAAGCTCAACGCGATCTCCGACACCGACGCGGTTCTCACGGTGGAGGGCTCGATCCAGGGCTTGAACCTGAAGGAGTTCTTCCTGCTGCTGTCGTCCACGGGTCTTGCCTATCGTCGCTGCGAGCTGGTCCGTGTCAACGGCGCCGAAATGGACATCCAGTTCCTGCGCGGCAAGAACCGGAAGAAGCGCGGTGCGGCCGGCGGCCACGACGCCGCGGCCTGATCTCGCCGCCGCCGTCGCTGCGCTTTCCGGCACTTTGCTTCACATTTGCTGAACGTTTCCGAGTCAATTGCCCGCGGCAGCTTTACGCGGCTTCAGCGCGAGCCGTGTATCCATTGACGCTCTCAATCTCAGGATCCGGTAATGCCCAGAAGTTCTCTTTCCCCGATCTCGTCAAACCTGCCCGACGGCTCCGAGCGGCGTGCACTTCAGCTCCTGGTGGTTGATGACGACGCCACGCAGCGCCGCCTGATCACGGTCGCGGCCAAGCAGGCGGGCCACGAGATCACCGTGGCGCCATCGGTGGCGGACGCGATCGAGAAGCTGCGCGCCGCGCGCTTCGACTGCGTGACGCTCGATCTCGTGCTGGAGGATGGCGACGGCGTCGACGTGCTGCGCGAGATGGCGAGCGCGAAGTTTGCAGGCTCCGTGATCGTCATCAGCGGCATGGACGGCAAGCGCCGCAGTGCCGCCCGCAGCTTCGCCCGTTCCGTCGGGATCGAGCTCCAGAGCCTGCCGAAGCCGCTGGATCTCGCGGCGCTGCGCATCAGCCTCGCCAACCTCGGCAAGACCGCGATGGGTCTGCCGGCGATTCACACCTGGGGTGGTGTCGCCACCGACGCGATCGTGGAACGGCACCGCGCTTGAGCTTGCGGAGCTGCGATGCGGTCAGATGCGGCCGCCCGCCGTGTTGCCGGATTCCGACAGACATTGGAGGGCGTGGCTGAGGCCCGCCCGACAGGCATTGAGGGCCGCGCTTGCGCTGGCGTAGCGGGGCGTGACGTCGTCGAGCAAGACGATATCGGCGGAACCTTCCGGATCGCTGCCGTGTTCTTGATCCATGGCTGCGGCGATCCGGCGCATGCTGGTCTCGATCTGTGCGATCAGCAAACGAAGGTCCGCCGCAATCAGCTCACGGCTCTCGACTTCGGACGTTGCGACGGGAGGCGGCGTGTCGGCCAAATTTAGCATGGATATTCTCCGTCCACCGCAAATAGGCGCCATGCCGCTACTTGTGCGTTAAGTCCATGTCCCGTACAAATACGGGTGGGCCGAATCCGCGCCGAGCGCCGTAACGATTGGCGCGGACGCGAGTCCTTCATGCCAACCGGATGTGGCACATGGCCGAACAAAGCTCTCGCGGTGAAATCTTCGTAGTCGATGACGACCCTGCCGTTCGCGACACCTTGTCGATGGTGTTGAAGGCGGCGGGCTATGAGGTGATCTGTTTCGCGGACGGTGCAGCGCTGCTTTCCGTGGCGCGAAACCGCACGCCGGCTGCAATCCTGCTCGACGTGAATATTCCCGGGAAGTCGGGTCTCGACATCCTGAAGGAGCTGCACGGCGAGGACTATCCGGCTCCGATCTTCATGATCTCCGGGCAGGGCGACATCGCGATGGCGGTGGGCGCGATCAAGAGCGGCGCGCTCGACTTCATCGAGAAGCCGTTCCGCGGCAGCGAGATCGTCGGCCGTCTCGACGAGGCGATCGGTGCGTATGCACGCAGGCAGGCGGAGAACGCGTCGCCGAAATTCGGCTCGCTGCATTTCCCCGGCCGCGAGCCGCTGACGCGCAGGGAGCGCGAGGTGCTGGAGCAGTTCGCCTCCGGCGCCTCCAACAAGGAGGCCGGCCGCACGCTCGACATCAGTCCGCGCACCATCGAGGACCACCGTGCCAACATCATGAAGAAGCTCGGCGCGCGCAATGCCGCCGACCTGATCCGCATCGTGATGACCGCGGCCCAGCGCGCGTCGTAAGGCTATCAGCACGTTTCGTAGCCCGGATGGAGCGTAGCGTAATCCGGGACGGACTTGCGGCATGCACGATCCCCGGATTGCGCTACGCTCCATCCGGGCTACGGGTTATCGCATCACCCGCTCAACGCCTTGCGGATGATCCGCGCCAGATCCGATTTGCGATAGGGCTTGGCCAGCAACATCACGCCGGAATCCAGCCGGCCGTGATGGATGATCGCGTTCTCTGTATAGCCTGACGTGTAGACCACCTTGAGATCCGGGCGCGTCTTCATCAGCTCGTCCGCGAGCTGCCGTCCGTTCATCTTGCCGGGCATGATGACGTCGGTGAACAGAAGGTCGAACGGCTTGCCGGCCGCGACGATCGCGAGCGCCTCCGCGGCGTTCGCGGCCTGCAACGTGACGTAACCCAGCGAATGCAACTGCGCCAGGACGTAGTCGCGCACCAGCCGGTCGTCCTCGACCACCAGGATCGTCTCGTGTCCGCCCTCGATCGTCGCCGGCGTCACGCCCTCGCCGACCGCCGTCGGCGTCTTGCCGGGCGGCAGATACATCTTGATCGTGGTGCCGTGCCCCTCCTCGCTGTAGATCTTGATGTGACCTGCGGACTGCTTGATGAAGCCGTAAACCATCGAAAGCCCGAGTCCGGTGCCCTTGCCGGGTCCCTTCGAGGTGAAGAAGGGATCGAACACCCGGGGCAGCATGTGCGCAGGGATTCCGGTGCCGGTGTCGCTCACGGCGATCAGCACGTAGTGCCCCGGCGGCACGTCGTTGGCGCTGGCATAGACCTCGTCGAGATAGGCGGCGCCGGTCTCCACGATCAGCTTGCCGCCGCCGGGCATGGCGTCGCGCGCATTGAGCGCGAGGTTGAGGATCGCGGTGGTGAGCTGGTTGGGATCGACGATGGCGACGCAATTCTCGTCCTCGAACACCGATTCGATCTGGATCTGCTCGCCGAGCGTCGGACGCAATAATTTCGCGGTGTCGACGATCAGCGAGTTGATGTCGATCTCGCGCGGCTGGAGCGGCTGCTTGCGTGCGAAGGCGAGCAGGTGCTGGGTCAGATCGGCGCCGCGCGCGGCCGCCTCGTCGATCATCTTGGTGATCGCCGCGAGCTGCGGCTCCTTGGCGACCGCCTCCGCGAGAATTTCGATCGTCCCGGTGATGACGGTGAGAATGTTGTTGAAGTCATGCGCCACGCCGCCGGTCAGCTGGCCGACGGCCTCCATCTTCTCGGCATGGCGGATGCGCTCCTCGGCGGCGATCTTGTCGGTGAGGTCGCGGTAGAAGACGTTGAACAGCAGGCCCTCGCGCCGCTTCAGCGCTGTGACGCTCAACTCGGCCTTGAATTCCTTGCCGTCGCGCCGGCAGCACATCAGCTCGCGGCGGCGGTTCAGCGTCCGGCCACCCTCGTCTTCGAGGAAGCGTTTCAGGCCGGCTCGGACCCGGTCACGTTCGCTCTCGGCGACGATGAGGTCGATCGTGCTCTTGCCGAGCACCTCGTCGCGGCGCCAGCCGAACAGCCGTTCGGCCTGCGAGTTCCAGTTCAGGATGCTTCCGGTCTCGTCGGTCTGGACGAAGGCGTCAAGCGAAGTCTCGACGATGTTGCGGGCGAGCCGCTCGCTCTCGCGCAGCGATTCCTGTGCGAGCCGCGCTTCGGTCATGTCGCGCCCGACAAAGAAGAAGCGATGTGCCTGCTCGGACCAACTGCCGAGCCAGGATAGCCACACCTCGTGCCCGTTCTTGTGCAAGCAGCGGGTGTCGGCCAGCTTGACGCGCTCGCCGCGGCGCATCGCCCGCATCTCGGCACGGGACTGCTCCAGATGAGCGGGATGAATGAAGTCGGCGCCGCTGCGGCCGATCATCTCGACCGGCCGATAGCCGAGAATGGTCTCGCTGCTCGGGCTGATCTGCGCGACATGGCCGTGCGCGTCCATGATCATGATCAGGTCCTGCGACGTCTCGAAGATCTGCCGCCGCTCCTCAAGCTGGTGCTGCAGTGCCCGCTCCGCGCGCCGCGCCTCGGTCAGGCTGCGCGCGCTTCCGGACGCGCCGATGATTTCGCCCGACGGTCCCTTGATCGGCGACAGGCCGAGCGAAATCTCGACCGGCGTGCCGTCCTTGCGCAGGCGGACCGTCTCGAAGCGTTCAATCGGCTCGCCCCGCGCGATCCGCCGCAGATAGTCCTTGCCCTGTTCGCGGCGGTCGGACGGGACGATGATCGAGGTGGGCTTGCCGATCGCCTCCTCCGCCGTATAGCCGTAAAGGCGTTCGGCGGCCGGATTCCAGCCGGTGATGATGGCATCGAGCGTCTGCATGACGATCGCATCGTCGGACGATTCCACCGCGGCGCTGAACAGGTTCTCGCGCGCCGCGTGGTGGCTTCGCGCGGCCTCGGTGCGGCGATGCTCCTCGATCTCGCGCTCGAGCGCGGCCGTTTTCGCGCGCATCTCCTCCACCATCCGCGCAAAGGCCCGTGCCAGCACGCCGGTCTCGCCGCTGGCATCGACGGGGATGTCCGCGGGACGTCCGCTGCCGATGGCCTGCACCGCCTCCGTCAGACGCCCGATCGGGCGGGTCAACGAACGCGCCAGCAGCACCGCGAGCGCAGCCGCGGCGAGAACGGCCAGCACGCCGACGAGCACGGACGTTCTTTGAATGGCGGCCGGTACGCGGCCGAACACCGACGGGGGAACGGTCACGACGATGGCGACCCATTCCTTGCCCGCAAGCGATAACGGCACGAATGCCGCGCCGCTCGTCCGGCCCGACTCGTCGGTCGTGACGCGTGTGACCACGTCCGACGTGCCGGCCAGGGCTGAGAGGAACGGAAGGTCCTTGCGCCAATCGGCCGGATGGCCCCGCGATGACCCGAACTCCCGCGTTCGGTCGGGATGGACGAGATAGTCGCCGCGCGCATTCACGACGTAGATCTCTCCGCCCGAGGTCGTCGTCGCGCGGATCCGGTCGAGGGCCGGGCGCATGTCGATATTGGCCACGATGATGCCGAACGGCTTGTCGTCGGCTGTGAACAGCGGCAATCGCCGCGCGCATGGTCGGCGCGCGAGGCGCCGTCGTTCCCCCCTGACGGGTCGCGAGCTCGATGGGAGACACATAGATCTCGCCGGGCCCGAGCCGTATGGCTTCCTGGAAGTAGGCGCGGCCACTCTTGCGCTCCAATTCGCTGTCCGGAGCGATCCGGGCTGCTCCGTTGGGCCCCGATCGATCGACGTGGACCAGTTCGCGCTGGTCGTCATCGACGCCGATGATCCTGAACTGCCCGTAGATGGGCTTGGCGTCGATCTCGGCCGCGAGCCGCGCCGCGATACGCTCGCGCCAGGTCTGCTCCGAGACGCCGTCCGCCGGATCGATCCCGCCGCCGGCATGAGCCCGGATGAGGCCGTTGATTGCCGCTGCGGCGCGATAGCCGATCAGATCGCCGCGCACGCCGGCGACATAGGATTCAAGGTTGGTCGCGAGCAGGCGCGATTGGGCTTCGACCCGCTCCAGCACCCGCGGAATGACGGCCTGTGTGGTGTTGCGATAGCCCAACCATCCGACTGCGGCCACGGTGACCGCAACCAGCAGGATCATCGCGATGGCCAGCCGCGTGGCCAGCGTCGTTGCTGCTCGCATGGGGAGTTTCGCCGGACCTGCCGCATCGCTGAGCCACTTCTGGCTTGCAGCAGAGGAGGCGTTCTTGTCATCGGCGGCCGGAACGGACATCGGACCCCTCTGGCGCGTCGGCCTTCAGGCAATCTGCGACCACGGCAAGCAGTGCATCGGGCCGGAACGGCTTTTGCAGGCTGGCCACGGCGCCGAGCTTGGTCGCCATCTTCAGGAAGTCCGGCTCCGCATAGGCATCCGGCGTGAACGAACGGCCGGAGATGACGACGATCGGAACGGCCGGGGCGAGCGCCCGAATGTGACGCATCGTCTCCAGTCCGTCCATGCCGGGCATGAAGATGTCGAGAAACAGCAGGTCGAACCGGCTGGCCTCGAACAGCGCCACCCCCTTGCGGCCATCGCCGGCGACCGTCACGTGATGACCAGCTCGTTCCAGCAGCAGCCGGATGGTGAACTGGACGGCCGGGTCGTCATCCACGATCAGGATGTTGGCCACGTCTGAAACCTCCGGAGTGGGCGGGGTTAGTCCCACCAACCGCAAATCAAGCCAATCAACTCGAAATTGTTGCGCGGATTCTTGCCTGCCGGCAAGCACTTCGGCCGGAGCTGCCGCTGTGTTGCGCTGCACTGCCGCTATGCACGCCTGAGTGCATAGCAGAGGCCCGCCTCCCGCCCGCCCAGCGCCTTGCCCGGGATGGATTGTCTGTGAGAAGAGCAGGACGAATCCTCCGGACGGACAAGGAAAGAGATGACCAACAAGAAGAAGACGCCCGGCCAGCTCCGCAGCGCGCGCTGGTTCGCGCCCGACGATCTGCGCTCGTTCGGCCATCGCTCCCGCGCCATGCAGATGGGCTACGCGCCCGAGGAGTGGAAGGACCGCCCGATCATTGCGATCCTCAACACCTGGTCTGACGCGCAGCCCTGCCACATGCACTTCAAGTCGCGCGTCGAGGACGTCAAGCGGGGCATCCTGATGGCGGGGGGCCTGCCGCTGGAGCTGCCGGCGCTGTCGCTGTCGGAATCGCTGCTCAAGCCCACCACCATGCTCTATCGCAACCTGCTGGCGATGGACGCCGAAGAGTTGCTGCGCAGCCATCCCGTCGACGGCGTGGTGCTGATGGGCGGCTGCGACAAGACCACGCCGGCGCTGCTGCTGGGAGCAACCTCGATGAACATTCCGGCGATCTATCTGCCGGCAGGCCCGATGCTGCGCGGCAATTGGAAGGGCAAGACGCTGGGTTCCGGCTCCGACGGCTGGAAATATTGGGACGAGCGCCGCGCCGGAAAGATCTCCGACAAGGACTGGCTCGACATCGAGGCCGGCATCGCCCGCAGCTACGGCACCTGCATGACCATGGGTACCGCCTCGACCATGACTGCGATTGCGGAAGCGATCGGCATGACGCTGCCCAGCGCTTCCTCGATTCCCGCCGCCGACGCCAACCATATCCGCATGGCCAGCGAATGCGGCCGCCGCATCGTCGAGATGGTGTGGGAGGATCTGACGCCGAAGGCGATCCAGACCCGCAAGGCGTTCGAGAACGCGATCGCGGTGGCGATGGCGATGGGCTGTTCCACAAACGCCATCATCCATCTGATCGCGCAGGCCCGCCGCGCCGGCCAGGACATCGGCCTTGACGATTTCGAGAAGGCGAGCCGCAAGGTGCCCGTCATCGCCAACGTCCGCCCGAGCGGCGATACCTACCTGATGGAGGACTTCTTCTACGCCGGCGGCCTGCCGGCGCTGATGGGCCAGATCAAGCCGCATCTGCATCTCGACTGCATCACGGTCACAGGCAAGACGCTGGGCGAGAACATCGAGGGGGCCGAGGTCCACAATGCCGACGTGATCCGCGGTATCGACAATCCGATCTACAAGGAAGGCGCGCTCGCCGTGCTCAAGGGCAATCTCGCGCCCGACGGCTGCGTCATCAAGCCCTCCGCCTGCGCGCCGCGCTTTCTCAAGCATACCGGCCCCGCGCTGGTGTTCGACGATTATCCCGCGATGAAGAAGGCGGTCGACGATCCCGATCTCGACGTCACCGAGGATCACATCCTGATCCTGCGCAATGCGGGCCCGCAGGGCGGGCCGGGCATGCCGGAATGGGGCATGCTGCCGATCCCGACCAAGCTCGTGAAGCAGGGCGTACGCGACATGGTGCGCATCTCGGATGCGCGCATGAGCGGCACCAGCTACGGCGCCTGCATCCTGCACGTCTCGCCGGAATCCTACATCGGCGGCCCGCTGGCACTGGTGCAGAACGGCGACCGCATCACGCTCGATGTCGCTGCGCGCACCATCAATCTCGATGTCGGCGAAACCGAGCTCGCAAAGCGCCGCGCCGCCTGGAAGCAGCCCGAGCGCCGCTTCGAGCGCGGCTATGGCTGGATGTTCACCAAACACATCAAGCAGGCCAATGACGGCTGCGATTTCGACTTCCTCGAGACCGATTTCGGCGCGCCGATCGGCGAGCCGTCGATTTACTGACCCCCTGTCATTCCGGGGCGCGTCGCTTGGCGCGAGCCCGGAATCCATAACCACAATCGGGAGTATGGATTTCCGGGCCTGCGCCGTTCCGGCGCATCCCGGAATGACGAGATGAGAGAGCACGACATGACCAACCTTTCCGAAGCCACCCGCACAAAACTCAAATCCGTCTCCACCGCCACCGTCGCCACCGCTCTGTTCAAGCGCGGTCTGCGCATCCAGATGATCCAGGATGTCCGCCCCTTGAGCCCGGACCAGCCGACCATGGTCGGCGAGGCCTTCACGCTGCGCTACATGCCGGCGCGCGAGGACCTCAACACCATCGACGTGTTCAGGGACCGCTCCCATCCGCAGCGCAAAGCGGTCGAGGATTGCCCGCCGGGCGCGGTGCTGGTGATGGACAGCCGCAAGGATGCGCGCGCGGCCTCGGCCGGCGCGATCCTGGTGACGCGCCTGATCAAGCGCGGCGTCGCCGGCGTCGTCACCGATGGCGGCTTTCGCGACTCCGCCGAGATATCAAGGCTCGGCTTTCCCGCCTTCCACCATCGTCCCTCGGCGCCGACCAATCTGACGCTGCATCAGGCGATCGAGATCAACGTGCCGATCGGCTGCGGCGATGCGCCGGTGTTTCCCGGCGACGTCATCCTCGGCGATGCCGACGGCGTCATCGTGATCCCCGCGCATTTGGCAGACGAGATCGCCAACGAGACCTTCGAGATGACCGCGTTCGAGGATTTCGTCACCGAGGAAGTCGGCAAGGGCCGCGGCATCTTCGGTCTCTATCCCGCCACCGATCCGCAGACGCTCACCGACTTCGCGGAATGGCGCAAGAAGAACGGGCGGTAGCGCTCTCGTAGCCCGGATGGAGCGGAGCGTAATCCGGGAACAGTCTTGATCTCTGCGCGAATCCCGGATTGCGCTCCGCTCCATCCGGGCTACGACGTCACGCCTCCGCCATCCCCGCCGCCCACAGCGCGAACGCGTACACGATCGCGACTTCGTCGAGCCGGTCGAAGCGGCCCGAGGCGCCGCCGTGGCCGGCGCCCATGTTGGTGCGGAGCAGGACCGGGCCACCCCCACGCATGGTGGCGCGTAGGCGCGCGATCCATTTGGCGGGCTCCCAGTAAGTGACCCGGGGATCAGTAAGTCCGCCCATCGCCAGGATCGCCGGATAGTCCTTCGCCGCGACGTTGTCGTAAGGCGAGTAGGAGAGGATGGTGCGGAAATCCTTCTCGCTCTCGATCGGGTTGCCCCATTCCGGCCATTCCGGCGGCGTCAGCGGCAGCGTGTCGTCGAGCATGGTGTTGAGCACGTCGACGAACGGCACCTCCGCGACGATGCCGGCGAACAATTCGCCGGCGCGGTTGGCGACCGCGCCCATCAGCATGCCGCCGGCCGAGCCGCCATGACCGATGATGCGCTTGGCGCTGGTGTATTTCGCGTGGATCAGTGCCCGCGCGCTGGCGGCGAAATCGTCGAACGAGTTGGTCTTCTTCTCGCGCTTGCCGTCGAGATACCAGCCCCAGCCCTTGTCGGCGCCGCCGCGGATATGGGCGATGGCATAAACGAAGCCGCGATCGACCAGCGACAGGCGGTTGGCGCTGAACGAAGCCGGCATCGCCATGCCGTAGGAGCCGTAGCCGTAGAGCAACAGCGGCGCCGCGCCGTCGAGCTTCAACCCGCGGCGATAGAGGATCGAGACCGGCACCTCGGCGCCGTCATACGATTTCGCCATGATGCGGGTCGTGACGTAGTCGGCCGGGTCATGGCCTGACGGAATCTCCTGCCGCTTGCGCAAGACGCGCGTGCGCTTGACCATGTCGTAATCATAGACTTCCGACGGCGTCGTCATCGACGAATAGGAAAAGCGCAGATTGGTCGTCTCGAACTCGTAGGAGCCCATCGTGTCGAGCGAGTAAGCCGCCTCGTCGAAGGCGATGGCATGCTCCTCGTTTGAGACGAGATCGCGGATCACGACCGACGGCAGCGCATTGGCGCGCTCGAGCCGCACCAGATGGCCAGCATAGAGATCGAGGTCGATGATGTAGATGCCGGGCCGATACGGGATCAAATCGCGCCAGTTCTTGCGCTCGGGCGCGTGAAGCGGCGCGGTGACGATCTTGAAGTCGATGGCGTCGTCGGCATTGGTAAGGATGAACAGTTCGTCGCCGCGATCGGCGAGCGAATATTGCACGCCCTCCTCGCGCGCCGCGACGAGGCGCGGCGGCACCTCGGGATTGGCGAGATCGATCAACCGCTGCTCGCTAGTCTCGTGATCGCCGCCGGCGATGACGCAGAAGCGGCCGCTGGTGCTTTCATGCAGGTGGGTGAACCAGCCGGCATCCTGCTCCTCATAGACCAGCGTGTCGTCGGCCTGCTTGGTGCCGAGCTTGTGCCGCCACACCTGCATCGGCCGATGATTGTCGTCGAGCTTCACATAGAAGAAGGACTTGGCATCCGCGGCCCAGACCACGCCGCCGTCGGTCTCCTCGACGAGATCGTCGAGATCCTTGCCCGTCGCCCAGTCGCGCACGCGGATGGAAAAATATTCGGAGCCCTTGGTGTCGGCGCTCCAGGCCTGCAGCTTGTGATCGTACGAGTGCCGGCTGCCGCCGAACTTGAAGTATTTGTGGTCCTTGGCGAGCGCGTCGCCATCGAGCACGATATGGCCGTCGCCGCCATCGCGCGGCATGCGCCCGAACAACTCGTGCTGCCCGCCCTCGCGAAACCTGCGGAAATAGGCGAACGGGCCGTCGGGCGAGGGCACGCTGGAATCGTCCTCCTTGATCCGCCCGCGCATCTCGCGCACCAGCGTCTTCTGAAGGGACGCGGTATGGCCGAGCAGGCTGTCGGTGTAGGCGTTCTCCTCGTCGAGGTATTTGCGGATATCAGGATCGAGCACTATGGGATCGCGCAGCACCTCCTGCCAGTTCGCGTCCTTCAGCCAGGCATAATCGTCAGTCACGGTGATGCCGTGCCGCGTGAAGGAATGCAGCCGGCGCGGGGCGACGGGGGGCTTCGAAGGCGTCTTGGCTTGGGTCACTCGGTCCTCATTCGTCAGCACATCGTCTTGTCTTAACCTCGCCCCGCTTGCGGGGAGAGGTCGCCGCGAAGCGGCGGGTGAGGGGGTACAGGTCCCTCGACCATCTCGCCTGCGGAGACAGGCCCCTCACCCCAACCCTCTCCCCGTGAGAACGGGGAGAGGGAGAAGAAGGGCCGCCGCTTGTTCGCGCGTTCCCTTATATCGTTCCGATTCCGCGGATTGCCAGCGCGACCGCCCATGCTGCCGGGTTGTTGATCGGCCCCTTGTGTGCTTTGAGGGGCAATATCCCGCCGCCGGTCCAGCCGATGCTGTTCAATTCCTATGCGTTCATCCTGCTGTTCCTGCCGGTCGTGCTCGCCGGCTATTTCCGGCTCGGCCGGCGCAGCAATCTGGCTCCGGTGGTCTGGCTGGCGCTGGCTTCGATCACCTTCTACGCAATCGGCAGCTGGCAGTTCGTCGCCCTGCTGCTGCTCTCGATCGCCTTCAACTACGGCGTCGGCCATCTTCTCATCGTGGCGGAGCTCACGCAGCCGCAACGGAAGGCCGCACTCGCGCTCGGCCTCGCCGGCGATCTCCTCATGCTCGGCATCTTCAAATATGCCGGCTTCGTCGCCGAGAACGTCAACGCGCTGCTCGGCACGCATGTCGCGCTCCACATCCTGCTGCCGGTCGGCATCTCCTTCTACACCTTCACCCAGATCGCGTTCCTGGTCGACGCTTATCGCGGTCAGGTCGCGGCCTATGCGCTGCCGCATTACGCGCTGTTCGTGACTTACTTCCCGCATCTGATCGCGGGGCCCATCCTCCATCACAAGGACATGATCCCGCAATTCGAGCACGAGGAGAGCAAGCGCCCGGACGGGCATCTCATGTTGTGCGGAATCATCATCTTCGCGATCGGCCTGTTCAAGAAGACCTGCCTTGCCGACGGCATCCAGCCGCTGGTCGCGCTCGCTTTCGAGGCGCGCTCGCCGAGCTTCGACCAGGCCTGGCTTGGCGCGCTCGCCTACACCTTCCAGCTCTATTTCGACTTCTCCGGCTATTCCGACATGGCGATCGGCATCTCGCTGATGTTCGGCATCTTCCTGCCCGTCAATTTCAATTCGCCCTACAAGGCCACCAGCATCGTCGAGTTCTGGCGGCGCTGGCACGTGACGCTGTCGCAATTCCTGCGCGACTATCTCTACATCCCGCTCGGCGGCAACCGCCACGGCCGCGTGCTGCGCTACGTCAATCTGCTGATCACGATGCTGCTCGGTGGGCTCTGGCACGGCGCGGCCTGGACTTTTGTCATTTGGGGCGCGCTGCATGGCGTGTATCTCTGCATCAATCATGCCTTCAATGCCTTGGTGCCGAACGGTCCGCCGCTGATTGCACGCCCAGCTCGCATCGCCGGCGCCGTGCTGACCTTCCTCGCCGTCGTCATCGCCTGGGTGTTCTTCCGCGCCGCGAGTGTGGAATGGGCGTTGCGCGTCCTTCACGCGATGGCTGATCCCGCCAACATCGTGCTCGGCCGCGAGGAGATCGCAGCCCTGGTGCAGGTCACAATCTATGCGGCGCTGGTGTGGCTGGCGCCGAACACGCAAGCGCTGATCGGATACGACCACGGCAACCGCGAGGTCGGCGAGGCCTTGCGGGCAGGGCGCACGCGGCCGTTGGTGCTCTATGCGGCCTCGCTGCTGCTCGCCTTCGGCGTCCTGGGCATCCAGAGCCACAGCGAATTCATCTACTTCCGATTCTGATGCAGTGCGCCTTCACCCATCTCAGGCGTCTTCTGCTGGCGAGCGCGGCCTGCGTGCTTGGCGCCGCAGCGCTCACCTTCATCGTCGATCCCCTGCAGCTGTTCCGCCCCTCGCGGCTGGTCCCGGCCTTCTACTCGGAGGACACGCGCGTGCAGAATGCCGGGCTGATCAGCAGCCAGCCGTTCGACACCGCCTTCATGGGCACCTCGCTTGCGATCCATTTCCGCCAGAGCGACATCGATCGCGCGCTTCGTGTCCGCTCGCTCAAGCTGGCCATGACCGGCTCCAACTCGCGTCAGCAGGCCTTCGTGCTGGAGCAGGCGATCGACCGCGGCGCAAGGCGCGTGATCTGGGAAATGGACGATTTCATCTTCATCGATGCCGCGGACATCGAGACCGACCCCTATTTGTCCGTCGATCTTTATCGCCGAACCGCCAAGGGCATCGCCTCCTATCTGTTCAGCGCGGCGATGACGAAGGAATCGGTGTTCGCGCTGCTGCGGTCCGTCCCGCTGCTGCGGGAGCCGCTGACGCGTGCGTCGTCTTATCTGCCGGTCAAGTTCGCGCTGGCGGACATCGACGACATCTACGCCCTGCCGCGTGATTTCGACGTCGCGCGCGACTACAACGCGAAGAAGACGCTCGCCGCCTTTGCCTATATCACCAGCCCCGTACGCAGCCGCTTCCTCGGCGAGGGCTACGTCTACGAAGCCATGGTCCGGCATTTCGAGCACGACGCCGTCGGCCTGATCGCGCGCCACCCCGACGTGACCTTCGACATCTACCTCCCGCCCTATTCGATCCTGCAATTCGTCGCGATGCGCGACGCCTCGCCCGACACGCTGAAGATCGTCACCGCTCTCACGGCGCACATTGCGCAGCGTCTGACGCAACTGCCCAACGTCCGCCTGCACGATTTTCGCGCGATCAAGGTCGTCACGCACGATCTCGACAACTACAGCGACGTCATCCACCATTCCCCGGTGGTGGACGCGAAGGTGTTGAAGTGGCTTGCGAGCGGGGAGCACCGCGTCGACCCGAAAGCGCCGCTCGCGTCGCTGAACGAGCTGAAGGCGCAGGTGGAAGCGTATCGCGCTCCGAGGCCGTAGGGACGTCGCGCAGGACGATTCGAGAATCCCGTGTCCCGGACGCGGTGCGGCGCGAAGTGCCGCTCCGCAGAGCCGGGACCCATCGGAGCCACTGGGCCCCGGCTCAGCAGCGCATCACTCCGTGCTGCGCTGCGTCCGGGGCGCGGCTTTCCTACGCCGCCACCTCGTCCCCGAGATACGACACCGCCGCCTCCAGCCCGCCCTTGCCGTGCGGGATCTTCAGCGCGTTCAGGCCGACCTCGATCACCCCGAGCGTGCCGAGCAGCATCGGCGCATTGACATGGCCCATATGGGCGATGCGGAAGGCCTGTCCGGAGAGATCGCCGATGCCGGTGCCGAGCACGACACCGCACTTGTCCTTGCAATAGCGTTGCAGCACCGCCGGATCGTGGCCGTTGCTCATCGTCACCGTGGTCACGGTGTTGGAGCGCTCGCTGGCTTCGGCCACGTTGAAGCCGAGCACCTGGCCTTCCGACCAGACCGAGACCGCGCGGCGGGCGGCTTCGCCGAGCAGGCTGTGGCGGCGGAAGGCGTTCTCCAGGCCTTCCTCGTGCAGCATGTCGATCGCCTTGCGCAACGCGAACAGCAGATGCACCGGCGCGGTGCCGGCATATTTGCGATAATTCTCGGTGCCCTCGCGCTCGCTCCAGCTCCAATAGGGCGTCGACATGTTGGCCTTCTTGTGCACCTCGAGCGCGCGCGCATTGGCGGCGACGAAGCCGAGGCCGGGCGGCGTCATCAGGCCCTTCTGCGAGCCGGACATCGCAACGTCGATACCCCATTTGTCCATCTCGAACGGCATGCAGCCGAGCGAGGCGACGGTATCGACCATGTAGAGCGCCGGATGGCCGCTGGCCTTGATCGCCTTGCCGATCGCCTCGATGTCGTTCTGCACGCCGGAGGCCGTGTCGACCTGGACCACGACGACGGCCTTGATGCTGTGCTCCTTGTCGCGGCGCAGGCGTTCCTCGACCTCGTGCGGCCGCACCGCGCGGCGCCAGTCGCCCTTGAGCACCTCGACCTCGGCGCCCATCAGCGCCGCCGCGTTGCCCCAGCCGATCGCAAAGCGTCCGCTCTCCAGCACCAGCACCTTGTCGCCGCGCGACAGCACGTTGCTCAGCGCCGCTTCCCAGGCGCCGTGACCGTTGGCGATGTAGATGTAGGACTTGCCCTTGGTCGCGAACAGCTTGGAGATGTCGCTGAGCAAGCTCTCGGTGAGATCCAGCATCTCCTTGGCGTAGATGTCGATCGCCGGACGGTGCATTGCCCGCAGCACCTCGTCGGGCATCGTGGTGGGCCCGGGGATGGCCAGAAACTCCCGGCCCGCGCGAACGGTCATTGCTGTCGGTCCTTATTGCCAGAGAACAGGATGGTGGGTCGCTGAATCATAGTTCTACGCGGCGTCGCGTCTCGAGAAAAGCGCGCAAAACGCAGGTCTGGGGCTCTTATCTCTTGGTCTCCCGGCAACCGGCCGCTTCGGCCTCTTCGACCGAGCAGAACCAGCGGGTGCCCTTGCTGATCTTCATCTTGATCTGGGTGTACCAGCGGCTGGTCGGCTGGTGGTAGATGCACTCGCCCGCGCTGTTCACGTTGCCCTTGATGGTGCAGTCCGGCGACGGCGCGACCGGCCCCGAGGCCGAAGCGAGCAGCACCGCGTGCGCGCCGTCCGGCGGCTTGGTCGCGCCGAGGATCGCGGTCTTCTTGTTGCGCTCGCGCCAGTCCCACGGCGCGATGAAGGCACCCTGCCACATGCCGGCTTTTGCCTCGCGCGCGGCCTTTTCATCCGCCTCATAGTCGCGCGACATGCGGGTGTAGGCCAGCGCCCAGCCGTTGCGCACCAGCCATTTCTGGATGTCCTCGCCGCCAACCTCGCAGCGCGCCACGGTGCGGCCGCGTCGGTCGACCGATCTCGGGTGGCAGATCCAAGTCTTGCCCTCGGCGTATCTGGCGAGCTCATCGCGGGCCGCGACGCCGCAAGTCCAGCGCTCGGTCTTGGTGTTGAGGCAGAGCTGGTCGATTGCAGGCGCGTCGATGCCGCCGAGCCGGATCCGCGTGGTGCCGATCACCACGGCATCGCCAGCGCGGACCTTTGCCGTGCCGGTGATCTCGGCGGCATCCGCCAGCGAAGGGATGGCGAACAAAGACAGCGCAATCAGGACCTTTCGCAACATTCCCCGTCCAGTTGTGATGAAAATCTCGATAGACGGCGCAATTGTGGTCGGCTTTTGGCCGCGCGGCCAGCGCATGCCGAACAGATAGGCTTTCAACTTCCTGTCATTGGGCGGGCGAGTTGCGAATGGTGAGTGGCGAATAGGGCGAGTGCCATTCGCTATTCGCCATTCACCATTCGCCTTCGGGCCACCGCCAGCCCCATCAGCACGAACGCCGAGGTCACCTCGGGCCCACCGACCAGGATCCGCGTCGGCGTCTTCATCTTGTTCCATTCATAGGCGCGGAACGGGCCGCGGCGGCCGCCTTCGCCGAGCCCGGCGACGATCACGTTCAGCGCCGGTGCGAAGGCGCGCGGGTCGGCGCCGAGATGGCCGAGCGCGATCAGCGCCAGCGCGGCGTCGAACACGTTCATCTCGGCCGCCATCAGCTCGCCCTTGACGTAGGACAGCACGCGGTGGCGGATGAAATCGAAATCGCCGGCGGGATCGATCGCGGCCTGCGCCGCCAGCGGCAGCGCCAGGAAGGCGGCATAGCAGCGGCCGAAGTAGGCGCTGTAGAGCTCCGGCAGATAATAGATGTGCGAGCGCGGATTGGCGAAGGCGCCGCTGGCCGCGAGGCGCTTCTGGAATCCGATGATGCGATGGACGGTGGCGAGCCGCGACGGCGTCTCCAAAACCTTCCAGCGCTCAAGGTTGCGGAAGCTGACCTCGAGAATATCGAGATTGAGCGTCGGATCGAGATCGTTGCCGTAAGGGCGCTCGCCCTTAAGATTGTCGATCCAGGTCGCAACCCCGCCCTCATAGTCGATATTGTCGTTGAGCGGCACGGTCACGCGCGGTTCGTTGACGCCGGCGCGCACCTGATAGCCCGCATAGAAGTCCAGGAGCGGCTGGTCGATGATGGCGTCGGTACAGCCGGCCTGCGTCGCCGCGGAGATCGAGCAGGCCGTGGTGTCGCAATCCGGCACGTAGATGCCGAAACCGAGGTCCTGCTTGATCTGCGCGAAGTAACGGGAGAAGCGCGGATGCGGCGCCGGCGCCAGTGCGGTGACGACGTTGAAGCGCGCGCCGCCCAAGCCCTCGACCTCCTCGCGACTGATGTTGACGCAGAAATCGACCATGTCGGCGATCGCGCGCTCCGCCGCGACCTTGTCGGCCGGGGAGGCGAGCCCGGTCTCGACGAAGCCGAGCAGGGCCTCGATGAAGAACGCGTCGTAATAGGCCGAGCGGTGGCGGATCTGCACCGGCTCCCACATCGGCTCGGCAATGCCTTTCCAGGGCGGATTGACCACGGCGCGCGCGGGCGAGCGCGCGATGAAGACGCGGGCGAGGTTGAACAGCAGCGAGGAATTCTTGTAGCCGCGCGCGTTGAGGCCCGTGAGCGCCATGATCAGCTCGCGGCCGCGGACATCAGGATCGCCGATCAGGTTGAAGGCGGCGTAGGTCGGCAGGAAGCCGTTGCGGCGGTACGAGCCGAGCAGATGCTGCGCGCAATCGCGGATCACGCCGTCGATCTCAGCGCTCTGCGGCATGGTGGCGGTGAACGGCACCGGCGGCGGCCTGGGATGGTCGAGCGCGATGCTGTCGACGAGATCGGCGATCGGTTGCCCGACCGCCGCCCAGTCGGGCTCGGCCTGGTCGCGGGCCTGGGTGAGGGCCGCGCGCAGCCGCGTCAGCGCCCCCTCGTCGCGCAGTTCGGGCAGGCCGGCGCGGCGGAGCAGGATCCGCAGCGCGGGATTGCCGAGGGCGGTCCTGTAGAACTTGGCCAGATGCGGATCACCGCTGGCCGCATCGGACAATACGGGATCGCAGACGTCGTAAAGCGAGGGGCCGTCCTTCCGCGCCGTCAGCGCCCGGCAGGCGGCGCCGGCAAAATAATGAAAGCTCATGAAATACCTGGTCGCGGGGGCCTTGGTCGGGGACATCAGGCACGCTGGCATCTGCGCGCCACCCCCTGCAAGTCGTTGAAAAGGCTACTCGGATTCGCAGGAAATACAAATGTGACGAACGTCACGGAAAAGCCGGCGCGAGGGCTGCATGGTCGATCCCCGGAATGCTACCGGGAAGCCATCAAAGCAGGACTTGAGCTAGGAGAATTAGCTAACACATTCAGCTACTTAGTTCAAATTTTGGGCAATCTATTGCCCCAGGGCCTATATCCGGTTAAGGGTTTGTTTGGTGCGGCGCCGCAAATTGCGCGCAATTCGGGGGCACTTCCCCGGCCAATCCCTCAAACCTAAAGACGCTATCGCGCTACTCAAACAGTGTGCGCGCGCTTGGATGGTCTTTGGCACAGGAAACGAAGCGAGATGAATGTAAAGCAGCTCGACCTTTCCAGACGTACGATCGCCCTCGCCGCGGCCCTCATCGGCACGGTGTCGCTGGTGATCGGCGCCCATGCTGCTCTCAACATGCGTGCGATCGATGCCGCCAAGGCGGTCTCGACCGACCAGATCACCGGTTCGATCGGCCAGACCTCGCGCCTCGCGCTCGTCATCGGCAATGGACATTATCCCGACGCCAGCGCGCCGCTGGCGCAGTCGATCAACGACGCCCGTGCGTTGTCCTCGTCGCTGCGCAAGAACGGCTTCGAC
This sequence comes from Bradyrhizobium sp. USDA 336, assembly GCF_044908355.1. Taxonomy (NCBI): domain Bacteria; kingdom Pseudomonadati; phylum Pseudomonadota; class Alphaproteobacteria; order Hyphomicrobiales; family Nitrobacteraceae; genus Bradyrhizobium; species Bradyrhizobium sp. USDA 336. The sequence continues at coordinate 5,469,300 of NZ_JBIYDC010000002.1, read as the reverse complement.
GTCGACATGGTGGAAGATGCGACCCGCGACGACATGGTCCGGGCCGTCAACCGCCTGAAGTCCCGGATCACCCGCGACAGCGTCGTCATGCTGTTCTTCGGCGGCTACGGCGTGCAGGCCGGCCGCGAGAGCTACATGCTGCCGGTCGATGCCGTGATCTGGAAGGAAAACGACGTCCGCCGCCATGGCGTCTCCATCGACGGCGTGCTCGACATGATGAAGGAGCAGGGTGCCAAGGCCAAGCTGGTCGTGGTCGATGCCTCCCGCCCGCAATCCTTACGAGCGCCGCTTCCGCTCCTACAGCCACGGTCTCGCGCCGATCAGCGCGTCCGACAATGCGCTCATCCTCACCTCCGCCTCGCCCGGCAAGGTCGTCGACGACGGCAAGGGCGAGCACAGCGTGCTGGTCAGCGAGTTCCTCAACAACCTCAGCAAGCCCGGCAGCGCCGAGAGCGTCTTCAACAAGACCCGTCTCGCCATCTCCCGCGCCAGCGAAGGCGACCAGGTCCCGACCGTATCGTCGTCGCTGCTCGAAGACGTCCGTTTCGGCGAAGCCGGCGGTTAGTTCTTCTTACCCTCCGCGCGTAAGCGCGAGCGGGGTGGGGTGATCTCTCAACACGAACAGCAATTGTAGGGTGGGCAAAGGCGCAACACGCCGTGCCCACCATCTCTCCATGATTTCGTAGAAGACGTGGGCACGCTTCGCTTTGCCCACCTACGGCATGCGTGCCCGGGGCACCGCTGCCTCTCCATCGTCATTGCGAGGAGCGAAGCGACGAAGCAATCCAGAATCTTTCCGCGGAGAGATTCTGGATTGCTTCGCTTCGCTCGCAATGACGGTCGTGGCCGCTACTTCGCCGCTTCCGCGCTCGCCATCACGGGACGCACCGGATCGCCTTCGCGCAGCAATGCGCCGGCGCGGGCGACGACGACATCGCCCTCGTTGAGGCCGTCGCGGACCTCGATGTTGCCGCCGGACATCAAGCCGACCTCGACACGCTTGGTCTCGACCCGGTTGCGGCGGATCACCTGCACCACGGTGCCGGCGGACGAATATTGCACGGCGGTCAGCGGCACCGCCACGTTGCAGCTCTGCCCGGTCTTGATCAGCGCGCGCCCGCTCCCATTCAACAGCAGCCGCTTCTGCGAGGAGATGCCGATATAGACCATGCCCTGCTGGATGTTCGGCTCGACGGTCGGGCCGATGCGACGTACCTTGCCGCTGATGTCGCCGCCACCTGGGATCCGCACGGTGGCCTGCTGATTGACCGCGAGCTTGCGCACATCGGTGGTGGCGACGAGGCCGACGAGGTCGTACTCGCTGCGCGCCACGATCGTGAACAGCGCCTCGCCCTTGGCCGAGGCGAAGTTGCCGATCTGCGCGGTCGAGGTCGCGATCACCCCCGCCACGGGCGCGGTGACCTGAAGCGTGCCGCCTTCGGGCAGCGCCAGCCGGGCCAGCACCTGGCCCGCGGTGGTGGTGTCGCCGGCTTCCGCCAGCACGTCCGTGACCTTCAGGCCGGGCCGCTCGGGCCGCACCGACGTTTCCTCGCGCGCGATGATCGTGCCGGTGGCTTCGACGACGTCGGAGAAGCAGGATTTCGCGACCTTGAGCACCGTGACCGCCGGCCCCTTCGGCGCGTCGTCATCGGCGGCGCCGGCCGGATGGGGGCTGAGGACGAGCAGGCCGGCGACGGCTGCGGGGCACAGGTTTCGAACGACGGCGCGGGGCAAATGACGCATCGGAAATTCCAATTGGGTAAATTCCACTTGGGCTACGCCTCCAATCGATAGCAGATGGCCGCCGCCTGCACTACGGCCGCGTCGTCCCGAAACAGGACGCTGCGCCGCCGCAGGCATCGCGGCAAGTCCTTGATGACAAGTCTTTGATGAGTCGCGGGATTGGAGAACAGGTTCGCTCCGAAGAGCTCGCGCGGGGGCCGTCAGCGGCGCCGCTCACCCAGCAGCTTGCCGCTGGTCCGCTCGATCAGATGTAACCGCGTGCAGGCCGGACACGACACCGACACGTGCGTGCGGTCGCTCGGCTCGTCGGTAAGCCGATGCTGCACGTTCAGGCCCGTCTGAGGGCATTTGAAGACAATCTGCCGGTCCATGACCGAGATATGACGCCAAGCTGGCGCCTCGCAAATTACGGATGATTACGTAGGTCGGCGACGGCCCCTCACGGCAGGTTCAGGAACTCGACCCAGTTCGGCCTCTTGCCGGTGGGGTAGGATTTCAGCTTGGCCAGCGCACCGCTGCCCTGGTCGATGGCATAGACCGTCATGCTATCGGAGAGCTCGCCGACCGCGGCGAGATAGCGGCCGGTGGGATCAACCTGAAAGCCGCGTGGTTGCTTCTCGGTCGGCACGCTGCCGATTTTGGTCAGCTTGCCGCTCGGGCCATCGACCCTGTAGGCGGTGAGCGTGCTGGTGGTGCGCTCGGAAGCGTAGAGGAAGCGGCCGTCCGGCGTGATGTGGATGTCGGCCGCCCAAGGCTTCTTATTAGGCTCTTTTCCCGAAAACCCTTCCGGCAGCGCGGTGGTGCGCTGGATCTCGTCCCACGCGCCGCTCCTGGCTTCATAAGTGAAGGCCGCGACATCGCCGTTCAGCTCATGGAGGAGATAGACGAACTTGCCGCCGGGATGAAACACGAAGTGCCGCGGCCCCGATTTTTCCGGCACCTTGTACGCCGGCGGATCGTTCGGCGTCAGCGTGCCGGCCGTGGCATCGAATGCGAAGGCCAACACCTGATCGGAGCCGAGATTGGTCGCGAATGCGAAGCGGTTGTCGGGCGATGGCAGGAAGGCGTGGGCGTTCAGCCCGGTCGGGATCACCTGCTTGGGCTCGCCTGCGACGCCGTTGCCAAGCAGCGGATTCAGCGCGACCTTGTTGCCGCCATAGGAGGCGCTGAACAGGAACTTGCCGCTGCGGTCGATGGCGATATGCGCCATGCTGTCCGCGAGCGGTCCGTTGCCGAGATGGCTGAGCTCGCCCGTCTTGGGATCGATCGCAAAGCTCACCGCGAGAGTGGGCTGCGATCGGATTCCGGCAATCAGCGTGCGGTGATCGGGCGTGATCGCGAGCGGTGTCGAGGAGCCCGGCTTTTCGACGCCCTTGAAGGCGGCCGTCTGCACGAGCGTCATCTCGCCGCTCTCGCTCATCTTGAACACGCTGATGTCGTTGCTGTCGGCGTTGCCGACATAGGCGAAGGTTTCGGCCATACCGGCACGGACTCCAGAAATGAGGGTAAGCGAAGCGAGCAGGGCGGCGGCGATCGCAGCGCGTGGCGCGCGCGATGCGATGCGTCGGATCGGTCTCGACATCGGTCTCGACATGGGCTCCTCCTGAAGGCCGGCTCACGGCATTGTCGTTTTGGCCGCGAGCATAGCGGGCGGAGCGCCGCCGCACCAAAATCCAATGGGGATCGATCGATGCCGAAATCGTATCGGTCGCGGGATGCCGGGTCAGCGCGCCGCTGCGGTTCGGGAGGGCAGACGCAACCCGGACGGCTGGTCCGGCGGCCCGAGCATGGTCCACACGGTGATCGCGACCAGGGCGGAGGTCATGAGGGTCCAGAGGATGAGTCGTTTTCGCATCAGGCCAATCCATCGGTGCAAGCCGCGAGGCCAAGGGCCGCGTCAGCGATCCTGCACCGCAAAGAGCGGCGGTTCTATGAGGCCGTTCACAGGGCGAAAACGGCCGATGCTGTCGCGAACCAATGCGCTGCGAACGCATTGAACCGACATGTCCCGCGCAAACGATCTCGAAGGCAAGCCCGACATGGGCGGCAAGCATGGCGGTCAAGCCGGCCAGCCCGAGCTTCCGCCGCGCCCGCACGAGGGCGAGCGCGATGCGGACGTCGTGGCAAAGCGCCACACCGGCCAAACCGATCGGGCGGCGCCGCCGACCAAACCAAAATAGTACCTTGCGCCCCCCTCGCGGCAGGCCCCGCGCCGGGAACGGCGGCATCGTTCTGCCGTTAGCTCGGGGCGTGAGAGAGGGAAAGGGAGGCTGGCTCGTGTTTTGGATCTGTTGGAACACCGCCTGGTCGCTGATCATCAGCGGCATCTGGGTCGCCACGATCGTCAGCCACCCCGATTCCGAATTCGTCGAAGTGCAGGCCGCCAGACGGCAGATGTGAGCGTGCCGCCCTTTCCAGGCGCGTCCCGGTTCACGTCATGCTGCCGGGCATGAAGCAGCGGATCATGGGACGGCCGTTGACGTAATAAGGCCAGACCATGGTGCGCCCGGCGCGGTTGGGCTCGGTGATGACGGTGTCGTCGGGCACCTCGACCCGATTGCCGAGGAGCCGCACTCGGCGCCGCCAGGTCTCAACCAGCAGTTGGCAGGCCTTGGAACGCTCCGGGCTTCCATGCGTTCAAGCTCATTGCGTAGGCGCCCGCCTGCGGCACGTCGGGGCTAAGTATGTCGAATGTCGAAGAATTTCCGCTTTCTGCCCGCAAGCTGACTGAATTCGAGGCCCTCGTGACCGCGGCTCCTGCAGCGCTCGAGGCCATCCCCGGCGCCGTCTATGTCTGCGATAGCGAAGGCTGGATCGTGACCTATAATGGCGCAGCCGCGGAATTGTGGGGAAGGACTCCCGAGCTTGGCTCGGTCGAGAAGTTCTGCGGGTCGCACCGTCTCTACAAGATGGACGGTACCCTGCTTCCCCATTCCGAGTGCCCGATGGCCACGGCGATCCGGCTCGGGCTCCCTACACGCAACACGGAGGTCACGGTCGAACGACCTGACGGCTCGCAGATCACCGCGCTCGTGAACATCCGTCCCCTGCGCGATCATGCCGGCCGCATCCAGGGCGCAATCAACTGCTTTCAGGATGTTTCAGATCGCAAGAAGATCGAACAAGAGGTCCGCGCGAAGACCAAGGATCTCGAGGACTTCTTCGAGAACAGTGCGGTTGGGCTCCACATCGTGGGTGGCGATGGCATCATTCGCCGGGCCAATCAGGCCGAGCTCGATCTGCTGGGCTACAGCGCCGAAGAATATATCGGTCACCACGTGGCCGAATTTCACGCGGACGCCCCCATCATCGGCGACATTCTTCACCGGCTGTCCTGTGGCGAAAGGCTCGACCGCTATCCCGCCCGCCTGCGCGCGAAGGATGGCTCGATCAAGCACGTACTGATCACCTCGAACAGTCGTGTCGAGGACGGCAAGTTCGTCAGCACGCGCTGCTTCACGACTGACGTCACCGAGCTGCACGTGGCCGAGCTGGCGCGCGAGGCGAGCGAGACTCGCCTCGCTGCAACCTACCAGGCCGCCAGCGTCGGCATCGCCGAGGCGGATGAACATGGGCGGCTGCTCCGGGTCAACGATTACCTGAGCGAGATCACCGGGCGATCCCGTGAAGATCTGCTGGCGATGAGCTTTTCCGATTACACCCATCCCGACGATTGCGCCGCGGACCTTGCGCTCTACGAGCAACAGGTGCGTGGCGAGATTCCCAGCTATACCTATCGCAAGCGCGCCCTGCGCCCCGACGGCAGCGTGCGTTATCTTGAGATTTTCAGCTCTTCAGTCAGGGACAGCGCGGGCCGCTTCCGTTACGGCGTTCGCGTCAGTCACGACGTCACCGAAGCCAAGCGTTTACAGGATCGGATCCGCGAGAGCGAGCAGCATATGCGCGATCTGCTCGAGGCGCTGCCCGCCGCGCTCTACACAACCGACGCAAAAGGTCGCATCACTTTCTACAACAAGACCGCCGTCGAGATGGCCGGGCGCACGCCGCTGCCCGGCGACGAATGGTGCGTGACCTGGAAGCTCTATTGGCCGGACGGCACGCCCCTGCCGCACGACCAATGTCCGATGGCGATCGCGCTCCGGGAAGGACGGCCCGTGCGCGGCGTGGAAGCTGTCGCGGAGCGACCGGACGGCACGCGCGTACCGTTCATTCCCTATCCGACGCCGCTCTACGATTCCGACGGCAGGATGATCGGTGCGGTCAACATGCTGGTCGACATCACCGAACGCAAGCGCGCGGAAGTGGCGCAAGCGCTTCTGATCGACGAGCTCAATCATCGCGTCAAGAATACCCTGGCCACGGTGCAATCGCTTGCCAGCCAGACCGCGCGCCATACCAGCAGCCTGGACGACTTCAAGCGAACCTTCGAGGGACGGTTGCTGGCGCTCTCTCGTGCGCATGATCTCTTGACCGAGCGCAAGTGGCAGGACGCGCCGCTCCAGCGGCTCGTCGAGGACATCACGGCGGCTGTTGCGGAGGATGGCCGGATCAGGATGGAAGGTCCCCCCGTCGCGCTCAATGCGCGCTCGGCACTCAGCTTTACGATGGTTCTCAACGAGCTCCTGACCAATGCGACAAAGTACGGTGCCTTGTCAGCACCGGATGGGACGCTCGTGATGCGATGGAGCCTGCGGAATGCCGGTCACGGCACCATTCTCGAATATGAATGGGTGGAATCCGGCGGGCCGAAAGTCACGCCGCCCATGCGCCGCGGCTTCGGCACGCGGCTGATGGAGCGTTGTGTCGAGGCGGACCTCGGCGGCGAATTCGATCTCGCCTTCGAACCGGGCGGCGTGCGCTGTCGCATGTCGATGCCGGTCACGGGCACTGTCGGATCGAATTGATTCGCGCGATCCATGGCTGATCTCTGGATGACAGCATATCGAGCTCGTTTGCGAGCGCGATGGCTTCTTTCACGTCCGGCGTGACGAGCCCTTCACGGAGCCTGCCGACAACAGGCACAAGCAGGTCCACCGCCTGCTCAAGCTTGTCGGAATCTCGCCAGAGGCGGGCCAGGCTGACGGCTGTCCGCAGCTCCCACGAGCGGGCATTCTGTCCGCGCGCGACTTCCAGCGACTGCACGAACAATTCCTCGGAGTCGGCCGCTGGTCCGGCATGGGCCCGGATGAACTCCCCTTGCAGGCGGTAGATCTCCGCCAGATAGAAGTGATCGCCCGTCCTCTTGGCGACCGTCAAGGCACCATCGAGCGCGCGCAAGGCCGCTTCCGACAGACCGGCCCTCGCATAGCCTTGCGCGAGGAGGCATCTGAACCAGCAACTGGCGAGCCAAGAATTCTGCGCCTCATAACCCTCGACGCCCGCGCGCATTTCGCTCAGACCTGCATCCATGTCCCCGAGCTCGGCCAGCGCCCATCCATGCAGGATGGTGGCCTGTTGCTTCCAATGCAGAAAGCCGTGTTGCGATGAAATGGTCATCGCGCGGCTGGCATAATCTCTGGTGCCCGAGACGTCGCGCAGATGCTGACAAAGGTATGCGCCAAACACTTGCGCGAATGCCAGCGTAAAAGGATGGCGCATTTGCTCGGCATCGAAAATCGCCTGCTCGCTGTGCTGCCGCGCGGTGTCGGGCTGCCCCAGGAACCATAGCAGGTATCCGAGGTACGACATCGACATGACGCCTGGATTGAGGAGCCTTTCCGCCGAACCGCGATGCAGAGCCGGATCATCGAGTTGGATGGAGCGACGAAGATGATGTTGCGCCGCCAGAAACCGCCCGCGGTAAAGCATGGTCGCCGCGATCGACCTGTGGGCCTCCACGAGGTACAGGGTCTGCTTCGACAGCAACTCGCTCGGACGTTCCCGTTTGGCGAATTTCAGGAGTGCGGCACTCAGACCGTGCGCCTTGGTCAGGTCAGCCCGAATGAAGTGGTGCATCCAAAGCCCTCTTATCGCCGCTAGCACCTTGTCTTCATCATCGAGCTGCCGTCCGAGCTCGAGGCCTCGGGCAAAATTGTCTTCCACCTCCTGTGTGCCGTAACCTTTGGCAGCGATCAGCGCGTTACCCAGCGCAATGCGAAGCTCCAGCTCCATTTCATCGCGGTCGGGCATCTCGGGACTGCCGAGGACGACCGCTAGGCCACGGCGCAGATGGCCGATCGCTTCCAAATAGGCTCCCAACCTTGCGGCGTGCCTGCCGGCCTTGATCCAGGAAGCTGCCGCCGGCTGGCTTTGATCGGATTCGGTCAGATGATAGGCGAGAAGCTCCGGCTCGCGCTCGGTCTTTTCCGGATAGTTCTGAGTCAGCACCGACGCGATCCGCGCGTGGAGCCGTCTCCTCTCGCTGCGCAACAGGCTCGCATGCGCTGCATCCTGGATCATCACGTGCTTGAACGAGTAGAGTGCATCCGGCGGATGGCCCAGCCGGACGATGAGCCCTGCCTCCTCCAGGCGATCGAGCGCCGCCTCGATCTGGTCGGCTGGTACGGAGGCGACAGCGTTCAGCATCTCGTAGGAGAACTGCCGGCCGATGGTGGCTCCGATCTGTGCAACCCGCTTGAACGGGCCCAGCCGATCCAGACGCGCCATCAGCGAATCCATCAGCGTCGCCGGGATTGCCAGCGGTCGCCACGAACCGGAGAGCACATAGTTTCCCCGTTCCTCGGTCAGAAGGTCGCTTTCGAGAACGGCTTTGGTCAGCTCCTCGACGAACAGCGGCACGCCATCGGTCTTGACGATGATGTCCTCGACGACTTCCTTCGGCATTTTGCGGCTGCCGGCAACCCGCTCGACCAAGGTCGTTCGCTGCTGCCGGCTCAGCCTGTTCAGCACCAGCGTCGTGATGTGAGAGTGAGCGCTCCAGCTCGGCTTGAATTCGGAACGGCAGGTGATGACGACGAGAATGGGCGTGTACTGGACCCGCTCCACCAGCAGATCGATGACCTCCCGGGATGTCGGATCGATCCAATGGGCGTCCTCGAAGGCGATCACCAGCGGCTGATCGTGCGCGAGGCCCAGGAGATGATTGATGAGGGCGGAGACGATGGCGTCCTTTTGCTGCTGCGGCGACAGATCGAGCGGAGGATAGCGACCTCCGGTCGGGATCGACAGCAGCGCCGCAAAGAGCGACGTCATCTGCTCGATGTCGCCATGCGCGGCCGCAACGGTCCGCTCGAGACTCGACAGAGATGAGGCCGAAGCATCGTCGCGGTCGAGGCCCAAGGCAAATTTGAGCTGCTCGATGAAGGGATGGAACGCCGTCGAGCTATAGTAGGGCGAACACTGGAACGAGACATGCCCGTGCCGATCCCCCGCGATCCGCACGAAGATTTCCTGGACGATGCGCGACTTGCCAATGCCCGGCTCCCCGAACAGCACCACGACCTGGCCGTCGCCCGCCTTGGTCTGCTCCCAGCGGCCGAGCAGAACCGTGATCTCGTCGTCGCGATTGACGAGTGGCGTCAGCCGGGAGCCGATGGCTGCGGCAAAGCGGGTCTCCACGCGCGACGGCCGAACCACATGCCACGCCTGTGTTCTTCCGGATATGCCCTTGAGTGCATGGACCCCGAGATTGCGATAGTCGAACTTTCCTTTCAACAGCGACTGCGTCGACGACGAGATGACCACCCCGTTCGGCGGCGCCAGGCCCTGCAATCGCGCCGCCAGATTGACGGTCTCGCCGACCGCGGAATCGCGCTCCTCGGTCCCCTGGCCGACCAAGTCGCCCACGACCACCAGTCCCGTCGCGATGCCGATCCGGACGGCGGGCGCATGGCTGAGCGCACCCAGCGGCTCGATCGCAGGCGCGGTCGACAATGTCCGCACGATCTCGAGACCAGCCCGCACCGCTCGCTCGGCATCGTCCTCATGCGCTTTCGGGTAGCCGAAATAGACCAGGATGCCGTCGCCGACGAAGCGGGCGGCAAATCCTTCATAGTGTTTGACCACACCGACGCAGGTTTCGCGAAAGCTCGCGATCATGTCACGCACGTCCTCGGGATCGAACTGTGCGGAGAGCGCGGTGGAATCGACCATGTCGCAGAACATCGTGGTGAGCTGGCGACGTTCCGCAACGATTGCAGTAGCGGGCAATGTGTGGCCCGCGGCTGGCGCGGCCATTCCGGAAAGGGACGCCGTTGCACGCTGAAGCCGCTTGCGGTCTCCGAGCGGCAGTCCAATCTGTGCCAGATCCGACTCGGTCAGGTGGGGCAGGATGTCGAGACCGATGCGATGGCGGACGAAGAGGTCCGTGTATTGGCTGAGCCCAACGCTTTCAAGCCAGTGTCTCAGACGCTCCGTCCCCGTCCTCGACTCATCATTCGGCATGCAGAAATCCCTGGTTCAAATTGCGCTGAACGGCTCCAAAATGCCTGTGGTTTGCGCTTGGATTGGGACTCGATGCGACTCTTCGTTGCGGCGGCCAATGAAGGCAAACCATCGGTATTTGAGCGTTTCTCGCCCGCCCTCTCGAAAATAAGGCGGATCGGCGGCTCACCACTTCGACGAGCCAGGTGCGCAGAATTCAATGAATTGATAGCTGTCGGTCGCTGATTGTCAAATCGCCGCACGACGTCGAACCAAACACTCAGCGGCGCCGCTCTCCTCGCAGCGGACATCCGGGCAGACGTGGCGTCGCCGGCTAGGCCGCGACCGCCTGCGCCGCCAGCAGCTGCTTCAGCTTCGCCGCCGGTACCGCCGGGCTGAACAGCCAGCCCTGCATCTGGCTGCAGCCGAGCTGGCGCAGCACCTCGGCTTGCGCTTCGGTCTCGACACCTTCGGCGGTGGTCGCCATATGGCGCGCGGCGGCCATGTGCACCACGGCCTGCACGATTGGCGAGGAGTCCTCGGACTGACCGATGTCGCTGATGAAGCTGCGGTCGATCTTGATCTTGTCGAACGGGAAGCGGTGCAGATAGCTGAGCGAGGAATAGCCGGTGCCGAAATCGTCGAGCGCGATGCGCACGCCGAGCTCGCGCAGCTGCTGCAGGATCGCCAGCGCCTCCTCGTCGTCGCGGATCAGCACCGTCTCGGTGATCTCCAGCTCGAGCCGTCCCGGCGCGAGCCCGGACTCTGCGAGGGCGGCGGCGACCTTGAGCGCCAGCGTGCGCGAGCGGAACTGGACCGGCGACACGTTGACCGCGATGTGAATCCGTCCCGGCCACGAGGCTGCCTCAACGCAGGCCTGCTTCAGCACCCATTCTCCGATCTCGCCGATCAGGCCGGTGTCTTCGGCGACCGGGATGAACTCCGCCGGCGAAACCATGCCGCGCTCGGGATGGCGCCAGCGCAGCAACGCCTCGCAGCCGGTGACGACATTGGCGGTGAGGTCGACAAGCGGCTGGTAGTGCACCTCGAACTCGCCGCGTGCGAGCGCCTGGCGCAGATCGAGCTCGAGCTGGCGGCGCTGCCGCACCTTGGCGTCGTATTCGGGCACGAACAGGCGGAAGGTGCGGCGTCCCTGCGACTTCGCCGCATACATCGCCAGATCGGCGCGCTTGAGCAGATCGTCGAGATTGTCGCCGTGGTCGGGCGCGATGGCGATGCCGATGCTGGCATCGGTCGGAATCTCCTGTCCCCTGCAATCCACCGGCGCGCGCAATGCCTTGAGGATGGTTTCCGCCAGTGCCGTCAGCTCGGCCGGATCGGAGGTGCCGGCCTTGACGATGGCGAATTCGTCGCCGCCCAGCCGCGCGACCATGTCGTTGCCGCTGACGCAGGCGCGCAGGCGGTTCGCCACCTGGCGCAGCAACTCGTCGCCGACCTCGTGTCCGAGCGAGTCGTTGACGCCCTTGAACTCGTCGACGTCGATATAGAGGATCGCGAACGGCTTGCCCTGAGCGAGCTCGGCGACGCGGCGTTCCAAATGCCCGCGCAGCAGCACGCGGTTGGGCAGATCGGTGAGCGCGTCATAATGCGCCAGATGGGCGATGCGCTCGTCGGCGCGGATGCGCTCGGTGACGTCCTCATGGGTGGCGAGCCAGCCGCCGGCAGCGGCCGGCTGGTTCTTGATCTCGATCAGGCGGCCGTCGGCGGTTTCGACGATCGCGCTCTTGGTGCGGCCGCTATTGCTCAGGATGTCGTCGCAATAGGCCTCGACGTCGCCCTCGAACGAGCCGGTGTCCCGGCGGTGCCGGATCACGTCGCGGAAGTGGACGCCGGGCTTCACCACAGCGGCCGAGAGCCCGTACATCTCGACGTAGCGGCGATTGCAGACGATCAGCCGCTCGTCCTGATCGAACATCAAAAGGCCCTGCGTCATCGTGTTCATCGCGGTGTCGAGCCGCTGCTTCTCGAGCGACAGGCGATGCGTCACCTGGCGGAAGATCAGAAAGAGCGTGAGCACCAACAGGCCAATCGACAGCGCGGCAATGGTGACGAAGAATTTCGTCTGCGTTCGCCAGGTCGCCAGCGTCGCATCAAGCGACTTGGTCGCGACCACGACCAGCGGCTCGCCGGTGAGCAGGCGCGAGGCTACGATGCGGTCCTTGCCGTCGATAGGGCTTGCGAGCTGGGTGGTGACGAAAGTGCGCTCGAACACCGCCATTTGCTCCGGCGTGCCGGTGCGGAAGTTCTGCCCGATCATCGCCTCGACGTGGGGAATGCGGGCGAGCAGCTGGCCGTTCTGGTGGTGCATCGCGATCGAGGAATCCTCGCCGAGCCCGGTCGAGGCGAAGAAGGATTCGAGCTGCTCGGGCGCGATCGCGCGCGACACCAGCCCGAGGAATTCGCCGTGCGGGCCGGAGATGCGCCGCGCGAACACGATCGCCGGTCCGTTGCCGAGCCGGCCGGGCACGACCTCCACTTCCTCTTGCGCAGCCGGATCGTCCTTGAGACGGTTGAAATAGCCGCGATCGGCGATCGAGACATCGGCGACCGGCCATTGCCGCGACGAGTTGATCAGCACGCCCCTGGCATCGAACACATTGGCGCCGGCGATGTCGGACCAGCCGCTGGCTTTCGCGCGCAGCACCTCGTGCACGGCGAGCGTGCCCATCTCGCTGCGGAAGATTTCGGCGGAGGCGATGCCGTGGCTCTCGAGCTCCGCGATGATGCTCTTCTGCAGCACCGCAAAGTCCTCGAACTGGCGGTCGAAATGCCGGGCGAGCATGCGGACGGCGTTTTCCAGGCTGTCGCGGCCGCTCTCGATAGCATTCTGCCGGAAGCGGTCGACGGTGAGCGCGGTGCCGATGGCGGTCGCGAGCATCAGCACGAAGCCGCCGGCGATCAGCCACGTCAGCGGCGCCCCGCGCCAACGGCGGAACAACGCACGCGTTCGTGCGGTCCATCGGATCGATGCGCCCATCCAGCCCTCCCGTGGGATGCAAGATGCAGCAAACCCGACAAGACCCGGTTACCATTGACGGTTAGGAAAATATGAATCGGAATGGAATCAGAGAGTTGGTTCCATCGCACAGGCGATCGCGGCAATACCGCAGCATGTCAGCGCTCGATTGCCCACTTCAAGGCTTCCGCGTTGGTCTTGGCGAACATCTCCGGCCCATCGAACTTGCCGGTCTCTAGGTCAGCGGCATTTCCAATGCGCCGGCCCCTTCGCCGCGACGCTCTTCATGTACTGCTCGAGCTTGGTGGCGCCGTCGGCGAGGTGAAGGCGAGATCGGCATCGTCGCAGAGCGTGAAGCCGGACGGCGGGCAGGAGGCAGCTCAAGCGAGTGAACGGGCAGCGTCACCACCAACGCGAGTGATCGCGCGGCACGGGAGAATACGGTCACGGGAGGAATTCCCTTGAAGAAGGCCGCGAACCGGCCTTGATGCTTGGACACCCGCATGGTTGCGCCGGTTGATCCGATGCGCCGGACGGGGGTCTAATCCGATCGACAGTCTTGCTGCGGCAGCCAAATCGGCGCACCTTGCCGGCCTCGGCTGATTTGCCACCTAAGGTCCTTTTCAGATGATCACCGCCTCCAAGGCCTTCATTGCCTTCTGTTTGCTCGCGCTGGTCGGCACCGCGCTGGTGATCGGGCCGACCGAGCTGCGCCGCCTGCTGCCTGATGGACCGAAGGTCACCGTCGCCGCCAAGCCGGAGGCCAAGGTCGAACCCCAAGCCGGAGCCAAGGTCGAGCCCAAGTTTGAAGCCAAGGTCGAGCCCAAGGTCGAGTTCAAGCCTGAGTCCAAGCCAGAGCTGAAGCCGGAACAGCCGAAGCTCGCCGACAGCGCGCCGCCTGCACCCGAGCCGAAGGCGGGCGCGCTGGCCGAGACCCAGAAGCAGGTGGCCGCGCTCGGTGACCTCGTGCTGGTCAAGCCGCCGGCGCCGGCTGCAGATGCCGGCCCCCGTTTCGACGTCGCCCGCATCGACGATCACGGCGAGGCGGCGGTGATTGCCGGCCGCGCCACGCCGGGCGCGCGGGTCGAGCTGATGCGCGACGGCAAGCCGCTCGACAGCGTAGTCGCCGACGCCTCGGGCCAATTCGTGATGACCCCGCCGCAGCTGCCGGCCGGCTCGTATGACCTGACGCTCCGCGCCAGGGCGCCGGACGGCACGGTCACCGAATCCGGCCGGACCATGCCGGTCACCATCGCCGCGGCGGCGGCGCCGCCGCCCGTGCGCACGCCGCCGGTTGCGAAGCAGGAGGCCAAGCCGGCCGAGAAGCCCGACGACAAATCGGATGTCGTCGCCGCGCTGCCGTCGGCCTCGCCGCGGCTGGCGTCGGTGCCTGAGAAGCAAGCGGCCCGGCCAAAACTGATCGGAGCACCGAAACCAAGGACTCTCGCGCATGCGCCGGCGGCCACCGCGGTCGCATCGGCCTCGCCGGCGGAGGTGCTCACCGCCGCACCGGCCGAGGCCGTCGGCAGCCGGATCATCGCCCGCGGCGACAGCCTGTGGGCGCTCAGCCGGCTCGCTTACGGCGACGGTTCCCGCTACGCCGTGATCTTCAACGCCAACCGCGACAAGATCCAAAACCCTAATCTGATCTATCCCGGCCAGACCTTCGTGATGCCGCAAAAGGCCGAGTGACACGGCACGGCCGGCGCGTTGCGACGCATTGTCCTGTGTCTCTCTGGAACATTCGGTTCCCTCGCGCGTCTTCGTGATGCGACGCATTGCGCACTTGGCGCGGGTGGGAGGGCCAAGACGTGGCCGAACAAGTCGTGGCCAAACAAGACCTGGCCAAACAAGACCTGGCCAAATTGGTCGTCAGGTCAACGATCATGCCGGGACGCATGGGATTGGCGCTGGCTGGCGCGATCCTGGTGGTTGCAGCAGTGCTGCTGCCTGACAGAGCCGAGGCGCAGTTCGGCTTGCGCGGCGGTCCGGTCGGGGTTGCGCGCTTCGCCGTCGGCCACGTGATCGGCCTGTCGCGCCTGCGCCATTCCCGCATGGCGGTGCGCGGCGGCCGCTACCGCTCCGCTGCGCTAAGGTCGCAGGACCCGCGCGGGGCCGACCGCAGCCAGCAGTCGAACCCTTACGTGATGCGTGCGGCCCTCACGGCGCAGGCTGCGCTGGCGGGCTGGCAAGGCGGCCGCCGCCCGCAAGGCTGGTGGCGTCATCCCGATGGCAGCTACGGCTGGGTCGGCCCGGTGTTTTGGCCGTTCGCGCATGACGATCTCACCAATGCGATCATCTTCGGCGACACCACCAGCCTCTCGCTCTACGGCTACGGCGATATCTATGCCGCGCTGTTCACGCCCTATGCCGCCACCGAGCTCGCCGCCTACACCGTGCCGCAAGGCCGTCGCGCGCGAAAGGTCCCGACCGCGGAGACGCTGTGCGAGGCCAGCGACACCGGCGGCCTGCCGGTCGAGCGCATCGCGAGCGCCGTTGCACCGAACGAAGCTCAGCGCACCGCACTCGACGAGCTCTCATCCGCCTGGCTTGCCGCGCGCGACACCATCCGCACCGCCTGCCCGGCGCAAACCCCTGCGAATGCGGCGGAGCGCCTCGGCCTGATGCGCGAGCGTGTCGAGGCCATGATCAAGGCCATCGACACCATGGAAGCGCCGTTGTCGAAATTCGTCGGCCTGCTCAATGACGACCAGAAAGCCCGACTCAACGCCCTCGCCAGCGAGCGTCGCGCCGTGCTGGCGTCCTATCAGTCCAAAAACGCTGACAAGAACGATATCAAGAACGCGAGCAAGAACGCTGACAAGAACGCTTCCAAGGACGCGCAGGCGGCCAAGGCATGCCAGGCGGACTACGATCCTCTTTCCGACGAGAACGCCCAGCGCCAATACGAGCAGCTGATCCAGCAGCAATGGCCCGCCGCCGACATCGCCACCACGCTCCATCTCGATGAGGTCGCCCGCGCCCGCTTCGAGGTGCTGCAGGACACCACGCTCCGCACCATGCAGACGCTCAGCGCCTGTCCGACCGAGCCCGCCGCAACCCCGCAGGCCCGCCTCGTCGCCGTGAAGGCGCGGCTGCAGACCATGCTGCAAGCCGTCGGCGCGATCAGCGACGCGCTCGACGATTTCCAGGCCGACCTAAGCGACGAGCAAAAGGCCGGGTTCGAGGCGATCGGGCCGAAGCGGGGGGCGTGATCACCCGCACGCCCAGTCGAACTTCATATCCCTGAAATCCAGCTGCGCGTTGCCGCCGCCGAAATTGTAGCCGCCGAAATATTCCTCGAACTCGATGTAGAACGGGCTCATCTCCGGCACGGCTTGGCACGGCCGCATGGTGCCGCCGAGATGGTTGTGGGCGTGATCCCTGGCCCAGTCGTGCAGGCGGAAATTGTCGCGGCTAGGGGTGCCGCCGACATAGTAGTAATATGGCTGATACCCGGTCGGCGGATTTTCGCGCACGTACTCATCCTGCGGGCCCTTGCCGGCGTTGGGATCATCAGCGCGCGGCGACAGCGCGATCGCGCGCGTTTCGCTGAGATCGGCGCGCGGCGGGGCTGCAAACATCTTCTTCGCATAGGCCGGCGCCGCCTCGAAGAAGGCGCTGGCGCCGCCGACGTCGAGCCAGCGCGGCCGCTCCACTGTTGCCAGCGCAAGCGGCGCCGGCGGTGTCGCGAACGCGCCGTCATATTCGGACCTTGTCAGCAGCAGCGCGGCATAGGCGTAATCGAGAATGTCGGTCATGCGCGACAGGCGCGGATGCGCCGGCCGTGCCAGCACCGCCTCGCGAATCTCGGGATCGTCGGGCGCGCCGCCATCATTGTGATCGGGCGCCGTGGCGAAGAACGACAATGCGACGATGTCATTGCCATGCACCCGATAATCCTCCGGCAGCAGAAGCGTGAAGCCGTGCATCAAGGGATAGCCGGTAACGGGATCGAGCGGCCATTGCTCGGATGCAATGCCCGGCGGCAGCCCAAACACCCAGCCCTGGTCGCGCGACCGATCCGCGGGCCGGTCCAGCATCTGCAAATCATAGGCACGCGAAGGCAGCGGAAATGCCACGGCTCGTCTCCATCCGGATTCAGCCTCGCCGTTGAGGCGAGGGTTGGTCGCGGGGAGCAGGGATGTGGTTCGGGGAGGCGTTGAGGATGCTGCCAATCGGCCGGTGTTTTGCCCGACGTGTCAAATCGCGCGGCACGCGGGCGAAGCCTGCCGTAAGTCATTGATCCCAAAGGCCCGCCTACTGTGCATGGGGTTGTTTTCGCACTTTTGTTTTGGCTACCCTCTCCGCCGCACCGCCGTGGCGTCCACCACGTTCTCCATCTCCTCGCGCCAGCTCAGGATCTCCATCGCAAGCACGGGGTGATTGAAGCCCTTGAGCTGGAGATCGTCGAGCGCGCGGGCCTCGACCCATGGCTCGACCATGCCGTAGACGCGGCGGCTGACCACGATCTGGTTCGGCTTGGCTTCGCCGCACAGGCGCGAGGCGAGGTTGGTGACGCTGCCGATCGCGGCATATTCCAGCCGCTGCTCAAATCCGACCTGGCCGAGCGTGGCATAGCCGAGCGCGACGCCGATGCCGAAGCCGAGGCTATGACCGCGGTTGCGCCAGCGCTCGGTCAGGGGGCCGATGGTGTCGCGCATCTCCACCGCCATCTTCACAGCGCGCTTGGTGTGGTCCTCGAACTGGATCGGCGCGTTGAACAGGATCATCACGCCGTCGCCGGCATATTTGTCGAGCGTGCCCTCGTACTTGAAGATCAACTGGCCGAGCGCGGCGTGATATTCGCGCAGCACGTTCATCGCCTCTTCCGGTTCGGTCGCTTCCGTGAACGCGGTGAAGCCGCGCAGGTCGCAGAACACGACCGTGACCTCGCGGCGCTGGCTGGTCAGCAGGCCCTCGGGGCTGTCGGAGGAGGCGATCAGCTGCGCCACCTGCGGCGCCAGGAAACGCTCGAGCTTGCGGATGCGCTCGATCTCGCCGAGCTGGGTCCTGACTCGCTCCTCCAGCGACTTGTTCCAGTCCTTGAGCTGCTCGGTCTGCTCGCGGAGCTTGTCGGCTTGCGCGCGCACGGTCGTGTTCGCCGCCTCCAGCGCGTGGCTCTTGTGGTCGACCTCGGTAAACAGCTGCGCATTGCGCATCGCCAGCACGGCCTGGTTGGCGAAGGTGCGCATCAGGCCGATGATGCTGGGCGCGAACGCCCCGGTGGCGCGGCGCAGCACCACGAGCGAGCCCAGCGTGCCCTGCTGGTCGATCAGCGGCACCACCAGCACCGAGTTGAAGCCGGCCGCGAGCGCGGCCTCGCGCAGCGGCTGCTCGGCGGCATCGCTAAGCTCGGCCAGCGCGATCGGCTCGCCGCTGTCGGCGGCATCGCTCAGGATGTTGCCGCCTTGGGCGATGGTGACATGCGCGCCCTCGGCGGATTTGTCGATGCCGCCTGCCTCGACCAGGTTGAAGCGGCGCGCCTCGGCGTCGAAGCCGTAGATCAGCACCGCGTCGGCACGGGTGATCTCGATCGCGCGGGCCGCGATGGTCGCAAGCACCGCGTTGAGATCGAGCGAGGAGGACACCGCGCGGCCGACCTCCTCCAGCACCTTGAGCTCGTGGATCGACTGCGCGAGATCGCGGGTGCGCTCCTCGACCTTGCTCTCCAGGTTCGAATAGGTCTCCTGGATCTGGTCGGCCATGCGGTTGAACTGCCCGGCGAGGTCTTCCAGCTCATCGGAGGTGTGCACGTCGATGCGGTGGCTGAAATCGCCTTCGCCGAGCTTATGCGCACCGTCGCGCAGGGCCGTGATCGGGATGATCATGCGGCGGGCGAGCAGCGTGCCGGCGAGGATCGCGACCATCAGGCCCATGCCGATCAGAAGCGCGATGCGCACCAGCTGGTCGCGGATCGGCATCAGGGCCTGCGTGGTCGGTTGCTCGAACAGCACGCTCCAGCCGAGCTTCGGCACGATGCTCGCGGCGCTCATCACCGCATGGCCGTTGAAGTCGGTGCCCGACGTCTCGGCTTCGTGGCCGGGCGCGATCGCGGCTGCCACCTGCGGCAGCTTGGAGAGGTCCTTGCCGATCTCGGGCCCTTTCGATGACGTCGCCAGCACTCGGCCGCGCGGATCGACGACATAGGCGAAGGCGGCCTTGCCTACTTGCGCGTCGGACAGGAAGTCGGAGAGGAAGCCGAGATCGATCTCGGCCACGGTGACGCCGGCATTGAAGCCGGAATGCGCCACCGAGATCGACATCAACGGCGTCCGGTCGGCGAACCAGGCGGGCGCGTAGGTGACGCCACGGGCGACGGCGTCGGTGAAGCGCACGTCGCGGGAGAGGTCGGCATTGCCGCCGGTCGTGGTCGATTGCCTGGAGACGCGCAGCACCTCGCGGCCGTCGCCGTTGAGCTGGAACAGCTGGTTGACGACCGAGACCTGGTGCAGCAGAGAGGCATAGTCGGCGCGGCGCTTCTCCAGCGTGTCTTGGCTCGCGCGCGTCACCCAACTGATCTGGCGGTCGAGCTCGGAAATCGCCTGCTCGATGCGCCGGGCGGCTGCCTGCGCCTTGTCCTCCAGGCCGTCGGTCAGCTGTGTCCGCGTCGCGCGGTAGGAGATCCAGGTCTCCATCGCCCCGTTGACGGCGAGGACGAACACGACGAGGCCGACGAGGGAGACGACGTATTTGGCGAACAGGCCCTCGCGCAGAGATCGTGTCTTGTCGTTCGCTCCTGCCATCCCGATCCTCTCGCGCCGCCACTGACGCCGCGCGCTACGGGCCGTACAGGCCCTTCCAAGCCGTTCTATCACAATTTGGACCGAAGGGCCGTCACGCGGCGGCGGACCGGCCGGTGTGGTTACCCCTGTGGTCTCCTGGGCAGGTGGACCGGCGGCGATTGTCGCAGCCGGATCCGTTCGAAGGAGGGAGCTTATCGATTGAAGAGCTGCCGCAGCACGTCGTTCATTGGCTGACTGTCCTGCTGCGCGGCCGGTGGGTCCTCCAGGGCTGGGGCCGCCGGCGAGGCCTGCGGCGCCGCCGTGGAGGGCGTTGCCGGCAGGCTGCGGTTGCGCCCGGTGCCGGTGCCAGTGCCGCTCCCCGCGCCGCTGGAGAGACCCTGCTGGATCAGATTGCCGATCGCTTCCCCGAGCGGGCCGCCGAGCAGATTGTTCTGTCCCGGTTGCTGGCCTTGCGGATTGGCATTGCCGGTTGCATTGCCACTGCCCGGCGCGGCAGTGGCACCCAGCCCGAGGCTGCCCAGGATGTTGCCGAGCCCGGCGCCGTCGGGACCGAACAGGCCCTTGCCCATTTCGCGCAGCTTGGCATAGGCGGCGTCGGGATTGTCCAGCATGCCGGCCATATCGGGGTAGATCCGCGGCTGCGACCAGGAGCCCTGGATCATCACGGGAATGCCGAAGCCGACCGGCTCGGAGGTGCGGCCCTGGCCTTCGGTCGTCATCACGAGCTTGGGCTCGACGCGAAAGCCCATCATCTTGGTGTCGAGCGCGATGGTGCCGGCGCCGGTGACGCGCACCAGCGGCCCGATCAGGTTGAGGTCGGTCGTCACCGCCTGACCCTTGTCGATGCGGAAGGAGGCCGAGAGCTGCGACAGATCCGTGCTCTGCTCCTGGCTCGGGTCCTGGTTTCCGTTCTGGTTTCCATTCTGGCTTCCTTGCCAGCCGGACAGCGTGCTCGTCGTCAGCGAGCGGATCATCTGCGCGACATTGATGCCGCGGATGGCGCCGTCCTGGAAATTGACGAAGGCCGTGCCCTGCATGTTCGCCATCAGCGCACGCTGGCTGTTGCCGGCGCTGCGCAAAGCGAGCTTGGCCTGCAGCTTGCCGTCGATGCGATCGAACTCGGCAAGGCTCTGGAGCAGCGGCAGCGCGCGCACGCCGACGAGGTCGGAATGCATGGCAAAGCTTGGCGCGCCGGTGGTCGCGTCCAGGATCACCTCGCCCGAGACCTGGCCGCCATAGGCGCCGAGATTGGCCGTGCCGGCCTTCAGCACGCCGCCGGCGAGCTTGGCGTCGAGCGCCAGCGGCGCGATCCGCGCATCGCCGATCACGGCCTCGTTGGCGGAGATCCGCACTTGCGCATCGACATAATTGAGCCCGGACACGTCGATCGGCGCATTGCTCCAGGGCTGCCCCGACACGCCTTCCGGCGATTTCGCCAGCGGCATCGCGAACCGCTGGAAGTCGAGATCGACCTTGACCAGCGGCTTGCTCGCGATGTCGACGGAAGCCCAGCCGTTGAAGGCGCCGTCGCCGAGCCTGCCGTTCACGCCGTTGATCATCACGACATTGCCGCTCAGCCGCATCTCGGCCTGGCCGGTGAGCCGGGATTTCAGCACGCTGGGCATGTCGATGGCGAAATCCACCTGAAACGCCGGCCGTTCGGCCGGCGAGGCCGCCTTGATGTCGAACTTGGTCGGGTGATCGCCGACGCGCGCGGTGCCGGTGATATTGACCTTGCGGTCGCGGTCCAGGGTCGCGTCGGCGTTGATGGCGCTGATGCGGCCCTCGACACGGTCGCGCAGGCGCGAGAATGCCACTTCGCCGTCGGTGATCTTGATGCGGTCGATGGTGGCGCCTTTGGTGTCGAGCGCGAGCGGCTTCGAAGGGGCGGTTGCATTCGGCAGGCGTTCGCGGAGCAGCGGCTGGTAGAGCACGGGATGGGTGACGACGAGCTCGCTGATCTCGGGCCTGCCGGACCACACGCTCGCGAGCGACATGTCGGCCTGCACGCGATCGATCGTCAGGCGCGTGATGCCGCTGCGGTCCTTGGGGTCGGCCAGCGTGAGGTCGTTCAGCGTGACGTTCAGCGTCGGCCACAGGCTGATCTTGGTGGTGCCGTCGATCGACAGCCGATAGCCGGTCGCACTCTCGAGGCGCGAGGCGATCGTCGAGGTCAGGAAGCCCGAGGGGATCCCGACCACGAGCAGAAGTGCGATCACGACGATGACGGCGGCCAAAGCCCCGCCGACGAATTTCAATGCTCTCATCTCGACTTTCCAGCGACGGACAATCCGCGCCGAACCCGGCCGATCACCCGTCCTTTGCGCCCGGAGTTTATCCCCGGACGGGAAGCGGCTCCAAGCGCGTAAAAATAGTCAGGGGGTGCTGCAAAGTTATGTGACTTATGACACACTTCTCCAGCGCGGTTTTACGCGATCCTGAGGTTGATGGTTTCAAGCGATTTGCCAAGACGATTTGCCAAGAGACGATGACCAGGACGTTCACAAGGACATTGACATGAGCAAGCAGGCCGAATTTGCGGTCATCCTGAAGATGAACCCGATGTTCGCCGATCTCGGCGCAGACGAGCTCCAGCGGCTGTCCAATCTCTGCCACACCCAGCATTTGGCCAGCGGCGAGGTGCTGTTCCAGAAGGGCGATCCCGGCAATGCGCTGTTCGGCGTGCGCCGCGGCCAGGTCCGCATCGAGACCGGCGCCGCCGACGGCAGCCGGCTGACGCTGAACTTCATGGGGCCGGGCGACCTGTTCGGCGAGGTCGCCGTGCTGGACGGCCAGAACCGGACGGCGGACGCGACCGCGGGCGAGGCCAGCGAATTGTTCGTGCTGCGGCGCGAAGACTTCCTCGGCTTCCTTGAGCGCGAGCCCAAGGTCGCGATCAAAATCATCGCGCTGCTCTGCCAGCGCATCCGCTGGCAGAGCGAGCGCATGGAAGAATCCATGCTGCAGCCGCTGCCGGTGCGGCTGGCGCGGCGGCTCTGCGCGCTCGCCGCCGATTTCGGTTCCGAGGTCCACATCTCGCAGGAGCAGCTCGGCGTCTTCGTCGGCGCCGCCCGCGAAAGCGTCAACCGCCAGCTCCAGGCCTGGCGCAAGGAAGCGATCCTCGATCTCCAGCGCGGCCGGATCCTGCTGCGGAACATGACCAAGCTGACCGCGATCGCGCGGAACGAGTAGGGGCTTGTTCGCGGCGCTCATCATCGCACCCGACAGGTGACGAAGGTCGGCCGGTCGTAAGCCGCTTAACCCTACTCCGCCGCGGGCCGCGCGACGCTCGTTGGCGCCGGCCTGGCTTCCGCCGGCGCAGCTCCATGATCCATCTCCGCATCCTCGCTGTGCACGATCAGCCGCTTGGCGAAGCGCCAGATCAGGGCGCCGAAATCGTCCATCACCATGAACATCGCGGGCACGAACACCAGCGACAGGAGGGTCGAGAAGATCAGGCCGCCGATCACCGCGAGCGCCATCGGCGAGCGGAATTCGCCGCCGGCGCCGACGGCCAGCGCGCTCGGCATCATGCCCGCGGCCATGGCGATCGTGGTCATCACGATCGGACGGGCGCGTTTCATGCCGGCGTCGATCATGGCCTCCTCGCGCGGCGTGCCGGCCTTGATGGACTCGATGGCGAATTCCACCAGCATGATCGCGTTCTTGGTGACGATGCCCATCAGCATCAGGATGCCGATCCACACCGGCGTGGTGAGCTGCTTGCCGGTGACGAGCAGGGCCGCGATCGCGCCGCCGATCGAGAGCGGCAGCGAGAACAGGATGGTGATCGGCTGCAGGAAGGTGCCGAACAGCAGCACCAGCACCGCATAGACCATCATCAGCCCCGCCGTGATGGCGGTCGCAAAGCCGTCGGACAATTCGTTCAGGCTTTCGGCATCGCCCGAGGGCGAGACCTTCACGCCCTTCGGCAGGGTCTTCATGACCGGCAGGTCGTAGATCTTCTTGGTGGCATCGCCGAGCGCGGCGGAGCCGACGAGGTCGGCGGCAACGGTCGCCTGCCGTTCGCGATCGTAGCGGCCGATGCTGGTCGGACCCTGGTCGAGCTTGACGTCGGCGATGACCGAAAGCGGCACGCCGCCCTTCTCGCCGCGCTCGCCGAGCGGCACGCGGAGCTGCTCCAGCGTCTTCAGATCGCCGCGGGCGGCGTCCTCGAGCTGCACGCGGATCGGCACCAGGCGGTCGCCGACGTCGAACTTGGCGAGTGCCGGTCCGACGTCGCCGATGGTGGCGACACGGATGGTCTGCGACAGGCTTTCGGTGGAGACGCCGAGCCGTGCGGCGAGATCGGCGCGCGGCTCGATGCGCAGTTCGGGGCGCTCCAGCGAAGTTTCGGAGATGACGTTGGCGATGGTGGGAATGCGCTTCATCTGCGTCGCAAGCTCGCTCGCGACGTTGTTGACGATGTTGGGATCGACGCCGGTCACCACCAGCGAGATCGCGCGCAGGCCGTTCTCGTCCAGGAACCAGAAGCGGATATCGGGAACGTTCTCCAGCTCCTGGCTGATCGAGAATTCGAGCTCGCGCTGGGTGATGTCGCGGCTGTCCTTGGGTGTGTAATTGATGATCAGGGCGGCGCGGCGCACCTCCTGGGTGCCCGGCGGGACGCGGCCGCCGTCGACGAAGATGCTCTTGACCTCGGGCCGCTTGCGCAGGCGCGCGACGATGTCCTCGGTGACCTTCTCGGTGTAGGCGAGCTGGGTGCCCGGCGGCAGCTCGAGCGCAAGCAGCGATCGCGCGCTGTCCTGGGCCGGCAGGAAGCCCTGCGGCAGCAGCGTGATGCTCCAGATCGAGGCGGCGAAGACGCCGAGCCCGATCAGCACCGTGATGAAATAGTGCTTCACCGACCAGGCAACGATGCGATGATAGGAGCGCAGGATGGGACCGGGCGGCGGCTCCTCGTGCGTGCTGTGCTTGAGGAAATAGGCGGCCAGCACCGGCGTGACGAAGCGCGCGGCAAGCAGCGAGAAGAACACCTGCACCGAGACGGTGATGCCGAACTGCTTGAAGAACTGTCCGGCAATGCCCGACATGAAGCTCGCAGGCGCGAAGATGGCGATGATGGTCAGCGAGATCGCGATGACGGCGAGGCCGATCTCGTCGGCGGCCTCGAGCGCGGCCCGGTAGGGCGACTTGCCCATGTTCATGTGCCGGACGATGTTCTCGATCTCGACGATGGCATCGTCGACGAGAATGCCCGTCGAGAGCGTGATGGCGAGGAAGCTGACGAGGTTCAGCGAGAAGCCGAGCAGGTCCATCGCCCAGAACGCCGGGAAGATCGACAGCGGCAGCGAGATCGCGGCGATGATGGTGGCGCGCAGGTCGCGCAGGAACAAGAGCACGATGATCACGGCGAGGATGGCGCCTTCGAACAGGGTCGAGATCGCCGCGTGGTAATTGCCGTTGGTGTATTCGACCGAGGTGTCGATCACCTTCAGGTCGACGTCGGGATAGGCCGCTTTCAGCGCGTCGATGCGCTTCTGCACGGCCTCGGCCACCTTCACGTCGCTGGCGCCCTTGGAGCGCTTGATGCCGAGCGCGACCACCGGCTCGCCGTTGAAGCGGGCGAAGGTGCGGCGGTCGGCGATGGTGTCGGTGACGGTGCCGAGATCGTCGAGCCGGACCTCGCCGCCGCCGAACAGCGGGATCATGGTGCCGGCGAGATCGCCAAGGGTCTTGGCGCCGGCGAGCGTGCGGATCGCCTGGTCGTTCTTGCCGATCTCGGCGCGGCCGCCGGCGACGTCGACATTGGTGCCGCGCAGGCTCTGGCTGACATTGACCGCGGTCAGGCCCATCGCCTGCAGGCGATCGGGATCCAGCGAGACCAGGATCTCGCGCTCGACGCCGCCGATGCGCTCGACCTGGGCGACGCCGCGCACGCCCTGCAGCGCGCGCTTGACCACGTCGTCGACGAAATAGGAGAGCTGCTCCGGCGTCTTGCCGGGCGAGATCGCGGCATAGGTCACGATCGGCAGGCCGATGACGTCGACGCGCTGGATCAGCGGCTCGGTGACGTTCTGCGGCAGGTTGGAGCGCACGCGCGTCACCGCGTCCTTGACGTCGTTGAGCGCGCGATCCGTGTTGGTCTCGAGCGCGAACTGGATCGTGGTGACCGACAGGCCGTCGGTGATCGACGAAGTGATGTGCCTGACGCCCTCGACGCCGGAGACCGCGTCTTCAACCGTCTTGGTGACCTGGGATTCCAGTTCTGCCGGTGCGGCGCCGAACTGCGATACCGCCACCGAGATCACGGGGATGTCGGCCGAGGGCAGCCGTGTGATCGCGAGCTTGGTGAAGGACACCCAGCCGAGGACCAGCAGGATGATCGAGAAGACGACCGACGGGAGCGGATTGCGGATCGACCATGCCGAGATATTGAGAGCCATCAGCGTACCCGCGTGCGATCGAGTTCATCGGCGAACATGGTCTTGATCTGGTCGCCGTCATGGAGCGAAGAGCCGGCGTCGGCCACGACGATTTCGCCGACCTGCAGCCCTTCCAGGATTTCCGTCGCGCTGTCGGACGACAATCCGACCCGCACCTTGCGTGTCTCGACGACATTGCCCTTGACGACCTGCACCGTGAGGTGATCGATCGCGGTCTTCGGGATCGAGACGCCGCAGCTTCGCTTGGCGTCGATCGAGGCGCGAGCGAACACGCCGACCTTGAGCGAGGGGTTGTTGGCGACGCTGATGCGGACCCGCCCGAGCTGCGTGGTGCGGTCGATCTCTGGCGCAACCAGCCGGACCCGCCCGATCAGATCGGGCGCATCGTCGCGGCTGATCCGCACGGTGGCGCCGGAGGTGAGCTTGGACATGTGCACCGCCGGGACCTGGGCGTCGAGCTCGATCTCATTGTTGACGGCGATGCGGAACATCGGACCGGCCTGCGGCGAGGCCGGCGCGCCGACGATGGTGCGGACCTCGGTGATGAGGCCCGGCGCGGGGGCTTTCAGCGAGATCGGGCCTTGCGGGCCGGGCCGCTGCGGCTGGCCCGGAATCTGCGGCGGCGCAGTGAGGCGCGCCAGCTCCTGGTTGTCAGCGACGATTGTGCCCTCGGTGACCAGGAGGTCGGTGACCCTGGAGCCTTCCTGATCGGCAACGACCACCGCCTCGCGGCGCGGTACGAAGAAGCCGGTCACCCGCACCAGATCGGAGAAGCAGGCATTGGTCGACTTCGTCACGATGACGAGCGCCTCGCTTTGCGTCTCCTTCGGCTCAGGACGCTTGCGATGCTCGAACAGATAATAGCCGATGCCGAGCGCGGCGACGAACAGCACGGTTCCGGCCGGCTTGAGATATTCAGTCAAATTCATCGGCGGATCATCCTGACCTGGCTCACGGCCATCCGCGCGAGGCCCAAACGGAGCGCTTTTCTGACATGAAGCGGCGTCCCGCAAGGCTGCGGGACGCGCTTTGGAAACGAGACCTTACACGACATCACGACTTGTCACTGGCAATGGATTCGTCGTGCTCACTTCGATGCGGTGGTCTTGTTTTCCATGTTGACGACCTGCACGCGCCGGTTGGCCTCCGCCAGCGGCTGGTTCGGGTCCTTGAGCTTGCTCTTGCCGTAGCCGACGGTGACGAGATCGGTCGCGGAAATGCTGTACTTCTCGACCAGGTAGCGCTTGATCGAATCCGCGCGACGCTCCGAGAGGTCCTGGTTGTAGGCTTCGCCGCCGGCGGCGTCGGTGTGGCCGGCAACCACGAAGGTCGAGCCCTTCAGGTCCGGGCTAGTCAACGCGCGGCCGAGCGCCTGCACCGAGGGCAGCGACTTGGCGCTGATATTGGCGGAGTTGTAGTCGAACGTGATCTCGAGATCGATGTTCGGCTTGTCCTTGGCCGCGGAGGCGATTTCCTCGCGCTCGATGGACGACAGCGACCGCGTCGAGCGGCCGCGCACCGACTGCAGCAGCTTGGTCTCCGCGGCGTTCGGTGCGGTTTCGGTCTGCGGACCGATCGAGAGGCCGCGGGTCAGGGGCTTCTTCGGCGCCGGCGCCAGCGCGCGGACGATCTCGTCCTCGGTGACGTTCTTGCTGTTGCCGTCATCGCCCGCATATGTGGCCGAGGTCGGCAGCGACAGCGCGGCGCCGACGGTGATGATGGACAGAATCGCGGTAAGCCAATTTGCAGCCGATCTCATTCCCAGTCCCTCCTGCGCAGCCAGCTCACGTGCTCTCAAAATTCAAGCAACACGCCCCCGAAAAGGCCTGTTGCGGCATCCGCCCATTGGTCTTCCCAGGGCTGTTCAAGGTTCGAGCCTTGGACGGGGGCCCAACTCAAAAAAATACTAGCGCACTCCGTAGCTTGCGAATTCCTGAACGATGTTCGGATCCATCGCCTTGGCATTGGCGATGTCCAGCGCCCCCTCCTGGGTCGAGCCGTTGCGTTGCTTGGCGAGGCCGCGTCCGTAGAGCGAGGAGGTCAGGCGTGGGTTGATCTTCAGGGCCGCGTCGAAATCGGCGATCGCATTCTTCACCGCGCCCGACTTCAGATTGACGAGCCCGCGGCTGTCCAGCGCATCGACGAAGTTCGGCCGCAGCCGCAGCGCCTCGTTGCAATCCTTCAGCGCGGCCTGGAGGTCGCCGACCACGGTGCGGGTCCAGCAGCGGTTGTTGAGGGCCTCGACGTCCTTCGAATTGATCCGGAGGGTGTCGTCGAAATCCTTGATGGCGAGGCTGTAGGCGCCCTTGCTGGCATAGACCTGGCCGCGGCGGTACAGCGCGTTCACGTCGTCAGGGTTGGCGGCAATCTTGGCGGTCAGGCTCTTGATCGTGGGATCGTCAGCCAGGGCGGCAGCGCTCGGCCCACCGTCCGTGCTCGGCGCGGGAGCGGGATCAACCGGCTTCACCGGCGGTGGCGGCGGGGGCAGGGCGGCCTCGATCTGCGGCCTCGGCGTGGGAGCAGGCGCGGGCGCCGGTGCCGCGACTGGAGCCGCAGGTGGCGGAGGCGCAGGAGCGGGAGCTGCAGCCGCGCTGTCGGCCGGCTTCGGCGGCGGCGGTGGTGTCGGCGGTGCGGGAGGGGCGGGCGGCGGGTTGTTGGCGACGACAGCCGGCGCGGCGGGAGGCGCGGGCGGCGGCGTTGCCGGACGCGATCCGCCGGCGCCCGGAATGAACGAGAAATCTTCGGCCAATGACGAGGAAATCCACGGCACCTGCTCGCCGCGCGAGGCGCGGGTGACGCCCATCTTGGTGCGGTTCAGCGTCTCCTCGGCCATCAGGTCGGGAACGCGGATTTCCTTCAGCAGCTCCTGGACGAACAGGCTGCGGTCGCCGCCGGCGTCCGAGACCACCGAGGCCAGTGCCGCCGAGTACATCACCAGCGTGCCGTTCGGGGCGATCACCGGGGTCAGGCCCGCTGAGAAGCTGCGGAACCGGCGCTCGAACGGGTTGCGCCTGGACGCATCGACCAGCGCGATCTTGACGCCGGCGCCGCGGGTGTTGAGCTCGCCGAGGACCGTCTCGAGGCTGAAGCCATCGCGGCGCACGTCGGACTCGGTCCAGATCTGCGCATCCACCGGCAGCAAATAGCTCTGGCGGGCGGACTGGATGCCGAAACCCGAGAAGAACACCAGCGCGACCGAGCCCGGCTTGATTTTGCCGTAGAGCTTATCGAAGGCACGGCGCATGGCGTCGCCGGTCAGATTCTCGCCGAGCTCGACCGAAAAGCCGTCGCGCTTGAGCTCGTCGGCGACGGCGCGCGCATCGTTGATCGGTTCCTTCAGCGGGGCATCCGCATCCGGATATTTGGCGTTGCCGATGACCAGCGCAAAACGGTCGCCGGCCGCAAGCGAGGGGGCCGTCGGGACGAGCGAGATCAGCAAGGGCAGAAGAAAAAAGAAGCGAATTTTCATAATCAGCGCGGTCCAGCCAAAAGGCGCCGTTCCAGCTTGCGCCGCGGCGACCTTAACTTACGCTTACCTCATTATCAAACCGGGGACGGAGGGCGTCAACCGCTTGGAGATACGGCCTTATCCTGATGATGGACCGCAGCGGATGGGCATGCCGCGAGAGGAATGGATGGGGTTGTCATGACGGTCCTCGGTACCTCGATGCTGTCGGCGGACCTTAGCGCAGCCAGGGCGGGTGAAGACGTGATCGATCTCACATTGCAGCCTCGCCTCCGGGTTTGACCTTTCCTGCCGGTGGTGGCTTGGTGTGCGCGATCGTCCAAGATCCAACTCTAAAAAAAGCGAGCCCATGGGAAACGTCTACGAGATCTACGCCCTGCGCTATGCGACGATGTCGCCGCGCACCCCCCACATGAACTTCCTCGTGCCCGACCCGCATGACAGCGCGGCGCAGGACCTCGATTATTTCGTCTGGCTGATTCGGGGGCACAGCCGCGACATTCTGGTCGATACCGGCTTCAACGCCGAGGAGGCGAGCGCGCGAGCGCGCAAGCTCACGCTCAATCCCGTCGATGCGCTGGAGCGTTTCGGCGTTGCGGCGTCAGCCATTCGTGACGTCATCGTGACGCATCTGCATTACGACCACGCCGGCAATCTCGACCGCTTTCCCAATGCGCGCTTCCATCTGCAGGAGCGCGAGATGGCCTACGCGACCGGGCGCTGCATGTGCAACGGCCTGCTGCGCCACCCCTTCTCGGTCGAGCATGTCACGCTGATGGTGCGCCACGTCTATGGCGAGCGCGTCACCTTCTATTCCGGCGACGGCGAGGTTGCTCCCGGCGTGACCGTGCACCGCGTCGGCGGCCATTCCGATGGCTTGCAGGTGGTGAAGGTCGAGACCGCGCGCGGCTCCGTGGTGCTGGCCTCCGATGCCGCGCATTACTACGCCAATCTGCAGCGCCGGAGCCCGTTCCCGATCGTCTACAATGTCGGCGACATGGCGCAAGGCTGGGACACGATCGAGCGTCTCGCGGGTCATCCCGACAGGTTCATCCCCGGCCACGATCCGATCGTGACCGAGATCTATCCGCGCGCCAGCGATGAGGTCGATGCCTGGGCGCTGCATTTGCCGCCGACGCGGTCGTTCGCGACGTGACGATATCGTCACTTTGGAGACAAAGGTGGTCACCCGCCTTCCCGGCCTCACGCCGACCCCGCGCCGTCGCGGCCGTGCCTGACCTGGTCCGTCCCTCGTGGTGACGGCGGCGAAGTAGGTTTCGGCAAGTGAGGATAGCGACTTTCGTCGCTCGGGACGATGTAAAGCATCGGCCCGGGGATGCGCGATCGTGCACGCCGATTGACGTATTCATTTGTCATTTCTAGGTTGTGCCTGACATTCACAACGGTGTTCGGCGTGCTTTCAAAACTCAAAAACCTTGCTGCCGACGCCATGAAAGGCGCCAGCGGGCATTTCTCGAAAGCTTCCAGGGCAATTGCCGACTTGGCCGCGAGTCTCGCCGGCCGCGCCGCGGCCGCCGCTGATCTAGGCCGCATTCTCGATATCATCGAAATGGTCCCTGGCGTCAGTTTCGAGAAGCCTGAGCCTAATGCCGATTATCTCAGTACGCTGCTGGTTGCGGTGCAGATGGGCGAGCTTACGCTGGCCGTGCACTACCGCCAACAAACCGAAGCTGGCGTCGTGCGCCTGCATCCCGTCACAACGGCTGAGGCCAATGCACTGACCGGTTCGGACGACAAATTTTCCTCGATGATCCTGATCGACGGTGAGAACGACAAGCCTGCCATCCAGATGCTGATGAATACCGAGCATCTGGCAGAAAATTATCGGTACGTCACCGCCGACACTCTGGTCAACGCATTGGCTTTCCCGATCGAGAATGTCAAAGGCGGTTTCATCATTGCCAGGCCGTTTCGTTCAATCGCGCGACCGATCGCAGGATGGCTGCTCAACATCATTTTCGACCAGGGTGAGAAGCTACATCGCCGTTTCCGTGGCAACCGCGCCGAAGGTCGGCCCCAATCACCGTCGCTATCAGCGGAGGAGGCAGCCGGCGCGGCGAGTGTCTCGATCACGCCGGAAGACAGTGACGTCCAGGCTCGGGTCTCCGATCGAGCCATCGACGACCAGCCGCGGAATGATGGCGTGAATTGACTGAACAGCGTCGAGGGCCGCGCGCTCTGTGGTCTCGTCTCATCGCCACACGCTTCCCCTGGGATGTGCATCGGGCGCGTGAGTGCGCCCAGGCGTGCCGGGTCCCAGTGCTCTACATCGAAGCGGCCCATCGGCTCGCGGATCTGGATCGTTTTGCGGCGCTGTGTCCGCAACTGGTCACGGCCAAGGCCGTCGGCTCGGGGCATTTCCTGTCGCTGGAGGTGCCGGAGCAGATCAACCCGATGATCGATCGGTTTATCGCGCTCTACGTGCGAAGACACGGGTAAGCGTAATCGCTGCCGGGCAGTGCGGCGATCGACCGCCTCACTCACGCCGTGGCATCACGATAGCCAACGCACCAGGCGACAGAGCAGATCGTTCACCGCGTCCGCTTCGAGAGTAGAGCAGACCTGGCCTGTCTCGAATGCCCCGAAGCTGCCAATGCTCCGCATTGTGAAATTGCCGATCAAGGCTCAAATTGATGTAGGCTGAACGGCGCGAAGCGACGTGATACTTGTTCTGCCCCCGCTGCCTGTGGAAGCGACATGCGGAGATCGTTGGCGCCCACTATCGTATTGGCTGCAATAGGATTGCTTGCGGGCGGCATCTATCGTTACATTGTCGACGACCCGAGCGAAGCTACGCTTGCAAACTACCTCCGCAGCGGCCTGCATGGGATGGGTGTCGCACTCGCGGCTTGGGCGGTTCACCTCCATTTCACCTCGCGCAGCAGCGCGTGGGTGACGAAATGGCCGCTCGTCGGCGAACTGCTCGTCAAATCTGTCGTCATGGCCATCGTGGTCGCGGCGGCTGCGATTGGGCTGCAAGCCGCACTCTATGGACACCGGATTGACGCCGCGTGGCTCGCGGCGGGCCTGCCTCGCATCGTCGGCGTCGCTTTCTTGATGTCAATGCTGATCAGCTCGGCCTACGAATTGATACGGCTTATCGGCGGCCGTGTTCTTCTCAGCGTCGTTCTCGGCCGATACCGGCGTCCGACGCGTGAAGAGCGCGCGCTATTGTTTCTCGATCTTGTAGGCTCGACATCACTCGCCGAGTCGATGGGCGAGTTGCGAATACAGGAGCTTCTCACCCGCGTCTTTTTCGACATTGACGAAGTCATCCTCGCTCATGGCGGCGAGGTGCACGCCTACGTCGGGGACGAGGCTATCGTTACATGGCGGGTGACTGCCAATCTGTCGGCGCGGCGCTGTATCGGTTGCTTCTTCGCCATCCAGGACAGGATTGTCGACCACGCCGCTTTCTATGTTCGCGAATTCGGCATAGTGCCACGCTTTCGCGGAGGAATGCACGCCGGCTTGGTGGCGATCAGCGAATGCGGCGATTCACGCCGACAGATTGCCTATTTTGGCGATACCGTGAACGTCGCGGCGCGGTTGCAGGAGCATTGCAAGGAGATCGATCGACCCCTGCTCGTTTCAGCCGACCTGTTGCGCTTGGCGAACCCTACCGCCGACCTTGTGGTCGAACCATTGGGGCCAACGCGGTTGCGCGGACGCCGCGCGCCAATCGACGTGCTCGCCGTCGAGCGCCGTCCGTTGACCGACGCGTGAGCCTTCTTGCTCAGTAGCAATACGAAAGATTGAGGTGAACTCTAGGTCTTCGGCTGCCTGATGAAGCCAAAGTAAAGGCAGACCAAGAAGAGAATGAAATGGACGACGGAACGGCCGCCGCTGACCAGCGGTATCTCGACGAAGTCTGTTCCCAACAGAGGCACAGAAACTTCGGCGACAAAGAGATAGAACAAGATGCCTGATGATACAAAGAACGCGCCTGCCAAGAATTTGCGAAATTCCCTGTTTCGCCACGCGAAAAAGAGGCTTCCGACGGCCATGATGAGGCCTGCGGCGACGTAGAGGACAATGATCATGTTTTCCTCACGGGATCAGGCGCGGTCCACAAAACTTAGTTGGTCGCCAAATTCAGAAGCGCCAGATGCTCTGCCCAGTGGTTACATGTAGGTCGTTCCCCGGCGACCGGTCGGCATCTGCTGCACTGCGCAAGTCCGGAGTTGGCCCATCATGCCGCTATCCGGTCAGCACGGCCCTACAAATGACGCCCCGACGAACTCAGAAGGAGAGAAGGATGCTAGAAAAAGCGAAGGTCGCCGCCCGTCTTCCAGCCAAGGATTTAGATCGGGCGCGGGCGTTCTATTCCGAGAAACTCGGGCTCGACCCGGTCGAACAGCGCGAAGGTGGTCTGCGCTACGTCTGCGCAAGCGGAGAGTTTGCAATATTCATCTCGGCCGGAGTGCAATCCGGCACGCACACGCAGATGGGCTGGGAAGTCGAGGACATCGAATCGACGGTGCGGGAACTTCGTGCAAGGGGAGTAAAGTTCGAGGAATACGACTTGCCCGGCCTGAAGACCGTTGACGGGATCGCCGAGATAGCTGGGAATTACGCAAGCAAGGGCATCGGTGAGAGAGGCGCATGGTTCCGCGACAGCGAAGGCAACCTTCTTGGAATTGGGCAGCCTATTCGAGCTTGACAGGCAGGAGTGCGTCGAAACGAATAGCTAATCTGGCCAGATGTTCGCCTCCTGGCCAATTCTGACCTTCGATCAGAGTGCAGCGAGGTCTGCTTTCTGAAGCTGACCCGAACAGCGCGATGCGAGCGGGCCAACGGCTTGCCCAGCGGCCCTCGCCTGGTTCGTTCGTGGCTCCTACTCGATCGTTGCATTCACCGTCATGACCGATCGGCCCGAGCCGTATGGACCCTTTCCTTCACCATAGATGGCGAACGTATCGTTGCCCTTGTAGCCGGATGCCGCGGTATACCTGAACGTCGTGACGTTGACCTGTCTGAGCGTCCCGTGCGCGGGCTTCCGGGACACGCCCGAGCGATGCATCGCTCCCGGAATTCGCATCGGGAAATTGCACGTTTCGCCCGACCTGACCGCGAAGTAGGCCGTCATGTCCACGCCAAACACGGATGGATTGCCGGTGACCCTGCACTCGGAGATGGCGAAGGCCGTGGCCGGCGTCAGGCTCACGACAGCAGCGAGAGCTAATATCCGCATGCGCGTCTCCCGTCGGGATCAAGCGGCAATTGATCTCTAGGGGTCGGGGATGACCATTGATATGAATCAACATATCGTCCGCTAATACGCCTGCGTCGCATCCGCCTCTTCGCTGGTCTGGATCAGATCGAGGCTCTGCTCGGTCTTGCCGAGCAGAGCTCGTAGATGGGTTGAGCCCTTGCGAAACCCATCGATCCATCCGCGATGACGCATGATGGGTTTCGCAAGGGCTCAACCGATCCTACGCGCCGAGACGGGCGGCGGACGCGATGTCAACGAGCACCGGCAGGATCCGGGCAAGCAACGATGTCGCGAGGAGATTTTCGAGCCGCCAGCTCCGGAGGAGAGAATACTGCGAGGTATCCTCCGTCCCCTGCGAGCTTATAAGTGGCGATCTCGCGATAGTCGAGGGCGGTCAACTCGCAGCGCAAGAGCTCAATTGGCGTGCCATGCTTCGAGGTCGGAAGCTCAAGATCGACAATTCCGACCCGCGCACCTTGCTTCAAGGCGGGCGCGAGATTGTAGAGGAAGGCATACGGTTGGGTTATCTCGTGATACATATGCACAAGGATTGCGGCGTCCAGCGAGGAAGCGGGCAGACGCGGGTCGTGTGGTTCGCCGAGCGCGAATTGCACGTTCGTCAACTTCAGAAGTCTTGTTCGCCTGGCGAGTTCGACGAGGTAATCCCGCGTGACGTCCTGGGCAACGACAGAGCCGGCGGGGCCGACGAGGTGCGAGAGCCTGACCGTGTGGTAGCCGCTGCCTGCTCCAATGTCGCCGACTGTCATACCTGGCTTCAGTTCAAGAACGCGCGCGATTTGACCGGCCTCATTGAGGGCGTCGCGGCGCTCTTCGGCGGAGCGGCGCGGGCTGACGATCCGCGCGACAGGACGCTGGGGTGAGGGAAACTCGTTTGCAGCGACTCCAGGGGGAGCCAGATGACCTATGTCAGCGGCGTGTGCGCGAGTCGCGGCAAACGCCACAAGTACCATCGCAATATACGTTGCTGCCGTCACGGTCCTACCTAGCTTTCTCAACCGGACTCCCAAAAAGCTGACGTCTGCGCCCTATGGGTGGGCGCCCTAATACGCCTGCTTCGCATCCGCCTCTTCGCTGGTCTGGATCAGATCGAGGCTCTGCTCGATCTTGCCGAGCAGGGCCGAGAGCTGCTTGCGCTCCTGCGCGGAGAGGCAGGCGAGGATCTCGTCCTCCCGCCGCAGCAATTGCGGGAACAGCTCCTCGTAGAGCGCGCGGCCCTTTTTCGTCAGTTGCAGGCGGAATTCGCGGCGGTCGGCTTCGTTCTCGACCCGCTCGATCAGGCCGTCGCTGAGCAGCGTCGTCACCGCGCGGCTGATGGTGGATTTGTGAGTGCGGGTGCATTGCGAAATGTATTGCGCGCTGCAGGCATCATTGCGGAAGCCGAGCGTGGCGATGACGCGCCAGGCCGGAATGTCGAGGCCGTGGCGCTCCTGATACTCGACCGACAGCGCGGAACTGACTTCCGCCGCGAGCCGGTTGAGGCGGAACGGCACGAACTTGAACAGATCGAGCCGCGGCTTTGGCTGCGCCGAAGCCTCGTCGGCCGCGCGCGCTTTGAGCGCGATGTCGCTGGATGTCCTCGCCAAGGAGAGCGCCTCCGAATTCCAGTTGACGGCCGGCCGGCTCCGGTCCAGAATAGTTGCACGTGAGACTATCTAGCAGATCGATCCTGTCCTGACCAGAGCCGAGGTTCGTGTATGGCGCCGGCCAATACCCCTCACGCCAAAACCCTGAACGCCAAGACCGCTCAAGCCAAGACCCAGTTCGGCTACCGCCGTCACCCCGATCAGGACCGCCCCGGCTCGAGCCCCGCGGCGCATCCGATCGTGATCGTCGGCGCGGGCCCGGTCGGGTTGTCGCTGGGGATCGACCTTGCCCAGCGCGGTCAGCGCGTCGTGCTGCTTGATGATGCCGACCGCATCGGCGAAGGCTCGCGCGCGATCTGCTTCTCGAAACGCTCGCTGGAATATTGGGACCGGCTCGGCGTCGGCGACCGCATGGTCGAGAAGGGCGTGGTGTGGAGTGTCGGCCGCATCTTCCATGGCGAGTCGCAGCTCTACCAGTTCAACCTCCTGCCCGAAGACGGTCACAAGCGGCCGGCCTTTATCAATCTCCAGCAATATTACGCCGAGGCCTATCTGGTCGATCGCATCAACGAGCTGCCGGAGATCGACCTGCGCTGGCGCAACAAGGTGACAGCGCTCGAGCAGCGCAACGATTCCGCGCTTTTGACGATCGAGACGCCCGAGGGCGCCTACCGCCTGAATGCGCAATATGTCGTAGCCTGCGACGGTGCGCGCTCCTCGCTGCGGCAGATGGTCGGGGCGGAATTCGCCGGCCAGGTGTTCGAGGACCAGTTCCTGATCGCAGACGTCAAGATGACCGCGGAATTTCCGACCGAGCGCTGGTTCTGGTTCGATCCGCCGTTCCATGCCGGACGTTCGGCGCTGCTGCATCGGCAGCCCGACGATGTCTGGCGCATCGATCTCCAGCTCAACCGCTACGCCGATCCGGTTCTCGAGAAGAAGCCGGAGAACGTGCGGCCGCGGATCGCGCGCATGCTCGGCCACGACAAGTTCGAGTTCGAGTGGATTTCGCTCTACAAATTCCAATGCCGGCGGATGGATCGCTTCATCCATGGCCGCGTGATCTTTGCCGGCGATTCGGCGCACCAGGTCTCGCCCTTCGGCGCGCGTGGCGCGAACTCCGGTCTCGAAGACGCGGAGAATCTGTCCTGGAAGCTCGACCGCGTGCTGCGCGGCAAATCGCCCGCGGGCTTGCTGGAGAGCTATCATCTCGAGCGCAGCATGGCGGCCGACGAGAACATTCGCGAATCCACCCGCTCGACTGACTTCATGGCGCCGAACTCGCATCAGGAGGCGCGGCTGCGCAAGGCGGTGCTGTCACTGGCCAAGGAGACCGAGTTCGGCAAGCGCATGGTCAATGGCGGCAGGCTGTCGGTGCCTTGCAGCTATCACTCGCCGCTGTCTTCGCTTGATGCGGAGACATGGCGCGCTGGGCCCTCACCCGGCTGTTCGATGCTCGACGCGCCCGTCGCAACGCGCGCCGGCGAGCAGATCTATCTGACCGACGCTTTCCGCAGGGCTGGAACGGACTTCACCTTGCTGTCGTTCAGCAATGGTGCGCCGATCGATGCGCCTGATGGTATCAACGGCATCCGCATTGGTGCCGACGGTGAATTTGCCGATCCCTCGGGCCTGGTCGCGAAGCGCTACGGCGCCGTGCCCGGTGCCGCTTATCTGCTGAGGCCCGACGGTTATGTCGCGGCGCGCTTCCGTCATCCGACGCGTTCGGCGATCGCGGCGGCGCTGGCGCGAGCCGAAGGTTTGTATTGAGGTTGGCATGCCGCTCTCCACCAGCTCGAACTTCGCGCGCCCCGACGATGCGTTCCGTGCCATCGTCGAGGCGCATCGCGGCCTGACCGAGGAGCAGAGCGCCGATTTCGACGCGGCGCTGGTTCTGATCCTCGCCAACCATATCGGCGACATCGACGTGCTGCGCGAAGCGATTGGACTCGCCAAGCGCCGCATGATCGACGGCCAGCAGCAACAACAGCAACAACAATAGCCCTGTAAGGACGAATTCATGGCGAAAAACTTCGCATCCACCGGCGATCTCTCCGAGAAGAAGATCACTTTCTCCGAGATCGGCACCGATCTCTATGCCTTCACCGCCGAGGGCGATCCCAACACCGGCGTGATCGTCGGCGACGATGGCTGCCTCGTGTTCGACGCGCAGGCGACGCCGGCCATGGCGAACAAGGTGATCGAGCGGGTCCGCACAGTGACCGACAAGCCGATCAAATATGTCGTGCTGTC
Organism: Bradyrhizobium sp. USDA 336; assembly: GCF_044908355.1. Taxonomy (NCBI): domain Bacteria; kingdom Pseudomonadati; phylum Pseudomonadota; class Alphaproteobacteria; order Hyphomicrobiales; family Nitrobacteraceae; genus Bradyrhizobium; species Bradyrhizobium sp. USDA 336. Next base: position 5,430,585 of record NZ_JBIYDC010000002.1, on the reverse strand, counting down.
GCACTATCACGCCGTTCGCGTGCTCGGGGCCTCCGCCTACAAGGCACAAGGCATCGTCGCCTCGCAGGAGACTCATCGGCTGATTGCGGAGCGCGGCCAGCAGGATTGGGATTCCGAGTACGGCCGCTTTCCGCGCCTGTTCCAGGATGCGCAGAGCATTCCCGGCCTGACCTGGCCGACGCTGACCTTCGAAGGCGAGATGACGATCTATCTCGGCAAGCGCGAGGTGCGCCTGATGCAGCTGGGCGCCGGCCACACCTCGGGCGACATTGTCGGCTGGGTGCCGGATGCGGAGGTGATGTTCTCGGGCGACCTCATCGAATATCACTCGGCCTGTTATTGCGGCGATGCGCATTTGCGCGAATGGCCGATGACGCTGAACGAGATCCGCAACTTCAATCCGAAGGCGATCGCGCCGGGCCGCGGCGATGCGCTGAAGGGCACCGCCACGGTGCGCGAGGCGATCGCGATGACGCGCGACTTCGTCACCTCGCTCTATGGTGCCGCCGAAATCTCGGTCGCCAAGGGCCGCAGCTTAAAGGAATCGATGGCGGCGACGCGCGAGGTGATGGATCCGAAATTCTCGAGCTTTGCCATCTACGAGCACTGCCTGCCGTTCAACGTGTCGCGCGCCTACGACGAAGCATCCGGTATAGACGACCCCGTGATCTGGACCGACAAGCGCGACCAGGAAATGTGGGCCGCCTTGCAAGGAGGAGGATAGTCATGAACATCAATACCTCGCCTGACCAGATCATCCGCAGCTCGGCCCAGGTGACGCCGGGCTACATGTCCGGCTTCGGCAATTCTTTCGAAACCGAGGCGCTGCCGGGAGCGCTGCCGATCGGGCGCAACTCGCCGCAGCGCTGCGCCTACGGGCTCTATGCCGAGCAGCTCTCGGGCTCGCCCTTCACCGCGCCGCGCGGCAGCAATGAGCGCTCCTGGCTCTACCGCATCCGGCCTTCCGTGAAGCACTCCGGCCGCTTCGAGAAGGTCGATGCCGGCCTGTGGCGTTCGGCGCCGTGCCATGAATACGACCTACCGATCGCGCAGCTGCGCTGGGATCCGACGCCGCTGCCGAAGGAAGAGGTCACCTTCGTCCAGGGCGTGCAGACCATGACGACGGCGGGTGACGTCAACACGCAAGCCGGCATGGCCGCGCATGTCTATCTCATCACCAAGTCGATGGTGGACCAGCATTTCTATGATGCCGATGGCGAGCTTATGTTCGTGCTTCAGCAGGGCAATCTGCGCCTTGTCACCGAGTTTGGCCGCATCGATGCCGAGCCTGGCGAGATCGTGGTGATCCCGCGCGGCGTCAAGTTCCGCGTCGAGATTCCGAACGGGCCGGCGCGCGGCTATCTCTGCGAAAATTACGGCGGCGCCTTCACGCTGCCGGAGCGCGGGCCGATCGGCGCCAATTGCCTTGCCAATGCGCGCGACTTCCTGACGCCGGTGGCAAACTACGAGGACAAGGACACGCCGACCGAGCTCTACGTGAAATGGGGTGGCTCGCTGTTCAAGACGGCCCTGCCGCATTCGCCGATCGACGTCGTCGCCTGGCACGGCAATTACGCGCCGTACAAGTATGATCTGCGCACCTTCTCGCCCGTCGGCGCGATCGGCTTCGACCATCCCGATCCCTCGATCTTCACGGTGCTGACCTCGCCCTCGGAGACCGCGGGCACCGCCAATATCGATTTCGTCATCTTCCCGGAGCGCTGGATGGTCGCGGAAAACACCTTCCGTCCGCCCTGGTATCACATGAACATCATGAGCGAGTTCATGGGCCTGATCTACGGCGTCTACGACGCCAAGCCGCAGGGCTTCGTCCCCGGCGGCATCTCCTTGCACAATTGCATGCTGCCGCACGGCCCCGACCGCGACGCCTTCGAGCACGCCAGCAACGGCGAACTGAAGCCGGTGAAGCTGACCGGCACCATGGCCTTCATGTTCGAGACCCGCTACCCGCAGCGCGTCACCGCGCATGCGGCGAAGTCGTCGACGCTGCAGGACGATTACGCCGATTGCTGGAAAGGCCTGGAGAAGCGCTTCGATCCGACAAAGCCGTGATGCCTCTTACCCTCCCCTGGAGGGGGAGGGTCGCTACGCATGCAGCGAAAGCGGAATGCGTAGCGGGGTGGGGTGACAGTCTCTCCGCAAGGAAAACTGCCCGAGTGGAGAGATCACCCCATCCCGTCTCATATTTCGCTGCGCTCAATATGAGCCGACCCTCCCCCTCCAGGGGAGGGTGACACCCTCACCGCTGCGCCCACGGGAAACCAATGCCCCACCCCAACGACCCCAGCCTCAGCTCCTTCATCGCCGTCGATCCCGCCTCCGACTTCCCGATCCAGAACCTGCCCTACGGCGTGTTCTCGACCGCTTCCAATCCGACGCTGCGCGTCGGCGTCGCGATCGGAAACTACGTGCTCGATCTCTGGGAGCTCGAGCAGGATTCCCGGCTCGACGTCGGCCCACTCGGCGTGTTCTCGGGTCCCTCGCTCAATCCCTTCATGGCGCTGGGGCCGAAGGTCTGGACCAGGACCCGCGCACGTATCAGCGAGCTCCTGCGTGCGGATCATCCGGAGCTGCGTGACAACGAGGAGCTGCGCAAGCAGGCTCTGGTGCCGACGCGCGAGGCCAGACTGCATCTGCCCTTCGCCGTCTCCGGCTACACCGACTTCTATTCCTCCAAGGAGCACGCCACCAATGTCGGCGTGATGTTCCGCGGCAAGGACAATGCGCTGCAGCCGAACTGGCTGCACATGCCGATCGCCTATAACGGCCGCGCCTCCACCGTGGTCGTCTCCGGCACCAAGGTGAAGCGGCCGCGCGGGCAGCTGAAGCCGCCGAATGTGGAGCTGCCGAGCTTTGCGCCGTGCAAGCGGCTCGATTTCGAGCTGGAGATGGGCGTCGTGATCGGCCAGCCGTCGCCGATGGGCGGCATGCTGAGCGAGCAACAGGCCGAGGAGATGATCTTCGGCTTCGTGTTGCTCAACGACTGGAGCGCGCGCGACATCCAGCAATGGGAGTATGTGCCGCTCGGTCCGTTCTTGGCAAAAGCGTTCGCGACCTCGATCAGCCCCTGGGTGGTGACGCGCGAGGCGCTGGAGCCGTTCCGCCTGAACGGGCCGGAGCAGCAGCCGGTGCCGCTGGATTATCTCAAGCAGACGAGGCCCCAGAACTACGATGTCGAGCTCGACGTGTCCTTGCGCGGCGCCGGCGCCAATGCGCCCGCCAGCATCAGCCGCACCAATTTCAAGTACATGTACTGGTCCTCGGTGCAGCAATTGATGCACCACGCCTCCTCGGGCTGCGCCATGAATGTCGGCGACCTCTTAGGAAGCGGCACCATCTCCGGCCCGGAGAAGAACCAGCGCGGCAGCCTGCTCGAGATCAGCTGGAACGGTACCGAGCCGGTCGAGCTGCCCGGCGGCGCTAAGCGCTCGTTCCTGGAGGACGGCGACAGCCTCGTGATGCGCGGCTGGTGCCAGGGCAACGGCTACCGCGTCGGCTTCGGCGAGGTCGAGGGAACGATTTTGGCGGCGGAGTAGCCGAAGGCGCCGCCACAACCTCCGTCATTGCGAGCGCAGCGAAGCAATCCAGGAATCCCTCCGCGGAGACAGTCTGGATTGCTTCGCTGCGCTCGCAATGACGGCGTGGATGGAGCCTACCGCCGCTCCGGCGGCACGTCGCGCACCCGCGCACAATGCGCCGCGACATCCTCCACGCTGTACTTCAGATGCACCCGCTTGTCGGACGGCACCTGCTTGGCCGTGCACACGCCCGGCCGCCATTCCTGCGCCGGCCTGATCGGGCGCGGGGCAAAGCCGCCGCCGCAGTTCGGGCAGACGTTGAACAGCTTGGTCTCGACGCAGTCCGCACAGAACGTGCATTCGTAGGAGCAGATCCGCGCATCCGTCGCATCAGGCGGCAGGTCGCAATCGCAATATTCGCAGTTCGGTCGCAGCTGCAGCGCCATGTTGAATCTCCGCAACGAGAGTTGCGATCATCGCAGATCGCCTAGCCAGCGCGAATGCCATAGTTCCCTCGATTTCAGCCGGGCTTGATCTCCTTCAGCGGCAGCTTGGAGCTCTCCTTGAGCCTATCAAGCACGATCGAGGAGCGCACATGCGCCACGCTCTGGTGCGGCATCAGCACGTCGTTGACGAGATTGGACAGGCCCTTGAGATCGCGCAGCACGGCCTTGAGCACATAGTCGGCATCGCCCGTCAGCGAATACGCCTCCTGGATCTCGTCGATCCGGTTCACCAGCGCGCGAAAACGCTTGGAATTGTCCGGCGAGTGGGTCGCCAGTCCCACCTGGATGAAGGCGATCACGCCGAAGCCGAGCGCCTCGCTGGAGAGGTCGGCGTGGTAGCCCGCGATCACCTTCTCCTCCTCCAGCCGCATCCGCCGCCGCGAGCATTGCGAGGCTGAAAGGCCCGCGAGCTCGGCGAGCTCCTGGTTGGTGAGGCGGCCATCGTCCTGAAGCGCGCCGAGAATCCTGAGGTCGAAGGCGTCAACAGAAATCATGCGTATTTCATCCATTTCATGCACGGATCGTGCATAGAATAGCCAAAGCCCGTTTCGTTTGCACGCTCATTGCATGACCCATGAAGGATAGTTCCTGTCAGCAGCCATTCGGGAGAACACCATGGGACCGTTTCCGCACGATGCACCGCCGGCCACGATCACTGCCGACAACCCGATGGGCACCGACGGCTTCGAGTTCGTCGAATACGCGCATCCCAATCCGGAAGAGTTGCACGCGCTGTTCAAGCTGATGGGCTATGCGCCCGTCGCGCGCCACAGAACCAAGAAGATCACGATCTATCGCCAGGGCGACATCAACTATCTCGTCAACGAGGAGCCCGGCACGCACGGCTATGAGTTCGTCGCCGCGCACGGCCCCTGTGCGCCGTCGATGGCGTTTCGCGTCGTCGATGCCAAGGCGGCCTATGACCGTGCCATTGCGCTCGGCGCCGAGCCGGCCGATGTGTCATCGACGCAGAAGACGCTCGACGTGCCCGCGATCAGGGGCATCGGCGGCAGCCTGCTTTATCTCGTCGATCGCTACGGTGCCAAGGGCTCGGCCTATGACGCCGAGTTCGAATGGCTGGGCGCGCGCGATCCCAAGCCGCATGGCGCCGGCCTGTTCTATCTCGACCATCTCACCCACAACGTCCATCGCGGCCGCATGAATGTCTGGGCCGGCTTCTACGAGAAGCTGTTTAACTTCCGCCAGATCCGCTTCTTCGACATCGAGGGCCGCGCCTCCGGCCTGTTCTCGCGCGCGCTGACCAGCCCCGACGGCAAGATCCGCATTCCGATCAACGAGGACGCCGGCGATTCCGGCCAGATCGAGGAATATCTGCAAACCTATCGCGGCGAAGGCATCCAGCACATCGCCTGCGGCTGCCGCGACATCTACCGCACCATCGAAGGTCTGCGCGAGGCCGGCCTGCCGTTCATGCCGTCGCCGCCCGATACCTATTTCGAGAAGATCGATACGCGCCTGCCGAAGCATGGCGAGGACGTCGCGCGGCTCAAGAAGAACGGCATCCTGATCGACGGCGAGGGCGTGGCCGACGGCGGCCAGACCAAGGTGTTGCTGCAGATCTTCTCGGCCAACGCGATCGGCCCGATCTTCTTCGAGTTCATCCAGCGCAAGGGCGACGACGGTTTTGGCGAGGGCAATTTCAAGGCCCTGTTCGAATCCATCGAGGAGGACCAGATCCGGCGCGGGGTGTTGAAAGTGGGGGACGCGGCGTAGGCTGCCGCCGTCACGCACACTGCTGTAGGGTGGGCAAAGCGAAGCGTGCCCACGTCCTGCCTAATTGATGCGAAGACGTGGGCACGGCGCTTCGCGCCCTTGCCCACCCTACGCGACTGTGGATATGGATCCCGGGCTCGCGCTCCGCGCGCCCCGGGATGACCGCGGAAATTACTTCGGCGCCTTCCACGCGTTCATCACCGCTCCGATTTCCGCCGCCTCCGGCTCGCGCGCGGCCGACGGCGTGCGCGAGAATCGCGGCGCAGGGGCCGGCTGTTTCACGCCGTGACGCTCGATGAAGACGTTGCGGGCGACCATGTGCGGATGCTGTGTCGCCTCAGACATGGTTAGCACCGGCGCGAAGCAGATGTCGGTGCCTTCCATGATCTTGCACCAGTCCTCGCGCGTCTTGCTCTTGAACACGGCCTTCAGCTTCTCCTTCAGCGCCGGCCAGGCCTTGCGGTCCATCTGTGCGTCGAAATCGGCGTCGGTGAGGCCGGCGTGCTCGCGCAGCAGCGCGTAGAATTGCGGCTCGATCGAGCCGATCGAGACGAAGTGCCCGCAGGCGCATTCGTAGACGCCGTAGAAATGCGCGCCGCCGTCGAGGAGGTTCTGGTTGCGCACTTCGGTCCAGCGTCCCATCGTGGTCATGTCGAAGAAGAACGACATCAGCGAGGCCGCGCCGTCGCACATCGCCGCGTCCACCACCTGGCCCTTGCCCGATTTCTGCGCTTCCAGAAGCGCCGCGAGCACGCCGACGACGAGATAGAGCGCACCGCCGCCGAAATCGCCGACCAAATTGAGCGGCGGCACCGGCGCTTCTTTCGTGCCGATCGCGGCGAGTGCGCCGGTGATGGAGATGTAATTGATGTCGTGACCGGCGGCGTTGGCGAGCGGACCTTCCTGGCCCCAGCCGGTCATGCGGCCATAGACCAGCTTCGGGTTGCGTGCGAGCACGACGTCCGGCCCGAGGCCGAGCCGCTCCATCACACCGGGGCGAAAACCCTCGACCAGCGCGTCCGCGCTCGCGAGCAGATCCAATACTTGCGCGATCGCCGCCTTGTCCTTGAGGTCGAGCTCGATCACCTTGCGGCCGCGCCCGGCCACCGACTTCATGCTCTTCTTGGCGCCGACGCGGTCGAGGGTGACGACGTCGGCGCCCATGTCGGCCAGCATCATGCAGGCGAACGGACCGGGCCCGATGCCGGCGAATTCGACGATGCGGAAGCCCGAGAGCGGGCCGGAAGCGCGGACGGAGGAGCCTTCTGGTTTTTCTTGGGCTGGTTTGTCGAGCACGTTGTTGTTTCCTCGGGTCGCGGGCGCATGCCGGCGTCGGCAATTGCCTCTGACGTTTCTTCTGTTGAGCGAGTTAATCGGCCGATTAACTTTTCTCGCCTTCACGCCAGCGAGGCAAGCGGTTTTCATGCCGCACGGCCAAAATAAAGCGGCGCGCACCAAAGTGCGCGCCGCGGAAAATTTGCGTGGAGACGCTACAGCATGATCCGGAAAAGTGCGTAGCGGTTTTCCGAAAGGATCATGCTGGAACAATAACCTAAAGCGCGATGACGATTCATCCCAATCGCATCGCGCTTTAGCCGAACCGTCAGCGCGCAGCGGCGACCGCGCGTTGTGCCATCACCTTGATCAGATTGGCGCGATACTCCGCCGTGCCGTGGATGTCGGCCAGCAATCCGTTCGCCGAAATCGTCACGCTGTCGATCGCCGACGGCGACCAGTTCGCCTTCAGCGCCGCCTCGATCGCGCCCACCCGCATCACGCCGGTTTGTGAGGCGCCGGTGGCGGCGACCCGCACCTCGCCCGACTTGGTCTGCGCCACGAACACGCCGGTGAGCGCAAAGCGCGAGGCCGGATGCCGCATCTTCTCGTAGCCTGCCTTCGCCGGCACCGGGAATGACACGGCGGTGATGATCTCGCCGTCTTCCAGCGCCGTCGTGAACAGGCCCTGGAAGAAATCATCCGCCGCAATCGACCGCTTGTTGGTCTTCACGGTGGCGCCGAGCGCGAGCAGCGCCGCCGGGAAATCCGCAGCCGGATCGTTGTTGGCGATCGAGCCGCCGATCGTGCCGCGATAACGCACGGCGGGGTCGCCGAGCACCGAGGTGAGATAGGCGATCGCGGGGATCGCCTGCTTCACATCGGCATTCGTCATGATGTCGTAATAGGTCGTCGCCGCCTTGATGGTCAGCGTGTCGCCCGACAGCTCGACGCCCTGCAGCTCCTTGATCCTGCCGAGGTCGATGACGTCGGAGGGACCTGCGAGGCGCTGCTTCATGACCGGCAGCAGCGTCTGACCGCCGGCGAGGAACTTCGACTCGCTGCCTTTTGCGAACAGGCTGGCGGCCTCGTCGATTGAGGAGGCGCGATGATAGGTGGTCTGGTACATCTTCGGTCCTCCCTTAAGCCGCGTGGATCGTGCGCCACACCCGGTCCGGGGTTGCGGGCATTTCCAGGTTGTTCTTGCCGATCGCATCCGTGATCGCGTTGATCACGGCCGCCGATGCGCCGATCGCGCCGGCCTCACCGCAACCCTTGATGCCCAAGGGATTGCCCGGGCAGAGCGTCGTGGTGTGGGACAGGTTGAACGACGGCACGTCGTCGGCGCGCGGCATGGCGTAATCCATGAACGAGGCCGTGACCGGCTGGCCGTTGGCATCATAGATCGCATGCTCGAGCAACGCCTGCCCGATGCCCTGCACAAGGCCGCCATGGACCTGGCCCTCGACGATCATCGGGTTGATCAGCCGGCCGAAATCGTCGGCCGCGACGAAGTTGACGAAGGAGGTCTTGCCGGTGCCGGGATCGACCTCGAGCTCGCAGATATAGGCGCCGGCCGGGAAGGTGAAGTTGGTCGGGTCGTAGAAGGCGCTCTCCTTCAAACCCGGCTCCATCCCGTCAGGCAGGTTGTGCGCGGTGTAGGCCGCGAGCGCGACCATCGGTAGGGCGATCGCCTTGTCGGTGCCTGTTACCTTGAACTCGCCGTTCTCGATGACGATGTCGGCCTCCGACGCCTCCAGCGCATGCGCGGCGATCTTCTTGGCCTTGGATTCCATCTTCTCCATCGCCTTCAGGATCGCGGTGAGGCCGACGGCCGCCGAGCGCGAGCCGTAGGTGCCCATGCCGAACTGGACCTTGTCGGTGTCGCCATGGACGATCGAGACTTGGCTGATCGGAACGCCCAGGCGCTCCGCGACGAGCTGGCAGAACGTGGTCTCGTGACCCTGGCCGTGGCTGTGCGAGCCGGTGAGGATCTCGATGGTGCCGACAGGGTTGACGCGCACCTCGGCCGATTCCCACAAGCCGACGCCGGCGCCCAGGCTGCCGACCGCCTTCGACGGCGCGATGCCGCAGGCCTCGATGTAGCAGGACACGCCGATGCCGCGCAGCTTGCCGTCGGCTTTCGCCTTGGCCTTGCGGGCAGGGAAGCCGGCATAGTCGATCGCCTTCATCGCCGCATCGAGGGAAGCGTTGAAGTCGCCGGTGTCGTAGGCCATGATGACAGGCGTCTGGTGCGGGAACTGGGTGATGAAGTTGGTCCGGCGCAACTGGGCCGGATCGACGTTCAGCTGCCGCGCCGCCGTCTCCATCAACCGTTCGATCAGATAGCTCGCCTCGGGCCGGCCCGCGCCGCGATAAGCATCGACCGGCGTGGTGTTGGTGTAGACCCCGATCACCTCGGCATGGATCGCCGGGATGTTGTACTGGCCCGACAGCAGCGTCGCGTAGAGATAGGTCGGCACCGAGGACGAGAACAGCGACATGTAGGCGCCGAAATTGGCGTAGGTCTTCACCTTGAGGCCGATGATCTTGTTGTTGGCGTCGAAGGCCATCTCGGCATGGGTGATGTGATCGCGGCCATGCGCGTCGGTGAGGAAGGCTTCGGTCCGGTCGCCGGTCCACTTGACGGGACGGCCGACTTTCTTCGAGGCCCACAGCGCCACCATCTCCTCGGGATAGATGAAGATCTTGGAGCCGAAGCCGCCGCCGACGTCGGGCGCGATCACGCGCAGCTTGTGCTCGGGGGCGATGTTGTAGAACGCCGAGAGCACGAGACGCGCGACGTGCGGGTTCTGCGACGTCGTATAGAGCGTGAAGTGCTCCTCCGCGGTGTCGTAATCGGCGATCGCCGCGCGCGGCTCCATCGCATTCGGCGCGAGGCGGTTGTTGGTGACGTCGAGCTTCACCACATTGGCGGCTTTCGAGAAGGCGGCATTCACCGCGCCCTCGTCGCCGATCACCCAATCATAGACCTGGTTGCCGGGAGCCTCGGGATGAAGCTGCGGCGCGCCGGGCTTGATGGCGGCGTGCATGTCGGCGACCGCGGGAAGCTCCTCGTAGTCGACCACGACGGCTTCCGCCGCGTCGCGCGCGAGATTCTTGCTGTCGGCGATCACGACTGCGACCGCCTGCCCGACGAAGCGCACCGTCTCCGGCGCCATCGCCGGCCATGCGCCCATCTTCATCGGGCTGCCGTCCTTGGAGGTGATGGCCCAGCCGCAGATCAGGTTGCCGACCTTGTCGTCGACCAGTTGCTGTCCGGTGAGCACGGCGACCACGCCCGGCATCTTCAGCGCCGCGGACGAGTCGATCTTCTTGACCTTGGCGTGCGCGTGCGGGCTGCGGATGAAATAGGCATGGGTCATTCCCGTCAACTTGATGTCGTCGACGTAACGGCCCTTGCCGGTAATGAAACGCTTGTCTTCCTTGCGCACGACGCGTGCGCCGATGCCTTCAACACCCATGTCTGGTCCTCCCGACCGGAAATTTCCTTGATCGCGCCGTCCAACGACGGCTGCGACGGTTGTTCTTGTTTCGAGGCGCGCCGCTTACTCGGCCGCCTGCGAGACCTTCATGCGGCCGGCGGCGTCCAGCACCGCCTTGACGATGTTGTGATAGCCGGTGCAGCGACAGATATTGCCTTCGAGCTCGGTGCGGACGGTCGCCTCGTCGAGCTGTCCACCATGGCGGTGCACGATGTCGATCGCCGACATGATCATGCCCGGCGTGCAATAGCCGCACTGCAGGCCGTGATTGTCGCGGAAGGCGGCCTGCATCGGGTGCAGTTCGTCGCCCTTGGCGATGCCCTCGATCGTGGTGACGTTGGCGCCGTCGGCCTGCCCCGCCAGCATGGTGCAGGATTTCACCGCGCGGCCGTCCATGTGCACGACGCAGGCGCCACATTGGCTCGTGTCGCAGCCGACATGGGTCCCGGTCAGGTTGAGGTGATCGCGCAGGAGCTGGACCAGCAGCGTGCGGTCCTCGACATCGACAGCAACGGCCTTGCCGTTGACCGTCAGTTTGACTGTAGACACTTGAAGTCCTCCCAAAGTGATTTTGATTGGTTCTAATTAGAGACAGCGCAAACGAAACTTTGCAACTGGGTTTTTGCTGAACGCGGTCATGGAAGGGTCATCGTGGTGACGGTCGCCGATCTGCGATCCGGCCACGACGTCTCGTGCCGCCGCCATCACGTGCTGCGACATTGTGGGAGACACACGGAAAGTCGCAGCTAGCATCTGCGATGGCGTGCTCGCTGCCGCCGCAATAGGCGCGTGAGCTGGTCGCGCGTGCCGTGGTCATCTCGCCGCTTGCCCTGGACCTAGGCCCGGTCGGGCGTCGTTCCTCCCTTGAATGCCGTGCTCGTTGCGCGAATAGGAGCATGCGCCCCCGCCTTTGTAATCGCGATCTTGGTAGTAGGACGAGACAGCTTAAGCCATTGATTTTGCTTACGGCGATGCAGCGAAGTGCCGCCGCCAAGCCGCGTCGGGCAGGACAGTCCACTCCGTCATTCCGGGGCCCGAGCGGAGCGAGGGAGCCCGGAATCCATCGGGCCGCAGAGTCCGCGGGGAAATGGATTCCGGGTTCGCGCCAAGAGGCGCGCCCCGGAATGACATCGCGTGAATGAGAGGTCCGAAAAGCAGCACTAGTACTTCCTGGCGATTGAACGCAGCCGCCCGTCCCCCTAGTCGAGCCGTACAGGCAACGGCAACAAGGGTGGAAGCGATGCAGATGAACGACAGTCAGCGGATCCCGGCGTCGAAGGCAAAGGTCTGGGCCGCGCTCAACGATCCCGAAATTCTCAGGCGCTGCATTCCCGGCTGCCAATCGCTCGAGATGGCGTCGCCGACCGAAATGACGGCGACGGTGGTGCTGAAGGTCGGTCCGGTGAAGGCGACGTTCAGCGGCAAGGTGACGCTGACCGATATCGATGCGCCCAACGGCTATCGCATCGTCGGCGAAGGCGCCGGCGGCGTCGCCGGCTTTGCCAAGGGCGGCGCGAAGGTCAGGCTGGAGGAAGAAGCCCCTGATGTCACCATCCTGCACTACGAGGCCGACGCGCAGATCGGCGGCAAGCTCGCGCAGCTCGGCTCGCGGCTGATCGACTCGACGTCGCGAAAACTCGCCGCGAGCTTCTTCGAAAGTTTTGCCGGCGTGGTAGCGCCATTATCGTGATCGATGCGCGATGCCGCCTGAATTCGGCGATGCAATTCTAGGTGCCGTAGGGTGCGCAAAGCGAAGCGTGCCCACGACTCTTCATGATCGAGAGAGGTGGTGGGCACGGCGCGCGAGAAGCGCGCCTTTGCCCACCCTACGGCAGTGAACGCTGCGGCTTCCGCTCGCGGCGCGATGCTGCCTAAGTTCGATGACGCATTTCGAACAGCAAAACAAGGGCAAGACGCAAGGCGCGACAACGAGATGAGCGGCGAAAGCCGCCGATGATTTGCACTACTACCTTCCGCCTATACTAAGCGCGAAACGGCGATGCTGTAATTTCGAACGATGGCTCGCAGGCGAACTGCGCATCACGAGCGCAGTGCGCTCAGGCGCCCAACGAGGCGTGCACAACAACATCGCGGAGGGAATACATGACCTTTGGAACGAAGGGCTTCTTGGCCGGCATCTCCATGATTGCGATGCTCGCCGCCGTTACACCGGGCGTTCGCGCCAACGATTCGGTGCTCAAGGCGCAATCCGATTCGAATCAATGGGCCGTTGCCGGCCACGATTACGGCAACACGCGCTTCAGCCCGCTCAAGCAGATCAACACCGAGAACGCCGGCAAGCTGACCCTCGCTTACTCCTTCTCGCTGGCGTCGCTGCGTTCGAACGAATCCTCGCCGATCGTCATCGGCAACACGCTCTACGTTTCGAGCTCGTGGGGTCCGAAATACGTCTATGCGCTCGATGCCGCGACGGGGCAGCGCAAATGGACTTGGGAGCCCGATATTCCCGAGGACGTGCTGCAATACGCCTGCTGCGACGTGAACAGCCGCGGCGTCTCCTATGCCGACGGCAAGATCTTCGTCGGCCGCCTCGACGGCAAGCTGACCGCGCTCGATGCCGCGACGGGCAAGTCGCTGTGGACGGCAAAGGTGGTCGACTACAAGCAGGGCTCGGTCATCACCTCGCCGCCGCTCGTCGTGCGCGACAAGGTCATCACCGGTTTCGGCGGCGGCGAATACGGCGTGCGCGGCGCGCTGCTGGCCTTCGACATCAACACCGGCAAGCAGGTGTGGCAGACCTACACCGTTCCGTCCCCCGACGAGCCCGGCGGCGATTCCTGGAAGGGCGACTCCGCCCAGCATGGCGGCGGCGCAGCCTGGCTGGTCGGTTCCTACGATCCGAAGACCGACACGGTCTATTGGGGCACCAGCAATCCGGCCCCGTGGAACACGGCGGTGCGTTCGACCGGCGACGGCAATTTCGGCAAGCTGACCAACCTCTACACCGCCTCGACGCTCGCGCTCGATCCCAACACCGGCAAGATCAAGTGGCACATCCAGACCACGCCGGCCGACGCCTGGGACTATGACGGCGTCAACGAAGCCGTGCTCGCGGATCTCAAGATCGGCGGCAGCACCGTTCCGACGCTGATGAAGGCCGACCGCAACGGCTTCTTCTTCGTCGCCAACCGTGAGACCGGTAAGGTGTTGTCGGCGGAGAAATACGTGTTCTCCAACTGGGCCAAGAAGTGGGACGTCGCCACGATGCGCGCGGTCGAGGATCCCGACAAGCGTCCCGGGCCGGGCCATCCCGCCAAGGACATCTGCCCGAACCTGATCGGCGGCAAGAACTGGCAGCCGATGTCGTTCAACCCGCAGACCGGCCTCGTCTACATCCCCTCCAACAACGTCTGCATGGACTGGTCGGTCAGCGACGTCACTTACAAGCGCGGCGTGTTCTATCTCGGCGCCGAATTCCCGACCAAGGAAGGCCCCGGCGGCTTCCTCGGCGAGCTCGTGGCCTGGGATCCGGTCGCGCAGAAGAAGGTCTGGTCGATCAAGGAAGACCTGCCCTTCAACGGCGGCACGCTGACCACCGGCGGCGGCCTCGTGTTTGCCGGCAACATCCATGGCGACTTCCGCGCCATCGATGCGAAGTCCGGCAAGGTGCTGTGGAGCAAGAATCTCGGCTCCGGCATCGGCGCAGGCCCGGTGACCTATCAGGTCGACGGCAAGCAATATGTCGCCATCGTCGTCGGCCGCACCGCTGCGCTGCCTGCGTTCCTGGGCGAGGTAGGAAAGAAGATGACGGCCGCAGCCCCCGAGGGCGGCTCGCTCTTCGTGTTCTCCGTCCAGTGACAACTCGCGCGCGTATCCTCGAGGTGACGGGATACGCGCGCGCTTTCTCCGGACTTTAGCTGCGGCATCGGCCGATGCCTGGTGCCGCCGCGCCTGGCCCAACAAGCTCCGGCGCAACAACGGCAACGCCAAGAGAAACGTCAAGCGAAACGCCAAGGGAGACGAGGATGCGTCCGAATCATTCCGCCACCGGTGCGAGCCGACATCGCGCCATCGCAGCCCTGCTCGCATGCGCTACTGCTGTGCTGATCGTTCCGGCCTCGCAGCTGCAGGCCGACGAGGCGCAGCCGTTCCGTCTCTGCGCCGATCCGACCAACCTGCCATTCTCGAGCGACAGCTCGTCGAAGCCGGGCTTCTACGTCGAGATCGGACAAGCCCTGGCGCAGGCGCTCGGCCGGCCGATCGCCTATGACTGGTACAAATCCTATTTCGGCAAGCGCACGGTGCGGGTCACGCTGCTCGGCAAGCAATGCGACGCCATGATCGGGCTGCCGCGGTCCGCAGATTTCATGGGCCCGGCCGTGATCTTCTCCGACACCTTCGCCAAGGAGGGCTATGCCCTCGTCGCCGCCAAGGAATCTGCGAGGGGCGCGGTGATCGGCGGCATCGACGGCCTCAAGGGCAAGCGCGTCGCCGTGCAGTTCGCCAGCACGCCGCAAAACCTGCTCGCCAGCCGCGACGATATCCAGAAGGTGACGGTGCTGTCGCCCGAGGAGGGCATGCAGGCGCTCGACCAGGGAAGGGCCGACGTCGCCTTCATCTGGGGACCGGTTGCCGGCTGGCTCAACAAGACCAGCTACGACGGCCGCTACCAGATCGAGCTCACCGAGGGCGAGGGCCTGTCATGGGATGCCGCCATCGGCTTTGCCAAGACCTCGACCGAGCTGCGCGACCGCGTCAATGCCGTGCTGCCGCAGCTTCAGGGCAAGATCGGCGAGCTCGCCGTGAAATACGGTTTGCCCGGCGGCGCGCCGGTTCGCTTCGGCGCGGCACCGACGCCGGTGACGACGGGCACGGGAAGCGGAGCCGTCGCCCAGGTCGCCAATGTCGTGGCGACCGAGACCAAGGGCGATGCGGTCGCGCCGGGCCTTGAGGCCGTCGGTGCGGGCAAGGAGATCTTCAACGGAACCTGCGCGCACTGCCACGGTCCCGATGCGATCCAGAGCGAGCGCAAGATCGATCTGCGGCTGCTGCGTCACCGCTACGGCGACGAGATGCGCGAGAAATATTTGACCACCGTGCAGGAGGGACGGCCGAACAAGGGCATGCCGGCCTGGAAGGAGGTCTACACCGAGGACCAGGTCAACAGCATCTATTCCTTCCTGCTGACGGTCCAGGTCGAATCGAACGATTGAACGGTCTTGACCGAACCCGATCGGGAGGATGTGGTAGCGTTCATCCGGCGCCATCCCGGTGCCGGATTGATGCCGGATGGTTCCGCCTCTTCCGCTACGGCGGCGGATGCCCGTACGGTGCAGCATTCGGCGGTGCAGTCCTGTGAAGGCGCCATGACCAGCTTCCTGATCATCGACGATCATCCGCTGTTTCGCGAGGCCCTCGGTAATGCGGTGCGGCTGGCTCTGCCGGAGGCGCGGATCTTCGAGGCGATGTCGATCGAGGACGCCCTTCACATCCTGACGGCCGAGGAGGGCGAGGGCATCGACCTCGCGCTGCTCGACCTCCTGCTGCCCGATGCGACCGGCTTCTCCGGCTTCCTGCGCTTGCGCGAGGCCCATCCACGCCTGCCCGTCGCCATCGTGTCGAGCGAGGAGGACCAGCGCGTCGTTCGCGAGGCGCTGGAGCTTGGGGCCGCGGGTTTTCTGCCGAAGTCGCTGTCGAAGCGCGAGCTGGCGCAGTCGATCGAGGGCGTGCTGAACGGATCGGTGTCGGTGCCGAAGGATTTCGTGGCAACGTCGCAGCGGCGCCGGGCCGAGGCCAGCAAGGCGCTCGAGGTCAAGCTGCGCGAGCTCACGCCGCAACAGCTTCGCGTGCTCGATCTGCTGCGGCGCGGCTATCCGAACCGGCAGATCGGCCAGGAGCTTCAGCTCGCCGAATCCACGGTGAAGGCGCATATCACCGAAATTCTGCGCAAGCTCGGCCTGTTCAGCCGCAACAAGGCGATCATCGAGATCGGCAAGGTGGACCTGCCGGATCCCAAGGCCCGGCCTTATGCGCGGGCCGACCGCGGGCGGCCGCAATGACGCGCAATATCCTGCTTGATTTGGATCAAGCCGGTCTGGTCCGGCTGCGACATTCTCGTTTCGGCGTCGAACCCTTCGATCATCTGGCCAATCAACCGAGAATGGCTCACGCGTGATGCGATTTCTGATCGTCGAAGACCATCCGTTGTTTCGCGAAGCCTTGGAGGGCGCGCTCCAGATGGCGGCGCCGGCGGCCGAGATCCTTCAGGCGACGTCGATCGACGGTGCGCTCGAGCAGGCCGCGGCGGCTGCCGAGCTCGACCTCATCCTGCTCGATCTGTCAATGCCGGGCACCACGGGCCTTTCGGCATCATCCGCATCCGCAAGGCCTTTCCCAGGATTCCCGTCGTCATCGTATCCGGGCATCAGGATCCGCAGATCATAGCCGGCGCCTTGTCGCTCGGCGTCTCCGGCTACATCCTGAAATCGTCCTCCAAGCAGGAGTTGGCGCAGTCGATCGGCGAGGTGCTGCGCGGTGCGGTCTGTGTCCCGGCCGCCTATCGCGGGCTCGTCCGCCCGCAACGCGCCGCCGGCCCGGCGCAGGATCTGCTGAAACGCCTGCACGAGCTGACGCCGCAGCAATTGCGCGTGCTCGAAATGCTCAAGCGCGGCCTGCAGAACAAGCAGATCGCCTTCGAGCTGAACATCTCCGAGACCACGGTGAAGGTCCACGTCTCCGACATCCTGCGCAAGCTCAACGTGCTCAGCCGCACCAAGGCCATCGTCGAAATGTCCCGGATCGATTTCGCGACCTTGGCCGGCGAGGGGACTCCGGGGCGGCGCGAGCATGCCCCGCCGGATCAGCAGTGATTTTTATTTGCCGCTTTTTGGCCATGCGGGGCGCGTCACGGCCGGCAGGTAACTCATTGAAACGTCAAAGCCATAGCATGCTGTAAGATGCTACCGGTACTGTGCATGGGGTTGTTTTACGACTTGATGTGCGCCGCGCCCTTCAGCTCAGCAGGAACGACAGCAGCGCCCGCATCTCGGCCGGCTTGATCGGCTTCTTCAGCACTTCGAGGCCCTGGAGGCTCGCCTGCTTCGCCGCCTGTTCGGAATAATCGGCGGTGATGATCATGGCGGGGGTGTCGAGCTTCAAATGCTCCCGCACCTCGGTGATGGCCGACAGGCCGCTTTCGCCGTGATCGAGATGGAGGTCCGCGATCACGACATCGGGCGCGCCGCCGAGCTCGCTGAGGCGCACGAGCGCGTCCGCACCCGATCGCGTCGTCGCAACGTCGCAGCCCCATCCCTCCAGCAGCGCGGCCATCGCCTCCGAGCCGTTCGGATCGTTCTCGATCAGCAGGATCTTGGCGCCTTCGAGCCCGCTGTAATCGTAGTGCCGCGCGGCGGGCGCCTGCACCTCGTCGGCGACCTCGGCGAGGTCGGCCGGCTCCAGCTCCAGGGTGAAGGTCGATCCCCTGCCGAGCTGTGACGACAGCCGCACCTCGTGCCCGAGCTCGCTGGCGAAGCGGCGGACGATGGAGAGGCCGAGCCCGAAGCCGGCCTGGTCGGCCGCATTGGCATCGCCGCGCTGGAACTCGCGGAAGATCGCCTCCTGCTGCGCCTGCGCGATCCCGGGTCCGGTGTCGGAGACCTGGACGCAGATCTGCCCGCCGCGCGGCCGGCATCCCATCACGACGCCGCCGCTGCGGGTATAGCGAATGGCATTGGCGAGCAGGTTCTGCAGGATCCGCCGCAGCATCATCGCATCCGACATCACCGCGAGCCGAGCGGGGCGAATGCGCAAGGACAGGCCTTGCCGCGCGGCGATCGGCTCGAACTCGTTGCGGAGCTGCTCGAATAGCGGCGCCAGCGCGATCGCGCGCACGTCGGGCTTGAGCGCGCCGGAATCGAGCTTGGCGATCTCCAGCAGCGAGCGCAGCAGGTCCTCCAGCATCACCAGCGAGCGGCTGGCCTGGTCGATCAGCACGCCCGCTTCCTGCGACTCCATCATCTCCGTCAGCGCGGACAGGGTCAGGCGCGCCGCGTTGAGCGGCTGCAACAGATCGTGGGTGACCGAGATCAGCACCGAGGATTTCAGAGAGCTTGCCGCCTCCGCCTGCTGCTTGGCGCGGTAGAGACCCTCATTGGCGCGCTCGACCGAATGCAGCGCTTCGCGCAATTGGTGCGTCCGGTCGCGAACCTTGTGGTCGAGCGCAATGGCGGTTTCGAACAATGAAAAGGCGTTGAGCTGCTGGTCCATCGAGCGCTCGACGCGCGACATCAGCGCGGCATTGATCTTCCTCAGCTTGGCGGCCTCGCGCCTGAGCTGGTCGACCGCATCGGGGCCCTGCCACATGTCCGTCACGACGGGCGCCTTCCGATCGCGACCCCCGTGAAGGTCTGGTTCACATGCATGGAGCCGAACTGCTCGCCGTAGGTGTGAAAGCCGACCACGCGGTTCTGCCGGTACAGTTCTGACATATCGCGGGCGAGCTGATGCTGCTCGGCATCGAGCCGGCGGAGCAGGCATTCGAAGCCGATATAGAGCGAGACGTCTCCGATCTGGTCGCGGATGTCGGCGAACGTCTCGCGGGCCGCGCCGACCAGGCTTCGCGAGGTCGCAGCGGTCAGCACCATGCCCTCGTCGATGGCGCAGAAGAAATGCAAGGAGCCGTCCGGCTCGACCCGCTGGATCGAGCGCGCGTAATAGGCGCCGCCGACGCGCACCAGGACCGGATGCGAGGCGAAGGAGAACGGATCGAGCTTGGCGTCCATGATGCCGACCACGCGCGAATATTCCTGCGCGGCAGGCTCTGCGTTCAGTTCCCGGACCATGCGGTTTTCGATGTCGGCCTCGGTCACCACCATCTTCTGCGCCTGCGGCTCGAAATTGTCGCACTTGAAGACGCGGAACGGCAACGAGGTGTTCAGCAGGATCAAGAGGGCGGCATTGCTGTGTGCCTTGCCGTCGAAGAACACGAACGTCTTCTCGAAGCGCAGCCCGTCGCCCGCCGATCCGCCGACGACCGGAATATCGTCCAGCGATGCATAGATCGCGGACATCACCGCTTCTTCGCGGCGACACAGGCCGTCGATCAGGACCAGGCCGAAGGGACTGCCGCGCTCGACCTGCGGCGTGGCCCGCAACAGCTCGTGCCGGAGCTCGCCCCCGATCCTGCGGCCGTCCTCGACGCGGAAGCTGTCGAGGTTGAAGATGGGTCGCACCACCGCGGAGAAGTCGGCGCGGCTGAACGCCAGCGCCACGACGCTGTTCTCGTCCCAGCCGTCAGGAGCAAGCTCGCCCGCGGTGGTACAGCCGCAGACTTGGGTGTCGTCGAATTGGCGGCTGATCTCGGCGATGAAGCGATCGGGGTCGTAGCTGGGGGAGACGAACACCAGGATCAGCGCCAGCCCGTCGGACGGGAGCTGGGCGGCCAGCTCGGCCACGGCGTCATCGACGCTCGCGGCCTTCGACTTGGCCACGGCAACGCCAGACGCACCGCCAAACCGAAAATCGGTTTGCCCCACTCCGTTTCTCCCTGAAGGCTCGGTCTGATGCCAAGTGCCTGATAATTATCGAGAGTAGGGCGTTTTCCGGTGAGCCGCAACACGGCAGCCGCTCCCCGCAAGCCCGGACGGATTTACCACCCCTTGAGGATTCTGCCCTAATTTTCCGCAACGTTCGGAAAGGGCTGCTTCCGGACCGCAGAATCACATGAGCTGGGGGTTGGGAATGTCCGGGCGTACCGCGTCGCCGTCGAAGCGTGCACTATTTCCGACCTTCAAGTTCCGCGCAAAGATCATCCTCGGCTTCGCCGCCGTGCTGGTGATCTCCGCCGGCAGCATGGCGTTTTCCTATTTCGGCTTCGAGCGGGTCGCCGCCGGGGTCGGATCCTACCGCAGCAGCGTGACGGAGGCCGATCTCGCGCGCAACATCGATCGCGAGCTGCTCGCCTATCGTTCGGCCGTCAGATATTTCGTCGTCACCGGCAAGGAAGACGACGCCAAGGCGGCGCTCGATGCCGAGGCCAGCCTGAAGAACGCCATCGACCAGGCCGTCAAGAGCGCCAAGCAGCGGCCGCGGCAGGAAAGCCTCGGCAAGCTCGCCAAGGAGTTTTCCAACTTCTCCGCCACGTTCGGCAAGGTGCTCCAGGCCAAGCGCGACAGCGCGCTGCTGGTGCAGAACCAGCTCCAGCGCCAAGCCAATCTTCTGAAGTACAAGCTCGACGACATCGGCAACAACGCCTCCGACGCCGAAGCGCAGGCGATCGAGTTTGGCACCAAGCAGGTCAACGCCCAATTCCAGACCGCAAGCGCTGCAGCCACCCAGTTCGTGCTGACGTCCGATCAGGCAATCGCGAACAGCGCCCTCGCGCGGCTGAAATTCGTCGAGAACTCGCTGGGCGCGGTCTATTCCATGGACGACAAGATTGTCGCCGGCCTCAAGGAGGCCAAGTCCATCCTCGGCGCCTATCGCGAGGCGCTGGAGAAGCTGATCGCCAACGCCAAGCTGGTCGATGACCTCGTCACTGAGATGGGCGGCTCGGCCGGCGCGATCCAGCAAGGCGCCACCGCCATGAAGGCGGACCTCGTCGCCGAGCAGCAGCGGCTGGATTCGGAGTCGGCGGCGACCATCGGGCAGACCGAGCAGCTGGTGCTGATGCTGGCCGTCGGCGGCACGCTGCTAGGCGCGGTCCTCGCCTTCCTGCTCGGCACCGGCATCTCGCGGCCGATGATCGCGATGTGCAAGGCGATGCGGGAGCTCGCCTCGGGCAATTTCGACGTCGTGCTGCCGGGTCTTGGCCGCAAGGATGAGATCGGCGAGATGGCCAGCGCGGTCGAGGAGTTCAAGATCCAGGCCGTTGCAAAGGCCGAGCGCGACGCTGCCGCCAGCGAAGTGCAGAACCGCGAGCAGGCCGCAAGCCGCCGCGCCGAGCTGATCCGCTTTGCCGACGATTTCGAGAACGCGGTGGGTGCCATCGTCTCCAACGTCTCGGCCTCGGCCGTGCAGCTGGAATCGGCCGCCTCGACGCTGACCCGCACCGCCGAGACCACGCAGAGCCTGTCGAGCCAGGTCGCCGGCGTCTCCGAGCAGGCCTCCTCCAACATGCAGTCGGTCGCGACCGCGACCGAAGAGCTGTCGGCCTCGGTCGAGGAGATCGGCCGCCAGGTGCGCGATTCCAGCCGCATCGCAGAGGCTGCCGTGATGCAGGCCAAGGAAACCGACGGCCGCATCGGCAAGCTCTCGCATGCCGCCCAGCAGATCGGCGAGGTGGTCAAGCTGATCACCGCGATTGCCGAGCAGACCAATCTGCTCGCGCTGAACGCCACCATCGAGGCCGCTCGCGCCGGTGAAGCCGGCCGCGGCTTCGCGGTGGTTGCGAGCGAGGTGAAGTCGCTGGCGAGCCAGACCGCGAAGGCGACCGACGAGATCTCCTCGCACATCACGGGCATGCAGGGCGCCACCGCCGAATCGGTTGCCGCGATCAAGGAGATCGGCGCGACGATCGGCCAGATCTCGTCGATCTCGACCTCGATCGCGAGCGCGGTGGAGCAGCAGGGCGCCGCCACCCAGGAGATCGCCCGCAGCGTCCAGACCGTCGCCCAGGGCACCCAGACCGCGGCCACCGATATCGGCGAGGTCAACCGCGGCGCCGCCGAGACCGGCTCGGCCTCCGAAGAGGTGCTGAACTCGGCCAAGACGCTGTCGAGCGAAAGCACCCGCCTTCGCGCCGAGCTCGACCGCTTCATGGCGAATATCCGCGCGGCGTAGTAGAGCGCACCTTAACAAATCCCTACGTCACCTAACCGCCAGTTGCGGCGCCATAAGTTTACCGCAGCTTATCCTTTGCCGGTTACCGTGCACACGAGTCGGGAAGCGGGCTGCTTCCCGGCTGCGCCTGGTTTTCCGCGAATGGAATGGGGTGGGGGAATGTCGGTCACGTCCAAATCGAGCCAATCGAAGTCGCGCCAATCGAAGCTGCCAACGCTGCGTTTTCGCGCAAAAATCATCCTCGGCTTCGTGGCGGTGCTCGCCATCCTCGCCGTCAGCATGGCGTTCGCGTATTTCGGCTTCGAGCGGATCGCAGGCGCTGTGGCCTCCTACCGCACCAGCGTAGCGGAAGCCGATATGGCGCGGACGGTCGATCGCGAGCTGATCGCCTATCAGGGGCTGGCACGGGCCTATACCCTGACCGGCGCGGGCGATGACGAGACCGCAGCCAAGGCCGCTGAAGGAAATCTGAAGAGCGCGATCGCCAAGTCGATGGCCGCCACCACAGGCGCGGCTCGCCGCGAGCAGGTCGGCAAGCTCGAGGCCGAGTTCCAGAGCTTTACGAAAGTCTTCAGCGAGATCATCACGCTGACGCGCGAGAACAACAAGATCGCGGCCGACGAGCTCAACAGTGTCGGCAACAAGATCCGCTTCAAATTCGACGATCTCGCCGACACCGCGGCGCTGGCGGGTCTCTCCTCGGTGCAGACCACGGCCAAGGACATCACCTCGCAATATCTGGCGGTCTCGACCTCGGTCAGCGCTTTCGTCGCCAAGCCGGAGCCGAAGACCGCCGACGGCGTGATCGCCCGCATCAAGTTCCTCGAGACGCTGCTGGTCTCCGTCTACGCGAACGACCAGAAGATCACCGATCGCGTCAAGGAGATCGGCGATCTCTTGAAGCAGTACCGCACCTCGTTCGCGAAGCTGACCGAGAACGTGAAGGTCATCGTCAAGCTGAACGGCGAGATGACCAAGACGGCGGCGACCATCCTCAAGCTCTCGGCCGAGCTGCGTTCGGATCTCACCGCGGACCAGCAACGCATCGAGGCGAGCGCCAATGCGACGATCGTAGAGACCCAGCAGCTGATGCTGATGATGGCGCTCGGCGGGCTGGCCATCGGCGTCGTGCTGGCCTTGTGGCTCGGCAACGGCATCTCGCGGCCGATGATCGCGATGTGCAAGGCGATGCGGGAGCTCGCCTCGGGCAATTTCGACGTCGTGCTGCCGGGTCTTGGCCGCAAGGATGAGATCGGCGAGATGGCCAGCGCGGTCGAGGAGTTCAAGATCCAGGCCGTTGCAAAGGCCGAGCGCGACGCTGCCGCCAGCGAAGTGCAGAACCGCGAGCAGGCCGCAAGCCGCCGCGCCGAGCTGATCCGCTTTGCCGACGATTTCGAGAACGCGGTGGGTGCCATCGTCTCCAACGTCTCGGCCTCGGCCGTGCAGCTGGAATCGGCCGCCTCGACGCTGACCCGCACCGCCGAGACCACGCAGAGCCTGTCGAGCCAGGTCGCCGGCGTCTCCGAGCAGGCCTCCTCCAACATGCAGTCGGTCGCGACCGCGACCGAAGAGCTGTCGGCCTCGGTCGAGGAGATCGGCCGCCAGGTGCGCGATTCCAGCCGCATCGCAGAGGCTGCCGTGATGCAGGCCAAGGAAACCGACGGCCGCATCGGCAAGCTCTCGCATGCCGCCCAGCAGATCGGCGAGGTGGTCAAGCTGATCACCGCGATTGCCGAGCAGACCAATCTGCTCGCGCTGAACGCCACCATCGAGGCCGCTCGCGCCGGTGAAGCCGGCCGCGGCTTCGCGGTGGTTGCGAGCGAGGTGAAGTCGCTGGCGAGCCAGACCGCGAAGGCGACCGACGAGATCTCCTCGCACATCACGGGCATGCAGGGCGCCACCGCCGAATCGGTTGCCGCGATCAAGGAGATCGGCGCGACGATCGGCCAGATCTCGTCGATCTCGACCTCGATCGCGAGCGCGGTGGAGCAGCAGGGCGCCGCCACCCAGGAGATCGCCCGCAGCGTCCAGACCGTCGCCCAGGGCACCCAGACCGCGGCCACCGATATCGGCGAGGTCAACCGCGGCGCCGCCGAGACCGGCTCGGCCTCCGAAGAGGTGCTGAACTCGGCCAAGACGCTGTCGAGCGAAAGCACCCGCCTTCGCGCCGAGCTCGACCGCTTCATGGCGAATATCCGCGCGGCGTAGGTTCGCTGCTCCTGTAGCTCGCGGCCCCGAAGGGCCGCGCTATCGCCTTACACTCCGCTGTCCGGAACGACAGCGGAGTGAGTTCATTCCCTTCCGAACGCCCGCTTCAGCTCGACCTTCGCGCGCTCCAGTCGCGTGCGCTGCGTCTTGGGCAGCGTCTTGCCGGCGCGGTTGATGTAGAAGGTCAGCATCGACAGCGCCGAGCGATAGGCGCCAGTCTTGCGTCGCGAGCTGTGCTCGGCCGAGCGCTTCAGCGAGGCCGCAATCCTCTTCGCGCTGGTCAGCTTGAACACCCCTTGCTTGAGGTCGAGCGCATCGCTCTCCTCCGTCACGCGCTGCGACCAGCGCCTTGTGGCGCGTTTGGTGCTCTTGTGCGCGGTCCCGCTCCGCCGGGTGTTTGCCTTGCGTGCCGTCTTGCGCGGGCTGCTGTTTCGAGAATGTGTCGTCTTTCTGACCTGAGCCATGCGCCAACTCCTTGCGGGTCCAGCGGAAACGAGCGGTGCTCGCTGGCGTTCCACCGGGAACCCGGCCCCCTCGCAAACGTTGTCGCAGGTGGCAGGCAGAATGCCGCACCCCGATGATCGGATCGACCCCGTCCACGTCATGTGAGCCGGGGCCGCTTCCATTGATCAGACGCAACAATCCGATGGAACTGCAGCAGAGCCCAGCGCTGAACTATGCACCCGTAGTCCCGGCGGCGGCCGTGACCGACCGCATCGTCGAGACCAGCATTCCCTCGCGGCTCGATGCGCTGCCGTGGAGCGGTTTTCACACCCGCGTCGTGCTCGCGCTGGGCATCACCTGGATTCTCGACGGCCTCGAGGTGACGCTTGCGGGTGCGCTCTCCGGTGCGCTGAAGCAAAGCCCATCGATGCAGTTCTCCAATCTCGATCTCGGCATCGCCAACTCCGCCTACCTCGCGGGCGCCGTGCTCGGTGCGCTCGGCTTCGGCTGGCTGACCGACCGTATCGGCCGCAAGAAGCTGTTCTTCATCACGCTGGCGCTCTACCTCTCGGCAACGGCCGCAACCGCGCTGTCGTGGGATGTCGCGAGCTACGCGCTGTTCCGCTTTCTCACCGGCGCCGGCATCGGCGGCGAGTACACAGCGATCAACTCGACGATCCAGGAGCTGGTGCCCGCACGCTATCGCGGTTGGACCGATCTCGTGATCAACGGCAGCTTCTGGATCGGGGCTGCGATGGGCGCGGTCGCCGCCATCGTGCTGCTCGATCCCGCAGTATTCGCTCCCGATCACGGCTGGCGCCTGGCCTATTTGATCGGCGCCGCCCTCGGCCTCGGCGTGCTCTTGATGCGGATGTGGATCCCGGAAAGTCCGCGCTGGCTGATGATTCATGGCCGTCCCGACGAGGCCCATGCCATCGTCGACGGGATCGAGCGGTCGGTGATCGGGCACGACCAGGATACGAGCGACGGACGCTTCACCAGGATCCGCCTGAAGATGCGCGATCACACGCCGATCGCCGAGGTGGTCCACACCTTGTTTTCGGTCTATCGCCAGCGCGCATTGGTCGGCCTCGTGCTGATGAGCGCACAGGCGTTCTTCTACAACGCCATCTTCTTCACCTTCGCGCTGGTGCTGACCGATTTCTACGGCATCAAGGCCGACCACGTCGGCTGGTACTTGCTGCCGTTCGCGGCCGGCAATTTCCTCGGGCCGCTGCTGCTCGGCCGCCTGTTCGATACGCTGGGACGCCGCACCATGATCACGTTCACCTACGCCGCGTCAGGCCTGTTGCTGGCGCTATCAGGCTATCTGTTCTCGATCGGTGTCCTGAGCGCGCAGGGGCAGACCATCGCCTGGATGGTGATCTTCTTCTTCGCATCGCCCGCCGCGAGCGCGGCCTATCTCACCGTCAGCGAGACCTTTCCCCTCGAGGTCCGCGCGCTGGCGATCGCGGTGTTCTATGCGGTCGGCACCGGCATCGGCGGCGTCATAGGGCCGGCGCTGTTCGGCGCGCTGATCGACACGGGATCGCGCACCAGCGTGTTCGCCGGCTATCTGCTGGGGGCCGTCCTGATGATCGCGGCTGCGATCGTGGCATGGCGCTATGCCGTCGCCGCCGAGCGCAAATCGCTCGAACACATCGCGCGGCCGCTCGCCTTTATGGAGTAGACTGATGAAATCGGAACTTGCGGAAATGGCGTTGGACCAGAAGCTCACCATACCAGATGACGACGAGACGCCGGAAACGGTGCCGGTGCCGCATGCGTTGGTGCCGCATCTCGATGAAATCGCCATTCTGCTGGACATCGATGGCACGCTGCTTGAGCTGATGCCGACGCCGCGGGAGGTGTGGGTGCCGCCGGGCCTGTCGGAAACGCTGAAAGCTTTGACCGAGCGCACCTCTGGGGCGCTGGCGCTTGTCAGCGGTCGCTCGCTCAACGACATCGACCTGATCTTCGCGCCCGACGTGTTCCGCGCCGTCGCCGGCCATGGCGCGGAGATGCGGCTGGCGGTGGACAGTGAAGCGGATGCCCTGCACGCGCCGCCGCTCGACAAGGAGCTGAAGCGGCGCCTCGCCGCCATCGCCAAGCTCAGCCCCGGAATCCTGCTCGAGGACAAGGGCTATTCGCTCGCGCTGCATTACCGCCTGGCGCCGCATGCGGAGAAGGCGATCTACGAATCCGTCTCGCTGATCCGCGCCGATCTGCCCAATGCGCCGATCGAGGTGCTGCCGGGCAAGTTCGTCTGCGAGATCAAGCATTCCGGATTCACCAAGGCGAGCGGCGTGCGCGAGTTGATGAAGCGCGCCCCGTTCAAAGGACGTCGTCCGCTGTTCATCGGTGACGACGTCACCGATGAGACCGTGTTCGCCATCATGCCCGACATGGACGGGCTGGCGTTCTCGGTCGGCCGCCGCGCCATGGGCGTGAATGGCCATTTCGATGCGCCGGCGGATGTGCGTGCGTTTCTTGCGCACCTGCTCGATCCCAGGTGAAACCAAGGCAGCGTCATCTCGCAGACACAAAGGCTCCCATCGCAGCGCCATTGCGCGCTGCGATGCATGCTGCGCAACCGGACCGGAGTTGCAACGAAATGACTGGGTTCCGCCAGCGAAACCAGTTCCAACGCGCACGCCCGATTTTGGTTTCAATTGGTTGAAACGATGATGAGGAACCATATTGATGAACGGCAGTTAAATGGGGCGGAATGAACAGGAGGGGACGACCTGTGAACTTGATCGTCGTTTCAAATCGCGTCGCCCGCGGCAAACCCAACGAACCGATGACGGGCGGCCTTGCGGCGGCATTGCTTCCCGTGGTGGAACATTCTGGTGCGATCTGGGTCGGTTCCTCCGGCCGGGTGCGTGATGGCCATCAGAAGGAGCCGTTCGCCGAGATCGAGGCGCTCGGGACAGGCGCGATTGCGACGCTGGATCTGCCGGCGGCCCATTACGGCGGATACTACGAAGGCTTTGCCAATTCGGCGCTGTGGCCGGCGCTGCATTCGCGCAGCGACCTGATCCGCGTCTCGCGCGAGGACTATGTCAGCTATCGCGAGGTCAACGCCTTCATGGCGCGCGCCTTGATGCGTTTCCGCAAAGCCCGGACTGCGTTCTGGGTTCAGGACTATCATTTCCTCGCGCTCGGTGCCGAACTGCGCGAGCTCGGCGTCGATGATCCCATCGGCTTCTTCCTGCATACGCCGTGGCCCGTCACTGCTGTGATGCAGGGCGTGCCCAACCATCGCGAGCTGATCACCGCGATGCTGGCCTATGATCTGCTCGGCTTCCAGACCGAGGAAGATCGGCAGAACTTCCTCGGCTATGTCGGCGGCGAGCTCGGCCTCACCATCGAGGACGGGGTCGTGGTCTCGCAGCATGGGCGCACGCGCTGTGAAGTGTTCCCGATCGGCATCGATGCGGAGAAGTTCGCCGCCTATGCGGCGAAGTCGGCCTCGCATCCGGATGTGTCGCGCCTGCGCCGCAGCCTCAACGGCGAGCGCCTCGCGATCGGCGTCGACCGGCTCGACTATTCCAAGGGTCTCGTCAACCGCATCAGCGCATTCGACCGGCTCTGGACCGAGCAGCCGCAATTTGCGCGCAGCATCTCGCTGCTCCAGATCGCCAATCCCTCGCGCGGCGGCATCGAGGCCTATGGCAATCTCCAGAACGAGGTCGCGCGCCTCGTCACCGACGTCAACGGCCGCCACGGCGAGGTCGACTGGACGCCGATCCGCTATTTGAACAAAGGCTTCAGCCAGGCCGTGCTCGCCGGTCTCTACCGCACCGCGCAGGTCGGCGTGGTGACGCCGCTGCACGACGGCATGAACCTCGTCGCCAAGGAATACGTCGCCGCGCAAAACCCCGCCGATCCCGGCGTGCTGGTGCTGTCGAAGTTCGCCGGCGCCGCCAACGAGCTCGATGCCGCGCTGCTGGTCAATCCGCACGATATCGACGGCATGGCCCGCGCGGTCGCGGTCGCGGCATCCATGCCGCTCACCGAGCGCAAGATGCGCTGGGACGCGATGATGAAGAAGCTGCGCGGCCACACCATCCAGCAATGGTCCGCCGATTTCGTCGCCGAGCTCGAGAAGTGCCGCACCGAGAAGGCCGCCGTGGCGCCGCTCGCGGCCCAGCCGCCGCAGGCGCTGCGCTGGTTGAAGTCGGCGATCTCAGGCGTGCGGTTGATCTAGTTCTTCTCCCTCTCCCCGTTCTTACGGGGAGAGGGTTGGGGTGAGGGGCTCTCTCCATACCTGATATCTATCGAGAGACCTGTACCCCTCACCCGGATTGCATCTACGATGCAATCCGACCTCTCCCCGCAAGCGGGGAGAGGTGAAAACGGCCCCTCAATAGCAATACGACACGCCGTCCAGGATCGCGCATTGCCGCTTGTTCGGCGCGTTCGGATCGTCCAGCGGCACCACGCCCTTGCCCTGACCGACAAACACGCCGGTCCCGACATGCACCGAGCTCTTGTTGCCGATGATCACGCTCTGATGCGGCGTCGAGCTGGAGCGCGTTCCGTCCGGCCAGAGGATGGCATCGCCCGAAAGCACCCCGCGCCGGCCGTCGTCGCAGCTGACGTCGACCCCCTGCCGGGTGCAGACCTGTGCCAAGGCCGGCGCGGCAAGGGCAGAGCCGAGGGCCGAAATCAGGCCAAGGGCGGCGATGGTGTTGCGGATGGTCATGGCGTCCCCGGTCGTGTGTGGCGGCTTGCCGTGAATCGTCGCGCCAGAGCCGCCCGCGGTTCAGCCCCGCGGCCGCTCCAGTTACCCGTGGAGCCGGATATTGTGCTGTAAATACAATAAGTTGCGGAAAAATCGCCCGATATCCCCGCGATCCCTTGCAAAATCGTCGGCGCCCCTTCAAGAGAGGGCGCTCCGGAGAGATGGCCGAGTGGCTTAAGGCGCACGCTTGGAAAGCGTGTGTGCGGGAAACCGTACCGTGGGTTCGAATCCCACTCTCTCCGCCACCCCACCAAAATTATCTCGTACTGGGAGCTGCAGCCCGGTTAGAAACTCGGCCGTTTTCCTGCTTTTCCGCGGACGGAGAACTCCAATCCGTCATCCAAAATAGGCTTGGATAAAGCCGGAGAACCGAATTTTCTCCGAATCCTAGAACTCCCAAAATTGGTCTAGTACGGCATTTCTCGGAAAATCAACGGCTTGGCTGCGCGGCAGTTTGAATCCCTCTCGCTCATGGGAGGCGTCTCCCACGGCGCACTTGCCCTGACCTGCCACTGAGTAATTCCTCCAGAAGGAGTTAGAGTCCGACCTGACGAAGGACGGACAAATGAAGCGAGCAAGGTTTACGGAAGAGCAGATTATCGCGGTGCTGAAGGAGCATGAGGCCGGGGCGAAGACGGCCGATTTGGCTCGCAAGCATGGGATATCCGAAGCGACGATCTACAATTGGAAGGCCAAATTCGGCGGCATGGACGTTTCCGAGGCGAAGCGGCTGAGGGCCCTGGAGGAGGAGAACGCGAAGCTGAAGAAGCTTCTGGCCGAGCAGATGCTTGATACGGCCGCCCTTCGCGAGCTCCTTTCAAAAAAATGGTAGGGCCCGCCGCCAAGCGCGCTGCGGTCGCGCATCTGCAGGCCGTCATGAGCCTGTCGGAACGGCGGGCCTGTTCGATCGTGGGCGCGGATCGGAAGATGATCCGCTATCGCTCCAGCCGTCCTCCGGAAGCGGCTCTCCGTGGCAGGCTGCGCGACCTCGCCAACCAGCGGCGACGTTTTGGCTACCGCCGGCTGTTCGTCCTGCTGCGGCGGGAGGGCGAGCCGTCGGGGATCAATCGGATCTACCGGCTTTATCGCGAGGAAGGGCTCACCGTCCGCAAGCGGCGCGCTCGCCGCAAGGCCGTGGGGACCCGAGCTCCGATCCTGGTGGAGGCGAGGCCCAACGCACGCTGGTCGCTGGACTTTGTTCACGACCAGTTCGCCAATGGTCGACGCTTCCGCATCCTCAACATCGTCGACGACGTCACCAGGGAATGCCTGGGCGCCATTCCGGAGACGTCGATCTCGGGGCGGCGCGTAGCCCGCGAACTGACGACAATCGTCGAGCGACGCGGCAAGCCAGGAATGATCGTGTCCGACCATGGCACCGAGTTCACCTGCAACGCCATGCTCACCTGGTGCAAGGACGCAGCCATCGATTGGCACTTCATCGCACCGGGAAAGCCGATGCAGAATGGCTTCGTCGAGAGTTTCAACGGCCGGATGCGCGATGAGCTGCTCAATGAGACCCTATTCTTCCATCTCGACGACGCCCGCGCCAAGATCGTTGCCTGGATCGCTGACTACAATCTCCAGCGTCCCCACTCGTCGCTGAAATACCTGACCCCCGCGGCCTATGCCGCCCACCTCACCGCAACGGACGATCGGCCGCGCAACCCCGACCAGCTCCGCCGATCGTCCGTTGCTCCACCCGCGCCGTTTGGCGTACAAAACCCCGAGACTCTAACTCCCGCTGGATGAAAATTCAGTGGCAGGTCAGCAGCGCCAAATCAAGCCCGCCGGGCTGCAGACCGTTCAGTATGGCTTCGGTGATGGCCGGCGATAGTAACGTCAGCCGAAGTACGCGGCAAAGGTAGGACTCGTTGATCTTCTCAGCTTTGGCGAGGTCTCTCACCGAGCTAAACAGGTTGGATTCGAGCATGTTGCGCCAGCGATGGGCCCGCACCACGGCCTTGATCAGCGTGTTATCGACCTGCGGCTTCGGTGGTGACCAAGCCTCGACATTCGCAGGCGTTACGACGCGTTTGCGTCCGCCCTGGCGGCGAAGCGAGATCGGGATGCTCACGACCATGCTTCGGCCATCCCGGCTCAGTTTCGGCCGGCCAATAGGTCCAAGTGTGAGGGTGGTGGGTCGGTTCATTCGGCGGCCTGCCGGAAGGGCTGGGGCTGCAATTCCGATGAGAGCGAGCTCAGGCCCTCCATCTTCAACGTGATGTCCATGCGTTCTGCATGCAAGTCGATGCGTTTGACGAGCAGCCCGACAATGCGCGCCTGTTCGGCCGGAAACAGCTCATCCCAGAGTTCGTCGAAGCCAATCAGCGCGCTGCGTACTTCCGCCTCGCTAACATCCGCGGACTGCTTGCGCAGAGCGCGCCAAGTCTGAACGATGACTTCAGGCGTTTGCAGCAGTCGGCGAACCTGATCTATGATGATCCGCTCTAGCTCGGCCGCGGGCACCAGCTTGACGGGACAATCTGACCTGCCCTGCTTCATCGCGGTCTGGCTGATATAATAGCGATAGAGCCGGCCGGCCTTGCGGGTGTGCGTTGGGGACATCGCCGCGCCGTCGGGGCCGAATAGCAGCCCTTTGAGCAGGGCGGGGGTTTGCGCCCGGCTGTTGTTGGCACGTTTGCGCGGGCTCTCCTTGAGAATAGCGTGAACCTGATCCCAGAGCTTGCGCTCGATGATTGCTTCGTGCTCGCCCGGATAAGACGTGCCCTTATGAACGGCCTCGCCAAGATAGACGCGGTTGTGCAGGATCTTGTACAGCACCCCCTTATCGAGGAGATGTCCGTACCGGGTTCGTTCGTTCGTGGCCACCAGTTCGCGGGCGAGCAGGGTCGCCGACTTGAGCTGCACGAATCGTCGAAAGATGGCTTTGACTCGTTCGGCGTCAGCATCGTGCACTAGCAGTTTGCGATCCCGGACTTCGTAGCCAAGCGGGGTCCAGCCGCCCATCCACTTGCCGCGCTTGCGAGACGCCGCGACCTTGTCACGAATGCGTTCCCCGATCAGTTCGCGCTCGAACTGGGCAAAGGTCACCAGTATGTTCAGCGCCATCCGTCCCATCGCATCCTTGGTGTTGAAGGATTGGGTGACGGACACGAACGTCACGCCATGGCGTTCGAAAAGATCGACCAGATTGAGAAAGTCGAGCATTGAGCGGGACAGCGGTCAATTTTGTAGACCACAATGACGTCTATCTTGCCGGCCTCGACAGCAGCGAGAAGTCGCTTCAGGGCCGGTCGTTCGAGGGTGCCACCCGAGAAGCCACCGTCATCATAGCGGTCGGCAACTGCGGTCCAGCCTTCCGCTCGCTGGCTCACGATGTAAGCCTCACATGACTCTCGCTGGGCGTCGAGCGAGTTGAAGTCCATGTCGAGGCCTTCCTCGCTGGACTTGCGGGTGTACACCGCGCAACGGACTTTGCGGGCTGCGGGCCGGCGGGACGCTGCGCTCTCGAGCGAGTTTGCGAAAAGATTGGTGCGGGGCTTTTGCAGCTTGCGAGCGGTCATTTGCCGATCGAGTTTTTGAGGCCGAAGAAGACCCAGCCATTCCATTTGGTGCCGGTGATCTGGCGGGCGACGGAGGACAGGGACTTGTAGGGGCGGCCGAGATATTCAAAGTCGTCGTGACGAACCGTGACGCAGTGCTCTACGCCTTCCCATTCGCGGATCAGCTTCGTCCCGGCGACGGGCCGCAACAGTGGTCGGGCCTTTCGGTCGGCCGGCTTTTGGTCGGTATATTGCTTGGCCATGGCCTTGAGCCGCTCGGTGGTTTCCCGGCTTAGGCCGCCATAGGCCAATTCCTGGATGCGATAGGCCAGCCGGCTCTCCAGGAACCGGCGGTTGTAGGCTGGTGGCTCCGTGTCGAACAATGTGCGCCATTTTGCCTTAAGAACTTGCGCAGAGGCATTCTTGAGGGCGGCCAATTGGGCGAGAACCGGATCAGTCATGGGGAGCCTCGAGCGAGTACGGAGGCACACCACTGCTCTGGTCGGGCGAGAAGTGAAGCAAACTTTCTCCGCAATCGGCGGTTTTTCGACTGGACTTCCGCCCTTCGAGTCGCAGGAGGGCGGTTGCGAGCACCTGGGCAATTTCTACGATGTAGTCTTGGGTTTTGCTGGTCATGTTGGTGACCAACCTGTTCGGCAGATATCCTAAAATCTAGCGCAAGGATCGCTTGCCGACGACAAACGTGCTCAGGCGCAAATAGTGGAGATCCGTCGTGCCACTTACATTGTGCAAAAGCGGCGGCCCGCCCGGCAACGAAGTGCCAAAAGTGCGAAAATTGACAAGATGATTCGGCCAGCAAATGGAACACACGAACCTGCAGAGTCACGGATGGACGCTCGATGAAGCGATCAGGAGAGTGGCAAATTCGATCAATGGGCGCCCGGAAATAGCTTCGCTGTTGGCGTCCGGGAAGCTGGTTGCGTACACCTGCTGCGAAACCGGTCGTTTGACCAAAATGTCGAGCTCCGATTTTGCATGCGGCTGGCCTGAAGACGAAAGGCGGCTTTCGAAGCTACTCATTTTCCCACTTCTGCATTCACCAGACGTTTGTGCGCTTATCAGCGGCAGTTCATTGAGGGACACCTTTCAGAAGTATGTCCTGAACGACCCCGAAGTCCGGCAACTCAGTATCAGGGCCATTCAAGCTGATCCCGACACCGTGCGTGTTCTCGAAGGTAGCTGGCAGCCCCGCGGCGCCGCCGAATGGCCCGTGAACGACGGGATTTTGGACGAGAACGATCCTTATGAGTGGAGTGAGAGTAAATTGGCCCGGTTGATGAGCCGGGGCACTCCGGACGAGGTCAGAAAATTTCGGCAGGTGCTGCGATTTCGTTTCGGTACACTGCTCAAGCTGCTTCAAAGTGGAAAATTGCGTGCCCGGGGTGATCCGGTTAGAGGCGACAACCAGGAGATATTGCCAACCATTTGGTCACATCACGATTTCCTGCTCGACGCCAAAGCCGGAGATCTTGTGCAGTGGAATGACGGCTCCGATCCTGTACACCGGAGCAAGGCACGCTTCGTGCGGTGGCGGGCTATTTACCTAGCTCCCACAGTCATCGACTCCGGCATCTCGGGCGAGGTGTCACACCAGTTAGTGAGCCCTTCCGCAGTGGTGACCACACCCAGGCCCGTTGCGCCCGTGTCCAAGACGACCAGCAGAGATGCTTGCAGAAAATGGCTTGTCGAGGAGATGCGTCGGAGCCCTAATCAGCGGCTGGCTCCAAAAGATGTGTATCGAAAGCAAGCTCTCGACCGGTGGAAGGGCTCACTCACCAGCCGCATGTTCGACCGAATTTGGGAAGAGGCGATCATTCACGCTCCGGCAGAGGCGTGGTCCCGGCCAGGACGCCCTATCAAATCCCCGCAGTTCTAAATCCTCGCACCGATAAATCGTGGCATCTATTTCCGAACTGCAATTGCAGTCAGTTTCGTCGCTATCGAAACCGGTAGTGGATGATACCGATGCAAGCCGCTCAGAGCCCCATTGATCCCGATGCCCTGATTGCCGAGGTGCAAGCTGCTGACTTTCTAAGGATCTCTATCAGGACCCTCCAGGCCTGGCGTTGCCGAGGCGCGGGACCGGCTTTTGTTCGCGTCGGGCGAGCCATTCGATACCGGCGACGCGATCTTCTCGCTTGGATCGAAGTGAACACGGTCACGTCGGCACGCTGATTCGCGATGAGAGCGGTCGATTGGTCTTCGAGATATCTCGGGATTCTCGCTCGGCTCACGTTTGTTTGCGACTAGATACGCGCCCGAAATCTGAGACTTGCTTTTGGCGGATGGTCGGTGACTTGGTGCTCAAGATCAGAGCTTAAACCCATCTCCTCGGAGGCAATATGCGACCAAATAAATCGGATGTCCTCATTGCTTTCAAAGCAATAAGCCTCACCGAAGATTTGTCCGTTACAGAGAAGCGCGTAGCTGCCACGCTCCTCGATCATTACAATCGAGACACTGGCCAATGCGACCCAGCTCTCAACAGTATCGCCACGCTACTCGGGATCAATCGGCGTACAGCCATTCGCGCGACAAGGTCTCTCGAAAGATCTGGATACTTCCGTATCGACCGGCACGGTGGAAAGTTTCATCGCAATAGCTACCAGCCGATATGGGCCCGCTTTCGTGCGTGCGAAAATGGTTGGGCCGAAAGACGGAAACGTGCGAAGCAATTTCGGTTGGCCGCGTCAGAGTTGTCACCTTTGCAGGGGCCGATATGTCACATTGGTGGCGGCGGCAGCGCCACCCAAACCTATTCCAATAACCAATCCGACTTAACCTCTGCGTCGCAGCAGAGGCAAAGCCAACAAGCCGCGTCTGCAATAGGGGAGACAGCAGTAAAGAGGCTCTCCAAGCAAAGCGAAAGTGGCCGCCAGTATTCAAACGCACAAGAGCGGTTTCACGGGAAACGATCTTACGGCGACATTGCACGCACCGCGGCTGAACGCCGATGGAATGAAGCCCTCACGAAACAACTGGCTTCTGCGCCCGACGTCTTTGCAGGCGTGATCGAGGCCATCGATAGCGATCTCAGTCGCGCAACTACAGAAGTCGAGCTGAGACAGCGGGGCCGCGGAGTTGAATTCCTTTTGGTTCAACTGGATCGGCGCAAGCCGTTGACGAATGTGGATGTCTAAGATGATCGGTGGAGAGGGAGCATCGGGTGGGGGGGCGGGTCGAAAGTCCCGGAAGGCTTTCGGTGCGGACCGGCGCCTCTCTCACGCAGGGATTTTTTTCCCGCGCAGGCAAATTTTCGGAGCCGTAGAGCGATGCATTTCGGGCGCTCCACCATGTCAAGCATCGAGGCATGCGGCGACCACTGGCAACACTTTGAAGGCGCAGCACAATTCCGCACTCGTGTTTATGTCGCCCATCGTGTTCGGCCTCAACGTCGCAAGCAGAAGGCAAAACCGACCATTATTTTCCCCTGCTCGGCTCGGGATGGTCACGCGCAGCTGAGCGGAAAAAGATGAATCAATTCAATGGCGCTGGTTTCGAAAAAATGTCGCGTAATTCCCTAGGGGGGAGGGGTGTCGGATGATACCGCGATATGCAAAGGCCGAGACATGACCCAAGCGACGCACCTAGAAGAAGCGAACGCGCGACTTCAAATTGAATACTGGCCGCTTGATCGGCTGATCCCGTACGCGCGCAATGCACGCACACATAGTCAGGCTCAGATCGCCGAGATCGCCGGGAGCATTCGCGCCTTCGGCTTTTCGAATCCGATCCTCGTCAGCGAAGACGCAGATATCATTGCGGGTCACGGCCGGCTTGCCGCTGCTCGCAAGCTCGGTCTGACGGAGGCGCCGGTCGTGGTCCTCCGAGGATTGACGGAGGTGCAACGCCGCCAGTTGGTGCTTGCCGACAACCGGATTGCGCTTAATTCCGATTGGGACAGCAAGATGCTGAGCCTTGAATTGGCGGATCTGTCCGGCTTGGGTGCCGATCTCGCTTCTATTGGCTTCAGCAAGAAGGAGTTGGCGGTCGCGCTTTCACGGGTCGAGGGCGGATTAACGGACGAGAATGATACGCCTTCGATCGTCGAGGCCGCAGTCTCCCGACCAGGCGACATTTGGCAGCTCGGTCCCCATCGAGTTGCGTGCGGCGATAGTCGAGATGCAGCTCTCGTTCGTTCATTGCTGGCCGGAGTGTTGCCTCAATTGATGGTCACCGATCCGCCCTACGGCGTTGAGTACGATCCGGAATGGCGCCATCGCCGTGGCGTCAACAATTCCAAGCGGACCGGAAAAATTCAAAACGATGAGATTGCCGATTGGGAGCCCACCTGGGCTCTATATCCAGGCGAAATCGCTTACGTCTGGCATGGTGCTTTACGCTCCTCCATTGTAGCCGAAAGCCTTATCAAGAGCGGCTTTTCGATCCGCGCGCAGATCATCTGGGCCAAGGACCGCTTGGTCATGAGCCAGGGCGACTATCACTGGCAGCACGAGCCCTGCTGGTATGCGGTCCGGAAGAAGGGCAACTGGACCGGCGATCGCAAGCAAACGACGGTCTGGAACATCAGTAGCGGCGGGCAAGATGCCGAAACCAAGCGTTCGACCCAAAAGCCAGTTGAATGCATGCGCCGGCCGATGCTGAACAACTCCAGTCCGGGGCAGGCTATCTATGAACCTTTCCTTGGAAGCGGAACGACACTGATCGCGGCGCAATCTTGCGGGCGCATCTGCTTGGCAACCGAGATCGATCCATTGTTCGTCGACGTTGCGATCCGTCGATGGCAGGCCTTCACCGGTGAGAAGGCAATTCGCGAACGAGATGGCGCGTTCTTTGAAGCGATAGAGCAGGAGACGCTATCGCCGGACGGCGCTCGTGATCCCATGGCGTGATCGAGAACGGATATGCGTGGCCGTCGTCCAAAACCAACGAGGATCAAGGCTTTGACGGGTAATCCGGGGAAACGCCCCCTCAATGTGCACGAGCCGCGGCCTGAACCCGCGCTACCTGAGTGCCCACCGCAACTGAATTCGGTTGCCAGGCGGGAATGGGCGCGGCTGACCGGCGAGCTTTCAAAGCTTGGCCTCATAACCCACCTCGACCGCGGCGCCCTAGCTACCTACTGCGGGGCCTATGCAATGTGGGCAGAAGCGATGGAGCAAATCCAAAAGTTCGGTACGATGGTCAAATCACCGACAGGATATCCGATACAGTCGCCGTACCTAGCAATCGCAAATCGACAGGCGGAAATCATGATGCGCATCGCATCGGAGTTCGGTTTCACGCCTGCAAGCCGCAGTCGGATAGTGACTCCCCCGCCAGATCAACTGCCACTCTTCGACGGATTAAGTTGGGAAGACGAAGATGCTAACGATGCATCATGATGAGAGTTGGTGGGAACGGACTGCCATTTCTCCTGGAGCCTGTCTCGAACTTAGCCCTATCTGGCAGACAGGGCTAATGTCGGCCAAAGCAAACTGAAGATTCGTCCTTAAGAAGAAATTGCCGTAACCCTCTGGACAGTGACTGAAATGAGACGTGGTGCGGCATTGACATATGAACGTCGGCCTTAGCTAACCCTGTCTGGCAGATAGGCCTAGTTGATCGCACTCGCTCGAAGCTCCGGTCAGCCGTTGGCTTGCTTCTTCCATAACATCTCATATCCGAATGCCGTCAGGTGCTGGTGAGAAAGCGGACGCGCCGCCGAGTCCGTTGCATCGTCCGCCCGTGAACCATCTGGCGCGACATCAGCGGTTTGATGGCCTGACCGGAGACGCGTTATGGCGTGCATCCTCTGCAATGAAATCGGATGTCATGAGCGGTTGTCGCTGCCTGGGTTTGGTCCTGATCGAGCTGAGCAGGGTTGCAGCCGCAATCATCACCAGGATGCCGACGAAACTGAGTGCGATCTGCATTGCAAGCTCATCTGAGATTTTGACCAGCGCTATGTGGCCGGCAAGCGCGAGCAGAACGCCGAGGCAATAGATTGCCAAGGGGTTCTCGCCGCAGCGGATCGCCCCGCGCATCGCCGGCGTCGACAGCCCTCGCCAATTGCGAGGCACGAGCCATACCACCAAGATCGCAAGGGCAATAAAATGCAGCAATCGCAAAGGATCGAGGTCCGATTTGCCCGCCAGGTAAGGCAACTTCGTCAGGATCTGTGGGACAAGCACCTCCGGTGGTCTGATGCTCCAACCCAATGCGATAGTCAGGCTGAAAGCCAGATAGAGAACGGCAAGTCCAAGCGCCAAGGGTGAACTCAACCGCGGCCAGAACTTCTTGCCTTCCGTGACACACCACGCACCAAGCACAACCAGCAACTGCCAAGCGAGCGGATTGAAGAACCAAGCGTTGTTCGGCCACGCCCGGAACGGTCCAGCCGAAAAGATGCACCGACGCATAAAGCAAGAGCGAGGCGCCGAGCGCCACGTTCGGCACTCGGAGCATCAGCCACAGCAATGGCGCGAACAAAAGATGGAAAATTACGAAGAGAGGCAAGACGTCGGTGTTAACAGGACGGTATTGCAGGATTGCCGCTTGCGCGAGCGTCGCTCCCGGATGTTCCAAGAGAATACGCGTATTGGTCTCGTCGGCAAGCCGGCCGCCGCCTGCGAGGTAAACCACCACGGCGCAAGCAAGAATGAGCAGCAGAAAAGCGGCGTAAATGTCCCAGCTACGTTGCAGTGTACGGCCGAGCACGCCCATCCATCCACCCCGCTCGTGCGCCTTACCGTAGGCGATCGCGCAGGTCACGCCCGAGGCGAACATGAACACTTCCGCGCTATCGCTGAAGCCGTAATTCCGCAACGTCAGCCAGCTTCCGATGTTGTTGGGAATATGGTTCAGAAAGATGCACCAGAGCGCGATGCCGCGGCAAGCATCGATTCGTAGGTCGCGGCCGGGCATTTTTAGCTCCGGAAGCACGCTCGTCGTTGGCTTCGCGGGTGTCGCGAGCAACTCACGTTCGAGGTGCAGAAGCCGACCGAGCAACACCTCGGCACTGGGTCCAATCTCCGCCGGCGTTGGGCGAAAGTCCGTGTTCGGCGCGGCGCTATCGCGATGCTTGCCGAGGTCGACAGGCGCTTCACGCCATCGCATCGGCTCCCGGGCATCCGAAAGATCGACCGAACTGATCGTCACCATCTCGACTGAAGCGCCACGGGGTGGCGGCGCAGGCACCTTCATCATGGTGGCGACGGGCCGAAAAGACGGAAATGACGAGCCTTCCGTCGACTCTTCTTCGGTAATAACCTCATATGAGCCGGCCGGTAATAGTCGTTCAGCGCTTGCGATCCGAAATGGGTGCTTGAACACTACCATTTCGCTTCGCGATCGGGTCATCACCATGATCATTCTCGCAGATTGGCCGCGAGGTGCCGCCGTAACCACTAGCACAGGGGCGATGTCGCCGGGTGCAAGCGACGCCATTCAGCTCTTCGGGCGAATGCGTTCCGATTGAAATCTCAATTGGCCTCCACAGTGAGTGGAGAGCGCTGAAGCTATTTTTCTTTTTCTACGCTTCGTCGCGCTGGAGTAAAACTCCGCGCCAGCGTTACAATCGGCACCTCGCAACAGTGCACTCTTCGTTCTCGAATAGCTATCTCTTTCTTTTTTATTTTGGTCATCGACCGAACCCAGTCGTGAACTGGCAGGGCCCATTACTGATTCCAATCGGCTCTGGCTCTCCAAGGCGTATGCTGTTGGGCTCGTGAGCATCATGCCGACCTCAGGCAGTTCATCACGCAGAGCTCAACGGCCGGGTCGCACTGCACGACGAAGCAGGGTCTCCATTCAGAGCCTTCCGCCTGAAGATCACCCTGATCGGCGAGAGGTTGGCGCAAACTGACGTCTTGAAGTTAGAATACGACCTCGGTGGGTATCGCGATGAACGGCCCCCGATGCGGAAGTTATTCATTAGGTGATCGAACGGAAACGGCGTAGCTTGTTGGCTCGGCCGAGCGGATTGCTTGTCCGAGAGAGCTGCCCCAAAAACGGCGATGCACCGAAGTCGCCGCTTCCGCCAAATGGCAGCCCAGTGCCGTCGGTAGGCACACGTCATCCTGAACATTGATATTCAAATCGCATCACGATGCGCTCGGGTGGCGCCTGCGTTGCGTTGGGCGAGCAATTGGAAAACAAGAAAGGAGAATATCATGAAAACGAGCATTGCAGTTGTTCTTAGCGCTTTGTCGTTTGGGGAGAGAAAGTTGACGAAGTACGCCCGCGTCGCCACTACCACGTGGCTCGGCCGCTCCGTGCTGATCGAATTGGCGCACATTCTCGAAAGAATTGGACTCGCCTTGGTTGGGGCCGCGGGCGGTCTGTACGTGGCGGTAGGAATGATGCGCATGGAAAATGATTTTTTTCGAAACGAATGGATCGTTTTGTTGATGATGCTTTACGGAGGCTTTGGCTTCTACGTGGGCATCGATCTGCCTAGCCGTCTTGCGCAGACAGTAGAATCCACCAGATCGGGAGAATGGAGCTTTGGCACCGACGCGGCGGCGATAGCTAGCGGGGCCGGAACTTTCTTTGCCGCGAATGCGGTGTTTCTCTCCGTTGGCATCATTGTCTTTGACTACATCATGCGGGATGGATTCAGCGTTATGGTGGCATGCTGTTGGGCGATAGGCACTTCGTTTCAAATTGCTGCTGGCGCCATCGGCCGCAGCAAAGTCATCGTCGAGGATGGGGTCAGTGAGGAGCAAGATGTGGGGTAAAGACAAATCAATGTCGCTTTGGACGCCCGAGAAGCTAGGCGAGAAAGCCAAGGCAGACGCTGAGAACGACAACTACAATCCGCCACATTCATGGTGGCCCGGCCGATACAGCGTTGGTACCGAAGCCCGCGACAAGTACGACAAAACTTTTAATCTTCATCACAGCGACAAGGATGAGTGCTAGGCCGTCCCAATTCGCGTTCTGGCGAGATGGTCGAATTTGCTCAGATTCGGTACCGCCATAGGCGTTACAAAAACCCTGTCACCGCAAGGCCCTGGGCATTTATCGGTGATGAGACCGTGATCAGTCGATCTCGTCTGCCTGCTTGTCTGAGACGGTGATGCAAACGGGGCCGGAGCTTTTTCGGAGGCTGAGCTGACGATCGTCGAGCGCTATGAGCGCGACGCGCTTGAGAACGTGGACGGTCCCACGATCCTCAACTTGCTTGAAGGAATCGAGGACGAGATCAGACGACGGGGCGCCCCCGAGGGAGCGACCGATCGGGAATAGAACAGACTCGTCTCTCGGGCTGTGCTATCGAAGCCAATGAGAGCAATTTCAGTTACGGGTTTTGTCCTGATCTGGGCCACGTCGGCAGCGGCTCAAACCGCGGCGCGACAACAGGTCCGGGACGAGCTGGTCACACGGCAGGCTATTGCAGGAATGACAATGAGCTTCTCGTTTCTCGGCTCAAGGCCCTGTGTTAGCCTCTTCGATAATCCAGAAATTCGGTTAAAGGACGTTCCGCAAGGAGCAGCTTCAATCCTTGTGCAGCTTACCCAAGCCAATCGCGAATACGGCGGCCAGGAAGTGCGCCTGCCAAAGAATGGCATCCTTCCGGCTGGCGCTCTTCGCACGTTCGGCCCTTGCAACCCCGGTGTCTACCAATATGAGGTGACGGTTAAATCGATTGCTGGTGAAGTACTAGGACGCGCGCGGCAATCGCGCACTTTTCCAGATGACAACGAGTCCAAAGCGGGGCCGAACTAGCGACTCTGAAGGGACAGAACGATTGGTCTGCTATTGGCCCGAATGCGAAGTTAGGCGGCGCCTGGAGTTGTCGGCTCATCGGGCTAGACCGGAAGCAACCGGCCGATCTTCCAAGCGGCGCTCGTGAGCCTTAGCTGACTTTGAGGCTCCACTTGCACTTCCTTGAAGGGAGTGGACGAACCCGATGTGCCGATCTTACGATCTACTCCGATGACGAAGCCGGCGAAGCGACCCTCGTCCAAAAGGCCGCTTTAGCTTCCTGGATGGTTCCAGCTCAAGAAACGCTGCCATCGCCGTTTCATTGCTTTCGGCTCTGGAGTTCGTTTACTCGACATCACGGCTGAGGCTCCGCCGTAGGCGTCGGTGGCTGAGAGACGCGCTTGTTCCCGCCTACTAACAGGGAGCGATCGCCGTGGGCAAACCCCTTTTAGAAGACAAGAACTATTGGATCGCGCTGACCGGACGATCGCGCGCAGCCGGCAATTGGCAGAACAGCGACTCGCAGTCCAAGAGGAATGTAGAGCGATGCTAGAGCGACAAGAGGCCCGCTTTGTCGCCAAGCGAGCCTCGAGAGATAGAAGTAGCTGAGTTGGCGTTTTGGGCGCTGTCCGGAAGGGAGTGGGCGATAGCAATAGCCCGAGCCCCTATGGTGCTGTTGCCACTCGAAAGCGGACAAGATCAATACAGACAATGTCATTGGTGCCGTGCTAGCGTTTCGGCATCACCGCAAGGCCAGTAGCATATATCGGTGACTGAGAGCGGATATACGCTGTATGGCCCACAAAATTCCCGCGAGGCGCATGCTTGAGGTGAGGCTGGACGCTCTTCTGCCGCAGAAGTGGGAGTGGCAGGTTTGGGAAGACGACGCCCTGCTGATGAGCGGCCATGAGACTTCGCGCGAAACGGCCCAGCTCGAGGGAAATAGCGCGCTGTTTTACCTACTTCGTACAGCGAATTGACAATCCGAAGCGCCCTAACCGAATTTAGTCGACTCCCTGCCGAATAGGGTGTCTAGTCGCTTCATCACCGCTCGGCCCACGGCTTCTATCGGTGACTGAGAGTATTGTGCTCCCGCCCAACCGGACAGGGAGCAGCACTATGCAGTCTCGGATTTTAACACTTTCAGAACGGCTTTCCCAATTTGCGCAACGCGGGCGCGATCAGGCCGAAAGACTGCGGCCTGGCAAGGACCGGAACGACTTGCTGCAGAAAGTTCGTCAGGCCGAAGTGGCTATTCACATCAACCAGTGGGTTTCGTCGCCGGGTCTGCGGGCTCCGACATGATGGGACGCCTTCAATCCCGTGCACGCAATCGCGTGAAGAGAATAATCGACTTTCGAACGAGAGTGGCGAACAAGAGCGACTGGGCTATCAATGCCGTCCTGAACCAC
The DNA here is from genome assembly GCF_044908355.1 of Bradyrhizobium sp. USDA 336. Lineage (NCBI taxonomy): Bacteria > Pseudomonadati > Pseudomonadota > Alphaproteobacteria > Hyphomicrobiales > Nitrobacteraceae > Bradyrhizobium > Bradyrhizobium sp. USDA 336. The sequence goes on along the minus strand of NZ_JBIYDC010000002.1, from coordinate 5,386,294 downwards.
TTCCGGAGCAAGCTAAATCCAAGCACGCCTCCCATCCAGAAGAACAGGGACAGGCCCCGTCACTAGCCCCAGGGACGAAAGCAGGAGCATCTCGGCTCTCGGTCACGCGATTGAAGCCACGAACTTACGGAAAGGGAGACGGCGATGGAAAGCGGGGCTGGACCTTCTTCGAAGGCTGAGCTGACGATCGTGGAGCGCCTTAAGCGCGCCGCGCTTGAGGACATGGATGGTCCCGAAATCCTCAAGGCTCTTAAAGAAATCGAGGACGAGATCAGAAGACGGGACTTCTGAAGTCCTGAAGGGAGTGAACAGTAGCCCACCACTGCCGTTACCAGACGGTAGCAGGCTTTCGAGGCCATTTGGATCAAGTCGCCTATTGGCCCGTGGCGGACATCCACTGTTGGCCTCGCACCGTCCGCTTGCGAGCGCTGAGCGGGATTGGCTGCCCGGAGCAGCCGTTGGCAGCCGTTGACCCGCAAGGCGCCGATCTCCGATACACATTTCGTGAATGAATTGCGTAACTCTCTAACCGACTCATAATTATTTCGAGAAATCTTAGGAGCCGCAATGTCCTCCCCAGAAGAAGACGATCGGCGCGAATTTTTAAGATCCTGCGGCAGATTTGCCTCCGTAACACCTCCGAAAATTACAGCGTTGCTTTCGACCTCACTTAGTGGCACCTCAATTGCCAGCTCCGACGGCCGGCGTGGTGTATGCCTAGTAACTATCGCTGAGAGCAGAAGGCCGCCCGAGAGGCGACCTTAGACTGTCACCGGTGTTTGCCCCTGGGTAATGAAGCGAGAAGCGCGACTTGCAGTTTCGGGTCTTGGCCCGCGCGCATAGGACGCATGTGCTCTACGAGCGCGTCCGACTGCCGAAGCCCTCTCTCGCATTTCCCGCTGTTCATTGGCAATCAGGTAGGCGACTGCTCACTCGACCGTATCGTTTCGTTCGGACACGTCTGCTGATGGCCCTTCGGCGAAGTGGCGGCGTCGCTCCACGAGGTCCGCTTATTGGTGGCGGACAAGTTCTGCTCAGGTTGAGTTCTTCGCATTTTGACCCTAAACGGACTCTTGATGTGCGGCCGGCGGTTCCTGATCAGTTCTGCGTTGCTTAAGTGTTCTCATGCCCTCAGGGGGGCGCTGGCCTGTTTCCGACGGTAGTGGCCTAAGATGAAAACGGGTGTGGCCCAATTTGACTTTTCACCCGCTTGGCGCCGGGTATAATCGTTCCAATAAAGGAACGACTACGATGGACTACCGCGCTTACATCATGAGCGAGGACGGGCATATCAGCGGGGTTCACGAGTTCGAATGCGCTGACGACGAGGAGGCCAAGGCCAAGGCCGCCCAGATGCTCGACGGGCACGACTTAGAGGTGTGGCAGCGTGAACGGCGCGTTGCGGTTTTGAAGCGCCATACCCGACAGTAAGGCCGCCTCAGTTGGCAAGAGCATGAGCAATTTTGCTCAGATCACACGATGCGGATATGCAATCTGTTGGGCACCGGGGTTTTGCAAACCCACCCGGGGCTGGGAAGCCGCTGCCCGCGACACAGATTAAGCGGGTGGCGTTTTTTTCCCGGACCTTGTCCGCGCAACCGTGGGCGGCGATTGTGCACAACCGACCGGGGAGCCTGTAATGATGAGTGCCATTGAGTGTCGGAAGGCCGCCAAAGCCCTCAAGATTGAAGCTGGCGTCATCGGTATTTCCCCAAAGAAAGTCGCCCTGCTCACCAACATCGCCCACAGCTTAAGCGGTCTCGCGAGCCAGTTAGAAATGCTCGATGACCATGAACGGGAAAGCAAGCGAGGAGAGTAAGGCTGCCTCACTTGGCGGCCGCTTTCATGTTGTCGATGTGGTCCAGGTCGCCTATTGGCCCATCGCGTCGTTTCGCCGCGGTGCGGAGTTTGATCGCTACCGGTGCATACCCGACATCGGGCAAGCCTGCACCAATCAAGCTCGATTTATGAGTACGTGCCCTATAGTAACCGTCAACAACCTAAAGCGCGAAGACGATTCAGCCCAATCTCATCGCGCCTTAGCTCCCATGCGCGCTGCCGTCACGGGCTTGCGACCTGTTGCAGCGTGTTGAAGCGCGCCTTCTGCTCGCTGCTCAGCGTGGCGTAGAACTCGTCCAGGGCGGGTTCGACCAGCTTGGGGGCCGTCAGCATGGCCCCTCTGAATTGACTTCCGCTTTCAGCGGCAGAACGGACATTGCTCGGACTCGCTGCTGGCCCGACCCGTCGCGAATGACCCTTAGCTGACTTTAAGGCTCTCCTTTCGACGCCTTGGAAGGAGTGATGCCCAAGCGACGTTGCGGCCATTTTCGACCTATGAGCCAAGAAGAGGGAAGGCGGGCGAGTGCCGCCACGAGGCGGAGAAGGCCGTCAGCCAGGAAGCGTGGCTCCGGCTGGCGGGAGATTGGATCAGGCTTGCCCAAGAAGCCGAGAGGTGCCGGAGCCGATTTGACAGAGGTCCGGAGCAATCTGAACGGAGGAGCCGAACCCTGAATAGCTAATATGACTCGCTTCTATCAGTTTTGAGGCGCACACTCTCCCTCATCACAGATCGGACCTTGGCTGTTTTCTGTGACTGAGAACGCCGGTCGCGCTCCCGCCTTCCTCAATGGACAGGAGCCGCACCATGATGCGCCAGCGTTTCAAGCAGACCAAATCCCTCTTCCGCCCGGCCCTCTGCGCGATGCCGTCGAAAGGAAAGCCCAGCTGACTGAGACCGCCTCGGACATCAACGATTGGCTACGGTCGCCAGGTCTTAGAGCACCCACCACGTGAAGTCCGGGCCCCATTTGAAAAGCCGCATGCGCAGCTTGAACGGTGCGGATGCAGTCCCGCTATTCCCCGCTTATGGCGCCGCAGCCGCAATAATTCATTTCGACAGCGTGGACTTTAGATAGGCACTTGGCCGCACGTTGATCTTTGCAAGCTCGCGACGCTCGTCGTCCGACAACTGCCAATCCTCGCACTGACTGGAAAGATGCCGGAAAAGGTCATGCAACTTGCTTCGCGCAACCTTGACGATCTCAGTGTCGTCGAATTCGCGAGAGTTCAAGAAGATGGGCAACGTAAACCTGGTTTCATCGCCTTCGAAATGGAATGTCAAACGAATGTCCTCGCCTCGTTCGTTCGGCTTGATCATTTCGATACGCGCGACATTTACCTTGAAGTTGCTCATTGCCTCCCCTCCTTAGATCGACCATCGGACGAGCGCGATGTCGCGGCAAGGCTGATTCAAGCGCTTTTCGAAAAATAACCGGCGACCAGATCATAGGAGCCCCTGCTGCCTCTAACGTAAACCTTAGCGGCCGCGGCACATATCACATCGCGATTGCAATCAAACACGTCCAGGAAACCACGTTCATCATGGCAACCCGGGCGAAGCCGTCTCAATGCGTCTTCCTCTATGAAGAATGATGCTTCGATCGCGCTGTCGTATCCCCCAAAATGCACGGCACGCCGCGTTTTGTCATATGATCGACTATGATTTGGAAATTCAATCACACGGCCGGTCCGATCAAGTTCAGCGGCGAAAACCTCGCCGGGTGGACAAACACTCCGAAGAGATCCGGCGGCCGACGAGTAACTGGCGACCCTGGACCGGATTACAAGCAGCTAGCGACAAATAAGTTGCTGCTGACCTTTCTAATTCAGTCCAGCGTCACCATGTGTCCCATATCATCGCGCGTCCACCCGGCTGTTATCGGTGACTGAGAGATCGTTGCGCTCCCGCCGTCTGAAGGGCGGTCCGAAATGACGAACATCAATAAAGCAAGCCTTCGCGAGTGGCTCGTACCTCCCGTATTGCTGCCGATCTTTTTTGCGCTACTGATCGTCGGAGCAATGGTGATGCAGCGGTAGTCCGGGACCCGCGCCATAGTTCGACCAAACTGCCGATCGGCTCCATAGCTCCCTAGTCGCGACGGCAGCTTTGCCAATTCGTCACAGCCACAACAAGCTGCGTGTAATCGGCGTCCTCGAACATCTGATCCCAGCACATCAGCTCGTGGGCAATCTTATGCGGAGTGTAGGCACGGAAGTCGAAGCCGCCCGCAAGGTGCCGCGCGGCGGCGACGTCCATTGTTTCCTTCGTGAGATCCTTCATAACGAGACCGGCTGCTGACCGAGCGGCTCCTTAGCCAAGGGGGATGCTTGCGTCGGTGCGCCGCGCGTCTGCCAGCTCGCCTGAGCCAATCGAGATCGTCTCCATCATCAACCCGTGCGAGCCCTCCGCCGGCACCGGTGTCAGGTGATGCATCGTCGATTGTCACCCAAGCCTCGCTTATTAATGGAACGATTGATCTTGGGAATCCTTAGTCCTCAGCGATCGAAGATTTATCTCCGAGAGCCAGGCCCACTGACCGGTCGACATTTTGCCCCAATGCCCGGCGGAAGGCTTAGCGGCCTCGGATGCCCCTCGCACCGAGGCCGTTGCCTTAATCGAGGTGCGCTTTGGTTGGACAACAAGCCGTCCTCGCCGCCAGAGCACTTATATACCCCGTCTATCGACTGATTGCACGACAGACCACACTACAATGCTTAGTCTGCGAGCCGCGGGGCAAACGCAATCAGAACCTCGGTGCGCCCCGCTTCGGGAGGGGGAACGTACCGAGCAGCGCGAGTGCCGACTGACAACAGGCCCGCATCTCGCCAGGAGGTTCGACTGGCCGGGAAAGGAGTGATTCGGATGATTATGCCAGCTAAAGGCGAGGCGTCACATCAGACCGTCTTCGTTCTGGAGATCGACGGTCAGCCGATTCTGGCGTTCAGAGCCGCGACGAGTCGTCAGGCCAGAGAATTAGGCAAGGAGGACTGGCTGCAGGAGGATTTGAAGCGAATGATGATTGGACACAGACCGCTTTGGGATGGGAAGTCGCCGATCAGGGTGCGCCGCGCCGAGTCAACAGAAGAGGCATATTACGTTGACGCGAAAGCGGAGAATGCTGCGGGCGACCTGGTTTATCTGGTTCGGCGCGACAATGAAGCGGATGCAAGTAAACTCGTCGCGCGTGGATCATTTCCGCCCCGGAGATGATTTCGAAATAGCACCTTACCGAAGGACGGGGGCAACTTGTTGAAGAACGACAATATCGAGACCTGCTGCACTGAAGCCCCGTTCTAAAGGACCGCCAGCTAGCGGCTGTCGCCTCGACAAAACTCTCGCCACGCAGTGATGTTATCGACCGCAGTGCCGCCACCGTGGCCGCCCAACGCTCAAGTCGTTCTCCTAGTGGCATTCCCAGTGCTGTCTGCAATGCTTCGGCGACTGCGTCGGGGCCATACGGAGTGACGATCACGGCAGTGTTGAGACTCCTAGGCCGCGCCGGAGAAGTTCGAGAGAACGAGCACGCCGGGTCATCCGTGCGGCGACATACTCCTTGGCAGCCAGTTCATTCCGTCGTGCAACGGAGTGACGAGAGCGACGCGACTGAGCCGAAAGAAGCAGCGAGCGAGCGCCGAGAAACTCCTGTTCAAGGTTTCTGACCTCGACTGCAACGGCCGTAAAGGCCTTCAGCGGAAACGCCGCAATTCGGCGATAGTGCGCAATCTTCTTGTTAAACGCGATGAATTTTCGCGCATGCTCTTTACCTTAGGAGGCACACAACCCTTTCAGTTCCTCAATGCCAACTATCGAGTTTGGCGGGACACAATAACGCGGTACGACCCATCGCCCGCAACTAGGGTGCGGTCGAAGATGGTTGCGCTCCGCCCGGCGGCTCTTTGCCAAGCGGCAACGATCGGACGCACGACAACAGATGCGCACTTTTTCGGGATATTTATGCCTGGGGGTCGTTATTCAGCCCTTCGATCCCCATATCCAAGTGTACCCCGGTCAACCATCGAGATTGGCCGGAGCGCGCGGAGATTTCGAACGAAAGGGTTCTGCAGCATATGTTCAAATCTCAGCAGCATCGCGCAAGAGCAACCGCGTCAGGCGAACTTGTTAAGGGTTCGACCAACGCTGAGGAAAGCCGCAAATTTAAGACCTGGCGGGCCGGCTTCGTTTTGTTGACGGATCACAGGCGCAAGAATGAAGTCGGCCGCAACAAGCTGCCTTTAGGAAGGGACAGGCCTAGCGATGCGAGATCGGGCGCTGCCGCCCTCTCGCGATGGGAGAACGAGGGAGGCTCAGTCCGCGACGAACTGCCGATGTGAGTAAACGCGGAAAGCAGGAGGATTCGTGATGTCACTTACACAATTTAGCATCGATGACAGCCCCCATAGCATGGATGGGCTACGGCTTTTTGCTCAGGATGGAACTGAACGCGTCGAGGCGTTCGTCGGCCGCAAAGTGATGGACGTCTGGGCCGAATCTACCGAGCACCATGGCGGACGGCAAAGTCTATTCCGCGATCAATACAATGCGCTCGGCAAGCTCAATATTGCGGCGATCCAACGGATTGTGAGCGCAAAATACCAGCGAGGAGCTGCGTTCAACCGGCAACATCCTTTTATCGAGGTTCTGTTCTCGGACATTGCAGAAAGTGGCGAGGCTTTAGATCTAAGTGAGCTCGTGCGAGAGGTTTTGCCTCCAGCATTTCATAGGCTGACTTGAGATATGCATCACGATAATGCCGCGAAAAAATCGCCGGACAAGACTCGGTCGTGATCGCCAGGCCCTCAAGGAGGATAGCGCGTTTACGATTCGTTTCCCGCTCCCGAAGCAGCATCAGCTACAGCTTGCCTTTGCAGGGATGGCCGACATATCGAGCGCAGGAGGGACGGGAGGGACGGATGTTCATTCGGACGCGAGATTCCCATTTTCGCTCCATGGTCAAAGCTCAGCTGGAGGATCACCGGTAGTATCGACACCTTCGTACTGAGCTTCATCTTCACCGGTAGCGTCAAGGTTGCAGGTTCGATCGCCGGTGCTGAGGCCGTTACTAAAATGATTCTCTACTATCTGCACGAAAGAGCCTGGTCCGCCATCCGCTGGGACCAACAAGGACAAACGGGCGGCGGGTCCGGTTCGCCCTGATCCGCTATTCAAGTGGACGGATATCACGCGTTTGAACCGGCGATCGCTCATATGCTCGGTTTGGCCGGCGTGGCGGTCAGTCCTTCCGGTCTATCTCGGATTTGTCGCGCAGAACCGCGTTCAGAAGCGAGCTATGAACCTCGATCTTTCCATTGTAGCTGATGAAGCCGAGCTTACGGAACTTGTTCATGAAGAAGCTAACCCGTGATCGGGTCGCACCGATCATTTCAGCCAACGTTTCCTGGCTGATATCGACGCCAATTGGCTGCGAGCTGGATTCCTTGCCGAAATTTGCCAGCAGAAGCAACAGGCGCGCCAAACGTTTCTCGCTCGAATTGAAGAGTTGGTCAATCAAGTCTTCTTCAATCCGGCTGTTGCGCGCGAGCAAATACGCCATGAACAATTGAGAGAACTTTGGCTTGCCTTCGAGCGCTGCAATCATCGCGGTCTTCGATATTCTCGTTATGACACAGGCCTCCATTGCCGTAGTCGTGGCAATACGCAATGGATGACCATTGAGACAGCCCTCGCCAAAGAATTGTCCCGGCTCCAGAATCCCGACGACGGCTTCCTTGCCTTGGTCCGAAACGACCGTCAGCTTGATCTTTCCCTCTTGAATGTAGAATACCGCGTCCGCGACATCTCCCTGCGCGAACACGTTCCGCCCTTTGCCAAATTTCAAGATCGATTTTCCGGCCCCGACCTTCGCAAGGAAGGCTTTGGGTTCAAACAAGTCCTTCGCCGCTTTCACCAAGGCAGGACTCTCGTTCGTTGGACCGTTAACACGCTATCACACTACCACAATTTGAAAGGATGTTCACCTGGAGGAAGGCGCGTGGCGTGCGGCAATTTGGGAACTGAGATGACAAGAGGAAGCGTTCGACTCAACGTGGACTTCACGGATTTCGGCCTCCTCGAGTTGTTTGTTCAAAGTCGATGCGAGAGTTTAGGGATTGACCATCTAGCGACAACTGTCTGGCCAGGCTTGCAAGTCTCCCTTCCACTGCGCGAGATGCGTCTATGCAGATTTCCGCCGCGCGGACTTGCTTGATTATCCGCGCAGTTCCACAGCTTTGTTGCTACCAAGCGATTCGGCACAGGCTCTAGCAACGGCTGAGTTTGGCTCAGTGCTTCCCGGCATCGTGGCCCAACCGCCTTTTTCGACAAATTTGCTCTGGTCCCATGAATAGGTCGCCTTCTTCATTTCGACCAGATTCGCCGATGCATCGGCGGCTTGTCGAAATTTCTCAACGCAGATCGGTGTGAGAGCTGCCACGACAGCCGTCGCAGCACTATTCTTCGCGAGCGTCTCGGCGGTCCCACCTGTCACCCAGCCGCCCCAGCTGAAACCCACGATTGCCAGAGCAATTGCTCCGGCCAAGGCTCCCCACAGTGCCGGCCGCACGGCAGCTTTTGTCTCCTTAGAGATTTCCATGATTTTCACCTTGCTTGGAGGTACGTGCTTCACCCGTTAAGGAGGGTAGACACGTCGAGTGATCGGCGTCTGTACCAAATTGCTCACCTTCGGATCGCCTGATACGCCGTTCGCTGCAGTCTGGCGCCAGGGCCCTCCAGCCAGCATCTGCGCCGCGATGCTCCTGGAGATACATGAGATCCTTTGCCTTTCGCAGTTGAGCGCGGGCGGCGCAATATCGTTTCAGGTGTTCCTTTTGGACCAGACTGCGACGTCTCTTCCGGATTTATTCCATGCATTGTCTGACTTGAAATATATTACAGATCAGCCCGGCCCTCGTGGCCGGGCTTTTCGCTTGGGCGCCTCGGCAAGAGATAAAAAGCTTCCTCGGAAGAGTTCGCCGGACTGCGAGCTACGCAGGCGAGTCTCAACTTACGTGCCCTTCCTTTTGAGCTTCATTCTGCCTCCCGAAAATCGGTCCATCCTTTCTCTTGTCTGCAGTTCGGCCATGAGCGGGTTGACTTAGAAATCCATACCACCCATGCCTCCCATGCCGCCGCCACCTGCAGGCACGCCGCCGCCTGCGTTCCTCTTCGGCACCTCGGCCACCATGGCTTCAGTGGTGATCAAGAGAGCCGCGACCGAGGCCGCGTTCTGGATCGCCACGCGAACCACCTTGGTCGGATCGATGATGCCCTTCTTGACAAGGTCGGCATATTCGCCGGTCTGGGAGTCGAAGCCGTAATTGTAGGCCTTATTCTCCAGGATCTTGCCGACGATCACCGAGCCGTCTTCACCGGCGTTGATCGCGATCTGGCGAGCGGGGGCCGACAGCGCCTTGCGCACGATCTCGACGCCGGTCTTCTGGTCGTCGTTCTTGGTGCGCAGACCCTTGAGCTGTTCGGAGGCACGGAGCAGGGCGACGCCGCCGCCCGGAACGATGCCTTCTTCCACGGCCGCGCGGGTCGCGTGCATCGCGTCATCAACGCGATCCTTGCGCTCCTTCACCTCGACCTCGGTCGCGCCGCCGACGCGGATCACCGCGACGCCGCCCGCGAGCTTGGCAAGACGCTCCTGGAGCTTCTCACGGTCGTAGTCCGAGGTGGTCTCCTCGATCTGCGCCTTGATCTGGGCCACGCGCGCCTCGATGTCGGCCTTCTTGCCGGCGCCGTTGACGATCGTGGTGTTCTCCTTGTCGATCATCACCTTCTTGGCGCGGCCGAGCATGTTGAGCGTGACGTTCTCGAGCTTGATGCCGAGATCTTCCGAGATCGCCTGGCCGCCGGTCAGGATCGCGATGTCCTGCAGCATGGCCTTGCGGCGATCGCCGAAGCCCGGAGCCTTGACGGCCGCGACCTTCAGGCCGCCGCGCAGGCGGTTCACGACGAGGGTCGCCAGCGCTTCGCCTTCGACGTCCTCGGCGACGATGACCAGCGGCTTGCCGGTCTGCACCACGGCCTCGAGCAGTGGCAGCAGCTCGTTCAGCGAGGAGAGCTTCTTCTCGTTGATGAGGATGTAGGCGTCGTCCATCTCAACGCGCATCTTGTCGGCGTTGGTGACGAAGTAGGGCGAGATGTAGCCGCGGTCGAACTGCATGCCCTCGACCACATCGAGCTCGGTCTCGAGCGACTTGGCTTCCTCGACGGTGATGACGCCCTCGTTGCCGACCTTCTTCATGGCGTCGGAGAGGAACTTGCCGATCTCGGCGTCGCCGTTGGCCGAGATGGTGCCGACCTGGGCGATCTCGTCGTTCGAGGTGACCTTCTTGGAGTTCTTGACGAGGTCGGCGACCACGGAGTCCACTGCCAAGTCGATACCGCGCTTGAGGTCCATCGGATTCATGCCCGCGGCAACCGCCTTGGCGCCTTCGCGCACGATGGCTGCGGCCAGCACGGTCGCGGTGGTGGTGCCGTCGCCCGCTGCGTCGGCCGCCTTCGATGCGACTTCGCGCACCATCTGCGCGCCCATGTTCTCGAACTTCTCTTCGAGCTCGATTTCCTTGGCGACGGTGACGCCGTCCTTGGTGATGCGGGGAGCGCCGAACGACTTGTCGAGCACGACGTTGCGGCCCTTAGGACCGAGCGTCACCTTTACCGCGTTGTTGAGAATTTCGACACCGCGCAACATGCGGTCGCGGGCATCGACGCCGAATTTGACTTCTTTGGCTGGCATAGTGATCTCCGTTTCAACTGGTCAGATCCCAAAGATCGCGCAACTGGCGAGCTCTTGAGGGATGAGATTTGAATTGCGGGCCTCATCTTCGAGGCCCCCGGCCACGCCGAATCCCCAGGGTAAGGAAAACTGGCTGGCGCTTACGCGACCTTCTTCTTGGCGGCCGGCAGATCCGTGAGAACGCCCATAATGTCGCTCTCCTTCATGATCAACAGCTCCCGGCCGTCGATCGTGACCTCGGTTCCCGACCACTTGCCGAACAGCACGCGATCGCCGACCTGCACGTCGATCGGGATCAGCTTGCCGGCTTCGTCGTGGCCACCGGGGCCGACGGCGATGACTTCGCCCTGGGAGGGCTTCTCCTTGGCAGTGTCCGGAATGATGATGCCACCAGTGGTCTTGACTTCGGCCTCTATGCGCTTGACCACGACGCGGTCATGGAGCGGACGGAATTTCATGCAATTCTCCCTGGCTTTTGTAAATATTTCTGGATTGGAAGTCGTAATGAACTACGTGCCGTAAACAAAGTCCTCCGCGTCCATTAAGACGTGAGTCTTCATTTCAAAAATTAGCGGCGACCAGATCGTAAGAACCCCTGCTGCCGCGGACGTACACACTGGCAGCGGCGGCACATATCGCATCACGATTGGAATCGAATGCGTTCAGGAAACCCGATTCATTGCGGTGAGCGTTGGGTTCAAGTCGCCTCAGCGCGTCTTCCTCTATGAAAAACGATGCCTCTAGCGCGCTATCGTATCCCCAAAAACGCACGGCATGGCGCGTTCGGTCATATGAACGACTATAGTTTGGAAACTCGATCACGGTTGGATCCGATCAAGTTTGCGCAACGGGAAGAGCTGAAAGTGGTCCGGCCGCGCTAACCCGTAAATGGCTACTCTAGAATCGGATTACAACCTGCTCACGACAATAAAGTTGCGACCGGCCTCGTTATTCGGCGGGGGCGTCACCATGTTCCTCATATCAGCGCGTCCCCTGGCTATTGTCGGTGACTGAGAGTGTTGCGCTCCCGCCGTTTTAAAAAGGCGGTCCCAAATGTCGAATACCGATAGATTCAATGTTCGTGAGTGGCTCGTACCTCCGGTATTGCTGCCGATCTTTTTCGGGCTGTTGATCGTCGCTGCAATAGCTATTCAGTGGTAGTCACCCTCGGCGGACCCGCGCCCTCGGCTCAAGCAAACAGCTAGTTGGCTCCGATGAAATGACTAACGAGCCGAATGTCAGGGCCGTGGCAGTTGGTGCGATTAGGTATGACCGTCACGCGTACTGCGCTCAATCCAAACAGGTGGGCAGCGCGCAGGCTTGCCCACAACTGACCTTCCCGGGTCGGATCGTGACCCACAACAGACCTCGGATCGGACCGTCGAGTTCGGGAGAGTCCTGGAGTTGCCAATCTGTCCTGAGGCGCTAGGAGGTGCCGGCCTGTTTCCGATCCTAATGGCCGGTTTTGAAAAAACAGGCAGCCGTCTGTTTTGATTTCTTAACTTTTCCGACGTGAGCAAAATTGACCAGCAACCTTACACGCTCTTCTCATTTAGGGGACAGTTGATCTACAGGGCATAGCTGATCGCCTCCAACGCTTATTTGTCCGCCGCCCCCTGTTTTGGTCGCGGAGGGGTATCTATATTAAAGCTATCGCCGCCCGGCCCATGGCATTTATCGGTGACTGAGAGCCTTACGCTCCCGCCTTCCGTCAAATAAGGAAGCGCGCTATGCAGGCACGAAATCGTTTCAAGCAATCTACCTCGCTTTATCAACGCCTAAACGAAGAAGCGCAACGTCGTCGCAAGATGGCAAAAAGCGGTCATCCCGGCATCGAGCGCGAACGATTCCTTCGCAAGGCACGACAGGCCGAGAATGCCTCCGACATCGACGAGTGGCTTTCATCTCCCGGCTTGCGAACACGACCCGAAGAGCGATGAACTCCCTTGAAGGGAGCGGACGATAGCAATAGCCCTAGCCCTATGGTGCTGTTGCCGCTCGCAAGCGGCAACATCTGTACAGACAATATGCCGTGCTAGCGTTTCGGCATCACCGCAAGGCCAGTAGTATATATCGGTGACTGAGAGCGGATATACGCTGTATGGCCCACAAAATTCCCGCGAGGCGCATGCTTGAGGTGAGGCTGGACGCTCTTCTCCCGCAGAAGTGGGAGTGGCAGGTTTGGGAAGACGACGCCCTGCTGATGAGCGGCCATGAGACTTCGCGCGAAACGGCCCAGATCGAGGGAAATAGCGCCCTGTTTTACCTACTTCGTACACCGAATTGACAATTCGAAGCGCCCTAACCGAATTAGGTCGACTCCCTGCCGAATAGGGCGTCTAGTCGCTTCATCACCGCTCGGCCCACGGCTTCTATCGGTGACTGAGAGTATTGTGCTCCCGCCCAACCGGACAGGGAGCAGCGCTATGCAACCTCGGATTTTAACACTGTCAGAACGGCTTTCCCAATTTGCGCAACGCGGGCGCGATCAGGCCGAAAGACTGCGGCCTGGCAAGGACCGGGACGACTTGCTGCAGAAGGTTCGTCAGGCCGAAGTGGCTATTCAAATCAACCAGTGGGTTTCATCGCCGGGCCTGCAGGCTCCGACATGATGGGACACCTTCAATCCCGTGCGCGCAATCGCGTGAAGAGAATAATCGACTTTCGAACGAGAGTGGCGAACAAGAGCGATAGGGCTATCAATACTGTCCTGAACCACATTTGGAGCAAGCTAAACGCAAGCACGCCTCCCATCCAAAAGACAATGGACAGGCCGCGTCGCTAGCCCCCAGGCATGAAAGCCGAAGCATCTCGGCTCTCAGTCTCACCGATTGAGGCCACGAACCTACGGAAGGGAGACGGCGATGGAAGGCGGGGCTGGACCTTCTTCGAAGGCTGAGCTGACGATCGTGGAGCGCCTCAAGCGCGCCGCGCTTGAGGACATGGATGGTCCCGAAATCCTCAACTTCCTTAAAGAAATCAAGGACGAGATCAGAAGGCGGGGCTTGTAATCTTTGAGGCGCACGTCTGGCATGGGAGAGACACGATGCGGGCCGGACGCGGCGACATAGATTGGCACTTCGCCTCTATTGTTGTTTCGCTGATCTGGCTCGCGTTGCTTTCTGCCAAGCTTCTCGCGGTGCTTCTCCGTGGGCCAGCCCTGAGGAGCGACCCGGTATCCCTGAATGGAGCAGAATGGCACTCGTCAGGGACGAATTGAACCCTGCCTATCATCGCGCATTGAAGACGCATCACCGATCAGGGGCTCGTCCTGCAGACGAGGGTGGCTGAGAGACCGCTTTTGCGCTCCCCTGTCAACCATGAGAGGGGCAAAGATGGCCCACCCATTCGGCGTCGAACACTTCTCGATCGCACCCGCCTCGATCCCGCCGACGGCACCGCTCAAGGACGCGAGCGGGAGGTTGGCTGACTTAGTCCTCGGCTCGCTCTTCTTTGCCACCATAGCCATCGCGATGTCCGGCTGGCTGTACGTGCTCTTTCTGCTTGCCCAGGCTGTCGCACGGCTGCTGGTGTAGTAGCCCCTCCCCTAAAGGGAGAACAGTAGCCCACCACTGCCGTTATCAGACGGTAGCAGGCTTTCGAGGCCATTTGGATCAAGACGCCTGTTCGCCCATAGCTGACCATCGTCAGGCTGTTCGGATCGTCTGCTTTCAGGATTAAAGTAGACCGAAAGCGCTGCCGATCACGATTTTGGCTTGTGTCTTCAAGACCGACTCCAGAGCAGTACACGATAGATCAGAACTGCGTTGCCACCGTCAGCGGCACGGCGCTCGGCTCTGCGGGATGGAAGTGTCGATCGGGGATGCCGTCGATAGGTTCAACGGGGAGCGCGAAAGGTAGGAATATTCAATCTGGCGTGTCCGTGCGTTGAAGTGAGCACAGTCTCAAGATAGCCCCTCAAACAAAAGCCGCCGGGCGTTACACCGAACGGCTTTTCTTCGCGGCTCCTAGTCTCCTAGTTCTGCCGCCAGATTCAAACCGCCCTCCCACACTTTGTTCCCTTTGATGCGCTCGTTCGTTGGTCATAGTTTCAAACAGCTCCCTCTCGCAGGCTAAATGGCGGCCCGCCAAGCACATGCGAGTAGCAGGTCGCGTGCCCGCTTAGGCAAACGGCGGTACCTCGACCAGTGTTCCGATTAGGCGCAACAAAGCTTGCTGTTCGGGGCCCTTTCCGTCGCGCAAGAAGTCGCCCAACTCGATATGAGAGAGGCGCCCGCCCGATGGCGGATTAGGCTGGTGAATAATGAAAGCATAACCATTCGTCGGCTCACGAGCGATGAACCATGCATCGCCATTTGGACTGCGATAAAGCTCCCGGCGGTCTGACATGTCTTTTCTCCGAACTGCCCCTTCAATGTGGGACGCGAATGGTAGTTTCAATAGGATATAACGACTTGAAGCGGAACTGTCCCTGCTCGGCCGAGTAACGCCGGTGGGCGCACAGCTCGGCCCCAGCTGCATCCGGGAGAGCCGGCAGTAGTCGTGAGAGGAGGAGCATGAAGTAGAACTGCTGGTAACGCGCCCAGAGCAGGTCTTTCCGCGTACACCAGACTCGCCCTAACGGGGCGCCAGAGCAGGTCCCGAAGTCTCGGAAAGTCATCGGGGTCTATTTCGACGGCCTACACCGCGCATCGAACCAATCTGATGCTGGAAGCCAACTTATTCGCACGGCTGGTACATTGGCTGCTCGACAGCGCGCGCCATATGGCAGCCGAAAGTACGTGCACACTCAATTTGGAGGACCCATGACAGTCCTAAGAATAAAACACGAGACAATATATAACTTTGAAAGCGGAGTTAGCCTGAACCCGCATCGATTATTGCTGCGCCCTCGCGAAGGTCGGGAGTTGCGGCTTCTTTCCCATCTAATAACAATAGCGCCAGCGAGTGAGGTAGCCTGGGCGCAGGACGTCTTCGGCAATGCTGTGGCAATGGTAGATTTCACGGCCATGACGGACAAGCTCGTTATAGAAAGTTTGTCAGAGGTTGAGCTGAGCTCCTGCGCTTGGCCCGTGTTTCCGGTTGCTGCCTCGGCCATTTCCTATCCATTCCGATACGGTGACGAAGAGTGGACGGACCTGGGAGCCCTCGCCGCTCCTCAATACCGTAATGGCGGCGATGCGGTCCGCAACTGGGCCAAATCATTTGTACTTGGCAGCACCACCGACACTTTGTCTTTGCTCAAGGACCTGAACCAGGGGGTCACTCAATGGATACGTTATGAAGCCCGGGATGCCGAGGGCACGCATTCTCCGGATGAGACACTGCAGCTCGGCATCGGAACGTGCAGAGATATGGCGACGCTTTTCGTGGAAGCCGCCCGTTTCCTTGGGTTCGGGAGTAGAATTGTTTCCGGGTACCTCTACGACCCGGACATGAGCCGCGTGGGTTCAGCGGGTTCGGGTTCGACCCACGCCTGGGCCGAGATCTACGTTCCGGGCGCAGGCTGGATTACATTTGACCCGACTAATCGTAGTGTAGGAGGCCACAACTTGGTCCCTGCCGCTGTTGCGAGGGATATCCGCCAAGTGATGCCGGTGTCAGGAAGCTACTTGGGATCGACCTTCTCCAAAATGACTGTGGAAGTCACTGTTTCCGCAAAATAAGTGCTCACCAAGAAGGCATTTGAGCGCTAGTCGCCAAAAGGGCCTTACGATGCCGCTGGGCAGCAGCGGCGCGAGTAACTTCCAGCAACGATGTGACCGCAAGTTTATTGTCCTTTATCGTCGGGCGAGGCGTCCTCTCATTGGCATCGCTGTCCGAGAGAGTGGAGTGCGATCCTGCCTGAATGGAACCAGAGCATCTTCATGGAACGCTTTTTCTTCGACATCCAAAGTGGCCGAGAGTTCTTCGCGGATGAAGAAGGTTTACGCCTGCCCAACCAAAAAGCAGCACAAGTGGAAGCGTTGCAAACCTTGGCCGGCATCACGAAAGAATCGATTTCTGGGGGCGAGCGGCCCGATTTAGCAGTCGAAGTGCGCTCGACGAGTGAGCGTTTGTTCTGCGTTTCTATAGTCTATCGAAATGTGAGTACGGAGCATTGAGGACGCCTAAGCGCGGCAGGCGCTGAACAGCGCGGTTCATTTGCATTAATGAAGCATGCATAAGACGACGATGGCATGGTGGGACGGCGTTACTCTTCGCGAGCGAGCTTTCGGAGCTGATCCTTCAACTCGCCAATCATGTCAAGCATGGTCTCGTTAACTGCCCCCTCAGGGAAAGTGACCTGCCACTGAGTAATTCCTCCAGAAGGAGTTAGAGTCCGACCTGACGAAGGACGGACAAATGAAGCGAGCAAGGTTTACGGAAGAGCAGATTATCGCGGTGCTGAAGGAGCATGAGGCCGGGGCGAAGACGGCCGATTTGGCTCGCAAGCATGGATATCCGAAGCGACGATCTACAATTGGAAGGCCAAATTCGGCGGCATGGACGTTTCCGAGGCGAAGCGGCTGAGGGCCCTGGAGGAGGAGAACGCGAAGCTGAAGAAGCTTCTGGCCGAGCAGATGCTTGATACGGCCGCCCTTCGCGAGCTCCTTTCAAAAAAATGGTAGGGCCCGCCGCCAAGCGCGCTGCGGTCGCGCATCTGCAGGCCGTCATGAGCCTGTCGGAACGGCGGGCCTGTTCGATCGTGGGCGCGGATCGGAAGATGATCCGCTATCGCTCCAGCCGTCCTCCGGAAGCGGCTCTCCGTGGCAGGCTGCGCGACCTCGCCAACCAGCGGCGACGTTTTGGCTACCGCCGGCTGTTCGTCCTGCTGCGGCGGGAGGGCGAGCCGTCGGGGATCAATCGGATCTACCGGCTTTATCGCGAGGAAGGGCTCACCGTCCGCAAGCGGCGCGCTCGCCGCAAGGCCGTGGGGACCCGAGCTCCGATCCTGGTGGAGGCGAGGCCCAACGCACGCTGGTCGCTGGACTTTGTTCACGACCAGTTCGCCAATGGTCGACGCTTCCGCATCCTCAACATCGTCGACGACGTCACCAGGGAATGCCTGGGCGCCATTCCGGAGACGTCGATCTCGGGGCGGCGCGTAGCCCGCGAACTGACGACAATCGTCGAGCGACGCGGCAAGCCAGGAATGATCGTGTCCGACCATGGCACCGAGTTCACCTGCAACGCCATGCTCGCCTGGTGCAAGGACGCAGCCATCGATTGGCACTTCATCGCACCGGGAAAGCCGATGCAGAATGGCTTCGTCGAGAGTTTCAACGGCCGGATGCGCGATGAGCTGCTCAATGAGACCCTATTCTTCCATCTCGACGACGCCCGCGCCAAGATCGTTGCCTGGATCGCTGACTACAATCTCCAGCGTCCCCACTCGTCGCTGAAATACCTGACCCCCGCGGCCTATGCCGCCCACCTCACCGCAACGGACGATCGGCCGCGCAACCCCGACCAGCTCCGCCGATCGTCCGTTGCTCCACCCGCGCCGTTTGGCGTACAAAACCCCGAGACTCTAACTCCCGCTGGATGAAAATTCAGTGGCAGGTCAAAAGCTTCTGACAGCGCTGTGTACTTTGCGAGTCTCGCCTTCCAGCCGGCTTTTTCCCGTTGGCGGTCCATAAGCCGCGCTAACATATGCGGTGGGCTATTGTTCCTACACAAGAAGAGGTCGCGAACGCGTTCCACGGAGCTGACGTTCTTGCTGGATATCTAAATCAGCGTCGCTGGCCGCACGTTAATCCCCGCCAGCTGGCGGCGCTCGTCTTCCGATAGCTGCCAATCCTGGCACTGACAGCAAAGCTGACGGAAAACATCGTGTAACTTGCTGCGAGCGATCTTGACGACTTCAGTGTCGTCGAACTCGCGAGAGTTCAGGAAGATCGGCAAGTTAAAACTGGTCTGATGCCCTTCGATGTGAAACGTCAAACGAATGTCTTCACCTCGTTCGTTGCTTTCGCTCATCTCAATGCGCGCGACCCTCACTGTGAAATTGCCTATCATCTCGCTTCCCTTATCGAATTCGTCCCATGCGTCCAGATGTGCAGTGCTCGCCAAGGCCTGCACCTAAAGGTGACATCTCTCAGACCCGTTTGGGAAAATGACGAGCGTCTAGATCTGGTCCGGATCGCTGAGAGAGAATCTGTCAGCTGTTGGATGGGCTTGCGTCGGTATGCTGCGCGTCTGACACGTCGGCAGGGCTGATCGAGATGTCCTGCACCGTCAAGCCCCCGAGCGGTTAGCCGGCACCTTGATAACGGTGGCAAAGCGACGGAATGCTGCGAACCAAAGGCTCTCGATCATCTCCTCGTCTGTGATGACTTCGTAGCCGCCAGCCGGCAACTGCCGGTCCATGCCTCTTATTCTGAACGGATGATTGAAGTGATGACTTCGCGTCGGGAGCGGATCGTCATCCGCCGGAGCCTTTCGCGAACGCTCGCTCGCGCAAAGTTCTCTTAGTGGGAAACGGTGAGCCAATTTCGCGCGCTTTTTGCCGGACGGAAAACATGGATCGTTTCATCACCACCGCCGCTCGTGCGACGGAAGAATCCGCGCTGACGAGCTCTTGCAGGCGATCAAGTTTTTCAGCTGTCCAAGAGACAGATGTTACGCGTGCCATTCGTGCCGCCTTGATATGCGCTGCCGAGATCTGTCGCCAAAGGCTGTGGAGATCAGCACGTTAAACAGCGACATGTAATTTTGTTCCTCTGATTAAGACGCCTGACAGCGATTGGCAGGCGGTCTTGCCGCGGGACTATCTGTGTAGCACCCCTTGAATCGCACCCGAGAGGATCTAGCTAACATCCATCCGCCATCCAGTGGGATGGGCAAAAACTGGATGTCAGTTATGGGCGACAATGTGCACGAGTTCCGACCCAAGGTCCCCGATACCGAGAAGATCACGATCAACCTTGGCTATGTCGACCTGGGACATGTCGATCTCATGGTGCAGGAAGGGTTCTATTCAAACCGGTCCGATTTCATCCGGACAGCAATCCGGAACCAGCTCGAACGCCATGCAGATGTCGTCAGGCAATCTACGGCTCGGAAGAGCCTGGACCTAGGCTTGCGCAACTACACCCGCGAGGATCTCGAAGCAACGCGGCGCGCCGGCGAGATGCTGCAGATCAATGTGCTTGGCTTGGCCACCATCGCCCAGGACGTCACTCCCGAGTTGGCTCGCGCCACCATCGCGTCTGTCTCTGTACTGGGGGCGCTTCACGCAACACCCGCGGTCAAGGCCGCTCTCGCCGACCGAATGAGGTGAACGATGCTGAGTCAAGACATAGTCCTGGAAGCAACCCGGCTCACGCGTGCCGGCCGACTGGCCGAGGCTACCATGCTCCTGCAGCGCATGCTTCGGGACGGTAGCGCGCCAACACCGGAGTCTCGCCACGCCCCTCAAGCTCGACATCCGCGGCTCGATCCGCTTACGATTGAGGCCAGGGCGGACGTCGTCGAAGAGCCGGAAGCTTCGCAGATCTCGCCGAGCTCTGCTCAAGGACGTAGACGCTCGTCGCCGCTTGACGTCATGCAGGATTTTTCCGGGCTCGGGCTGCGAGGTCCGATCGGACGCACGCCGCCATCCACGTCGGACATCGCGCCCGAGGGCACACGGTTTATCGCCGGTACTTTCAGTAACGCTGCGGGAAGCCGGACGTACAAGCTGTTCATCCCAAGCCGCTGTCACGGACGACGGCTGCCGCTGATCGTCATGCTTCATGGCTGCACCCAATCGCCGGACGATTTCGCGACCGGTACCCGGATGAACTTCCTGGCGGAAGAGCAGAATTGCTTCGTTGTGTATCCCGAGCAGCCGAGTGGCGCCAACCACTCGAAGTGCTGGAACTGGTTTCGCACCGGCGACCAGCGCCGCGGCGGGGGCGAGCCTTCGATGATCGCCGGCATTACCCGCCAGATCATGCGCGACCATGCGATCGATCCGAAACGCGTATACGTCGCGGGTCTCTCGGCCGGTGGGGCCGCCGCCGCCATCATGGGCGCAACATATAGCGACCTTTACGCGGCCGTCGGTATTCATTCAGGCCTCGCGTGCGGAGCCGCGAGTGATCTTCCCTCCGCGTTCGTCGCGATGCGGCAGGGTGGGGGCTCCAGGGCAATTCCGAATGGCAAAAATTCGGTGCCGACCATCGTTTTCCATGGAAATCGCGACACGACGGTGCATCCCAAGAATGGCGACCAGATTATCGAGCAGTCCGCCGGAGCAATGAGACCGACGACGAAGGTACTTCGCGGACGCGTACCCGACGGCCATGCCTATACCCGAGCGGTCCTTACCGACGGGGCAGGTCGAGTGATCTCCGAACACTGGACCATCGATGGCGGCGGACATGCGTGGTCAGGCGGCAGTCCCGCCGGCTCCTACACCGATCCTCATGGGCCGGATGCGACGAGAGAAATGCTGCGCTTCTTCCTTGAGCACTCGCTCGGTGGATAGTGTCCTTCACCGGCGCTCGGGCTGTCCTGGAGCACGTTGTCGAGGAAGAATTTTGGCATCGGGCTGAGGATTAACTGCAATCTGATGCGCAGGCGGCATATCCACCATCTGCGTCCCGGGACCCAGGACCTGATACGGAGCCCGCTTCGCGAATGTCTGCAGTTCGTCCATAGCTTGCGTTGGTGCGGTGTCACTGCATGTCGGCTCCGAGTGCCACGGGAACTTGCAGCTGGGGCTGCGTGAGGTCGCTTTTGCGCCGCCATCAGGCTCACTGCTGACACCCCGAGCTGCGCAAGGGAGCGGTCCGGCCCATTGCATTGGATATCCGCCTGGGGCTAGCTAACCCCTTCCGCTAGCACGAGTTTCTAGTGCTTGCGTCGTGGGGCGCAGTGGAGAAGGTTCGACCCCGGTTTCTCTCCCTCCGCCACCCGCTCAAATCAATCGCGCCGGCTTATTTGCCTTCGGGGCCAGCAATCGTCGCCAAGCGTCCGAGCAGGGCCGCCTCGGCCCCGGAAGTCAGACGGTAGCCTTCCGCCATCTCGACAATGTCGCCGCGGGCGACGCATCCGTCCCACCAGTCCCTCACAAGGCCCTCGGCGTACCCGCGCGTGTTGAAGCCGTAAGGTTCGGTGACAAGGTCGAAAGCGATCATCAGCTCGAAACAAGGCGAGTCGTAGGAGGTGCCGGTCTCGGGACGGCCCAAGAAAGCTTCGAAGGATCTGGCCGTACAAAGGCTCGAATAAAGCCAGAACATCAGCCCATACATGAGGTGCGACCGCTCGTCGTCGTGCAGGGCAAAGAAACCTTTCTCGTCCACGATCTGGCGGGCCAAGCTGCGCAACATTCGCTCGCCGTGCGGCAGACGGTCGCCGACGGCGGCCAAGGCTCGCACCACGATTGGCGATAACGTTCCCCGCTCGACGGTCGCGATCGCAGCGGCCCGATCCTCCTCAGCAGTGTCGTACTCGGACTCCTCGACCAAGCCGCGAATGAAGGTCTCGAAGTCTGGCGCGACGACGACGATACGGTAGTCATCCTCCTGGTCGACGTACACGACCTGCGGCTCGCCCCGCTTTCCGCAGGTCCGGTAGTCCAGCATGATCAGTTCGTGGCCGCCGGCCGGCGTGTCGGCGATTCCGACGCCAATCGGCGGGTAGCCCCATTCCTCGATCATGAACTTGGCGCCAAACTTCCCGGCGAGTGAATATGTGGACGTACGGCCAAGAGCGAAGAGCCCCTCGATAGCCACGTGGTCCTCCGCCCAGCCTGTACGCTCCTTCATTGGATGGCAGTTGCGCTTGACCATTCCGCCATTGTGGCGCCGTGCGAGGTCGACATAGGCCGCCGGCAGCCGATACCCTCCGATTTCATGCTCAATGGAGGCGATGAGCTCGTCGGTCGGCGGAGGCTCGACATAGTTCTCCAGGGAATACGGACAGTCGTCCCAGAAGCCTTCGAAGTCGAAGTCGTCAAAGAGCCGTTTCGTCGCCATCTTCATTACCTCGTCATGTTACGAGGCGTGTCTAAGCGCCCAGTAGCCAGGACCGTTGATTGCCACCCTTCGGAATGAAAACAGCTTATACGTCAATCAGGATTGACTGACACTTTCTCCGGCATTTGTTGAGGCGCTTAGTTGCTTTCATTGCTGGGCAGCGGCTTCATATTCGTGGGGTCATGCCCTCAGGAGCTTATTCCGTGCCGCAAGCGATCCTATCCGCGCAGAGCCGCCCCCTCCGTTCCCGTGCCGAGTTAGCCTCCATCATCATAAGCGCCTATGAGCGCATCGAGCGGGACCGGCACCGCAATTGCTGGATCTATGTGCGGCCCATGGAAGAAGCGCTGGCCGAGGTTGATGCCCTTGTGCAACGAGCGGAGGAGGGTGAAGTCCTGCCGCTCCTTGGCGTGCCATTCGGCGTCAAGGATAATATTGACGTTGAGGCCATGCCAACGACGGCAGCCTGTCCGTCATTCGAATATATGGCTGCGCAATCGGCCAGATGCGTCGAGAAATTGAAGGCCGCGGGCGCGATCTGTCTTGGCAAAACCAACCTGGATCAGTTCGCAACCGGACTGTCCGGCGCCCGCTCCCCGTATGGCGCCTGTTCCAGTGCGGCGAACGATCTGTATGTCTCCGGCGGTTCGAGCTCCGGCTCGGCTGCTGCCGTAGCATCCGGCCATGTTGCCTTCGCTCTCGGCACAGATACCGGCGGCTCAGGCCGGATTCCCGCAGGTTTCAACGGAATCATCGGGATCAAGCCAACCGTCGGCCTCGTCTCGTCCCGGGGGCTTGTGCCGAACTGTCCGACACTCGATTGTCCCTCGATCTTCTGCAATTCCATTGCCGAGGGTCGAATTCTGCTCGGGTTGATCGAAGGATTCGACGACAGTGATCCCTATAGCCGTCAACGGATTGCCTCGCCCTCCCCATCTCCTCGCAAATTCCGGTTCGGCCAGGTCCCTGTCGATCGTCTCAATTCATTCGGCATGCCGGAATGCGATGACCTTTACAGGCAGGCCTGCACGAGGCTTTCGGGACTAGGAGGTCAATCCAGACAAATTGACTTCGCGCCTTTCGCCGAAGCCGGTGAAATGCTCTTTTCAGGTCCTTGGATTGCCGAACGTCATGCGGCGATCAGCAAGCTCCTGGACGTCGATCATGGAGACCTGCTTGACGTCATCCGCAACGTGCTGAGCGCAGCTGCCCGGTTTTCCGCAACAGATGCATTCGCTGCGCAACATCGACTTTTAAAGCTGCGACGCCAGATCCAAACGCTTTTCGAGGAGATCGATGTCCTGGTGGTACCGACCGCGCCACGCCCCTTCACGATCGCGGAGATGATGGAAGATCCCATCACGCTCAACAACCGCCTCGGTTACTACTCCTATTTTGCCAATCTCGTGGACTTGTGCGCGGTGTCGGTTCCCAACGCAACGCTCGGCAACGGCATGCCGATGGGTATCACTTTGCTGGCGCCTGCGTGGCGCGACCATGTTGTTCTCGACCTTGCCGAGCGATGGCTGCCCGATCCGAAGGCCGGACTGTTCAATCTAAAAGTATACCCGAACGCCGTTTCCTAGACGACTTCGAGATCGAGCGCGCGCAGATTGAGGATCACAATCAGGCCCCGATGATAACGGATGACGCCTCTTGCCTGCATGCGGGAAAGCTGCACCGTCACCCATTGGCGGGTTGAGCCGATCAGATTGGCGAGATCACCATGCGTGAACGGGATCCCGATCACGATCTCGCGGCCCTGCTGCGAACCGTAGATCTTCGAGAGGAAGACCAACAGACGATGCAGCCGCTCGGTCACCGAGCGGGTCCCCAGCATTTGCGCCATGGCCGAGTAGCACCGTGCCTTGAAGGCGAGCGCATCCAGCAGCGCGACTGCGATACTTGCCGATTGAAGCGCCAGCGCGCGCAGGGCTGGGCCGGGCAAGAACGTCACTCGGCTTCGTTCAACTGCAACCGAAGACCATACGTGGGCACCAGTACCGAACAGATCGGGGCCGCCGACGAAATTGCCGGCGAACCAGTAGGCCAGCGTCACCTCGCGTCCGGAAGGCGCCGCGTAGTAGCTGCGAATACGCCCCTCTTCGATCAGATATATGCCGTTCTGGAGATCGCCCTGACGCCAGACATGCTTGCCTGCCGGCAGGACCTCCTCGCGGCCGATGGCGAGGACACGGCGCCGGTCAGCCTCGCACAACGGATCCAACAAGCTCGGCAGCGACCCGACCAGAGCATCCGATCCCGCCAGCATAATGCCGGTCGCATTCCTGAGACTTGCCGCTGACATCTGCTCGCTCCCCTGCCGCCGCAGGGGAAAACCATTCAAGAGCCATGCCAAACTTATCGTCAGACGCCTACGTCGTGATTTCCATCTGCTCGAAGGCCCTGCGGCCTTCCGAGCGGATCAGCTCAAGGCAATCCCGCTTGAGGGCGAGATAGGCGGCCTCCGCGACGATGGCGCTGGAGCGCGGCCGCGGCAGGCTCACCTGAAGATCCCTGAGGATGCGGCCAGGTCCGGCGCTCATGATCAGCACACGGTCAGAGAGAAGAATCGCTTCATCGATGTCGTGTGTGACGAAGACGATTGTTGCATTGATCCGCTCGCGGAGCTCGAGCAGATTGTCCTGCATGACCGCCCGGGTCTGCGCATCCAGCGCTCCGAACGGCTCGTCCATCAGCAGGACACTCGGCTGATTGGCGAGGGCACGGGCAATCGCAACCCGCTGCTGCATGCCTCCGGATAGCGTGTGCGGATATGCCGACGCAAATCTGGTCAGGCCGATCATCTCGATGAGGCCGTCGGCAATCCGCAGCGCCTCTGCTTTCGGCTTGCCGAGCGCGCGGGGCCCGTGCGCGATATTCCGGCGCACCGATTTCCACGGAAACAGATGTGGCTGCTGGAAGACCATTCCGATCTCGGGTCGTGGCTTGCGCATTGCTTCGCCGGCCATGAGCACCTGGCCTCCGAACGGCCGCTCGAGGCCGGCCATTGCATTCAGCAGCGTGGACTTGCCGCAGCCGGATGGACCGACGATCGAGACGAATTCCCCCTGGGCTACTGTCAGGGATACGCGGTCGACCGCGATGACCTGCCCGCTCGGCGCATCGAAGACGATGCTCAAATCCTCGACCCGGATGATCGCCTGACGCGCCGCGGCGGACGGCGGGTACGTATCCACGAGCCTGAGCGGCTGGTCTGGACGAAGCAGGCTCGGGATCATCGCCACCACACAGCACGTTCGGCAAGAATTGCGAAGGAACGGTCGGCGACGAAGGAAAGTAGCCCGAGAGCCGCCAGCCCGCCCATGACCTGACCCGTTTGCATGTTCTGTTGCGCAATTTCGATACGATAAACGATACCGGCGAACGCTCCTGCCAACTCGGCGGCGACCAGCGTGTAGAAGGAGATGCTCACCGCGGTTCGAAGACCGACCGTGATATAGGGCAGCGCGCCAAGAAGGACGATCTCCCACAGCATCTGCGGTTGCGGCGTGCCGAGCATCTGGGCGGCTCGGATAAGTCCGTGGTCGACTTTCTGCACCCCGATGTGGGTCGCGAGCCATACCGTGAAGAACACGCCCCAAACGACCAGGAAAAGCTTGCCTGTTTCCGAGAGGCCAAACCAAAGGATGACGATCGGCACGAAGGCGATGGGAGGAATTGGGCGAAGGATGTGAAATAAGGGCGAAAGCAGGCTGGACACCAGCCGAAACCGGCCGGTCAGGATGCCGAGCACGATTCCGCCCGCGGCCCCCGATGGCAAATCCCGCGGCCACGCGCGCGAGGCTCGCCATCAGGTCGGCGAAGAATTGTCCGCTGCGAATCCATTCGAGAACGGCGACGGCGACGGTCGATGGCGGCGGAAACAGCACGGTGTTCACGATGCCGGAGCGCGCAACCAGTTCCCACATGCCTGTGAAGGCGGGCACGGAGAGGACGGCGACCAGTACGCTCAGCCGTTCGGTCGCGCTGCTGCGTCTGCCGACGCTCACGGGCGCGCCTCCAGCGTGACGCGAGCTGGATCGAGCGCCTTCAGCGGCGCCGTCACCAGGACTTTCGTGAAATCGGGCATGCTCGCTCCAGGGGGATGATTGCCGGTCTCGAGCCGCCAGGCGGCATGGGTTTTCAGAGTCGTGAGAATCCTGTCGTCGAGGCGCACATGGTAGACGTAGTCCGTCCAGATCGACGCCAATTCATCGCGTTTCATCCCCGTCGCCGCTGCGATGAGGTCGATTGCTTCACCCGGATTCGCCTTGAGCCAGCCCTCGGCTTCGATGAGGGACGCCAGGAACTTGCTGACGATCGCGGGGTTGGCGGCGAGGTAAGACTGCGTCACGACAATATTGAAGGTCTCCGAGTAGAGACCTTTGGTATCAAGCGGGATCGCGCCTTCGCCGAGAGCCTTCTTCGCATTCGCGACGTGCGGCTCCCAGGTGTCGAATGCGTCGATGCTGCCGGCCGCCATGGCAGGGAGCATCTCCTGCGGTCGCAGGTTGACGAGCGTCACGTCCTTCGACGTCAGGCCTGCCGCTTTCAACAGAACCGAGGTGTAGACTTCGCTGCCGGTTCCGGCCGTAAAGGCGATTCGCTTTCCACGCAGATCGGCCTTCGTTTTGATCCCGGCAGAAGCTGCGGTCATCGTCTTGAGATCCGAATATTCCATTCCCGCCACGAAGGCGATGGGCTGTTGCGCCATCGCGGCCGCCGTGACCGGCGCCTCGGCTGTTGTCGCGAAATCCGCCCCTCCCCCAAGCACCGTATCGAGGCACTGCTTCCCGCTGGTGAAATTGGAGACCGAGATGTCGAGCCCCTGCTTGGCGAAAATGCCTTTCGCATGGGCAACGATCGCCAGTCCCGAGATCGGCCCAAGATTCTGGGCGAGCCGCGCCTTCAGCAATTCCTCGGCTGTCGCGCGCTCGGACGGCGCAAACAGGAAGGACGCAGATAGCACGAACACGGCGAACCGAAGTGCAGTTGTTGATCGCATGCCAAACCCCTGTGATGCCGGCGACCGGAGGTGATCGACCTTAACGACAGGATCGTCTGAAGATCGAAGACCATGAAGCAATTAATCGACAAGGCCCCGCTGTCCACTTTTTGCGCAAGCAAAACAGCTTCCAACCGCGGTCGGGGCAATAAATTCATCAAGCTGCTCACACCTTGGGCGCAGCACGGCCTGCGGCAACGGCACTCTGCTGGCTTCCGCCAAGTCCTGATCTCGACTCAATCAGAACCGATCGGGCGTTCGGTACCGTTGCGTGCGCGGCGAAACCAGGCCCACGTCTGCCGCGTCACTGCGATGTAGCCCGGGCCCCGATAGACGATCTGATCGGCGACGATCCGGTTCAGTTTCGGCAGCGCATGGAAAGGAATCGAAGGATAGGCATGGTGCTCGACATGATAGGGCATGTTCCATGCGAACCAGCGCACGAACCTGGCGGTATAGGTGGTGCGGGTGTTCTGGAAGGCGCTGCGCGTGCGATCGCAGCCGGTGTGTTCGGCAAGCAGATACGGACGCAGAAACAATTGACCGACGATCACGGGAACGACCCAGACCCACAACAGGATCAAGCTGTGCAACGCGATCGATGCCAGCAACAGCGCGACGTAGCCTGCCAGATGGAGACGCGCTTCTGTCACGACAATGTGGCGTTTGCTTTCGGGAATCCAGGGTGACGTGGCGTTGCCGGTCAACGCATGGCGAAGCATCAGCCCCACCCGGAAGGCAACCTGCCGCAAGCCGCTGTACACGATCACCAGTTGCGCGTCCGAGGTCGGGATTGGAACCGACAGCAGTTCCGGATCCCTCTCTGGATCCTGCGTGTACCGATGATGATCCCAGTGGAATAAGCAGTAATATTCGTAAGGCAAGCCGACCGCGAACGAGGAGAGATGACCGAAGGCGAGATTAAGCGCGCGGCTGCGAAACGCCGTCTTGTGGGCGGTCTCGTGGACCACCATGAACAGGAATGCGACAAAGTAGCCCTGGATGACCACCAGCGGCAATGCCCAGACGATTCCGTATCGCGATGAGACCAGCCAGATCAGCGCGCCGACAACGACGATGACGCCGTAGTGGCTGATCGCGCGGATCAGACCCTGCCAATTGGACCGCATCGACAACTCGCGCAGCATGGCCGGAGTCAGCGGCTTCTCTCCGGTGGCAGTGATGGCATTGCTCATGATCGTGGTCGCCTCTTTTTCGGAATCGCGCACCGTGCTCGTGCGGACGCTGGAATTAGCCAAGCACAGGCCGACCCTAGGAAGCGCGGCCGCAACGCAGAAGCAATTTATTTCGCCGGCGTTGGCTCGCCCGGCATCCCTGGACTGACACTCTCCTCGCCAGCCTTCGCAAACGACGTTTGCGCAAGGCTGGCGCGCCGAAGCCCGCAGGGCGAAGGTGGACTCGGTGCCGTTTGCTTCGGCTCGGCAAGCCTGCCGGGGGCAAGCTTCTCCTGCGCCCTCCGCCGCCGCTTCACCCCACCAGCTTCCACTTCCCATCCCCGGTCCGCTTCAACGCGGGGTCGCTCACCCGCACGTGCTCGGCGAGGAAATCGATGAACGCGCGCACGCGTGCCGGGAGTGGGGCGGTGTGGCCGACATAGACGGCGTGGATGTCTTCGCGGTCGCCGGGGTTGTAGCCTTGCAGCACCGGGACGAGACGACCGGATTCGATATCGGGGCCGATGTGGAAGAGGGCGAGGCGCGCAAGACCGACGCCGCCGAGGCAGAGGCGGCGGGCGGCTTCGCCGTCGCTGGCGCGCGCGACCGGCGGGGGCAGGGCCTCCTCGGCGTGGTCGCCACGCCTGAACGGCCAGCCGCGGATGCTGCGTGGAAAGGTCCAGCCGATGCCGCGGTGGTCGGCGAGATCGGCCGGAATCTTCGGCATGCCGCAGCGGGCGAGATAGTCCGGCGCGCCGACCACGACCATGCGGCTGGTGCCGAGCTTTCGCGCGACCAGCCGCGAGGCGCGCAGCGGACCGACGCGGATGGCGACGTCCGCGCGCTCCTGCATCAGGTCGATCACCGTATCGGTCAGCACGAGATCGAGCGTGACGTCGGGATGCTGCGCCAGAAACCGCGGGATCAAGGGCATCACATGCAGCATGCCGAAGGGGATGTTGCAATTGACCGTAAGGCGGCCGCGCGGCGCCGCGCCTGAGGCCGCCTCGCGCTCGGCCTCCTCCATCTCGGCGAGGATGCGCAACGAGCGCTCGTAGAAGGCCTGGCCTTCCTCCGTCAGCGTCAGCCTGCGCGTGGTGCGGTTGACGAGCCGCGCACCGAGGCGCGTCTCCAGACGCGAGATCAGCTTGCTGACGCCCGACGGCGTCAGGCGCAGCTTTCGCGCGGCCGGGGTGAAGCCGCCGAGGTCGACGACACGGACGAAGACCTCCATCTCGGCGGAGCGGTTGGTGTCGAAACGGGCCATGTTGAATTCACGTCACAAATGATTGGATTGCGGACATTCTAATGGTTTGGCGGCAGCGCCGCTATCTGCGTGGCTCGTCTCATCCCTTGGAGCAACGCATGCCTCCTGCCGTCCTCGCGCTCACCGCCGGTGCCTTCGGCATCGGCACCACCGAATTCATCATCATGGGCCTGCTGCTGCAGGTTGCCGCCGACATGCACGTCTCGGTGCCGGTCGCAGGCCTGCTGATATCAGGCTATGCACTCGGCGTGTCCGTGGGGGCGCCAGTCCTCACCCTGGCGACGCGCAAAATGCCGCGGAAAACCGTGCTGCTGGCGCTGATGGCGATCTTCACGCTCGGAAATGCGGCTTGCGCGCTTGCACCCACTTACGAATTGCTGATGGCCGCGCGCGTGCTGACCTCGCTCGCGCACGGCACGTTCTTCGGCGTCGGCTCGGTGGTGGCCACCAGCCTCGTCGCCGAGGACAAGCGTGCGTCTGCGATCGCCACCATGTTCATCGGCCTGACGGTCGCGACGCTCCTGGGCGTGCCCTTCGGTGCCTGGCTCGGCCTGATGCTCGGCTGGCGCGCGGCGTTCTGGGCGGTGACTGTCATCGGCGTGATCGCGTTCGCAGTCGTCGCCGCGCTCGTCCCCGGCCATGTCGGCAATGGCGACAAGCCGATCTCGCTTTCCGAGGAAGTGGCCGTGCTCGGCCGTCCGCAGGTGCTGCTCGGTCTTGCCATGACCGTGTTCGGCTTCGCCGGCCTGTTCGTCGTCTTCACCTATATCCAGCCGATCCTGACGCGCTTCACCGGCTTTTCGGAGGCTGCCGTCTCGCCGATCCTGCTGGTGTTCGGCGTCGGCCTTGGGATCGGCAATATCGCCGGCGGCAAGCTTGCGGACCGCGGCCTCGCACGGGCCCTGACCGGCACGCTCGCCGCGCTTGCGATCGTGCTGCTCGGCCTGGCGGCCGTGCTGTCGATCAAGATCCTGTCCGTTGCGCTGATCCTGCTACTCGGCACCGCCGCCTTCGCGACCGTCGCGCCGCTTCAGCTTCGCGTGCTGGAAGCCGCAGGTCCCAGCGGCCGGACGCTCGCCTCCAGCCTCAACATCGCCGCGTTCAATCTCGGCAACGCACTCGGCGCCTGGGCAGGCGGCGTCACTATCGACCGCGGGCTCGGCCTTTCGGCGCTGCCGCTGGTCGCGGCCGGCATCACCGTCATTGGCCTCGTTCTGGCGCTGTGGAGTCTCCGGCTCGATCGCGCGCCGGCCACCGTCGCGGCGTGCCCGGCGGAATAGGAGAGCGATCATGGAATACCGCAATCTCGGCGCTTCCGGGCTCAAAGTCCCCGTCCTCAGCTTCGGCACCGGCACGTTCGGCGGACAAGGTCCGCTGTTCTCCGCCTGGGGCCGCAGCGGCACTGATGAAGCCCGCAGGCTGGTCGATATCTGCCTCGATGCCGGCGTCAATCTGTTCGACAGCGCCGATGTCTATTCGAACGGCGCCTCCGAGGAGATCCTCGGTGCCGCGATCAAGGGGCGCCGCGACAAGGTGCTGATCTCGACCAAGATGAGCCTGCCGATGGGCGACGGTCCGCTCGATGCCGGCTCGTCGCGGCAGCGGCTGCTTGCCTCGGTCGATGCGGCGCTGCGACGGCTCGGCACTGACCATATCGATCTGCTTCAGCTCCACGCCTTCGACGCGTTCACGCCGATCGAGGAGGTGCTGTCCACGCTCGATATGCTCGTGCGCGCCGGTAAGCTGCGCTATGTCGGCGTCTCGAATTTCGCCGGCTGGCAGCTGATGAAGTCGCTCGCGATCGCGGACCGGCATGGCTGGCCGCGCTATGTCGCGCACCAGGTCTATTACTCGCTGCTCGGGCGCGACTATGAATGGGAGCTGATGCCGCTCGCGCGCGATCAGGGCGTCGGCGCTCTGGTCTGGAGCCCGCTGGGCTGGGGCCGGCTCACCGGAAAGATCCGGCGCGGCCAGCCGCTGCCGCAAGGAAGCCGCCTGCATGCCACCGCACAGTTCGGTCCGCCTGTGAACGATGCGCGCCTCCACGCCGTCGTTGACGTGCTCGATGCGATTGCTGTGGAGACCGCTCGGACCGTGCCGCAGGTCGCGATTGCCTGGCTGCTGTCGCGTCCCACGGTCTCCTCCGTGATCATCGGGGCGCGCGACGAGGCGCAGCTGCGCGACAATCTCGGCGCCGTCGGCTGGTCGCTGAGCGCGGACCAGATCAAGCGGCTCGATGAGGTCAGCGCTGTGATGCCGCCTTATCCGTACTATCCCTATCGCATCCAGGAGGGCTTTGCGCGGCTCAATCCACCCTTGGTGTAGGAGCTCGCTCATAGACGGCTGCGATTGCGACAGAGCGTCGCGACAATGCGCCATGCAGAATCGCGCCTGTACAGGGTCCCGCGTCGTCCCTAACCTCCGCCGCGCAAAATTGAGGAGATGCGGCGTGGCGAAGAAGACGGCGACCAAGAAGAAAAGTGTGTTGAAGAAGACGGCGAAGGCTTCGAAGAAGGGCTCCGGCCGCAAGAGCGCCGTGGCCAAGCCGGCCGGAAAGGCCGCTGCCGGCAAATCGGCGAAGCCGCGGCGCCCGAACGGGCCGGCCTGGCAATGGTCGGCGGTCGAGACCGCGGCTGCGATCCGCTCCGGCGCCATCTCCGCGGTCGAGGCGGTCGAAGCGCATCTCGAACGAATGCGCACCGTCAATCCGAAGCTGAATGCGGTCGTCGTCGATCTCTCGGAGGAAGCACTCAAAGCGGCGCACGCGGCCGACAAGCAGCGCGCCAAAGGCGGCGAGCTCGGTCTCCTGCACGGTGTGCCGATTACGATCAAGGAAAATGTCGACTACGAGGGCCGGCCGAATTTCAACGGCGTGCCCGCCAACAAGGACCTCATCGCACCATCGGATGCGCCCGTGGTGCGCAACCTGAAGAAATCAGGCGCGATCGTCATCGGTCTCACCAACACGCCCGAATTCTCCTTCCGCGGCTTCACCGACAATCCCCTGCATGGGCTGACGCTCAATCCCTGGGATCCCGACATCACCTGCGGCGGCTCCTCCGGGGGTGCGGGCTCGGCGGTCGCTGCGGGCATCGGCACCATCGCCCACGGCAACGACATCGGCGGCTCGCTGCGCTGGCCGGCGCATTGCAACGGCGTTGCCACCATCAAGCCGACGCAGGGCCGCATCCCCGCCTTCAACGGAAGCGCAACGTCGGAGCGGCCGATGCTGGCGCATCTGATGTCGGCGCAGGGGCCGCTCGCGCGCCATGTTGCCGACGTGCGCCTCGCTTTGGAGGTGATGAGCCAGCGCGATCCGCGCGATCCCTGGTGGGTGCCCGCGCCGCTGGTCGGCGAGCGGCCGAAGCGGCCGATCAAGGTTGCACTGGCAAAGATCCCCGAGGACATGGACGTCGATCCCTCTGTCGCCGCGGCGCTGCGCCAGGCTGCCGATCATCTCGAGCGGTCCGGCTACCGCGTCAGCGAGGTCGAGGTGCCCGATATTAACGGGGTCTGGCAGACCTGGTGCGACATCATCACCAACGAGACTGTGATGATGCAGGAGGCCGCCATGCTGAAGGTCACATCCGAGGATTTTCACAAGTCCTGGGGCGGCATGAAGGCCAAGGCCAATGTGCTCGATCTCAAGGGCTGGATGCAGGCGACCGCCGCGCGCAACGGCCACATCCGCGCCTGGCAATTGTTCTTCGAGGAGTATCCGGTGGTGCTGGCGCCGACCACGGTGAAGCCGACGCCGGGCCCGCGCGAGGACACCGTCAGTCCCGAGCGCGTGCGCGAGATCTTCTGGGGCGAGATCCGCTTCATCTCCGCCATCAACGTGCTGGGCCTGCCCGGCGCCGTGGTGCCGGTCGCGCTGCATGACGGCAAGCCGATCGGCGTGCAATTGATTGCCGGCCGCTATCGCGAGGATCTCGCACTCGATGCCGCGGCCGCGATCGAAAAGCGCGTCGGCGTGCTCACGCGCAAGCTCTGGGAGATGATGGGATAGGGCGATAATCCCGCTGCGAGTTTTTGACAACGTACGCTTAACTAGTCCGAACCACGTGGGCAGAACGCTGGTCGATAAGCGCCCACATGCAGCCGCTCCAGACGTCAGGCGTCCATTATCCTCTTCATCGTGGCCCTTTGCATTGACCGTGGCGTCAAACGATTTGAAAAGGCAGCCATCTTGTTCGACAGGCCTGCGACCACCATGGCCTTTCCTTGCAAGAGCGCCCGAATACCGCTTTCGGCGACCGGACGCGGCTTCATGGTGAGGAGGCGCAGCAAGCTTGAAGCGGTTGCGCCGGCTGCCGCATCGAAGCCCGTCGCGGTGTGCCCCGGGCAGAGACTGGTAACGACCACGCCATGCGGGCGGAGTTCGTCATGCAGAGCTTCGCCAAAGGCCAGCACATAAGCCTTGGTTGCCGCATAGGCCGCGTAGCTGGGAACGGCCTGGAAGGCCAGGAGGCTGGCGATAAGAAGGATATGTCCGGATCGCCGCTGAGCCATGTCGCGGCCGAACAGATAGGTCAGCTCTGTGAGCGTGGTGATGTTGAGCTGGATCATATTCGCGGTTTGCTCGATCGGCGTGTCCAAGAAATCGCCGTGCAAGCCGAAACCGGCATTGTTCACCAGGATGTCGATCGTCACCGACCTCGCGTCGAGACTGCTTTTCAGGCGGTTGGCCGCGCCCGGTGCGGCAAGATTGATCGCCTCGACCAGCACATCCACGCCATATTTGCTGCGGAGATCGGAGGCAAGCTTGTCCATGGACTCTCGCCGTCGAGCCGCCAAGACGAGATTGACTTTCTGCCCCGCCAGCAGATCTGCGAATTCAAGACCGAGGCCACTCGACGCGCCCGTGACCAGCGCCCATTTTCCGGCAAAGTCGTCTGTTGCTTCTTTTGACATCGTTCTCTTTCTAATTTGATCAGCGAATGGGCCGTGCGGATTTTCACTCCGAACACCGGCCTCTCCCGCTCAAGCGGCAGCGGCGTCTCGAACCTGTTCGGCCGCGGCATCCAAAAGCGCTTGAGCCAGATCGGGGTCGTTGACGACGCGAGAGAGCGTCACCGCGCCGACCATCGTCGCGAGAATGCCCAT
This sequence comes from Bradyrhizobium sp. USDA 336, assembly GCF_044908355.1. Classification (NCBI taxonomy): domain Bacteria; kingdom Pseudomonadati; phylum Pseudomonadota; class Alphaproteobacteria; order Hyphomicrobiales; family Nitrobacteraceae; genus Bradyrhizobium; species Bradyrhizobium sp. USDA 336. The sequence goes on along the minus strand of NZ_JBIYDC010000002.1, from coordinate 5,351,249 downwards.
GGCCTTGCCGCGCGAGGCCTCGCCGTCGTTTCCGGCAATGAAGCGGCCGAGCACGTCGAGATGGGCTTTGATTCCCGCTTCGAATTCCGCCTTCACCTCGAGGCCCTGTCGGGCGGCATCTGCGCCGAGCGCCACGATCGGGCAGCCGTCCATCTTCTCTTCGCGATGGTCGCCACTGAGGTAGAACCCGATCACGGCGCCGAGTGGATCGTCAGGATGCGCCGCGGCTGCGTCTGACCATCGGCCGGATGCGCTTTCCAATGCGCGCCTGGACGCCTCCACCGCCAGATCCTCTTTTGAAGCGAACTGCTTGTAGAAGGCGCCCTGAGTCAGCCCGGCACCCTTCATCAGATCCTTGAGGCCGATGCCATCAAAGCCGCGCTCCCTGAAGAGGCGACTGGCCACATTGATCACGTTTTGGCGGTTCTCGGCCGCCTGGGTGCGACTCACTCGCATCGCGGATCTCCATTTGGATTTCGTTCGATTGCTATATCCAATATAGAGTTCGATTGAAATCTATCAATCTGTGCACCCTGATTTTCATGCGTTGCGCGGGGAAAATCGGGGGTTCTGGGATCACGCTTCCGTTATGGGAAAGAAATTGGATTGCGATCGAAATCTAAAATGCCTATAGCAGTCATACGACATCTAATTCTCAAAGGAGATGGGTCATGAAAAGGGGTGTTGCAGTGCTCGCCGGTATTCTGGTTCCGGCGGGGGTAGCGACCTTCGTTTCCCTTGCCATTCCCGCCCACGAAGCCTCCGCGGTGATCGATCCCAGGCAGGAGGCCCCGATGGTCCGCCTGGTGACGGCCACTCGGGTCAGCGGATCTGAACGTGGTTTCACCGGGACGGTCGGCGCACGAGTGGAAAGCAATCTCGGTTTTCGCGTCGCCGGGAAGATCGTCGACCGGCTCGTCAATGTCGGCGAGCAGGTCAAATCCGGGCAGCCGTTGATGCGGATCGACGAAACCGACTTGCGCCTCGCGGTCACAGCGAAGCGCAACGCGGTCGCCGCGGCGCGCGCTGTTGTCGTTCAGACCGACGCCGACGAGCGGCGATACGCCAACCTTGTGAACGACGGATGGACTTCAAAGCAGCGCTACGAGCAGGCGAAGGCCGCGTCGGACACCGCCAAGGCGCAGCTTGCCGCGGCCGAAGCCGAAGCAGGGGTCGCCGAGAACCAGGCCACCTATTCCGTCCTGGTGGCGGATGCGGACGGAACGGTCACCCAAACGCTCGGTGAGCCCGGCCAAGTCGTCGCTGCCGGCCAGGCCGTGGTTCGACTGGCACAGTCCGGTCCTCGCGAAGCCGTGGTCGCGCTTCCCGAAACCATGCGGCCGGCGATCGGCTCGCTCGCCGAGGCGAGCCTGTATGGCAGCGATGGGCGCCGCTTTACCGCGCATCTGCGCCAGCTATCGGATTCCGCCGATCCCCAGACCCGCACCTATGAGGCCCGCTACGTGCTCGATGGTGACGCCGCAGCGGCGCCGCTTGGTGCGACCGTCACCATTCGGCTTACAAGCCAGGATCATCAGCCGGAAGTCCATGTGCCGCTGGGCGCCGTGCTCGATGACGGCAGAACGACGGGCGTTTGGGTCTTCGACAGCGCGACCTCGACCGTGCGCCTGCAGCCCGTCAAGCTGCTGCGTGTGACCAGCGAGACAGCCGTTATCTCGGGATCGAAGTCCGGTGACCAGATTGTTTCTCTCGGCGCTCATCTCCTGCATGAGGGTGCTCGCGTCAGGACTGGCTCGGAAAGCGGGAGCAAGTCGTGAGCTTCAATCTCTCCGCCCTCGCCGTTCGCGAACGGGCCGTCACCCTGTTCTTCATCCTGCTGCTGGCGGCCGCGGGCGCCTACGCCTTCTTCATGCTCGGGCGGGCCGAGGACCCGTCCTTCACCATCAAGACCCTGACGGTCACCACCGTATGGCCGGGCGCGACGGCGCGCGAGATGCAGGACCAGGTCGCCGAACCCCTGGAGAAGCGGATTCAGGAGCTGACCTGGTACGACCGGGTGGAGACGACGACGCGGCCGGGTTATGCCTACATGACGGTGACGCTGAAGGACAGCACGCCGCCGTCCAGCGTGCAGGAGGAGTTCTACCAGGCCCGCAAGAAGCTCGGGGACGAAGCGCGCAAGCTGCCGTCCGGAGTGCTCGGCCCCTTCGTCAACGACGAATATTCGGACGTGAGCTTCGGACTCTACGCACTCAAGGCCAAGGGCATGCCGATGCGCGAGCTCGCAAGGCAAGCCGAGACCATTCGCCAGGATCTCCTGCACGTGCCCGGCGTCAAGAAGATCAACATCCTCGGTGAACGTCCCGAACAGATCTTCGTCGAGTTCTCCTATGCCAAGCTGGCAACTCTCGGTGTGTCGGCAACGGATATCGTTGCCGCCCTGCAGCGACAGAATACGGTGACGCCAGCCGGTTCGATCGATACCAAGGGGCCGCAGGTCTTCATCCGGGTCGACGGCGCTTATGATAGCGTCCAGGCGATCGCCGACACCCCGATCGTCGCTGCCGGGCGGACGCTGAAGCTGTCCGACATTGCTGAGGTCCGCCGCGGATACGAGGATCCACCCACCTACATCATCCGGCACCAGGGCGAGCCTACCATCATGCTCGCGGCGGTGATGCAGGAGGGCTGGAATGGCCTCGCGCTCGGCAAGGCGCTGGAGGAGAGGTCTGCGGCTATCGCTCGGACACTGCCGCTCGGGATGAGCCTCGCCAAGGTCAGCGATCAAGCCGTCAACATCACCTCGGCGGTCGACGAGTTCATGATGAAGTTTGCGATGGCGCTGGGCGTGGTGCTGTTGGTGAGCCTGCTCAGCCTCGGCTGGCGTGTCGGCATCGTCGTTGCGGCTGCCGTGCCCCTGACGCTCGCCGTCGTGTTCCTGATCATGCTGGAGACCGGCCGGTTCTTCGACCGCATCACGCTCGGCGCTTTGATCCTGGCGCTCGGTCTTCTCGTCGACGACGCCATCATCGCGATCGAGGTGATGGTGGTGAAGATGGAAGAAGGCATGGACCGCATCTCGGCGGCGGCCTATGCGTGGAGCCACACCGCGGCGCCGATGCTGTCTGGAACGCTCGTGACAATCGCGGGCTTCCTGCCGGTGGGATTCGCGCGCTCGACCGCCGGCGAATACGCTGGCAACATCTTCTGGGTCGTGGGATTCGCCCTCATCGTCTCCTGGATCGTCGCGGTGATCTTCACGCCCTATCTTGGCGTCAAGATGCTGCCCGCGATCAAGCCGGTCGAAGGCGGTCACCACGCGATCTACGGCACGCCCAACTATCAGCGCCTGCGAGGGCTGATCACCTTCGCGGTCCGCCACAAATTCCTGACCTGCAGCATCGTCGCCGTCGCCTTCGCGCTTTCCGTCGTCGGCATGGCTGGCGTCAAGCAGCAGTTCTTCCCGACCTCCGACCGCCCGGAAGTGCTGGTGGAGGTTCGCCTGCCGGAAGGCACCAGCATCGAGACGACGACGGGCACCGTCGAGAAGCTCGAGGGCTGGCTGCACGATCAACCCGAGGCCAAGATCATCACGAGCTATGTCGGTCAGGGCGCGCCGCGCTTCTTCTTCGCGATGGCGCCGGAGCTGCCAGATCCGGCCTTCGCCAAGATCGTCGTCCTGACGCCGGATGCGGAGGCGCGCGAGGCTTTGAAGCATCGACTCCGACAATCGGTATCACAGGGCCTCGCACCTGAGGCCAATGTGCGCGTCACCCAGCTTGTGTTCGGACCCTATACGCCGTTCCCGGTGGAGTTTCGTGTGATGGGGCCCGATCCCGCGCAATTGTACGCCATCTCTCAGAAGGCTCTCGAAATCATGCGTGGCGTTCCCGATGTACGACAGGCAAATCGGGATTGGGGCAACCGCACGCCCGTGCTCCGCTTCATCCCGGATCAGGATCGGCTGAACCTCATCGGCCTGTCGCCGGCCGAGGTGGGCCGTCAACTCCAGTTCCTGCTCACCGGCATCGCCGTGACCCAGGTTCGCGAGGACATCCGCAATGTCCCCATCGTGGCGCGCAGTGCTGGTGGCGAGCGGCTGGACCCGGCGCGTCTGGCGGATTTCTCGCTGATGAGCCGGGACGGCCGTTCGATTCCGCTCGACCAGGTCGGCCATTCGGAAATCCGACTTGAAGAGCCGATTCTCAAGCGCCGCGATCGCACCCCCGTCGTCACGATACGCTCGGACATCAATGAGGCGACCCAGCCTCCGGAGGTCTCCAAGGAGAGCAAGGCAGCCCTGCAGCCCCTGATCGCCTCCCTTCCGGCCGGCTATCGTATCGAGCTGGGCGGATCGATCGAGGAGGCAACCAAGGCCAACGACGCGCTCGCGACGATCTTCCCCGCCATGATTGCCGCCATGTTGATCGTCGTCATGCTGCAGGTTCGATCGTTCTCGACGATGGCGATGGTCGTCCTGACTGGACCGCTCGGCCTCGTCGGCGTCGTGCCGGCATTGCTCCTCTTCAACCAGCCCTTCGGGTTCAACGCGATTCTGGGCCTGATTGGACTGGCGGGCATCTTGATGCGCAACACTCTGATCTTGACCGAACAGATCAAGGAGAACCTTGCCGCCGGCCTTGACGACTATCACGCCGTCATCGAGGCCACGGTGCAACGCACGAGACCCGTGATCCTCACCGCGCTTGCTGCCGTGCTGGCCTTCATCCCGCTCACGCATTCCGTGTTCTGGGGGTCGATGGCTTACACACTGATCGGCGGCACCGCCGTCGGCACGGTTCTGATCCTGCTGTTTCTGCCCGCGCTCTATGCCGCCTGGTTCCGGATCAAGTCGACCGCAGATGACATGCATGAGGCTTCGCGCGAGAAGCCGGAATTGCAAGCGGCATTGGCTGCCGAGTAAGGCTCCATTGATCCCATGGAGGATCGTCCGGTCCGAACGGAAAAAGGATCCGACGAGGCTCACGCTCGCATCCGGGAAACGGATGAAGAGCGCTTGCGGCCGCGTCGGTCACCAGTCGGTCACCACATGGCGTCGGTAGCGGACATTGCCGCCGTCGCCAATTGATCAATCTAATTTAACTCGAATTTTAGCTAACTCGCCAACAAGCATTAGGGTTACTTCCTCGATCTCTAAGCGAATTATTGTCCGCTTTACCACCCGCCTCTAACAGAGGAGCGGCGGACAACGCACATGCCTCATTCTAGGCCAATAAGTGCGGCCCGCTCCACGCGGAGGTGGCACGATGCGCAACGAGACGATCGCTATTCACGCCGGCTACGAGCCTGAAGCCACCACGCACGCAGTGGCCGTGCCGATCTACCAGACCGCGGCCTACGCCTTCGACAGCGCCGATCATGGCGCCGCCCTGTTCAATCTGGAGACCGAAGGCTTTCGCTACAGCCGCATCGCCAATCCGACCAGCGCAGTCCTGGAGAAGCGCATCGCACAGCTCGAAGGCGGCGTCGGCGCGCTCGCGGTCGCGACCGGGCAGGCGGCGCTGCATTTCGCCTTCGTCAATGTCGCCGATCACGGCGGCAACATCGTCTCCGTGCCGCAGCTCTACGGCACCACGCATACGCTGCTCTCCCACATCCTGCCGCGCCAGGGCATCATCGGCCGTTTTGCCGAGAGCGACAAGCCAGAGGCCGTCGAGAAACTGATCGACGAGAACACCCGCGCCGTGTTCGCCGAGACCATCGGCAATCCCGCCGGCAATGTCTGCGACATCGAGGCTTTGGCGAAGATCGCCCACGCGCATGGCGTGCCGCTGATCGTCGACAACACCGTCGCAACCCCGATCCTCTTCAAGCCGTTCGACTATGGGGCCGATATCGCGGTGCATTCGCTGACCAAGTTCTTGGGCGGTCACGGCACCACGCTCGGCGGCGCCATCGTCGATTCCGGAAACTTTCCGTGGGCCGAGCACGCCGATCGCTTCCCGGCCTACAACAAGCCCGACGCCTCCTATCACGGCCTGGTCTATGCCGAGCGCTTCGGCAAGACCGCCTATATCGAGCGCGCGCGCAGCGTCTATCAGCGCACCATGGGCTCGGTGCTGTCGCCGTTCAACGCCTTCCTGCTGCTTCAGGGCATCGAGACCGTGGCGCTGCGCATGGAGCGCCATGTCGAAAACGCCCGCAAGGTCGCCGAATTCCTGCGCGGCGATCCGCGCGTGGCCTGGGTCAACTACACCGGTTTTCCGGACAGCCCCTATTATCCCCTGGTGCAGAAGTACCTGAACGGCAACGCCTCCTCGCTATTCACCTTCGGCATCAAGGGCGGCATGGAGGCCGGCAAGACGTTCTACGATGCGCTGAATCTGATCACGCGCCTCGTCAATATCGGCGATGCCAAGTCGCTCGCCTGCCATCCGGCATCGACCACCCATCGCCAGATGTCGGCGGAGCAGCAGCGCGCCGCCGGCGTGCTGCCGGAGACGATCCGTCTGTCGATCGGCATCGAGCATGTCTCTGATATCATCGAGGACATCGACCAGGCGCTGGAAAAGGCCTGCCCGTCGGCGCGCCGCGAGGCCGCGGAGTAGGCGGCGCCGGCCATGACGATCTTGATCGACAAGAATCAGGTCATCGCGGGCCCGACGCTGGTGCCGGCCGCGCACGATCTCGCGCGCGATGCTGGCGCCGAGCTCACCATCGGCCTTGTCAACAACATGCCGGATGCCGCGTTGAAGGCGACCGAGCGGCAGTTCATGAAGCTGCTTCAGGCCGCGGCGGGCTCGCGCCGTATCCGCTTCCACTGCTTCTCGCTTCCCAGCGTGAAGCGGTCGCCGGAAGCGAAATGGCATGTCGAGAGCGAGTATTCCAATCTTTCCGATCTCGAGCGCGGCAAGTTCGATGGGCTGATCGTGACGGGCGCAGAGCCGATCGCGCCCGAGCTCGACGGGGAGCCGTACTGGCGCGACCTCACGAACCTGATCGACTGGGCCAAGGCCAACACGCGTTCGACGATCTGGTCGTGCCTTGCCGCGCATGCCGCGGTGCTGCACCTCGACAATATTGAACGGCGGCGGCTGCCGGCCAAATGTCACGGCATTTTCGATTGCGGCGTCGTGACGGACGATCTGCTGACCCGCTCTGCGCCCGCCCCGCTCAAGGTCTCGCATTCACGTCTGAACGAGATCGCCGAGAGCGACCTCGTGCACGCCGGTTATCAGGTGCTGACACGCTCACAGGAGGCTGGCGTCGACGTCTTCATTCGCCAATACGCCAGCCGCTTCGTGTTCTTCCAGGGTCACCCCGAATATGACGCGCTGTCGCTGCAGCGCGAATATCTGCGTGATATCGGCCGCTACCTCGCGCGGGAGCGGGAGACCTATCCGCGCCTGCCGGTGAGCTATTTTGACGCAGCGACGGAAGAGAAGCTGGCTCGCTTCGAGAGGAAGGCGGCGCACCAGCGCCATCCGGCGCTCAGCAACGAGCTGCCCGCGCTGAACCTGCGCGCCGATATCGGCGCCGGCGACGCGGCGGCGGTGCTCTTCCGCAATTGGCTGCGCTATCTCGGCGCGGACGCCGACGCGTCGATCGGTGCGCTAGCCGAAGCGGTCTTGGTTCGGCGTTAGGATTACCCGAGCGTTAGGCTTGCCTCGACCTGCGCACGAATGTTTGGGTAGAGCAAGAAGGCATCACAGGAAACGCAGTCGTGTGGTCGGCACTCCAGGGACGCGTGAGCAATCGGTTGGCCCGGCATTTCCGCGCCGCGCCGCACCGGCTGGCCGCGCATGCGGCGATGGTGAGCTTCACGTTCGACGATGCCCCCGATAGCGCCGCGGGCGAGGGCGCCGAGCTACTGGAGCGGCATGGCGGCCGCGGCACCTATTACCTCGCCGGCAGCCTGATCGGTCGGCCGTCGGAGCATTGGCATGGCCTCTCGGATGATGCGATCGTCCGGCTTCACCGCGCCGGGCACGAGATCGCCTGCCACACCTTCTCGCATCAGAACTCGGCGACGCTCGACGAAGCCGCCATGGCGCGCGAGATCGAACGAAACCGCAGCCATCTCCGCGGCATCGATGCCTCGATCACGCTGGAGAATTTCGCCTATCCCTATGGCATCGCCTCGGTGTGGCGCAAGCCGCAGCTGACAAAGGCCTTCCGTTCCGCGCGCGGCATTCTTCCCGGCGTCAACAGCGGCGTCATCGACCTCCAATTCCTGCGCGCCTCGCCCTTGGTCGATTGCGAGATCGACGAGGTCGGGGTCGATCGCTATTTCGACGAGGCGGTCGCGAGCGGCGGCTGGCTGATCTTCTACGGCCACGACGTCACCGAAAGGCCGAGCCCCTATGGCTGCACACCGCATCTGATGCGTCATGCGCTTGAGGCGGCCGGCAGACGCAATATGCCCATCGTGACCGTCGCAGAAGCGCTGCGACGGATCGGGGCGTAGCCTCTTCACCTCTCCCCGCTTGCGGGGAGAGGTCGGATTGCATCGAAGATGCAATCCGGGTGAGGGGGTACAGGTCCAGCGGCGGTCTCATGTGTGGAGAGAAGCCCCTCACCCCAACCCTCTCCCCGTAAGAACGGGGGGAGAGGGATGAAGCAGCGTTGCCTCGCCCTCCAAACAGTCTTGCCACAGCCACACCAGCATGCGACTGGCCTTGTGACGAATCCCACGGCCTGATCTGCTCCGCCCATGTCCGCTCCCTCCAACGCCCCACTGCCTGCGCCGGCCAACGGCCGCGACGCGCTGTCGGTGCTGCATTCGGTGTTCGGCCTGCCGGGATTCCGCGGCGCGCAGGGCGAGATCATCCGCCACGTCACAGACGGCGGCAATTGCCTGGTCTTGATGCCGACCGGCGGCGGCAAGTCGCTGTGCTATCAGCTTCCATCCTTGCTGCGCGAAGGTTGCGGCATCGTGGTTTCGCCGTTGATCGCCCTGATGCGCGACCAAGTCGCCGGCCTGATCGAAGCCGGTGTCAATGCCGCCGCGCTGAACTCGTCGCTGACGCCGCAGGAGGCGTCCGACATCGAACGCCGCCTGCTCGCCGGCGATCTCGACCTGCTCTATGTCGCGCCGGAACGGCTGGTCACGCCGCGCTGCCTGTCGCTGCTGGCGCAGGCGAAAGTGGCGCTGTTCGCGATCGACGAGGCGCATTGCGTCTCGCAATGGGGCCACGATTTCCGGCCCGAATATGTCGGCCTTTCCGTCATCGCCGAGCGCTTTCCCGACGCGCCGCGGATCGCGCTGACCGCGACCGCCGACGAGCTGACGCGCAAGGAGATCGTCGAGCGGCTTCAGCTGACGGGCGCGCCGCAGTTCGTCTCCAGCTTCGACCGGCCCAACATCCGCTACGAGATCGTCGACAAGCGCAATGCGGTGTCGCAGCTGAAGGAATTCATCCGCGAGCGCCACATGGGCGATGCCGGCGTGGTCTATTGCCTGTCGCGCAACCGCGTCGAGGAAGTCGCCGCCGCGCTTGCCGAGGCCGGCATTGCGGCGCTGCCCTACCACGCGGGGCTCGACGGGGCGGTGCGCTCGCGCAACCAGGATCGCTTCCTCAACGAGGACGGCATCGTCATCGTCGCGACCATCGCCTTCGGCATGGGCATCGACAAGCCCGACGTGCGCTTCGTCGCCCATCTCGACCTGCCAAAGAGCATCGAGGCCTATTACCAGGAGACCGGACGCGCCGGCCGTGACGGCAAGCCGTCGGCGGCGTGGATGACCTACGGCCTCTCCGACATCGTGCAGCAGCGCCGCATGATCGACGAATCGGCCGGATCGGAGGATTTCAAGCGGGTCTCGATCGGCAAGCTCGATGCGCTGGTCAGCCTCGCCGAGACGCCGCATTGCCGACGCCGGCGCCTGCTCGCCTATTTCGGCGAGATCGTGATGGGCGAGAGCTGCGGCAATTGCGACAATTGCCTGACGCCGCCGAAGATGCGCGACGGCAAGGTGCTGGCACAGAAGCTGCTGTCCTGCGTCTATCGCACCGGGCAGCGTTTCGGCACCATGCATTTGATCGACGTGCTGGTCGGACGCCTGACCGAGAAGGTCACACAGTTCGGTCACGACAAGCTGTCGGTGTTCGGCATCGGCCGCGAGCTCAACGAGAAGCAGTGGCGCACGGTGCTGCGGCAATTGGTGGCGATGGGCCATTTGCGCAGCGACAGCGAAGCCTACGGCGCGCTCAAGCTGACGGAGTCTTCGCGCGGCGTGCTGCGCGGCGAGACCGAGGTCTGGCTGCGCGAGGAGGCGCCCGGCACGCGGGTTCGCGCCAGCCGCGCCAAGTCACGCCGCGGCGACCTCGCGCCGGCAGCGAGCGCGCCGCAAGGCGACGTCGATCCCGAACTGCGCGCGCGCCTGCGCGCCTGGCGGTCAGAGGTCGCGCGCGAACGCGGCGTGCCGGCCTATGTGGTGCTGCACGATGCCACCATCGACGGCATCGTCCGAGCCTGGCCGACGACGCTGGACGAGCTGCGCAACGTGCCGGGGATCGGCGACAAGAAGCTCGAGCACTACGGCGACGAGCTGCTGCAGATCGTCAGGACGAGGTAGGGCGCAGTCGTCATCCCGGACAAGCGTGCCTCAAGCGCGCGCAGATCCGGGATCCATAACCACAGGCCAATGTGGTTGCGGCAAGCTCTCAACCGGCAAGTCTGCGCCAAACGCCTCCCTGTAGTTATGGGTCCCGAGCTCGGCGACTTCGTCGCGCCCCGGGACGACAGTGATGCATGACGCGCGAGCGCTACGCTCTCACTCACCCGTTCCTAAACGCATACGCGTACCCGTTCAGGGCCGGCGCGCCGCCGAGATGGGCGTAGAGGATCTTCGCGCCCTTCTCGAAATAGCCCTTTTTCGCGAGATCGATCAGGCCCTGCATCGACTTGCCCTCGTAGACGGGGTCGGTGATCATGCCTTCGAGGCGCGCGGTGAGGCGGATCGCCTCCTTGGTCTCCTCTGACGGGACGCCATAGGCGGGATAGGCGTAGTCCTCGATCAGCACGACGTCGTCAGCGACGAGGTCCTTGCCGAGCTCGACGAGCTTTGCCGTGTTCTGCGCGATCTCGAGCACCTGGGCCTTGGTCTGGGCGGGCGTGAAGGAGGCGTCGATGCCGATCACCTTTCGCGCACGGCCGTCCGCCGCAAACCCCACCAGCATGCCGGCATGGGTGGAGCCGGTGACGGTGCAGACGACGATGTAGTCGAACTTGAAGCCGAGCTCGGCTTCCTGCTTGCGCACCTCCTCGGCAAAGCCGACATAGCCGAGGCCGCCAAACTTATGCACGGAGGCACCGGCGGGAATGGCGTAGGGCTTGCCGCCCGCGGCCTTCACTTCCTCGATCGCCTGCTCCCAGCTCTTGCGGATGCCGATATCGAAGCCGTCGTCGACCAGGCGCACGTCGGCGCCCATGATGCGCGAGAGCATGATGTTGCCGACGCGATCATAGACGGCGTCCTCGTGCGGCACCCAGGCTTCCTGCACCAGGCGGCATTTCATGCCGAGCTTGGCCGCAACGGCCGCGATCATGCGGGTGTGGTTGGATTGCACGCCGCCGATCGAGACCAGCGTATCGGCATTGGAGGCGATCGCATCGGGGATAATGTATTCGAGCTTGCGCAGCTTGTTGCCGCCATAGGCAAGACCGGAATTGCAGTCCTCGCGCTTGGCATAGACCTCGACTTGGCCGCCGAGATGTTTTGACAAGCGCTCCAGCTTCTCGATGGGCGTCGGGCCGAAGGTCAAAGGATAGCGCGGAAATTTGTCCAGCTTCATGGGTCATCCCGATTGGCGTTGGTGTTGGCGGCTCCCTAGCATTGCATCGGAAAAATGTGCTCTCGAATATTGCGGCCATGTTGCACGACTTCTTGCGTAAGTTGTGATAATTGCTAACATTCCTTCCAGAACAGCACCTATCTGCGGAAGCTTCTTTCATGGCTGCCCGGCTCGACCGCACCGACCTCAAGATATTGAGATTGCTTCAGAATAACGGCCGGCTCAGCAACGCCGAGCTGGCCGAAACGGTCGCGATCAGCCCCGCCACCTGCCACCGTCGCACCCAGCGCCTGGTCGAGGACGGCTTCATCGCCAATGTCCGCGCCATGGTCGCGCCGAAGAAGGTGGGCAAGGGCACGCTGGTGATGGTCGGGGTCGTGCTCGACCGCTCGACGCCGGAGAGCTTTGCCACCTTCGAGCAGGCCGTTGCAAAGCTGAAGTTCGTGCTCGACTGCCATCTCGTCGCCGGCGATTTCGATTACTTCCTCAAGATCCGCGTCGGCGACATGGAGGATTTCAACCGCATCCACGGCGAGCAGCTGATCGCGCTCCCAGGCGTGCGCCAGACCCGGACCTTCTTCGTGATGAAGGAAGTCGTCGACAACGCGCCGCTGGAATTTTAGGCGCAGCTATTGATGCGCTATCCGCATCATGAGAGATTCGCCCGATGCAGACATTCCCCTTCCGCCAGCACAATCCGGCCGGGCCGGCCTATCGGCGCGGCTGGGTCGACGAGGCCGTGGCCGCCATCGAGGCCGACCAGTGCCGCACCGCCGACACACATCTGATCCGGCTGATCGTGCCGGCGCTATCGGGCATCGATATCTATCTGAAGGATGAGTCCACGCATCCGACCGGCAGCCTGAAGCACCGCCTCGCGCGCTCGCTGTTTTTGTATGCGCTCTGCAACGGCCACATCCGCGAAGGCACGCCCGTCATCGAGGCTTCGTCGGGATCAACCGCGGTGTCGGAGGCCTATTTCGCAGAGATGATCGGCGTGCCCTTCTACGCCGTGATGCCGCGCACGACCTCGGCGGAGAAGATCGCTGCGATCGAGCATTATGGCGGCAATTGCCATTTGATCGACGACGGCCGCGCGCTCTATGCGGAAGCCGCCGCACTCGCCGCCCGGCTGGACGGCCACTACATGGACCAGTTCACCTTTGCCGAGCGGGCAACCGACTGGCGCGGCAACAACAACATCGCCGAGTCCATCTTCACGCAGTTGCAGGGCGAGCCGCGTCCGCTGCCGGACTGGATCGTGATGGGCGCCGGCACCGGCGGCACGTCGGCCACCATCGGACGCTATCTGCGCTATCGGCAATATCCGACGCGGCTGTGCGTCGCCGATGTCGAGCACTCCGCTTTCTTCGATTGCTTCCGCACGCAGGACCGCTCCCGTGTCTGCGACCGCCCGTCGCTGATCGAGGGCGTCGGTCGCCCCCGCTGCGAGCCGTCCTTCGTGCCCGGCGTGGTCGATCGCATGATGAAGATCCCGGATGCGGCGACGATCGCGGCGATGAACGTGCTGTCGCGACGGCTGCGCCGCCCGGTCGGCGGCTCCACCGGCACCAACTTCCTGGCGCTGTGCCGGCTCGCCTCGGAGATGCGCCAGGCGAACGTCACGGGATCGTTGGTGACGCTGATCTGCGATTCCGGCGAGCGCTACCGGCAGACCTATTACGAGCCCGCTTGGCTCGCCGCGCGCGGCCTCGATCCGGCGCCGTTCGAGGCGGCGCTGTCGTCGTTCCTCGCCACAGGTGAGCCACTGGCGCTGGACGTCGACGACGTGGTCAATCCTCAAAGCCTGCAAAACCCCACGGCGTCATAGCCGAGATCTGCCTGGCATTTGCGAAATCGCACGGTCGTCACGGCAACTTCACTTGCCTTGCGCAGGCGTGCAGGTGACGGTTGCGTCTTCTCAACGAGGAGACCCTACCGTGCGCCTTCCCATTCTCGATCCGAAAGAGCTGACCGACGAACAGAAGCCGCTCTATGACGACATGCGGGCCGGCATGCAGGACCACTTCAAGGGTTTTGTGAACATGCGCGAGGACGGCGCGCTGCTCGGGCCCTGGAATCCCTGGATCCGCGAGCCGCGCTTCGGCAAGCCGGTGTGGGAGCTGGTCAAGGCGATCGCGTCGAATCCGCTGCTGCCCGCGGCCGTGCGCGAGGTCGCGATCCTCGTCACCGGCTCGCATTTCCGCTCCGGTTACGAGCTCTACGCGCATGTGCTGGTTGCCGAGCAGCGTGGCCTCTCCGACGAGAAGCTCGCGACCATCGTCGCCGGCCAGCGGCCGGTGGACCTCACCAAGCAGGAAGCCATCGCCTACGACATGGCTTCGGCCCTGGTCAGCGGCGGCGTGCTGCCGGAGCTGACCTGGCGTGCGGCCGTAAAGGAATTCGGCGAGCACGGCGCGGCCGAGCTGTCCTATCTCGTCGGCGTCTACTGCATGGTCTCGGTCACGCTCAATACCTTCGACGTGCCGGTGCCCGAGTAGACGCAGCTGCTTTCCGTCACTCCGCCGCCTTGTTTGCAGGGGGCGGGGGCATCCAGGCGATGCAGCGATTGCGGCCCTCGGCCTTGGCCTGGTAGAGCGCATGGTCGGCCGCGCCCATCAGCGCATCGATGCCGGACATGCTGACGGTCGCCTCCGCGATGCCGATGCTCACGGTGAGACCGAACTGAAGCTTGTCGGCAAAGACCGGCGTGCTCATCACGCGCTTGCGGATGCGCTCGGCCACCGTCCTAGCCCGGGACAGGCTGGTTTCCGGCAGTAGCACGGCAAACTCTTCGCCGCCGAGACGGCCGACGATGTCCGATTTGCGCTTGCCGTCGAGGCAGGCGGTCGCAACGGCCTTGATTGCTGCGTCGCCCACGGCATGACCGTAGCGATCGTTGACCGACTTGAAGTGATCGATGTCGAGCATCAACACCGAGACGGAGCGATAGTAGCGCTGAAAGCGGCTCCATTCCGCATCGAGGTTGTTCAGAAAATGGCGGCGATTGTGGAGGCCGGTGAGCGGATCGGTGGTGGCGAGCTTCTCCAGCATTGCGGCTTTTTGCGTCAGATCGGTGATATCGACATAGGTCAGCATGCGACCGCCATTCGACATCGTGGTGCAATGAGCCCTGATGCGGCGTCCGTCCGGCGTCTGTAGGTCGCGCACGTGATCGCCGGCCTTGACCTCCTCGACGCGCCGCGCCGGAAACTTCGCGAGCTCGCTGCTCGGAAGATTGGGCGCGCTGGCGCGATGCAGACGTCGGACCAGCGAGGAGTAGGTCGGCCGGCTCGCCGCCTCGTCTTCGCTGACCTCCCAGAACCGTCGCATCCGCCGGTTCATGAAGGTGGCGTGTAGGTCCGCATCGAGCAGTAGGACTCCATCCTGAACGTTCTCCAAGGCATCCCGCAGCCGCTTCAACTCGTCGGAGGTGCGCACGATGTCGGTGACGGGCGTGTAGGTCAGCATGCGGCCACCGTCGGGCAGCGGTGTGACTTGGACGCGCACGACCTCGCCATTGGTCCGGCGCACGTCGATTGGGGTTGGATCGCCCGACTCGATCACACGGACGCGCTCCGCGATCAGTGCATCGAGGTCCGGGTCCGGCACCTCATAGGCCCCGATGTCGCGCCCGTGATGGAGCAGGGTGAGAATGGATGGATTACTGTCCGCCACCTCGTCGGGCAGGTGCCACATCTGTCGAAACGACCGGTTGATGAGGCGTGCCCTGAGATGGGAATCGAGCAGCACGATGCCGGTCGGTACATGATCGAGCGCGGCGCGCAGCGCCAGCATCTGGCTGCGCATCAACGCGTCAGACGAGCGTTCCCGCTCCTCGCCGGCTGCTGGCTCGATGCTGTTCGGCTGTTCGAAGGCGACGCCGGCCTGCCGATCCGATCGCCAGATCACGCGGCAGGTCAGGATCTCGCGCCCCGCGAGCCGGAGCTGGAAGCGCTCGGGTACGCCGAGGCTACTCTCCATCTCGAGCGTCGCGGCCTCCTCGGTGAGCCGGCGTACCACGCAATCGATCGACGACTGGCCGAAATTGAAGAAGATCTTCCCAGCAAGGAACGTCCGTTCCGAAACCAAGCGGGACATTCGCAGCCTCCAAAGCGAACACGACCGAAAAGCCGGAGTAGTTTCGCGCAAGCTTCTTTGCGGCGGTGTAACGCAATCGATGTTTCGGAATGAGAATTAATGATCGGTTGACGAGCGATGCGGAACGTTGTCCCGGCCGTCGATTGCAGCGCCGCGCTTGACCGAAAGTTCCCAATAAATCAATCAGTTGCGCACCGCATAGAGCGGCGTGCGCAGTGTCAGCTGGTACGACGGCTTCGGCATCCAGGCGATCTGCGCGGTGATGCCGAACAGGCGGTTGTCGTTGTCGTCCATGCGATCGAGGTCGAGCCGCAAGATCGGCTGGGTGAAGGATTCCGCGAGCGTCCGGCCCGCGAGCTGCGCGCCGCCGAACGACTGCATGCCGAGGCGCCCGGTGAACTTCCAGTTGCTCGGCCATTGATAGTAGCCGCCGGCATAGAGGATCGTGTTCGGCCGGATCGTGGCGAACGGGCTGGCGATGGCGACGGTGGTGTATTGCAGGCCGGCGAGCCAGCCCCGTGTCTCGTCCTCGTCGACCGCGTAGTCGAATTCCACGATGTTGTTGAAGGAATTCGTCATGCCCTGCTCGTTGGGCACCGACTGCGTCAGGGTCGATTGCAGCGTGATGGTCGGGATCTTCCCGCCATTCTGCTGGTAGAGATCGGCCTGCACGCCGATGTTCCAGCTCGTGATGTCGAAGGACGACCAGCCGCCGCCGATATCAGTGGTGGAGCCCGACACGCCGCCATAAAGCGAGACGCGATCGCTGACATCGACGGTCAGCGGCAGGTCGATCGCAATCGATTTCGCGGCCGGCAGTCCATTCGGCAGCGACGTGCCTCGTTGCGCCGCCAGGGCTTGGAACGCGGCTGACAGCGAGGTGTTGCCGAAGCCGAGCGCGAGCGTGCCTGCGGGGATCGTCGCATAGGTGGTGCGGAGATCGAGATAGATGTTCGGGATGGTCGGCTTTGCGGGCTCGTCCTCCTCTTCGTCGGCGGCGAGGGCGCCGCCTGCCGGGATCGCCAGACACAGCAATCCTGCTGCGGCAGCGCGCAGTGCCGGACGACGGGATTGGCTGCGAAAGGTCACGTGACGATCCGATGCGTGGCGATTGAGGGCGAAACACTTGCTAGATGGAACGTGATCGCTCGCTTGGTCAAGCGTCATCCGCAAGCGATGGACGGCTTGGATGTGTGCGGTTACCCTGCCATGATCGCACTGATGCGCTCGCCCGCCACAGTGCTGGCCGAAGAATGGAGGAGACAGCCATGAACACGTCACGCCGCATCCTGCTCACCGGTCTGGCGGGGCTCGCCGTTGTTCCGACCGCTGCGGCGGCCGCACCCGCGGCCGCGTCCGGCGAAGTGACGGTCGCGGAGGAGCGCTTCGCACGCACGATTGCGGCGGCGCATGCGCCCGACCTCGCCTGCGCATGGCAGGCGGAGCGTTATGCAGACGCGCACTGGCCGGAATATGTCGCGGCAGCGCGCGCGGTGATCGGCGCGCGCGTGTGATTGAGCGCTGTCACCTCTTCACCGCCCGCCGCACCTGCTCGCCGATCTGCGACAGCACGAGCTGTGCCTGTGGCAGGATTGCGCCCATGGCGTGGAAATTGTGGACCATGCCATCGTGGCAGATATGCTCGACCGCCACCCCCGCGGCGAGCAGCTTGCGGGCATAGGCATTGCCCTCGTCGCGCATCGGGTCGTACTCGGCGGTGTGGATGATCGCGGTCGGCAGACCCGTGAGACGTGTCGCGCGCAAGGGGGAGATGAGGGGGTCGGCGGTATCGATGCCATCAGGCAGATAATCGGAAAGATCGGCTTCGATCGTGGCGCGATCGATCAGATGGCCCTCGGCAAAGGCCTCGCGCGAAGGCGAGGTCTCCTCGAAATCCAGCACCGGGCAGATCAGGCACTGCGCGGCGATGGCGAGGCCGGCGGTCTGCGCCGCATTCTGGCACACGATCGCCGCGAGTGTGGCGCCGGCGGAATCGCCGCCGACCACAAGGCGGTCCGCGTCGATGCCGAGCGATGCCGCCTCGCGCGCTACCCATTCGGTGGCGGCGATCGCGTCGTCGACCGCGGCGGGGAATCTGTGCTCCGGCGCGAGCCGGTAATCGACTGACACGAGGCGGCAGCCGGTGGCATGCGCCAGCGCCGCGGCGATGCGCTCGTGCGTGGCAATGCTGCCCGCAACGAGCCCGCCGCCATGAAAGAACACGAAGCCAGGTGCGGGCGCTTCAGTGCCTGCCGGCGTGTAGAGGCGATAGGGCAGCTCGCCGCCGGGACCGGGCAGCTTGCCGTCGAATGTCGTCACATCCGGCGCCTCGGCCCGGGCGAACTGCATCAGCTTTGCCAGCGATTGCCGCCGCACCTCCACACTCGGCCGGCTCCGCGCCTGCGGCGCAGCCGCAGCCATCATGGTCAACAAACGCTTTGCGAGCGGATCGAGCGGCATCGATCTTTCCCTCCTCTCATAGAAGTGAGGGTAACTCACGAAATGTCCGCAGCAAATCGTTTAGAAATTGGGACAATAGTGCCGGATCGTTCGAAAGGAGGCCAGTCATGGCCGAGATCAAGAAGCCCATCGACTATTCGCCGAGCTGGACCTTCTTCGAGGGTAAGTGGCACGAGGGCAACGTGCCGATCATGGGGCCGCGCACGCATGCGGCCTGGCTCGGCTCGATCGTGTTCGACGGCGCTCGCGCTTTCGAGGGCGTTGCGCCCGATCTCGATCGTCACGTCGCCCGCGCCAATCAATCTGCGATCAGTTTCGGCCTGAAGGCGGTGGTCGATACCGACGCCTGGCTGACGCTCGCGAACGAAGGCATCGCGCGCTTTGCCGGAAATGCCGAGCTCTATATCCGTCCGATGTATTGGGCGCAGAACGGAAGCGGCGGCGGCGTGCTGTTCGACCCCGAGACCACCAATTGGTGCCTGTGCATCTACGAAGCGCCGATGCCCAAACCCGTCGGCAACGCCATCACCCTGTCGCCGTTTCGCAGGCCGACGGCTGAATGCGCGCCGGTCGAAGCCAAGGCCGCCTGCCTCTACCCGAACAATTCGCGCGCGCTCGCCGAAGCTGCGTCGCGCGGCTTCCAGAACGCGCTGATGCTCGACATGCTCGGCAACGTCGCCGAGTTCGGCAATTCCAACGTGTTCATGGCCAGGGACGGCGTGGTGTTCACGCCGGTGCCGAACGGCACCTTCCTCAACGGCATCACGCGCCAGCGCGTCATCAGCCTGCTTCGCGCCGACGGCGTCACCGTGGTCGAGAAGACGCTGCGCTACGCCGATTTCCTGACCGCCGACGAGATCTTTTCGACCGGCAATTTCGCCAAGGTCGCACCCGTGATCCGCATCGACGAGCGCGAGCTGAAGCCGGGCCCGTTCTACGCCAAGGCGCGCAAGCTCTACTGGGACTTTGCGCATGCCGTGAAGATGGCGGCGTAGGAGCCAGTCCCTCCGTCATTGCGATCGCAGCGAAGCAATCCAGAGTCTTTCCGCGGCGGCAGTCTGGATTGCTTCGCTGCGCTCGCAATGACGAGTTTGTGGATCGTGCGGGCGCCGCTCACGAGCCGCGCCGCCGAAACCGGCTGAACTGAAACGCCTGCGTCGAAGCCCACGGCGTGTGGTGCGTCTCGCTGCGCGTCTCGATCAGCTCGAATTCCGGCCCGAGCTCCGCCGCAAGGCTCGCGCTGTCGTGGCGCTGCACCGGCAGGCCGCTGCATTTCTCGGGACCATCGGGTGCAAACGTCGCGATGATGACGTGGCCGCCAGGCTTGACCGCCGACCGCAGGCGCTGCACGTAAGCCGCCCTGTCGCGCGGGTCAGTCAGGAAGTGAAACGCGGCGCGATCGTGCCAGACATCGTAGGTTCTGGTCGGACGCCATGTCGTGGCATCGGCAACGATCCAGTCGACGGTCGAGGCAGCCTGGCCGATGCGCTTCTTCGCAGCCTCGAGTGCATTGGCAGAAAGATCCAGCACGGCGATGTCGCGATAGCCGTCCTGCAACAGCGCATCGACGAGGCGCGATGCGCCGCTGCCGACATCGATGATGGCCGTGTCGCGATCGGGGCCGGCTGCGCGAATCATCGCGAGCGAGGTCGCGGGGCTATCCTGATACCAGCTGACCTCGGCCTCGCCCTTGGTGGCGTAGACATGGTCCCAATGCGTGCTTCGGTCAGACATGGCTCGCCCTCCCGCGTACAGGGGCCGGCGCGAATGAAAGACTATTCGTCCTTCTTCGACATCCGCTCGAGGCGCTCCTGCATTTCCTTCATCTGCTGGCGCAGCTCGTCGATGTTGCTGTCCTTTGGAGCCTCGGCATTCGCATCCGGCTCCGGCTCGGGGCTGGCGGCCGGACGAGGCGCTGCGAACGGCTTGAACATCGAGAAGGTCTGCTGGAACAGCTCCATGTTGCGGCGGACTTGCTCCTCCAACGGAGCAAAAGGAGTGCCGGACAGCGTATTGGCGATCTGCTTGCGGAACTTCTCCTGCTCCTGGGTCAGGGTCGCGATCGACTGCTCCAGATATTTCGGCACCACCATCTGCATGCTGTCGCCATAAAAGCGGATCAGCTGGCGAAGGAAGGTGGTCGGCAAGAGGTTCTGGCCGGCCTTGTTCTCCTGCTCGAAGATGATCTGGGCGAGCACGGAGCGGGTGATGTCGTCGCCGGTCTTGGCGTCATAGACCAGGAAGTCTTCGCCGTCCTTGACCATCGCGGCGAGGTCTTCGAGCGTCACATAGGTGCTCGTTCCGGTGTTATAGAGCCGGCGGTTCGCGTATTTCTTGATTGTGGTGGGTTGGTCTGATTTCGCCATGGGCTCTCACTTGCAAACGCGGAGAACGGGAACCTGTCGGGCAATGCCGCAGGGCGGGAAGAGTACGCAACGCAACAAAATAAGCATTTTCAAAGGGCTCACGCTACCGTTTTGTGCGGCACGGTTAATTGCAGAGCAAAATCCTGCTTGCGAAAACGCCAAGAACGCTATTTTGAATGCGCTGCGGTATGAATTCGGGCCCCGGCCGATTGACATGCCTCAACGACGTTAACAGGATGGCTGACGAGACTGGCGATCGCTTTCCAGCCCCGCCTGCCCCTTCACAAGAACCTCAAGCCCCAGGAGATGCCCATGTCAGACGATGTCGTCATCGTCAGCGCCGCCCGCACCCCGGTCGGAAGCTTCAACGGAGCGTTCGCGACCCTTCCCGCCCATGACCTTGGCGCCGTCGCCATCAAGGCCGCGCTGGAGCGCGCTGGCATCGAGCCCGGCCGGGTCTCCGAAGTGATCATGGGTCAGATCCTGACCGCCGCCCAGGGCCAGAACCCGGCCCGCCAGGCGTCGATCGGCGCTGGCATTCCGGTGGAGAGCCCGGCTTGGGGCGTCAATCAGCTTTGCGGCTCGGGCCTGCGCACGGTTGCGCTCGGCTACCAGGCGCTGCTCAACGGCGATTCCGAGATCGTGGTCGCCGGCGGGCAGGAATCGATGAGCATGGCCCCGCACGCCCAGCATCTGCGCGGCGGCGTGAAGATGGGCGGCCTGGAGCTGGTCGACACCATGATCAAGGACGGCCTGTGGGATGCCTTCAACGGCTACCACATGGGCAACACCGCCGAGAACGTCGCGCGGCAATGGCAGATCACCCGCGCCCAGCAGGACGAGTTCGCCGTGGCCTCGCAGCAGAAGGCCGAGGCGGCGCAGAAGGCCGGCAGGTTCAACGACGAGATCGTCCCCGTCACCATCAAGACCCGCAAGGGCGACGTCGTCGTCAGCGCCGACGAATATCCGCGCCACGGCGCCACGCTCGACGCGATGGCCAAGCTCAAGCCCGCCTTCGAGAAGGATGGCACGGTAACCGCGGGCTCGGCCTCGGGCATCAACGACGGCGCTGCCGCCGTGGTGCTGATGACCGCCAAGCAAGCCGCCAAGGAAGGCAAGAAGCCGCTGGCGCGGATCGTGTCCTGGGCGCAGGCCGGCGTCGATCCGAAGATCATGGGCTCGGGCCCGATCCCGGCCTCGCGCGCCGCGCTGAAGAAGGCCGGCTGGAGCGTCGGCGATCTCGATTTGATCGAGGCCAACGAAGCCTTCGCGGCACAGGCCTGCGCGGTCAACAAGGACCTCGGCTGGGACACCTCCAAGGTCAACGTCAACGGCGGTGCGATCGCGATCGGCCATCCGGTTGGCGCGTCCGGCGCACGCGTGCTGGTGACGCTGCTGCACGAAATGCAGAAGCGCGATTCGAAGAAGGGCTTGGCCACGCTGTGCATCGGCGGCGGCATGGGCATCGCCATGTGTGTGGCGCGCGACTGATCTTACGCGCAGCTGACGGGTGCGCCGCACACGTCAGCGCGTGCGTTGCACGCGGCTAAAAAGGCAGCGGTTGCAAATCAAATATTCTTCGCAACCCGACAAGCCTCGACTAAAGAAAAACGCCCGGCTCGATGCCGGGCGTTTTGTTCTTGATGTCCGTCAAACCAACCGCATAATCGGTAGCTAAAAAGCGATCACGTCAGAAAAGTCCGAAGCGTCCAAGGAAGAGGGAAGGAATACGACATGGCACGTGTTGCATTGGTGACGGGTGGTACGCGGGGCATCGGTGCTGCGATCAGCAAGGCGCTGAAGGCCGCCGGCTACAAGGTTGCGGCGAGCTATGCCGGCAACGACGCGGCCGCGGAGAAATTCAAGGCCGAGACCGGCATTGCGGTTTACAAGTGGGACGTCAGTAGTTTCGAGGCCTGCGCCGAGGGCGTGAAGAAGGTCGAGGCCGAGGTCGGCCCGGTCGACGTGCTGGTCAACAATGCCGGCATCACCAGGGACGGTGCCTTCCACAAGATGACGCTTGAGCAGTGGAACGCCGTCATCAACACCAATCTCGGCTCGCTGTTCAACATGTCGCGCCAGGTGATCGAAGGCATGCGCGGGCGCAAGTTCGGACGCATCATCAACATTTCCTCGATCAACGGCCAGAAGGGGCAGTTCGGACAGGTCAACTACTCCGCAGCGAAAGCCGGCGAGATCGGCTTCACCAAGGCCCTGGCGCTGGAGAACGCCAAGGGCGGCGTCACCGTGAACGCGATCTGCCCCGGTTACATCAATACCGAGATGGTGCAGGCAGTGCCGAAGGACGTGCTGGAGAAGGCGATCCTGCCGCTGATTCCGATCGGCCGTCTCGGCGAGCCCGAAGAGATCGCGCGTGCCGTCCTCTTCCTCGCCGCGGATGAAGCCGGCGCCATCACCGGCTCGACGCTGTCGGTCAACGGCGGCCAGTACATGGTGTGATGCGATCGCATCACGCCGGCTGATATTGTCCACATCGTCATGCCCGGGCTTGTCCCGGGCATCCACGGCCTTACAACAGCCGTCGCCACGGGAGAACGTGGATGGCCGGGACAAGCCCGGCCATGACGGAAACATTGGGCCAATGACTCCCCGCACTGCCACGCTGATCGGCCTAACCGCGATTCTGATGTGGTCGCTGCTGTCGGTGATGACGGTGGCGACCGGAAAGATCCCGGCGTTTCAGCTCGCTGCCATGACCTTCGCGATTGGCGGTGTCGTCGGCCTGCTCACCTGGATCGGGCGGAGCGAGGCGGCGAGAAGTTTGCGGCAACCGCTCGCCGTCTGGATCGTCGGCGTCGGCGGCCTGTTCGGCTATCACGCGCTGTATTTCCTCGCGCTGCGCTTCGCCCCGCCGGCCGAAGCCGGACTTCTGAATTACCTATGGCCGCTCTTGATCGTGCTGTTCTCGTCCTTCCTGCCGGGCGAGCGGCTGGCAGCGCATCACATCATCGGCGCCGTGCTCGGCCTCGTCGGCACGGTGCTGCTGTTCGCCGGCAATACCAGCGGTTTTGCGCCTGGAGCTGTGCCGGGTCTCATCGCGGCCTTCATCGCGGCGTTCGTCTGGGCGACCTATTCGGTGCTGTCGCGCCGGTTGAAAGCCGTGCCGACCGATGCGGTCGCGGGCTTCTGTCTTGCCACGGCAATATTGGCCGCGCTGATGCACGGCCTGCTTGAAACCACGGTCTGGCCGGAGACCACGGTGCAATGGCTCTCGGTCATCGCGCTCGGCATCGGCCCGGTCGGTGCCGCGTTCTACGCCTGGGACATCGGCATGAAGCGCGGCGACATCCGTGTGCTCGGCGCCGCCTCCTACGCGACGCCATTGCTCTCGACGGGATTCCTCATCGCTGCCGGTTTCGCCAAGGCCAGCGCCAACATCGCATTTGCTGCGATCCTCATTGCCGGGGGCGGCCTGATCGCGGCCAAGGACATGGTGCTGCGGAAGCGATGATTGGAGCGGAGCTACGGCTCCCAGCCGGGCGGCGCGAGCTCGAAGCCCGCGAACTCGAATGCGGGTGCCACGGTGCAGCCGACCAGCGTCCACTCGCCGGTGGTTTCCGCCATCTGCCAGGCCAGCGCAGGCACAATCGCCTGCGGTCGCTCACCCCCGCCGAGGTCGGCGCCGAGCCGTACCTCGTGCTGCGAGCAGCCGTCATGGGCGATGCGCAGCGTCAAGGGGCTGCCGGAATAATAGTGCCACGTCTCCACCGCATCGACGCGATGCCAGTGCGAACGCTCGCCGCGCGCGAGCAGGAAGTAGATCAGCGTCGAGCGCGAACGCCCGTTTGCGTCCGTGCTCTGGTCGCGAAACGTCTCGCGATAATGCCCGCCTTCCGGATGCGGGCGGAGTTCGAGGCGTGCGATGATCTCGGCTGCGGTCGGCATCGATCCTCGTCGGGATGTTTGCTTCAGGACTTGTGCGTCAGGATTTATTCTTGCGCTCGCGCAGTTCGCCGAACACCGCAGCGGGATCCGCGCCCTTCATGTGCAGCTTGGCCGCGACCGCCGGCTCATCGGCGCGCAGGAACACGTTGGCGCGCTTCTCCTCGCCGAGCAGCGAGGGAATGGTCGGCTTGTTCTCGGCGCGCAGCTTTGTCACCTCCGCGGCTCGCGCCTGAAGGGCCGCGTTGTCCGGCTCGATGGTGAGCGCGAACTTGACGTTGGACGCCGTGTATTCGTGGCCGCAATAGAGCTTGAAGTCGTCGGGCAGGGCGCGCAGCTTCAGCAGGGAATCCCACATCATCGGATAGGTGCCCTCGAACACGCGGCCGCAGCCGATCGAGAACAGCGTGTCGGCGGCGAACACCGTCTTCTCATTGTCGAACACGTAGGAGATGTGGTCGAGCGTGTGGCCGGGCGTCTCCACGACACGCGCCAGCAGATTGCCGATCTTGACCACGTCGGCATTGGCGACGCGCTGGTCGACGTTGGCGATTTTCGTGGTCTTGTCGTGCGGCGCGACGACGCGGCAATTGTATTTCTGCTTGAGCTCGGCGACCCCGCCGACATGATCACCATGATGATGGGTGATCAGGATGTCGGTGAGCTGCCAGCCCTCGCGCTCCAGAGCCTTGAGGATCGGGCCGGCCTCCGGCGCGTCGATCGAGGCCGTCGCTTTGGTGTCCACATCGTGGATCAGATAACCGAAATTGTCGTTTAAACAGTTGAAAGTACGAATTTCGGCGGCCATGTCATCTCCATCGCGCTCAGCCCCGCCAGACAAATATGGCGTTAACGTTGCGCAGGCAATGCAATATTCCGCGCGCAGCGGCGCCCTGGCGCATGTTACATTGCGGTCATGACCATCGACGTCGTCGACCTCCGCGAGTTCTATTCCCGCCGCCTCGGCATCGTGGCGCGGCAAATGATCAATCGCGGCATCAGGGAGCGCTGGCCCAGCGCCGAGGGCCAGCGCGTGCTCGGCGTCGGCTATCCCACACCCTATCTTGGGTTGTTCCGCGAGGACGCCGAGCGCTGCCTCGCTTTCATGCCGGCGGCGCAGGGTGTCCTGAAATGGCCGACGGGACGGCCCGCGCTGGCCTCGCTGGTGGATGAGTTCTCGCTGCCGCTTCCCGACGCGGCGGTCGACCGCATTCTCCTGGTGCACGCGCTGGAGATGTCGGACGATCCGGCCGCGTTGCTGCGCGAGGTGTGGCGCGTGCTGTCGCCCTCCGGGCGCGTCATCGCCGTGATCCCGAACCGGCGTGGGGTGTGGACCCGCACCGACAGCACGCCGTTCGGCCATGGCCGGCCCTATTCGCGCTCGCAGATCACCGAGCTGCTGCGCCAGACCTGGTTCACGCCGACCGCCTGGGGCGAGGCGCTGTTCATGCCGCCCTATGCCGGCGGCTGGGTGTTGAAATCGGCCCAGATGTGGGAACGTGCCGGTGCGGCGCTGTCACTGCCTTTTGCCGGCGTCCACATCGTGGAGGCGACCAAGCAGGTCTACCGCGCGATCCCGGCCAAGCGCGAGCGGGCGCGGCTGATTCCCTCGCTCGCCAAGCCCGTGCTGGTGCCATCCTCGACGACGGTGACGCGCAGTTAGCTTCACCTCTCCCTTCGGGAGAGGTGGGTCCTGTGCCCGGCCAACGCACAGCGTCAAAAACAAATCGTCCCGGCGAGGCCGGGACGATTCGAGGCGGAAAGTCAGAAGAGCTTACTCGCCCGGGGCGACTTCGTCGCTGGAAGCAACCGGAGCGGCTTCACGTTCCGGGCGCGGGCCATGCGGCCGGCGCCGCCGGCGCGGATAGCGCTCGCCGCCACCGCCGCCCTCGAAGCCGCCCTGATTGCCGTTCACCTGCGGCTGCGCGCCGGTGATGAAGGAGGGCAGACGGTCGACGCCGCCATCGGCGATGACAGGCTGCGGCTGGTTGGCGGGTTGCGGCTGATATTGCGGCTGCGGACGGTGATCGCGTTCGCGGTGCTCGCGCGGCTGCTGATTTTCGCGCTGATAGGGCGGCTGGTTCTCGCGCGGCTGGTGATCACGCTGGTGATGATCGCGCTGGCCGTCGCGGTCGCGCATGAAGGGCTGCGGCTGGGGCTGCGGGACGAAGCCGGGCTCCTGGCCGAAGGCCGAGAAATTCTCACCGTCGTCCTCGCCCTCGTCGCTGCTGGCGATGGGCTCATCGCCGCGCGGCTGCTGGTTCTGACGGAACTGCTCCTGAGCTGCGGCGATCAGGCGGAAATAATGCTCGGCGTGCTGGTAGTAGTTCTCGGCTGCAACGGGATCGCCGGAGGAGCGCGCGTCACGTGCAAGCTGGAGATACTTTTCGGCGATGTGCGAAGCGGTGCCGCGAATCTTGATGTCGGGTCCGTTGGATTCGTAGACCCGGGTCATCGGGTTCTGGCCGCGCCGGTTGTTGTTGTTATTGTTGTTGCGGTTGCGCATCCGCTGCTTGTTTTGACCGTTTCTCATGTCCTGCCTTTAATTCCAGCCCTAAAGGTTGCACGCATTACTGATTGCTAGGAGTGACCTGGTGACAGTGGCTCACATGTCTTGCGCGCACCGCGCAAAAGCGGATCCAACCCTGCCGATGTTCGTCGACCGTCGCGTTCAACAAAGACGCGTTCCCCACCCGCCAGCATCCATTGCCAGCGAACCCATTCATTTCGCCTGCCGAAACAAGCCCAGCTTTCTTGCGTAAGTGTTCAAGCGCAATATCAGGCTTTCGTTCACTTTGCGGTCGGAGAGAGCAGCGCAGCTCCACTGGCCATCGCGCTCAACAGGACCTGCGGCTTGGAACCTTCAATCAGTAAAGCTCTCGCCCGAGAGCCCGGCTTTCGCCCGTAGGTCTACGGGGCCGGCACCGATGTGTTGACCGGAACGTAGTCGTTCCCACGGGATATTCCAAGTGGTTTTTGTAGGCCAATCCGGCTTTTATGGGGGCATTTTTCGGGCCGAAACGGCCCGCGGAATGCCCGCCAAGTCGGCCTTGGGTGACCTGTCCAGCGATAACGCGGCGGCCCTCATCAAGGTTTCAATATTTTGGGCCTGGCCCTGTCCGGCCTCGACGACCAGGGCGCCGCCGGGGGCGAGCCGCTCGCTCGCCTGCGGGATCAGGGCGCGATAGGCGTCGTATCCGTCATTGCCGCCGTCGAGCGCCAGATGCGGGTCGTGCTCGCGCACCTCGATGCTCAATTTCGGAATTTCAGCCGAGGGAATATAGGGCGGATTCGAGACGATGAGGTCGAACGGGCCACCGAGCGCCGCTGCGTAGGAGCAGGCGACGAAGGCGGCGCGGTCGGCGAGTCCCAGCGCCGCTGCATTGTCCCTGGCGGTCATGAGCGCGTTCTGGCTGAGATCGGTACCGACGCCGAACGCATCGGGGATTTCGTGCAACAGCGCGAGCAGGATCGCGCCCGAGCCGGTGCCGATGTCGGCGATACGCGGCGGGTGAGGTGCCTGCCGCTCGCGGAGAATCTCGAGCGCAAGCTCGACCACGGTCTCGGTATCTGGGCGCGGCACCAGGGTTGCTTCCGACAGGCGGAACGGCAGGCCCCAGAATTCGCGCGTCCCGAGAATGCGCGACACCGGCTCGCCGGCGATGCGGCGCTGCGCATGTTGCGCGAGCCGCGATGCTTCGGCCGCGGTCAGGAGACGGGCCGCCTGCGTGACCAGGCCGGTGAGGTCGAGGCCGAGTGCCGCACTGATCAGGATGCGCGCGTCGAGCTCGGCTTCGTCGAGCCGTGCCGATCTCAGTTGCGCAGCCAGCGCCCGCCGCGCGCTCTCGATGGATTGTCCGGTGAAGGGGTTGCTCACGCCTCAGGCCGCCGCGCCTTGCGCAGCGAGCTGTGCGGCCTGGTGCTCCGTAGTCAGTGCGTCGATCAGTTCGCCAAGCGCTTCACCCGCGATCACCTGCGGCAGCTTGTAGAGCGTGAGGTTGATGCGATGATCGGTGACGCGTCCTTGCGGAAAATTGTAGGTGCGGATTCGCTCGGAGCGGTCGCCGGAGCCGACCTTCTCCTTGCGCTCGGCCGAGCGCGCCGCCTCGACGCGTTGCCGCTCGGCGTCATAGATGCGCGAGCGCAGGATGTTCATGGCGGAGGCGCGATTCTTGTGCTGCGAGCGGCTGTCCTGCATCATCACCACGATGCCGGTCGGGATGTGGCTGATGCGGATCGCCGATTCCGTCTTGTTGACGTGCTGGCCACCGGCGCCCCCTGCGCGCATGGTCTCGATGCGCAGGTCGTCATTCTTGATGTCGACGTCGACGTCCTCGACCTCGGGCAGCACGGCGACCGTCGCTGCGGAGGTGTGAATGCGTCCCTGCGTCTCGGTGTCGGGCACGCGCTGGACGCGGTGCACGCCGGATTCGAATTTCAGCTTGGAGAATGCGCCGCGGCCCTGGATCTCGGCGATGATTTCCTTGTAGCCGCCGACGGTGCCTTCACTGGCGGAGATCACCTCGACCTTCCAGCCCTGCAAGCTGGCGAAGCGCTCGTACATCCGGAACAGGTCGCCGGCGAACAGCGAAGCCTCGTCGCCGCCGGTGCCGGCGCGGATTTCCAGCATGACGTTGCGGTCGTCCATGGCGTCCTTGGGCAGGAGCGCGACGCGGATCTTCTGGACCAGTTCCTCGATTTTCGGCGCGAGCTCGTCGCGTTCGGCTTCCGCCATGCCGCGCATCTCGGCATCGGTGGCGGGATCGGCGATCAGCGCCTCGGTGTCGGCGAGCTCCCTGACGGCGGCGCGATAGGCCTTCACCGCCTCGATCAGCGGCGTGAGCTCGGCGAGCTCCCGCGTGATCTGCACGTAGCGCTCGGAGGCGAGCTGTCCAAGCGATTCGGCCTCGAGCGAGGCGTGATGCGCGAGCAGGACGTCCAGTTTGGCTTCGGGGAGTGACGACATCGGTTCAGTCTCAAAGGGCGGAAGGAGGCGAGGGCGGCGCAAAGCGGACGACAGGCCCGCTACAACGCAAGGCCCTCGGCCTCGGCAAATTCCGTCAGCTTCTGCCGGATCGAGACGCTGCCTGCCGGAGCATCCACCAGAGGATTGAGCATCGCTTCCGCCTTCTTGGCGTCGAGGTCGAGCACCATCGCCTTGACCGGGCCGAGCGCGGTCGCCGAGAGCGAGAGCGAGCGGTAGCCCAGCGCAATCAGCGCCAGCGCGCCGATCGGCTTGGAGGCCATCTCACCGCACAGCGAGAGCGACTTCTGTGCCGCGTGCGCCTTGCGCGCGATGTCACGCAGCGCGCGCAGGATCGGTGCCGACATGGTGTCGAAGCGCTCGGAGACCTTGGCGTTGCCGCGGTCGACCGCGAACAGGAACTGGAACAGATCGTTGGAGCCGACCGAGATGAAATCGACCTTCTTCAAGAGCTCGTCGAGCTGGTAGAGCAGGGCGGGCACCTCGACCATGGTGCCGATGTCGATTCGCTCGGGCAGCGTGTGGCCGTGCTGGCGGAGGTATGTGAGCTCGCGCTCGACCAGCGCCTTGGCCGAGTCGAATTCGGCGACCTCCGAGATCATCGGGAACATGATGCGCAGCGCGCGGCCGCCGCCGGCCCGCAGCAGCGCGCGGATCTGGCCGCGCAACAGGCCGGGGCGATCGAGCCCGAGCCGGATCGCGCGCCAGCCGAGCGCGGGATTTTCCTCGATCACCGCTTCCATATAGGGCAGCGCCTTGTCGCCGCCGATGTCGAGCGTGCGGAAGGTTACGGGCTTAGGTCCGGCGGCATCGAGCACGGTGCGATAGAGCGCGAGCTGGTCGCTGGTGCGCGGCAGGCTCTGACCGACCATGAATTGCAGCTCGGTGCGGAACAGGCCGATGCCGGCGCTGCCGGTGTCCTCGATATGCGGCAGGTCGATCGCAAGCCCTGCGTTGATCATCAGCTCGACCTTCTGGCCGTCCCTGGTGACGCAGGGCCGGTCGCGCAGCGCCAGGTACTGCGCCTGGCGGCGGGCGCGGAAGCGCACGCGCTCGGCGAAGGCTGCCTCGATCTCCTGCGACGGGCGCACATAGATCGAGCCCGAGGTGCCGTCGACGATGATGGCGTCGCCGGGATCGGCGATTCCAGGCGCGTTCGGCACCTCGCCGACCGCAGGAATGCCCAGCGCCCGCGCCACGATCGAGACGTGCGAGTTGGCGGTGCCTTCCTCCAGCACGATGCCGCGCAGGCGCTTGCGGTCATAGTCGAGCAGCGCCGCCGGGCCCATCGCGCGGGCGATGACGATGGCGTTGTCGGGCAGCTGCTCGCGCGAGGGCGCATGATCCTGGCCGACCAGCTGCCGCATCAGGCGGTAGCCGAGGTCTTCCAGGTCGTGCAGCCGGTCGCGCAAATAGGGGTCGGTCGAGCGCAGCATGCGCGCGCGGGTGTCGGACTGGACGCGCTCGACCGCGGCTTCCGCGGTGAGGCCGGTCGCGACCGCCTCGTGCAGCTTGTGCGACCAGCCCTGGTCGTTGGCGAACATGCGGTAGGCTTCAAGCACCTCACGGTGCTCGCCGCCTTCGGCGACGTCGCCGCGCTCCAGCATGCGGTCGAGATCGGCACGCAGCTTGGCGAGCGCGGTATCGAGCCGCTTGATCTCTTTCGGCAGGTCCTCGGCGATGTAGTCCTTGATGACGACGCGCGGCTCGTGCAGCACGACATGGCCGAGCGCGATGCCCTCCGACAGGATGGCGCCGACCTTCTGTGCCGAATGGCGCGCCGCAGGCTCCTGGCCCGGCTGAGCCAGCGCGGAGAGTTCGCCGGAGGCGATCAGTTCGGCCAGCACCATCGCGGTGGTCTGGAGCGCCTCGAGCTCCTCCTCGACATAATTGCGCTTGGCGCGGTTCTGCACCACCAGCACGCCGAGCGTGTTGCCGGCGCGCAGGATCGGCACGCCGAGGAAGGAATGGTAGATTTCTTCGCCGGTCTCGGGCCGGAACGAGAAGGCCGGGTGGCTCTGCGCGTCGCTCAAATTGAGCGGCGTCGCCTCGCTGGCGACGAGGCCGACCAGGCCCTCATGGGCGCTCAGCACGGTGTGGTGCACCGCCTCGCGGTTGAGACCTTCGGTGGCGTAGAGCTCGAGCGTGTTGTCGATGCGCAGCACATAGACCGAGCACACCTCGGCCACCATGTTGGCGGCGATCAGCACCACGATCTTGTCCAGCCGCTCCTGGGCCGAGACCTGCTCCGCCATGGTCTCGCGGAGCCGTCTCAACAAGACGCGGGGACCTCCCGACGCGCTCCGCATGAACCGTCAATCTCCTCCATCGGCCGGGCCCGGCGATATCGGCCGGCGGCTGGACCAAAATTCCAGAAAAACAATCAAATTGTTTGTCCGGCGCAGGCACAAGCCCAAATCCACGGGAGATTGAGTGCTCGTACCGAATCAGCGCCGCCTGAACTGGGACACAGTCTGCGGCAGCCCACCCTGTCCGCCGTATAGCGAATTGAGGCTTGTTTTGCCAAGCAAAACGCCTGCCAAACGCGAAGGTGTGTACACCTTCGCGTTTGCTGCGACCGCTAAGAGAAAATTAGCCTTTTGGCGCTGTCCGGAAAAGTGCGAAGCGGTTTTCCGGAAAGACCATCAGGTCTGATCGAGACCGTAGAGCGTGTGCAAGGTGCGCACCGCAAGCTCGGTATAGGCGGTGTCGATCAAGACCGAAAATTTGATCTCGGAGGTTGTAATGGCCCGAATGTTGATGTTCCGCCCGGCGAGCGCCGAGAACGCCTGGGCGGCGACGCCCGCATGGCTGCGCATGCCGCTGCCGATCACCGAGATCTTGGCGACATCGGTGGCGGTATCGAGCCGCGCATAGCCGATCTTGGCCTTGGCCGCGGTAATCGTATCCTTGGCGCGGGTGAAGTCCGCGGCCGGCACGGTGAAGGTGAGGTCGGTGGTTTTGCCGTCCTCGGACACATTCTGCACGATCATGTCGACGTTGATATTGGCATCAGCCAGCGGGCCGAAGATCGAGGCCGCAACGCCGGGCTTGTCCTCGATCTGGCGCACCGAGATCTGAGCCTCGTCCTTGGAGAAGGCGATACCGGTGACGACGTGGCTTTCCATGATCTCCTCCTCGCTGCAGATCAGCGTGCCGGGCGGCTGGTTGGCATGCGGGTCGATATCCTCGGGCTTGTCGAAGCTCGAGCGGACGAAGATCGGCATGTTGTGAACCATGCCGAGTTCCACCGAGCGGACCTGGAGCACCTTGGCGCCCTGCGAGGCCAGTTCCAGCATGTCCTCGAACGCGATCTTGTCGAGCCTCTTGGCCTTCGGCACGATTCGCGGATCGGTGGTGTAGACGCCGTCGACGTCGGTGTAGATGTCGCAGCGGTCGGCCTTGACGGCGGCGGCGATCGCCACGGCCGAGGTGTCGGAGCCGCCACGGCCGAGCGTGGTGATGCGACCCGTCTCGGGGTTGATGCCCTGGAAGCCGGCGACGACCGCGACCTCCTTTCGGTCCTTGAAGCGCTTGATGATCTCGCTGCCGTCGATATCCTCGATCCGGGCCGAGGCATGGGCGTCGCTGGTCTTGATCGGGATCTGCCAGCCCTGCCAGGAGCGGGCCTGGATCCCCATGCCCTGGAGCACGATGGCAAGAAGGCCTGAGGTCACCTGTTCGCCCGAGGCGACCACGGCGTCATATTCGCGCGCGTCGTGCATCGGCGAGGCCTCGGTGCACCAGGCGACCAGCTCGTTGGTCTTGCCGGCCATCGCCGAGACGACCACGGCCACTTCGTGGCCGGCATCGACCTCACGCTTCACATGGCGTGCGACGTTGCGGATACGTTCGATGTTGGCGACGGACGTGCCGCCGAATTTCATCACGAGGCGGCTCATGACGACGCGTGCATTCCTTCATAAGGATCAGTATGGTGGCCCGCACTGGACGGGTGCCTCGGGGACACCGACCGCGCGTATACAGAGCGGCGGCGCCGGGGGCAAGCGGGTTCCTGCGGGGGCAGGGTGGGGTAGTGGGTTAAGCTAGATCATGGCGCGTTACATCGACGAGATCCTGCAGCCCGGCGAGCGAGTGCTGTATTCGACCAATGCGCACTGGATCTTCTACTTTCCGGCCATCGTAGCCTGGATCGTGGCGCTGGCTCTGCTCGTCCTGTCGCGGCAGATGACTGTCGATTGGCTCTTTCTGCTTTGCCTCGGGGCCGCGGGTCTCGCGGCACTGGCGGCCCTGTATTGGACCGTGAAGGGCTGGTTCCATCGTTTCACCACCGAGACCGACGTCACCAACCTCAGGGTCGTGCACAAGACCGGCTTCATCAAGCGCCGAACCTTCGAGATGGCGCTGGACAAGGTCGAGAGCGTCGATGTCGACCAGACTATTCTTGGACGTATTCTCAACTACGGCGACGTGACGATTCGCGGCGTCGGCGAGGGTATCGAGACGATCAAGACCATCGCCTCGCCGCTCGCCTTCCGTAGTTCGATCACCACGCGGTAGGACCGCGCCCAACCATGAGCATGCAGCAAAATACTTCTCTTTCCGCCCAGCCCGGCTCGAGCGTCGACGTCGCCGAGATCGCGAAATTCTCGAAACTCTCGGCGGAATGGTGGGATCCCAAGGGCAAGATGGCGCCGCTGCACCGGATCAACCCGCTGCGGCTCGGCTATATCCGCGATGCCGCCTGCCGCAAGTTCGAGCGCAACGTGCGCAGCCTCAATTGTCTTGGGTCCTTGCGCGTGCTCGACATCGGCTGCGGCGCCGGCCTGCTCTGCGAGCCGCTGTCGCGCCTCGGAGCGCAGGTCATCGGCATCGATCCCTCCGCGAGCAACATCGCGGCGGCGAAGCTGCATGCCGACAGGAGCCATCTGGCGATCGACTATCGCTGCACCACGGTGGAGGAGATCGACCCGCGCGAGCGCTTCGACATCGTGCTGGCGATGGAGGTGGTCGAGCACGTCATCGACGTCGGCATGTTCCTGAAGCGCTGCGCCGCGATGCTGAAGCCGAACGGTCTGATGGTGGTCTCGACGCTTAACCGCAACTGGAAGAGCTTTGCCCTCGCCATCGTCGGTGCCGAATACGTCCTGCGCTGGCTACCGCGCGGCACGCACGAGTGGAACAAGTTCGTCACGCCCGACGAGCTGACGAAATATCTGCTCGACAACCGTCTCGTCATCACCGAGCAGACCGGCGTCGTCTACTCGCCCTTCGCCGACAAATGGTCTCTGTCGTCCGATATGGACGTGAACTACATGGTGGTCGCGGAAGCGATGGTGTGAACTGCCGCGGTTGGGTTACGAGCTGTCACTCCAAGAACGCTGCGCCTCTGCGTTCCCAGTGACGACGGCAGAGAGCGCAGAGATTACAGCTGGAGGCAACGCTATTCGGTGTTCTGCGAATTGAGCAGCACCCACAGCCGCGCGATCTTGCCGCCTTCGATTTGAACAACGTCTGCGCCTGTCACCGCGACTGGACCATCCTTGGGGCCGGCGTGCCAAGCCAGATGCGCGAGCCCATGGTGACCGACAGCCAAGCCATCCGGCACGAAGCGGAACGTCGGCCCGAATTGCTTCAGGAGATTCCCGGCGATGCGCGATATCTCGGCGCGCCCCCGGACGATGGCGGTCGGCTCGTACATGACGGGCTCTTCGACGAACAACTCGGTGATGGCGATCCGCCTCTTTTCCTCGTCCCGCTCGTTGAACACCCGCTCCAGATTTGAGCGAAGCAGGTGATCGAAGTCAGTATCTTCCGTTTTCATCGTGATCCCTTTCATCGTGTTGCCAAGTGGCTCGCACATCATCCGAACTTCACCAGGTTCAGCGCGGGAAGCGGACCGCCAGGAAACTGGGTCAACCTGGCCCCAATCGCGAGCGAGCCCAGATCGATGCCGAAAAATCCGAGCCGATCGATCAGAGCGCCGACCTCCGCTTTCGCGCCGGCATCGTCGCCCGCGTAGAAAAGCACGCGCTTGCCGCCCTCGCTCGCCGGGTCGGTTGCGAGGAGTTGCGCCAAAAGATGGTTGAACGCTTTCACCACCCGCGCACGGGGGACCAGATCGGCGAAAACTTCGGACGAGGCGCGACCGCCGAGTTCTGCCGGCTTGAACAGTGGCGCTTCGATCGGGTTGTTGGCGTCGACGACGATGCGCCCGCCGAATGGCGGCAGGCCGGCGAGCGCATCTGGCAGCTTCGACCAGTTGACGGCGACGAAGACGATATCCTTGGCGGCGGCTTCCTCGCGGGTGCCCGCAGTCACGAGCGGACCGATCTCGGCCACGGTGGTCCTGAGGCTGTCCGGACCTCGGCTGTTGGACAGGGTCACGGCGATGCCGTTGCGCGCCAGCACTTGCGCGATTGCTCGGCCGATATTGCCTGCGCCGATGATGCCGATGGTGGACATGGAAATGCTCCGGGCTGTTTGGGATCAGGCGAACTGATCGGTCGCTCAGAGATGACCGAAATATTGCCCTTTGATTAGCGTGATATTGGTCGTAAGATTATCAACGTTCCTTTGAAAATGAGCCCATGGAAACGCTAGCCAACCTGGAAGCATTCGTTCGCAGCGCTGAGTGCGGCAGCTTTTCCGAGGCCGGCCGACGCCTTTTGCTCACTCCGGCAGCCGTCAGCCGCAACGTCGCCACGCTGGAGCGCAATCTCGGCGTCCGATTATTTCATCGTTCGACACGGAGGCTGACGCTCACCGAAGCCGGCGAGACGTTCCGCACAGCGATCGCTGGCCACCTCGAAGGGCTTCAGGCAGCGATCGCCGGAACGTCCACCGGACGCGAGGAGCCGGCGGGCGTTCTCAAGATAAGCCTCCCGCCGACATTCGGCACAGCTCATATCCTGCCGCTGCTTCCCGGCTTCTTGGCCCGTTATCCGCAGGTCCGTCCTGAGTGGCACTTCGAAAATCGCCAAGTCGATCTGGTCGGTGAAGGCTACGACGCCGCGATCGGAGGCGGGTTTGAATTGTTGCCGGGACTTGTCAGCCGAACCCTTGCGCCGGCACACATCATCGCCGTTGCTTCTCCGGTCTACATGTCGGGTCGAACATTACCGACCACGCCGGACGAATTGACCGCGTTGGATGGCATTGTCATGCGCTCGCTCCAGAGCGGGCGCATCCGGCACTGGTCGATGCGCGATGTTTCGGGGCGTGAAGTTCAAGCCCCACTGTCTGAGGCGATCGTCGTCAACGACCCGGCTGCGATGCGCGAGGCGGCACTGCTGGGTCTGGGCGTTGCCATGCTCGCCACCGCCGACATTCTTCCCCGCGCTCGAAGAGGGGTCGCTGCTACGCCTGGTGCCAAGATGGTACTGTGACGCCGGCGCGATCTCGATTTACTACGCGTCGCGCAAGTTTGTGCCCGCAAAGACGAGAGTCTTCGTGGACTGGGTCGCCGAGGCATTCAAGAGAAACAGGTTCGCCGAGCGGTTCGCCGGAAGCCTAAGCTGAAGATCCGGAAAGTGATCTAGGCTCCGGATTTCGCAGCTCCCACCCTCTTTCCCGGCGTTGGGCCCACATACCGCGCCCTCGGCCTGATCAGCTTGCCGAACTGCAATTGCTCACTGGCATGCGCGATCCAGCCGACGCTGCGGGCCATCGCGAACAGCGCCAGCTCGCTGCCGGCGGGCAGGCGCAGTGCGTGGACCAGCACGGCGAGCGCGTAGTCGATGTTGACGAACTCGCCGGTGGCTTCCGCGATCCGCTCGGGCACTTCCCTGGTGAATTTGCGCGGCGCGCCGGAGCGCGACAGCGCGTTCAGCAGCGATTGTGCGCGGGGGTCGCCGTGCTTGTAGACGCCGTGGCCAAAGCCGGCAAAACGTTCGCCGAGGGCGACGCGCTCGCGCACGACAGGCTCGACGTCGCGGTCGACCAGCGTCTTGACGAGCTGTGAGGCCAGGACGCCGGCGCCGCCATGCTTCGGCCCTTTCAATGCGGCGAGCCCGGCGATGACGGAGTCATAAAGGTTGAGGCCGGTCGAGGCCGCGCAGCGTGCGGTGAAGGTCGACGCGTTCAGCTCGTGATCGGCGAGCAGTACCAGCGCGCGGCGGATCAAATCGGGCGCGTGCTTGTTGTCTGCCGCCCAGGCGCGCGCGACCTGCTGATGCAGCGGCTCGGCCGAGGCTTCCGCATTGAGCATGGTCGCAACCAGCAGGCGGACGATGCGCGCGCCGACCATAGCGCGGCCATCGGGTGCCCGGGTGAAGGCGCGGGGATCGACGCTCGCGGCCAGTGCGAGCACGGCGATGGCGCGGTCGATCGGTGCCGCCCGGCGCGCGGCCTCCGCGATCACGCGCATTTCCTCGGAGAGTTCCGGTTGATTGTCGGGGGCAAACGGATCGACGTCGGCGACATCCCACAGCAGCGTCGCGGTGTGCTCCAGCGTGTCGTTCTCAGACAGATCGACGCAATTGACGCCGCGATAGATCGCGCCCTCCTCGGTGATGGTCGAGATCTCCGTGTCCATCACCGGCAGATCGGCATCGAAGCTGCGCAGGCCGCGTGGCTCCGGCGACGGCACACGGCGCTCCTTCAGCGCACGAACATCCTCGGCGCGATAGCGGTTCTTTCGCGAGTCCGGCGTCGGCTCGGAGCGGATCAGGCCGCGGCTGACATAGGCGTAGAGGGTGGCCGGGGAGATCGCTAGCTCGGCGGCGGCTTCCCGGGCGGAGAGATACAGCCCATCGGAATTTTTCATATTGATTTATGTAATCAAGATTGATCAACGTGTCGAGAGGCCTGATCTTGTTCTCCGTGAACAGGAGATTTGGGTCATGAACATCCACCTCACCAAAAGCCAGATCGGGCTGGACGGCGTTCCCGCGGCCGAGACCGTGCTGAGCCATGTCGACGGCGAGCGCGGCGAACTTATCATCGCCGGGGAGCACGTCGGGCGGCTCGCCGCCATCTCGAGCTTCGAGGGCGTTACCGCCCGCCTCTGGAACGGCGCCAGCAAGACCACCCTCACCGAGGCCAATGTGCGCTCACACCTGGGCGTTGCGCGCGAGCGCGCCTTCGCGCGGCTGCCCGACCTGCTGCCGGCGACGCGCGGCATGGGCATCGTCGACGGGTTTCGTGCCGCCGTCGCCGGACTTCGTGCCGAGCACGGGCTGGAGCACGAGGCGACGATCGTCGGCGCGTTTCCGGTGATCGCGGGCGCGCTGGTCCGGCGCGCCCAGGGCCTCGAGCCGGTCGCGCCCGATCCCGGCGTGAGCCACGCCGCCGACACGTTGCGCATGTTGCACGGGCGTTCGCCTGCAACGCGCGAGATCACGGCATTGGACGCCTATCTCGTCGCCGCCAGCGACCACGGCATGAACGCTTCGACCTTCGCCGCGCGCGTGGTGGCCTCGACGCAGGCTGATCTGTTCGCGGCCGTCACCGCCGGCTATTGCGCGCTGACCGGTCCGCTGCATGGCGGCGCGCCGGAGCCGGTGCTGGAAATGCTGGACGCGATCGGCTCGCGCGAGCGCATAAAGCCCTGGGTCGATGCGGCGCTGGCGCGCGGCGAGCGCATGATGGGGTTCGGTCACCGCGTCTATCGCGTCCGCGATCCGCGCGCCGACGTGCTCAAGACCGCGGTCGAGGCGCTTGCGTCCAATGGCACCGATCTGCCGTTTGCCGGCGAGGTCGAGGCCTATATCCGCAGCGCCTTGCGCAAGAAGAATCCGGAGCGGCCGCTGGAGACGAACGTCGAGTTCTTCACCGCGATCCTGCTCGATGCGCTAGCGATTCCACGGCAGGCATTCACGCCGATCTTCGCGGTCGCGCGCAGCGCAGGCTGGACCGCGCATGCCCGCGAGCAGCAGCGGACGGGGCGGTTGATCAGGCCGAGCTCGTCATATGTCGGGGCGATGCCGGAGGCGTAGGGAATGCGTAGCCCGGATGGAGCGAAGCGTAATCCGGGGAAAGCCGTCATTGTGAGAGAAAGGTCCCGGATTACGCTTGCGCTCCATCCGGGCTACGAAAGCGGGGAGGCCCTTACGCCTCGCGCACGACCGTCTTCAGATAATTATACGCCTTGATGATCTCGATCAGGCGATCCTCGGTCGAGCGGTCGCCGCCATTGGCATCGGGGTGGTGCTGCTTCACCAGCGCCTTGTACTTGGTCTTGACGTCGGCGAGCGTTGCGCTGGGGCCGAGGCCCATGACCTGAAGCGCCTTGCGCTCGGCGTTCATCACCTTGCGCGTCTCGGCCTTGGGCTCCGCTTCGGGGCCCTTGCGCCAGTTGGCGCGGCCGTTGATCTCGGAGAACATGCTGAAAGGATCGGCCGCCATGTCGATCTCTTCCGCACCCTTCTTGCCGCCATTGGCGCCCATCTTCCAGGTCGGGCGGTGACCGGTCAGCGCATCCTTCTGATAGCGCGCAACGGCTTCGGCATTCATGCCGGAAAAGAAATTGTAGTTCTGGTTGTACTCGCGCACGTGGTCGAGACAGAAGTGCCAGTATTCGCGCTGGTTCTCGCGGCCCTTCGGCGCCCGGTGCGAGCCCTTGTTGGCGCAGCCCGCCCATTCGCAATTGACCGCGGTGTCGCGCGGCTTCACTTCCGGCTGCTTGCCTCGCGGCTTCACCCGGATGGAGTCGAAGAACTTTGATGAATCGATCGGCATGGCTGACTTTGACTACGCAATGCAAAAACCTTCAAGTCTTGACATTGCAATTCGCTAAGCACCCGGTCGCGACGAGCTTGGACGTCCGGGTATTGACGGGATGCGAGCGCGCACCTTAATGGCACACATGGCTATGAAAGACACTATCAGCAACAAGTTGCAGGAAGCTTTCACGCCCGAAAGCCTGCAAGTCGTCGACGAGTCACATTTGCATGAGGGCCACGCCGGCCACCGAGCAGGCGGCGAGACGCACTTCCGTGTGTATATCGTGTCTGCCGCCTTCAAAGGGAAGAGCCGGGTCGACCGTCATCGCATGATAAATTCAGCGCTCGCCGCGGA
Source organism: Bradyrhizobium sp. USDA 336 (assembly GCF_044908355.1). Taxonomy (NCBI): domain Bacteria; kingdom Pseudomonadati; phylum Pseudomonadota; class Alphaproteobacteria; order Hyphomicrobiales; family Nitrobacteraceae; genus Bradyrhizobium; species Bradyrhizobium sp. USDA 336. The sequence goes on along the minus strand of NZ_JBIYDC010000002.1, from coordinate 5,310,735 downwards.
ACTTGCCGGCAGCGTGCACGCGCTGGCGATCAATGCGCAGGCGCCGGGGGAAGGTTGAATTCTCTGACCCTCCCCCTCCAGGGTCCCTCCAGGGGAGGGTAAGGGAAAAATTAGAACGACGTCCCGGCCCGTCTCGGCTTTGCCTCTTCCAGCTCGGCCTCGCGCGTCACCGGTGAAATACGGAGCGCGGTGATGCGGTTGCGCTCGCGGCGGAGGACGCGGAAGCGGAAACCGTGGAACGTGAAGCTCTGGCCGCGGTCGGGGATCGAGCGCGCCTCGTGAATGACGAGGCCGGCGACCGTGGTTGCCTCTTCATCGGGCAGATGCCAGTCCATGGCGCGGTTGAGATCGCGGATCGGCACCGACCCGTCGACCACGACGGAGCCGTCCGGCTGACGGCGCACGCCGGCCACCACCACGTCATGCTCGTCGGAGATGTCGCCGACGATCTCCTCCAGAATGTCTTCCAGCGTCACGAGGCCTTCGACCTCACCATACTCGTCGACGACGAGTGCGAAATGGGTCTTGCGGCGGCGGAACGCCTTGAGCTGCTGGGATATCGGCCGCATCTCCGGCACGAACCAGGGCGGCAGCATGATGGTGGTGACGTCGATGCGCGACGTGTCGCCCTCCGATGCGCGGATCGCACGCAACAGATCCTTGGCGTGCAGAATGCCGATGATGTTCTCCGACTTGTCCCGCCACAGCGGAATGCGGGTGTATTCGGTGGCCAGCACCTCCCGCACCAGCTCCTCCGGCGGCAGGTCGGCGTTGATCATCACCATAGCCGTGCGGTGGACCATCACGTCAGACACCGTCAGCTCGCCGAGACGGAAGACGTTGTGAATGTACTCGGCCTCGCCGCTCTCGATCTTGCCGTGCACGGCCGATTCCTCAACCAGGCCCTCGATCTCCGAATCCGTCAGGATTTCGTGTTGCGAGAACTCCTGCACCCCCATCAGGCGCAGGATCGCGCCCGACGCCGTGTTGAGACACCAGCTCAGCGGATAGAACACGAGGTAGGAAAAATGCAGCGGATACGCAATCCACTGCGACACCGGCATCGGCTCCCGGATCGCAAGCGTCTTCGGCACCTGCTCGCCGATGACGATGTGCAGCGAAGAGAAGACCAGGAAACCCGCCACGAACGAGGTGAAGTGCAGCGTGGCCTCCGACATTCCGAGCGGGCTGAGGACGGGGCTCAGCAGCGCAGACACGGTCGGCTCACCGATCCAGCCAAGACCGAGCGAGGCCATGGTGATGCCGAGCTGGCAGCAGGCGAGATAGGATTCGATGTTTACCATCATCGTCTGCAGCAGGCGCGCGCCGAAGCGGTTCTGCTCGACCATGGCCTTGACGCGGAAGCCGCGGCTCTTCACCAGCGCAAATTCCGCCGCCACGTAAAACGCGTTGGCGGCGAGCAGGAGGGCCGCAAGCAGCAGATTGATCGAGATCGAACTCATGTTTGCCTCGCGACCGCCCCGGCATTCCCCGCCGTTTCGCGGGCGGCCGATCTGAACGGTCCCGTCATCACTGCGCGAGCTTCTCTTTCAGGAAGTCGCGCACCGGCACCGGCTCGACGTCCTTTGCGATCACCGCGCGGCCCACGGCCTCCAGCAGGATGAAGGTGAGCTTGCCGCGCTTGACTTTCTTGTCCTGTGCCATCAGGGCCATCAGCGCGTCGGCATCGGCAAGCCCTTCCTGCGCAAAGCCGGCGATGTCCTGCAGGCGCGTCGGCAGGCCTGCCTCGATCAGGTGGCGCTCGATGCGCGCCGCCTCACGCTCGCCGATCATGCCGAGCTTCGCGGAGAACTGCGCCGCCAGCGTCATGCCGATGGCGACGCCCTCGCCGTGGAACAGGCGGTCGGAGAAGCTGGTCACAGCCTCCAGCGCGTGGCCGAAGGTGTGACCGAGATTGAGCAGCGCGCGCTCGCCGGTCTCGCGCTCGTCGCGCGCGACGATTGCGGCCTTGGCCCGGCAGGAGGTCGCGATCGCATGCTCGCGGGCCGATCCGCCCTTGACGATGTCGGCATGGTTCTTCTCCAGCCAGCTGAAGAAGGCCGCGTCGCCCAGCACGCCGTATTTGGCGACCTCGGCATAGCCGGCCCGGAACTGGCGCGGCGACAGCGTGTCGAGCACGGCGGTGTCGGCGATGACGAGCACCGGCTGGTGGAAGGCCCCGAGCAAATTCTTGCCCTGCGGCGAGTTGATACCGGTCTTGCCGCCGACGGACGAATCGACCTGCGCCAGCAGCGAAGTCGGCACCTGCACGAAATCGACGCCGCGGCGCAGGATCGCCGCGGCAAAACCGGCGAGATCGCCGACCACGCCGCCGCCGAGCGCGATGACGAGATCGTTGCGCTCGATCTTCGCTGCGATCAGGGCCTCGCTGACCTTTTCGAGCCCGGCATAGGTTTTCGAGATCTCGCCTTCCTCGACGACGATGCGCGAGGTCGGAATACCGCTGGCTGCGAGCGACGCCTCAGTGGGCTCGAGCCAGTATTTCGCGACGGTGCGGTCGGTCACGATGGCCGTGCGGACGCCGGGACGCAGAGCGGCGACACGCTCGCCGAGCGAGCCCAGCACGCCGCGGCCGATGACGATGTCATAGGCGCGGTCACCGAGTGCGACGTCGACCTTGATGGGATCGGAATGTTTCAACGGCGCAGTCATCTTGACGCACTCGCAATGTCGGCAGGCGGTTGGGCTGGCTGTCCGCCGCAGAGACGGGTGTGCAGCGCCTCGATGCATTCCTCGACGATTCTGTCGTGCGGCACGTCGCGCGAGGCAATGGTGAGGTCGGCATTGGCATAGATCGGCTCGCGCTGGGCCAGAAGGCGCGTCACGGTTCCTTCGGGATCGGGGGTCTGAAGCAGCGGACGGTCGGCACGGCGCCGCACGCGGCGCATGATGACGTCATGGTCCGCCCTCAGCCAGATCGAGATGGCCTTCGCCGCGACGCGCGCGCGCGTCTCCTCGCGCATGAAAGCGCCGCCACCGGTCGCCAGCACGATCGGCCCGCCCTCGAGCAGCCGCGCGATCACACGGGCCTCGCCGTCGCGGAAATAGGGCTCGCCATGGGCCGCAAAGATCTCCGGGATGGTCATGCCGGCGTGGGCCACCTCGATTTCGGTGTCGGCATCGATGAAGGGCAGCTTGAGCCGGGCCGCGAGGCGCCGGCCGATGGTGGATTTGCCCACCCCCATCATGCCGACGAGCACGATCGAGCGCGCCCCGAGCGCCGACAGGATGTCGGCCTCGGGCGAAGCAGGAAGCGGCAACGCGGCGTCGGACATCGTCTCGCTCGACTGGATCTCGCTCGAACTGCCGCCAGATGCGGCATGGCTTTGGCCACCTATACGACCCCATGGGGGCCCTCGCCAGAGGACTCTTGCCACGAAACGGCGAACATGTTGGATGATTTCATTGGTTAATTTGGCTGCCGCGCCCCGACCCGAGACCCCAGAACGATGCCGAGCCTGTTCCGCTTCCTGACGGTCGTCGCCGTGATCGGCGGCATCGTCTATGGCGTGGTCTTCGCGCTGGCGAACTTCGTCAACCCGAAGCCGCGGGAAATGACGGTGACGATCCCGCCGGACAAGTTTCTCAAGAAATAGGAGCTAGCCTCCCGGGCATGCCCGCCAAACCCTCAGACGCCAAGCTCATCGGCCTGTTCCTCGACATGCTCGCCGCGGAACAGGGCGCCGGCCCCAACACGCTCGATGCCTACCGCCGCGACCTCAGCGATTTCTCGGAATTTCTGGGCCGGGTCGGTCATACATTCGTGGATGCCGAGACCCAGACGCTGCGCGACTATCTCGCCGATCTCGACACCCGCGGCTTCAAATCCACCAGTGTGGCCCGCCGGCTGTCCGCGATGCGGCACCTCTACCGTTTCCTGCTGAACGAGCGCATCCGCGGGGACGATCCCGCCGCGATCCTGTCAGGCCCGAAGCGCGGCCGCGGCCTGCCGAAAGTGCTGTCGATCGCCGACGTCGACCGCATGCTCCGCCGCGCCAAGGAGCTGAGCGAGGCGGGAGATGCCTCGCCGTCGAAACGGCTGCGTGCCTTGCGGCTCTATTGCCTGCTCGAGGTGCTCTACGCCACGGGCCTGCGCGTCTCCGAGCTGGTGGCGCTGCCGCGCTCGGCGGCCAAGCGCGACGCCCGCATGATCGTGGTGCGCGGCAAGGGCAACAAGGAACGGCTGGTGCCGCTCAACGACGCCTCGCGGCAGGCGATGGCGGACTATCTCGCCGCCACGGAAGCGGCAAAGGCCGACGGGAAGAATAGCGTGCCCGCGTCGAAATGGCTGTTCCCCTCGTTCGGCGAGAGCGGACATCTGACGCGCCAGCATTTCGCCCGCGACCTCAAGGAGCTCGCGGTTGCGTCCGGCTTGCAGGCCCGCCTGGTCTCCCCGCACGTGCTGCGCCACGCCTTTGCCAGCCATCTGCTGCACAACGGCGCGGACCTGCGCATTGTGCAGACCCTGCTCGGTCACACCGACATCTCGACGACCCAGATCTATACCCATGTGGTCGAGGAGCGGCTGAAGAGCCTGGTGCGAGACCTGCACCCGCTGGCAGAGAAGTAAACAGGTCTCGTGCCCCGGACGCGGCGCAGCGTGAAACGATGCGACGCAGAGCCGGGGCCCATGCCGAATGGGTCCCGGCTCTGCGCAGCAGCGCCATAGAGGCGCTGCAGCGCGTCCGGGACACGAGAGCTTAGCCAGAACGACGAGGAAACCGCCTTGACTTCGGCCACATCTCCGCGGAAAGAGCCGGGGCCTCACGGCTGATTTGGCCGGCTGCACCAGCACACAGGCCAAATCATTGAAGACGCTACACTTCTTTCCGCAACCCCAACTCGCTTCGCTTCTCGAGCCCCGTCCCCCTATATTGAGTTGATGCAAGACCAGATGCGCAGCTATCTCGACTTCGAAAAGCCCGTCGCCGAGCTCGACTCCAAGGTCGACGAATTGCGCGCGCTCGCCGCCACCGGCACCGACATCAGCGACGAGGTCGGGCGGATCGAGGACAAGGCGGCGCAGGCGCTGGCCGACCTCTATGCGAACCTGACGCCGTGGCAGAAGACGCTGGTGGCGCGGCATCCGCAGCGGCCGCATTTCAACGACTTCATCAAGGGCCTGATCACCGAATTCACCCCGCTCGCCGGCGACCGCAAGTTCGGCGAGGACGAGGCGCTGGTCGCCGGCTTCGGCCGTTTCCGCGGTGAGCCGATCTGCGTGATGGGCCAGGAAAAGGGCGATTCCACCGAGAGCCGGATCCGGCACAATTTCGGCATGGCGCGGCCGGAAGGATATCGCAAATGCGTGCGGCTGATGGAGATGGCCGAGCGGTTCGGCCTGCCGGTGCTGTCGCTCGCCGATTCCGCCGGCGCCTATCCCGGCATCGGCGCCGAGGAGCGGGGACAAGCCGAGGCGATCGCGCGCTCGACCGATGCGTGCCTGGCGCTGACCGTGCCCAATGTCGCGATCATCACCGGCGAGGGCATGTCGGGCGGCGCCATCGCCATCACCACGGCCAACAAGGTCTTAATGCTCGAGCATGCGATCTACAGCGTGATCTCGCCGGAGGCGGCGTCCTCGATCCTCTGGCGCGACGGCACCAAGGCGCAGGAAGCCGCCAACAACATGAAGATCACCGCCCAGGACATGCTCCGCTTCGGCGTCATCGACGCCATCCTGAAGGAGCCGGTCGGCGGCGCCCACCGCGACCCCGCCGCCATGATCGCCACCACCGGCGAGGCCATCGCCAAGGCCTTCGACGAGCTCCGGAACTTTGATGGGGATGCCATCCGCAAGCAGCGGCGGCAGAAATTCCTCGATATCGGCCGCAAACTGGGCTGATTCGCCTCGATTCCGCTCTCGTAGGGTGGGCAAAGCGAAGCGTGCTGTACGAACGGCTCGTGGGCACGGCGCTTCGCGCGCCTTTGCCCACCCTACCAGACCTTTCGAGCAGCCCCCGGTAACCCCGCATTAACCCTTTTTTTGCCCAAATCGGCGATCTGAGTCCCCATCGGCCGAAAGCCCAAGTTCCGTCCCAAGTCGCGTCCATTTAGTCTTCGTTGACCATGCCGCTGGGCCAACGCCCTCGTGATCCCCACTCGGGTTGCGACCACATGACCCAGAGGTTAGAATTTTAATCAATGGCTTCAGGGCATAAGCGCTGGAGCGGGGTCTGACCGGGCCCGTCTCGGCGGGTCGGTTTCCGGTCGGATTGCGTTCCGAAAAGTTGGGGTTCGCGCTTCAATGCCTGGCACGGTGTGGGGTCCATCTTGATTTCTCGTTCGCTTGCTCGCGCGCTCTTGGTCTCGGTTGCGCTGATGACGGCCGGCGGTCTGCTTGCCGGCTGCAACACTGATCAGGTCTCGCTCGCGACCAACGCCAAGGCCAATCAGCCGGTGCCGCCGAAGCTGATCGCCGCGATGGCCGAGAAGGACATGGATTTGCAATCGCCGATCCTGGTCCGCCTGTTCAAGCAGGAGGCCGAGCTCGAGGTCTGGAAGCAGACCCGCTCGGGCCAGTTCGCGCTGCTCAAGACCTATCCGATCTGCCGCTGGTCGGGCGATCTCGGCCCCAAGGTGCGCGAAGGCGACCGCCAGGCGCCGGAGGGATTCTACTCGATCAATCCGAGCCAGATGAATCCGCAATCGTCCTATTACCTCTCGTTCAACACCGGCTACCCGAACGCGTTCGACAAGGCGCTGGGCCGCACCGGCTCGCAGCTGATGGTGCACGGCGACTGTTCGTCGCGCGGCTGCTACGCGATGACGGACGAGCAGATCGCGGAGATCTACTCGCTCGGCCGCGAGTCCTTCTTCGGCGGCCAGAAGGCGTTCCAGCTGCAGGCCTATCCGTTCAAGATGACGCCGGTGAACATGGCCAGGCACCGGAACAATCCGAACATGCCGTTCTGGAAGATGATCAAGGAAGGCTATGATCATTTCGAAGTGACGCGGCAGGAGCCGAAGGTCGATTTCTGCGAGAAGAAGTACGTCTTCGATGCCGCCAAGCCCGCCGACGCCAAGCGCGATCCGGTGTTCGACGCCTCGGCCAAGTGCCCGGCCTATGTGATCCCCGATGAGATCGCCAGCGCCGTACGCGAGAAGCAGGCCAAGGACGAAACCGAATACGCAAGGCTCGTCGCCAAGGGCACGCCGGTGGCGCGCATGAACACCGGCATCGACGGCGGCATGCACAAGGTGTTCGCCGCCAAAATTCCGGAAGGCTCGACCGGCCTGTCCGAGAGTGCCGAAGGCACCACGCTGCAGATGCTGGCCATGGCGAAGGCACCGGGCACGATCCCCGGCCACGTCAACCCGCCCAAGCCGAACCTCGATGCGGTGCCAAGTGCGCCGGCGCCGCGGGAAGAGCCGGTGGTCGCCGTCAGCGCGCCTGCCGCGAGCACCCGCGTTGCCGCGTCGGCGCCCGCTGCGAAATCTGAAAGCGGCGGCTTCTTCTCCAATCTCGGCCGCAAGATGGGGCTCGGCACCGCCGACACCACCGCGACCGCGACGCCTGCGCCGCAAGCCACCGCGTCCGTGGCCCCGGCCGCCCAGACGTCCACGACGCCGGCCACGGCCGCCTCGCGACTGAAGGCCGCCGTGACCCGCTTCGTGCCGGGGCATGACAAGTCCAAGGATTCAGTGAAGGAGGCGGCGAAGGATACGCCGAAGCCGGCCGTCGCAGCCGCCAAGCCGGCCGAGCCGCCGAAGCCCGACACCCGCCTCGCCGCGACGCGTCCGGCGCTGAAGCCGTCGGTGAGCGACGGTGCGGGCGATAGCACCCCGATGATATCAGGCGCCGCGCCGGTGGTGCAGTCGAACTCGTTCGACAGCCGATTCTCGGCGGTGAAGTAGGCAGGTCCCTTCGGATAGCAATAATTCGCTTTACCCGAACACCCGAAACACCCTATCCACCCGCCATCTCATCCCTCCGGAAGGGGCGGGTCGCGATCGTCACGGTTCGTGGGGTGGGTTGCGGTGGACGCGGGCTGCGTTGGCGCCAGGTGCGGTCGCAGGGCGGGTAGTTCCCGTGAGCGGTCAGCGGGCGCGGTACGACAGGCGCTGCCATGCCCTGCGAAGCCGAGAGGCGAAGCAGGGTCGCGTACGGCAAAATCGTGTGGTCCTGACGTCCGGGGTCTGTACGTCAAGTCTCGTGGTGGTGCGCGTTGTCCAACCGGAGGGCGCGTATCAGTGATCTCGCGAGGCGACGGGGGCAATAGTGCATCGCTCCCCGGGGAGAGCGCGACATAAGCCGTCAAACCACTGCGCAGGGAAGGCCGGTTATCGGGCTGCACCTGTGTCTCCCCTGTGAGCGTTTACTTACGCATCATTGCACAGGGGCTCGTGGGTGCCAGCCGGTACCCGGCCTTCCCTGCGCCCTTCCGATTCCGATGGGCGCCAGAAGCGAAGCAAAACCCGGACGCTGGAGCGCTGCGGGATCGCGATGTCACGTTCGGTTGTTTGACAGTTGAATCGAGGATTCGACGCGCGACAGCTGAGATCGGCGTGCGAGCGCCACGCTTCACGCCCATCCCTACGGCGCCAGATATCGCATCAGCTCCGGATTGCCCCGCACCTCGCTGGCCTGCCCCTGCAGCGCGACGCGGCCGCGGTCGAGCACGTAGGCGTAGTCGGCGACGCGCAACGCCAAATCGAGGTGCTGCTCGACGATGATGACGGCGATGCTCTTTGCGAGGTCGATCAGGCGCTCGGTGATCTCCTCGATGACGCCGATCCAGACGCCTTCGGTCGGCTCGTCCAGCAGCAGCAGCTTGGGATCTCCGAGCATGGCGCGGCCGATCGCGAGCATCTTGCGCTCGCCGCCGGAGAGCGTGCCGGCGGGCTGGTCGAGGCGCTGGCCGAGCTTTGGGAAGATGGTCAGCACGCGGTCAATTGCGGAGCAATCCTTCTTAGCCAGCGAGCCGACGGCGAGATTGTCGCGCACCGACAGGCGCGCGAACACCGAATGCTCCTGCGGCACGTAGCCGATGCCGGCGCGGACGCGCTCCTGGGTGGCGCGGCGGCTGATGTCGCGGCCGTCGAAGGCGACCTCGCCCTTCCACGCCGGCAGCTCGCCGACGATGGTCTTCATCAGCGTGGTCTTGCCAGCGCCGTTGCGGCCGAGCACGGCGACGCCGCCGCGCCAGGGAATGCCGAGGCTGACGTCGAACAGGACCTGGCTGCGGCCATAGCCGGCGTCGAGATGCTTGATGTCCAAAAATTCAGGCACGGCGCAGATAAATCTCCTGGACGGATGTGTTGGCCTGGATCTCCGACACCGTGCCAGACGCCAGCACCTTGCCCTGGTCGAGCACGGTGAGGCGATCGCAGATGTCACGGATGAAATCGAGGTCGTGCTCGACGATGACCAGCGAGCAATGTTTTTTGATCGGCTGCAGCAGCTCGCCGGTGACGCGGCGCTCTTCCAGGCTCATGCCGCCGGTGGGCTCGTCGAGCAATAGGAGCTTCGGCTTGCCGGCGAGTGCCATCGCGATCTCCAGCCATTGCTGCTGGCCGTGCGACAGCGCAGCGGCGGCATCGAAGGCGCGGTCGGCGAGGCGGAACTGCCTCAGCATGGTCATGACCTGGTCGTGCAAGAACCTGCGCGTGCGCGAGAACACGAGGTCGAACAGCGAGGACTGCGCCTGCAGCGCGAGCAGGATGTTGTCGTAGAGCGTCAGCGACGGCAGCACGGATGTTATCTGGAATTTCAGGCTCATGCCGGCGCGCGCACGCTCGGTCGGCGTGAACGCGGTGATGTCGGTGTTGACGAAGGAGACCTTGCCTTGCGTCGGCACCTCGGCGCCGGCGATGCACTTCATCAGCGTGCTCTTGCCCGAGCCGTTCGGGCCGATCAGGCCGTGAAACTCGTTCTCGCCGACGGTGAGGGCTGCGCCGTCGAGCGCGGTGAGCTTGCCGAAGACCTTCTTGATGCCGGCCGCTTCAAGGAGCATTGCGCGTCTCCTTTTGCCTGGCGCCGAAGCTGCCGACGCGTTCGCGCTCGCCAAGGACAAAACTGATCAGGCCGAGCGGCCGGAACAGGATCACGAGCAGGAGCAGCAGGCCGAGGATGATCGGCCAGATCTCGCGGTAATTGTCCGAGAGCCAGAAGCTGACGCCCTCGACGATGACGGCGCCGATGACGGCACCGATCAGCGTGCCGGAGCCGCCGAACAAGACATAGAGCACGACCTGGGTGGAGACCACGACGCCGACCATGTTGGGCCAGACGAAGCCTTCGTGGAAGGCATAGAGGCTGCCGGCGAGGCCTGCGACGGCGCCGCCAATGGTGAAGATGATGGCCTTGAGATGCTGCGCCTTGTAGCCGAAGAAGGCGATGCGCTGCTCGTTCTCGCGCAGGCCTGCGAGCGCAAGGCCGAATTGCGAGCGCACCAGGAAGCGGCAGAGCAGGTAGACCACGACGAGGATGCCGAGCACGAGATAATAGAACGCCGGTCCTTCCGTGAAATCGTAACCGCCGAGCGACATCGGCGCGATCGAGGGGATGCCGTTCTGGCCGCCGAGATAATACCAGCCGCGCGCGAGCCGATCGGCGGCGTAGGAGCCGGTCAGCGTGCCGAGCGAGACGAAGATCACGCTGGAGGGATGCCGTCCCAGCAGCAGGAAACCGCCGAGCAGCAGCGCGAAGGTGAGGCCGATCAGCGTTCCCGCGGGCAGCACCAGGAAGATGTTGGTGACGTTCAGATCCCGCGCGAGCAGGGCGACTCCGTAGCCGGCCGAGCCGAAGAACAGCGCCTGGCCGAAGCTCATGATGCCGGCATAGCCCCAGACCAGGTCGAACGACAGCGCGAACAGCGCCAGGATGATCACGCGCGTCGCGAACACCGTGAGATAGTCCTGCAGCACCAGCGGCGCGAGTAGCGCCGCGAGGAGCACGAGGCCCTCGATGATGGGCAGGATTTTTCGTCCTGGCTTGGCCCGGTCATTGGCCCGTTTCGCCGCTGCGCCCTCAGCCATCGCACCGTCCGCTTCGTCGTCCACGTCGGCGACGATGGCATCTCTTACCACACTCATCGGCTTCAGCATTCCGAGTTCAACATCGTGAGAGTCAGCTGCGTAGTCACGGCAGGGTTCACCTCTCCCCAACGGGAGAGGTCGGATTGCGCCTGGCGATGCGAAGCATCGTCCAGTGCAATCCGGGTGAGGGGCCGCAACACGCAGTGAGATCAGTTCCCCTCACCCGGATCGCATCTTGCGATGCGATCCGACCTCTCCCTCCGGGAGAGGTGAAAATCAGCATTCCTTGGGATCGACGAGACCGTTGCTGCGCCCGACGATCTCATAATTCCCGGCCTTGGCGACGGCGGTGTACATCTTCATCTTGCAGTGCCGCTTGCCCGGCACCATCTCGGCGGGTCCGCCCGGACCTTCGGCGATCTTGGCATGGTCGAGCGCGGCGGCCACGGACTCGCGGTCGATCTTGCCGGCTTCCTTGACCGCGGCCTCCCACAGCTTGAGGCCGCGATAGGTGCCGGTGGCAGCGCTGCCGGCGGCGAACAGGAAGTTGCCGGGGAAATCCTTCTCGTAGGCCGCCTGGATCTTGGCGTCGAACGGGTTCTCCTTGGTCAGCACCTTGAAATAGTCGAGGCAGCTCGCGAGCCCTTCGATCTCTGCGGCCTGGTTGATGTTGAGCGTGTTCTCGTCGTAGTAGACGCAGGCCAGACGCCCGCCGTTCTTGAGGAAGCCGGCTTCATAGAGCTGCTTGAAGAACGGGCCGACGCCGGGCGGAATGACGGTGTTGAAGACGACGTCGACCTTGTTGGAGATGATGCGGTTGACGGTCGCGGAGAAGTCGACCTGGTCGAGCGGGTAATATTCCTCGAACACGACCTCGCCGCCATTGGATTCGATCACCTTGCGGGCGTAGACGTTCAGCGTGTGCGGCCAGACATAGTTGGCGCTCGGCAGCGCGAACTTCTTGCCGCCGTTCTTGATCAGCCAGGGGATGAACTCGTCGCATTGCTGCGCCGGCGTCGGGCCGGTGCAGAACAGGTACGGCGTGCACTCCTTGCCCTCGTAGAGCTGCGGATAGATGTAGAGGGTCTTGCCGCGCGCGACGATCGGGTCCTTGATCGCGTTGCGCATCGATGAGGTGATGCCGCCGAGCACCATGTCGACCTTGTCGCGCTGGATCAACTTGCGGACGTTGCCGACGGCGACGGATTCGTTGGAGGCGGTGTCCTCGATGTAGAGCTCGAGCGGACGGCCGAGCAGGCCGCCGGCTCCGTTGATCTCCTTGATCACCATTTTCGCAACGTTGGCATCGGCGTTGCCGGCATAGGCGATCGGGCCGGTGAGATCGGTGGCGATGCCGACCTTGATCGGCGCCTCGGCCGCATTGGCCCAGGGCGCCGGGATCACCCAGCTGCCGACGCCGGTTGCGACCGCGCCGGATGCAAAGGCGAAATTGGACAGGAAGCGACGTCGTGTGAGCTGAGTACGATCGAGCATGTGATTAAACCCCTTTTCCAGCGATGAGACCTTGCGGACGGAATTTGATGAAGACGATGGCCAGCACGAAGACGAGGACGTCGGCGACGACGGGTGCCATTACCCAGGGCAGCGCCGCGCTCAGCGTGCCGATGACACCGGCGCCCGCGACCGGGCCGATGAAGGAGCCGACCCCGCCGACCATGACCGCGACAAAACCCTGGATCAGGAAGCGCAGGCCGAGATCGGCAAACAGGCTGAACACCGGCACGATCAGCGCGCCAGCAAGGCCCGCGAGCGCCGCACCGAAGGCGAACGTCGCGCCGTAGATCAGCGGCGTCGAAATGCCCGACGCACGCGCCAGCGACGGGTTCTCCAGCGTCGCCCGCACGCGCAGGCCGAAGCTGGTGCGCGACAGCAAGAGATAGCAGAGGCCCATCACCAGCAGCGTGATGACGATGATGGTGAAGCGCCAGGCCGAGATATGCATGGCGCCGATGTCGATCGAGCCGCCGATCGGCTCCGGCACGGTGAGGTAGAAGCCGCCGATCAGCCCGCGAACGGCCTCGCGGATGATCAGGCCGAGCGCATAGGTGCCGAGCATGGCAACGATCGGCGCTGCGTAGAATCGCCGGATGATCAGCGCCTCCAGCACGAAGCCGAGCGCACCGACCACGAAAGGCGCTGCAACCATGCCCGCCCAGATCGGCAGGCCCTTGGCATAAGCGAGATAGGTGATGTAGGCGCCGAGCAGGACGAACTCGCCCTGCGCGAAGTTGAAGATGCCCATCATGCTGGCGATGATCCCGAGCCCCAGCACGATCAGGACGATGATCGCGCCGAAGCTCAGGATCTCGAACGCCGCGATGAACGCGTTAGCCATGCGTTGCGTTTCCGCCGAGTTGAAGCGAAGGTTTCCTCACATCTTCTTCCAGTCGCCGATCTGCTCGAAGGCATGGGCGGCGCGGTAGATGGTGGATTCCTCAAACATGCGGCCGACCAGCATCAGCCCGACCGGCAGGCCGTCGACCATGCCGCAGGGCAGCGACATCGCGGGATGGTGCGTGATGTCGAACGGCGCGGTGTTGGAGATCATCTCGAGCGCGCGAGCGACGTAGTCCTCGCGGCTGGCATTGGGCTCCGGCAGCTTGGTCGCCTTCATCGGCGTCGTCGGCAGCAGGAGCAGGTCGTAGTCCTTGAAGGCCTTGTCGTAGGCCGCGGTCAGCCGGCGCGAGATGTTGAGCGCCTTCCCGTAGAAGCGCGGGCCGAAATTGTTGTTGATGTAGGTGCCGAGCATCATGAACAGTTTGGTGGTCTCGGACAGCGAGTCGGCCTGCCTGCGCCAGCCGCGGTGGAAATCCATCAGGGAAGTCGAATAGAGATCGCCGCGGCTGAGGCCGTAGCCGTCGCCGAACATCATGGTCTGGGTCAGGCCTTCGGTGCCGATCGGCGTCCAGATCGCCCCGCCCATGAGGTGCATCGGGATCGAGACGGTCTCGACGCTGGCGCCGAGATCCTTGAAGCGCTTGGCGGCCTCGCGCACGCTTTCATTCACCGCGGACTCGGCGGTCGGCTGCTCGAAGCCCTCCTTGAGAATGCCGATCTTCATGCCTTTGACGCCCTGGCCGAGCGCCTTGGTGTATTCCTCCACTTTCGGGGCCTTGATCCTGGGATCGTAGCCGTCGTCCCCGGCGAGCACCTCGAGCAGCAGCGCATTGTCTTCAACCGTTGCCGTCATCGGGCCGGTGTGGTCGACGTAGATCTCGATCGGCATGATGCCGGTGTAGGGGACGAGGCCCCAGGTCGGCTTCATGCCGTAGATGCCGCAGAACGACGACGGCATGCGGATCGAGCCGCCCTGGTCGCCGCCAATGGCCATGTCGACCTCGCCGAGCGCGACCACGACGCCCGATCCCGACGACGAGCCGCCGGCCGAGTAGCCCATCTTGTGCGGATTATGCACCGGCCCGTAAGAGCCGGTGTGGCTGCCGCCGGACAGGCAGAAATGCTCGCAATGCACCTTGCCCTTGATCTCGGCACCGGCATCCAGCATGCGCGTGACGATGGTGGCGTCGAAATCGGGCACATAGCCTTCCAGCGTCGACGAGCCGTTGGTCATGGGCACGCCGGCCAGCATGATGTTGTCCTTCAGCGCGACGGTCTTGCCCTTGAGCTTGCCGCTGGCGGCGCCCTTCACGGTCGACTTGCGATACCAAGCATTGCGCGGGTTCTCCTCCGCCGAAGGCCGGTAGCCCGGCGTGCGCGGATATTTCACTTCGGGCAATTCGTCCGGCATCGCGGCAACGAGATTGTAGGCTTCGATCGAGCCCTGCATGAGACCGCGGAACGAGGCGACGTCATCATCGGTGAGCGAAAGGCCGCATTGCTCGGCGACACTGCGAAGTTGGGCTGGCGTGGGAAGGGCAACGGTCACGGCGCTCTCCTGGAGTTCTCTGGATCGACCTTGGGCGTGCGTCTACGTTTTGCGCGACGAGCGCACCGGCCCGGCGCAAACATTCAAAACGGAAATATTTTCCTTTTCAAGTATTATTTTGAGCTTGGCCCGGCACGGATTGCCGCGCCCTGTCAGATCGGCTTGATCAGCTTGAAGTCGAGACCATCCGCCTCGGCGAGATGCATCGCCATTCGCACGTGCCCGTTGCGGACGGTGATCGGACCGCGGGCGCCGCTGTAGACGATGTTGCGGCCGGCGGCGACCAGCGGCCGCATCGACAGCGAACCTGCCTTGTTGGCAACGGCTTCGAGGAAGCGCATGCCTTCATAGCTCGACTGCCCCACCGAGCCGATCGGCGGCGCATTCGGCCCGAACATCGCGTGATAGCGGCTCTGGAAGTCGTCATTGGCGCGCATGCCGGTGCCGGTGAAATAGCCGGAAGCACAGAACATGTTCTCGCTGTTGTCGGCGCCGATGCCAAGAAGCACGGTATCGTCCATCGCGCCCGCGAGCCGCAGCGTCGTGGCGCCGAGCCCGCATTCGCCGAAGGCTCGGTTGAAGGTGATGCTGTCGGTGCCGATCAGCGAGATCAGCACGACGTCAGGCTTGGCGGCCCGGATGCGCGCCAGATGCGGCTCGTGATTGTCTTCGCCCAGCGGTACGAACTCTTCGCCGACGACGCGGCCGCCGGTTTCCTTGATGTAATTCTTCACCGCCCGATGCGATTGCCAGGGCCATACATAGTCGCTGCCGATCAGGTACCAGCGTTTGGCGTTCTTGACGTCGGCAAGCCAATGGATGGCGGGGCGGCTCTGCCAGCGCGGCGTCTCGCCGATCGCCATCACGCCGGGCGTGCGTTCGCCGCCCTCGTAGACCGGCGTGTAGATGTAGGGAATGCGGTGGCGCGTGGTGACGTCGCGAAGGCCAACGCGGACCGCGCTGGTGTGCAAGCCGACTATCAGATCGACCTCGTCGAACGCGATCGCCTGCTCGGCGCGGTCCAGGACCTCATCCAACGGCCCGCCGGCATCGTAGATCGACAGCTCGATCTCGCGGCCGAGAATGCCGCCGCGCTTGTTGATCTCGGCGACGGCGAGCTGGGCACTGTTGGTGGCACAGGGCCCCCAGACTCCAGGCGAGCCGGTGCAGCAGATGAAGCCGCCGATGCGCAGCTTGTTGACGCCGCGCGGCTTGAACAAGGCGTGATCGCGCGGCGACAGAGCACCGCCGGCGACGGATGACGACAGATTCCTGAACAGCAAGGACGGCGGTAACGCCGGACCGCCGTGAGCCGGGAAGTTTACCGTCGCGCGCACGCCAACTCCTGTCTGAGACCAGACCCGAAAGCACATTCTCCGGGCGACCGCGGCATCCGCCCTTTTGTTGGGCAATGATCCTATTTTGAAAATATTGAATATTCAAGAATTGAAGTGCATATAGATGCAGCATCGATTGCAAGACATTCACTCATTTGGGTCAAGGCGAAGTCTCAGCCGTGGCAAAACCGCCGAAACAAAATTCCCCGATCACCGAACACCTCGCCTACCTGCTCGCGCAAGCCAACCGGGAAATCAACCGACAGCTCGAATTGCGGTTGAGCAGGGAGGGCGTGCCGGTCGAGCAATGGCGCATCCTGAAAGTGCTGTCGGATGGCGAGGGCCATTCGATGGGCGAGCTTGCGGACGCCGTCCTGCTCAACCATCCGACGCTGACCAAGATAATCGACCGCATGGTCTCCGACACGCTGGTCTACCGCGTGCAGGACCCGAACGACCGTCGCAAGGTGCTGATGTTCATCTCCGACCGCGGCAAGGTGCTGTGCAAGAAGCTCAACTCGCTCGCGGTCGACCAGGAGGAGCACATCCTGGAGAGCTACGGCGACAAGTCGACGAGCGAGCTCAAGCGGCTGCTGGAGAGCTTGATCGACAGCTCGAATTAGACCTCGTGAAGTGGAGCGTGGCGCCTTGCGAAGCGCACACACACATCTGCCGTTTCAATGCATGGCCAGAGGAAAGCACTCGCGCATCATCGCCAGCACGAGAGGCGATAGCGTTGGCCATTCCATGTCGTCCAGCCCACGGCCTTGTTGCTGACCGGCTTGGCTAGATACCATCTGTTGCCGTCGGCATGGTTGAAGTACACGCCGCCCTGGGTTCCGGTGCGTGGATTTGTCAACTTCACCCATCGCGAGCCATTATCTGAGAAGCGGCCTGACCAGCGTGCTCCCGAAGTGCTGGTGCAAGTGTTGCCGTTGCAGGTTGTCTGACTGTCATCGACGGCCGCCCATTTCATCCGCGCCGGGCGGCCGTCGATGTTGCACGACCATGTTCCGCCCCACCATCCGCCCACTTGGCTCGCAGGGGCGGAACCGCAGGCGTAAAGACTCAGGGCAAGGACACAAAAGGCGGTTGGCAGCGCGCGTTTGGGCATTGTCTGGCTCCAATTTTCAGGCCGCGTCTCGTGATCCAATCAAACCACGGATTGAGCTCTGTAGCGGTGATCCAGATCACAATGAGCAGTGGTAAAATATTGGATCGTCTACCCGAGGGCGTTCGCCGAGACACGATGCCGCGATTTGACCATTGGCTCTCCGGGCGAAGAGTTCTTCAGCGACGCAGCGGCGCGAGCGAGTGGCCGCCGGCCATCTGCAGAAGTAGCAGCACTCCGGAGTGATCACAGGAACAGGCGCTGAGGCGGGTTGCCAGATGGCTGAAGCGTGGTCAGCCGCGCGTGACGGAGACCGGACCGTGTGACAATTGTGCGCCAGCCATCCTCAATGGCGTGCGCCTACCATTCGTGATGCAACGGAAGACCAGCAGGCATCATATGGATCGGAAGCATTCGACGCCCGGCGAACTCGTGGGCAAAGACAACACCGCGAGTTCGCTGGGTTTTGAGATCATCGATCAAGCATACCGCCCGTGGCAGTGCTTGTACTTCTTGCCGGAGCCGCACGGACAGTCCTCGTTGCGGCCGACCTTGCCCCAGCTGGTCGGGTTCTTCGGATCGCGCATCGACGCATCCGTGGCCTGGGCGCCCAGGGTGACGCTGGCGAGGGCCATCTCGTCCTCGCCGGTGTTCGGATCGAACTTGTGCGCTTCCATCGGCGGCAGCACCGGGGCTTCCTGCTCCGGCGGAACGATCTCGACGCGCATCAGCTGCGCCGTGACGGCCTCGCGCAGGTGAGCGCTCATCTCCTGGAAGAGATTGAAGGCTTCGGTCTTGTACTCCTGCAGGGGATCGCGCTGGCCGTAGCCGCGCAGACCGATGACCTGGCGCAGATGGTCGAGCATGATCAGGTGCTCGCGCCAGAGATGGTCGAGCGTCTGCAAGAGGATGGTCTTCTCGACGTAACGCATCACGTCGGGACCCCATTGCGCGACCTTGGCCGCCATGTGCTCGTCGGCCTTGGTCTCGATGCGCGTCAGCAGCTCCTCGTCGGCGATGCCCTCTTCCTTGGCCCATTCGTCGACCGGCAGGTCGAGATCGAGCACGCGCTTCAATTCGTCCTTGAGCCCGGCGACGTCCCACTGCTCGGCATAGGCATGCTCGGGCACGTGCTTGGCGACGAGGTCGTCGATGAAGGCGTGGCGCATGTCGGCGACGGTCTCGGCGACGCTCTCGTCCTTCATCAGCTCGACGCGCTGGTCGAAGATCACCTTGCGCTGGTCGTTCTGGACGTTGTCGAACTTGAGCAGGTTCTTGCGGATGTCGAAGTTGCGCGCCTCGACCTTCTGCTGCGCCTTCTCCAGCGCCTTGTTGATCCAGGGATGGATGATGGCCTCGCCCTCTTGCAGGCCGAGACGCTGCAGCATGCTGTCGAGACGGTCCGACCCGAAGATGCGCATCAGGTCGTCTTCCAGCGACAGGAAGAACTTCGAGCGGCCGGGATCGCCCTGACGACCGGAACGGCCGCGCAGCTGGTTGTCGATGCGGCGGGATTCGTGGCGCTCGGAGCCGATGATGTAGAGGCCGCCCGGCTTCTTCACGGTCTTGGCAGGCTTCGAACCCTTCGCCGGCTCGACTTCGACGGTCTCTTCGGCCTTAAGCACGATGTCGCGGAAGTGCTCGATATCGGCCTTGATCTGCTCGATCTTCTTGGCCTTCTCGGCCTCGTCGGTGATAGCAGCAATCTCCTGCTGGATGCGCATCTCCAGGGAGCCGCCGAGCTTGATGTCGGTGCCCCGGCCGGCCATGTTGGTGGCAATCGTGATCGCGCCGGGCACGCCGGCTTCGGCGACGATGTAAGCTTCCTGCTCGTGGAAGCGCGCGTTCAGCACCGCGAACAGCTTCGCCGGCTTGCCGGCGCGGGCGGCGGCATAGAGCTTGTCGAGCGCGCCCTCCTTGCCGAAATCGATCTGCTTGTAGCCGTTCTTCTTGAGGAATTCGGCGAGCACTTCCGACTTCTCGATCGAGGCGGTACCGACCAGCACCGGCTGCAGGCGCGCATTGGCGCGCTCGATCTCGGCGAGGATGGCCTGATATTTTTCCTTCTGGGTCCGATAGACCTCGTCGTCCTCGTCGAGGCGCGCGATCGACAGATTGGTCGGGATCTCCACGACCTCGAGCTTGTAGATGTCGAACAATTCGTCCGCTTCGGTCGCGGCGGTGCCGGTCATGCCCGCCAGCTTCTCGTACATGCGGAAGTAGTTCTGGAAGGTGATCGAGGCCAGCGTCTGGTTCTCGGGCTGGACCTGGACGTGCTCCTTGGCTTCCAGCGCCTGATGCAGGCCTTCCGAATAGCGGCGGCCCGGCATCATGCGGCCGGTGAACTCGTCGATGATGACGACTTCGCCGTCGCGGACGATGTAGTCCTTGTCGCGCGTGAACAGCGTGTGAGCGCGCAGGGCCTGGTTGATGTGGTGCACGACGGAGACGTTCTCGACGTCGTAGAGCGACTCGCCCTTGAGCTGGCCGGCATCGCGCAGCAGCGTCTCGATCTTCTCCATGCCGCCTTCGGTCAGCGTCACCGTGCGCTGCTTCTCGTCGACCTCGTAGTCGGTCTTGTCGAGCTTGGGCAGGAACCCATCGATGGTGTTGTAGAAGTCGGAGCGGTCGTCGAGCGGGCCGGAGATGATCAGCGGCGTGCGCGCTTCGTCGATCAGGATGGAGTCGACCTCGTCGACGATGGCGAAGAAGTGCGGCCGCTGGACCATGTCCTCGAGCCGGTACTTCATATTGTCGCGGAGATAGTCGAAGCCGTATTCGTTGTTGGTGCCGTACGTGATGTCGCAGGCATAGGCCGCCTTGCGCTCGGCATCGTCGAGGCCGTGCACGATCACGCCGGTGGTCATGCCGAGGAAGCTGTAGATCTGGCCCATCCAGCCGGAGTCGCGGCGGGCGAGGTAGTCGTTGACCGTGACGACGTGGACGCCTTTGCCGGCGAGCGCGTTCAGATACACCGCAAGCGTCGCGACCAGCGTCTTGCCTTCGCCGGTCTTCATCTCGGCGATGTCGCCCTCGTGCAGCACCATGCCGCCGATCAGCTGGACGTCGAAATGGCGCTGGCCGAGCGTGCGCTTGGCGGCCTCGCGCACGGTGGCGAAGGCCGGGACGAGGAGATCGTCCAGCGTCTTGCCGTTCGCGAGCTGCTGCTTGAATTCCGCGGTGCGGGCCTTGAGCGCCTCGTCGGAGAGCTTGGCGAGCTCAGGCTCCAGCGCATTGATCGCGTTGACGCGGGACTGATATCCCTTCACCCGCCGGTCGTTGGCGGAGCCGAAAAACTTGCGGGCGAGCGCGCCGATCATGCCTGGTTCCTGTGTTCGCGATTCAACCGCGTTGGGCCTAAGAAGTTGTCACCCGCCCGCCTATCAACTCACCGTGACGCTTCGCGGCGTCAGAGCCCGGACTGCGGGGGACATCCGCCATATGGGTGGGAATTGGGCAAGTCTGGGTTCAACGGCCAAAAACGCAGCAAAATAAACGCCATCGCCATGGTCGCGACCGCGCAGAGATATGGCCCGGTCGGGGCCTTGTCAACGGCGGGCGCAGTGCGGCTAATTCATCATTTTGACAGACTTTTCGCGTTGCCAAGCCCCCCTGATTGGGCGAGTGTCCGCCCCGCTCGAGCAGCCCCCTGCTTCAACATAAGGATTTTCCATGACCACCTCGTTCCCGGCAACCCAGCGCTTCCGCTCCGCGTCCGCCCTGGCTGGCAGCCTCGCTCTGGCGCTGTCCCTGGCGTTTGCGGGCCCGCTCCGGGCCGCCGATGATCCGGTGCTGGCGAAGGTCAATGGCGCGGAAATCAAGAAGAGCGACGTCACCATGGCCGAGGAGGAACTCGGACCGAGCCTTGCCCAGATGGATCCGGCCACCAAGGACGAGAACGTCCTGTCGTTCCTGATCGACATGAAGATCGTCAGCAAGGCTGCCGAAGACAAGAAGATCGCCGACGGCGAGGAATTCAAGAAGCGCCTGGCCTTCGCCCGCAACCGGCTTCTGATGGACAGCCTGCTCGCCAGCGAGGGCAAGGCCGCCACCACGCCGGACGCCATGAAGAAGGTCTATGAGGAGGCCGCCAAGCAGATCACCGGCGAGCAGGAGGTGCGCGCCCGCCACATCCTGGTCGAAACCGAGGACGAGGCCAAGGCGGTCAAGGCCGAGCTCGCGAAGGGGGCCGATTTCGCCGAGCTCGCCAAGAAGAAGTCCAAGGACCCCGGCTCCGCCGACGGCGGCGACCTCGGCTTCTTCACCAAGGAGCAGATGGTGCCGGAATTCTCGGCCGTGGCCTTCTCGCTGGAGCCGGGCAAGATCTCTGACCCCGTGAAGTCGCAGTTCGGCTGGCACATCATCAAGGTCGAGGAAAAGCGCAACCGCAAGGCGCCCGATTTCGAGCAGGTCAAGGCCCAGATCGAGCAGTACGTGACCCGCAAGGCCCAGGCCGAGTATGTCGCCAAGCTGCGCACCGAAGCCAAGGTCGAGCGGCTGGACCAGCCGGCGGCCGATGCGTCGAAGGACGCCAAGTCCGATGCGAAGCCGTCCGACAGCAAGATGGCGCCGCCGGCGAAGAAGTAAGAATTCGCTGTCACTTCGCGGACGCCAAGTATATCTAACGTCGCAATGGCCGGGGCTCCCCCGGCCATCTGCATGTCCAGACCCTACCAAGGCGCCCGCGATGTCCTCCTCCGTCTCTCCGCTCGCCCCCAAAACCGTCCCCGATATGCCCGTGATCGCGGGCATCCGTCTGGCGACGGCCGAAGCCGGCATCCGCTACAAGAACCGCACCGACGTGCTGCTCGCGGTGATGGACAAGGGCACTGCCGTGGCCGGCGTCTTCACCAGGTCGAAGTGTCCCTCGGCCCCGGTGGAATGGTGCCGCGCCAAGCTGAAGGGCGGCAAGGCGCGCGCGCTGGTGGTCAATTCCGGCAATGCCAACGCCTTCACCGGCAAGACCGGCCGCGCCTCCACCGCGCTGACGGCGAAGATCGCGGCCAAGGCGGTCGGCTGCAGCGAGAGCGAGGTCTTCCTGGCCTCGACCGGGGTGATCGGCGAGCCGCTGGATGCCACCAAGTTCGACGGCGTGCTCGGCCGCCTCGCCGAGATTGCCGAGCCGGGCGACTATCTCGCCGCGGCCAAGGCGATCATGACCACCGACACCTTCCCGAAGGTGGCGACCGCGACCGTCAAGCTCGGCAAGGCCAAGGTCACCATCAACGGCATGGCCAAGGGCGCCGGCATGATCGCGCCCGACATGGCGACAATGCTGTCCTTCATCTTCACCGACGCGCCGATCGCGCCCGCCGCGCTCCAGGCGCTGCTCAAGAGCGGTGTGGAGGATACATTCAACGCCGTGACGATCGACGGCGACACCTCGACCTCGGATACACTGCTGGCCTTCGCCACCGGCGCCGCCGCCGAGCACGGCGCGCCGAAGATCAGCCGCGCCAGCGACCCGCGCCTGAAGGCCTTCGTCAAGGCGTTCAACCAGGTGCTCGGCAATCTCGCCGAGCAGGTCGCCCGCGACGGCGAAGGCGCGCGCAAGCTGGTCGAGATCACCGTGGAGGGCGCCAAGACCAAGGCCTCGGCTCGCAAGATCGCGATGTCGATCGCGAACTCGCCACTGGTGAAGACCGCGATCGCCGGCGAGGATGCCAATTGGGGCCGCGTGGTGATGGCCGTCGGCAAGGCCGGCGAGCCGGCTGATCGCGACAAGCTGTCGATCTCGTTCAACGGCATCCGCGTCGCCAAGCGCGGGGCGCGCGATCCCGATTATGACGAAGCGCAGGTGTCGGAAGCGATGAAGGCGCCGGAGATTGCGATTCTGGTCTCGCTCGGCCTCGGCAAAGGCCGCGACCGCGTCATGACCTGCGACCTCACCAAGGAATATGTGGCGATCAACGGGGACTACAGGTCGTAGGCCTTCTCACCTCTCCCCGTTCTTGCGGGGAGAGGTGAGCGCCATCATCCGGAGATCCGCGCGTCCGCGACCGCCTTCTTGAACAGCGCGTTCATGGCGTCCGCGATGCCTTGCGTCGGGCTGACCTCGAAATACAGGCCCGGCGAAGCGCAGCTCTGCATGTTCTGTGCGATCTGGCTGTTCGGCGACGGGCCATAGGGGCCGGCATTGAACGGATCGATCCACTTCATGTACCAGGGGTTGGTCGGCAGCGCGAGATACGTCGTGTACAACACCGCGACCTTGACGCCGCGATCCTTCATCGTCTTGCAAAGCGCGGGGTTGAGCGGCGACTGGCACCGCGTGCTGCCCGAGAGCGGTTTCAGGCATCCGGTGTTGCTCTCGTCGGCCACGCCGTCGGAGACGAAGAACAGGTATTTGAGCGGACTGGCCGACGTGCCGCTTCCGGGGGAGCTGATCTCGCCGTTGATCGCGGGAAAGACCGCGGTGAATGGGGTATCCTGATCGTTGTTCTCGTTCTGGCCGTTCACCGACATCAGGTCGATCTTGCCGGCCGCCGACTTGGCGCTGGAGAGAGAGGCCGACAACGAAAACAGGCTGCGCAGGCCGAGCGAGCTCGCAGAGCCGCCGAAATCATAGATCGCCATTCTGAACTGGTTCGAATAGGTCTCGGTGGCGTTTGCCGTATCCATCAAGGACTCCGTGGCGCTCCGAAGCACGTCGATCCGGGTGGTCACGCCAAGCTTCTTGGCCAAATCGTAATAGTTGTTCTTGTCCTTCAGATCGTGGCAGGCGAAGGCGCACTTATCCGACGTGTTGTCGACCATCTTCTTCACGTCGGCCGGGGTCGCACCGACACCCATTGACGGCGAATTGTCCAGCAGCAGATAGAAATCGATGTAGAGCGGCATGCTGGCCGTCGCCTTCGACGTGCCGCTCAACGTCAGCACGGACTTGCCGATCACGCCGAGGAACATGGTGTTCAAAGTTGCGGTGAACGAAACCGTCGCGGTGACGGTCGAGCCGGACTTGACAACCGTCGGCGTGAGGCCGGTCAGCGTGTAGCCGGTCTGACTGGCGCGATTGGCATTGAAGATGTTCGTGGCGTCCGTGACGCCGACCGAAATCGAGCCGTCCGCAGTCATGTTGCCGGCGGCCTTGAAGGCGGGCGAAGCCTTGGCGATCGAGCCGACGCTGGCGGCATCCGCCGCGGCCTGAAGCTTGGATCGGATCAGCGTCGCGCGCGAATAGTCGATGGCGCAGCCGACCGCACTGATCAGGGGAACGCAGGCGAGCGCGAAAATCACCGCGATATTGCCGCGCCGGTCGTGGACGAACCGGCGGAGGAGAGCCGAAAGCGCAGCGCGCATGGGTTGGCCTAGAGTGGTTTAAGGAGTTCCCACTCTAGGAACTGCGGATTAAATATGACTTATGGTGACTTTGGAAACTTGGACGGCAACGAGGTTAACAAACCATTGCAAACGATCTCAGCGAGCGACAGACACGCATGGCCGATCTCAAAGTGACACTGGTGGTGGCCTGCGCGCTCGTCGATGCCGACAAGCGCGTCCTGATCGCGCAGCGCCCGGAAGGAAAGGCCCTGGCCGGCCTATGGGAATTCCCCGGCGGCAAGCTCGAGCCGGGCGAGCGGCCGGAGCAGAGCCTGATCCGGGAGCTTCATGAGGAGCTCGGCATCAACGTCGCCGAGCCGTGCCTCGCGCCGCTGACCTTCGCCAGCTACGGTTACGAGACCTTCCATCTCTTGATGCCGCTCTATATCTGCCGGCGCTGGGAGGGGATGGTCACCGCACGCGAGGGCCAGAACCTCGCCTGGGTCCGCGCCAACAAGCTGCGCGACTATCCGATGCCGCCCGCGGACATCCCGCTGATTCCGCATCTGATCGATTTGTTGATGTGAGGTCGAAGGGTACCGCTCTCTGGCGTCATGCCCGGGACAAGCCCGGCCATGACGGAAGAGAGAGATCACTCCTTCCCCGCCTTCTTCACCGCCTCCGCCAGGCTCGCTTTCGCCGACCCCGGCTTCAGCGGCTGCTGCTGGCTCGCATGCGGGGCCCAGCCGGAGAGCCAGACGATGTCGAACGTCGCACGGATGCGGCCGTCGGCATCGGCAAAACGCTCGGCGTAGATCTCGGCCATCCGCAGCAGCGTCGCGCGCCGGCTCGGTGTGCGGCGCCGCTCGATCAGCACATTTGCCGCTCCCATGCGGCGCAGATCCTGCATCAAGGCGAACGCATTGGCATAGCGCACCACGACACGGTCGACGTCGGTCACCGGCAACGCAAAGCCCGCCCGCTGCAATAGCGCACCGATGTCCCGAAGGTCAGCGAACGGCGCCACGCGCGGTGACACACCGCCCTCGCATTCGGCTTCCGCCGCGGCAAACGCCTGGCGCAGCTCGGTGAGGCTGTCGCCGCCGATCATGGCAGCAAGCAGCAGCCCGTCCGGCTTGAGCGCCCGGCGGATTTGCGCGAGCACGCCGGGCAGGTCGTTGACGTATTGCAGCGCCAGCGCCGAGACGACGAGGTCGAGGCTCTCCGGCGCGAGCGACAACTTCTCGGCACCCGCCTCATCGAGCGCGATCCGTTCGATGGACGGTAGCCGAGCGCGTAGCGCCGCGAGCCCCCCGCCGGGCGTCCAGAGATCGGCCGGTGCTTGAAATTCTCGCATCACTGTGGCCAGCCGATCGGACATGTCCTCGGCGACCCGCTCGAGCAGGAATGTGACCGCGCCTTGGGCCTGGGCGCGCTGCTGCCGCCTCTGCAGCAAGGCACGATCAAACAAGGCGGGCGGGATTTGAGCGGTCCGGACCATGCCGCTGGTTACGCCGATCTCCACAGTTCTGGCAATCCGCTGCGTGCAGCGTTACCCTTCCCACATGGAAGCCGACGCTCCCCCCATCCGTTCCATCGCCGCACCGCTGCGGAGCGCGTGGACGGCCGGCCGCCAGGTGCTGGCGCGGGCGGCGCGGCTGGCGCTCGACATCGCGCTGCCGACACAGTGCGTATCCTGCCACGAGCCGGTCGATGGCGAGGGCGTTTGCGCTTCCTGCTGGGCGCGGCTGTCGTTCATCGAACGGCCCTATTGCCCGCGGCTCGGCATTCCCTTCGTTTATGACCCCGGTCCCGAGATGCTGTCGATGGAGGCGATCGCAAGCCCGCCGGCCTATCAGCGCGCCCGCGCGGCGGTACGCTACGACGACGTTGCGCGTACGCTGGTGCATGCGCTGAAGTATCAGGACCGTACCGATCTGGCGCCGGCCATGGGCCGCTGGATGGCGCGCGCGGGCGGCGAGTTGCTGACCGGCGCCGACATGCTGGTGCCCGTGCCCCTGCATTGGCGGCGGGCCTGGCGGCGCCGTTACAACCAGTCCGGCGCGCTCGCGCGTGTCATCGAGCGGCAGAGCGGGATCAAGGTGCGGGGCGACGTGCTGCGGCGGGTGCGCGCCACCGAGCAGCAGATCGGCCTGTCGCGGGCCCAGCGCGCCACCAATGTGCAGGGCGCATTTCAGGTATCTCCCGACCGTCAGGCCGAGGTCCAGGGCCGCCGCGTTGTCCTGATCGACGATGTCCTGACGTCTGGCGCGACTCTCGACACCTGCGCGCGGGCCCTGCTGCGCGCCAAAGCGGCCCAGGTCGACGTGCTGGTCTTTGCCCGGGTTGTCGAGAGCGGGCCCCGTCCCATATAATTCAATGAATTCATGACATGAGAGCGCCAGACGAATGACTGCTGCTGTCGAGATCTACACCCGGCCGGGCTGCGGCTATTGTTCCGCCGCCAAGTCACTGCTGACCCGCAAGAAGGCGACCTTCACCGAATTCGATGTCGCCAAGAACCCGTCCTGGCGCCAGGAAATGTACGGCCGCGCCGGCCAGGGTTCGACCTTTCCGCAGATCTGGATCGGCGGCACCCATGTCGGCGGCTGTGACGACCTCTATGCACTCGATCGCGAAGGCAAGCTCGATGGCATGCTCGAAAGCGTGAAGGCGGTATCATGAGCGAGAACCGCACGTTCACGGCCGCCATGGTGCAGATGCGCACCGGCCTGATGCCCGGGCCGAGCCTCGAGCAGGCCACGAAGCTGATCCGGCAGGCTGCGGCCGATGGCGCCGATTACGTGCAGACGCCCGAAGTCAGCAACATGATGCAGCTGAACCGCAAGGCGCTGTTCGAGCATCTCCAGAGCGAAGAGGATGACGCCTCGCTGAAGGCGTACCGGGCGCTCGCGGCGGAGCTGAAGATTCACCTCCATGTCGGCTCGCTGGCGCTGCGCTTCTCGCCGGAGAAGGCGGTCAACCGTTCCTTCCTGATCGGGCCCGAGGGCAACGTGCTCGCGAGCTACGACAAGATTCACATGTTCGACATCGAGCTGCCGGACGGCGAGAGCTATCGCGAATCCGCCAATTACCAGCCGGGCGAGACCGCCGTGATCTCGGATCTGCCCTGGGGCCGCATCGGCTTGACGATCTGCTACGATGTGCGCTTCCCCGCGCTGTACCGTGCGCTCGCAGAAAGCGGCGCCTATTTCATCACCGTGCCGTCCGCCTTCACCCGCAAGACCGGTGAAGCGCATTGGCACGTGCTGCTGCGAGCCCGTGCGATCGAGACCGGCTGCTTCGTCTTCGCCGCGGCGCAGGCCGGCACCCACGAGAACAAGCGCGAGACCTACGGGCATTCGCTGATCGTCGATCCCTGGGGCGAGATCCTCGCCGAAGGCGATGTCGAGCCGGGCATCATCATGGCCAAGATCGACCCGGCCAAGGTCGAGACCGCGCGCCGGGCGATTCCATCGCTCCAGCACGGCCGCCGCTTCGGCGTCTCCGATCCCAAGGCCGGGCCGGACCATTTGCACCTCGTGCGGGGCTCGGCATGATCCGCTACGCGCTCCACTGCGACCGCAATCACGCCTTCGAAAGTTGGTTCCAGAGCTCGTCGGCCTATGATTCGCAGGTGAAGCGCAAGCTCGTGACCTGCCCGATCTGCGGCTCGGCCAAGGTCGACAAGGCGATCATGGCGCCGCGCATCGTCGGCAAGAAGGGGCGCGGCCGCGCCACGCCGCCGCCGGAGCCCGTGGCCGCGACCACGCCCGAGGCTGCGCCGTCAGGGCCGACCTCGCTGCTGATGGCGCAGGAGCGCGAGCTGCGCGCCAAGCTGAAAGAGCTGCGCGACCACATCGTCAAGAACGCCGACAATGTCGGCGAGCGCTTCGCCAACGAAGCCCGCGCCATGCATTACGGCGACAAGGAGCATCGTCCGATCTATGGCGAGGCTTCGCCCGAAGAGGCGAAGTCGCTGATCGACGAAGGCATCGAGGTCTCACCGCTGCCGACCCTGCCGGAAGACCGGAATTAAGCTCCCACCAGCACAGCGACCCCGACGACGATCAGCGCGATGCCTGCAAGCTCGCGCGGCGCGATCGGCTGCTTGAACGAGTAATACGCCACGGCTTGCGCGAACAGCACCTCGATCAAGGCGAGCGTGCGGACGTTGGCGGCCGCCGTCAGCGCAAAGGCGAGGAACCAGAATTGCGAGGCGAAGGCGCCAATGAAGCCCGCGAGCATCGACGGTCGCCATAACCTGAGGATTCCTCGCAGCACGTCCGGCGTGCGCCAGAGCAGGTAGATCGTCAGGATCAGCGTCTGCACGAACAGGCCGAGCACCAGCGTGATTGACGCCGCGGTCACGAAGGACACGCCGGGCACATTGATGATGGCGCCGCGAAAGCCGACCGCTGACAGCGCGAAGGCCGCCGCGGCAACGAGGCCGGTGATGGTCGGCTTCAGCTCGGCAAAGCTCTTGTCGCCGCCGGGGCGGAGCGCGGTGATGACGACGCCGATGGTGGCGATCACAATCGCGAGCACCTTCAGCCAGGTCAGGTGATCGCCGAGAAAGACGAAGCCGAAGATCGCGGTCTGGATCGCCTCGGTCTTCAGGTAGGCCGTCGTCACGACAAAGGAGCGGTCGTTCATCGCGAGCAGCATCAGCCCGGTGGCGACGATCTGGCTGAGCGCGCCCAACAGCAGCCATGGCCAGAACACGGCCGGCGGCGCGCTGAGATGATCGCCGGTCGCGAGCAGCACCAGCCCCAGGAACAGCAGCGAGAACGGAAAGCCGAACAGGAAGCGGATATTGGTCGCGCCCCAGGTCCCCAGCGGCTTCGTCAACGACCGCTGCATCGCATTGCGCGCGACCTGCCCGAGCGCGGCAATGATGGTGAAGGGAATCCAGAGGCTGGCGATGGTGAACATGGGGGTGGCGGGCGCGAGGATGCGGGCCAACGTGCCGCTAGCGGTGAAGCAGGTCAATCACACCGATGTCATGGGTGCGATGCTCTCGCACAAACTCGGTGCCTGCGAACGCAGGGACGGCGCTTGTAATGTGGCGTCTGCCCTAAACCTGCGGCTTGGCCGTCGCGCCACGGCCATTCCGCCGGCGATAGATCCACATCCCCACGCCCAGCACGACCGCAACCCCGACGACGGTCAGCATCCAGATGTGCTTGCCGACATGCGCATGATGATGCAGCCCGGCATATTCATGCAGGGCCGATACCGCCAGCACGCCCGGCAGCACATGAGCCGGCGCCCAGACCAGGATCGCCGGGATGTTCACGGCATAGAATGTCGCGGGCGCCATGCCCAGCGCGCCGGCGGTCACCGGGACGAAGGCGCGGATCGGCGGCACGAAGCGGGCGAAGAACACGGCCCAGGTACCGAAGCGGTGAAAGAAATTCTCGCTCTCGGCGACGACGCGCGGATAATTGGTCAGCGGCCAGGTGTTGAGGATCTCGCGCTGCCGCCTGTGCCCGATCCAATAGGCCGACCCGTCGCCGAGTACGGCACCAGTTGCGGCCGCCAAGAGCACCCATGGCAGCTGCAATTCGCCGCCGGGGACCAGGGCGCTCAGCGCCAGGATGATGGTCGAGCCGGGGATCACCGATCCCACCACCGGAACGGCTTCGAGCAGCGCCGCCAGGAACAGGGTCAGATAGGCCAGCCACGCATGGGCGGAAACGAAGGCGATGAGGGGATCGAGAAAGGACGTCACGTCGTCTCTTGAAGGGCTGGAGCATGGGGCTTCGGACCCTACATAAGTAACTGCATACGGCCAAAGTACCATTCGCACGGATTGGGCGCGACCCGCCCGAATTTCGGCGTGATTCGCAAGGCAGCCCTCCAAAAACTGCGCTCCTTGCCTATCTAGATGAAAAGACAACGGAACTTTGATTGGTGGGCGGGCTTCTGCCGGCTCGTTGTCTCTGATAGGTTGATTTTCAGCACCCAGCCGCAGCCAACGTGCGAATAACCGGTTTCGGGACCGCCCGGGACCTCGGAGGATTGATGACGACCGCCGCCCTGTCCAAAGTTGAGGAAGTTTCCGGCCTGCCCGACATGAAGGTGTCGGTGCGCCAGGTGTTCGGGATCGACAGCGATCTCGAAGTCCCGGCCTATTCCGAAGTCGATCCTCATGTGCCCGAAGTGGATTCCGATTACCGCTTCGACCGCGCCACCACGCTGGCCATTCTCGCGGGCTTTGCCAGGAACCGCCGCGTGATGGTGACCGGCTATCACGGCACCGGCAAATCCACCCATATCGAGCAGGTCGCCGCCCGTCTGAACTGGCCCTGCGTGCGCGTCAACCTCGACAGCCACATCAGCCGTATCGACCTCGTCGGCAAGGATTCGATCGTGGTCCGCGACGGCAAGCAGGTCACCGAATTCCGCGACGGCATCCTGCCCTGGGCGCTGCAGAACAACGTCGCGCTGGTGTTCGACGAATACGACGCCGGCCGCCCGGACGTGATGTTCGTGATCCAGCGCGTGCTGGAGGTTTCGGGCCGCCTGACGCTCTTGGACCAGAACAAGGTGATCAAGCCGCATCCGGCGTTCCGGCTGTTCGCCACCGCCAACACCGTCGGCCTCGGCGACACCTCGGGCCTCTATCACGGCACCCAGCAGATCAACCAGGGCCAGATGGACCGCTGGTCGATCGTCACCACGCTGAACTATCTCAGCCACGACGAGGAAGTCGAGATCGTGCTGGCCAAGGCCAAGCACTATCGCACGCAGGAGGGCCGCGACATCGTCAACAAGATGGTGCGCCTCGCCGACCTCACCCGTAATGCCTTCGCCAACGGCGATCTGTCGACGGTGATGAGCCCGCGCACGGTGATCACCTGGGCGGAAAACTCCGACATCTTCGGCGATATCGGCTTCGCCTTCCGCGTCACCTTCCTCAACAAATGCGACGAGCTCGAACGGCCCCTGGTCGCCGAGTTCTACCAGCGCTGCTTCAATGCTGAGCTGCCGGAATCGGCAATCAACGTCGCGCTGAGCTGATCTCTCACGGTGTGTCGTCCCGGCGAAGGCCGGGACCCATACCGCGTGATGTCTCGATTGAAGCGACGCTGATAGTTTCCTGACACAACAGCGGCCGGTGGTTATGGTCCCGGCCTTCGCCGGGACGACAGATAGGGTCAGATGACCACCTCCAACTCCAAATTCCGCAGCAACAAGGAAGCGCCGACCGAGCCGTTCAAGCGCTCGGTCGCCTCCTGCCTGAAGGCGATCGCGAAGGCGCCCGAGCTCGACGTCTCCTTTGCCGCCGAGCGCCCGGGCCTTGCGCCCGGCAAGGCGCGGCTGCCTGAGCCCGCGCGCAAGATGACGAAGCGTGACGCCGCGATCGTGCGCGGCCATGCCGATTCCATCGCGCTCAAGCTCGCCTGTCACGATCCCAAGGTTCACCGCAAGCTGATGCCCGGCAATCCACAGGCGCGCGGCGTGTTCGAGGCGGTGGAGCAGGCCCGCGTCGAGGCGATCGGCGCGCGCCGCATGGCCGGCGTTGCCAAGAACCTCACCGCGATGCTCGACGACCATTTCCACCGCGGCAAGTTCGACGAGATCACCGACCGCGCCGACGCGCCGCTGGCGGACGCGCTGGCGATGCTGGTGCGCGAGCGCCTCACCGGCATGGCGCCGCCGACGGCCGCCAAGAAGATGGTCGACCTCTGGCGGCCGATCCTCGAAGACAAGATCGGCAAGCGGCTCGACCGGCTCGACGGCGTGCTCGAGGATCAGACCAAGTTCGGCGATGCCGTGCATGACCTGCTGTCGGCCCTCGAGCTCGGCGACGAGCGCAACGCCGACAGCGAGGACAATGACGAGAACGAGGAGAACCAGGACGGCGACAACGACCAGTCCGGCGCCGAAGGCTCGCCCGATTCCGACGCCGCGCAGGAGATGAGCGCCGACCAGGCGCAGGCAACCAGCGAGGAGATGAGCGAGAGCGCGATGGAAAGCGCGCAGGCCTCCACCTCCGACACCTTCGACGACGGCGAGCTCGGTGATGACGAGACGCCGGGCGAGGCGACGCGCCCGAACCAGCACGGCAGGAACGAGCCGCGTGGGCCGGAATATCATGCGTTCGCGCCCAAGTTCGACGAGGTCATCGCCGCCGAGGATCTCTGCGACCATGACGAGCTGGAGCGGCTGCGCGCCTATCTCGACAAGCAGCTCGCACATCTGCAGGGCATCGTCGCCCGTCTCGCCAACCGGCTGCAGCGCCGCCTGATGGCGCAGCAGAATCGCGCCTGGGAGTTCGACCTCGAAGAGGGCATCCTCGACCCTGCGCGCCTGTCGCGCGTCGTCACCGATCCCTATCACCCGCTATCCTTCATGCACGAGAAGGAGGCGACGTTCCGCGACACCGTGGTGACGCTGCTGCTCGACAATTCCGGCTCGATGCGCGGCCGCCCGATCACGGTCGCCGCGACCTGTGCCGACATCCTCGCGCGCACGCTGGAGCGTTGCGGCGTCAAGGTCGAGATTCTCGGCTTCACCACGCGGGCCTGGAAGGGCGGGCAATCGCGCGAGGCGTGGCTTGCCGCCGGCAAGCCGGCCAATCCCGGCCGCCTCAACGATCTCCGCCACATCATCTACAAGTCCGCGGACGCGCCGTGGCGTCGTGCGCGGAAAAACTTGGGCCTGATGATGCGCGAGGGCCTCTTGAAGGAGAACATCGACGGCGAGGCGCTGGACTGGGCGCACAAGCGCCTGCTCGGCCGGCCCGAGCAGCGCAAGATCCTGATGATGATCTCGGACGGCGCGCCGGTCGACGATTCCACGCTGTCGGTCAATCCGGGCAATTACCTCGAGCGGCATCTGCGCCACATCATCGAGGAGATCGAGACCCGCTCGCCGGTCGAGCTGATCGCGATCGGCATCGGCCATGACGTGACGCGCTATTATCGCCGCGCGGTGACGATCGTGGACGCGGAAGAGCTCGGCGGCGCGATCACCGAAAAGCTTGCCGAGCTCTTCAGCGAGACCAACACGGCGCCAACGCAAGCGGCCGGTCGCCCGCGACGCAAATTGCATTCGTGAGCACGCATCCATCCCGCCGCAGCTTCGTCAGCCTCGCGGCGGCGGGATTTTCCACTCTCGCGTTGCCGCGCTTGGCGCAGGCGCAGCTGCAGCCCAAGTCCGAGCCGCCGCCGCGCGCGCTCCAGCTCGAGCATGCCGTCACCGCGCCGGTCAGCGTCGAGGTGAACGCGCGCAGCATTGCCAATTTCGAGCCGCGCGACCGCTCGCGCACGCGCTTCGGCTCGCTGGATTTTCGCAGCGGCCTGGTGCTGACCTCGCCCTATCGCGGCTTCGGCGGCCTGTCGGGCCTCCGCTTCCTCGACGCCAAGGGCGAGCGTTTTCTCGCCATCTCCGATCAGGGCGGCTGGTTCACCGGCACGATCCGCTATTCCGGCCGCGAGATGGTCGGGCTCACCGATGTCGAGGCCGCGCCGGTGCTGGGCGCCGACGGGCGGCCGATCACCGAGAAGCGGCTCTGGTACGATACCGAGTCGCTCGCGCGCGACGGCAACCTCGTCTATGTCGGGCTCGAACGCGTCAACCAGATCCTGCGCTATGATTTCGCCAAGGGTGCCACGGGCGCCCGCGGCGAAGTGATCGCCGTCCCGCCGGCCTTGCGCAAGCTGCCCTACAACAAGGGGCCGGAGGCGATGGTCGTCGTGCCCAAAGCGCAGGGACCGGGCAAGAGCCAGGCCCAGCCGCTCGCGGGCACGCTGATCGCCTTTTCCGAGCGCGGGCTCGATGCCGACGGCAACCTCCTCGCTTTCCTGATCGGCGGCACCACGCCCGGCCAGTTCAGCGTGCGCCGCTCGGAGAATTTCGACATCAGCGACGCGGTGCTGCTGCCCTCGGGCGATCTCCTCATCCTCGAACGCAAATTCTCCTGGTTCACCGGCGTCAACATCCGCATCCGCGCGATCCCGCTGAAGGGAATCGCGCCGGGCGCCGTCGTCGACGGCCTGACGCTGTTCGCCGCCGATCTCGGCCACGAGATCGACAACATGGAAGGCATCGACGCCCACGTCACCGCCGACGGCGAGACCGTGCTGACCCTGATCTCCGACGACAATTTCTCGATGCTGCAGCGAACCCTGCTGCTGCAATTCACGCTGGCGGAGTAGCCGGCACTGCCCTGCGGCAAACTCCGCTGTCGTCCCGGGCTCGCGCGAGGCGCGCCCCGAGACGACGACGGAGTCTGTGGCGCAGCTGACCATCAAGCCATTGCCGGAATGCACGAACAGGCGACCCGCCATTCCCGCGCCCCGCTAGCAATCCGCCGCGCGCCCACTACACTGATCCCATCTCCCTCCATCCCCCGGAACTCCCCGCATGTCCGTCCTGTTTTCCCCGATCAAGCTGCGCGGCCTGACGTTAAAGAACCGCCTCGTGGTGTCGCCGATGTGCCAATATTCGGCCGACGACGGCGTCGCCACCGACTGGCACTTCACCCACATCAACAATCTCAGCCTGTCGGGCGCGGCGATGTTCTGCATCGAGGCGACGCATGTCGAGGCGATCGGCCGTATCACGCCGGGCTGCCTCGGACTCTACAGCGATGCTTGCGAGGCCGCGCTGAAGCCGATCCTGCATTCGGTTCGCAAGCATTCCTCCACCGCGATCGCAATGCAGCTCGCCCATGCCGGCCGCAAGGCCTCCAGCGCGCGCCCCTGGGACGGCGGTCAGCTGATCCCAGTCGAGCAGGGCGGCTGGCAGACGGTCGGGCCGTCGGCGGTGCCGCACAAGGAGGGCGAGGCCGCGCCGCTCGCGCTCGATGCCGCGGGCTTGAAGGGCATCCGCGAGGCCTTCGTCGACAGCACAAAGCGCGCCGCGCGGCTCGGCATCGACGCCATCGAGGTCCATGGCGCGCATGGTTATCTCTTGCATCAATTCCTGTCGCCGATCTCCAACAAGCGCACCGACGAATATGGCGGCAGCCTCGAGAACCGCATGCGCTTTCCGCTGGAGGTGTTCGACGCGGTGCGCGCCGCGTTCCCCGCCGACAAGCCGGTCGGCATACGGGTGTCGTCGACCGATTGGATCGAGGGCGGCTGGGATCTGGCACAGACCATCGAATTCGCGAACGCGCTGAAGGCGCGCGGCGTCGACTGGATCGATGCATCCTCCGGCGGCGTCTCGCCGCTGCAGAAGATTCCGCTCGGCCCCGGCTATCAGGTGCAGTTTGCAGAGGCGATCAAGCGCGAGACCGGCCTGCCCACCATCGCCGTCGGCCTGATCACCGAGTCGAAACACGCGGAGGAGATCGTCGCGTCGGGCAAGGCCGACATGGTCGCGCTCGCCCGCGGCCTGCTCTACGATCCGCGCTGGGGCTGGCACGCCGCCGCCGAGCTCGGCGGCGTGGTCGAGGCGCCGCCGCAATATTGGCCTCGCAGCCGTCCACGCAGAAGGCGCTGTTCGGCAAGACCACGT
This sequence comes from Bradyrhizobium sp. USDA 336, assembly GCF_044908355.1. NCBI lineage: Bacteria > Pseudomonadati > Pseudomonadota > Alphaproteobacteria > Hyphomicrobiales > Nitrobacteraceae > Bradyrhizobium > Bradyrhizobium sp. USDA 336. The sequence continues at coordinate 5,274,644 of NZ_JBIYDC010000002.1, read as the reverse complement.
TCGGGGCGAGGTGACTCTCTTCACCTCTCCCCGCTTGCGGGGAGAGGTCGGATTGCGCGCAAGCGCAATCCGGGTGAGGGGGTACAGGTGCGGCGAAAATCTCATGTGTGGAGAGAAGCCCCTCACCCCAATCCTCTCAGCGCGAGCGAAGCTCGTCGCGCCCCCGTAAGAACGGGGAGAGGGAGTTAGACCCCTCACGCATCCGTAAACCTCCTCGCACCTTCCATGCCCCCCAAAACTGGCCTAACCTCTCCACACTCAACGCCTCGCGGAGGCTGGCCATGCGCTTTCGTTTTCGTAAAACTGCCCATGTGTTCGAGCGCGTTGGCCTTGCCATGGCGGGAGCCGCGTGCGGATTGTTCGTCGGCGCCTATGTCGGCTCGGCGATCCCCACGCTCACCACGCAGGGCTTCCTGCTGCTGATGATGCTGCTCGGCGGCATCGGCTTCTATCTCGGCATCGACACGCCGCAGATGCCTTTCGACGATGCGCATAGCCAGATCGACGCCGCCGAGCTCATGAGCGCCGCCGGCACGCTCTCCGCTACGCTCACCGCCTTCGCCTCGGTGGCCGTGATCGTGCTCCGGCTCGATCCGCATATGGCCTGGACCTGGCTCGTCTTGGTCGGCTGGATTGCCGGCGTCGCCATGCAGATCGTCGCCGGCGCCAAGGCCAGGCTGCGCAAGTAGCCCTCTCTATCGTGATGGGCCCGCCTCAAGCGGGCATCTCGACGACCGCGGCTAGGAAAAGCTCACAATTCCGAGAGCCCGTCGTTCACGGCAGGGTTCGGCTTGCCCCAACTGCGTTGCTTGGCACCGTCTCTCTCCCTGTCAACCCGCCATCCGGTCAGGGCGTCATTCAAAGTATTGCCCGCGCATTGGTCTTGAAGAGTTCATCTTTGCGACCCATCTTGCAGCGCCCGCAGGTAGAGGCGTACCCTGCATTTTCTGCGGCTTTGATGCGAGGACCTGGGGATGAGCGGACCGGACGGAAGCAGGCAGTTGATCAAAAAGCACGATTTCGTTCAGGTCAGCGCAGCCGCCGGGCTTCTCGCCGCCGCGTTCGCCCTGTCCGGCTGCGACAAGCCGGCATCGCAGGCTGCGGCTCCGCCGGCGCCGGCGGTGACGGTCGCCCAGCCGGTCAAGCGCACGGTCACCGATTGGGACGAGTTCACCGGCCGCTTCGAGGCGGTGGAGGAGGTCCAGGTGCGGCCGCGGGTTGGCGGCTTCGTCAATTCGGTCGAATTCCAGGACGGCGCCATCGTGCGTCAGGGTGACCTGCTCTACGTGATCGATCCGCGCCCGTTCGAGGCGGTGGCCACTCAGGCGGAGGGCCAGCTGTCCGACGCACGGGCGCGAGTGGAGCTTGCCAAGCGCGAGCTCGATCGTGGTCTCAGCCTCGTGCAGACCAGCGCGGTCTCCGAACAGGTTGTCGATCAGCGCCGCCAGGCCTTGCAGGCCGCGCACGCCGCCGAGATGCAGGCCGCAGGCGCGCTGAAGGCCGCCAAGCTTAACATCGAGTTCACGCATGTGGCAGCGCCCTTGACCGGCCGCGTCAGCCGCCATCTCGTCAGCCCCGGCAATCTCGTGCAGGGCAGCGACACCGGCACCTCGACGCTGCTGACTTCGATCGTCGCGCTCGATCCGATCTACATCTATTTCGACATGGATGAAGCGACCTTCATCAAATACAGCAAGCTGTGGTTCGAAGGCCGGCGGCCGAGCTCGCGCGATACCGCAAACCCGGTGCAGGTGACGCTGGCCGGCGAGACCAAGCCCTCGCGCGAGGGCACCGTCAACTTCCTCGACAATCGGCTGGACGTCTCGACCGGCACGCTGCGCAGCCGCGCCGTGGTGAAGAACACGGATCTCTCGATCCTGCCCGGCCAGTTCGGCCGCGTCCGCCTGATCGGCAGCGCGCCCTACGAGGCGCTGCTGATTCCAGACGTTGCTGTTGCGACCGACCAGTCCCGCAAGATCGTGTTCGTGGTCAAGGCGGATGACACGGTCGAGGCACGTCCCGTGGTGCTCGGTCCGCTCGACGACGGCCTGCGTGTGATCCGTGAAGGGTTGAAGCCGGACGATCGCGTCATCGTCAACGGCATCCAGCGCGCCCGCGTCGGCGCCAAGGTCGCTCCCCAGACCGCGCAAGCGCCGGCCGGTGGCAAGTCATGAATCTTGGCCGCCTCTCCATCAACCAGCCCATTTTGGCGATGGTGCTGTCGATCGTGCTCCTGATCGTCGGCGCGCTCGCCTACACCACGCTGCCGGTCTCCGAATATCCGCAAGTGGTGCCGCCGACCGTCGTCGTCACCACGCAATATCCCGGCGCCTCCGCCCAGACCGTGTCCGACACGGTCGCAGCTCCGATCGAGCAGGAGATCAACGGCGTCGAGGACATGCTGTATCTCTACAGCCAGGCGACGTCGAACGGCCAGCTCACCATCACCGTCACCTTCAAGCTCGGCACCGATCTCGACAAGGCCCAGGTGCTGGTGCAGAACCGGGTCGCGATTGCGCAGCCGCGCCTGCCGGAGGAAGTGCAGCGCAACGGCGTCACCACCCGCAAGAACTCGCCCGACATTCTGATGGTCGTGTTCATGCTGTCGCCGGACGACACGTTCGACCAGCTTTACATCTCCAATTATGCGCTGCTCCAGGTCCGCGACCAGCTCTTGCGCATCGACGGAGTCGGCGACATCCAGATTTTCGGCGCCCGCGACTATTCGATGCGGCTGTGGCTCGATCCTGACAGAATCGCCAATCTCGGCCTGACCTCGGCCGAGGTGCTCGCGGCCATCCGCGCCCAGAACGTGCAGATCGCGGGCGGTCAGATCGCCGAGCCGCCGATCGCCGATCGCGCCTTCCAGCCCAACCTCACCTTCACCGGACGTTTGAAGGACCAGAAGCAGTTCGAGGACATCCTGATCAAGGCCGGCCCTGACGGCCGCACGGTGCGGCTGCGCGACGTCGCCCGCATCGAGCTCGGGGCGCTGGCCTACAGCACCAACAGCTTCCTGCTGCGCAAGTCGGCGGTCGCCATGCTGGTGACGCAGCGGCCGGGCTCGAACGCGCTCGCGACCGCAAAGAACATCTCCGACACCATGACGAGGCTCAAGGAGAGCTTTCCCAGGGGGCTCGACTTCAATATCGGCTACAACCCGACCGAGTTCATCGCCCAGTCGGTCCACGAGCTGATCAAGACCATCTACGAGGCCATGCTGCTCGTGGTCATCGTCGTGCTGGTGTTCCTGCAGGGATGGCGGCCCGCGATCATTCCGATCATCGCGATTCCGGTCTCGCTGGTCGGCACGTTCGCGGTGATGGCGGCGCTCGGCTTCTCCATCAACAATCTGACCCTGTTCGGGCTCGTCCTCGCGGTCGGCATCGTGGTCGACGACGCCATTGTCGTGGTCGAGAATGTCGAGCGCCATCTCGAGCACGGCCTCAGTCGTCGCGATGCCGCGCTGAAGACGATGGAGGAGGTCGGCGGCGCACTGGTCTCGATCGCCCTGGTGCTATGCGCGGTGTTCGTCCCGACCGCGTTCCTCGGCGGCATCTCCGGGCAATTCTTCCAGCAATTCGCCGTCACCATTGCCGTTGCGACGGCGATCTCCTGCTTCTGCTCGCTGACGCTCTCGCCCGCGCTGGCCTCGCAGATCCTCACGCCACACCAAGAAAAGCGGCCGCCAGCCGCCTGGAACGTCATCGCGCGCGGCTGGAATGCGTTCACCGGCGTGTTCAACCGTCTGTTCGACCGGCTGGCGCATGGCTATGCCGGCCTCGCCAATTTCGCGATTCGCCATTCGGTGGTGATGCTGCTGATCTACGTCGTGCTGATCGGCGGCGCCGGCTGGCTGATCGTGACCACGCCGCAGGGCTTCATCCCGGCGCAGGATCGCGGCTACGTCATCATATCCGTGCAGTTGCCGGGCGCGGCGTCGCTGGCTCGCACCACCGAGGTCGTTCGCGAGATCGAGCGGATCTCGCTGGATACGCCGGGCATCGTTCGAGTCGCCGCCTTTGCCGGTTTCTCCGGCGCCACCCGCACGCAAGCCGGCAATGCGGCGGCGCTGTTCCCGGTGTTCGACGAGCCCGAGGCGCGGCTGAAGAAGGGCCTGTCCGCGAACGCCATCACGGCCGAGCTGCGCAAGCGCCTGTCCGCGATCCAGGGCGCCTTCATCATCGTGATTCCACCGCCGGCCGTGCCCGGCATCGGCACTGGCGGCGGCTTTGCCATCCGCATCCAGGACCGCCAGGGCCGCGGGCCTGAAATGCTCGCAGCCGCCACCGACGAGCTTGTCGCCGCGGCGCGCAAATCGCCCTCGCTGCTCGCCCCCTCGGTGTTTTCGCCGTTCACCGCCAACACGCCGCAGCTCTTCGTCGACATCGACCGCACCAAGGCGCAGAAGCTGGGCGTGCCCATCTCCAACATCAACGAGACGATCCAGACCTATTTCGGGTCGACCTATGTCAACGACTTCAACCTGTTCGGCCGCACCTACCACGTCACTGCGCAGGCCGACTTTCCGTTCCGGAAAGAACCGAGCGACCTTGCGCGCCTGCGCACGCGCAACGCCTCCGGCGACATGGTGATGCTCGGCAGCGTGGTCGAGTTCAAGGACGTCTCGGGACCCGACCGCGTGGCGCGCTACAATCTCTATGCAGCGTCCGAGCTCCAGGGCGAGCCGGCGCCGGGCACCAGCTCGACCACCGCTCTCAACGCCATCAAGCAGCTCGCGAACGATACCTTGCCGAGCGGCTTCACCTTCGAATGGACCGATCTGTCCTATCAGCAGGTCACCGGCGGCAATGCCGGTCTCTACGTGTTCCCGATCTGCGTGCTGTTCGTCTATCTCGTGCTCGCCGCGCAATATGGCAGCTGGACACTGCCGTTCGCGGTCATTCTGATCGTGCCGATGTGCCTGTTAGCCGCCACCATCGGCGTTCGCATCATGGGCCAGGACGTCAACATTCTGACCCAGATCGGCTTCGTCGTGCTGGTGGGACTAGCGGCAAAGAACGCGATCCTGATCGTCGAATTCGCGCGCGACATCGAGAACGAAGGCAAGCCGCGGCTGGAGGCCGTGATCGATGCCTGCCGCCTGCGCTTGCGGCCGATCCTTATGACCTCGTTCGCCTTCATCCTCGGCGTCTTGCCGCTGGTGATCTCGACCGGCTCGGGCTCGGAGATGCGCCAGGCCGTCGGCGTCGCCGTGTTCTTCGGCATGATCGGCGTCACCCTGTTCGGTCTTCTGTTCACACCGATCTTCTACGTCGTGGTGCGGAACCTGGCGGAAGGGCGGCGCGACAAGAAGCCCGAGGCGATGGCCTGATGCTGCCTCTCTATGACCGTAGCCGTCTCCGTATGTTCCGTCATCCCCGCGAAGGCGGGGATCCATAACCACAGGGAGTGGTTTGGCGCGACAGCGGCAACTCCGAGTCTTCGCCAAACACCATCCTGTGGCTATGGGTCCCGGGCTCGCGCTCCGCGCGCCCCGGGACGACAGCGAGAGCTTGGCGCGCAGAATCCCATACTAACGACCAACATGAAACGGATGGGCGCACGCGGGGTTCTTCACTACTATCCGCGCGATTTCACAGAAGAATGCCGGGAGTTAAACATATGAAATCAGCACTTTGGGCCGCAGCGGCCTTGGCCCTCTTGATTGCGGTTCCCGCCTCCGCGCAAGGCGTCAAGATCGGCATCCTGAACGACCAGTCCGGCGTCTATGCCGATTACGGCGGCAAATGGTCGGTCGAAGCGGCCAAGATGGCGATCGAGGATTTCGGCGGCGAGGTGCTCGGCCAGAAGATCGAGCTCGTCACTGCCGACCACCAGAACAAGCCTGACCTCGCAAGCTCGATCGCGCGGCGCTGGTATGACGTCGAGAACGTCGACATGATCACGGAGCTGACGACCTCCTCGGTCGCGCTCGCGATCCACGAGCTCTCCAAGGAAAAGAAGAAGATCGACATCGTCGTCGGCGCCGCGACATCGCGCCTCACCGGCGATGCCTGCCAGCCCTACGGCTTCCACTGGGCCTACGACACCCGCGCGCTCGGCGTCGGCACCGGCGGCGCGCTGACCAAAGCCGGCGGCGACACCTGGTTCTTCCTCACCGCGGACTACGCCTTCGGCTACGCGCTGGAGAAGGATACCAGCGAGATCGTCACCGCCAATGGCGGCAAGGTGCTCGGCTCGGTGCGCGTTCCGCTCAATTCGTCGGACTTCTCCTCTTTCCTGCTGCAGGCGCAGAGCTCGAAGGCGAAGATCGTCGGCCTCGCCAATGCCGGCCTCGACACCACCAATTCGATCAAGCAGGCGTCCGAGTTCGGCATCGTCGCGAGTGGCCAGAAGCTCGCGGGCCTCCTGATGACGCTTGCCGAAGTCAACGGCCTCGGCTTGCAGGCCGCACAAGGCCTGGTGCTGACGGAGGGTTATTACTGGGATCTCAACGACAGGACGCGCAATCTCGGTGAGCGCTTCCTCAAGCGCACCGGGCGGATGCCGAGCATGATCCACGCCGGTACCTATTCGGCGACGTTGAGCTATCTCAAGGCCGTCAAGGCTGCTGGGAGCAAGGATCCGGATGCCGTCGCCAAGAAGCTGAAGGAGCTGCCGGTCGACGACGACTTCGCGCAAGGCGGCAAGGTGCTCGAGAACGGCCGCATGATCCACGACATGTATCTGTTCGAGGTCAAGAAGCCCTCGGAGTCGAAGAAGCCCTGGGACTATTACAAGCTGCTCGCCACCGTCCCCGGCGACAAGGCCTTCTTCACCGCCAAGGAGAGCGGCTGTCCGCTGACGAAGTAGGGAAGTGGCACAGCGAGCGCCACACACTCGCTGTCTTCCCGGACAAGCGCGCCTCAAGCGCGCGCCGATCCTGGACCCATAGCCACAGGCACGCGTGGTTACGGGGACTCGGAGTGATCAGCTCACGTCACGACACCTTCCTGTGGTTATGGGTCCCGGATCGGCGCTTACGCTTGTCCGGGACGACACCGGAATGTGTGGCGGCGGATTGCCTCACACCAACCGCAGCACCACCGCCCCGAGCGCCCCGACCCACAGCGCCATTGCGGCGAGCGCCTGGATCGCAAAGCCGGTGCCGCGCTTGGCCACGGCTTGCGAATAGCCGATGAAATAGACGATCCGGCCGATGATCCAGATCGCGCCGATGCCCGCCGCGATGGCGTCGCTGATATAGATCGCGAACAGCCAAAGAGCTGGCAGGACGATCGGCATCCATTCCAACGTGTTCATCTGGATTCGGAAGGCCCGTTCGAAATCCGGATGCCCCGACATCGCAGGCACCTTGACGCCGGTCTTGGTGCGCGAGCGCGAGACGTTGATGGAGGTGAAGAAGTAAAACGCGATCGCCAGCAGCGTGACGAGGGCGGTGAGATGATACATCGTCGGTTCCTTCGAAGAGATCGCGCCTCAATAGCCGGTCAGCTCGAGATAGCCAACGCCGTCATGTGTGCCGGCAAAGCTGATCGGCCCTTCCCAGTACGAGAAGCCGGTCCCCATCCAGGCGTTCGGATTGAGCGGCTTGCAGAGGATCGAGAATGATCGCGCGGGTATCGCGATCTGCCATTGCACCGGCAGCTTGCGTCCCGCAACCTCAGCCGTCGCCTTCGGCATCATCTGGATGTCGCTGCCTGCAATCATCTGCGTCTCGCCGGCCGCGCTGATCCAATTGCCGAACGGATAATTTCTGCCGTCCTTCTGCCGCAGCCGGTACAGCATCAGCTTGTCTCCGGATGACAGATGCAGCGACAGCCAGTCCCAGCCGGTCTGGTCGGCGTCGAGCGGCTGGCTGCTCCATTCCCGGTCCATCCAGGCCTGGCCCGACACATCGACCGGCTTGTCGTCGATGCTGAGCGTGCCGCGCGCGCGGTAGAACGGCTGACTGTAGTAGTACGAGGCCTGCCCGCGCTCCGACTTGCGGCTGTAGCCGCGATCGCCCTGCAGTACGACCGGCCGCTCAGCCTCCAGCCTCAGCGCATAGCTGAAATCGGCGCCAGACGCCTTCAGCGTCAGCGGTGCCAAGGTGCGATCGTCGAGGCGCTCGAGACCCCTCATCTCCCAATCGTCGATCCAGGCCTCGAACGGCTTCGCCGTCACGCCGGCTTGCGCGACGCCACCGCGTGAAAACGTTTCGGAGAAGCGGTGAGTGTCGGCGCGCGTCACCGCCGCATGCGCCATCCAGACCTGTTGATTGGCCCAGCCCTCGCCTTGCGGACCTGGCTGCGCCGCCTGGCGGAACAGCGTCCATTGCAGGCCGCAAGGAGCGCCGCTCGCGTCGACGAGGTTTGCCGTGAGATACCACCATTCGATACGAAACTCCGGATGTGGACCGTGATCGGCTGGGAAGGTGAACGTCTTTCCCGGCGTCACCTTTGCAAACCCATCGGCGGTCTCGCCGAGTCCGGCATAGCCCTGCGCGCCGGCGCGGCGCGCGAGGGCGAGGGCGGCGATGCCGCCGGCGAAGGCGCGCCGCGTGATTGCTTCAGCGCTCATTGGCAAACACTTTGACGAGGTTCGCCGGCTGCATCCGCGCCAGCCGCACCATCGGCAGCAGCGCCGCAAGCAGCGAGGCGAACAGCGCCACCGCGACCAGCTCCACTAGCTGCAATGGGAAGACGTGGAACGGCAGGCGCCAGCCGAAGGCTTTCACATTGACGATGGCGATGAGGCACCAGGCGACCAGCAGTCCGAGCGGCACGGCCAGCAGTGCCGTGAACAGCGCGACCGAGAGCGTCTTGGTCAGCTCGATCGCGGCAAGGCGCGGCCGCGTCAGGCCGATCGCCCACAGCGGTGCAAGCTGCGGCAGTCGGGAGTTCGCCAGGGTCAGCAGGCTCGTGAGCAATGCGATTCCGGCGACGCCGAGCGTGAAGGCGTTCAGCGCCGACGTCACCGCAAAGGTGCGGTTGAAGATGCGAATCGATTCCGCCTTCACCGTCGCCTGGTCGGCGATTCTGCGGTCGTCGAGCCCGAACTGCTTCTGCAGGGCCGCGATCAGGCCGGGGATGTTCTCTCTCGCGACGATCAGGCCGATCCGCGTCTGCGGCGTTTGCGGAAACTGCCGGATCAATGCGGCAACGTTCACCGTGAGCTGACCCCTGGGGTTGCCGTAATCCGCGTAGATGCCGACGATGTCGAGCTCCCAGCTCCCGCCCGGCGCGGGCACCTCGACGACGTCGCCGATCTGCACGTTCAGCCGCCGGCTCAATTGCTCGCTGATGAAGGCGGCATTGCCCGGTACCAGGCGGGTCCAGGCGCGCGGCGCCGTCTCGAGCAGCGGCCAGCGCTCGCGATAGAGCGCGTGATCGGGCAGGCCGAGCAACTCGACCGGCTGGCCCCGGACCTGCGCCTCCGCGCGCCCGCCAGGGAGGATCGCCTGAACATCGCTGCGATCCTTCAGCCAGTTGCGGATCGCCGTACCTTGCGCGTTGTCGGAGGCGCTGATGTAGACATCGGCCGCAAGCCGCCCGTTGAGCCAGCCGATGAAGGTGCGGCTGAAGGTCTCCACCATGGTGGAGACCCCGACGTTGACGGCAAGCGCGAGCAAAAGCGCCATCAGCGCCAGTGACAATCCGGAGAGCTGCTGCCGGCTGTCCGCCCAGAACCACAGCGCGAGCGGGCCTCGCACGAGTCGCTGGCCTACGAGCAGGATGATGTCGAGGAAGGCCGGCAGGATCAGTGCCGCACCGAACATCAGCGCGGCCAGCACGCCGAACCCTGCGATCAGTGATTGCCCGTAGTAGAACAGCAGCAGCGCGACGGCGAACGCGCCGCAGGCCGCACAGCTCTGCAGGATCAGCCAGCGGCGTTGCCGCTGCTGCCAGGCGCCCGGCTGCGCCGTCGCCAGCACCGGCATCCTGATCGCCTTGATCAGGCTGGTCGCCGCCGCCACAAGCGCACCCGCCACGCTGATCCCGATGCCGGCGAGCCACCATTCGGGCCGCAGGCTGAGCTGCCCAGGGATCTGCGCGCCATAGAGTCCGCGCAGCGAGGCCGCGACATCGGGCAGCAGGGCGGCTGCGATGAAATAGCCGCACGCGAGCCCGATCAGGCCGGCGACCAGCGCCAGTGCAACCAGCTCGACCACCAGCACCGTATTGACCAGCTGCGCCGAGGCGCCACAGGCCCGCAAAGTGCGCAGCATTGGCAGCCGCTGCTCGAAAGCAAGGCCCACGGCCGAATTGACGATGAACAGGCCGACGAAGAACGACAGCAGGCCGAAGGCGGTGAGGTTGAGATGAAAACTGTCGGTGAGATGCTCGAGCTCCGTCTCCGCATTGGGCTCGACTCGCTCTAACTGCTCGCCGACCACGCTCGCGAGCGGTGCGGGCTTGCCCCTCGGCTTGCCGATCAGCAGCCGCGAGACCTGGTCCGGCTTGCTCAGCAGCCGCTGTGCCACGCCGATATCGACCACGAGCACATCGGGTGCGAGCTGCGGCTGGACGCGCAGCGGCGGCAGCTTTGCGCCGCTGCTGATCGCCGGGGCCGCGCCTTCTGCTTGCTGCAAGCCCCTCAACGTTTCCCGGGCCACCAATGTCTGGCCGGGCGGAGCAACGAAGCTGCTGAGATCCGCGGCACCCAGGCGTGGCGCGTTGCCGACATCGACCGGCAGCGTGACCGGCTCGATGCCGAGCAGCCGCACCGAATGCCCGTTGATCTGGACGCGCCCCTCCAGCACCGGCGACACCGGCCAGCCGGCGCGGCGGAGCTTTATGAACAGCTCCTGCGGGAAAGTCGCCGCATTGGGGGCGACCAGCATCGCCGTGCGCACGCCGCCGAATGTCGCTGCGGCGCGGTCATAGGCATTGCGGGCCTGCTGGTTGATGGCCTGCACCCCGCTCCACAGCGCGGTTGCAGCGATCAATCCGATGAGCAGCGTCGCGAATTGCATCTTGTGGCGTCGCCAATGGCTGAGCAGCACGGCGAGAACCCAGAGCGCGCGCTTCATGAAATGCGCCCCGCATGCAACGTGAGATGACGGTCGAGCGTGGCGGCGAGATGCAGGCTGTGCGTCACCATCAGGAAGCCGCAGCCGGTGCGCGCCACGAGATCGCGCGCCAGCGCCAGCACCTCCTCGGCGGTAGCTTCGTCGAGATTGCCGGTCGGCTCGTCCGCCAGCAGCAGCGCGGGCTTTGCCGCCAGCGCCCGGCCGATCGCGACGCGCTGCTGCTGGCCACCCGATATTTGCTCTGGATAACGTTTGAGCAGGCTGCCGAGTCCGAGCCGCTCGACGAGCTCTCTTGTCCAGGCCGCATCATGCCGGCCGGCGATCCGCGCCTGGAAGGCGAGATTGTCCGCGACGGAGAGGCTCGGGATCAGGTTGAACTGCTGAAAGACCAGGCCAACGCGATTCCGCCGCAAGCTGGCGCGTCCGGCATCCGATAGCGTGGTGACCTCGGCGTCACCCAGCCTGATCGAGCCGCCATCGGCGGCGTCGAGGCCGGCGATCAGGTGCAGCAGCGTGCTCTTGCCGCTGCCGGATTCACCGGTCAGCGCGACGCGCTCGCCAGCCCCGAGGTCGAGGTCGACGCCGCGCAGAACATGGACGGGCTCGCCGGCCGAAGAGAAGGTCTTTGAGAGGTTTCGGATGCTCAGCACGGGCCTGCCACTTCTCTTCCACCTCTCCCATAGGGAGAGGTAAGAATGCTGCCTAGCACACCTGATGCGGAAATGCCGGGGTTGCGTTGGCCCTGAAGCCGCTGTTAGCTTCCAAGACGGCCAAATCAAAAAGGTACCGAAAAGACATACGGGGAGAATGATGAGCGCTCAGGAAATGCCGAATGTGGCGGCTAAGACGACCAAAACGCCAAAGGGCGCCTGGACTATTACATTTCTCCTCTTTCTTTTCATGGTGGTGAACTTCGCGGACAAGATCGTGGTCGGTCTCGCCGGCGTGCCGATCATGACCGACATGAAGCTCAGCGCCGAGCAGTTCGGCCTGCTCGGGTCCTCGTTCTTCTTCCTGTTCTCGATCTCGGCCATCGTGGTCGGCTTCATCGTCAACAAGGTGCCGACGCGCTGGGTGTTGTTGACGCTGGCGGTGATCTGGGCGGTGTCGCAGTTCCCGATGGTCGGCACAGTCTCCTTCACCACGCTCTTGATCTGCCGAATCGTCTTGGGGGCGGGCGAAGGGCCGGCCTTCTCGGTCGCCGCGCACGCCATCTACAAATGGTTTCCCGACGAGAAGCGCACGCTGCCGACCGCAATCCTGTCACAGGGCTCGGCCTTCGGCGTCATCCTGGCGGTGCCGGCGCTGAACTGGATCATCGTCAACCATTCCTGGCACTACGCCTTCGGCGCGCTCGGGGTCGTCGGCTTGATCTGGGTCGCAGCCTGGCTCGCGCTCGGCAAGGAAGGCCCGCTGGAGGATACCGAGGTCCTGGCCGCCACCGAGCCGAAGATTCCGTACGTGCAGCTGCTGACCTCGCGCACCTTCCTCGGCTGCGTGGTCGCGACCTTCGGCGCTTATTGGGCGCTGTCGCTCGGCCTCACCTGGTTCACGCCCTTCATCGTCAAGGGGCTCGGCTTCTCGCAGAGCCAGGCCGGCTTCATCTCGATCCTGCCCTGGGTGTTCGGCGCCACCATCGTTCTCCTCACCGGCTGGATCTCGCAGGTGATGATGGCCCGCGGCTACACCACGCGCGTCTCGCGCGGCGTGCTCGGCTCGGTGCCGCTGGTGATCGGTGGGTTGATCCTCGCGATGATGCCGCATGTGCAGGGCGCCGGCCTGCAGATCGCGCTGCTCGTCGTCGGCTCCGGACTCTGCGGCGCGATCTACGTGGTCTGCCCGCCGATGCTCGGCGAGTTCACCCCGGCCTCGCAGCGCGGTGCAGTGCTCGCGATCTACGGCGCGCTCTACACGCTTTCAGGCATCATCGCGCCGAGCGTGATGGGCACCGTGATCCAGCGCGCCGGCAGCATGCTCGACGGCTACCTGACCGGCTTCACCATCAACGCGGTGGTCATGATCGGCTCCGGCGTCATCGGCCTGCTGCTGCTGTGGCCGAACACGGAGAAGGCCAGGCTGACGCGTGGTACGACGGCGCAGGGCACGGCGCTGAAGGGCGCAGTGTCGCCGACCTAAGTGGCGGCTCTCTCTTACCCTCCAGGGGAGGGTAAGCGGCCGCCGCGCTGGTTCGCCAAACCCTGCGCCCCGCGAATTAGATTGCCCGACCGCCGCGCCACTCAATCTGCTTTCGTCGCCCGGCGCTCCGTGAACGGCGACAGCACCACCGTCGCCACCATGAAGATCACGGACGCGCCGAACACCCAGTGCGGTGCGCTTTGATCCATGATCCAGCCGAACAGCAGCGGTGAGACGATGCCGCCGAGGTTGAAGCCGGTGGAGACGATGCCGAAGGCGCGTCCCGCGGCTCCCGGAGGCGCGGCATTGCGCACCAGCATGTCGCGCGAAGGCGCGATCACGCCGGAGAGGAAACCTGCGGTCGCCATCGTCGCGGTCAGGGCCCAGCCCGGCAGCGTCACCAGCGCGATCAGCAGCACGATGGCCGCATTCGCGGCGAAGCAGGCCGCCGCGACATAGCCGTGGCGCTCGGTGCGGTCGGCGAGGAAGCCGCCGGCGAGCACGCCTGCGGCGCTTGCCGCGAGAAACGCAGTCAGCGCGACGTTGGCGATCGAATAGGACGTGCCGTAGCCGCTCATCAGCGCCACCACGCCGAAATTGTTGATGCCGGCGACCGACAGGCTGAGCAGCATGAACAGTGCGGTCAACGTGATCAGCGCCGGCGTGATCACGGCCTGCTTCGGCGCGCTTGCGCTGCCCGATTTCTTCTTGTGTGCGCCGGCCTCGGGGATGCCCATGGCCACCAGCAGCATCGCCACCAAAATGGCGATCGCGCCAGAGGCGATCAGCGCACCGACGCCGCCCCATACCATGACCAATGCCGCCACGATCGCCGGCGTCACGGCGCCGCCGAGATAGCCGGCGAAGGTGTGGACCGAGAAGGCGCGGCCCATCCGCGCCTCGTCCATGTGCTCGGCCAGGATCGCGTAATCGGCGGGGTGATAGACGCTGTTGGCGAGCCCGAGCAGCACGGCGCAGGCGATCAGCGCAGCGTAGCTGAGGTGCAGACCGAGCAGGATCAGCGCGCAGCCGCCGAGCGTCAGCCCGATCAGTAGGATTTTGCGCGCGCCAAAATGATCGACGAGGTAGCCGGTCGGCGCTTGCGTCAGGCCGGAGACGAGGGCGAGCGTGGTCAGCGAGAAGCCGAGCTCGACATAGCCGACGCCGAGCTTTTCCTTCAGGAACGGAAACAGCATCGGCAGGACCAGCAGATGGAAATGGCTGACCCAATGCGCGATCGAGATCCCCGTCAGCGTGCGCAGCGCACTGTCCGTCTTGCCTTGTTGCGGTGCGGCGAGAACGTCGACCATTGCAGTTCCGTTTCACTCCCGATGGACCGGCAAACTATCGGGGCTGGCGGTTATTTGTCCATGAACGCAGACGCATGGCAGGTAGTGCGGGTAGGGCTCCATCCCACTAGCGCGCGATCAATCAACGTCCCCCTCAGAACGGCTCGTCGTCCGGGCCATAGCGATCACGTTTCGGCGTCGCGATGTCGCCGTCTTCGTAATCGTCGTCATCGGTCTCGCGCCGGCGCGGGGCTCTCTTCGCCTTGTTGTCCGCGGGCTTGTTCTCGGTGGTCTTGGGCGGCTCGCTCGGCTTGCCGGTCTTGGCCATGGCTGGTCCCGGATGGTGATGCTGCATCCGAATGTACCTGCCAAATATGTGCGGCGCCTGATTTATCTCAAGGGGCGACGAGGCCGTCAGTGCACCACCGGCCCGCCCGCCTTCTTCCAGGCATCGATGCCGCCGGCGATATGTGCGGTGTTGAGAAGCCCCGCCTCTTTTGCGGCCGCAACGGCCATGGCCGAGCGTTCGCCGAAGGCGCAGAAGAACACCACGCGGCGACCTGTTGCGGCCACGACCTCGCGCAGCATGCCGCCGGGCTTCAGGCTCTCTTCGACGGAGGGATAGGGCGTGTGCAGCGCGCCCTCGAGCATGCCGTGCTTCATCCGCTCATTGGTCTCGCGCAAGTCCACCAGCAGGATGTCGGGCCGGCCGAGGCTGCGGATCGCCTCGATTGCGCTGAGCGCGCGGCCTTCCTTCTCCAGCTCTTCCTGATGCAGGCCGACATGCATGTTGGCGGGGATCGCCACGTCCATCATCTTCGGATTGGGCAGCTTCAAATTGGCCATCAGCTCGACATATTCCTCGACCGAGCGCACCTGGAGCCGCGGATTGTAGCGTCTTTCCTCGCCGATGGTGGAGACGGTGTCGCCCTTGTAGTCGTGGGCCGGAAACACCATCGTCTCGTCCGGCAGCTTCAAGAGGCGGTTGAAGATCGAATCGTATTGCGCGCGCGCCGAGCCGTTCTGGAAATCGGTGCGGCCGGTGCCTCGGATCAGCAGCGTGTCACCGGTGAAGACGCGGTCGCCCATCAAATAAGAATAGGAATCGTCGGTGTGGCCCGGCGTGTACATCACGTCGAGCGACAGGCCCTCGATCGTCACCTTGTCGCCGTCGGCCACCCGCATGGCGACGACGTCGGCCTTGGTCTGGTCGCCCATCACGGTCATGCAATGGGTGCGGTCGCGCAGCTCGCCGAGGCCGGTGACGTGGTCGGCATGCAGATGCGTGTCCACCGCCTTGACCAGCTTGAGGTCGAGCTCGCGCAGCAATTGGCAGTAGCGGTCGACCTTCTCCAGCACAGGATCGAGAATCAGCGCCTCGCCGCCGGGGCGGCTGGCGAGGACGTAGCTGTACGTGCCCGAAACGCTGTCGAAGAGCTGTCGGAAGATCATGGCAGGACCCGGCTTGGAACTGACTTCCAAGATTCTACTACAATACGGGTCGGAAAGAGAAGTAAGTCACTGCATGAGCAGAAAAATTTAGAAGATTATTATTATGGCCAGCATGATCGCGGACAAAACACATCATCCCAGTCCTGCAATGCCTGGATTGCCCTCGACCCCTTTCAGCGTCACGCCGGAGCCGAGCTGTTCGGGCATCATCCGGCCCGAGCGCAGATATTTGCCGACCACGTCCCACACCGGCGCGCCCTGCTGGCCGTTGACTGAGGCCCAGCCCGCGACCTTGTAGCGGTGGCTGGCGCTGAGCGCCTTGCCGCTGCCGAGCTTCAGCTCCGAGATGCGGCTGCCGATCGCAGCGTCCGGCGTGCAGGTGTAGCTGAGCCCGCCGGCACGGACCATGTCTCCGCCCTGCTGGTAGTAGGGATCGCCGTTGAAGAGGTTGTCGCAGACGTCCTCGAGCAGGTCCTTGATCTGGGCCCCCGTCATCTCCTGCACATAGGTCTCGGGATAGGTGATCGCGGTTTCCGCCAGCAGATCCTCCATCGTCATCGCCTGGCCGGACAGCGCGGTGATGCCCCAGCGGAAGCCCGGCGACAGCGCGATTTCGGCATCGAGCTCGGTGCGCAGCGCGGTGCAGATCAATTCGTCCATGGGGCCGGAGAAATTGCCGCGGCGATAAAGCAGCCGGTCGGGCGTTGCGATCTTTTCCGACCAGTCGGCCACGTGCGGCGCACGGACCCGGCCGATCAGCTCGGCCATCGCCGGATCGGGCTTCAGCAGCTCCGAATAGACCGGCAGCAACCGATACCTGACGTCGCTGACCTTGCCGCTGTCGAGCGCGAGGTCGAGCACACCCAGAAATTTTCCGTTGGAGCCGGCATTGGTGACGAGCGTCGTGCCACCTGCGTTCTTCACTGGCATAGGCTGCGGCACGGCATCATGGGTGTGGCCGCCGAGAATGACGTCGATGCCGGTGACCCGGCTGGCGAGCTTGAGGTCCACGTCCATGCCGTTGTGCGACAGCAGCACGACGGCGTCGACCTTGTCGGTGCCGCGCAAGGCATCGACATGCTTCTGCAGCTCCTCCTCGCGGATGCCAAAGCTCCAGTCCGGTGTAAACCTCCTGGGATGCGCGATCGGAGTGTAGGGAAAGGCCTGGCCGACGATCGCGATGCGATGCCCGCCGAGCTCCTTGATGACGGAAGGCTTGAACACGCGCCCAGTGGCCTTGTCGAAGGCGGGCGCGTCGTTGAACGCGGCCTCCTCAGTCAGGAACACGTTCTGCGCCAGAAACTCGCCCTTGAAGCGTTCGAGATTGTCGCGCAGCGCCTGCTCGCCATAGGTGAATTCCCAATGCCCCGTCATCGCCTCGATGCCGAGCAGATTGGCGACCTCGACCATGTCGCGGCCCTGCATCAGGTTGGCCAGCCCCGTGCCCTGCCAGAGATCGCCGCCGTCGACAAGCAGTGAACGCCGCTCGCCGACATCGGCGCGCAGGCGATCGACCAGCGTCTTCAGATGGGCAAAGCCACCGAGCTTGCCGAAGCGGCCTGCGGACTTCTCGAACTCGAAGCAAGTGAAGGCATAGGCATCGGCGCTGTCGGAGCGGATGCCGAAGCGCTCGAGAAAGGCCCGGCCGACCAGATGCGGCGGCCGTCCCGCCATCTCGCCGATGCCGATATTGACGCTGGGCTCGCGGTAATAGACCGGATTGAGCTGCGCATGCGTGTCGGTGATGTGCAGAATCCGCGCATTGCCGAACCGTTCGAGGTCATAGATGCTGGCGGCGTCAGCGCCGCAGGCGAGCCGCGGCAGGCCGATCGTTGCGGCGGCAACGCCTGCACCTTTCAGGAAATCGCGGCGGCGGATCGCCATTCAAGAATTCTCCGCGCCTCTCGTGGGGACTGCGTTCACCGCGGGCAGTCTAGCGGATTTCCATCGCCTTCCAGGCTTCTTTTTCGGAAACAGCCTGGAAGATCGACGCTTTCGCCAGCGCTTCGGCTTCCCTGGCTGCGGCCACCGCACGGCCGAAATCGCCGCCATCGGCAGCCCTTTTCGCCGCCGCCAGCGCAGACACGGTCACCGTCCACTGGTTGCGCATGCCGGCCGCCTCCTTGGAGGCGGCTTCGGCGGCGGCATAGGCCGCCTTGTAGTCCGCCTCACTCGCCGCGCGCGCGGATGGCGCAAGGCTCAAGGCGAGCAGCATGGCCAAGCCAAGTGACAGCTTCATGGCCGTGCTCCCGGTCCCGAGATCGGCAGGCCGTTGGCGACGTAGGACAGGAAATATTCGACGTCGCGATATTCATCCGACTGCGGCTCCAGCGGAACCGCGCGGGTCTGGCTGTTGCAGGTGACGAAGCGGCGGCTGGTCGTGCCCATGCCGCTCCATTCGGAGCGGTAGATCGGCATCGCGTTGAGGATGCCGAGCGCTGGGGCGAGGGTCTCGGCGCGGATGCGCTCGCCCGGGCTCTGCACGTGGCAGCTCGCGCAGGAGAAATTCATCTGGCCGCGCCGCGTGTAGAAATAGCGCTTGCCGTTCTCGTACGCCGCCAACGCGCGGGGATCATCGGGGATCTTGATGTCCATCAGCTTGCCGCGCGAGGTGTAGGCCATGTAGGCGGTGAGCGAGGCCATCTCGTCCTTGACGTAGGAATAGGGCGCCTCGCCATTGGCCTCGCGGCAGCGGTTGAGCGCAAGCTCCAGCGTGACGACCTTGCCTTCGCCGCTGTCGAAGTACGGATAGTTCTGGCGGATGCCGATGCCGCCGTTCGGAAAGCAGTCGGCATAGGTCTTGCCGTTCTTGAACGGGGTCGAGAATATCTCCTTGCCGGCCTCGAGCGCGAACTCGTAAGGCGGGAATTCCTCCTTCTCCTGCCACTGCCGCTTCATGTCCTCGTTCATGGAATACGGACCGTTGACGAAATCCTCGTGCTTCACGTTCGGAAACTTCTGGAAGAAGAAGTTCTGGAACGCCTTGGCGTCGGCGACGGGATCGACCTTGTCGGCAGCGATCACGCGCGGCGCGGCGAGCGCGAACGCGACGAGCGCAGCGCTGAGCGAGCCAAGCAGGAGGTGGATGCGGGCGTTCATCACGCGATCTTCGCGGTGGTCGTATCCGAGCCGCCCTTGTTGTCGGTCCAAGAGATCTTGAGCTCGTCGCCCTTCTTGGCGCCCTTGAAGCTGAACTTGACGTAGGGGTCCTTAGAGACCGCTGTACCCCAATCGGCGACGAACACGTCCTTGCCGTTTACACTCGAACTTCAGCTGCTGGATGAAATGTGCCGGGATCAACTCGCCCTTGGAGTCCTTGACGAGGCCGGTGTCCATGGGGTGCTGGATCAGCGTCTGCACCTCGGTGATGTCGCCGGTCGATGTTGCGCGCACGCGAATGCTGGATGCCATGTCGAACTGCCT
Source organism: Bradyrhizobium sp. USDA 336 (assembly GCF_044908355.1). Lineage (NCBI taxonomy): Bacteria > Pseudomonadati > Pseudomonadota > Alphaproteobacteria > Hyphomicrobiales > Nitrobacteraceae > Bradyrhizobium > Bradyrhizobium sp. USDA 336. The sequence continues at coordinate 5,255,366 of NZ_JBIYDC010000002.1, read as the reverse complement.
CGCTTAGCCGCCGCAACCGCCGACGGTGACCTTGACCTCCTTGGTCGCGCTGTAGAGCTTGCCGTCGGCCTCTACGATCGCGGTCAATTTAGTGGTCCTGGCCATCTTCAGCCGGTTGGCGACGGCAGGGATCGTGCCACCGGGAATCCTGTAGCTGGCCGCCAGCGCGTTCGGGTTCTCCGCCACGAAGAACGAGATCGAGGTGACCTTATCCAGCGTCGTCGTCACCGAGATCGGCACGACACCGCCATTCTCGGCGATCTCCGGCGCATCCAGCTTGACCTTGTCCGACGGCTCGGCGGCCTTGCCGTAGAGCGCCTTGATCGCATCCGCCTCGCTCTTCTGCCTGAAGGCCTCTTCCGGATATTTGTCGTTCGCCGCGGCGCGCGCGGGCGCGAACGGCAGATTGCCGAGGCCGAGCAGCGCCACGGAGGCAGCGCCCTGAAGGATCAGGCGCCGCGTCGGATGAGGCCTCCAATGAGGCTTGGGGGTCGTGGTCATCTCAAGTCTCCTGTGGGCCGCCGGCGGTTACAGGGTCTGCAGGAAATCAACGATCGCGTCGATCTCCTGTTCGGTCAAAATCCGGTTCCGGCCGAACGGCGGCATCATGGTTTGCGGATTGCGCTTGGTCTCGTCGAAGATGATCGCAACCAGCTCGTTGCGATCGGGGTATTTGGCCTTGATGTCCTTCAGCTCCGGTCCGATCGTCCCCGGCAGGTCGCCGCCTTTGATGACGTGGCAGGTGAGGCAATTGCCCTTGCCGCGGTCGAAGGCAAGCTTCTGGCCCTCCGTCACGGTGGATTGCGCCTCCGCCGGGGCCATTGCCGCGCCGGCGAGGAGGGCCAGCGCAGCAAGCAGAGCGGGCTTGCGAGGAAAGGCGGTCAAGGCATCGTCCCGGCGTTATCTCGATGATCTCGTTTGCGGAATTGTTCAAAAGCACAAAGGCCATCGTCTGACAATCAAGACTATGCACGCGGTGAAATGGAGTTAATATCCTGCGCATTGCAACTGACGAGATAGTTCGTTCATTCGGATGGGCGTGAACTAGCAGATTATTCTCGGACGTTTGGCCGCCTTTTCCGGTTCGCATTTTCTGGGGACGTCACTTGGCTGAATATGTGGTCGAATTTGGCAGGGATGGCGGACGGGTCGAGCCGGATGGCCGGCTCGATGCGCCGGCCTTCCATCGCAATCACGAACCGATCTGGGCAGCGCTGGAAAAGCATCTCGCGGATGCGACCGGCAACGTCGTGGAACTCGGCAGTGGAACCGGGCAGCACGTGGTGCATTTCGCCCGCCACACGCCCGGCCTGATCTGGTGGCCGAGCGATCTCAATCAGCGCCACCTCAAGAGCATCGAAGCCTGGCGCGTGCATGCCGGCCTGCCGAACATCCGCCCACCCCTGCGCATCGATCTCACCGATCCCGACTGGTGTCCGGAAATGAAAAGCGGGCAGGGGCCGACCAGCCTCGCGGCCGTATTCTGCGCCAACGTCATTCACATCGCGCCCTGGGCCGTGGCCGAAGGCCTGTTCGCCGGCGCCGGCCGTTATCTGCGCCGTGACGGCAAGCTGTTCCTCTACGGCCCCTTCAAGCGCGACGGCAAGCATACCGCGCTCAGCAACGCGGTGTTCGACACCTCCTTGCGCGAGGGCAATCCCGAATGGGGCGTGCGCGACGTCGTCGACGTCGAGAAGCTGGCGAAGGCGGCAGGCCTCGGCCTCATCGACACGATCGAGATGCCCGCGAACAATCTGACGCTGGTGTTCGCAAGAGGCTAGGAGGTCGTCATGCCCTGGCTTGTCCCGCCTGCGCGGCCGAAGCCGCTTCGGCGAGGCGAAGGCCCGGGCATCCACGTTCTTCGGGCGGTAAGGCAAGGCGTGGATGGCCGGGTCAAGCCCGGCCATGACGATGTGGAGACGTCAGCGCACCCGCCTCTAGCCTTCATCCCTCCACCCGATCTTCTCCTTCAAGAACCGATAGCCCAGCACCTCGAAACCGGCGCGCTCCTTGTTGTCCTTGCCGTAGCCGTGGCCGCCTGCCGGCGGCTCGTAGAACCAGGCCTCATAGCCCATGGCCTGCAGCTTTGCCGCCATCTTGCGGGCATGGCCGGGATGGACGCGGTCGTCGCGCCGCGTGGTCGCGATCAGGATCGGCGGGTACGCCTGGCCGCCCCTGACGTTGTGATAGGCGGAATAGGTCTTCAGCCATTCCCATTCGTCGGGCTTGTCGGGATCGCCATATTCCGCGATCCAGCTCGCGCCGGCGAGCAGCTTGGTGTAGCGGCGCATGTCGATCAGCGGGATGGTACAGAACAATGCGCCGAAACGCTCGGGGTAGCGTACCAGCATGTTGGTGATGAGGATGCCGCCGTTCGATCCGCCCTGCGCGGCGATGCGTTTTGCGCTCGTCACACCGCGGCGGACGAGATCGGCGGCGACGGCGGCGAAATCGTCGTGAGAGAGCTTCTTGCCGGCAAGCCGTCCGGCATCGTGCCAGCGCGTGCCGAACTCGCCGCCGCCGCGCAGATTCGCCTGCACAATCGTGCCGCCGCGCTCCAGCCACAGCTTGCCGAGCGAGGAATTATAGTACGGCTTCACTGAAACGCCGAAGCCGCCATAGGCGCTCAGATAGACCGGCGCATCGCCGGTCTCGCCAGCGGGGCCGGTCTGCACATAGGGGATGCGCTCGCCGTCAACCGAGATCGCCTCGTGCTGGATCACAACGAGGCCATCGGCGGTGAACGTCTTCGGCGCCTGCTTCAGCACGATCGGGCTTGCGATGCCGCGCTCGATCAGCAGCAGCGCCGGCGGCGTCAGCGGATTCTGCACATTGGCGAGCAGATCGCCATTGCTCTCCGATGCATGGCGGTCGAGCGGCCAGACATCGACGACGCCGATCTGCGGCAGGCCGCCAAGTGTCTCGCGGCTCCAGCTAGTGGCGGACGGTGTGCAGATCTCGAAGCGAGGTTTGAGCTCGTCGAGAATCGACAGCACCAGCTTTCCTGCCGCCCAGAACAACCCTTGCAGCGCGCGCCGCGGTGCGGGCTCGAACAGGACGACAAAATCGCGGCTGCCGGCGAGGAAGGCCGAGAGCGAGATGCCGAGCACGGTGTCGGTGGCATAGGTCCGGCCATCGACCTGCCAGTCCTTGCGTAGCTTCATCGCGAACCAGTCGCCATGCGCCTGCATCCAAATCCCGGTCGGCAGATCGAGCTTCGTCGTCGTGCCGGCCGCATCGCGCAGCCAGACGGTGTGGTTGAAGAAGTCGATCTGGTCGACGATCCAGACCCGGGGCGCCGCTCCGGTGTCGTCGGCCATGCCATAGATCACCATGTGATCGGCGGTGGTCTCGAGGACCATCTGCGCCTGATCGACCGGCTGGCCGCGCCGCCACAGGCGGACGGTGCGCGCATAGCCCGAGCTCGTCGCCATGTCCTCGCCATGCGCGCTTGACAGCAGCAGCGTGTCGGCATCGAGCCAGTCGACGCCGCCTTTCGCTTCCGGCAGCGCAAAGCCGTTCGCCACGAAACTTTTCGTGGCGAGGTCGAATTCCCGCAAGGTGACGGCGTCGCTGCCGCCGCGCGACAGGCTCAGGATCGCCCGCGAGCTTCCCGGCATCGTGGCGATACCGCTAAGCAACCAGTCCTCGTCTTCGCTTCTCGCGAGCTGGTCGATGTCCAGCATGGTCTCCCATGCCGGATCGGCTTTACGAAATTCCGCAAGCGAAGTCCGTCGCCACAGGCCGCGCGGGTTGGCGGCATCTTTCCAGAGATTGTGCAGGTCGTTGCCGCGCCGGCTGACATAGGGAATGTTGTCCGGTCGGTCATAGATCGCCGCGAGGATGTCGCGATCGTGCTCGAAGGCCTTGCCGCCGAACGCGGCGAGCGTCAGGCTGTTCTGCCGCTCGACAAAATCGAGCGCTTGCCGGCCCTCGATCTCCTCCAGCCACAGCCAGGGATCGTCGTCGGGCGCTTGAAGCGTGGGCCTGTCGTCGACGGACATGAAGGTAACTCCCGGGAAGATGGCGGCGGATAGGATTTGATCGAGCGCAAGCCGTCAAGGGTGCGCAGCGTTATCATTCCAGCGATTGCGTCAGGGGCATGGCCCGCGCCCGTTTGCGCCGGTTGCCGGCCCTCTCTCACCCCTCCATAGTGCCGCGAATCAACAGAGCCCTTTGGGCGGAAATGCCGATGCTGGACGTGACTGCCGCCAATGAGATCGCCGACGACGCCCGCGTGCGCGCCAACGTGGTGCGCCTCGCCGCCGCGCAGGCGCTGACCGGCGCCAACTCGGCCGTGATCTTCGCCACCGGTGCGATCGTCGGCGCCACGCTCGCGCCGGACATGTCGTTCGCGACTGTGCCGATCTCGATGTATGTGGTCGGGCTCGCCGCCGGCACACTGCCGACCGGTGCGATCTCGCGCCGCTTCGGCCGCCGCGCCGCCTTCGTCATCGGCACGGGTCTCGGTACGCTCACCGGTCTGCTCGGCTCGTTCGCGATCCTGCGCGGCTCGTTCGCGCTGTTTTGTCTGGCGACTTTCCTCGGCGGTCTCTACGGCGCGGTGGCGCAATCCTATCGCTTCGCAGCCGCCGACGGCGCCAGTGCGGCCTACCGGCCGAAGGCCGTGTCCTGGGTGATGGCGGGCGGCGTGTTCGCCGGCGTGCTCGGTCCGCAGCTCGTGCAATGGACCATGGATGTCTGGCAGCCTTATCTGTTCGCCTTCAGCTTCCTGGTGCAGGCCGCCGTCGCGCTGATCGCGATGGGCATCGTCGCCGGCGTCGATATGCCGAAGCCCGCGCCGGCCGATCTGCACGGCGGCCGGCCGCTGCTCACGATCGTGTCTCAGCCGCGCTTCATCGCGGCGGCGCTGTGCGGCGTCATCTCCTATCCCATGATGAACCTGGTCATGACCTCGGCGCCGCTTGCGATGAAGCTGTGCGGCCTGTCCGTGTCCGATTCCAATTTCGGCCTGCAATGGCACATCGTTGCGATGTACGGGCCGAGCTTCTTCACGGGCACGCTGATCGCGCGCTTCGGCGCTCCGAAGATCGTCGCCGCCGGCCTGCTGCTGGAGGCGGGTGCCGCCATCATCGGTCTCTCCGGCCTCACGGCGATGCATTTCTGGGCGACGCTGATCGTACTCGGCGTAGGCTGGAATTTCTCCTTCATCGGCGCCTCCGCGCTGGTGCTGGAGACGCATCGCCCGCAGGAGCGCAACAAGGTGCAGGCCTTCAACGATTTCCTGGTGTTCGGCATGATGGCGATCGGCTCGTTCTCGTCGGGCCAGCTGCTCGCCAATTACGGCTGGTCCGCGGTGAACCTCGTGGTGTTCCCGCCGGTGGTGCTGGGTCTTGCGGTGCTCTCGCTGGTCTCCTGGGCGAAGCGCCGCAAGGCGCGGCTGGAGGCGGCCATGGGCGAATTCCCCGACGCGGTCTAGTTTGGCAAGAGGCTGTCAGCAGCGTTGATACTTCGATGCAGGTCGAAGTGATTTTCGAGAGCCGCGTTGTTACATGATGCTCGTCATGAAGAGGCGAGCGCAGAGCCGGGCGCTTGCGGGGATGCGAAGGAGAAGCGCAAATGCTCGACAGTCCCCGCCACGCTGTGCCAATCGACGAATCCTCGCTCCGCTATGAAGGCTGGCGCATCGTCGCGGTCTGCTTCGTGCTCGCCACCTTCGGCTGGGGGCTTGGCTTCTACGGCCAGAGCGTCTATGTCGCCGAGCTGCAGCGCGCGCGGGGCTGGCCGGCCTCGCTGATCTCCTCCGGCACCACGTTCTTCTACCTATTCGGCGCGCTGTTGGTCGTCTTCGTCGGCGAGGCCGTGCGGAAATACGGCCCGCGGCTCAGCCTGATCGCCGGGACGCTGGCGATGGCGGCGGCTGCGGTCGCGATCGGCGCGGTGCGCGAGCCCTGGCAGCTCTATCTCGCCGATGCCGTGCTCGCCTTCGGCTGGGCCGGCACCAGTCTCGCCATGATCACCAACACGATCAGCCTGTGGTTCGACCGGAAGCGCGGCATGGCGATCAGCCTCGCGCTCAACGGCGCCAGCTTCGGCGGCATCGTCGGCGTGCCGCTGCTGGTGATGCTGATCGGCCATGTCGGCTTTGCCAGCGCGATGTACGCCGCCGCCGGCGCCATGCTCGTGCTGCTCCTGCCAGTCATCCTCCTTCTCGTCGGCAGCCCACCCGATCGCCAGGGCTTCCACGCGAGCGCGAAAACGAAGCCGCAATCATCGACGGAGATCCGCGCCTGGGCGCTGCGCGACGTTGGTTTCCTCACGGTGACGATCGCCTTCGCCCTGGTACTGTTCGCCCAGGTCGGCTTCATCGTGCATCTGATCTCGTTTCTCGATCCCGTGATTGGACGCGAGCGCGCCGCATTGGCCGTCGCGGTGCTGACCGCAATGGCGGTGGTCGGCCGCGTGCTGTTCTCGCTGGTGATCGACCGCATCAATCAACGCCTCGCGTCCGCGCTGTCGTTCCTCAGCCAGGCCGCCGCGCTTCTCGTCGTCGTCAACTTGCACAACGATTACGTGCTGATCGCGGCCTGCGCCGTCTTCGGCTTTTCGGTCGGCAACCTCATCACGCTGCCCTCGCTCATCGTGCAGCAGGAGTTCGACTCCGCCGCCTTCGGCGTGCTGATCAGCCTCAACACGGCGATCAACCAGGTGACCTACGCGTTCGGTCCCGGCGTGGTCGGTTTCCTGCGCGATCTCTCCGGCGGCTATACGCTGCCCTTTTACCTCTGCATCGCGCTGGAGGTGATGGCGGCGGCGCTGATCATGGTGCGGGGGAAGCCGCGTCTCTCTGAGATGACATCCGCTTAGCGCGGCGTCGGAGCATGATCCGGAAAAGTGTGTAGCGGTTTTCCGAAAAGATCATGCTCAAAGGAATAACCTAAAGCGCGATGACGATCCCAATCGCATCGCGCTTTAGTCCGCCACGATCTTGACGCGGTCGCGCACCTTCACCTGCGCGGTGCGATCGAGGCCGTTCAGGACGCGGAAGCGCTCGGCGGGATGGTCGACGCCGGCCATGCGGTGGGAGAGCGACTCCACGGTATCGCCGGGCTGCACGGTGATGACCTTGATGCGCAGCGGGCGCGCGGCCTGGATTTCCTCCAGCGTCAGCCGGCGGAACGAGTTGACCGTCTCGCGCGCATTCCGCTCGCTCTCGGTCGATTTCTGCCGTGCCGCGAAGATGAAGCGATAGACGTCGCTGCCGAAGCGCAGCGCATAGACCTTGAACTGCCACTGGTCGCCCTTGGCGGTGGCGGACGCCGCTGGAAAACCGTTGACGGTGAGATCCTCGGTCGAAGCCTTCTCGACGCCTTCCATCCAGCCGGAATTGAGGTAGTCGCCGAGCGACTGTTCGGCCGGCACGCGCACGACGTCGAAGCGCATCGCCTGCGCGCCGCCCTCGCGGACGCCGATCACGGCCTGCGCGGTGTTGTCGAGCGTGAAATTGTCCGGCGCCTGGAAGGTGAAGCCGAGCTTCGGATGCAGGAAGCGCCGGCCGCGGACAAAACCTTCGCTCGGGTCCTCGCCATAGACGAGGTTGTCGATCGCGGCGAGATAGCTTTCGCGATCGCGCTCGGCGCCTTCAGGCGCGGTGTATTGGCGGGCAATGTTCTGCGCGTTCTGGACGCGTTCCGGAGTTGCCGGATGCGACGAGGTGAAGTCCTGCGCGCGCGGATCGAGCGAGCTCTTGCCGGCCTTCAGCTCGGCATTTCGCTCCATCGCGGACAGGAAGCGCGCCGCGCCGTACGGGTCGAAATGCGCCTTGGCGGAGATGCCGACGCCGATGCCGTCGGCCTCGAACTCCTGCTTGCGCGAGAAGCTCGCCATGGTGAGCTTGGTCTTGGCTAGCGCCAGCGCGGTGAGGTCGGGATCGTTGCTCATGTCGGTGACGACGCGGGTGACGATCGCGGCCTGGCGGGCCTGATCCTCGCGCATTGCCGCGTGCTTGGACAGCACATGCGCCATCTCGTGGCTGAGCACGGAGGACAATTCGGAGGTGTCGCTGGCGAGCGCCAGCAGGCCGCGCGTGACATAGAGCTGGCCGTTGGGCAGCGCGAAGGCGTTCACCGCCCCGGAATTGAGGATGGTGACCTTGTATCCCTGGTCGGGCCGCTCGGAGGCCGCGACCAGCCGGTCGACGGTCTTGCTGACGAGCGCCTCGAGCTTGGGATCGTCATAGGTCCCGCCATAGCTCGCCAGGATGCGCTCGTGCTCCTTCTCGGTGGCCGGGGTTTGGGCGACGGCGGGCTTCGGCTTCGGCATCGCGACGGCTGCCGGGGTCGCCGCAGTCTGGAACCGGCCCATATCGCCGCAGCCAGCGAGAAGTCCGCCCAGCGCAAGGCAAAGCGCGGCCGGCGCAGCCCGCAGGCGGCGGCAATCGCCCAGTCCGTGCCGTTCTAGCACCCCATTCACGTCGTTTAACCCGTGCCCGGCCTGTCTTAAGGCCTTACCCCTGTCGGCTCGTTTGTGCCCAGCAACTCGATCTGCCCCACGAGGCGTACATCGATGCGTGGCCCCGTATTCCCCTCAACCCAGCCCCGAACGCGAATACGCCGATTCTCCAGGGACTTAAGGGCCATACCAGCGCTTTCGAACGCCGCTAGCGTGCGCTTTGAAATAGTCACGGCAAAGCCGCGTGTCCAGTTTCGTCCGAAGTTGAGGTAGGTCGTTGCCCCAGCTTGCCGGACCGACAGGACTTTGCCCTCGACCACCGTAAAGCGCCCGATCTCCGCCAAAATATCGTCCGGACTTTCCGCGTTTTTTATGGCCGACGGGTCAGCCCAGCTGCCCATTTTTTGGCGCCGCGCCGCTGCTTCGGACGCCATCAGGGCGGCCGCGCAGTCCTTGTCCAGGATCTCGGCGGAGGCGATGGCATCGCCCCGAGCGAGCAGCATGGCCTGCACCGAGATGTCGCTTTCGCCGATGAAGACAAGCGCGCTCTGGCGGCCGTAGCGATCAGGCGTGTCGTCAGCGCTCCGCAGCATCACGTCGTGACCGGCGAGCAGCGAGGTCAGCGCCTGCTTCGTGGTCGCGGTCGGCGCGATGCCGCTGAGGCGGATCTCGCGCCCGTCATCGAGCCGCACGCTGCGCGCATCGACGATGGCAGCGACGCGGCCTTCGCCTTGGGACTCGAACTGGCAGGGGCCCGCGAATGCCGAGCTACTTGCGACGAGAAGACATGCGAGGATGAAGCGAAGCTGTTGCGTCACGTGATCCGGAGAGGTTGCATTGCGCGGTAACCATACCTCATGCGTAGTGGGGCACGAAGAGGTTTCGTCGTACTCCGTCATTGCGAGCGCAGCGAAGCAATCCAGACTGCGTCTGCGGAAAGATGCTGGATTGCTTCGCTGCGCTCGCAATGACAGCGGAGATGCATCGTGCGTCTACTTACCATTCCGTTTTGCGGAAAACGCGCGCGGCAATCGTACGCTTGCATCGCACCTGCGCTTGCTGCGCTCTTGCGCATGCGGCATGATTGCGGCAACAGCGAACAGCAATAACCCAAGAGCAATAACCAAGCCGCCATCAGAGCACGGCGCGATAAGGGAGGTCGTTTTCGATGAAGACTATTTTGTCCGGCATTTTTGCCGCCGCGTTTGCCCTCAATGCGAGCGCCGCACAGGCTCAGGACAAGCCGCCGCTGAAGATCGGCGGCATCCTCGACATGTCGAGCCTTTATGCAGATATCACCGGCTCCGGCAGCGAGACTGCGGCGAAGATGGCGGTCGAGGATTTCGGCGGCGAGGTGCTGGGGCGCAAGATCCAGGTGCTGGCAGCCGATCATCAGAACAAGGCCGATCTCTCCGCCAACATTGCCCGCGACATGCTCGACAACCAGGGCGTCGAGATGATCTACGACGTCGCGGCCTCCGCGACCGCACTCGCCGCCGGCGAGATCGCAAAAGCGCGCAACAAGATCATCATGTTCAACGGGCCGGGCTCGATCCGTCTCTCCAACGAAGCCTGCGGCCCCTACACCATCCACTACGTGTTCGATACTTACGGTCAGGCCAACGTGACCGGCCTCGCAACCGTGAAGTCGGGCCTCGACAGCTGGTTCTTCCTCACCGCCGATTACGCCTTCGGCCAGGATCTGGAGAAGGACACCAGCGCCGTCGTGACCAAGACCGGCGGCAAGGTGCTCGGCAGCGTCCGCCATCCGCTCAACACGTCGGATTTCTCGTCCTTCCTGCTCCAGGCCCAGGCTTCCAAGGCCAAGGTGATCGGGCTCGCGAATGCCGGCGGCGACACCATCAACGCCATCAAGCAGGCGGCGGAGTTCGGCATCACCAAGGGCGGCCAGAAGGTCTCGCCGCTGCTCGCCTTCGTCACCGATATCGACTCGATCGGGCTCGAGACCGCGCAGGGGCTGCTGCTCGCGGAAGCGTTCTACTGGGACCTCAACGACGACACGCGTGCGTTCTCGAAGCGCTTCATGGAGCGCACCAAGCGGGTGCCGACCTCGGCCCAGGCCGGAGTCTATTCCTCCATCACGCATTACCTGAAAGCCGTGAAGGCCGCCGGCACGACCGACGCCGCGGCGGTGATCAAGCTGATGAAGGAGACGCCGATCAACGACTTCTTCGCCAAGAATGGCAAGATCCGCGAGGACGGCCGCATGATCCACGACATGTACCTGTTCGAGGTGAAGAAGCCGTCGGAGTCCAAGGGGCGCTGGGACGATTACAAGCTGCTCGCCACCGTCCCGGGCAACGAGGCGTTCCAGCCGCTGGAGCAGTCGCGCTGCCCGCTGGTGAAGAAGTGACGGCGTGACCAGCGAGCCAAATAACCGGTTGTCATCCCGGGGCGCGACGAAGTCGCGAGCCCGGGATCCATAACCACCATCGTGAGTATGGATTCCGGGCTCGCGCCAAGAGGCGCGCCCCGGAATGACGGAGCAAAATCGAAGCATTGAACAAGAGGCAAGCACCCAATGAGCAACGACATGGTCCTGCAAAAGCTCGAAGGCGGGCTGCTCACCATCACGATGAACCGGCCGGAGCGGAAGAACGCGCTCAATCCCGAGATGGTCGCCGGGCTGGTCGAGGCGGCGCGGCGCGCGGCCGATGATCCCGAGGTGCGGGCGGTGCTGTTCAAGGGCGCCGGCGGCTCGTTCTGCGTCGGCGGCGACGTCAAGTCGATGGCGCAGGGGCGCGCGCCGCTGCCGTTCGAGCAGAAGCTCGCAAACTTGCGTCGCGGCATGGAGGTTTCGCGCATCCTGCATCAGATGCCAAAGCCCGTGGTGGCGCAGCTCGACGGCGCGGCGGCCGGCGCCGGCCTGTCGATGGCGCTGTCCTGCGACCTGCGGATCGCCTCCGAATCCTGCAAGATCACCACCGCTTTTGCCAAGGTCGGCTTCTCCGGTGACTACGGCGGCACCTATTTCCTCACCCAGCTGCTCGGCAGCGCGCGGGCGCGCGAGCTCTATCTGATGTCGCCGGTGCTCACCGCGAAGGAGGCCCATGCGATCGGCATGGTAACGAAGGTCGTGCCCGATGCCGAGATCGACGCTGCCGCGCACGAGCTCGCGCTGTCGCTGGCTCAGGGGCCGTCGATCGCGCTCGGCTTCATCAAGCGCAACATCAACAACGCCGAGCACCTGGCGCTGGAGGATTGCTTCGACGGCGAGGCGATCCATCACACCCGTTGCGGCGACACCGAGGATCACAAGGAGGCGGCCAAGGCCTTCGTCGACAAGCGCAAGCCGAGCTTTAGGGGCGCATGACCATGGCGCCCTATATCCGGCTGCGTCAGATCTGCCTGGTTGCCCCGCAGCTCGAGCCCGTCATCACGGATATCGGTCGGATCATGGGTCTCGCCGTCTGCTACCGCGACGGCAATGTCGCAAAGTACGGTCTGGAGAACGCGCTGCTCCCGGTCGACACGATCCTGCTGGAGGTGGTCGCGCCGTTCAAGGACGGCACCACGGCCGGCCGCTTCATCGAGAAGACCGGCGGCCGCGGCGGCTACATGGCGATCTTCTGCTGCGACGATCCGGACGAGCGCGGCCGCAACGCCAATGCGCTCGGCGTGCGCACCGCCAATGTCATCGACCACGCGCCGTATCACGGCGTGCAGCTCCACCCCCGCGACTGCCGCGCAGCCTTCATCGAGTTCAATCACACCGAAGGCAGCGACGACATCCTCGGGCCGTATCCTCCGGCCGGACCGGACTGGCAGAAATTCATCCGCAAGGATGTGACCGAGGCACTGACGGCGGTGGAGATGCAGAGCCCGGATCCCGCGGGGCTGGCCGAGCACTGGGGCAGGATCATCGGAATTGCGCCGAGTGGCGATGCCGAATTGAAGCTGCCCAATGCGACCTTTCGCTTCGTGAAGGGCGCCAGCGAGATCATGAGTGCGCTGGAGTTTCGGGTGACCGACGCGGCGCAGGTGCTGCATACCGCCAAGGCAAAAGGGCTCGCGGTTGCGGGCAACGAGTTTCTGCTGGGCGGAGTGACGTTCCGCGTGAGTTGATCGCGTTCAAACCCTCTCCCCTCCCCTTGTGGGAGAGGGTGGCTTCGCGCCAGCGAAGCCGGGTGAGGGGGTCTCTCCGCCAGTGAATCTCTTGCGGTTGAATGCGCTGAAACAACCCCTCATCCGGCGCTTCACGCCACCTTCTCCCACAAGGGGAAAAGGAAGAAGAGGCGCTCATCGCCGCGGAACTACCGCCCTTTGAAATTCGCGACCCGCCGCTCTTCCGTGGCCTTCACGCCTTCCTTGAAATCTTCCGTCGCGCGCAGCCGCGTCTGCTCGGCGAGTTCGTGATTGGTCGCGGCCATCACGCGGTCGGCAAGGCCATTGCGCATCGTGGCGCGGGTGGAGAGAAGGCCGAGCGGGGAGCATTCGGCGATCTCGCCGGCGAGCTTCATCGCGGCCGCCTTGACCTGGTCCTGCGGCACCAACTCGTTGGCGAGGCCCCATTTGTAGGCTTCCTCGCCGGTGACGCGGCGGCTGGTGTAGAACATCAGCTCGGCGTTGTTCTTGCCAATCAGCTCCGGCAGCGTCACGGTCAGGCCGAAGCCGGGATGGAAGCCGAGTTTTGTGAAGTTTGCGGAGAAGCGCGCTTCAGGACAGGTGACGCGGAAGTCGGCCGACACTGCAAGCCCGAGACCGCCACCGATGGCCGCGCCCTGCACGGCGGCAACGATCGGCTTCTTGGCGCGGAAGATGCGCACGGCCTGGATGTAGAGATGGTTGATCGGGCCGAGACTGTCGGCGGGATCGCCCTTTTTCTCGGCCTCGCGCGCCTCCTGGGCCTGCCGCGCCGGATCGCCGAAATTGGCGCCGGCGCAGAACGCCTTGCCCTGCGCGGAGAGCACGGAGGCACGGATCTCGATGTCGCGGTCGAACTCGTCGAGCGCGTCCGCGATCTGGTTGATCAGCGAGATATCGAAGAAGTTGAGCGGCGGACGGCGGATCTCGATGGTGCCGACATGCCCGACCTTCTCGACGCCGATATCTTGATAGGTGCTCATGATGATCCTCGATTGAATTAGCGCAGACCCAAGCCGCGGGCGATGATGCCGCGCAGCACCTCGGTGGTGCCGCCCTGGATGGTGAGTTTCGGCGCGGTCTTGATCGCGAAGTCGAGCTGCCGCTCCAAGGTCTCGCGGTTGCTCGCGGTCTCCTCGACGAAGGCGGCGAGATCGCGCACGCGATGCGGCAGCTGCTGCTCCCAGACCGTGCCAATGTCCTTGACGATGGACGCCTCGACCACCGGCTCCTTGCCGGCTTCGAGCATGCCGGCCACCGAGACCGACATCCGCCGCATGGTGTGGAGCTGCGCGACCAGGCGGCCGATGCCCTCGGCGCTGCGCGTGTCGGGATTGGAGCCGACCGCGCGGACCAGCTCGGTCAGCACGTAATAGGTTTCGAGGAAGCGTTCGGGGCCCGAGCGCTCATAGGCGAGCTCGCTCGTCGCCTGCTTCCAGGCGCCGTCGACTTCGCCGAGCACATGGTCATCGGGAATGAAGTGATCGGTGAAGACCACCTCGTTGAACTCGTACTGGCCGGTGATCTGGCCGATCGGGTTCACCTTGATGCCCGGTTGCTTCATCTTGACCAGGAACTGCGTCAGGCCGTGGCGGCGGTTCTCCTTGGTCGGCGGCGAGGTCCGGAAGATCGCGATCATGTAGTCGGCGATATGCGCCGACGAGGTCCAGATCTTGGTGCCGTTGATGAGATAGCCGCCCTCGGTCTTGGTCGCGCGCGTCTTCGCCGCGAACAGGTCGGAGCCCGAGTTCGGCTCGCTCATGCCGATCGCAAAGCAGATCTCGCCGCGGCAGATCCGCGGCAGGATCTCCATCTTGATATGCTCGGGCGCGTATTTCAAAAGCACCGGCCCGCTCTGGCGGTCGGCGACAAAGAAGCGCCGCGTCGGCGCATTGGCGACGCGCATCTCCTCAGTCACTACGTAGCGCTCGAGGAAGGAGCGTTCCTGGCCGCCATACTTTTTCGGCCAGGTCATGCCGAGCCAGCCTTTGGCGCCGACCCGGCGGGAAAATTCCGGCGCGTCGGTGTCCTCGCGATTGGGCTTGTGCGGATCGAAAGTGCCGGCGGCGATTTCCTCGGCGAGGAAGGCGCGCACTTCCTTGCGCAATTGCTCGCATTTCTCCGGCAGGCGGATCGGATCGAAACGGAGGGCAGCGGTCATTGTGTCTCGTCCCCTGATCAGCGCGATGCCACGAGCGGCCACAATTCGTCGGCGCCGCGATTTGCCACGAGCTTGCCGAGTTCGACGGCCCAGTAGCTTTCCGAGCCGAAATCGTCGCGCCAGGCCAGCGCGCGCAGCGAATAGCGGTGCAGGATGTGCTCCATGGTGAAGCCGATCGCGCCATGGACTTGATGCGCGATGCCGCCGCCCTTCTCGGCAGCTTCCGCGCAGCGGATCTTTGCCGAGGCGGCTTCGAGATAGATCTCGTCGTTGAACGATCTTGCATTGGCGATGGCGTCGGCGGCGGACGTCGCCGCCGCAAGCGCCGCGGCGGATTCGCCGGCGAGGCGGGCGAGATTGTGCTGCACCGCCTGGAATTTCGAGATCTTCTTCTCGAAGGCGACGCGCTCGTTGGAATAGCGCACGGAAATGTCGAGCATGGATTCGAGGGCGCCGGCGATCTGGAGGCTACGCGCGACGCCGCCCATCAGCATAAGATGGGTCTGCTCAAAGCCCTTCGGCGCGGGCTTGATGGCGACGGGCTGGACCTTGTCGAGCATGACGGTATCGCTGTGGTCGTAGCCGACATTGAGCCCGGCCTCGATCCGCGCCTTGGCCGCGTCGATCAGGGCAATGGAAGCACCGTCCTTGCCGTGTGCCAGGACCGCAAAATGCTTCGCTGCTTTTGCAAAGGGCACGCCGCGCGCGCGACCGGAGAGCGCACCGTCGGCATCGAGGGTGATACGGTCCTTCGGGGACGCCGGCACGATCGTCATCTCGCCTTCGGGGGAAGCGATCTTCGCCTGTGCCAGCAGCCATCCCGCCAGCATGGTCTCGGCCAGCGGCACCGCGACTGCGAAACGGCCGGCGGCGTTCAGCAGCGCAAAGCCGTCGGCGAGGCTCGCGCCCGAGCCGCCGAGATCGTCCGGCACCCAGGACAGCGGCAGGCCGGCTTCGCTCAGCGCCTGCCACAGCGGCGCCTGCCAGGAATTCTTCTTGTCGTTGTTGATGGTTTGCGGATCGGCGAGATCGGCGAAGATCTTCTCCGCGGTCTCGACGACGATATTGTCACTCTCCGCCACAGCGTTCCCCGTATCTTGCCATTGGCGCGTCCGGTCTGATCGGCCAGTGCGCAGTCTCTTCTTGCGCCCGATGATCGGAAAAAGCCATGGCCCTGACAAGCGTTGATCGCAGGTCCATCTGCGGCGCCGGCATAGGGCCAGGCTTCAGGAAATGCTAATTCCGCTTAGCGGAGTTTGCTCGATTTGCAGGGCGCGGCAAACTCGCTAAACAGGACGCCACACCAGATACAGGGGAAGGAAATCCGGATGGCAAAAGACGGCTTGTGCGCAATCGTGACGGGGTCCGCATCCGGGCTGGGTGCAGCGACTGCGGAGATTCTCGCCCGCAGTGGGGCGCGGCTCGTCATCAACTATTCGTCGAGCCAGAAGGAAGCCGAGGCGACGGCCGAGACCTGCCGCAAGGCCGGCGCTGCGGAGGTGCTGGTTGCGCAGGGCGACGTCTCCAAGGATGAGGATTGCCGCAAGATCGTCGCGGCGGCGAGCGGCTGGGGCCGGCTCGACATCCTGGTCAACAATGCCGGCACCACCAAGCATGTGGCTCACGCCGATCTCGACGGTCTGTCGGCGGAAGATTTCCAGCGGGTCTATGGCGTCAACACCATCGGCCCGTTCCAGATGGTGCGCGCGGCGCGCAGCCTGCTCGAAGCCGCCGCCAAGGCTTCGGGGCGGCCATCTGCGGTCGTGAACGTCTCCTCGGTCGCCGGCATCAGCGGCGTCGGCTCGTCGATTGCGTACGCCGCGAGCAAGGGTGCACTCAACACCATGACGCTGTCGCTGTCGCGCGCGCTGGCGCCGCTGATCCGCGTCAACACGGTCTGCCCCGGCTATATCGACACGCCCTGGTTCACCAAGGGCCGCGGCGAGGCGCAGGCCAAGCAGGTGCGCGACAGCGTCGTGGCGAAAGTGCCGCTGAAGGTCGCATCATCCGCGGAGGACATCGCCCAGCTCGTCTGCTTCCTGGCGACGCCGGCCTCCAGCAACATGACCGGCGAGGTCGTGCGCATGGATGCGGGGATGCATTTGGTGACGTGATCGGTGCCGCGCTCTATCCTCCGTCATGGCCGGGCTTGACCCGGCCATCCACGCCTTGCCGCGCGGACCGAAGAACGTGGATGCCCGGGACAAGCCCGGGCATGACGATGTGGAGGCGGTTTGCCGTCTCTAGCTAGCGCTTCGAGTGCTACCCCTTGATCACGCCGCTCGATACCAGCCGGTGCCAGATGAACAGCACCACCACCGCGCCGATCGTCGCCGTGATGAAGCCGGCCCCCTGGTCCGGGCTGTAATGGCCGATGGATTGGCCGACGAAGGTGGCCAGGAAGGCGCCGGCGATGCCGAGAATGGTCGTGAGGATGAAGCCGCTCGGATTGTTCGGCCCCGGCGCCAGCCAGCGCGCGATGAGGCCGGCGACGAAGCCGACGAGGATGATCCACAACAGGCCGCCCATGCTCATGAATGTGCTCCCCCTTGCTGAGACTGCAGTCAGATCCGGCCCGAGATTTCGTTCTCGGTCGGTAGCCGTCCATCCGGCGTCAGGTGGTCGACCACCTGCGGCAGGTATTGGCTGAGGCCGGAGAGCAGCTCTTCGCGCGACAGGCCGCTCTGGGCGGACAGGCTCTCGATCTGGTCGGCGCCGAGCGCGCTGGCGAGATCGCCCGGTGCGATCGGCTTGTTCTCGCCCTTGCCGACCCAGGAATTGGCGGCATCACCGTGTCCGCTCTGCTGGAGCTGGTTGAGGAGATCGCCAAGCCCGCCGCTCAGAATGCTGCCGGCCGCACCGCCGGCGAGCAGGCCGCCGAGGCCGCCCTTGAGCATGTCGTTCAGACCGCCGCCCTGACCTACGTTCACGGGCGGAGGCGCGGGTGTCGGCAACGGTTGAGGCGCTGAGCCGGACTGGTTGCCAGTGAGATGCTTGAATGCCTTCCAGGCGAGCAGGCCGAGCAGCGCCATGGTCATCGGCGACATGCCGCCGGAGGATTTCTCGGAGCTCGGTGTGCTCTGGCCGCGCGGGCCGTTCTGCATGCCGTTGAGGACGTCGAGTAGACCCATGGTGCTCTCCTTTGGCGTCTCGTTCGGCGAGCGCTCGCCGCTGACTGCCCCCGGGGCGAGAAGATATGGGGCACTCATGACCGTTACAAGTCGGATGCGCCGCGATTGGTTGTCGGGCTCGGCTCTGCTATCGAAGGCCGGTCATTCAGGGAGTGAGCTCGGTGATTGCGGATCGACCGATCGTTGTGGCCGGCGCCGGCGCCATCGGCTGTTTCGTCGGCGGCATGCTGGCCGCCAGCGGCCGCCGCGTCGCGCTCCTGGTGCGGCCGCGGGTAAAGACCGAGATCGAGCGGTTCGGCTTGCTTCTGACTGATTTCGACGGCTCCGAGAACAAGCTCGGCGCGGGTCAACTGGCGCTGTCGGAGGATCCCTCGATCTTCCACAGCGCCGGCATCGTGCTGGTGACGGTGAAAAGCGCCGATACCGCTGCTGTCGCCGAGCAGATCGCGCAGCATGCGCCTGAGGATGCCGTCATCGTCTCGCTTCAGAACGGCATCGGCAATGTCGCTGTGCTGCGCGAGCGGCTGGGCGGCCGGTCCGTGCTGGCCGGAATGGTGCCGTTCAACGTGATCGCGATGGGCGAGGGCCGCTTCCACCGCTCGACCTCCGGCGACATTCATGTTGGCGAGGATGCGGAGAACACGGCCGGGAAGCTCTCGGTCGCCGGCCTCACGATGCGCGCGAGCGGCGACATCACCGGCGTGCAATGGGGCAAGCTGATCATCAACCTCAACAACGCGCTCAGCGCGCTGTCGGACATGCCGCTTGCGGCGCAACTGGCCAGCCGCGACTGGCGCAGGCTGTTCGCCGACCAGATGGCTGAAGGGCTGGCCGTGCTGAAGGCCGCCCACATCGTGCCGGTGTCGTCGACGCCGATCCCGATGAGCTGGTCTCCAACCCTGCTGCGGCTGCCGGATGCGATCTTCGGTGCAATCCTGGGCCGGACCATGAAGATCGATCCCGAGGCGCGCTCCTCGATGTGGCAGGATCTGAAGCAGGGCCGCAAGACCGAGATCGACTATCTGCAAGGCGCGGTCATCGCGCTCGCCGAGCGGAACCATGTTGCCGTGCCGCTGATGCGCCGCATTGTTGCGCTGATCAAGGAAGCCGAGGCGGCAGGCAACGGTCCGCTCCGTATGACGCCGCAGCAGATTCGGGGGTAGCGCCCGAAAGGAGGAGCGCGATGAAATGTGGTCTTGTGATCGGGCTCGCGCTGACCGCCTTCTGCGGCACATCGACGCTCGCCTATGCGAGGCCGCCGACGGTGATGAACTCACCTGGATATGACAGGCGATTGCAGGAGAGCCGGTCGCAGTTGGGTGCTTCGCCGATGGTAACAGCGCCGGTGGATGTGCCGAAGGTCAAATCGAAGCGCGGCAAGAAGAAGCACACGAACTAAGGCGCGACGCTCTCGTAGGGTGGGCAAAGCGCCCACCAATTCTCTCAATCGCGAATGAATGGTGGGCACGGCGCCTTGCGCCTTTGCCCACCCTACGTCATCTCGCAATGACGGGTGCCGATTCACCCCCCCTTCTTCGCGGGCTTGCTCGGGGTCGGGTTGAACAGCTTCTTCAGGTCGTTCAAGCTCTCCGACAGCCGCGGCCATTCGCAGGAGAACGAGCCCTTGGCGCAAGGTGCAGCCTTCGGCTTCGCGCCCGCGGCTTGCTGCACCTTCGGCCGCTCGACCGGCACCGGCACGCGCGCGACTTCGGTCCGCAGCGCGACCTGCTGCAGCTGCTGCAACTGTTGCTCCTGCTGTTCGCGCTGCTGCCGGGCGATAGCCTGGGCCGCTTCGTTGCTGCGGCGCTGGTTGGCGAGATAGGCCGTATAGGCTTCGTCGATCTTCTTCTGCTCCTCCGGCGTCGGATTGGGACCGGCGATGTCGAAGGTGCGATCCTGGAGGAAATCGTAATAGGAATAGCCGCCACCCGGCTTGCGGCGGCCGGCAAACTTGGCGTTGCAATCGGCAAGGGCCGCCGTTTTCTCCGCCTTGGTCGCGGCCTTCTCGGCGACGTCGGCGCATTCCTCGAAATCGACAGGTGCGCGTTTCCACCATTGCGCGTCGGCACGCCCCTGCGCCAGCAGGAAAAATCCTGCTGCGGCAACGAGAAGCAGCGCCGCGCGATGCGATGTGACCACGGCCGACATTCTAAGAGAGCATTCCCTGCAAGACGCAACCCGCACTGAGTCGAGCCGGATTTTTGCCCCTTTCTTGCCGGCTTGTCACCCATGGAACCCGGGAAATTCAGGGCTGCAATGCTGACATTTTGTGCTTGACGTGGCGTGAGAGTCACAGCGCCCTGCCGCGAGGCTGATACACTTCAACTGCGAGCGCCTCACCTCCATGGCGACGCCAAGAACACGAAATGGAAACGCTTGATGTTGCTGCCGCTCTCCGATGTGCCGCGCTGGTACGCTGAACGCAAACCACACGGCACGATTGCGATCCGTCACGGGCAGGACACGCTGACCTGGGACGAGCTCGAGCGCGGCGCCAACCGCCGCGCGCGGGCATTCATGGCCAAGGGCGTCACGCCCGGCGATTTCGTCGCGATCGGATTGCCGAACGGCAACGCGTTCTTCGAGACCTCCTTTGCGGTGTGGAAATGCGGCGCGACGCCGACCTCGCTGTCCTGGCGGCTGCCGCGCGGCGAAGCCGCCGCCGTGCTCGATATTCTCAAGCCTGCGCTGGTGGTCGGCGGCGAGGCCGACTGGAATGCGCCCAACCGGTTGCCCGCCGACTTCATGCCGGAAGGATTTTCGGATGGGCCGCTGGCGCCGCCGGTGGCGCGATATTGGAAGGCGATGACCTCAGGCGGCTCGACCGGCCGACCCAAGGTGATCCTCGATCACCAGCCGGCCGTGACCGATACCGCGGCTGCGCCGCCGCTCAATATTCCCTTCGGCGTATCGCTGCTCAATCCCGGTCCGCTCTACCACAACGCGCCGTTCATCGTGTCGCATTATGCGCTGTTCGTCGGCGGCAAGCTCACGGGCCTGACCAAGTTCGACGCCGAGGAGACGCTGCGGCAGATCGAACGCGAGCGCGTGCAATGGGTCAATTTCGTGCCGACCATGATGCACCGGATCTGGGCGCTGCCTGCGAGCGTGCGCAACTCTTACGATCTGTCGAGCCTGCAGACGGTCTTCCACATGGCTGCGCCGATGCCGCCGTGGCTGAAGGAGAACTGGATCGGCTGGCTCGGACCCGAGCGGATTTGGGAGCTCTATGGCGGCACCGAGCGGCAGGGCGCCTGCATCATCTCCGGCACTGAATGGCTGACGCACAAGGGCTCGGTTGGCAAGATCGGCGACATGGCGAAGCTTCGCATCATCGGCGAGGACGGCAACGACGTCGCGCCGGGCGAGACCGGCGAGATCTATTTCCTCAACAATGACGGCAAGGACGCCACCTACCATTATCTCGGCGCCGAGCCGAAGCGTCGCGCCGACGGCTGGGAATCGCTGGGCGATATCGGCCGGCTGGACGCCGAAGGCTACCTCTATCTCGGCGACCGCCTCGCCGACATGGTGCTGCGCGGCGGCGCCAACATCTATCCGGCCGAGGTCGAGGCCGCGGTGTCCGAGGCTCCTGGCGTGCGCTCCTGCGTCGTGGTTGGCTTGCCCGATCCGGAATTGGGCCAGCGTGTGCATGCCATCATCGAGCCGGAGCCCGATGCCGACGGGCAGGCCATTGCCGACAGCATGGCGGATTTTCTCAAGGACCGGCTCAGCCGCTATAAGCATCCCGAAAGCTTCGAATTCGTCGGCGCCCCACCGCGCGACGATTCCGGAAAAGTTCGCCGCACCCTGTTGCGCGACGAGCGTGCGGCGTGGATGAAGGAGGGGCGCGCCTTCCGGATCTTGCCATCGAAGGCGCAGGCCCATGCCGAATGAGACAAGCAAGGAAGGATTGACATGACCATCACCATCGCAGCGAGCAGCGTGCCGAAGCCGCCGGCCGATATCATCGAGGGGTTCAGGGACGCGCCGACCTCGGTGATCTCGGACAATCTCGCCCGGCTGCCCGGTGCAGTGGGGCTGAGGCCCTATCATCGCGGCGGCAAGCTGGTGGGCACGGCCTTCACCGTGCGCACCCGTCCCGGCGACAATCTCGCGATCCACCGCGCGCTGGATCTGGTCGGGCCCGGCGACGTCATCGTGGTCGACGGCGGCGGCGACGAGACGCGCGCGCTGATCGGTGAGATCATGAAGAACATCGCGCAATCGCGCAAAGCCGAAGGCTATGTCATCGACGGCGCGATCCGCGACGTCGCAGCATTCGGGGCCGACGACTTCCCCTGCTACGCCCGCGCAGTGATCCATCGCGGTCCCTACAAGAACGGCCCCGGCGAGATCAACGTGCCGGTGACGATCGGCGGCAGCGTGATTGCGCCCGGCGACATCGTCGTCGGCGACGAGGACGGCGTGGTGTCGTTTCCCGCTGCCGGCGCGGCCGCCCTGTTGGAAGCGGTGCGCGTCCAGGTCGCGCGCGAGGAGGAGACGCTGAAGGCGATCCGCGAGGGCCGTTACCAGGGCGCCTACGGCAAGTCCTGATCAGAGGAGCGTGAAGGGAGGATGGCGTGAGCCAGAAGGAAGAATTTCACAATCTCGATGATGCCAGCGACGGACTCTTCCGCGAGCTTGCCGCCGGCGTGACCACGCGCATCTTCTCCGGCGAGCAGGCGATGCTGTCGGTGGTGACGCTGGCCCCGCATGCGCAAGGCACGCTGCATCATCACCCCGAGGAGCAGTGGGGCGTGCTGCTCGACGGCTCCGCCATCCGCGTCCAGGGCGACGAGGAAATCCCGGTGAAGAAGGGCGATTTCTGGCGCACCCCCGGGAACGTGCCGCACACCATGCGCGCCGGCCCCGATGGCGCCCGCGTACTGGACATCTTCAGTCCGCCTCGGCCAGAATACAGAAAAGCAGGGTCAGGCTTCGGCACGACCTAGCGCTCAAAAGCAAAAAAGCAAAGCGCTACACATAAAGGGAGGGGACCATGACGATCACACGACGGGCGCTGCTGGCCGCGCCGGCTATTCTCGCATTGACGCCGGCGATGGCGCAGGCCGGCAAGATCACGCTGGTGGTGCCGTTCCCGCCGGGCGGATCGACCGACGCCATGGCGCGGCTGCTGCAGACGAACCTGCAGACCAAGCTTGGGCGCATCGTGGTGGTCGAGAACAAATCGGGCGCGGCCGGTGCGCTCGGCGCGGCGCAGGTAGCCAAGAGCCCGGCCGACGGCTCGACCTTCCTGGTGACGTTCGATTCCCACGCGGTGATCCCGTCGATCCTCGACAAGCCGCCGGTCGATGTCGAGCGCGAGCTGATACCGGTGCTGCTGATCGGCACCGCGCCTTACGTGATCGCGGCCGGCGCCGGCCGCCCCTACAAGACCTTCGCCGACGTGGTCGCCGCCTGCAAGGCGAGCCCCGGCGCGGTGAAATACGCCTCGGTCGGCATCGGCACGCTCGGCCATCTCGCCATGACCGTGCTCGGCAGCAAGGCCGGCGTCGAGATCATGCACGTGCCTTATCGCGGCGGCGGGCCGGCCATGAACGACGTGCTCGGCGGCCATGTCGATCTCATCGCGGGATCGGCGGCGCTGGTCGCCGCCCAGCTCGGCACCAACATGCTGCGTCCGATCCTGCAGCTCGGCCGCGAGCGGCTGCCGGCCCTGCCTGATACTCAGACCGCGATCGAGGCCGGCTTCCCGGACTTCGAGACGCTGGCCTGGTGGGGCATCTTCGCGCCCGCGGGCACGCCGCCGGACGTCGTTGCAGCCTTCGCGGCGGCATCCAAGGAGATCCTGAGCGAGCCCGCGACCGCCGCCCAGCTGAAGGAGACGCAACACATGACGCTGCTGCTCCAGGACGGCGCCGCCTTCAAGACCTTCTTCGACAAGCAGGTCGCCATTTGGGGCAAGGTGGTGAAGGACAACAATATCAGGGCGTGAGGCCCCCCGTCATGCCCGACGAAGGGGACGTGCGAAACTAAGCTCATGGCCGTCGGGGTCGGTGAGATGGAAGTAGCGCTCACCCCATTCGGCATCACGGGGCGTGGTCGACGGCTGCCATCCCGCGGCGCGCGCCTGCTCATAGGTTGCGTCGACATCGGCGACATGGAAGATGACGCGGCCCCACCAGGACCAGCGCTTGTCGTCCGGCTGTGCCGTCAGGTTTAGATAACCGGGGCCGACGCGAAAGCTCGTGAATGCGGCGGCTTCTCCACCATACAAGAGCTCGAACCCCAGCGACCGGTAGAAGTGCACGGAGCGCCCCATGTCATGCGTGCCGAGCGTGATGGCGCTGATGCTTTCGATCATGTGAGCTGCTCCGTTGGGAGGGGCCTGGAAGTATAGCCGCCCCGTTCAGGTTGACGATGGATCTCGCCCGCCTGACGGCTGGCGAACCGCATTTTGCTCTGCTATGAGGGGGCCGAGCCCGCACCCACGGGTTCCGCGGTCCCGTAGCTCAGCCGGATAGAGCGGCGGTTTCCTAAACCGTAGGTCGGAAGTTCGAGTCTTCCCGGGATCGCCATTTTCCGCGCGTTTGCGCCTCGCCAAGGGCACGCAACGCCGGTATTCCCCCAAGCGTTATTCCACTGTGACGTGTGCCGACAGCCGGCTAAAACACGGCGGGTGCAGGGGCCTTTGCATGGCGGACTCATGGTACTACGCTGAGGGCGGGCAGCGGCGCGGCCCGTTTTCGATTTCTGAACTCCTTCCGCTCCTCGCTAGTATCGCCGATCCTCGGCGTGTGCTGGTCTGGCGGCACGGCTTCGAGAATTGGAAGCCGGCCGGGGAGGTGCACGAGATCACGCAGCAGCTCCTTCAATCGCCGCCGCCAAGCCCAGCATCGCCGCCGCTTGAGGTCATTCGCGAGGCGACCGCTCCCGCAGAAGACGCCGCTTCATTCAAGGACGTCCAGCCAGAGATGACCGGCATCAGCGGCTGGCTCGGGCTTCTGGCGTTCGGCCAAATGATCGGCATCGTGCGGCTGGTCGTCAGTACTGCGCAATATGTGCAGTCGATCCGCGCCGACCTTTGGATGCAATTCTCGGCCGTGTTTTGGAGCGAGACTGCGATGAACGTTGCGCTGATCGGGCTCGCGATCTGGACAGCGGTGCTCCTGTTCAGTCATTCCCGAAAATTTCCGGCCTTCTTCATCCTGCAAATGATCTGCGCGGTGCTCATGCCTTTCGTCGACCTTCTCTGCGTCGCGTCGTTCTTCTCCGCAGCGCTGAACCGACCTTTCAGCGAGTTCTTCATCATCGAACCTCTACAGATCGGACAGACATTCGTCACTGCGATCAGCGCCGTGGTCTGGATCATTTACATCCTTCGCTCCCGGAGAGTCGCGAATACGTTCACTAGATAGGGTCCACCGGGCACCGGCAGCAGCTGATTTGCGTCGCTGGTGCGAAAATTGCTAGCAAAGGCGGCCAGGCTGAAAGGGTACTTTCTGGCCGGTCCATGCTTGCTTATCTGGAGACCCTGATGCCTTTCGACTTGATCCTGCGCGGCGGCCGTGTGGTCGACCCGTCCCAGAAGCTCGACGCCGTGACCGATGTCGCCTTTGCCGGCGGCAAGGTGGCCGCGGTCGGCAGCGCGCTCAAGGCGGATCCGGGCACGGATGTGCGCGACGTCTCGAAATACATCGTGACGCCCGGACTGATCGATCTGCACACCCATGTCTATTGGGGCGGCACCTCGCTCGGCATCGATGCCGAGGAATTCTGCCGGCTCTCCGGCGTCACCACGGCGGTCGATACCGGCAGCGCCGGACCCGGCAATTTCGCCGGCTTCCGCAAGCATGTGATCGAGCCGAGCCAGGTCCGCATCCTCGCTTATCTCCACGTCTCGCATGCCGGCATCTTCGGCTTCTCGCACCGGATCATGGTCGGTGAGAGCGAGGAGCTGCGGCTGATGAATCCGATCGAAGCCGCCGAGGTGGCCGACGCGAACCGCGATCTCATCGTCGGCATCAAGGTGCGCGTGGGCCTGCATTCCTCGGGCACTTCGGGCGCGGTGCCGCTCGACATCGCGCTCGAAGTCGCCAACGAGGTCGGCATGCCGCTGATGGCGCATATCGATCATCCGCCGCCGAGCTACGAGGAGGTGCTGGCCCGCCTGCGGCCCGGCGACGTGTTGACCCATGCCTTCCGTCCATTCCCGAACACCCCGGCGACGGCGCAAGGCACGGTGAAGAAGGCGGTGCTCGAGGCGCGCGAGCGCGGCGTGCTGTTCGACATCGGCCATGGCAAGGGCTCGTTCGCGTTCAAGACCGCGCGCGCCATGCTCGCCAACGGCTTCTATCCGGACACCATCTCCTCCGACATCCATCAGCTCTGCATCGACGGCCCGGCCTACGACCAGGTCACGACCATGTCGAAGTTCCTGTGCATGGGCATGGAGCTGTCGGATGTGATCGCGGCATCGACGGTGAACGCGGCGATGGCGCTGCGGCGTCCCGAGCTCGGCAGCCTCAAGCCGGGCAGCGTCGGCGACGCCACGTTGATCTCGGTGCGGCAGGGCCAGTTCGACTACGAGGACGTCGTCGGCGAGCACCTGATCGGCGATCGCAAGATCGCGTCCGAAGGCGTCGTTATCGGCGGGCGTTGGTGGCATCCGAATTGACGGCGCTCATGGACCGGGAGCGCCGTCGAGGGACGTTTCGTCAATCGCGTCCCGCCTCCATGATCGCCTTGGCGAGCCGCGCGGGGTCCGAGAAGCACAGCTCGTGGCTTCCCGCGACCTGCACCAGGCGAAACAGGCCGAGCTTCTCCGACAGGCGCGGATGCCAGCCATGGCTGTGCGGCAGCGCGACGTCTTCG
Organism: Bradyrhizobium sp. USDA 336; assembly: GCF_044908355.1. Taxonomy (NCBI): domain Bacteria; kingdom Pseudomonadati; phylum Pseudomonadota; class Alphaproteobacteria; order Hyphomicrobiales; family Nitrobacteraceae; genus Bradyrhizobium; species Bradyrhizobium sp. USDA 336. The sequence goes on along the minus strand of NZ_JBIYDC010000002.1, from coordinate 5,228,720 downwards.
GTGCAGTTGATGTAGGATTTGGCCAGCGGCATCTCGGCCGGATTGGTCTTCAGCGTGATCTTGTCGGTGAAGGTCGCCAGCGGATGCGGATTGAGAACCTCGTAGGCGCGCTGCGCCGTCTCCAGATCGGCATCGTTGATGAAGGCCTCGCGCCAGACCGGGAACGGCAGCACCACCGAGCCGTCGCCGCGCTCGGCCGCGATGGCGTCGAACAGCCCGATATAGTGCGGCGGCACCATGTCGTTGAGGCATTCGCCGTCGTTGGGCACGAAGGCATTCCAATAGACCAGGCGGCGGATGCGCTCGGGCGCGAGATCGGCAACGCCGGTGATGACCATGCCGCCATAGGAATGGCCGAGCAGGACGACGTCCTTCAGATCGTTCTCGGCGAGGTAGTCGGCGATCGATTGGATCGCTTCCTTCAACCCGGTCGTCTTGGCATCGCCCGGACGGTTGCCCTTGATGGTGGGGGTATGGACCTGATGGCCGGCGGCGCGGATCGGCGCGGCGACCGGCTCGAGCTCGGCACCTGTGTGCCAGGCGCCATGGACGAGAACGTAGGTCGACATATTGTGGCTCCCTTGGAAGACTGCTTAGATCGGCGCGGCGATGACCTTGTCTGGATTTGCCGGCTGAACACCGGTCGACGTCGTTGTTGCCGCCATACTGAACCGCTGGGCGCGTTGCGCGCTTGTCTGACGCTGAACCGGATTGGTCCTGGAGCGAACTGATGGAGCAGCTCAATTCCGAAAGCCGGCCCCGTCATCTGGTCTGGGACACCGGCGAGACGCGGCCCGAGGAGCAGTTCTCCTACTATCGCGAAGCGATCTGCCAGGCCTTCATGAACCTGACGCCGGAATCGGCGACCACCTCGCGGTTTCCGGCCAAGGTCGAGGCGATCAAGATCGGCAGCGGTGCCATCAACCGCGTGGTCTTTCCCGAGCACACCGTGCTTCGCTCGCGCGCGGATATCGCTGCGTCGACCGAAAGCTGCTTCTATCTGAACTTCAAGCTCGCCGGCCGCTGCCGCATGGTCCAGGGCGGCTGTGACGTCAGCCTGTCGCGCGGCCAGGTCGGCATCTGCGACAGCGACCGGGAAGTGACCTTGCTGCATGATCGCGGCCCGACGCTGCAGGTTGCATCCTTCTGGGTGCCTTCGCGCGAGCTGCGTGATCGGCTGCCACCGTCGTTCGACTTCAAGGTGGAGCGCGTGTCCGACGATCCCTTCGTCGGCCATCTCATCGTCGAGACCGCGCGGTCTCTGAATGCCGGCGCGCTGCGGATGACCGAAGGCGAAGCCGTCAGGCTGTTCGGCGTGCTGCTCGACCTCGTTGCGCTGAGCCTGTCGCGCCGCTCGCGTGCGCAGACGGCCGAAGCCGCCAGCTTTGCCGATGCGACCGCGCTCGCGCTCCGCCGCGCCGTGCATGAACGCCTCTCCGAGCAGCGCCTCGCGGTTGCGGACGTCGCACGTGCCATCGGTATCAGCGAGCGCTACGTGCACAAATTGTTTGAGCGCGCGGGTACCACATTCTCGGACTACGTCATGGACCGCAGGTTGGACGGCGCGGCGCGCGACCTGAGCGATCCCGCGAAGGCGGGCCAGGCGATCGGCTCGATCGCCTTTGATTGGGGCTTCTCGGACCTGTCCCACTTCACCCGCCGCTTCAAGCAGCGCTTCGGCTGCCGGCCGCGCGACTGGCGCGCGCGGTGATCGACAGCGACCTGATCTACAAGGATCTGGCGATCAGGAGCTTCATGATCTCGTTGGTGCCGCCATAGATCTTCTGGATGCGGGAATCGATGAAGATGCGCGAGATCGGGTATTCCTGCATGTAGCCGTAGCCGCCGAACAGCTGCAGGCATTCGTCGGCGGTCTCGACCTGCTTCTCCGAGCACCAATATTTCGCCATCGAGGCCGTCACGGTGTCGAGGTCCTTGGCGATCAGGCGCTCGATGCACCAGTCGACGAAGACGCGCGCGATCATCGCCTCGGTCTTGCGCTCGGCCAGCGTGAAGGCGGTGTTCTGGAAATCCATCAGCGGCTTGCCGAATGCCTTCCGCTCCTTGGTGTAGTCGGTGGTGAGCTTGACCGCGCGCTCCATCGAGGCGACGGCGCCGACCGCGAGCGCAAGGCGTTCCTGCGGCAATTGCTGCATCAACTGGACAAAACCCTGGCCCTCCTCCTTGCCGAGCAGGTTTTCCGGCGGCACCGTCACGTTGTCGAAGAACAGCTCCGAGGTGTCGGAGGCATGCAGGCCGATCTTGTCGAGGTTGCGCCCGCGCTTGTAGCCGTCCGCGCCCGCGGTCTCGACCACGATCAGCGAAATGCCCTTGGCACCAGCCTCGCCCGTGCGCGCGACCACGATGACGAGATCGGCGGCCTGGCCATTCGTGATGAAGGTCTTCTGGCCATTGATGACGTAGGAATTGCCCTGCTTCTTCGCCGTGGTTTTCACGGCTTGCAGGTCCGACCCGGTGCCCGGCTCGGTCATGGCGATTGCGCCGACCATCTCGCCGGACGCCATCTTCGGCAGCCAGCGTTTCTTCTGCTCCTCCGAGCCGTAGTTGAGAATGTAATGCGCGACGATGGCGCTGTGCACGGAGACGCCGGTGGTCAGCTCCGGCACCGTGCTCTCGAGATCATCGAGCACGGCGGCGTCATAGGCGAAGGTCGCGCCCAGGCCGCCATATTCCTCCGGCACGCTCGCCAGCAGCGCGCCCATCTCGCCTAGCCCGCGCCAGGCGAAGCGGTCGACCATTTTCTGCTCGCGCCATTTCTCGGCATGGGGCGCCAGGTCCTTGGCGAGATATTTGCGGAACTGGTCGCGGAAGACGTCGAGCTCTTCGGTCATCCAGGAGGATCGATAATGCATCAGCGCCTCGCTCTTAGACAATCAGGCCGCCGCCGGCGACGACCACCTGGCCGCTGATATAGTTGGATTCCGGACTGCAGAACAGATAGACGGCGTCGGCCGCCTCTTCCGGCGTACCGCCGCGGCCGAGCGGGATCATGCGCGACATGGCTTCCAGCATGTGCGGCTGCACGCCGACTTTGATGTCCCGGCCGGCGACGTCGATGGTCTTCTGCTGCGCCTCGATCGGCTGGGTCAGGCGGGTGTTGATGAGGCCAAAGGCGACGCAATTGACGTTGACCTTGTAGCGGCCCCACTCCTTGCACATGGTTCGGGTCAATCCGATCAGCGAAGCCTTGGCCGAGGAATAGCTGGCCTGCCCGGCATTGCCGTAGAGACCTGCGATGGAGGAGATGTTCACGACCTTGCGGAACACCTCGCGTCCCTCTTCGGCCTCCTTCCTGGCGAAGACGCGGATCGGCTCGGCGGCCGCGCGCAGGATCCGGAACGGCGCGACGAGGTGGACGTCGAGCATGGCTTGGAACTGCTCGTCGGTCATCTTCTGGATGGTGGAGTCCCAGGTGTAGCCGGCATTGTTGACGATGATGTCGAGCCCGCCGAACTTGTCCAGCGCGGCGCCGACGAAGCGATCGGCGAAACCCGCTTCCGAGACGCTGCCGTTCACGGCAGTGGCGTCGCCGCCCATCGCCTTGATCTCCGCCACCACGGCATTGCCAGGCTCGGCATCGAGATCGTTGACGACCACCCTGGCGCCTTCGCGCGCGAGCTTGAGCGCGATCGCGCGCCCGATGCCGCGGCCCGAGCCGGTGACGAGCGCGACCTTTCCCTGCAGTTTTGTCATCTGGATGAGTCCTCTTGCTGTCAGAGCGCGACGACGGCGCTGCCTTCGAGCTTGAGCTCGCCGCGATCGTCCCTGGTGGCGAGCGCGAGCCTTGCGCGATCCTCGCCATCCTCGGCGAAGAGCTCGGTCACGGTGCCTTCGCAAGTGAGCTTGGCGCCGAGCTGAGTTATCGAGACGAACCGGGTCGTAAAGGTGCGGAGCTTCGAGGGCGGCACCACATCCGTCAGCGCCTGCCCGAGACAGGCCATCACCAGCATGCCGTGGACGAACACATCCGGAAATCCGGCCGCCTTGGCGAAGTCGATGTCGACGTGAATCGGGTTGTGGTCGCCCGATGCGCCGCAATAGAGCGCGAGCGTGTGGCGGGTGATCGGCGGAAAGACCTTGTGGACGATGCGGTCGCCGGCCTTGATGTCTCCGGACGCTGTCATGACGTCACCTCGTTGCGGACGACGATGGTCCGCGCGGTATCGGCGACATGCACGCCGTCCTGGTTGGTCACCTCGCATCGGATGCCGATCAGCGTCATCGCGCCACCCTTCTTGTCCGTTACGCTGGTTACGCGCGGCCGAAACGTCAGGGTGTCGCCGACCAGAACCGGCGCATGATAGGCGAAGCTCTGCTCGCCATGCAGCACGCGGGCGAGATCAATGCCGAGCGTGCTGAACATCTCGAATGGGTCGTCGACGTCCATCATCTCCAGGCAGAACAGATAGGTCGGCGGCACTGGGGTGCCAGCGAATCCAGCCGCTCGCGCGGCATCCGCATTGCGGTAGACCGGATTCTGTTCACCCAGCGTGTTGAGGAAGTAGCGGAGACGGCCGGGCTCCACGCGCGCGGTGACCGGCGTGAAGCTGCGCCCTACGGCGGACTGGTCGACCATGGCCGATATCAGTGCCGCTTGTAGAGCGTGACGACGCAGGCCCCGCCGAGGCCCAGATTGTGCTGAAGTGCGACCTTCGCACCCTCGACTTGGGTGGAGCCTGCCGTGCCGCGCAGCTGCCGCGTCAGCTCGTAACACTGCGCGAGCCCGGTGGCGCCGAGCGGATGTCCCTTGGACAGCAATCCGCCGGACGGATTGGTCACGATCCGGCCGCCATAGGTATTGTCGCCGTCATTGATGAACTTGCCGGCTTCACCCTCGCTGCAGAGGCCGAGCGCCTCGTAGGTGATGAGCTCGTTATGGGCGAAGCAGTCGTGCAGTTCGACGACATCGAGATCGTCAGGCCCGATGCCGGCGCTTTCATAAACTCGGCCTGCCGCCTCTTTTGCCATGTCGTAGCCGACCAGCTGCATCATGTCGCCTGCCTTGAAGGTCGAGGGCTTGTCGGTTGTCATGGCCTGCGCCGCGATGCGTACTTCTTTGCCGATGCCATGCTTGTCGGCAAACCGCTCGGAGACCAGCACGGCGGCGGCGCCGCCGCAGGTCGGCGGGCACGCCATCAGGCGCGTCATCACGCCCGGCCAGATCACCTGATCGTTCATGACGTCGTCCGCGCTGACTTCCTTGCGGAAGAGTGCGAGTGGATTGTTCTTGGCGTGACGGCTCGCCTTGGCGCGCACCTTGGCGAAGGCGTCGAGCGGGGTGCCGTATTTCTTCATGTGGCTGAGCCCGGCGCCGCCGAAATAGCGCAGCGCCAGCGGAATGCCGGGGGCGTCGATCAGCCGGTCCGCGGCGGCGTCGAAGTCCTCGAACGCGCTCGGGCGATCGGTGTAGACGCTGCCGAGCGCGCCGGGCTTCATCTGCTCGAAGCCAACCGCCAGCACGCAATCCAGCGCCCCGCTTGCGATCATTTGCCGCGCCATGAACAGCGCGGTCGATCCGGTCGAGCAATTGTTGTTGACGTTGACGATGGGGATGCCGGTCATCCCGACGGGGTAGAGCGCGCGCTGCCCGCAGGTGGAATCGCCATAGACGTATCCGACATAGGCCTGCTCGATCCTCTCGTAGCCGAGGCCGGCATCGGCGAGCGCGAGCTTGACCGCTTCCGTTCCCATCTCGTGATAGGGCGCGCTGGCGCCCGGCTTGGCGAACGGAATCATGCCGACCCCGGCGACGACGACGTCAGACATCGCTTCCTCCCAATAAATTACCCGTTGGACTTTTTCTTACCCCTGGGTAACATATCGTCCGATCTCCACCAGAGTCAACCGATCGACCATGGATTCAGCTCCGCCGTCATCGCCTTCGCCCTGGCTGCCGTTCGAGAGCCGGCGCCGCGCCCGCGATGAGAAGCGCGAGGCGGTGCTGCGCGCCGCCGTGCAGCTGTTCCTGGAGCAGGGCTATCATCGCGTAACGCTGAACGAGGTTGCGGACCGGCTGAACATCACCAAGCCCGCGCTGTACAATTACTTCCGGGGCAAGGACGAAATCCTGTTCGAATGCTGGTCAATGGGCGCCGAGCTCGTCGACGGCGTGATCACGGAGATCAACGCCGGCGGCGGTTCGGGTCTCGCCAAGCTGCGCAAGCTGGTGCATGCCTATGCCGAACTGATGGCGACTGATTTCGGCGCGAGCCTGGTGCGTTTCGATCTGCGCGACCTGACCGAGCGGAACGCCGGTGTCGCACGCGCCGCCAAGAGGCGGATCGACGCCACCTTTCGGCGATACATTGCCGCGGGCATTGCCGACGGTTCGATCAGACCTTGCGATCCCAAGCTTGCAGCCTTCGCGATCGCGGGTTCGCTCAATTGGATCGGCCATTGGTATCGGCGGGAGGGCAACCTGTCGCCGACCGCGATCGCCGACGAGTTCACGGTGCGGCTGACGGACGGCCTGGCGGCCGAGGTTCGGCTGCAAATGGCAAGGAAGACGCCGAGGGCGCCGCAAGGGCGCAACTCAGGACGCAAAGCAACAGGGAAGAAACGCACGGGAGGAGGAACGGGATGAACATCACGCACGGACTGCGCAGGGCGCTGCAGATCAATCCGAATGGGCTGGCGACCGTTTATGGCCAGCGGCGGCGCAGCTGGGGCGAGCTCGGCGAGCGCGTTACACGGCTGGCCGGCGGCCTGCGCACGCGCGGCGTCGGGAACGGCGACCGTGTTGCGGTGCTGTCCTTCAATTCCGACCGCTATCTCGAACTCTACCTGGCGACCGGCTGGGCGGGCGGCGTGATCGTGCCGCTCAACATCCGCTGGAGCGCTTTGGAAAACGAGGATGCGCTGCGCGACTGCCGTGCCTCCGTTCTCTTGGTCGACAAGGCCTTTGCGCAGGTCGGTGCGCAGCTCGCCGGCGCCATTCCGGGGCTGAAGCTGATCTATGCCGACGATGGCGAGGCGCCGGCGGGGATGGAGAGCTATGAGGATTTGGTTGCGGGCAGCGCTCCGGTGCCCGACGCCATGCGCAAAGGCGATGATCTCGCCGGCATCTTCTACACCGGCGGCACCACCGGCCGTTCCAAAGGCGTGATGCTCGGTCACCGGAATCTGATGGCCAATGCGCTCAACGCACTCGGCGAAGGCCTGTTTCCGGCAAGTGCGATCTATCTGCATGCGGCACCGATGTTTCACCTTGCCAACGGGGCGGCGATGTATTCGCTGCTGCTCTCCGGCGGCTCGAACGTGATCGTTCAGGGCTTCACGCCCGAAGGCGTGATGGCTGCGATGCAGAACGAGCGCGTCACAGACGTGCTGCTGGTGCCCACGATGATCCAGATGTTCGTCGATCACCCCGCGATCGGCAAATATGACCTGTCGTCCCTGAAGAACATCATTTACGGGGCCTCGCCGATCAGCGAGGCGGTGCTCGACCGTGCCGCGCGCGCGCTGCCGCATGTGCGCTTCACGCAGGCCTATGGCATGACCGAATTGTCGCCGATCGCGACGCTGCTGCACCCCGACGAGCATGTCGGGGAGGGGCGCAAAAAGGGGCGCCATCGCGGCGCCGGCCGCGCCACGATCGGTTGCGAGGTGCGGATCGTCGACGAGAACGACCAGCCGCTGCCGGCGGGCGCCGTCGGCGAGATCGTGGTGCGCGGCGACACAGTGATGATGGGCTATTGGGAGCGGCCGGAGGAGACCGCGCGCGCCGTCGTCGACGGCTGGATGCACACGGGCGACGGCGGCTACATGGACGAGGACGGATTCATCTATGTCGTCGACCGCGTGAAAGACATGATCATCTCTGGGGGCGAGAATGTGTACTCGGTCGAGGTGGAGAACGCGCTGGCGCAGCATCCGTCGGTGCTGCAATGCGCCGTGATCGGAGTTCCCAATGAGCAATGGGGCGAGCAGGTCCATGCCGTCGTGGTCAAACGCAGCGGCGTAGAGGTTTCGACCGGCGAGCTGATCGAGTTCACGAAGACGTTGATTGCCGGCTACAAATGTCCCCGCAGCATCGAGATCACCGAGACGCCGCTGCCGTTGTCCGGTGCCGGCAAGGTGCTGAAGCGCGAGCTGCGCAGGCCGTTCTGGGAGGGGCGGGAGCGGCGGGTCAGCTGACGGCTCCCGCGCGTTACGGCATGCGCGCCGAGGACGGCGGCAGGTACGCCCACGGGATCGCCATGAATTGTGTTTTCAGGCTGCGTCCGATCTAGCCATGAGCCGTCTTGCCTCCGTCGATCACGAACTGGCCGCCGGTCGTGTAGGGATGATCGTCTGAGGCGAGCACCAGCGCAAAAGCCGCGATCTCCTCGGGCGTCGCCAGGCGCTGCAACCCCGGGACGTTGGATTTAGCCCATTGCGCGATGCCGACGTGCCAGGCGGCATCGGGCAGGCCCTCCATGCCGGCGAGCCGGCGGATCATCGGGGTATCCGTGGTGCCGGGGATCAAGGTGTTGATGCGGATGCCATGCTTTGCGTAGTCGAGTGCTGCGGCCTGCACCAGGCCGACCAGTCCGCGCTTGGCCGCAGAATAGGCCGAGCGCTTGGCCGAGGTCGCAATGGCGTTCGACGAGGAGGTGACGACGATCGATCCGCCTTTCTCCAGCATGTGCGGGATTTGGTACTTCATTGACAGGAACACGCCGCGCAGATCCGTGCCGATCACGTCGTCGAATTCGGCCGCGCTAAATTCATGCAGCGGCTTCTCGATGGAGATGCCGGCATTGTTGAAGGCGACGTCGAGCCGTCCGTAGCGCGCGATCGTCGTGTCGACCAGCGCCTTCACCTCGGATTCGTGGCGCAGGTCGGCGCGAATGAAGACGGCCTCGCCGCCGGACGCGCGCACCTCGGTCTCCACCTGCTTGCCACGGTCGGCGTTGCGCCCGCAAAAGGCGACCCGGCCGCCCTCGGCGGCGAACATCAGCGTTGCGGCCCGCCCGATTCCGGAGGTGCCGCCCGTGACGATGACGATCTTGCCCGCGAACCTTTGCTTGCCGCTCGGCTTCTGCTGCGGCAGCGCTGCGCCCTGGCCGAGCGCCACGCCGCCGGCGAGGCCGCCGACGGCACCTGCGAGCATGCCGAGGGCCGCGCTCCCGACCAGATGACGCCGCTTTACGGGATTGCTCGCGGTGATATTCTGTATTTCGGTCATTTCGAACTCCGGTCCGCTCAATCTGAACAGTGTTAAGATAGATATGCTGCAATCTGAACAGTGTCAAGTTACATGAAGAAACGGGCCCCCGCCGCCAAGCGCAGCACTGCTCCGACCCGGCCAAAGCCGGAGGTCGGATACCATCACGGCGAATTGCAGGAGGCGCTGATCGCCGCGAGCGAAGCCATTCTCGCCGAGCAGGGTGCGGAAGCCTTCACGCTGCGCGAAGCCGCACGCCGCGCCGGCGTTTCGCCGGCCGCGCCGTCGCATCATTTCGGCAACGCCCAGGGCCTTCTCACCGAAGTGGCGATCCGCGGCTACGACGCGCTTGCCGGCGCCTTGCGCGAGGCGGCCTCCGGCGAGCAGGGCGTCCGCGACAAGCTCCATGCCCAGGGGCTTGCCTATGTCGATTTTGCGTTGAGGCATCCCGGCCGTTTTCAGATGATGTTTGCCAACAAGCGGCTGGTTGCCGACGATGCGCGCCTGAAGCAGGCGAGCAGGGCCGCCGGCCATGCGTTCGAGGTCGTCGTCGCCGAGCTCACCGGCGGCACCGCGAAGGAGGCGAAGACGGCGGCTGCGGCGGCCTGGTCAACCGTTCACGGCTTTGCCAAGCTTGCGCTCGAGGAGAAATTCGGCTCTGTGAAGAACGAGGCCGGACGCCGCGAGATCATGATGACGCTCGATCAGGTCCTGAACTATCTCTGGCCCGCGAGCGGCACGCGTCGCTAGAGCATGATCCGGAAAAGTGTGAAGCGGTTTTCCGGAAAGATCATGCGCAAACAACAACCTAAAGCGCGATGACGTTCATCCAGATCTCATTGCGCTTTAGATGCAAATCGAGGCGGTCATGACGGGCAAGACGACAGAGCTCAAGTTTGACATCGAGCGCATCGGCACGGTCTCGGCGATCCTGACGCAGCCGACCCACGCGCGCGCCTGCTACGTCCTGGCGCACGGCGCCGGGGCTGATATGCGGCATTCCTTCATGGAGAAGGTTGCAGCCGGCCTTGCCCAGCGCGGCATTGCGACGTTCCGCTTCAATTTTCCTTACATGGAAGCGAAGAAGGGACGTCCTGACCCGCCCGCAATCGCCCACGCGAGCGTGCGCGCAGCGGTCGCGGAGGCGGGGCGGCTCTGCCCCGGGCTGAAGCTCGTTGCCGGCGGAAAATCGTTCGGAGGCCGCATGACCTCGCAGGCGCAGTCGAAGTCGCCGCTCCCCGATGTCAAAGGGCTGGCCTTCCTCGGCTTTCCCCTCCATGCTGCCAAGAAGCCGTCGAGCGAGCGCGCCGAGCACCTCGCTGCAATCGCGATTCCCATGCTGTTCCTGCAAGGCACACGCGATGAGCTTGCCGATCTTGCCCATCTCGAGCCCGTCATCGAGCGGCTCGGGCGTAAGGCGACACTGCATGAGGTCGCAGGCGGCGACCATTCGTTTGCGGTGCTCAAGAAGTCCGGCCGGACCAATGACGAGGCGCTCGGCGAGGTTCTGGACACGCTCGGGGCCTGGATCGATGCGCTCTGAGGCTCACGCGGAATAAAGCCCCTTGTCGCGTGCCTTCTGAATCGCGAGGGCGGCGATCAGGTCGAGCGTCGGCGTCGACAGGCCGGCGGTGCGCGCGAAGGCCTGGGGCGCCTTCACCAGCACGTCGATCTCCATGGCACGGCCGAGTTCGTAGTCCTGCAGCAGCGAGGGCTTGTGGTTGGGGGCGGGGCCGCTGCGGCTGGCACGCTTGACCTCGGGAATGAAGTATTGGGCGATCTCATTGGCCTCGTTCAGCATGCGCGGAATCACCTCCGTGAAGGCGGAGTCGTCGCGCACGCCGCGCGCGGTCTGGCCGGTGAGCAGGCACAGCACCGACAGCGACATGTTGGTCAGCAGCTTTGACCAGATCGCCTCGCGGATCTCGGCCACCGGCGGCGATTCCAGCCGCGCGTCGTTGAAGACACCGCGCAGCCTGGTGATGCGCTCGCAATTGCGGTCGTCGCACTCGCCGATCAGGAGCCTATTGCGGTCCGGGGTCAGGTTCTGCACCACGCCGGGCGCGATCACCTCGTTGGAGGAGAAGATCACGCCGCCGACGATCCGCTCCTTCGGGATGCAGGCACGCAGGCGTCCGCCGGGATCGAGGAATGAAATGTCCGGCGGTGCCGGGTGCCGCGGAGGCAGGCCGATGCCGTACCACCAGGGAATGCCGTTTTGAGCGAACACGATCGCAGTGTCGTCCTGGAGCAGCGGCTTGATGCTGGAAACCAGCCCTTGAAGCGCGGTCGCCTTCAAGGTCGAGATCACGACGTCCTGCGGGCCGAGCTGGGCCGGATCGCCTGACGCGTTCACCTTGGCGCCGACCTCGGAATCGCCGACGCGCAGCTTGAGGCCACCCGCGCGGGCTGCCTCCAGATGCGCCCCCCGCATCACGCAACTGACCTCATGGCCGGCGCGCGCCAGCCGTACCGCAATGTGGCTGCCGACGGCGCCTGCGCCGAAAATGCAGATGCGCATATTGATATCCCGTATCCATCCCGTGGTGTCGCCCGCAGCCAGCATGACACAAGCCGCCATGCGATGGACGCGGCCACCCTACGCCGGAAAGATATGGATCAGGGCAGGCGCGCTCAGCCATAGTGTGCGGCAAACAACCGGAGGACCGCCGATGACTGCCAGCCCCGTCCTGTGGAGCCTCGATGAACGCGGGGTTGCGACCGTCACGTTGAACCGGCCGGAGGTCAACAACGCCTATGACGGCGCGCTGATCTCAGGCGTGCTCGCGGCCATGGACGACCTCGGCAGCAAGCCCAATTTGCGCGTCGTCGTGCTCCGGGGCAACGGCAAGCACTTCCAGGCCGGTGCCGACCTCAAATGGATCAACAGTGTGCGTCCGCAATCGCGCGAGGCAAACGAGGTGGCCTCGCGGGCGACGTTCGAAGCCGTGCAGCGGCTCAACACGTTGCCGATTCCCACCGTCGCGTTGGTGCAGGGCGGCTGTTTCGGAGGGGGTACCGGCGTCATCGCGGCCTGCGATGTCGTGATTGCCGCCGACAACGCCCTGTTCTCGATCGCCGAGGTGCGCTGGGGCCTGACCGCCGCGATCATCATCCCGCAGCTCTGCGATGCCATTAGTGTACGGCAAGTCCGCCGTTACGCGCTCACCGGCGAACGCTTCGGCGCCGAAGACGCCCGCCGCATCGGCCTCGTCCACGAGGTGGTGCCGCTCGCCGATCTCGAGGCTGCAGGCGCCAAGATCGTCGAGCAGCTGCTCGCCAACGGACCAGAGGCCATGGCCGAAACCAAGCGGCTCGCGCTGGAGAGCTCGTTCGGCGGCATGGCCGTGGACGATGACGCTTACACCCGGCTCGTGCAATTGCACTCGCTCAAGCGCCAGAGCGCCGAGGCAGCGGAGGGACTGGCGTCATTCGCCGAGAAACGGGCAGCGAGGTGGGGCGCCGACAAAAGCTGAGGGATGCGACGAGGTGCGGCTCGAAAAAGTGGGCTATGGGGGTATCGCGCGGAACTGCGGACGGGGCAGAAGATTTACCCGATTCAGCCTTATGGAGCGCGCCGATGTTCATTGTGATTGGGGCAAACGGGCGTATCGGATCGGCCGTCGCGTCGAGGTTGCTCAATGCGGGGCGACCGGTTACAGCCGTGCTTCACAGCAACAACAACGAGGCCGATTGGCGCAGTCGCGGTGCGCAGACCGCGGTTGTCGATGTGCGCGACACCGACGGCTTGCGCGCGGTGTTCAGAACGGGCAAGCGCGCTTTCCTGCTCAATCCGAACGCCGACATCTCCACCGACACCGATCGTGAAGAGCATGCGACCGTCAGGAGCATCGTGGCGGCGCTCGAAGGATCCGGGCTCGAAAAGGTCGTCGCCGCATCTACCTATGGCGCCCAGCCGGGAGAGCGCTGCGGCGATCTCAATGTTCTCTATCATTTCGAGCAGGCGCTTGCCGCCCAACCGATACCAGCGACCATCCAGCGAGGCGCCTACTACATGAGCAACTGGGACCAACTGCTCGATGCGGCGAAGTGCGGCATGTTGCCGACCATGCTGCCCGCAGACATGAAGATCCCAATGGTCGCGCCCCCCGATCTTGGCAAGGCGGCCGCGCGCCATTTGTTGGAGCTGCCCCGCGATCAGGACGTGCATCATGTCGAAGGACCCGAGCGGTATTCGCCGCGGGATGTCGCGGATGCTTTCGCGGCCGTGCTCGGCCATCCGGTGAAGGTCGAGGTCATCCCGCGTGATCAATGGATCGCGGCTTATAGAAAGCTCGGCTTGTCCGCCGCGGCGGCGGAGTCTTATGCGCGAATGACCGCGGTCAGCGTCGACAGCGGCTTTGCCATGTCGGAGCCGTTCGAACGCGGCGAGACGACGCTCGAAGACTATATCGGCGCTCTTGTCGCCCAGTCGCGCGGCTCGCACGCTGCTGCCAGCAGAGTCCTGTGACCGCCCAAATTGCAGTGCTCGTGGTCAGCAGCCGCGGCAGATGTTGTTGATGCTGCGATAGACGGCATCATCATCCTGTCGCAATTGGCGCAGCGTTTCGAGCGCTTTGCCGTCGTCGACCGCAGGTGCAGGCTTGCGCTTCGCGGCTAGCTCCTCCTCCTGCCGCTTGTAGCAGGCCTCGCGATCGGGCTTGGCGGGGATGAAGCGGCAGTTTTGCTCCACGGCCGGGGCGGGAACGGCCGAGATCGCGAGGGCGATAGAAGCGGCGAAGCAGTATCTGACGATGATCGACTCCATGCCTGCACTTGTCTCAGATCGACCGTTAGCGAGCAACCGCGATCTTGCGGGCATGAGGGCCGCCGGCTAAGCCGTGATCCAGTTCGAACCAGATTCCGGGAAGGAACGCGCCATGCGGGCCACGACGATCGACGAACCAGCGCGCAAAGTACCGCTCTACGGCGAGTATGAAGTCGTCGTGCTCGGCGGCGGCCCGGCCGGCATCGTGGCGGCGGCCGCAGCGGCGCGCGCGGGGCGGAAGACGCTGCTGATCGAACGTTACGGTTTTCTCGGCGGCATGGGCACTGCGGCCGGCGTCACCAATTTCTGCGGCCTCCACGGCAATGTCCATGGCGAGCACCGGCGGCTTGTGCAGGGTCTGGCGTCGGCGCTGTTGGCGCGGATCGATCGCTTGAACGGCCTCAATGCGCCGCATCTGATCCTCGGCAAGGTTTTTGCCCAGGCCTATGACACCGCCGCCTACAAGATCGCGGCCGACGAGCTGCTCGCCAGCCACAAGGTGAATATGCTGTTCCACGCGCTCGGCGCCGGCGTCGTCATGGCCGAGGAGCGCCGCATCGACGCGATGCTGGTCGAGACCAAGGCCGGCCGGCAGGCGGTGCGCGCGGAGATCTTCATCGACTGCTCCGGCGACGGCGATCTTGCTGTGTGGGCCGGCGCGCCGTTCGAGATCGGCGACGCGCACGGCCATCCGCTCTACCCCTCGATGATGCTGCGTCTCAACGGCATCGACCCCGCCAAGGCCGGCGAAGCCTGGCGCACCATTCCGCAATTGATGGAAAAGGCCTCCGCGGCCGGCACCCACACATTCCCGCGCAAAAGCGCGATCGTGCGGCCACAGAAATCCGGCATCGAATGGCGGGTAAACTTCACCCAGATGGCGCGCGAGGACGGCCACGCCATCAACGGGATCGAGCCCGACGATCTCACCCGCGGCGAGATCGAGGGCCGCAAGCAGGCGCTCGCCGCGTACGAATTCCTGCGCAGCGCGGTGCCGGGCTTCGAGAAGTCCTACATCGTCGACCTGCCGCCACAGCTCGGCATCCGCGAGACACGCCGCATCAAGGGTGGCTACCAGCTCAGCGGTGAGGACGTGCTCGGCTGTGCCTCGTTCGCGGATTCCATCGGCGTCAACGGCTGGCCGATCGAGGCCCATGTGCCCGGCGACGTCGTCTTCACCTTCCCGCCGATCCCGGAATCGCGCGGCTATAATGAGCTGCCTTACCGGATGCTGGTCCCTGAGGGCGTCGACAACCTCCTGGTCGCCGGTCGCTGTGCCTCGATGACCCACGAGGGCCAGTCGGCCGCGCGGGTCTCCGGGGCCTGCTTCGCGATGGGTGAAGCCGCCGGTTCCGCCGCCGCGCTGGCGCTGTCCGGAAACCGGATTCCGCGCGAAATCCCCATTGAAAAGTTGCAGGAAACGTTGAAACAACAGGGCGCCTTCATCGGACGGGACCAGGCGGTGCCCGAAGGCCTGTAACGCACTGCAAGACAAAGCGGAGGAAACGGGATGATCGGGATTGCGCGGCTCGCAGTAGCGGGCCTGATGGCGATCATGGCTATGGGCACGGCACGGGCCGAGGATGCGCTGAAAGCCAAGGTCGGCGTGCTCCGCCTGTCCTCGTCGGCGCCGGTCTTCATCGCGCTGGACAAGGGCTATTTCCGTGAGGCCGGCCTGGAGGTCGAGCTGAAGTTCTTCGACGCGGCGCAGCCGATTGCAGTCGCCACCACCTCGGGCGACGTCGATTTCGGCGTCACCGCCTTCACCGCCGGGCTCTACAATCTCGGCGGCAAGGGGGTGCTGAAGGTGATCGGCGGCATGAGCCGCGAGAAGCCGGGCTATCCCCTGATCGGCTATTTCGCCAGCAACAATGCCTATGCGAGCGGCTTGAAGACGCCGAAGGACCTTGCGGGCAAGCGCGTGGCGATGACGCAGGTCGGATCGAGCTTCCATTATTCGCTCGGCCTGCTCGCCGACAAATACGGCTTCAAGCTCGCGGACGTGAAAATCGTGCCGCTGCAATCGCTGTCGAATGCCGCCGCTGCGCTCAAGGGCGAGACCGTCGATGCCGCGTTGCTGCCGATCTCGACCGCACGAAAGCTGATGGACGAGGGCGGCGCGAAATTCCTAGGCTGGGTCGGTGACGAGACGCCGTGGCAGCTGGGCGCGGTATTCGCCGCGCCGAAGACGCTGGCCAACAAGGCGCTGGTGACGAAATTCCTCGGCGTGCTCGCGAAAGCCGACCGCGAATATCACGACGTCATCCTCACAGCGATGAAAGACGGTGTCGCCCCGATCAACGACAAGACCAGGCCGCTCCTGGAGATCATCGCAAAGTACACCAACCTGCCGGTCGAGCAGGTGGTCGGCAACTGCGCCTATATCGATCCCGACGGCAAGCTCGACGTGAAGAACGTCGACAACCAGATCAAATGGCTGCAGGAGCAGGGCTTCGTCGACAAGGGCTTTGATGCGGAAGCGATCATCGCGAAGGACTATGTGAAGGCGGATTGATGCTGATTGTGCAAACTCCCGCGGCAGGCGATCTGCCACCCTCCCCTGGAGGGGGAGGGTCGATCGCACCGGCGATGCGCAGCATCGTCCCGAGCGAGCGGGGCGGGGTGAGCCACGGCGGTGGTCTATCTGTCGTTTGCTCAGGCCAGTCGTGGAAAGTTCGAGAGCAGGCATCAGCGCAGTCGTGGATAGACTGTCACCCCACCCCGGTTTGCATTTCGCTTCGCTGCATGCAAACCGATGCTCCCCCTCCAGGGGAGGGTGAAGAAAGTGGGTGCGCTTCATGGACCTGATCGCCAGCCACATCTCCCATCGCTTCGGCGATCTCGCCGTGCTCGACGACGTCTCCTTCGCCGTCAGTGCCGGCGAGGTGGTGGCGATCGTCGGGCCGTCCGGCTGCGGCAAGAGCACGCTGCTGTCGATCCTCGGCGGGCTGCTGCAGCCGACCTCCGGCGCGCCGGAGCTGCGCGGCGCGCCGCCGGCGGACAGTCTCAATCCGCTGACTTTCGTGTTCCAGGACTTTGCGCTGCTACCCTGGGCGACGGTGGAGGAGAATGTTGAATTCCCGCTGCTGCACACAAAGCTCTCGGCCGCGCAGCGCCGCGCGCTGGTCGAGGATGCGCTGCGCCGCACCGGCCTCACCGATTTTCGCCAGACCTATCCAAAGCAGCTCTCGGGCGGCATGCGCCAGCGCGTCGGCATCTCGCGCGCGCTCGCGGTGAAGCCCGCGATCCTCTTGATGGACGAGCCGCTCTCGGCGCTGGATTCGCAGACCCGCGAGCTGCTGCTGGAGGATTTCATCCGCCTGCTCGCCGATGGCGGCATGGGCGCGGTCTACGTCACCCACAATCTCGAAGAGGCCGCGCGGCTTGCCGATCGCATCGTGGTGCTGTCACGCCGGCCCGGTCGTATCCGCGAGGTCGTCACCGTGCCGATGACGCGCGCGGCCCGCGGCGAAGCGGGGGCCCGCGAACAACTGCTGGCCCTGCAGAACCAGATCTGGTCGCTGATCCGCAACGAGGCGATCGATGCCGAGCGCGAGGTCCAGCATGCTTGATCGCGCGGCGACGGGCACGACGGCCAAGGATGAGCCGACGCGGCGCGTCCACTTTCGTGGCGCCGGCTTCGTGCCCGCGTCGAGCCGGTATGGCGGCTGGATCGCGCTCGGCCTCCTCCTCGCGATCTGGCAAGCCGCCGGCAGCGCCGGCCTTGTCAATGCGCTGTTTCTGCCGACTCCTTCCGCAATTGTCCGCGCGATCTATCAGCTCGCCGTTTCCGGGGCACTCTGGCAGCATGTTTCGGCTTCGCTGCTGCGGATCGGCGTCGGCTGGCTGTTGGGAACGGCGGCCGGAATCGCCGTCGGCTTCGCCATCGGCCTGTCGCGTCTCGCGCGCAGCGTCGGCATCACCTTCATCTCGGCGCTGTTTCCGATCCCGAAGATCGCGCTGCTGCCGCTGCTGATTCTCTGGCTCGGCATCGGCGAAGAGCCGAAGATCGCGACCATTGCGTTAGGGGTGTTCTTCTCGACTGCGATCTCGGTCTATAGCGGTGTCGATGCGGTGCCGCGCAACCTGATCCGCATGGCGCAGAGCTTCAACGTTCCGTTCGCCACCATCGTGCGCAAGGTGATCTGGCCCGGCGCGCTGCCGGCGATCCTCGCGGGCTTCCGCATCACCGCCTCCGTCGCGCTGCTGCTGGTCGTCAGCGCCGAGATGATCGGCGCCCAATACGGCATCGGCGCCTTCGTGCTGCAGGCGGGCAACCTGATGCAGACCGATCAGCTGCTCGCGGGCGTCGTGATCCTGTCGGTGTTTGGGCTGGCGGTGGGCAAGGTGATCGGCTGGCTGGAGATGCGGCTGTTGCACTGGCGCTAGATACGATCACCGGCGCCGTAGGGTGGGCAAAGCGAAGCGTGCCCACCATTCCTTCATGAGTCGCGAAAACGTGGGCACGGCGCAAGGGCGCCTTTGCCCACCCTACGAGACCGGCGACCGTCACGCGTTTCCACGATCTTCCCTGAACAGATCCAGCTTCTGCTGCACCGGCCGATCCGAGAAGCTGAACAGCACGGCGTCCTCATCCGCCTCGTGTGTCACCCAGTGCCAGCTCGGCACCACGAATAGATCGCGCGGGCCCCATTCGAACACGGTATCGCCGATGCGGCTGCGACCGCGTCCTTCGATCGGGCAGAACACGGTGGCGTCCGTCGAACGATAGCGCGTGGTCTTAAAACCCTTGGGCAGCAGCTGGATGAAGGTGCCGATGGTCGGCATTGCGAAATCGCCGGTCTCGGGGTTGCTGAACTTCAGCTTGAGGCCGTGGCAGGCGTCCCATTCCTGGCTCGTCCTGGCCTTCTCCAGCGCCTCGCGGGTGTAGGCATAGGGATAGCTGAAGATGGGCGACGTCTTCGAGCTCCGCTTCACATCGACGGGCAGGAGGTTGTGGCCGTAGCGGGCAAAGCTGTCGCCAGCAGGCTTTGTGATCTTCTGCTGGTCTTCGTTCGCGCCTTCGGCAAAGGAGCAGTCGAAGAACTGCACCAGGGGGATGTCGAGGCCGTCGAGCCAGAACATTGGCTGGTCGGTCTCGTTGGAATGATCGTGCCAGGTCATCGAGGGCGTGATGATGAAGTCGCCGGGCTCCATCGCGGTGCGCTCGCCGTCCACCGCGGTGTGGGCGCCCCTGCCTTCGAGCACGAAGCGCAGCGCCGACTGGCTGTGCCGGTGCGCAGGCGCGACGTCGCCGGGCACCACCATCTGCACGCCGGCATAGAGGGAGGTCGTGATCTTGGATTGCCCGCGCAGCCCCGGGTTCTCCAGCACCAGCACGCGCCGCTCGGCTTCCTTGGCGGTAATGAGCTTGCCGGCCTCCGTCATGTAATCGCGGATGACGTCGAACTTCCAGAGGTGAGGCCGGCACGCGCTTTTCGGCTCCGGCGTGATCAGGTCGCTCATCACCGTCCACAGCGCGGTGAGATTCTCGCCGTCGATCTTCCGGTAGAACGCCTCGCGTTCCGGCGTCTTGGTCACGGCTTCCATGAATGAGCCTCCCGTTCATTGTTGATTGACAGTATACTGACAATCTATATAGCGTCAACTTGACGAACGACACACAAAGGTCGTGTCATTCCGGGGCGCACCGCAAGGCGCGAGCTAGGGTGCGCAATTGCGCACCTGAGAATCCATACTCCCGATCGTGGTTATGGATTCCGGGCTCGACGCTGGCGCGTCGCCCCGGAATGACAAAAGCAGGGAGGCTCTCAATGAAGCTGCACGGCTATTTCCGCTCCAGCGCCGCCTATCGCGTGCGGATCGCGCTGAACCTGAAGGGGCTCGGCGCCGAGCATCTGCCGCATCATCTGCGCAAGGGCGAGCAATGCGCCCCCGGCTATCTCGCCATCAACCCGCAGGGCCTGGTGCCGGCGCTGGAGGACGATGCGGGTGGCGTGCTGACGCAATCGGTGGCCATCATCGAATGGCTCGACGAGACCCATCCCAATCCGCCGCTGCTGCCGAAGGATCCGCTGCGCCGCGCCAGGGTGCGGGCGTTTGCGCTAGCGATCGCCTGCGACACCCATCCGGTGCAGAACCTGAAAGTGCTGGCGCGGCTGCGTGAGCTGGGTCTGCCCGAAGAGAAGGTCCAGGACTGGGCCGCCTGGGTCAACCGCGAGGGCCTGTCGGCCTGTGAGATGCTGATCAAGGACGAGAAGGGCCCGTTCTGCTTCGGCGATGCGCCGACGCTGGCCGATCTCTGCCTCGTGCCGCAGCTCGGCAATGCCCGCCGCTTCGGCGTCGACGTCTCCGCCTATCCGCGCCTGCTCCAGGCCGAGGCCGCCGCCAAGGCGCTGCCGGCATTTGCCGATGCCGCGCCGGAGAAGCAGCCCGATGCCGAGTAAGCCGCCCCCTCCGATCACGATCGACGCGGTCTATGCCGCGCCGGGCTATCTGTTCCGGCGCATGCAGCAGATCGCGGTCTCGATCTTCATGGAGGAGTGCAAGGCGTTTGATCTCACGCCGGTGCAATATGCCGCGCTGGTCGCAATCCACACCCATCCCGGCATCGACGCGACGCGGCTGTCGGCGGTGATCGCCTTCGACCGCTCGACGCTCGGCAGCGTGATCGAACGTCTGCAGGCCAAGGCCTATATCGAGCGCAAGCCGGCACCCGAGGACAAGCGGATCAAGCTGCTCTATCTGACCAAGTCGGGCGCTGCGATCCTGCGCGAGATCATCCCCGCCGTCGAGCGCGCACAGGCCCGGATGCTGGAGCCGCTCAAGCCCGCCGATCGCAAGGCGCTGATGGGGCTGCTGGCGCAGCTGGTTGATCTCAACAACGAAGCCTCCCGCGTGCCGCTGCGCGCGGAGGACGCGCTGGAGCATCTTGGGAAGGGTGCGTGAGGGGGCGCCCCGGCCAGCCCAGAGCGCGATCTCGTAGGGTGGGCAAAGGCGCGAAGCGCCGTGCTCACGATCTCTCTCCTATTGGGGAATGGTGGGCACGCCCGCTTTGCCCACCCTACGATCGCGGTGCGCGGAACTCCGTCCTCGCCTCACATCCGCAGCAACGCCTGCCGATCGATCTTCCCCGTGCCGGTCTTCGGCAACTCGTCGATGAAGATCACCTCGCGCGGATATTTGTACGGCAGCAGCCTGCCCTTGACATAGTCCTGCAGCCTGCGCGTCGCCTCACTCTGGTCGACCGCGCGGTTGTTCATCACCACCACCGCCTTCAGTGTCATGCGACGGTCCGGCAGCTCGGCGGCGAACACCGCGCATTCGCGGATGTCGGGGTGATCGGCGAGGCACAGCTCGACCTCGAGCGGATAGACCCACTGGCCGGAGATCTTGATGAGATCGTCGGCGCGGCCGCGGAAGAAGTGGAAGCCGTCGGCATCCCGCACGAAGCGATCACCGGTGTAGATCCAGCCGCCCTCGCGGATCGTCTCGGCGGATTTGTCCGGCCGATTCCAGTACAGCGGCGTGTTGGAATCGCCGCGCACCCACAGAATCCCTTCCTCGTTGTCGCCGACGTCGCGGCCGTCCTTGTCGCGCAGCGCGACCTCGTAGCCGGGAACGCGCAGACCCGCGGCGCCGAGCTTCTTCTGCTCGGGCCGGTTGGAGAGATAGATGTGCAGCACCTCGGTCGAGCCGAGGCCTTCGACGATTTCGAGCCCCGTGAGCGTCTTCCAGCCGTTGAAGACCTCGGCCGAGAGCACCTCGGCGGCGGAGAGCGCCATGCGCAGCGACGAGAAATCCGTCTTGTCCGCGCCCTCGGCCTTGGTCAGCGCGGTGTACAGCGTCGGCAGGCCGAAGAAGACCGTCGGCTTGTACTGCTCGATCGCCGCGAAGATCGACGTAGGCTTCGGCTGGCCCGGCAGCAGCAATGTTGCGGCGCCGGCCGAGAACGGGAAGGTGACGGAATTGCCGAAGCCATAGGCGAAGAAAATCTTCGGCACCGAGAAGCAGATGTCGTCAGGCGTCAGCTTCAGCACGTTCCGCGCAAAGGCGGCATCGGTGTAGGCCATGTCGTGCTGCAGATGCACGATGCCCTTGGGCCGCCCGGTCGAGCCGGAGGAGTACATCCAGAACGCCATTTCGTCGCGCTGTGTCGGCGCTTCCGCCAGCTCGGCAGGGAATTGCGCGAGCCAGTTCTCTACCGCGAGCGCCTGCGGCGCCGCGTGCTCGCCGGCCACGCCATTGGCGACGATCAGCGTATGCAGCTTGGTCTCCCTGCAAGCCTCGGCATTGAAGCGGGCTACGAATTCTGCATCCGCCACCGCGACGGTCGCGCCGGAATCGGCGAGGTAGAATTGCAAGAGGTCCGGCGGCGTCAGCGTGTTGATCAGGAGCGGCACGAAGCCGGCGCGCACCGCGCCGAAGAAGGCGGCCGGATAGGCCGGTGTGTCGTCGAGGAACAGCAGCACGCGGTCGCCGCGCTTCAGGCCGAGCGACGCAAGGCCGTTGCCCCAGCGGCAAGCCTCGTCGCAGAGCTCGGCATAAGTCCGTGTGCCCGCGGAGCCGATCAACGCGCGCTTGTGGCCGCGGCCCTTGGCGAGATTCTCGAACAGGATGCGGCTGGCGTTGTAGATGTCAGGGACGGCAAAGCCGATCTCGCGTGCGCCCTCGCTGTCGGCGGGCACCTGATCGAAAATCGCGTTGCTCATGCCTCGCCTCCGCCATTGTCCCCGCCATTCCTGGCCGCTTGATAGCGGGCCATGAAGGCCGGCGACATCGCACGCAGCCGGGAATCGTCGATGCGGCCGGAGCGGGTGATGTAGCTGTAGGCGAAGTCCATCAGGGGAAGCTTCATGTGCTCGGCGAAATGTTCGTACCAGAACGCACTGGTGCGCGCCGCGTTGACGAGCTTCTGCACGATGGGCTTGCGCGCGGCCTGATAGCGATGCAGCGCGGTCGCAAGATGCGCATCCGACTCCAGCGCCTTGACGAGGGCGATGGCGTCCTCGATCGCGAGCCGCGTGCCCGAGCCGATCGAGAAATGTGCCGAATGCAGGGCGTCGCCGAGCAGCACCATGTTCTTGAACGACCAGTGCTCGTTCCAGATCCAGGGAAAATTGCGCCAGACCGATTTGTTGGAGACGAGGCAATGGCCGCCGAGCGTGTCGGCGAACACCTCCTCGCAGACGCCCTTGGACTGCTCGACGTCCTTGTAGGCGAACCCATAGGCCTGCCAGGTGGCGTAATCGCATTCGACCAGGAAGGTGCTCATGGTCGGCGAATAGCGGTAGTGATGGGCGTTGAAGGCGCCGCGCTCGGTCTTTACGAAGGTCTGCGACAGCGTGTCGAAGCGCTTCGAGGTGCCGTACCAGACGAACTTGTTGGATGAGTAGGACAGCGAGGTGCCGAAATCGCCCTCATAGGCGCGGCGCACCAGCGAGTTCAGTCCGTCGGCGGCGACGATCAGATCGTGGCCGTTGAGCTGGTCGATCGCCTGGATCTGCGTGTCGAAGCGCGGGGTCACGCCGACATCAAGCGCGCGCTGCTGCAGGAATCTGAGCAGATCCAGCCGCCCGATCGATGAGAAGCCGACGCCGTCGATTGCGACGCTGTCGCCATGCAGGTGCAGCGTGATGTTCTCCCAGCTCTCCATGTGCGGGGCGATCGCATCGACCGTCTCGGGGTCGTCCGCGCGCAAGAAGTCCAGCGCTTGGTCGGAGAACACGACGCCAAAGCCCCAGGTCGCGTCGGCCGGGTTCTGTTCGAACAGGTCGACCTGATCCTCGGGGTGACGCTTCTTCCAGAGATAGGCAAAGTAGAGCCCGCCGGGCCCCCCGCCAATCACGGCGATCCGCAACGTCTGCCTCCCTAATTGACAGTATACTTACTATCTAGGGGTAGACTAATGTGCTCCGGCGTCCGGCGCCAGCGGAATTATCGGCAGCGCGCGGCACGCCAAAGCACGTGTCCGGACACGCGTTTTGCGGGTCCGAAACCGTCAGGTGCGAATCATAGCCAAACCGGGGCGGATTGGCCACCAGGGGTCAGACGCAGCGCTTCACATAGACCCCGTTCACCAGAACCCTGGTGCAGCGGACCGCCGGCACCGGCTTGCGGACGACCACGGCCGCATTCGGTCCGACGCAGCCGGCGCGAACGACGCCGCGTGCGCACACCACCGCATTGGCGTCGGTGGCCTCGAAGGTCATGGTGGCGGCGAAGGCGAAGAGCGCAGAAGCAACGAGCAGCAATGAACGCATGTTGTCCTCCCGGGGCTTGTCGTGGTCGTAGCGGCCTTTCAAACAAGGATCGGTTAGTTTACGCCTCAGCACGCGAAAACCTTCGCGTCACGCACCGCAATTCATGCCGCGGACGAATTAAGCCCGCTCGGTCTCATCGCGCCGCGAAAGGCGCGAGCACCTCTTTGCAGGCCGGCGAGAGCGATGCCGCCCGGTTGGAAATGCATTGGATGATCCGGCCGCCGCCGGGCGCCACGCCGGCGCAGAGGGTGCGGATGTCGGCGCCGCAAGCTGACCTGACGATGAACAGCTCTTCGCGCGGCAGCAATGGTCGCAGCGTGATCGTGGCCGGCGCCGCGGCGGCCGCGGGAGCTGCTGCGGTCGGAGCCGCGCCTGCGGGCGCTGCGGCTGCTCCGCCACCGAATGCTGCATTCACGGCCTTGGCGCAACCGGCCGACACCTTCGCCTTGTTCTTCTCCAGGCATTCGATCGCGGGCGCGCCGCCGGGCGGCACGCTGGCGCAGACCTTGGGATAATCGCTGCGGCAGGCGCTCTTGATCGCCGAAACCTGTGCGGGGCTCGGCTGCTTTGCTGCTGCCGCCTTCGGCGCCGCCGCCGCTCCCGGCTTGGAAGCTGGCGCGGCAGCGGGCGCCGCTTCCGTTTTCGCCGGTTCAGACTTGGCAGGTTCAGACTTGGCAGGTTCAGATTTGGCCGGTTCAGATTTGGCGGGCGCTGCTTCGGTCTTCGGCGCGGCGGCCGGTTCGACCGCGCGAACCGCAGTCTGGCAGCCCGACGACAGGCTCGACATGTTCTTGGCGAGGCATTGATACGCCTCCACTCCGCCAGGCGTCACGCTCGAGCAATGCGCCATGAAGTCGGAGCGGCATGCGGACCGGATGGCGCTTTTCTGGGCCTCGGTCTGCGCGAACGCTCCCGTTGCAGTTGCGAAGAGTGCTGTCGCCAGCAACGCCGTGCGCGTCGATGCATGCTTCAACGTGTTGAACATTTGAATGAATTCCTGCCCGATCGGGAATACCGACCATTCTGAAAAAGATATGCATGCGCAATCGTCGCGAGGGTCAGCTCGCGAGCGGCATCTTTGGCCGCTTCGGCCTCTACCGCAAGTCAATTATGCCGACGCAATTGGGGGCGCGACTACGTCGTCAGTCTCACCATGCGCTTGCCGCGATTCTCGCCTGCGAGCAATCCGATCAGCGCTTTCGGCGTGTTCTCGAGTCCGTCGAGAATGTCCTCCTGCACCTTGAGCTTGCCGGATTTCACCCAGGCCTGGAGATCGGCGAGCGCGCGCTCGCTGTCCTTCATGTAGTCCATCACGATGAAGCCCTGCATGGTCAGCCGCTTCACCACGATCAGGCCGGGCACGCCGCGCGGGCCATGTGCGGCAGGCGCGCCGTCATATTGCGAGATCGCGCCACAACAGGCGATGCGGCCGTAGTTGTTCATCTGCGGCAGGCAGGCTTCGAGGATGTCGCCGCCGACATTGTCGAAATAGACGTCGATGCCTTTCGGCGCCGCTGCGCGCAGCGCCTTGAACACCGCGCCGTCCTTGTAGTCCACGGCGGCATCGAAGCCGAGCTCGGAGGTCAGCCAGTTGCACTTGGCGGCGCCGCCGGCGATGCCGACGACGCGGCATCCCCTGATCTTGGCGATCTGTCCGACGATCGAGCCGACCGAGCCTGCGGCCGCGGAGACCACGACCGTCTCGCCCTCCCTGGGCTTGCCGATCTCAAGCAGGCCGAAATAAGCGGTGAGGCCCGCGATGCCGAACACGCTGAGCAGGTGCGTCATCGGCTCGAGCTTCGGCATTCTGGTCAGATGCTTCGCCGGCACGGCGGCAAATTCCTGCCAGCCGGTGTCGCCGAACACGATGTCGCCGGGCGCAAGCCCCGCTGCCTTCGAGTTGACGACCTCGGCGATGGCGCCGCCGGCCATGACGCTGTTGGCTTCGACGGCGGAACGATAGGTCGCGCCGTGCATCCAGGCGCGGTTGGCCGCGTCGAGCGAGATGTAGCGTACGCGCAGCAAGGCCTCGCCGTCCTTCGGCTCCGGCATCGCGCCTTCGACCATCCTGAAATGTTCGGGACCGAGCTTGCCGCTGGGCTTTTCCACCAGCAGGATCTGGCGATTGATGTTGCCGCTCATGGCGTTTCCCTTTTCATTTGCTTGACGATCATTGATGCAGCCGCCGCAAGGAAAGCGTGCAAGCCGCATGCGTCGTGCGCTGCATGAAGGCTAGATCGCCGCTTTCCATTTCACAATGGGAACATCCCGAAAACGCGACCGCACGCAGAAGGGATTGCAGCTTGCGCTTGGCGCTCGGAGCGTCACGCAAACACCCGGTCAAGCGCCGCGTCATATGTCGCCTGCACCAGCTCCGGGTGCAGCTTGCCGAGCGCCTCCATCATCACGCCGGAATTGATCTCGAGTACCTTCCATTCGCGGTTCACCCGAACCACGTCGATCGAAGCAAAGACGATGCCGATGGCGCGCGCGGCATCGATCGCGAGCTTTGCGCAGGCCGCGCGGACTGCGCCGTGCTCCAGCAGCACCGGCTTTGCGCCGGCATCGAGATTGTGCCGCCAATCCGGGCCGCGCTGCTTGCTATAGACGACGAGCGGAGCATCATCGAGCAGCACCACGCGGACCTCCTCCTCGATCGCGACATAGGGCGAGATCACGAGCCCCGTGCTCATCGAGAAGACCTCGTCGGCGGCGTGGTCGAGCTCCGCCTCCGTCGTCACCTTGAAGACCGAGCGCCCCGATGTTCCCTCGTTCGGCTTCACCACCACACCGTGCGGATTTTCGGCGAGCAGCGCCAGCATCCCCTCGCGCCAATCGGCGCCGGCGACATGCACGCCCAGCTTCGGGTTGAGGAACAGCCGATGCGGAACGCAGGGCACGGCCGCCAGCGTCAGCGCCTCGGCGGTCGCAGACTTGTCGTTGGCGAGCCGATGGGCAATGGCGCTGTTCAGGCCGATGTCGTAGCCGAAGGCGAAATGGCGTGTCGGTCCCCGGCGCATCGCGATGAGCCAGCCACCGGAGCGGACATCGACCGCGATGCCCCGCTCCGCGCAATAGCGCCTGATCGCCTGAACGAAGATCCGCTCGCCGCTTGCCATGGTGTTTCGTCGTTCCTGGCGCCAAAAACCGCAAAAATGCGGGCGCCGGCGCCAAGCCGGGTGAGAATTCAGAGCTATTCTTAATGAAATTCTTGCGAGCGCGCCGGAAATTAAGTGCTGCAATGAAGGCCGGGAGGGAAAAGAAATTATCCTCCGCGCGCGCCAGGCAGCAGATTCCTTAATGATGTGACCAGTTCTGCCGCAAATGCTGGTTTGACCGGCATCAATTGCATCCGAAAGGAGGTTGATTATTGGTCTCAATGGCGTAGATCACACACGCGAATCCTCCGCCATGGCAAATGGTGACCGCCCGATTTCAGGGCCGGGCAACGCTTTTGCCCTAAAACCGCAGTTATTCGGAATATCGAGAATCATGAGCGCGTTTTACCGAGAGAAGGTTCTTTCCGTCCACCACTGGACCGACACGCTGTTCAGCTTCCGCGCCACCCGCGATACCGGCTTCCGGTTCCAGAACGGCCAGTTCGCCATGATCGGCCTCGAGGTCGATGGCCGGCCGCTGCTGCGGGCCTACAGCATGGCGAGCGCCAACCACGAGGAAGAGCTCGAGTTCTTCTCGATCAAGGTGCAGGACGGTCCGTTGACCTCGCGCCTGCAGAAGATCAAGGAAGGCGACACCATCCTGGTCGGCCGCAAGGCGACCGGCACGTTGATCACCGACAACCTGCTTCCCGGCAAGCGGCTGATGCTGCTCTCGACCGGCACCGGCCTTGCGCCCTTCGCCAGCCTGATCAAGGACCCCGAGGTCTACGACCAGTTCGAGTCTATCGTGCTGGTGCATGGCTGCCGCCAGGTCTCCGAGCTCGCCTATGGCGAGAAGCTGGTCGCGACCCTGCGCGAGGATGAGCTGTTCGGCGAGCTGCTCGCGGATAAGCTCGTCTATTATCCGACCGTCACCCGCGAGCCGTTCAAGAACCGCGGTCGCATCACCGACCTCATCAGCTCCGAGCAGATCTTCAACGACATCGGGCAGGGCCCGCTCGACATCGCAACCGACCGCATCATGATGTGCGGCAGCCCGGCGATGCTGGAAGAGCTGAAGCAGATGTTCGAGAGCCGCGACTTCGTCGAAGGAAGCGGCAACAAGCCCGGCCATTTCGTGATCGAGAAGGCCTTCGTCGAGCGCTGAGCGCTACGCGCTCGCGTCCGCAGCGCCCCTTCGCCGGTGCGCTGCAGAGCCGGGGTCCATCTCGCCGCATCGTATGCTGTTGCATTCTGGGTCCCGGGTCTGCGCTTGCGCTTGCCCGGGACACTGCATGGCTTGCGCCGCCTCCAGCCTGACCCCATCCGACCCCTCTGCTGCACCGCAAAATCCGTCCATCCGGCTGATTGATTTGTCTCGGCCGAATTCGCTAGCCTGAAACAAGGGCGGCGTCATATCCGTATGACAGGCGCGGGCGTATCGTGACGCCTTCTGCTGGCGAGAGGATCGGAATCGTGGCCGACGACAACAAGACGCATGCATCCCCGAAACGCCTGCCGCTGGCGGAGGAGGGGATCATGGAAACCCTGCTGCTGCCCTTCTCGCCGCGCTTCATCGTGCTGACGATCTGCGCGGTGGTCACCGCGCTCCTGATCGGTATCGGCATCTCCGACGGCAAGATCTTCGACATCCTGCTGATTCCGATCCTCATCTTCGGCGCGCTGACCCTGCTCGGCGTCCGCGATCTTCTGCAGAAGAGCCACGCGGTGCTGCGCAACTACCCGATTTCGGCGCATATCCGCTTCTTGCTCGAAGAGATTCGCCCCGAGATGCGGCAATATTTCTTCGAGAGCGAGAAGGACGGCATGCCGTTCTCGCGCGACACCCGCGCGGTGGTCTATCAGCGCGCCAAGATGGAGCTCGACAAGCGTCCTTTCGGCACCCAGGAGGACGTCTATCGCGAGGGCTACGAGTGGATGCATCACTCGGTCTCGCCGAAGGCGCATGCCACGGAGAAATTCCGTGTGGTGATCGGTGGGCCGGACTGCGCAAAGCCCTATTCGGCCTCGGTGTTCAATATCTCGGCGATGAGCTTCGGCGCGCTCAGCCCGAATGCGGTGCGGGCATTGAATGCCGGCGCCAGGAAGGGCGGTTTCGCGCACGACACCGGCGAGGGCGGCGTCAGCCCCTATCACCGCGAGATGGGCGGCGACATCATCTGGGAGATCGGCTCGGGCTATTTCGGCTGCCGTCATCTCGACGGCAGCTTCGATCCCGAAGCGTTCGCGCGCGTCGCCGGCGACGACCAGATCAAGATGGTCGAGCTCAAGGTCAGCCAGGGTGCCAAGCCAGGCCATGGCGGCGTGCTGCCGGCGGCCAAGGTCTCCGAGGAGATCTCCAAGATCCGCGGCGTCGCCATGGGCGAGGACTGCATCTCGCCGGCCTCGCACCGCGCCTTCTCGACGCCCGTGGGCATGATGCAGTTCATCGCCGAGATGCGCCGCCTTTCGGGCGGCAAGCCGGCCGGCTTCAAGCTCTGCATCGGCCATCCCTGGGAGTTCCTGGCGATCTGCAAGGCGATGCTTCAGACCGGAATCTATCCCGATTTCATCGTCGTCGACGGCAATGAGGGCGGCACCGGCGCGGCGCCGCTTGAGTTCATGGATCATCTGGGCATGCCGATGCGCGAGGGCGTCAATTTCGTCCACAACGCGCTGGTCGGCATCAATGCGCGCGACCGCATCAAGATCGGCGCCTCCGGCAAGATCGCGACCGCCTTCGACATGGCGCGCGCCATGGCGATCGGCGCCGATTGGTGCAATTCGGCGCGCGGCTTCATGTTCTCGCTCGGCTGCATCCAGTCGTTGAGCTGCCACACCGACCGCTGCCCGACCGGCGTGGCGACGCAGGATCCGACGCGGGCGCGCGCGCTCTACGTGCCGCTCAAGATCGACCGCGTGCACAATTATCACCATGCCACGCTGCACTCGCTGACCGAGCTGATCGCCGCGGCAGGGCTCGAACATCCGCAGCAGCTGCGGCCGATCCATTTCAGCCAACGGACGTCGACGACCCAGGTGAAGTCGTTCGCGCAGCTCTATCCGGCGCTGCGTCCGGGCGAGCTGCTCGAAGGCACGGAAGACCCGCGCTTCCGCGACGCCTGGCAGATGGCGCGCGCCGAGACGTTCCAGCCGGCGTTGTAAGATGCGGGCTGCGGCTGCCGTCGGCCGGGGACCTCAAACTGCCGAGAGCGGAGGGTAGGGTTTAACGGCTGGTTCAACTTTGGGTGTAGATTCGGCCCATGGACGAGCGACGCGACAAGGCCCGACATCGCGTGCTGAAGGCCGGGACGATCGAGTTCGGCGGTGGCGCGATCGACTGCACCGTCCGCAATCTCTCCGATACCGGCGCCGCACTCGACGTTGCCAGCCCCGTCGGCATTCCCGATCACTTCACCCTCTTCGTCCAGGCCGACGGCACGCATCGGACCTGCACAGTGGTCTGGCGCAAGGAAAAGCGGATCGGGGTCAGGTTCGGGTGACGCTCGGCGTTCGACGCGCGCTCTAGCGTCAAACTCCGCTGTCGTCCCGGGGCGCGACGAAGTCGCGAGCCCGGGACCCATAACCCCAGGGAGAAGTTGCAAGCGCGAGCTGGCAACTCCGAGCCTTCGCCAAACTCTTCCCTGTGGTAATGAGTCCCGGATCAGCGCTCCGCTCTCGACAACGCAACGCGTTGTCGAGAGCTGCGCTTGTCCGGGACGACGGCGGAGGGTGATCACCCCGTCTCGACCTCAGTCAATCGGCTCGCCAATATCTTGTCGATCCTTCGCCCGTCGAGATCGACCACCTCGATGTGCCAGCCGCCGAAATCGAAGGCATCGCCGACATTGGGCAGCATGTTGAATTGTTGCAGCACGAGGCCTGCGACCGTGTTGTAGCGATGCGGCGGCAGCTTGATGCCGAGCAGTTCGCCGAACTCGTCGACCGGCATCCAGCCGGAGATCAGCAGCGAATCGTCGTCGCGCCTGACGAAGGCCGGCTCGGGCGGTCCCTCCTCGGAATGAAAGGCGCCGACGATCGAGTAGAGGATGTCGGCGGCGGTCACCATGCCTTCGAAGGCGCCGTATTCGTCGTAGACGAGCCCGACGTGAACCGGGGCCGCTTTCAGGATGGTCAGCACGTCGCGCGCATCTGCCGACACCGGGATGCCGGGCGCCTCGCGCACGAGCGCGCGCAGGTCCGGATTGCGTTCGTTCATATAGGCGATCAGCAGGTCCTTGGCCTGCAGCACGCCGATCGGCTTGTCGCGGTCGCCGTCGGACACGGGAAAGCGCGAATGCGGGCTCTTGGCGATGATGTCCTGGATGGCGGCGGGATCGTCGTTCAGGTCGATCTCGTCGACCTCGGTGCGCGGCGTCATGACCGCGCCGACCGGCCGGTCGCCGAGCCGCATCACGCCGGCGATCATCTCCTTCTCGCCGGGCTCGAGCACGCCTGCGCTCTCGGCCTCGCTGACGAGGTGATGGATCTCGTCCTCCGAGACTTTCTCCTCGGCCTTGCCGCCGCGGCCGAGCAGCGTGAGGATCAGCTTGCCGGAGACGTCGAGCAGAAACACGAGCGGCAGCGATATTTTCGCAAGCGCGTGCATCGCCGGCGCGACCCGCACCGCGATGCTCTCGGGGTCGCGCAGCGCCACCTGCTTCGGCACCAGCTCGCCGACGATCAGGGTGCCGTAGGTGATGAGCGTGACCACGATGCCGACGCCGACGATGTCGGCAATGCCTGGCGACAGGCCGAGCTCGAGCAGCCATTGCGTCAGCCGCTGCCCGAGCGTCGCGCCCGAGAACGCGCCGGAGAGCACGCCGACCAGCGTGATGCCGATCTGCACCGTCGAGAGGAACTTGCCGGGATCGGCCGCCAGCGTCAGCGCTCGCTCGGCGCCGCGCACGCCCTTGGCCGCGAGCAGCGACAGCCGCGCTGGGCGCGATGACACCACGGCCAGCTCCGACATGGAGAGCAGGCCGTTGATGACGATCAGGACGACGACGATGGCGAGTTCGAGCGAAAGCATTGACGTTCCGGAGGTAAGCAAGTGTGGCCGGGATGCCGGCAAGCCACTGATATAGGTATTCAGTGCGGAAGTGCTGGCGATTCTGCTTATTCATCGCCGAAAGGGAACCCGTGCGCGACGGCGTTCCCAAAGGCGTCCGCGACGACTTGACACCCCGCGGAACTACGGATCGTTGCTTAACGAGCCCTTAGTGGCCGCCCGCTAGCTTTTGCGCTTGCAAGAAGACCCGGGGGACCTGAGGATGCGGATGGGAAAGCTTTTCGCGCTGTCGATGCTGACGGTGACGGTGTTTGCAGTCATCCTCGGCGCCGAGGTGCTGATACCGCAGACGCGCATCTTCGCCAATCGCTCCGATGCGATCAAGACGGTGGAGGCATTTGGCGCGACGCTGATGGCCAGCCAACACGTCGCCAGCCTTCGCGCTCCCTATATCGGACCGATCTTCCAGGAAGGCGCTGCAACGCAGGCGCAGCTCGAAGTTGCCGCGAAGGCCGCGAAAACGGCCGAGGAGGGCTTCGAGGCCGCAAGGCGCGCCGTCATGGTGCTGGACGGCGGCGGCGCCATCGCCGAGAATCTCGACCGTGCCGCGCGGCGGCTGAAGGAAATCACCACCGCGGCCGGTCGCGCGATGAGCGTTCCGCTGGCGGAGCGCGACGGCGCCGCGACAAAGGCCTTCCTGCCCGGCGTCGCCGAGGTCCTCGCCAATCTCGAACCCGTCATGAACAAGCTCGAGGCAAAGGTGATCAACGCCGATTCCTCGCTTGCGGCGCTGTTGAACCTGGCGCGGACGGCGCAGGATCTGCGCGTTTCGGCCGGCAGCCGCGCGGCCACGCTGTCGCCTGCGCTCTCCGCGCGCCGTCCGCTCACCGCGGCCGAACTGTCGCTGATGGATCGCATGCAGGGGCGCGTGGAGGTCGATCGCGAGCGCATCGAGGCCGGTCTCGAACAGCTCGAAAATCCCGTCCGGATCGCCACCGCGCTGAAGGCGGCGACGGAATCCTATTTTGGAAAAGCCGCAGTTGCCGTGGACAAGGAGATTCCTGCAGCACGGACTGACGGTAAGTACGCCGGCACCGCCGATGAGCTGGCGAAGGTCATCGTGCCGGCCATCCAGATGTTCTACGGCGTGCGCGACGCCGCGCTGGCGGAAGCCGCCGAGCGCGCCTCGTCCGCGCGCGACGGCGCGCTGGCGATGCTCGCGCTCGCCGGTGTCGCCGTGCTGGCCCTGCTCGGCACGCTCGGTGGCGTGACCATCATGCTGCGCAGGCGCGTGGTGACGCCGCTCGGCCGGATCGCCGACGTGATCGGCGCGCTCGCCGCCGGGCAGCACGAGGTCGAGATTCCCGCGACGGGCCGCAGCGACGAGATCGGCCAGGTCGCAGGCTCGCTCCAGCATTTCAAGGATTCGCTGTTCGCCAAGAAATCCGCCGACGAGGCGGCCGCGATCGAAGCGGAAGCGAAGCTGAAGCGCAGCCAGCGCATGGATCAGATCGCGCGGGAGTTCGAAGCCATGATCGGCGACGTGATCAACACCGTCTCGTCGGCATCCTCGGAGCTGGAAACCTCCGCGGGAACGCTGACGAGCACGGCCGAGCAATCGGAAAAGGTCACGGCGACGGTTGCCGCCGCATCCGAGCAGGCTTCCACCAACGTGCAGACCGTTGCCGCCGCGGCCGAGGAGATGGCCTCCTCGGTCGACGAGATCAGTCGTCAGGTTCAGGATTCCGCGCGCATCGCCGGCGAGGCCGTGCAGCAGGCCGGGCGGACCAACGAGCATGTCGGCGAGCTCGCCAGGGCTGCGGGGCGGATCGGCGACGTCGTCGAGCTCATCAGCCAGATCGCCGGCCAGACCAACCTTCTGGCGCTCAACGCCACCATCGAGGCGGCGCGCGCCGGCGAGGCCGGTCGCGGCTTCGCCGTCGTCGCGTCCGAGGTCAAGGCGCTGGCCGAGCAGACCGCCAAGGCCACCGGCGAGATCAGCCAGCAGATCTCGGGCATCCAGACGGCGACGGAGGACTCCGTCGGCGCCATCAAGTCGATCGGCGACACCATCTCCCGCATGTCCGAGATCGCGTCCGCCATCGCCGCGGCGGTCGAGGAGCAGGGCGCAGCGACGCGCGAGATCTCACGCAATGTGCAGCAGGCCGCGCGCGGCACCCAGCAGGTCTCCGCCAGCATCGTCGACGTGCAGCGCGGCGCGAGCCAAACCGGATCGGCCTCCTCCAACGTGCTCGCATCGGCAAGGTCGCTGTCCGGCGAGAGCAGCCGGCTCAAGACCGAGGTCGGGAAATTCCTCGACGCGATCCGCGTGGCATAACAAGGTCATTGTGCAAGAAGGCCGTTTCACCTAGACTTGCATCCCGGGGATGTCGCAGCCTCCCCGTGAAGTGGTGATCCCACGCAAGCGCTGCTCGCTTATCCATGGAGCGAGCAATGGACGGGATCGCAATCGAGCTTCCGCTGTTTTTGTTGGCCACCTTCGCCGGCGCGTTCGTCGCGGGCCTCTCCGGCTTCGCCTTCGGCCTGGTCGCGGCATCGTTGTGGCTTTACGTGCTGACGCCGCTTCAGAGTGCCAGCCTGATCGTCGGCTTCGGCCTTCTGGTGCAGGGCTATTCGGTCTGGAAGCTGCGCAGCGCGCTCGACTGGCACCGGCTGTGGCCGTTCATCGTCGGTGCAATCATCGGTGTGCCGGCGGGGGTGTCGCTCCTGACCTGGGCCGATCCGAAGAGCGTTCGCATCGCGGTCGGTGCTATCCTGATCGCCTACAGCCTCTATGCATTCTTCCGGCCGCAGCTCAAGCTCGCGGCCGCCATGCCGCCGACCGCCGACATGACGGTCGGTTTCGTCAACGGACTGCTCGGCGGCCTCACCGGTCTTGCGGGCATCGTCGTCACCATCTGGTGCAATTTGCGCGGCCTGCCCAGGGACGCGCAGCGCGCCACGTTCCAGCCGGTCGCCGTCGTGGTATTCGCCATGGCGGCGTTCTGGCTCGGTGCCAAGGGATCGCTCACATCAGACACGGCGAAGCTGTTCGCGCTCGGTCTGCCCTTTCTGTTCGCCGGAACGTGGCTCGGGCTGAAGCTGTTCGGCCGGATCGACGAGGCCACGTTCCGCAAGATCGTGCTGGCGCTGCTGTTCGTCTCGGGCGTTGCGCTCCTGTTCTGAGCCGCGGGCTCAGAACTCCCCGTGCAGCCGCCCCGAAAACACCGATATCGGTCCGCGGTCGGCATTGTAGGCGGGGTTGACGATGAGCTGGTAGTCGGCGGTGAGGGTGATGTTCTTGTTCACCGCGTAGGCGTAATAGGTTTCGAGGATACGTTCCTTGCGGTAGTTCAGCGCGCCGTCGCCGACCAGCACGCCGAGGCCGCCGGCGGCGAGGAAGTCGCGGTAATCCTGTGAGATCGCGTTGATCGCGCCGCCGACGCCGATCACGTCGTCGGGTCGGCCCCAAGTCGTGCCCTTGATCGAAACGCCGCCGGACAGGCTGCGATGAATGTCGGTGAAGGCCAGCGTTTCTGTCTTGCCGTCGTTCCAGCTCCAGCGGCCGAACAGGCCGACATCGTCGGTGATCGCCTGCTCGAGGTTGAGCACGTAGCCGTACTTCAGGCGGCCGCGCCGGGTCTGCGCGATGTCGAGATTGAGCGCGGGATTGTCCAGCGTCTCGCGGAAGCTGCCCATGTTGGCGCTATCGAGCCAGCCGATGGTCCTGAGCTTGCCCGGTCGGCCGAACAGCGAGAAGCGCGTCTCGAGCTCGAGCAAATATTGACCGCGCTCCCCGACCCTGGTGTCGAAGTGATTGGCGTTGGACTCGGAGACCATCAGGAAATAGCCGCCGCGCAGCGCCCATTGCTTCTGGTTGAGCTCGGCGGTGATGCCGTAGGTGAGGCCTACCTTGTCGGCGGAATAGTCGAAGGCACCGGGCGCCCAGATCGACCAGTTCATGAAATCCCGGCGCGTGTCTTTGGCGTAGGCATTACCGTCGAACACGTCGACCACCGGGAATTTGCCGGCCTGAATCGTGAGGCGCGACACGTCGACCTTCTGGCCGAGTTGGAGCTGACCGCTCGCAAGCTCCTCCTGCTCGCCGCCGAAGCCGAAGGTCTGGCGCACGAACAGGCGCGAGGTGTTGTAATGCGGATAGGGGAAGTTCGACTTCTGCGCTTCGCCGTTCGGGAAGCCGGCCGCACCGACCGTGTCGTTCAGTCCAAATCCCTGCAGCAATTCGGGATTGTAATAGACTTCGCCGCCGTCCCACAGCCGCGCGTTCAGGAACAGGCTGTTGCTCCAGGTCGCCTTGGCCTGCCGCGACGGCGACAGCGAGTTCGGCCCGGTATAGAGCGCGGGAAAGGATGGATAGCCTTGCGGCAGATAGGTGGTCTGGCCGTGGATCTCCCAGCGGTCCGATTCCGGGTCGATCAGCGAGCTCTTCGGGTCATAGCTCGGCAGGCCCGGCCAATCGACCTTGCGGTTGAGGCCGAGCCTGACCTGCTGGAAATCGACCGACGAGGAGGTGTACTGCGCGCCCGTAGAGAAGGCGACGTTGGCGCCGTCGAAGCGGCTGTAGAGATATTCGAGCCGTGCGCTCCAATGCGGCGCGAAGGCGTATTCTAGGCCGGCGCCTGCGACCCAGCCGGGCCGCGTGTTCAGGATCTTCGGGATTTCGGCGCCGGAGGCCGGCGCGTCGAAATAGCGCTCGCCCATCCAGGCGAAGCCGCCGGTGGCGTAGATGAGCCAGGGACCGCTGGTGTAGCCGACGCGGCCGCGCACGCTCGCGGTGTAGTCCCATTGCTGGGTGACGGTGTTGGCGGGCGTCGCCAGGAACGAGACGATCGAATTCGACGTGATGTAGTTGGGAAACGTAAAATCGCCTTCGACGCCGACCAGCCAGCCGGAGTTGAGGCGGTGATTGTAGCCCGCCTGCACGCCGCCGATCATGCCGCTGAAGACGCCGCTGTCGCTGATGGCGGTACCGTCGTTCAGCGCGAAGCGCGACGAGCCGTGGCTGTAGCCGGCATGCGCGCCGATATAGAGGCCGGTCCAGTCATAGACCGCTCTCAAGGCTGGCGCCTTCAGCGGCAGATCGGCCGCGCGGCTGGCCGCGGGAAGGGCAAGCACGCCTGTGGCGATCGCCGCGGCCGTTCGCAAGCACCGGTGTCTGTGACCTCTCAACGCCAAAACGCACGCCCCCAAACGCGAATGTGTCTCACCTGCCGCGATATCCCTGCCGTGTCGCGGCGATTCTGTCACCACGTCTCCGCGCTCGAGGCGAATGGCCGAGATAATCTCGATTGACCTCGACTTCGTCCCATGTTCCTGAATCTACGACTAGTCTTATTGCGAATAATTCGCAAGAGCAACTCACCTTGCGTTGTCGCAGAGGAGAGTTCGCACCACTGTGTGACGCGGGTGCAACAAAATCCGGGAATCCAAAACGGAATGACCCCGCCCGGGGGGGACAGCCGGGCGGGGTCGGGGGCACGACACGGGGTGGATGAGGCGCCCGTGTCGGACGCAGGATCCACGTGGAGATCGGCCTCAGATACTCAGATCAGTAGCAGGTGCGAACGCGGCCGACGTACTGGCCGAAGGCGTTGTACTGCGCGACCCAGCCGCAGCGGCGATAGCCGTGATAGTAGGGGTCGTGCGTGGCGGCGATCGCGGAGCCGACGACGGCGGCGGTGGCGATGCCGGCGCCCACACCATAGACCCAGGCGGGCTGCTTGGCTTCGGCCGAGGAGGTGGTGGACGCGATGCTGCCGGTCACGGCGAGAGCAGCGAGAGCTGCGGCGGCAAACTTGGTCTTGATCGACATGTGAAACTCCATCCGGGGTTGAGGCGGTCCGTTGTGGCCCGCGTGCCCAGTTGGACGGAGGCTCCTCGCGTCCGGTTCGAAGACCGCAAATGTGCTCGCCAAAGCTCGATCTTTCCTGAATGAATCCAGGAAGATGCCCCCTAGCCGAGGGGGCCCTTGGCGAGCCTGTTCACGTCGAAGTTATCGATCTCCGCCAGCAGCTCGCAGAACGCCGTCGCACCCTGATCGAGCAGCTGCTCGCCCTTCGCGGGGTCAGCCAGCGTCGCGTTGCCGACGGCACCGCTGGCGTTGAGATCCTGCGCCTGCCAGGCGAACGGCGCCGGCCGCTGCGTCGACAGCCAGCGATACTGCTGCTCGATCGCAATACTGCTCGCTGGAAAATCGGCGATTGCATCCTTGCGCACCTGATCGGGATAGCTCGCCAGCATGATCGAAGTCTCGACGGCGCCGCCGTGAATGCCGTGCCGCACTTCATCGGCCGGGAACAATTTGTCGGCGCCTGAGAGCCGCGACCACGAGGTCGTCACCACGAACAGCTTGTGATGCGCACGCAGGTCCTGCGCGACCAGCATCATCGCTGCACTGTTGCCGCCATGGCTGGTGACGATGACAAGCTTCCGCACGCCGCGGCTTGCAACGTCCGCGCCGATCGCTGTCCATTTCCTCAGCGCAATTTCGGTCGGCAGCGTCTGCGTGCCGGGATAGTCGATATGTTCGGTCGAAATCCCGACCGGTTCGACCGGGAGGAAGCTCGCCGGAATCCTGGTTGGTAACAGCTGACGCACACGTGCCAGATAGGCGTCCGCGATCAACACGTCCGTCGTCAGCGGCAGATGCGGACCGTGCTGCTCGGTTGCCGCCAGCGGCAGCACCGCGATCCAGCGCGACACCTCGCCGGGGCTCGCATCAGCCCAGTCGATGTCGATCCAGTCGCGGGAGGGCGTCATCGAGGTTTCCTTGCCCGAATTTGTCACGTAATTTGCGGTATGAGGGGATGCGGGCCCGGGCGGCTCGCATCCCCTGATGTCATGCGGTTCTATCGCGTTGCCTTCACCCGGACCAGTCGCGATTGGGCCAGCCACGATCGACGGAGTGCCATTATGACCCCCTTTCATCTGCGGCGAGCGTTAGTTGCGGGCTTGTTGGCCGCTCTCGCCTCTTTTGCGCCGGCGCGCGCCCAAACGCTCGACAAGGTCACCTTCGGCACCAACTGGGTCGCCGAGGCCGAGCATGGCGGCTTCTTCCAGGCGGTCGCCGACGGCACCTACAAGAAATACGGCCTCGACGTCACCATCGTCCCCGGCGGCCCGAACGAGAACAACCGGATGCTGCTGATCGCCGGCAAGATCGATTTCTTCATGGCCGCGAACACGCTGATGTCGTTCGACGCCGTCGCCAACAACGTTCCCGTCATCACCATCGCCGCGATTTTCCAGAAGGATCCGCAGGTGATGCTGACGCAGCCTGATGCCAAGGTCGCCAAGATCGAGGACCTCAAGCCGCTGACGCTGTTCGTCTCCAAGGAAGGCATGACCAGCTACTTCCAATGGCTGAAGTCCGAATACGGCTTCAGCGAGAAGAACGTGCGCCCCCTACAATTTCAATCCGCAGCCCTTCATCGCCAATCCCAAGAGCGCCATGCAGGGTTACGTCACCTCCGAGCCGTTTGCGGTGGAGAAGGCCGCCGGCTTCAAGCCCAATGTGCTGCTGCTCGCCGATTACGGCTTCAACACCTATTCCACCCTGATCGAAACCCGCCGCGAGATTGTCGAGAAGAAGCCCGACCTCGTGCAGCGCTTCGTCGATGCCTCCATGATCGGCTGGTACAACTACCTTTACCGGGACAATTCCGCCGGCAACGCCCTGATCAAGCAGCTCAACCCGGAGATGACCGACGATCTCCTGGCCTATTCCGTCGTCAAGATGAAGGAGCACGGCATCGTCGATTCCGGTGACAGCTTGAAGAACGGCATCGGCGCGATGAGCGACGAGCGCTACGCCTCCTTCTTCAACAAGATGGTCAAGGCCGGGGTCGTGAAGGCGGATCTCGACTACCGCAAATCCTACACGCTGCGCTTCGTCAACAAGGGCGTCGGCGTCGAGCTGCGCCCGAACAAGCCGTAACGCATGGTGAGATCCGGCACGGCGGTGCGGCTGGGGCCCACCTCTCCCGAAGGGAGAGGTCGCATCGCATCACAAGATGCGATGCGGGTGAGGGGTTACGCTCTCTCGTTGGACCTCTTCCCCCTCACCCGGCGCTACGCGCCGACCTCTCCCCGTCGGGGAGAGGTGAAGAGCGGCCGAAACGCGGCAGCCCGCTCTCAATGGTAGAGCGCAATCCATCGCCCGCCGTCGAGGCCAGCCTGACGCATCTCGCCGTCAGCCTGCGCGGCGTGACGAAAACTTACGACAACGGCGTGATGGCGCTCGGCCCGTTCGACCTTGCCGTCCGCAAGGGCGAGTTCATCTCGCTGCTGGGCCCCTCCGGCTGCGGCAAGTCGACGGTGTTGCGGCTGATCGCCGAGCTCGGGGCGCCGTCGTCGGGCACGGTGCGGGTGGCACGGCACGAGGGCGTGCCGCAGCCGGGCCACGGCATCGGCTTCGTGTTCCAGGAGCCGACCCTGATGCCCTGGGCCAACGTCCGCGAGAACGTGCGCCTGCCGCTGAAGCTCGGCGGCGTGCCGAAGGCGGAAGGGCGCGCGCGTGCCGACGCGGCGCTCGCCAGCGTCGGCCTCGCCGATTTCGCCGATGCCTTTCCGCGCGAGCTCTCCGGCGGCATGAAGATGCGGGTGTCGCTGGCCCGTGCGCTCGTCACCGATCCCGATATCCTCCTGATGGACGAGCCGTTCGCCGCGCTCGACGAGATCACGCGCTTCCGCCTCAACAACGATCTGCTCGCGCTGTGGCGACGCTTACGCAAGACCGTCATCTTCGTCACCCATTCGGTGTTCGAGTCCGTCTATCTGTCGCAACGTGTCGTCGTCATGACGGCGCGCCCCGGCCGCATCCAGGCCGACATCCGTATCGAGACGGTCGAGCCGCGGGCCGAGGAGTTTCGCACCTCGACGGCCTATTCCGATTATTGCCGACGCGTGTCGGCCGCGCTGGCCCCGTCCTATTCAGGGCAGTCGACGCTATGAACGCGCAAGCTCCCGTGCCTGCAAAGTCGTCCGGCGCGCAACGCGCGATGCGCTTTGTGCTGCCCGTCATCGTCTTCGCAGCCGGCCTCCTTGCCTGGGAACTCGTGGTCCGCATCAGGGAGATCCCGCCCTACGTGCTGCCGGCTCCCTCCGTCATCGTGCTGACGCTGATCAAGGACTGGGCGGTGCTGTCACAATCGCTGGCGACCACGCTTGTCACCACGCTCGAAGGTTTTGTCGCCGCCAGCATCGGCGGCATCGCGCTGGCGCTGCTGTTCAACCAGTCGAAATGGGTGGAATATTCGCTGTTCCCCTATGCCATCGTGCTGCAGGTGACGCCTGTCATCGCGATCGCGCCGCTCTTGCTGATCTATCTGGAGCAGCAGACCGCGGTGGTCGTCTGCGCCTTCATCGTCGCCTTTTTCCCGGTGCTGTCGAACACCACGCTCGGGCTGAACTCGGTGGACCGCAACCTCGCCGGCCTGTTCCAGCTCTATGGCGCGTCGAAGTCGCAAACCCTGCGCTTCCTCAAGCTGCCGGCGGCGCTGCCCTACATTCTCGGGGGCCTGCGCATCGCCGGCGGCCTGTCGCTGATCGGCGCGGTCGTGGCCGAGATCGCGGCCGGAACGGCCGGCGCCGGCTCCGGGCTCGCCTACAGGATCGCCGAGTCAGGCTATCGCTTGAACATACCCCGCATGTTTGCCGCGCTGCTTCTGTTGTCGCTGGCCGGGATTGTCATCTATGGGGTGCTGGCGCTAGTTTCCCACCTCGTTTTACGGCGCTGGCATGAGAGCGCGCTTGGAAAGGAAAACTGATGGCTGCCGGTTCGATTTCGTCCGAAAAGATCGACCTTCTGATCTATGGGCCGGTGCGGCCGATCCTCGAGAACGGGTTTTCCGATCATTTCGTCGTGCACAAGGCGGAGACGCGCGGCGATCTCGAGCGATTGACGCCCGCGGTCCGCGACAAGATCCGCGGCGTCGCGGTGACCTACCACACCGTGCGGGCGGACAAGGACTCGCTGTCGCAGCTGCCGAAGCTGGAGATGGTGGCGAGCTTCGGCGTCGGCTACGACCACATCGACGCCAAATATGCCGCCGAGCACGGCATCATCGTCACCAACACGCCCGACGTCTTGACGGAG
Source organism: Bradyrhizobium sp. USDA 336 (assembly GCF_044908355.1). Classification (NCBI taxonomy): domain Bacteria; kingdom Pseudomonadati; phylum Pseudomonadota; class Alphaproteobacteria; order Hyphomicrobiales; family Nitrobacteraceae; genus Bradyrhizobium; species Bradyrhizobium sp. USDA 336. The sequence goes on along the minus strand of NZ_JBIYDC010000002.1, from coordinate 5,186,334 downwards.
GAGGTCGCCGACGTCGCGATGGGCCTTCTGATCTCGACCTTGCGCGAGTTCATCAAGGCCGACCGCTATGTCCGCTCCGGGCTCTGGCAGACCCAGAACTATCCGCTCAGCGTCGGCTCGCTGCGCGACCGCAAGGTCGGCATCGTCGGCATGGGTCGGATCGGCCAGGCCATCGCGCGCCGGCTCGACGCCTCGCTGGTGCCGGTGGTCTACCACTCCCGCAACGCCTCCAAGGACGTCTCGTACAAGCACTACCCTGATCTGATCGAGATGGCGAAGGCGGTCGACACGCTTGTTGTGATCGTGCCCGGCGGTGCCAGCACCAACAAGATGATCAATGCCGAGGTGCTCAAGGCACTCGGCCCGCGCGGCGTGCTGGTCAACGTCGCCCGCGGCTCGGTGATCGACGAGCCCGCGCTGATCCAGGCGCTGAAGTCAGGCACCATTCTCGCCGCCGGGCTCGACGTGTTCGCGGCCGAGCCGAACGTGCCCGACGAGCTCAAGACCATGCAGAACGTCGTGCTGCTGCCGCATATCGGCTCGGCCTCGGTGGTGACGCGCAACGCCATGGACCAGCTCGTCGTCGACAATCTCAAGGCCTGGTTCGCCGGCAAGGCGCCGCTGACGCCGGTTGCGGAAACGCCGGTCAAGGGGCGCTGATGAGAGTTCTTCGGGTTCTCGCATTCGCCGTCGCGGCCTGCCTGGCCGCGATCGGCGCCGTCGCGGCCCTTTTGGCCGCGATCGGCATCGCGCATGCGCAGGATGCGGCGAGCCTGAAGAAGCAGATGCCCGGACAGTGGGAGCTCTCGACCACCGAGCGCAGCAAGACCTGCGTCGTCACGCTTAAGGGTGACGCCGCAGGCCAGGGTTTCAAGCTGGAGCTGGAGCCGTCCTGCAAGACCGCGCTGCCCTTCACCAAGGACATCGTGGCCTGGAGCGTGAGGGGCCTCGACATCGTGCGCCTGCAGGATGCGACCGGCGAAGCCGTGATCGACTTCACCGAGGTCGAGGCCGGCATCTTCGAGGGCCTGCGCCAGGGCGAGGGCGTCTACATCCTGCAGGATCTCGCCGCCGCGCGCTCGATGGCGAAGTCAATGGACCAGATGATCGGTGACTGGTCGATGGTGCGCGGCAAGGGCCAGCCGATCTGCGGGCTGACGCTGACCAACACCGAAGCGGATTCGGACAATTTCCAGGTTTTCCTCAAGCCGAGATGCGACGCGGCGATTGCGCAGTTCAACCCGACGCAATGGCGCCTCGAGCGCGGCCAGATCATCCTGATGTCGAAATCAGGCGAAGCCTGGCAGTTCGAGGCCGACGACCACGCGCAGTGGCGCCGCGTCCCCGACACCGCCGATCCCCTGATCATGCTGCGGCAGTAGGGCGTCGGTAAACAGGGGGCTCTCCGGCCCTCACCCGCAATCGCATATGAAGATTTACAAGAGGTCGTCATGCCCGGGCTTGTCCCGGGCATCCACGTTCTTTGGGCCGCGTAGCCAGGCGTGGATGGCCGGGACAGGCCCGGCCATGACGCTGTGGAGACTGTCGACGTCCCTCGCGCCTCATCCATATTCTAAGCCGTCACCTTCGATCGCAGCGCGGTGCCTTGCGCCGATTCCGACAGGCGAGATCGCTGATTTCGGAATTTGTTGGATTTCGAACTTTTCGTCCGTCTCGAGCGACCTAAGACGGAATGGCTCAATCTCAATCGGGCTTTGACATGAAATCCGTTGCCCTGGCCTTTTTGGGCCTTCTGCTGTTCGCGATGCCGGCCGGCGCGAATGACACCCGCACCTTCAATGCGATGGTCGCGTTGGCCAATCGCGGAGATGCGGAGGCGCAATATCATGTCGGCATGATGCACAACAACGGCATCGGCACACAGCAGGATCGCAGCCAGGCATTCGAATGGTTTCAGAAATCGGCCGCCGCCAACGATCCGCTCGGAGCCTACAAGCTCGGCTGCTATTATGACGGACAAGGCGCAGGCGTCATCGCAACCGACGCGGACCAAGCACTGAAATACAAGCTCGTTGCCGCCAATGCGGGCTATGCGCGCGCCCAACACGACGTCGCGCTCATGTATGACCGGCAAGGCAATTCGGAAGAAGCGCTGAAATGGTGGAAGCTGGCGGGCAATCAGGGGCTTCCCGAGGCCCTGTTCGGCCTGTCCCGCGCCTATTCGGCCGGAAAGGGAACGCCGAGAGATCTGTCACTGTCGTATGCCTATTTCAAACTCTCGAAGGTGCCGGCCAAGAACGTGAACGAAATGGCTTCCATGTTGTCCAAGCCTGAGCTCGAGAAGGCCGAGAAAATGGTTGCCGAATGGAAACCGCAACCGACCGCCCTGACGCTCAAGGCATTCGCCGGCTTCACAGCCGCGGAAGACCATTTGAAAGCCGCCAAGAGCCAGGCGTTCTGATTTGGCCTAGATCAACCGCATTCCCCGCAGGCTCGCATGCCCGCTCTTACCAACGATGATGTGATCGTGCACGGCAATCCCGAGCGGCTTTGCGATGTCGATGATCGCCTTGGTCATCTGGATGTCGGCCTGCGAGGGCGAGGGATCGCCTGAGGGGTGGTTGTGCATAAGCATGCTGCGCGCCGCATCTATTTGGATTTGATTGTGCTTTTTGGTGAGTGGCCAAAGGCAGGGGGCGCGCAGTGGGGGCGGTACATCGTGAGCCAGCGTGATAATCACAGTCGCGCACGTACGATAATGGACAATGGACACGGATTTCGAGCGCCTGCAATCACTAGGCAAGTGAGTATCGATAACTCGATGCTCTCCGCACTCGCTTCAATTGAAGAAGCAGGTCACAGACTTGGTCGCTGGCCGCGCGCTCAAGCTTCGCGTCCCAGCACTGATAGCAAGTTGGCTGTCAGCGTTCGTCGATTATAGACCCTATCTCGACCCCGGTGAGTGTGGCGTCGTTCAGGTCCTCGCCGCAGACCCCGATCAGGCGAAGATCATCCTGCGCTACACGAAGGCGTTCTTCTTCAAGCTGCCCATGCTGTCGCGCATGGTGGAGAGTGAGACGCAGTTCGGCCTCGAATTCAGCACAGCGTGGCGATCGACGTCACGACTGCATCGTTCAGATCAGTCCGCGGCCGCACGACGGTTGCTGCGCTCGCGGATGCGGTCCTCCGTGAGGCTGAGCCTATCACGGGTTTGCGCAAGTGACGCCAGATCGCATCGCCGAATACTTCGTTGAACCGCGCTCGGCTGAATCGCTGCCCTCGTTCGCGGCCTACTGCAAGGTCTCGGAAGCGAACATCTAGAACGGCCTCGCACCGAGGCTGGCCAGTTCCCCAACTTGGCACGCGTCCCATGCGACTTCACAAATCCTCGCGATCCACAGGGAGATGTTCCGGCCTTGTATTGTGTGGAGGGCGCAAAGATCGGTGGCCGTTGACTCAGTCAAAGCCGTATACTCACTACCCGATTCGAATAAGGACCCGATATGGGCACGTTTCTTCGAACGAGTTTGGTGTCCAGTGCTGAATTTTGGGCAGCATTCCACGGAGGTGGAGCGATTTATTTTATCCGGCACGCGCAAGCCGACGCGATAAAGGTTGGACACTCACTCGATCCCAATAAGCGACTTTCAGATCTTCAAGTCGGCTGTAGCGGAAAGCTCGAACTGATCGGAGTGATCGCTGCCGCTAAAGAGATTGAGCGAATTGTTCATGGCCAACTTCGCGAAGGACACATTCGGGGAGAGTGGTTCCATGACCGAGGGGTCACATCCCAGTGGCTTCACGACATGACGCAGGGAGAGCCAATGTACAGACACGTCTGGAAGCTCGTGCCGGGACGCGAGTTCATCATGGTGTGGGACCCTGTATCCAAAACTCACACCAAGCACATTTGGGAGCCAGCTTTGGAAGAATGGGTCCCTCCGTTTCCAAAAACGTCGGATGACGCATCGTCGAGGCAAGCGGGAGAATTATTGTCATGATGATCTTTTTGGGCGAAGGATACGTCAACCTCGATCATGTAAAGAAGCTGCAATTCTCCTCGGATGGGACAACGGCGAACGTCCATTTTGCGGACGGTTCTTCCGAAACGCTCTCGTGTCATTCCACCGCGCGTTGGACCGTCGACGATTCTACCGTGATCCAGGCTAATCACGGCTTCTCACTTCTGTCGCTGCAGGACTTCGCAGGCAGAGGCCCCCTCGAATTGTCCGAGGAGGTGATAATCGCATTTCGAGTGCCCCGGTCAGGCTTCTATGCGACCCCCATAACGATTCACGGCGAGGTCGAAAGAGATACGACTCCTTGGCACTGGGCCATTAGGCGTCCGAACGGGACCGTGAGCTCGCCCCAAGGAGAGGATTTCAGCGACCGCGAAAAATACTTCGCGGAAATGCACAGAAGGTGGCGCGAAAACTCGCCAAAACCCAAAGTCGCGTAGCCCAGCGCTAGCTCATGTCCTGTCCTTTCGACGCGCGACAAACCACAAGATTCCTTCTATCCCATGACTCAAGTTCGTCCACCGGATATAAGACGGCTTTGCCGATCTTGACATATGCGGGTCCGATTCGCATCGCGCGCCAGTTCCGCAGCGTGCCCACGGTGACCTCGCCACGGTATCGTGCAGACACTTCCTCGGGAGTAAGGAATTTGGCGTCCGCCATTCGTCTTCTCCATCACTCTACCGCATGAGACGTCACGGTAGAGATGGCTGCGATGTTGACATCCAGAATGAGGGAAGAAAACGATAATCTCGACCACCCCCGTGGCTCGCCTCAAACGCGGTCGGCTTGGAGCGTCGACAGTCGCAGGATGGCGTGACGGTGCGTAGTAAAAATACTTGCGCCTCGCGGTCGTAGGTACACGAGGTTGCGATGGCTGCGGCCGCGTGCGCAAGGAAAACTATCAAGTGATACAAATGGCCGCGAGCCGGTCGCTCAAAGTTGGCTGGGTTTCAGGATCTTGCTCGGAGACAAACCACCACCGATCAGCATGTCCGTTGCAGAAGCGTCCTCGTGCTTGCGGATCAGGAGCGAGTCGATCGCATTTGAGATCAGTTTCTCAAAAACAACATACCGGTTCGAGCTAATCTTCGTATTCTTGATGCTGCCGATATCGAGCGACGTTTGGTTTCATCGCTGACGTTGTGATCTCTGAAGGGTAGTTCAGACGATGTGCGGGACATCAAGTCAAGCTGCCGTATGGAAATGTTGGAAGTACCCGCAAACCGGGACAAATTTTTCCGTTCGCCTCGTTTGCGGTGCACTAAACTTTCCGAGCAGATCCATCTGGTTACGCGACCTGTTGCTCTGATGACATTCTGAACGCCGGGGGAAGACCCTTGAGGGGAAAGCCTTCCCCTACGCCCGAGCCTGAGGTCTCGGCCGACCCCTTCTGCGGGGAGAACCCCGCAACGCCCCCATCAGAGTGAGAGGGCGGACGGGCTTCGCCATGACGGGTTGAAGAACGGAGGAGAGGCCTCCGGCGCCTGTCGTGGAGATGACCCATGACCCAAGTCGAAGTTCTGAGTGCTGGCCGCGACCGCGTCGGCGGCTACAAGGTGGACGTGACCCGCGGCGAACGCGTCAGCCGCGTATCGTCGGAATGGTTCTCGCGGCCGGCGGATGAGCGTTATCTATCCCTGTCGGACCTTTATACCGCGGTGCGTGGACGGGCCGAGCGAAGCCGGACCCGAACGGTCGAGAGCGCTGCGATCCGGGTTGAGGCCAGCCGCGACGATGCCGAGCGCTTGGCTCTGCTGCTGCCCGGCTCGGACACACCTATCGCGCCCACTCACTGGAGCTTCGGCCAACTTGCCAGCCTGGTCGGAGCGCCGGCGACTTACCTCCGTCAGCTTCCGGCGCCGCTCGCTGGCATCAACCTGCAGTTCGGCCTCAGCTCTCATCGAGCCGAGCAGGTCAAGACGCTTGAGATAGAGGATGGTCGCGTTGAGCTTCGCGCCGCTACGGGTCCTGAATACGGGCGCATATTTGACCAAGAACTCGTGGCGGCCGTTCAGCGCATCGCCGGCAATGGCACGGGCGACACGCGCTGGAAGATCCCTGGCGTGCTCGACTGGTCGACTGGCGTCTACAATCCGAACGTTGACATCACCCAGGATACGACGACGCTCTACGCCTCCGATCGCGATGTCTTCCTGTTCCTGGTCGACGATCTCAACCCGATCGAGGCCGGCCGGCTTCGCGACGGCTCACCGGACCTCTACTTCCGTGGCTTCTACTGCTGGAATTCCGAGGTGGGTGCCAAGACGCTCGGTATGGCGAGCTTTTATCTTCGCGCCGTCTGCCAGAACCGCAATCTCTGGGGTGTCGAGGATTTTGAGGAGATCACTATCCGCCACTCCAAATACGCCGCCTCACGCTTTGCCCACGAGGCGGCGCCGGCGCTGGCCAGCTTTGCCAACTCCTCACCGATGCCCTTCGTCAACGGCATCAAGGCCGCACGGGAAAAGATCGTCGCCCGCACCGACGACGACCGCAGCGAGTTCCTGCGCAAGCGCGGCTTCTCAAAGACAGAGACGGCGAAGATCATCGAACGGGTGCTGTCCGAGGAAGGGCGCAAGCCCGAAAGCGTGTTCGATTTCGTGCAGGGCATCACAGCGGTTGCGCGCGGCAAGACCCATCAGGACGCACGACTCGATCTTGAGACGCGCGCGAAGAAGCTACTCGATCGCGCGGCCTGATACCCGGAAAGCCGGAGATACGGAACGGCGTGTCTGGCGGCTTCGTGCCTTTCCGTCTTTCCTGATCATCGACTTGCGGCGCTGCCCTTGAGAGGAAGAGGGCCGCGCTGCGCTTGATGACGGGTTGGAGGCCCAGAGAGAGTCTTTGGGCCGGCCCGTCGCGGAGTATCACCCATGGCTAACGCGGTTCAAAAGATCACCTTATCATCCTCGCGCGACATTCCCTTCAATAAGCTGGTGCTCAGCCAGTCAAACGTCCGGCGCGTGAAGGCCGGCATCTCCATCGAAGAGCTGGCCGAGGACATCGCCCGGCGTACCCTGCTCCAAAGCCTCAATGTCCGGCCGGTCCTCGACGCGGAGGGCGCCGAGACCGGCATGTTCGAGATCCCGGCCGGCGGGCGGCGTTACCATGCGCTGGAGCTGCTCGTGAAGCAGAAGCGCCTGGCCAAGACCGCGCCGGTGCCCTGCGTAGTACGCGACCCGGCAACCACCATTCTCGCCGAGGACGACTCGCTTGCGGAGAATGTTCAGCGCGCGCCGCTACATCCGCTTGACCAATTCCGGGCATTCCTCGCTTTGCGCGAGAAAGGGCAGTCCGAGGAGGACATTGCCGCTGCCTTCTTCACGTCGGTTAATGTCGTGAAGCAGCGGCTGCGCCTCGCCGCGGTGTCGCCAGCGCTGCTCGACATCTATGCCGACAATGGCATGTCGCTCGAGCAGTTGATGGCTTTCACCGTCAGCGCAGATCATGGACGCCAGGAGCAGATCTGGCAGGCCATCTCCGGCTCTTGGCAGAAGGAGCCCTATCAGATCCGCCGCATGTTGACGGAGAAAACGGTGCGCGCCTCCGAGCGGCGCGCTATATTTGTCGGCCTCGACGCCTACGGCGGCCGGTGGCGTGGTGCTGCGCGACCTGTTCCAGTCCGACGACGGCGGTTGGCTCGAGGACGTTGCTCTGCTCGACCGTCTGGTCGCCGAGAAGCTGAAGGCGGAGGCGGAAACGATCGCCGCTGAAGGCTGGAAGTGGATCGAGGTCGCGATCGACTTCCCCTACGGCCATACTCGTGGCCTGCGCGAGCTGGACGGCGTATCTGCCGATCTCTCCGCCGAAGAGCAGGCAACCATCGAGGCGCTCGAGGCCGAATATGCCAAGCTCGAAGCCGAGCATGATGGCGCCGATGAGCTTCCCGATGAGGTGACCAGCGCCTTGGCGAAATTGAGACGGCTCTCGCCGCTTTTAATGATCGACCAGCCATTTATCAGCCGGTCGACATCGCCCGCGCGGGCGCGTTTGTCGGCATCGACGCCGAGGGCAAGCTCTTGGTTGATCGCGGCTACGTCCGGCCCGACGACGAAGTGCCAGTGTCTGAACCAGAGCAGGGCAGGGGCGACGAACCTGTCGCCGCGGCCATGGAGGGCGACGAACCATCAGCACCGGCTGTCCAGCGCGCCGTCATCACCATCGGCGGGCAGGTCGCGGATCCCGAGGACGAGGATGACGATGCGGTGAAGCCGCTGCCCGACCGTCTTCTGACCGAGCTCACGGCGGAACGGACGCTGGCGTTGCGCGACAAGCTGGCGATCACGCCTTCGGTCGCTTTCCAGGCGGTGCTGCACAAATTTTGCCTCGACGTGTTCTCCCGCTATTCCTCCTTTGGTTCGGCGATGGAGGTCTCCGTGCGCAGCGTCAGCTTCCCCGCGCAAGCGCAGGGCCTGAAGGACACACCGGCGGCCAAGGCCATCGACGCGCGCCACAAGACATGGGAGGAGCGCCTGCCGAAGGACAAAGCCGGTCTCTGGGACTGGCTCACCGGGTTGACCGGCGACGAGCAGGCGGCGCTCTTTGCGCACTGCGCCTCATTCGGCGTCAACGCACTTTACGAGAAGGGTGACCGCTACGGCGGTGGCGTCACGCCGCACGCCGTCGAGCAGCGGATCGCGGATGCCGATCGCATCGCCCTCGCCGTCGACCTCGACATGGTGGCGTCCGGTTGGCGCCCAACCGTCGAGAACTATCTCGGCCGGGTGCCGAAGCGCCGAATCCTCGAGGCGGTGCGGGCGAGCGGGCCGCGCAGCTTATCGACCATCTGAAGAAGGGCGACATGGCCAAGGAGGCCGAACGGCTCCTGGCCGAGAGCGGCTGGCTGCCCGAGCCCCTGCGAATGGCCGACGCCGACCAGGTGGCGACCGTCGACGCCACGGAGTCCGAGGGCGAGGCGCTGCCGGAATTCCTCGCCGGCGACGACGAGGAAACTCCGGCCGATCAAGCGGACGAGCCGCACATGGTCGCCGCCGAGTAGAAACACTGGGCTGGGGCGACGATTTTCGCCCCAGCCAATTTTTTATGCACTGCGAGCCACCAGTGGTTGGACCTTCACGCCGTCGATCCAGATCGCGATCCTGCCGGCGGCCACGAGGCCGGAGGTTTCCGCCACGAACCGCCGTACCGCCCCAGTGCTGCTGACTTCGAAGCGATGTCGATAGCCGTGAGCTACAGCGCGATCGGTAAAGCCTTTCAAAGCAGCAAACCCTGCCGCTTCCTGGATCTCGAACTGAACCCTCCACCGCGTGCGTCGCGGCCGAACATCATCGAGCACCTCGACGCTGATGCGGTGCTTACTACCGCTGCGAACGGTGACCGGTTCGATCTTCTTGGTGGGAAACTTCAGAATCTGAGCCATCAAATCCTCCTTCATTGCGTGAAGCGGTTCGATGGTCTTGTCGGGGCTCGTGAACCGCATGCCGAGACCCGCCCCGCGCAAATACGCGGAGGCAGGTCAGCGGCAGCCTGTTGACCAGGCCGTTCAGCTCTTGAGGCTCACGCCACAAGCGGTTCTTGCTGCGCGAGCGCGCAGCGACCCTGACGCAGCGAAGATAATGTGCTGCCCGCAGCGTTTCAAGGCATCGGGCAGAGAGTGAGAGCCGGGCCGGGAGGGGTTTGAGCCGGTCCGGTCCGAGAGAGCACCGGCCGGCTCGCTCCTTCCCGCTCTCCTTAAGGCTCCCCTCATGAACCAACTTTTCTCGATTGCGGCCGACGAGGTCGCCCCGATCTCGCCTGTGTGCGCTCCCGAGGGCGCCAGCGTCATCATCGCTGCGGCTGAGCAACTTCTCCCGCATCTTGAGCATGGTCGACGCATCGACGCCGCAATCCTGCGCGCCGCCATGGAAGTGGCCTTCAGCGCATCCGATACGACGGGCGCATGGGATTGGAAGACGGCCTATGACGCTTGTGAGGCCGCCACCGTCCTGTTCCTGCGCAAATACGGAAAGGCGCTGTTCCGCAAAGCCGATTCTGCGGCTTCACGACTTTCCGCCTTGGACAAGATCGCGAGGCTCCTGCCGACTCAGACGCGCCGCTCTGCCGAGAGCGAGACTTTCCAGCAGTTCTCCACGCCGCTCCCGCTCGGCCTGGCTGCGCTGACCGCGGCCGCCATTACGGCGGCGGATCGCGTGTTGGATCCCTCCGCAGGCACCGGGCTGCTTGCCATCCTCGCCGAAATCGCCGGCAGCGGGCTCGTGCTGAACGAACTGGCCGACAGCCGGGCCATGTTGCTCTCTTCCCTCTTTCCGGCCATTTCCGTCACGCGCTTTGACGCCGCCCAGATCGACGATCACCTCGATCCCACGGTGGTCCCGAGTGTCGTGCTGATGAACCCGCCGTTCTCGGCGATGGCGAACGTCTCCGGCCGCATGGCCGACACTGCGTACCGGCACATCGCCTCGGCGCTGGCGCGTCTCGCCGATGGTGGCCGGCTGGTCACGATCACTGGCGCAAACTTCTCACCCGAAGCCTCAGCCTGGCGCGATGCCTTCGCCCGATTGCAGGAACGAGGCCGCGTGGTGTTCACTGCCGCCATCGCCGGCGCGGTCTATGCCAAGCACGGCACCACGATTGAGACGCGTCTCACGATCATCGACAAGGTGCCTGCCGATGACTCGCACGCTTTCCCGGAGTCGCCGGGAATAGCGCCCGATGTTGCGACGCTGCTCCGCTGGATCGGCGAGCACGTTCCACCTCGCCTGATCGTCGCATCAACCGCCACACTTCCCATGTCAGCCTCGCCAGTACCTCGCACGGTGCGCGGCTATCTGGGGCGGTCCGCCGCGCAGTTGGCCAAGGCGTCGGTCGCTGAGCCCGAGGCTATCGACCTCGCCTATGAGACATTCGATTGGACGCCGCCCGAGGAGGCGCGCCTCAGCGACGCCATTTACGAGGAATACCGGCTGCAATCGATCCGGATCCACGGCGCGCAGGCGCATCCGACCAAGTTGGTGCAGTCGGCCGCGATGGCCTCGGTCGCGCCGCCGAAGCCGAGCTATCGGCCGCGCCTGCCGGCCAAACTTGTCAGTGACGGTCTCCTGTCCGACGCCCAACTTGAGACGGTCATCTATGCCGGGGAGGCGCATGGCAACCACCTCGCCGGCGCCTGGACGGTTGACGAGACCTTCGACCTCGTCACGGCCGCCCGAGACGACGCACCGAACGCCGTCCGTTTCCGTCGCGGCTTCATGCTCGGCGACGGGACCGGTGCCTGCAAGGGCCGCCAGTCCGCCGGCATCATTCTTGACAACTGGCTGCAGGGCCGGCGCAAGGCGGTCTGGATCTCGAAGTCCGACAAGCTGCTCGAGGACGCGCAGCGCGACTGGTCGGCGCTCGGCATGGAGCGTCTCCTGGTCACGCCGCTCTCGCGCTTCCCTCAGGGGCGTGAGATCCGGTTGGCCGAAGGCATCTTATTTTTAACCTACGCTACGCTGCGGTCCGACGACCGCGGCGAAAAGCTTTCGCGCGTCCGGCAGATTGTTCAATGGTTGGGCTCCGACTTCGACGGCGTCATCATTTTCGACGAGAGCCATGCCATGCAGAATGCCGGTGGCGGCAAGGGCGAGCGGGGCGATGTCGCGCCCTCGCAGCAGGGGCGTGCGGGCTTGCGCTTGCAGCATGCGCTGCCCAATGCCCGCGTCGTCTATGTGTCGGCGACTGGTGCCACCACGGTCCACAATCTCGCCTACGCCCAACGGCTCGGGCTCTGGGGCGGCGAGGATTTTCCGTTCGCCACCAGCGCTGAATTCGTCGAGGCGATCGAGGAGGGCGGCGTCGCGGCGATGGAGGTGCTCTCCCGCGATCTTCGCTCGCTCGGCCTCTACACTGCCCGCTCGCTCTCCTACGACGGGATCGAATACGAGCTCGTCGAGCACCAGCTCACCGATGAGCAGCGGCGCATCTACGACGCCTACGCCGGCGCGTTCGCCATCATTCACAATCATCTCGACGCGGCAATGCAGGCCGCCAACATCACCGGCGAGACCGGCACGCTCAATCGCCAGGCGAAGTCGGCCGCACGCTCGGCCTTCGAATCGGCCAAGCAGCGCTTCTTCGGCCATCTGCTCACCAGTATGAAGTCGCCAACCCTGGTCCGCTCGATCGAGCGGGACCTGGCCGAGGGCCATGCGGCCGTCATCCAGATCGTGTCAACGGGCGAGGCGCTGATGGAGCGCCGGCTCGCCGAAATTCCACCTGAGGAATGGAATGACGTGCGCGTGGACATCACGCCGCGCGAATACGTGCTGGACTACCTCGCCCACTCCTTCCCTGTGAGGCTCTATGAGCCCTTCACTGACAGCGACGGCAATCTCTCGTCCCGGCCCGTCTTCCGCGACGGTCAGCCGGTCGAGAGTCGTGAGGCCGTCGCCCGCCGCAATGAGCTGATCGAGCACCTCGCGTCGCTTCCGCCCGTTCCCGGCGCGCTCGACCAGATCGTGCAACGTTTCGGCACCGACCTCGTGGCCGAAGTGACCGGACGTTCGCGGCGCGTGGTGCGCAGGGGTGACCGCCTTGCCGTCGAGAACCGTTCAGCCTCCGCCAATCTCGCCGAGACCGCTGCCTTTATGGATGACCTGAAGCGCGTGCTTGTCTTCTCGGAGGCTGGCGGCACGGGCCGCAGCTACCACGCCGAACTTTCGGCGCGGAACCGCCGACTTCGCGTTCATTATTTGCTCGAGCCGGGCTGGAAGGCCGATGCCGCGATCCAGGGGCTCGGCCGAACCAACCGCACCAACCAGGCGCAGCCACCCCTGTTCCGCCCCATTGCGACCGACGTGAAGGCCGAGAAGCGCTTTCTCTCGACCATTGCCCGCCGGCTCGACACGCTGGGGGCCATCACGCGCGGGCAGCGCCAGACCGGCGGTCAGGGCCTGTTTCAGCCGGAGGACAATCTTGAGAGCCACTACCCCGGGATGCGCTGCGCCAGCTCTATTTGCTGCTCGTGCGCGGCAAGGTCGAAGGCTGCTCGCTCCAGATATTCGAGGACGCCACGGGCCTGAAGCTTACGGACGCCAACGGCATCATGGACGAACTGCCGTCGATCACGACGTTCCTGAACCGGCTGCTGGCGCTCACCATCGACCTGCAAGGCTTGCTGTTCACAGCCTTCGAGCAGTTGCTGAACGCCAAGGTCGAGGGCGCCATTGCCGGCGGCGTCTATGACGTCGGCCTGGAGACTCTGCAGGCTGACAGCTTCGCCGTCACCGGTCGGCATCCGATCTACGCGCACCCCGCGACCGGCGCGGAAACCCGGCTGCTCACGATCACCGAACGCCGGCGCAATCGCCCCATGACGCTGGATCAAGCGCTCGATTATCTCGCCGATTCTCGGGCGGTGCTGCTAATCAACGAGCGATCACGGCGTGCCGCGGTGCAGACTCCCGCACCCAGCTTCATGCTCGATGACGGCGAGATCGAACGCCGCGTGCGGCTGATCCGCCCCATGGAGCACCATCATGCTTCGATGAAGATGATGGACGAGAGCCACTGGCAGCCTGGGGATCGCCAGACATTCGCCACGGCCTGGAACGGCGAAGTCCTTGAGGTCCCCGAGTTCGCCGAGAGCACCCTCCACATCGTTGCCGGCTTGCTGCTGCCGATTTGGAAGCGGCTTCCGAAGGAGTCGACCCGGGTCTATCGGCTCCAGACCGACGACGGCGAGCGGATCATCGGTCGCAGGGTCTCGCCGGCGTGGGCCGCGAACGCTTGCGCGACCGAAACCTGCAGCTTGGGCCCGCACGAGGCTTTCTCGGCGCTGATGGACGGGCGCGCGGTCATCGACCTTGCCGAGGATCTGCAACTCCGTCGTGTCCGCGTGATGGGCGCCCATCGCATCGAGCTGTCGGGCTTCACCGATACGATGCGTGACCGGCTGCGCGCCTACGGCCTCTTCAGCGAGATCATCTTGTGGAAGCTGCGCATGTTCGTGCCATCAGATGAGACCGGTGCCTCGGTGCTGGCAAAAGTGCTCGACCACTATCCGGTCGTGCGCATCGGCGAGCAGGAGGCCGCCTGATGGCCCGGGACAGCGCCTCCGAATTGGCCCGCCGTCTCGCGCGTGACGCCGAGGCGGTGTGCCGCCATTATTTGTCCAACGGGCGGCGCCAAGGCCGCTACTGGATGGTGGGCGACGTCCGCAATACGCCCGGCCGGTCGATGTTCGTCCGGCTCAGCGGACCGGAATCCGGTGCTGGCGCCGCCGGGCATTGGCGAGATGCCGCCTCGGCTGAACATGGCGATCTCCTCGACGTGATCCGCGAGAGCTGCGGTTTCACTACTTTTCGCGATGTCGCCAATGAGGCCCGACGCTTTCTGAATCTGCCGCGTCCAGAACTGGAGGTAGAGCTAAATCGGCCCCCGTCACGAAAATCGCCCGCGCCACTCGGGTCGCCAGAGGCGGCGCGACGACTCTTCGGTATGTCGCAACTGATTACAGGCACACTCGTAGAAGCGTATCTCCGCAATCGCGGCATTACGGCTTTGCACGAAACCGGAAGTCTGCGTTTTCACCCACGTTGCTACTACCGGCCCGACGACCACAGCCCGACCGAGACCTGGCCGGCGATGATCGCCGCCGTCACCGATCTGAACGGACACCTCACTGGCGCACATCGCACTTGGCTTGACCCCGACGGCTTCAGCGAGATGACGCTCGGCAAGGCGCCGATCGACACGCCAAAGCGGGCGATGGGCGACCTGCTTGGTCACGCCGTTCGATTCGGCGTAGCTGGTGACGTCATGGCGGCCGGCGAGGGCATCGAAACGATGCTGTCGCTCCGCAGCGTCCTGCCGACCATGCCGATGGTCGCAGCCCTCTCGGCGGCGCATCTCTCCGCCATCATCCTCCCGGACACGCTCCGCCGGCTCTACATCGCCCGCGACGACGATCCTGCCGGTGACGGCGCCATGGCGACCTTGATCGATCGGGCGCAGGAGGCCAGGATCGAAGCAATCGTGATCTCGCCGCGCCTTGGCGACTTCAACGAGGATCTCCGCCTGCTCGGATTTGATGCCTTTCGGGCCGCGAGCCGCGTGCAGATCGCGGCACAGGACGTCGCGCGCTTCATGGAGCTGGCGGCATAGCCGGAACGGGGAGGGCGACGCGGCCGCTTCGTTTGCGCGAGATCCGTGATCATACTTTCTCCCAGCGCCGGAGAGGACCGCCCCACGGCCTTATGAGAGGGCGATCGGGCGGCAAGCGGCCCGGACCGGCAACCTTGTGGGCCGACTATTTTCCGTCGGCGGCAGAGCCGCCTTTACATCGCGAGGCAAAATAGTCGGCCCCCTTCGGTCCTCCGCCAAGGCTCCGGCCCTCAGCTCGCGCTGCGGGTGCAAGTCCGTTCCGCCCGCCGCTTTCGTCGCCATGAAGGCCGCGATAGGCGCGGTCGATCCGACGAGGGAAAGCCGCAATGACCGCCGACCACGACAATGATTCCGAGCCGCACCACAGCTCATCCCCGACCGGTCAGGTCCTCCAAGAACTCCAGCTCTATGGCTACCGCCCCTTCCACGATGAGCCCGATCCCCAGCCGCTTCCCGAAGCACAAATCCTCGCCGGCAGCATCGCCGATATCTTCGATGCCTTGGTGGTGGCGCTGTCCGATACCCGTCTTGAGCCCGATCTCGAAGACCTGCTCTGGTCGACGGTGAACATCTTCCATCGTGCCATCGACAGGATCGAGCGCGAGCTTGACGACAACGAGCTGGCGCAGCGGCGCGCGCAGCGGGAGCAGGACGGCAGCGAGATCAAATCCGTCGAGCTGGAGCGACTAACGGCAGAAGGGCAAACGCTGATCGAGCGACGAGGCGCCTTCGAGCTGATGCGCGACCAGGCCGCCGACGAGTTCGAACGCCACACCCATTCCGCCTGGCGGCCGCGCAACGGGTCGAAGGTCAACCATCGCAATCTGACCTCGGCGATGATCGACAGCCGCGATTTCCTGGCCGCGAAGAAGCGCGCCGACAATCAGGTGCTCATGCCGCCCGGCCCGAAGGTCGTGCTGACTGGCGGTCTCGACTTCAACGATCACCAGCTGATCTGGGCCAAGCTTGACCAGGTTCACGCGAAGCATGCAGACATGGTGTTGCTGCACGGCGGATCCCCCAAGGGTGCCGAGCTGATCGCCGCTAAGTGGGCCGAGAACCGCAAGGTGCCGCAGATCGCCTTCAAGCCCGACTGGACGAAGCATGCCAAGGCCGCTCCGTTCAAACGCAACGATGCGATGCTCGAGACTCTACCCATCGGTGTGATGCATTTCCCTGGCACCGGCATCCAGGACAATCTGGCCGACAAGGCGAAGAAACTCGCGATTCCGGTCTGGAGGTTCGGCGGCGCGTGAGCGCCGCAAATTTCGACTACCCGACCTGAACGACGCGATCGTGCAACTTTCGCTCCGCTTCCTCCGCCGCCTTCTCGACGGCACGAAAGATCGTAGTCCACACTTCAGCCAACTCCGGAAACTCCATCCGTGCCTCGGCCGGATTTGAACAATTCGCCACGGCGCGGAGGAATGCAGCCTCTACCTCTGCTTTTCCCTCGATCTCGCCTTGATAGGCATCGGCGGCGGCATTGTAGCCGCTCCGGCGTACCCGCCGTAGCGCGCCATCCTTCGTCAAAGCCGCTTGGCCCAGGTAAAGCTCGATGCTTGCGGCTTTGCCGTTGACGTCGACGACATGCTCTCCTTGAGGGCCGAAAGTCGGATACTGACGCGCAAGCTCTGTGTCTGGGAGCACGACCACGATCATGTTGTCCGGCAGGCCCAAGGCGCTGGCCTGCCGATACGCCTGACGTCCAGTTGTGTCGTTGTCGAACACGGCGACGAGGCGCAACGGCGCCCGCGCTGCCGCAAATGCCTTGAGAAATTTCACAAGATAAGCGGCGCCGCCATCCACGCTCAGCTCAGCATGGTTGAAGAACGAGAAGTAATCTTTCCGCTCTGGAAACAGCGCTGTGAGCGAGCGCTGTAATATCCGGATGTCCGTACTACCCTCGGCAAGGATGACCGTCGTTGCCAGCGGACGGGGGTCAAGGGGAGCAGAAGCTCTCTTCTCGTCGCAAATGCTGGCATCTGACTCGATCCAACCACCGCCGATCAGCGCCGTGATGTCGAGAGAGACGTACCGCACGTCAACGCAGGCATCCAACAAAGCCCGGAGGCTCATCAGGGATCCATAGCCATCGAACCAAAGCCAGCCCTCGCCGTCGCGATCACGCATCCGGCGATCGATCTCGTCCGTCGCCTCCTCGCGCGTGTACATGGTCGCGAGTACATCGGGCGCCCGTCGATACCAATCCTCGACAGAGAATGAGCGCAGTGCGGCGGCCGTTCCCTCTGCCCAACCGCCGTCGGCGCAGTATTCCTCCCAGGTCTCGCGCGTTGTTGCGAGCCAAGCCTCCAGCTGTTCACGCGCCGTAGCGGCTGTGCAGCCCAAGAGATCCAGGCGGGACAAGACGACCGCTCGGGGCGCCTCGTAGACCACGTCAGAACTTTCCTCTTCATCGACCGACGGCCTGACGGCTCGGTCGCTTTCCTGGAATAGCGCGCAGAAATGATCGGGAACGACGGACTTTGCGCCACAGATCTCGGTCCTATCGAAGTAGATTCCGCAGTAACTTCCCATCCATCACTCCTACAGGCCAACGTCCAGCATGGTGATGTGATCAGCGAGCGGTTGGCGCGCCCTTTGAACTCAGCCAAGTGGGCCTCCCCAACCGCACATCGACTCACAATCCATTCTAGCCGATCACCCCCCGCACCGTGACGGCAACGATGTTCCAGCTGAGAGCCACGCAGCCCTGACAACCAGGCTCCTATCTGGCGGACACCGCCCCGCTGCTTCGGCGCTGATCCTTGATCCGGCCGCAGGCCTGACGCCATCAACCCGCAAGGGGTCGGCTTACGCTGAAGCGTGCCGCCGCTTCGTCTTCGCCTGCGCGGTGATTGCGGCCTACGCCCGGATTCATCGGGCGCCTGTCGCGCGGGGATGGTCCCCGCCTCAGAACAGGAGCCGGACCGATGTCTCAAAGCCTTGCCTTCGCCAACGCATGGAACCTCGCCACCACCCTCATGGTCTGCGTCGTTATCTTCCGCACCGGCATGGGCGGATACGGCGTCATGCCCGCCACCGAATACGATGGCGATCCGGCCGCCGTGATTTACGAATTCGATCCGTTCCAATGACGAAGGGGCGGTTCAGATCGCTGGCCGGTGAGCGAAGGTCCTTTCGGATTTCCGCTCCCCGTCGCCGCCGTTTGTCGCTATGCTGTCGATTGCGCCGTGGTGGTGGTGGAAGGCGCGACCGTCAGACCTCTATCTCACGGAGACCACCACCATGATCATCTTTGGGCCACTGCTTGTCGGATTTTTCTGCTGGCTGCTGTTCACGCTCGCCGTTTTCGCACTGCCCTTCTTCGTTGGCCTGACGATCGGCATATGGGCCTTCCATACCGGCGTTGGGGTGTTCGGCGGCATCGCAGCAGGGCTCATGGCGGGCGGTGTGACCATTGGCATTGGCCAACTCGCGCTCGCCTTCGTGCCATGGACTTGGCTTAGACTCTTGATCATCCTCCTCTATGTCGCGCCCGCCACCGTCGCTGGTTACAGCGCGACGCATGGAATTGCCCAGATGGCGATGTCGTCACCCGCCTGGCAAACGGTTTTCGCAGTCGTCGGGGCTGTTGCCGTCAGCCTCACGGCCTTGGTTCGCTTCACCGGGATGGCCGTAGACGAACCAGCAAGACAACGCGTAGCGCGGGGCTGACATCGGTACTGGGCCAGCCGGCAGGACCTAGTCAGACCGGATATTACAACGGTTTCGAAGCACTACCGGCGATCGATGTGGACGCAGACACAATCAGCATCATGGGACGTTCGAGTTCTTCGGCCAATTGCGGCATCTGCTGGATCTGCTCGCGTGTTGGGGCAAACTCCTCCACTCGCCGAATTTGAAAGCCTGCGCCGATCAGCGTGTTCAGGGTAGTGCCAAGTGTCCTGTGGTATTTCAGAACGCCCTTGGCGAACCAGTCCGTCCGACGTTCACCCTCGACGGAATATCGATTGACCGGCCAGGTTTTGCGGCCCTCCTCATCGGAAATCCAGTGCGGGTGTGCCGCTGCCATGAAGATCGGATGCTCAATCGTAAAGACGAAATGCCCATCAGGAACCAGCGCCTTGCGGATCACATGCACGAGGCGACCAAAATCCTGAACATAGTGAAAGGTCAGTGCGCTATAGGCGAGGTCGAAAGCCGCCTCAGGGAGGTCCAGTGTGTCGAGATCGGCGATGCGATACTCGATGGCGGTGTCCGCTGTGTCCGCCCTGGCACGGTCGATCATGTTCTGCGACAGATCCAGCCCCAGAACCGAGGCCGCGCCCTGCTCGCGCATCCAGCGCGAAGCCCAACCGAAGCCACATCCCAGATCGACGACACGTTTCCCACCCAGATCGGGCAGCATGGCCCGGATCGCGGGCCATTCAGGAGCTCCGTCCAGCCCATGCACCTGCCGGGGCAACTGGCTGTAGCCAGCGAAGAAATCGGGATTGTCGTAAATATTCTGCGCCATGTCTGCCTGCTATTCGGCTTTTCGTTCTGCCCCGGACAGTTCCTGCAGATCCAAGCAGAATTGTCGCAGCCTACGACGCGTCATGATCCTTCTCAAATCAGCTGCACAAAAGGCATCTAGAATCGGCGGGCTTCTCGCGCCAAAAACGAAAAACCCCGGCATGAAGGCCGGGGCTCCCGTGATGCCCACGGCGTACATCCGGCCGCGACAACCAGGCAACAGTTAGCACGCGGTTTTCGAAGAGAATATGACCTTCGCGTCGTCGTTCTTGACTGTCGGCCCATTTCAAGGTGCTTGTGCGACCATCACGTCGGGCATTTCATTTCCTCTGTCCATGACCTGCGACCGCACGAGACAACGGATCCCTTCAAGCTACTATTCGCGCGGAGACTTGCGACCGGATCGTTGATTGATTTAGATATGAGCGTGTTTTTTCTTTTTGGAGCAAATGACGTGGCGTTAGGGACTGTTAAGTGGTTCAACCCGACGAAAGGCTATGGCTTCATTGCGCCGGATGACGGTGGCAAAGATGTTTTCGTGCACATCTCTGCGGTAGAGAAGGCCGGCTATACCTCGCTCGTTGAAGGCGCGAAGGTCAGCTACGAGCTGGTGACGAACCGCAGCGGCAAACAAGCCGCAGAAAATCTTCGCCTAGGATGAGGCGGAGCTCGACGTCCTCGCTTTCTTCGAGCTAGTCTGGATTTCGTGCTTTTGAGACCTTTGGAAGATATCCCAGTTGGCGCTCGAGGGCGGCCAAGGTCGAGCGGGCTGAATCCAAACGTGCGGTCGCCTCAGTTAGGTTGGCCCACGCTTCGTCCTGCCGTGAGACAGCTGCCAAGCCGATCTTAATGCTGTTCTTGAGACACCGCGGGTCTTGGCTGCGTAAGGTGCGCCCCAATTCAGGCAGTATCCTGGTCAGCGCTCGATGCGCGGAACGTTCTTGTCGCTCCAGGCCGTCGACCACGGCGAGGGCCTCGCGATAGTGCCGTATCGCTTCGATGGTTCTGTCTTCGAGGTTGCTATTGTCGCTCATCCGATTCTTTTCTCCCTCGAGCTCTTAACGGGTACCCGTCCTGCACGAGATCCTCCCTGGGCTGCGCGGCTAATATGTCGTGACCTCTGCGCCGTCCAGGGAAAGGCTGGCGGCGGCCGATAGCGTCACATTGAAAGGGCGGACCAGGCATCCAGCGTGCTCGCGATTCTTGTCTTTGAGCTACACGCAGAGCGGCCCAAGCGTCGAGCCTCGACCGATCATCGCAGAGTGGCAGTTTCGTGGCAGTCCTTGTGCGGCATCGACCAAACGGCGACGGATCACAGATACAGCCAGCCGCTCTCGTGAATGCGGTGTGCTGTCGACGCGCTATCGTGGAAGCGGAGATCCGTCCACCTGCAAATAAAGAGAGCTCATCACCATTGGATTCGGTTGCGCCAACTCTTTCAGTGGACTCGCAGATCGCCACGTTCTCCTTGATGTCAGCTCTGTTCGGACCGAGCGCACCAAACGGCCTCTTCGATGGATTGATCTGGCCGAAGGACGGCTGACGCCTCGACCGTCTATGGCGCAATGGCGCCGATCGACTTTCTTCCCCTGCCGGCTGCGCCGTCATTCCTCGCGAAACAAGAAAGTCGCCTGGCTGCCATCCTCCGCTGACGCTTCGGCCCTTCGGGGTGCGCCGTCGATCGCCTCCGGCCTATCGATCACCATCGAGGCCGCAAGGTGCGGGCTCGGAAACAGAGATCAGGAGAACTACCATGGCGACCATCGGCACCTTCAAGAAGACCGGCAACAACGAGTTCAACGGCGAAATCGTCACTCTCTCGCTGCAGGCGAGGAACGTCCGCATCGTCCCCGAAACCAGCCGCTCGGGCGACAACGCTCCCAGCCACCGGATCTATGTCGGCCGGGTTGAGATCGGGGCCGCCTGGTCCAAGCGCTCCAATGAGGGCCGCGACTACCTCGGCCTCAAGCTCGACGACCCGAGCTTCACCGCACCGATCTTCGCCAACCTCTTCGCCGATGAAGAGGGCGAGGGCTTCAGCTTGATCTGGTCTCGTCCCAACCGTCGGAACGGCGACTGATCCGATCCGCAATGCCTCGCCCGGCTGGCCCGGGCGGGGCATCGCTAAGCTCAAGAGCTGGTCGCGCAGAGCTTGGCGAGCCGGTGCACGTGCCGGATCGATCCCAATCAGCGAGCGCGAGCCTGCCCCGCTTTGATCGGCCGTGTCTGATCGGCCTCGGATATTGTTTCGACGATGTCCCCCCAGTCGGGGCAGATTGCGACGAGACGATCCAGAACCGTAGGATCGCGCTCGATCTGGCCGAGCGCCTGAGCGCGCCATTGGTCGTTGAAGCTGATGCTCATCAACCCCAAACATTCGACAAACGAACTGTCAGGCGGCAAGTGTTCCAAGATTGCCGTCACTATGCCGGTCCATTGTTGAAGTAAACGCCAATGCTCAGCGGCGGGTCTGGTCTCCAACGTCTCTTGAAGGAGATCAATCAGCAAGAGGAGGCGAATTCGCCAAGTTTGGGGCCTGAGGTCTGCGACGTAAGCGTCCACGACCTCGCGGATGTCGGCTGGCAAGTGCTCGTACAGGGTGGTCATAAGGCTCACTCCATCTCGCTCAGCACGCCCTTCCGTCCCCGGACAGGTATGCGCCTTTTGGAGACAGACCAGATTTACGTAAAGTTGCCTATCAACTTGTGCGTGAGGTAATGCCCAGTTGATACGTAACGTGCCAAGGCTGCGATGGAGCACAAATTTGTTGCGTCATCGAGCGCGATGAGGATGAACCGCCGTTCGTTTGATTAGATCGGTTGCTTCGACCCCTAGCGCCTCCGCGATTCGGCCGAGCACGGTTACGCTGGCCGATACATCGGCGCGTTCAATTGCGCCGACGTAACGAACACTTAGTCCGGCGCCATCGGCCAACTCTTCCTGCGTCATCTCCCTCTTATGGCGTATCCGACGCAAATTGATCGCCATGACCTCCTTGAGATCCATGGCTACAAGGGAACTCACATCGGCACGATCGTTCCAGGAACGATCGTTCCGATTCGTACCGAGCCGTGTTATTCATATCTTCTGGCTAGGGCCGAGTTTGCCGCTTGCGGGGAGCGCCGCGAGGCGATTTGCGCATCACGGCAGAGTTCGCGTGTGACGATTTCCCAGCTTGCAAAGTTCCGGGGCTTAGATGAATTCTAATCGCTGCATCGATGCTGAGGGGCAATTGCAATGAACGACGCGCCATTCCAGGACCGGCCGCCAATAACCGATCGCGTCAACGCCTATGACGAGAAACATCTTGCAATCTACGTTCGGTTGTTGATGGCCGAAGAGGAGGGCGCTGACTGGCGTGAGGTGGTTAGCGTGATCTTCGGCCTCGACCCGGCGCACGAACCAGGTCGTGCCAAAATCGTCCACGACAGCCATCTCGCTCGCGCGCGATGGATGGTGGAAGCCGGATATCAGCAGTTGTTGCAGCCGCGGATGCAGTGAGTTGTACCCCAATCACGCAAATTGCGATCTCGCGTGATGCAACCTCAGGGTCTAGTCTCTCGTGCCGTCTTTTCGGATCGTGGCATGGGGCACAGAGACGAGAAGACAGACCATGCCGACCCAGTACTGGCGCTCGCCGGAGACCATCGAGCGCCTGAATCGCCTTGAGCGCCCGGGTTTTGCCCTCGAATTCCTTCGCCGCAATGCTGACTACCGCCGCGACTTCGCCCGCACTGAGCGCCAGATCGCGCGTGACGGCGCTGATCCCGAAACCATCCGAAGTAGTTTCGCACGTCGATGGAGGTTGCGGAGTCGCCCATGACCCCGCCTCTCCGGTCTGGCCCGAACCAGCCATTTGGTTGCCCGAGGCATCACCGGGAACATTGATCCTCACGCCCGCGCCGCCGGACTTCGAGACCGTTCATTCGATTGATCGCAACGCTTTCGGACTGCCGATCGTCGAACGGACAGATGCTGACGGTCGCGAGCTGGTTGTCGCCGACGGCTCGGGTGAGCTGCATGTCCGTTTGCGCGACGAGCAGGCCGCGCGCCGCCCCGCCGTGCTTGTGCCGCTCGACAGCATGGGCGAACTGCGGGCCGACGTGGCGCTGCACTTCGCCCGCCGCCTTGCTGGTCAGCGCACCGGTCTCCTGCCTGCAGCGCTGCGGCTGACGTCGTTCCAGAAACGTCGACTGATACAGCTCCTTCACGCCTTCGACGTCCATGACCTGGGCGGCGGCCCGCGAGACGTGGCGGCGAAGGTGCTGACCTCCGACCACGCACAGCGCCGTTCGGTCGAGTGGAAGGATTCGCATGCCCGCCGTAAGGCGAACCGCCTCATTCATGATTCAATCGCTTTGGTCGAGCGCGGCTATCTCAAACTTCTGCGCGGCTTCTGATCGGCTCCCCGATTCCTTCAAGCCATCGACCTGATGAGTTAGTTGCGCCTCGCTAGTACACCTGGCTTCGCTTGGTTGCGACTGTGGGGGGACACAAACATACGTCAATTTTCGTCCACCCCCAACGCCTGAACTCTCCGCCACTCTGGCCCGGACATGCCGCGACTTGGCCGCGGCGCTTTGAGGCAAGACGGAGATATCCCATGCTCGACAGGCCCGCGCAACTCGCCACCCGCTACGTGCGCACTCCCGAGGCCGCGCGCCTCCTCGGCATCTCGCCGCGCACGCTCGAGAAATATCGCTGCCATGGCAATGGCCCGACCTTTCGCAAGCTCGGCGGCCGCGTCGTTTACGCCATCGGCGATCTCGAAGCCTGGGCCGATCA
Source organism: Bradyrhizobium sp. USDA 336 (assembly GCF_044908355.1). Classification (NCBI taxonomy): domain Bacteria; kingdom Pseudomonadati; phylum Pseudomonadota; class Alphaproteobacteria; order Hyphomicrobiales; family Nitrobacteraceae; genus Bradyrhizobium; species Bradyrhizobium sp. USDA 336. Next base: position 5,161,984 of record NZ_JBIYDC010000002.1, on the reverse strand, counting down.
GGCCGCCTGCAGCTCAACGTCGGATCCGCGTTACGTCGAGGCCCGCGCCGCCGGCAACGCGCATCGCTAAGGCAACGCTCGTCATGTCGTCGCGCCGCCTCATCACGCCCAGCGAGCGAAGCAAGCTCGATCCGTTCGTTGTCGCCACCGGCGACGCCAGCCCGCGCGATCAGCGCGACCTGATGGAGCGCCCGTTCTTTTCGCTCGCCAAGGCCAAGCGGACAGCGCCGATCCTCTACCAGACCGGCGACGTGTGTGTCGAAGTCTATGCAGTTCCTGAGCACGGTATGGCGACCATTTGGGATGCCGACGTGCTGATTTGGGCGGCGAGCCAGATTGTCGAGGCCGAAAACCTCGGTCTGAAGACCTCGCGCTTCCTGCGCTTCACACCCTATCAACTCCTGATCGCAGTCGGTCGCCAGACCGGGGCAAGGGACTACAAGCTGTTGAAGGGGGCACTGGCCCGTCTGCAGGCGACCGTGATCCGCACCAGCATCCGGCAGGGCGAGCATTGGCGGCGTCACCAGTTCTCCTGGATCAACGAATGGGAGGAATGCGCCCGGCGCGATGGCCGCGTCGAAGGCATGGAATTCGTCCTTCCCGACTGGTTCTATCGCGGCGTCATCGATCGCTCGCTCGTTCTCACCATTGATCCGGCCTACTTCAGCCTGACCGGCGGGATCGAGCGCTGGCTCTACCGCGTCGCGCGCAAGCATGCTGGCCGCCAGCCGAGAGGATGGCTGTTCGAGGTCGCACACCTCCACGAGAAATCCGGCAGCCTCGCCAAGCCCGCTGACTTCGCAATTGATCTCCGCCGGATCGCGGCGCGTCAACCGCTGCCAGGCTATCGCCTGAGCATCGAACGCAGAGAACGCCGAGAGCTATTGCGCATCCTGCCATCGAAGTCATTCACAGCTCCTGTGGACGGCGCTGTGAATCATCTCGGGACTTCGGGCGTTCACACTATCGGGACTCCGGGCGTGCCGGTATCGGGATTCCGGGAGTGCAAACCACAGCTAACGCTTTGGCCAGGAAACACGATCGCCTGCCCTAACTTAGAGTCTAACTTAGAATCTAACTGTTGTAGTGGGGCCGCGCGTCTTGCGGATAACACCGACACCCGCGCTCAGCCGCCAACCGAGCACCCAAGCCAACCATCTCTGCCGCTTCCAGGTCGCAAGACGGGAGGCAAGCGATGATCGTCGCCGTGCTCAACCAGAAAGGCGGTGTCGGCAAGACCACGCTCGCCCTGCACCTAGCCGGCGAATGGGCGCTGCGCGGAAGGCGCGTGACGCTGATCGATGCTGACCCCCAGGGCTCCGCATTGGACTGGTCGCAGCAGCGTGCGCGGGAGAACGTCGCACGGCTGTTCGGCGTCGTTGGCCTCGCGCGCGATACGCTCCACCGCGAAGCGCCGGAGATCGCACGCACCGCCGATCATGTCGTCATTGACGGACCGCCGCGCGTCGCTGGATTGATGCGCTCGGCGCTGCTGGCGGCGGATCTGGTGCTGATCCCCGTGCAGCCGTCGCCGTTCGACGGCTGGGCATCGGCCGAGATGCTCGCTCTGCTGCACGAGGCACGCATCTATCGACCACAGCTCGCCGCGCGCTTCGTGCTCAACCGCTGCGGCGCGCGCACGATCATCGCCCGCGAGACGGCTGAAACTCTCGCCGATCACGATCCGCCGGTGCTCGCCAGCACCATCGGTCAGCGCGTCATCTTCGCCGACGCCGCGCAGTCAGGCCGGCTCGTCTTCGAGTTCGTCGAGCAGAGCGCCGCCGCCCGCGAGATAACAGCTCTCGCCGCAGAAGTTGCGAGGTTTGCGCCATGAGCGAGCGCTCCGCCAAGCGCGGCTTCGCCTCGCGTCCCGGCGCTGCCGAAACCTGGATCAAGGCTAGTGATGTACCGCCACGCAGCGTGAATGAGGGGGGCGCATTCACCGCGCGCCTGACGATCGACGTCACGCCGGCGCTTCGCGGCCGCATCAAGGTCGCCGCGTTCCAGCGCGGCGTGACCGTCGCCGACATGCTCCGCGAATTGCTGGCGCGAGAGTTTCCCACTGACGCCGGAGAGCCGTCATGAATGACAACGAGGCCTTGCCGCCGCGTGCCGTGCCGACCTCGCATCGACGCGGTGTTGCGCTCACTTACGTCGAGCTGACCTGGATCGAGAAACGGATCGAGCACTGGCTGCGCTTCGGCCGTCGCGCGGAGGAGAAGATTCTCGACCGTCGCCGCAGCGTCTCAAGTTTTGCGCCCGGCAGCATCTTTGGCTTCGTCCGCTGGGCATCGAACGACTATGGCACCGTGGTGTCGCGCATGGATATCGTGCGTGCCGTTGAGGCCGGCCAGCGCTATCAGACGCTGCCCTTCGTCCGTCCCGGCGGCGAAATTCTGCTGCGCGTCGACAGCTGGCCGAAGGTTGAGCGCGCCTTGCAGGCGATCGACGCCATCGAGGCGCTCTCCATCGATCCGGCTGATGCTGCGCCCGAATACTGGCGACATCTCCACAACCGTCTTGCCGCCGACCACGTGCCGCGCGTCTACACGCGCGAGCAGCATGTCGCCTGGCTCAAGCGCCGGAGCGTCACGCCATGACCCGCTTCGGCTACGTAATGGTGACGTACTTCGCGATGCTGGTCGCTGGCGGCCTGGTGTTCGTTCATCCCGCGCCGCGGCTGATCTGGAACGCCACCGCGAGCACGCCGATTGGGCTCTACGCGCTGCATCCGGCAGGACGGCTGCATACCCTCGAACTAGTCGTGGTGCGGCTCCCGGAACCCATCGCGGACGTTCTCGCCGATGGAGGCTTTCTTCCGAAGGGTGTGCCGTTGCTGAAGCACGTGATGGCGCTACCCGGGCAGACCGTGTGCCGGTCCGGCGACGCCATCACCGTCGACGCCGTCGATGTCGGTGCCGCACGCGATCGCGACCATCTCGGCCGACCGCTGCCGCGTTGGAGCGGTTGCTCGACGCTCGGGTCTGACGAGGTCTTCCTCATGAACCCGACCGTCCCTGACAGTCTGGACAGCCGCTATTTCGGCGCGCTCCCCGTCACTTCGATCGTCGCACGCGCAGTCCCGCTTTGGACCAATGAGGCCGGCGACGGCCGCTTCGTCTGGCATGCAGCCACCCATTGACCCGTTTTCAACCCAGCAACCCCGGAGCTTTCCCATGGCGCAAATCGGCCAGTTCACCCGCGATAAGTCCGGCTTCACCGGACGCGTTGAAACGCTGTTCTTCGAGCGGATTCTCACCCTCGTCCCGGCCGAATCCTCGGATGCCGAGAACGCGCCGGACTACCGTATCCACCTCGGCGATGCCGACGGCCCGGAGATCGGCGCAGGCTGGAAGCGTACCGGCGAGAAGGCCGGCGAATACGTTTCGCTCGTCATCGACGATCCGGCGCTGCCGCGGCCGATCCGCGCCAATCTCTTCCAGTCGGGCGACGACAAAGCGGCCTGGACGCTCAACTGGAATCGTCTGCCCCAACGCGCCGAGCGGGACTGATTGCATGCAGGATCCTATCGTGCGTGCCGGCAACCAGGCGCATCAACGGTCCACCTCCTTGTGCGGGGGAAAGCCGTCTCATCCCTCGGGTCCGCGCAACGGTCGGGCGGCTGCCGCGCACAGCGGCGGTCAAACCGGCGATCCGTGCGCGCCGCCGGTAGGCGGCACGACGCCTTGCCATGATGGCGGAGCCACGGCGGGCCTTGCCGTTCTCCTCCTCACCGGCCTGCTGGTGATTGGCGCGCCAACGGCAGCAGTCTCCGCACAGAGAGCGCCGGCACGAAGTCAACCGGCGAACGATCACTACGCATCTCATGTGGCAGAGGCCGCGCAGCGCTTTGGCATTCCGGCTGCATGGATACACGCCGTCATGCACATCGAGAGCAACGGCGATCGGCGCGCCGTCTCACCCAAAGGCGCACTCGGCCTGATGCAACTCATGCCCAAGACCTGGGCGGACATGCGAGTTCGCTATGGTCTCGGGCGCGATCCCTTTGATCCCCGTGACAACATCCTCGCCGGCGCCGCCTTTCTTCGCGAACTGCACGACCGTTACGGCTCGCCCGGTTTTCTCGCGGCCTATAATGCAGGTCCCGGCCGCTACGAGGAGTTTCGCGATAGACATCGTCCACTGCCCGCCGAGACCGTCGCCTATGTCGCGGCCACCGCCCCTTTTGTCGATGCGGAGGGGGCACCAGCGCCTCTTCTCCTCGCGGCTTCTTCTCGTTCATCCTGGACGCGGGCGCCGCTGTTTTTCGGCCACGTTGACGGTCCGTCTCGTGGCGTGCGAGCGGCGCTCGATCAACCCGCGCACGGCGGCTCAGTTGGCACTCCGGTGCACGATATTTCGGCGATTGCGCCGCAGTCGGAGGGCCTGTTCGTCGCGCTCTCGGCCACGGGGCGTTCGCAATGACTGCACGACATCTTCAACGTCAATGCGCAGATCGTGGTACGTCTGCACGCACCCTTGTTGCGGCGGCTGCACATCGGTCAGCTCGCGATATCAGCTGTCAGTTTCCAGGTTCGCTGGCGCCCCTTGACGAACATTCGGTTTGCATTCGAAACGCTGCAACACAGTCATGCGGGCGATGCCTTCGGCCCGCGCTCTACTCGTCGCTTCGCTCCTCACCGAGCCACCCTACGGGTGTCTCGGCCCTTCGGGTAACGATCGCTATCGCAAACACTCGCAAACAGTGGGGGCTTCCGCGAGTACCGACCGAACGATGGCGAGATAAAAGGCCGCAATGTGCGGCCCGGTTGGTCGGTTGTTGTTGCTTCGCTTTTTTACTGATCTCGCAACGTGCGACTTCGGCGCGCAATGTGCGGCCCACTGTCAACTCATTGCACGGATTCAGCATTCCGCACATTGTCGAGGCCGGCCATGGCTGAGGAGAAGGAGTTTCAGCCTCGGCCTGGCCGCATCCGCTCCTCAAGGAGCCAGCGAACCAAGCCCTTCATCGCCCAGGCGCTTGCCGCCGCTCAGCGCGCTGGCGGCGGCGTTTCGCGGGCCGGCCATCTCGTGAGCCACCGTCATTCGCGCTTCGGCCGCGGCCGCTTGGCCAGCGTGCGGGCAAACCGTCTGCTCACCGGCCGTTCGCGCCTGGTGACGATCAAGACGCGCGTTGTCCGGCATAGAGCGAGATCGGCGCCGCTCGCCGCGCATCTCGGCTATCTCCGTCGAGAGGGCGTCACTCGGGACGGAGAGAGGGCTCACCTGTTCGGCCCGGACACGGAGGATGCCGATCCCAAGACATTCGCCGAGCGCTGTCAGAATGACCGCCACCATTTCCGCTTCATCGTCTCGCCCGAAGACGCGCCCGATATGGCCGACCTCAAGGGCTTCACCCGCGAGTTGGTCGGGCAGATGGAGAAAGATCTTGGTACCAAGCTCGACTGGGTGGGTGTCGATCACTGGAACACCCAGCACCCCCACGTCCACATCATCGTGCGCGGCGTCGCCGAGGATGGCCAGGACCTCGTCATCTCCCGCGACTACATCAAGGAGGGGATGCGGGCCCGCGCCCAGGACTTGGTCACGCAAGAACTCGGATTGCGCTCCGATCTCGACATCCGCCGCTCGCTCGAGGGCCAGGTCGAAGCCGAACGGTGGACACAGCTCGACCGCCAGCTCGTTCGCGATGCAGACCGGCACGGCGTCATCGACCTTGCGTCCAATCCGGCCGAGCCGCGTGATCAGTTCCATGCGTTGAAGGTCGGCCGGCTGCGGCGCCTGGAGAGCCTCGGCCTCGCTCATCAGCTCGGGCCAGGCCAATGGGTCATGGACGAGGCCGCCGAGGCGACGTTGCGCGAGCTCAGCGAGCGCGGCGACATCATCAAGCGTATCCACCGCAGCTTGATCGAGCGCGGCATCGAGCGTGGGACTGCGAGCTACGTGCTATCAGGTGAAAGCCTGGACGTCCCCGTCATGGGACGCCTCGTCGATCGCGGTCTCGACGATGAACTCAAGGGGACCGCCTATGCCGTGGTCGACGGCGTCGATGGCCGCACCCACCACATCAGGCTGCCCGATCTCGACGCCGCCGGCGACAGCGCACCGGGCTCGATCGTCGAGCTCCGCAAGTTCGATGACGCGAGAGGACAGCGTCGCGTGGCGCTGGCCGTCCGCTCTGATCTGTCGATCGAAGCGCAGGTGACGGCGAGCGGCGCGACATGGCTCGACCGGCAGGCCGTCGCACGCAATTCCGTGGCGCTCGGCCAGGGTGGCTTCGGCGCCGAAGTCCGCGAGGCCATGCAACGGCGGGCCGAGCAGCTGATCGAGCAGGGTCTCGCGAAACGCCAGGCGCAAGGACTGGTATTCGCGAAGAATCTCATCGGCACGTTGCGCAACCGGGAGCTTGAGGATCTCGGCAAGCAGCTCGCCGCCGAGACCGGCCAACCGTTCAACCCGTCGGCTGGCGGCGAGTATGTGGCCGGCACCTACCGGCAGCGACTCGTTCTCGCCTCCGGCCGCTTCGCCATGATCGATGACGGGCTGGGCTTCCGGCTCGTGCCCTGGACGCCCTCGCTCGAAAAGCAGCTCGGCCGGCATGTTTCCGGAGTCGCTCGCGCGGATGGCGGCATCGATTGGGGTTTTGGGCGCAACCGGGGGCTCGGCTTGTGAGCGATCCTTCCAATCACCGACGTCAGCAGAGGGCCGCCGCCATGTCCGCGACCAAGATTCTGTGGGGGCAGGTCATCACGGTCTTTGCGATCGTGTTGCTGACGATCTGGGCCGCGACGGAATGGACGGCCTGGCGCCTCGGCTTTCAGCCGCAGCTCGGGCAGCCCTGGTTCGAACTGTTCCATTTTCCGGTCTATCTCCCGGCGGCCTTCTTCTGGTGGTGGTACGCTTACGATGCCTATGCTCCCTCAATCTTCACCGAGGGCGCCTACATCGCGGCATCCGGCGGCATCATCGCCGCAGCCGTTGCGATCGGCATGTCAGTCTGGCGCGCCCGCGAGGCAGAGAACGCCGAGACCTATGGCTCCGCGCGTTGGGCGGAGGCAAAGGAGATCGAGCAGGCTGGCCTGCTCGGCCCCGACGGGGTCGTGCTCGGCCGGTTCGAGCGCACCTATCTTCGCCATGATGGACCGGAGCACGTCCTGTGCTTCGCACCAACCCGGAGCGGTAAGGGCGTCGGCCTCGTCATCCCTTCGCTCCTGACCTGGCCTGGCTCGGCAATTGTCCACGACATCAAGGGCGAGAACTGGCAGCTCACCGCCGGCTTCCGCAGCCGCCACGGCCGCGTCCTGCTGTTCGATCCGACCAACGCGAAGTCGTCGGCCTATAATCCGTTGCTGGAGGTCCGCCGTGGCGAGTGGGAGGTGCGCGACGTCCAGAACATCGCCGACATCCTCGTCGACCCGGAGGGAAGCCTCGAGAAGCGGAACCATTGGGAGAAAACCAGTCACGCACTCCTGGTCGGTGCGATCCTCCACGTCCTGTATGCCGAAGAGGACAAGACGCTGGCCGGCGTCGCAGCCTTCCTGTCCGATCCGAAGCGGCCGATCGAGACGACGCTTGCCGCAATGATGCGAACGGCGCATCTGGGCGAGGCCGGCGTCCATCCCGTGGTCGCGTCCGCCGCACGCGAGTTGCTGAACAAGTCCGGCAACGAACGCTCCGGCGTCTTGAGCACCGCGATGTCGTTTCTCGGCCTCTATCGCGACCCCGTGGTCGCGGAGGTGACGCGCCGCTGCGACTGGCGGATCACCGACATCGTCGGCGGAGAGCGGGCGACCACACTTTACCTTGTCGTGCCGCCATCGGACATCAACCGCACCAAACCGCTGATCCGTCTGATCCTCAACCAGATCGGCCGCCGCTTGACCGAGGATCTGCAGGCCAAGGCCGGCCGGCGCCGTCTCCTCCTGATGCTCGACGAGTTCCCGGCGCTCGGCCGGCTCGACTTCTTCGAGTCCGCGCTGGCGTTCATGGCCGGCTACGGCATCAAGAGTTTCCTGATCGCCCAGTCGCTGAACCAGATCGAGAAGGCCTATGGGCCAAACAACTCGATCCTCGATAACTGTCACGTCCGGGTCAGCTTCGCAACCAACGACGAGCGGACCGCAAAGCGAGTAAGCGATGCTCTCGGTATGGCGACCGAGATGAAGGCAATGAAGAACTATGCCGGCAGCCGGCTGGCACCTTGGCTCGGCCACCTCATGGTGTCCCGGTCAGAGACCGCCCGTCCGCTGCTGACGCCCGGCGAGATGATGCAGCTGCCGCCATCCGATGAGATCGTCATGATGTCGGGTCTTCATCCGATCCGGGCCAAGAAGGCGCGCTATTACGAGGACGCGCGCTTCCAGGAGCGCATCATGGCGCCGCCGAGGCTGACCAAGGCTAACGACAGCAGGCCAAACGACTGGAGCTCACGGCCGCTGCCGCTGCGACCATTGGCATTGCAGGCGCCGACGGACGACCGGGCGGATGACGAAGATCCCAAGACCGCCGACCGTCGGCGGCAGCCGGAACTGGACCAAGAGATGGTGGACAAGAAGGAGTCGGTCGACAACGAGTTCGCGTCTGACCTCGCCGACGAGTTCGATGAAGATGCCCCGCGGATCAGGCGTATGAACGACATGATGCAGGGCGTTGCGCGCCAGGCATCGCTCGATCCTGGCGATGAGCTTGGATTGTGAGGCTGGCATGACCGCGCCGAAGAAAAAGGCCCAGATGTCGGTCTATCTCGATCCTGACGTCATGAAAGCGCTGTCGGCCTATGCTGCTCGGCGCGAGCAGCCGATGTCGCTTATCGCCGAAGCGGCCATTGCGTCCTTTCTCTCGCCGGACGCTGACGAGCGGCGGGAAGCAGCTACCGCCAAGAGGCTCGACCAGATCGACCGCCGGATCGCGCGGCTTGAGCGGGATGTTGGGATTGCGGTCGAGACCATCGCACTCTTCATCCGGTTCTGGCTCACGACGACCCCGCCACTACCGGAGCCGGCTGCAAAGGCCGCGAGAGCGCAGGCTGGCGCGCGTTATGACAAATTCGTTGCCGCTCTGGGCCGCCGCCTCAATCACGGCCCGAAACTGCGGCAGGAAATCCCGGAGGATGTTCAGCAGACTGGCTCGTTTCGCGGTGATTAGCCGCGCGTCCTGGCTAGGTCTGCAGGAAACCTGCGTGATACCTCGCCAAAGAACAGCAAATATGTAGCAAGACTCACTATAAGATAGCCTGTTCTCACGGCATAAGAATCCTCTCGGGGTTCTCCTTGGGCAGGGGGATTCGCCGAAGATTGCCGTGATCCGCCGACCCACACACGACCGGATATCGGCAAACTCGCAATCCCGACAGGGCATGACGACATCTGGAGTTCATTTCTCATGACGCTGGACGAGAATATCTCCTTCAGGGGCGCTCGCCGCGAAGACGCGGAGACGGTTTACAACATCACGAAGGCGTCGATTGATGGCCTTGCACGCGCATCCTATTCGCCCGATCAAATCGAGAATTGGATGGGTGAACGTACGCCGGCATTTTACGAGGAGCTCATCGCCAAGGGGCGAATGACCGTGTGTCTACGCGCCGGCATTGTGGTCGGATTTGTCGATTCAGAGCCCGGCGAAGTAACACGCTTGTTTGTATTGCCAGAAGCGGCTGGCATCGGACTGGGGCGGCGGCTGCTTGAGATCGGGATTGCTCAGGCACGGTTAGGCCATGACGGTCCAGTGAGGCTCGAAGCGACTATCAACGCCGAAGGCTTCTATCAAAAGCATGGCTTTAGAAGCATAGGCAGGGGCTACTTCTCTCACGGTTTCGGTGGCGAGCCTATCGAGATCGTGCATATGGAATTGTGCGACAGTCCTGGTGCGGTTAAGCAATTGTAGCGAGTCGTGCAGCTGGCACGATCAGAACAAGCCTTCGCGGGGCGCTGAAGCTGAGACGGACCGGGAATACTGCTCCGACAAATTCAGAAAGTGGCAGCCGGCCTCAATACTTATGTGTGTTGCGACAGCACACATGGCGATCGTCGCTTCCGCATAAGTCTGCTTTTCGGCTGACAAAGCGGGCTCAAACTCTCCGCCTCGCAGTAATGCAGATTAAGTCATCTCGCGGCAGCTCGACGACGCCTCGGGCGCCAGTTTTACTTGAGCTGAACGTGGCGCAAGTTGCAGGGACACGAGCTTCCCATCCGCAGGTACAGGTAGGTTCAAGCAGAGCAAACGCTCTTGAGCCCGAGACCCTACCACAACGTTATCATCGATTTAGATGGAAGTCGGTGCAACCATGCTGTCGTGGGGAGGCTGATTTGCTCGAACGCCACGTTGTGAGCACGTCCGTGATCAGGAGGCCTGTCAAGCGCGTACGCACTTTTCGACATCTCAGCACCAGATATGGCGACATTGGTAGTTCTCGACAGTGCGAGGTTATTGGCATCAGTGGCGTCAGTATCCACCAAATTTCAAGGGACAAATTGTCCCACAGAACGTACAGCACTGGCGCGTCACGCTCTTGGCCTTCCGAACCGCGCTCAAAATCGTCTTCTTAAGAACCATTTAGGATAGCGACTTCACCAGGGGGCTCATCTGCGGGTTGGTGTCACTATGATACGAGTGAGCTCCCCGCGTTAACTACAAAGCCTGGTAGTTGAGCTAGACGACAGAAGCATGTCTCATGCCGCATGATGAAGGTCCAGCCGCTCAAGCGAGCCGTGAGGAATTCGCAATGGAACGAGAAGCAGGTTCTACCAACGGGAGTGGCCGACGCGCTGGCTCGCCAGCAGAAATGCAGCAATTCAGATCTGCCCCGCCATCACTCCTCCTCCGTTGTGAAGGCACAGCGCTCTTCGCTCTATTCCCAAGGTGCACAGACTTGATGCGCAACGTCGGCGAAACTCGCGAAGATCTCTGCAGCAAAGATCGACGGTGTAGTCTCCGGTATCGCGCAAAATGATGATTAGCGCGCGGTTGAGAAACTGGCTGACGCCAGACTTTGTGATCAGAGAGAGTTTCATTGGCGCAGCTCTGGGTCTTGCTGCGATCGCGTGCATTTCCGTCCGGCCTGTGCTCGTGAAGTTGGCTTATGTCGAGCTTCGAGACCCGATCACGATCCTCGCGATGCGAATGGCGTATTGTTTGCCAATCGCGTCAGTGTTTCTGCTGTTTTCTAGTAGGCAGATGCAGGCGCAATCGGCCCCCCTCACCATGAGAGAGAAGTCGCTTCTGACCCTGATGGGGTTTTTCGGGTTTTACGTGTCAAGCTACCTGGACTTTTGGAGCTTGGAATTTCTTTCGGCAGGAACCAGTCGCCTCATAACGTACAGCTATCCAAGTTTCGTGATGGTATTTTCCATACTGATTTTGAGGCGATGGCCAACACGTTCCGAGGTTGGTGCGCTCATCATCACGTATGCGGGGCTCTTGGCACTGTTGATCAGTGGTACCTCAGTCGCGGGGCCGGAAGCGGTTCAAGGAGCCGGCTTGGCCTGGCTCAGCGCGGCCACGTACGCGCTATATCTCGTTCTAAACAGCGGTATCGGGCATCGTGTTGGTTCGCTTCGGACCGCGTCTTTTGTGATCCTGGTTGGTTCGACTGCTTGCGTTCTTCAGTTCTTGTTCACAAGGGACATTATGGTTTTGGCCGTATCTTGGCGGGTCTACGCATTGACGGCAGGGATGGGCCTGATCACGACGATTATTCCGGTCTACCTCGTGACTGCCGCAATGACGCGCATCGGAGCCAATCGGATGGCTTTGATTGGAGCGCTGGGCCCGGTTCTCTCGGTGGGTATGGGGGTGACTTTTCTAGGGGATGGACTTGGCGTTGCCCAAGTATTCGGTGCGTCCATGATCTTGGCGGGAGTGGCTTGGGTTACGGCGCTACGATGATCAGTCGATTAGTTCCTCGGCAATGCCTTCGGCGATGCGTGGATGGCCAAGCCGTATTTCAACTTTCACTCACCCTTCCTTGGTGGCGGTATGTTCTGTGAAGCAAGATCCATCTCCGTTAGGCGGCACAACGGCAAATCACCGTCTATGGTTCGTGGCACTGGGTGCTACTTGTACGATGCGGAAGGCAAGGCGTACCTGGATATGTCCGGCGGCAGCGGCGCCGCGAACCTTGGATATGGACGGCAGGAAATCATTCAGGCCATTCGGCATCAAGCGGAGCTCTTGATCCATACGGGCTGGAACATCGACAACCCGCATCGCCACGCTTTGATCGAAAGATTGGCCCTCGTGGTCCCCTTCAAGAACGCTTCCGTCATGGGCGCTGTGACCGGGGCGGAAGCCATCGAAGTTGCGCTGAAAATTGCACGCGCGAAGACAGGCCGCAACTGTGTTCTGTATTTTAGCAACGCATTTCACGGTAAGACGCAAGGAGCGCTCGCCGTGTCGTCCAACAAGCTATTTCGGAAACACATTCCGGCCGATGCCGTGGAATATCCCTGCTTTTCTTTGGAGAGTTGTTACCCCGATATTGGTGAAGACACATCCGACTGGTCGAGTTCATTCCGTCGATACCTCGACACGCTGGAGGAGGCTCGAGGCCAACTGCCTGCTGCGATCGTCGTCGAGCCAATCCAGGCCGCCGAGGGAGTTCATCCGTTACCGTCATGGACACTTGAAACGATCCTGCGGGTCGGACTGGAGCGGGGTGTCATTACTGTCTTCGATGAGATATATACCGGCTTTGGGCGCACCGGTGATCCGTTCGTCAGCCGCCAAGGAATGGTGCCCGACCTGTTGGTGGTTGGCAAAGCGCTCGGAAACGGTTTGCCGATCTCTGCGATAATCGGCGATCCGCAGCTCGTAGACCTCCTCACGTACTCGGAACATTCATCTACCTTCACATTCATGCCATTGGCATGCGCCGCCGCCTGTGCCGTCGTTGATCTCTATTGTTCAGAGCGTCCGTGGGAGAACGCCAACAGCGTGGGCCTCCACCTACGGGCGTCCCTCGATCGGCTCGCCCAGCAGGACTCCCGCATCAGCTTGGTGCGCGGTCGTGGCCTCATGCTTGCGTGTGACGTTGACGACCCAGAGGGCGCTCAACAGTCTCAGCCGCTGAGCGCTCGTCTTCGCGACAAACTTGAGGAGCTGGGCGTAATCGTACGGACAGGCGGGCAGCGGCCCTCCACGATCAAAATGACGCCGCCCCTCGTCATCTCGAAGAGGGAAGTCGACATCTTTGTTTCGGCTTTCAGCTGTGCGCTATCTTCCGTTTGAGCGGAGAACTGGCCATGTTCGACTACCTTAACGCTCGCGCTGTGGACGGTGACGCCGTTGCTGTCATCGATGCCCGTGGGACGTATAGCTTCCAACAGCTGCGCGCCCATGTAGCGCGCGCAGTCGAGACGATGAAGGCCATCGAGCCACGCGCCGACGTCGTCGTCATCTACGGCTCCCATGGACTAGGGATATATGTTAGCGTTCTGGCCGCGCTGGCAGCAACAACGAGGATCGTATTTGTAGATCCGGCCACGCCGATAAGCTTTGTTGACCACATCATTCGCGCGTTTGGCGCGTCAATGCTCGTCGACTGCAGTGGCTCCCCGGACAACGTGGCATCGACTGACGTTGAGGTCATCGACATCGAGCGCGATGTACTTCGCGCCCCGACAGTGGGAGAGTCGCATCCTTGCCTTCCTCTAAAACCGAGCTGTGCGGATTATGCGATCCTTACGAGCGGAACGACCGGAGAGCCCAAGGTCATTCTGCAATCCATCGCTTCACTTGCAGCGCACATCAGAAACTATGCGGGCTATTTGGGAGTGCGACCAGGTGATCGCGTTCTGCAACTTGCGTCTGCCGGGTGGGACGCTGGATTAATGGACATCTTCATGAGTCTGCAGCGGGGTTGCACCCTATGTACAATCAACCCAAGACAACACGACCTTGATGATGTTCAGCGATTTATCGAGCAACACGATATAGATACTCTCCATATGACCGTGCCGTACTTCAGGCGATTATATGCGGATAATGGCAATCGCTATGCCCGGCCCAAGCGACTTGTTTTGGGGGGAGAGCTGATGTATGCGAGCGACATTTCGCTCTTTAACGCAGTATTTGCTCCACTTTCCGCGTTGTACAACGCCTATGGTCCGACAGAATGCACCACTGCGCTGTATGCGAGGCATGAGCATGGACCATTGTCGCTGCAGGGCAGTTGGCCGCTCGCGCGCTCTGTTGAGGGGGTCTCGGTATCTCTGCTGACGGACGATGGCAAGGTGAGCACACCATATGTGGTCGGAGAGCTGATCATTCACTCTGAGTTGCTCGCAAAGCGTTTCGACATGGCATCGCAGACCAGTGTCGAGATCATTGCAAAGCATCCGATCGTGGACGGCGGATACTACCCCACCGGTGATTTGGCCTACTATGACGACGATGGACGAATTGTGATCGCTGGACGAAAGGACTCGGTGATCAAGGTCAATGGCCAGAAAGTCAGCTTGCACGAGGTCGACGCCACGTTGCGTGGCTTGGATGATGTAAAGGACGCATGCGCGCTCGCGATTGACGAAGATGAGGAGAAACAAATACTCGCTGCCATCGTCCCTATGTCTGAGCTGACGAACAGTGTTGACTTGCGCCGGCGGATTGCAAGGCAGCTGCCCGGGCACAAAGTACCAAAGCATTTCTTGATGCTGCCGGCTCTGCCACTAAATAAGAACAATAAGGTCGATCGGGCTGCGATTTTAGCTGCGTTCAAGCGGGACAGCCGGCTTCCATTAGCCGAAGGGTCGTCGCCATTGCAGCAAGAGATCAGCCGAGTTCTCGGTGGTGCGCCGGTCGCGACAAACCTCAGCTTCCTGGAGAACGGGGGCGACTCTTTGAGAGCGTTGCAGTTGATCACCGCACTGAGGCGCAAAGGGTTCCAGCTCGGCCTCGATCAACTGCTCTCAGATACCCCAATTCAAGAATTGTCATTGTTGACGGGTGATGCAGTGAGTGGTCCTCGAGAGAGAACGGAGGTGAGCAGCTCGTTTTTGCCTACTTTTCAGTTTCTCATAACGCGCGGGATTCCCGATCTGAATGGATGGTGTCAGACGTGTGTGCTGGATTGCTCCACATCTGTCGGCGTCGAAAAGATTGTTGCCGTTGTGCGTGGGGTTCTTATGCGCCATGTAAGCGAATGGGCTGGTTCCGATTGGCGAATTGAGCACGCGGCGGATGATGCTACGATTGAGGAAGCGGTTGAGGCTACCGAAGCGCGAATCTCGTTGGTTAATCAGAGCATTGTTTCAGTCACCGTGGTGCCGAGGAAGATCGCATCGCAGGTGGTCATTTCATGTCATCAGTTCTATGTTGATCGCTATTCTTGGGTGCTACTGTTGTCGGAGTTGGCAGACGGAACGGACGGCGACCCAAAAGACATAGCGAGCTGGTCAAGCGCGCCGCAGTATTCAAATTGGGTGGGACACTATCGGGATACGCTGGCGCGCGCTCGCGCATCGGATTTCTGGAGCGGTCTTCCGTGGACGCATTGTAATGCCAGCAGGGTGGGACCTGAGAGGGCATTTCCACCAAGAGAGAAATTCAAGCGGAAGACGAGTCGGCTTGGGTTGCTGAAGGTGCCGGCCCGCCACGGGGTGTCGAACCTGGCGCGCATGAGCGAGTTGCTGCTCGCATCGATCTTGACTGGGCTAGCTACTTGCGAGGGCAACGCGCACCAAAAGATTCACATTCTCGATTCCGGTAGAGATCTGATTGGAGCGAGTGTCGAGACGCACAGTACGTTTGGCTGGTTCACGATTATCTTCCCATTGGTCATGCGTGTATGTGCCGCCGACCTACCTCAGACCGTCAAGCAGGTCGCAGACTATCTGGTGCGGGCAAAGCCAATAGCGCACTCCTTCGGAAATGAGTTCTTCGGGCGAGCCGAGACGCAACGTGGAGTCGGTATCTACGATTGTGACGCGAGTTACAACTTTTTGGGCGATATTGAGATGTCGGCGAGTGGTGACTGGGTCGTAAACGCCGCCTCTTTAAGGACCTTGCATGGCGCTCCCAGCCATCACCTGGAGTTTACCGGCTACCTATCGCATCGCGATCTCGTTTTGACCATGGACTACGATGGCGCGGTTTATGACGATGGTTTCGTTGAAGCGCTGCAGTCGGCAATCGCTCAAGTGTTGGAGCCAATGCGGGGCTAGTCGTGCCGTCAGATCGCTAGGACAAATTCCGGCTGAACTTAGAGCGGATGAACCAGGAAAGCAGGAGGAGGGCATGACCGCACAAGCTACACGGATCAGGCTTGAGACTGAGACTGACGTCGCCTCGATTCCGGGCGCACCGCAACTCCGTGGAGACCCTCTGTCGCGGCGATTACCCGCTAGAGCAGATCGCGACGTGGCTTGAAGGCCGAGACGCCAGTATCTATGCGGGCGCCATTCGGAAGCAATGCATTTGTGTCGCTGAAAGAGTTCACATCCTAGGCTCTCGTCGAGATCGAGCGATTCGAGGTTACCAAGCGTTGTTGTTGCTGGAATGGGTCATGGAAAGCATCTCGTACAGAAGCATTGAAGTCGGATCGAGGTATCGGGAGCTCCAAAAGCTTATCTGAAAGCCATGCTCATCGCGGGCAGGTTCTATCAGAAGTACCGCTTCCACGTGGTGGACAGGGGGGTGTTCACCAGAGGCAAAAGCGCGGTCCAGTTCGAAAGCGTAAAGATGGAGCTCGACTTCACAAGGAGAGACTCTTGTCAGTCGCCAAGCTAGTTGAAGACGTATTGGCAGCCGCACTGTGCACGGGCTGCGGTGCATGTGGATTGGTGTGTCCACACAATCTCATTCTGTTCGACGAGGACACTATCCAGCCTAAGCTTGACTTTGACGCCGCCATCTGCGCCGACTGTGACCATTGTCATGGAGTTTGCCCTGGTCTCGATCCCGAGACGGATGCATCCGAAATGCACATCTATGGCCGTCATCGCGCAGCCGAGGAGCGATGGCTAGGCATTTTCACCGCGTTCTTTGGAGCGCAGTCCTGCTCAGAGGAGATCAGGTGGGCTTCGTCCAGTGGCGGTGCGGTCACAACTCTTCTGCTGGCCTCGAGGACACGACTTAGCGTGCGCCACACCCTGACGATGGGGCGAAATGCCACTGAGGGCTGGCGTGCCAGTCCGGTAGTATCTGACTCCAAAGATGTAATTATCGCGAACGCGCAATCCACCTATCAATTGGCGCCCTATCTCAATGCGCTTCGTGTGACATATGACCAGTCTCCGGACGAGAATGTCGCTGTCGTTGGCCTTGCGTGTCATGTTCAGGCTCTCCGCAAGTTGCAGCGACAAGATACCGAGATCGGCCGTTGGGCAAAGGAACGGGTTGTGTTCATGGTCGAGACTGCCTGCTCGTCAAATACCTTGCCCGCCGGAACATCGGCCATTATCTCCGACATTCTCGGTAAAGATCCCACGCGGACCGTAAACGTGAAGTACCGTGAGGGGTTATATCCAGGGAAATTCCAAGCGACGGACGTCAATCAGGATAAATGCGCGGTAGAGTTTTGGCAGATTCTGAACAAGCTCAAAGAGAACAAAACCCACCGCTGTCTTTCGTGCGGGGACTGGATGAGTGGCTTGGCTGATGTTAGCGTTTGTGACGGAGATCCGAACATATTTGACGCGAGCCTCAACGGCGGGCAAGCAATTTCCAAGCACGCTCGGGTTCTGGTGAGAACGCCGACAGGTGCCGAGATCGTTGAATACGCCGCCGAAGCCGGGCTGCTCGATCGATGGGGAATCGATCTAGTCGGCTTCAATCTTGGGCTGGAACGCAAGAAGAACCGGAGGCGCCATTACGAACAAACAACTCTTCCTATCCCGTATGGGCCGGGCGCGGGCGAGACCTATGAACGTTCCGAGTTACGGACAGATGAAGAGCTCATTAATCCTGCCAGATATAGGAGCTCCAAGTCGTGATCAGCTATCCGGACCTAGAGGTCGGCGGAACGGTCAGCAACAGGGAATCGTCGTGGGAGCGCTCAAGCTCGTACCTTCCTTCTGACAAGTCAATCAGTCACCGACTATTGCTGTTCGCCGCGCTATCGGACAAGCCGGTCGAAATTGAGGATCTCAACACCGGTGCGGCCGTTTGGCTGCTGTTAGAAGCGCTAATCCATCTCGGTATCCAGGTGGAGCACGATAAGGAGGCCCGAAAGACTATTCTGCGGGGCCGTCTGCAGGATCTTCCCAAGGTGGGCATTCCGACTGTCCAGCTCGGCCCCTCCAGTGCAGCAGCTCGGTTGTTGATTGGCGCGTTGGTGGGGGTCGGCATGAACTGCATTGTTGATGGTGATGAGACGCTCAGGCGGCGGCCATTTGACTGGATCGTCGATCCCCTGATTCAAATGGGCGGCCAGTTAGATTACCTCGGAGAGCGAGGAGCGCTGCCGATACGCGTGTTCAAGGGCGATTTCAGGGGCGGCGAGGTGCAAACGCGCGTTGGAAGCGCTCAGGCAGTCTCGGCACTCTTATTTGCAGCTATCGCTGCGCGGCGCCGCGTGGTGATCGAATATCCCGCACTCGCCAGAAATCATACTCAGGTAATGGCGGCCGCCTTTGGCGAGGCAGTTGATGATGCGGACAACCGCGTGAGCTACACGCCCCGACAATTGCGGATGCCCGAGCGAACAAAGGTGCCGAAAGATCCGTCTGCGATCGCTTACGTGGCTGCCCTTTTCTGGCTTACCAATCGGAACAACCCCGGGGCAGCACTTGAGATAAAAGACGTGTGCCTCAATCGTACCCGACTAGGCTTTTTCGATTGGATGGCCAAGTGCGGCTTTGGTTTGGAAGTTAAAGAGATCCGCGAGGTCTGCGGAGAGCCAATTGGTAGCCTTAGCCTCCGCGGCGGAGGTACGTTGCTTGCCGTCGGTCTCGACGACAAAGAGGCCTTCCACG
Source organism: Bradyrhizobium sp. USDA 336 (assembly GCF_044908355.1). Classification (NCBI taxonomy): domain Bacteria; kingdom Pseudomonadati; phylum Pseudomonadota; class Alphaproteobacteria; order Hyphomicrobiales; family Nitrobacteraceae; genus Bradyrhizobium; species Bradyrhizobium sp. USDA 336. The sequence goes on along the minus strand of NZ_JBIYDC010000002.1, from coordinate 5,143,112 downwards.
CGATGATCGACGAAATCCCGCTAGCTTGCGCGATATGCTGTACGATTCCAGGTGAAGCAAGGTTTCGCAATCTGTTCGAGCTGACCTTCAAGGAGACCGATCGGATTGCCGCAACGCGAGAGATGTTGTTGCACCTCGGGCTCACAATCGAGGTCGACCACTATGATATTCAAGTGTGCGGCGGCCAAATTGTTAAGCCCCGCCCCTTCGTTCCATCTTTCGACGATCACCGTCTCTCCATGACTGCCCATGTGATGCTCCTGGCTTACCGGGTTAGTGCGCGCGTGATTAGCGGCGCTTGCTACCGGACTTCCTTTCCGGACTTTGGCAAGTGCTTAGCCGCCTTGATGGCTGCGGAGTGAGTGGCGTGAAGCGGTATACGATTGTCGCTGAAGGAGCGTCAGGAGTCGGTCTGCACTGGGAAGATGTGCCGGAGATCCGGGATACGGAGGTGCGTGTTCGGGTCAGGCATTCGCTGGTAAGCCCGGGAACTGAACGTCACTACATCTCGGAGCTAAGAAAAAGTGGCGGCCGGCTGGCGTTAGGCTACTGCGCTGTCGGCGCTATTGTTGCGACCGGTAAGCTCGTCGAGCACGTTCGCCCTGGTGACGATGTCCTTGCAATGGGCTGGAATATCGCGACCCACTCCAATTACATCACTGTTCCCAGGAAATTGGTCTGCAGAGTGGATCGAGGCACTAAGCTGGAGCATGCCGTGCTTGCGACGATTGGAGCGACCGCTATTCATGCTAGCGATCGGGCCCGGCTCGAAGCAGGTGACCGGGTCCTGGTTGTGGGGATGGGACTGGTCGGCACCATGATGGCCCTGGTCGCACATGCGAGTGGTTGCCAAGTATCGGCCTTGGACCGAGACGCTACGGTTGTAAAGCGCGGAATTTACTGGACTCCTCTCGATTTGGATCGCCCGGATTTGATGGACCGCCCTTTCAGTAAGATATTCCTCTGCATCGACTCGGATGTTGGCGGCCTCTTCCCTCGGATCGCGCAGTTACTCGATGTGAATGGAAATGGCCGGTCTCGTTCGAAGATCGTCAATGTTGGTAGGATCTCCGGCACGCTGAACTTGTCTCCAGCTCTTGGGAATTTCGACATCATCAATGCTTCTCGATGTGGGGCCGGCTACCGGGACGATCTGTATCACCACGGATTGAAGAACGTCTTGGTGGTAAGCGGAGAAGCTCGTGTAGATGACAATCTTCAACGGTGTCTAAAAATCGTGTCGAACTCGCCGAGCCTGCTGGAGCAGCTGAACTATGGCTTCTATCATCTTGACGAGGTGCTCGAGCGATACAACAGCCCCGAATTCTTTCCAGCTGGGATCAATTTGATCTCCCATGAACATACATAGTTCAGTGCCATCCGTCTTTGTCGCTGCCACCGGACGTTACTGCTCCAGAGGTAGCCCGCGTACGTGGAAGGACGAGTAGGACGGCTGAATGTCTACCAAAGCCCGGGGGATCATGGATGGGATACGATGAGAGTCATCTTTCTTCCGGATTTTGTCGCCTACCCAATATGCTACTTTCGCATGCTGAGAAAGTTGTCCAAGCGTGTAACCAGCGACGTAGTGAATTATAATGATTATTGGCCGTACGAATCCGTAGCAACTCTCGGAGCAGAGATTGCTAGTAAGAGGGTCTCTGCCGAGGTCGATGCAGTCGTCGGATATTCGTTTGGCGCATTTGTCGCCATCGAAACGGCTAGCGTGCTTGCTCGGAGCGGAGCTGAAGTAAAGTTGCATCTGATTGATCCGCCCAACAGGACTATGTTGGGCTCGACGGTTCCCATCGAGATCGAGGCCAGATTAAGGGCCAATCCAGCCTACAAGTATTTGTTTAGCTTGATGGAGTGCGATCTGACGCATCGGGACTGCGTACTCAGCAACATTGTGTTCTTGGCTGATGTTGCTGCGGCTCTTCAAATCGAACTGCCATGCACAGTTTATGTTGCCGGCGACCACGCAACTTCGAGGGCTCAGCTAGAGCAATTTCATTTTTCACACCAGGACGCAACGATCGTGCACTGTCCCGGCTTTAATCATAATAACATTGTCGATTGCGAGGCAATCGTGGACGGCATTTGCCGACGTTAGCGCGGGTGAATGGCGGATTTCGAGGTTGGGCGCTCGAAGGGATCGTTTCGTGGAATACGGCATGTTTAGATGCGCGTAGATTGCCCGGCCCCGCGCGCTGTCGACGAGATAAGTAACGTTTGCGTTGATCGTTGCTCCAGGCGAGGACCGGGAAATGAACGTAGGAGACAGTCCCTTCGAGGGCGCTGATATCACCGTATCTGAGATAACAGTATCGGATCTGGGACACGCCGACATCGAAAATATTCTGAACTATTGGTTTGGATCATCATCGCTGGAGCTGCGCGCAATGATCGGGTTTGACCCGAACAAGATGCCAAGCAGGCGGTTGATGCGCGAGGCACTTGCGCTTAAGACAGGCCAGGGGAGCGTCGCCCCTACGATCCTGACGATACGAGTTAGAGGTGTAAGCGTCGGTGTGCACGAACTGACTCATATCGAACCACGCGTAAGCGCAATCATGCACGCGCACATCTGGAATACAGAGCATCGTGGACGCGGGATAGGTGCTGTTTCCTACGTCCGGGCGATGGAGCGGTTCTTCGAAGCACATGGATTTCAACGACTCATCTTCGACACGCCGAGCACGAACTTGGCAGCAAACAAGGTAAAGCAACTATGGGGCATTTCGCCGTGCGGTAGAGGCACCTTCGTTATCCCCACGATGGCAGAACCGATCGCAACTACGCGATATCAAGTTGAGCGAGCACATCTGGCTGGAATTGTCGAACGGGTCGAGCGCCTTTGGAAATACAAGCCGCTACGAAAACAAGGATGAGTTTCACTTGCCGGTTCACCTGGCTGCGGCGTGATGCCCCGCTTTAGCTTCCGGACCCACTGGCCGCGCATTGAGGGGACTTCAACCTTCTCGTCGTCCTCTTGACGGTAGTTGCGATAGGAGAAACTTGTAGAGCGTGATGACGTTGCGACATAGGCCAAGGCCAGGCGCGCCCAAACAGCCAATGGCTTGAATGCTGAGGTTCCAACGCCGCCGTTATAGCACGCGATCAGATCATCATTAGTAAGGTCCAGTGCACTGAACATGCGCCAAGCGTTGTCCGCCCGGCTCGACATCCCGAGTCGTTACAGTTTCTCGATGAGATGCAGCCCGACGGATCGGGACGAGATGCCAAGCATACTGCTTGCCGCGATCAATCTCGCGCCTTGGCGGCGCTGGTGGCAAAGGAGTTGCGATCGGGAGCGAGGCATGGCCAAGCGGATGCCACCTTGATGTCATGGGAGAACAATCAAATCGCGATCGCCCTCGGTTGGTCCCATTGAGGGTGGTGATCGAACATCGGCTGATCGGAGCCGATGGCGATGCCTCGTACGAAGCTCACACCCCACGACGCAGAACTAAATGTTTGGTAGAGCGGTTCACGGATTTATTGAATCGGAGGGGATTCCGGATCTGGAGCGAATATGATTCAAGATGCTGGCTGGGCTGGAGGCCAGCATCCGATGGTCCGACCCAATTTCCAACGATTTGCGTAAGCGCGCGGTATCCGCTGTTGCCAAAGGTGAGAGCTGCCGATCTGTGGCGGAACGGTTTGGCGTTGCGGTCTCGTCAGTTGTGAAGTGGTCACAGCGTTATCGAGCGACCGGCTCGGTAGCGCCTGGCAAGATGGGTGGCCACCGCAAGCCTGTGCTTGATCCGCACCGCACCTTCATCGTCGAGCGGATCACTCAGACGCCGCACATGACGCTGCATGGTCTGAAGGCGGAACTGGCAGCCCGTGGGGTCAAGGTCTCACACAATGCGGTCTGGCTGTTCCTGCGCCGGGAAGGGCTGCGGTTCAAAAAAAGACAATGTTCGCCCTCGAACAGGCTCGCGCCGACGTCTCTCGTAGGCGCTTGCGTTGGCGATCCTGGCAAGCCGGGCTAGATCCGTGCCGGCTCGTCTTCATCGATGAAACCTGGATCAAGACCAACATGGCCCCTTTGCGAGGCTGGGGACCCAAAGGGGCGCGCCTGCGCGGCTTCGCTCCGCACGGTCACTGGCGTACCCTCACATTCCTCGGCGCGCTCCGCCATGACCAACTCACGGCACCCTGCGTCTTCGACGGCCCGATCAACGGTGAATGCTTCCGTGGTTACGTGAAGCACATTCTCCTGCCAACCCTGCGTGAAGGCGACATCGTCATTCTCGACAATCTCGGCAGCCACAAGTCGAAAGCCGTCAGGCAGATGATCAAGGCTACTGGCGCCAGGCTCTGGTACCTGCCGCCATACTCGCCTGACCTCAACCCGATTGAACAAGCCTTCTCCAAGATCAAACACTGGATGCGGCAAGCTCAGAAGCGCACCATCGAGGATACTTGGCGCCATATCGGCCGCCTCGTCCAGGACATCCAGCCTCGCGAATGCGCCAACTACTTTGCCAGCGCTGGTTATGCTTCAATCAAAATGTGAAACGCTCTAGTGACTTCCTGTTTGAGCGTCTTGTGATTCTCACCGGCCTCATGAACGTGGTGCGGACGGACCCTATGCAGAGGTAACTGGCGCCAGTTCGGAGGCGGGCGTCTATGCAGCGGTTGCGCCGCAAGAGTCGGGCGGAACTCGATGCATGGGAAGCGCGCCTGACGAACATATCGCCGGGTTCGAGCGGTATGCTTTCGATGCAGCAAGTATTTTTTCGCCGCTCCGCGCTGGCTCCCTACGACGGCTGAATACTTGTTGAACTAACCCGTTTCCTGCCTTTTCTATCCATCCCCGTCGCCAATCGTTTAGCGCGATTGGTCTTAGGGGGACGATCGTGGCGGGCACTCTACTCCATTCGGAAGCGTTCTCGCGTGGCGCGCGTATGCTGCGCACCGCGCTGGGTCCCGCGATCGCGACCTTCCTCGAAGACCCCGCGATCGTCGAGGTGATGCTCAACCCCGACGGACGGCTCTGGATCGACCGGCTGTCCGGCGGACTGGAGGATAGCGGCCGAACGATGTCCGCCGCCGACGGCGAGCGGATCGTGCGCCTCGTCGCGCACCATGTCGGCGCTGAGGTGCATGCCGAGAAGCCGCGCGTTTCGGCCGAGCTTCCCGAGACGGGGGAGAGATTCGAGGGGCTTCTCCCGCCCGTCGTTGCGGCGCCGGCCTTTGCAATCCGCAAGCCTGCGGTCGCTGTGTTCACCCTGGACGACTACGCGGCGACCGGCATCATGACGGCCAGCCAGGTGATCGTGCTCCGCGAAGCCGTCGCTGCCCGCAAGAACATCCTCGTCGCCGGCGGCACCTCGACCGGCAAGACCACGCTGACGAACGCATTGCTGGCCGAGATCGCCGGCACCACCGATCGCGTGGTCCTGATCGAGGATACGCGTGAGCTGCAATGCCGCGCCCCAAATTTGGTTGCGCTGCGCACCAAGGACGGCGTCGCCTCGCTCTCTGACCTGGTTCGGTCCTCCCTGCGCCTGCGCCCCGACCGGATTCCGATCGGCGAGGTCCGGGGCAGCGAAGCCTTGGAGCTCCTCAAAGCCTGGGGCACGGGCCACCCCGGTGGGATCGGAACGATTCACGCCGGCACAGCGCTGGGCGCGCTTCGCCGCCTCGAGCAGCTCATCCAGGAAGCCGTCCTCACTGTTCCCAAGGCGCTCATCGCTGAGACGATCGATCTCGTCGCGGTGCTGCGCGGCCGCGGCAGCGAACGCCGCCTCGCCGAACTCGCCCTCGTCGCCGGCCTCGATCCCGCCACCGGCGATTACCGCATCCAGTCCGCCGAGGCGGGCGGGCAATCCTCGTTTGCCAAGGAGCCATCATGATCCAGTTCTCTCCCGTGATCCGTCGCGTGCGAATCCGCTTCACCGGGCTCGCAGCGATTGCCCTCATCTCCGTCGCGTTCGCGCCCGCAGCCTACGCCTCCGGGTCCTCGATGCCGTGGGAGACGCCGCTCAATCAGATCCTGGAGTCGGTGCAAGGTCCGGTCGCCAAGATCATGTCGGTCATCATCATCACCGTGACCGGCCTGACGCTCGCGTTCGGCGATACGTCCGGCGGCTTCCGCCGGCTGATCCAGATCGTCTTCGGCCTGTCGATCGCCTTCGCGGCCTCGAGCTTCTTCCTGACCTTCTTCAGCTTCTCCGGCGGAGCCTTGGTGTGATGGCCGGCATCGTCGATCCAGAAGTGCCGGGCTTCTTCGCGCCGGTCCATCGCGCGCTCACCGATCCGATCCTGATGGGCGGCGCGCCCCGCACGGTCGCGATCGCCAACGGCACGTTGGCGGCGGCAATAGCGCTCGGCCTCCATCTCTGGATTCCCGGCGTGCTGATTTGGGCTGCAGGCCATGCCGCGGCCGTTTGGGCTGCCAAGCGTGATCCGCAGTTTGTGGACGTCGTCCGGCGTCACCTCCGTTATCCCTCCTATCTCGGCGCGTGAGGTTTCCATGCTGAACCTCGCCGAATACCGCAATCGGCCCCACAGTCTCGTCGATTTCCTGCCCTGGGCCGCTTTGGTCGCGCAAGGCGTCGTCCTCAACAAGGACGGCGCGTTCCAGCGCACTGCGCGCTTCCGTGGTCCGGACCTCGACAGCGCGACGCCTGCCGAGCTCGTCGGCGTGACGGCCCGACTCAACAACGCGCTGCGCCGGCTCGGCTCAGGCTGGGCGATCTTCGTCGAAGCCCAGCGCGTCGCCGCCCAGACCTATCCTCACAACACCTTTCCGGACGCCGCATCAGCGCTGGTCGATCTGGAGCGACGGGACGCTTTCGAGGAGGCAGGCGCGCACTTCGAAAGCCGCTATTTCCTGACCTTCGTCTGGATCCCGCCGGCCGAAGACGCTTCGCGTATCGAGGGCTTACTCTATGAGGGCCGCGCACAGAGCGGTGTCGATCCTCACGAACTGCTGCGCGGTTTCGTCGACCGGACCAACCGCGTCCTGCAACTGGTCGAAGGGTTCATGCCCGAGGTGGCCTGGCTCGACGACGGCCAGACGCTGACCTACCTGCATTCGACCATCTCGACACGGCAACAGCGCGTCCGCGTCCCGGAGACGCCGATGCATCTCGACGCGCTGCTCGCGGACGAGCCGCTCGCCGGCGGCCTCGAGCCGCGCCTCGGCACCCATCACCTTCGCACGCTCACCGTGGTCGGTTTTCCGACCGCGACCCATCCCGGAATTCTCGACGAGCTGAACCGGCTTGCCTTTCCCTACCGCTGGTCGACCCGCGCGATCCTCCTCGATAAGACCGAAGCGGTGCAGCTGCTGACCAGGATTCGCCGACAATGGTTCGCCAAGCGCAAGTCGATCGCCGCAATCGTCAAGGAGGTGATGACCAATGAGGCGTCGACACTGGTCGATAGCGATGCGGCGAACAAGGCCGTTGATGCCGATCTCGCCTTGCAGGAGTTGGGCACCGATGACGTCGGCCAGGCCTATGTCACCGCGACCGTCACTGTCTGGGACGAGGACGCAGGTCTCGCCGCCGAGAAGCTGCGCCTCGTCGAGAAGGTGATCCAGGGGCGCGACTTCACCTGCATGCCGGAAGGGGTGAACGCGCTCGAAGCCTGGCTCGGCTCTCTGCCGGGGCATGCCTACGCCAACGTCCGCCAGCCGCCGCTCTCGACGCTGAACCTGGCCCACATGATCCCGCTGTCGGCGGTCTGGGCCGGGCCGGACCAGGATGAGCATTTCCGCAGCGCCCCGCTCTTCGTCGGCAAGACCGAAGGCTCGACGCCGTTCCGCTTCTCGCTCCATGTCGGCGACGTCGGCCACACCCTGATCGTCGGCCCGACCGGCGCCGGCAAGTCTGTGCTGCTGGCGCTGATGGCGATCCAGTTCCGCCGCTACCGCAAGAGCCAGATCTTCGCCTTCGATTTCGGCGGCTCGATCCGCACGGCCGCGCTTGCCATGGGGGGCGATTGGCACGACCTCGGCGGCAGCCTGTCGAACAGCGCCGAGGATTCCGTCGCGCTCCAGCCGCTCGCGCGCATCGGCGATGCGGCGGAGCGCGCCTGGGCTGCTGAGTGGGTGACCGCGATCCTTGCCAAGGAAGGCGTTACCATCGATCCGACCGTGAAGGAGCACGTCTGGTCGGCGTTGACCTCGCTGGCATCCTCGCCTGTCGAGGAGCGGACGATCACCGGCCTGACGGTCCTGTTGCAATCGGCCGCGCTCAAGCAGGCGCTGCAACCTTATTGTGTCGGCGGCTCCTCCGGCCGTTTGCTCGACGCGGAGGCCGAGCAGCTCGGTTTCGCGTCGGTGCAGGCGTTCGAGACCGAGGGTTTGATCGGCGCTGGCGCGGCGCCTGCCGTCCTCACCTATCTCTTCCATCGCATCGAAGGGCGGCTCGACGGTCGACCGACCCTCCTCATCATCGACGAGGGGTGGCTTGTCCTGGACGATCCGGCCTTTGCCCAACAGCTGAGGGAATGGCTAAAGACGCTACGGAAGAAGAATGCGTCCGTCGTCTTTGCCACCCAGTCGCTCTCCGACATCGACGGCAGCAACATCGCACCCGCAATCGTCGAGAGCTGCCCGACGCGTATCTTCCTGCCGAATGAGCGCGCGATCGAACCACAGATCACCGCCATCTACCAGCGGTTTGGTTTGAACGACCGCCAGATCGAGATCATCGCGCGGGCGACGCCGAAGCGGGACTATTACTGTCAGTCTCGCCGCGGCAATCGGCTGTTCGAGCTCGGCCTCGGGCCGGTCGCGCTCGCCTTCTGCGCCGCGTCCTCCAAGGCCGACCATGCCGCCATCGAGCGGCTGCTCGCCGAGCACGGCCGCGACGACTTCACGGCCGCCTGGCTCGCGGATCACGAGCTGCTCTGGGCCGCTGATCTCATCCCTGACCTGACAACCCTGGAGGTGCAATCATGATCACTCTTGAAGTGCGGCGCGCTGGCTTAGCCGCTGCGACCGCTCTCTCGCTCACTCTGTCGATCTCGCCGCTTGCGACAGCACCGGCCTCCGCCCAGTGGATCGTCTACGACCCCAGCAACTTCAGCCAGAACGTGTTGACCGCAGCCCGCGAGCTGCAGCAGATCAACAATCAGATCCAGATGCTGACCAATCAGGCCCAGAGCCTGGTGAACCAGGGAAAGAACCTCGCCAACCTGCCGTTGTCGACGCTGACCCAGCTTCAGTCACAGGTCGCCCGGACTCAGTCACTGCTGAGCCAGGCCCAGAACATCGCCTTCAACGTCGAGCGTATCCAGACGGCGTACTCCACGACCTACGGCACGGCGGCGGCCACGGGCTCCAATGCGACCATGTTTGCCGCGGCTCAAAGTCGTTGGCAGAACTCGGTTGGCGCCTTCGAGGATTCGCTGAAGGTGCAGGCCGGTGTCGTCGGCAATATCTCGACCAACTCCAGCGCAATGACCTCGCTGGTTACCGCCAGCCAGTCGGCAAGTGGCGCCTTGCAAGCCGCTCAGGCCGGCAACCAGCTTCTTGCTCTGCACTCCCAGCAACTTTCAGATCTTGTCGCGGTTCTCGCAGCGAAGGGGAGGGCAGACGCGCTCGAGCAGGCGCGCGTCACGGCGAGCGAATCGCAAGGCCAGCAACAGTACAAGATCTTCTCGACGCGTAGCGGCTATCAGCCCGGCAACGTCACCATGTTCAGCGGCAACTGAGGCTTGGGTCATGGAGCGCTCGGATATCCTTCGCGCAGGCGCGATGATCGTCGTGTTCGTGATTTTCCTCGCCACGCTGCACGTCATCCACCGGCGTCCGGTGGAGCGGCCCGTATCCGACGCCCCCTCTGCCTCCGCTCCCGATGACCTCTCGGCCGAGCTGCTCCGCTGCGCTGAGCTCGGACCCCAGGATGCCGAAGATCCGCACTGCCAGGCGGTTTGGAAGGAGAACCGCGCGCGCTTCTTCGGCGGGCCGGCGCGGTCACTTCTGCCGCAAGCCGCGCCGGCCACACCGCCAACGACGAGCGCTCCGCGGGGAGAGCAGCCATGAATAACGTCGGCGTCATCGACACCTTCCTCAATACGTTCACGACCTACATCGATTCGGGTTTCGGCCTGATCAAGGGCGAGGTCACCTACCTGTCGTCGACGTTGATCGTCATCGACATCACGTTGGCCGGTCTGTTCTGGGCCTGGGGCGCTGACGAGGACATCCTCCAGCGCCTGGCGAAGAAAACACTCTACATCGGCTTCTTTGCCTTCATCATCACCAACTTCACGAAGCTCTCAAGCATCATCTTCAACAGCTTCTCTAGCCTCGGCCTGAAGGCCGGCGGCTCGTCGATCTCGACCGCGGACTTCCTGCGGCCCGGCCGGCTTGCGCAGGTCGGCCTCGATGCCGGGCAGCCGTTGCTCGACTCCGCAAGCCAGATGATGGGCTTCACCAGCTTCTTTGCCAACTTCGTCCAGATTGCCGTGCTGATGGTGTCCTGGCTGCTGGTGCTGATCGCCTTCTTCATTCTGGCGGTGCAGCTGTTCATCACGCTGCTCGAGTTCAAGCTGACGACGCTCGCCGGCTTCATCCTGATTCCATTCGCGCTGTTCAACAAGACCGCCTTCCTCGCAGAGAAGGTGCTGGGCAATGTCGTTGCCTCCGGCGTGAAGGTCATGGTGCTCGCCGTCATCGTCGGCATCGGCACCGGGCTCTTCTCCCAGTTCACCACCGCCTATGCCGGCGGCCAGCCGACGATCGAGCAGGCGCTCTCCGTTGTGCTCGCGGCACTCGCGATGCTTGGCCTTGGCATCTTCGGTCCCGGCATCGCCACCGGGCTTGTCTCGGGAGCGCCGCAGCTTGGCGCCGGCGCTGCCGTCGGTACGGGCCTTGCCGTCGCCGGCACGGCAATGGTCGGCGGCGCGGCGCTCGGTTTGGCCGGACGGGGAGCGATGGCAGCCAGCTCCGGTGCTGCGGCCGCCGCGCGTGGTGGTGCGTCGATGGCGGGCGGTGTGTCCTCCGCCTACAGCCTCGCATCGGCCGGTCGGTCCGGCGCTGGCGGAGTCGCATCCGGTCTCGGCGGGGCGGGTCGTGCGGCGGCAAGTCACGCGGCAGCTCCCGCAAGACGCGTCGCTGCGCGAGTAACGGGGGCAATGACGGAGAGCTTCACCTCCGGTGCCCGTGCCGGCGTCGCTAACACGGGTGGCTCCTCGACGATGGGGACCATCGGGAGTGCCGAGGCCGCAAACGATGGAGCCGCATCTCAAGCAGTTAGCGAGAGCGGTCCGCCCGCCTGGGCCCAGCGCGTCAAGCGCAATCAGACCGTCATTCACGGCGCTCAGACCGCCGCGCAAGCCCTCAAATCCGGCGACAGCCATGGCGGCGGCCATTCCGTCGACCTTTCGGGAGGAGAATAATCAATGTCAGTCTTTCGGCGATCGTCGGTCCGCTACGGCCGCACGCCCGAGCCCGAAACTCCATACCAGCGCGCAGCGCAAGTTTGGGACGAACGCATTGGTTCGGCCCGCGTGCAGGCCAAGAATTGGCGGCTGATGGCCTTCGGTTCGCTGATCCTCTCGTGCGGCCTCGCCGGCGGGCTCGTCTGGCAATCCACGCACGGCACCGTCGTTCCCTGGGTGGTGCAGGTCGACAAGCTGGGCGAAGCGCAAGCTGTGGCGCCCGCCGTCGCCGACTACAGGCCGAACGACCCGCAGATTGCCTGGTATCTCGCCCACTTCATCCAGATCGTGCGCTCGCTTCCGGCCGACCCGATCATCGTGCGGCACAACTGGCTGCAGGCCTATGATTTCACGACCACGGCGGGCGCGGCGGCGCTGAACGACTACGCCCGCGCCAATGATCCCTTCGCCAATCTCGGCAAGCAGCAGGTCGCGATCGACGTCTCCAGTGTTATCCGTGCCTCGCCCGACAGTTTTCGCGTGGCCTGGGTCGAGCACCGCTATCAGGACGGGGCGCTCGCCGGCACCACACGTTGGACCGCCTTCCTCACCATCGCGATTCAGCCGCCTACCGACGCCGATCGGCTGCGCAAGAATCCACTCGGCATCTACGTCAACGCCATCAACTGGTCAAAGGAGCTGGGACAATGACCCCGCCGACTTTCTCGAACGCCGGCGGTCCGGCTTCGCCTTTTTTCATCGTTCAGCAAAACCGGAAAAACGGCGATACCTGCTTCCGTAAATCCGCCTTTGTGGCTTTGCTGATATCCGCCTCGACACTCGGCGGCTGCGCGCATAATTTTATCCCGCCCGATATCAATTACGATAGCGCCGAGCCGGCGACGCTCACCACTGATCCGCCGGCTCCCGTTCAGATCGTGGAATTCCCAAAGCCCCTGCCGCTGCCCGGGCAGCTGAAACCGCTCGCCGCCGGCAAGCGCACCCCCGAAGCCGCCGATCCGAAGGTTCGCGTCAAACAGGCCAACGCGGCGGCACGGGTGCAGCCGGTTCGCAATGGATTCATCAACGCGGTACAGGTCTATCCTTTCTCGGGCGGAGCCCTCTACCAGGTCTATACAGCGCCGGGTCAGATCACCGATGTCGCCCTACAGGAGGGCGAGCAACTCGTCGGTTCCGGTCCGGTCGCCGCCGGTGACACTGTGCGCTGGATCATCGGTGATACCGAGAGCGGCACGGGCCCGACTAGGAAGATCCACATCCTGATCAAGCCGACTCGGCCGGAATTGGTCACCAATCTCGTCATCAACACCGACCGGCGGACCTACCTCCTCGAGCTGCGTTCGACGGAGAAGACCTACATGGCCTCGGTCTCCTGGCAGTATCCCGAGGACCAACTCATTGCGCTTCGGCGGCAGAACGCAGCGGCTGAAACCGCAGCCCCGATCGCGGCCGGCGTCGACCTTGCTTCGATCAACTTCCGCTACGCGATCGAAGGCGACGATCCGGCCTGGCGTCCGCTGCGCGCCTTCGATGACGGCAACAAGGTCTACATCGAATTCCCGAGCGGTATCGTCCAGGGTGAGATGCCGCCGCTGTTCGTCATCGGTCCGGCCGGCGGGTCCGAACTGGTGAACTACCGCGTCAACCGCAACTACTACATCGTCGATCGCCTGTTCGCCGCCGCCGAATTGCGTCTTGGCGACAAGGACAGTGAGCGGCGCGTGCGCATCGTCCGTACCGACGGAAGGCGGCGCTCATGGCGATAGGCAGTGAAGACGAACATCAGGGCAACATCCCGCCTGTTGCGCCGCCCGACCTTCGGCTCCGGGGCGAGCGGCCGCGTGTCACACGGCTCTCGCGCAAGGTTCTTGTAGGCCTCGGCGCAGTGTCTGCCTTCGCGGTCGCGGGAGCACTCGGCTATGCGCTCAAGACTGGCAACAAGCAGCAGACCGGCCAGGAGCTGCTTAGCACCCAGAACAGGCCTTCGGCCGACGGCCTGGCCGCCTTGCCGAGAGACTATACCGGTCTGCCGCGTCAGGCGCCGCCGCTCGGGCCGCCGCTGCCCGGCGACCTCGGCAAGCCGATTCTCAACGCAGGAGCCGCACCAAACACCATGGCAGCGACGTCAGATCCTGAGACGCAGCGCATGGGCCAGGAAATCGAGGCGGCGCGGGTCAGCCGCCTCTTTGCCCAAACTGCTCAGCAACCTCAGAGCACCGGCCAACTCGTCCCGAATGCCTCCGCTGCAGCCACGGCCACTCCGGCTGCGACACCGCCCGTCGATGCCGGATCTGCCCAGAACATGCAGGATCGCAAGACGGCCTTCCTCACTGCTGCGACAGACAAGCGCACGGTCAGTCCGGACCGGCTCGAAGCCAAGGCCTCACCTTACGTTGTGCAGGCGGGCACCGTGATTCCGGCCGCGCTCATCACGGGCATTCGTTCCGATCTGCCCGGCCAAGTCACTGCTCAGATCACGGAAGCGGTCTGGGACAGCCCGTCCGGCAAATATCTTCTGATCCCCCAGGGTGCGAAGTTGATAGGTCAGTACGATAGTTCCGTCGCGTTCGGCCAGAGCCGCATCCTCCTGGTCTGGACCCGCATCATCATGCCGGACGGTCACTCGATCGTGCTGGAGCGCCAGCCTGGTGCCGACACCGGTGGCTATGCCGGCCTCGAGGACGAGGTCGACAACCACTGGGGCATGCTGTTCAAGGCCGCCGTCCTCTCGACCATGCTGAGCGTCGGAGCCGAGGCGGGAACGAGCCAGAATGAGAACAACCTTGTCCAAGCAATCCGTAGCGGTGCGTCCAACAGCATTAGCCAGACCGGCCAGCAAATCGTGCAGCGCCAGCTCAACATCCAGCCGACGCTGACCATCCGGCCAGGTTTTCCGGTCCGCGTCATCGTCACGCGCGATTTGGTGCTGGCTCCCTACGGACAAAAAGGTGCGCGATGACGAAGCTCAAGCTTGGACCACTCGAAGACGATAAACCGGTCAAGCTCACGATCGAGCTGCCGGCGGCGGTTTTCAGGGATCTCAAAAGCTACGCCGAGATTCTGACGCGTAGCGGAAGTGCGACGACGCCGACCGAGCCTGCCAAATTGATCGCGCCGATGATCGAGCGCTTCATGGCGACCGACCGCGCCTTTGCGAAGGCCCGGCGAAGTGCTGCTCAACTCTCGCCCGGGTCGGCGGAAAGATCTGGATAGCGTTCACGAATCAAGTCGAGAAACGGACGTACTAATGGATTGCCGTTGGACTGCCGCCAATAGACGCGGAAGCTCAGCCGCGTCGGCCCCTCGGCATCATGTACCTCCCGAAAGGTGACACCGGGATAAGTAGCGCCAGTCGCACTTTCCAGGGCGAGGAGAATACCGAAGTCCATGCCCACCATGGAGAGAAGCCGGTCGAGCCCCACGTCATGGCGAAGCAGCTTGCAAGGATCGGAAGATCCTAATTTGCTGATGAGAAGCTTGAGGAGTTCCGGTCCGGGGCCACGCTGTGACATCAAAAGCGGTTCGCGCCGCAGTTCGCCCCAGTGAACTACGTCATGACTTGCCAGACGATGTTTCGCAGGGAGGGCAGCAACAACACGTTCGCTCCAGAGCACCAATGACTTGCCGCTCCAATTCGGGTTGGGATCCGCCACGACAGCGACATCGATGGCTGAGCTGGCGAGGTCCGAAATCAGATGCTCGCGCGCTCCGTCGACAAACTGTCTATCGACATCGGGAAAGCGGTGCCGGTGGTCGAGGAGGGTGGCGCGAAGATTGCCGGCTGACAGGGAGGTGTGGATCCCGATGGTCAACCGACCACTCTCGCCACGCGAGCGGGTCTTGAGGCGAGCGGCCATTGCTTCAGCTTCGCTTACGATGCGCCGGGCATCCTCGAGAAATTCTCGACCTTCCATCGTTGGTCGCGTACCTCCGTTGGTGCGCTCGAATAGTTTGCTGCCCAACGTGTGTTCGAGATTTCGTAGGCAGCGACTGAGGGTCGACTGCTTGATTCTAAGCGTGTCTGCCGCCTGACGGAGGCTTCGGTGCTGGGACACGACGATTGCCCAGCGTAGATGTCGAAATTCCACAGGCACTGTCTCGACCCTATGGCGGGAGAAGTTCAACGTGGCGCCGCGTTGGTAAGCCGAGAGCTCGAGATCGTGTATCACGAACTCGCACCCTGGATCGTCGCCGGGAGCCTTGTTGCGGCTTGTTAGTATCTTCAGACGTCGCCCCGATCGCTGCAATTGAACCCACGATCGTGAACGAGAACGTTCAAGTTTTCATGTGCTTCGCCACGGCCGCTGGCACAAGCGTCGTTCGCCGAATAAGGCGAGCGCAAATGGCGGGGCTGGAGTCAAAAAAATCAGCTCGGGCTCATGACGTGATCACGAGGTTTGTGCAAAGAGCTGGCCATTGCAGGAGACACTGCAGGGATTCAGTGTGAGTCTATGGAGGATCAGCGCTCGACCGCTCAGAAGCCGCCATACCTCGGGGATGCTGAAGGTGCCGTATCGGGCTAAGGGGCGCTTGTTTGACAGGGATAGCTCGACTGCCTGCCGGAGATTTCCAACGGCAACCCGCAATACCAGGGCGGCGCTGCCGAAGACTAAAGTTCAGAATTCGAGGTCTTTCGAGAGACAGCCGTGAACCTGCATCGATCATCGCACATCTACCAAAGTAAAATCGGAAGTAACTACAATGTGCGCTAACAAATGTGACTATTTTTAGTTGCAGGGCGACTTACCGAGCGCCGTTGATTGGCCTGATGATGGGTGAGCTCCGGGTCTTTCCACGCTTAGTAGATACCACACTTGAGATTACGACAGACCGTCCCCGTCGTCGCTAAATGCTGGTGCTCACGGTGTATCCACCGGGCCCAAAGATTTTGAAATGTCGCGTTTGCAGTATCAAAACATCCTCTTGCGGTGTGATCGCGCCACCTCCCACGCAATCTTGAGAACCCGCATCAGGGGCCAGTCGTCACTCGCTCCTATGCTGCGAGCCTGCTCTAATTGTTCGGACGAAGTTGGCTTCTAAGTCCCGTCAATTGGCTACGTAGAAGCCGTTGAAATTCGTCAATTCTTCCTGCGATGTTGAGGCGCTGGCTTGCGCCTTTTTGACAAGGACTTGAGAGACCAAGCACCTTTGGGCGGCTGAACAAAAAATTCAGACAAATGGACGCCCAGCGTTTCGGCGATGCGGTCGAGGAGATCAATCGTCGGGTTCTTCGACTGCCGCTCAAGACTGCTTAGGTATGAGCGGTCAATCCCGGCCTCATAAGCCAATTTCTCTTGCGAAATTCCTTGATCTACGCGGATTCGACGAACATTCCAGGCTACAATCGCACGAGTTTTCATGGGCCAACTCATGCCATTTGAGGCAGGGGTCAAACCACGGGCTATAGCCCTACTATTGCGTCCTTCTGGGCGTGCCTCGATGCTAACTGATCTCAAACGGGGCCGTGACCGTGATCGACGGACGTGGGCAGTCGGTGTCCCGCGCGCTTCGCACGATGCTAGCGGCTTAGGATGTCGACAGTGTATCGGGGTATTTCGCCTCTAAGCTGTGGCCTATCTCAGAAAATGCGCTCAAGACCACATCGATCTGATCCCGTCCTATTCCTGCGTAGATGACCAACCGTACGCATCGGTCGCCATAAGGGACGACAAGTACGCCCAGTTCCGACAAGCGTTGGGTGAGCATATGCGCGCTTAGCTCCTCGGTTCGTAGTTTCACCAAGACGATGTTGGTTTGGAGTGAATCGAGGTCGATCGACAACCAAGGGTGCTCGGAGGTGAGCACCATGCCCAAGTGTCGCGCATTTGCATGATCGTCCGTGATGCGTTTCTGCATCGACTTCAGCGCGACGACAGCCGGCGCGGCGACAATCCCGGCTGGACGCCAGTTTCCACCTAACATCCGCCGAACGCGACCAGCGTCCTTGATGAACGCGCTGCTGCCGCAAAGCATCGCTCCTAGCGGAGCACCCAAGGCTTTGTTTAGACTGACCGCAATACTGTCTGCCCCATGCGCGAGTGCCTGAGGGGCACACTTGGCATAGGCGGCAGCATTCCACAATCGCGCTCCATCAAGATGGATGGCGACACCTCGTGGCCGACATTCATTCTCGATCTGCTGTTGCCAGCCTGACGGCATAACCGTCCCGCCCGCGCGATTGTGAGTATTTTCTAGCGAGACTACGGATACTCGCATGGCCTCGTCGTCACTTTGTTCGAGCGCCAGGGTAAGTTGCTCAGGTGACAAATGTCCACGAACTCCAGCAATTCGAAGCGTGGCCACATTTGAAACACCCGCCGTTGATGCAGCCTCGAACTCCGCGACGTGTGACTCGGCATCCGCGATGATAAAGTCGCCAGCCCGGCAGTGAACCAAGAGAGCCGCCTGGTTGGCCATCGTGCAGGTCGGAAAGAATAACGCGTCCTGCGTCCCGAGCGTATGCGCTGTCAGTGCTTCCAACTCTCGCACATGCCGGTCCTCGCGAGCGCCATAACTCGATGGCGCGCGCGCAGTGGCGATCATTGCCTCGATCATCTCCGGCGTCGGACCCGCCAAGAGGTCGCTGCGCAAGTCAATCAACGACATCGAATCCTCAACGGTTAGTGTTGAAGTACCTTGGACAGAAAGTCGCGAGCACGCTCGCTAGTATTCCCCGCGAAAAATTCATCCTTAGCGAGATCGTCGACAATTCGACCTGCATCCATGAATACGATGCGATCGCCAACTCGGCGGGCAAATCCCAACTCGTGTGTCACAACGATCATGGTTGTCTTTCGCTCCGCGAGTGCCGTCATTACGTCGAGAACTTCATTGATCATTTCCGGATCCAGAGCTGACGTTGGCTCGTCGAATAGCATTATCGCCGGCCTGTTCGCGAGTGCTCGCGCGATGGCGACCCGCTGCTGCTGACCTCCGGAAAGTTGGGCCGGGTATTTCTTCGCATGTTCAAGCAGGCCGACTTGGCGGAGCAGTTCGGCAGCGCGCTGCTCCGCTTCTTCGCGTGGCATTCGCAGCACGAGCCGGGGCGCCAGCGAGACGTTAGTCATAACATCCATATGAGGATAAAGGTCGAACGCCTGGAAAACCATTCCGGTCGTGGTCCGCAGCTTTTGCAGGTCGGCGTGCCGGTCACCGACGGAGATTCCGTCGACAACAATCCTTCCCTTCTGGAATTCCTCCAGCCGGTTCACGCACTTGATAAGGGTGCTCTTTCCGGAGCCGGACGGACCACAAACGACGACGACTTGGCCGCGCTGAATTTGGGTCGAGCAGGAGTGTAGAACCTGCGTTGTGCCATACCACTTGCTGACGTCTTCGAATTTCACCATCAGGTCAGCTGTTTGCGCGGTGTCCCGCTGGTCCACTATCGGTGCCACGTTCGGCTCTCCACAAGAAACGAAATAGAAAGGCAGATTGTGAGATAGACACCGGCTGCAAATGTGTACATTTCGATCGGCCGGGCCTCACTTTGAGCGATGATGGAAGTCGAGGTGAGGAAGTCATTCAGCGCTACAACGTATGCGACGGAGGTATCCTGGAACAGGATAATGCACTGCGTCAGAAGAACCGGCGCCATCTTCCTTACGCCTTGGGGCAAGACGATGTACTGAAAGCTTTGGCGCAGCGTCAGCCCTGTCGATATCGCCGCAGCCAATTGTCCCCGAGGCACGCTCTGGATGCCCGCACGCATAGTCTCTGAAAAGTAGGCCGCTTCAAATAGAATGAATGCTATCAAGACAGAGAAAAATTGGCCGACAGGTCGGCCAATGACCAACGGCACCAAGAAGTAAAACCAAAACACCACGAGCACCAGTGGCACAGAGCGGCAGAGGTTCACATAAGCAAAAGCCATCAACCGCAGTGGCAATGGGCCAAAGAGGCGCGCTATCACAATGATGGTGCCCAGGATCGCAGCGCCAATGATGGAAAGCAGAGTAAGCCAGAGCGTTATTTTCATGCCCTCCCAGAGGAAGGCAGCATTCGGTCCGATGATGCCAAAATCCAGAGAGAGCACTAGCTTCGCCCCTTCAGCGTTCCGGGAAGATGGGTAGCGTTCTCGAGAGGCAAAACAAGCGCCAGCGTAAACAAGCTGATCACGACATAGAGGAAGGTTGCTGCAGCGAATGCTTCAAATCCGTGAAAAGTGGAGCTTTCGATTTGATGGCTGCGCGCGGTGATCTCCAGTACTCCAATGGCAAGTGCAAGCGAGGTGTTTTTGAAAGTAGCAAGGAGCTCCGTCGTCAACGGCGGGATCAGCATGCGCAAGCAGATTGGCAGGACGATGTAACGACGAATCTGATTGACGGTCAGTCCGCTAGCAAGCGCTGCGCAAATAAGACCCTGTGGCACCGCCTGAATGCCGGCTCGTATCTGCTCGCCGACGCGGGCAGCCATATAGAAGCTGAGGCAGATGACGGCAATCGTGACTTCAGGCTCGTACAGATCCCGCTTGACCCAGCGTCCGAGATTTGAGGGCAGAAGCTCCGGAAAGACGTAGAACCACAGGAACATTTGGATCAGCAATGGCACGTTCCGAAAGAGGGCTGTGTAGACGAAGCCTATTCCGCGCACCGCTCTTGATCGAGCAGTGCGGGCTGTACCGACTAAGGTTCCGATCGCAAGCGCTAGGAGGAAGCTCACCACCGCCATGAGGATGGTGAGACGCAGACCTTCCAGCAGCCATCCAAGCTGCGGCTGCTGGAAGAGAATATTCCAGTTCCAATTGTAGGAGAGCATGCGACACAGCCACTATTGAGGGACTGCTTGCGCTTGGAAAACGGTCTCGAGCTTCTCGCTCAGTGGAATTCCAAATTGGTCAAACCACTTGTGGTAGAGAGATGTTATCTCTCCCGAGCGAAAGAGCTCGGCGAGCGTCTTGTTGACGGTCAAGCGGAACGCAGAGTCGTCACGGCGCATCATTAACCCGTACGGCTCGAAGGAGAGCGGGCGGCCGACGACCTCCAGACGGTCGCGAGCCGGCGACTTTTGTCGCAAAGTGTAGAGGATCGCGTCGTCCGAACAAAACGCGTCGGCGCGATCGCTATCGACAGCCAGGAGTCCTTCTGAAAAGTTCGAGATGTTTAGGATCTTAACGTTTGGGATCTTTAGTTTCTGCACCCATCCATTGATCACCCCCACAGTATTGGCTCCCTGAGCGAGTGCCACCACCTTGTTCGAAAAATCGTCGATTTCCTTGATGCCACTTCCTGTCTTCACCAGACAGCGCGTCGA
This sequence comes from Bradyrhizobium sp. USDA 336, assembly GCF_044908355.1. Lineage (NCBI taxonomy): Bacteria > Pseudomonadati > Pseudomonadota > Alphaproteobacteria > Hyphomicrobiales > Nitrobacteraceae > Bradyrhizobium > Bradyrhizobium sp. USDA 336. Next base: position 5,122,487 of record NZ_JBIYDC010000002.1, on the reverse strand, counting down.
TGACACGAAGTGCATCATCGAAAAATCCACTTGCTCCTGTCTGGAAAGGGTGTTCGTCGTTGATCCGCATTCCAGATCGATCGTTCCATTTGCAAGAAGCGCCATGCGCGTGCTCGAGTTGATTGGAACAAAATTGACTTGCAGGTCTGGCGCGCTGATATCGCGCTTGATCGTATCCACCACACGCATGCAGATATCGATAGCATAGCCCGCAGGCTTCTTGCTTGCGTCGTAGGATGCGAATGGCGGCGAACTTTCGGGGAAGCCGATGACAATTTGCCCCTTCTCTTTCACCTTCTTCAGCGTGCCGTATAGCTCCGCAGCATCGGCCTGTACGGCGCCTGAGATACACCAGACCAAGAGGCCGGTTGCGACCGACCATCGAAGCGTCGACTGCAAGTATGATGCCTTCATTAGACCCCCCTTCATTAGCCCCCCGATCATTTGTCCCTTGGCCTAATATTGAACCGCGCATTCGCTTGGAAAGGGATATTTGCTCAACCAGGTCGTGAACAAGAATCACGCCCTATGTGAGTCGCGCAACTGTGGATTTTATTGAGAGAATTCGTCAACTGAAGGGGGGCTTGGAAACTGAGGGAGCATTTATAAAAAAGTCGCGCTCTAGACAGCTGCATGCCCGACGTCGGCGTCAACTCGATATGTCCAGCGAGCTTCTCCGCGGCGTGTTTCACACTGATGTCCGATGTAGTCCGGTGTTAGGACGGCTCCAACGAGATCGGTTTCGTGCCTCTCCCTAAACGATTTCGCCCGGCCCCACATAATTCTGTTTGTTCGAGTGCTGGGCCTCGTCAAGCAGCCATTTTCTAAACAGCAAAGAGCGCTGATTGCGGTCATCATCTGGTGTGACGACGTAATAGGCTGGCAGAGTGATCGGGCTTGAAGAAAATGGAAGAATCAATCTCCCTGCGGTGAGTTCTTCCGCCGTGAGCACGGTGCTTTCCAAGATTACGCCGAGAGCCTGCAGGGCCGCCTCGATTGCAAGAAATGAAGGCTTCAGCTGTACCTGCCGGACGTCGGTTGGAAGTTCAAGGCCTTGGCTGCGAAACCAGAAATCCCAGGAAACGAGGTTTTGATCTGTGCGAATGAGAGTGACCTGGCTAAGGGCCGACGGAGAGTGCAGTGCTGCTGAGTCCCTCAAGATTGGACTACACATTGGCTGAACGCTCTCTGATAGAAACAGCTGCTCCGAGCAATTTGGTAGGCCCTGCGCCCCGTAACAGATCGCCAAATCCAAACCTGGGTCACGAAAGTCAGGCGGGCCCGAAGCGGCTATGATCCTAAGATCGATCTCTGGATGAGCGCCCATGAAGCGTCCGAGCTTGCTCAGCAGCCATCGTGTAGAAAAAGTGGGTGCACAATGCACAGTCAGACGCTGTCGTCGCGGCTTTCCAAGGACATCAGACGTAACCTCGCCGATCTCCGTAAGTGCTCCCCGAATCTTATTGTAATATCCTGCTCCGGCCGAGGTGAGCACAACTCCATCTGGTCTCCGGTCAAATAGACGAAACCCGAATATCTCCTCGAGTTTCGTGATCTGGTGGCTCACCGCTGAGCGTGTCAGGTTCAGCTCTTCCGCTGCAGCGGAAAAGCTCAAAAGACGAGCAGCACATTCAAAGGTATTTAACGCATTAAGTGAGATGGGCCGGCGAGCCTTACTCATCGGTTCCTCGAATTGGTCAACCGCAAGTCTTCCAGAACAAAGAGCGCAGCATATAAACCGCGGCGGCGCCTCGTCAATTCGCTTTTGTTTACGATTGGGTTGCCCGTCGACGCGACGGGGCAACCCACATCAACTGCATGACGTTATATTTCGCGGTTGCAAGCAGAGCAGTAGCATACACTCAGCGCGGTATGCTAAGAGAGTGAAGGCCGTGAGGGTAAAACGATCCCTGCTCCTTGCGTTGTGCAGACACGGCCGCCGTCAGCGAGTCGAATACCACTGAAGCGAAGACGATCGAGCAGCAGAACAGCAATAACATCAGAGGCAAGTTCCGATCGAGCGAGGCGCGCGGTCTGGCAGACAGAGGAACGTATTCTCGTCCAATCGGCGCCCTAAAAAAAAGAGATCGGACGGCCGGACTGCGTGAGCGGCCAATGCTTGCGGCCGTGAAGCTGTCGCCAAATTTTGGTGACGGCCGGGGCCGGTCAGGCGTCGGCGGTTTTGGGCCGACGGTCGGCCGGCTTGGCGACGACCTCGATCCCGCCGTTGAATGTCTCACCGGGAACGAGTTTTGGCAACTGGTTGTGTCAATCGAGATGACGCCAACTTTTTTTGCGCTCTCTCGACCAGCTTGAAGACCATCACGAGCACAGTCTTGTTGGATAGACAGTCCTTCGATCGGATCGTGCGGTGGCGAAGCTGCTATCGATGGGGTTGGTAACCGGTATGAGATTTCTCGGTGCCAACGTTCTGCTGCGGTGCGCTACATCGTGGCGCATCTTGCGACCATCGGGACAGAAGCACCGGGAGCACGAAGTGCGGGCAGGCCGATGCACACGATGAGCCGAGAGCTCGACTTAGTAGCTGGGAACCTCTGCGACTCACCCAGTTGCGCCGAGAGCGCGAATCCGTAGTTGTCGGCCAGACCTGGCCGGCGGCCTTCCAGAACCCGAGCGCTGGCGATGGCGAGTTGCGGCGGCACGTCGAGCCCGCGCGGCTTCAGCTCGAGCAGCAGATCGCGCGACCGCGGAAGGCCGCAAAGAACTGGTCGGCTTCACCGATGGCACTCGCGAGAGCGCACACGACTGGCTTAGATCGGCATGCTTGCCTAGAAAGTCCGCGACCTCGGCCTCGATCTGCGCGGCGGCAATCAGGGTGAGACTCCGTATTGCCTCATGTACTGATGCTCCCGGGTGCGATCGGTTGCCTCATTTATTTTGCTCCTGGCTTGAGTTGAGGAGGAGGCCGGGTGCGGAGATGGCCGGGGTTTCGGAGCGCCCGGCCTCCTCCGCTCGTACCTCGCACGTCATTGGGGTGTTGTGACCTCGTACCGCGGCGGCATTTTCTCGCTAGGAGCGAACAGCAGCGCATTCGCTTGCTCGCTGCGCCAGGATTTCAGCCGACGTTGAAGGGTTCGAATAAGCTTGTTCGGATAGGCTCCAGGATATTCCATCTCCAAGCGCGAGAGCAGTTCGCTGCCAGTCCGCCAAGGCTCAGCTTCAAACCATTTTCGTAAATCTGGCGTTGCTCGGATGAGCGGGTCGGAACGACGTCGGCCTCTTTTCGCCTTCACGAGTGGCCGATCCGTCGGTCGCATGGCTCCGTCCTTCCAGGCCGCGCGCAAGCTTGCCAGGAAGCGATCGATCGGTTGCGATGCCACAGCAGGATGGCCGATTGGTTGGGTATCAGCGAGGGCTGCGAGGCGCTCCTGCACGTCGCGGATGTCGTGCACCAACGCGACTTGATCGAGAGCGGCATAGATTTCTTGGAGGTGATGGCGGACAGCGTCAGGCGTGCGGGCGTCCGCTGCCAGGCGCTGGTGTGGTGTAGCCGGCGCGCTGTATGTCTTCCGTACACGGGCACCGTCGCGCTGCTTGGCTATCAATTTGAACGAGGGTTGGAAGAAGTTCACGAATAGCCGCGCCGATCGATAGAGTTCAGCCAGCAGCTTGGCCGCTTCCAGGCCCTCGAACCGACGATAGCCGACTATCCTGCGCACGACGGCGCCGTTCTTCTGCTCGACGAACGCCTGGTCATTTTTTCGGTAGGGCCGGCAAATTCGTGAAGACGATGTTGGCCGCCTCGCAGTAGGCTTTCAGCGTCTCGTTATGAACACCGTATCATTGTCAGTATCGAAGCCGAGCAGCGCAAAAGGCAATTGTTTGCGCAATTCCGTCAGCACCGTGCTCAACAGCTTCGGTTCGCGCACGATCAGAGGAGCGCACTACGTCCAGCCGGCAGCAATGTCGGTGAGCACGAGAGTCTGGATGAAGCTGCCGCGCGCAGATGGACCGCTATGCGCGACAAGGTCGGCCTCGACAATCCGGGCGCCGGATCATTCCAACCTGCCGACGTCCTTATTGGAACACTGCGACGCAACGAGTGCGTCGCGTGCCGCCGACGCTTGCGACCTAATCCTTCTCGGACCCGCACCAATGCGCGGTCGATCGTCGCAGCGCTCATTGCCAAAAGTTTGGCGCGGATCTCGGGGGCAAGGTCGAGGTGGCCATGCCGTTCCATCGCCTCAATCAACGCAGGCATCAACGCTTTGGCGCGCGTCTTCCTGACCTCGAAGTAGTCGCATCGCATGTTTGCGATGGAACCCGGTGATGTCGACGAACTCGTCCAATATCCACGTCTTCTTCGCGCGATCCGAACGCCGATAGCGCGCGCCTGCTGCCGCCGTCAGTTCCTTCCGCGTTGCCACGCTGAGCCACCCCATCTTCGCCCCCGCTCGCTCCCGATCCAAGGGAGCAATTTACGTGAGGCAACGGCTCAACATCCAGCAACAATCAGGGCGAGGCAATGCGCGCTCTTATCCTGATTGTCGGAGCGCCGGTTAAACCGGCAAGGAGTAGGTGGTGGAAGTCCACTACGATGAAGGACTAGCGATTCACATCGGCCCCAAGCCGTGCGCCTGTCTTCGCAAGAAGGCAGGTGAAGCGTCGGCAGGGGAGTGCACAGGCCAGCCATTGAGCCGCGAAAACTGGAATTTTCCGGGTGCCGACGCGTTCGACAACGCGGAAGGCAAAACGTCAGGGCGCGCCATCGCGAGCGTCCTGGTGACCCGGCGTGGTCGTAGAACCTGGCACGTGCGGACGCTCTTTGTTCGGGAACCGGGAGATCTCGCGTTTGGCCTGCGGAAGAACCCGCTGGCCCGCATCGGGAAGGCGAGGAGCCGTAGCCGATGATGCACGAGCGCGAGAAGTCTGACCCCGTAGTAGTAGCTGGGAGGCCGACGAACAAGGCGGGGCAACCCGCGGCGGAGCCGGTGGAGCCAAGGACGGGGACCAAGGGGAACGCGGGACAGCAAAGCACGCACCGGGCGCAGGACCGGGGTAGCGTGTCACAGGCGTTGTCGCGCGTACGGAACGTGGCAAAGCAAGGAAAGGAGGAAAAGTTCACGACGCTCTTCCACCATCTCGACGCAGCTATGCTGCGCACGGCCTTCTTCGCTCTGAAGAAAGATGCCGCGCCCGGTGTTGACGGTTTGACATGGGAAGCCTACGAGGCCGATCTCGATCCCCGGATCGACGACCTGCACGCCCGGCTTCATCGAGGAGCATATCGGGCGCAGCCCGCCCGGCGTCGGTTCATTCCGAAGTCGGACGGTTCTCAGCGCCCGCTCGCGATCGCCGCCCTCGAAGACAAAATCGTCCAGAGGGCGACCGCGGCAGTGCTGAGCGCGATATACGAGGAAGAGTTTCTTGGGTTCTCGTATGGGTTCCGACCGAAGCGCAGTCAACATGATGCGTTGGACGCGCTGATGGTCGGCATCGCCGGCACGAAAGTGAACTTCATATTAGACGCCGACATTCGAAGCTTTTTCAACGAAGTCAGTCAAGACTGGCTGGTTCGCTTCGTACAGCATCGGATCGGCGATCCGCGCATCGTCCGGCTAATCCAGAAATGGCTAAAAGCCGGCGTCCTCGAAGACGGAGAAACGGTGGTCAGTGAAAAGGGGACGGGTCAAGGATCGGTGATCTCGCCGCTGCTTGCAAACATCTACCTACATTACACCTTCGATCTTTGGGCCGATCGCTGGAGACGGCGTGAGGCCACAGGCAACATGGTCATGGTGAGATACGCCGATGATATTATCATCGGTTTCGAACATGAAACCGATGCCCGTCGCTTCTGGGACGAGATGCGCGAACGGCTGCGGGAGTTCTCGTTGTCATTGCATCCGGATAAGACCCGCCTGATCGAATTTGGCCGCCATGCGGCGGCAAATCGTAAAAGGCGAGGGCTCGGAAAGCCGGAGACCTTCACTTTTCTGGGATTCACGATGATATGCGGTAAGTCGCGTCGGGGTAGGTTCCTCCTCAAGAGGAAAACCCGGAGCGATCGCATGCGAGTGAAACTCCAGGAGATCAAGGAAGCAGTGCTGCGCCAACGACATCAACCAATCCCGATCCAGGGAAATTGGCTGAGACAAGTCGTCACTGGCTATTTTGCGTATCATGCCGTCCCCACAAACGGGCCGGCCTTAAGCGCCTTTCGCTACCACGTCATCACCTTCTGGCATAAAGCGCTTCGGCGCCGAAGCCAGAAGGACGCGATAACGTGGGCGCGAATGACAAAGCTAGCCAATGACTGGCTTCCCAAGCCGCGTATCCTTCATCCATGGCCGAGCGAGCGCTTTGCCGTCAAACACCCGAGGTGGGAGCCGGATGCCCGAATTGGGCTCGTCCGGATCTGTGCGGGGGGCGCTCAGAAATGAGCGTCCCTACCGCGAACGCTATACTCGATCGCATTGGCGAGCAAGGCACGCGTCCCGTTGTACAAGATTTCGGTGAGTTGATCGCCGAACTCTCCTGGCTGAAACAGCTGGGTGACGTTATCTTTGAACACGATATATCGCTCCTTCGGTAGAGAAGTGGAGGCGTCAAGCACCCCCCACGATATGCCGCCTTTCTGATTCCCGCCGTCACCAACTTTCGGCGATAGCTCGCGGCCGTGTCCCGTCGCACTCCTAAAGCATACACCGAAAGACCGCTCTCTCTACAGTTGGTCAGTCGCGACTAGGCCTCCACAGGGAAAGCCGGCGCCAAACGGTCGACGCGGTAGTAGTACGGATCTCTGACCGTTCAGGTTGGAACGCCTGGATTAGCACAGACGCTGCCCTGCATGCTTCGGTACCGCCCCTCGCTAAAATGCCAATGGTAGCGTAGGAGCTATTCGGCCATGCATGTATTACAATCTGAGCGTCAGCCATCCGCGCCACGGCGAAGAGGCGGCCATCTCCAGGACACTTACGAAGACGAAAGCACTCTAACGTTGAACGCATTGCATCAATCGCCTTAGGAATCGCAACTTCAGCGATGGTCCACTCGTCTATCTTCGCTGTTCCCCACAGTTCAACGACGAGCTGGTTGCCTCCAGTAAATCGTGTCGCAATCCGTTCGCTGTCACTCACTTAGAGTCCTCATTGATGTGGCGTCCTAAAGATCCTGATCGGCAGCGGCACCGCGCCGAGCCGATGGAGCGCTTAAGCAAGACGTTCCCACGATAATTGCACCTCCGAGGAGGCGATCTGCAAGACGTTCAAGTGATGGATCCTTGCTCCGACAAGACCAGAAGTGTTCGATTCGCTCACACCAAGCGTTCGGCCAATGTAGGGATAAGCGGAGCACTTAAATGCTTACGATCGAGCTCTTCGGAGAGGCTACATATGCTACTCTCCCGTTCTTCGATGACCGCGATAGGCAAGCGTTCTCGCTACGACTTGCCTACCAGCCCCTTTTCACTACCCAACGCATTTGCCTCGCCAGACAAGCTGAGCCGTCGACTTTAAGTTTCTTGCCAAAGCAGTTGCTTGTGCGCTGCTTACTCGGTCGAAACCGTCCGGTCCGCGGCTTGTAAGCTGGAGCCTCTAAACGTCAGATTTCCTCCATCGGGCATTTCTTAACGCTCCTGAATCGGAACATACGCCACTTCCCTGCAGCCATTAAATTTCAGCAACGGGTGTATCAGGATGTTATTGTTGGATTGCTCGATGATGTGTGCTGTCCACCCCGCGAGGCGGCAGAGGGAGAATACCGCCGCGCACAAATCAGCCGGTATGCCGAGAAGCTTGTACGACACCGAACCGTAGAAATCGTCGTTGATGTGAATGCCGTGTCTTCCGTAGGGTTTCATCTCTTCGGCGAGGACGTTTAGAATCTGGAGATGGTGCGGCTCGGCCCTTAGCTGCGAGAGTATCTCGACATGCCGGCGGAGATGGCGCGCGCGCGGGTCCTCCGTTTTGTAAGCGCGGTTGCCAAATCCAAGAATGCGCTCTCGGCGGCGTCGGCGCTCTCTTACGAACTTCAGGACTCTATCTGGTGAGCCGATCTCCTCGACCATGGCGGCAACTCCATCCATCGCCCCGCCATGTAAGACGCCCTCGAAACAAGCGAGCGCACCCGCTACTGCAGCATGATAGCTCGACTTGGCGCTCGCAATCACTCTCGCTGTGAACGTGGAAGCATTTGCACCAAGCTCAGCGTGCAGGATAAAATCCTCATCTAGTACTTTGGCCTCCTCCCGCGTCGGAAGGGTACCTTTTAGCATCCAAAGGAAGTTGGCAGCGTGAGCGAGTTCATCATTCGGTCGGGGGAGCGCTCGCCCCTCTCTTTGGGCGTGATGTGTTGCTACAGCGACAGCCATTTGGGATAGTAAGCGTATCGATTTTCGTTGCAGAGCTTCTGTCCGATTATCTGCACCGTCCGGATCGAGCGCAATAAGCGCAGATACTGTTGTGCGCAAGGCATCCATTGGATGCGCGAGCTTCATTTGGGCAAGAAGATCGATGACTGTGGGAGGAAGTGAGCGGGATTTTTTCAGTGCTCGCTGAAACTCATTGAGCTCGCTCGCCGTTGGGAGCTTGCCGAAAATTAGGAGAAATGCTGTCTCTTCAAAGGTCGAATGCGCGACAAGGACATCAATCGAGTGACCACGGATAGAGAGCGTCCCGTTCTTCGCGTCGACATCAGAAATTGTTGTCCGATCGACACAAACTCCCATCAACCCACGATGCATTGTAGAAGCGCGAATGGAATTGTCACTATTCATTGAGAAGCGCTCTGGTGGGACATTACGGCCGAGTGAGACGCCTGCAGCCTATCGAGAATAACCTCCGTGTCAGTCCCAAAGTGCTCTATCAGTGCGTATACCCAGCGTTCAATGCCGAATCCGATGCAGCCCGTATGTGCGGGTTGACCTTCGATAGTTATACCGCAGCGCTCACCAAAGAAGCGACGATGATAGTTAAGCGAGGCGATCGCCAGCGTCCCGTCGAATAAAAGCTCTTCTTTGGTCGGAAAGATGCGCGTTGCGCGGGCTGCGGTGCTGGCCTTGTCAAAGAATGGGTCGGAGGCATGCTTAACCTTAATGGTCAAGCCCAACTCACTCAGAAATTCAAGTGCAATCGCTCGATACTTGCGGAGGTAAGTCTTGATGTCCTCGTCACGCCCGACGAATACAATTTCACGCAACGTGAAGGCCCGAAGCCGTCTCAGTCCCTGGTAATGGTCTTCATTGCGGAAGCAATTGGCTACCGTTGTAACGCAGCGAGTAGCGCTGAGGTGCTGACCGCGCATACTGAGGTAGACGTTATAGCACGCGGCAGGGGGAAGGCAAAATTCCGAACTCTGCAACTGGCGATGATCGATGCGCAGTAGGTCGTCTTGCCTTTTGCTAAAGTCCGCGCAAGCTGACTCGCTTATGGTGCACGCGCAGAGTGCGAGATGCGGGAAGTTTCGGAAGTAGTTCAGGCGGTCAAGATCAGCGATAGGGATAAGGGATGGATACCGAATATTTGTCGCCGGGATGAAGCTCGCCCAATCCAGGAAGATAACCTCAAGTTGCTGGATAATCGCGTGTCCGCGGTGCGTAAACGTCGCCATGCCACGTGACGTCGAGAATAGCGTCTCAATAGATGGCTCCGGCTTTATTGGGTTATCTGCCGTTGTATTGGGGGCGGGTTTTAACTCGTTGTTATTCATGAGATCCGTCGAACGTAAGGGGGTTGCTGTTTCTTTTAGGGGTGACGTCAGCGAAGAGCGGGCGACGTTGCGAACTCAATGCGTCCGAACACAATGTTGGCGGTCTGCCCGAGAGCGCTCTCGCGTCGAATGGCAGGCGAGGATCAACCTGAGTTGACCGGAACCGCGCTTCCTCTTTCATTCATGACATGACGGCATAACGCCGTCCCGCATTGTTCCCTATGCCGCGTGGTCGCCGTAGATTTGGCAGTTGATTGCGCTCTCTGCTTCATCTCGGTGCCGCTCTCGACCACGTTGCGGTTGGCTGTGAATGTTGCATCGGAATGCTCCGTCTTGTCTGCCTGACCGTTCTACTTGTGAATGTTTACGCCGACCAAGGCGACCGAAGCGCCAAAAAATATCAAGCCAGAACCGAGCCACATCGCAAGTGTAGGAGTTGTGTCAAAGCACAACACGTCAATTGCCAAGCTGGCTGGAAGACGAACGAAGTCGAATGGAGCCGCGCGCGAAAGGCGAACGCGAGCGTAGCCGCTGACGAGGGCGACTTGAGCCAGTACAGCGAAAACCGCAAGGAGCAGCAACAATGCCCAATCGGCGGGAGATGGCCAAACCCAAACAGGAATTGCGATCGGAAGGCCGATAACTGAACTCCACAGCATAAAGCTAAGGGACATTTGTCCGGGCCCGGCCGTGTTTGCTAGGCGCCTTACCATCACAATCGCAATACTGTCGAGGATGGCTCCGATCAATCCAACGACCACCCAGATGTCGAAATCGTCCAAGCCCGGTCGAGTTATAACAAGCGCGCCTAAGAATCCTATCGTTGCGGCACTTCCGGTGGCAAAGCCACGAGATTCCTTCAAGAGTAGCGTGGAAAACAGCATGCAATAGATCGGTGATGTGTAGGATATCGATGAAACCAAAGTGAGTGGGAGCTTCGACGAACAAGTGGCGAATGCTGCGAAGCCGCCGTAGCCGAGCGCTGATCTGAGAAAGTGCTCCTTCGAAACGTAAGCTCGGAAGTCTAGGCGACTATGTCTAGGGACAATAAAGAAGAGCAGCGGCGCGGATATCAAGCTCCGCAGGACGACGACCTCAAAGGGCGAAAGAGTCTTGGTTACAATTTTGATGATAGCTGCCATCGCAACCAACATCAGGCCGGCGAAAATAACATTCGCTATCCCGCTGAGCTCTGAATCCCGGATCATCTGTTCAAGTGAAAAACATAAAATGACGAGGCGAAACGCGCGAGGTTAACCCTGCTAGCTGTCTGCGCTCAAAATTCCAGCCAACCAGCGAGTTCAATCTGACAGTCGGGCTGACCCAATGCGCCGGGCGTAAGAGCGCGCTCTTCGGCATAGCGGGGATGCAGTGCTCTTCGATGTCGCCTGAGCGGGGAGGAGTGTCCGGGCACAAAGGGAGTCCTTATCTTGAAGTATGTGCTGAGCATTGGGGGCGTTGAAGTTTCCGCCCGTTTACTGTCAGGACAGGCTTTCACCATCAACTACCAGAAATGGTAGGCCTCGCCGGCTCGCGACGCTTTTAGACTCCGCCGCTGTGCCGACTGGAGCCAAAGTCTCTAACATTGCCCTTCGCAGTGAGCGCCTACTCGTTAGTCGATCGTTAACAAGCCGAATTGGGCTGAACTGGACAGTTGAGCGTTGGCCAGAGTGATAGGAAGAGGGACAAAAGCTCTCTGAGCCAAGCCAGGACGCGGCGGAGGTTGTGGCCAACGGCCGAGAGGAGAACGTTAGCGGCATCTCCGGCGCGGCCTTTGAGATAGCAGCGGCCAAGGTGACCGTCGTTCTTCATGTGTCCGATGATGGGCTCGATGGCGGAACGGCGGCGTAGCTCGCGCTTGATGACGCCGAAGACGCCGCGCTTCTGGCCCGAGATGAAGACGCGGCGGGGACTTTGTGTGTCGTGGCCGCGATATCCCTTGTCGACATAGGCCCGTTCGATCGGGCAGCCGGTGAGGCTCTCGGTGCGCTCGATGACGTCGCGAAGGGTGTGACCGTCGTAGGGGTTGTCCGGCAGTGAGCAGGCGTGGAGCACGAACAGGCCGCCGGGAGCTCTTTGGTTGTTGGTGACGATGGAGGCCTTCACGCCGAACTCATAGGGGGCGGCGGCCTTGCCCTTGCCGATGCACTCGACCTCCGGAGCATGGAAGGAATACAGCTTCCAGCCGCGCTGGCGCTGCTGCTGCGAGCGGATCTGTGTGGCTAGGCTCAGCGGCAGGGCGAATGCCTCCTCCAGTGCGGGCTGGCCGTCGGTCTTGCGGCGAATGTCGCGGATGATCCGGCCCAGCCGGCTGCGCAGGATGCGCAGCTGTCGCTGATGCCGGTTGAATTGCTTGGCATGGGCGTAGCGGCCCGCCATCATTGCCGCGCTTTTGGCCACGCGAACATAGGATTGCCGCAGCCTGCCCCCGTGCTTGCTCGCCAGGCGGTTCAACCCGCGGATCGCTGCATGCAGCAGCTTCGCGTCGGTCGGAAAGCTGATGGCCTTCGGTTGGACGGTCGTGTCGACCGTGACCCGCTTGAGGTCCTGGCTGCGCAACGCGCCGGTCTCGTGTGCCACCCGAAGGCTCTCGGCCAACAACCGCTCCAGCTTGTCGCCGAGCCGCTTGCGCCAGTGGCTCAGGTCTGAGCGCTCATGCGGGAAAACGTGCTGGAAAAACTCTTCGCCGGTGAAGAACTGGAAGTACGGATCGTGGACCCAGCGCTCGCATACCCCCTCATCGGACAGGCCGTAGATGTGCTTGAGCAGCAGCAATCCTATCATGAAGCGTGTCGCGATACCCGGCCTGCCGTTGTCGCTGTAGAGCGGCGCGATCTCGCCGTCGATCCAGTCCCAATCGACCCTGCCGGCGAGCAGAACCAGCTCGTGTCGCATGTTGATGATCTGGTCCAGCCGGGACCGGAACAGATCATTCGAGCCTGTCGTCTTGTGCTTCTTCGGTCGCATCGGTCCCTCCGATGCACCACAGAATCACGGTTCGAAGCGGCAGGGAAATCCAAAATCGAAATTGCAGGGTTTTGGGCTGTGAACCCTCAATCCCCTGCAATCTCGAATGCCGCCGCAACCGGAAAACAGACTCCCAATCAAGTGCTTGGAGGCTTGTTCACGGACAACTCGTTACAGTGCAACAGAAGGGCTGGCATTGCTTTGTAAAGGATGCTCGTTTGCTGCGCATCCCAAGTGCCACGACGATCTGTTAGCGACTTGTTAGCGGATCGAGTATGGAGTGAGTTCTAGATGCAGTAATGGGCCCGGCTCCAGAGCAAGGGTCATGATGGTGGCTGTCCCCCGATAGATGATGAAACGGGGTCACGACTTGAGTCGGCCCCAAGCATCTGGAGACGGAGGACAGCCGTGGAGAATTATGCCGGAATCGACGTGTCTTTGGAACTGTCGAGCGTGTGTATTTTGGACGCCCAGGGTAAGATCCTGAAGGAAGCGAAGGTCGCGAGCGAACCCGACGCCTTGGTTGAGTTTTTTGAGACGCTCGGCTTTGCAGTGAAGCGGATAGGGCTGGAGGCTGGGCCGCTGTCGCAATGGCTGCATGCAGGCCTGAAAGGTGCAGGATTTGAAACAGTTCTGCTGGAAACGCGGCACGTGAAGGCTGCCTTACCCGCAATGACGGTCAAGACGGATCGCAAGGATGCCGGCGGGATCGCCCAGTTGATCCGGATGGGATGGTTTCGGCAGGTACACGCAAAGTCGGTTGATGCGCAAGAGATCCGGGCACTTCTGATCGCACGCAAACAGCTTCTCGGGCGGCTGATCGATGTAGAATTAAGTATTCGGGGGATTTTGCGCGGCTTCGGTCTGAAGGGGGGCCCGGTGACGCGAAGGAATTTCGAAGCACGGATTCGAGAGTTGGTTGCAGGCCAGGCGACATTGGAGCGCATTGCTGGTGCGATGCTTTCGGCACGATCGGCCCTGAAGGCGGAATACGGAAGACTACACAAGGCTGTGCTGGCAATTGTGCGTGATGATGCAGTCTGCCGCCGGCTTATGACAGTACCAGGCGTTGGTCCCCTGGTGGCCATCACCTACAAATCAGCGATTGATGATCCTCAAGTCAAAGGCAGCAGGCGCGCTGTTCGGGCTCACGCCAAAGAAATATCAATCGGGAGAAAAGGACGTCACTGGCGGAATCACGCTGGCCGGCGATGAGACGGTGCGGACGGCCTTGTACGAAGCCGCCAACGTTCTGCTATCGCGCATCACGCGGTTCTCAAAACTCAAACGCTGGGGGATGGACGTCGCCAAGCGGAGAGGCTCGAAGCGCGCAAAGGTCGACTTGGCACGCAAGCTCGCGGTGATCCTGCATCGGATCTGGGTCGATGGCACAACCTACCGATGGGCCGAAGCGGGCTCAATCGCAGCATAGAAGACGTGGAGGAGATCAAGAACGCAACCGGGATGAACTGAAGCCCGGTGCCCGAAGTCCCGTCGCCGGGACGGTGGATGCGATGAAGCCGTTACACGCCCGGTGGCCGTCGTCCGACGAACCACGCGTATCTAGATAGGCTCACCGCTCCCTCTGAGAGCATGATGTGGCGGCCAGGCGTCGACCACGAACAGAAGCATGGGCTTGGCGGCGTGACGTTCACTCGGGAGGCTTGACATCATCGGGCCCATTACAGAAGGGTCTGTACCTAATTAGCGAACTCTGATTCCCACGCAGCGGGTTGATTCCACGCGGGGAACTTCGATGTGCAAAGGACTGTTCTGGCTCAAGGACAAGCAATGGGCTCGCAACTCGCTACGACAAATTAGCCAGGAACTTCTTGGCTGCCGTCCATCTTGCCGCCCTAGATCAGTTGAGTTCGAGCCCTAGTCGGCTTGACCGACAGCGCAGCAAGCGACAGGCGTCCGCGCGTATTCAGCGTTCAAGTACTGCTAAGGGACGCATCGAATGAGAGATATAGGAGCTCTATTGGCCGAAAAAACGTACATCAGCGCCGAGCGTTTGTTCGGCTTGCAAGCACGTTTCTAATCGAAAAGCTGGAATGAATCCGTGAGATGCCGGGAAGGGTCGAGAGGATCTCCTTGTGAATGCGCTCGAACTCGACAGCATTGGCCGCCTCCACTCGCAAGAAGTAATCCGCTCCCCCAGTCATGAGATAGCACTCCTGAATCTCCGGATACTTGCGCACCGCGGCTCAAATTTATTGAGATAATCTACCGTCTGCCGTTCCAACGTGATGTTGATCAACACGGCAAGACCTTGTGAGCCGGAACTGATCTCGACGAGTGTCGTATACCCGCGAATGACGCCGGCCCTCTCGAGCAGCTTGATACGCCGCAGACACGCCGAAGGAGAAAGCCCAACTTCCTGCGCCAAAGTTACATTGCTCACCCGGGCATTTACGCGGAGCGCACGCAAGATATTGCGATCTATGCTGTCCATAGGTCTTGCACGATTATTCGAAAACTTCGCAGATTGTTCGAATCCTTAACAGTTCTCGAACAATCGAGCAAGGAATTGGCCAGCACTTGCTCGAATGTTGCGTTAGCCTTTCCTCATGGAAAGCGAAGAGACATTGGAGCGGACTGCTCCTGGGGCGGTGCTCGCCGGGAAAGCGCAGGGCTTCCCCGGCTACATGACCGTCGATTTGGCAGCGTTGCGCCGGAATTTTCAGCGCATTGCATCGATGACGAGGCCAGCTCGCGTATCAGCAGTGGTCAAAGCCGATGCCTATGGCTTGGGTGCCATCCGAGTGGCGGAGACGTTGCTTGAAGTCGGCTGCAGAGACTTTTTCGTGGCGCATGCGGAGGAGGCCATCGCGTTGCGGCCTCATATTTCCAGCGACGCGCGGCTCTTCGTGCTAAACGGCCTCTTGCCCGGTGCGGAGGCTGCTTGCGCGTCGGCCCAAGTCACTCCTGTCATCAACTCGCTCACCCAGCTTTACCGTTGGCGCACTCAGGCGCGTGCCGAGAGCCGACGTCTCCCCGCCGTTCTGCAATTCGATACCGGCATGTCACGGCTCGGCTTTGCGCCTGCCGATCGCGCTGCGGTGCGTGAGGAGATCGCGCAATCGCCGGAGCTCGAAATTCACTACGTCATGAGCCATCTGGCCTCCGCAGATGAGCCTGCCAAGCCCCAAAATGCCGCGCAGCTCGCAGCGATGCAAACGGTTGTAGAGGAATTCGCGCCGGTGCCCTCCTGCTTCGCCAACTCCGCTGGCGTCCTGATGGGCAAGGACTATCACGGCTCTCTCGTTCGTCCGGGACTCGCGCTCTATGGCGGTGCGCCGCAATTGGATGGAGCAAATCCGATGGAGCCCGTCGTCACCCTCTCTGTCGCGGTCGCGCAGACCCGCACGGTCCCGCGCGGCACACTGGTCGGCTATAGCGGAACGCACGTAACTAACGAGTGCACCCGGCTTGCTACACTTTGCGCTGGCTATGCAGACGGGCTTCCACGCAGCCTGAGTGGCCGCGGAGCCGTCTACTTCGAGGGTCAACGCCTGCCTATCGTGGGGCGAGTCTCCATGGACAGTTTGACAGTCGACATCTCCGATCTGCCCAACGACGCTCTCGATCTAGGGAGCCTCGTGGAAGTGATCGGTCCTCATCAGACCCTCGAAATGCTGGCGGCTGACGCCGGGACGATCTCCTACGAAATTCTCACCGGCCTCGGTCGTCGCTTCTTCAGAAGCTATTGCTGAACGTTCATCGCAGATGAGCCGGCATCTTCAAGCAAGACGTTGGATTAGAAAATGAAAGTAACGATTCTAGGCGCAGGCGTTATCGGTGTCACAACCGCATATCAACTTGTAAAGCTCGGGCACGAAGTCGTTGTTCTCGATAGGCAGTCAGGCCCAGCGCTTGAAACGAGTTTCGCGAACGCGGGTGAGGTTTCGTTTGGTTATTGTTCGCCGTGGGCTGCCCCGGGAATTCCCGTGAAGGCCGTCAAGTGGATGCTCATGCGCCATGCGCCGCTGATCCTTCGCCCAAAGCTTGATGCGGCGATGTTGTCCTGGCTCTGCCGCATGCTATCCAACTGCACGGCAGGCCGATATGCGCTCAACAAGGGCCGGATGCTGCGTCTGGCTGACTACAGTCGCAGGGCGCTTGCCGAGGTGAGGAGTGAGGCCTCGTTAAGTTATGACGAGCGCATGCAGGGAACCCTGCAGCTGTTCCGAACTCAGCAACAACATCGGCAAAGGACGTGAAGGCTCTTGCGGCTGATGGTGTTCCTTTCGAGGTACTCGATCGCAATGGCTGTGTTCGGGCCGAACCCGCATTGCGCTACGTTCGCGACCGAATAGTCGGAGGACTTTTGACCCCGAAGGACGAGACCGGCGACTGCTTCAAGTTCACTAATGCACTGGAGCAAAAAGCCGCGGCGTTGGGGGTCGATTTCCGTTACGGACATCTCATCAATGGACTGGACATCGAAGGCGGCCAAGTGCGTGGCGTGATCACCGATCACGGGACTATTCGGTCTGACGCAGTCGTTGTCGCACTCGGAAGCTATTCACCGCTTCTCCTCAAGAAGATCGGAATCAAGCTGCCAGTCTATCCTGTTAAAGGGTACTCGCTGACAATTCCAATCACCGACGCATCGCGCGCCCCCGAGTCGACGGTCATGGATGAGACATACAAGATTGCGATCACCCGTCTCGGAGATCGCATCCGTGTCGGCGGGATGGCTGAAATCTCAGGTTACACCAATGATCTCGTCGATGCACGTCGGCAGACCCTGGAATATTCCGTAATGGATCTATTTCCCGGTGGAGATCCCAACAGCGCATCCTTCTGGTCAGGCCTGCGACCGATGACTCCCGACGGCACCCCAATCATCGGCCGGACGAAGATCAGAAATCTATTCTTGAATACCGGGCATGGCACTCTCGGTTGGACAATGTGCTGCGGTTCTTCGCGCGTCTTAGCGGACCTTGTCTCGGACCGCAAACCCGACATCGAAACAGAGGATCTTGGACTAGGGCGCTACCAATAGTTCTGTACAGAGGAACTGCTCTTGCAGAGCGATCTATAGTGCGGATCGCGACCGAGCCTCTTCCACGGCACTCATTCGATGATGTAGAGCGGGCGCTTCGCACAACGCTCAATGGCTTTCGGGCGCGTCCTTCCAGCACACGGCAGTCGACAATGGCGAAGCCGCATCTGTCCGCCCGGATGCGTTTGCCCCCACTCGTCATCGAGAAGAATGGCGCACCCGACACGATTCGAACGTGTGGCCTTCGCCTTCGGAGGGCAACGGTCGAAATTACGCAGCCATGCGGGGGACGACCCTCTCGATCAATCGCAACAATCGGGTGTTGCGTGTCCCCGCAACTAACGAGTTTTGCGAAAGCAAGGTATCCAAACCCCGGCTAAGGACGTCGGGCTCTTGTTCGTCACAAAGCTCAGGGTTACGACCAGCTCTCTTGTCAGCACAATGGCCAGATCCTCCGCCTCGCAAATGATCTCGCCTAATGGACCACCGAGCAGAAGACCTCAAGCACCGCTAACGGAGAAAATCGTCTAGGCGTCGCACGAACTCAATGATGCAAGGAGCGGAGAGTCCGGAGGTTGCCTCTCAAGATGGTAAGAGGTTCCGCATTTCCTCAGCAAAAAGGTGGCGGCGTCGGAACGTGGAAAATAATGGCGCTCGGGAGCCACGGTTGGTTCGAAGAACCGGATGTGGCTCCCGCTATTTCGAGGACGAATGGTCGATCCAAGATAGCAACACCACTCGACGGTCAGGTCGAGGATTGGCTTTCAGCTCAAGCCGCGAAGATTGAACCCTTCCTGTTCGCGATTGATCGATTCACTCGCAAACAGATCATTTCATCATTAGGTATGCCTGCGGGGAACCCAACTGCCATGCGGACGATATCGGGAAGTGAAGCGAGGGTACTGATCGAAAACCAGTTGGCCGCCCACGGCAACGGCGTGCTGTCCGTTCTCGCGCAATATCGCCGCGATGACGCGGTGGCCGCATGGCATGAGACGATCCGAGCCGTGGAGGAGTTCATCAATCTCCCGAAATTCGGCATCGCCGACGATCGGCTCCGCGCCTGGTTGTGCGCGGTCCGACTAGACGATGCGTTCGTAGCAAACCCAGGCCCGACCTGGCTGGCCGTGCGTCAGGCGCTGGCACCACATGTCGAGGCGCCGGTCATCTCTCGGTTTGCGCGGGTCATGCTCTACGCTGGCGCCATGGGTGCGGCCTTTGCCGCGCATGGCCTGGATGCCCGTAGTGCAGCCATCACGCTCGACACGATCGGCGGGGCGGTCGACTATTTTCAGTCGCGGCGACGGCACTTCGTATCGCTGGTGTACACCATGCCCTACGCGTGCTCCGGCGCGCTGGTTCTTCAGCCCTACGATGCGCTGACCGTTCTCATGCCGCAGGTCGAGCATAGCTGCATCGCCATCACCGGCTTCCATCAAAAGCTCGCGCTGCTCGACGCCCTGCCGGAGTTCAGCCTGGAGGTCGACCACATCGGCGCGATGGCGAGCCATGGCTTCGAGACCTTGGACGACTATTTTCTCGAACCGGAGCGCGCATCGATCCATGTGATGGCTGAGCTGCGTGGCGACCAGTTCACGATGCCCGCCATGGAGGCGCTGGATCGAGGGAAGATCTTTTCAGCCGCAGAACTGCGCAATGGCGTGAAGCTGATCGGCGCGACCTACGAGGCCTTCGGCCTCAAGGACTCCGAGTTTTCCGCCATGGGTCTGCTCGTTGTGGCCTTCGCGCGCCGTTGCCGCGACGACTATTATGTCGAGATCGGAAAGGAGAAATTTCGCTCGATGCTGCGCGCGCAGTCCGAGTTGGATCCCGCCGAGCTTGAGGCACTCCTCGTCAACAAGCCCTCGGACTACGCAACGAACACCAATGCCTATCAGCCATTCCTGGACCTGGGGATCGGGTCGTCTCGAACGTCAACCTCCTGTCGCGCTTTCTCTATGCGTTCAAGAATATTCACCTGGGCAGCCGCCGGCGCTTCCAGATCCATGCAGGCTTCATCTTCGAGGACATGGTGAAACGCGACCTCGAGCGCATGGGTTTCACCGTGACGGGCATCAAGCGGATCAATCGGAAGGAATTCGATGTCGTCGCTACGCGCGGCGGCGTCATCTTCAACATCCAGTGCAAGAATAACTGGATTGATCTTTCTAAGATTGAGGCTGAGCGCGCGCTCTTCGTCCGATATAACCGGTCCCTGACGAACTACTATGCTCGCGCCTTGAAGAAAGAACGCGGCCGCGAACATCTGCTGAAACAGGAACTGGGCATGGACAAGGTCGTGCATTACGTGGTCAGCCGCTTTCCGGTGATCGGCGCCGACCCCGCGGTGATCAACTACAATCAGATCGATCGGCTTCGTTTCGCCGGCCAGGCGGGCGCATGACGAATCCGGCCGATATTCGCGATCTGCTCTTGCGGTTCACTGGCCCCGATCTGACGCAGACGCTTGCGCGGATCGAGAGCGCGGTGCGCGGCGTGGCGGCGAAGGATTGCGCAGGCTTTCTCGAGAGCGCCGGCGTGGGTCGTGAGGCATTGGCGGCGGCCGCCGAAATGAAGCGCCTGGCCGGGCAGATCAATGTGACGATCCATGCGCTCGGCATCCTGCTCTGCCTTCCGCACATCCTCGAACCGGGCGAACGGGTCGAATATGTGTCGCTCGGCGCCGGGAATACCGGGCGCGATTTTGACCTGGAGACCAACCTGCGGGTCGCCGAGTTCAAATTCATTCGGTGGCGCGGCGGCGCGGAATCGATCCGCCAGAATTCCGTGTTCAAGGATTACCTGTTGCTCGCGGAGCATCCGACCGCGAAGCGAAAATATCTCTAC
Source organism: Bradyrhizobium sp. USDA 336 (assembly GCF_044908355.1). Classification (NCBI taxonomy): domain Bacteria; kingdom Pseudomonadati; phylum Pseudomonadota; class Alphaproteobacteria; order Hyphomicrobiales; family Nitrobacteraceae; genus Bradyrhizobium; species Bradyrhizobium sp. USDA 336. The sequence goes on along the minus strand of NZ_JBIYDC010000002.1, from coordinate 5,101,993 downwards.
CTCCTCGGCATCGAGCATGCCCTCAGATTCCTGCGGGGCGGTCGCGCCCTGTCGAGTGTGCTGAGCCGGAATGACAAGCTGCAGAAGATGTTCGCGGATCGCTTTGGCGAGGCGTTCCGGACGGTCGGGGACTATTATGCGGTCCACGCCGGCGCGGTGCAGATCGAGGATGTTTCGCAGTGGCTTTCGGAGCTGGCGGAAGAGTTGATCGCGGAGCCGGACGCTGGCGCCGACGACTAGGGAGCAGGGCGCGTGACGCGGGCGCGGCGGGCGGCGCGGCCTGCGGGCTGGCGCGTTGCGGTCAGGAGCGCTTCCTCCGCGGATTTCTGCGGTCCCATGAAGTCCATGCGATCGGCGATGTAAGCGCCGAACGCGCGCGCGTCTTCGGCCGATGGCATCGAAACGCCGTATGTGAGCGGGAGAAACGCGGTCAGTGCGATGCGGTAGAGCGGTGCGGCATATTCGAAGATTGTCCGCTGCGGCGTGGGGGAGAAAGAGATTGCTGCGCTCGACCGGATTGCCGTGAAGGAAGTCGTTCCGGCATTCGTAGAGCACTTGATAGAGCCAGGACGCTAAGGTGCGCTTCACCTTGGTCTTGCCGCCCGTGTCGTGCGCGCCAGCGCCGTCACGTCGCGAAAGATCGGCGGTGCGGCCGCGTCCAGGATCAGGACCGAGGGCTCGAACTTCTGCCCGAAGTTGTCGGCAAAACGGTTGAGGAAACGCCGGAGCGCCGGATGCGTCCGCTTGAGGGCCGCAACGCGGTGGTCGTTCGCGGGCGCGAGCGCCGCGATCTCGCAGCCGATTGCAGTTTCCAATGGAATATTCGGCAGGACGAATACCGGCGTCCAATCGGCGGCGGTCATGTGCTATTCCCGTCTCGACGGCAAACGCCTGCAGTCGCTGAAGTATTTCTGCTTACAATATGCTGGAACAACAATGAACGATATCAAGCAAGAAGACAGGGGAGAGAAGGCTGCGAAGCGCGACCAGGCGCCTTTGGCGGTTCTCGTCCGCGGCGCCGAGAAGACATTTGATAATGCCGAGCGCCTCTTTTACGAGGCGCAGCTTCTGGCGAAAGCCGGCGCGATGGCGCGTGCCCTTTGCCTCCACCAGATCTCCCTTGAGGAGTGTTCGAAGGTCAACCTCGGCGCCTGGGCGGTCAGCCTGGTTCTTGGGTTCGAAGTCGATCAGAAGAAGGCGCTGGCCGCCTTTGGTCGTCACGCGGCCAAGAACAAATCCAATGCATACATGTTGAAGGGCTCTGAGGCCGAGACCGATGCGAAGGCCCGTGGCGACTGGGAGGCCGCCATGGAGGCGTTCAGGCAGACCCAGAACGAATTCCACGAGACGTCAAACCGCGCCAAGAACGCCTCGCTGTACGTGGATTGGGTCGACGGCGAATTCGCCGCACCGAGCGAGCGCATCACCAACGAGATGCTGGCGGAGATAACGGAACGAAACGCCGAGTTTCTCGTCTATGCCCACAACGGGCTGAAGATGCTCAGGCGGCTGGAGACGTCGCCGGATGTAATGAAGAGCCTGCTCGCGCCTTTCGTCGAAGAGGCGGAAAAGCTCCGCGCAGAGAAGCCGGACGACTTGATGGCGGCAATGGAGGTGTTGCTGTCGGGCTTTCTCGAAGGGGGCAAGCAGAAGCTGAAGGGCTAGCAGCCGGCGTCAGGGGTGAGTGCGACATGCCCGGGCACTCCATGCCGGATGAACATGTATGCGGCGGCTTCGAAGAAAATGAGGTATCGCAGTCTGACGATCATCAAAGCGGAGAACTCGATGTCCCGCTCGCCATCCACCAGACTTTGCATGGACATCATGTCCTCTTGGCTCGGCCTTACCGGGAAGCTCGGATGGGAATGCCATTCACCGAGATAATTGAAGCGCCTGAAATCTGATCCCGTCTTTCGAAAGAAGGTTTCGAGGGCTTCGGCATGATGATCAGGGCTGCGGACGAAGTGAGCGGCCGTTCCGCTCGTGGCGTCGACGGAGAAATCGACGATACGGAAATGGTCCGGTGCGACCTGCTCACCCATCAGGATGCCGCCGATTTCGCGCCTGCCGGCTCGCCTCAGGCAGGTGCGAAAGCGGGCTCGCTGGTCACTTGGAAGACTGATCGTGACCATTGAACGCCGAGGGTAGGAGTTCACGAAGCAATTCCAGGCTCTCGGCCGCCGACGCGGAGTCTTGTTCGACCTTCCAAGGTTCAGAACCGGCGAGTTGAATGGGCCAGGTCTCGAACGGATCGGAGAAGATCCACCCTCGGCGTAGGCCGACAGCGTAGGCCGGAACGGGGAACGCACTTTCGTTGGGTTGAATGAGGACGTCCGTTGCGAAACGCGCCAAGTGTCCCGCGATGATTGCAACTTCAGCATCGTCGGCCACGAGCGGTGGCGCACCATCTCCCGCGGCCGCAGCGTAGGGTGCGGCAAAGCCTGCGAGCGGAGCAGGAATGCCATGCGCTTCGCACCAACCGTTGATCTGGTTGCGCGCGAGGTGGGGTTCGGGTTCGTGACCCGATCGAACGCGTGCCACGAGGCCGCCAATGCCGCCCGCAAACACTTCGCCCCATACGAGGGGTTTCAGGCTCCCCTTTGCGACCGCGGCGCAAAAGTTGAAACAGTGGGCGTCGGCGGTTGCGTCGACAATCAGGTCGCAGGTCTGCAGCGCCGACATCACGGAATCGGTGGAGTCTGCGCTTTCCTGCCCACCCAACGCCACCCGCCGCACTGTGATGTCGATCGTCCCTGCGATCTCCGTGAGCCGGGCCTTCAGCGCATCGACCTTATGAACACCGATCGCCGGAGCGCCGAGCTCGTTTCGGACGATGTTAGCCGCAAACAGCACGTCGTCATCGACAAGCGTGAATTGGTGCACGCCCGAGCGCGCGAGCATGGCGGCTACCTTGGACCCCAGCGAGCCGCAGCCGACGACGCCGACGCGTTTGGTCGCGAGAACAGCATAGTTATCCGGGAGCCGAGTGCCTGCGCCGACGTTGAGGATCCGCGAGCGCCCGAAGTGGCGCTTCTGACTACCATCATAGGCATAGAAGTGCGCTATATCGGTCCCGGATATCAACACCAAGTCCATCTCGCCAGTCGCGGCCAATGCCTGCTCACGCATCGTCGCGAAGCCGAGATCACCGAGCAAGGTTGCGATGCTGTCTTGCGTCGCAGTTGGCATCGGTGTTCCGACCGGAAGTCGAATCGCATGGCCTCGCTTGGTCGTCTCGCGAATTCCTGGGGGCCAGGCGCGCATGTCGGTGGCGCCGTCGATCTCGGCGATCGTGACGGTGAACGTTTCGCCGTGGTACTTTTCCGCCACGCCGATCTCGACGGATTGGCCAGGTTCGATCGCTTTCAGCCGCTCCTCGATCGGCGAAGTCAGCAGGAATCGGAAGTATGAGCCACGGACGCTTTGACCGATCGAGATAGAGTGCGCCGAGGGTAATTCGGGACCATCGCCATCGCGTTCACCGGCGATCAGCCGATGAGCGCTTTCGATCATCATGGCTCCGGTGACCGTGGTTTCCCAGTTGTCGGCGCGATGTTCCAGGCACAGGTTTCCGCCGGCGCCGTACTGATGACTCGACAACCGACTGCCATCGCGGGGGACGACGATAGGCGGGGCGTTGGGATGAAATTCGGCATAGGTCATCGTGAGCGGGACACCCTGGCCGTCGTGGTCGATCTCAAAGTCAACGGCGAGCGCGGCGCTATCCGACAGATACCATCGAACGTTCCTGAGCCAGCTCACGCGTTCGGCGAGCTCGGCGACGCTCTGACGTTCGGATCGGGCCCGTGCCGGATTTTCGAGCCACCAGATCATCCCGCGCCGCCGAACCCCTGCGGCTTCGTTGGAACGCGACTCCTGTCGGGAAAGGATAGACCCGCACTTGCCGGCGCAACTGATGCGGTTTTCAGCAGCGCGGGGCGTGCCGGGGGCTGGCGGCGGCGCGCTGTGCGATCGGCCAGCGAATCGCCGACACCGCGGCCCACGGTTTCGGTAATCAGGCTCCTATCGCTCGAACGGGCGGCTTGCGCGAATTCTGTCCTGGCCTTCTGCAGCCACTCGAAAAACGCCTTGGCCCGCTCAGGATGCTCTGCCCATTTATCGGCGAAATTTTCCAATGGGTCGGTCGGGTTCGGAATCCAATACTGGTTGTTGTGCCAAAGGATGTGCTTGTCCATGCCGGTCAGGATTGCGACCAGCGCCTGGCCGATCGTCTCTTCGCCATTGTAGGAATGTGCCGCCAGGGTGGTGATGATCACCGATATTGGCCGTTCGCCTTTGCGTTGCTCGAAACTGTGATCGCGGTGGCGCTTCAGGATCATAATTGCTGCCTGCAAAGGCGTGCGCACCTTGTAATCGGGGATCGCCTCGACGCTGGCCCGCGTGCTCTCCGCCAGCAAGCGCTTACGTCGTTCGAGAGCGGCTGCCATCCGGCTTTTGAACCACTCGCTGTAGCCTTTGGGGTTCGAGCGTGGCCAATCATCCGTGACGGCAGTGTAGGTCGGGCATTCGTTGTCGGTGATGGCGATCGCCGTGCCGGTCCAGCGCGCATCGAGGCCTCGGGCCTCCAGGAGGATGCGGGCGCTTTGACCATTGGGAACTGAAGGCACCACGTCCATGTGGAACTGCGCGCCGTCGGCATAATCCAGAACCCAGCAACGACGGCCCTCGCGCAGCGGTTTGCTCATGCTCTGCGCTTTGCGATACGCCTCGATCTCTGCGCCGAGCAAGATCTTCAACTGCTGTTGGCTGAGGGATGCCTTGGACAGCTTCTGAAACTCGCAGACCGAATCGATGTCGTACTCCTCGGCCTCGTTCGCGGGACGGATCGTGGTGCCGAGCCGAAACGACCCCTGCACGTAGACTTTCGGGCCGTATTGCCGGACGCTCGAAGCGTCGCGATGAAGCCAATCTCCCAGGGACTTGTAGCTTCGTTCCGCCTGCTCGTAGCGGCTGGGTGGCACGCTCAGCTCCTCGGCAAGATCCTCCAGGAATTCCTCGCTCTCGCGGGTAAGGGTCTGCTGGTCCAAAGGCGGCCTCCAAGTATGCCCAGGAGCCGCGTGTGGATTGTCAAACTGCGCGGTTGAGCTTTGAGGATAAAACGTGAACACTATACAGAGTCGGACCGGAACTTCACCATGGCAAAAACGCAAATCCCCCACAAAATTCAAACCTCTCTCTGGGCCAAGGCCGGAGGCCGGTGCGAATACCGGGGGTGCAATGAGGAACTGATCGGCGACCTGCTGGCTGGTCGCGAGGATGGGAAGTTCGGCTTCATAGCGCACATCGTTGCTGATAGCGCCGATGGGCCACGCGGGGACCCGGTTCGCTCACCCGCGCTCGCAAAAGATCTGAACAACCTGATGCTGCTCTGTGCGAAGCACCATAAGGGTGTGGATGTCGATTATCTCGCGGATCATCCGGAAGACGTCCTTCTCGAGATGAAGGCGGAGCATGAGGATCGAATCGCGATTGTCACCGGAATGGCGCAAGAGCGGGCCGCGCATGTCATCCGGTTTGCGGCCGATATCGGCCAGCGGGACGCGCTCGTTTCGACCCGTTCGATCTTCATGGCCATGCCACCCGACAGGCATCCCGCCGAAGGACGAACGATCGATATCGAATTGGTCGGATGTGACTATGCTGATCACGAAGCGGGCTATTGGACTGTCCAGCAGGATAACCTCCGCCGCGTCTTTGCTCGTAAGGTGAAGGAGCGGATTGAGCAGAAGGAGATCAAGCAGCTCAGTGTCTTTGCCTTGGCGCCGCAGCCTCTGCTCATCCAGCTAGGGCATCTCTTGGGAGACATCGTCCCGGTCGCGGTCCATCAGCGGTATCGGGAGCCTGCGACCTGGCGCTGGCAGCCCAACCAACCCGCGATAAGCTTCCGCGTCGAAGAATATTCGGGACCAGCAGCCGCAAACGTTGCGCTCAAGCTGGCGCTAAGCGCGACGGTGACGGACGATCGAATTCGGGCCGTACTCGGTGATGACACTGCTATCTGGTCCTTGACGGCGGAAAATCCGCATAACGACATTATGCGGCGGCCCGAGGATCTCGTGGAGTTCAAGCGTCACCTTCGGCGTCTGTTCGATCGGATCAAGGCGGTTCACGGGGAACAGGCCACCATCAACGTTTTTCCGGCACTGCCAACATCGACGGCGGTTGAGGTTGGAAGGATCTTGATGCCGAAAGCCGATTTGCCACTGCATATTTATGACCAAAACCGTTCCGTCGGCGGCTTCATCCCGACCTTGAAAATTGGCGAGTAGCGACAGGCGGACGGCAGCGAGGTTGGCGGTACACCTCCGCCTGCCGGCGCCAGACAGGACGCTGCGCTTTGCTTTGGGAGCTGAAACCGAAGCTGAAGCGGTCGTGATGTAGAAAGCGGATTCTTGAGAACTTTTCGATCACCTTGAACGATGGCCCGTCCGCGGCAGAGCAGGTGCTGCTTTCTCGCTATCAGCCAAGGATGCGTCTGACGCAAGCGAACGCGAGGAGCGTGATGTCAAGATGACTATTTGTCGACATCATCGAACACCGAGCGTTTCGTCGTGACGGGAGCTGAAAGTGAAGACTCCTCTTTCTTCTGCGTCACGATGTGCGTCCAATCAGTTTCGTCTTCGGAGCTATCGTCATGCTCGCGCTTGCGCTCTTCAATCGCCTTGACCGACCGTTTTACCCGATCGCGCGTGTCATCGATCATGGATGTGGTCTCAGGGTCGCCCGCCGTCGCCTCGATGCGGTCCAATACACCGAGAAGCTTCTTGAAATGGCTATCTGGCTCTTCGTCCAGATCTACATCCTCGGCGATCTCGTCGGCGCGTTCTACAAGCGACGGCAAGACCTTCGCGCGCAGCGCCAGCCCCAGCCCAACAAGGCGGGATGGCGGAATAAGTGCGAGCATATTCTCTTCGTCAAAGAAGGAAGTATCGAGGTCCGTAAGTGCGGCTGCCTCCAGACTGTCGGCTGCCTCCAAGCGGAGATCATCAGGTAAGACACCCTGATGATGAGCGCGAGCATATGCGTTTAGCCGAGGATCGTTGCCAATGAGGTCGGTATGCCAGCACGAACGCTGAAGCAGATCCGGAAATTGCTCAATCGCCTTGGCGAACACCGATTCGCTGGCGCGGTAGGACGAGAAGTGGAACAGCATCCAATTGCGGTGCCATTCGTCCGGCGTGCGGCCGAGCCGGGCGACCAGGGCGTCGTCGAGGATTGTGGGGATAACGAGCGCATCTCGAATGAGAGGCGAGCTCTCGCAGGTAAAGCTGCTGAGAATGGTGTCGACGGTTGCACCGCGTATGAGCGCCGCCATCATATGCGGCTTCTGGCGAAGGATCTCAGTCAGAGCGTCAGATATCGTTGGATGAGCGAAGGTCCATTTGGACCCGGAGAGCTTCAGGAAAGAGCCCTTCAGTTCAGTGAAACAATCTTGGATCTTCGTCAGGCTATAGCCTGTTAGGTCCGCGACTGCTTGGGCAGCAGGCACATCGTAGTCGCTTGGATCGAAGCCGGCTTGATGGACGTAAACGAGGATGAGCGCCGCCTGCAACTGATCATCCAGGCATTGACCGTGTCGATTAGATGTTCTGTTGGCTCTTGCATGAACTGAACTAGCGAGCTTTCGCGGGGCGCGAGCCCCTTCGTAAAGTTCGGGTCACCAAGACGTTCTGCGATACCCGGGAGGAAATCGCGTACAGCGGCGACCGCTGGGAGGTGGGGCTTGACGCTCGAACGCCAGCTCTGGCTCTGCTCGCCGAAATTGACGTGATTATAGAGTATCTGCGCCTTCTCTTCGAACGTGAGCTCGCCGACATCGACCACGGCGCTACCGTCGGCGAATTGAGCAAGGTTGCGTTGACCGAGCCGCCGCCTCGCCGCCTCGTAGATGTGTTTGCGAGACGTCAGGAGAAAGCGGTTGCCGTGCTTGACTGCGGCCCGCAGCTTGGAGAAGGCCGAGGCCCAGTCTTGCACATAGTCGTCGCGCAGCACGTTCGAGCCGAAGGCATCGTCGATCCAGAAGAAGCGGCCCGGATCGTTCGGATTCCAGCCCGCTTCAAAGTCGCGTGGACTGGTCAAAGCAAGAACGGTATTGGCCGGATTTTCCGAGGCTATTGTTGAGACGATCGCGCCAATTGCTGATTTTCCGCTTGAGGGATTGCCCAGCAGCAGCACTACGCCATGGTCGGAGATCGCGTTGACCGCGTCGCGATGGGATTTTGTCGGCACATAGGTGCGAAGCTTTGGGATCCAGCTATCAAGCAGAGCCCGGCTCTGCTCGCTCAGGCGCTCATCAACGATCGAGGTGAGGTCTCCCAGGCCGTAGACCTGTGGGACGAGGGCGCGCAGCCGCGCGCTGCTCCTGATGACCCTGACGATGTACTGGCGTCCAAGGATGTGCGGCTTGCGCACGCCGAGCGCCCGGAGCCTTGCGCGCATTGCGGCCGCGACCGGCGCATCTATGCTCATGTTCGTCATGAACGCGTAGGTGTCCGCCTGGCCGGCTTTGACCAGCTCCTCGACGTTCTCAATCTCAGCGGTGAGATCGCTGAGCTTTAAGGCCTTCGTGGCCTCGGACGTATGCTTGCACTGGACCGTGCCGATCGGCGGACCGTCGGTCCCCGAGGGGATAAGGAAGACCGCGTCCTGACCGCCGTCCTGGGCCTCGCGGAAGATTTCCACGGGCCTGCCGAGCACGACCTCGCATACCTGCGAGCAAAGATCCTGAAACGCCCGCCAACCGATCGTGTGAAGCGCTAGATCGCTCCACGGGCCGTGCGCTTGACGCTTGCGCGGTGCCGGAAGTTCGATTTGCACGCTTTCGATCGTCATGCGGTGGCGGCACCACGTAGAACGCCGACCGGCATCGGATAGATTTCCTGGTCAACCACCACGCTCGTGGTGCCGAGCGACCCAAGGTCAATGTCGAGACGTCGGCCGCCGTCTGTCGCGGTGCTCACCAAGCGCCGGCATAGCAGATCGGCCAGCGCGGGGTCTTCGACAGCACAGATTATCTGGCGCCCGTCCGAGCGAAGGGCGGCAAGCACTTCGACTAGATGGAGGGCCCTGAAATCGTCGATGTGCTGAACGGGATCGTCGAGCAGGAGAGACCTAAGTGGTGTCCAAGCTCGAGCGAGGTGGACGGAAAGAAGGAAGGCTAGGCCGGCTGCACGACGTTGGCCGCTGCTGAAGACAAACTGCGGGTTTAGGCCGTCTCCCACCTTGAGGCTCAGGAAACGTCGGACGTCGCCGCGGATGCTGTAGTCGATTGTCCGCCAGTCGGCGTGCGGTCGCAGGCGCTGGTAAAGCTCGTTGAGCAGGGGACTGATCTGAGCGAGCCGCTCATCGATGATTTCTGCACTCACGCGCCTGACAGAGCGTTCGATTTCGCGCGCCGCCGTAACGGCATTTTGAGACTGAGTAACTGCCTGAGCTAATTTCTCTATTTCGTCTCGCAGCGCTGAGATGTAGCTTTCGATCGACGCCATTCGCGATACCGCTTGCGAGGCCTCCAGCACGAGCAGCGCACGCTCAACGTCGATCAGTCGGTCACGTTCGGGAGAGATAGCCTGCTCGAGCGCGTCAGGATCTTGGATGAAGCGGTGATCGAGTCCCCACTGATTGTAGAAATCGACATGAGCCGCTTCCCGCTCGCGCAGCCGGCTCAGCTCCCCTGCATGAGTTTGAACTGCGGCGGCGGTTGTCTGCAACGTGAGGCTGGGTTGCCGTGCGTTCGCCTTCGCAGTCGAGAGAGCATCGCGAGCGGCCTGAACCCCCGACGCCAGTGATGTAATCCGCCGCCGCGCCGCGGCGAGACCGGCGGCGAACTCGTCCGACGTCCGATGGGCCGCGCAAAGGGGGCAATGATCGTCGTGCAGCCCAAGCCGCTCACCGTGCTCGACGAGAAGGCTCAGCGACGCCGCCATCGCGTCCATCTCTTCTTCCCGCATGAGGCGTTGTTCAGCTTCCGAGACGACTTGCTGTGCAGCCTCATGCTCACGCTCTGCCGCTTCATGCGCTGCCGATGCGGCCTCGCGGGTCGCAACAGCCTCTGGAGCGTTGTAGGCGGCCTGCGCCGATGCGACCTCGCGACCGAGTTGAAGCGCATCGCCCATTCGACCCAATCGGGCTCGTCCGTTTGCGAGCGCGTTTCGACCGGCAGCCAGCCGTGCGGTCAGCTCGGTGGAGGCATCCGGCACCGCGGTGGCGATCACCTGAAGCGCGGTGGACACATCCCCTGATCTGCTGAGCGCGGCTTGCGTTTCAGACTGCTGCGTCAGTCTGTCCGCCAGCCGCGAACGGGCAGCCTCATAAGCGGCCTCATCTTTATTGTGCGCGGCTTCGGCGGCAGCCACGACCTCCTTGGCTCTGCTACCGGCTTCCGAACCTTCCAGTGCACCGAGCGCGGAGCGGACGAGATCGAACCGCTCCGTCTCAGTGAGATCCAGGCTGAGCGCGGCGATCCATTCGTCACGGATGATGGACGTCCGGGTGAGCTGACGAAGTGCGTCGTCTGGTGCAGGTCCACGGCAAAGCGCGGCGTGGATTTCCTCTGGCGAGCGATCAGAGCCGGATTCCCGCGTTCGCGTGACAGTGAATGGCTTTCCGTTGTCGTCAACAAAAGAAGCGGTGACATAATGAGCTTTAGGAACACCTTCGCCGCGCCACCAAAGATAATCGCTGAGGCTTTCCTTCGCCGCCCTCTCCACGGCGTATTTGTCGATAGAGCCTGTGATCGCGAACTCGACAGCATCGCACAGCGTGCTCTTGCCCACGCCGTTGCGACCGGTGATGACGGTGAAGCCCCGTCCGAAATTGATCCGAACGAGATCCCTAAAGCCACGAAAGCCGCATACTTCAATGAAATCGAGCCTCATGATGTCGCTCCCAAGATGCGAGCGACCTCTGCCGGCGTGGTCTCGTTAAGGAACGCGGTAACAGCATCAGGAGGAATGTCCTTTAGCCTCGTGCGCAGTCTCGTTTCAAAGTTAGATGCGCCGAGCAGCGGCTTGGAGCGTATGGACAGCAACGGTAGAAGCGCCTTCTCGAGGTCATCGGCTGTGGTGATCGCGGCTCTGGCGATCTTTCGGGTCAAAGAGAAATCCTCTTCGATGCGCTCGATCTCGCGCCCTCGGCGCGCGTCCTGATGCGGGGTCAGAAAGACCGAATAGACGTTCCACGCTTTCGCTCCGGCGCCGCGCAGCGAAGCGGCATGCCGAGCGAGCGCGGCTTGCTGGTTCTCTTTCCAGGCCGTGAGGAGAGCATCTGCGGTGTCGAAGACGTGGACGAACCCCATCAGAGCCGCGTTTTCGAAACAGGTCACCGGGCCGGCCGAGCCAGTCCACGTCCAAGTTTCATATTGGGCGTCGCGAAGAAGGATTTCGGCTTGCGTGAATATGTCCATCAGATGCCCAACGCAGCTCTTGCCCCGGGAAGGTCGTACCATTCGCCGGCTGGGTCGGGACGAATGACGTCACCGGCGCGTCCGCTGCGCACGACGTTGTCGGGCACGCCCAAGTCCGTCGCGCCCACTGCCACAACGATGTCAGGCTGCATCGCGGCAGGCGGCTCGACGAATTTCCCCCGTAGCGTCCCGAGGATGGATTGCGCTCCGTTGAGGACTCGGATGCTCCGGCCGTTCAGATCATAGCCGTCGGCGCGTTGAACAGCGCCTGCCTGACGGAGCAGCAGTTGGAAGAAGCCGAGGGCTTCTGGATTTGCTGGGCGCAGGAGCTTGGCTGGCTCCGCCGCCGAGACGCCTTCGGCATCTCGCCGCAGACCATACAGAGCCTCGCTATCGAAATTCCCGACGTTCAGCCAAGCTGGATCACATTGGACTCCGGTGGCGTGCTCGAAGGCGGCCCGCCCGGCGTTCAGGACCTGACGAAGGTAGTTCGATGAGAACGCGCGACGAAGTTCGTCGAGCGCCATAGCCCCGGACTCTTGGACATGTTCGAACGTCACATTTTGTGCGTGCGCTATCTCCCAGAGCTGCGGGGCCTTCTGCTCGAGCGCATTTGTCGGCGAGAGGTCGATCACGGTCACGGACAGCGGCTGCACGTCGATCAGGGCGTCGCCGATCAGGGCATTGAGGTATTCCCAGTCCGACCAGAAGCCGACGACGAGCAGATCCTTCTGCCGGAGGTTGGCAGCCATCCAAACTTTGCTACGTGCAATCCGGGTCGAGATGGTCGGATCGTCGAGCTGCGAGGGCGCCCAGACCGTCGCTGGCCGATCGCGGTGGGAGCAACCATGGAATTTCAACAGCGGCGCCTGACGGACGGAATCGACGGTGGCTTCGTCGCCGTCGAGCGAGCCCCGGAAGTCCGCGCCGTAGTCCCAGGCGCGTCGCTCGATGAGGGTGTCGTAGTTGCTCGATATGCCGGCAACGGCGGCGCGGGTGATGAGAAAATCCGCTATTGCGGCATGTCCCGTGTTCGAAGGTCGCACAAATGCAGGCCAGGGCACTAGGTGTTCGATGAAGACCGATTGCAGGGTGTTGAGGCCCGCAAAGTGCTCGGCGAGTGCCTCGAGATTGTCCCGAAGAGCGATGTCGCAGTTCGGATCAGCTTCAAGACGATATTTGTCGAAGCACCGCTCGGCGACCGCGCGGGCCGATGGCAGGCTGCTGGGCGGCGCCATCGAAAGCCCCGCGCCGCAGACCACCAAGAGGCGGCCGGCATTCATAGAGGCTAGCAGTCGAGTGATCGTCTCAGGTGTCAAGCAAGCCTCCGCCGAGAGCCTACTCGCCGAATCGATGGCTTCGCTGGCTGAGTTAAGTCGCCGAGATGTTCGATCCTCACGGGCGGCCGCGCCGGCAGCTTTACCGTCAGTTCCAGTTTGCCACCAATCGCTTCGACGTAGCTGCGCAGTGTCGAGAGATACATGTCCGCCTGGTTCTCGATCTTGGAAACTGACGGTTGTTTGATGTTCAGCACGGTCGCGACATCTTCCTGGGCCTTGCCGGCGATTTGGCGCAACTCGCGCAGCCCTTCGACCTCCTGCCGGAGTTCGTCATAACGCGCTTCAATCTGCTCCTGCTGGTCGCGGGGCAGGGAAGCTATGACCTGATCGATGCTCCGTCCCATAGGATCACCCCTTCTTTACGGATTTCAGGTTTTCCAAATGGTCGGAAAACCGGCTGTCCGCCTTGGCGATAAGCTGCTTATAGAAGCGCTTCTGGCTACCGCCTGAACTATCGCCCGCGACAAGGACAATGGCACTCCTCTCCGGATCGAATGCGAAGGCTGCACGCCATTCGCCGTCTGCAACAGAGAAACGCATCTCCTTCATGTTGGCGTGTTTCGAGCCCTTGAGCGTGTCGACGTAGGGCCGACCGAGCTGCGGACCGAATTCGGCGAACAGCTTCGCGACAGCCAAAAGTTCGGTCTAAACCAATCACATAGCTTCCAAGCTATGTCGGGTCAAGGGTGTTGAGGTTGGCATCCCTTGGCTGCACCGTTCTCCTTTGTATCCGATCGTTCTTACCGACGGCAAAAGCAATGAATGTCGCGACAAAGCTGTTCCGGCCAGTTACCCGACGCTACGCTTCGTCGCCACGAAAATTGTAGCTTCTGGGCATGGGCTCGGAGGACAGGTTTCGCGATGAAGAACTTGGCGGGTGAAGCTCAAGCCGCTCGATGTCGAACGGGAGATTCGCGACGAACTCGACTATGTCTACTCCATAGGCCTCTAAGGCCTCGAAAGATGGAAGGCTGATCGTCCTATTTGGAGTACAAAGTTGACAGGTGGAGGTAGGATCTGAACCGTGAAGGAAACCGTCTCTCTTGAACGACCCGGTCAGCGATTCCATCATTTAGTCGCTGTCTTAGAGCGCATGTTCGCGCACCACGACGGAGTGACCGTGACTTCCTCCTTACGGTTGCCCGACAAGGACACCGGGCGGCTTCGTGAACATGACGTGGTGATTATCCGTCATACCCATCACGGGCCGAACCTGACCGCCATTGAGTGCAGGGACCAAGGAAGAAAGGTGGGAGTTCCTCAGATCGAGGCTTTCGCTAAGAAGTGCGAAAAGACCGGGATCCATCACGGAATCGTAGTCGCTGCGAACGGCTTTACAAGTACGGCTCGCACCAAGGCTATAGCGCGACGATCTGGGTCGGAAGAGCGCGGCGATCAGGATGGCGAGTCAGTGTCGCGGCGCGATGATGATCGCCGCGATGATTGTCGCGCGCAAGAGTTTTGTTTGCTTTGATTGTCGCGGAGCGTCAATCAAGCGAGCGTTTTTTGTGTCGCGTGCTCCGGTGGCCGCCCTGGACCACGCTTTCGCTCGAGGGCAGTCCGCCTGCGATAGCTCTCGACGTTCATCTCGATGATGGTGGCGTGGTGAACAAGGCGATCGATCGCCGCGAGGGTCATAGCTGGGTCCGGGAAGACCTTGTTCCATTCTCCAAAGGGCTGATTGGCGGTGATCAGCAAAGAGCGTCGCTCGTAGCGTGCGCTGATGAGCTCGAACAGCACACTGGTCTCGGCCTGGTCCTTGGTGACATAGGCAAGATCGTCCAAGATGACGAGATCGAAGCGATCGAGGCGGTTGATGGCGCCCTCGAGGTTGAGCTCGCGGCGAGCCACCTGGAGCTTCTGCACGAGATCGGTGGTGCGAGTGAACAGGACGCGCCATCCGTTCTCGATGAGGGCCAAGCCGATTGCTGCCGCCAAGTGGCTCTTGCCTCCACCGGGCGGACCAAACAGCAGCAGATTGGCGCCCTTGCCGAGCCAGCCGTCGCCGGCGGCGAGTGCGGTCATTTGCGCCTTGGAGATCATCGGCACGGCCTCGAAGTCGAAGCTGTCAAAGGTCTTTCCGGTAGGCAGCCGCGCCTCGACGAGATGGCGCTCGATGCGGCGGCGGCCGCGCTCAGCGATCTCGTGCTCGGCAATGGTGGCGAGGAAGCGCGCCGCCGGCCAGCCTTCTTTATCGGATTGCTCGGCAAATTGCGGCCACAGCGCCTTGATGGCGGGCAGCCGCAGCTCGTTGAGCAACAGATTGAGGCGCGCGGTGTCGACTACGTTGGTTGTGCTCATGCGGCGCCTCCGATCTCGGCGGTACCGATGAGGCATTCATAGGTGGCGAGCGGTGCGAGGCGTACCACGACGTTCGGCACCTGGGCGGGATCCGGGGCGAAGTGAGTACGTAGCCGGTTGAGGTCGGGCAGCCGGCCGTCGTTCAGGTCGGCCGTGAGCTGATTGGCGAGTTCGGCCTCGCAACCGCGCTCATGGGCGAGTGCGAGGAGATCGACCATGATCCGGCAGGCCTTCTTGTCCGGTAAGCGTTTGCGCAAGACGTCGAAGGCTCGGCGGTAAGCTTCCCGGGGGAACAGCTGGTCGCGGTAGACCAGGTTGAGGAGCGCCATCGGCTTGCGCCGCAAGGAATGGATCACGTGCCGATAATCGACGACCTGATCGTGCTTGCCATTGGGATGCGGCCGCCCGCGCGGCAAGGTGAGGAGATGCGTGCCGCCGACAAACACGTCGAGGTGATCGTCATACAGGCGCACCCGCAGCCGATGGCCGATTAAGCGCGACGGCACCGTGTAGAACACCTTGCGCAAGGTGAAGCCGCCGGACGACGTCACGTGGACGATCACCTCTTCATAGTCCGACGTGCGGCGGTCCGGCAGATCCTGAAGTGCGCTACGTTCACTGTCGATCCGCTTGGCGTTGCGGGCATTGCGGCGGCTGGCGATCTCATCGATGAAGCCACGATAGGCAGCCAGATCGTCGAAGTCGGCGGTGCCACGCAGCAACAGCGCGTCGCCGATCGCTCGCTTGAGATGACCATGCGAACTCTCGATCGCCCCGTTCTCGTGGGCGATGCCACGATTGTTGCGGGAAGGCCGCATGCCGTAATGGGCACAGAGGTCTTCGTATCGCCGCGTCAGATCGTCTTTGGCGTCGCGGTCGAGATTGCAAAAGGCGGCCGACAGGCTGTCGGTGCGATGCTCCCGTGGCGCCCCACCGAGTGACCACAAGGCATTCTGCAGGCCTTCGGCCAGAGCGACGAAGCTCTCACCGCCGAGCACGACATGGGCGTGCTCAAACCCGGAATAGGCCAGCCGGAAGTGATAGAGACGATGGTCGAGCGGTACGCCCGCGATCGTGACACCCAATTCGCCCATGTCGGTGAAGTCGGACAGGCCGCGCTGACCGGGTTCGTGGGTCTGGCGGAAGATGACCTCCTGCTCCTCGCCGTGGATCGCCCGCCAGGCCCGGATCCGGCGCTCCAGCGTGCGACGGATGCCGGCGCCGAGCTCGGGATGGCGTCGGAGCAACTCCTCGAAGATCGTGACCGGCCGCACACCGGGGGCGGCCTTCAGCATCGGCACGATATCTGTCTCAAATACGCGGGCCAAGGGATCTGGCCGGCGACGGCCGCGGGGAGCCTTCTTCTGCGACGGAAGGCGTCGATCCTTCTCGATCCGGTAAGCGGTCGAGGTGCTGAACGACGCCTTGGCGGCGGCCACGGGTGGGCTATCGGTCTGGCGGTACTTCATGTAGAGCCTCATTTGGTGATCGGTAATGTGTCGGCCTGGCACGCGAGTGATTCCTCTTGGCGGAAGAACCACTTGCATAACCAGCCGGCCGCGATCACCAGTCGGCGCGGTCCGCTGTGGATCGCGCCGACGCCGGGCTCGTAACTCCGGTCGGGCTACGCCCTCCCTGCGTCACGAGCCCGGCGTAGCCCTCTCATCATGGTCGACGCTCCACTTCCATCCTGTTCGCCGCGCGGCACCAAGGCTAAAGCGTCGTCCGTTAAGAAGGCGAATTGAGCGGGGCGGGACGGCCGAACGTGCGCCATAGCTGGAGCAGGATGAGGCACAAGAGTTCTCTGAGCCAGGCGAGGATGCGGCGGAAGTTGTGGCCCACGGCTGAGAGGATGACGTTAGCCGCATCGCCGGCGCGGCCTTTGAGGTAGCAGCGGCCGAGGTGACCATCGGCCTTAAGGTGTCCGATGATGGGTTCGATGGCGGAGCGGCGGCGCAGCTCGCGCTTGATGACACCGAAGACGCCGCGCTTCTGGCCGGAGATGAAGATCCGTCGGGGATTTTGTGCGTCGTGGCCGCGGTATCCCTTGTCGACATAGGCCCGCTCGATCGCGCAGCCGGTGAGTGTCTCGGTGCGGTCGATGACGTCCCGCAAGGTGTGACCGTCGTACGGGTTATCGGGTAGCGCCCTGGCGTGCAGCACGAACAGGCCCCCGGGAGAACGGCGGTTGTTGGTGACGATGGAGGCTTTGACGCCGAACTCGTAAGGCGCGGCTGCTTTGCCCTTGCCGATGCACTCCACCTCCGGGGCGTGGAAGGAATAAAGCTTGAAGCCGCGCTGGCGCTGCTGCTGCGAGCGGATCTGCGAGGCCCGGCTGAGCGGGAGGGCGAACGTGTTCTCAAGCACAGCCTGACCTTCGATCTTGCGGCGGATATCGCGGATGATCCGGCCCAGTCGGCTGCGCAGGATGCGCAACTGCCGCTGATGCCGCTTGAATTGCTTGGCATGGCCGTAGCGTCCCGCCATCATTGTCGCGGTTTTGGCAATGCGCAGATAGGACTGCCGCAGCTTGACCCCGTGCTTCCTCGCCAGACGGTTGAGCCCCTTGATCGCCGCGTGCAAGAGCTTGGCATCGGTCGGGAAGGTGATCGCCTTCGGCTGCACGGTGGTATCGACTGTGACCCGCTTGATGTCCTGGCTGCGTAACGCGCCGGCCTCGTGTGCCACCCGCAAGCTCTCGGCCAGCAACAGCTCCAGCTTGTCGCCGAGCCGCTTGCGCCAGTGGCTCAGGTCCGAGCGCTCGTGCGGGAATGCGTGCTGGAAGAACTCTTCGCCGGTGAAGTACTGGAAATATGGGTCGTGGACCCAGCGCTCGCACACCCCCTCATCGGACAGCCCGTAAATGTGCTTGAGCAGCAACAGCCCGATCATGAAGCGGCTCGCGATCCCGGGCCGACCATTCTCGCTATAGAGCGGCGCGATCTCGCCGTCGATCCAGTCCCAATCGACCTTGCCGGCGAGCTGAACCAGCTCGTGCTTCATATTGATGATTTGGTCCAGCCTGGCCCGGAACAGATCGCCCGATCCCGTCATCCTGTGCTTCTTCGGTCGCATCGCCACCTCCGATGCGATGACGGAATCATGGTTGGCGATTCGACGGAATCCTGAAAATGAAATTGCAAGGTTCCGACGCCCGAAGCATCAAACCCCTGCAAACGCAAAACAGTCCACAACGACAAATGCGATTCTAGCTCAATCGCTTAGCCACTCTTCACGGACGACTAAAGCGCTGAACCTGACGTGCATGAATTTGGCCGAGGCGGAATCCTTTGAATGGATTCGCACTGTCACCATCATCGGCCAATTCTACAACTTCACCGCGGTCGACGCCCGCGTTCGCGTTGGTGGAAGACGAGCGAAAGGTCACAAATCCATCCACGGTCTATACGCCCGACGGCTTGCCCTACACCGGCGAGGGTATTCAATCCCACATCATCGACAAACTGCCTCCCGACGTCCGTAAGTCGACCACACGCCAGACCTTCAACGGTCAAGTCATTGTCCCCATGGATGGATTCTTCGTTATCGACAATCTGAGCCAGCGCTTCCAGGTGAAGGATATCATATTCACTTACGTACTGGAGATTGAAGTCACGGAACGCCCGATCACGCTCCATCACTACCTCGGAGAAAACACAGCGCTGGAAATTGCGTCCGGACAAATCACGTTCTCTGGTGGGCAATCCACGGTGGCATTCGTCAAATCGAAGGACGGCGTGGTAGGCTACGTCGTTTCCACGGGAGGGTTGAACCAAGGAGTGAAGATCGGCGATCTGCCGGAACGGCGCCTCAGCTAGATTCTAGCAAAGTCGTCGGCTAACGGCTGCTAGCTCCGGCAACTGGCCAAGTAAGGAATGACGGACCGTCAGGATTTCTGGCGCTACGCGAACAGGACTGCGTGCGGAATCTGTCTGCGTCAAACTCGATGAGTGGCGGGCTGTCAACACGCATAATTCTGAGCCAGAACCCGCACTCCTATTCCGCCAATAGCGTCTTCATGCATCTCGCACATCTAAAGATAGGACCGGCTGACCGGTTCTATCTTGTCCGACCCTTGACGGAAGTAACAACGGTCCCCGCGATCGATTACTGACGGTGCTGATAATCGCTTGGCGATTTCGCAGCAACCTTTTCGACGCGACAGTCGGTCACGTCGCCGGTGCCCCAGGATACTTTTGCCGCGGGCTAGCTCATGATTCTCAACGTCGGAACAAAACCGCCAACCGATCGATTCTGATCATAGACGTGCGGTCAGCGCTCGGGGCACGAGATCTCCGTTATCGTCTACCTCTCGCAATCAAGCGATTCAGAGGAGCTGTCATGCGGGCAATACGTCGGGCTAGATGTCTCGCAGAGAGAGACTGCGGTTTGCGTAGTCAATGAGAATGGAGAAGCATTTTTTTGAAGGAATGGCCAAGTCTCATCCTGGAGATCTGTCAAAGTTACTTCGTAAACATGCGCCACTGGCGGAGCGTATCGGCTTTGAGACGGGCGCAATGGCGAGCTGATTGACACAAAGACGACCGTCGAGCGGCTCCAGTTGCAGATCACTCTTCATCGCACGCCACTTTTTTGACTGCTTTTGTCTTATTGCGCCGTCGTCGTCGTCGGTGGCGCGGTGGGCGAATACTTTCTTCGACGAGCTGTGTCTTTCTCGACGGATCTAGAGCAGGCCATCCCTCAATCAGCCGGCATCGAATGTTGGCTGCAAGACCCGGGCTCTTGGCGTACAAGCCGATCTCGCCCTGCGGTGCATCGGGTCGTGTATCAGCAGACGACCAATTCAGGCTCGTGATCACCACGTGGTCGTCGTCCCAAAGCAGAAACTTGCCGTGCAGTTCACGATCATGAATCTGAACCAGGCGGACGCCCGCCTGACGAGCGATCGCGGCCAACTCCTGTGCGTCCCGGTTTGTAAGGGGGCCTGACGGCTTCGAGTAACAAAGAATTCCCTGCACTGATCGTTCCGCCGCGACCATCATTGGGATGATCGTGCGAGCCTCTGCCGCGACACCGAGGCGATCACCGCCGACCATGATCGATTGCTCGGCAGTTTCGCGCGCCAGCCGCATCAGTCGGGCGTGTTCGTCTCCCCGCACAAGTCGTACCTCAGCTTCACCCCCTTGCGCAGCGTCGTGCGAGCGCAGCGTACGGGACAACGACGTCAGATCGGAAGCGGCCTCCGAACTCGTGCTGATGTCAAAAATAAGCTCAGCAAATTCTTGAGCAACCCGAGCTACCGCATGGGGATGACGCAGCACGATCGACGTCTCCACGCGATCGAACCCACTATAAAGCCAGTTGCACGAACCAACGACGGCAACAAATTCTCCAGTGGCCCGTCCAGTTGCATCTGCGATTAGCAACTTGGAATGGGACCCCGTGGTGTAGAGATGAACCCTTGCCCTTCCTCGCAAGCTGCGATCGGCGTTGATCCGGTGATTGATGGCGATCGCGGCGTCCAAATTGGCCTTGCGACTTTTCTCATCGCGATCAGCGCCCCAAAAGATATCGATCCTGACGCCTCTTTTGGCGGCCCGGCCAAACTCCTCTTGAAGCTCGATAAATGCGTCTTCGCGCAGGAACGTCGAGTGCATAACAAAGCGGGAGCGCGCCTGGCGCAAAATTTCGATCAAGCGCTCGCGATGGTCCTCTCCGCTCAGCACGATGTCGTCAGACCGGATAGGAGCAGTCGAGACAACATCGTTGGTCGTCACCGAGGCTGCTGCCCGTCCCGGCGCCTTGATTTTCATCGGTGCGCCAGGCTTGTTGTCCCTGGCCGCACGACGAATTGCCGCGATAAGCTGCTCGGCTGGCTCTGGCGGCAGACCCTTTATGCTGTTGCCGATCACAGTGAAAAGCGCAAATTGGTCCACTGCATCAGACGCACTGTAGTCGACGCTGGACAGCTCCTCATCGTCAGTCAGAACCTGTTCCGCTGCGGCGTAAAGCTCGAGGCTCGACAACCGACCCCAGCCGCCGTCGATCACAAGGCGCCGGACATCATGCTCCCGTTCGATCGTCTCGATCTCGCTAGGCCGGTACGGTTTCAGGTCGCGCAGGCCATAGGCCCTCCAGGCGAAAGGCTCCATTGAGAATGATATCCTGCGCGCCTGCCGGCGGGTAACAGGCGGCAATGTCTCGAATGTTTCAACGACCTCGCGGCCGGCCTCAGTGGCGCGGAATGAAGCACCCTTCGGAGCTGCGGCAAGTTCGACCCATCCGAACCGCATCATACGCAGGATGATTTCCGTGATCAGGCGGGCCGGGATGCGCGCAACCTTGGCCAATTCTCCAGCGGTGCTAGGCTGGTTGGCCAACGACCACAGGATAAGGCGATCGACGGCGCTCCAATGGCGCCCTTTATCAACCCATACCCTAAGCCGCGCAAGCTTGACCGGTACGGCGACGCGAACGGCGTTCCTAGCGCTCATGATTTAGCATCCGTCTTGAGCGAACTCCAATCGACGGCCTTGAATTTGGGGGTTTTTTCGTCGGGCAATGTCTCTTTCGCGAGATCCCCGAATACCTCCGACATCTTCCCAAGAAACGCCGGGACCGAACGATCGTCCTTATGGTGGCGCCGATATCGCCGTCCCTGGACTTTCAGGAATTCCATGCTGCCAACGATGACGAGCTTCCATTTGGCACGACTTAACAACACATTCATGCGTCGCCGATCGCGCAAGATACCGAGTGCCGCTCGCCCAACATGGTCGTTGTTGCGCACCAAAGAGATAACTACGATATCGGCTTCGCTACCCTGGAACGAGTCGACAGTACTCTCGAAACCGGGCGCATTGGTCCCAGGTTTGAATTCCGCAAGATTGGCAAGCTTGCCCTGCAAGCCATCCTCGATCGCGCGCCCCAGGCGTTCGACTTGCTCATTGTAAGGCGACAAAACAGCCAGTGTTGTCGGTTCATTCGATTTCTTCGGTGCAGCCTTGAGCATTCCGAGAACGGAAAGCACTGCCTGCAGCTCCACCGGATTGTGATATGTCGGGCGTTGCTCGCCAGCGTCGCCACCACGCTGCACGTAGGGAAGATTCACAAAGACTATTGGAGAATCGGGCAACCATTCATCCGTGATTATGAATGGCGGTTTCTCGCTGTAGAACTCGGCCTGACGCTCTTCGGGTGTCTCAAGCGTCCCATCATAGAAACATTCAGAAATCAGTGTGCCGATGGCGGGGTGCATGCGATGCTGTTGCAACAGCTCAGTTGCAACCCGGCGCCGTTGCTGATCGGACCGCTTTTGCCGGTCAAGCTCGCTCGTTACCAGGCTTTCGAACAGCAACAGCATGCGACGCGCCGATGCGCACGTCTCGCTCAAGACGCTCTCGTCCTCGAAAACCTCTTTCAGATCGTCCAAACCGAAATCGCGGAATATATTGCCAATCACAGGATTGCTTTCAGCAAGGGCGCGCTTGACGTTCGTTTGATCCTCCAGAAACGCTGCGATGCGGTCAGTGTCGAACGGTGGCAATTGATTGTGATCGCCGATGAGGAGACGACGCATTGAAAGGAGCTGCGGAGCCAGCAGCTCTGGCCCAGTCGCCTTCGCCGCCTCTTCCACGATCGTCCAGTCAAACTGAGCGCCATCCTCAATCAGACGAGCGAGATCGCCGGAGTTTGTCGTCGAGAAAAGAACATTTGCCGATTGCAGAACAAGTGCTTCGAAAGAGCGCTGCTGACGCCGCGTCTCGATCGGAAGCTTGGCTCGCAACTGACCGCTCACATCGGCCGCCGTCGTCATGTCATTCAACGAACGCTGAATCGCGCGTGGCGCCCGTTGACGCAGCGGACTATCCTTGAGTTGCTTAAGATAAGCCTTTGCACGATCGGGAGTTTGCGCGCCGGAAAGGTCAGCACCGCTGTCCGCTCTCGACCGAACCAGGATGACATCGTCCGCCAGCCCGGTTTTGTTCAGCATCTTCTGAATGGCCGCTGCTAGATGGTCCAGTGCTTGATGCGCTTGTGCACTCAGTAAAAGACGGATTGTCGGATCGCCATCCAGCACTCTGCGCACGAGTTCAGTGACCAACGTTGTCTTGCCCACACCGGGCGGCCCGACAACGAACTGGGCTGGGCCGGTCGACCAGATCGAGCGCAGCGCGTCCCGCTTCGACTCGTCAAGCTTATTGAAATAGTCATCCTCCCTGAGCGGCTCATCCTGATAGCTGCGAAGCCGGGCACGTGGGTCCGCGAGCATATGCGCAAGCTCGGATTGCGTAGACAATGTTGTCAGCATCCGAAGGCGACGCCGCAAGACTTGCTCGGTTCCGGTTTCATCGACCTTTCGCAAATGAAGCTGCGTGTTCGGCGGCACGACGCCATCCAGAACCTCGAACTCATAAAGCCGCCGGTTGTCCTTCTGAAACCGGGCGAATGAATCGAACACCTGCTGCCGCTCTGACCGTCATGCCGAGGCCCGTAGCTTCGGTTAGTTGCCACTCGGCGTCGACGTCTGCCTCTTCACGGTCGAAGAGCCGGCGCATGAGTTTGTGCGGTTCATCCACACCGAGTGCTTCCGACAATCGCACACGATGTTCAGAATCGCTTGCGGCGATTTCAACAATTCGCCTGGTTCCGTGCCGACGTTGGTTGACAAGTTCGACAGGCGCAATCTCGACGGCCTTGAAGAGAGCCTCGGCGATTTGCGCAAGCAGCAGACCGCGGCGAACCGTAACCGTCGGGTCGTCGCCCGAGGTCATGTCGAAGGCCGCACTCCAGTCCAAGGCCTCGGCGCGCAACTCATTCAAACGACGCGGAGCTTGTCCGAATCTGATGATCTCGATGCGATGCGATGGCAATTCAATGTTTTCTCGCCGACCGAGAGTTACCCGATCCCTGTGACGAGCATTGTCGCAGGATGCGACATTCCAACTCTCGTCCACTCCTGCGGCTCGAAGAGGTTGAAGATCATAGACCAGATTTTCGGTCATCAGCAGGAGATCGCCGCGCGCGGTGCGCGCAAGGCTCGCACCCGTCTCCAGATCGGCGCGAATGAAATCCATTTGGTGATCCGCGTCGTCTGTGTCGAATGCGTCGCCTGACGCCGCATTCAACGTCGCAGATAACCGACTTGTTTGTCCCAGTCGAAGAGCAAGCACGTAGCGGCCGTTGTCGGCAAATGCTTCCACCTCCAGTTCATTGAGAATGGCGTCTATTCGATTCGTAACCGTTGCGGCGTCAAGAATGCGATTGCGTTCCGGTTGAAATAGCAATCGCATCAGATCTATTTCTGATGAACGAAGATCGAGCCTGGTCCGTCCCTCGACGAACCGGATCTCCTCTTGCTCCAGCGTACTTGCATCAAGTCCGACCAAGTCGGTCACAACCTGGCCAAGGGCTCGCCAGTCGTCCAAGAAGGAGAATATGACCGACCCAACTGGGCGGCTCTTCGCGATAATCCGCAAGGGCGCCTTATTGATCTCGGCCACGCGCAAACAGAATTCAAATCCGCCGAGGCGGAAGTCCGGCTTGGTCGCGGCTCCCGCGGAGTAGACCGCTCGGCTATCGATCCTTCCATGGACCAGCCCCTGGCCGTGGACCGCGCCAAGGGCTTCCCCTAATCGGCGAACGTTCTTCCAGAGCAGTGCGCGTTGGCGCGCCCCTTGCAGGTTTCGGAGCCAATGATCAGGACGGACGAACCTCGCAGCATGTTCGAGCGGAGCCACATCGCCCGGCATGGCGATATAGAACGCGTCGTCGCTTTCGCCCGAAGCTGTCACCTCGACGACAACCTCGTCCGCGCGGGGGAAAGCGCGCACCCGCTCGCTTTGGCGCATTTCGTGACGCCAAAGCTCTCTGAAGTCCGCGTCGATGGCGGTCCCTGTCTTCACCCAGTATTTGAGAACCACCGGGTCGCCAGTCCGACGATCGGCAGCACGGATCACTCCTGATTTCAGGGCAGCCGTATTAGGCGATGACAAAAAGCTCTCATCGAGCTGGAACCGCCGCTCGAGGGTATCCAACTGTCGTTTGCCGCGTGTCGGATCCATCAATCTCCCTACCGCCGTTTGAACGCAAACGTCGATGTGGAGCTTGCGCGCTATTAGAATCGGCCGACCGTAGACCTAACACGATTCCTATTTCCTGTTTTGGTCGCAACCGGAAAACGGCTGGTGCGCTGGATGACCCCAGGATTCTCGCTCCTCTACATCCGGGCGTCAGCTGACGCCACGCGGCCTAATGCCGATCCAACTCCACGCCGGCAACGAGCGTTGTCGCCGACTGGATCACCATGGCCCTTTGGAGTTCCAGGAAATAGGTTTCGGGCTCGAAATATCCAAACAAAAACAGCGCGTTGTGGTCTTATTCGTGGATCGGGTTCTTGCGCCGCCGGTTTGATCAGGCGCCGCCGCTAAATTTGCTGAAGGTAACGGTGAGTGAACAGGTCTGAATCATGATGTCTTGCCGGCGTCGCTTCCACGCTGGTTTCGAAGTTCGGTCAGAAACACGGTGCCGATGTCGACGGCTCGCTGGGCGCTTTCCGCGTCGACATCTAGACCATGAGCCGCTTGATTCATGACGCGTACAGCGTCAAGGAGCGGGGTAGTGCTTTTAGGCGCGAGGCCGCGGCGATGCAGCTCGCCCAACATGTTGCCGAGCCCAGCGGGTGGTCTGACGGCAATGCCGTTCTCGCGCATGATATCGCGCAGGGTGCGCTCGATCTCGATCCGAAGCTTAACGATTGACATGAGTGGAAACTCGCGCGCGAACTCCTCTACCGTCGGCAAATCCCGCGCAAGCTGCGGTGGAAGTGCGGGCGAGAGTTTGTATTGGGCTACACCCATCGGCTTGCTGGTGTCGCGCAGCGCGTATTCTACAATCACCTCGTTACGGCCTTTGCAAAGGATGATACCGATCGTCGGCTGGTCATCCTTGTGTCGCAATTGGTCGTCGACAGCAGAGAGATAGAAATTCATCTTGCCCGCGAATTCGGGCTTGAAGTCCTCGATCTTCAATTCGATCACCACAAAGCAGCGCAGCCGCAGATGATAGAAGAGTAGGTCGAGGTAGTAGTCCTGGCCGCCCACCTCGAGATGATACTGGCTGCCGACAAAGGCGAACCCCTTGCCGAGTTCGAGAATCAGCGAACGCAGGTGTTCTATCAGCCCGCGTTCGAGGTCTCGCTCCAGCATTTCGGGGCCAAGTGAAAGAAAGTCGAAGCTGTAGGGATCCTTGAGGATCTCTTTGGCGAGCTCGGACCGCTCGGCCGGTAGAGTCCGCGAGAAGTTGGTAAGTGCGCTGCCTTGACGGGCGAACAGGTCACTATCGATCTGATTGATGAGGACGTTGCGGCTCCATCCGTGTTCGATCGCCTGTCGCGCGTACCAAGCTCGTTGCTTCGGCGCCTTGACGGCATCTAGAAGGCGGACGTTATGGCCCCAGGGCAATAGTGCAACAACCTGTTGCACAAATTCGGTATCCGGCCATGCCTCCGCCAAAGCGCGCATATATTTCAGGTTCCGGGCCGAAAGCCCGGTCATCTCAGGAAATGCGTGGCCAAGATCGTCAGCAAGGCGATCGATGATCTTGGCGCCCCATCCCTCCCTTTTCTGGCGCGCGAGAATATCACGTCCAATGTTCCAGTAGAGCAGGATCAGCTCACGGTTCATCGAAAGACCGGCACGGTGCCGCGCCTCCGCGATCTTCTTTTTAAGGTCACTAACGAACGCCGAATAGCTTCGCGCGTCAATTTCACTCGTCGGTTTGGCGCCTTTTCGGACTTTAAGGGATTTGGGAGGGCGCTTGCTCATGCGGCCACCTTCAAGCGCTTCTTTGCCAGCATGGCGCGCACGAACTTGTTCCACTTTGCCATTCCCGCGCGCTTCTCGGGCATGTAATGCCAGCGATCATAGTTCTTGGAGCTGACGTCCTGGAGCGCATGATTTTGCAGGCGGTCTCGAATCTCTTTGGACACGCCGGCCTTGCCGGCCAGGGTCTTGAAGGTTCGCCGGAGGTCCCGATTCGTTGCATAGGGGATCACGCCGCGGTCCCGTTGACGCCAAACGAAGCTATAGAGAGTACCGTGGCTCACGGGCTTGGATGGGTCCTTCGCTGAGGGAAAGAACCAGCCGTACTTATTTGGCTTGATCGACGCAATCAGTTCGGCGGCGATCGACGGCACTGGGACGGCGTGCGGCTGAAGGTTCTTGGTTTTGGACCAGTCGATGATCTTCTCCGGCGCATCCCATTGATCGACATGCAAGCGCGCGATTTCCTCGACGCGTTGACCGGTCAGCATGATCAGCTGCACAGCGCGAGGATAGGAGGGATGAACCGGCGTATCGGGGCATTCCAGCCAGCGATAGAGTTGAACGAATTCTTCTTCGTTGAGCCAGCGCGTGCCCTGGACCTTGGGTTCGGTCGGAATTTCCGAGGCCGGATTGTATGGGATACGGAAGCGGCGCGGGGATGTGTTCCGATAGTCGTTGTCCGATTTCATCCCCCAACTATATGCCGCGTGGATGTAACATCGCACGTGATCCGCCATCGAGCGGGCGCCACGCTCGTAGATCGGTCGGATAAGCTCGACGATCTCCTCAGACTCGATTTCGCGCGCGAGTCGGTTGCGCCCGAGCGTGTCGGCGATCTTGTTAAGGCCTTTCTCTGTCTCCTTCCAGGACGGCTTGGCGGCGGCCTTGAGCGACGCGACATAGCCCTCGAACAGATCAGCGACAGTGCCGGGGCGGGTGTCTGTTGCGATCTTGATGCTCCGACCCTTCTGGATCACATCGGCGTAGTCGCGCTTGAAGATCTCGCGCGCCTGAGCCAAGGACGTGGATGGATAAGCGCCGAGCTTCTTTTTCGCACGTTTGCCGTCCCGCCATTGCTGCGCCATCCAGTCGGCGGTCACGCGCTTCGGCATCGGCTTGAGGACGAGGACGAGTCGGCCGGTACCTCGGCCTTCACCATCTGCGAGGTTTTCTTGTTTCCGGTTGAGCTCGACGCGCTTCAGCGCGTGTCGGATCGCGGTGTCGGTCAGGCTTGGCATGGCGTTTCTTCTGTTCCGCAACTGGGATCGGTCGGGGAGAAACGGGGATCGTTTGCTGGGATCGGAAGGCCGTGCTCTACCCCTCTAACCGCTCCCAATTTGCCATGGCCACCCCCAGTGCGCAATGCGCTAGAAGTGCTAATTTTATAGGTGTTTCAAAGGTATCGAGCGTGACCAAGCGTGATCGTGAAGGGGGTAGTGGGGTGGTTGTGCACCAGGATCAGCGCGGTCGCGGACAGCTCGAGCGCGCGCTTGATCACCTCGCGCGGGTAGACCGGGGTGTGGTCGACCGTGCCGGTCTGCTGCACCTCGTCGGCGATCAGCTGGTTGCGCTTGTCCAGGAACAGCAGGCGGAATTGCTCCTTGTCGGCAAATGCCATGCTGGTGCGGCAATAGGCGATCACCTCGTTCCAGGATGACAGCGCGTTGCGGCTGTTAACCTCGCCCTTGGCGACGCGATGGGCGGCAGCTGCGATCAGCTTGAGCTGGTTGATCGCGGACTCGCCGACCCCGTCGACCTCGCGCAAGCGCGCCACCGGGGCATGGACGACCTCGGCGAACGAGCCGAAGGACTTGATCAGCGTCTTCGCCAGCGGCTTGGTGTCGCGCCGCGGCAGCGCGGCAAACAGCGCCATCTCCAGCAGCTCGTAATCGCTCAGCGCATCCGCGCCCGCGCTGTAGAAGCGCTCGCGCAGCCGCTCGCGATGGCCGAGATAGTGCGGCGCGTCGTCAGGCTTGCTCTTGTCGTGGTCAGGCTTGGCGGGCATCGGCCGCCAGCATTGCCGGGGGCCAGCGCTTTTGCAACCGTCAATTGCGGGAGAAAGTCGCGCGTCAGACGAGGACGGGGGCCTAGCTCACCCGATCTGCTTCTCGCCGTGCCGCGCCGACAGCGTGAAAATCTCCACGCCCGTTGCCGTCACGCCGACGGAGTGCTCGAACTGTGCCGACAGCGAGCGGTCGCGGGTGACCGCGGTCCAGCCGTCGGACAGGATCTTCACATGCGGCTTGCCGAGATTGATCATCGGCTCGATGGTGAAGAACATGCCGGGCTTGAGCTGCACGCCCTCGCCGGGCCGGCCGATATGGATGATGTTCGGCTCGTCGTGGAACATGCGGCCCAGACCATGGCCGCAGAAATCGCGCACCACGCTCATGCCCTGCGGCTCGACGAAGCTCTGAATGGCATGGCCGATGTCGCCGGTGGTGGCGCCCGGCTTCACCGCGGCGATGCCGCGCATCATGGCTTCATAGGTCACCTCGATCAGCCGCTCGGCCTTGCGGGCGATCGGGCCGATCGCATACATCCGGCTGGAATCGCCATACCAGCCGTCGACGATGAAGGTGACGTCGATGTTGACGATGTCACCCTCCTTCAGCGGACGGTCGCCTGGCATGCCGTGGCAGACCACGTGGTTGAGCGAGGTGCAGGTCGAGTAGCGGTAGCCGCGATACATCAGCGTCGCCGGGTAGGCGCCATGGCTGAAGGCGAAGTCGCGGACGAACTCGTCGATTCTGGAGGTCGGCACGCCGGGCCCGACGATGTCGGTGAGCTCGTCGAGGCACCTGGCCACCAGCGCGCCCGCCTTGCGCATGCCGGCAAAGGCGGCAGGCCCGTGCAACTTGATCTGTCCGGTCTTGCGCAGGGAGGTCTCGGTGGCGTCGACGTAGCTCATGCGTGTCAGGTCTTCTCGGGCTGATCTCGATATCGGTGGAAAGGCTTGATTTCAGGCCCCAATTTAATGATTGGCAGCCTTCATGCAAGCCGAGGGGCCTGCTTGGGGGGGTGAAAGTGACCTAATTCGGGACTTCCACGGCGGTTTCCACCGGCAGGGCGCCGCCGCGGATGCGGATTTCGCGGACGGGATAGGGAACCCGGATACCCTCGCGCTTGAAGGCGTCCCACAGCTCCAGCATCACGTCGCTCTTGACCTTGTCCATGCCGTCGGGGTCGGCGATCCAGAAGGTCAGCGAGAACTTCATCCCGGCTTCCGCGAACTCGGTCAGGAGACAGGTCGGCGGCTTGCCCTTCTGCGCGCGCGGATGAGCGGCGGCGGTCTCGGCGGCGAGCGTACAAACCAGCTTCGGGTCGGCGTCGTAATTGGTACCGAAGGCGATCTTCACCAGCGTGTTCTTGTCGGTATAGGTCCAGTTGACGACCTTCTGCGTCACCAGATCCTCGTTCGGGACCAGGAATTCGCGCCCGTCTCCGGCAGCGACGGAAATATAGCGCGTCTTCATCGCACTGATGCGGCCGGTATTGTCGCCGATGGTGACGAGGTCGCCGGGCTTCACCGATTTGTCGGCGAGCAGGATGATGCCCGAGATGAAATTGGCGACGATCTTCTGCAGGCCGATACCGATGCCGACGCCGACCGCGCCGGAGAACACCGCGAGCGCCGACAGGTCGATTCCGACCGCGCCGAGCGCGATCACGATGGCGACCGTGAGCAGCCCGATGCGGATGATCTTGACCAGCAGCACCTGCACCGACGGC
Source organism: Bradyrhizobium sp. USDA 336 (assembly GCF_044908355.1). Lineage (NCBI taxonomy): Bacteria > Pseudomonadati > Pseudomonadota > Alphaproteobacteria > Hyphomicrobiales > Nitrobacteraceae > Bradyrhizobium > Bradyrhizobium sp. USDA 336. Next base: position 5,071,409 of record NZ_JBIYDC010000002.1, on the reverse strand, counting down.
GTCAGGTCGGTGGTCGAATTGATCCGGCTCTCGGCGAAATTGCTGGCGATGTTGGTGAGCCAGAGTGCGATCAGCAGCAGCGCGCCGGCCTTGAGCGCCAGGAGCGGGGTCAGCCTGAGGCCACCGAGCACGATCGCGAAGGAATCCAACAGGTCGACCGTCGCATCGAGCTGGCCGACGATGGAGAGCGCGGCGACGAACCAGGCCGTGATCGACACCAGCTTGACGATGAAGGCGTTGCGCAGCACCGAGGTCACGAGCCGGATCACCAGCCATGCGAAACCAAGTTTGGCTGCGACCATCAGGAGATAGGAGCGGCTCGGCCAGGTCGCGTGATACATCACCACGCGCGAGACGATCACGAGCAGCGTGAACACCGCCGTCGAGGCGCTGGCGACCATGACCCGGACGAAATGCCGGAGCGGCAGCGGCCAGCGCATCGCCAGCGAGGTCAGGTCGACACGGCTGCGAATGGCGGCCTCCGCGGCATAGGCGATGCCGGCGGCGGCCAGGATGAGGCCGAATTGCAGGTAGAACCAGGGTGAGGAGATTTCCGCCCCGACGCTGCGTGCGGTGGTCTGCACGAACTCCATGAAGTCTTTGAGGTCCATGTCCATCGGGTCTCGTCGGCAAGCGGGGAGGAATTGATTCGAGGGCGCCGGACAATCCCACAAAGGGCGCGGCCGGGCCATCGATACACCGTGAAGTGAAGCGCGTTAAGGCCGTAAAATGCGGGCAGATTGCCGCGAAGCGCGAAAATGGGTTGGCGCGCGAGTCCACCGACGATAAGGATGAAATTCCAGCGATTTCTTACCCGGAAGGTGGATGGCTTCTCTCGACTCCGTCAGTCTCGCCATATTGCTCGGCGCCGTCCTCGTCATGGCCGGCATCCTCTCCAGCCTGCTTGCGCTGCGCTTCGGCGCGCCCTTGCTGCTCGTCTTCCTCATCATCGGCATGCTCGCCGGCGATTCCGGCCCAGGTCAGCTCCAGTTCGACGACGTCCGCACCACCTATCTGGTCGGCTCCGTCGCGCTCGCCCTGATCCTGTTCGACGGCGGCCTGCGCACGCGCTTTGCCAGCATCCGCACCGTGCTTGCGCCGTCCGTGGTGCTCGCGACCGTCGGCGTGCTGCTGACCGCGCTGGTCACGGCGCCGTTCGCCAAATATGCGCTCGACCTCAACTGGTCGGAGGCGCTGCTGGTCGGTGCGGTGGTAGCCTCGACCGACGCGGCCGCGGTGTTCCTGCTGGTGCACACCCAGGGCCTGCGTCTGCGCCCGCGCGTCGGCGCGACGCTGGAGGCCGAATCCGGCACCAACGATCCCTTCGCGATCTTCCTCACTTTGATGCTGGTCGAATACATCTCGGTCGGTACCAGCTCGCCCGGCCATGTGCTGATGGAGTTCATCCAGGAGGCGGTGCTGGGCGCCGTCGTCGGCGTCATCGGCGGCCGCCTCGTCGTCATCGCGCTCAACAAGGTCGCTCTACCGCAGGGCCTGCATGCGCCCTTCGTGACCACGGCCGCGCTCGTCATCTTCGGCGGCTCGCAGATCATGCACGCCTCCGGCTTCCTCGCCGTCTATCTCGCCGGCATCATCATCGGCAACCGGCCGACCCGCGCGCACAATTCGGTGGTGACGTTCCTCGACGCCGCGACCTGGCTGGCGCAGATCGTGATGTTCGTGCTGCTCGGCCTTCTGGTCTCGCCGAGCCGGTTGGGTTCCAGTGTGCTGCCGGCGGTCGCCGTCGCGCTGGTCTTGATGCTGGTGGCGCGCCCGCTCGCGGTGTTCGTGTGCCTGTCGCCGTTCCGCTTCAACTGGCGTGAGAAGATCTTCATCGCCTGGACCGGCCTGCGCGGTGCGGTCGCGATCTTCCTGGCCTCGATCCCGATGCTGGTCGGGCTGCCCAAGGCCTATCTCTATTTCGACGTGGCCTTTGTCGTCGTCATCATCTCGCTTCTGCTGCAAGGCTGGACCCTGGCGCCGGCCGCGCGCAAGCTGCACGTGGCGCTGCCTCGCGCCGACCGCGGCCCCCGCCGCGTCGAGCTCGATCTGCCCGGCCAGCTCGAGCAGCAGCTGGTCGGCTATCCGGTGCGGCCCAAGAGCCTGTATTTCCGTCGTGGCCTGATCCCGTCCTGGTCCAAGCCGACACTGGTGATCCGCAACGAGCACATCCTGACGCCGACGGAGGCCGATCCGATCGCACCGGGCGACTACATCTATCTGCTGGCGCCGCCGGAAAAGGCCGAAGCGCTCGACCGTTTCTTCGTCGACATGCAGCCGAGCACCGCGCCCGATCCGCATCTGCTCGGCGACTTCATGGTCTCCGGCGAGCACACGCTCGCCGAGCTCACCGAGATCTACGGCGTCAAGGTGAGCGAGGACGACGGCAAGCTCACGCTCGCCGATTATTTCGACGTCCATCTCGACCACGCTCCAAAGGAGGGCGCCGAGCTCGCCCTGGGCGAGATCGTGCTGGTCGCCCGCAGCATCTCCGGTGGCCGCGTCAACCTCGTCGGCCTGCGCCTGCCCGAAGATGATGAGACACCGCTGCCGCTGACAGGCGCTCGGGCGCTGCGGAAGAAGCTCGCGGAGCTGTGGTCCTCGGTCGCGGGGGTCTGACGCTGCCGTAGGGTGGGCAAAGGCGCCCTTGCGCCGTGCCCACCAGCAGGCAAGACGGTGGGCACGGCGCGCGAAGAGCGCGCCTTTGCCCACCCTACGAAGTCTGGTGGTTCGGCAGGACAAAGCCAGTCAAGGACCCGTCATTGCGAGGAGCCCTTGCGACGAAGCAATCCAGACTGTCTCTATGGAAAGACTCTGGATTGCTTCGCTCCGCTCGCAATGACGATGGGGCGCGATCGTCACTCTTCAAACGGCAGTCCGTAGCCCGGATGGAGCGCAGCGCAATCCGGGTTCTCACCTCACGGACAGACCTTCCCGGATTGCGCTTCGCTCCATCCGGGCTACGGACTACGTCAGCACCTTCACCCCGCCGAACGACGTCACCCGTCCCTGCTTGAGCATCACGATCTGCGTCGCGAGCTGGCGCAGCTCGGCGACGTCGTGGCTGACATAGACCATCGGCACATTGGCCTCGTCGCGCAGCCGCACCAAGTAGGGCAGGATCTCGAGCTTGCGGCCCTCATCGAGCGCGCCGAGCGGCTCGTCGAGCAGCAGGAGACGCGGCTTCGACAGCAGCGCGCGGCCGAGCGCGACGCGCTGGCGCTCGCCGCCGGACAGCTTCCCGGGACGGCGATCCCTGAGCGCGCCGATGTCGAGCAGGTCGATGATGCGCCTCTGCTGCGCCGGATCGGGCGCAAGCCCGTTCATCCGCCGTCCGTAATCGAGGTTCTGCGCCACACTCAGATGCGGAAACAGCCGCGCATCCTGGAACACGTAGCCGATGCGGCGGCGGTAAGTGGGCACGTGAATGCCGGCCGCGGTGTCGTCTACGGTCTCGCCATCGATCACGATGGTGCCGCGATCGGGCCGCAGCAGGCCGGCGATCATGTTGACCAGCGAGCTCTTGCCGGCGCCCGAGGCGCCGAACAGGCCGATGACGCGGCCCTCGCTGCTGAAGGAAGCGGACAGCGAGAATTCGCCGAGCTGTTTTTCGACGTCGACGCGCAGCATGGTCAATTCCCGTGCAGGCGCTGCGTGGCGCGGCGGGCGAACCATTCGGCCGCGATCAGCGCGCCGATCGCGAGCACGATCGAGACGATCACGAGCCGGCCTGCCGCGGCATCGCCGTCGGGCGTCTGGATCAGCGAATAGATCGCCGACGAAATCGTCTGGGTCTCGCCTGGAATGTTGGAGACGAAGGTGATGGTGGCGCCGAACTCGCCGATCGCCTTGGCAAAGCCCAGCACCATGCCGGCGAGCACGCCCGGCAGCGCCAGCGGCAGCGTCACCGTGAAGAACACTTTCCACGGCGCTGCGCCGAGCGTCTCCGCAGCCTGCTCGAGCCGGCGGTCGATCGCCTCGATCGACAGCCGCATCGGCCGCACCAGCAGCGGAAACGCCATCACGCCGCAGGCGAGCGCAGCACCGGTCCAGCGGAACGCGAAGACGATGCCGAGATGGTCGGCGAGAAAGCTACCGACGAGGCCGCGGCGGCCGAAGCTGAGCAGCAGCAGATAGCCGGTGACGACAGGCGGTAGCACCAGGGGCAGGTGCACGAGTGCGTCGAGCACCGACTTGCCCCAGAAGTCACGCCGCGCGAGCAGCCACGCCAGCGCAATGCCGAACGGCGTTGCGACCAGCGTGGCGATGACGGCGACCCTGAGCGAAAGCAGGATCGCCGTCCATTCGGCGGGAGAGATCTCGAACATCAAGTCGTCATATCAGGTCGCAGAAAACAGGTTGCAAAATCAGGCTTGCAAGAATCAGGTTCGCAACAATCAGGTTGTGGGGCTGATCAGGAACTTGAAGCCGTATTTTTCCAAGATGGCCTTGGCCGCCGCCGAGCGCAGGAAGGCGAGATAGCCGTTCGCCTCCGGCTTGGCGGTGCTGGTCGCCGCGACCGGATAGATGATCGCAGGATGCGAATCCGGCGGGAAGGCGCCGACGATCTTCACGCCCGGCTCGACCTTGGCATCAGTGGAATAGACGATGCCGAGCACAGCCTCGCCGCGGGCGACCAGCGTCAGCGCCGCGCGCACGCTCTCGGCCATGGCGAATTTCGGCTCTGCGGCCTGCCAGGCCCCGAGCTTTTCCAGCGCCGCCTTGGCATATTTGCCTGCAGGGACCGACTTGACGTCACCGGTCGCGATCCTGCCGTCGCCGGCGAGCTTGGCGAGATCGAAACCTGGCGCGATCGTCACGCTGTCGATCTTGGAATCCTTCGGCGCGATCAGCACGATGCTGTTGCCGAGCAGATTCACTCTGGAAGGCTCGTTGATGGTCTTCTTGGCGATCGCGTAGTCCATCCAGTCGGTGTCGGCCGAGACGAACACGTCAGCCGGCGCACCCTGCTCGATCTGCTTGGCCAGCACCGAGCTAGCGGCGTAGCTGACGCTGAACTTGACCCCGGTCCTGGCGGTGTAGGCGGCGTCGATCTCGTCCAGCGCGTTCTTCATCGAGGCGGCGGCGAACACGGTGATGGTTTTGTCCTCGGCCGCGGCGGGCGCGACGGCGAGGATGACGAAGGCGGTGAATAGTCCAGCAATACGAATCATGAACAGCGCTCTGTGCGAGCTTGCGCGGACGATGCGCGCGCAAATCTGGCGTTGGTGGTCTGATGCGACGGGCGGACGCGCTGTTCCACGGCGCCACGGTGGCTTACGGCCAGCGTGGGATATCGCAGCTGCGAAGATAGCAGGCCCGTTCGGAAGGTCAAACCTGATGCGACATCCCGGGGCGCGCGCAGCGCGAGCACGGGATCCATAGCCACAGGATTGTGTTGGGTGAAGACTCGGAGTGGGCACCTCGCGCCATAACCACGTCTTGTGGTTATGGGTCTCGGGCTCGCTTCGCGCCCCGGGACGACGTCCGTGGGCGAGCCCTTACGGCTTCACATCCCCTGCATGCAGCACCGCCTTGCAGGCTGCCGGCATCTGCGCAAGCGTCATCGGCGGTTTCGGCTTGGGCGGCTCGGGCGGCGGCTTGGGGTGCAGCACCGCGTCGGAGAACCAGTAGGCGAGATCGGCGGGCTTGCAGCCCTCGTCCTCGGCCTGTGACGGCTGGCCCTCGCATTCGCCGGCCCCGGCCGGGCAGTGCATGCGGATGTGGAAGTGGTAATCGTGGCCCCACCAGGGGCGGATCTTCGACAGCCAGGCGCGGTCGCCCTTGGCCTCGCGGCACAGCGCCTTCTTGATCGCGGCATTGACGAAGATGCGCTGCACGGCGGGCTCTCGCGCCGCAGCGCGCAGCACCAGCACGTGGCTTGGTGTGAACACCTTGGGGTCGATGTCGAGCCGGTCCTGGCGCACCATCATCACCGCAGACATTTCCTCGCGCTCCTCGCGCGAGAGCCGGCGGTCCGGCATCGGCGTCAGCCAGATGTCGGCGTCGAGACCGATCTGGTGGCTGGCATGGCCTGACAGCGCCGGCCCGCCGCGCGGCTGGGCGATGTCGCCGACAAGGATGCCGGGCCAGCCGGCGTCCTTGTGCGCCTTGGCTGCAAGCCGCTTGATCAGCGCGATCATGTCGGGATGACCGTAGCTGCGATTGCGCGACAGCCGCATCACCTGCCAATTGTCGCCGTTGACCGGCATCTGCGCGGCGCCGCCGATGCAGCCCCTGGTGTAGGAGCCGATCACATGGGCCGGCCCCTTCGACGGCAGCAGCTTTCGCGCGAACAACTCCTTCGCGGCGAGATCGGGGTCGTTGGGATTGGCGAGCGGCGGCAGCGGCTTCGGGTTGATGCTGCCACGGTCCTGGGCCAGCGCGCCACCGGCGCCCAGGCAGACGAACGAGAGCAGGAGGAGGGTGATGCCGCGGCGACTCATGCTGACGTTCTTATAACCCAATGCTGCACCAGGGTTAAGAACGAGCCCGCCGCCAACTCACCGCAGCGCGCCCGAATCGCGTCTCGACCCGCCGTTTCTTAAGGGTGTAATAACCGTATCCTGCATTGACCAAAATTCGTGCGCGGCGCGCAAAAAATTCTGCGGTTCGCATGCGATCGCGCGAGATTTCGGAACCGATTCAGGCGCGCGCGCAATTTTGCGCCAGATCGCTCACTGATTGAGGGCGCCGCACTCAGTCTGATGGCGCCTGCCGCCGCCCGCCACGCCGCGCAAACAGGCAATATGCGCCCCGCGCGCGGACCGCGGCTGGCTAGGATTACTTTTTTTTCAGACACTTGCCTCAAATCTTGCGGCCGCTGGACGCGACTGGGACGAGTGAAGTTGGGTTTGGGGTCTCGAAAAACAAGAAAGCGAAAGCAAAGCATGCTTGCCCGCGCCGGCCAAAAGGCGCGCAAGCCGCGCTTCGCGCACGCGCACCGTGCCCTTTCCGAACACGACGAAATCCTGCGCAGCCGTGCCGAGGCGGAAGCCGCGATCGCGGAGGCGCGCAAGTCGCATGAGCGCCTGCGCCAGGCCATCGACATCCTGCCGCAGGGCATCGTGTTTCTCGACGCCGAAGGCCGCTACGTCCTCTGGAACAAGAAATACGCCGAGATCTACAGCAAGACCGCCGATCTGTTCGAGGAAGGCGCGCGGCTCGAGGACACGCTGCGCATCGGCGTCGCCCGCGGCGACTATCCCGAGGCCATCGGCAATGAAGAAGCCTGGATCGCCGAGCGCCTGCAAAAGCTCTACAAGCCCGGCGCGCGCCACGAGCAGAAGCTGTCGGACGGCCGCGTCATCCTGATCGACGAGCGCTTGACCGATGACGGCGGCGTCGTCGGCCTGCGCGTCGACATCACTGAGCTCAAGCAGCGCGAGGCCTCGTTCCGCCTGCTGTTCGACGGCAATCCCGTGCCCATGATCGTCTGCGCGCTGGACGACGAGCGCATCCTCGGCGTCAACGATGCCGCGGTCGCGCATTATGGCTACAGCCGGGCCGAGTTCGAGCGATTGAAGATCCGGTCCTTGCAGGCGTTCGAAAGCGAGCCGCCCTGGACCGTCGATGGGACCGGCGAGGATCAGGCCGGCCGCACCTGGAAGCACGTCAAGGCCGACGGCGCGCTGATCGACCTTGCGATCTATTCCCGCGAATTGACTTATGCTGATCGGCCCGCGGTGCTGCTCGCGCTGATGGACATCACCGAGCGCAAGCGCGCGGAGGCGCGGCTCGCCTTCATGGCCCAGCACGACGGGCTGACCGGCCTGCCCAATCGCAGCCTGCTGCGGCAGCAGATGGACGAGATGCTGCTGCACACGCGCCGCGGCTCGGAGAAGGTCGCGCTCCTGATGCTGGGGCTGGATAATTTCAAGGCGGTCAACGACACGCTGGGGCATGCGGTCGGCGACAAGCTCCTGCGCGGCGTCGCCAAGCGGCTGCGCTCCACCTTGCGGGACGAGGACGCGCTGGCGCGGCTCAATTCCGACGAGTTCGCGGTTCTACAGAGCGGGCTGGCGCGTCCCGAGGACGCGGTGATGCTGGCCAAGCGGCTCCTGGCGGCCATTGCCGATCCCTATCTGCTCGACGGTCATTCCGTGGTGATCGGCGCCTCGATCGGCATTGCGATGGCGCCCGGCGACGGCGAGGATTCCGAAAAGCTGCTCAAGAGCGCCGACATGGCGCTGTCGCGCGCCAAGCTGGATGCGCGTGGCAGCTTCGCCTTCTTCGAGGCCGCGCTCGATGCGAAGGCGCAGAGCCGCCGCAAGATCGAGGTCGAGCTGCGCGACGCGATCCAGAACGACGTGCTGCGGCCGTACTACCAGCCGCTGATCGACCTCTCGAGCGGCCGCATCACCGGCTTCGAGGCGCTGGTGCGCTGGCCGCATGCCGAGCGCGGCATGGTATCGCCGGCCGAGTTCATTCCGGTCGCCGAGGACACCGGCCTGATCAATCCGCTCGGCGGGCTGATGCTGCGCCGGGCCTGCCTCGACGCCGCGGCCTGGCCGGACGACGTCCGCGTCGCGGTCAACCTGTCGCCGCTCCAGTTCCGCAGCGGCAATCTGCTCTCGATGGTCACTGACGCGCTGAAACATTCCGGCCTGGCGCCGCGCCGGCTCGAGCTCGAGATCACCGAGACGCTGCTCCTGGAGAAGAGCGCGCAGGTGCTGGCGACGCTGCATGCGCTGCGCGCGCTCGGCGTGCGCATCTCCATGGACGATTTCGGCACCGGCTATTCCAGCCTCAGCTATTTGCGCAGCTTCCCGTTCGACAAGATCAAGATCGACCAGTCCTTCGTGCGTGATCTCGCGGCCAACCGCGAGGCCCAGGCGATCATCCGCTCCATCGTCAGCCTCGGCAAGGGCCTCGGCGTCACCATCACCGCCGAAGGCGTCGAGACCGAAGCGGAGCTCAGCTGCCTCCGCGCCGAAGGCTGCCATGAGGGCCAGGGCTTCCTGTTCAGCAAGGCCCGGCCGAATGCGGAGATCGTCAGCCTGTTGGCCGCACAGCGCGGCATCGACCGCAACGAGGACGCCGCGCTGGTGGCGTGACCGCTCGCCTCCGCTTCGCCATCGGCCTCTCCCGCCTTGCCCGGCGCCAGCAGCCTTGATCTGCCTCAACAACGAGGCCAAAGGCTGGGGCACATGACAGCGCGGCCTCGGTCAATTTCCGTTTGGAGGTTCGGACGGATAACGGCCCGGGCGCGCCACCCGTAAATTTCCCAAGTGCGGACCGTCAGCTGCCGTCGTTAAGTCGTGCGGTCGTGGGGTCGCACCATGAAGACACCGAAGCCGAAGCAATGGGCCGAGCAGGAGGTTCGACGGCTGGTCACGCTGGCCCGGCAGGGCATTGGGGTATCGAAGATTGCCGCCGAACTGGGCCGCCACGCCGGATCAGTCAGGCGCATGGCGCGAGCGAAAGGAATATTATTGAAGAAATAGTCGCCGGTAGGGCAGGCGCTGCCTGATCGACGAGGCGCGTGGACGGCGCCCTACAGCCCGAAGCCTCGGCCGATGTCCCGCACAAGGCTGGGCGCAGCCTCAGTATTGCGACCATGGGAGAGCGCTCGATCGAGCCGAGACAAGATGCCTTTTCCGAAGAGCGCTATAGCGATGCCTCTGAGCATGGTTGTGGATCGGGTTTGAACGATGCTGCGAAAGTTCAAAACGGCCCCAGCCGCAGGATGGGGTAACAGCCGGGGCCGGCATTCCCATTCCAATGTGCCGCATCGGCGGTGGGCGGCACTCTTCAAGTTACGCACACGGAAGCTAACAAACTATTTTGCTTCGCACTCACCCCACAGGGGCCGCGGTTGGTTTGGTGATACCAGGCTCGGGATCGGGCGGCGAGCCAACCGAGCAACGTTCGAAATGATCGAGCGGCGCATCATTGGCCAAATGCTCCCAATATTCAGCTTCCGCGAGCAGTTTCCAGCCTCGATCAGGATGACGCGCGGCTGTCTGACGGCATAAAAATGCCATCGCGCGCAGGCGACCCGCAGTGTCCATCTCACTCCTCCCATTATTCTTGTTGATTTCACCCTATTTTCTTTTTTTGCGTCGGAGTCATTACGATTATGTCGCAAAACTAATTTCCATCTTCGAAGCGCGGCTCGACTTTCGTTGCCGCTTCAAATCGCGCGTCGAACACAAGCTGGTGCAATCCAGCTCGTAGGGCAGGGCGAAGTACAACCCGTCAAGCTTCATGCTTACAAATCAGAACTGGCAAGAACGACGAGATACCCGCGCCCCTGCGTTTGGGGCAATAGGTTCCGCAGGAGCTCGACCCGCCCTGCGAAACTGCGTCGGAGTGATCGGTGGGGTCAGGATCGCGCAGCGAGGCGTGGAATAGACCCAAGGCGGAGAGTGAGACGAGCGGAATCCTGCGCAGCCATTGCCAGTGCGTCCACCAGTCCTAGGACCGGTCTGCCAGCACTCGCTCCATGATGATCGTGCGTTCGTCGCCATAATAGCTGTCGCGCACGTGGGCCGGATGCTGCATTCCATGAATTGCTCCGCCGAAGCTTCGCGAATGACTGGATGTTGACCCGCCTCACGGCGCGGCAATCGGCGGATTTTCAACGACCCGTCACTCGATCACGTCGTCCGTCAGCACGAGGATGGTGGGCGGGATCGTCACGCCAAGCGCACGCGCGGTCTTGAGATTGACGGCCAGCTCGAATTTGGTTGGCAGCTGGATCGGCATGTTTGCCGGCTTTTGTCCCTTCAGGATCAGATCGACATAGCCCGCGGCGCGACGAAACAGGTCGCCGATGTCGGCACCATAGCTGATCAGAGCGCCGGCATGGGCGAACTCCTTCTGCTGGCCGATGACGGCGATCTTCATGTCGATGCCGATACGGCAAATTGCGTCCTGCATCGCGGCGGTCATGTAGTCGCGAATGACGATCACGGCGTTGCCGCCGGCGCCCGCGAGCACGTTGAATTGCTCGGCAACCGCCGCCGGCGATGCGCTCGTCAGTCCGAGGCGCACCGGCTCCAGCCCGGCACGTCGTGCTTCCTCGATGGTTTGCGCGCCCCAGGCGCTGAAGGTCGGGTCCGTCGCATTGTTCAAGACGCCGATCCGCTTCAGCGAGGGCAGGATCTCCCGGATCATCTCGATGCGCTTGGCCGACATCTCCTCGCCGAACGCGGCGAAGCCGGTGAGGCTGCCGCCCGGCCGCGCGAGGCTCTGAAACAATTCAGGGTCGCTTTGCACCGCAGGCAGCGCCACGGCGACGACGGGAATATTGGTTTTCCTGACCATCGCGCGTGCTGCGGCCGGGCCGGGCGAAAGCAGGACGTCCACCTGTCTGGCCACGAGGTCGTCGATCAATGCAAGGCCCCGCGACACGTCGCCGGCCGTCGAGTGGGCCTCGATGACGATGGTGCGGCCCTCCACGTAACCCAGCTCGGCCAGCGCCTTCCGGAACGGAACGAGCACCGCATTGTCGATTTCCGGCGTGGCAAATCCGACGAATCCCACGACCGGAACGCGCTTTTGGGCCAAGGCTGCGCGCGCCGAGATCGCCGTCATTCCCAAGAAGCTCAGAAACGTCCGCCGCCTCATTTAGCCTCTCGCGATGCCAGAACGATCTGATCACAAGGGAATGCTACACCAAGATAATCGGTGCCAGAAGGCAGGAAGTAGGATGACAGAGGGAGGCGAAATCCATCAAACTTACATTATGCAAAGTCAGATCCAGTAATCGCCACTATCCAGTGTCACGCCGTCGCGCGGCTAAGATCGAGCGATGGCCTGCGCCGCGTCGGAAAACTCAGCGCCACCGCGACCGCTGCAAGCCCGATCGCGAAGGAGCCCACATGCAGCCAGGTGTATTGCTGGAACGTGTCGAACACGATCCCGCCGGCCCAGGGCCCGAGCGCCATGCCGAGGCTGGCGAAGGCCGACACGGCGCCGAACACCGTGCCCATGATGCGCGCGCCGAAGAACTCGCGGACCAGCACCGCATAGAGCGGCATCACCCCGCCATAGGCGAGTCCGAACACGACCGAGAGCGCGTAGAACTCGCCGAGCTGCGCCACCGCCAGATAGGTCGCGATGCACATCGCCTGCACGAACAGCCCGCCGACAAGGACCGGTTTCGCGCCGATGCGATCGGCCAGCACGCCCAGCAGCAGGCGTCCGCCGAGGCCTGAGACGCCGGCGACGCTATAGACCGTCACTGCCGTGAGCGGAGCGATGCCGCAGACCATCGCATAGGACACCATGTGGAAGATCGGACCGGAATGCGCCGCGCAGCAGGCGAAATGCGCCGCTGCGAGCGCGATGAATTGCGGCGTGCGCAGCGCCTGCGCCGCGCCCATCTCGACCTCCGGCACAGCGTCCGTCGTTGCGGAGCCCGCGGCTGGTGGCGCCGGACGCACCAGGAAGCAGGCGGGGATCAACAGCGCCCACGAAGCGATGCCGATCGCCAGCATCGCGGTGCGCCAATCATAGGCCGTGATCAGCCAGCTCGCGGCCGGCGCGACCGTCACCGGCGACACGCCCATGCCGGCCGAGACCAGCGCCACGGCGAGGCTGCGGTTCTTCTCGATCCAGGCGCTCGCGAGCGCCATCATCGGTGCGTAGAAGCTGCCCACGGCGATCCCGATCAGCACGCCGAAGCAAAGCTGGAATTGCCACAGGCTTGCGGCCTGGCTCGCTGTGACGAGACCTAGTCCCAGCAGAACGCTTCCCGAGAGCACCACGATGCGGGTGCCGAACCGGTCCGACAGCGTGCCCCATAGGAATGCGGCGAATCCCATAAAGAGGAAATCCAGCGTCGCGGCAGCCGACACCCCGGCGCGCGACCAGCCCATCGCCTCCGAGATCGGCTGCAGGAACACCGCCAGCGACAGCATCGTGCCGAACCCGATGCAGGTCATCAGCGCGCCCGCGGCGACAACGACCCAGCCATAGTCGAAGCGTGACGGCTTGCTCATGCGTTTCCTCAGCGCTGTTGGTTTGTTGATGGCGCGGAGAGGATGGTGGCTTATCTGCAGGGCGAGAGCAAGGCTGGGTGTTGCACGCCATTGCCGACCGATCGGGAGCGCAGTTCATGACGGTCTGTTTTGCGGGTGGCCATCAAGAGATAAGTGATCTCGCGTTGGCAGGTCTACCGTCCGCGATATCGGAGCGCCTCGACCAGCACCGAAAAGGCGGAGGAAGGCTGCCGCCGGCTCGGATAGTAGAGGTGGTAGCCCGAGAATGGCGGACACCAATCGGAAAGCACCCGGACCAGTCGGCCCTCGGAAACATGTTGCTGCACGTGGCCCTCCGTAAGATAGGCGAGGCCCAGGCCCTTGAGTGCTCCGTCCAGGAGAAGGCCCGCACTGTTGACCACCAGCCGTCCCTCCACACGCACCTTGAGTTCGCGCCCGTTCTTCTCGAACTCCCAGGCGTACAGGCTGCCACCATGGGTCGGCAGGCGAAGGTTGAGGCAGTTGTGATGCGTCAGATCCCGAGGCGACTTCGGCCGTTTGCGCTCGGCGAAGTAGGAGGGGGAACCGACGACGGCCATCCGCAGGTCGGGACTGACGCGCACGGCGATCATGTCCTTGGCGACCAGTTCACCCGGCCGGATGCCGGCATCGACCTGCTGCGCCACGATGTCGGTGAGCCCGTAATCGATGACGATTTCGACGTGGATGTCGGGGTACTTTGGCAGGATCTTCCCGAGGGCAGGCAATAGGATCGCGACGGCTGCGTTCTCCGTCGCCGTCAAACGAACCGTTCCCGCCGGCTTTTCGCGGAGTTCGCTGAGCTCAGCGAGATCTGCATCCATGGCGTTGAATTTCGGCCCAATGCTGAGGAAGAGCCGTTCTCCAGCCTGAGTCGGGGTGACGCTGCGCGTCGTCCTGTTCAAAAGCCTGATGCCGATCCGCTCCTCCAGATTTCGAATGATCTGGCTGAGGGCAGACTGCGTCATGCCGAGTTTCGCCGCGGCTCGGGTGAAATTGCGCTCCCGCGCCACCGCGAGGAAGGCCAGCAGGTCGCTCGCGTCCTCTCGCTGCATTGATAAGCTATCCTAATGACTGCATATCAAATCTATCACCTAATCGCGGACGAACCAAAGTCTTAGGTTCGGACCAGCCGTGGAGGAGCCCGCGGTCGTCCGGTGGGAAGATCATGGGGTGACTTGGTCGCCTGTGTTTCGCGTCAGCGGCGCGACCTTGTACGCTGTGCTCTCGGCTGCGTGACTGATGACCGACCCGACAACCATTGATGGATGCCCGCAATGAGACGGCTTGCCGCGACCCTGTTTTTGTTCTGCCTGATTGTCGGCGCGGCCGCCGACGATCGGTCATCGAGCGAAGGAGCACATCGCATGTCGAAACCGGAGGACATCCGCGCCGTCGCGCCCGTGCTCCAGAATTATGCACAGGAGGTCGTCCTGGGCGATCTCTGGAAGCGCCCCGGGCTTTCGCCGCGGGACCGCAGCATCGTCACGCTCGCTGCTCTCATCGCCCGCAATCAGAAGATCGAGCTGCCATTCTATCTCGGTCTCGCGCTCGACAACGGCGTGAAGCCGGCAGAGGTCTCCGAGATCATCACGCACCTGGCCTTCTACACCGGGTGGGCGAACGCGATCGACGCGGTTCCGGCGGCAAAGGCGGTCTTCGACAGCCGCAACATCGGAGCCAATCAGCTGCCGCAGGCGTCGGGACCGCAGCTTCCGCTCGACGAGGCGGCGGAAAAGCAGCGAGCCACACGCGTCGGCGAGCAGTTCGGCCAGATCACGCCAAGCCTGGTTCAGTACACCACCGACGTGCTGTTCCGGGATCTCTGGCTCAGACCGGGTCTGGCTCCGCGGGATCGCAGCCTCGTTACCGTGAGCGCGCTCATCGCAACAGGACAGGTCGCCCAGATCACGTATCATCTAAACCGGGCGATGGATCACGGACTGACGCGGGAGGAAGTCGGCGAGATGCTCGGCCATCTCGCCTTCTATGCCGGCTGGCCCAACGCCTTCTCTGCGGCGCCGGTCGTCAAGGACGTCATCGAGAAGCGCCCGCGCTGACGTAGTCCGGATGTCGCCCGCTGTGAGCCGGGGAACACAATGATCACGCGCAGAGACGCCCTCATCTGCGGTGGCATCGCCGCCACCGTCTCACTTCGGCGCGCGCAAGCACTCACGTCCGAACCGCCAAAGGAACTAGCCATGGACATCGGCATCACGAAAAACGGGTCTCGTCCCTCCCAGAAGGGTTCGCAAGACTGGTTCACCGGAACGGTGCGGGTCGATCCGCTGTTTCAGGCGCCGGATCCCGCCCGTGTCGGCGGCGGCCAAGTCACCTTCGAGCCCGGTGCTCGGACCGCGTGGCACACGCATCCGCTTGGGCAGACGCTGATCGTCACTGCGGGGCTCGGCTGGGTGCAGCGAGACGGCGGTCCAGTCGAGGAGATCCGGCCCGGCGACGTCGTCTGGGTTCCGCCGGGGCTCAAGCATTGGCACGGTGCATCGCCGACGACCGCGATGACGCACATCGCAATTCAGGAATCGGTGAACGGCAGGAACGTCGAGTGGCTCGAGAAGGTCAGCGACGCGCAATACCAAAGGTGAGTTGTTGCCGAGACGTGATGCCGCCGCCGTTGTTGGCGCTGCGCAGGAGGTAATCGTGAACACGAAGCAGCTTCTGATTGTCGGTGCATCCATGCTGGCTTCAACTCTGGGAGGACCTGCCATTGCCCAGGAAGCACAGGGCCGCTACATCCAGCTCGCCGAAATCGAGATCGATCCGGCTCAGCTTGAAGCCTACAAGACGGCGGTCAGGGAACACATCGAGACCGCGGTCCGCGTCGAACCGGGCGTCCTGGTGCTGTATGCCGTGTCGGATCAGGACAACCCGACCATGGTGAGAGTTTTCGAGGTCTATCGCGACGTCGAGGCGTACAGGTCGCACCTCGAATCTCCCCACTTCAAGACATACAAGGCTACGACGGAGAAGATGGTCAAGTCGCTGAAGCTGGTCCGGACGGATGCCATCGCGCTCGGAGCAAGGAGGAGTTGAACGACCATTCGGAAGGGTCGTGTCTCTGAGAGGTTTTGTTGTGGCCTGCGCTTTGGCCGCAGGCATCGCCATTGGTGCGCTGGAGAGTCACGGAATTTACGCGCAGACTAGTCGTCCGGTCTTCATGATCGAAGACAACACGGTGACAAATCCGGACGGATTCGCAAAAGAGTTCGCTCCGCTCGCCCGGGACAGCGTCAAGACTTACGGCGGGCGCCATTTGGCGGGCGCATGCGCGGCAATGATGCCGGTCAAATCCCTCATTTTGGCTTGCTCAAGGGTTTCCTCGTGCTTTGATTTTACTGATGCTGCGCAGCAAAGATGCTGGCCTATCCATGGGAGAGAGTGAAGCAGACTGTCACCCGCTGACACCATTTGCCCATGATGATAGTATGCCTCTGTTTACCGGCTAGCGATGTTGTTCTCGTGAAGCGCACACCCACCAACGTGCGGGGAGGCAAGTGCAATGAACTGGGGAGCGTCGTTTAGGCCGCGCGGGTGCCGCCGGCTTTTCCTGCCCGTCATTTTTGCCTCCGCGATCTGGTCGCCCCTGGCGTGCGCGCAGGACGTTCGAAGCGCGCCCGCCGCGCCGGGGCCGGTCTTTTCGGAGAGCGGTCCCGATGCCGGGCTCTACGGTGCGGCTGAGGGCTATCCGGTCGGCACGCGGGGAGCCGCTCCCCCGCTCGACAAGCTCGTCGGCAGCTACAGCCATTTCGGCGAGATCTATCCCTCGCGCCGGGTCGCTCGCGCGACGGCGCCCTGGCAATTCAAGCGCGCGCCGGAGCCACAGGTCACCTACAGTTTTGGCACCGAAAAGTTCGGCATCGCGGACTACCTCAAGCGCAACCCGGTGACGGGCCTCCTGATCGCCAGGGACGACACCATCCTCTACGAGCACTATCAATATGCGCGGACCGACCATCACCGCTTTGTCTCGATGTCCATGGCCAAGACGGTGGTGGCCATGCTGGTCGGGATCGCGGTCTCGGAGGGACGGATCAAGTCGATCGACGACCTCGTCTCGACCTATGTCGGCGGCCTTGCAGGCACGGAATATGGCAACACGTCCATCCGCGCCTTGTTGAACATGTCGTCAGGCGTCGAATTCTCGGAAGTCTATGACGGGAACGACGACATCGCCCGGCTTGGGCGGGCCTTGTTCGCCGGCCCGCCGAAAGATCCCGCCGCCATCGTCGCGCAGTTCAACACGCGGACCGCGCCGCCAGGCACCAAATTCCACTATGCCAGCGTTGAAACGGAGATACTCGGCTTGGTCCTGCGCGCCGCCACGGACACGCCGGTCGCCGATTATCTCCGCGACCGGATCTGGGACCCCATCGGCACCGAGGCTGATGCCTCATGGGTGATCGACGGCAGCGGGCAGGAGATCGCCTATTGCTGCTTCAACGCAACCTTGCGCGATTATGCGCGCCTGGCCCGGTTGCTCGCCCATGACGGCGCCTGGGAGGGGCGGCAGCTGATCCCCCGGCAGTGGCTGCTGGATGCCACGACCGTCAGGCCAGAGGACGGTCATCTCGCCCCGCACGTGGCGACGCGCTATTTCGGCTACGGCTATCAGGTGTGGCTCCTTCCGGGCGAGCAGCGCCGATTTGCCCTGCTTGGCATCCGCGGTCAGGTCATCCTGGTCGATCCCGCCTCCAAGCTCGTCATGGTGCACACGGCCGTTCGCCAGAAGCCGTCCGAGCCGGGCGCGCTCCGGGAGCCGCTGGCGTTGTGGTCTGCTGTGCTTCAACAGCTCGGGCAATGATGAATTACTCACGCCTGCCAATGGCATACGGCCGCGCTGGCGCGGTCGGTCGGGTCGGAAAGCCGCGGCTGCATTGAACCTGTCCGGCTTCCGGGCGCACCAACGGCGCGTAAGTCCCAATAGCCGCGACGAGGGAAGGCGCGATGAGGACCCTGAGAAAATCGATCTGCGTTGCAGTTGCTGCGCTTGCCTTGAGCCTGTCGTTCGGCGTGCCGTCCGATGCCGACGAGGACGAGGCGGGCACGCTCGCGCGGCAGATGAAGGTGCTTTATCAGGCCGGGAAGTACATGGAAGCGCTGCCTCTGGCCCAGAAGTCGCTGGCCCTTCGCGAGAAGGAGTTCGGCCCTGATGATGCCCACGTCGCGATGCCGCTGAACGACCTTGGCACGATCCATTACAATCTCGGCCAATACGCCGTCGCCGAACCGCTGTACAAGCGCGCGCTGGCGATTCGGGAGAGGACACTCGGTCCGAATCATGCCGAAGTCGCCATGGTGCTGAACAATCTGGGCGATCTCTATCGCGCGGAAGAGCGTTACGCAGAAGCGGAGCCGCTCCTCAAGCGATCGATCGCCATCAGCGAGAAGACGGTCGGCCCCAATGATGCGTCGATCGTGATGGCGTTGAGCAACCTCGGCGCGGTCTACAGCCATCAGGGCCGGTACGATCAGGCCATACCGCTATTCGAGCGAGGCCTCGCCGTGCTGCAGAAGGAGCTCGGTCCCGACGATCCCGAAGCCACGGTGCTGATGAACAATTTGGCCGACGCCTATACCAATCGGCATCGCTATGCCGATGCCGAGCGCCTGCTGAAGCGGTCGATGGCGGTCACCGAGAAGGCGTTCGGCCCGGATCATCCCGACATCGCGCAGGCACAGAACAATCTGGCTGCGCTCTATGGGCGTCAGGGCCGTAACGCGGAGGCCGAGCGGCTGTTCAAGCGGTCGGCGGCCACTTTCGAGAAAACCCTCGGCCCCAACCATCCGGATCTCGCCGGCGTTCTGGAAAACCTCGCCGGTCTCTACAAGTATCTAGGCCGCTATGCCGATGCCGAGCAGGTCCTGAAACGGTCGACGGCCATCCGAGGGAAGACGAGGCCGATCTGAAGAGCGGCGCAGGATGGTAGTGCGACTTGTCCGCCGCAGCCCGAAGAGCGACGCTGGCGGGCAGGGCTATCGCATTAGAGAGTTTTTCCCTGCGGCCATCCTTCGAGACGCCCGCTTGAGCGGCTCCTCAGGATGAGGGCGGAGTCCGCGGCAGCAGTTTCAACAGGCACCGCCGCCAATGAGCCTCATCCTGAGGAGACGCGTCAGCGTCGTCTCGAAGGACGAGGCGTGCGCGCAGGCACACTTCGCTTTGCCCACACCACAACTTTTCCAACTTTTTTGCACATTGACGCCGGACCATGTCGGCATGGGCCGGTCTCGATCGTCCTTGGGTCGACACGTCCCGGACGTGCTGGAAATGGACCCGGCACACGTGGCGAGATTCCGTCAATTCGAGCGTCAAAGTCGCAACTGGAGCAATGCCCATGAGGATCACCGTCGAAACCAGCGTAGCCACCCCGATCGATCAGGTCTGGCGTGCCTATACGACGCCAGCCGACATCGTGAAGTGGAATGCCGCATCCGACGACTGGCATACGACCAGGGCGACGGTCGACCTGCGGGACGGCGGCGCCTTCTCATCGCGGATGGAGGCCAAGGACGGCAGCATGGGCTTCGACTTCGCCGGCACCTACACCAAGATTGTCGAGCACAAGCGGATCGAATATTCGTTCGGCGATCGGAAGGCCGAGGTCGAGTTCGTGCCGGGCCTGAAGGGCGTTGTCGTCCGTGTCGTCTTCGACGCCGAAACCACGCACTCTGTCGAGCAGCAGCAGGGCGGCTGGCAGGCGATCCTCGACAATTTTGCGCGATACGTCGAGGCGAAGAAGATGTCGTGAGGATTTGCCGCGAGGAGCGAAGGCGAGCACAGCTTTCGTAGGGTGGGCAAAGGCGCGCTGAGCGCCGTGCCCACTACTCTTCCCGACGGCACACAAGCGGTGGGCACGCTTCGCCTTGCCCACCCTACAAACTTCTTGTTGATGCTGCGCAGTAGGGATGGTGGCTACCGGGCGAGGGCAAGGCGGTTGAGTACGGGTGAAATCCTGGGGGCTATTCGATCACTTCATCGGCGCGGGCGACGACGGTTGCAGGCAAGTCGAGACCAAGGGCCTTGGCGATGCGGAGATTGATCCTGAGGTCGAACTTGGTGGGTCGTTCGAAGGGCAGATCGCCCGGTTTTGCGCCCCGTAGAATGCGATCAACCTGCGCAATCAAGCGGCGCCCAGCGTCTGCAAAGTCGGGGCCGAACGACATGAAAGCGCCGTTCGCAACCCAGTCTGGTGAAGCAAAGATCGCAGGCCTCATGCTCAGATTCACCAGCTTGACGACTTCGGCCAGGTGGGCGCTGAGCACGACGTCCGGAACGAAAACAAGACCGTCGAATCGGGCGAGGTTGTCCGGGCTCAGGATTGTCCCGATGCTGGCGGGATCATCGATGTTGATTGCTTCAACCTCAAAGCCGAGCTTGCGGCCGGCCTCCAGAACAGGCGTGAGACTCTGTGCGCCGCGCGACACCTTTGTCGTGACAGTTCCGAGGCGGACGGCCTGTGGCAGGATCTCTCGCAGGAGCTCGACCCGCTTTACAGTGGTTTCCTCCGAGAAAATTGCGATGCCCGTCACGTTGCCACCGGGACGGGCGAGGCTGTCGGCCAATCCGGACGCGACTGGATCAACCGCGGCAAGGGTCACGATCGGAATGGTTCGGGTTGCCTTGTAAGCGGCGAGAGCGGCAGGTGTGCTGATGGCGATGATCACGTCCACCCGGTCATCCCGCACGATCTCCTGCGCGAGTGCCGGCAGCGCGTCGGGATCTCCGGCCGCATCACGAAATTCGAGTCGAATTCGTCCCTCGACGTAACCAAGCTCAGCAAGCAGCCTTTTGGTTGCCGCCATCTGCGCGGGGATTTTGACCGGTCCCAAGTGGACGATGCGCGGTGTGGAAGACTGCTGGGCGCGTGCGATGAGCGATCCGCCGATTGCTCCCGTCATCAGCCCGATGAATGCGCGCCGTCTCATCTGACCTCGCTCGAAGCTGCCGTGCGATAGTCGACTATAGCACGCTTCAAGGCTCGTAAGCCAAAACAGTCCCGCCGATCCCACGGCTATCGCATTTGAGAGTTTTCCGTGCGGCCATCCTTCGAGACGCCCGCCTTAGGCGGGCTCCTCAGGATGAGGACGAAGCGCGCGGATGCAGTTTCAAAGGGCACAAGCGCTGACTAGCCTCATCCTGAGGAGGCGCGTAAGCGCCGTCTCGAAGGACGAGGCGTGCGCATCGGCCGCGCTACAAGTCATATGCGATAGCCCTGCCTCTGTCGGGAACGGGACGAGGTCTCGAAAAGACTGGCCGTCCGCGGGCTTGAATGCATCGACTTGAATATCAGTCGATCATTCTATCACCCCGTCCGCGTGGGCCAGCAATGCAGCTGGAACTTCGATCCCGAGTGTCTTTGCAGTCTTGAGGTTGACGAATAGTTCATACTTGGTCGGTTGCTCGACCGGCAGATCCCCGGGCTTGGCGCCCTTGAGGATTTTATCGACGTAATCAGTGGCTAGCCGGTTCAAGTCGATGATGTCCGCTCCGTAGGACAGCAGCGCACCGAGTTGAACGAATTCCTTGCCGATGGCAAACAGCGGCAGCCGATGCTCTGCGGCGAGGTCGGCGATGCGCTTGCGTGCAATGAAGAACATCGGGCTGGGAAACAGGAAGACTGCATCGGCACGCGCGCCCGCAAGCGCCGAAAACGCCTCGCCCAGCCCGTCAGGATCCTGGACGGCAATGAGTTGCAAATGAACGCCCACGGTTTTTGATGCGGACTCCGCACCGCTGATCATGCCTTGAGTTGTAGTCTTGCCGTATGCAGCCGGATGCCAGATCGCTGCTATCCGAGACGCCTTGGGCAATGCTTCCTTCAATTGCGCGAGCCGCTTGGGAACAAGCTGCGGGCCGATGAAGGTTAGTCCCGTGATGTTACCTCCTGGTCGGGCGATGCTGGCAACGAGTCCGTCTTCGACCGGGTCGCCCATAACTGGCACAACAACAGGAATTGTTTTGGTAGCTTGCTGCACTGCCCGCGCAGCAAGCGAATTCTGTGCAACGATAAGAGCAGGATTGAGACGGACGAGGTCACTCGCCAAGGCCGGGAGTTGTTCGGCCTTTGAATCGGCTGCTCGAAGCTCGACGATGATATTCTCTCCGTCGATATAACCGCGTTCGCGTAGTCCTTGATGAAAGGCAGCCATCGAAGTGCGGGTTTGCTCGATCGAGCCGGTGGTCAAAAAGCCAATATGGGGGACTTTCTTCGGCTGTTGCGCGCGAGCAAGGGGTGACCAGGCCGCCGCGGCGCCGATCAGTGCGAGAAATTCTCGTCGCTGCATGACACCTCCTCTGATTGAGGCTCAACCACAATAACGCGAGCGCCGACCCGAGCCAACAACCACTTGCCCAGCGCCCACGCAATCGTTCCGTGACGCGATGGCGCGATCAGGGTCCGTAATACGCGCGGGAACGAGACGCATCTTTCCGAGCCGATTGCGTGTGGGCCGAAGCAATGAACGTCCCTGACGCCATTGCAGAAGCCTGGCATGCTGCAGCGCCTAGGCTGCCAAGTGTCTTTGCGACGCATGATTTTTGCACGGACCATGAAATTGCTCCGTGCATGAATGATCGAGACTCGAAAAAATCAGATGGACTATCGTGCCGGCTCATCCGGCCCTCTCCGATAATGCCACTATACCCCTGTTTTGCCCGACGGGTCAAACCTGATTCGCAAAAATCGAAAAATCGCAATGCCGCCAAGGCGGCGGCTACTGTGCATGGGGTTGTTTTCGCACTTTTGTTTTGCCGCCCGGAGGCCGCCTGTTTCCCGGCCCCGAAGACCGGACCGGCCCTCCCAAGTCCCGCCTCAGCTATCCACCTTCAGTGCGGCAATGAAAGCTTCCTGCGGAATGTCGACCTTGCCGAACTGCCGCATCTTCTTCTTGCCTTCCTTCTGCTTCTCCAGAAGCTTGCGCTTGCGCGTGATGTCGCCGCCGTAGCATTTCGCGGTGACGTCCTTGCGCAGCGCGCGCACCGTCTCGCGGGCGATCACCTTGCCGCCGATCGCCGCCTGGATCGGGATCTGGAACATGTGTGGCGGGATCAGCTCCTTCATCTTCTCGACCATGGCGCGGCCGCGGCCTTCCGCGCGGGTGCGGTGGACCAGCATCGAGAGCGCATCGACCGGCTCGGCATTGACCAGGATCTGCATCTTGACGAGATCGGCCGGCTTGTAGTCGGTGAGGTGATAGTCGAACGAGGCGTAGCCCTTGGAGACCGATTTGAGGCGGTCATAGAAGTCGAACACCACCTCGTTGAGCGGCAGGTCGTATTTCACCATGGCGCGGGAGCCGACGTAAGTGAGCTCCTTCTGCGCGCCGCGGCGGTCCTGGCACAGCTTCAGGACGCTGCCGAGATATTCGTCGGGCGTGAGGATCGTCGCCTCGATCCAGGGCTCGTCGATCTCGGCGATCTTGACGACGTCAGGCATGTCGACGGGATTGTGGATCTCGATCTCCTGGCCGTCGGTGAGCTTCATCTTGTAGATCACGCTCGGCGCGGTCGCGATCAAATTGAGGTCGAATTCGCGGGACAGGCGCTCCTGGATGATCTCGAGGTGGAGAAGCCCGAGGAAGCCGCAGCGGAAGCCGAAGCCGAGCGCAGCCGACGTCTCCATCTCGAAGGAGAAGCTGGCGTCGTTGAGGCGCAGCTTGCCCATCGCGGCGCGCAGCGTCTCGAAGTCGTCGGCGTCGACCGGGAATAGGCCGCAGAACACCACCGGGATCGCCGGCTTGAAGCCCGGCAGCATCTCGGCGACCGGCTTCCTGTCGTCGGTGATGGTGTCGCCGACGCGGGTGTCGGCGACTTCCTTGATCGCGGCGGTGATGAAGCCGATCTCGCCGGGGCCGAGCTCTTCGACCTGCTGCATCTTCGGCGTGAAGAAGCCGACGCGCTCGACGTCATAGGCCGCGCCCGTGCCCATCATGCGCACGCGCTGGCCCTTCTTCATCGTGCCGTCGACGATGCGCACCAAGACGACGACGCCGAGATAGACGTCGTACCAGCTGTCGACCAAGAGCGCCTTCAAGGTCGCGTCGCGGTCGCCCTTCGGCGGCGGCAGGCGGGTGACGATGGCTTCCAGCACGTCCGGCACGCCGAGGCCGGTCTTGGCCGAGATCATCACCGCGTCGGAGGCGTCGATGCCGATGACATCCTCGATCTGCTGCTTGACCTTCTCGGGCTCGGCCGCGGGCAGGTCGACCTTGTTCAGGACCGGGACGATCTCGTGATTGTTGTCGAGCGCCTGGTAGACGTTGGCG
Source organism: Bradyrhizobium sp. USDA 336 (assembly GCF_044908355.1). Lineage (NCBI taxonomy): Bacteria > Pseudomonadati > Pseudomonadota > Alphaproteobacteria > Hyphomicrobiales > Nitrobacteraceae > Bradyrhizobium > Bradyrhizobium sp. USDA 336. The sequence goes on along the minus strand of NZ_JBIYDC010000002.1, from coordinate 5,047,161 downwards.
AGCGTCTGCGCCTCGACGCCCTGGCTGGCGTCGACCACGAGCAGGGAACCTTCGCACGCCGCCAGCGACCGCGACACCTCATAGGCGAAGTCGACGTGGCCGGGCGTGTCCATCAGGTTGAAGATGTAGTCCTTGCCGTCCTTGGCGCGGTAGGCGAGGCGCACCGTCTGCGCCTTGATCGTGATGCCGCGCTCGCGCTCGATGTCCATGGAATCGAGCACCTGCTCCTTGCCCGCCATCTCGCGGTCGGAGAGGCCGCCGGTCATCTGGATCAAGCGGTCGGCCAGCGTCGATTTGCCATGGTCGATATGGGCGACGATGGAGAAATTGCGGATGTTGGAAATGGGGACGGTCGTCATGGGCGCGGGATACCACTCACATCCCCGTGCGGCAACCATATTGCTGTATTTTCAGGGTCTTTGTTCACGCCAAGCTGATTCCATGACGGGCCAAAACGCGCTACGCAACGGCCCATGTCCACGACCTCTCTTCCCACTGCCGGAGCGCGGGCAAAGACCCGCTTGAGTTACAACCGCTTCCGGGCCTTCCTGGTTGCCTGCGCGGTGCGCCCCGAGGCGCGCCTGTGGCTGGTGATCCAATTTGCCATCCTGCATGCGGTGCTCTGGACCTTCATCCTGATCAATCTGAAGGCGGCGCAGGACGTTCACATGGACGTCGCAGAAGCCTGGGGCTGGGGACAGAAATTCCTCTGGGGCTATGGCAAGCACCCACCGCTGTCGGGCTGGGTGGCCGGCCTCTGGTTCAAGGCGCTCCCGGCGGCGGACTGGGCGACCTATGCGCTGGCGATGACGACGGTGAGCGTCGGCATGGTGCTCTGCTGGCTGATCGCCTTGCGCGTGGTGGATGCGCGCCGCGCGTTCCTGGTCGTGGTGATGATCGCGCTGTACCCGATCTTCAATTTCAAGGGCTTCAAGTACAACCCGGACCTGCTGCAGCTCGTCACGCTGCCGCTCCTGGTGCTCGCTTATCTCAACGCCTTCGAGAAGCGGAGCTGGCAATCCGGAATCCTGCTCGGGCTTGCCGGCGCGCTGGCGCTGATGACCAAATATTGGGTGCTGACCATGATCGGCGCGATCGGCCTCGCCGCGCTGATCCATCCCGACCGGTTGCGCTTCCTGTCGTCGCCCGCGCCGTGGGTCGCGATTGCCACCTTGGTCGCGGCGATGATCCCGCACCTCGTCTGGCTGGCGGATGCGCATTTCGTGCCGCTGACCTATGCCGGCGACACCTACAGCCTTCAGGACAAGGCCCAGCTGCATCAGCTGGTCGTGGGCTATGTGCTGCACAACTTCGCGCTGCTGGCCTTACCGGTGGCGCTCGCGGCGCTGGCCATGGCGCTGGTGCCGCCATGGGTCAAATTGCTGCTGCGTGCGCCGTTGCGCATCGTCACGCGCGCCTGGGCGCGTGGAGCCAATGCAGGGGTCAATGTCTCGCAGGCGCTGAATGTCTGGATCGTCCAGGTCATCGTCGCAGTCGGCCCGCCGCTCGGCGCGCTCGCCTTCAGCATCTACATGAAGACGGATTGGGGCATCTCGCTGTTCTTCCTGGTGCCGCTCGCACTGGTCGCGATTCCGAGGCTGCGCGTGCAGAGCGCCGCGCTGTTCAACATCGCCGCGATCTGGCTCGTGCTCAGCGCCGCGACGCTCGCCGCTTCGCCCTGGATCGCCGCGCGCGAGATGGCGGCCAATGCCGGCAACGCACAGATCTATGGCGCGCGCTCGGAGCTCGCGCGCGAATTGACCCAGGCCTGGCACAGCCGCTTCGGCTCGCGCTGGGCCGTCGTTGCCGGCACGATGGAGCAGATCCAGCCGCTGGTGTTCTACAGCCCGGATCATCCGTCCGCGCTGCTGCCGTTGGAGGCTTGGGATTCCGGACTGACCTCGCGCGACGACGCCAGGAAGTACGGCTTCATCGGCGTGTTCGATCCGACCGACGGGCGCCTGCCCGCGTTCGAGAAATGGGTGTCGGAGGTTGCGCCCAACGCCGAGCGCATCGTGATGACAACGCGCCGCTTCACCAACGGCAAAGCCGGCCCGTCGATGAGCTGGAACATCTATTTCGCGCCGCCGGGGAAGTAGCCGAGCTGCCGTAGGGTGGGCAAAGGCGCGAAGCGCCGTGCCCACCATCTCTCGGCAAGCGCGACAGACTTGGTGGGCACGCTTCGCTTTGCCCACCCTACGGCAGCTTCATTGACGAAGCCCCTAAACCCCTTCCTCGTTGAACTTGCTCTCAACGAGCTCCGTGATCGCCGCGAGCGCGGCTTCGGCGTCGGTTCCTGCCGCCGCCACCGTGATCGTCGTGCCGGGACCCGCGGCGAGCATCATCAAGCCCATGATCGAGGTGCCGCCGACGGTCTCGCCGCCGCGCGTCACCCACACCTGCGCATCGAAGCGCTCGACGGCCTGGACGAATTTCGCCGAGGCGCGCGCATGCAGGCCGCGCTTGTTGATGATCAGGAGATCCTTGGAGATCGCGCCCGCGGGCACGCCGGTCGCGGCTTGTGGCGCCTCCTCGCTCATTTGCCGGCGAGCACCCGGCTGGCGATGGTGACGTATTTGCGGCCAGCTTCCTGCGCCATCGCGATCGCGTCGGGCAGCGGTCGCTCCTCGCGCACCTTGGCAAGCTTCACCAGCATGGGCAGGTTGATGCCCGCGAGCACCTCGACCTTGGGCCGGCTCATGCAGGATATTGCCAGGTTCGACGGCGTGCCGCCGAACATGTCGGTGAGGATCGCAACGCCGTCGCCGGAATCGACGCGGTTGACCGCCTCGATGATGTCGCTTCGGCAGAGATCGGAATCATCTTCGGCGCCGATCGTGATCGCTTCGATTTGCTTTTGTGGGCCCATGACATGCTCAAGCGCTGCCTTGAATTCGTCGGCAAGGCGCCCGTGGGTCACAAGTACTAGACCAATCATCGGAAAACTCCTCGCGGGCGCTTTTGGTGCACCGCACGAACGCGCCACTTTGACCATCCAGAGCCCCCGCGCAAGAGGGGATGTTGCGTATCTCCCTGAATCTAGACGGATGGATGAGGGGAGCTGCGCCGGTCTATTCGGTCGCGATAGTGGGGTTCATATGGTTACCATTTCCCTTCAAACAATCGCCTGAAGGGTTAACCGAAGATGAACTCTTGGTAGTGGTCAAGGCCGCAACAACCAGGGGAAGGGGCGAATAGTCGCGGGCAACAGGGATTCGCGGTATTTCGACACCAAAAATGCTGGTTTTCAGGGCTTCGGCCGGCGGCAGGCGCTCCGCGTCGGCTGCGGCCAGATCGACCACGAGACCGACGGTCGCATGCTCCACGAAGTCGCAGCGGCGGATTCCGAGGCCCCGGATCTCGATCAGGCCCGCCAGGCGAGGCGCGGGGCGGACCTCAATTTCGTGGCCGAGTGTCGCCAGATGGACACGGTCGTCACCGACCAGAACGGCCCTTTCCACGATGCCCGAGCGCCCCGCCATGATCAGATCGAAGGCAAGCCGCGACTTGCCGGACCCCGAGGGCCCGCGGATCAGCACGGCGTAAGGCCCGACCTTGACGGCAGAGGCGTGAACGCTGGGCCCGCCTTCGTTCATAGCGCCGGCAGCCTGACCACGAAGCGCGCACCGGCAATTGTCGGAGTGCCGTCGGCGTCCGGCGGGCCAGGGCGGTTCTCCGCCCAGATGCGTCCGCCATGGGCGTCGACGATCTGCTTGGAGATCGAAAGGCCGAGGCCGGAGTTCTGGCCAAAGCCCTGATGCGGGCGGTCGGTGTAGAAGCGCTCGAAGATGCGCTCCAGCGCGTCCTCGCGAATGCCGGGCCCGTCGTCGTCGACCACGATCTCGATCTCGGAGCGGACGCGGCGGCAGGTGAGGCGCACCTTGCTGCCGCGTTCGGAGAAGGATTGCGCGTTGGAGAGCAGGTTGGAGACGACCTGTCCGAGCCGCGAATCGTGGCCGCTCACGGCGAATGTGTCGGTCGGGCCGCGGCCCTCGAAGCGCGTTTCGACCGCGACGTCGTGGCCGAGCTTGGTTTCGTTGGCGACGGAGGTCAGCGTCGTCAGCAGCCGGCGCAAATCGACCGGGATCGCATCCTGGCGCTGCAGCTCGGCATCGAGGCGGCTGGCGTCGGAGATGTCGGAGATCAGCCGGTCGAGCCGCTTGACGTCGTGCTCGATCACCTCGAGCAGGCGGGCGCGGCTGTTCTCGTTGCGCGCCAGCGGCAGCGTCTCGACCGCCGAGCGCAGCGAGGTCAGCGGGTTCTTCAATTCATGGGCAACGTCGGCAGCGAACATCTCGATCGCCTCGATGCGGCTGTAGAGCGCGCTGGTCATGTCGCGCAGCGCGCCGGAGAGGTGGCCGATCTCGTCGCGGCGGCGGGTGAAATCGGGAATCTCGATGCGGGCCTTGATGCGGCGGCGGACCCGTTCGGCGCTGTCGGCGAGCCGGCGCACTGGACCTGCGATCGTGCTCGCCAGCAGCAGTGACAGCATGATCATGACGGCGGCGGCGACGCCGCCGACCTTCAGGATGGCGAGGCGCTCGGCGGTGACCATCTGGTCGATGTCGTCGCCTTGCGTCGACAGCATCAAGGCGCCGTGGATGGCGCGCGAGCGCAGCACGGGGACCGCGACCGAGACGATCACCTCGCCGCGTGCGTTGACACGCACCATCGAGCGTTTCTGGCCCTGGAGGGCGTCGCCCACTTCGGCATAGCCATTGCCGTTCTCGGGCCCGAGCTCGCGATAGAGCGGCAGGTCGCCGCGGTTCAGCCAGGTCCGCACCGCGACCTTGCCGCGCTCGATGATGCCGGGTTGCTCGGCCGGCGGCGGCAGAGGAAAGCGCAGCACGTTTTCCAGGTTGCGGCTGTCGAGCAGCAGGCTGCCGTTCGGATCGTAGATGCGGGCGCGCGTCTTGGTTGGCGAGATCAAGGTGCGCAGCACCGGCGCGACGCGCTCCGGATTGATCGGGAAGTCCAGCGGCGAATACTCGTCCGAGCCGCCATAGGTCTCGCCCGGCTTCAGGTCGAGCAGCCGGTCGGGATCGATGGTGATGGCGTTGGTCTGCACCGTGGCAGAGGCCGCGATCGCGCCGGCGATGATCTCGGCCTGGACCAGGAGGCTCTGGGCGCGGGCATCGATCAGGCCGGCACGGAATTGCGACAGGTACAGGATGCTCGCCACCAGCGCGACGAGGCCGGCGAGGTTGAGCGAGACGATGCGGCGGGTCAGGCTCGAGAAGGACAGCGCGAAGAAGAACTGCCCGGCGCGTTTCAGCCAGTTCAGCGGCCGGAAGCCCTGCGGCTTGTCGTCGGCAACGTGCTCCTGAACGCCGTCGGATGCGATCCCGGCGCTCTGGTTAGGGTCAGGCTGCGTTCGGTCAAGCAATGCTTACGCCCGCGTTAGGACGGCCCGTGCGAAGGTCCCCGCATCCTAGAGCGATCCTCGTCCCGATGGAACGAGAACCGGAGATGCTCTCGATCGCCGTGGAGGGGGCGCCCTCAGGCTTCCTTGAAACGGTAGCCGACGCCGTAGAGCGTCTCGATCATCTCGAACTCGTTGTCGACCACCTTGAACTTCTTGCGCAGCCGCTTGATGTGGCTGTCGATGGTACGGTCGTCGACATAGACCTGGTCGTCATAGGCGGCGTCCATCAGCGCGTTGCGGCTCTTCACCACGCCGGGCCGGGTCGCGAGCGCCTGCAGGATGAGGAATTCGGTCACGGTGAGTGTCACCGGCTCGTTCTTCCAGGTGCAGGTATGGCGCTCGGGGTCCATGCGCAGCAGACCGCGGTCGAGCGCCTTGGCGTCGTTCTCCTTCGGCGCGACGGTCGGATCCTTCGGCGCCGAGCGCCGCAGCACCGCCTTGACGCGTTCGACCAGCAGACGCTGCGAGAACGGTTTGCGGATGAAGTCGTCGGCGCCCATCTTGAGGCCGAACAGCTCGTCGATCTCCTCGTCCTTGGAGGTGAGGAAAATCACCGGCAGGTCGGACTTTTGCCTGAGACGACGCAGCGTCTCCATGCCGTCCATGCGCGGCATCTTGATGTCGAGGATAGCGAGATCGGGCTGGGTGGTGCGGAAACCGTCGAGCGCGGAGGCGCCGTCGGTGTAGGTCATGATACGGTAGCCTTCGGCTTCCAGCGCGATCGAGACGGATGTGAGAATGTTGCGGTCGTCGTCGACCAAAGCGATTGTGGGCATGAGCCTCTCTGCTTTCTGCTTTCCGTTTGGGTCGTGGCTTGAAACGGCGAGCAATCAGTGATGCGCCGCATACATGGGTGCCGAAGTGGCGTTCGAACCGTGTCACCGAGCAATGCAAGCTGGGCTGAAGTGTGACCAAGTTCCACGAAACACGGCGGATTCGCCGCATCTCGACCCATAACCGGGCCCCCGTTTACCTGAAAAAAGGCCCTCCTTGCAACCACCTGAGCCGAGAAAGCCGATGCAACCGACCCCCGATTTCGACCCCGCAAAGCTCGCCAAATCGCTGCTGAGGCGGTCCCGGCAGGGGGCTCTGGCGACGCTGATGGCCGGCAGCGGCGATCCCTATTGTTCCCTGGTCAATCTCGTCAGCCATCCCGACGGCTCCCCGATCCTGTTGATCTCGCGCCTTGCCGTGCACACCAAGAACGTCCTCGCGGACTCCAGGGTCTCGCTGATGCTGGACGAGCGCGTGGCCGGCGATCCCCTGGAAGGCGCCCGGATCATGCTGTCCGGCCGGGCGGCGGAGGCCGATTCCGACAAGGATCTGCTCCAGCGACGGTATCTGAGTGCCCATCCTTCGGCAGAAGGCTTTGTTTCCTTTAAGGATTTCTCCTTCTTCCGGATCCGGGCCACGGGAACCCATCTGGTCGCCGGGTTCGGCCGGATCGTCGACCTCAAGCCGGAGCAATTCCTGACGGACCTCACCGGCGCCGAGGACCTGCTGGCGGCGGAGGCAAGCGCCGTCGAGCACATGAACGCCGACCATCGCGACGCCCTCAATCTTTATGCCACGAAGCTGCTCGGCGCCGCCGAGGGCGACTGGCGCTGTACCGGCTGTGATCCTGAAGGCCTCGACATGCAGGTCGGCCAGGCCACGCTGCGACTGGACTTCCCGGAGCGGGTGACGGATGGCACGGCGCTTCGCAAGATGCTGGTCCGTCTCGCTGGCGAAGCGCGCACGAAGGTGGACCAGGGCGCAACCGCTTGAACTCGGCTACCGATCGCCGCGACCCATGACCGTGATGGTTTTCGGGCTCGCAGCGAGAGGGGTCATGACGCGTCAACGTTTGGCATGGACGGCGGCTCTCGCGATCGCCATCACCACCTTGCTCGCCACGCCAGCCCTTGCGCAGAAAGGTCTCGCCGCGGAGAGCGCGCGGCTCAACGCGCTCATCGGTGCCGGAAAATATTCGGAAGCGCTGCCGTTGGCGCAGGCGATGGTCGCCAGCCTGGAGAAGGACAACGGCCGCGATCTCTCGGGCGCGTTGAACAATCTCGGCCAGGTCCATGCCGGTCAGGGACGGGACGATCTGGCTGAGCCGCTCTACAAGCGTGCGATCGCACTCATGGAAAAATCGCTCGGCTCCGACAACGCCCTGGTTGCGGCCGAGTTGACCAACCTTGCCGCGCTCTATCAGCGGCAGGGTCGCTTCGCAGAGGCCGAGCCGCTGTTCAAGCGTGCACTTGCCGTGCGCGAGAAGGCGCTGCCGCGCGAGCATCCCGACGTCGGTCAATCCCTCAACAATATCGCCACGCTCTACGCCAAGCAGCAGCGTCCGGCCGATGCCGAGCCACTGTTCCGCCGTGCGCTCGCGATCTATCAGAAGGCTGCCGGTCCCGAGCATCCCGCGGTCGCCACGGTCCTGAACAACATCGGACAGGTCGAGCGCGACCTTAATCGCGACGCCGATGCCGAAGCGCCGATCAAGCGCTCGCTCGCGATCCGCGAAAAGGTGCTGGGGCCTGAACACCCCGACGTCGCGCGCTCGCTCAACAATCTCGCCGGGCTTTATCAGCACCAGCAGCGTCATGCCGATGCCGAGCCGCTGTATCGCCGCGCGCTGGCGATCCGCGAGCGTGCGCTCGGGCCTGATCACCCTGATGTCGCGACCTCGACGAGCAATCTCGCCGATTTTCTGCAGGCGACGGGACAGACGGCGGACGCCTTGCCGTTGGCGCAGAAGACGCTCGCGGCCAATCGTGCGCAGCTGCGCGTCGTGCTGCCGATCCTGTTCGCGGCACGGCAGCAATCGCTGCTTTCGAGCGAAAAGGCGCTCGACGATGCGCTCGCTGCGATCCAGCGCGGCACGCAATCCTCTGCCGCTTCTGCCGTGAACAAGCTCGCGGTGCGGCTCGCCGCCGGCAGCGACCGGCTCGCCGAGCTCGTGCGCAAGGATCAGGATCTCGCGGCCGAGTCCGAAGCGCTCGACAAGGCGATCATCGCTGCAGTGTCGAAGCCATCGGCGCAGCGCGACGTCGCGGCCGAGCAGCGCAGCCGCGTGCGGATCGCGGCGATCGCGGGCGAGCGCAACGGATTGCAGAAGACGCTCGCCGTCGAGTTTCCCGACTATTCCTCGCTGTCCAACCCGCTGCCGCTGACCATCAAGGACATCCAGCCGCTGCTGGCGTCCGACGAGGCGATGGTGGTCTATTCCGTCGTCGACAGGCGGAGCTATGTCGTCGCGATCACGCGCGAGAGCGTCGACTGGAAGGAGATTCCGCTCGGAGCGGACGCGGTCGCACAGAAGGTCACGGCTTTCCGCAGGGGGCTCGATGTTGGCAAGGCGCGCGATGCATCCGGCAAATCGGGATTGTTCGACCTCGGTCTTGCCAACGAGCTCTATGTCGCACTGCTCGGCCCGGTTGAGGCGCTGACCAGGGACAAGCGCAACCTGCTGGTCGTGCCGTCGGCGGCATTGACCGCATTGCCGTTTCATCTGCTGGTCACGGAGAGGCCGCAGGCTGCAATCCCGGACCGGCTCGAGGGCTATCGCAGCGCTGCCTGGCTGCTGCGGCGACAGGCCGTCTCGGTGCTGCCGTCGGTGATCAGCCTGAAATCGCTGCGCGCTTTCGCCCGCAGGGATCAAAGCGTCAAGCCGATGACCGGTTTCGGCGATCCCGTGTTCAACCCTGCAGCCGAAGGGCCCGCCGACCGGCGCGCCGCGAACGGCAAGGTCGCGGCACGCAGCATCGCGACGATGGCCTATGCCGACTTCTGGCGCGGCGCGGGCGTGGATCGTGCGCGGCTGGCCCAGGCGCTGCCGCAGCTGCCCGATACCGCCGACGAATTGAACGCGGTGGCGAGGGACGTCGGCGCTGCCGAGGCTGACATCCATCTCGGCCGCGACGCCAGCGAAACGACGCTCAAGCGTGCAGCGCTTGCCCAATACGGCATCATCTACTTTGCCACCCACGGCCTTGTCGCCGGCGACGTCAAGGGATTGGGGGAGCCCTCGCTGGCGCTCTCCATCCCCGACCAGCCGACGGAGCTCGACGATGGACTTCTCACCGCGAGCGAAGTGGCCCAGCTCAAGCTCAATGCCGATTGGGTTGTGCTGTCCGCCTGCAACACCATCGCGGGCGACAAGCCCGGTGCGGAGGCGTTGTCGGGATTGGCGCGCTCGTTCTTCTACGCAGGTGCTCGCGCGCTCCTGGTGTCCCATTGGGCCGTGGATTCGGAGGCTGCGACCCGCTTGACCACGTCGACGTTCGAGCTGCTGAAGAACGAGCCAAAGCTCGGCCGCGCCGAAGCCTTGCGCCGCGCGATGTTAGCCTATCTCGACGACGCCTCGTCGCCGCGCAACGCTTATCCCGCGATGTGGGGACCGTTCGCGTTGATCGGCGAGGGCGAGGTAAGATAGGGGTGTTGACGCAGTGATTGTGCGTCGCAATAACCGGACATAACGCGCAGATGTGCATTTGGTTGCGCGATCATCCGCACTTTCTCGCTGCGGCCTTTCAGAGCTGACATGCGCGACGTTTGGCGCGGTCCTTGAATAAACCAAATCCTGCGGGATCAGCTTGGCAACGCCAGCGTTCATCAGTATTAGGTCGTTCAGCCGAGGCCGAACGGCCCATATTCACGGTGATCGCGACGGCGCCAAACTTGGCCGCGCTTGATGTCGCGGGTTCTAGGAGGATTTCTTCGTGCAAGAGACGGGCGTGCGCAACGGTGCCTTCGGCGCCGACAAATTCGGCTTAAAGAATCTCAAGCAGGTTCACTGGAACCTGGGTGCGCCGCAACTCTATCAATACTCGCTCGCAGCGGGTGAGGCAGTGCTCTCCGCCGATGGCGCACTCTGCGCCGACACCGGCGAGTTCACCGGGCGCAGCCCGAAGGACAAGTTCACGGTGCGCGACGCCACCACCGAGAAGAAGATGTGGTGGGCCGGCAACCAGTCGATCACCGCCGAGCAATTCGAGACGCTCTACCAGGATTTCCTCAAGCACGCCGAAGGCAAGCGCCTGTTCGCGCAGGACCTCTATGGCGGCGCCGACCCGGCCTACCGGATCAAGACGCGCGTCTTCACCGAGCTTGCCTGGCACTCGCTGTTCATCCGCACGCTGCTGATCCGCCCCGAGGCGATCGAGCTGCCGACCTTCGTGCCGGAGCTCACCATCATCGACATGCCGAGCTTCCGCGCCGATCCTAAACGCCATGGCTGCCGCTCGGAGAACGTGGTCGCGATCGATTTCGCCCGCAAGATCGTCCTGATCGGCGGGTCTTATTATGCCGGCGAGATGAAGAAGTCGGTCTTCACGACCCTGAATTATTATCTGCCCGAGCGCGGCGTGATGCCGATGCACTGCTCGGCGAATGTCGGCGCCAAGGGCGACACCGCGATCTTCTTCGGCCTGTCGGGCACCGGCAAGACGACGCTATCGGCCGATCCCAACCGCACCCTGATCGGCGACGACGAGCACGGCTGGGGCCCGAACGGCGTCTTCAATTTCGAAGGCGGCTGCTACGCCAAGTGCATCAAGCTGTCGAAGGAAGCCGAACCTGAGATCTATGCCGCCTCGACCCGCTTCGGCGCGGTGCTCGAGAACTGCGTGCTCGATGAGGACACCCGCGTCGTCGATTTCGACGACGGCTCCAAGACCGAGAACACGCGTTCGGCCTATCCGCTCGACTTCATCCCGAACGCTTCGCGCACCGGCCGCGCGCCGCAGCCGAAGAACGTGGTGATGCTGGCTGCCGACGCCTTCGGCGTGCTGCCGCCGATCGCCAAGCTCTCGCCGGCGCAGGCGATGTATCACTTCCTGTCCGGCTACACCGCCAAGGTCGCCGGCACCGAGCGCGGCCTCGGCAACGAGCCGCAGCCGGAATTCTCGACCTGCTTCGGCTCGCCCTTCCTACCGCTCGATCCATCCGTCTACGGCAACATGCTGCGCGACCTCATCGCCCAGCACAATGTCGATTGCTGGCTGGTCAACACGGGCTGGACCGGCGGTAAGTATGGCGTCGGCAGCCGCATGCCGATCAAGGTGACGCGCGCGCTGCTCACCGCGGCGCTCGACGGCTCGCTGCGCAACGTCGAATTCCGCACCGACAAATATTTCGGCTTCGCGGTCCCGACCGCGCTGCCGGGCGTGCCGGCCGAGATCCTCAACCCGGTCAACACCTGGAAGGACAAGGACGAGTTCGACAAGACCGCCCGCGCGCTGGTCGGCATGTTCCAGAAGAATTTTGCCAAGTTCGAAGCCCAGGTGGATGCAGAAGTGCGCGCAGCAGCTCCGGACGTGAAGCTCGCGGCGGAGTAAAGCTCCATCGCTTGAAATGCAAAAGGGCGGCCGCGGGGCCGCCCTTTTTGTTTGCGCGCGGGGACGGGCTCTGCGCCTCTCCCCGCGTGCGGGGAGAGGCCGGATTGCATCGGAGATGCAATCCGGGTGAGGGGGACTCTCCGCGAGTCTGTCTGTCAACGAGTTTGCGGATGCAGCCCCTCACCCCAACCCTCTCCCCGTAAGAACGGGGAGAGGGGGAGGAGAAAGCTCACGCCTTGAAATACGCGATCTGCGTCGTGGTCGCGAGCAGCCGGCCGTTCGGCGACCACAGCTCGGCGTTCTGGTCGGCGTAGCTCTTGTGCATGATCTTCGAATCCGCCGTCGTCAGCACGCGCGTGATGTCTTCAGCCGCGAGCTCCTCGGCGTCGGTGTGGAAATAGGTCGTCAGCGACACCGTGCCGAACGGCACCAGCTCGCGCCTTGCGTGGAAGATGCGGCCGAAGAAGGCGTCCGACATCGACATCAGCGACAGCATGTCGAGCTTGCGCGGCGTGCGGTCGCTGATCCAGATCTTCGAGTAGGTGCTGGCGGGCTCGGCCTGCGGCGGGCCGATCCGCATCTCGCCCTCGACGAAGCGGAATTCGTACTGGTTGGCCCAGGATGCCGAGATTTTTGGGAACGGCAGCGTCTCCTCGAACGGCTTGGCGTCCGGATATTGCGCCACCCTGTGCTCCCAGGACGGACGGCGTTCGGCGAACACGGCGGTGGCGAGCGTTGCGACCTCGCCGCCGCCCTGGCTGAGCTCGACGCTCCAGTGCTGGCTGGAGCGGTTGGCCTTGACGAGGCGCACGTCGAGATCGAACGGACCCTTGGCGATCGGCGCACAATAATTGACGGTGAGCGCGAGCGGATCGCCGGCGGCTTGCGGATGCTCGATCAGCGCCCGCAAAATGGTCGCGGCGGTGGCGCCGCCGAACGGGCCGACAAAGGCCCAGTAATCGTCGCTGGTGTGCCCCTGCCAGCTAGAGTCACCGGCGGTGACGCGCGTGGCCTCGTCGAAGGGGTGCGGGAGCTTGGCGTGCATTGTTGGTCCTCGATGCCTCCACAGCCGTCATTGCGAGCGCAGCGAAGCAATCCGGACTGTCTCCGCGGAAAGATTCTGGATTGCTTCGCTGCGCTCGCAATGACGGCGGTTGAGGTTGCGGCGTCGTGTCACAACGCCGCTTAGGGGATGATGACGATCATATCATCATCCCTCGCGAAGGATGCAATAACCTCGCAGGTAAGGCCGCTTCCATGCCGCGGAAAAATCAGCCTGCGGCGTCGCGCAGGTTCGGCAGCAGCGGCGTGGTCGGATTGACCGGCACGTTCCAGATCTCCTCGGCATATTCGCGGATGGTGCGGTCCGAGGAGAACCAGGCCATGCGCGCGACATTGAGGATCGAGGCGCGGGTCCAGGCCGGCGCCACCTGCCAGCGCGCATCGACCGCGCGCTGCGCCTCGTAGTAGGAATCGAAATCGGCGCTGACCATGTAATGGTCGAGATAACGCAGCGCGTGCGCGATGGATTCGAAACGGCCGGGGTCGCCGGGCGAGAACTCGCCGGCGCCGATCGCGTTGATGGCACGCTGCAGCTTCGGCGACCGGCGGATCACGTCGGAAGCATCCAGCCCCTGCTTGCGGCGGATCATCACGTCGCCGGCTTCCATGCCGAAGATCGCGATGTTCTCGGTGCCGACATGGTCGCGGATCTCGATATTGGCGCCGTCGAGCGTGCCGATGGTGATGGCCCCGTTCAGCGCCAGCTTCATGTTGCCGGTACCGGAGGCTTCCATGCCCGCGGTCGAGATCTGCTCGGACAGATCGGCCGCGGGAATGATCACCTCGGCGAGGCTGACATTGTAGTCGGGCAGGAACACGACCTTGAGCTTGCCGCCGATCGCGGGATCGTTGTTGACGATCTCGGCGACGTCGTTGATCAGCTTGATGATCAGCTTGGCGTAGCGATAGCTCGCCGCCGCCTTGCCGGCGAAGATCTTCACCCGCGGCACCCAATTGCCGTTGGGCTCGTCCTTGATCGCCTGGTACAGCGCGACCGTCTCGATGACGTTGAGCAACTGGCGCTTGTACTCGTGGATGCGCTTGATCTGCACGTCGAACAATGCGCCCGGGTCGACCCTGATGCCGAGCCGTTCGCCGATCAGGCGGGCGAGCTGGGCCTTGTTGTGGTGCTTGACGCTGCGGAACTTCTTCTGAAACTCGACGTCGCTGGCGCGCGCCTCGATCAGCGAGAGCTGGGTCGGATCGTCGAGCACGGCATCGCCGCAGCTCTCGCGCAACAAATCGGTCAGCTTCGGATTCGCCAGCATCAGCCAGCGCCGGAAGGTGATGCCGTTGGTCTTGTTGGTGATCCGTCCGGGATAGAGATGATTGAGATCGTGGAACACGGTCTCGCGCATCAGGTCCGAATGCATCGCCGAGACGCCGTTGATGCGGTGCGAGCCGACGAAGGCGAGTTGGCCCATGCGCACGCGGCGGCCGCTCTTCTCGTCGATCAGCGAGACCGAGGCGCGGAAGTCGATGTCGCCGGGGCAGCGCGCTTCGGCGAGCGCCAGATGCTGCACGTTGATGCGGTAGATGATCTCCAGATGCCGCGGCAGCAGCCGCTCGAACAGCTCGACCGGCCAGGTCTCCAGCGCCTCCGGCAGCAGCGTGTGGTTGGTGTAGGAGAGGGTGGCGACCGTGATCTTCCAGGCCTCGTCCCAGCGGAAATTGTGGAGGTCGACGAGGATGCGCATCAGCTCGGTGACGGCAAGGCTCGGATGGGTGTCGTTGAGCTGCACCGCGACCTTGCCGGCGAGGTTGCGCAGCTGGCCGTCGGAGGAAAGATGCCGCTTCACCAGGTCCTGGAGCGAGGCGGAGACGAAGAAATATTCCTGGCGCAGCCGCAGCTCGCGGCCCGCCGGGCTCTCGTCGTTCGGATAGAGGAACTTGCAGATCGCCTCCGCGCGCGCCTGCTCGGCGCTGGCGCTGACGTAATCGCCTTTGTTGAAGGCATCTAACTTGAGCGGATCGGGCGAGCGCGCCGACCACAGCCGCAGCGCGTTGACGTGCTGGCCGCGCCAGCCGACGATCGGCGTGTCATAGGCGATCGCCTGCACGGTCTCAGCAGGATGCCAGATCGAGCGGTCGCGGCCCTTGTCGTCGACATGCTCGACGCCGCCGCCGAAATTGACGTCGTAGATCACCTCGGGCCGCTGCAATTCCCAGGGATTGCCGAAGCTCAGCCATTCGTCGGGATATTCCTGCTGCCAGCCCTGATTGATGATCTGACGGAACAGGCCGTAATCGTAGCGGATGCCGTAGCCAATCGCGGGGATCGACAGCGTCGCCATGCTCTCCATGAAGCAGGCGGCGAGCCGGCCGAGACCGCCATTGCCGAGCGCCGCATCCGGCTCGCATTTGCGCAGCTCCGGCAGCGAGACGCCGAGATCGCCGAGCGCGACCTCGAAGATCTTGAGCAGGCCCATGTTGTTGAGCGCGTCGGTGAAGAGCCGGCCGATCAGGAATTCGAGCGAGAGATAGTAAACCCGCTTGCGGCCCGCGTCGTAGCTGTGCTTCTCGGCCGTGAGCCAGCGATGGACGATGCGGTCGCGCAGAGCGAGCGCCGCGGCCTGGTACCAATCGTGCCTGGTCGCCATGCCAGCGTCCTTGCCGATGGCAAGGCGCAGCTTTGCCAGGATTGCGCCCTTGATCTCGGCCAGCGCGAGTTCGTCGATGGGCTGCCCGGGGGCCGGAAAACTGGGCTGGAACGATGAATCCTGCAAAGCCGTTACTTCCTAGGTCGAAACAACTCTTAACTGTACGCGTCCTGCCCTTGCACCGGAACTGTCGCCCGCGTGGCCGTGCACTGCGCTGGCGCAAATTTATGCAAGGAATGGGCCGAATTGGGAACCCGGAGGAGCACGGAGAAACCCAGATTCGGTGCTAGATTACGAAAGATTCAGCCATCAGTGTGGAGAAGCGGACCGTGAGACTGCTGATCGAGATCGCCACTGCGGCCCTGCTCGTCGTCTGCATCAGCGCCACCAGTGCGGCGTTTGCCGCCGGCACGACCGGTCGCAGCGCCGATGGCCTCAGCTGCGGCTTCACAGTGCCGCAGAAGGCGTCGCCCGCAGCCCGCTGCGCTGCGATCAAGCGCCAATGCGGCGGCAAGTTCTACGCAAGCGCGTGCGGCGACAAGCTGATATCCGCAGCGAATTGAGAGCCGTAGGAGCTTTGGCGAGCTCAAGCCGCCTTGCTCTGCACCGCATCGCAAAACTCCGCGAGACGGTCCGCAAGCCGCAGCGTCGCCGGGCTCGCATCCGGTGAAGCCATCAGTGCAACCTCGGTCTTGTTGATCGGCGCAAAGCCGTCCTTCGCCGTCAGCACGCGGTGGTCGGTCTGGATCGCCATCTCCGACAGGATGCTGAGGCCCATGCCGGCGGCGACCGCGGCCTGAATGCCGGCGAGGCTCGATGAGGTGTAGGCGGTGTGCCAAGCGCGGCCGGCCGTTTCCAGCGCGTGGATGGCGCCGGCGCGGTAGATGCAGCCGAGCGGAAAGCCGATCAGCGGCACTGACGGCACGTTGACGTCGACCGGATGGCTCTTGCTGGTGACCCAGTGCACCCGCTCCGGCCACACCGCGATCGCGTCCTTCGCGCCAGCCTCGCGCTTGTAGAGCGCAAGGTCGAGCTCGCCGCGTTGGAGATCGCGGGCGAGATGCTTGCTCTGGTCGGCGCGCACGTCCAGCCGCAATCCCGGATGCGAGCGCGAGAACGCTCCCAGCAGTTTTGCCAGCCGGTACGCGGCAAAGTCCTCGGGGATGCCGAGCCGGATCGCGCCTTCGCTATCGGGCTGGCGCAGCACGTCACGCGCCTCCTCGGCCAGCGAGAGCAATCGCCGCGCATAGGACAGCAGCCGCTCGCCGGCCTCGGTCGGGCGCACGTCCTTGCCGTCGCGGTGCAGCAGCACCTGACCGACATCCTCCTCCAGCCGCTTGATCTGCTGGCTCACGGTCGATTGCGTGCGGTGGACGCGCTCGCCGGCGCGGGTGAAGCCGCCGGCCTCGACCACCGAGACGAAGCTGCGCAGCAGCTCGAGATCGAGCATGGCCGCCTCCATTAAGAAATCCACTTGGTATGAGTTAATCATTTAATTTCCAAATGACAAGCAGCCTCCCTAGATCGAGGGCAGAAGAAAACATCCGAGAATGCCCTCATGTCGCTCGCGACCTCGCTTCCCGCCCCCCGCAGCCGGTTCAACACATTGCCGCTCGCGATCGGCCTGTTCTGCCTGCTCTGGAGCTACGCCTTCATCGCTGGCAAGATCGGCGTCACCCATTGCCCGCCGCTGATCCTGCTCGCCGCGCGCTTCTCGCTCGCGGGTATCTTGATCCTGGGCGCCACGTTGATCCGCGGCGAAGCCTGGTCGTTGTCGTGGCGCGATGCCGCGATCTTCGCGGTGCTCGGCATCGCCAACAACGCGCTCTATCTCGGCCTCGGCTACACCGGCCTGCAATCGGTCTCCGCCGGCCTCGGCGGCCTGATCGTGTCAGCCAATCCGGTGTTCACCGCGGGCCTTGCCGCGCTGCTGCTCGGCGAAGGCATGACCTGGCGCAAGGCGAGCGGCCTCTTGCTCGGCATCATCGGCGTGACCGCAATCGTCTGGCACCGCCTGTCGGTCGGCACCGATTCGCTGCACGGCGTCGTCTTCACGCTGGCCTCGCTCGCTTCGATCGTGGCCGGCACCATCCTGTTCAAGCTGCTGGCGCCGAAGGGATCCCTGTGGATCGGCAATGGCGTGCAGAACCTCGCGGCCGGCATCGTGCTGACACCGGTCGCGCTCACCTTCGCCGATGTCGACGCGATCGACTATACGCCGAGCCTGATCGGCGCCTTCGCCTTTCTCGTGCTCGGCGGCTCGATCATCGCTTCTTGGCTCTGGTTTCGTCTCTTGAAGACGTGTGGCGCCACCGCCGCCAGCGCCTATCATTTCCTGATGCCGCCGCTCGGCATGCTGTTCGCATTCCTCGTCCTCGGCGAGCACATCGAGGCGCGCGACCTGCTCGGCATCATTCCGGTCGCGCTCGGCATCTATCTGGTGACGCGGCCGGCGAAGGCGGTGGTGTAGGTGGAGGCCCCGCTGTTCACTACCGTCATTGCGAGGAGCTCTTGCGACGAAGCAATCCAGACTGCCGCAGCGGAGGCAGTCTGGATTGCTTCGCTGCGCTCGCAATGACGGGGCTAGTCCTTCCTGAACACGATCGAGGCCATCCACCCCGTCATCAGCGCCATCGCCACGGTGGCGAGGCCGTAAATCAGGCCGTTCTGGCGGGCGGTGGTGGCGACGAACTGCTCGAAGCCGACCTTGACGATCTCGAAGGCGGTCTCGGTCTTGCCGATGAACGCGCCGTTGGCAAACAGCTTGATCTCGATCTCATAGGTGCCGATCGGCACCTCCGCGGGCAGCGGAATGCCGGTGCGGAACAGCGTCGGCGTCAAGAACGTGACCGCGCTTCCGTCTTCGCGATAGAGCCCGCGCTGGGTGCGCAGGCGAATGAAGGCCGAGCGGAACGCATCGTTCGGCACCACGTCGGCAAAGTCGCCGCTGACCCGCTGCGTCAGCAGCACGTTGTTGAGCCCGATCTGCTGTCGCCGCGCGATCTCGGGCGAGGTGATGGCGTCGAGCGGGCGGTTGGCGAACAGCGCGAGATAGCTCGGCACCTGCAGGAACTGGCGGTAGTCGGTGTTGATCCAGATGCCGAAGGTGCGCTCCTTCCGCCGCGTCACCATGTCGGCGCGCGGGCCCATCACGGTGACGACGAGATCGTAGGCCGTGCGGTCCGCGGGCGTCGTCGTATCCTTCTCGACCGAGCCGAACAGCACCAGCTCCTCGCCGGAATAGTTCGGCGTCACCGTGACGCGGTGATTCGAGACCGACACGATCAGCCGCTCGGCCCGCGCAGCGCCGCCGAGCAGCAGGACGAGGACGATGGCGAGAAGCATGCGCCTCATCGGCTCGCTCCGAGCTCGCGGATGGTGAAGAGATCGGAGGGCTGGATCACCAGCTCTATCGCGAAGCGGATTCCGACCGAGAGGATGAGCAAGCCCAGCAGCAGCCGCAGCTGCTCGCCGCGGATCTTCTGGCCGGCACGGGCGCCGAACTGCGCGCCGGTGACGCCGCCGACCATCAGGATCAGCGCCAGCACGGCATCGACCAGGTGATTGGTCGCCGCGTGCAGCATGGTCGCGAACAGCATGGTGACGACGGTGAGAACCATCGAGGTCCCGATCACCGTCGAGGTCGGCACCCTCAAGAGATAGATCATGATCGGCACCAGGATGAAGCCGCCGCCTATACCCATGATGGCGCCGATGAAACCGATCACTATGCCGACGATCACCACGGGGATGACCGAGAGATAGATCTTCGAGCGCTTGAACCGCATCTTCAGCGGCAGGCCGTGGATCCAGTTGTGGGTGCGGCGCGGCGGCAGCGCCCCGCGCCGGGTCCGCATCAAGGCGCGCAATCCTTCCGAGAACATCAGGCTGCCGACCGTGGTGAGCAGCACGACGTAGGAGAGCGCGATCATCAGGTCGAGCTGGCCGAGCGCGCGCAGCTGGGTGAAGGTCCAGACGCCGAGCGTCGTGCCGGTCACGCCGCCGCATAACAACACACTCGCCAGCGCCGGATCGATCGCGCGCCGCCGCCAATAGGAGAGGGCGCCGGAAAAGGAGGAGGCCGCGATGTGGCTCGCCACCGAGGCCACCGCGACCGCCGGCGTGATGCCGATGAAGATCAAAAGCGGCGTCATCAGGAAGCCGCCGCCGATTCCGAACATGCCGGAGACGAAGCCGACCGCAGCGCCCATGGCGAGCACCAGGAAGACGTTGACCGGAAGATCGGCGATCGGGAGGTAAAGCTGCATTGAACCTGCGCACCGGCGAGACGGATCGACGAACGCGGAATGCTCGCGGAGAGGACGGAACGATTACCGCGTCCTTCAATAGCGGAATTCGCCGGCGGGCGGGACCGGGAAATTTCAGGCGTGGTGAATGGGTATGACGCGCGCGTGATGATCTCTGCGATCGTCCGCACTCCCGCTGCAGGCGGAGAGGCGAAAGGTCAGAACGGACTGACCGAGAAATACCGTAGCCAGAGATCGGTGTAGCGGCCTTTTTCCCAGATCCGGAACATCGCCCAGTTCAGGGCCTGGCGCAGCACGTCGTTGCCCTTGCGCACGGCGATGCCGATGCCCTCGCCGAAGAAGCGGCTCTCGACGAACGGACCGCCGGAGAAGGCGCAGCAATCGGCCGAATCCGTGCCGTTGATCCAGAACGCCAGCGAGATGGCGTCGCCGAAGATGAAGTCGACCTCGCCCCTGCGCAGAGCTGCGCGCATCGCATCGTCATTGGGGTAGGCGTGCAGCTCGGCGTCGGTGAACATCGCCTTGAGATACGCCTCGTGCGCCGAGCCCGCGATGGCGCCGACCTTCTTGCCCTCGAGATATTCGGGGCGGATCTCCGGCATCACCGCATCCTTGCGCGAGACGAAGCGCGCCGGCACGCGATAATAGGGATCGGTGAAGTCGACGCGGGCGCGCAGCTGTGGGCTCACCGCCATGGAGGCGATGATGGCATCGCCCCGGTTGGAGGTGAGCGCATCGACCAGCGTCTCGAAACGCCGCATCTGCACCGTGCACGTGACCTTGATCTCCTCGCACAGGGCGCGGGCGAAATCGACGTTGAAGCCGGCCGGGTTGCCGTCCGCACCGGTGTAGTTGAACGGCGGATAATCGGTCTCGGTCAGGAAGCGGATCACGGTGAGGCGCGACAGGTCAGGCCGTTCGGGGCGCCGGCGCGGGTCCCAAAACCCGGGCACCGCCTGCGGGGCGGCCTGGGGCGCCGCCTGAGGGGTGGTCTGAGGTGCCGTCGGCGGCCGCTTGGCGGGGGCTTGCGCGTTCGCCTCGGTGAGGCCGCCGAGCAGGCAAAGGCCGGCAACCAGCCCTGCCAGCAAGCCACGGACAGATTTGAGCGATTTCGCCTGTTGCGATGGAGCCATCGGCCGAAGGAATGAATTTCGTCGGGATCGGAGGGCCTTATAGACCATCCCGCCGGGAACGCGAGCGCCGATTGTAGCCAGCGTGAAGCTCAGAGATAGCGCTTCAAATCAACCGCTGCCTCTTCCGGCGTCCGCTTCAAATTGAACGGCGAGACGAACCTGCCCTCGCGGTCCATCAGGTAGATCAGCGCGGTGTGGTCCATCGTGTAGTCGCCGTCCTTGGTCGGGACCTTCTTGGCATAGACCCGGTAGGAGGAGATCACCTTGGCGGTCTCGGCGGGGTCGCCGGACAGGCCCTGGAGGTGCGGATCGAAGCTCGACAGGTAATCCTTCATCGTCGCCGGCGTGTCGCGCTCGGGATCGACCGAGATGAAGATGGCATTGACCTTGTCGGCGTCCTTGCCCAGCGCGCGCAGCACTTCCGAGATCTCGAACAGCGAGGTCGGGCAGACGTCGGGGCAATGGGTGTAGCCGAAGAAGATCAGGGTCGGCTTGCCCTTCAGGCTCTTGTCGGTGACGGCCTTGCCGTTCTGGTCGGTCAGCTGGAACGGGCCGCCGATCGCGGCCGGCTGTGCCACCTTGCCGACCCCGCCCATGGCCCAGAACATGATCAGGAGCCCGACGACGAGGCTTGCGGCGAAGGCGGTCGCGATCACCAGCGGACGGGTGGCGGAGCTCATGGGCGGAAAACTTCCTGTCGCAGGTCAGAAGCAGGCGGCAAAGCCGGTCCTGATCATTTCGAAGAACACCTGGCTGCCATAGTGGAACCAGAGCGCCAGCGCGCCGATCACGGCGAGTCCGCCGATTGCAGCGCCCGCCCACAGCAGCACGGATGGCATCCGCCCGGCAGTGGGCGAATTGTCCGATAGCCGATGTGCCGGGTGCAGCGGTTGAGCCATGACAACGATCGGGACGAAGGCCCCGGTTCCCTGGCTTTCAGATAGGCTTTGCGCCGGCTGCGGGCAAGGCGCCGCCAGCAGGCAAGACGCCGCGGCGGCGCCAAAGGACGCCGCCAGCCTGTGGATGTCAGTGGAGGAGCTGGCCCCGGGCGGATTCGAGCGGGTCCGCTTGCGGGAGCGACCGGCGCGACGGCCTGGTCGTCGAGGCCTGCGCGTCAAGGTAGCACGGCTTGTACATGGCCTGGAGCTGCTTGCCCCTCAGGAAGAGCATCCGCGGGGTGAGGCCGCCCCGCTGGCCGATCCAGCGCCTGATCTGCGAGGGATACATCGCGTACAGCATCTGGGTCGCTTCGGGATTGGTGATGGCGCGGCCGTTGGCGCCGAAATCCCAGGCGGCGTGGAAGCCCAGCGTCGCATGCGAGGTCACGCAAATCCGGTCGTGCGGGATAGCACCGAGGACGATGGTGCAGGCCGAGGCACAGAGGCCATCGATGATGACCGTCTCGCCCGATTGCCTGAGGTCCTGGTACTTGTCGACGTAGGTTCCGATCCGGCCGCCGCGGTCGTCCGCGATCCGAACCACCGCGTGAGAAGCCCCCATGCCTGCGATCAAGAGAACCGCCGCAAGCAACCCCGTCAGAAACTTCATTTTCCCCCGCCCCAGTCGAATTCGAATCTGTGTGTCAGGTGGTGATGCACGGCTAGCGTCGGTCGTAACCGAGGTTTTGTCTAGGCAGGCCTGCTGGCTCAAAACAAATTCAAATCCAGTGTTGCGTCCGCGCTGCACCCGGCCGGTCTCCATCCCAAAGTGGAACAAGTTAACGAGGTCTTGCGCGCCATACCCTTGATCTCAGTTGCCACCGCTGGCTTCAATCCGGGCAACTACAGGGGGGAACCCTTGGGGAGGAGAAGAACTTGGAGGGGGAAACGCATGGTTGAAGAAACGGATGTCATCGTCGTCGGCGCGGGACTATCGGGCCTCGTCGCCGCCACCGAGATCGCTGATGCGGGCAAGCGCGTGATAGTTGTCGACCAGGAAGGCGAGCAGTCGCTCGGTGGCCAGGCGTTCTGGTCGTTCGGCGGATTGTTCCTGGTCGATTCGCCCGAGCAGCGCCGGCTCGGCATCAAGGACTCCTACGAGCTTGCCATGCAGGACTGGCTCGGCACCGCCGGCTTCGACCGCGACGATGATTTCTGGCCGCGCCAATGGGCCGAAGCCTATGTGGCCTTCGCGGCCGGCGAGAAGCGCGGCTGGCTGCGCGCGATGGGCCATCGCTTCTTTCCCGTGGTCGGCTGGGCCGAGCGCGGCGGCTATGACGCGATGGGCCACGGCAATTCGGTGCCGCGCTTCCACGTCACCTGGGGCACCGGCCCGGGCATCGTCGAGCCGTTCGAGCGCCGCGCGCGCGAGGCGATGAAGACCGGCCGATTGATCTTCCGATTCCGTCATCGCGTCGATGCGCTCTCTATCAGCAATGGCACCGTGGATGGCGTCAGCGGCGTCGTTCTTGCGCCCGATGATGCAGAGCGCGGCAAGAGCTCCTCGCGCAACGTGGTCGGCGACTTCGCGTTGAAGGCGCAGGCCGTGATTGTCGCCTCCGGCGGCATCGGCGGCAACCACGAACTGGTGCGGCAGAACTGGCCGAAGCGGCTCGGTGAGCCCCCGAAGTTCATGATCTCCGGCGTGCCCGAGCATGTCGATGGGCGCATGATCGGCATCACGGAAAAGACCGGCGCGCGGCTGATCAACCGCGACCGCATGTGGCACTACGTCGAGGGCATCCAGAACTGGAACCCGATCTGGCCGCGCCACGGCATCCGCATCCTGCCGGGTCCTTCCTCGATGTGGTTCGACGCCACAGGCACGCGGCTGCCGGCGCCGCTATTCCCGGGCTCCGACACGCTCGGCCAGCTCAAATACATCATGTCGACCGGCTACGATTATTCCTGGTTCATCCTGACCCAGAGCATCATCAAGAAAGAGTTTGCGCTGTCGGGCTCGGAGCAGAACCCGGACCTGACTGGCAAGAGCTGGCGCATGACGCTTCGCCGCGCCACCAACAAGGGCGCGCCGGCGCCGGTGGAGGCGTTCAAGAGCCATGGTGTCGACTTCATTGTCCGCGACAAGCTCGATGAGCTCGTTGCGGCCATGAACAAGCTCGCCGGCAGCGATCTCCTCAAGCTCGAGCACATCAGGATGCAGATCGAGGCGCGCGACCGCGAGATCGCCAATCCCTACGTCAAGGATGCGCAGGTCATGAACATCCACAATGCGCGCCGCTATATCGGCGACAAGTTGATCCGCACCGCTTCCCCGCACCGCATCCTCGATCCCGCGCATGGACCGCTGATCGCGGTGAAGCTCAACATCCTCACCCGCAAGACGCTGGGCGGGTTCGAGACCGATCTCGACTCCCGCGTGTTCGGGGAGGAGGGCCGCGTCATTCCCGGCCTTTACGCCGTCGGCGAGGCCGCCGGCTTCGGTGGCGGCGGCGTGCATGGCTATCGCTCGCTGGAGGGGACTTTCCTGGGCGGCTGCCTGTTCTCGGGCCGCAATGCGGGCCGGGCCGCCGCCAAGACGGTGGGGTGACCGACGAGGTTGGCCGTGCACGGCCTCGCACCGGCCTCAACGGCGGCGAAGCATCTCCTGCAACAGGCGTTCAGTCAGTGAGAGCTGATCGAGCCGCAAATACAACAGCTCGTTCAGCTCAGCCATGTGGGCTCGAAGTCGCTCGGCCTCCTCCGGTCTGTCATCGAGATTTCGGACAAGGTCGCGGAGCGCCCTGAGACATTGCTGCATCGCCACGATGCCTTGCCGCAGCAAGTTGCAGTCTCTCATGGTGCTGGCGACCAGGCTGGTTTGGCGAAGCGGCAACGGGATGACGTTGTCGCGCGCGCCCGCTAGCGACTCTTGCGTGTTTCGATCGGTCATCGCGTTCGCTCATGTGGTCACGGCGGAGACCTGTCCCAGGGTCAGGCCGCGCGCACGGTGGTCAGGAACTGCTCGACCTCGGAGTGCAACCGCGCGCTGTCCTTCGACAGCATTTGCGCCGAGGCAAGCACCTGATTGGAAGCCGAGCCGGTTTCCGTCGCGCCGTGCTTCACCTCGGTAATGTTGGCGGCCACCTGGTCGGTGCCTTGGGCTGCCTGCTGGATGTTCCGGGCTATCTCCTGCGTGGCCGCTCCCTGCTCTTCCACCGCGGAGGCGATCGCAGACGATATCTCGGAGATTCGAGCGATTGTGCCGCTGATCTCCTTGATGGCGATCACCGAGTCCTGGGTGGCCGCCTGGATGTCTGAGATCTGATGGCCAATCTCTCCGGTTGCCTTTGCGGTCTGTTCGGCCAGTGCCTTGACCTCGGAGGCGACCACGGCAAAGCCGCGCCCCGCTTCGCCGGCGCGCGCCGCCTCGATCGTCGCGTTCAGGGCCAACAGGTTGGTCTGTCCCGCGATCGTGTTGATGAGCTCGACCACGTCGCCGATACGGGATGCGGCCTGCGACAGCTTGTTGACCTGGTCATTGGTCCGGTGCGCTTGTTCAACGGCTGCGCTGGCGATCCTGGCGGCATCCTGGACCTGGCGACTGATTTCACTGACCGACGAGCTCATCTCCTCGGTGGCGGAGGCAACAGACTGAACGTTGGTCGAGGCCTCCTCGGACGCGGCGGAGACCATGCCGGACAGCTCCTGCGTCGTCTCGGCCGTTTTGGTCAGGGTCCTGGCGGCGGCTTCAAGCTCCGTCGAGGACGACGAGAGCGTCTTGACGATGTCTCCGACCGTCTCCTCGAACTGACCGGCAAACTTGTTCATTTCCGCCTTGCGCTGAGCGGCGGCACGGGCTTCGGCCTGCGCCTGCTCGGCGCGCAGACGCTCGGTTTCGATCATGCTCTCCTTGAACACCTGGACCGCATCGGCCATCTCGCCGATCTCGTCGGCGCGACCCACGCCGGGGACTGACGTGGACATGTCGCCGGCAGCGAGCTTGCCCATGGCGGAGGTCATTCCTTGAATTGGGATTGCGATCGAACGCGAGGTGAGCAGCGCGATGATTGCGCCAAGCGCGAGTCCGAGCACAAGCAAGACCCACAAGACCAGCTTCAACAGCGAAATGCCCGACGCAACGTCGATGGCTTCCTGGATCAGCATCTTCTTCTGGTTGGACTTGATTCCACCCGAGCGCGTACCATCGCCACCTCTTGCGCCGTCAAGCAGGTCGAGAAGCTTGGCCGCACGAGGCGCTGCCTCGGTCACCAACAGGTAGACCGGCGCATTCCAGGCGGGAGACTCCCGAAGAGCGAAGATCTTCTCAAACAGCGGCGCGAACTCGGTCTTGGCCTTGGCGATCTTGTCGAAGGCGGCATGCTGTCCGGTCGTAAGCAGGTCCTTTCGCGAATGGACTCCGCCATAACCCTTCTCGAAAGCCTCCCAGGGCTTGAAAAATCTCTCCTTATCGGCCTGATCGCCCGTGAGCAGATACGTGCGGAGCTGGGCCGTTGCGGCAGCAAAATTGCCGCGCGTATCGGCCATCGCCTTGAGCAGCTTCTTTCGTTCCGCGGTGGCCTCCAGACCTTCCTCCTCATTGATCATCTTGGTGATCTCGGAAAAGATCGTTTCAGCACGCGGGGCCGCTTCGGTCGTCAAGAGCTTGGTCGCCGGATACGCGTCGGAGGTGAAGGCGATCGCTTCGGCCTTGTCCTGTGCGGCGCGAAACTCCCCGAGCAGCGTTCTGGCCTCCTGCCATTTCTGCTTGTTCTCTGGATTGGTGAACTGACCGGCCTTCTCGTCGAAAGCAGCAACCGTCGCATCCATCTCCTTCCACATCGCGGCGCGGTCGAGCTTGCCTTGCGGATTTCCGGTGAGCAGATAGCCTCGCAGGGTCGCCAGCGTGGAATAGAGATTGCCGACGAGTTCGGTGCTCGCGAGCGCGACCGGCACGCGCAGGTTCGCCATCCGATCGACGGTCATGGCAACTCCCCCCACCGCAAATACTGTATAGCCGACCGAAGCCGCAATGATCACGCATACCGCCGCAAAACCAGCGATCAATCTGCCGCGAATACGAAATTGAAAGAAGGACATAGGCAATACTCCTCAATATCCGAGTATCTCTTTGACACGCGTCGAAAGGCCACACGTGCCGATCGGGCAGCAGGCGATGATCCCTTCCACCGTCCACAGGGAATGAGGCAGATCAGCGTGACAGCGCTTGCCACAGCAATGAATGGAGCCGCTCCTTCGAGGCTGATCCATCCCGTTCTGCCGCTGCAAATTTGCCGATGCCACCGCCGGTCTAATAACAGCCCCGACCCCGATCATTACGTGTATCGGGAGGGTGGAAGAAGGTGCTTATCGCGACATTAAGAAAGATTTGCCGGCGACATTCGACGGACACGCAAAATTTGCGCTTACGGCCGCAAGCGCCTCAGTGCGGCGGCAGGGGAGCGCAATTTCGGCTCGGTTCGCCAGATCGTGGCGCACCACCATTCAAGAATTGCGGGTAAGACGAACTTAGTTTCATCTTCAAGGCGCAGGAAGTACGCAGGCCATCTTCGAATTTTTTTCTCCGATCATCGTGGCCTCACGCCCGGCTTGCCCACCGCGGGAAAAATGAACTCGACGCCCGCGGCCGAAAGTGTATCGCGAAGCTGGTTGATCGTCCCCTCGGGCATTCGCAGCATGCCATTCTGCTCCTCCAGCCGCCTGACCACCGCGGCGGAGAGTCCCGTTCGCGAAGCCAGTTGCTTGACCGACCAGTTCAGCATGCCGCGGGCTGCCCGCAGTTGCGCACCCGTAAGTTTCGCAGCTCCCGCAGGCTGAAGCGATAGTTTTTCCTGGTGCACATCCATGGAAATGCCGAGCCACTCCCGAATGACGCCGTCCGCCTCCGGGACCGGTACGGCCTTACAGCGGTACCAGCGGTAGGAGCCGTCGGGCTGGCGCAGCCGGTGCTCGACATCGTAGGGCCGCCCCGTTTCAGCCGCCACCAGCCAGTTGCGCAACGCCGTCTCGCGCTCCTCTTCGGGCAGGAGATCGATCCAACCGTTGCCGAACAATCGCTGCGCTTCCGCATTGTTGTCGGCCTTCAGAAGAGCCGTAATCCGACCGTCCTGGGTGCCAATCCACAGCACTCCACCCGTGATATCAATCAGCGCAGCGTAGCGGTCGGAGTCCATCTTGAGCGGCTGCAGCAATCTTCGTTGCTCGGTGATGTCGATAGCAAGGCCAAGCACGGATTCTTTCGCGCTGGCAGGATCCAGCAACACCTCCGACTGAATACGAATCCAGCGCAGCGCACCATTCGGCCGCACGATCCTAATCTCACCATTGAGCAAGGACCGGTCGAACATGAACTCGCGTGGATCGCGCTTCGGCCGGCGATCCTCCGGATGAATCCTTTTCTCGATCTCCGCGTAGGAGGGCGCAATCGTGAACGGATCGAGCCCAAGCAGGCGGTAGAAGCCGCGAGACCACTGCATCCGGCCCTCGGCGTCGTAGCGCCACAGACCAGCTCCGACCTTGTCTTCAAAAAAGCGAAGTATATCCCAGGGATCGAGATGATCTTGAAACTGGAGCAAGTCAGTGCCCCCAAACTAACAATGACCTATTTCAACCCTTAGTTGGGACAAACTCAATCCCCGATATACACGGAGCTTAAGATTTGAGCGGAAAACCTGCGACCGCCATGCAAGTCCGTGATGGCATTATTGAAACTCCAAACCAGGACGCGCCGCATTGAGCCTCGACCGGGTGCCAACCATGGCCTTTTCACGCCCCAGCTGGCTGTCTCCGCTTCTTTGCCTGACGATAATAATCTGCTGCGGTTTTCGCGCGTCCGCCGATACGGTCGACGTCAACGGGGTGAAGCGCTCCTACACCGCGCAGCTGCCGGCCAAGCGGCCCGCACCGCTCGTAATCGTGCTGCATGGCAAGACCCAGCGCGGCGCCGACATGGTTACACGGACGGCCTGGCCGCAGGTTGCCAAGCGCGAGGGCCTCGCCGTGGTGTTTCCGGACGGGCTCAACAACGCATGGGCGGACGCGCGCACCAAGGCGGGGCCGGCCCTGCGCGGACCACCGGCGGGCACCGATGACGTCGCCTTCATCGCAAGGCTGGTCGAGAAGCTGGTGGCCGACGGCACGGCCGATGCGAAGCGCGTCTACGTCGCCGGCGTCTCCAATGGCGGTGCCATGGCGATGACCTTGGCCTGCGCGCGCGCCGATCTGTTTGCGGCGGTTGCGAGTGTCATCATGAATCTCAACGATGAAGCCGCCGTCACCTGTCATCCGTCGCGGCCGCTGCCGATGCTGCTCATGAACGGGACCGCCGATCCGCTGGTCCCTTATGAGGGCGGGCGCGGATCGAGCTATTTTGCCGCAGAGGGATTCTGGTCGACGGACGAGACGCTGGCGTTCTGGCGCAGGCTCAATGGCTGCGAGACCGACGACGCCGGGATCACCGACATGCCCGATGCGGCGCCGGCGGACCAGTCCACGGTGACGCGGATCAGCTCGCGCTGCCCGGCTGGGCACGACGTCGTGCTCTATCGCATCAATCATGGTGGCCACCGCATGCCAGGCTTCGCTCCGGATGCCCGCTTCCCGAAGGTCGCCAGGAACCTGCTCGGATCGCAAAACGGCGACATCGACGGCGCAGAAACGATCTGGACGTTCTTCAGTCGGTTTCCGTGAGCGGCGCAATGTTGGCCAACGCATGCGTGCAGGGCTGCGCATGCGTGCCGGGCAACGCATGCGTGCTAGGGCTGGCACAGTGCAAATCGCTGGGCTAGACAGGGCCGCCATTCCAGTCAGGAGATCCCAGATGAGCATTCAGCGTTTTGAAACCGGCCCGCGCATGAGCCAGGTCGTCGTGCACGGCAACATCGTCTATCTCGCCGGTGTCGTCGCCAACAAGGCGGCCGGCGAAAGCGTGACGAAGCAGACCCAGGACATCCTGGCGACCATCGACGGCCACCTCGCCAAGGCCGGCACCGACAAGTCGAAGCTGCTCTCGGCCACGATCTACATCACCGACATGAAGACCTTCGGCGAGATGAACGCTGTGTGGGACGCCTGGGTCTCGCCCGGCAATACGCCTGCGCGCGCCACCGTCGAAGCCAAGCTGGCGGCCCCGCAATACACCGTCGAGATCATGGTGACGGCGGCGAAGTAATTTTTGCGAACACCTCACGCGCGTTGATGACCTCCGAGGTAATCGATCAACGCGCGTGAACCTTCGATAGTGACGGTCAGCCGGACAGCACGGCGCCATCGAAGGAGAGAACCATGACCGACCCCGTCACTATCACCCGTCGCTACATCGAGCTCTGGAACGAGCGCAGCGCCGGCCGCCGCCGCGAGCTGCTGAGCGAAGGCTGGACGACGGATGCGAGCTACGTCGACCCCCTGATGAAGGGCGACGGCCAGGACGGCATCGAGGCGCTGATCGCAGGTGTGCAGCAGCGCTTTCCCGATTTCACATTCAAGCTGATCGGCGAGCCCAACGGCTACGGCGATCACATCCGCTTCTCGTGGGGACTTGGCCCTGACGGCGCCGACAGCCCGATCAAAGGCACCGATTTCGCCGTGCTGAAGGACGGCCGGATCAGAAGCGTGACCGGATTTCTCGATCAGGTCCCGGCCGGGGCGTGAGAGCGCTGGCCCTCGTCGCGCAGGCGAGGAGAGGACCGAAATTTGCACCTCACAAGCGGTCGTCATGCCCGGGCTTGTCCCGGGCATCCACGTTCTTCGTGCCGCGGGTAAGACGTGGATGGCCGGGACAAGCCCGGCCATGACGATGTCGAGTCTATCGTGCCTCAAATGGACAGCGCGTGTGCGATCGCCCTGTCGCAGGCCATAGCCCCCTCGACGAAGCCATCCCTACGGCTTACCTGTCATGCCGTGCCGCTTCGTATCCTCCAGACATCGACCGAGCCGGCCGCCCTGCTGCCGGATCGCTTTCAGGCCTGGTTCGCAGCCCGCGGCTGGTCGCCGCGCGCGCATCAATTGGCGCTGCTGGAAAAGGCGCGCGAGGACCGGTCGGCGCTCTTGATAGCGCCGACCGGCGCCGGCAAGACGCTGGCGGGATTTCTGCCGACGCTGGTCGAGATGTCGGCGCAGCCGCTGACACGCGAGGCGGGTGCGAAGAAGAACCTCGTCTCCACCGGCCGCAGCGTGCAGCGCAGCGGCGGCCTGCACACCCTCTACATCTCGCCGCTCAAGGCGCTCGCCGTCGACATCGCGCGCAACCTCGAGCGTCCGATCGCCGAGATGGGCTTGCCCATCAAGGTCGAGACCCGCACCGGCGATACGCCGGTCTCGCGCCGTCAGCGGCAGCGGCGCTATCCGCCGGACGTGTTGCTGACGACGCCCGAGCAGCTCGCGCTGCTGCTCTCCTCGGACGACGCACCGTTCCTGTTCTCCTCGCTGAAGCGCATCGTGCTCGACGAGTTGCACGCGCTGGTCACGTCCAAGCGCGGCGATCTGCTCTCCCTCGGGCTGGCGCGATTGTGGCGCCTCGCGCCACAGATGCGCGCGATCGGCTTGTCTGCGACCGTAGCCGAGCCGGAGCAGCTCGCGCGCTTCCTGGTGCCACAGCCCGACGGCACGGAGCAGGCAGCCGACATCGTCCTCGCCGGCGGTGCCGCGCCGCCCGTGGTCGAGATGCTCGACACGCGCGAGCGGCTGCCCTGGGCCGGCCACAGCGCGCGTCATGCGCTCCCTGAAATCTACGAGCTGATCAAGGCCAACAAGACCACGCTGGTGTTCGTCAACACCCGCAGCCAGGCCGAGATGTTGTTCCAGAATCTCTGGAGCATGAACGACGATGGCCTTGCCATCGCGCTGCATCACGGCTCGCTCGACGTCGCCCAGCGCCGGAAGGTCGAGGACGCCATGTCGGCAGGCCGGCTGCGCGGCGTGGTCTGCACCTCCTCGCTCGACCTCGGCGTCGACTGGGGCGACGTCGATCTCGTCGTCAATATCGGCGCGCCCAAGGGCTCCTCGCGCCTGATGCAGCGCATCGGCCGCGCCAATCACCGCCTCGACGAAGCCTCGCGCGCGGTGCTGGTGCCCGCCAACCGTTTCGAAGTCCTGGAGTGCCGTGTCGCCATCGACGCCATCGCCGAGAATGCGCAGGACACGCCGCCCTTGCGCACGGGCGCCCTCGACGTGCTGGCGCAGCATGTGCTGGGCTGCGCCTGCGGCGAGCCGTTCTTGAGCGACGAGCTCTACGGCGAGGTCCGTACAGCCGCGCCTTACGCAAGCCTGTCGCGGCAGGATTTCGACGACGTCGTCGATTTCGTCGCCTCCGGCGGTTATGCGCTGAAGACCTATGAGCGCTTCGCCCGCATCAAGCAGGACAAGGAGGGACGCTGGCGCGTCGCCAATCCAAAGGTGCGGCAGAGCTACCGCATGAATGTCGGCACCATCGTCGAGGACGACATGCTGAAGGTGCGGCTGGTGCGCTCGCGCGGCAGCGGTGCAGGATCCACGGGCGTGATCGCGCGCGGCGGCCGGCTGCTCGGCGAGATCGAGGAAGCCTTCATCGAGGGCTTGAGTCCCGGGGATACCTTCGTGTTCTCAGGCGAGGTGGTGCGCTACGAGACCCTGGTCGAGGACCAGGTCTATGTTTCGCGCGCACATGACAAGGACCCCAAGGTGCCGTCCTACATGGGCGGAAAGTTTCCGCTCTCGACCTATCTCGCCGAGCGCGTGCGCCGCCTGCTCGATGATGGCCGCGCCTGGGGCGGCTTGCCAGAGCAGGTGCGCGACTGGCTGTCGCTGCAGAAGGATGTCAGCAGAGTGCCGGCGGTCCGCGAGCTCCTGGTGGAAAGCTTTCCACGCGCCAACAAGCATTATCTGGTCTGTTACCCCTTCGAGGGACGTCTCGCGCATCAGACCCTCGGCATGTTGCTGACGCGGCGGCTGGAGCGCGCCCGCGCGCGGCCGCTCGGTTTTGTCGCCAATGAATATGCCGTGGCAATCTGGGGCCTTGGTGATCTCTCCTTCATGATCCGCGACGGGCGGATCGACCTCGACGCGCTGTTCGATCCTGACATGCTTGGCGATGATCTCGAAGCCTGGCTCGCCGAATCCGCGCTGATGAAGCGCACCTTCCGCAACTGCGCGATCATCTCCGGCCTGATCGCCCGCCGCCACACCGGCGAAGAGAAGAGCCGCCGCCAGGTGCTGTTCTCGACCGATCTCGTCTACGACGTGTTGCGCAAGCACCAGGCCGATCACGTCCTGCTCCGCGCTGCGCGCGCCGATGCCGCGACCGGCCTGCTCGATTTGCGCCGCCTCAGCGACATGCTGATGCGCATCCACGGCCGCATCACGCACCGGGAACTCGACCACGTCTCTCCGCTCGCCGTACCCGTGATGCTGGAAATCGGCCGCGAGTCAGTTTATGGCGAAGCTGCAGACGAGCTCTTGGCCGAAGCCGCCGACGAACTCGTCAAAGAGGCGATGGATAGAAGCGGGTAAGACGTGACGGCAGGCGCGCTGATTTCGGGAGATGTCGAGGACATGCGCGTTTCCAGAGTCACGATCAGCGATGTGACCTTCGCGGCCGATCTCTCCGGCGCTCTGTTCTGGGACGAGCAGCGCCTGCTCGTGGTCTCCGACCTGCATCTGGAGAAAGGGTCGAGCTTCGCCACGCGCGGCGTGCTGCTGCCGCCTTACGATACCATTGCGACGCTCGGCCGGCTCGCTGCTGTCATCTCCCGCCATGATCCTCGAATCGTCATCGCGCTCGGCGACAGTTTTCACGACCGCAGCGCGCATGAGCGGCTGTCCGCCGAGGACCGCGACGCGGTGGCCGCACTCCAGAGCGGCCGCGACTGGATCTGGATCTCGGGCAATCATGATCCCATGCTGCCGCGCGATCTCGGCGGCACCATCGCGGTCGAAGTCGCGATCGGCCCGATCACCTTCCGCCACGAGCCCACCGGCGCCCACGGCGAGATCGCCGGCCATCTGCATCCGAAGGCGCGTGTCTCGGCACGTGGCCGCTCGATGGAGCGCCGCTGCTTCGCGAGCGACGGGATGCGGGCGGTGATGCCGGCATTCGGTGCTTACGCGGGGGGCCTTAGTATCCGCGACGCCGCCTTCGCCAAAATCTTTCCGGAGAACGGCTTTGTCGCCCATCTCCTCGGCGACCGCCGCGTCCACGCCATTGCGGCCTCGCGCTGCTATTAAGGTGCCGGCCGAATTAGGACAGCACCACGATCGGTATTTTTCCGGAATCGCGCAAAGCCCGTTGTCGGTATTAAGGTCCGCCCTCGCCGGGGCTGGAATTTCATCCCGAACAAGATTGCAACCGGCAAGGGGTCGCCTCGGGCGGCCCCTTTCGATTCCACGCACGCTTAGAACAAATTAAGAACACTTTAGCAAGTCTTTGATATATCATTGTGATTCGGCGCCTTGCCGATACAACATCTAGCGTCTGTCCGACTTTGCGAGGACTACATGTCCACGATTGCCTTCGACCAGTTTGCCCTCACCCGGATCGCCGATTTCGCGCGCTCGCTGTCACGGCTGCATCAGGCCGCGCGGCGCCAGAGGGTCGATGACGACCAGTTCGACCGCGAGTTCAACGCGGTGTGCCAGTCGATCTGGGGCTACACCATCGACGACGTCAGCGACGATCTGTTCTCGCCCGAGGACCATCTGTTTTTGGACACGCTGGACGAAGCGCATGCGCGCATCTTCGCGGCCGAGCAGGGCTATGACCTCGTCGGCGATCAAGGCATGCTGACCGATTGGTGGGGCTTCTGCTGGATGATCCTGGCCGAGAAGCGCGGCCTCCTGACGCCGGAGAACCGCGCCGCCGCGCGCGCCGCGATCGAGGAGAAATATCTGGCCGCGCCGAATGTGATCGGGGTGATCATCGGGAGGTGAGCTCTCGTGCCCCGGACGCAGCGCAGCGCTTCTTCAGCGGTGCGCTGCAGAGCCGGGGCCCATCTCGCAGCATGCTGGGTCCCGGCTCGGCGTCGCGTTACTGCGTGCCGCGCCGCGTCCGGGACACGAAACTGCTACTCCAACCACGCCCGCTTCGCCGGCTTCGCGGCGGTCTTCGGCACTGTCACGTCCGGCAGCGGTTCACGCACGATCTCGTTTGACGCCGGCGCATCTGCCGACACCGTCTCGGCCCGCACCGGCGCCACCTTCATCTCGCCAAGCCGGGCGCGAACCTGCGCGGTGAGACCGGGATAGGAGGCAACCGGGGTGAAATCCGCAGCCTGGTCGTTGCCGACGCGGACGCCGGTATAGGCAACGAGGCCGTCGCTGGTGGCGATCACGTCGCCGGCCTTCAGCGAGGAATCCAGCGCAAGGTCGACCGGGGCCAGGCCGACCGGTTCACGGCCGTTGCAGGTGCAATCGGCGCGCAGCGCCTTGCGGTAGGCGAACGCGTTCTCGCTGTCGGCGTAGCGCTCGCCGGTCTGGGAATAGGCACCGTCGATCGACGAGCCGAAATAGACCTTGGTCGCGCTGGCAGGGCAGAATGCCTGACACATCTGCGCGGGCGAGACGAGGCCGCGCATCAGCGGAAAGTATTTCCCGTCGCAACTGCGTACGCAGAAGGCCGGGCCCGAGCCGCCGGCCGCGGCCGAGCGAGTCGGCGGCACATATTGCGGCGTGGCGCCATTCTGCTGGCTGCTGAAGGGATCGACATAGGAGTTCGCCGGCGGCACCTCGCGCTGCGGCCGCTGCTGCTGCATTCCGCCGAAGAGGAAATCTAACAGACCTTCTGCCGAGACCGGGGCAGGAGCTGCGAGCAGCGGCGCCGCCAGCATGGCGGCCACAAGCATCGCGCGACGGCGCCGGCGCGCATGGGACATGACTGTACGCAATGCTTACTCCACCCGACGCTACTGAACCGGCTGGGACCGAGAGGTCTCAGCACGCGATTCACCATAAAGCGGGATGGTAAATGAGCAGTTGAGCAGAGGCGGTTTCAAGACGAGGCGGTGGCCTCTTTAAGGCCGGGGCGCAGCTTTGGACCGATGGTTGCTACCGGGACACATTGAGGCATGACGGCGGAGAAATTTCCGCCACTTCACCCCTTCAAGAATTCCGACGCCTTGTACAGCGAACGGAACGGCAGGCCGGCCGCACCGAACGTGTCGGTGGCGCCTTCCTCGCGATCGACCATGGTCAGCACCAGCACGACATTGGCCCCGGCCTCGCGCACCGATTCCACCGCCTTCATCGCCGAGCCGCCCGTGGTGGTGACGTCCTCGACGATGACGACGCGCTTGCCCGCCAGCGTCTCGCCCTTGGGCAGGCCCTCGATCGCGAGCTTGGCGCCGTGCTCCTTCGGCTTCTTGCGCACGAAGAAGGCCGCGATCGGATGACCCTTGATCCAGGAGATCTGCGCCAGCGCGCCGGCGAGCGGCACCGCGCCCATCTCGAGCCCGCCGATGAAATCGAGCTGGTCGTCCTTCAGCGCCTCGTAGGTCAGCTCGGCGAGCAGCGTTGCGCCCTCGGGGTCGAGCATGGTCGGCTTGAGGTTGAAGTAGAAATCGCTCTTGCGGCCCGACGCGAGCGTCACCTCGCCGCGGCCGAATGAGCGCCGGCGGATGATCTCGAACAGGCGGGCGCGGGAGGCGGATTTCGACACGGCGGTCCCTCGAACAGCGTTTTTGGTGGGGGCGGAATTTATCCGCGACCGACGCGACATTCCAGAGGGGGCGTCTCCCGTCAACAGGGATCGGCCATCCCGGTCCGCCGGTTGTGAGGGCGCAACCTTCTGGAGTAGGTGAGGGGGCAAGCCTTCGGGCAAGCCTCTTGGGGAAGGACACGGAATGACCATCGAGCTCTATACCTGGAACACGCCGAACGGCCGCAAGATCTCGGTCGCATTGGAGGAGATGGGGCTGCCCTACAAGGTGATCCCGGTGAACATCACCAAGGGCGCGCAGATGGCGCCCGAGTTCCTCAAGCTCTCGCCCAACAACAAGATCCCCGCGATCGTCGACCCCGAGGGGCCCGACGGCAAGCCCGTCAGCATCTTCGAATCCGGCGCGATCCTGCTCTATCTCGGCGAAAAGACCGGCAAATTCCTGCCGAAATCGCTTATCCAGCGCATCCCGGTCTACGAATGGCTGATGTGGCAGATGGGCGGCTTCGGCCCGATGCCCGGCCAGGTGCACCATTTCATCGCACTCGAAAACGAGCAGGACCGGGCCTATGGCCTGAAGCGCTTCATGGCCGAGACGCGCCGGCTCTACGGCGTGCTCGACCGCCGCCTCGAGGGGCGCGACTTCGTCGCCGGCGAGCTCTCGATTGCGGATTTTGCCATCCTGGGCTGGGCTTGGCGCCATCCTCGCCACAAGGTTGATCTGGCCGACTTCCCCAACGTCAAGCGCTGGTACGACGCCCTGATGGCACGCCCGGCCGTGAAGCGGGGGATGGAGGCGAAGCTGGATTGATCTCTCTTCTCCCTCTCCCCGTTCTTACGGGGAGAGGGTTGGGGTGAGGGGCCTCTCTCCCCATGCGAGATGGTCGAGAGACCTGTACCCCCTCACCCGAATTCGATCTGCGATCGAATTCGACCTCTCCCCGCAGGCGGGGAGAGGTGAAAACCATCCTCACACCCTCTTCGCTTCCACCGCCATCCGCACCGCGAGCCCGGCCAGCACGGTGCCCATCAGCCAGCGCTGCACCAGCATCCAGCTCGGCCGGTTCGCCAGGAACAGGGCGATCGATCCGGCCGCGAGTGCGATCATCGCGTTGACGCTGACGCTGATCGCGATCTGGATCGCGCCCAGCACCAGCGACTGCATCAGCACGCTGCCGGCCGCGGGATCGATGAACTGCGGCAGCAGCGCCAGATACAGCATCGCGATCTTCGGGTTGAGCAGGTTGGTGACGAAGCCCATCGCGAACAATTTGCGCGGGCTGTCGATGGCGAGCTTCCTCACCTGGAACGGCGAACGCCCACCCGGCTTCACCGCCTGCCAGGCAAGCCACAGCAAATAGCCGGCGCCGGCAAAGCGCAGCGCGTCATAGGCGAAAGGAATGGCGAGCAACAGCGCCGTGATGCCGAACGCCGCGCACAGCATGTAGAACACGAAGCCAAGCGCCACGCCGCCGAGCGAGACGATGCCGGCCGCGCCGCCTTGCGTGATCGAGCGCGAAATCAGATAGATCATGTTCGGTCCCGGCGTGAGCACGAGGCCGAGGCTGACGAGGGCAAAGCCGAGCAAGGCGGAGGTGTGGGGCATGGTTGAACCGGTGCGGGAGACGGCACGGTTCTAATATGCGCGGGATCGTGGGGCCATCGTGCAATTGCTCGGAGGGCAATTGAGCGCTTGCGCCGCGAATTCAGTGCGCTCCCTCGCCCCGTTCTTACGGGGCCGGGACGAGCTTCGCTCGCCCTGAGAGGGCTGGGGTGAGGGGCTTTCTCCACACGGGCGGTCGTCGATAGACCTGTACCCCCTCACCCGGATCGCAAGAGCGATCCGACCTCTCCCCGCAAGCGGGGAGAGGTGAAGGGAGAGAGAGCGCTAATGCGCCTCGTCCCAATTGTTCGCGGCGCGGGCGTCGACATGCAGCGGCACCGAGAGCAGCACGGCCGGGAACGGCGCGTCCTGCATCACCTTCTGCACGACGGGGAGCGTTGCCTCGACCTCGTCGTCCGGCACCTCGAAGATCAACTCGTCATGCACCTGGAGCAGCATTTGCGCCGAGAGCTTCTTCTCGGTGAGCGCATCCTCCACCCGCGTCATGGCGCGGCGGATGATGTCGGCGGCGGTGCCCTGAAGCCGCGCGTTGATCGCGGCGCGCTCGTTGAAGGCGCGCACCGAGGCATTCGAGGCCTTGATGTCGGGGTAGTGGCATTTGCGGCCGAACAGCGTGGTGACGTAGCCGTGGTTGCGGCAGAAGTCGCGCGTCTCGTCCATATAGGCGCGGATGCCCGGGAAGCGCTCGAAATACTTCTTGATGTAGGCGGAGGCTTCCTCGCGCGCGATGCCGAGCTGGTTGGCGAGGCCGAAGGCGGAGATGCCGTAGATGATGCCGAAATTGATCGCTTTCGCGCGGCGGCGGATCTCGCTCGGCATGCCCTTGATCGGCACACCGAACATTTCCGACGCGGTCATGGCGTGAATGTCGAGCCCGTCGCGGAACGCCTGCTTCAGCACGGGAATGTCAGCGATCTCGGCCAGCAGCCGCAGCTCGATCTGCGAATAGTCGGCAGAGACCAGCTTGTGTCCGGGCGTGGCGATGAAGGCGCGGCGGATCTTGCGGCCGTCCTCGGTGCGCACCGGAATGTTCTGCAGGTTCGGCTCGTTCGACGACAAGCGTCCCGTCGTGGTCGCAGCCAGCGCGTAGGTGGTGTGCACGCGGTGGGTCTGCGGATTGACGTAGGTCGGCAGCGCGTCGGTGTAGGTCGATTTCAGCTTGGAGACCTGGCGCCACTCCAGAATCTTCTTCGGGAAGTCGTGGCCCTGCTCGGCGAGCTCGTCGAGCACCTGTGCGGTGGTCGACCACGCGCCGGTCTTGGTCTTGGTGCCGCCAGGCAATCCCATCTTGCCGAACAGGATGTCGCCGATCTGCTTGGGGCTGCCGACATTGACCGGCTCGCCCGCGATCTCCTGGATCTCGGCTTCGACGCGCGCCGCGGTTTGGGCGAAGTCGCCGGACAAACGCGACAGCACCTGGCGGTCGATCGAGATGCCGCGCCGCTCCATGCGAGCGAGCACCGACACCAGCGGCCGCTCCAGCGTCTCGTAGACCGCACTCATGTGCTCGGAAACGAGGCGCGGCTTCAGCACGCGCCAGACCCGCAACGCAATGTCGACGCCTTCGGCTGACAGCGGTGCGGCCTTGTCGATCGGCACCTGGTCGAAGGTGATCTTGCCCTTGCCGCTGCCGAGCAGCTCGCTTTCCTTCAGCATGGCATGGCCGAACCAGCGCTCCGACAACGATTCCAGCGCATGCGAGCCGCGGCCGGCATCAAGCACGTAGGAGATCAGCAGCGCATCGTCGATGTTGCGCAGGGTGATGCCGTGCTGCGCCAGCATCACGGAAGTGAACTTGACGTCGAAGCCGATCTTGAGGATGCCTGCCGATTCCAGCACCGGGCGTAGCGCTTGCAGCGCGTCGTCATGCTTGACCTGGTCCGGCGCGAGGCCGGCATCGAACAGGCCGGCGCCGCCGCCGGATTGCTTGTGCGCCAGCGGCACGTAACAGGCCTCGTTCGGCGCCAGCGCCAGCGCGATGCCGCACAGATCGGCCTGCATCGGATCGATCGAGTTCGCTCTGGTCTCGATCGCGACATGACCGGTATCATGGATGCGCGCGATGAAGGCGTCGAG
Source organism: Bradyrhizobium sp. USDA 336 (assembly GCF_044908355.1). Lineage (NCBI taxonomy): Bacteria > Pseudomonadati > Pseudomonadota > Alphaproteobacteria > Hyphomicrobiales > Nitrobacteraceae > Bradyrhizobium > Bradyrhizobium sp. USDA 336. The sequence goes on along the minus strand of NZ_JBIYDC010000002.1, from coordinate 5,007,128 downwards.
CTCCTTCAGCGTCTTGATGGTCTGGTATTTGCCGCGATCGACCGGAAGCTTGCGCAGCGCCTCTTCGCGCGCGGCGGCGAGGGAGATCGGTGCCCCCTTCGGGCTCGCAGCCTTGTCGTCCTTGCCCGCCGATCTGTTGGGCTGGTTCGGCCGGGCTGGCGCCGGGGTTCCCGTGCCTGGTGCCGGCACGACGTCCGAGGGCGGCAGCGTCGTGAACACGCTGGCGCCGCTGGCATAGCCGGGATCGGCATCGACATTGGCGGGATCGATCTGCGCATATTCGGCGACGCGCCGCGTCAGCGTCGTGAACTCCATCGCCTTGAGGAAGGCGATCAGCTTGCGCGCGTCGGGCTCGTGGACGGCGAGGTCGTCCAGCGGCACCTCCAGCTCGACCTTGTCGTCGAGCAGCACGAGCTGCCGCGAGATGCGCGCCTTCTCCGCGTTCTCGAGCAGCGCCTCGCGCCGCTTGGGCTGCTTGATCTCGCCGGCGCGGAACAGCAATTGGTCGAGATCGCCATATTCGGTGATCAGCTGCGCCGCGGTCTTGATGCCGATCCCGGGTACGCCCGGCACGTTGTCGGTGGAATCGCCCGCGAGCGCCTGCACCTCGACCACCTTGTTCGGCGGCACGCCGAACTTCTCGATCACCTCTGATATGCCGATGCGGCGGTCCTTCATGGTGTCGTACATGGTGACGCAATCGGTGACGAGCTGCATCAGGTCCTTATCGGACGACACGATGGTGGCGCTGGCGCCGCGCTCGCAGGCTTGGCGCACATAGGTCGCGATGAGATCGTCGGCCTCGAAGCCGATCTGTTCCAGGCAGGGCAGGTCGAAGGCGCGCACGGCTTCGCGGATCAGCGCGAATTGCGGAATGAGATCGTCGGGGGCGGGCGGCCGGTGCGCCTTGTAGTCCGGATAGATCTTGTTGCGGAAGGTGATCTCCGACTTGTCGAAGATGATGGCCAGATGCGTCGGCCGGTTGTCCTCGGGCATCTCGCGCAACAGCTTCCACAGCATGTTGCAGAAGCCGAGCACGGCGTTGACCTGGAGTCCGTCGGATTTGCGGTTCAGCGGCGGCAGCGCGTGATAGGCGCGGAAGATATAGGAGGAACCGTCGACCAGGAAGACGTGGTCGCCCTTGCCGGCCGCCTTCGCCGCGACCGGTTTGGCAGCAGCTGTCGCGGGTGCCGCCTTGGCAGCAGGCTTATCGGCGGCCGCCTTCGGCTCGGCAATCTTGGTCTCAGCCTTGGCGGTGGTCTTCTGCGATGTCTTGGGCATGGCCGCAATGTATGAATTTTTGCGGGCTTTGACAGCCTTCGGAGGCGGATTTTTGGCGTGGTGACGCCGCTATCCCCACTGTCATTCCCCGCGAAAGCGGGGAATCCAGTACGCTGCGCCCCATCGATCGACAACGACTGTGTCTGGAATACTGGATGCCCCGCCTTCGCGGGGCATGACGGTCACTCCGCCGCCTGCAACACTGCTCCCGTCTTCTTCGGCGCGATCCAGAATGCCTCCGGCCGCTCGAACAGGAAGCGCGCATTGAGCCGCAGCGCGGCCTGCCAGATCACAAGCGATCCGAGCACGCCGGCGATGGTGACGAGCAGCGACACCGTGCCGATATCGGCAATGACCCCCGTGCGCAGCAGCAGCGTCCGCGTCGCCGCCATCGGCAGGAAGAAGGCGAGATAGATCACGATCGAACGCTCGCCGCAGAAGCGGAGGAAGTTGAGCCAGTGTGCTCGCGCGAGCAGCGTGCCCGCCGCGATGATGGCGCAGGCGCCGGCGAAGCCGAGCGCGAGCGAGACGATCGCCCATTCGCTGGCGCCCGCTGCGACGAGGCCGGCATTGATCAGCGCCCAGGCAGCGAGCGCTGCAAGCGCCAGCGCCGGATGCTGCCGCGCCCGATCCGACAGGGCGAACACGTAGGGCGCGAACAAATAGCCCGAATAGAAATAGACGAAGCGTGCGCAGGCCTCGTCGATGGCGGTCCAGCCGGTCGTGATGTGCGCGGTCTCTAGCGCGGCGGCGATCAGCCAGACCGCGAGCGATGGGACCTTGCGTGTCAGTTTCGTGACAACGAAGAAGACCGGCAATAGATAGATGAACCACAGCGTGCCGAACGGCTCGATGAAGGATTCGAGATACAGCAGGCCAACATGCTGCCAGCTGGTCTCGGCCGCGAAGGCCGGGGCCTTGAAGCCGAATTGGATTGTCACCCAGACGACATAAAAATAGGCGAAATGAACCACCTTGCGGTCGAGATAGGTTCGCCAGTCTCGATCGATCACCAGAGACAGGAACAAGCCCGAAATCAGAAAGAAATCCGGCATCCGGAACGGCTTTGCGAAGGCTACGAGCACGTGCATGAACCCGGTCTGCCCGGCGGCAAGCTCCACCCCCAGCACCGAATGCATCATCACCACCATCACGATGCAGATGCCCTTGGCGTAGTCGACCCAGTCGATACGCGCGCCCGAAGCGGCCGTGGAGGGGCTGGCCGCCGCGATTGTGCCTGATCGTGCCATGGTGTCCCTTTCCGAGGCGCGTTCCGCCGTGCCTGTGCGGTCCTGGGGCAGTTTGGAGCCCAGTGGTTTCCGACTTCTTTACTGGTTCAAATCGCGGGCCGGTTTTTGCATGCGGACTGTTCCATGACCTCGGGAAAATGCTAAACCGCCCCGGATTGGGCTGAGTTGGACGTCCGTTAACCAAGCTGGAACAGGATTTTTCATGCGAATTGCGATGATCGGCACGGGCTATGTGGGATTGGTGTCCGGCGCCTGCTTTGCGGATTTCGGCCACGACGTCACCTGCGTCGACAAGGACGAGAGGAAGATCGCGGCACTCCATCGCGGCGAGATCCCGATCTACGAGCCTGGCCTCGACGAGCTGGTCGCGAACAACGTGAAAGCCAAGCGGCTCGACTTCACCACCGACCTCAAGCAGCCGGTCGCCGATGCCGATGCCGTGTTCATCGCGGTCGGCACGCCCTCGCGCCGCGGCGACGGACACGCCGACCTGTCTTACGTCTATGCCGCCGCGAAAGAGATCGCGCAGTCGCTGCAGGGCTTCACCGTGGTGGTGACGAAATCGACCGTGCCGGTCGGCACCGGAGATGAGGTCGAGCGCATCATCCGCGAAGCCAATCCGTCGGCCGATGTGGTAGTCGCCTCGAACCCCGAGTTCCTGCGCGAGGGCGCGGCGATCCGCGATTTCAAATTCCCGGACCGCATCGTGGTCGGCACCTCCGACGAGCGCGGCCGCAAGGTGATGGGCGACATCTACCGCCCGCTGTCGCTGAACCAGGCGCCGCTGATGTTCACCGCGCGCCGCACCGCCGAGATGATCAAATACGCCGCCAACGCGTTCCTGGCGACCAAGATCACCTTCATCAACGAGATCGCCGATCTGTCCGAGAAGGCCGGCGCCAACGTTCAGGAGGTCGCGCGCGGCATCGGCCTCGACAACCGCATCGGCACGAAATTTCTGCATGCCGGTCCCGGCTTCGGCGGCTCGTGCTTCCCGAAGGACACCAAGGCCCTGATCAAGATCGCGCAGGACTACGACGTCTCCTTGCGCATCGTCGAATCGGTGCTGGCGGTCAACGAGAACCGCAAGCGCGCGATGGCGCGCAAGGTAGCCCAAGCGCTCGGCGGCAATCTGCGCGGCAAGACCGTCGCGGTGCTCGGCCTCACCTTCAAGCCCGACACCGACGACATGCGCGATGCGCCGTCGATCCCGCTGGTAACAGGCCTGATCGACATGGGCGCGAAGGTGAAGGCGTTTGATCCGGTCGGCATGGAGCAGGCCAAGGGCGAATTGCCCGATATTACCTATTGCGAGGACGCCTATGCCTGCGCGCAAGGCGCCGACGCGCTCGTCATCGTCACCGAATGGGTCCAGTTCCGCGCGCTCGATCTCGACCGGTTGAAGGCGACCATGGCGCAGCCGGTCGTCGTCGACCTCCGCAACATCTACCGCCCCGAAGACATGGAAGCCGCCGGCTTTGTGTACGAGAGCGTCGGGCGGCCGGCGGTGCAGGGCTGATTGCTGCATATTCTCATTGAACGAAGCCGTCATGGCCGGGCTTGTCCCGGCTATCCACGTCTTGTTCACTGCCAGACGAAAGAACGTGAATGCCCGGCACGGGGCCGGGCATGACGAACGGATAGATCTTGCCCCGCAGCTTCGACACGCCCCTCCCGATCGATGCCGTGCTCGACGATTTGTCGCGTACGCTGGAGGCCAGCAACGCCGCAGTGCTGGTGGCCCCTCCCGGCGCCGGCAAGACCACGCGCGTGCCGCTGGCCTTGCTCGATGCGCCCTGGGCCAAGGACAAGAAGATCATCGTGCTGGAGCCGCGCCGCATCGCCGCGCGCGCCAGTGCCGACCGCATGGCCAAATCGCTCGGCGAGCGCGCTGGCGAAACTGTCGGCTATCGTGTCCGCTTCGGCTCGAAGATCTCGCGCGCGACGCGCATCGAGGTGGTGACCGAGGGCATCTTCACCCGCCAGATCCTCGACGATCCCGAACTCTCCGGCGTTGCCGCGATCCTGTTCGACGAATTCCATGAACGCTCGCTCGACGCCGACATGGGCCTTGCGCTGGCGCGTGATGCGCAAACCGGCTTGCGCGAGGATTTGCGCATCCTGGTGATGTCGGCGACGCTCGACGGTGCGCGGGTGGCAAGGCTGCTCGGCGATGCCCCCGTCGTCGAAAGCGAGGGCCGTGCGTTTCCGGTCGAGACACGCTATCTCGGCCGCAAGGCGGATGCACCGATCGAGCGGCAGATGGCGGATGCGATCGCATCTGCGCTGCGCGCCGATAGCGGCTCGGTGCTGGCCTTCCTGCCAGGCGCCGCCGAGATCCGCCGCACGCAGAATTTCCTCTCCGAGCGCGTGCAGGACGCCTCCGTCGAGATCGTGCCGCTGTTCGGCGCGCTCGATGCCGCCGTGCAGGACCGTGCCATCGCGCCGCCGCCCAAGGGCACGCGTAAGGTGGTGCTGGCAACCTCGATCGCGGAGACCTCGCTCACCATCGAGGGCGTGCGTATCGTCGTCGATAGCGGTCTTGCCCGCGTGCCGCGCTATGAGCCCGATATCGGCCTGACCCGGCTCGAGACCGTGCGCGCCTCGCGCGCGGCGGTGGACCAGCGCCGTGGCCGTGCCGGCCGCACCGAGCCCGGCGTCTGCTACCGGCTCTGGGACGAGCCGCAGACCGCCTCGCTCGCGCCGTACACCCAGCCGGAAATCCTCAGCGCCGACCTGTCCTCGCTGGTGCTCGATCTGGCGCAATGGGGCGTCAGCGATCCCGCGGCTCTATCGCTCCTCGATCCGCCGCCGCAGCCGGCCTGGAAGGAAGCCAAGAGCCTGCTGAGCGAGCTCAACGCGCTCGACGGCGACGGCCGCATCACCGCCGAGGGAAAAAGCCTGCGTGCGCTGGCGCTGCCGCCGCGGCTTGCACGCATGATCGTGGATTCGCATCGCGCCGGCGAGGGCCAGGCCGCCGCCGAGATCGCGGCCATCATCACCGAGCGCGGCCTGGGCGGCGACAGCGTCGATCTCGAGCACCGCCGCGACCAGTTCCGCCGCGACCGCTCGCCGCGCGCGGCAAGCGCGCGCGATCTCGCGCGCCGCTGGGCCTCGCAGGTCGCGGCTTCGGAGAAGGTGGCGCTGCAGGAGGATCTCTCGACCGGCCTGATGCTCGCCTACGCGTTTCCGGACCGCGTCGCGCGCAATCGCGGCAATGGCGGATTCGTGCTGGCCAACGGGCGCGGCGCCTCTGTCGAGCAGACCTCCTCGCTCGCCCGTGCGCCCTACATCGCGATCGGCGAGATGACGGGGACGGCGGCGAACGGACGCATCCTGCTCGCCGCGCAAATCACCGAGAACGAGATCGAGCGGCATTTCGCCGAGCATATCGAGACCGCCGACGAGATCTCGTTCGATCGCGGCGCGATGGCGCTGCGGGCGCGGCGCAAGCGCGTGCTGCACGCAATCACCCTGTCCGAGGCGACGCTATCAGTGTCGCCCTCGGAGGACACCGCGCGCATCTTTGCCGAAGGACTGATTGCGGCCGGCCTCGACCGGCTGCCCTGGTCGAAGGCCGCCAAGCAATGGCGTGATCGCGTGATGTTCCTGCGCAAGGCCGAGGGCGACAGCTGGCCGGATCTGTCCGACGGCGGCCTGATCGCGCGGCGCGAGGATTGGCTGGTGCCGGCGCTCTACGACAAGATCGCGCTCAAGGACATCTCCGCGGGCGATCTCTCCGATGCCCTGATGGCGCTGTTACCGTGGGAGATGCGCGCGCGGCTCGACCGCGAGGCGCCGACCCATTTTGAGGCGCCGACTGGAACCATGCTCGCGATTGACTACGAGGCCGAGCAGGGACCGACAATCGCGGTCCGGCTACAGGAATTGTTCGGCCTCAACACCCATCCCTCGATCGCCGCCGGCAAGGTGCCGCTGGTGCTGGAATTGCTGTCGCCGGCTCAGCGTCCGGTGCAGGTGACGCGCGATCTGCCCGGCTTCTGGCGCGGCAGCTACGCCGCCGTCCGCTCCGACCTGCGCGGCCGCTATCCGCGTCACCCCTGGCCCGACGATCCCGCGAGCGCACTGCCGACAAGGCGGGCGAAGCCGCGCGGGACGTGAGGTGGTAGACCCTCATGGTGAGGAGCGCGGAACGCGCGTCTCGAACCATGCAGGCCCCGCTCTCGCGTGCGGCCATCCTTCGAGACGCCGCTTCGCGGCTCCTCAGGATGAGGGCCTGGAGTAGCTGCAACGGCGCCCATTAACCCTCCGCTCATCCTTTTCGTCAAAATGACAGGAGCCCCGGCGTGCCCGCGCTCGCCGCCGGCCTCGTCGCGTGATGAAATCGAGCTTTCGGCTCGGAAGTGGTGTGATGCGTAACATTATGATCATCGCGGCCGTCATGATCGGCCTCGGCACCTTCATGGCGCAGATGGCGGACAAGATGAGCTCGGCTTCCGCCACGTCAGTACCGCGCACGACGGTCGCGGTCGCAGCCACAGCGCCGGCCGGCAGCCGCAGCCTGGCCATTGGCCGTGACGGCCGCGGTCATTTCCAGACCGAGGGCCGGATCGACGGCCAGCGCATCGGCTTCATGATCGATACCGGTGCCTCCGTGGTTGCGCTGAACGAGACCTCGGCCGCCCGGTTTGGTCTCCGTCCCTCGCGCGGCGACTACAACGCCACCGTCTCCACCGCCAACGGCACCATCAAGGCCGCGCGCACCCGCATCGCCATGCTCGACGTCGGCGGTCTCATCGTGCGCGACGTCGATGCCATGGTGCTGCCGGACGAGGCGCTGTCGGAAAACCTGCTCGGCCTCTCCTTCCTGTCCCGCCTGAAGCGTTTTGAGTACGCCAACGGGCAGATGGTGCTGGAGCAGTAGAGGCGCTGCCCGCGACCGCGCAGTCGCCAATTTCAAGTAGATGATATCCTTGCTCCGGCCGCCCTCCCGGTAACGTTTCTTCGTTACCAAACTGCCGCAATTATCGGCCATAAGCCTTCATTCCCGCCTTTCGCTGCGGTTTGGCATTCGCTAAGCCTGCAGCAACTCCCGCCCCCTTTCACGAGACAGACTCAATGTTCCCGAAGCCGAAATCCGTATTGTTGCCCAACACCTACGCCTTCGAATCCGAGCCGATGGTGAAGCCGACCGGCTTTCGCGAATACGACGCGCGCTGGTTGTTCCAGAAGGAAATCAACCTGATGGGTGTGCAGGCGCTCGGCATGGGGCTCGGCGCGCTGATCGCCGAGCTCGGCGTCCGCCAGGAGATCGTCACCGGCCACGATTTCCGCGGCTACTCGGCCTCGATCAAATACGCGCTGATCTCCGGCCTGATGGCGGCGGGCTGCAAGGTGCACGACATCGGCCTTGCGGTGACGCCGATGGCCTATTTCGCGCAGTTCGATCTCGACGTGCCCGCCGTTGCGATGGTCACGGCCTCACACAACGACAATGGCTGGACCGGCGTGAAGATGGGCGCCAACCGCCCGCTGACCTTCGGCCCCGACGAGATGACGCGTCTGAAGGAGATCGTTCTGAACGCGGAATTCAAGAACAAGGCGGGCGGCTCCTACCAGTTCCACGAGAATTATCCGGCGCGCTACATCGCCGACCTCACTTCTCGTCCGAAGCTTAAGCGCAAGCTCAAGGTGGTCGCGGCCTGCGGCAACGGTACTGCCGGCGCGTTCGCGCCGCAGGTGCTGGAAGCGATCGGCTGCGAGGTGATCCCGCTCGACACCGAGCTCGACCACACCTTCCCGAAATACAATCCGAACCCGGAAGACATGGAGATGCTGCACGCGATCCGCGACGCGGTGTTGCAGCACAAGGCCGATGTCGGCCTTGGTTTCGACGGTGACGGCGATCGCTGCGGCGTGGTCGACAACACCGGCGAGGAGATCTTTGCCGACAAGGTCGGCGTGATGCTGGCGCGCGACATGTCGGCGATCCACAAGGACGCGCAGTTCATTGTCGACGTGAAATCGACCGGCCTGTTCATCACCGATCCCGTGCTGCAGAAGCAGGGCGCGAAGACTGCCTATTGGAAGACCGGTCATTCTTACATGAAGCGCCGCACCAACGAGACCGGCGCGCTCGCGGGCTTCGAAAAGTCCGGCCACTTCTTCTTCAACAAGCCCTATGGCCGCGGCTATGACGACGGCCTGGTCTCGGCGCTCGCGATCTGCGACATGCTCGACCGCGCGCCCGGCAAGTCGATGGCCGATTTGAAGAACGCGCTGCCGAAGACCTGGTCGTCGCCGACCATGTCGCCGCATTGCGCCGACGAGACCAAATACGGCGTCATCGACAAGGTGGTGAAGCACTTCGAAGGCCTGCAGGCCAAGGGCGCGAAGATCGGCGGCCAGGCGATCCGCGACCTCGTCACTGTCAACGGCGTCCGCGTCACGGTCGAGGACGGCAGCTGGGGCCTGGTGCGCGCCTCCTCCAACAAGCCCGAGCTCGTCGTCGTGGTCGAGAGCCCGGTCTCGGAGCAGCGCATGCACGACATGTTCGAGATGGTGAACAGCGTGCTGCGCACGCATCCCGAAGTCGGCGAGTACAATCAGAAGATCTGATTGGTGACTGCCGCTGCGATGGCGGTGCGCTCCCTCGCCCCGTTCTTGCGGGGAGAGGGTTGGGGTGAGGGGCTTCTCTCCGCGGATTCGAATGTCGCGAGACCTGTACCCCCTCACCCGGATTGCTTCGCAATCCGACCTCTCCCCGCAAACGGGGAGAGGTGAACCTACGCCGCCACCACCGCCGGGATCGGCAGCGCCGTCACCGACTTGATCTTCTCCATCGCGAAGCGCGAGGTGACGTTCTTCAGCGGGACGGCGCTGATCAGCTTCTTGTAGAACACGTCATAGGCCTGCATGTCCGCGACCACGACGCGCAGCATGTAGTCGACGTCGCCGGCCATGCGATAGAACTCCATCACCTCGGGCATGGCACTGACGGCCTCCGCGAATCGCTTCAGCCAGGCATCCGAATGGTCGGAGCTCTCGACCGACACGAACACGGAGATGCCGAGCCCGATTTTGTTCTGGTCGACGAGGGCGACGCGCTTGATGATCACGCCGTCGGCCTCCAGGCGCTGGATGCGCTTCCAGCAGGGGGTCGAGGACAGGCCAACCCGGTCGCCGATCTCGGCGACGGAAAGGGAGGCGTCTTCCTGGAGGACCATCAGGATCTTGCGGTCGATGGCGTCGAGGCGGCGGCTGGTCTCGGGAATTTGGACGGCGACATCAGTCATTTGAAGAACTTTGTTTCATTTCAGGGGCAGATTTCCCAGATATAGAGAAAATCTTTCCACAGCAAGCCCATAATCTCGGCGCTTCCATGGAATCGCTCTACGGACGATCGCGCAAAAACCTTTCAACTTCAACGCGTTGCGGGGCGGCCAAGCCGCCGCCATGGCGGGTGCATTTCAGCGCTGCGGCGGCCGTGGCGAATCGCATCGCTTCCCGCAACCCCTTGCCCTCGGCGAGGCCGAGCGCGAACGCGCCATGGAAGACGTCGCCGGCGCCGAGCGTATCGACCGCTTCGACCGGAAAGGCAGGTGTTTCCTCCAGCGCGCCCGCCTGGTTCAGCCAAATCGCGCCGTGCGGGCCCCTTGTGGCCGCGAGGAGGGCGGGCGTCAGCTCCGCCAGGCGCTTCAAGGCCGCGCTGTCGTCAGCGATGCCGGCCGTCTCCTGCAGCTGGGCGCTGGCGAACAGCAGATGCGAGGCGGCCGTGAGCAGGCCGTCCTGCAGCGCCATCGCGCGGTCGACGCCGACGATAACGGGAATGCCGCGCCGGCGTGCCTCGGCGCAAAGCGAGGTCGCGAACGCCGCGCAGCGGCTTTCGACGAGCACCGCCTGACAATCGGTCAGCAAGGCGTCGGCCTCGGGTAGCCTCACGGTCCACAGCGCGGGATCGCGATAGATGGTGAGCGTCCGCTCGCCGGAGGGCTCGATCATGATCGCCGAGACCGGCGTGCTCAGGCCCGGCATGCGCACGATGTGCGTGCTATCGACGCCCTCCTGCGCCATCTGCGCGAGGATGAAAGCGCTCGACGTCTCCCGCGCATCACCCATCGGCCCCGCGAACGCGACGCGGCCGCCGAGCCGCGCCATCGCGATGGCAGCGTTGAGCGCGTTGCCCCCGCACACTTCGGCGAGATGGCTGGCGTTCGCCTTGCTGCCGCGTTCGGGCAAGGTCTCGACGCGCAGGATGAGGTCGCGCACCGGCATGCCGATGCAGAGGATGCGCGGCGCGGCGCCGGTCATCGTCGTTCGACTCAGCTGCTCTTGTCGTGCACCCAGCGGCCGAGCAGATGATGGGCGATGGCGAAGGGATGCGGGCCGGCGAGCCCGTCCGGATGCGTCCGCGTCAGCATCTTGGCGGCCTCGTCGCGCGTGAACCAGCGCGCGTCTTCCAGCTCCATCCGATCGACGACGATGTCCTCGTTCAGCGCCTGCGCGCTGCAGCCGATCATCAGCGACGACGGATAGGGCCAGGGCTGGGTCATGTAATATTGCACGTCGGTGCAGCGGATCCCGGACTCTTCAAAGATTTCTCGGCGCACCGCGTCCTCGATGGTCTCGGCCGCCTCGACGAAGCCGGCGAGGCAGGAATACATCCCTGCCGGAAACTGCTTCTGGCGTCCGAGCAGGCACTTGTCGCCGGACGCCACCAGCATGATCACGACCGGATCGGTGCGCGGAAAATGCTCGGCCTTGCAACTCGGGCAGTCGCGCTTCCAGCCGCCTTCCTTCATGCTGGTGCGTACGCCGCAATTGGCGCAATAGCCGTGGCGCTGATGCCAGCCCACCATCGACTTTGCCATGGCGACGGCCGAGAGCTCCTCGGGCGGGATCGCGCCCTGCATCGCCATGCCGCGCAGCTCGGTCACGGTATAATCCTCGCGGCCGACCAGCTTCTCGGCGGCGGCCTGCGACAGGCCCATGCCGAACACGGCCGCACCGTCGCGAAGCCCGAGGAACACCGTGCCGGGATTGGCACCGCATTTCAGCGCCTCGTCGATTCCGAGCAGCGCCCGCACCTTGTCGCCCTCGCGCTTCACCAGCAGCGAGTCGCGATAGACCACATAGGCGCGCGAGGACGGCTTCTGCTCCAGCGCGAACAGCTTTTCGTCGTCGCGGCGCAGATGCGCGGCGCGGTCGAGGACGTTGGTGACGAAGGCCGGCTGCCCCAGCGGAAACGCGTTGAATGCTGACATTATTGTTCTTTCAACCCAACCAGATCTTGCGGCGAAGCGCGCTGATGAAATTCTGAACCTCCGCGGCGTCATGCGCCAGCGGCGGCATCACGCCCCACACCGGCCGCGGCCAGGCCGCGTCACTGGTGCGGCGCGCGATGATGTGGACGTGCAGCTGCGGCACGAGGTTGCCGAGCGCGGCGATGTTGAGCTTGTCGCATTTGGTGATCTCCTTCAGCGCGCGCGAGACGCGGGAGATCTCCGTCATCAGCTGCGCCTGCTGCACCTCGTCGAGATCGATGATCTCGACCGTATCGGCGCGTCGCGGCACCAGCAGCAGCCAGGGATAATGCGCGTCCTTGATGACCAGCACCTTCGACAGCGGCAGGTCGCCGATATCGATAGTGTCCTCTTTCAGGCGGGAGTGCAGCGACCAGGCGGGTTCGGGCATGAAGGCTTCTCTGGATTGATTCTTACCGTCGCAGAGACCACGCCCCCAGACAACATCCGTATGCGCCATGGTCCTTATGCGCCGGACCCGGTGGGGCACGCCGAATGAGGGCGAATTCGGCGCTGGAAGTCCCAAGCGCCGTCGGAACAGCCCCAGACCCCGCTTGCTTTCCGCTCCCTTTGGCCCCAAATAGGGACCGGGAGATTGGCGGTGGACGAGCCACTCGCCAACCGGGTCAGGTCCGGAAGGAAGCAGCCCTAACGAGGTCCGGATCGGGTCGCTCGTCAGTCTCCTACCTGTTTTCGAGCGAACCAGCGCCGGCGGCACCAGCCGCCAGCGCGCTCCTTTCCGCAAAAGCCGGCCAAGAGACATTTCATTGCGGATCGACCGATGACCGACGCTGGCGCCCCTCCCGATCCCGATAGCGCCGGCCAGGCCGGCAATGCGCCCTACCGGGTGCTGGCGCGCAAATACCGCCCATCTTCGTTCGATGATCTGATCGGCCAGGAGGCCGTGGTCCGCACCGTCTCCAATGCGTTCGAGACCGGCCGCATTCCGCAGGCCTGGATTCTCACCGGCGTCCGCGGTGTCGGCAAGACCACCACCGCGCGCATTCTCGCCCGCGCACTCAACTACGAGATGCCGGATGGATCGGTGAAAGGGCCGACCATCCACATGCCGACCCTGGGCGTGCATTGCCAGGCGATCATGGAAAGCCGGCACATGGACGTGCTGGAGATGGACGCGGCCTCGCATACCGGCGTCGACGACGTCCGCCAGATCAATGACAGCGTGCGCTATGCCCCGGCCAGCGCCCGCTACAAGGTCTACATCATCGACGAAGTCCACATGCTCTCGACGGCGGCGTTCAACGCCTTCCTGAAGACGCTGGAGGAGCCGCCGGAGCACGCCAAGTTCGTGTTCGCGACGACCGAGATCCGCAAGGTTCCGGTCACCGTGCTGTCGCGCTGCCAGCGCTTCGACCTGCGCCGCGTCGAGGCCGACGTGCTGATGAAGCACCTCGCCAGCATCGCGGCCAAGGAAAACGTCGAGATCGAGCCGGAGGCGCTCGGCATCATTGCGCGCGCCGCGGAGGGCTCGGTACGCGATTCGCTGTCGCTGCTCGATCAGGCCATTGCGCATGCGGCGGGGCAGGTGAAGGCCGATGCCGTCAGGCAGATGCTGGGCCTTGCCGACCGCACCCGCGTCATCGACCTGTTCGAGTCGCTGGCGCGCGGCGACATCGCGTCCGCCTTCAAGGAGTTCCGCGACCAATACGATGTCGGCGCCGATCCCATCGTCGTGCTCTCGGACCTCGCCGAGTTCGTCAATTTCGTCACCCGTGTGAAGGTTATCCCGGCGACCGCCGACAACGTCGCCTATGGCGAGACCGAGCGCGTGCGTGCCAAGGAGTTCGCCTCCAAGATCTCGATGCGCGTGCTGTCGCGGATGTGGCAGATGCTGCTTAAGGGCATCGCCGAGGTGCAGGCCGCAACGCGTCCCGCAGCCGCGGCCGAAATGGTTCTGGTGCGCATCGCCTATGTCGCCGACCTGCCGACGCCCGACGAAGCGATCAGGATGCTGGAGCAGAACGGCGGCGGCTCGCCGGTCGTGAACGGCGGAAGTAGCGCGCGCAGCGGCGCGCCCGCCGCGCCGGTTGCCTCCGCAGCGCCGATGTCGGCTGCGCCCGTGCGGATGCCGACAGCCTCGGCTCCAGCGTTTGGCGGTGGCGCCCGGCCGCAGATGGCGGCGCCCGCGCCGGATACGCAAGGGGCGGCGCCCCAGCTGCGCATCGCGAGCTTCACCCAGCTGGTTGCGCTCGCAGGGCAGAAGCGCGACATCATGACAAAGAGCGCGCTCGAAGGCGACATGCGCCTCGTCCGTTTCGAGGAGGGGCGGCTGGAAGTCGCGCTCGAGCCCAACGCTTCCAAGACCATGATCTCGGAACTTGCGAAGAAGTTCGAGCTGTGGACCGGCCGCCGCTGGACCGTGATCGTCTCCAACGAGCAGGGCCAGCCGACTTTGCGTTCGGTGAACCAGGCGGCCAAGCAGGAGCATGCCCGTACCGCGGAAGCCGATCCGCGCGTGCAGGAGGTGCTGTCGCGTTTCCCCGGCGCCAAGGTCGTCGAGGTCCGCAGGCTTGCTCCCGAGACCCCGGAAACCGATATTAACGCCGACTATGGCAGCGACGATCCGCCCGACGGTTCCGACGGCGACGATCTCTGAACCATTCTTTCCAAGGACACGCACCCATGGCTGATTTTCTCGGCATGATGAAACAGGCGGCGCAGCTGCAATCCAAGATGCAGGAGATGCAGGACCAGCTCGCCAACGTCGAGGTCGAAGGCATTTCCGGCGGCGGTCTCGTCGCCGTGCGCATGACCGCGAAGATGGACGTCAAGGGCATCAAGATCGATCCTTCGCTGATGAAGGCCGAAGAGCGCGAGGTGCTGGAAGACCTGCTCGTCACCGCCTTCGCTGATGCGCGCCGCAAGGCCGAGACCGCCATGCAGGAGAAGATGCAGGCCCTCACCGGCGGGCTCGGCCTGCCGCCGGGGCTGTTCGGCCAATAAAATGGGCGCTGTTGCAGGTCCCGAGATCGAGCGGCTGGTCCAGCTGCTCGCGCGGCTGCCGGGCCTCGGTCCGCGCTCGGCGCGGCGCGCGGCGCTGCATCTGATCAAGAAGCGTGAAGCACTGATGATGCCGTTGTCGAGCGCCTTGCAGGTGGCGCTGGACAAGGTCCAGGTCTGCAAGACCTGCGGCAACATCGACACGCAAAATCCTTGCACCGTCTGCACCGATCCGAAGCGCGATCCGGCGATTATCGTCGTCGTCGCCGACGTCGCCGACCTCTGGGCGCTGGAGCGG
Organism: Bradyrhizobium sp. USDA 336; assembly: GCF_044908355.1. Classification (NCBI taxonomy): domain Bacteria; kingdom Pseudomonadati; phylum Pseudomonadota; class Alphaproteobacteria; order Hyphomicrobiales; family Nitrobacteraceae; genus Bradyrhizobium; species Bradyrhizobium sp. USDA 336. Next base: position 4,992,075 of record NZ_JBIYDC010000002.1, on the reverse strand, counting down.
GCCAATGCGACCCAGGGGCGCTATCATGTGCTCGGCGCGACATTGTCGCCGCTCGACGGCGTCGGCCCGCAGGATCTGACCATCGACGCGCTGGTGGCGCGCGCGCATGATTCGCAAGTGCACGAGATCATCCTGGCGCTGAATGCGACGGTGGACGGCCAGACCACGGCGCATTACATCACCGACCTGCTTCAGGACGCCAATGTGAAGGTGACGCGGCTCGCCCACGGGGTTCCCGTCGGCGGCGAGCTTGATTATCTCGATGAAGGTACGCTATCGGCTGCGATGCGGCAGCGCACCCTGTTCTAGCCATCCAGACTTCACGGAACGGACGACATGACGAAACTTTTCGCCACACGCTTCGCTTTGGTCGCGACGATGCTGATGCTGGTGACCCCGGCCATCTCCGCGCAGCAGCGTGACGAGGCGCCGCCGCCGTCCAAGCCCGGCAAGCCGATCAACACTGGCGACGTGCTCTCCGGCGAGCTGAACGCGATGAAGGTGCGCGACGCCAAGAACGGCAAGCGCGTCGCGACCTACCAGATCACGTCGGAACCGCGCCGCCTGCCGCCGCCGAACGGGCTGTGCAATCTCGAAACCGGCCCCGAGACGTTCCAGCTCGTCACCTCCAGCGAGGCGCAGGCCGCGCAGCTGAAATCCTTCGTCGGCAAGGAGATCTCCGTGAAGGTGGACGAGGTCGCCTGCGCCAGCGATCCCGGCCAGATGAGCGAGGCCGTGATCACGAAGTGGAGCCTGATCAAGAAGCAGTAGGGAGCTCCACTCCCTCGGTCGTCATTGCGAGGAGCCCTTGCGACGAAGCAATCCAGACTGCCTCAGCGGTGACAGTCTGGATTGCTTCGCTTCGCTCGCAATGACGAAAGAGAGAGGTGAGTCCTACACCCGCACCGGCCCCAGCGCCTCGAAATGCCCGCGCCTCTGCAAATACGCCAGCAGCATCAGGCTCGGGATGGCGACGAGGACGGAGATCGCGAAGAACATCGGCCAGCCCGTCGCTTTCGCCAGATAGCCTGCGCCCGACGACAAATAGGTCCGTCCTACTGCGGCGAGCGCCGTCAGCAGTGCATATTGGGTCGCCGTGTGCAGCGGGTTCTGGCACAGCGCCGAGAGATAGGCGACGAAGATCACGGTGCCGATGGCGTTGCAGAAATTGTCGGAGGTGATCGCGAGGGTCAGCGCCCATTCGTTGACGCCGACCAGCGCCAGCCACGAGAACGACAAATTGGACATCGCCTGCACGATGCCGCCGATCCACAGGCTGGTCGCGAGCGAATAGCGCCGGGCCACAAAGCCGCCGGCAAAGCCGCCGGCGAGGGTCGCGACGATGCCGACGCCCTTGACGATCACGGCATAGTCGTTCCGCGTGAAGCCGATATCGATGACGAACGGCACGGTCATGTTGCCGGAGAACGCGTCGGTGAACTTGAACAGCACGACAAAGGCGAGCACGACCCATGCTTCCTTGCGTCGCAGGAATTCCGAGAACGCGCCCAGCGCCGCATGGAACACCCGCGTGAGCGCGCCCTCGTCCTGCGTGGCGGCCTCTGCGCGCGCGGATTGTGCGGGCTCGGTGGCGGCGAGCGCAGTCACCGTGCCGATCAGCACCAGAGCCGCCATCACTACATAGCCCCACATCCAGGCGGCGCCACGAGGAACGATCGCCTCGAAGCCGGTGACGATGAACAGGGCGCCTGCGGTCGATACCAACATGCCGATGCGATACGCGGCGACATAGGCGGCCATGCCGGCGGCCTGCTCGCTTTCGGGCAGGCTCTCGACGCGGAAAGCATCGACCACAATGTCCTGCGTCGAGGACATCGTCGCGACCAGCAGCGCACCGAGCGCGACCAGTAGCGGCGAACGTGCCGGATCGGTCAGCGCCAACAGCAAAATCGCGCCGATCAGCAACAGCTGCGAAAACACCAGCCACCCGCGGCGACGTCCGAAGGACTGCGTGAACAACGGCACATGCAGCGCATCCACCAGCGGCGCCCACAGGAATTTGAGCGTGTATGGTGTTCCAACCAGTGCAAACAGCCCGATCGTTCCAAGATCGACCCCGGCTTCGGCCATCCACACCAGCAGCGTCGATCCCGACAGCGCCAGCGGCAGCCCCGAGGAGAAGCCGAGAAACAGCACGATCAGCACCCGCGGCTGCAGGTAAACGGCAAGGCTGTCGCGCCAGGAGGGCGAGGCGGCGGAAGTCGCGGCGGGGGAGGTCGCGTCGGGTGCGGTCATGGAGGGGGTGTTAGCAGATTCTGGGGGAAATGACTCTTGCGAGCTCAGTGGGGCGGATGCTCTCTCCACCCTCTCGGTGTCATCGTCCGCGAAGGCGGACGATCCAGTATTCCGCGGCGTCTCGGTTCAATCACAACTGCTGCGGCGTACTAGATACCCCGCCTTCGCGGGGTATGACCGCCTTACGGTGGTCCGGCTATGCCAGGATAGAGATCATCCCAGTTTGGGTTATGCTGCTCGATCAAGCGGACCTTCCAGGCCCTGTTCCACTTCTTCAGCCGCTTCTCCCGCCTGATCGCGTTCTCGGGATCATCGAACTGCTCGAAGTAGACCAGCCGAACGACATCATACTTTTCGGTGAAGCTTTCGATGACCTTCAACTTGTGCTGCGCCACTCGGCGGACGAGATCGTTCGTCACGCCGATATAGAGCGTGCAGCCAATTCGGCTGGCGAGAATGTAGACGTAGTAAAGGCGTGCACCCATGTGACCATCTCACCGCCCTTATCGTCCGCGCGCAATTGCGCAGGGGGGCGGACGATCCAGTAACCACCAGCGTCTCGGTTCGATCACAACCGCCGCGGCGTACGGGATGCCCCGCCTTCGCGGGGCATGACAGTGTGCCCCAATCTCACTCCCCCGCCTGGAGCTTGCGCGGAAACAGCTCTGCCGCTCCCGTCGCCACCAGGCGCGGTGCCTCCGGCGCATCGCTCTTGCTGAAATCGAGCTCCTCGATTCGCCCTGCGCGCTTCTCGATCTTGTCGGCGGAGATCAGCACCTGGCGGACGTCCTCGTTCACGTCGGCAAAATGCTTTTGCAGCTTGAGCACGCGGTCGCGCAGGCGTCCCAAATCGTCGCCGAGCTTGATCACCTCGGTGCGGATCTGATCGGCGGCATCGCGCATGCGCGCGTCCTTCATGATCTGCTGCATCACCTGGATCGCGAGCATCAACAGCGACGGCGATACCAGCACGACGCGGGCGCGATAGGCCTTCTGGATCACGTCGTCGAAGCCGTCGTGGATCTCGGCGTAGACCGATTCCGACGGCACGAACATCAGCGCCATCTCCTGGGTCTCGCCGGCGACGAGATATTTTTCGGCGATGTCGCTGACATGCTTCATCACGTCGCTGCGCAGCCGCTGCGTGGCGACGCGTCGCTCCTCGTCGGTGCGGGCATCGTGCAGCGCCGTCATCGCCTCCAGCGGAAACTTCGCGTCGATGCAGAGCGGGCGTTGGTCCGGCAGGAACACGACGCAGTCCGGCCGTTTTCCGGTCGAGAGCGTGAACTGGAAACTCGTAGGAGCCCTTGGGCAGACCGTCCTGGACGATCGCCTCCATCCGCGCCTGGCCGAAGGCGCCGCGCGACTGCTTGTTGGCGAGCACGTCGCGCAGAGTGGTCACCTGCGTGGTGAGGTCGGTGAGGTTCTTGTGCGCGTTGTCGATGATGCCGAGCCGTTCATGCAGCGCGCGCAGGCTCTCCATGGTGTTGCGGGTCGAATGTTCCATGGACTGGCCGACCCGATGCGTCACCGAATCAAGCCGCTCGTTGACCGCCCGCGCCATCTCGGCCTGGCGTCCCGCGAGCGCCTGGGTCATGGCGTCAACCCGCCCCGAGGCCTCGCTCTGGGCGCGCAGCACCTGGGCGAGGCGCTCCTCGAGCTCGTCGGCCCGGATCGCGTTCGCCATGGCGAGTTCCGCGCCACGCCGCCCCGAGCGCGCGATCACGACCGCAATCACAACCAGCAGGATGAGGACGAGCGCACCGAAGCCGATCAGCGCATCGACGATGCGCACCGGCCAGTCGCCCAGCATGACAATGATCTCGTTCATGCCGCCTTGTAGCCGATTCGCTGCACTCTCGCGAACGAAGAGGGAACATTCTGGGTTAACCGGCCCTTAATTTTCATGGTTAATGAAAGGTGAAGTTTTATGGTTAGCGAGGGGTTAACGGGTTCCGGGCCGCATTGACCGCATCCGGCGCGCGGCTTAAATCGCGGCCATGGCCCTCAGAGAAATCATCATCCTGCCCGACAAGCAGCTGCGCCTGGTCTCCAAGCCGATCGAGAAGGTCACGGCGGAGATCCGCAAGCTTGCCGACGACATGTTCGAGACCATGTACGACGCGCCCGGCATTGGGCTCGCGGCGATCCAGGTCGCGCAGCCGCTGCGCCTGATCACCATGGACCTCGCCAAGCGCGACGAGAACGGCGAGACCAAGCACGCGCCGCGCGTCTTCATCAATCCTGAGATTATCGCCTCGTCCGAGGAACTCTCGGTCTACGAGGAAGGCTGCCTCTCGATCCCGGAATATTACGAGGAGGTCGAGCGGCCCGCGAAGGTGCGCGTGCGCTTCACCGATCTCGACGGCAAGGTGCATGAGGAAGATGCCGAAGGCCTCTACGCCACCTGCATCCAGCACGAGATCGACCATCTCAACGGCGTGCTGTTCGTCGACTATCTGTCCAAGCTCAAGCGCGACCGCGTCATGAAGAAGTTCGAGAAAGCCGCCAAGCGCGCGGCGGAGTAGGCCTCGGCTCTCTCAGGTCGTCATGGCCGGGCTTGACCCGGCCATCCACGCCTTGCTTGCTTTGTCGCCAAGACCGTGGATGCCCGGGACACGCCCGGGCATGACGGAGAACCAGAACTCTCACCGAACGCAGCTACATGCCCCTCCGCCTCATCTTCATGGGCACGCCCGATTTCTCCGTGCCGACGCTGCTCGAGCTGGTCGCTCATGGCCACGAGATCGCGGCGGTCTACACCCGCGCGCCGAAGCCGGGCGGGCGGCGCGGCCTGCAATTGCAGCCGACGCCGGTCGAGGAAGCCGCGCGAAAGCTGGGTATCCCCGTGCTGACGCCGAAGACGCTGAAGACCGAGCAGGCGCTGGCGGAGTTCCGCGCCTTTGAGGCTGATGCGGCCGTCGTCGTCGCCTACGGCATGATCCTGCCGCAGGCGATCCTCGATGCGCCAAAACTCGGCTGCTACAATCTGCACGCCTCGCTGTTGCCGCGCTGGCGCGGCGCCGCGCCGATCAACCGCGCAATCATGGCTGATGATGCCGAGAGCGGCGTGATGGTGATGAAGATGGATGTCGGCTTAGATACCGGCGACGTCGCCATGGCCGAGCGCATCGCGATCACCGACAACATGACCGCGCTCGACCTGCACGATCGCCTGTCCCCGTTGGGGGCCGACCTGATGGTGCGCGCGATGGCCGCGCTCGAACGCGGCGGGCTCCAGCTCAAGGCGCAGAGCGAGGACGGGGTCACCTATGCCGCCAAGATCGAGAAGGCCGAGGCGCGGATCGACTGGACCAAGCCGGCGCGCGCGGTGCTGCGCCACGTCCATGGCCTCTCGCCCTTCCCCGGCGCCTGGAGCGAGCTTGACGATGCCCGCGTCAAAATCCTGCGTTGCGAGTTGGCGCAAGGCTCCGGCGCGCCTGGCGACGTGCTCGACGATCAGCTTACCGTCGCCTGCGGCGACGGCGCCATCCGCATCATCGAGCTGCAGCGCGAGGGCAAGGCCCGCATGCAGGCCGCGGACTTCCTGCGCGGCGTGCCGTTAAAGGCGGGATCCAAATTCACCTGACACTGTCATACCCCGCGAAGGCGGGGTATCCAGTACGCCGAGGCTTCTCGGTCAATCGGATAAGCTGCGGAGTGCAGGATTGCCCGCCTTCGCGGGCAATGACGACGAAACTGGACACGATGCCCCGCTACAAGCTCACCATCGAATATGACGGCGCGCCGTTCTTCGGCTGGCAGGTGCAGGACACGCTGCCGTCGGTGCAGGGCGCGCTCGAGGCGGCCGTGAAGGCGATGACCGGGGCGGATCTGCGCGTGCACGGTGCCGGCCGCACCGATGCCGGCGTGCATGCACGCGGCCAGGTCGCGCATGTCGACGTCGACAAGCAGTTTCCGCCGGGCCGTTTTCGCGACGGGCTCAACGCGCATCTGCGCCCGCATCCGATCGCGGTGCTCGAGGCCGAGATCGTGCCCGACGATTTCGAGGCGCGCTTCTCGGCGGTCAAGCGCCACTACCGCTATCGCATCGTCAACACCCGCGCCAATCTCGCGCTCGATGTCGGCCACGCCTGGCGCGTGCCGCGCAAGCTCGACACTGAGGCGATGCATGCGGCGGCGCAGCGCCTGCTCGGCAAGCACGATTTCACCACGTTCCGCGACACCGAGTGCCAGGCCAAGTCGCCGGAGAAGACGCTCGACCAGCTCGACGTGATCCGCGATGGTCGCGAGATCAACGTCATCACCTCGGCACGCTCGTTCCTGCACAGCCAGGTGCGCTCGATGGTGGGATCCCTGGTCTGGGTCGGCGAGGGCCGCTGGACCGCCGACGATCTCTCCGCCGCGCTCAAAGCCCGCAACCGCGCCGCCTGCGGCATCGTCGCCCCGCCCGAGGGCCTGTATTTGATGAAGGTGGATTATTAGGCGAGCGGCGCAGAGAGCGGGCATGCTCTCGCCAAACCTCGGTGTCATGCCCCGGCTTGACCGGGGCATCCAGTACGCCGCGGCCTCTCGGCTCAATCACTGCCGTCTCTGGAATACTGGATCGCCCGGTCAAGCCGGGCGATGACGGTCGTGTTTGTGGAGGCAACAGTGCCTCAAGCAAAATACCGCGCCAAGATCCCGCGATACACCTTCGTCAACCTCTCCAGATCCACCACCGGCACGCGCTCGTCCACCTGATGCATGGTCTGCCCGACCAGACCGAACTCGATCACGGGGCAATAGAAGGAGATGAATCGCGCATCCGACGTGCCGCCTGAGGTCGACAGCTCGGGCTTGCGCCCCGTCACCTCCTCGATCGCGGAGACCGCGAGATCGGTGAACGGCCCCGGCTTGGTCACGAACACGTTCGAGTTGGAGGGCTCCCACACGATGCGGGCCTTGATGCGGTTGCCGCAGGCTTTGGCGAGACGCGTCTCGACCAATTCACGCAAGCTCGCCTGGGTGTGGTTGTCGTTGTAGCGGATGTTGAATCTTGCGCGGGCCTCGCCGGGGATGACGTTGAAGGCCTTGTTGCCGACGTCGACCGAGACGAATTCGAGATTGGACGCCTGGAATTGCGCGCTGCCATGGTCGAGCGGCTCGTCGGAGATCGCGACGATCAGCCGCGAGATGTCCGGCACCGGATTGGAGGCGCGGTGCGGATAGGCGACGTGGCCCTGCACGCCGTCGACGACGAGCGTGCCGGATTGCGAGCCGCGCCGGCCGATCTTGATGGTGTCGCCGAGCGTCTCGACGTTGGAAGGCTCGCCGAGCACGCAGTGGTCGAATTTCTCGCCGCGCTCGGCGGCCCATTTGAGCAATTTGATGGTGCCGTTGATCGAGACGTCTTCCTCGTCGCCGGTGATCAGGAACGAGATCGAGCCCTTACCGTCGCTGCGCGGCTTGCCGCCGTTGGCGGCGAGATGCTCCAGCACCGCCGCGACCGAGCAGGCGATGCCGCCCTTCATATCGACCGCGCCGCGGCCATGCAGCACGCCCTCTTTCACCTCTCCGGAGAACGCCCCGACGCTCCAGGCGCTCTCGTCGCCGGGCGGCACCACATCGGTGTGGCCGGCAAAGGTGATGTGCGGACTTTCCGTGCCGATCCGCGCATAGAGATTGTCGACGTCGGCGGTGCCTTCCTCGCTGAAGGTCACGCGGTGACAGGTGAAACCGGCAGCGCCCAGGATTTTTTCGAGCACCCCGAGCGCGCCGGCATCGGCCGGAGTGACTGAAGGGCAACGGATCAGGTCGCGGGCAATGGAGAGAGCATCGGTCATGCGCCCCGCTTAACATGCATGCCGCCGGGTGGGCTAGCATGGAGCGGGACAATTTCGATCTCGCGGCCCTGGTCCCAGCGTCTCGCAGGCGGGGTCAGCGAGGAGTCGTTCTGGGCCAACGGATCCGGACCGAACCGATTGGGCCCCCGGGTGCCGCGCAGGAAGCCGGTCTCGACGAAGCCGGCTAGGGGTAGGACGAAACAGGCCAGCGCGATGGGCGCTATCCAGTAACTGTCTGGAAGTCGCTCTTCGAACTGCTTGAACAGACCAGGCATCACGAAGTAGGCGAGCAGCCACCAGGCGGACTTGTCGCGGTCGTGGAGACGCTTGACGAAGGTCGCGGCGAACACCCACGTGAACAGTGGCGTGCCGATCAGCTTGGTCAGGACCAGCGGGAGATCGGCGCGCGACAGCGCGCGATAAGTGTCTGGGTCGAGCACCTTGAAGATGTCGCTGATTGAAATGGCGAACGAGCCGGCGCCGAACGCGACCGCGATTGCCGCCATGAAGATCATCCAGCAGAGGATGATCAGCCCGGCCAGCCAGAATTTGGCGCGGCCAATGCGCCCGTCGAAGCGGAAAAGGTACCAAGTCCAATCCATGCGAGTGGCTCCGGGCGGAACGGAGCCGCCCGGACATTGGTCGCCATGGAGAGTGGGTGGGTTCGATCCTAGCAGCGAATGGTGAATGGCGAATGGGGAAGAGGGTCCGCGCCCTATTCGCCACTGGCTACTCGCTACTCGCCTGGCATCAATCCCGCAGCAGCTCGTTGATGCTGGTCTTGGAGCGCGTGCGCTCGTCGACGCGCTTGACGATGACGGCGCAGGCGGTGCTCGGGCCGATCTGGCCGTTCTTCATCGGCTTGCCGGGCAGAGCGCCGGGCACCACCACCGAATATTCCGGCACTTCGCCCATGAAGACCTCGCCGGTCTCGCGGTCGACGATCTTGGTCGAGGCTCCCAGGAACACGCCCATCGCCAGCACCGCGCCCTTGCGCACGATCACGCCTTCGGCGACTTCCGAGCGCGCGCCGATGAAGCAATCGTCCTCGATGATGACAGGCTCGGCCTGCAGCGGCTCGAGCACGCCGCCGATGCCGGCGCCGCCGGAAATGTGCACGCGCTTGCCGATCTGCGCACAGGAGCCGACGGTGGCCCAGGTGTCGACCATCGTGCTCTCATCGACATAGGCGCCGAGATTGACGAAGGACGGCATCAAGACGACGTTCTTGGCAATGAAGGCCGAGCGGCGCACCACCGCGCCCGGCACCGCGCGAAAACCGGCATCGCGAAAGCGGTTCGGGCCCCAGCCTTCGAACTTCGAGGGCACCTTGTCCCACCAGCTCGCCTTGCCGGGGCCGCCGCCAATGACGTCCATGTCGTTGAGGCGGAACGACAGCAGCACGGCCTTCTTCAGCCATTGATTGACCTTCCACTTGCCGTCGCTGCCGCGCTCGGCAACGCGGGCCTCGCCCTTGTCCAGGGTCTCCAGCGCCTGGTCCACGGCCTCGCGCACCTCGCCCTTGGTCGAGGTCGAGATGCCGTCCCGCGCGTCGAAGGCGCTGTTGATGGTGGATTCGAGGGCTGCAAGAGACATCGGGATTTCCTCTGGGAAGCGCGTGGTTTCGCGAGAATTGGAGCGCTTTTTCGAGATTTGCAGGGGTGGAGTCAAGGCAAACTCCACTATCGTCCCGGGGCGCGCGAAGCGCGAGCCCGGGACCCATAACCACAGGCGGTCATTTGGCGAGGACTCGGAGTTATCGATCTCGCGCCACAACCACTCCCTGTGGTTATGGATCCCGGGCTCGCTTCGCGCCCCGGGATGACTTCGGTCATTGGGGCGACAGCCCCGCCAAAAACCCCGCCAGATCATCCGTGACGTGGTCGACATGGGCGGCGTCGCGGCCTTCCAGCTCCCAGTCCTCGCGCACCACCTCCTTGGTGCCGTCAGGCACCACCAGCACGGTGGTCATGCCGAGCTGGTGCGGGACAGTGAGGTTGCGGGCGAGGTCCTCGAACATGGCGGCGCGGGTCGGATCGACCGCATGCTGGCCGAGGAACTTGCGGTAGGTCTGCTCCGCCGGTTTCGGTTCGAACTCGGCGGCGATGATGTCGAACACGCCGTCGAAATGGCCGGCGAAGCCGAGCCGCGCCAGCACGGCATCGACATGGTCGACCGAGCCGTTGGTGAGGATCAGCTTGCGGCCCGGCAGCTTTGCGATGGCCGCACCGAGCGCCGGATTCGGCTCCAGCGGCGAGTGGTCGATCTTGTGGACATAGGCGAGGTAGTCGTCGGCGGAGACGCCGTGCAGGGTCATCATGCCGCGCATCGTGGTGCCGAAGCGGTGATAATAATCTTTCTGGATCGCCCGCGCTTCCTCCGGGCCGACATTCAGCCAGTTGCAGACGAACTCCCCGATCCGCGCATCGACCTGCTGCCACAGATTGACGTGATGCGGATAGAGCGTGTTGTCGAGGTCGAACACCCAGGTGTCGACATGGCTGAAGCTGCGGGGTGGGCTCATCACAAGTCTCTCGCTCACGGTACGGCAAAGCGCAGCGTCTTGCCGCCGGTCGACATGTCTACCGCGCTGAAGCCCGTTGCCGCAAAGCCGCGCGCGCCGCAATCGGTCTGCTCGCTGGTCTCGAACTTGGTCTCGCGTGTGCAGAGCTGCCTGTCGCCGCCCCAATTCAGCGGCTTGTCCTTCAGCTTGACGATTCGGTTGTCGGCGTCGACCGCTTCCGCGAAGCTGAAGATCTGCTTCGGCTGGCCGGTCACATCGGGGTGCAGGCAGGTCTTGGGATCGATGCGATACCAGCCGCGGCTGGTCACGGCCTTGCCGTCGTCGGTCGCGATCGCCGCCATCACCTTGTGCGGCGTGTCGTTGCACCAGGTGAGGCCAGTCGCGGACGGCGTCTGCACCGCATCTACCATGGTCTTGAAGAAGTTCTGCGAGCCTACGATGTCGGACGACAAGCCCCGGCTCTTCAGGAATGCGGCCAGCGCGCTCTGCGTCTTCGGCCCATCGACGCCGTCGATCGGCGCGGCGTCGTAGCCTGCGATCACCAGGAGCCGCTGGATGCCGGCGAGGCGCGCCTGCTCGTCGTCATATTCGGAATCCTCGGCGAGATAAGCGACGAGGTTGCCGTCCGGGCTTTGCGTCGGCGTCACCTGCGTGAAGGGAACCTGCGTCTGGCCGCTGCGGCACTGCCGCGCCGCCGCGATGACGAAATTGTCCTGCGCGACGCACAGCATGTCGTTGCCGCTTTGCGGGATCGGGGACGCGCCGTAGACGCCGAGCGCGCGCGCGTTGAGCAGGATGCGGTCCGCGGTCAGCGTGCCCTGCACCACCACGCGGCAGGCCGCGGGATCGATCCTGAACCAGCCGCGCGTCGCGGTGGCCGCCTTGTCGTCGATGCCGATCGCGGCCTCGACCACATAGGACATGCGGTTGCAGATCTTGAGGTCGGCGATCGCTGGCGCGGAGGAGAAGAAGAAGGAGACAGCGGCCGCCGGCAGCGACATCAGGAAGCGGGTGAGGCGGGAGCGGCGGTGTTTCGACTTTCTCCGGTCGTCATGGCCGGGCTTGTCCCGGCCATCCACGTCTCGCTTCGGCAAAGAAAGAACGTGGATGCCCGGGACAAGCCCGGGCATGACGCCCTCTCTTCTTCGCTGCTCGTCTCTCACTTGTGGATCAGCGTGCCCGTGCCCTGGTTGGTGAAGAGCTCGAGCAGCACCGCGTGCTGCATCTTGCCGTCGATGATGACGACGCCCTCCACGCCCTGCTCCAGCGCGTAGATGCAGGTCTCGACCTTCGGGATCATGCCGCCGGAGATGGTGCCGTCGGCGATCAGCTTTCGCGCGTCTTTCACCGACAATTGCGGGATCAGCTTCTTCGACTTGTCGAGCACGCCGGGCACGTCGGTGAGCAGCAGCAGGCGCTTGGCTTTCAGTGCGCCGGCGACGGCCCCTGCAAAGGTGTCGGCGTTGATGTTCAGCGTCTGGCCTTCCTTGGAGGTCGCGAGCGGCGCCAGCACCGGAATCAGCTCGTAGCCGATCAGCTGGTTCAGCAAAGTGAGGTCGACCTTCTCGGGGTCGCCGACGAAGCCGAGATCGATGGCCTTCTCGATGTTCGAATCGGGATCGACGATGGTGCGCGTCGTCTTCGACGCCTTCACCATGTTGCCGTCCTTGCCGGACAGGCCCACCGCCTTTCCGCCGGCCTCGTTGATGTAGCCGACGATCTGCTTGTTGACCGAGCCGGCGAGCACCATCTCGACGATCTCGATGGTCGCGGCATCGGTGATGCGCAGGCCCGCGGCGAATTCCGAGACGATCCCAAGACGCTTGAGCATGGTCGCGATCTGCGGCCCGCCGCCATGCACCACCACCGGATTGATCGCGGTCTGCTCCAAGAGCACGATGTCGCGGGCAAAGTTCTTCGCGGTCTCCTCGTCGCCCATGGCATGGCCGCCGTATTTGATGACGATGGTTTCCTCGTCATATTGCTGCATGTGCGGCAGCGCTTCGGACAGGATGCGGGCCTGGTCGAGCGGAGAGATGTCGGTCATGTCGCGGTCTCGCTGGCGGATCGAATGGTGCGCGTTCTATCCGATTGGCGGGGACAGCGCAAAGCAGTCTTGGTGCCCCGGACGCAGCGCAACGCTCCTTAAGCGGTGCGCTGCAGAGCCGGGGCCCATGTCGCTTCTGGGTCCCGGCTCTGCGGAGCGTCACTGCGTGCCGCACCGCGTCCGGGACACGAGAGCATCACCTTTTCGCCGCCACCGCCGCCACGCTTACCGCCAGCCAGCTCGCAATCATCACCATCCCGCCCGTCGGCGCCGCCATCGGAAACAGCGCGTGCCCGGCATACTGCCGCAAGGTGAGGTCGCCTGCGAACAGCGCGGCACCGATCGCGAAGCCGAACGTCGCCACGAGTCCAATTCCGCCGTGCAGAAGGCCGCGCGTGAGCAAGGCGATGGTCGCAAGTATGGCACTTGCATGAAACAGCAGCATGGCGCTGGCGGAGGCAAGACGGCTCGCGTCCGCACCATGGGCGGAGGCGGCGGCCAGCGCGACGCCGGCCGCGCCCATCAAGCCGGCAAGCCCGATCAGCAGGCGGTGCGCTGGCATCACGAGGCCCGCTCTTCCAGGAGCTTCGCCATCGCGGCGCGCAGGCCCTCCATGCCGGTCGCGCTGCGCGACGAGGTCGCGAGCACGTTCGGGAACGCCGCCGGATGCTTGGCGAGCGCGGCCTCAGTCTCGGCGATGCGCGCTTGCAGCTCGGCGGCCTTCACCTGGTCGGCCTTGGTCAGCACGATCTGATAGCTGACGGCGGAGCGGTCGAGCGTCTTTAGCACCTCGAGGTCGACATCCTTGATCCCGTGCCGCGCATCGATCAGCACGTAGACGCGCGCGAGACTGGCGCGTCCCAGCAGGAATCTGTGGATTAGCTCGGTCCAGGACGCGACCTGGCTCTTCGGCGCCTTGGCATAGCCGTAGCCGGGCATGTCGACGAGGCGCAGGTCGTTCTTGCCGGGGACCTCGAAGAAGATCAGCTCCTGGGTGCGGCCCGGCGTATGCGAGGTGCGCGCCAGCGCGTTGCGTCCCGTGAGCGCGTTGATCAGGCTCGACTTGCCGACATTGGAGCGCCCGGCGAAGGCGATCTCCAGCCCCGCCATCGGCGGCAGCGTTTCGATCGAAGGCGAGGCCCAGATGAACTGCCAGTCGCGGGCGAACAGTTTTCGCCCGGCCTCGATCAGTCGCTCGTCGGTCTTCTCGTTCATGCGAGCGGTCTATCCTCTCGTCATGGCCGGGCTTGTCCCGGCCATCCACGTCTGTCTGTCGAGCATCCTCCCAAACGTGGATGCCCGGGACGAGCCCGGGCATGACAACGTGGAGGCACTTGCGCGCGCAATGACGACGCTTACGTCGCCTTCCTCGCGAACGTCGCCTTGAGATTGTCGAGTAACTCCACCTTCACGCCGTTGCGACGCATGATGTAGCTCTGCTGGAGCACCGAGAGCAGGTTGTTCCAGGCCCAGTAGATCACGAGACCTGCCGGGAAGCCCGCCAGCATGAAGGTGAAGATCAGCGGCATCCAGTTGAAGATGATCTGCTGCGTCGGATCCGGCGGCGTCGGGTTCAGCTTCATCTGGAACCACATCGTGATGCCCATGATGATCGGCCAGACGCCGAGCGCGAGGTAATAGCCGAACACCGGAATCGTGGTCGGATCGAACGGGATCAGCCCGAACAGGTTGAACAGATTGGTCGGATCCGGCGCCGAGAGGTCCCTGATCCAGCCGAAGAACGGCGCGTGCCGCATCTCGATGGTGACGAACAGCACCTTGTAGAGCGCGAAGAATACCGGGATCTGGATCAGCACGGGAAGACAGCCGGCGACCGGATTGATCTTCTCCTTGCGGTAGATCTCCATCATCTCCTGCTGCTGCTTCACCTTGTCGTCGGGATAGCGTTCCTTCAGCGCCAAAAGCTGCGGCTGGATCGACTTCATCTTCGCCATCGAGGCGTAGGACTTGTTCGCCAGCGGGAAGAACAACAGCTTCACGATCACCGTCACCAGCAGGATCGAGACGCCGAAATTGCCGAAGAAGCGGAAGAAGAAGTCGAGGCCGAGGAACATCGGCTTGGTGAGGAAGTAGAACCAGCCCCAGTCGATCAGCAGGTCGAACTGGTTGAGGCCGAGCGCCTTGTTGTAGCCGCCGAGGCCTGCGAGCGGGAAGTTGATGCCGACCACGCCGGCTTCCTTGGCGCCTGCGAACAGCCGCGCGTTGGCCGTCGCGGTGCCGCCGATCGCGACGGTGACGGGGTCGAGCAGATAGTCGGTCTGGTAGGTATGGACCTTGCCGACCGGGTTCGACGAGAAACGTGCCTGGAGCTGGGCGTTGGTATCCGGCAGCAGCGCGGAGGCCCAGTATTTGTCGGTGATGCCGAGCCAGCCATTGGTGGCCTTGAAGTTCACCTGCTTGGCTTCGTCGATCTTGCTGTAGGCATATTCCTGCAGCCTGTGTTCGCCGAGATAGCCGATCAGGCCCTCATGCAGGATATAGTAGCCGGAGACATGCGGCGCGCCGTGGCGCGAGATCAGCGCGAACGGATAGAGCGTGACGGGCGCGTTGCCGACATTGCTCACCTCGTCCTTGATGGTGAAGAGATAATGATCGTCGACCGCGATGGTGCGGCGGAAGGTCAGGCCGTCGCCATTGTCCCATTTCAGCACCACGGGCGTCGACGGCGTCAGGCTGCCGCTGCCCTCCTGCTGCCAGACGGTCTGGGCATCCGGCATCTTTGCCGTCACGCCCGTCGCTGCAACCCAGCCGAACTCGGCGTAATAGGGCTCCGCCGTGCCCGACGGCGAATAGAGGACGATCGGGGGCGATTTCGGATCGACCGTCTCGCGATATTGCACCAGCGCGATGTCGTCGATGCGGCCGCCCTTCAGCGAGATGCTGCCGGCGATCCGCGGCGTCTCGATCTTGACGCGCGGGCTCGCTGCAATGGCAGTCTCGCGCGAAACGACCGCTTGGGGCGGGCTCGCGGCCGGCGTCGACGGCTGGGCCGCGCCGGGCTGCGGTGCGCTGCCCGGCGTCGGGGACGCGCCCGGCTGCGGCGTGCTGCCCTTCTGGAGCTCGGACTGCGCCTGCTGCTGGGCGCGCTGCTTCTCCATCTGCGGCACATTGTAGAAATACTGCCAGGCGATCAGCACCAGGCCGGACAGAATGACGGCGAGGATGGTATTACGATTGTCGGTCATCTCGATTGTCTCGTCATCAATCCGGTTTGCGGCTGGTCGCTGCGGCGTGACCCGGCCTGTGGCCGCGCGCTTTGGCCGTATGCCGCGCGGGCTTCGTGAACGCTATGCGCAGATCGTCGAGCATGGTGGCGAAGTCGCGCGAGAGCGCGTCCTTTCGTCCAACCAGGACATAATCATGGTGGGGCTGCATCGATATCGGATCGAGCCGCTTCACCAGTTCGCGCAACCGGCGCCGGATGCGATTGCGCTCGGGGGCGTTGCCGTTCTTCTTGGTGACGGTGAAGCCGATCCTGACAGGGCCGGAATCATCGCGGCGGCGGCTTTGTAGGACGAACGCGGGACTATTCACCCGCGTGCCATTGGCAACGGCGAGGAAATCCGCCCGCTGCCTCAGCCGATCCATGATGAAATCCCAAAAAGGGGGTCCGGCTCAGGCGCTCAGACGCTTGCGGCCGCGGGCGCGGCGGGCGGCGAGAACCTTGCGGCCGCCGGCAGTGGCGAGACGGGCGCGGAAGCCGTGACGGCGCTTGCGCACCAGTTTGCTGGGTTGATAAGTCCGCTTCACGGGTTTTTCTCCGCTGACCGGGCAATTTGCCTGTAGAATTGATGGTAAAGTCCGGAAGATGCGGCCCAAAACGGGCCCTTTTTCGGCCCCAAGAGAGCCGCTCCCGGTGTCGCACCGGGTCATCGCGGACAATTCGCGCGGCTTATAAGGGAGCGCCTTGTCTTCGTCAACGCCGCACAAGCGCGCGATTGTGGTGAATATCGCTGTTTGCGCGGCGTTTTTAACCCTTGAGGTGGCGACTCGCGCTATCAGCGCTTACATCACACCTCGGCAGATTAGCGATCCGTAATTTGACCGGACATCGGTCGGGTCGCATCCTCCATCAGCCAAGGCCAACAGGGGCGAGTTTCGTGCCAGCCACAGATCGCCAGCCGATCCAGGATCTGGATCAGCCAGACCAGCCGGCGACGCGGCCCCGCGGCTCGCGCGGGCTCGGGTTGTCCGGCAAGCTGCTGCTGCTCACCATTCCCTTGGTGATGATCGCCGCGGTGCTGCTCTACGTGCCCGCCATCGCGAATTTCTGGGTCAATCGGCTGAACGACCGCGTCGCGGCGGCCAACACCGCGGCGCTGGTGCTGGATGCGGCGCCGCTCGGCATGGTCCCCGATTCGCTGTCGCGGCAGATCCTGAAGAGCATCAATGCCCGTGCCGTCGCCATCAAGATGGGCCAGCAGCGCCGGCTGCTCGCCAGCGACAACATTCCCGCCGCCATCGAGCACGACATCGACCTGCGCGACATGACGGCCTGGGAGGCGATCACCGGCTCGTTCCGGATGATGCTGGAGACCGGCAACCAGGCGATCCGCATCGTCGGCCCCGGGGTCGGCAATGCACAGTTCATCGAGATCGTCACCGATGAGCTGCCGCTGCGGAAGCAGATGTACCGCTTCTCCCGCAACCTCGTCGTGGTCGCGCTGATCATCGCGGTGCTGACCGCGGGCCTCGTCTATCTCGCGCTCCATTATCTCTTCGTACGGCCGATGCGGCGGCTGACCGCGAGCCTGGTCGGCTTCCACGAGAATCCCGAGAGCTCGGCCGGCATCATCGTGCCGAGCCAGCGCAGCGACGAGATCGGGGTCGCCGAGCGCGAATTGTCCGACATGCAGCGCGACCTGATGTCGATGCTGAATCAGAAGAGCCGGCTTGCCGCCCTCGGTCTTGCCGTCTCCAAGATCAACCACGATCTGCGCAATCTGCTCGCCTCGGCCCAGCTGCTGTCGGATCAGCTCGCCAGCGTGCCGGATCCGCGCGTGCAGCGCTTTGCGCCCAAGCTCGTCCGCTCGCTCGAGCGCGCCATCGCCTTCTGCCAGTCGACATTGTCCTACGGCCGCGCCCAGGAGGCCGCGCCCGACCGCCGCATGATCCTGATCGAGCCTGTGGTGATGGAGGTGCGGGAGACCGCGGGACTCGCCAACGAGGCCTCGATCGCCTGGGTCGCTGCGATCGAGCGCGGGCTCACGGTCGATGCCGACCCTGACCAGCTGTTCCGGGTCTTGCTCAACCTCGTCCGCAACGCCGCCCAGGCGCTCGAAAGCCATGCGGCGGGTGAGGGGCGCGTGCAGCAGATCCGGATCACCGGGAAGCGCGAAGGCGCCGTCGCCATTCTCGAGGTCTCCGACACCGGCCCCGGCGTCCCCCCGAAGACCCGGGAGCGCCTGTTCGAGGCCTTCCAGACCTCGGGCCGCCCCGGCGGCAGCGGCCTTGGCCTCGCCATCGCCGCCGAGCTGGTCCGCGCTCATGGCGGCGAGATCCACCTGGTCGAAGGCACCATCGGCGCCACTTTCCGCATAGTCATCCCCGACCGTCCCGTGGAACTGCTCTCCATCCGCAACGAGCGCCAGAGAGCGTAAGTCGGCCAGCGGCCGAGCGTGCGGTATTTGTTTCCGAGGACCTCGCCTACCCACCTCTCGTCATTCCGGGGCGCGTGTAGCGCGAGCCCGGAATCCATAACCACCAGTCGGGGTTATGGATTCCGGGCCTGCCCCTTCGGGCATCCCGGAATGACACCGAAACCGTCATCTACCTGCAAAAACTCCCCCTCCCGGACCTTGCCAATCGGGACAAGAGCGGCTAGTCAGAGCGCTCTTTCGCACCCCCTCCGGCTCCGCCGGGGGCTGCCTGCGGGCCCTGCCCGCGCTGTTTGCGAAACACGCGCCCGTAGCTCAGCTGGATAGAGCATCAGACTACGAATCTGAGGGTCGGACGTTCGAATCGTTCCGGGCGCGCCATTCTTTGCCGAAAGGTCAGGACAGGACAGCATCTGGTCGCCAGACCGGCCCGAGACCGGATGGCCATGCCGTGTGGGGAGCTGGATGAGGATATCGCAGGCGTTCAAGTTCGAGGCGGCGCATCGGCTGCCAAACGTGCCCGAGACTCACCGGTGCAGCCGGCTGCACGGTCATTCCTATCGGGTCGAGGTCCAGCTGGATGGGCAGGTCGACCCGCACACCGGCTTCGTCGCTGATTTCTTCGATATCGAAGCAAGCTTCGCCGGCATCATGGCGGCGCTGGACCACCAGTGCCTGAACGAGGTCGACGGCCTCGCGAATCCGACCGCCGAGAACATCGCGGTCTGGATCTGGGACCGCTTGAAGCCCAGCCTGCCACTGCTGTGGGCGGTCCGCGTCTATGAAACGACGGATTGCTGGGCCGAATATCAGGGGCGGTGACGACGGCCCGCTGACCCCAGCGCCGGCCTCACCGTCGCCATATGGGAACCCGCAGGGCAACTCAGGATCAGCCATATGAGCAGAGTGGTGCTGCTTGCGCGCCGCCGGACGGATCTCATTACTCACGAATATATGAGCTGTGTTGATAACCGCATGCGGGTTGGAAGGTTTAATTTCAAGCTGGCGTAGAATGTCCGCAATGCCAGTTGTGCCTGGCCCCTGTACAGGGAAACTGTTGATGGAACGCAAGCTCGCCGCGATCATGGCCGCCGACATCGTCAGCTACAGCCTGATGATGGCCGAAAACGAGGCCTCCACCTATAAAGAGCTGCGCACGGTCTTCGACAATCTGATCGAGCCCACAGTCGCGCAGCATGGTGGACGCATCTTCAAGAAGACCGGGGACGGGTTTCTGGCGATGTTTCCCAGCGTCAACGAAGCCGTTGATGCGGGCACTGCCATCCAGCAAGGGTTCGACAACGCCCCGTTTGAGCTGCGCATAGGCATCAACCTCGGTGATGTCATCGAGGACAATGGCGACATGTACGGCGACGGCGTTAATGTCGCCACACGGCTTGAGACGATGGCCGATCCCGGTAGCATCTTTGTTAGCGGCGCTGTCGTCATGGCCGCAGACCGCAATCGCGGCGACGTGTTCGCGCGTGTGGGCCGCAGGCGTGCCAAAAACATTCCCGAGCGTCTTAATGTCTACCGGGTCCGGCGCGCGCAATCATCATGGTATCGCTGGCGAAAGGTCCCGCGCGTTCTACGCGGTACCGCTGCGCGCTGGTCATATGGCGTCGCCGCCGTAGCCCTTGTCCTCATCGGCACCCAAATCCAACCACTTTCCCTGGCGGCGATGGTCAGCCGGCTCCCGGCCGCGCTATCTTTCGACCAGACCCGCGCCGACCCGCGCCCGTCAGTTGCGGTCATGCCCTTTGCGACCATGGGCGGGGACCAATCGTACTTTGCAGACGGGCTGACCGAGGATGTGACCACCGCGCTTGCAAGGAATTCCGAGCTTCAGATCATCGCGCGCGACTCCACCTATGCTGTGCGCGGGCAAGACAGCGATATGCGCAAGCTCGGGGCAAAGCTGGGCGTTTCCTACGTGGTGGAAGGCAGCGCGCGCCGCGAGGGCGACCGGCTGCGCGTCTCGGCGCAGCTGATCGACGTGAAATCGGGCGCGCACCTTTGGTCGCGCAGCTTCGACAGGCAGGTTGCCGACGTCTTCACCGTACAAAGCGAGCTGACCACGGAAATCGTCGCCCAGCTCGCGCCGTATATCGGCCGAAATGAAGCCATCGCTGCCGCGCAACGTCCGACCGACAACCTTCAGGCTTACGATCTTCTCCTGCGGGCCCGTCATCGATACCGGCATGGCGTCCAGGATGCGGAAGCACTTATGGAGGCACGCGGCCTATATCAGCGCGCGCTGGAAATGGACCCGGCCTATGCCACCGCCCGTGCGGGCTTGGCCCTCACTTACATCGCGGATGTGGCCAAGAGGTCGAGTGGTCGGGCGACAGCGCATGAGCTGGAACTAGGTCTTAGCGAAGCGCGCCAGGCTGTGCGCCTCGATCCCAATCTCTCGCTCGGCTATCAGGTGATCAGCTTCGGGCTGGCGGTGCAGGGCGATTATGCGGGCGGCTTGCAGGCCGCCAAGCGCGCCGTCGAACTGAATCCCAATGACCCGGACAGCATGATGGCATTGGCAAAAGCACAAGTCCGTTTCGGGGACTACGCGGACGCCGTTGCCAATGCCGAGCGGGCGCGTCGCCTTCATCCCATGGCGCCGGAATATTACGCCTATGTGCATGGCCAGGCTCTTTACGCCGCTGATCGTCGCGATGAGGCGGCTACCGTGATCTCCGAATGCCTTGTAAGGGCGCCGCGCGATGCCAACTGCCTGCTCATCCAGGCTGCGCTGCAAGGGCGGCGCGGTGATATAGAAGCGGCGCAGCTGACGATGGCAAGCTTGGTAGGGGCCCAACCGACATTTTCGTTGGAGGCAGAGCGCTCTTATCGCCGGTTTGGCAACAAGCCGCTCATGGAGCAGTTCCTGAAGGACCTGACGGTGGCGAAGGCACCGGGGGCTGCGTAATAGGATTTCCTGTAGCTAAAATTCAATGAGATAGCAGTTCTCAGTTTCATCTCGTCGGGCGCGCCGCTAAGTTTGCCCGATGCGCACGATCGATCATCTATTCTCCCGGCTCGTTTTATTCCTTGCCATCGCATCCGCCCCGGTGCTTCCCGCGCGCGCGGCCGAAACCTGCCCGTTCATCAGCGCCCAGGAGCTCGCCCGGGCGATGCCGGCGCTGAAATGGTCGCTGATTTCGAACCAGGACGGCCGCGGCTGCATCTACCAGGCCGGGCGCGGCGACACGATGATGCTCTCGGTGTTCCGCAATCCCGACAAGGACCGCGCCAGGGAATTGTACGCGACCTTCGTCAAGACGCTTGGCGAACGCATGCCGCTGAGCGCAGTGTCCGGAGCCGGCGACGAGGGCCAGGGTGGAACGAGCGCGGCGGGCGCGGAGCGCCAGGAGGCCTCGGTCGTCGCCCTGTCCGGCGATTACATCCTGCAGATCAGCGTCTATCCGATCGGCCGGCGTGCCGATGATGCGCTGCTCGCGCCGATCGCCGAAGCCGCGCGCGTTGCCGTCGGCAATGTGAGCAGGAGCAGCGAGCGGTTCGGCAATTGCGAGTGGCTCACGGCCGCCGATGCCGACGGCTTTCTCGACAACAGCACGCTGACGGTGCAGCGGACCGGAGCAGGCAGCTGCATGATGTTCGATCGTGAGGCCAACACCATGACCGTCGCGGTGATCACGACCTCGCGCGATACCGCCCTCGGCATGATGAAGCGCGCAGGCCCCTGCACGCACGTGGCGATCCCCGAGCTCGGCCGCGAAGCCTTCGGCGAGCATTCCTGTACCAAGGGCAACGGCAACGCCGTCAACATCCACGTCTGGAAGAACGGCCGGCAGGCCTCGATCCTGTTCGCCCCGGTCAAGCCGCATCCGGAGTCCGCCTCGGTCGAGCGCCTGAAGGCGGTGGCCGCGCGGGTGTATGGGAAACTGTAAGGGGACGTGACCTCTTCCTCCAGCTGACGGGCAAGCGGCTGCGCCTCGCCGCTCGGCTTCACCGCCCCGCCAGCACCTCCTTGCACTTGGCCGCGAACGCATTGAGATATCCGCCGAGCTCGGTCGTCAGCGCGTCGGAGCGCTCGACATTCTGCAGGCTCATGTTGAGCGCGTAGACCGGAAGGCCCTCCAGCACGATGGGCGTTGCGACGGCGAGAACGGCGGGCTGCCACGACACCGCGCAATAGCCGTCGTGCTCGACCGAGCTGATCGATTGCCTGACCTCCGCCAGCAGCGCCCTGGTTGCAGCCGCGCTGCGCCGCTTGAACTGCTTCAGCAATCGTTCGCGCTCGGTCTCTGTAGTGCCGGCGAGATAGGCGCGACCCAGCGACGTCAGCTCCATCGGCACCTGCTGGCCGGCGACCACGTTGCGCAGCGCCGCGCGAGGGCTGTAGCGGATCGATTCCAGATAAACCATCATGGTCCTATCGGCAGTCGCGAGCCCGACATTTAGCCGCCGCCTAGCCGATTCCGCGCGCATCATCGGACCGATCGCGTTGAGCACGGGCGATCCCGTCCGCATGGCGTGACCGATGCTGATGACCGATGCGGCAAGGCGGTAGGCCCGCTCGCTGCGGACTTCGTCGAGCATCCCGGAATTGACCAGCGTCCGGGTCAGCCGGCTGACCGTCGATCGCGGCAAGCCTGTTCGCTCTGCGATCTCGCCGTTGCCGAGCGTATCGACGCCGGGGCGGAATGCCCGGAGGATCTCGATGCCCCGCTCGAGCGAGCGGTTGCCATCGATCCCGCCCGCATATCTGCGCGCCCGTGCCATCTTTGATCTCCCCGCCGTTTCCACTCAGTGGAATTAAGGGGATGTCCGGCCGGCTGCAAGCCGCTATAGGCAGCGGCAAGAACAACGCCGGCTGCGCACGGCGCGATGAGGAAACGCAGTCGCGGAGCTCGCGCCGATCATTCATCGCACGCCGATGGATCCGACTTCAGGGAGGTTGCCATGTCCGATCAGCTCATCGAATTTTCCGTCGAGGCCGGAATTGCGACGATCGCATTCAACCGGCCGGACCGGCGCAATGCCATGAGCGACGAGATGCGCGGCGAGTTCTCAGGCGCGCTCGAAACCGTGTCCCGCGACAAGGCAATCAAGGCGCTGGTGCTGACCGGGCGCGGCAACGCGTTCTGCGCCGGCGGCGACATCAGCGGCATGAAGCGCCGGCTCGAGGCGCCGCAGGGCGAAGTCGCATTCAACGGATGGAGCCGCCAGCAGGGCGTGCATCACGTGCAATCGCTGCTGCTGGGCCTGCCGAAGCCGACGATCGCCGCCGTCAACGGCGCCGCGGCGGGCCTCGGTGCCGACATCGCGCTCGCCTGCGACTTCGTCATGGGCACGGAACGATCGAAATTCACCTGGTCCTACATCAAGCGCGGCTTGATTCCCGACGGTGGCGGCCTGTATTTCCTGCCGCGTAGGGTCGGGCTTGCCAGGGCCAAAGAGCTGATCTTCACCGGCCGCGTCGTCGAGGCCGACGAAGCGCTCGCGCTCGGCATCGTCGATCGCAAGGTGACTGCGACCGAGCTGCTGTCGGCCGCACAGGCCTGGGCGGCGGAACTGGCTCACGGGTCCGCCACGGCGCTCGCGCTCGGCAAGAAGATCCTGAACGAGACGTTCGAGCATTCCGCGCACGACATCTTCAATCTCGGCAGCCAGGCGCAGGCCATCTGCTACACCAGCGCGGAGCATCGCGAGGCCGTGGCGGCGTTCCTCGCGCAATCCTCGGCGAAGGGTTGAGCGATGAACGCGATCGAACGCCTGATCCGGCCGCGCAGCATCGCCGTGATCGGTGCATCGGCGGACCCGAGCAAGACCTCGGGGCGACCGGTCTCCTATCTTCGGAAACACGGCTTCGCGGGTGCGATCTATCCCGTCAATCCCAAGGTCAAGGAAATCGGCGGTCTCGCCTGCTACCCCGACATCGCCTCGCTACCTGATGTGCCCGACGTCGGCCTTGTCCTGCTCGGCGCCGAATGGGCCCACGTCGCGGTGCGCGAATTGTCCGCGCGCGGTGTTGCCGCGGCCATCGTTCTCGCCAGCGGCTTCACCGAAATCGGCGCCGAAGGCGCCGCGCGCCAGCAGCAGCTGATGCAAGCCGCCGGATCCATGCGCCTGCTCGGGCCGAACACGATCGGCCTCGTCAATCTCACCGACAACATCGTGCTGTCCGCCTCCGGCGCGCTGGCCATGGACCATTTCCCGGCAGGTCCGGTCGGACTGGTCTCGCAGAGCGGAGGTATTCTCGGCGCCATCTTGTCGCGCGCCGCGGCGCGCGGGGTCGGGCTGTCGAAGCTGGTGTCGACCAGCAACGAAGCCGATCTCGATCTCGCCGATTTCATCGACTTTCTCGCCGACGACAATGCGACCAAAGTCATCGCGCTCTATATCGAGGCGATCCGCAACCCGGCCCGCTTCCGCGAAGCGGTGCTCAAGGCGCGAGATGCCGGCAAGCCAATCGTCGCCTTCAAGATCGGGCGATCGGAAGCGGGCGCAAAGGCGGCAATCTCGCACACGGGCGCGCTCGCAGGCTCCGACCGCATGTACGACGCCTTGTTCAGGCAGCTCGGCGTGATCCGCGCGAAAACCTTCGAAGACCTGCTCGACATTCCGGCAGCGCTTGCCGCAGGACGGAAGCTCTCCGGCCGGCGCGTGGCGATCCTCACCTCGACCGGCGGCGCCGGCACTATCGTGTCCGACAGTCTGGGCGTCGCAAGCTTCGCAACGCCCGCTCCCGGCCCGGATACTGCCGCGCAACTCCGAGCTCTGCAGTCGGGATCGCACGCCATGCTCGATCGCAACCCGATCGACGTAACGCTGGCCGGCCTGCAGCCGGATCTGCTGCGCGCCGCAATCCGCATCCTGCTCGCAAGCCCGTCCTATGATGCGCTGGTCGTCATCGCTGGCTCGTCAGCCGTGGGATCGCCGGCGCTGATGGCCGACGCCATCCACGATTGCCTGCCGCTCAGCGACAAGCCCGTCATTGCCTATGTGAGCCCTCACGCGCCCGACGCGGTCTCCGTCCTCACGCAGCGAGGCGTTCCCGCCTACACCTCTGCCGAAAGCTGCGCCGCTGCGCTCGACGGCTTGTTGCAGGCCGGAATGCCGGAGCAGGTCCAGACGTCCGGCTCGGCTGCGACGGTTGTCGAAATCGCCGATCTCCCGGCCGGATCGCTGGACGAAGCACAGGCCAAAACCTTGTTCGCCCGCTTTGGTATTCCGATCGTGGCAGAGCAAGTGGTCGCAACGGCTGGAGAGGCGGAACGGGCTGCGCGAGACTTCGGCGGCAGAGTCGTGCTCAAGATTCTCTCACGCGAGATCGCACACAAGAGCGACGTCGGCGGCGTCGCGGTCAACCTGACAGCCGAGAGCATTGGCGGCCGGCTCACGGCGATGGCCGACGAAGTCGAGGCAGGGACCGGGAAGCGACCCGAGCAATTCCTGGTTCAGGAGATGATTTCAAGCGGCGTCGAAATCATTCTCGGGATGTACCGTGATCCCTTGGGCGTCGCCATCCTTCTCGGCATGGGCGGCGTCGCCGCCGAGCTGTTCAAGGACACGACGATGCGCCTGCTGCCGCCGAACGGCGGTCTCGGCCTCGCCGAGGCGCGCGCGATGGCGCGCGATCTCGTCACATGGCCGTTGCTGGACGGTTTTCGGGGCCGACCGAAATGCGATGTCGAAGCGCTCGCAGCAGCGATCGTCGCTTTCTCGCAGATGGTCGCGCAGCTCGGAGACCGGCTCGTCGAGGCCGAGATCAACCCGGTCTTCGTGCTGCCGGCCGGCCAGGGCGTGAAGGCGGCCGACGGGCTGGCTGTTCTCAACGCAAGCAAGTGAAGCCGCCGCACCGCCAAGAACCTGCAGAAAGGCGCGTAGCTGCGTTCGTCGAACACGACAAACCTCGTTGAATAACTCGACAAAACCGGATGGGAGGTCCGCATGGCAATCGGCAAGATCATCAGTCGCGACCGCGCTGCAGGAAGTAGCTGGCTGCGCTCCGCCATTCTCGTCTCGTCGGCGCTGCTGGTGCTGGCGGAATCGAGCGTTGCGCCGGCCCGGGCTGAGTATCCCGAGAAGATCATCAAGATCGTGGTGCCTTTCGCCGCCGGCGGCGGGACCGACATCGTTGCGCGGACGACCGCCCAGGAGATCCAGACGGACCTCGGCAAGCCCGTCATCATCGAGAACAAGCCGGGCGCCGGAACCATCGTCGGCACCCAGACGGTGGCGACGAGCGAGCCTGACGGCTATTCGCTGCTGCTGGCGACCTTCGCGCACGCGGTCAACCCGAGCCTCTACAACAAGCTGCCGTTCGATCCGCACAAGGATTTCGCGGCGGTCTCGCTGATCGCGCGGTCCTTCAATGTCGTCGTGGTCAACCCCGCATCCAAGATCAACTCGATCTCCGATCTGATCGCCGAAGCCAAGGCCAAGCCGGGCAAGCTCAATTTCGGCACGTTCGGCATCGG
The DNA here is from genome assembly GCF_044908355.1 of Bradyrhizobium sp. USDA 336. Lineage (NCBI taxonomy): Bacteria > Pseudomonadati > Pseudomonadota > Alphaproteobacteria > Hyphomicrobiales > Nitrobacteraceae > Bradyrhizobium > Bradyrhizobium sp. USDA 336. Next base: position 4,965,400 of record NZ_JBIYDC010000002.1, on the reverse strand, counting down.
CACCTCGGCCCATCTCGCCGGCGAGCTGTTCAATGCCATGGCGAACGTCAAGATGACGGCGGTCCCCTACAAGGGGGCGGCGCCTGCGATCAGCGATCTCCTAGGGGGACAGATCGACGTGATGTTCACCACCGTGGCGAGTGCAGCATCGCTGGTGGCGGCGGGTCAGCTCAGGGCCTTGGCCGTCACCTCGGCCGAGCGTTCGGCCGCGTTCCCGCAACTGCCAACCGTTTCCGAGGCCGGATTGCCCGGCTACGCCGCCGAGTCCTGGTACGGATTGTACGCGCCGGCCAAGACGCCCGCTCCGGTGATTGCGCGCCTTACCCGGGCGATCGCGAAGGCCGTTCAGTCCGGTGCCTTCAAGCAGCTGTCGACCAACGAGGGCCTGATCATGGTCGGCAGCGCGCCCGAAGAGCTCGACCGCTACGTTCGGCAGGAGGAAGAACGCTGGCGCAAGCTGGTCAAGGAGGCGAATATCGAGGTGCAATAGCCTCGAATCCAGCAACATCCGGGACCGCCCAGCGGCCCCGGATGCCATCCCCCTACACCGTCAGCCCGCAAGCCCGCCGGATCGCGATCTGAACCGGCGAAGGTGGCAGCGCCGGATCGAACTCGCGCTTCGGCAGCAGCGGAGGCTGTGCCATGAAGCGCGGCTGTTTCCCGCGGTGGGGTTGCGCGGCATGAACCAGGAACGGGTGGCACAGATAGACGGTGCCTGGCTTGCCGGTCGCAAGTTCAACCTCGCAGTCCCTGGTCGACGCCCAGTCGCCGGCAGCAAGTTGCCGGAGCGTTGCGCCCGCCTCGCCATGGGGCAGTAGCTCCCGCGCGATGGCCGCATGCGAGCCTTTCCGGATTCGCGTGGGCGCATCGTCGTTTCCGACGTCCGAGAACAGGAAGAGCATCAGCAGCGCCCGGCCGCTGCTCTTCACATTGGCACGCCATTCCATGAAGTCGGCATGAGCGGTGCCAAAGCTCATGTCCACATGCCAGCCATCGTCGCCTGGCGATTGCGATGACGGGAAGCGGATCGCAAAGGTTCCGAGGCCCCTGGGCGCAAGCCAACGCCCTTCGCCGGCGAGCTGATCATAGGCCTTGTGCAGACGCGGCGTGTTCGCGGCTTCAATGAAGGGGGGCGTCGCTTTGGCGCCGACGCGGACAACGGGCAGGGTCCAATGTTCGGGCTCCCCCCGCGACAGGCCGATATCCGCCCACAGCTCGTCCCTGCATTGCTTGGCAAGGTCGGCGCTGAAGGCATTCTCGAGTTTGACGAAACCATCGTCGATGAAGGTCTGGACCTGACTTGGCGTCAGGTCAACCTGTTCGGTCTTGGGCATTGCACATCTCTCCGTTCGGCTGCCGCAGCGCGCGAAGCCGTTTGATCTGAGTGGCGCAGGAGCGCCGGAACGACGTTCTGCCGTTCAGATCAGCGGGAAGAATGTGGAGATGAACATCATGGCGGGAACGTATAACGCGGTGGAGCGCCGAATCAAGGCACACGCGCGGCTTGCGGAGCGCATGTCGAGCGTCGGCAGCCTCGCACCGAACGCGGAGGCTGCCGCAGGCTTATGCATGGGTCATGGGCAGGAGTGGGCGCAGACCATCGCGGCCCAGATAGGTCCCAGAGGCGGGATCGTAGGAGCGATAGCGCTGCGCACAATAGGAGGCGGCATTGGATTGAGCCTGGCTGTTGGCGATGGCGCCGCCGATGATCGCGCCCGCTGCGAGGCCGCCGAGGACGGCTGCGCCCGTGCCGTAATGGCGGTGATGGTGCCTGTGGCCATACCGATGACCATGTCCATGCCAGTGCCGGTACTGCACCTGTTCCACGCCGGAATCGGGGGCGGGATTTGCGATCGGCAGAGGTGCCGCGAGCACGGGTGAAGCCATCGAGAGCATCGCTCCAGCGGCCGCGAGGGCAACGAAAGTTCGACGCATCGTCATGTCGGGCTCCCTGTTGGTGAGGATGCGAGAGCAACGGCCGGTTGCGCGCTCCGTTCCTCCAGCGGGTGGCGAGCGTCAGAGGGTCGCAGAAAATGAAATGTTCGTAACGGTGCGTGCGGAGCGTCGCTACTGCCGTGCCCGTCGCTCGCGCAGGCGCTTCGTTACTATCTGTCCTCGCTATCCCGCCGGCGGAAGGGATCGGCGACATCGTCGTGACCGCTGCGGCTGCTGAAGAACATTAGCGCCATCAGCCCGCAGCCGACGAGCAGGGAAAAGAAGGCGCCAAGGCCAAGCGCGATCCAGCCATGCTTGTCCATCTCGACCCCGGCGCTGGCTCCCCAGACCGAGAATCCCCAAATGCCCGTGAGGATCAACATGGCTCCGAGAGCGACCAACAGCGCGACCTGGCCGGCACTCATGTTCTTCATGGCTGTTCCCATTGTCGTGCCCGACGAGGGGGCAATTGCGAAAAGCGCGCAGGCGTTTCTGTCACCACACTGACCTTTGCGTGGCCGCTGAGCGCGCACGGAACGCGCCCGCGGGCGCGTTCCTGCAAGGAGCAGGCCTATGCTCGGTCGGATTGCCGTTTCCTTTGTCAGGAGACGGCGAGAACGGTGAGCCCTCTCGTCCGCTTGTCGGGCGTCTCGAACTCGATCCGCTGTCCCACCGAGAGACCGATCAGGGCGGCTCCAACGGGCGTCAGGATCGAAATCTGGTTGAGCTCGATGTTCGCCTCGTGCGGATAAACCAGCACGATCTCCCGACTGGAGCCCGTCCCGTCATCGCGATAGATCACTCTGGAGCCCATCCGAACCACGCCGCTCAAATCGCTCTCTTGCGCGATCGTTGCGCGTTCCAGCTCCCGGGCCAGAAACTGGGCGACGCGGGGAAACAGGTCCATAGTCGAATTCGCAAGCGAGTTAAGACGCCGCGATTCCTCGTCTGCGATCTTGATCGGCGGCAGCGCTGACTGTTCTCTTCGGATCTCGGCTTCGAATTTCTGCATTTTATCCTCCTAGGCTGCGCTTGGTCCCGGGTCGTCATCGCACGGCCCTTTGCGCCGACTTGATCGGACGAGAGGGACGACGTTCGGGCTCGATTGGCTGACGCTCTGAACCCTGACGACGTTCAGACAGCCCGCGACCACGTACGGCATCTGATCGCCGACCTGCAGGCCGATCAAAGCGGCTCCCAAAGGTGTCAGCACCGAAATGCGAGCGGGATCCGACCAACACTCCTCGGGCCACACGAGGTGCACAGTGCGGCGCGGAACGCCCCAATTCGTGCAGAATGTGACCCATGATCCCACGGTCACCCGCGAATTGAGATCGTCCCATGTGTCCGGCACGATCTCGGCGCGGTTGATCTCACTGAGCAGGAAGATCCCGTCGAGATCGCCCCTTTGGGAGGCGCGGCAGGCAAGCTGTTCAAGCCGTGGATAGTCCGATGCGATGAGCTTGATTCTTGGAAGAGGCAGCACGGCACACTCCTTCTGCTTCAATACGACCTCTCAGACGGAGGTCACGAAAGCTGGAAAAGAGCCCGGACGGCGCACAGCGCCGTCCGGCTAACCGCCTGCTTGGAGGCGGCCGGCGTGAAGACTGAAACGCGCGGTGCGCGCGTCTATGTCGACGACATATGCCATGACATTCCGACTATAGTGATTCATTCCTGCGGTACCATTGCGGCGAAACCGCACAGCCGCGAGCAGTTGATTCTCCGCGGGCGATACGGCTCCAGCTGCTACGGCTACGAGGCTTTTCACCGCCGGCCCTGCTCGTCGATCAGGATGCGGTGGATCTCGATGCGCTCCGGCAGCTCGATCAGGAACTCCGCGTCGCGCGCGAGATGATGGACCTTGGTCGGCTCGCCCTTGGTGAAAGCGGTCATGGCCGCGATGTCGGCCCAGTAGGAGATGGTGGTGAACCACGTCTCCTTGTCGCGGTCCTCGCGCAATTGCTGCACACCGAGCGCGGTCTTTCGCAGCGGCGGGATGCCCTCGGCTTGCAGATAGGCCTGGTAGGCGTCGGCGAGGTCGCGGCGGGTACGGCCGCGCCAGATGCGGGCGATGGTCGGCTTGGTCGGCATGGCAGGATTCTCCTCGCTGCCGAACGCAATGCGGCGCTTCCCGTTCCAGCGTCCTCATGTCACGGCCACGACGCGGCGCCGGAACAGCTCGATCGCTATGTTGGGCAGGAGGGATCGCTGGCGCAAGCCGGTCAAGGACGCGCACATCGAGGTGCGACAGTTCACTAATCGATCTCCGCCTTGGTCTTCAGTCCGGGCAACACGGTGCGGACGTGCTCGGCCAGCGTCGTCGCCAGCAGCGAGGGCCTCGCCTCCGAGAATTCGAGCGCGATGCCGATGGTCGGAAGCAGGGGCAGTCCGGCCGACACGACGTGAAGATCGAACGGGACGGCGGTTCGCGTCAGGACGCTGATCGCATGACCGGACCGCGCGATCGCGATCAGGCCGGCGAGACTGTTGCTCGCGTAAGCGACCCTGTAGCGCCGATTGACCGCGTCCATCGCGGCGCAGGCGGCGCGGTAGTCCAGGCTCATCGGCGCCGCCAGCGCCAGCGGCAGCACATCCTGCGTCAGTATTTTCGGTTCGGCCTCGTTCGCGACCCAGACGAAGCGCTCCTCGCGGATCACCTCGCGCGCTCCGGCATCGGACAGCGAGACCAGCGCCATGTCGATCTGGCGCCGCGCCAGCATTGGGCGCAGCTCGGAGGTCGGTGCGCAGACCATGCGCAGCTCGACATTGGGATGCAGCGCGCAGAACCCCTTCAGCAGCGCCGGCAGGAAAGCGATCGAATAGTCCTCCGGGCAGCCGAGGCTCAGCGTCCCCTTGAGGCCCCCACCGCTCATGTCGGCCAGAATCTCGTCGTGCTGCGCCAGCAGCGTCTCGGCGTGGACGAGCAGTTTCTCGCCGGCCGTGGTCAGCCTCATGCCGGATCCGCTGCGGTGAAACAGCGACTGCGTGATCGTCTCTTCCAGCCGTTGCATCTGCATGCTGAGCGCGGACTGTGTCCGGCCAATCTGCAAGGCCGCCAGGCTGATCGAGCCCGTGCGGGCCACGACGACGAAATTCTTCAGAAGGGTGAGATCCAGCATCGACATCAAGAAGATTGATATCTAGATTGAATTATATCAATTAGCTTGAAGTCAAATTTTTGACTAGAGGTCAGAAGTCCCAAGCGCAGGTGGCTTGTCATGACCTTGAACGCCGATACCGATTTCTGGGCGTCCGCCAACACGCATCTGACCCGCTACGGCCCGAGTTTCGAACCCGTCATTATCGAGCGGGCGGCCGGCAGCTTCGTGTACGACGCCGATGGACGCGCCATCCTCGATTTCACCTCGGGTCAGATGAGTGCCGTGCTGGGGCACACGCACCCCGACATCGTCGCCACGGTTGCACGGCAAATGGGTGCGGTCGCTCATCTCTTCAGCGGCATGCTCTCGCGTCCGGTGGTGACGCTGGCCGAGCGGCTCGCTGCGCTTGCGCCCGGTCTCGACCGCGTGCAGCTGCTGACGACAGGCGCGGAAGCCAATGAAGCGGCGATCCGGATGGCCAAGCTCGTCACCGGCAGGCACGAAATCGTCGCCTTCGCGCAAAGCTGGCACGGCATGACCGGCGCGGCGGCGTCGGCGACCTACAGCGCGGGCCGGCGCGGTTATGGGCCGGCCGCGGTCGGATCGTTCGTCATTCCTGCGCCGAACGCCTATCGGCCGCGCTTCAGGAACGTCGACGGCAGCAACGACTGGCAGACCGAGCTCGACGATGCGTTCGCACTGATCGACAGCCAGTCCACCGGTAGTCTGGCGGCCTTCATCGCCGAGCCGATCCTCTCCAGCGGCGGCATTCTGGAACTGCCGCTCGGCTATCTCGCGGCCTTGAAGCAAAAATGCGAGCAGCGCGGCATGCTGCTGATCCTCGACGAAGCTCAGACCGGAATCGGCCGCACCGGGCACATGTTCGCCTTTGAGCGTGACGGCGTGGTGCCTGATATTCTCACGCTGTCGAAGACGCTCGGTGCCGGCCTGCCGCTCGCCGCGGTCATGACGACAAAGGCCATCGAGCAGGCCGCGTTCGAGCGCGGCTTCCTGTTCTACACCACCCATGTCTCCGATCCCTTGCCCGCCGCGGTCGGCGTCACGGTGCTCGACGTTGTCGCGCGCGACGGGTTGGTGGCGCAGGCAACCGCCAGGGGCAACAGGCTCCGGGATGGATTGCTGTCGCTGCAGCAAAAGTTCGAATGCGTCGGTGACGTCAGGGGCCGCGGGCTTCTGCTCGGTCTCGAAATCGTCGTCGACCGGCAGTCCAAGACGCCGGGGTTTGAACTCGGCGCGCGGATCATGGAGGAGACCATGCGTCGCGGTCTCAGCATGAACATCGTCAAGTTGCCCAGCATGGGCGGCGTATTCCGCATCGCGCCGCCGCTCACAGTGTCCGAGGCCGAAATCGATCGCGGTCTCGAGATCATGTCGGAGGCGATCCAGGCTGCGACGATGCACTGATCGGCGGAAGGCCTTTTCCGGATGCAACTCGCCAGGACATATGGGCGTCCGACGCTGTTCTCGCGGCACGGCATGGTCGCCGCCGCGCATCCGCTCGCGGCACAGGCCGGTGCACGAATCCTGATGCAGGGCGGCAATGCGTTCGATGCGGCCGTTGCCACCGCGGCCGCCCTCAATGTGGTCGAACCGTTCATGTCGGGGCTTGCCGGGTTCGGACTGGCCACGGTCTGGGTCGCAAGCGAGCAGCGCATTCGCGTGCTCGACTTCGCTCCGCCGATGCCCACAAGCTTCCCGGTCGGCAGATACACCAGCAGATTCGAGCTCGAGCGCGGTCCGCAGGCGGCCTCGACGCCCGGCAATCTCGCGGGCTGGTGCGAGCTGCTCTCGCGCTATGGACGCAAATCGCTTCCAGATGTCTTTGCGCCGGCGATCACGCTGGCGCGCGACGGCTTTGCGCTCTCGGACTTCGGTGTTGATGAGATCAACGAGCAGGTGCCGCTGCTCGAACCCTGGCCGCAGCTGCACGCCGCCCTGGTCAGGAACTATCTCCCGGATGGAATGCCGGTGAAGCTCGGCAGCATCGTCGCGCAGCCCGATCTCGCGCAGACTCTTGCCGAGATTTCCGAATCGGGGCCCGAGTATCTGTATGGCGGCAAGCTCGGCCGGCGGATCGTGGACTATCTCGCCACGCTCGGCGGCAGCCTGACGCTGGACGATGTCATCGCCGTCAAGCCGCATTGGTTCGATCCCCTGACCGTGTCCTATCGGGGGCTCGAGCTTCACGTCCCGGCGCAGCAATGCGGCGGCTTCCAGTTCGCCCTCACCCTCAAGATCCTTGAAGGCTTTGACCTCGGGCGTCTGCAGAAGGACGGCGCCGATCATCTCGATACGGTCTATCGCGCGATCCGTCTCGCCGCCGGCGAGCGCATCGCCCATGGCAATCTGGGACCGGATCAAGCCGCTGGAGCAATGTCCGACGCGACAATCGCGCGGCTTCGCCAGCGTGTGAGCGACGGCCGGCCGATCACGGGCCCGACAGAGCAATGGACGCCGCAGGATCGTGCCGATCCCGGCCACACCACCTCATTCTCGATCGCCGACGCCGAAGGCAATCTGGTCTGCATGACGCAAAGTCTCGGCAGCCCGTTCGGCAGCGGCGTCGTGGTGCCGGGGACCGGCGTTTGCCTCAACAATCATCTGCATTGGGCCGACGTGCAGCCGGGAAGCCCGAACCTCGCCAAGCCGGGCGACGCGTTGCCGGTGACGATGGCGCCGTCGATTGCGACGCGCGGCAGCCGTCCGGTGCTCGCGCTGGGGACGCCCGGCAGCTACGGCATCCCGCAAACCCAGGCCCAGGCTTATGTGCAGCACATCGAGTTCGGCCTTCCGCTGCAGCAGGCGATCGAGGCGCCGCGTTCACGGCTGTGGGACGGCCGCTTCATTCAGGCAGAGAACCGCATCGCGCCGGAGACCATCGCCGAACTGAAACGCCGCGGCCACGAGATCGAGATCTTGGACACCGGCTGGACCATGCTCTGCGGAGGCATGCAGGCCGTCGCGCTCGATCCGGTAACCGGCGTGATGACGGGTGCCGCCGATCCGAGGCGGGACGGGTATGTCATCGGCTTGTGAGCGGTAGCACATCGAGGCGAGCGCAGGCAGGCGCCGCTAATGCGCGCCGCGCCTGAATGCAACTAAGCGGACGGATGCAAGAGCCGGTTGATGAGCTGAACCAGGGTGCTTTCCAGCTCTTCAGGAGAGCTGATCGTGAGGCCCTCCTTGTAGTACTGCTCGACCGGATGGCCGATACCTATTGCGGCGAGCCTGATATCGCCGGCCTGCTCGATCTCGCCGATGACACGGCGCAAATGGCGATCCAGATACAGGTCGTCATTCTCGTGCAACGTGGAATCGTCGACCGGCGCGCCGTCGGACAGGACGATAAGGCATTTCTGTCTTTCGTCGCGCTGGCGCAAGCGCGACGCAGCCCATTCGATGGCCTCGCCATCAATGTTCTCCTTGAGGAGATCCCGCCGCAGCATCTCGGCACAATGTCGTGCGCTCAGCTTCTCTGCGGGGCTGCAATAGACGACATGCAGCAGATCGTTCAAGCGGCCGGGATAAGAGGGCTTGCGGTCGTTCAGCCATTTCTCCCGGCTCTGTCCGCCCTTCCAGCGTGCCGTCGTGAAGCCAAGCACTTCGTGGGTGACGCCGAGGCCGTCGAGCAAATCCGAGGCGACCAGTGCAGCCCTTGCTGCGAACAGGATCGGCTGTCCGCGCATGGATCCGGAATGGTCGATGAGCAGTGTCACGATCGTATCCGAAGGGGACCTGTCCCGCTGCTGGGTGGCGGCAAGGTCCGCGCGTCGTCCCGCAAGCTCCGCTTCGAGGTCGTACAGCGGTCCGGGGTCGACTTGCGGAAATCGCTCCGCTGAGCGGCGATCGGGCGACGCGGCCAGGACCGCATCCAGATCGCCGGCCTTGATCTCGAGGTCAAAGTCCTTTGTATAGGCCCGATAGGGCCGGCCGGGATCGAATGGGACCGGCGTCTGCCGGGACTTCCGCAGCGATGGCAGAAAGCTCAACGCCATCAGTACAACGAGCGCCGTCAGGAAAGCGTCACGCCAAAGCAAGCCGGCCTCCAGTGATCTCGATCGTCAAATACAGCAGCGTGGCTGGCTGCGTCTCGTTAACGAATCGTTCACCGCCCAAGACCATCCCAGCCCAGTCCAGCCGTAACCGCCGGTTAACCATGGATATTTACGGTGTAGCAAGCCCCTGAGCTATGACTGTCAGTTGATTTCGAGTCCAACCCATGGCGTTCGGTAGCCGCGCATCTCCGCGAAGCATCGCCCCGACGGAGCAAGCGGCTTCGTGGGAAGCGCCGCGCGCTGCGAAGGCGAAGCCTGACGCCGCCGCGCCGGGACTGACCAAGGGATCGCTGACCGTCTCCGGTACGCTGTCCTTTCTGCGCGAGAACGGCCGGCGCATCCTGACGCTGGCGCTGGCGCTGTTCGCCCTCGGCGTCGTCGCCCTGATGGTGCTTCCGGTCCGCTATGCCGCGACGGCCCTGGTCGTGCTCGATCCGCGCGAGCTGCGCGTGACCTCGGAGCAGGACGTGCTGCCCGGCATCGGCCAGGATGCCGCGGCGCTGCAGAGCCAGATCGAGATCGCCAAATCCGACGGCTTCCTCCGCCCCCTGATCGAGCAGCTCAAGATCGCGGACGACGAGGACATCGCGGGCGGTTATACCGACATGACGCGCCTGCTCGAACGATTCCGCAACCGCCTCGAGATCACCCGGCGCGGGCTGACCTACGTCATCGCGATTTCCTTCACCTCCAACCGGCCGGATCGCGCCGCCTACTACGCCAATGCCATCGCCGAGGCCTTCGTTGTCAGCCAGGGCCGCGTCCGCACCGAGGCGACGGACGAGGCGGCCGGCTGGCTCCAGGACCGGCTGAAGACGCTGAGCGAGCGCCTGCGCGCGTCGGAAGACGCCGTCGCCGCCTTCCGGCTCGAGCACAACATCGTCAATGCCGGCAAGGAATCCACCACGCAGCAATTGCGGGTGACCGACCTGACCCAGCAGGTCTCCGCCGCCCGCGCCCGCACCGAGGAGGCCAAGGCGCGCTACGAGCAGGTGCAGCGCGACGTCAAGGCCAATGTCGAAGGGCCGGTGAAGCAGGATCTCCTCAGCATGCTGCGCGCACAGCGCTCGGCGCTGAACGACCAGATCGCGCAGAAGAAGGCGGTCTATGGCGACCGCCATCCCGACCTTGCGATCTCCTACAGCCAGCTGGCCGACATCAACCGGCAGATCGAGATCGAGCGGAAGAAGAACATCGACACCGCCAAGTCCGAATACGAGGCCCAGCTCGAGCAGCAGAACGCGCTGGAAAAGCAGCTCAAGGCGGTCGAGACCAAGATGCTGCGCGACGGCCAGGCGCTGGTGAAGCTGCAGGAGCTGCAGCGCGACGCCGATGCCAACCGCAACATCTACGAGCAGTTCCTGTCGCGGTTCAAGACCACCAACGAGCAGCGTCAGCTGCAGGCCTCCCAGACCAAGATCGCCTCAATTGCCATTCCGCCGTTGCGCTCGACGCGCCCGCCGCTCGCCTTGCTGCTCGCGGCGCTGGCGATCGGCTCGCTGCTGACGTCAACCGCCGCCGTTGCGGTGACGACCAGCCTGTCCGCCGACAAACCCGAATCCGTTGAGGCGCCTGTCTCACGCGAAGCGGAGGAGACGCCCAACCGGCAAGTTTCCCCTCCTGCCGCCGCCGCGCGCCCAGCCGAGGCTATGCCCCGCCTTCCTGTCTGGGCCCGCATCCCCGAGCTGGCGCCAGGAGGCGGGTTCAACACGGTCTGGCAAAGACCGGTCAGCGCGTCGGCCGAGCTCGATCTCGGCCCCCACTTACGGCCGCTGCTCGAACGCATCGACCGCGTGCCGGTGCGCGGCTGCAAGGTCGCGCTAGTCTTGTCGGTCGGCAAGAGCGCCGGCGGCAACACGGTAGCGCGCTCCCTCAATCGTGCCGCCGTCAACCGCGGCATGATGAGCGTGCTGATCCGGCTCCAGCCGGAATTTGCAGGCACTCAGCCGCCGGTGACCGAATGGCAGGACGGCTCGACCACGGCGGGACTTCAGTCGATCGACGAGCTGCTCAGTGCCGGCCGGAAGCCCGATGCGCGGCCCGAGGACGATATCCGCTCGGAGTTCGACCTGATCGTCGTCCACGCCGGCAATCTCGCCTTGCAGCCCGACGCCATTGCGCTGGCTGCCCACGCGGACCTGATCGTCCTGGTGACGCGCGCCGGCGAGCTTGGTTCGTCGGCGATGCGCAGAGTGACCGCGGCGCTGGCGAGATACGCGGCGGTGCCGACCGGCCTCGTCGTCAATCACGTGCCCGCCGGTTCAATGGCGTCTCAGCCCGACGGTGGCGCTTTGGGCCTTGCGGTGTGACGATGACAGCGTTGCGCTGCCGTCTGCTGGCTGCGGCGATGCTGTTGTCGATCACGGTCGGTCGTCCGGTATTCGCCGAGGATTGCGTGCCACTGCCGTCGACGGTTTCGCCCGGGCGGCTTGCCGCGCTCTCGCGCGGCTTCAACGCCGACGGCTGGATCAACGGTGCGCCGCCGAGCCGCGCGCTGCTGCAGCAGCTGCGCAAGGCGGGCATGAGCCATGTCCGCCTGCCGGTGCCGGCGGAGCGCGTGATGCCGCGCTTTGCCGCAAAGGACGAGCGCGAGGCGACGCTGCGGATGCTTGACGGCGCATTGAAGCAGCTGACCTCGCTCGGCTATTCCAGCTCCGTCGACCTTCATCCGGGCGAGCGCTTCAATCGCCTGCACAAGGATGATCCGGATGCGGCGATGGGCGAGATGCAGGAGGCCTGGCGCGCGCTTGCAGGGGTCATTCGATCCTATCCTGCCGATCTAGTCTTCGCCGAGCTGCTCAACGAACCCGATACCGAAGCGGACAGATGGCAAAAGGAGGTCGAGGCGCTCGCCGCCTTCGTTCGCCGGTTGCTGCCCGCCACCACGCTCATCGTCGGCCCGGTCAACTGGCAGCGCGCGGACTCGCTGCCGCGGTTTCGTCCGCTGGCGGACCCTGACGTCGTCTACGCCATCCATTTCTACGATCCGATGGTGTTCACCCATCAGGGCCATTGGGACGCGCGCGATCCGCTGCACGACATCATGGATCTGCCTTATCCGATCGATGCCGGCGATCCCAAAGTTCAGGCGCTTCGGCAGGATTTGCAGGACAGGGCCGCGGTCAAGGCGCTCGCCATGCTCGATACCGCGATTGCCGCGGCCAGGGACAAGCCCGGAGCCGATCGCTGGCTCGCGCCCGCGCTTCAATGGCAGCGGCAATTTTCGCGGCCGATCGTCGTCAATGAGTTCGGCGTGTTGAAAGCCGGCGCCCCCCGGCAGAGCCGGTTGCGCTGGCTGGCGGAGGTCACTGACTATGCCCGCGCGCATTGCTGGGGCTGGGCCCATTGGGAACTGGCGCAAGGCTTTGGCCTCGTCGACACCGCAACCGGCAGGCCCGATCCCGACGTGATGCGGGCGCTGCTCGGCGCGCCCGGCCGGCCTGAACGGGCTCCCGCCGCGCGCCGCGATCGTTAACGGATCCTTACACCTCGCGCGGCTATCGTGTCCGGCGCGATGGCAAAGGACGATTGATGAGCGCCGGGTACTCACCGCAAGGCCAGAGCGTGCAGGCCGCGTCGTCGCCTCCGGCCTGGCGCGAGCTGGCCGCGACCTTCTGCATCGCCATCGCGACGATCAGCTCTGCGCCGGTTCTGCACCTCGCCAATCCCGCGCTGGCCATCACCATCGAGGTCCTGATCGGTATCGCCATCGTCGTTGCGGTCCCGACCTGGGCCCCGGCGGTCGCGATCTTCGTCCTGTTCTTCCAGAACCTGTTCGTCTCCATCCTGTCGCCGCTGGTCCCGCTCCCTTCCGATCTCGACTTCATCAAGGGCTACAATTTCCTGGTCTGCTCCGTGATGTGGCTGGCGACGTTTGCGCTCTACGTGCTGGGCCAGAGGAATCAGTCGAGGGAAATCAATCAGATCATGCGCTGGGGCGTCGTCACCCTAGCCGTGGTCTCGCTCTATTTCGCCATCGGCTTCGTCCAGGACGGGCAGCCGGCGGCGGTCTATTTGCGCAACATCGTTCTGCCGCTGTTTCTGTTTCAGCTGTCGTTCCTGACCGCGGCAACCTTTGAGGTGCGCATCACGCCGTTCCTGGTTGCGCTAGCGGTCATCCTCATGCTGTGCGGCTATGTCGAGCTCGTCTTGCGCGATGTCTGGCTGGCCGTCACCAACGGCCATACGTTCTGGGGCTTCGACGAGCTCAAGGCGACCCATTCCGGCGTCTGGGAAACCCAGATGCGGCAGACCGGCAACGTGCCCGTCACACTCAAGGATCGTTTCAGCTTCGACTTCCTGAACACGCCCTTGCTTGAAGGCTTCGGCCTGTCGAAGATGCTGCGCATTCACGGCCCGAACATGCACCCGATCAGCTTCGCCTACGGGATCGGCTTTCTCGCCCTGTTCCTGTTCTCGGTCGGACGCCCGCTGCTCGCCCTGGCAGCCCTGCCGCTGCTGGTCTTCTGCAGCGTGAAGGGGGCGCTCATCACCGTCATCTTCGTGGCTGCGGGCTGGATCGGGACTCGCCTCATCGGCGCCGTCGCGACATTGCTGCTGGGGTTCGCCGGGATGATCGCCTTTGCGATCCTGGCGATCCGCATCGGCCTGCAGATCGGCGACTATCACGTCATCGGCCTGATGGGAGGCCTCGACGGGTTCGTGCAGAGACCTTACGGCCGGGGCCTCGGCATCGGCGGCAATTTGTCGGACAGCTATTTTTCGATCGATTGGAGCGCTGCGCAGGCGGCCGGCACGATCGACGGCGCGGTCGAAAGCGCGATCGGCGTCCTCTTGTACCAGATGGGCATCGCGGCCTTCGTGCCGCTGGCCTTCTATTTCGCGATGGCGCTCAAGGCCTGGCGCCTGTACGCGTCGTCGGGATATCTGACGCAGGGCCTCGCCGGCTTCGGAATCCTGGTCGTTCTGCTCAACGGATTATTTCAGGAAGAGGCTCTGTTCGCGCCGCTCGCGCTGGGCCTGATGCTCTCGCTCGCCGGTCTCGTCATCGGCAGCCACGCGAGGGTGCAGAGCGTTGCCAACGAGGATGCCGAGCCCGCTGGGCTCACCCGCTACCAGCCGGCTGCGTGAGCTGCCGGCCTGCCGACGGTCCCAGTACGTGTCCATCCAGGAACTTCCGTTTTTTCCCGGCGTTGAACACGATCCGCACAAGCGGCCGACGGATGCGATGAAGAATTTTTCCAACGCCGAATTTTCTCCCGAGGTGATCGAGATCATGACGACCGCGCTGGAAGCTGCCGTTGCGACCCTGCCGGATCCCGTGCATTCCTCGCACGTCAACGCGCTCGCCGAATCCATCCTGCGCACCGCCGGCGCCGGCGAGCGGAACGTCTCCAACCTGCAAAGAATCGCCCTGATGGAGCTGCAACTGGCGCCGCGCAAATGACGAGGCGGACATGAAGGCACTGCTTGCCGCAATCATGGCGCTCTGTGCGACATGCTCGGTTGCCTCGGCAAACGGCTGGAGGATCTACCGCATCCCGGAATCCGGAACGTCGGTCGACATTCCCGCCTCGATTTTCACCGAGCCGGCCGGCAAGCCCGACGGATATGGGCAGCGGTTTCGCAGCTCCGACGGCAGTGCGGATCTCACCGTTCAGGCCGCCGAGAACCGGCAGGGCCTGTCGCCGGCCGAATTCCTTGCCAGCAAGAATCCGCCGACGGGGATCATCTACAGGCGGATCACCTCGAGCTTCTTCGTGGTCTCGAGCATCAAGCGCGACAAGATCTGGTACAACAGGTGTAATTTCGCGCGGGGCTATGTGCACTGCGTGTTGATCAACTATCCCGCCGCCCAGAAGCGGCGATGGGACGCCGTCGTGACCCGGATCAGCCGCAGCCTGCATGGTGGCTGAGCCAGCTCCCAAGACGGAAAAGCCGCAAACGAAAGCTGCCCGAGCAAGCCGGGCAGCAGGTGGTTGAGAGCCGCGCGATTCTAGCGCGCCGTCGTCGTCGTCCTCGACATGGTCGGCTTCGAGCCCGGCACATGCGACATCGTCTTGGTGGTCGAGCCGACTTGCTCGCCGGCCTTGACCTTGGTGCGGGTGTGCGAGCGGCTGAACGTGCCGCCATCATGGGCTTGCGCGCGAGCGTTGGAGTTCATCACCGGACCGTTGCCCTTGTTCATGCTGACGCCGGTCTTGGTCTTGCCGTCGACGGCAGCCGCGCTTCCGCCGGCCGCGATCGAGGAGCCGGTGCGGCCCGTCGCCGAGGTGGACGTGCCGCCGGTGCCGACGGTGGAGGCGGAGGTGCCGCCTGCTGCGGCCGAGCCGCCGCTGCCGCCGGTGATGCTGGTCTGCGCCAACACGGGTGAAGCGGCGGCAAGCAGAAGCGCGACCGCCGAGGTCGTAACGAGCGTTCTCATGGTTCAATCCTTTCTATGCATCAAGGCGACGAGGTCGAGATCGTGCAGCCGTTGACGGTGATGGTGCTGGCGCTGGTGGAGCCGGGCCCGCCCGCCGTCGACGAGGAGCTCGAGACGTGGCCGCCGCCCGCTTGCACATTGACCGACGATCCGCCCGCCGAGCTCGAGCTCGACAGCGAGCCGCTCGATGCGGTCGAGCCCGTCGTGCCCGAACCCGATGCGCCCGCGGCCGTGATGCTGCCGTCCGCATGCTTCACCACCGTCACCTTGCACGTCTCGCCCGACGCCGTCTTACCGGTCTTTTCGATGGTTTCTGCCGATGCGGCGCTGCCCATCAAGGCCAGCACCGTGATCGCAACGATTGACTTGTTCATTGCGTCTCCTCCTCAACATGGACAAGGGGAGCGGCACCGTGCCGCTCCCCGGATTGGACTAGTTCTTGTCCTTCTTCCACTCGTCCTTGTTGTGGCCCTTGCCCTTTTCGAGGCCCATGTCGCTGGCGTGGCTACCGGACTTGCCGTCGCCCATGCCGGGCGATTTCGACGAACCGGACTGGCCAACGGTCGAGCCGCCCGCAGCCGAGCCGCCGGTGCCGACGCTGGACGAGCTCTTGCCATCGCCCGCCGATGAACCACCGGTGCCGAGCGTCGAGGCCGAGCCGCTGCCCGAGCCACTGCCCGCCGCCGATCCGCCGGTGCCGACGGTCGAAGAGCTGGTGCCGCCGCCCGCCGACGAGCCGCCGGTGCCGAGCGTCGAAGCAGAGCCTGACCCGCTGCCGCCAGCCGAAGAGCCACCGGTGCCCACCGTCGAAGAGCTGGTGCCGCCGCCGGCCGATGAACCGCCGGTGCCGACCGTCGAGCTCGATTGCGCAACGGCGAGCGCCGTGCCGGCCAGCAGCGCGGCCGCAGCCGCAGAGAGCTTCAGGATCCTCATGTGCATTTCCTCCAGGTTTCCAAAAATCAAATCGCCAATCAGGCACGGGATAAACTGGCAATCGCGCAAACGTTCCTTCGTGTCGGACGCGTTGATGTGTTGATGCGGTCGGAACCAGTCCGCGATGCGAAAGCGCGTCGCCGTTCATTCATTCGGCGTTCATCTGTGCTTCGGCCATGGAGTCGCGTTCGCTACGTTGCCGACTCTCAGAAGGCTCCGGCCGTCACCTGACGTGTGGAGAGGCGAGAGGAGGCCGCGCGGCCATTCCGATTCGAATGCAGGCCGGCTGCGCGCGCCGTGTCGCGCCGAGATGCCGCGACGTCCGGCTTTCGCGTTTCAAGCATCGTCAATGCGCCGCTCGTACCGCGATCAGGCGCGTCGGCGGCGAGCAGGGGCGTGGAGACGGTGGCGGCGATCCGAGTGGATGTGTCGAAGATGATTTTTTCAGGCAGCGCCCGTGCGGAGTGGATGCGAATGGTGGCCCGAGCGGCCTCCGGGCCGGCAGCACGCTCCGCGGGCTGCGGCAGAGAGTGATCCAGCAACAAGAGCAGCGCCTCCGCGAAAATGCTTGCAAATGCGAGGTATCGAACGATCGGCATCAGGCGCTACCGCAAACGAGCTGTCGAAAGAATGCACGGGCGGGTCGCCGCGACGACCCGCCGTGCGGCGGTTTAGTCGATCTCCTGGACGACCATGCGGCTGCCGGGATCGACCAACATCACGCGGTTGCCGGAATAGACGTAGCGGTACTTGGTGAGCGAGGGACCCCAGTCACTCGGGACGGCCGCGAGCTCGACGTCGCTCGGCACGGGCGAACCGACGACGATCTTTTCGCGCGTTTCGACCGGGCGGATCTTGCGCTCGGTGACGTAGGACCGGATCTTGGTGCGGTATTCCGGTTCGATCTGCACGGCGGCGCCGTGCCCGGCCCCGGTCGTCGTGGTGACGGTGGTTTGTGCCATCGCGCCCGTCGACACGAGCAGAGCGGCGGCCGAAATCAACATGAGCTTCTTCATTGCGTTCTCCCTCGCCGCTGCATGCGGCGCTGCAATGAACTCGCCATCAGCTGCGCCGTTCCGGAGAAACCCGGAACGTTTGCCGTTTTTTCCCGTTCTCTCCCCGGGAGGACTCAACTGGAGGAGAGGAAAATGCCTGTGTTGATTCTTTGGGCGGTGCCCGCGCTCATCGTCCTGGGCGGCGGCATCTATCTCATCGGCTACCTGCACTGAATGTGAAGGTTCCGGTTTCCGGACGAAGCAAGAAACCGGACCCCACATCCGCTCGCGCGCGTCGAGGCCGCTGCTCCGGCCGCGCCGTCGCCGTCGGCTTCCGATCATCGCATTGTCACGCTCCGGTCATCTCCGCTGCATCGTCCGTTGCTCTTGTCCCGCGCGCCAGAGCCTGCTTTGTCCGGTGACGTCGGAACGGAGCTCTGGATCGTCGTTTGGCACTTTCGCGATGCGATTCCGACGCCGCTTCGCTCGAAAACGCTCTGGGGAGAGCTGACATGCAACGGATCAGGACGATTTCAGCGGACCGCCGCGCGATGCTTAAGGGCCTCGCGATAGCGGCCGTGGCGCCGCTTGCGGGGCCGGCCTTTGCCGCCGAGGGACTTCCGCCGCAGCCGACCGGCTCAGTGGCCGCCATCGCCACGGACAAGTCCTATTGGGCGGCCGTGAAGGGGCTCTATGCCGTGACGCCCGACATCGTCAATTTCGAGAACGGCTATTGGGGCATCATGGCCGAGCCCGTGCGGCGCGAGTTCATCCGCCAGTCCGACATGGTCAATTATCAGAACACCTATTACGCGCGGCTGCGTGCGGGTGCGGATTTCGAGGCGGTGCGCACCAAGGTGGCGGAGGCGGTCGGCGCGCTTCCTGCTGAGATCGCGCTCACCCGCGGCGCCACCGAAGCGCTCCAGCTCCTCATCAGCGGCTACAACAGGCTGAAGCCGGGCGACAGCGTGCTCTATGCCGATCTCGACTATGATTCGATGCAATATGCGATGAACGCGCTGAAGGCGCGCCGCGGCGTCGACGTGGTCAAGTTCGACGTGCCAGAGCCCGCCACCCGTCAGGCTGTGCTCGACGCCTATGCCCGCGCCATCGAGGCGAACCCGAAGACGAGGCTTCTGCTCCTGACCCATGTGAGCCACCGCACCGGCTTCGTCATGCCGGTCGCCGAGATCGCCCGCATGGCCAAGGCCAAGGGCATCGACACCATCGTCGATGCCGCCCATTCCTGGGGGCAGCTCGACTTCCGGGTGAGCGAGCTCGAGGCTGATTTCGTCGGCTTCAATCTGCACAAATGGATCGGCGCGCCGCTCGGCGTCGGCTTCCTCTACATCAGGAAGGATCGCCTTTCGGCCATCGACCGCAACATGTGCGACGAAGATTTTCCGGAAAGCGACATCCGCTCGCGGGTGCATACCGGCACGGTCAATTTCGCCACGATGCTGACGGTGCCGACGGCGCTGGCGCTGCATCAGCAGATCGGCGGCGCGGCCAAGCAAGCGCGTCTGCGCCATCTGCGCGACTATTGGGTGAGCCGCGTCCGCGGCTTCAAGGACATCGAGATCCTGACGCCGGATGAAGCCGGCTCATATGGCGCGATCACGTCCTTCCGCCTTGCCGGCAAGACCGGCAAGGCCGACAACGAGGCCATCGTTGCGAAGCTTCGGGACAGCTACCGGATCATGACGGTGCGCCGCGCCGGCGTCGCCAAAGGCCAGTGCATCCGTGTGACGCCGGCGCTCTTCACCGACGAGGCCGATCTCGACCGCCTCGTCGAGGCGCTGGCCGTCATCACGGGGACGAAGACGGGGTGAGGCTGGGTAGGGTCCGGGCTATCGCATGTGAGGTTGCTTGAGGCACGATAGTCCCCACATCGTCATGGCCGGGCTTGTCCCGGCCATCCACGCCTCGCCGCGCGGCACCGAGAAACGTGGATGCCCGGGACAAGCCCGGGCATGACGACCGTTTGGGAGGGTCCAAATGTGATTCCTCTGGGACATATTGCCGTTCGTGTCACCGCCACCCCAGTGCCGGCGCGACATGCATCAGGATCGCTTCGATGGCATGCGCGCAATAGTCCACCCCGAGCTGGTTCGGGATCGTCAGCAGCAGCGTATCGGCTTCGGTGATCGCCTCGTCCTGGCGCAGCTGCTCGATCAGCACGTCGGGCTCGGCCGCATAACTCCGGCCGAAGATCGCGCGGGTGCGCGGGTCGATGAAGCCGATCTGGTCTTCGCTGCCGCGCTCGCCGCCGAAATAGGCGCGGTCGCGCTCGTCCATCAGCGCGAAGATGCTGCGGCTGACGGAGACGCGGGGCTCGCGGCTGTGGCCGGCTTCCTTCCACGCCGTGCGATAGGCGCGGATCTGCGCCGCCTGCTGCAGGTGAAAGGCCTCGCCGGTCTCGTCGTTCTTCAGCGTCGAGCTCTGCAGGTTCATGCCGAGCTTCGCCGCCCACACCGCGGTGGCGTTCGAGCCGGCGCCCCACCAGATCCGCTCGCGCAGGCCCGGCGCATGCGGCTCCAGGCGTAAGAGCCCCGGCGGGTTGGGAAACATCGGCTGCGGATTGGGCTCGGCGAATCCTTCGCCGCGCAGCAGGTCGAGGAAGACCTCCGCATGGCGCCGCCCCATGTCGGCATCGCTCTGGCCCTCGGCCGGCCGATAGCCGAAATAGCGCCAACCGTCGATCACCTGCTCAGGCGAGCCGCGGCTGATGCCGAGCTGCAGCCGTCCGCCGGCGATGAGATCGGCGCTGCCGGCGTCCTCCACCATGTAGAGCGGGTTCTCGTAGCGCATGTCGATCACGGCCGTGCCGATCTCGATTCGGCTGGTCCTGGCGCCGACGGCCGCGAGCAGCGGAAACGGCGAGGCCAGCTGTCGCGCGAAGTGGTGGACGCGGAAATAGGCGCCGTCGGCCCCTAACTGTTCGGCCGCGACCGCCAGCTCGATCGATTGCAGCAGCGTATCCGCCGCCGAGCGCGTCCGCGATTGCGGCGAGGGCGTCCAGTGCCCGAAGGAGAGGAATCCGATCTTTTTCATGCGGGCAACATATGGCCGATCGGAAGAGTTTGCGAGACGTTCCTGGAGGCGACCTCAGATTTCGCAGCCGGTCAGGTTCAAGGCCTTGAGCAGCCCGCCGAACGCCTTGAGCCGACAGTGCTCGGTCTTGCTGGCGGTCTTTGTGCGCTGAACAGTGGCGGCTCGTTTGACGCCAAATGCCTTTGGCTTCGGCTTGGGAGGTTCAGCGGTCGCGATCCGTTTCGGTTTGCTTCGCGGACGGACGACCGGCGCCGGCGCGAATGAACGGACATGCACGTCCTGCGGAGCAACCGGGTTATCCACCGAAGCGGTCTGTGTCGGCATCGCGCGGCTCTCAGCGGCAACCTCGAGGCGATCGGCCTTCGCCAGCGCATCGTGCGAAGCGGGGATGCTTGCGTTCTGCTCGGCAGGCGGCTGGACCGTGGCGGCGATGCGACGCGGTGGAGAGCTAAGCTCCATGGCCGATAGCATTCCCACACTCAACAGGATGAGGAGGCCCAACAACGCCATTCTCAGCATAACGCGCCTCTGACCCAGGTTAGCGCCGCTAAAAATTCTGCGCGTCAATGAGGCAACTTTGCCGGCGGCCACCGCCCAACGGCAATCATTTGTCGACAGGGTTAATTCGATGCCGCATTTTGCCAACGCAGACCGGCTTTGGTCGCGCAAGATGGTCTGTTCGGCCGTGGCTACCGACGTGTAGTGACGACTTGAATTGCCTCTTTGTCCTCGGGGCAGAGCCAGGAGGAAGGACCGAACTACTGCACCTCGGCGATCTTCGGTCCGGCTGACGGCAGCTGTGCGCTGGTCGCCGACGGCCGGCTCGACGGCGAGGCCGGGTCCGGCGATCGGGATGCGGCGTCGGGCGGCGCACCCTGAGACGGTCGACGGGCCGCATTTGTCGGAAGCACGATCACCTTCGCGCCGACCTTCACCCGCTCGTAGAGATCGACGACGTCCTCATTGGTCAGGCGGATACAGCCCGACGACACCCGCTTGCCGATCGTCTCGGGCTTGTTGGTGCCGTGAATACGATATTCGGTCTCGCCGAGATACATTGCGCGGGCGCCGAGCGGATTGCCGGGGCCGCCTGCCATGAACCGCGGCAGATAGGGCTGACGCGAGACCATCTCCGCAGGCGGGCGCCAGTCTGGCCATTCTGCCTTGCGCGCCACGGTCTGCTCGCCGGACCACGCAAAACCTTCGCGGCCCACGCCGATGCCGTAGCGCATCGCCTGCGTGTCGTTCAGGACGAGATAAAGGAACGTGTTGTTGGTATCGATGATCACGGTGCCCGGCGTCTGGCGGCTGGCATAGTCGACCACCTGCCTTACCAAGGCTCCGGGAGCATCAGTGTCGGCCTTGGGCGGCTCGATCAGCGGCGCCGGAGCCGGGATCGCGGCCGGCGCGGGCGCTGCTGCATGAATCGGCGGCGCCACGTAGACCGGACTTGACGATGCCTTGACCTGGGGCGCGGACGGCTTCCGCGCCGGCTGCACGTTTCCCGCGGGGGCCAGCAGGCCGTACCCCAATGCTGCCACGGCCACGGCGCCGATTCCAACTCTTGCGGCCATCGGCAATGCGATCGCCTCGACCTTCCGGCGTTTGGCCCGCTTGCTCATGTCTTCTCCCAGGTCGCCACGCCTAGGAGAGGTACCCCGCAAGATTTAAGAAAGCTCGAAGCGATTGCGCTGGGACTGGAACCGCTAGCGATGGTTAACGCCGTACGGAGACGCGTGCGCTACACGAAAAGATCCTGCGTCGGATGGTGGTCAACGCCTCTTGCGTGGTCCACTGCGCTTTGCTCCGCGTGCGAATGGCTAATTGGGTCCGAAGTTAGGATCGACGCCAGTTCAGCATGTCCGGCGTGGTGAAGACCACGTCCAGCCGTATCGGCGCCGGAGCCAAGTTCGAGATGATCTGAATGTCTTGGCGCTGGCAGGTCATTCTTGAAGTGAAAAGCATCTTCGGCCTTGGGCGCGGCAGCCGCTTTTTCCGGACCTGCATCATGCTGAGCCTGATCGTTGCCGCCGGCCTTCCGGGGCGCCTCGGCAGGCGAATTCTTGGAGTCACCTGGATGTGCCTGATGCAGGTCACGCTGCGCCTGGCCGGAACTGGCATGGCTTGCCGGGCCATCATTATCGGCGTGGTGCTTGGCAGCTGCGGAACCGTCCTCCGAAGTGCGATGCAATTGTCCTGAATTGGTGTCCTGTCCAGTCGAATCCAGCTTGGCCTGATGCTTGCCGGCCGCTGCGCCCTTCTCTGAAGCGTGCAGGTCGCCCTGCGATTGCTCATGACTTGGATCGTGGCCGGGTGGGTCGTGCTCGGCGTGCTTGTTGCCGGCTGCCGCACCCTTCTCCGAAGCGTGCGATTTCTCTTGGTTCGATGCGTGGTCCGGCGGCCCGTGCGCGGCATTCGGCTTGCCGGCTGCTGCGCCGTCTTCCGAAGCGTGCAAATCGCGCTGCGCTTGTCCATGATCGCGTGCGTCGATCGCCGCTGCCTGTGTCGTGCCGCGTTCGGCATTCCTCGCGCCCGTTGCGGCCGCCTGTTCCAAGCCGCCATGATCGCTCAGAGCGTCGATGGCGCCGGATCCGATATGAGGGTTGCCGTTGTCGCCGAAGCCGTCCTCGCCCGCGGCCGCGTCGATGATCTGAGGTTCGTCGCCTCTGGCGAAGGCTTCGGCCCGGGCAGCGGCGAAGGCGAATGAATCATGGTGTAGTTCGGGATCGGGCCAGGGCAGCTTGTCGAAGCCGTCGAGGTTCGCATCCGGCCTTGCGGGGTTGAGGGCGGCGAACGCGCTGGTGTCTGCGGCAGCCGACGCAAAGACATCGCTCAGGCCGTCGGAAACCGTGAACGCCTGCGCGTGATTGCTGAAAAGTTCGTAAAGCGAGACTCCGACTGCCGTCATCATGAACGTGCCGGCGCTGCTCAAGCCCGCTCTTGAAGGGGTGAGGGGCGGCGCCGTGATCGTGCTGCCAGCAATATCGGCTCGGGATTCGATGAGCTTGGCGGCCCGCGTCGGCATGTCTGCCGGGGAGTTCTCGATACGGAAGGCTTTGGCCGTTTTGGCCGGAAGGGTCGTTTTTGCGGAGGTGATCTTGATGCTCACGATCGCGCCGGCGCCGTCTGCGGTCATGACCGTGAAATTGTCGGCATCCGCATGATCGAAGGCCGCCGCGTTCGCGGATTGAACGTCATCCAGCGCCGCCCAAATCAGAGCTGCAAGCGCGCCGACGCCGCCGTAGAGGCGGGACAGGGCGAAGCTTGCGAGCTCCGTCCGGCCCTTGATGTCGAGCCGCGCGGACATGCGATCGATCCGCGCCTGAATGGCGCCTGGGGCGACCTTGAGCTCGCGCGCAATCTCCTTGTTCGACATGCCGCTGGCGACCAGACGCATGATCCTGCGCTCCTGGTCCGTCAGCGCTGCCAGGCCATTTTCGCCAGACGCGCCATTGCCTGCCTTGCCGGCCGCCGGATGCGCGTTCGGCGCCACCAGCCTCAGGGACTGCAGCAGGTTTTCAGGCTCCTCGCGCATCGGTATAGCCGTGCAGGCACCCGCTGCGACGGCCGCAGCGAGATCGCCGCGTGCGATCGATGCGGTGTAGAAGACCAGCCGTGTGCGAAGGCTTTCGGCGTTGACGGCGGCCAGCATGGCTGAGGCCGTCAGATCGGGAAATCCATCCTCGACAAGCGCGACGTCCGGCACCAACGTCCGGACGGCTTCGAGGCAATCGGCTCCATTGATGCAGGACGCAACGATCTCGAAGTCACGTTCGGTCGCAAATAGCGTCTCAAAACCCTGCAAGACGATCGGACGGCGATCTGCGATCACGAGTCGGATACGACGCATCTGGTTTGGCTCGCCCGGCGTTCCCGTCTTGATTGGCCCAGCAAGGCGACCCGGCTTCAGCTGCGTCACCTTCTAGAGCAGCGCGGCAACGCGCGACACCCTCGTTGGTTCCACGAGGTGTGAAGCCCAGGGATGTCAGTACGGAGCAGCGGATGGGTTCGGCCCATCTTGATTCTTCCGATGCGCCCTGCTCCTGTTTTTCCCGACGGTGCAACGCTTTCGTAAGATGAGCAGAGTGCGCTGCGGTCATTCGAAAGATCGTGCTTGCTGGAGCAGCCAGCCCGCCGCGGAGATCTATTCCGTCTCGCCGCGCTCTAAGTCGCTGATTCTGTTGCCCCGCCTACCGTGCGTGGGTTGTTTTCGACTTTTTGTTGCGGGGGTGCAAAGATATCGGTCCGAACCCGATCTGGTACGGCGCTCGCATTTTCATCCAATCATGTTCCGGAGGCGCGTCATGCAGGTTTACAACGTCGTCAAGTTCAAGGTGAAGCCGGGCCAGGAGGGCGCCTTCCTCGATGCGCACCGAGACGGCAAGGCCAAATGGCCGGGGCTGGAGCACGGCGTCATCATCAGGACCGGCGATCAGACCTTCTGCCTCATCGGCACGTGGTCCAGCCAGGATGCGCTGGTCGCGGCCCGCTCGGCGATGATCAAGACCCTCGACAGTTTCAGGTCCGTGCTCGAGGACCAGGGCAACGGACGCGGCGTGACGGACGCGGTGTCGGGCGAGGTCGTGCTCGCGCTGTAGCGCGGGCCGCGCCGCCACTTCATCACCCGCAGGGGCCCCTCGTCGTGAACCGCTGCGTCTTGACGCCGGGGCCACGGGCTCGTCGGAAAATGAAGCAGGGTTGGGGCGTGTCGTCGGCTATTTGCCGACTGCCGTTGTACGCCATTGGCCGTCAGGCGTTACTTTCCGCCGTCAAAGATGGAATGAGCGTCGATATTGGGATGGACTCTGGCCGGTCATTGACCGGAAGACGCGGGCAAAATGCGCGGGACTGAGAAAACCGACGCGTAGCGCCATCTGCGCGACCGAAAGCTTGCTGCTCGCCAGCAGTTGTTTTGCCATCGCGACTCGCCTCGCATGGACGAATGCCAGCGGCGTCTGCCCGGTCGCTGCCCTGAATGCGCGATGGAAATGGCCTTCCGAGAGCTGCGCAAGATCAGCGAGATCGGCAATCCGAATTGTCGCGCTTAGATGCGCGTCGATGAATTCGGTGACACGCCGTAACCGCCACGCCGGCAGCTTAATCGATGTATCCTTCACTCTTGCACCACCGTATCGGCGTGCAAGGTATACAACGAGAGCAAGGCTCATCGTGTCGCAATAGATCGCGTCGAGACCTCCCTCCAGCGCGTCAACTCGTTCGAACTCCGCGAGCATGTTCCAGACGAAGCTGTCTTCCGCGCCCGACAGGGGGCCCAGTCCTTCGATCGATGCGCCGGCGATTGCTGAAATCCTGGCGGGGTCGAGGGCGATCGCTGCCCATCGCCAACCCACATTGTGAAGCCGAAGCCGTCGTTCGCAGCCAGCCGGAAGAAATGAAACGGTCGACGGCAGATCGGGCCCGTCATAGCGATGCCCGCCATCGGCCGAAATTACATGTCGCTCGGCGCCGCCGGACAGGGTCGCCATGATGAGGTGATTTGGCGACAGGATGCGTCCTTCGACGATGGAGGTCATCGGCCGGTACGCCGTTTCGAATGCACCGTTCGCCCATTGGGTGCGCCGCCAGCCATCCGGCCGGGAGCTCAACCGATCGATTGTCGACGCATTCTCAATGACACGGTGCATCGCGACTTCCTGCGCAGCGACGTCGCCTGAATACACATTCAAGCTTGGAACCGCAATTCCTTGCAGACCGGAAAGGGAGCATCGTCGCGTCAGGATCCGAGTGATTTGGTCAGAATCCCGCGCGACAAAGCGAGCGGTCGATCCTTTCTATTGGCAGGCGACAAGTGCCGCAGGCGAAATCACGGAGATTTGCAATGGATAAGACACCACAGGATAGGCCGACGGCGACCGATCGCCGCCAGTTTCTCGGCGCCGCCACCGCGATGGGCGCCATCGCGGCGACAGCTGTTCACGCAACTGCAGTCGGCGTTTCGAGCGCCAGTGCGCAAGCGCCAGCCGGCACTGCATCGCGTGCGGCTGCGGCGGGGCCGGTACTCACCCGAACGATCGGCCGCACCAACGAAAGTCTGCCCGCGCTCGGACTGGGAACGTTTCTGACTTTTGACCTGCTGCCGGGCAGCAATCGCGACGCGCTGCGAGAGGTCACCAGGAAATATATAGATGCCGGCGTCCGGGTGATCGATACATCGCCGCTCTACGGTACCGGCGAGGTCAGCGTCGGTGGCTTTCTCAGCGCCATGGGCGTGACGGACCAGATGTTCATCAGCAACAAGATCTGGTCGACCGGCGACTACCTGGCCGACGAAAGCCACGCCTTGGCCAGCATGGAGCAATCGAGGCTTCGGCTGTGGCGCGACAAGATCGACGTGCTCCACTGCCACAGCCTGGTCAATGTCGACGCGATCGTGCCACTGCTGCGCGTATGGAAGAGAGAGGGCAGGATTCGTTATGTCGGCGCCTCGGTCCACGAGAATGACTATCACAACATTCTCGCAGGATTGATCGACAAGGATCTGGTGGACATCATCCAGGTCAACTATTCGATCTTCAATCGTCACGCCGAGGAGCGCGTCCTTCGCGCGGCGAGCGACAAGGGCGTCGGCGTGCTCACAAACATGCCGCTGGAAAAAGGCCGCTTGCACAAGATCGTCGAGGGCCGGCCGCTGCCCGATTTTGCCCGCGATATCGGTGCGGAGAACTGGTCGCAGTTCTTCATCAAATGGGCCATGGGCCATCCGGCGGTGACGACCGTTCTTGCCGCGACGTCGAACCCGGATCACGCGGCCGAGAACGTCGGCGCACTGCGCGGTCCTCAGCCGGATCAATCCATGCGGCAGCGGATGGCACGGCATATGGAAAGCATTCCCGGCTTCGCCAATCTCGCGTCGATGCAATGGTATCCTGACAAGCAGAGCATGTACCAGGGCGTCATTCGCCGTTCGCAGGCGGCATTGCGTCAGCGCATGAGTTGATCGGTGAATGGCAGGCGCGCTGGGTCGGCGCCTGCCACGTCTCACCTCGAGGCAATACAGGAGAAGTTCTTACATGAAATGGCGCTCGATTGCTTTGCGATGTGGCTTGATGGCCGTTACCGGCGTTGCATTCGCCGAGCCTGCCCAACGCGAGAATCTGGGCAAGTTTGCCATCGACCGGACCGAGGTCACGATCGGCCAGTTTCGCAATTTCGCTGCTGACAAAGCTCTGAAGACCGCGGCCGAACAGGAAGGAGGCGGACACGAATTCGCGGGCAGCTGGGTCCGTCGCCGCGGCTGGACATGGGCGACGCCGTTCGGAGAACCGGGCCGCGACGATGAGCCGGCGGTGCATGTGTCGTGGAACGAAGCTCGTGACTACTGCTTAGCCGCGGGCGGACGCTTGCCGACCCTGGAAGAATGGGAAAGAGCCGCGTATACCGAAACGCGTGCGAATCCTACCGACGATTTCGTAAGTGGACGCACCTATCCTTATCCTGTCGGCGATAGACCTGACGGCATGAACACATCCGATAGAGATCGCTGGCCGCGGCATGCAGCCGTTGGTACCACCAAGCGGGGTGTCAACGGTCTGTACGACATGGGTGGCAATGTCTGGGAATGGCTCGCGGATCGGCGGGGCGATGAGGCACTGACGGCCGGCGGGTCGTGGTGGTACGGTGCGGACAAGACAAAAGCGTCAGCCGTACAGTGGAAATCGGCCGACTTTCACGCGGTCTATATCGGGTTTCGTTGCGTTTACACGGCTCAATAACCCGTTCAGGTGAGGCCCAACACATCCTGGGTAAAGGCCGACGGCCGGCGAGTTGCGCTAAAGACAAAGCAAGCGTGTGCGGCGCCGCCGACGATGGAATTATTGGTTTGCCGCCGCCGCAGCAGTCGCCACATACTTCGTGTAGAATTCGGCGACCCGGCCGCGCCACATGCCGACGAACGCTTCTGACGTCACGTTGTCGACCGATTTCCAGGTGCGCTTGAAGGCCGGAAGTGCATTGCCCCAAATCGCGCGTTTGCACCACCTCTCGCCCTTCTCCTTGCCTTCGCTGGTGGCGCACATTGATTTCCACGCAAGGCGAGCGGGCCGGCTGATGTGCTCGGCGGCGCCTTCCCAGCCCTGCTGATGGATCAGGTAGAGATCGCTCATGTCCGGCTTGCGGTGGGTGATCCACTCGAACAGGACGCCTTCGGTAATGATCTTGTAGGCGGCCGCGACGGCGTTATCCCGCGGACTGCGAATCTGCCCGAAGCCGAACTTTCCGAACTCATAATAGCTCAGCTGAAACAGCCCGATATAGGACCCGGTGCGTTGATTGGGGTTGAAGCCGGATTCGATCTTGGCAACCGCCATCATGAAATTGAAATCGAGACCAAACGCGTCGGCAGCGCGCTTGATCTCTTCGGTCGGCGTTCCCAGCGGAATATCCCTAAACGCACGCAAGACGATCTCCGCCGGTTTCTCGGCGGGCGGCAGTTCGGACCAGACGTAGTAGGCCAGATGACGGAAATCCTGCGTCGACGCCGCTTTCGGAGCTCCGTTGGACGCATCGCGTTCCGGCGGCAGCGATTGGACGACATCCTGTCCCAACGACGCCAATTTCGGCGCGACGGGTTCATCGACGATCTCGGCTTCCGTGCGCCGCGGCGCCGAACCTGCCGACGTCACCGAGCCCGGCTCCGCTCTTTCTGCCCGAAGCGCCGCCGCGAGTTTGGCGGATGCCTCTGCGTAGGTGGCAGGCGTCACCACGTTCGCAGGAGCCGCTGTGCTCGCTGCAGCCGGTATGCTCGCAGCCGCTTCCGACAGGACGTCCGGCAACGTCGCGGCCGGTCTGTTCCCGGCGGCCAGAAAGAGTCCCGCGGATGCGAGAACAGCCACGATGCAGCTGGTCTGCCAGGCCTTCATTGGCCGAAGTCCAATGACGGCTTCTGTAGGAAGGCTGTTCGCATGTTCCTGCGACCTGTGGGTGAGCACTCTTCGTACAATCTTAAGGTTTAAATGTGGTGAACGAGAGCAGGCATTCTGCTTCGCAACCCGATATGTCCCTCTTGGGCCACAAGCGGCTCCTGGCGGAGGACGCTCGTGGGTCGGCCATGGGCGCATATGCTGCCAATGGGATCCGATCTCAGCGGCATCCGCTCTACACCCCGCAACCGACGCGCCGACAGCCACCGGAACCTTCGGCTACGGGCCAGAAGCGAAAATGATACGCCAGTGGTTTTAGCGGGCAGCCTATGCGTCGCGGCGAGTTCGGCTACTCAGCGCCGCTCGTTCCGGAAGATGGATCTGAACAACTCAACTGAAGGCCGCACCAGCTGCCATCCTCGCAATCCAAGAATCTTCTTGCAGGCAAGAAACCACCAACGACGTGAATGTTGAACGCTTGGGTCAATACTCAACGCAAGTTCGGCAAGGCGTGCTGAGGTGTCTATCGCTCCTTCGTTGAAGGCAATGCTTGCGCGGACGATCGCGTCAAGTGCCAATTGGCGGGTCAACCAGTTCCTGAGATCGTTTGTCAGCATCGCGGCGCCGCCATTCAGGAAATGTTCGATAGCCGCCTTGCGTTGGAGCAGGTTTAGCTCCGGTGAAGGTTCACTCGACATGTTGACTGAGTGGTATCGATACACGGCCTGGTCCGCACCAATGAATCCGACGTCGCCATGTGCGGCGAGCCGCATCCACATTTCCATGTCGGAGGCGTAGGGCAAGTCTGCTAGATACCCGCCCAGTTTTTTCTGCAGGCTCGTGCGAACCACGACGGTCGGTGACACCACAATACATTGTGCACGACTAAGAGTGATGAACTCGAGTCCGGACAAGATGCGCGTTCGGAGATCCACTTCCGTTCCATAATAGCTTCTGTAGAATGGATGATCCCCGCGCTGGTCTAGAACAACCGCGCCTCCGAAGGTGAAAGCGACAGAAGGGTGATTGTCCATCAGATCGACCGATCTCGACAGGGCACCGGGCAGCAGGTAGTCGTCCGCAGACAGCAGAAGCATATAGTCGGCGCTCGCCCAGGCAATGCCTTCGTTGGCGGTCGCGATGAGACCTTGATTCGAGATGTGCCTGCGGTAATCGACGCGGGGATCGGAGCACCGTAACTCTTGCGCAACTTCCGCGGTATTGTCAGGTGACGCATCATCGATGATGAGCACGCGCAATTCGGGACCGGATTGCGTCAAAACGCTCTCGACGCACTCTCGCAGGAAGTGCCCATACCTGAAGCAGGGAACAACGACGTCTACGGAGCTCATTTTTTGTCGGATACCACCGACGATCGAGCCTCGATCCATCTGTTCAAGAAAATACTATTGAAAGGGTTCCGGTCCGGCTGGCACCGGCCAGCTCATCCGCTCCAACGCCGCCGATGGCAAATCCCCTCCTTTCGACGATCTAAAGGTTCGTTGCGCATGTATGACCCGATGCTTTCTCGAAGACTTCAGGCTCGGCTTGCCTCAAGAACTGAGATCGCCCGGGCGGTCGAAATGACCCGCTCAAGCCGCAGACCTGCGGCGGCAAGCAAAGCGGCAAATTCGCTCTCGGTTCGCTCGACGCCCCCCGTAACGACAAGCATGTTCGCATCGATTAGCTTGATCGTATTTCGTTCGTTTCCTGGGGGAATAATAGTCTCCGCAATTAAAACTCGTCCGTGGGGTTTCATTACCTCTCGGCAATTGCGCAGGATGCGTACCGCTTGCTCGTCATTCCAATCGTGAATGACCTTTTTCATGATATAGACGTCCGCACCGGCTGGAACGGCGTTGAAGAAATTGCCGGCCACGAACGAGGTCTGTGGCGGGAAACTTGCCGCATTAGCCCGCGCTGCCTCAACCCCGGCCGGTAGGTCAAACAATATGCCGGAAAGGTGAGGGTGTCTCTTTAGGATCTCCGAAAGCAGCTGTCCATGGCCGCCGCCGACATCGACAATCTGAGAAAACGCACCAAAATCACACGCCTCTGCTACAGCTTCATTGGCGCCTTGGCTAAGCGCGATCATCGCCTGCTGGAATAGCGAGGCCGCGTCCGGATGGTCCGCCAGCCAATCGAACCTGGGCTTCCCAAATACGGTTTCGAACGTCGGCAAACCCGTTTGCACTGAATGAGTGAGCTGGGCGAAGGCGAGATACGGCTCCCTGTTCATCATTCGGATCAGGTCGCGGGGACTTGAGGGTGCGTCGGAAAGCAAGGCTGCGCCCAATTCGGTGAGTTGGAAACGGCGGGCCGAGGTTTCGCTAAAGACCCCCTCGGCGGCGAGAAGCCGCATAATCCTATAGAGCGCATCGCAGTGACAATGCGTTTCCTCCGCCAGATCGTCGACGCTCCGCTCTCCGGCGACCAAGCGATCCGCAACGTTGAGATCTGTCGCAACGCGCAAGGCTTGGGAGACCATGAAGCCAAGGCCCAGGTGAATGAGTTGTTGAGAAGGACTATACATAACTTTCCTTTCAAACAGTCGCCGCCTCACGGCGCCCGTGGTCTCAATATCACGACCTCAAGTGCCGGTAAGGGATGATAATTTAGCCGAGGGTGCAGTGTTTGTCGTTCGATGTAGACATCCCGCTCAGGTCGATGTCCGGTTCGGGTCAAAATCGGCCCTGCTTCGCTCGAATTGAACGCAAGTACGTCTTCAATCGGTCAGAAGCGGAAATCGCACCTCAATAGTATCTGCAAGCGAGATCATAGCGCCGGACGGTGGGTGTTGGGTTCATCACAGCAACCCGAGTAAGATCACCGACCTTTCCCACGAAGTGCCCGCAGGGCCGAACGATGATCTCGACCACTGGCGGCACCCTGTTCGTCTCCCCATCCTCAATTTGCACCTGGACAACATCATTCGAGCATTCCCTCGACACGCTGGCGACGCGCCCCGAAAAGATCGTGGCCCCCGACCTTGGCTTATCGCATGTTGTAAGTCGGTATACTGCGCGGCAAGAAATTGGAACGCATTCCTTATCTTGGGCAAAAGCAGCGGTCGGTTGAAAAACAGCGATCAGAGCAAGGAAGTGTGTGAACGACACAAGTCTAGGCATTCCGGCTCTCGGCTGGTTTGCGGGATGGTGCTGTGCTCCGAACGTAAGCCGTGGAGGTCCAAAAGGGCAATCGACCGCTAAGGGCCATAAGGCGAAGTAGATCGGCTGCGTCATCCCTCCAATTTGAGCATTCTCAATAAGGACAACTACAAAATTGCATGAGAAAGCTCGGCAATGTCCTGGATCATTGCCATTGCCTCTTTCGGCTTTTACTGGTGGCTCACTAGGCGGGCGACTGAAAGTCGCTACAGAACTTGCGTCGACCGGGCTCTTGCGCTCGCCCCTTTATTGGTTTGTCGAACGCGCTGGTGCTCGTTCTGTTGGCACTTGTGATGTACATAGCTCACATCCACCATCAATCACCGGTGCCGCTCTTCGTGTGGTTCACTGTCGTTGTAGTCATCGTGGCCTTGCTTGTCCTGCGGCGCGCTCTGAAGTGGCGTTATCCTATCTAAATTGCGCGCGGAGACTCTCTCATGGGCACGTTCTTTACCGACGAGCAGATGCAGGAAGCGATTGTGGCATTGGAGGACCACACTGCCGGTATCTGGGAGAGAATGAAGAAGATGGCCCTCACCCCGGACCATCCTAACGATGAGGGACAAGCATTGGAGCAGGGCGCTATTGTGCGCGTGCTTACCATCGTTCTGCCGAAGGTGCCGTTCGTCGCGCAGGCTCAATATCCATCGGAGGCAAGGG
The DNA here is from genome assembly GCF_044908355.1 of Bradyrhizobium sp. USDA 336. NCBI lineage: Bacteria > Pseudomonadati > Pseudomonadota > Alphaproteobacteria > Hyphomicrobiales > Nitrobacteraceae > Bradyrhizobium > Bradyrhizobium sp. USDA 336. The sequence goes on along the minus strand of NZ_JBIYDC010000002.1, from coordinate 4,932,212 downwards.
CACGCTTGAGTATAGATTTGGGGAACTCTGTGCGCAGTGAAATTGCATCGATGAAGGACGGCTCCTAGATCAAGTACGACGTCCGCCGAACCTAGGCGACGTTATGTTACCATGGTGAGCATGTTTCGCATCAAAATTCCACCCACCGTTCTGCTCTTCCTTATCGTCGGGGGCGCGTCCTGCATTTTCGTGTTTTACGGCCTCTATCTACTGATCGCGCTGATTGCTTTGAACCTGGTCTGCCTCCTGTTGGCCCCGATCGCGAGGCGGCGCGGATGGGGCGCTGAAGGGCGGCTCACGAGACATCTCAGTCGTCCCCGGATAGAAGACGAAAGCCGCAGAGTCATTAGGCGCGAGAGCGTACGTGCCCTGAAGGAAGAGGGATGACTGTTTCAGAGAAAGTCCGAGTTTGGCGGCTTCGAGTGCGCGGCTTTACGGTTGCTTTTGACCTGCCACTGAATTTTCATCCAGCGGGAGTTAGAGTCTCGGGGTTTTGTACGCCAAACGGCGCGGGTGGAGCAACGGACGATCGGCGGAGCTGGTCGGGGTTGCGCGGCCGATCGTCCGTTGCGGTGAGGTGGGCGGCATAGGCCGCGGGGGTCAGGTATTTCAGCGACGAGTGGGGACGCTGGAGATTGTAGTCAGCGATCCAGGCAACGATCTTGGCGCGGGCGTCGTCGAGATGGAAGAATAGGGTCTCATTGAGCAGCTCATCGCGCATCCGGCCGTTGAAACTCTCGACGAAGCCATTCTGCATCGGCTTTCCCGGTGCGATGAAGTGCCAATCGATGGCTGCGTCCTTGCACCAGGCGAGCATGGCGTTGCAGGTGAACTCGGTGCCATGGTCGGACACGATCATTCCTGGCTTGCCGCGTCGCTCGACGATTGTCGTCAGTTCGCGGGCTACGCGCCGCCCCGAGATCGACGTCTCCGGAATGGCGCCCAGGCATTCCCTGGTGACGTCGTCGACGATGTTGAGGATGCGGAAGCGTCGACCATTGGCGAACTGGTCGTGAACAAAGTCCAGCGACCAGCGTGCGTTGGGCCTCGCCTCCACCAGGATCGGAGCTCGGGTCCCCACGGCCTTGCGGCGAGCGCGCCGCTTGCGGACGGTGAGCCCTTCCTCGCGATAAAGCCGGTAGATCCGATTGATCCCCGACGGCTCGCCCTCCCGCCGCAGCAGGACGAACAGCCGGCGGTAGCCAAAACGTCGCCGCTGGTTGGCGAGGTCGCGCAGCCTGCCACGGAGAGCCGCTTCCGGAGGACGGCTGGAGCGATAGCGGATCATCTTCCGATCCGCGCCCACGATCGAACAGGCCCGCCGTTCCGACAGGCTCATGACGGCCTGCAGATGCGCGACCGCAGCGCGCTTGGCGGCGGGCCCTACCATTTTTTTGAAAGGAGCTCGCGAAGGGCGGCCGTATCAAGCATCTGCTCGGCCAGAAGCTTCTTCAGCTTCGCGTTCTCCTCCTCCAGGGCCCTCAGCCGCTTCGCCTCGGAAACGTCCATGCCGCCGAATTTGGCCTTCCAATTGTAGATCGTCGCTTCGGATATCCCATGCTTGCGAGCCAAATCGGCCGTCTTCGCCCCGGCCTCATGCTCCTTCAGCACCGCGATAATCTGCTCTTCCGTAAACCTTGCTCGCTTCATTTGTCCGTCCTTCGTCAGGTCGGACTCTAACTCCTTCTGGAGGAATTACTCAGTGGCAGGTCACTGGAGCTGTATGTCTCGCCTTGATTTTCTTGCTGAAGATTCTCGATCCAATCGAGTTCTTGAAAAGCTTCATTAGTGCCCTTGTTCTGCTTTTCGCGTTCCTTTGGCTGTGCGGGCTATATTGCACCTACCGGTATTGGAGAGATTTTAGAGAAGATGAAATGCGGCGCGGCAGATCAGCGGAAACTGCTCGCGCAAAGTGGCATGAACTGCACCCGCCCCCCGAGTAGATGTTGATGGGCCGCTTTGGGTCATGAGCGTCGTTCGGAAGGGCGCCCGGTGGTTTCAGGTCTACCTCCCTAAACCGACAACGCGTGACGGCGCCCGGACTTCGCATTTGGGCACAAATGCCGTAATGCGCGCGAGTAGTTGAAGAAGGCCGGAAAATAACAAGTTCAGGCCAGCGGCTGATCATACAGATTCTACAAGCTCCGCGTCAAAACCCGTTCTCCGTTTGCTAGCGTCGCATCAGTCTCCACGAATCCGATTGAACGATAGAAATCTAGCGGACCGCCATCGCCGAGTACGACGCTCGTCTGGATTCGTCGGTAGCCAGCATCGCGGAGAAGATTGATCAGCTGAGTAATGGCTTGTTTTGCGTGTCCCATCTTTTGGTGGTTACGGTCGATCATGAACCGCCAAAGATAGGCAACTTCCGCCTCATCGGTCGGCTTCCACATCACAAAGCCAACCGGCACCTCGTCTGCGTATACTGCCCTGAAGGTGGCTCCCCGCTCAAAATACGCCTGCGCTATTGAGAGGGCATTGGGGGCGACAAAGCGCTTCTGGTCCTCTTTTATATCCAAAGCGCAAATCACCCGCACGGTTGCAGCGGTGATCTCGCGGAGGGTTATGACGGACATCCCTTGATTAAACCAGTTCGCCAACCAGCCTGAAAGAGAAAACCGCTGTTCTGAATTGCTTGCTCTGAGAGTTCCCTACTTGCGGTAATTGCCCTTGTGAATGACGATCGGCAAGCAAGCATTTCCAAGCGCGCCATTGGGCTACGTCACGTTTAGGGTCAAAGCAGCGGTTCAGGCAAACAGAAGCTGACCTAAGCCAATGTTAACTAACGCGAAACTAACAGAAACAGGAATCATCCGGAAACCTAGTCAGTGCGTGCTACTTGCGTTCGGTCTCAAGAAGCGCGGTAGCTTGAACTCAATGAACGAGCATTCGCTAGCGACATTCTTCAAGGGCTTCTTTGCGGCCTCTCTTGCCGCAACCGCCACGCTTTTTGCAGTCGATTTCGTCAGGCAGGCGGTTCACTCTGAAGGAATTACGCCCGCGAGCTTGGCCACAGGAGTCCTCGTTGCATTCGTTCATTTGGTCTTCATTCTGGGGTTTTCAGTGCTTCCTGCGGCCCTTGTAGTTTATACAACCACGATCTTGCAGGTCCGATTTGCCGGTGTGTTCGTGCTCTGCGGGGCAGGCATCAGTTGGTTGGTTTTGCGGGTCATTCCACCATGGCCTGACACGGCATCATGGCCATTCGTCGTCGCCGGTCTGGCTGCGGGTGGCACCTATTGGTTTGTTTCTGTGCGACAGCGCCAAGGTGAGCAAAGCACCGTCTGAAAATCCGGCTCAGGTCCGTTTCAGGTCAATCGCGCTCGTCTACACCTGATCAGGCGACTTCCGGTCCACCCCCCAATACGGACACGTCGCAGACGGCGCCAACTGACGCGAAGGGCCAGATCCAAACATTGGATTCTAGCCCTCTATCTCAAGATTTCGGCCGACTGTTCTCGTTCTGTAAAGATTGTCGTTAACGGCGACTCTCAGCATGATACAACTTAACAGTGTATTCACCGATCAGTCCCAAAAGTCGGCCAATGATCCGCATCGGTCAGCACGAATACGTCATCCCGCCATGGCTCGGAACCGTGGTCCCGTTGGCATTCGGACTGTATGCTACGCTGCAACTGATATCATCTCACTATGGGAGCAGCTCCTTTCCCAGCGCGTCCGACTATTTCTTCTACGTAAAGCAGATTTCGACCGCGACGATTGCCGGATTTCTCCTGATCGATCTGGCGCGCCGCTCAATCATCACCTGGTATGCGCCGCTCTTACTCTTTCTTTTGACCCTCGGCGTCGCTGCCGTCGCGATCAATTGGTTTCAAGTTTGGGCGAATAAGACAACAATGCTGGACTTGGGTCTGCTCTTCGCTCTGGCGGCATCTAGGCCGGGTTCAAGCACGTCCGGAGCCTTTGCCTTGCTGGCCGGGATAAATGCAATTCCGTTCGTGGTGGGGGCGGTGATTGCCCTCATTCTTGCATTGGGCTGCCGAATACTCGCCGGCCTGCCTTTGCTGAGCCGTGATACGCTGCGGGACTTCTGGGCAAACCTCGCTGCAGCAACCATCTGGATCGCACTTGTGTTCGCAGGCGCGTTCGCTATCTCCCACTGGCCTGCAGGGTACTCGCTCAGGCTGCCGGGTTGGGTGCCGCTTGCCGGCGCCGTCACTGTGGTTCTTGCGGCAACGCTCGTGCATCTTGCCCTCGTCGGCCGCATTCGCAGGCGGGCCGACACGGAGCTCAATTCCCTGCGGTCGTGGCTTGCTGCGCTCGTCTGCATTGCCATACTATTCTATAGCCCTTTCTCTTTCGGAAGTTTCGGTGTGCGCACGCTGTACGACTACGTTCGTCCAACGTTAAGGGCCGTGCATGTGCTGCCGACGCCGCCGCTTCGCATCGCGGGCTATATCGTCGACGTTCCGTTCCACGATCTGAAGACTAATGTGATCCGGGAAATGCCAGACGGCTCGACATCCCAGGTAAGCGTACCATTTCCACTCGAGTATTGGCTAGGCGGGAGAGTCCAGATTCGCCGACGTGATGCGCCGCCGGATCGGCTCGCAACACTTTATGGCAGGATCGACGAGAGCAAGGAGCTAAAAGCTACGCAGGACAAGGCGCCGGATCGCGATGCCGTATTGCTCATGTCGACAACGAACTATACCAAGCTCGCCATGCGCTTGATCGACTATCCCGATGTCGACATCATGTTCACCCATTTCGACCGCTCAACTTCTCCGGAGGAAGCCGAGCAGGCACTGCGACGTTTCCTGCGCGAGCGCGTACGCCGGAGTTGACCCGGTCACCCGCTCTTGGACGACTTCGGGCTGGAGGTCCGCATTGGGTCAGAAGCAGACAAAGTCACGACCATCTATTTGCCGCATCCGCGACCGATTCTGGCCAGCTGGATCACGAAACGAATACCTTCAATGTCGAGTGACGGAGCGGACGCATGCATCATTCTGTCCACGTCACCGCGTGCGGGGAGCAACCGCGCATCGGCTTCTTTGGTGCGTTCGATTCTTGCAGCGGTGATTCGATCGCGCCTTGGATCAGTTGTTAGAGCGCTTCTAATTAATGGCTTTGTTACGCGGAGCTTGCTTCGGCGATGAAACGCATGAAGAAGATCAAGACCGAGCGCGGAGTTTCGGCGCTCGTCGCGAACCTGCAAGCCAAGCCGGTGAAATTCGGGCGCGGCGCGGTGAGCTCAAGCTATCGATACGGAGCAGCAGGACGGGTTCGTCTCATCCACGTTCCGCGATGGTGGCATCATACGCCTGTTTTGCCCGACGATCAAGCGAATTTCGCAAAAACGGAAATTGACCGTTTCCCCGGGCCGATCATGCCTCGATTTGCGGTCGATGTTCGCGCCGATCTCATCGCGCTCGTAAGCCGTTGATCTTGCTACCCCCGGCTACTGTGCATGGGGTTGTTTTCGAGCTTTCGTTTTGCCGACGCGAAGACGCCAGACCAAACCGTGCCAGATCCGGCTCACGCCCGCTACTTCATCACCCGCAGGCCCTTGGTCGTGAACCGCTGCGTCTTGCCGCCGGGCCGCAATGGGCGCCTGGTGCCCGCGGCCTTGCCGGTGCCGGGCGGCTGATGTGCTGGGACGAGCTGGTGCGGCTGCGAGCCGATCAGGTCGCGGCGGCCCATCTCGATCAAGGCCTCGCGCAGCAGCGGCCAATTGTCGGGGTCGTGGTAGCGCAGGAACGCCTTGTGCAGGCGGCGCTGGCGCAGGCCCTTGATCGCCTCGACCTTGTCGCTGCCGCCGTGGCGCACGCCGCGCAAGGGGTTGACGCCGGTGTGGTACATCGCGGTCGCGGTCGCCATCGGCGAGGGCAGGAAGGTCTGCACCTGGTCGGCACGGTAGCGGTTCTTCTTCAGCCACAGCGCGAGGTTCATCATGTCCTCGTCGGTCGTGCCCGGATGCGCCGCGATGAAGTAGGGGATCAGGTAATATTTCTTGCCGGCGCGTTCGGCCGCCTCGTCGAACATGCGCTTGAACTTGTTGTAGGCGCCGATGCCCGGCTTCATCATCTTGTCGAGCGGGCCGCGCTCGGTATGTTCGGGGGCGATCTTCAGGTAACCGCCGACGTGATGGGTGACGAGCTCCTTGATGTATTCGGGACTCTCCACCGCGAGGTCGTAGCGCACGCCGGAGGCGACCATCACCTTCTTGATACCCTTGGTCTCGCGCACCTTGCGATAGAGCCGGATCAGGTCGTCATGCGAGGTGTTGAGGTTCGGGCAGATCTCGGGGAAGACGCAGGAGGGACGGCGGCATGCCGCCTCGACCTTCGGGTCCTTGCACGCCATCCGGTACATGTTGGCGGTGGGGCCGCCGATGTCGGAGATGACGCCGGTGAAGCCCGGCGTCTTGTCGCGGATGCGTTCGATCTCGCGCAGGATCGAGCCCTCGGAGCGGTTCTGGATGATGCGGCCCTCGTGCTCGGTGATCGAGCAGAAGGTGCAGCCGCCGAAGCAGCCGCGCATGATCGTCACCGAGAATTTTATCATTTCCCAGGCGGGGATCCTGGCGTCGCCATAGGAGGGATGCGGCGCACGCGCATATGGCAGGTCGTAGACCGCGTCCATCTCTTCCGTGGTGAGCGGGATCGGCGGCGGGTTGAGCCAGAGATCGCGGTCGCCATGACGCTGCACCAGCGGCCTTGCATTTCCGGGATTGCTCTCCCGGTGCAGCACGCGCGAGGCGCGCGCATAGGCTTCCTTGTCCTGCTCGACCTGTTCCAGCGCCGGCAGGCGGATCACGATCGCGCCTTTCTGGCGCGATGCGCCCTCGTCGGCGGACTCGAGATCGTCGGCGTGCAGCTCGGTGTAATCGTCGGGGACCTTGCGGAACAGCGCCACGCCCCTGATGTCGTCGAGCTCGCGCGGCACTTCGCCAGCGGCGAGCCGGTGCGCCACTTCGACCACGGCACGCTCGGCGTTGCCGTAGAGCAGCAGGTCCGCCTTGGCATCGGCCAGTACGGAGCGGCGCACCTTGTCGGACCAGTAATCGTAATGTGCGATCCGGCGCAGCGAGGCCTCGATGCCGCCGAGCACGATCGGGGTGTCCTTGAACGCCTCGCGGCAGCGCTGGGCGTAGACGATGGTGCAGCGGTCCGGCCGCTTGCCGCCTTCGCCGCCCGCCGTATAGGCGTCGTCGCTGCGGATGCGCCGATCCGCGGTGTAGCGGTTCACCATGGAATCCATGTTGCCGCCGGTGACGCCGAAGAACACTCGTGGCTTGCCGAGCGCCCTGAACGGCTCCGCCGAATGCCAGTCCGGCTGCGCGATGATGCCGACCCGAAACCCTTGCGCCTCCAGCAGCCGGCCGATGATGGCCATGCCGAAGCTCGGATGGTCGACATAGGCATCCCCGGTCACCAGCACGATGTCGCAGGCGTCCCAGCCGAGCGCGTTCATTTCGGCGCGGCTCATGGGGAGGAACGGCGCCGGCTTGCGCGGGCGCGCCTGGGCCATCAGCGGCTTTTCGGCGGTGATCATCTGGGTGTCCATGGCGCTTACGCATAGGGCTCCGAGGCCATGAATTCAACCGACGGGCGCGTGAAAGATCAGGTTCCGCGGGACATCGCCGTTCCCTCAGGATGGCGAGGAAAACGCCTGCTCGATCCGCGCCGCGAAGGAGATCAGGCGCTCCTCGCTGTGCGGTGGGCCGACGACCTGCAAGGAGACCGGCATGCCGGCTCCATCGCGGCCGGCGGGCACCGCCAGCGCAGGGCAGCCGAGGATCGACCAGACATAGGTGATCATGATCCAGTCGATGTAGATCTTCGATGCGGTCCCCTCGATCTCGGCCGGCCACATGATCTCGACCGGAAAGGGCGCGACCTGCGCGGTCGGGCAGATCAGGATGTCGATGTCGGTGAAGAAGTCCTGCATGCGCCGGTAGATGGCCGCGCGCTGCTCTATCGCGGCCGCGATGTCTGTTGCGGAGAGGCTTTCACCATAGGCGATGTCGCCCGCCACCTCGGACGTGAAGGCCGCGCGCGATTGCGGCCAAAGTCTGCCCCAGGTGGCAAGATAGGCGAGACCACGAAGCGCGCGGATCACGCGCGGCAGCCCGGCGAGATCAGGGGCGGTCTCGCTCATCCTGCAGCCGGCGGGTTGGAGCTGGTCGATCGCGCCGCGGAAGGCGGAACGAATGTCGTGATCGACCGGCAGCAGGCCGAGATCCTCAGACACCGCTATTCGCCCCGCCCATCCGGGTCGTGCGGCGGCGTTGCGGAACGATGCGGGATGCTCGCGCGACAACAGATCGGGCGGATGGAAGCCGGCCATCGCATCCAGCATCAAGGCAAGATCGGGAATCGTCCGCGCCATCGGTCCCTCGACGAAAACGGTGTCGAACGGATCGGAGAGCGGCTTTCTCGGCACGAGGCCCGGTGTGGGCCTCAGCCCCGCAACACCGCAAAATGCGGCCGGCGTGCGCAGGCTGCCGCCGACATCGTTGCCATGGGCGAGATAGACCTGATGCGCGGCCAGCGCCGCTGCCGATCCGCCGGAGGAGCCGCCCGCGGTCAGCGCAGGAAAGAACGGATTGCGCGTCGCGCCGAACAGCGCGTTGGTGGTGTTGGCGCCGCCGAGCTCCGACAGATTGCTCTTGCCCACGACGATGGCGCCATTGCGCTGGAGACGATCGATCGCGGGATTCGATATCTCGGGGGCGCCGCGGGCCGTCAGCGCGCTGCCGCCGCTGGTCGGCACGCCTGCGACATCGGTGTTGTCCTTGACCGCGAGCGGAAGCCCGCAGAGCAGGGGCCAGTCCTCGCCGGCCGCCTTTTTCTCCATAAGCCGCCGTGCTTCACCCCGTGCGGCCTCGAAGCAGCGAACCGGAATCGCGTTGATTCCCGCATCCGTCGCTTCGATCCTGTCGATCGCGGCATCGACCACGTCGAGCGGCGACAGATGGCCTTTGCGAATCTCGGCAATGGCATCGACGGCGGACAGCGCAAGAATGCCGGTGGAAGGCGCAAGGCCGGGCGCATCACTCATCTCTAATTCCGGATCGCGGCGGTGGACCCGCGCACCACCAGCGCCGGCTGAAGCTGGATCGATCTCGCCTCTCCCTCGACGCCGGAACGTCCCTCCGAAACTCGCGACAGCAGGGTCGAGACCGTGGTTTGGGCAATCGCCTCGGATGGCTGCGTCACGATGGTCATGCCCGGCCGCACCAAACCGGCCCACGGAGGCTCGTCGACCGCGATGACGGAGAGGTCGTCGGGAATGGTGAGCCCGCTCTCGGCAATGGCACGAAGCAGTCCGAGCGAAAGATGATTGTTGGTGGCGAAGATCGCGGTCGGTCGCTGCGCATGCCGCAGAAGCCGCATTGCGGCGGCATGGCCGGCGGCCTCGGAGAAATTGTCCTTCTCGATCAGCCGTTCGTCGAGGGTGGTGCCGCGCGAGGCCAGGCCGCTTCTGAGGCCATCGAGGCGGTGGCGCGCGATCTGATGCTCGGGCGATCCCATGATCACGGCGATGCGGCGATGGCCGAGATCGTCGAGATGTTCGGCCGCGAGCCGTCCCAGCGCGACATTGTCGGTCGTGACCGAATCGAGGTCGAGCCCCTCGATGCGTCGGTCCACCAGAATGCCCGGCATCGGCAAGTCCGCCAGCGCGGCCTGGCGTCCGCTCCAGCCGCGCCGGGTCGGGATGACGATGACGCCGTCGGCGCGCTGCGACAGCAGCATGGCAAGATGCCGCTCCTCGCGCTCGGGGTCTTCGGCACTGTTGCAGAGAATGACCGAATAGCCTGCCGCGCTCGACAGCCACTCGATGCTTTCGACGAGCTTCAGGAAGTAGGGATTGGCGAGGTCTGCCACGAGCAGCCCCAGGATGCGCGTGGCGCCGCTGCGCAGGCTGCGGGCGCTGGCATGCGGTGCATAGCCGAGCTTGCGTGCTGCCGCATTGACGCGCGCCTGGAGGAGCTCGCTGACCTTGCCCGACCGGTTGAGCGTCTTCGACACGGTGGCCACGGAGACACCGGCGAGCCGGGCGACCTCGTGGATAGTGGGCAACGGCCCTGCCGACATCAACTATTCTCCTGTTAAACGTTTTTGTATTGTTTGGACTGACTGGAGGCAAGCCAAAATCGCACGAAAAACGTATAATACCGTTGCGACAGACCAGCTTCCGTGCTTCATTAGAAAAACGTTTAACTAAGACTAGGGAGGCAATGGTGCGTGGGCTGGATGGCGTCCGGCGATCGCCGGTCAGCATTTGCAGGCGCTCGGCATGACCGGCTACGTGCTCGGTCGGCTGTTCGCGGCCATCCCCGTGCTGCTCGCCGTCGCGGTATTCGTCTTTCTGCTGCTCAGCCTCGTGCCGGGTGATCCCGCCGTGCTGATCGCCGGTGACTTCGCCTCGCCGCCACAGGTGGAGGCGGTGCGCCAGGCGCTCGGACTCAATCTGCCGCTGCTGCCGCGTTTCCTCGCATGGGCCGGCCGCATCCTGAGCGGCGATTTCGGCCTGTCGCTGTTCAGCCGCATCCCGGTCTCGCAGCTTGTCGCGCAGCGGATCGAGCCGACGCTGCTTCTTTCTCTCATGACGATCACGATCGCGGTCGTCGTCGCCGTGCCGCTCGGCCTCGTCGCCGCCTATCGTCCGAGGGGGCTCGTCGCGCGCCTGACCATGGCGGGGGCGGTGCTCGGCTTCTCATTGCCGGTTTTCGTCGTCGCTTTCGCGCTTGTCTATACGCTCGCACTCGGCCTGCACTGGTTTCCGGTGCAGGGCTATAAGCCGCTGTCGCAGGGCGTGCTGGCCTGCCTGCATTCGCTCGTGCTGCCCGCGATCTCGCTGAGCTTCCTCTATATCGCCTTGATCGCGAGGGTGACGCGCGCTGCGGTGCTAGAGGTGCTACGCGAAGATTATGTCCGCACCGCCCATGCCAAGGGGCTCGCGGCCCGCAAAATCATCGTACGGCACGTGCTCAGCAATGCCGCAGTCCCGATCATCACGGTCGTCGGCATCGGATTTGCCGCGCTGCTTGGCGGCGTCGTCGTTACCGAGACCGTGTTTTCCATTCCCGGCCTCGGCCGGCTGACCGCAGACTCCATTCTCCGGCGCGACTATCCGGTGGTGCAAGCCCTGATCCTGCTGTTCGCCTTCGTCTATGTCGTCGTCAATCTCGTGGTCGACATTCTCTACGCTGTCGTCGATCCGCGGATCCGGTACTGATGCAGGACGAGCCGATGGCGATGACCCACGCAGCAGAAGGGCTCGATGCGCCGGACATCGGTGTCAACCGGTTTTCGCAGATCGCGAGCCTGCCGGTTCGCCAGCCCATACTGGCTCTGAGTTGCGCTCTGCTGCTCGCCTTTGGCGTGACGGCCGTCGTGAGCCCGTGGATCACCGTGGATCCCGCCGCGCTGGACCCGCTGAACCGGCTTCAACCGCCGTCGCTGGCGGAGCCCTTCGGCACCGATCAAGTCGGACGTTCCGTGTTTGCCCGCGCGCTGGTGGGAACGCGGGTTTCGCTGTCGGTCGGCATTGCCGTTGCTGTTCTCACCACGCTGATCGGCGTGTGCATCGGTGTCATCGCCGGTTATTTCCGCAGCGTCGACAAGATTGTGATGCGCGCGATGGATGCGGTGATGGCGATCCCCGCGATCCTGCTCGCGATCGCACTCGTGGCGCTGATTGGCGCTTCGCCCATCGTGATCGTCACGGCGATCAGCCTCCCGGAAATTCCCCGCATGGCGCGCGTGGTGCGCGCCAGCGTTCTCAGTTTGCGCGAACGCGTCTATGTCGAGGCCGCCATCACTTGCGGCGGGCGTACCGTGACCATCCTGCATCGTCACATCCTGCCCGGCGCTGCCGGGCCGATCATGGTGCAGTCGACCTACGTCTTTGCCTCCGCGATGATCCTGGAATCGATCCTGTCGTTTCTCGGTGCGGGCACGCCGCCCGACGTGCCGAGCTGGGGCAACATGATGTCGGAGGGACGGCAGTTCCTGCAGATCGCGCCGTGGATTCTCGGCTTCCCAGCCTTGATGCTGGCGATGACGGTGCTCGCCGCCAACCTGCTCGGCGATGCGCTTCGCGACCTGCTCGATCCGAGCTTTGCGGGAGGCGAGATGCGATGAGTACGCCGCTGATCTCCGTCGAGAACCTCTCCATTACACTCAATACGCGAGGCACCCCGGTGCCGCTCGTCCGCAACGTCTCGTTTGCGATCGATCCGGGTGAAACGCTGTGCCTCGTCGGCGAGAGCGGCTGCGGCAAGAGCCTGACCGCGCTCTCCATCATCGGTCTGCTCAACCGAAGCGTCATGCAGGTCGCTTCCGGCCGCATCCTCTTCGAGGGGCGCGATCTCGTCACGCTCGGGGCCGAGGAACTGCGCAAGCTCCGGGGCGACCGTCTCGCCATGGTGTTTCAGGAGCCGATGACGTCGCTCAATCCGCTGCTGCGGGTCGGCGAGCAGATCGCGGAGGTCATCGTCGAGCATCGTGGCGTGTCCGAGGCGGACGCGCGGCGGCAGGCGGTCGGATTGCTCGATCTCGTCCGCATTCCGGATGCGCGGCGGCGGGCCTCCGAATTTCCGCACCAGCTTTCCGGTGGCATGCGGCAGCGCGTGATGATCGCGATGGCGCTCGCCCTGCGCCCTGCATTGCTGATCGCCGACGAGCCGACCACCGCGCTCGACGTCACCATCCAGGCCCAGGTCTTGACCCTGATCGACGATCTGCGTCGCGAGTTCGGCACGTCCGTGCTCCTGATCACGCACGATCTCGGGGTCGTCGCGGAAATGGCCGACCGGGTCGTCGTGCTCTACGCCGGCAGCATCGTCGAGCAGGCCGGCGTCAACGGCATCTTCGATGCCGCGGCCCATCCCTATACGCGCGGCCTGCTTGGGGCGATCGGCCAGCTCAACAGCGGCACCCGCGATCGTCTCGCCGAGATTCCCGGCAGCGTGCCGAGCCCGGTCTCGCTCGGCACGGGCTGCGCCTTTCGCCAGCGCTGCGGCGCGGCGATGCCGGTGTGTCACTCGGAGTCGCCGTTGTTGTCGGGCGCTGACGAGCACCTGACGGCATGCTGGCTGGGCAAGGCCGGCGCGATGGTGCCGGCATGAGCGCCGTCCTCGAAGTCTCAGGTCTGACCCAGATCTTCACCTCACGGCAGGGGCCGTTCGGATTGTTCGGCCGGCGCGATCTTCGCGCCGTCGACGACGTCAGCTTCGTCGTCGCGCGCGGACGTACCTTCTGCCTCGTTGGTGAAAGCGGCTGCGGCAAGACCACGATCGGCCGCATGGTCGTGCGCCTGTTGCGGCCGACGGCCGGCTCCGTCCACATCAATGGCGAGGACTTCGGCAATCTCTCCGGCGAGACGCTGCGCAGGAAGCGCCAACAGGTGCAGATGGTGTTCCAGGATCCCTTCGCCTGCCTCAACTCGCGCATGACCGCGGCGGAGATCGTCGAAGAGCCCCTGCAGAATTTCGGCATCGGCGACGCGGTGTCGCGACGGCGGAAGGTCGCGCGTCTGTTCGACCAGGTCGGCCTGCCCCAACATTTTCGCGCACGTCTGCCGCATCATCTATCGGGCGGACAGCGGCAGCGCCTCGGCATCGCGCGGGCGCTCGCCGCGGATCCCGCGCTGATCGTCGCGGACGAGGCGGTCGCGGCCCTGGACGTGTCGATCCGCTCCCAGATCCTGAATCTCCTGAAGGATGTGCAGCGCGAGATCGGGATCTCCTATCTGTTCATCTCGCATGATCTCGCCGTGGTGCGCTATCTCGCGGACGACGTCGCGGTGATGTATCTCGGCGCCATCGTCGAGCAGGGGCCGGCGAAAGCCGTGTTCGCTGCACCGGTGCATCCGTATACGCGGGCGTTGATCGATTCCGTGCCTGCGGTCCACCCGCGCAACCGGCGCCGCCGCGCGGCTCTCGAAGGCGAGGTGCCGAGCGCCGCCGCGCTGCCGTCCGGATGCCGCTTTCGCACGCGCTGTCCGTTCGCGACGGACATTTGCGCGCAAGCGGCGCCGGCGATGACTGAAATCACGCCCGGCCATGCCGTCGCCTGTCATCACGCAGGATCGCTGCCACGCTTCGACGCGCCGGGTCCGGGCCGGGCAGTAGCCCCCGACGCAGTTGCCTAGAAACAGAAAACGGGAGGATTACCAAATGAGATCGCCGAACGGAATATTTGCGGTCATGATGGCGGCAGGTTGGCTGGGTGCAATATCGCCTGCCGTTGCGGAGACGGTGCTCAAGATCCGCCCCTTCGGCGATCTCAAGCAGATCGATCCCGTGATCACGTCCGACTATATGGTTCGTAACCACGGCTATATGGTGTACGACACGCTGTTCTCGCTGGACGAGAAGCTCGTCGCGCAACCGCAAATGCTGGAGTCCTTCGCGGTCAGCGGCGATCAACTCACCTATTCCTTCACGCTGCGCGGCGGCCTGACTTTCAGCAACGCTCAGCCGGTCACCGCGGAAGACGCGGTCGTTTCGCTGAAGCGCTGGTGGCAGCGTGACGGCCTTGGGCAACAGCTTGCCTCCGTCAGCGACAGCCTGACCGTTAAGGACGAAAAAACCTTCGAGCTGAAGCTCAAACGTCCTTGGGGGCTGGTGATCGAGGCGCTCTCCAAGCCGAGCTCCAACGTGCCCTTCATCATGCCGAAGGGGATCGCTGCGACGCCGGCGGACACCGCCATCACGGATGCGACCGGCTCGGGTCCTTTCATCATGAAGAAGGACGAGTGGGTTCCGGGCTCCAAGGTCGTTTACGTCAAGAGCCCGTCCTACAAGTCGCGCGCGGAGCCGGCGAGCGGCCTTGCCGGCGGTAAGCTCGCCAAGGTCGACCGGGTCGAATGGCATTACATCCCGGATGCGCAGACCGCGCTCAATGCACTCCAGGCCGGCGAGATCGACATTTTCGAGGAGGTGCCGCCGGACTTCCTGCCGACGCTTGCCGGCAATCCCGACATCAAGACGATGCCGCAGGACACGCTCGGCATGCAGATGGTGTTCCGCATGAACATTTCGGCCCCGCCGTTCAACAATCAAAAGGTCCGGCAGGCGATCAGCTACATGATCGACCAGGACAAGTTCGCGCGAGCCTATGTCAGCGACCCCAAGCTCTACAAGAGCTGCCCGAGCTTCTACATGTGCTCGTCGCCCTATTTCACGGCTGCCGGCTGGACCAAGCCCGATATCGAAAAGGCCAAGAAGCTGATCGCCGACAGCGGTTATGACGGTACGCCGGTCGTGGTGCTGCACGCGACCGAGAGCGGACCGACGAATACGTTTAGCCTCGTCGCCGAGCAGATGATGCGCCAGATCGGCCTCAAGGTCGAGCCGCAGGCGATGGACTGGGGCACGCTGGTTGGACGCCGCGCGTCCAAGGAAACCGTCGACAAGGGCGGCTGGTCGCTGTTCATGTCGGGACCGACGGGCGCCGACATGTTCGAGCCGGTCGGCCACCTTGGGCTGCGCGCAAACTGCGACAAGGCCTGGTTCGGCTGGCCTTGCGACGAGCAGATCGAAAAGCTGCGCAACGAATTCGCGTTGGCGACAGATCCCGAGCAGAAAAAGAAGATCGCAGCCGACCTCCAGCTCCGCGCCGTCGACTATGTGCCGTATTGGCCTGCTGCACAGCTCTATCTGGTGCGGGCGGTACGCAGCAACGTTGACGGCCTCGTAAAGGGGGCGGTCCCGGTCTACTGGAATATCACCAAGAAGTAGTGCGATCCGGCACGGCGCCGGAGGAACCAATCGCTCCCAGCAACATTCAGATGGAGGGTTCGACGCGGGCCCGGGTTGCGCGCGCCTCCATCGATTCGGCGCTCGTGACGTCGCCTCTGGCGATGGGGGAATCGTGGGTACGGTCATAGAGAACTTGCTGATGCGGAAGCAGAAGCTGGTGGAACAGCTCGAACAGGCGCCATCGGTGGAGGATCGCGACCGAATCGAGCACCAGCTCGAGCAGATCAACACCGCGCTGGATTTTCTGGACAGGCCGGGATCGAAGGAGGAGCGGTAGAGCATGATCCGGAAAAGTGCGTAGCGGCTTTCCGAAAAGATCATGCTCAAAACAATAACGCGCTCAATCCACCTTCAGCGCCGTGGCATAGACCATTCCCGAATTCGTGATGTGCGTCGTCATCAGGCCTTCGAAGGCGGCGAACTCGCCGCGCGCGAACAGATCGAGCAGCTTGCGGTGCTCGTCGAAGGACGTGCGGGTGCGCACGTCGATCGGCGAGGTCAGATTGGTGCGGAGCGCGGCGACGCGGCCGGAGACGAGCTGATAGGATTCGGCGAGATAGCGGTTGCCGCAATGGGCGAACAGCGCCTCGTGAAAAGCGGTGTCGGCGCGGCCATAGGCGATGTTGTCCTTTGCCGCGACGGCTGGCTCCATCGCCGCGATCGCCGCGCCCATGGACGCGATCGCGCCGTCGCGGTCATTGCCGAAGGCGAGCTCGGCGGCCTTGGGCTCGAGCGCAATGCGGAAGGTGCAGAGCGCATGGATGTCGTCCGCACTCGGCGTGAAGACGAAGCTGCCGACCTGGGGTCGGATCACCACGAGTCCCTGCGCCTGCAGCTGGCCCATCGCTTCGCGCACCGGCGTGCGGCTGACGCCGAAGGAATTGGCCACCATCTCCTCGGAGATGGCAGCGCCTAATGCGAACTCGCCGTCGATGATGGCTTGGCGCAGCCGCAGCATCACCCGCTGCGACAGCGATTTCGGCGTATCGAGCTTGAGCGATCGCATGGTGCGTTCAGATCACCTTCCCGGGATTGAGCAGGTGATCGGGGTCGAGCGCCGCCTTGAGCGTGCGCATCAGCGCGATCTCGGCCTCGCCCCTCGCATGGCCCAGCCATTGCTTCTTCAAGGTGCCGATCCCGTGCTCGGCGGAGACGCTGCCGCCGAGCTCGCGGACCAGACCGTAGATGATCGCGTCCATCTCCTCCTTCGGCTGCTGCGCGACGGAAAGGCCGGTGACCCAGGAGACGAGATGCAGATTGCCGTCGCCGATATGGCCGTAATAGACGCTCTCGCAACCCTCGATGCCCGCAGCGAGCGCCGCCTTGCAGCGTGTGACGAACTCGTCCATCCGTGCCACCGCAAGGCCGATGTCGTAGGAGATGTGCGGCCCCAGCACCTGGCCGAACTCGGCGCAGATGTCGCGCACGCGCCAGAAGCTCAGCGTCTGCGCCAGCGATTGCGCCACCGCGGCATCCGCCAGCAGCCCGCGCTCCATCAGCTCCTCGAGCCAGCTCTGGAAGCGCGGCGCATCGACGCTCTCGTCGGTGCCCTGCGCTTCCACCAGCACGTAGAGACCGTGGCTTGGGGCGACCGGCGGCTTCACGCCGGCGCGATTCGTGATCACGTCCCAATAATCCGGCCACATCACCTCGAAGGCGGACAGCAGCGGGCCGAGCCCTGAGCGCGCCGCGTCGAGCAGCGCGATCACCGCGGCATAATCCTTCAACGCGCACAGCGCGGCCATGGTCGAGCGCGGCTTCGGGAACAGTTTTAGCACCACGCGGGTGATGATGCCGAGGGTGCCTTCCGAGCCGATGAACAGATGCTTCAGATCATAGCCTGCATTGTTCTTCATCAGCTTGTTGAGGCTGGTGATGATCGTGCCGTCCGGCAGCACCACTTCGAGACCAAGCACCAGCTCGCGCGTCATGCCGTAACGGATCACGCGGTTGCCGCCGGCGTTGGTCGAGAGATTGCCGCCGATCGCGCAGGAGCCGCGCGAGCCGAGATCGAGCGGAAAGAAGAAGCCGGCTTCGTCCGCCGCCTTCTGAATCGTCTCCAGCGGCGTGCCGGCCTTCACCGTCATCGTCATCGAGGCGCGATCGATCTCCTCGATGCCCGTCATGCGCTCCAGCGAGATCGCGACCCAGCCAGCTTCAGGCGAAGCGCCGCGGCACAGGCCGGTCAGGCCGCCCTGCGGCACGAACGGCAGATGCGCCTGCCGGCAGGTCGCAATCGCATCGGCGACGCCCTGCGCATCGACGGGGCGGATCACCGCGCGCGGCGTCTGCGGCAGGCTCGCGCTCCAGTCGTTGCAATTGCGCGCCGGCACATCGGTGCCAACAAGCACCGCCGCCGTGCCGAGCCTGTCGCGCAACACGCCGAGCAATTGGTCGGGGTGTCCGGTGGGGGTCACCATGTCCATGCGAGACCTCCTCAAGATCTGCCGCGCACATGGCGCGGAGGATTTGCATCAATGTTGTATGTAAGATACAAGAGCAACATTAAAGTGAAAACAAGGCCGCGGCAAGCGCGAAAGATCGTTGAAGATCAGCGGCTTGGCCGGGCGCCGCAGCAAAGGGTGGTGTGATGACCGAGGCGATTCGCGGGTTCTGGGTGGCGTCGGCGACACCGCTGGCGACGGACGGCAGTGTGGACGCCCCCAAGCTCGCCTCTCACGCCAAGCAGCTGTTCAGCAAGGGCGTCGACGGCGTCGTGCTGTTCGGCACCACCGGCGAGGGGACCTCATTCAATGCCGCCGAACGCATTGCAACGATCGAAGCGATGCTCAAGGCCGGGGTCGCGGCGGAGCGCATCGGAATCGGCGGCGGCTTTCCTGCCATCACGGACAGTATCGCGCTGACGCGCGCCGTGCTCGGCCTCGGCCTGCGCCACGTGTTGCTGCTGCCGCCCTATTTCGATCGGAGTGTCACGCCTGAGGGCATCGAGGATGCCTTTGCCGCCATCATCGACGGTGTTGCCGACGATCGTCTGCGCGCCTCGCTCTACCACATTCCGCAAGTCTCGGGCGTTGCGATCCCGACGACAGTCGCCGCAAGCCTGCGCAAGCGCTACGGCCAAGTGGTTGCGGGTCTGAAGGACTCCAGCGGCGACTTCAAGCAGTTCCAGGCATTCCGTGCCGCCGCGCCCGAGCTCGCTATCACCGTCGGCAACGAAGCCGATATCACTCGCGCGATCGCCGCCGGCGGCGCCGGCACCATCTGCGGCATGGCCAACATTGCGCCGGAGCTGGTCAAGGCTATGGTTGACGGCAAGAACGTCGAGGCGCGCATGCAGGCGGCGATCGACGTCGTGCTGAAGACGCCCTCCCTGGTCGCAACGCTGAAGGCGATCCTCGCGATGCAGACCGGCGATGCAGGTTGGCTGCGCGTCCGTCCGCCGCTCCGCGCTTTGTCGGACGGCAGTGCGTTCAAGCGGAAGCTCGACGAGTTGATCGCTCCCGCCATCGCGTGATCGTGAAATATCGGGCCACGATTTCGCGTGCAGCGTGTCATGCGCGGTGCGCCGGCAATTCATGATTGCTGTTCAGCATCCGTCTCCTCTTAGAACAATTCAACACTAGAGCGATTCAAGCCCGGCTACGGTTCTCCTCGATCGCGGCGGCTGTTACAGGCGCACACTTCAATGCTCCTGACTTGAAGTGGAATGAAAGTGCGTGCCTTCGTGGATGGCCAACGTGACAACGGCCATCGAATTCGTGCCGGCAAGAGCCGTGCAGGTCTTCTCATGGGAGCAGCGGTGCTGCTCATCGAATATCCCTCCATCACGACGAGCGCACAGGCGCAATCGGCTCTGCCGCCGGTGACGGTGGAGGCGCCGGCGCCACGACCGAAGCCGGCGCGTGCATCGGAGCAGTCGCCACGCCGCGCCCAAACGGCGGCGCGCCGCCAGTCCAGTCGCAATTCCGCACCCGCGGCGCCGACGCTGTCGGAGCGCGCCGCCGCCGAAGCCGCCGCACAGCAAGCCGCCAAGCTCGGCTACCGCGCGATGCCGAGTGCGACCACGCTGCGCAGCGGCGCCTCGCCGCTCGACACCTCGCAGGCCGTCAACGTCGTGCCCGCGCAGGTGCTGAAGGACCAGCTCCCGCGCAACATCGACGACGCGCTGAGCAACGTCTCCGGCGTCACCCAGACCAACACGCTCGCCGGCAGCCAGGACGCGGTGATCCGCCGTGGCTTCGGCGACAACCGCGACGGCTCGATCATGCGCAACGGCATGCCGCTGGTGCAGGGCCGCAGTCTCAATCCTGCGGTCGAAAGCGTCGAGGTGCTGAAGGGCCCGGCCTCGCTGCTCTACGGCATCATGGATCCCGGCGGCATCGTCAACACCATCAGCAAGCGGCCCGAGCTCTATCAGCACGGCTCGGTCACGCTACTCGGCTCGGCCTTCAGTGCCTCCAAGACCGGCGCCGACGGCCTGCTCGACGTCACCGGCCCGATCGGCGACCAGGGGCTGGCCTATCGTTTCATCGGCTACGGCGTCAGCGAGGATTATTGGCGGAATTTCGGCCGTCACCGCGAGATGCTGGTTGCCCCCTCGCTCGCGTGGTACGGCCAGGACACCACGGTGCAGCTGAACTACGAGCACCGCGAGTTCATCTATCCGTTCGACCGCGGCACCGCGTTCAATCCGGTGACGAAGGCGCCGCTGGCCGTGCCCGCTACGCGCCGGCTGGATGAGCCTTTCAACAACACCTGGGGCACGTCCGATCTGATCCAGGCTTCGGTCGAGCACCGCTTCAACCAGGATTGGAAGCTCTACGCAGGCTACAGCTACAACACCGAAACCTTCAGCGCCAACCAGCTCCGCATCACCGGCATCAATTTCACGACCGGCGTCGAGACGCGCAGCAACGACGGCACGGGAAGCTCGCTGAGCAATGTCAGCTATGGGACATCCTATGTCTCGGGCGGCTTCTGGCTCGGCGACATGCGCAACGAGGTGCTATTTGGCGGCGACGGTCAGTATCGCACGATCTACCGCGATGTTTTGATCCGGCAGACAACTCCCGCCTTCAACGTCTACGATCCTGTCTATGGGCTGATCGGGCCGGGAACCAGGGTGTCGAATCCCGACAGCGCCCAGACCGACAAGCTTGGCCAGTGGTCGCTGTTCTTCCAGGACACGCTGCATCTGACCGAGCGGTTCGCACTGGTCGGTGGTGTGCGCTATATGGACTACGATCAGATCGCCGGACGCGGAAAGCCGTTCAACACCAACACAAACGTGTCGCAAGACAAGGTGCTCCCGCTTGGCGGCGCGATCTTCAAGCTGACCGATCAGATCTCGCTTTATGCAAGCTACACCGAATCGCTGAAGCCGAATTCGACGATTGCGCCGATCGGCGTGGTGATCGACTCCAGGGTCGCGCCCGAGGAGGGTGTGTCGTACGAGACCGGCGTGAAGTTCGACATCAACCAGCGCATCTCCGGGACCGTCGCATTCTACGACCTCGACAAGAAGAATGTGCAAACGACGAAGACGAACAGCGCGGGCGTGGTGGAGCTTCACACCGTCGGCCGCGCTCATTCGCGCGGCCTCGAAATCGACGTCACCGGCAGGCTCACCGACAGTTGGGCGTTGATTGGGAGCTATGGCTATACGGACGCCCGCGTGACGGCCTCCGATGATCTGACGTTGCTCGGCAAGAAGCTGCAAAACGTCGCCTTGAACACCGCTTCGCTCTATCTGGTCTACGACTTCGGCACCGCCTTGCCCGGCCAGCTCCGTCTCGGCGGCGGCGCGCGCTATGTCGGCGACCGTCCCGGCGATTCGATCAACAGCTTCTTCCTGCCGTCCTATGTCGTCGCAGACCTCTTTGCGACTTACGAGACGAAACACGAGCAGTTTCCGGTGGTGTACCAGGTGAACGTCAAGAACCTGTTCGACACGGTCTACTATCCCTCAGCCGTGAATAATCTAAACGTCGCTATCGGCGACGCGCGCCGGGTGTCTCTCTCGGCGACGGTGAAGTTCTAGCCATGGCCGCGCGGCCGGGGCACATGATCAAAACTGTCCTGCTCCAGGTCCATTCCATCGCGGGCCTGGTGCTCGCGGTGCTGCTCGCTTTGATCGCGCTGACCGGCGCGATCATGAGTTTCGAGGACGAGATCGTCGATCATCTCAACGCCGGCATCATGCATGTAGCACCGCGCGAGATGCCGGCGCTGATGCCGGACGAGCTGGTCGCGCGGCTGGGGGCGGGGCAGGATCTGGGCAAGGTCTCGGCCGTCATGTTGTCGAGCGATCCGACTGCGGCCGTGCGGGTCCGCTTCGCGCGCGACGCGCAGGGCGAGCGGCCGAATTCGCTCTATGTCGATCCCTATGATGCGCGCGTGCTGGGTGCGCCGCGCGGCGAGGCGTTCTTCGCGACGGTTCGGAAGCTGCATCGCTGGCTGCTGATCCCTGGCGATGCCAAGGGCTGGGGCCGCCAGATCACCGGTGTGGCCGCTCTCGGTCTGATCGTCATGCTGGTCTCGGGTCTCGTGCTGCGCTGGCCCCGCCGCGCGCGCAGCTTGAAGATGTGGCTCAATCCCAATCTCGGTCTCAGCGGACGCGGGCTGCATCGTTCGCTGCATGCGGTGATCGGCACCTGGGTTCTTCCGGTCTATCTGGTGATGACGCTCACCGGCCTGTGGTACTCGTTCGATTGGTACAAGGACGGCGTCGTCTGGCTGCTGGCACGTCCCGAGGTCAGTGCCGCGAAGATGCAGCCAAAAATGTCCGCGAAGGCACCGCGTGCGGCGGCCCGTTCCGAGCCGGCCCAGCCGATCGGGTTCGACCTGGCATGGACGACGTTCCGGCGTGAGGAGGGCGACCGCTTCGCCAGGGCTCTGCTGACGCTGCCCCCCAGCCCCGGCACGGCGATACGGATCCGGTCGTGGGGCAAGGATTCGACGCTCGACACCACGCGCGATGAATTCCGCATCGATGCCGTCACCGGTCAGCTCGCCTCCGCGGAACGTTACGCCGACAAGACGTTGGGCGAGAAGATCATCGCCAACGTGCTCGATATCCATCGCGGCGCGATCCTGGGCTGGCCCGGCAAGCTCGCCTTCATGATTGCCGCGGCCCTGATGCCGCTGTTCTCGGTCACCGGAATCCTGCTCTATCTGTCGCGCCGCAGGTTGCGGCGCCCGGCGCAGGCGCCGCTCGGGCGGCTCGTTCCGGGCGAGTGAGTTGCTGCCGAAGAGGCTAGCCAACACCTCGACAATCGTTCAAAAGCCCGTGGCACGTCCTTGTCAGGTTTCGCCATGAAGCTTCCGACCGTCACCCCCGCCGATATCCGCCGCGCGCTGCTCCTGCGCGAAGAAATTGCCCTGCTCGATCTCAGATACGAGGCAGCCTTCGCCACCGGTCATCCGCTGTTCGCGGCCAACTTGGCCGCGGACCGGATTGTAGTGGAGGCCGAGGTGCGGCTGCCGCGCAAGGACGTGGCGATCGTGCTCTATGATGACGGCGAGGGGCTGGTCGCGACCGGCGCCGAACGCCTTGCCGCGCTCGGCTTCACCAATGTCAGCGCACTCGAGGGCGGGCTGAAGGCGTGGCGCGATGCGGGCTTCGAGGTTTTCGAGGACGTCAATTCCTATTCCAAGGCTTTCGGCGAGCTGGTCGAGTCCCGTCGCCACACGCCCTCGCTGAGTGCCGATGAGGTGGCAAAGCTGATCGCCGACAAAGCCAACATCGCCATCCTCGACGTCCGCCGCTTCGACGAATATGCGACCATGAACATCCCGGGCTCGGTCAGCGTGCCCGGCGCGGAGCTGGTGCTCCGGGCAGGCCAGGCCGCGCCCGATCCCGACACCACCATCATCGTCAATTGCGCCGGCCGCACCCGCTCCATCATCGGCACCCAGTCGCTGATCAATGCCGGCGTGCCCAACAAGGTGCGGGCGCTGCGCAACGGCACCATCGGCTGGGTCCTAGCGCGGCACGCGCTCAATCACGGCGCCGGCAGGCGCGGTGCGATCGGCTCGTTCGAGGGCGGTCCGGCCAATGCTCGCGATGTCGCCTATCGCGCCGGTGTTCGCCATATCGGAGCGAACGAGCTGGCGGCGCTGGTCGCAGAGACCCATCGCACGCTGTATCGCTTCGACGTGCGCGATGCAGAGGACTATACAGCCGGCCATCTCCCCGGCTTCCGCCACTATCCCGGCGGCCAGCTCGTGCAGGAAACCGACATGGCCGCTCCCGTGCGCGGCGCGCGCATCGTCCTGACCGACGACAAAAGCGTGCGCGCCGACATGACGGCGTCCTGGCTGGCGCAGATGGGGTGGGAAGTCTATGTGCTCGAGGGCGGCTATGATTGCGCACTGGAAATCGGTCCACCGCAGGTCTTGCCGAAGCCCGATCCGGCCCACCGCTACCGCCGGCCCTATGAAGGCACCGACGTGGCCGAAGCCGCGATGCAGGCCTATCTCGATTGGGAATACGGCCTCGTCGAACAGCTCCGCCGCGACGGTACGCACGGGTTCTATGTGATTTGAGCGAGCTCTGGGATGCCAAGCGCATCCTCGGCTCCGGCCGTCCTCTTCTCGTATCCGCTCCCTATTGTGCTGCGTATCGCCCGCGGTCTATGTGCTCAGGCAAAGCGGCTACTTACGGAGATGCCATGTCCGCCCCAGGCCAAAGCCCTGAGCGAAGCGCCAAGGCGCTGCTGCTCGAAGGCGTCAATGATAGCGCTGTCGACCTGTTCACGAGCGCTGGCTTCACCAATGTCGAACGGCTGACCAAGGCTCTGGACGGCGCAGATCTGCGGCGCGCGCTCGAGGGCGTGTCTCTGCTCGGCATCCGTTCGCGCACGCAGATCACGGATGAGGTTCTGGCGGCGGCCGGCCAGCTTCTCGCGGTCGGCTGCTTCAGCGTCGGCACCAACCAGGTCGATCTTTCGGCAGCGCGCAAGCGCGGTATTCCCGTCTTCAACGCCCCATTCTCCAACACGCGCAGCGTCGCCGAGCTCGTCATCGGCGAGATCGTGATGCTGCTGCGGCGGATCTTTCCGCGTTCGGTGTCGGCCCATGCCGGGGGCTGGGACAAGTCGGCGGCGGGCAGCCGCGAGGTGCGCGGCCGCACGCTCGGCATCGTCGGCTACGGCAATATCGGCTCGCAGCTTTCGACCTTGGCCGAAGCCATGGGCATGCGCGTGATCTATTTCGACCGCACCGACAAGCTTCGCCACGGCAACACCGAGCCGGTCGAGAAGCTCGAAGAGCTGCTGGCGCAGAGCGATGTCGTCAGCCTGCACGTGCCGGAGACGCCGGAGACTGCTGGCATGATCGGCGAGAGGGAGCTGCGGGCGATGAAATCAGGCTCGTTCCTGATCAACAACAGCCGCGGGACCGTGGTCGATCTCGATGCGCTGGCGCGTGCCTTGCGCGATGGCCATCTCGCCGGCGCGGCCGTCGACGTCTTTCCCGTCGAGCCTTCATCGAATGCCGATCGTTTCAACAGTCCCATTCAGGGCATTGAGAACGTCATCCTCACCCCCCATATCGGCGGCTCGACCGAGGAGGCGCAGGAGCGGATCGGCGGCGAGGTCGCGCGCAAGCTGGTCGACTATTTCATCACCGGCTCGACCATGGGCGCGGTGAATTTTCCGGAGGTGCAGCTGCATCTTCGTCCCTCCGGCGCACGCTTCAGCCATGTCCATCGCAACGTGCCGGGCATGTTGCGGCGGCTGAACGAGGTCTTCCTCCAGCGCGACATCAACATCGCCGCCCAATATCTGGAGACCGCCGGCGACCTCGGCTACGTCGTGCTCGACGCCGATCTCGGTGATCACGATTCCGGCGAGCTGCTGCAGCAGATCCGCGGCCTCGAGGGAACGGTCGGAGCGCGGCTGGTGTTCGAGCATTAGAGCGTTTTCGAGCGAAGCGGATATAAAAAAATAGCGTCAATCAGAATTCAGAGCCGTTTCGTTCCGATCGCATCAGAACGGAAATAGCTTTAGATCACCCCACGTTCCGGTTGCAACTTGTAGCAACTGCTCCCACACTGCCGTCGATTTCGGCCCGATCAAAAATCATGTCGAATTTGAGCTTCAGTTGCGTGAGTGTCCGCCATGGAACGGGACGCCGTACTGATTGATCTCGCGCTGCAGGGCGGCGGTTCGCACGGCGCCTTCTCCTGGGGTGTGCTCGACCGTCTTCTGGAAGAGAAATGGCTGGAGATCGCCGCAATCTCCGGAACCTCCGCAGGCGCGATGAATGCGGCGGTTCTGGCGGACGGCTGGACCGGCGGCGGCGCCGAGGGCGCGCGAGAGGCGCTCGACCGGTACTGGCGCCGTGTTTCGAAGGCCGCGGCCTTCAGCCCGCTACAACGTTCTCCGCTCGACCGCTTGATGGGGCGCTGGACCCTCGATACGTCGCCCTTCTATATCCTCACCGATTTGATGTCGCGTGTGCTCTCGCCCTACGACCTCAATCCGACCGGTTACAATCCGCTGCGCGCGGTGCTGGCCGAGAGTATCGATTTCGAACGCCTCGTGCGCTCGCCGATCCAGCTGTTCATCACCGCGACGCGGGTACGCACCGGGCGCGGACGTATCTTCCGCAACGCGGAGATCACGGCCGACGTGCTGCTGGCATCGGCCTGTCTTCCCACCATGTTCCGCGCGATCGAGATCGACGGCGAGCCCTATTGGGACGGCGGCTATGCCGGCAACCCGACCATCACGCCGCTGGTCCGCGAAAGCGACGCGCATGACACCATTCTCGTCCAGATCAATCCGACCGAGCGGCCGGAGCAACCGCGGACGGCTGCGGAGATCCTCAACCGTCTCAACGAAATCTCCTTCAACTCGCCGCTGATGAAGGAGCTGCGCATGATCGCGCTGCTGCGTCAGGCGGCCGATCCGGGCAGCGGCGAGGGCGCGCGATGGGCGAAGATGCGCACACACCGGATCAAGAGCGACATGCTGGCGAAGTTCGGGGCCTCCTCGAAGCTCAACGCGGAGTGGGAGTTCGTCTCGATGCTGCGCGCCGAGGGACGCATGGCCGCGGACGACTTCCTCGCCGAGCACGGCGCGGAGATCGGCCGCCGCTCGACCGCCGATCTCGATGTCCTGCTGTCGGAGTGCTGAGGCATGGGTCTCCTCGGTCTCCTCGTCGGGCTCGGTCTGCTCGTCCTATTCGCCTTCCGCGGCTGGAGCGTCCTGCTGCTCGCGCCGTTCGCCGCACTCATTGCCGCGTTGTTCGGCGGTGAGCCGCTGCTCGCGAACCTGACCCAGGTGTTCATGGTGAACGCGGCGGGATTTCTGGCGCAGTTCTTTCCGATCTTTCTGCTTGGCGCCGTCTTCGGCAAGTTGATGGACGACTGTGGCGCGGTGACGTCGGTCGCCGGCTTCATGGCGGAGCGCCTCGGCGAACGGCGCGTGATCCTGGCGGTCGTGCTCGCCGGCGCGCTGGTGACCTATGGTGGTGTCAGCCTGTTCGTTGCGTTCTTCGTCATCGTTCCCATGGCCCGGTCGCTGTTTCGTGCCGCTTCGATTCCGCGTCGTCTGATCCCGGCCGCGATCGTGCTGGGAACGTCGACCTTCACCATGTCGGCCCTTCCTGGCACGCCGTCGATCCAGAATGCGATTCCGATGCCGTTCTTCGGCACGACGCCGTTTGCCGCGCCGGGCCTCGGCGTCGTCGGCTCGCTCATCATTCTCGGCGCCGGATTGTGGTGGCTGCATCGCGCCGAAGCTGCGGCGCGCCGCGCCGGGGAAGGTTATGGCGACGACGCCGAGGGCGCGATCGAGCAGACCGCTGCCGACGAGCTCGTGCGCGAGCGCGCGACGACTGCCCGCGAGTTCGATCCGGGAGAGCTACAGCACGGTCATCGCAGCGAGCGGGCATCGCCCGTGCTGAACGCCATGGCGCCGCTCGTCGTCGTCGTGACCGTCAACCTGGTGATGTCGCTGGTGGTGCTGCCGCGGCTCGATGTCAGTTATCTCGCCGAGCCGCGCTTTGGTGACACGACGCTTGCGGCGGTCGCAGGCGTGTGGTCGGTCGCGGTGGCGCTGGCTGCCGCCATCGTGACGGCCATCGCGCTGAACTGGGCGCGCCTGCCGGTGCTGCGCCGGACCATGGACGCCGGGGCCAATGCGTCGGTCCTGCCTGCGTTCAGCGTCGCTAGCCTCGTCGGCTTCGGCGCCGTCGTGGCCTCGCTGCCGGCGTTCACGATCGTGCGCGACTGGGTGCTGGCGATCGAAGGGGGACCGCTGGTCTCGCTCGCCGTCGCGACCAACATCCTGGCCGCGCTGACCGGGTCGGCGTCGGGCGGCCTGACCATCGCCCTCGATGCTCTCGGCCCGACCTATGTCGAAGTTGCCGCGCGCCACGGCATCGACCTTGCGCTGATGCATCGCGTGGCGGTGATCGGCGCGGGAACGTTGGACATCCTGCCGCATAACGGTGCGGTGGTCAGCCTGCTCGCGATCTGCGGCCTGACCCATCGCGACAGCTATTTCGATATCGTCATGGTCGGTATCGTGACCTCGCTCCTGGCGCTGCTGGCGGTGATCGTCCTGGGCACTAGGCTGGGCTCGTTCTGACGGAAAGCCGGCGTCAGCGATTGACGGACGGGCGAAGGTTGCATTGAATGCGGCCAAGTACCGAACGCAACAGAACAAGCCGGGTGGAAACGATGAAGCGCAACAGAGCGAAGCTGTGTGCATGGCTGGTGGGTACTGCGGCCGTAATGAGCGCGAGTGGTGCGTTGGCGGCAACGCTGCCGGAAGACGCCGAGACTGTCTGCAAGGGGCTCGTCGGCGGCGCTGACGCCGTGAAGATCGATTCCGCGATCCTGCAGGCGCCGTCGCAAATGGCCGTCGCCGAGCGCGGGCCGACGCCGTCAGCACGCATCACGCCGGCCAATCCGGGCTTCTGCAAGGTGCTCGGCCATATCGATCCCACCGATCCCAAGGCGCCCCCGATCAAATTCCAGGTCAACCTTCCCGTCGAATGGAATGGTCGCTCGTTGCAATATGGCGGCGGCGGCTTCAACGGCGTGCTGATCACCGGCCTTACGCTGCCGCCGGCCTACCCCTTCGACAAGCCCTCGCCGCTGGCGCGCGGCTTCGTCACCTACGGCACCGACTCCGGCCACGAGACCAAGCAGGGCGAGCCGCCGCAGGTGTTTGCGCTGAATGACGAGGCGTTCGAGAATTTCGCCCATCGCGCCTACAAGAAGGTGCGCGACGCCGCGGTCGGGCTGATGCAGCGCGCCTACGGCAGGAAGCCGGAGAAGCTGTACTTCATGGGCTCGTCAGAGGGCGGCCGCGAAGGCCTCACCATGGCGCAGCGCTATCCTGATGATTTCGACGGAATCTTCGCCCGCGTGCCCGTGATCAACTGGGTCGGACTGCAGCATGCCGGCACGCGCTCGGGTCTCGTCACCATGGGCGAGGGCTGGATCAACCCGGCACAGGTCAAGCTCGTGGGCGAGGCCGTGCGCGCGGCTTGCGACAAGGCCGACGGCTCCGACGATGCGCTGGTGCAGGATCCCGTCGGCTGCAAGGCGGCCTTCAAGATCGCGACGCTGCGCTGCGCGGCCGGGCAAAGCGGCGACCAATGCCTGACCGACGCGCAGATCAAGGCCGTGAACACGCTGCATGCGACCTACAAATTCCCCTTCGCGCTCGCCAATGGTCTCGACGATTATCCGGGCTGGGGCGTCTCCGGCGAGGACATCCCCGCGGTCGGGCCGACCGGCGGCTGGGTCTCCTGGTGGCTCGGCACCGCGCCGCCGGCACAGCCGCCCGCGCCGAACAACGGCATCGCCTGGATCTACGGCGCCGGCGGCATCCAATATGTCTTCGCGCGTGATCCGAAGCTCGACGTCACCACCTACAAGGTGGAAGAGCACAAGGCGAGGCTGCTCGAGGTGTCCAGCCTGATGGATTCCACCGACCCCGATCTCAGCCGCTTCCGGGCGCGGGGCGGCCGGCTGATCGTGCTCGAGCACATGGCCGACTACGCCCAGAGCCCCTATGCCGGCATTCGCTATTTCGAGAGTGTCGAGCGCAAGATGGGCAAGGCCGAGACCGCGGAGTTCGCGCGCCTCTACACTGCGCCTGGTGTCGACCATGTCGGCTCTGGCGCGCCCGCCAATGTCGATATGCTGAGCGTTCTGGTCGACTGGGTCGAGAACGGCAAAGCGCCCGGCGACTTAGAGGTCAGGGAGCAGAAAGTCGAGGCGCCGTCGTTTGCCGCGACGCGCTCGCTGCCGTTGTGCCGCTGGCCGGCCTGGCCGCACTACAAGAGCGGCCCGGTGACGGAAGCGGCGAGCTTCACCTGCGCGCCGTGAGGCGCAATGGGCCGGATGAATGAGCGAACGTCACTCCGCTGCCATCGCCTGTGCCGCGCCGAGCAACCGCGCATTGAGCCGGCCGCCGGAGAACAGCATGTCGTCGAGGGCTTCGTCGATGTCGGCCGAGACGATCGACTTACCGCCGTCGCGCGCCAGGCTGGCTTGCGCCAGCCGGCGCATCAGCTCCTTGATGAAGGCGCAACTCGTGCCCTCGCTGCGGCGGGCAGCCTCGATGATGATCGCGTCGTCGAGCGGCAATGCCTTGCCGTAGAGGCGCACCAGCTTGCTGCGGCCATGTTCGTCCGGTAGCGGGACTTCGATGGCCTGGTCGATGCGGCCGGGGCGACCGGCAAGGGCGGCTTCAAGGTCCTGCGGCCGGTTGGAGGTGAGAACGAACAGGATGTCGGCATCCTGCTTCAGCCCGTCCATCTCATTGAGCAGCCTGTTGAGCATGGATTCTTCGCACGGCCCCATGTTGCGACGGTCGCGCGCGATCAGGTCGACGTCCTCAATCACCACCATGGAGGGCTGCAGCAGCCGTGCCCTTGCGCGTCGATTGTCCGAGCCGCCGCAGCTGCTCGCGGGTGCCGACGAAATTCAGCACGTTGCGATCGAGCAGCCGCAGAGTCCGCTCCGGCAGGATCACCTCGTCGCGTTCGACGGCGGGCAACCGGTGCACATTGATGCCGCGGGCTAGGCCGCGATAGTCGGAAGACTCCTCAAGCGACAGGATCTTGCCGCGATAGGTGCGCGCGGCCTGCACGGCTTCTTCGAGCGCGCCGAAGCAACGCTGCACCACAGCCGCCCCAGCGCTTCCCGCAGACACCACGATTTCGATACGGATGCCGGGCTCGCGACGGGAGTCGCGGTTGGCGCAGAGCAGGACGGCATAGCGCAAACCGTCGTGCTCGCAGAGCCACAAACCGTTGTCGAGGCAGCGCGATGGACTGCTGTCGCCGACATCGACGTCGGAATATTGCAGCGGGGCGATCGCCACGGCGATCCGATCGTCGCGGAGCAGGCGCGCAAACGACAGCGTTTCGTAGTGTTCCTCGGCAAGTCCGAACAAGTCGACGTGTGCTGCCAGCTGCTTGTCGAGCGCGGCTTGGACGTCCACTCGCATGTGGCCGGGAAACTGCCGGGTGGTCGTCACGAGCTTGCTCAGCGGAATGTCTTCGAAATACGCGTCCAGAACTCCGAACGCATAGGTGAACTGACCTTCCGTTTCGTTCTCTTGGTCTTGCTCTTCCGCTTGCTCCAACCTCTGCGCCACGGCTAGCCTCCCTGTCTGCAACTAGAACGGGTTTAGAACAAATAAGGAACATGAACGCGCGAGAACGTCAAGCGCTTTGACAACGAGATCGGTAGACGCTATTTGCTTCGCATGCGAAATAACAGCGCCGACGCGCGGCACCCTCGGTTAATCTACCTGCTGAGTGTCGCCCAGCGCCGGCTGCAGCGCTGGATGGCGGCGCGGCCCGAGAGCGAGGTGACGCCGGCGCAGGCGGGGCTGCTGTTCATCCTCGGCAAGCAGGATGGCGTCCTGATGGGCGAGGCTGGGGCGGCGCTCGACATGGGACCGGCCGGCATTTCGGGTCTCGTCGACCGGACGGTGGCTGCGAAGCTGGTCGAGCGGCGGGCCGACCGCGAGGACGGCCGCGCCTTTCGCATCTGGCTGACGCCGAAGGGGCGCACCGCGCTGGCGCAGGCCAAGACCAGCGCGGCGGAGGTCAATGCGGCGCTGACGGAAGGATTCACGGCCGCCGAGATCGACATCGTCGCACGCTGGCTGACGAGCATTCAGGACAAGTTTCCAAGACGTTCAGACGAATAAAACGGAGCAGACCAATGACCGAGCACGTCCGGATCGAGAACAGCGGCGGAATTCTCACCCTCACGTTGGCACGTCCCGACAAGAAGAACGCGCTGACGGATGCGATGTACGGAAAGCTCGCCGATGCGATCGAATCCGCCGAGTTCGACCCATCCGCCCGCGTGATCCTGATCCGCGGCGAGGGCGACATGTTCACCGCCGGCAACGACGTCGGCGAGTTCGCGGCCGTCGCGGCCGGCAAGTCCGAAGGCAGCCGCAACGTGGTGCGCTTCATCCAGTCGCTGGCGCGCTGCACCCGGCCGCTAGTCGCGGCCGTGCAGGGCCGTGCCGTCGGCGTCGGCACCACGATGCTGCTGCATTGCGACCTCGTCGTGCTCGCCGACAACGCGCAATTGTCGACGCCGTTCGTCAGCCTCGCGCTGGTGCCTGAAGCCGCCTCCAGCCTGTTGATGCCGGCGCGCATCGGCTACGCCCGCGCCTACGAGATGTTCGCGCTTGGCGAAACCGTGCCGGCCAGGTCCGCGCTGGAATGGGGCCTCGCCAACCGTGTGGTGCCGCTCGACAAGCTGGATGCCGAAGCGCTTGCGCTGGCGCAGCGTCTCGCCCGCCAACCGGCCGGGGCCCTCATCGCGACCAAGCGGCTGATGCGCAACGGCGAGGCGCTGGTCGCGCAGATGCAGGCCGAAGGCGAGCAGTTCGCGCAGCGCCTGCGCACCGCCGAAGCGCGCGAGGCGTTTACGGCGTTTGCGGAGCGCCGCCCGCCGGATTTCACCAGAATAGGATAGTATTCCGAATGCGTGCAGGTTGGATCGTTTCGATTCAACTCAAACCTTAACGAAACATTGGCACGTGGCGGTGCAAGGTGGCCTCTCCGGAGAGTTAGGCCCCCTCGACCCATGTCCATTGTTAAGAAATCGGTAAGCACGCTCCTCCTGGTCCCGATGACGCTGCTGGCGGCCGGCGCGCTGACCAGCACGGCCGTCCAGATGGTCGGGGCCTTCGGCCGCTATAGCGACAGTCTGGAGACCGAGCGGCTCGCGAATGCCGACAAGTCGATCTTCCATGGCGTGGTTGCCCTGCGCAGCAATCGTGGCGATGCCCAGAGCGCCCTGCTCGGCGAGGACGATCCGCGCGCCAAGCTCGGCGTTGCCGAGAAGGCGGAACAGGCCGGCTTCGACGCCATCAGTGCTGCGCTCTCCACCGTCGAATTCGCCCGCCGCGACGAGCTCGCCAGCACGCTGAAGCAGCGCTGGAGCGAGGCCGCGCCAAAATTCCAGTTGTTCTACGACGAGGCCAAGCTGCCGCGCGCCGAGCGCAAGCTGGAGCGGACCGCGCCCTGGTACGATGCGGTCACCAAGGTGATCGAGACCGCCAATCTCGCATCCACCGCGGTGTCGAACCGCGCTTGGATGAACGATCCTTACATCGCCCGCATGATCCAGGCCCGCCGCCTCGCCTGGCAGGTGCGCGACCGCTACGGCATCCAGTGCTCGACCCTGCGGCCGAACGTCAACGCCAGCAAGCCGCTCGACGACACCCAGAAGCAGACCGTGGCCGGATGGAACGGCGTCGTCACCGCCGGCTGGACCGGCATGGAGGAGCTGCTGGCTGCGCCTGACGTGCCGGCCGACCTCGTCAACGCGGCTAAGGAGGCGAGGGCCAAGACCGACGGCGCTCTCAAGCAGATCGGCGAGCTCACCAAGGGCTTGGATGGCAGCGGCCGTCCCGCGATGCCCGCCTCGGAATGGAACGCGTTGTGCCAGGCTCCGTTCGCGTCCATCGTCGCGGTCGCGAGCAAGGCGCTCGACCTGTCGATCGCGCACGCGGAGGCGGTTCAGGCCAAGGCCCTCACCAATCTCATCGTGCAATCCTTCGACTTCCTGCTTGCACTGGCCGTGACTGTCGCGGGCGTGTTTGTGGTGCGCAACCGGCTGATGCGCCCGGTGCGCGCGATCCTCGATGCCATCGCCCGCATCAGCGCGCGCGATTATGCGACGCCGGTGCCGCAATCGCGGCATCCCGACGAGTTCGGCACCATGGCGGCTGCGCTCGAAAGCCTGCGCGAGAGCGCGGCGACTGCGGAGCGCCTGGGTAAGGAACGCGAGTCGCAGCAGGCGCTTCAGCACGGTGCAGGCGGTCATTCAGAGCGTTGCGGCCTCGACGCGGGAGCTCGACGCCACCGCGAGCGGCGTGCGCTCGCTGGTCTCGGAATTGAGCAGCCAGACCGCGGCGGTCTCCTCGGCCGCCGAGCAGGCCACCAATAATCTCGAGACCATCGCCGCTGCGACCGAGGAGCTCTCCGCATCCGTGGGCGAGATCTCCGCGCAGGTGCAGTCGAGCGCGCGCGAGGCCCGCGAGGCCGTGGCCCAGGCCGAGCAGACCACTGCGACCGTCGAGATCCTCGATCAGACGGCAAACCGCATCGGCGAGGTCGTGAAGATGATCAACGCGATCGCGGCCCAGACCAATCTGCTGGCATTGAACGCCACTATCGAAGCCGCGCGCGCCGGCGAGGCCGGCCGCGGCTTCGCGGTGGTCGCGGGCGAGGTCAAGAGCCTTGCGGCGCAGACCGCGACGGCGACGGAGGAGATCTCGCGCCAGGTGGAGGAGATCCAGGGCGCCACCGGCCAGGCGGTCGCCGCGATCCGCTCGATCGGCGGGGCCATCAGCGGTATCGACGAGAAGATGACAGCGATTGCCGCCGCGGTCGAACAGCAGCGTGCGGCCACGACGGAGATCTCGCGCAACTTCCAGCAGGCGGCCCAGGGCACCCGCGAGGTCACCGATACCATCGGCAGCGTCGCAAGGCTCAACCAGGAGACCGGCAATGCCGGCACGGTGCTGTCGGAGTCCGTCAAGAAGATGTCGGCGGATGCCGATCGTCTTCGCGTCGCGGTCGAGGGTTTCCTGGGCGCCGTGAAGAGCGCCTGATTTTCGTACTCTTTCCATCGGACGTCGCGCGGGCATTGCCGCAGCTCGGCACTGCGGGTACATCTGTGCCGCCTCGCTCCCGCGGGCGCGGCGACAGACCCAAGACACATCAGGGATGGAGAGTTCGATGCCGGTCACCCCACACAAGGCCCAACGCCCCTATCGCGGCGTGTTCCCGGTCGCGCCCACCATCTTCGACGAGCGCGGCGAGCTCGACCTCGAGGGCCAGCGCCGCTGCATCGATTTCATGATCGACGCCGGCTCGCACGGCATTTGCATCCTCGCCAATTTCTCCGAGCAGTTCGTGCTCACCGATGCCGAGCGCGAGGCGGTGATGCATGCGGTGCTGGACCATGTGGCCGGCCGGGTTCCCGTGATCGTCACCACCACGCATTTCAGCTCGGCCGTGTGCGCGGCGCGCAGCAAGCAGGCCGAGGCGGCCGGCGCCGCCATGGTGATGGTGATGCCGCCCTATCACGGCGCGACCTTCCGCGTCCCCGAGAAAGGCATCGTCGAGTTCTTCGAGGTGCTGTCCGGCGCCATCAACATCCCGATCATGATCCAGGACGCGCCGGTTGCCGGCACGCCGTTGTCGGTCGAATTGCTGGCGCGGCTGTCGCGCGAGTTTTCCAACATCCGCTATTTCAAGATCGAGGTACCGGGCGCAGCCTCAAAACTCCGCAGCCTGATCGAGGCGGGCGGCAAGGACATCGAGGGTCCCTGGGACGGCGAGGAGGCGATCACGCTGCTCGCCGATCTCGATGCCGGCGCGACCGGCGCCATGACCGGCGGCGGCTATCCCGACGGCATCCGCCAGATCATCGATCCCTATTTCGCGGGCGATCGCGAGAAAGCGAAGGCCGCCTATGAGCGCTGGCTGCCGCTGATCAATTACGAGAACCGGCAATGCGGCCTGATCGCCTGCAAGGTGATGATGCAGGCCGGCGGCGTGATCAAGTCGGAGGCGGTGCGGCATCCGCTGCAGCCGCTGCATCCGGCGACGCGCGCGGGGCTATTGGAGCTCGCCAAGGAGCGCGACGCACTGGCGCTCAGGTGGGGGAAGTAATTCTCTCCCCGTCAGTGCGTGAAGCTGTCGTAGGGTGGGCAAAGCGAAGCGTGCCCACCAACTTGCGCGCCCTCGGGAAGAGCGGTGGGAACGGCGCTTTGCGCCTTTGCCCACCCTACGAAGGCTGCGAGGAGCGACTTGTGCGCCCTCGCTCGCAATGAACGAGGGATGCCCATTTCGCCTGAAGGCGTCGAATTAGCGCGTGCCGGGCCGTTCCCCACAGCCCGGCGATGGCATATTGTACGCGCGCCAACCGGCGCCTTGCGGAGATTCCCAGGACATCTCGCAACAGCTCTTCTTTTGCCACTATCCCGAGCCAGGTTGGTGCAAACCGACAGAACAGGGAGGCAGTGCCATGACGATGAGGCCGGATCCCACCTTTCACGCATCGCCCAAGCTTGCGATGGAAGCGCCTGCGGAGAATTTTGCTTACACCTTGCTGCTCAGTCCGGATTTCTCAAAGCCGGACGCTCTTGCGGTCATCGACGTCAAGCCGGGATCGCCGACCTATAGCCAGATCGTCCATACCGTAACGATGCCCAATAAGGGTGATGAGTTTCATCATTTCGGCTGGAATGCTTGCTCCTCCGCCCTGTCGCCGCTCGCCGGACACGCCTTCATCGAGCGGCGCTATCTCATCATCCCGGGGCTGCGCTCGTCGCGGATCTACGTGATCGATACCAAGCCCGATCCGACGAAGGCCAAGATCCACAAGATCATCGAGCCAGAGGAGGTCTTCAAGAAGACCGGCTACTCGCGGCCGCACACGATCCATTGCGGGCCGGACGGCATTTACGTGAGCACGCTGGGCGGCGGCGGCAAGGACGGCACCAATGGACCTCCGGGCGTCTTCATCATGGATTGCGAGACGTTCGAAGTTCTTGGACGATGGGAGATCGACCGCGGCCCGCAGACGCTGCACTATGATTTCTGGTGGAATCTGCCGCGCGATTACATGGTGACGAGCGAATGGGCATTACCGCCGCAGTTCGAGAACGGGATCGTCCCGGAAGATCTGCTTGCGAATAAATATGGCCATCGTCTCCACTTCTGGGACCTTCGCGCGCGTCGCAACGTCCAGACCATCGACCTCGGCGCCAATCATCAGATGGCGCTGGAGGTGCGCCCCGCGCACGATCCGGTTCGCGAGTATGGTTTCGTCGGTGTCGTGGTCGACACCACCAACCTCGAAGCGTCGATCTGGACCTGGTGGCGCGAGGGCGGAAAATTCCATGCCGAGAAGACGGCGACGATTCCTCCCGAAGCCGCGCCCAAGGAGAAGCTGCCGCCGCTGCTGCAGGGATTTGACGCCGTGCCGCCGCTGGTGACGGACATCGACCTGTCGATGGACGACCGGTTTCTCTATGTCTCGTGCTGGGGGACGGGTGAGATGCGCCAGTACGACGTCAGCGATCCCAGAAAG
Organism: Bradyrhizobium sp. USDA 336; assembly: GCF_044908355.1. Classification (NCBI taxonomy): domain Bacteria; kingdom Pseudomonadati; phylum Pseudomonadota; class Alphaproteobacteria; order Hyphomicrobiales; family Nitrobacteraceae; genus Bradyrhizobium; species Bradyrhizobium sp. USDA 336. Next base: position 4,894,899 of record NZ_JBIYDC010000002.1, on the reverse strand, counting down.
CCGAAGCTTGCGGGCTCGGTCCACATCGGCGGCATCGCGCGGCGCACGCCCCATCCGAACGGAAAGGCCTTTGCGGCGGGCCCGCAGATGGTCGAGATCAGCCGCGACGGCCGGCGCGTGTACTGGACCAATTCGCTCTATTCCACCTGGGACGACCAGTTCTATCCCGACGGGGTTCCGGGCGTGGAAGTCATGGCCAATGTCGGTCGTGACGGCGGCCTCGAGCTCGACAAGGACTATTTCGTGAGTTTCCCCGACGGATATCGTGCGCACCAGATCAGACTCGAGGGCGGCGATTGTTCGACGGACTCATTTTGCTACCCGTCGGTCTAGATGGGACGCAGGCGAGCCCGGCCCTTGGCTGGCTGTGGCTCGCGCTTGTTGCGAGCGGTCTCTACCACGGGATCAATCCGGGAATGGGATGGCCGCTCGCCGTTTCGGCCGGGCTCATGGACAAGAGCCCCCTCGCGCTCTTCCGCGCATTGTGGGCTCTGGCGGCCGGGCACCTCCTGGCAACACTTCTCGTGCTGCTGCCGTTCGCCTTCCTGCTCGTACTGGCCGAATGGCAGCGTCCAATCCAGATCGGTGCGAGTCTTCTCGTCATCGGCTTTGGCGTCTACCGGCTGATCGACCGGCGTCATCCGCGCGCGCTGGCACGAATTCCGCCGACGCAATTGGTGCTCTGGTCATTTGCCGTCGCCATCGCTCACGGCGCTGCCCTGATGCTCGTGCCGATCTATCTCGGGCTCTGCCAGGCCTTCGAGCTCGATGCCGGCCATCAGGCGGCGGGCGCGCTGATTGCGGCAAGTCTCGGGATGGCGGTGCTGGTGTCCCTGGTGCACGTTGCCGCCATGGTCGGTGCCGGCGGATGTCTGGCGTGGCTGGTCTACCGCCATCTGGGATTGAAGTTCGTCTCGCGAAGCTGGTTCAATCTGGATGCAGTCTGGGCGATCAGCCTCGTTCTGGTTGGCGCGGTGGCGCTCGCTTTCAATCTTGCGGCCTCGCGCTGAGGTCTACCGCACCAAAGCCCACTCGCCGATGATGCGAAACCGCGCCTTGGCATCATCCTGCCTGAACAACGCAATGCGATCGATCGCGAACATCTCGATCCCCAGCGCCACAAACCTTGTCCGCAGCATCTGAAGGATCGGCCCGCGCCGTTCCGCATCCAGCCGACCCGTCAAGGTCATGTGGAAACGGAATTCTTCCATCACGTAAGGATAGCCCCAGCGGTCGAGATAATCCCGCTGCCGCTCGCTGAGCCTCTCCGGCTTGCGACGGGCGCGATCTTCCGTCGTCAGCGGGGCGCGAAACAGGTCGAGCTCGCGAACGCAATCAGCGGCAAGCTGTTGGAGAGCCTCGACCGGCTCGGCCGGAATGACGGCAATGAAGCCGCTGATGGCATCGACCACCGGTCGGATCGCCGGGATCGGACGTGTCCTGCCCGCGAAGGCCGAGCAGGCGGCCAGCAGCTCGGCTTCGGTCTTGCCAGGCGCCAGCGCCATCGGCGCCTTCAGCGTGGCGTGAAAGCCGTATTTGCGGGGATCGGCGCTGACCTCGCGCCAGTCCGGCGCGGCCTGCAGCGCTTGTTGCGGAAACGGCAGCTCGTCTCCGGTATAGGCGTCATAGCCGAGCAGCTCGGCGCCGAAGCGGGAGAGGGCGCTGTCGCGGCCTGCGGCATAGTAGATCGCGTAGCGGGGGAAACCTGTCATTGCCTCAGCATAACCAATTTACGCCGCGACGACAGCCTCGCGCGTCGCCGCCATTGCGGTGAGCAGCCGCGTCGCGTCGGTGAGATGCACGAGCCTGCCGCCTGAGATCACCGCGATCAGTCGCGGCCGCAGCTCGACGCTGTCATCGACGAGGAGAATGTCGGCGCGGCGTCCCTCCGCGAGCAGGCCGCGATCGGTGAGGCCGGTTGCCCGCGCCGGGCCGGCGGAGATTAGATCCCAGGCCTGAGCCAGCGGCACCACGCCATCGGCGGCCAGGCGGAACGCGGCGATCAGCTGCGCGGGATAGTAATAGTCCGACGCCAGCACCGAGCAGAGCCCCTTTGCGATCATGTCGGAGGCCCTGGTCCAGCCGGTGTGGCTGCCGCCGCGCACGACGTTCGGCGCGCCGTAGACGATGGCATCGCCGTGGCTGGCCGCAGCCTGCGCCGTCTCCTCGTTGATCGGAAATTCCGCGATCAAGGCGCCGAGCTCGCGAAAGTCCCGGCGCATCGCCGGGCTCGAATCGTCGTGCGAGAGCATCCTCACCTTGGCGGTGCGGGCCGCGGCGGCCAGGCGTGACACCGAGGCGGGCACCTCGTCGGCGCGCGAGACCACGCGCTTGACCAGCCGGTCGAATTCTTCACTCGACAGCCCGGTGCGCTCCACCATGCGGTTGCGTTTGCGCGGCTTGGCCATGTCGGCGACGGTGCCGTCCATGTGGTCGTTGAATGCGAGCAGGTCGACGCGGCCCTCGGCCAGCCACCGTGCGATCTCGGCTTCGGCATCGAGATTGTAGGTCTCGTGCCGCAGGTGGAAGCGGGTGTCAGCGGCGAATTGCGGACGCTGCCGCTCGATCGCCTCCATCAGGCCGCGTGCATTGTCGGCGCTGCGCAGGCCCGGCTCCCACGAGCAGGTCGTGGCGTGAAACACGGTGGTGATGCCGTTGCTGATCGCCTGGCGGTCGCTGTCGGCGAGCGCAACGTCGATCGGAAAGTCGACGCCGGCGCGCGGCATCATCTGGCGCTCGAAGGCATCGCCATGCAGATCGACGATGCCGGGCAGCACCAGCAGGTCACGGGCATCCAGCGCCAGCCGCGCCCGGCCGCGAGAGGCGTCGACCTTTGCAATGTCTGTTCCGGAGACGAGAAGAGATGTTTCGGCGAGCTCGGCGCCGATCAGGGCCCGGCCGCCTTCGATGAATATGTCTGTCACGCGACCGCGCTTCGTTTGCTGGCAGGAGAATTGGCGAGTGAGCTCGCTTTTGCTTCGTATGCCGAGAGGAAATCTTCAATCCCGAGCTTGCGGAAATTGGGCAGCGCCTCGCGCAACTTGTCGTGATCCCAGTCCCACCAGGCAAGCCTTGCGAGCCGTCCGGCGATCTCCTCCGAGAACCGCCGCCGCACGATGCGGGCCGGATTGCCGGCGACGATGCTGTAGGCCGGCACGTCCTTGGTGACGATCGCGCCGGCGGCGATCACCGCGCCGGTGCCGATGTTGCGGCCCGGCAGCACGATCGCGCCATGGCCGATCCAGACGTCATGACCAATATGAACGTGATGCTGCCGGCGCCACTCGAAGAACTCGAGATCGTCGCTCTCACCCTCGAAATAGGCGCTGGATCGGTAAGTGAAATGCGCCTGAGTGGCGCGATGCATCGGATGGTTGCCGGGATTGATGCGGGTCATCGCCGCGATCGAGCAGAATTTGCCGATGGTGGTGTAGGTGATCTGCGCATCGTTCACGACATAGGAATAATCGCCCATCGCCACTTCATGCAGGATCGTGCGCGCGCCGACTTCGGTGTAGGCGCCGAGCCTGGTCTCATGCAGCTTGGCCGAGGGATCGACGGTCGGCTGAACCGAAAGAGCTTTGGCGGCCATGTTGCATCCGAAGTGCGAGGGCGGGCGTCTCTCTTCGAGCGGCCGGATGACGATGTCATGACAAACAGATGACAGGGGATGATGTGCGTAGGATGGCCGCACTGCAGCAGCGCTGTCACACAAGTGTTAAGCGCCGGCGTTAGCGGTTGGCTCCAGCTACTCTGGAGCTCCTGTATGCTGGTGGTTGAAGGCCTGACGTGTCGCTTCGGCGCGAAAGCCGCGGTGGACGATGCTTCGTTTCAAGTTTCCCCGGGCGGCTTCGTCGGGGTGATCGGGCGATCCGGCGCCGGCAAGTCGACATTGCTGCGGTCCATCAACCGGCTGGTGACGCCGAGCGGAGGACGCATCCTGTTCGACGGCGTCGACGTCACCTCGCTGCGCGGCAGGGAGTTGCGGCAGTGGCGCGCCCGCTCGGCGATGATCTTCCAGCAGTTCAACCTCGTCGGCCGGCTCGACGTCCTCACCAATGTGCTGATGGGGCGGCTGTCGACGGTGCCGACATGGCGGTCGCTGCTGCAGCTTTGGCCCGAAGAAGACAAGGCCGTCGCGATGTCGGCGCTTGAGCAGTTCGACATGGCTGCCATCGCGGCCCAGCGCGCCGACCACCTCTCAGGCGGTCAGCAGCAACGCGTGGCGATCGCGCGGGCGCTGGTTCAGCAGCCCGACATCATCCTTGCCGACGAGCCGATCGCCTCGCTCGATCCCCGCAACACCAAGATCGTGATGGATGCGCTTCTGCGCATCAACAAGCATTTCGGTATCACGGTGCTCTGCAACCTGCATTCGCTCGATCTCGCCCGCAGCTATTGCGACCGCCTGATCGGGATGGCCGCGGGGCGGGTCGTGTTCGACGGCGCGCCGGCGGCCTTGACCGACCATATCGCGCGCGAGCTGTACGATCTCGAGGCGAATGAAGTCATGGATGTTGCGCCCCGGGATGCATCGGTCGGCACGGCAGTTCCTGCCTTCGGCACGGTTGCCGCGGCCTGATCGCCGCTTCAAATCGAGCCCAGCGTAGAGCCGGAGCTCGACAGTTGCATAACCTTGAAATGGGAGACGTCATGATAGACCGTCGTACGATCGTTGCCGCTGCGGCGGCCCTGGCATTTTCAGTTTCGGCCGCTGCGGCGCAGGACTGGAAGGCAAAATATCCTGAGCTGATCTTCGCAAAAGTTCCCGACGAGAATGCCTCCGGCACCACTAACCGCTGGACGCCTCTGACGGAGTACCTGTCCCGCGAGCTTGGAACCAGGGTCACGCTGCGGATTGCCAACGACTACGCCGCAGTGATCGAAGGTCAGCGTGCAGGAAACATTCACATCGCGATGTACGGCCCGGCGTCCTACGCGCGTGCCTACATCGTTGGCGCGAAGGTCGAACCGTTCGCTATCGAGGTGAACGGCGACGGCACCAAGGGCTATTACTCGGTTCTCTATGTCAAGAGCGATTCGAGCTACAAGGACATCAAGGACCTGCAAGGCAAGAACCTCTGCCTCGTTGATCCCAATTCGACTTCCGGCAACAACGTGCCGCGTTTCGCGATGAACAAGATGGGCATCGACCCGGAAAAGTTCTTCGCCAAGGTGGTCTACTCGGGGAGCCACGAAAACGCAGTGATCGGGCTTTCGCAGGGCACCTGCGACGCGGCGTTCAACTGGTGGAACGATGAGAAGGAATCGAACCTGCTCCGGATGGAACGGAAGGGCATGGCGAAGGCCGCGGATTTCAAGATCATCATGAAGTCCGAGCAGATTGTGAACTCGCCGATGGCCTATCTCGGCAGCCTGCCTGACGACCTCAAGGCGGCGATCAAGAAAGCCGTGCTGGAAATTGCGGTGAAGGACAAGGCCGCTTTCGACAAGATCTACGAGGGGAAGCAATTGCCCTACGTCGAGGTCGACCACAAGGCGTATGAGGCCGTGATCGAACTGACCAAGTTTGTCGACAGCATTCGCAAGCAGAAATCCTGAGGGAAACGAAGGGTTGGACAAGACGGGCAGATCGCACGATCTGGCCGTCGGCTCTTCCGAACATCCCATGCGAACAGCAGTTCCCGAATTCCCGGAAGCCAGGCTGCGTGAGCTTGCCGATCGCTATGCGGCTGCAATTGCCGCCAAGCGCCGGCGCGTATGGCTCGGTGCCGCCGTCCTGATCGCCGTTGCTATTGCCGCGGGCTGGATGGGCGAGGTCAGTCTTGGAAATTTTGTCGAGAACTTCTGGCGCTTCCCGGCCTATTTCGTCAGCATCGCACCCAAATTTTCGTTCGCGACCGCATGGAGCGATTTGGCGGACTGGCTGTGGGGGTTGCCGCGCTGGACACGGCTTCTCGGGGATACGTTGCTGATCGCATATATGGGCACCCTCTCGGGTGCGCTGTGCGGTTTCGCACTTTGCTTCCTCGCCTCGGCCAATCTCGTGAAATCAGGAACGACTGTTTTCGTCACCCGGCGCGTCCTGGAATTTTTCAGGACCGTGCCGGAGATCGTGTTTGCCCTGATCTTCGTGCTGGCCTTTGGTCTCGGGCCGCTGCCGGGCGTTCTGGCCATTGCAATCCATACCGCCGGAGCGTTGGGCAAGCAGTTCGCCGAGGTTGTCGAGAACATCGACAGCAAGCCGGTCGAAGGGGTGGCGGCAAGCGGGGGCAGCTGGGTTCAGGTTGTTCGGTTCGGCGCGTTGCCTCAAGTCCTTTCGAACTTCGTGAGCTATGCCTTGCTCAGGTTCGAGATCAACGTGCGTGGCGCTGCCGTGATGGGCTTCGTCGGCGCCGGCGGGATCGGCCAGGATCTGATCGAGGCGGTTCGCAAGTTCTACTTCACCGACGTCAGCGCCATCCTGTTGCTCATCGTCCTTACCGTCATGTTGATCGACTTCCTGACGGAACGGTTGCGACACCGCCTGCTCGGGCTGGAGGGAAGCACCCGATGAGCTCCTTCAGTTTTGAAAACCGGGCCGGCATTGCCGAACGGTATCCCGACGTCTTCCGGACCGATTGGTGGCAGCGGGGAAGGATCGCAATACTCGTCGGCGGGGCGGTCGGGCTGTTCCTGTTCGGGATCGTCCAGCTCGATATTCCCTTTAACCGGCTCTCCCAAGGCATGGTCAGGCTGGGCGAATTCGTCCAGCTCATGTTGCCGCCCAATCCGGGTTCTTGGGCGGAGGTTCTGAAATATCTGCATGCGCTCGGAGAGACGGTGTCGATCGCGTTTCTCGGCACGCTGGGCGGCGCGCTGCTCGCGCTGCCGGTATCCCTGCTGGCGGCGCGCAACGTGGTTGCAAGCCGGATCATCCGCGTATTGACGCGTCGTGGCCTCGATACCATCCGTGGAGTCGATACCTTGATCTGGGCACTGATCTGGGTCGGCGTCGTGGGGCTGGGGCCGTTTGCCGGCATCCTGGCCGTGATCTGCAGCGATTTCGGAACGTTCGGCAAGCTGTTCTCGGAAGCGATCGAGGTCGCCGACAAGAACCCCGCGGAAGGCGTTCGGTCATCGGGCGGCAACCATTTCCACAGCGTCCGGTTCGGATTGCTGCCGCAGGTATTCCCGGTCTTGCTGAGCCAGGTGCTCTACTATTTCGAGTCGAACACGCGATCGGCGACGATCATCGGAATCGTTGGCGCTGGCGGCATTGGCCTTCAGCTTGCCGAACAGATCCGGGTGCTGGAATGGCAGAAGGTATCGTTTCTGATCCTGCTGATCCTGATAACGGTATCGTCGATCGACTGGATTTCCGGCAAGCTGCGCTTCGCGATTATCGGCAAGCGGATGGTCGCCTAACGTCGTGCTGAAGCCTTATCCATTCCGATTGAATCGGAACGGAACTCTGGCTTCTTGTTTTGACGCGTTTTCTCGACGCACACCGTTTCCACTTCGGATCAAGTCCGAGGGCATGCTTCGCTGGAAAACGCTCTGATCTAACCGTTCTCCACCAAGAACTCCACACGTTCTGCCGCAAAGCGCGAGTGCTTCGTCACCAGCGGCTTGCCCGTGAGATCATGGTCGGTGGCGTCGACCACCAGGATCGGCCGCCCCAGCGCCAGATCGAGCCGTGCGGCGTCGCTCGCATCGACAATCCCTGCGGTGATCCTCGTTGCGCCCCGGCGATAGTCGCGGACGCCGAAATGCTCCAGCAGCTTCGTCATCGAGCGCGTTGCCGCGAACACGGCGCCTGCATCCGGGAACAGGTCAGCCGAGAGCCAGGTGGTGGAAACACAGATTGGCGTGCGGTCGGCGAGGCGAATCGCCTCGATCCGCACCAGGGGTGCGCCGGTCTTTAGTCCCAGCTCCCGCGCGAGCTCGCGCGTCGCGACGTCATCGGTCGCCTCGATCAGCCGGCCGTGCGGCTCGCGGCCATCAGCGCCGACGATCTCGGAGAAGCGCGTGCGCGAGCGCAGGGGATAAGCGAGCTTCTGGGCCTCGACATAGGTTCCGCTGCCGCGCTCGGCGCGCACCAGGCCGCGCTCGGCAAGCGCTGCCAGCGCGCGCCGCACGGTGTGGCGGTTGACGCGATAGGTCTCGGCGATCTCCATCTCGCCCGGCAATTTGTCGCCGGCCGCAAAGCGGCCGTCGGCGATGCCGCGCTCGATGCCATCGGCCACGAGGCGCCATAGCGCGACGCCCGACGAGGCTGTGTCCTGCATGCTCATGTCGCGGGAAACCTACTCCAGAAATCACAGCATTGTCACGAAACAGTCATGGCGCGTCCTTATGAAGTTGTCTATTATCATAGACAACTTCGGTGCGGCAAGTTCTGTAGAAGGTTCGATGGACCAGGTGACCCAGCACAACGACCAGCAAGCCCAGCGCAAGGCCGCAATGGCGGTGCTGGCGCACGCGGAGGCGGGCGAGATCGCCGCTCGCCTCCGCAACTTGGCCCTCCCGGACCATCAGGATCTGCGCACGCCCGAGAACGGCCTCGTCATGCTGCGCGGCCGGGTCGGCGGCGATGGTGCGCCGTTCAATCTCGGCGAAGCGACGGTGTCGCGCGCCGCGGTGCGGCTTGCGAGCGGCGAGGTCGGGTTCGGCTACACGCTCGGCCGCGACGGTGAGAAGGCGCGTCTGATCGCGCTGTGCGATGCGCTGGTGCAGTCCCGCGATTTCGGCGGAGCGGTGGAGCGCGAAATTATCGCGCCGTTGCGCGAGCAGCTCATGGTCAGTCGCAAGCAGGCGGCGGCAGCGGCCGCCGCGACGAAGGTTGATTTCTACACCATGGTGCGCGGTGAGGGGTGAGATCATGACCACGATTGCGGAGCTGCCGCCGGGTTTCGCCGACAAGGTGCTGTCGGCGCAATCGACCTTTCGCTCGGTCATGGACGCCATGGCGCGGCCGGGCTCGGTCCAGCGCATCGTGCCGATGGCGGGCGCGCCTGATACGATGATGCGCGGCACCGCCGCGATCGCGCTGACGCTGTTCGACCACGACACGCCGCTCTGGCTCGACGCACGGATGGCGGAAAGCGCGGACGTGACGAAGTGGCTCAAGTTCCACACTGGCGCGCCGGTTGTGCAGGATTCGTCGGTCGCTTCGTTCGCGCTCATCAGTGACGGCGGCGCCTTGCCCTCGTTCGAATCCTTCGCGCTCGGCACCAGCGAGTATCCGGACCGCTCGACCACGGTGATCATCCAGGTCGACAGCCTCGCCGCCGGGCGCAGCTTCGAGCTGCGCGGCCCCGGCATCGACGGAGTCGCCACGCTGCAGGCGTCGATCAAGCCTTTCGACCTGTTCGAGCGCCTGCAGATGAACGAAGCGCTGTTTCCGCGCGGCATCGATGTGGTGCTGGTCGCCGATGACGCCGTGGTCGCGATCCCCCGCACCACGCGCGTCGTGAGCAAGGGAAGCTAGAAGCATGTATGTCGCAGTCAAAGGCGGCGAACGCGCCATCGAGAACGCCCATCGCCTGCTCGCGCATAGGCGGCGCGGCGACCAGAGCGTTGCGGAAATCTCGCTCGATCAGATCTCGGAGCAGCTCGGCCTTGCCGTCGATCGCGTCATGAGCGAAGGCTCGCTCTATGACCGCGAGCTCGCGTCGCTTGCGATCAAGCAGGCGCGCGGCGATTTGATCGAGGCGATCTTCCTGGTCCGCGCCTTCCGCGCCACGCTGCCGCGTTTCGGCGCCAGCGAGCCGGTCGACACCGGCACCATGCGGGTGCAGCGGCGGGTGTCGGCGACCTTCAAGGACATTCCCGGCGGCCAGATCCTGGGGCCGACCTTCGACTACACGCACCGCCTGCTCGATCCATCGCTCGCCCAAGGTTTTGTGCCGGAGAGGCCGGCTGCGGCCGAAGCCTCCACCGCGCCGACGCCGCGCGTGACAGACATTCTCGGGCGCGACGGGCTGATCGAATCATCGCCGGAAGCCGAGGACGGCGCCAGCGTCGGCGATCTCACCCGCGAGCCGCTGAATTTCCCCGCGGACCGTGATTTGCGCCTGCAGAACCTTGCGCGCGGTGACGAAGGCTTTCTGCTCGCGATGGGCTATTCCACCCAGCGCGGCTACGGCCGCAACCATCCCTTCGTCGGCGAGATCCGCTTCGGCGAGGTCGAGGTCGAATTCGTCGCGGAAGACGTCGGCTTTGCCGTGCCGCTCGGCGCGATCGAGCTCACGGAGTGCCAGATGGTCAACCAGTTCAAGGGCTCGGCGACGGAAGCGCCGTGCTTCACCCGCGGCTATGGCCTCGCCTTCGGCCAGAGCGAGCGCAAGACCATGTCGATGGCGCTGGTCGATCGCGCATTGCGCGCCCGTGAGCTCGGCGAGGAGGCGCTGGCCCCGGCGCAGGACGAGGAATTCGTGATGTCGCATTCGGACAATGTCCAGGCGACCGGCTTCGTCGAGCACCTGAAGCTGCCGCATTACGTCGATTTCCAGTCCGAGCTCGGCCTCCTGCGCAAGCTGCGTCAGGAGTTTGCCGATGCCGACACGCCCGATGCCATGAAGGAGGCCGCGGAATGAACGCGCCCGCCTACAATTTCGCCTATCTCGACGAGCAGACCAAGCGCATGATCCGCCGCGCGATCCTCAAGGCGATCGCCATCCCCGGCTATCAGGTGCCGTTCGCCAGCCGCGAGATGCCGATGCCCTATGGCTGGGGCACCGGCGGCGTGCAGGTCACCGCCGCGATCCTGGGGCCGCAGGACGTGCTGAAGGTGATCGACCAGGGCTCCGACGACACCACCAACGCGATCTCGATCCGAAAATTCTTCGCCAAAACCGCCGGCGTTGCGACGACGACGGCGACGGACGAGGCTACCGTGATCCAGACCCGTCACCGCATCCCCGAGACGGCGCTGAACGAGAACCAAGTGCTGGTCTATCAGGTGCCGATCCCCGAGCCCCTGCGCTTCCTCGAGCCGCGCGAGACCGAGACGCGGCGCATGCACGCGCTGGCCGAATACGGCCTGATGCATGTGAAGCTCTACGAAGACATCGCCCGCTTCGGCCATATCGCCACCGCCTACGCCTATCCGGTGAAGGTCAACGCGCGCTATGTGATGGATCCGTCGCCGACGCCGAAATTCGACAATCCCAAGATGGACAATTGCCCGGCGCTGCAATTGTTCGGCGCCGGCCGCGAGAAGCGCATCTACGCGATCCCGCCCTATACGCAGGTGGTGTCGCTCGATTTCGAGGACCACCCGTTCGAGCCCTACCGCTTCAACGCCCCTTGCGCGCTCTGTGGCGCGGAGAATTCCTATCTCGACGAGATCGTCACCGACGACAAGGGCGGGCGCATGTTCGTCTGCTCGGACACCGATTATTGCGAGGGCCGCCAGGCCGCCGGCCATCACGGCAGTCTCAGTGCCGCGCCGTACAAGGAGAAGGCGCAGGAGGCCTCGAATGGCTGATCAGAATCTGGTCGAGAACGACGAGCCGCTGCTGGTCGCAAAATCCCTCAGCAAGTCGTTCGGCCGCATCAATGCCTGCCGCGACGTGTCGTTCTCGCTCTATCCCGGCGAGGTGCTGGCGATCGTCGGCGAATCCGGCTCGGGCAAGTCGACGCTGCTGCAAATGCTGTCAGGCCAGCTCGCGCCGAGTGCGGGCCATGTGTCCTATCGGATGCGTGATGGCGTCACCCGAGATCTCGCCACGCTGGGAGAAGCCGAACGGCGCTTCCTGTTCCGCACCGATTGGGGCTTTGTGCATCAGGATCCCGCACAGGGCCTGCGGATGGCGGTCTCGGCCGGCGCCAATGTCGGCGAGCGGCTGATGGCGGTGGGCTGGAATCATTACGGCCGCATTCGCGACACCGCGTCCGACTGGCTCACCCGGGTCGAGATCGACACAGCCCGCATCGACGATGCGCCGCGCACCTATTCCGGCGGCATGCGCCAGCGCCTTCAGATCGCCCGCAACCTCGTCACCGAGCCGCGGCTCGTGTTCATGGACGAGCCGACCGGCGGACTTGACGTGTCGGTCCAGGCCCGCCTGCTCGATCTCTTGCGTAGCCTCGTCGCCGAGCTGAACCTCGCCGTCGTCATCGTCACCCACGATCTCGCGGTGGCGCGCCTCTTGTCGCACCGCGTGATGGTGATGAAAGGCGGCCGCGTCATCGAGACCGGTCTCACCGATCAGGTTCTCGACGATCCGCGCGAGCCCTATACCCAGCTGCTGGTCTCCTCGATCCTGCCGCCATGATCTTTACAACATGAGCCCTCCGATGCCCGCCATGATCGACATTGCCGATGCGCAAAAGACCTTCACGATGCACCTGCAGGGCGGCATCGAGCTGCCGGTGGTGCGCGGCGTGACCTTCCACGTCAATCCCGGCGAGTGCGTGGTGCTGTCGGGGTCCGTCGGGCGCCGGCAAATCGTCGATCCTGAAGATGATCTTCGGCAATTACCGCTGCGACAGCGGCCGCATCGGCATCCGCCATCGCGGCGCCGTGGTCGATCTTGCCACCGCCGAGCCGCGGCAGGTGCTCAACATCCGCCGCTCCACCATCGGCTATGTCAGCCAGTTCTTGCGGGCCGTGCCGCGGGTTGCGACCATCGACGTCGTGGCGGAGCCGTTGATCGTGAACGGGATGAGCCGGACTGAGGCACAGGCGCGCGCCGGCGAGCTGCTGCGCCGCCTCAACATTCCCGAGCGGCTCTGGCAGCTGCCGCCCGCGACCTTCTCCGGCGGCGAGCAGCAACGCGTGAACATCGCCCGCGGCTTCATCTCGGATCTGCCGATCCTGCTGCTGGACGAACCGACCGCCTCGCTCGATGCAGCCAATCGCGCCGTGGTGGTGGAGCTGGTCGCTGAAAAGAAACGTCAGGGCGTTGCCATGGTCGCCATTGTCCATGACGACGAAATCCGTCATTTGATTGCCGACCGCATCGTCGACGTCACCGGCTTTGCCGCCGCGGCCTGAAGGAATGGGGAAATGAAGAAGGAATCCGTGATCGCCAACGCCAGGATCGTGCTGGCTGACCGGGTGATCGAGCAGGGCTGGCTCGCGCTTGCCGACGGCCGCATTGCGGAGATCGGCGAGGGGACTGCGCCCGCGGGTGCCGAGGATGCCGGCGGCGATCTGATCATGCCCGGCCTGATCGAGCTCCACACCGACCATCTCGAGGCGCATTACGTGCCGCGGCCAAAAGTGTTCTGGAATCCGGTCGCCGCCGTCATCTCCTATGACGGCCAGCTTGCGACCTCGGGCATCACCACCGTGTTCGATTCGCTCCGGGTCTGGCGCGAGGACGGCGCCGAGGAGGTCGATGGCCGCGCCGGCGTGCTCGCCGCCGCGATCACCACCGCGCGCGAGGCCAACCTGCTGCGCGCCGATCACTTCCTGCATCTGCGCTGCGAGATCCCGATGCCGAGCGTGGTCGAGGAGGCCAAGGAGCTGATCGACCGTCCCGACGTCAAGCTGATGTCGCTGATGGACCACACGCCGGGCCAGCGCCAGTTCCGCGACGAGGTCAAGCTGCGCGACTATTACCGCGGCAAGGGCGGCGGCAAGACCGATGCCGAGCTCGACGAGCTGTTCGCAAAGCGCTTCGAGTATCAGAGGCTCTATGCCGCGGCCAACATGCGCGAGATCGTGGCGCTGGCGCATGAGTACAACATTCCGCTGGCGAGCCACGACGACACCACCGAGGAGAACGTCGCGGACGCCGTGCGTGACCGCGTCTCGGTCGCGGAATTCCCGACCACGCTGGAGGCCGCGCGCGGCCTGCACCAGGCCGGCATCGACATCCTGATGGGCGCGCCGAACGTAGTGCGCGGCGGCTCGCACTCCGGCAACATCGCGGCGGTCGATCTCGCCCGCGAAGGCCTGCTCGACATCCTGTCGTCGGATTACATTCCGTCGAGCCTTTTGATGGCCGCGTTGCAATTGCCCGAGCATGTGCCCGCGATCAGCCTTCCTGCCGCGGTCCGCACCGTGACGAAAGCGCCCGCCGAAGCGGTCGGCCTCACCGACCGCGGCGAGGTCGCGACCGGCAAGCGCGCCGATCTGATCCGCGTCCATGTCGCAGGCCACGTTCCCGTGGTCCGCAGCGTCTGGCGCGAAGGACACCGCGTCGCATGAGCGAGATGGCGACCACGGGCGAAGGCGAGAGGGGTGCGATCGGCTCCGGCCGGCTCGTGCTCGTGGTCGGCCCCAGCGGCGCCGGCAAGGACACGCTGTTGCGGCTGGCGCAGGCCGCCTGCAGCGAGGACCCCGACATCGTCTTCCCACGCCGCATCGTGACGCGGGCGTCCTCGGCCGATGAAGACAATATCGCGGTCAGCCCCGACGAATTCCGCCGTGCGTGCGAGCACGGCGACTTTGCCGTGCACTGGGAGGCGCATGGGCATTCCTATGCGCTGCCGCTCGAGATCAACGACGACATCCGCGCCGGCCGCACCATCGTCGTCAACGTCTCACGCACCGTGATCGCCGCCTTGCGCCAGGCCTATGCCAACGTCGTCGTGGTCGCGATCACGGCGCCGCCGGAGGTATTGGCGCAGCGGCTTGCCGCGCGCGCCCGGACAAGCGATGGCGACATCGCCGAGCGGCTATCGCGCAGCATCGATGATGCGGCGGCACAGGCGGATGTCACGATCGTCAATGCCGGCAGCGCGGACTATCACGGCCGTCAGCTCGTGCGCGTGATCAGGAATCAAGGCTGGCAAGATTAGTTGCTGGCAATAACACGGAGAGAGTGGAATGACGGTGATTGAAACGGTCGAGCAGCTAGAGGCCATCTACGGCGTCACGAACGATGCCTCGACCGTCAAAGTTGCCGACCACGTCACCCCGCTCTACAGCATCTTCATCGAGAAGGCGCCGTTCGCCGCGCTCGCCACCATCGGACCCGAGGGCATCGACTGCTCGCCGCGCGGCGATCTGCCCGGCTTCGTCCGTATCCACGATTCCAAGACGCTGATGTTGCCGGACCGCCGCGGCAACAACCGGGTTGATTCCTTGCGGAACATCGTGCGCGACCCCAGGGTGTCGCTGATGTTCCTGATCCCAGGCTCGGGCAATGCGGTGCGGGCGAACGGCCGCGCGCATCTCTCCATCGATCCGGAGCTGCTCGCCTCGTTCAAGGTCGAAGGCAAGGCGCCGCGCAGCGTCATGGTGATGAACGTGGACGAGATCTACTTCCAATGCGCCCGCGCCATCGTCCGCTCCGACCTCTGGAATCCCGACAAGCGCGTCGATCCGAAAACGCTGCCGACTCCGGGACAGATCCTTGCGGAGATGAGTGACAACAAGGTCGGTGGCGCGGAGTACGATCGCGCTTGGCCCGAACGGGCGGCGGCGACGATGTGGTGAGCAGGTGCGCTCTCTCGTCTCCCTCTCCCCGCAAGCGGGGAGAGGTAAGAGCCATCACTCAATTAAACGCCATCCCGCCGCTCAGCGCGATGGTCTGTCCGGTCATGTAGGCGTTGTCGACCAGCAGCATCACGGCCTTCGCCACCTCGTCCGCCGTGCCGAAGCGGCCGAGCGGGATGCGGGTGACGAGCTGGGGCTGGCTGCTCATCATGTCGGTCTCGATCAGCGAGGGCGCCACCGCGTTGACGGTGATGCCGTCCTTCACCAGCCGCGCCGCATAGCCTCGCGTCAGGCCTTCCAGGCCGGCCTTCGATGCATTGTAGTGCGGGCCGATCGAGCCGGCACCGCGCGCGGCGCCTGAGGAGATGCTGACGATGCGGCCCCATGTCCGCGCGCGCATCGACGGCAGCACCGCCTGCGTGCACAGGAAAGCGGATTTCAGGTTGACCAGGATGGTCCGGTCGAAATCGTCCTCGGTGAGATCGTCGACGCCGCGCGTGATGGCGATACCGGCATTGTTGACGAGGATGTCGATCGGCCCGAGCCCGGCCGTGACGCGCTCGACCATTCCGGCCACGGCCTCGGCTTGCGAGACGTCGGCGGCAACGACGATGGCGCGGCCGCCCTGTTTGCCGATCTCGCCCGCCAGCTGCTCGGCCTGGCCGATTCTCTCGCGGCAGTTGATCGCCACCGACGCGCCTGCTTCGGCCAACGCACGACAGACAGCGGCGCCGATTCCGCGCGAGCCGCCGGTGACGAGCGCCGTGCGCCCCTTCAGAGTATCCGCCATGCCTGGAACCTCCCATATCATTGGCCTTGGGAGCGTATCACGCCCGCTGCTTGCGCGCGTTGAACTCATCGCGAGACGAATCCGTCTATCAGTGCTTGCGGCGGGAGAAGCGCCCGAACGCGCGCGCCGTAAATTTGGATAGCCATTTCATTGACCAATCGTGCCGATCGCTCGATATTCGAGGCATCGAAACTGCTCATCAAGCCTGAAGCCGCACTATGAAAACCGATCACCAGCGCAATCAGAACGACATGCATGCGTGCATGACGCGGCGCTGTTTCTCGGCGGCAACGGGCGCCTGTTGTTGTTGCTGACCGTCTCCTAGCAGCACCTCACATCGACAATCCCAAGACAGGAACGCCGAATTTCCGGCGAACGAGCAGTCATGTCCCAGACCCAGTCGAACGCCTACATCATCGAGATCCAGGACCGCGCCGCCGGCATCGTCACGCGCGATGAGCGCGGCTTCCGCTTCTTCTCCTCCGAGCGCCTGTTCGACAGCCTCGAAGGCTGCCAGTTCCGTTCGGCCCGCGAGGCCGAGCGCGCCGCCCGTGCCGTCTTCTCCGAGCGGAGCGGCCGCGCGAGCTCGCAACTCTTTCCCAACTGATCCAATCGAAGGGACCCGCCTCATGATCACCCGACGACACATTCTGGCAACGACGCTGTTGCTTGCGACGGCCCTAGCTGCACCCGTCCACGCCGAGGACAAGCCGGCCGAGATCCGCATCGGCACGCAGAAGGGCGGCTTCTTCCCGGCGGTGCGCCAGCGCCAGACGCTGGAGAACGCCTTCAAGCCGCTCGGCATCGAGATCAAGTGGGTCGACTTCCAGTTCGGTCCGCCGCTGCTGGAGGCCATCAATGTCGGCAGCGTCGATTTCGGCTATGTCGGCGACTCCCCGCCGATCTTCGCGCAGGCCGGCGGCGCCAAGATCCGCTACGTCGCTGCGGTGAAATCGGAAGGCAACACCCAGGCGATCATCGTGCCGAAGGATTCGGCCATCAAGACGCTCGCTGATCTCAAGGGCAAACGCGTCGCCTTCGGCAAGGGATCCAGCGCGCATAATCTATTGGTCGCCGCGCTCGAGAAGGCCGGCCTATCCTGGTCCGACATCACGCCGGCGCCGCTCGCACCTGCCGATGCGACCGCCGCCTTCATCAAGGGTTCGGTCGATGCCTGGTCGATCTGGGATCCCTATCTCGCGCTCGCCGAGCTGAAGCAAAAGGCGCGGGTCATCGCTTTCGACAAGGACGTGCACAAGCCGAATGCGTTCTACATCGCCAACACGGATTTCGTTGATAAATATCCTTCGCTGGTCGCGAAGCTCAACACGACCTTTGCCTCCGAGGGCGTCTGGGCCAACGAACACCACGAGGACGTCGCCAAAGCCCAGGCAGACGCGACCGGCGTCGACATCGAGGCCGTCCGGCGCTTCGTGGGTCGATCAAACTTCCGCGTGGTGCCGCTGGATGCCGAGATCATTGCAAGCCAGCAGGCGGTCGCCGACCGTTTCGCAAAGCTCGGCCTGATCCCGAAGCCCGTCAACGTCTCCGGCATCGTCTGGAAATGGAATCCAGGCTCCTGAACCGGCGTAATTGATCAGCTCCGGCGGCGGGCGCGGGTGCGCGCCGCCTTCTTGGCGGCGGCGGAGCGGACCTTGGCGCCCTTGGTGTGGCTTGCCTTGCGCGCGGCGGCTGAACGGGACGCTGCGGGTCGGCGGCTTGCGGCTTGCTTGGCCTGTTTCGATAGCGCACTGTGCGATGCGGTCGATCGCGGTTCCTTCTTCAGAGCGTTCGTGGCGGCGCGCGATACTTTCGGCCTCCGCTTCGGCGTGCGTTTGCCCTGGCCGACCTCGTAAGCGTACTTGGCACTGCGCCGCGTCGCCTTCGTGGTGCGCCCTTTGCGCGGTGGCGGCAGATCGACACCGGCGCGACGCGCTTCGGAGAGGCCGATCGCGATGGCCTGCTTGGTCGAGCGCGCGCCGTGCTTGCCCTTTCGGATCTTGTCGATCTGGTCCTTGACGAATTCGCCGGCCTGCGTGCTGGCGGACTTGCCGGCGCGCTTGTCTTGCCTGGCTTTGCGAATGACTTCCTGTCTCGGCATGGTCGGGTTCCCCTTTCTTGAGTGAGAGGGATGCTTGACCGCAACGCGCAAGACATAAGATTGATCCGCTTAGTTCCTCAGCGCCGCCAGCAACTCGTCCGGCCGCTCGGCCATGATCATGTGGCCGGCACCGGGCACCACGACGGTCCTTGCATGCGGGATCGCGGCGGCGAGCGCCTTGCCGGCCTTCGCCGGCGTCATCATGTCCCGCTCGCCGAGGACCAGCGTCGTCGGCACCTTCACGGTCGCCGCAGCGGCAAGCGCATTCGTATAGGCGTTGCAGGCCGACAGATCCCTGAACAGCACGCCTGGCTCGCATGCCCTGAGCACCGCCTGCGCGCCGCCATGCATCCACAGGCCCGGCGCCAGGCTGCCGCCGAGCTCCGCGTTGAACCCGAGGCCCCAGATCGAGACCATGTCGTTGGCATCCTGCGAGTTGGCTTCGGCGGCTTTCAACAGATCCGGCCCCACCGTCATGGTCGCGGCGGTGCCGATCAGGCTCAGCGCTGACACCTTGTCGGGATGTCGCGCGGCGGTCTCCAGCGAGATCAGCGAGCCCATGGAGTGACCGATCAGATGCGCCTTTGCGGCGCCCGCCGCATCGAGCAGCGCCGCGGTCCAGTCGGCCATCTCGGCGATGCTGCCGAGCGAGGGCCCAGTAGAGCGGCCGTGGCCGGGCAGGTCGGGCGCCAGCACGGCAAAGCCATGATGGGCGAACCAGCGCGTGTGCAGCGCCCAGGTCGAATGGTCGAAGCCGGCGCCGTGGATGAAGACCACCGCGGGCAGGGATTTGTCGAAGTCGCGGCCGCCGGTTGCGACAAACACATCGGCGCCGTTGACGGAAAGCTTCATGGTGTCAGGCCTTTTGCGAGATGCGCAGCGCTTGGTTGAGGTCGTCGATGATGTCGCTTGCGGTCTCGATGCCGACCGAGAGCCGCACCAGCTCCTCGCCGATGCCGGCCGCTTTGAGTTGCTCGGCGTCCATCTGCTGATGCGTGGTCGAGGCCGGATGGATCACCAGCGTCTTGGCGTCGCCGACATTGGCGAGATGGCTGATCATGCGCAAGCTCTCGATGAACTTGCGTCCCGCGGGCCGGCCGCCCTTGATGCCGAAGGAGACGATCGAGCCGGCACCGCGCGGCAGCAGCGTCTTTGCGAGCTGGTAGTCCGTATGGTCCTCGAGCGACGGGTGCAGCACCCAGTCCACGGCCTTGTTGGACTTCAGCGCCTCCAGCACCAGATGCGTGTTCTGCATATGGCGGTCCATGCGCACGCCGAGCGTCTCGACGCCCTGGAGCAGCTGGAACGCGTTGGTCGGCGACAGGCAGGCGCCGAAATCGCGCAGGCCTTCCGTGCGCGCGCGCATGATGAAGGCGGCGGTGCCGAACTGCTCGTCGAAGACGATGCCGTGATAGCCGCCATAGGGCTCGGTCAACACGCCGAACTTGCCGGAGGAGCGCCAGTCGAAGCGGCCGCCGTCGACGATGGCGCCGCCGATCGCGATGCCGTGGCCGCCGATCCATTTGGTCGCCGAATGCATCACGATGTCGGCACCGAGCTCGATCGGGCGGCTGAGATAGGGCGTGGCGAAGGTGTTGTCGATCAGAAGCGGAATCTTGGCCTCATGCGCGATCGCCGCAACCTTCGGGATGTCGAGCACCTCGAGCCCGGGGTTGCCGATGGTCTCGCCGATCACGAGCTTCGTGTTCGGTTTGATCGCCGCGCGGAATGCGTCGTGATCGCGTGGTTTCACGAACGTCGTGGTGATGCCGAAGCGGGGCAGCGTGTGCGCCAGCAAATTGATGGTGCCGCCGTAGAGCGAGCTCGATGCCACGATGTGGTCGCCGGCATTGAGCAGCGTGGCGATGGCCAGGTGCAGCGCCGCCTGGCCGCTCGCCGTGCAGATCGCGCCGACGCCGCCTTCCAGCGCCGCAAGCCGCTCCTCCAGCACGCCGGTGGTCGGATTGGAGATGCGCGTATAGATGTGGCCGGCGCGCTCCAGGTTGAACAGCGCGGCGGCGTGATCGGAATCCTGGAACACGTAGGACGTGGTCTGGTAGATCGGCACCGCCCGGGCGCCGGTCGTGGGATCCGGATGCTGGCCCGCATGCAGGCTCAGGGTCTCGAAGGCAGGCGGTTTCGGCGCGGGCATGCGTGGCCTCGTTGGTCGGTCGGCGATGGCGCGTTGTGCCATAAAACGGAGCGGTACGTCAGCCCATTGACAGCCCACACAAGAGGTCGTCATGCCCGGGCTTGTCCCGGGCATCCACGTCTTTCGTGCCGCTGGAAGGCGTGGATGGCCGGGACAAGCCCGGCCATGACGCCGTCGCAGGCTATCGTGCACTAGCCAAGATTGCCGCGAATAGCCTGCTCGATCATCCGCGCCTCGCGCAGCAGGATCTCCGCGACCTCCTGCTCGCGCCTTGGCCCGAGCCGCGTGCGAACGGCGGAGACGGTCATCGCTGCAGCCGGTTGCCCGTCCGGCGTCTTGATCCAGGTCGAGATCGATTTCGTCCCCTGCACCAGTCCGATCTCTCTCATGCCGTATCCGAGCCGCCTGGCGGCGGTGACCTGGCCGAGCACGGTCGCGACGTCGGTCCGGTAGGCCTCGAACCGCTTCTCGTTCGCCGCGACGATCTTGCGCGCCTCCTGCGCCGGCATCGCGGCGAGGATGGCAACGCCGGCGCTGGAGACGCCGAGCGGCCGCCGCGCGCCGACCTCGATCGACAGCACCTGGATCGGATAGACCCCGATCCGGCGATCGACGCACAGCGTGTCGTTGCCGGTGCGCACCGTCAGGAACAGCGTGTCGCCGATCGCGGCTGACGCGCGCTGCAGCGACGGATTTGCGGCGACCAGGAGCCGCGATGGCCGCGGACGCGCCAGCGCCAGCTCCGGCACCTGGTTGCCGATCGCGTAGCGGCCGCTCCTGCCGTGCCGCTCGACGATGCCTTCCTCGATCAGCACGTGGACGATGCGATGCACGGTGGGGCGGGTGAGGCCCGTGGTGCGGACCACCTCGGCCAATGGCACACCGTCCTCGCGTCCTGCGGCCAGGATGCGCAGCACCGCGAGTGCGCGCCGGATCGCCTGCGCGCCCTCTCGCGGTTCCACGGCGCTGCGAGCCGATTTCGTTACGCGCCTCTTGTCCATAATATGGACAAGAACGCCACAATTCCCTCGACAGGGCAAGCACGCATCTGGAGATTGCGCTCCGATCGGGATGCCATGCACGACGTCATCTGCACCCGATATGGAATTTGAAGCGCCGCCGGGAGGTTAACATGAGATTAATCTGGATTGCCATCGCTGCAGCAGCCGCAATGTTGGCGGGACCCGCCTCCGGCCAGCAATGGCCGGCGCGCAACGTCAAGCTGATCGTGCCCTATCCCGCCGGCGGCAATGTCGACAGCGCCGCGCGCATCGTCGCCGACAAGCTCCAGGAAAAGCTCGGCCAACCCTTCGTCATCGAGAACAAGGCAGGTGCCGGCGGCATGATCGCGGGCGAAGCCTTCGCGAAGTCGGCGCCCGACGGCTACACCCTGTTCGTCGGCGCCAACGGCCCGGTGCTGTTCGCGACCGAGATCAACAAGCGCGACGCCTATAATTGGAAGAAAGACTTCCTCCCGATCTCGACGATTTCGATGACGCCGCTGGTGCTCGAGGTTCATCCCTCGGTGCAGGCGACCACGCTCAAGGAGTTTCTCGACCTCGCCAAGCGCGAGCCCGGCAAGCTGACCATGGCCTCGCCCGGCCCCGGTACCACGAACCACCTGCTCAGCGAGCTGATGCAGTCCAGCCTCGAGCTGCAATGGGTCACGGCGCATTATCGCGGCAATGCGCCGGCCATCAACGATCTCCTGGGCGGTCAGGTGCAGTTCGCCTTCGACCAGCTCACGGTCAGCCTCCAGCACATCAAGGCCGGCCTGTTCCGCGCGCTCGCCGTCACCTCACCGCATCGATTGAAGTCGCTGCCCGACGTGCCGACCTTCGCCGAGCTCGGCTACAAGGATTTCGACGGCCAGACCTTCACCGGCCTGTTCGCGCCCGCTGGCACGCCTGCGCCCATCGTCGAGAAGCTGCACGAGACGCTGGTCGCGATTCTCAAGGACCCCGCCGTGGTCGACAAGTTCGAAAAGCTCGGCGGCGAAGCCACGCCGATGACGCCGGCCGAATTCAGGGCCTATCTCGAGCGCGAGGACGCCAAGTGGATTCCGGTGGTGCGCAAGGCCAATATCAGGGCGGATTGATCGATGCGGATCGATCCGACCGAGCTCGGCGCCGAGCGCATCTACCGCCTGATGACCGGCATCGTGGTGCCGCGCCCGATCGCCTGGGTGACGAGCCTGTCAGCTACGGGCGTGCTCAATCTCGCTCCGTTCAGCGCCTTCACCTTCGTCTCGCAGAAGCCGCCGATGCTCGCCATCAGCGTCGGCCGCAAGGGCGACGACTACAAGGACACCGCGCACAACATCCTCGACACCGGGGAATATGTGATCCACATCGCGGATACGCCGCTGATGAATGCCGTGCACGACAGCTCGGTCGAGCATCCGCCTGAAATCAGCGAGGTGGAGCATCTCGGCCTGGAGACGCTCGCGAGCGAGCGCATCAAGGTGCCGCGGCTTGCCGCCGCGCCGGTCGCGATGGAGTGCCGTTTCCGGCAGTGCCTCGAATTCGGTGACGCCAAGAGCCGGCTCATCGTCGGCGAGGTCGTGCTGTTCCATTTGCGCGACGGTCTCGTCAACGACGGCAAGGTCGAGACCAGGGCGCTCGACCCGATCGCGCGCATCGGTGGCCCGCGCTACGCCCGCCTCGGCGAGATCGTGACGCTGGGCAGCGTGTTCCAGACTCCCAAGTCGAAAGACTGAGCGTGCGGGCCTCATCGCCGGCCGCCGCCCCAAGATCATCGGAGGACATACAATGCGACTGCTGAGCTATCTGCTGGACGGCGAGACGCGCTATGGCGCGGCCGTGGACGGCGGCGTGGTCGATCTGACCAGGCGCATCGGCCGCGACTATTCGGATGTGAAGGCGCTGATCGCGGCCAATGCACTCGCCGAAGCGCAGGAGGCCATCGCGGGCCAGAAGCCCGATTACACGCTGGACAAGCTCGTCCTGTTGCCGCCGGTGCTGGCGCCGGAGAAGCTCTGGTGCATCGGCGTCAACTACGCCGAGCGCAATGCGGAGTATAAAGACAATTCCGACCTGCCCAAATACCCCAGCCTGTTCGTGCGCAGCATGTCCTCGATGACGGGCTCCGGTCAGCCGATCGAGAAGCCCAAGGTGTCCGATCAGCTCGACTATGAAGGCGAGCTCGTCATCGTGATCGGGCAGGGCGGCCGCCACATTCCGCGCGACAAGGCTTGGTCGCACATCTTCGGCATGACCTTGTGCAACGAGGGCACGATCCGCGACTGGCTGCGCCACGGCAAGTTCAACGTCACGCAGGGCAAGAACTTCGATCGGTCCGGCAGCATCGGCCCGTGGATCGTCACCGCCGACGAGCTCGACCCGCGCGGGCCGCACGACATCATGACGCGCGTCAACGGCGAGCTGCGCCAGCAGGACACCACCGAGCGGCTGATGTTCCCGTTCGACTTCCTGATCTCTTATCTCTCGACCTTCGCGACCCTCAAGCCCGGCGACATGATCGTGACAGGCACGCCGACCGGCGCGGGCGCGCGGTTCGATCCGCCACGCTGGCTGAGGGACGGCGACGTCGTCGAGGTCGAGTCCAGTCGCATCGGCGTGCTGCGCAACACCGTGGCGGCGGAGCAGTAAACGATGCTGGATTCCGCCACGATCGAACGCCTCGCCGCGCGCCTCGACGAAGCCGAGCGCACCAAGACGCTGATCCCGATGTTCACCAAGGACTATCCGGAGTTCAGCATCGAGGATGCCTACGCGGTCCAGCGCGCCTGGACGAAACTCCAGCTCGGCCGCGGCCGAATCATCAAGGGCCACAAGATCGGCCTGACCTCGAAGGCGATGCAGAACGCGGTCGGCATCAACGAGCCCGATTACGGCGTACTGTTCGCCGACATGTTCTATGCCGATGCCACGCCTGTTCCGTTCGACCGCTTCCACGCGCCGCGCATCGAGGTCGAGCTCGCCTTCGTGCTGAAGGCGCCGCTGCGCGGGCCCGACTGCACCATTTTCGACGTGCTCAACGCCACCGACTACGTCACGCCTGCGCTGGAGATCCTGGAGACGCGCATGCACCGCGTCGACCCCGAAACGGGCAAGACGCGCAAGGTCATGGACACGATCTCGGATAACGCGGCAAATGCCGCGCTGGTGCTCGGCGGCCGGCCGATCCGCCCGATGGATGCGGACCTGCGCTGGATCGGCGCATTGCTGTTCCGCAACGGCGAGGTCGAGGAGACTGGGCTTGCCGCCGGCGTGCTCAATCACCCCGCCAACGGCATCGCCTGGCTCGCCAACCGCCTCGCGCCGCATGACGAGCATCTCAAAGCCGGCGAGGTCGTGCTGGCGGGATCGTTCACGCGGCCCGTCGACATCCGCCGCGGCGACACTTTCCATGCCGATTACGGTGCCTTCGGCTCGGTGTCGTGCCAGTTCGTCTGAAGCAACAACACAAAGGGAGCGCACCATGAGTGGTCAAACGCGGCGCAGGAGCGTCCACATCGGCGGCTTCAAGCACGTCAACCCGATTCCGAACGCCTGCCGCATCGGCAATCTCGTGATGTCCGGTGTCATCCTCGGTCGCGACCCCGGGACCAATGCGATGCCCGAAAGTCTGGACGCCCAATGCGCCAACATGTTCGCGCATATGAAGGCGACGGTGGAGGCCGCCGGCGGCTCGACCTCCGACATCATCAAGATGACGGTGTGGCTGAAGGATCGCGGCAATCGCGGCCCGGTCAATGTCGAATGGCTGAAGATGTTTCCGGACGAGCATTCGCGCCCCGCACGCCACGCGCTGCCGATGGACAACATGGATGGCGGCGCGCTGGTGCAATGCGACTTCACCGCCGTGATCGACTGAGGGAGCGCTTCCATGCCGACCTATCTGCCGTTCGACCCCAACCCGCGCCGCCCGATCAAGGCGCCGCCGCCGAAGTCCATCGACAGCCAGTTCCACGTGCTGGGGCCGATCGAGAAATATCCTGAGCGTCCCGGCGCCGCCTATCGGATGCCGACGGCGACCTGGGACGCGGCGCTGCGCATGCACAAGACGCTCGGCATCGAGCGCGGCATCATCGTGCAGACCACGACCTACGGCGCGGACCATGCCGTCGTGCTCGACGGCCTTGCCGCGATGGGCCCGAACTATCGCGGCTGCGCCAATGCGCTGGTGTTCGCGGAAGCCAGCGACGCCTATCTCGCAAAACTGCATGACGCCGGGGTGCGCGGCGCGCGCTTCAGCTTCCGCCAGGAGCTCGGCGCCGTACTGTCGGACGCCGATTTCGCCCGCGCCATCGCCCGCATCCGCGAGCTCGGCTGGTACGTCAAGATCCAGCCTGAGAAGGACGGCATCGTCTCGAGCGTCGCCAAATACGAAGATCTCGACGTGCCCGTGCTGATCGACCACATGGCGCGGCCCGACCCCGAGGCCGGCAGGAACGATCCGAACCTTCGCAAGATGCTGGAGCTGCTCGCCAAGGGCAATTTCTGGGTCATGCTCTCGCTCGGCGAGAAGACCTCGAAGGCCGGTCCTCCTTACGACGACGTGATCCCGATCGCGCGCGCGTATATCGAGGCCGCCCCCGACCGCTGCGTCTGGGCCAGCGACTGGCCGCATCCGGTCTCGGTGAAGCAGCCGCCGAACGATGCCGATCTGCTCGAGCTGATGTACCGCTACGCGCCCGACCAGGCGGAGCTGGAGAAGATCCTGGTGCACAATCCGGCCAAGCTGTTCGGCTTTCCGGACTAAAGCATGCTCCGGACAAGGGCGGTGCGGTTTTCCGAAAAGTTCATGCGCAAACGACGACCCGCAGCACTACGGCTCAGGGCGAGATCATCCGGTCGCGCATGGCGATCATCACGGCCTGCGTGCGGGTGGTCGCGCCGAGCTTCTTGCAGCAGCTCTTGACGTGCGCCTTCACGGTGCGCGGCGTGATCGCCAGGGCGTCGGCGATGTCTTCGGTGGATCGTCCGATTGCGGCCAGAGTCAGCACCTCGCACTCTCGCAGAGACAGCGCGAGTGTCCGCGCCTCGGGCTGGCCGCGCAGCGTCAGCGCCCGGTCGAAGGCATAAAGCGCCATGAGATGGAGAGCCGCCAGATCACGCTCCGGCAGGTCGATCGCGCGGCCGCCGAAGAATATATGACCGATGCGGTTGGCGGGTGAAGCGATCGGGACCATCACGCCGTCGTTCAGCCCGAAGTCGCGGGCGCGGCGAACCAGTTCGACCGCGCGCGGCTCCCGGATCGGATCGAACGGCGCTTCCCTGAGCCATCGGAACGGGCGCAGTGTCGTCTTGCAATGGCGCAGCGCCGGATCGTCCCAGACGTACTGCTCGGTGGAGTACATATCCAGAAAGCCGCGCGGCAGCTGATGGGCGAGAACGGCCTCGCGCGGGGTTTCGGTCGAGAGCGGGGCGACATAGGCGCAACAGAACTGGTCGGCGCCGTACTGGCCGAGCATGCGTCCCATGGCGTCCAGGACACTCGCGGCGTCGGAAAGCACTTGCACCGTCTCGATGAACTCGAAGGCGCGGCTTCGGATCATATCCATCGTTGATCCTCCGATCAGGCCTTGAGGGATCGGCGCTGCGCTACCCTTCCATATCCCGAGTTTAGGACGCCATTGCGGAGCCTGCAATCTCACGCTGTTCAGCCGGGGCCGGTTCAGCGATTAGGCGACGCCGCCAGCCGGTCCCGCACCTCCGCGGCGATCTCGAACGAGCGCAGCCGCGCCGTATGGTCGTAGATCTGCCCCGTCGTCATCAATTCGTCCGCGCCGGCTTCAGTGATCAGCGCCTTCAGCTTCGCTTCGACCACATCGGGCGACCCGACCGCCGAGCATGACAGCGCGTGCGCAACGCCGGCCTTCTCGGCCGGCGACCACAACGCGTCCATGTCCTCCACCGGCGGCGGCAACGGCCCCGGCGTGCCGCGGCGCAGGTTGATGAATTGCTGCTGCAGCGAGGAGAACATCCGCTGTGCCTCTTCATCGCTGTCGGCCGCGAACACGTTGACGCCGATCATCGCATAGGGCTTGTCGAGCTGCGCCGAGGGCTCGAAGCGCGCACGATATTCGCGCAGCGCCGGCATCATCATCTGCGGCGCGAAATGCGAAGCGAACGCGAACGGCAGCCCCAGCATCGCGGCAAGCTGCGCGCCAAAGGTGCTCGAGCCCAAGATCCACAGCGGCACCTTGGTCCCCATGCCGGGCACGGCGCGGATCGCCTGGTTCGGCTGCACGTCGCCGAGCAGCGCCTGCAGCTCCAGCACGTCATGCGGAAAGTTCTCGGACGTGGTGGCGAGGTCGCGACGCAGCGCCCGCGCGGTGAACTGGTCGGTGCCCGGCGCCCGCCCGAGCCCGAGATCGATCCGTCCGGGATAGAGCGATTCCAGCGTGCCGAACTGCTCGGCGATGACCAGCGGCGAATGGTTCGGCAGCATGATCCCGCCGGAGCCGACGCGGATCGTTTTCGTTCCGCCCGCGATGTGGCCGATCACCACCGACGTCGCCGCGCTCGCGATGCCCGTCATGTTGTGATGCTCGGCCAGCCAGAACCGCTTGAAGCCCCACGTCTCGGCATGCCGGGCCAGATCGAGCGAATTACGGAACGCCTGCGCCGCGTCGCCGCCCTGGCGAATGGGTGCGAGGTCGAGCACGGAGAAGGGGATCATGGAGGGCTGCCGGTGTGGAGGGGCCGCGTGACGGTGCGCGCTTGCAGGACACATGTAGTGGCAGCGCGCAGAATAGGTAGAGCACTTGCGGGCCCCTCTTGTCAGCTCATCTGAGAGATGCACGCCGCGAAGACGGCCGTTCACAACACTGTTATTGCAGGCCCTGGCGCCCCTCGCGCCAACTGGGCGTTTTACATCTGGTAATGTAGCTTGCGGGAGGCAGCTGCGCTGCTGCCAGGAGGAACTGACATGACCACGGTCGTATTCACCCGTCGCAACCTCCTCGCTGCCGGCGGCTCCGTCCTCGCAACGGGCCTTCTGGCAACCGGCGCTCCCGGCCTTCTGCTGCCCGCCCGTGCGAGCGGCCTCGCACCGACCGAGTCGATGTCGGGCGGCGCGAACAATTACCGCAAGGGCGCGGCGATCGTGGAGCGGATCGGCAAGGGCGGTTTCTGGATGAGCGGCACCGTGCGCCGCGCCGGCGACGGGGCTCCGCTGGCCGGACAGCGCATCCAGATCTGGGCGCACACCGTCGAAGGGCGGGAGCACGAGCCGCAGAGCCACGGCGCAACGCTCACCGACAAGGACGGCAGGTTCCGGCTGGAGATGCCGCAGATCATTCCGATCTTCGGCCAGCCGCACGGCCACCTCGCCTATGACAGCGGCGAGTTCAAGACCGTCTTCCTGCGGCCGGTGATGCGGAGCGCCAAGGAGACCAGCCTCGAGGCGCACTTCGTGCTGCAGCCGGCTTGAACCCGACTTGCAGATGACGCGATGGAGATCGGCCCGGGCGCCCCTGATCTGGGGCGCCCTTGGCTTGGCGATCGGCGTGCCGGTTGCGCTTGCTGCAGCCAGCGAGCAGCTGGCATGGCGCGATCCTGTCTACATTATCGCCGGCTTCGCCGGGATCATCGCCCTCGGTCTCGTGCTCGTGCAGCCCTTGCTGATCGGCGGCTACCTGCCGCGATTGTCGGCCTATCGCGGCAGGCGCGCCCATCACTGGATCGGCGGCGCGCTTGTTCTGGCCATTCTGATCCATGTCGCCGGCCTCTGGATCACCAGCCCGCCCGACATGGTCGACGCACTGACCTTCTCATCGCCGACGCCGTTCTCTCCCTTCGGCGTGACCGCGATGTGGGCCATCTTCGCGGTTGCATTCCTGGCTCTGCTGCGAAGGCGGTTGGGATTGCGGCCGCGAACCTGGCGCATCATCCATATTCCCCTCGCCATCGTCATCGTCGCAGGCAGCGTGGTCCATTGCCTGCTGATAGAGGGGACGATGGAGACAATCTCGAAGGCGGCGCTCTGTGCGCTCGTCCTCGCGGCGACGGTGAAAGTCATGATTGACCTGCAGGTGTGGCGGAAGCGAAAGACGCCGCGCGGGGAGAATGTCGCGCGGCAATAATCCGGCGGATCAGGTCAGTTCCAGGACTTCCCCAGTCCCATCTCTTGTGCGCAGAATGGCGCGCGCCAAGCATCGTCATCGGGCCGGGAGGATCTCGACATGGCAGAGCAGACCATTCGCTTCGACGATGGTGCCGCCTACGAGCAGATGATGGGAATCTGGAGCCGGTTCGCCGGCGAGATATTCCTTGATTGGCTGGCGCCTCCTGCAGGCTTGCGTTGGATCGACATCGGCTGCGGCAACGGCGCCTTCACTGAACTCCTGGTCGAGCGCTGCAGCCCCGCCGAGGTCCAGGGCATTGACCCCTCGGCCGAGCAGCTTGCTTTTGCGCGCACGCGACCTGCGGCGCGCGTGGCAAAGTTTCACCAGGGCGATGCGATGGCACTTGCTTTCGCCGACGCCAGCTTCGATGCGGCTGTGATGGCGTTGGTTCTGGTGTTCGTTCCGGATCCCGCCAGGGGCGTCAGCGAAATGGTGCGGGTCGTTGTCCCCGGCGGTGCGGTCATGACGTATATGTGGGACATGTTGGGTGGCGGCTTTCCGCTCGACCCGATCTATGACGAGATGAAGGCAATGGGCATTCCGGCAACGCGCCCGCCACGGATGGACGCCTCTCGCATGGAAGCGTTGCGGGACCTGTGGCGAGGAGCAGGTCTCGAGGACGTGCAAACGCGAGAGATTACGGTGCAACGAACGTTTTCAGATTTCGATGACTTCTGGGCAATCAGTCTGAAGTCCCCCGCGCTCCGGCCTTCCGTTGCCGCCATGAGGCCCGCAGACGTCGAGACCCTCATCGCGCGGGTGCGTGCAAGCCTGCCGGCGCATGCGGACGGTCGCATCACCTGCGCTGCGCGCGCGCACGCGATCAGGGGCCACCGGCCCCAATAGCTCGCACTGTGCGGCCCGTAGGATGGATAGAGCACTTGCGAAACCCATCATCTTCGCCACCGCACGAGTCTGATGGGTTTCGCTGCGCGCGGCAGTGGTCCAGAGTCGAGAGGTGAAATTTCTCGCCGCGTCATTGCGAGGAGCCCTTGCGACGAAGCAATCCAGACTGTTTCCGCGGACACATTCGTGGATTGCTTCGCTACGCTCGCAATGACGGAACCTGGCTGCACCGCTTAGCTTGCCGCAGCCTTCGACCGGGCGTAACCTCGCGCGATGACCGTCACGGCCCCCGATCTGAAAGCGTTCCTGCTGGCGACGCCGTTCTTCGGCGGGCTTTCGGAGGCAGGCCTCGACCTCTTGATCTCGATGCTGGTCGAGCGCCGCTTCGAAGCCGACGCGACCGTTGTGGCCGAGGGTGAGCCGGGACGTTCGATGTTCATCGTCAAGTCCGGCCGGCTGGCGGTGAGCAAACGCACGCATGCGGGCAGGGTCATCCCGATATCGCGTTTGGAGCCTGGCGATTTCTTCGGCGAGATGACGCTGATCGAAATGCAGAACCGTTCCGCCACTGTTATCGCGGAGGCGCCGACCGTGCTGTACGAGCTGACGGCCCAAAAGCTCTATGCCTGCTACAAGGCTGACATCCACGCCTACGTGATCGTCCTGCAGAACATCAATCGCGAGCTATGCCGGCGGTTGCGCCGTTCGGACGACCGCTTCGCAGCACTGCAAATGAAGGGCGACCATTGATGGTGCGCAGTGCGTAGGATGGGTAGAGCCCTTGCGAAACCCATCATGTTTCGTGGCTCGACAAGGAGCAGATGGGTTTCGCTTCGCTCAGCCCATCCTACGGGCTACTGAGATCCTCGACGCGCATCACGACTTGTCGTGCGCGTACTTCTCCAGGACCAGCCGATTATACTCGTCCCTGACGGCTCTGCGGGAAACATGCCCCTTCCGGTCCTTGGCGATTTTCAGAAGATCAGGATCGGTCGGCGCTTTTGACTTCCGCCGAAATCTCGCAAGGAGAGGAATCGTCGGCTCCGACATCCTTCCAAACAGGCGGTCGAACCATCCCATTGTGTCCTCCCGGACAGGTCGCGAGCGGAAAGACTATCACCATGAAATGAGGGGTCAACGTGCCGTGTGACCGCATCTTTTGAAGAGCCGCAACCGGAAGGATCGCAACGCTTCTGTCCCGTCGGGCAAAACAACGCCCCTCCGCGCAGCCCCGTCAACCCCTCCCGCGAAAATATTCCACTTTACCGAAATTCGGAATTGCGGTATCCATCGCGCATCCCGGCCCAGGGCGAGGGGCGATCGTACGTCGTCACGAACGAGGGCCAGGGTGCGGTGGACGCGGCTGCGTCGGGCACGCGGGGCGGGACCAGGGCGAGATGAACCTCGTGAGGTCTCACAGCGTGCGGAACGGACGGCGCCAACATCCGGCGAAGCCTCTTGGCGGAGCCGGAAGCTGCGTACGGCAAAACCGTGTGGTCCTGACCGTCGTTGCTACGGTCAAGCCTTGCGGAGATGCATCTCGGCTCAACCGGGCCTTGAGGCATCGTCAATTCGCGAGGTGACGGAGGCCAGAAGGAACTCGGCTCCGGGGAGAGCAGGCATAAGCCGTCAAACCACTGCGCAGGGAAGGCCGTGTGTTGGGCTTCACCTGTATGCCGCTGTGCAGTTTTCTGCGTGTGCTGTCGCACAGCGGACCGTGGGTGCCAGCCGGCACCCGGCCTTCCCTGCGCCCTCTTCATAGAAGGGGGACAAGGAAACGAGCAAAACTCGGGCGTTTCGGGCCGCGAGAATGCCGAGCCATGTATGGAAAACTGGCGAAATGACGGAACTTGCTCTTCTCGCCCGTCGCTCGAGGATCACCGGCGCGCGGCGATCGCCGTCAGCTCCAGCTTGACGCCCGGGCCGAGATCCGCAACGCCGATCGCGGCACGCGCCGGCAGATGCTCCGCGGTGAAATAGCGCTTCCACACCTGGTTGAACGCGGCCTTCTCAGTGAGGTCGGCCATGAAGATCGTCACCTGGAGAACGCAGGACAGATCGGAGCCGGCTCCCTCGAGCAGGATCTTCAACTGGCGCAGCACATCCTCGGCCTGGCCCGCCATGTCGAGCCCGGCATCTTCAGGGACGATGCCGCCGAGATAGAGCACGCCATTATGCTCGACGATTTCGTGGAGCAGTCCTTCATAGGGCAGGGAACGTGTGATCACGATCGCATCCGTGGGTGCCTG
The DNA here is from genome assembly GCF_044908355.1 of Bradyrhizobium sp. USDA 336. Taxonomy (NCBI): domain Bacteria; kingdom Pseudomonadati; phylum Pseudomonadota; class Alphaproteobacteria; order Hyphomicrobiales; family Nitrobacteraceae; genus Bradyrhizobium; species Bradyrhizobium sp. USDA 336. Next base: position 4,862,303 of record NZ_JBIYDC010000002.1, on the reverse strand, counting down.
CGGTCTCGCTGACAGGCGCAAGGCCAGGTTCAACAAGGCTCGCGTCGATGGAGAGAGCTGGTGCTGCCAGACAGGATTGAACTGTCGACCTCTCCATTACCAATGGAGTGCTCTACCACTGAGCTACGGCAGCATGTGCTGGGACAAGAATCGGCCGCCCGAGGGGCCTACCAAGCGGGCCGATATCTGCCACAAGCCCCCCTCCTGTGCAAGCTTGCTAGCCCGACCAAAACGAGAAAATCGGGCCGATATCGGCGCCAAAATGCCCGTTTTCGCCCAAACCGGCCGAGTTCGCGCCGATCGGGGTCTGATATCCCTGCCCAACTGGTCAGTTGGCCTGGAGTTCGGATTCGATCCATCTCGCGTTTCACATGGGCGTATCGCGTTGCCTCTTGAGCTGCCACACTTCGATGGCATCCTGCTGCCGGTTGCTGGGACGGAGCCGCGATGGCTGACGAGACTGACAAGAGCGCGAGGCAGGCGAAGGCGTCCCGGGACGACCGGCTGAAATCGGCGCTGCGCGAAAACCTGAAGCGGCGGAAACTTCAGGCGCGCGAACGCGCCACAATCACCGACCCCTCGCAGAACGACGATGGTTCCCTAAATGAGGGGGCCGCCGGCAAGACCTCTCGTTGAACGCCGGCGGCTGGAAATTTTGGAGTGCAGGCAGTGGCCATGGGGCAGGACGACACACAACGAACCGATCGTGATGCGCAGCTGATGCGGTTCACCCGCCCCGAGCAGACCTTTCCGGCGCTGACCCCCGCCGAGATCGAACGGATCAGGCACTTCGGCGAAATCCGCACCTATGCCGACGGCGAGTTGCTGTTCGAGACCGGCAAGCCCGGGCCCGGCATGTTCGTGGTGCTGGCGGGCCACGTCGCCATCACCCAGCGCGACGGTCTCGGTCACGTCACGCCGGTGATCGATCAGGGGCCGGGGCAATTTCTGGCCGAGCTCGGCCAGCTCTCGGGCAGGCCGGCCCTGGTCGACGGCCGCGCCGAAGGCGATGTCGAGGTGCTGCTCGTCCCGCCGGACCGGCTGCGCGCGCTGCTGGTGGCCGAAGCCGAGCTTGGCGAGCGCATCATGCGCGCGCTGATCCTGCGTCGGGTCAATCTGATCCAGGACGGCATCGGCGGCCCCGTGCTGATCGGGCCCTCGAACTCCGCCGGCGTGGTGCGCCTGCAGGGCTTTCTCACCCGCAATGGCCAGCCGCATCATCTGCTCGATCCCGAGAGCGAGCATGACGCCGCCGAACTGATCGCGCGCTATTCGCCGAAGCCGGAGGATTGGCCGCTCGTCGTCACGGCCGGCGGCACGGTGCTGCGCAATCCCAGCGAGACCGAGCTCGGCCGCGCCATCGGCATGATCGGCGGGGCCAAGGACAACCGCATCTACGATGTCGCCATCGTCGGCTGCGGACCGGCGGGGCTCGCCACCGCGGTCTATGCGGCGTCCGAAGGTCTCTCGGTCGCGGTCGTCGACACCCGCGCCTTCGGCGGCCAGGCCGGCGCCAGCGCGCGCATCGAAAACTATCTGGGCTTCCCGACCGGCATCTCCGGCCAGGCGCTGGCTGGGCGCGCCTTCACCCAGGCGCAGAAGTTCGGCGCCGACATCATGATTCCGATGTCGGTGAGCTCGCTGGATTGCTCGCGCGTCAACGGCACCTTCGCGCTGGCGCTGGATTGCGGCGAGACATTGCGCTCCCGTTCGGTGGTGGTCGCCAGCGGCGCGCGCTATCGCCGTCCCGACATCGCCAACCTCGACAAGTTCGAGGGCCGCGGCGTCTGGTACTGGGCATCGCCCGTGGAGGCACGGCTCTGCGCCGGCGAGGAGGTGGCGCTGGTCGGCGCCGGCAATTCGGCCGGTCAGGCCGCGGTGTTCCTGTCGGGCCACGCCAAACGCGTGCTGATGATCATCCGCGGCGGCGGCTTGGGCGCCAGCATGTCGCGCTATCTCATCGAGCGCATCGAAGCGACCCCGAACATCGAATTGATGTTCAACACCGAGATCACCGCGCTCGAGGGCGACGAGGCCTCGCTACTGCGGCGCATCCGCTGGAAGAGCCGGCTGTCGGATGACGAGGATTCGGCCGACATTCGCAATCTCTTCCTGTTCGTCGGCGCCGATCCCGCCACGTCCTGGCTCGACGGCTGCGGCGTGACGCTCGATCGCGGCGGCTTCGTCGTCACGGGCGCGCAATCCGAGCAGAACCAGGGCAAGCTGGTCGCGCCGCTCGAGACCTCCGTGCCCGGCGTCTACGCCGTCGGCGACGTTCGCTCCGGCTCGGTCAAGCGCGTCGGCGGCGCCATCGGCGAGGGCGCGCAGGTCGTGGCCTCCCTGCACGGCTATCTCGGCGACGCCGCAAAACCGGCGCTTTAGGCAAGGACAAGACAGGCAATGGCAAGCCGAATCCGGCTTGCCATCTTGCCGACAACTACAGACTATCCCCTCGTCGCGAGGCCAATCGCGCGCGAAAAAACAAGGATTCAACGGGAGGACCAAATGGCTGAAATCGTCGTGCTGTACAAGACACCCAAGGATGCCGCCGCGTTCGACAAGTACTATGCCGAGACGCACATCCCGCTCGCCAAGAAGCTTCCCGGCCTGAAGAACTACGCCGTCAGCAAGGGGCCGGTCGCATCTCCCGCAGGTCCTTCCGGAATCCACCTCGTCGCCATTCTCACCTTCGACAGCGTCGCCGACATCCAGGCCGCCTTTGCCAGCGAGGAAGGCAAGGCGACCGGTGCCGACGTGCCGAAATTCGCCAGCGGCGGCGCCGACATCCTGATCTTCGACACCAAGAACGTGTGAAGGATCGATTCAACTTTCGTTGAATCCCGCAGATCACAAACTGCCGTCGTTTGTGACAGCGCTGCAAAAAGATCAGTCATGCGCTTGTCGATTTCGCACGACGACGCATGGCTGCGCTCATGCATGTGACGACAAGGCAGGTGGTAATCCGATGAGGACCGTAATACTATTCTCGTCACCTCAACGCGGAGTGTAGGAGAGATGTCATGATGCTTGGCTTGAGTTTGCCCGCCCTCACGCTAATCCATGTCATCATCAGCCTGATTGCCATCGTCGCCGGGCTCGTCGTGATGTTCGGCCTGCTCGGCTCGAAGTCGATGCCGGGCCTGACTGCGATCTTCCTGCTGTTCACCATTCTCACCAGCGCCACCGGCTTCCTGTTTCCATTCAAGGAGCTGCTGCCCTCGCACATCATCGGCATCATCTCACTGGTGCTGCTCGCGATCGCCTGTTTCGCGCTGTACGGCATGAAGCTCGCCGGCGTCTGGCGTCCGGTCTACATCGTGACCGCGATGATCTCGCTCTATTTCAATGTCTTCGTGCTGGTGATCCAGTCGTTCCTGAAGGTGCCCGCGCTTGCCGCGCTCGCGCCCGCCGTGCCGCCGGCGCCGCCATCGGGGCCGGTGTTCGCCGTGGTGCAGGGCATCGTGCTGGTGTTTTTCGTCGTGCTGACCATCGGCGCCTGGCGCCGCTACAAGCCCCTTGCGTTTGCCTGATCGGCACCCCCTCGTCATTCCAGGGGATCGCGCAGCGATGAGCTCAGGTGCGCAATCGCGCACCTGAGAATCTCGATTTAACAATCTTCAGATTCCGGGTCCGCGCTGACGTGCGTCCCGGATGACGTCTCTCATTGAAAGGAGCCCCCACCATGCCCACCATCACCACCAAAGACGGCGTCGAGATCTTCTACAAGGACTGGGGCTCGGGCCAGCCGATCGTGTTCAGCCATGGCTGGCCGCTGTCCTCGGACGATTGGGACGCGCAGATGATGTACTTCGTCACGCGCGGCTATCGCGTCATCGCCCATGACCGCCGCGGCCACGGCCGCTCGGCGCAGGTCGCCGACGGCCACGACATGGATCATTATGCCGACGATCTCGCCGCGCTCACCGCGCATCTCGACCTCAAGAACGCCTTCCATGTCGGCCATTCCACCGGCGGCGGCGAGGTCGTGCACTACATCGCCCGTCACGGTGAGAGTCGCGTCGCGAAGGCCGCGATCCTCTCGGCGGTGCCGCCGCTGATGGTGCAGACCGCGGCCAATCCCGGCGGCCTGCCGAAGAACGTGTTCGACGATTTCCAGACCCAGCTCGCCGCCGGCCGCTCGGCCTTCTACCGCGACATCGCCGCCGGCCCGTTCTACGGCTACAACCGCCCCGGCGCCAAACCAGTGGAAGCCGTGATCGAGAACTGGTGGCGCCAGGGCATGATGGGCGGTGCGAAAGCGCATTACGACGGCATCGTCGCGTTCTCGCAAACCGATTTCACTGAGGATCTGAAGAAGATCAACGTGCCGGTTCTGGTGATGCATGGCGACGACGACCAGATCGTGCCATACGCGGACTCGGCGCCGCTCTCGGCCAAGCTGCTCAAGAAAGGCATTCTGAAGACCTACAAGGGATTCCCCCACGGCATGCCGACCACGCATGCCGAGACGATCAACGCGGATCTCCTGGCGTTTTTCCGGGAGTGAGGTTTCACGACTCTAACCCTCCCTTGTTGTGGGAAAGGGTGGCTCGCCGCGTAGCGGCGAGCCGGGCCAGGGCTTAACTTGTGCGGAAATTTCGGGGCTCGTGCGCGTTGAGCCCCGTCCACTCAAGGAGAGGCGCGGCGATGTCGCCCCAGCTCAAACTGATCGCGCTCGACGCCGACGACCTCGCCGTGATCTCGACCCATGTCCAGGACGCCCGCGTCCAGGCTTCCGATATCATCTGGCGGCAGGGCGAGAAACGGCTTGTGGTCGGAATGAGCCGGCTGGACTGGGAGCAGACCTTGGAGGGCCAGACCGAGCCGCGCCGGCTGGTCGCAGCGCTCCGTTTCGACCGTGTGCTCGCCTGCAAGTCGCGCAACATTGACCTCGCCGCACCGGACAAGATCCTGGATCTCGTCGGCATTGAATTTCACCCCCAGGACGGCCGCGCCGAGGAGCCCGGCGGCAGCGCCCTGCTTTTGTTCGCCCAGGGCGGCGCCATCCGCCTGGACCTCGAGTGCCTGGAATGCGAGCTGACCGACCTCGGGGCCGACACGCTGGGCACGGGAATCGAGTGGGAGGGGTGAAGCGGCCGTATACCAGCCGGAACGGGCTCAGGCCCTGGCCGGAACGGCATCTGCCGAGGGTTGACGCAGCTTCCCCGCCGCGCCATTGAGCAGGGGACCTGGTGCGACGCCCCGCCCCTCAAGACCAGCCAGAAGCCAAGCGAAACATGCCCGTTCGCCTCGACCGCAGCAGCGCCGATTTCGACCAGCGATTCGCCGCCTTCCTTGCCGCCAAGCGCGAGGCTTCGGCCGATGTCGAAGCCGCTGCGCGCGCGATCGTCGACGACGTGGCCAAGCGCGGCGATGCCGCCCTGCTCGAGGCGACGGCCAAGTTCGACCGCTTGAGGCTGGACGCATCCTCCTTGCGCGTCTCCGCCGCCGAGATCGAGGCCGCCGTGAAGGCCTGCGAGCCTGCGACGCTGGATGCGCTCAAGCTCGCGCGCGACCGCATCGAGACCTATCACCGCCGCCAGCTGCCGAAAGACGAGCGCTTCACCGATCCGCTCGGCGTCGAACTCGGCTGGCGCTATACCGCCATCGAATCCGCCGGCCTCTACGTCCCCGGCGGCACGGCGGCCTATCCGTCATCGGTGCTGATGAACGCAGTGCCGGCGAAAGTCGCCGGCGTCTCGCGCCTCGTCATGGTGGTGCCCTCGCCGGACGGCAAGCTCAATCCGCTGGTCCTGGCGGCCGCCCATCTCGGCGGCGTCACCGAGATCTATCGTGTCGGGGGTGCGCAGGCCGTCGCCGCGCTGGCGCACGGCACCGCGACCATCGCGCCCGTCGCCAAGATCGTCGGCCCGGGCAATGCCTATGTCGCCGCCGCCAAGCGGCTGGTGTTCGGTAAGGTCGGCATCGACATGATCGCCGGCCCCTCGGAGGTGCTCGTCATTGCCGATGACAGCGGCAATGCCGACTGGATCGCCGCTGACCTCTTGGCGCAGGCCGAGCACGATTCCAGCGCGCAGTCGATCCTGATCACGGAGTCCGCGCGCCTCGCCGCCGACGTCGAAAAGGCGGTCGAGGCGCAGCTGAAGACGCTGCCGCGCGCCGCGATCGCCAGCGCGTCCTGGGCCGATTTCGGCGCCGTCATCATGGTGAAGAACCTGGGCGAGGCCATCCCGCTCGCGGACGCCATCGCGGCCGAGCATCTCGAGATCATGACCGTCGATCCCGACGCGCTCGCTGCGAAGATCCGCAATGCCGGCGCGGTGTTCCTCGGACCGCACACGCCCGAAGCGATCGGCGATTATGTCGGCGGCTCCAATCACGTGCTGCCGACGGCGCGCTCGGCGCGGTTTTCCTCAGGCCTGTCGGTGCACGACTTCATGAAGCGCACCTCGATCCTGAAATGCGGGCCCGACCAATTGCGTGCGCTGGGACCTGCCGCGATGACGCTCGGCAAGGCGGAGGGGCTGGACGCCCATTCGCGCTCGATTGGATTGCGCCTCAATCTGTCATGACAAAGCCGCCCGCACAGGACGACTCGACCAATCGCATCGTCGGCGTCACACTCGACGAGGAATCGATCGGCCGTTCCGGGCCCGACATCGAGCACGAGAGGGCGATCGCGATCTACGATCTGATCGAGCAGAACCTGTTTGCGCCCGAGGGTGCGGAGGGGAAAGGTCCGTTCACGCTGCATATCGGCATCACCGGCAACCGGCTGATGTTCGACATCCGCCGCGAGGACGGCACGCCTGTCGTCGCGCATCTGCTCTCGCTGACGCCGTTCCGGCGGATCGTGAAGGACTATTTCATGATCTGCGACAGCTATTACCAGGCGATCCGCACCGCGACCCCTGACAAGATCGAGGCCATCGACATGGGCCGCCGCGGCATCCATGACGAGGGATCGCGCACGCTTCAGGAGCGGCTGAAAGGCAAGGTGCGGGTCGACTTCGAGACCTCGCGCCGGCTGTTCACGCTCATTACAGTCCTGCACTGGAAGGGTTAGGGCATGGCCCGGAAAAGTGTGCAGCGGTTTTCCGACAAGGCCATGCCCTCTATCAAAAGAGGCTGAGCGCGATGGCGGATCCGCCACGCGCACGCGATCCTCAGTCGGTGCTGTTCGCCTGTGCGATGAACAGCGTGCGCTCGCCGATGGCCGAGAGCCTGTTGCAGCACATGTTTCCGCAAGGTCTCTACGTGAAGTCGGCCGGCACCAGGAAGGGCGAGATCGATCCCTTCGCCGTCGCCGTAATGGGCGAGCTCGGCCAGGACATCTCCGGCCACAAGCCGCAGACCTTCGAGGAGCTGGAGGATTGGGAGGGACTGAATTTCGACCTCATCATCACGCTCTCGCCCGAGGCGCATCACAAGGCGCTGGAGCTGACGCGAACGCTCGCGGCCGAGGTCGAATACTGGCCGACGCAGGATCCCACCACCATCGAAGGCAGCCGCGACCAGAAGCTCGCTGCCTATCGCGAGGTCTGCGATCAGCTCCTGATGCGCATCCGGCGGCGCTTCGCCAAGGTCGGCGCGGCGAGCGGGTGATCTCGTGCCCCGGACGCAGTGCAGCGCGTCTTCGCGATGCGCTGCAGAGCCGGGGCCCATCTCATCGCACGGGCGTGGGTCCCGGCTCAGCGTCGCAGCATTTCATGCCGCGCCGCGTCCGGGACACGAGACCCTCCGTAACACCCGCGTCACAGAGAGCAGGCACAGCCGTGGCGGATACCTCGAATCACCAAACTCCGGTTCCCGGGTTGTGAAATCAGCCCCCTTCCGATAGGTTCCGCGCGCAATTCACCCCTGCCTCATCCCTCAAATCACCTGATGCTCGGCCGCCCAAAATTCGTACTTGCCTCCGGTTCGCCGCGTCGGCTGTCGCTGCTCAACCAGGCCGGCATCGAGCCGGATGCGCTCCGGCCGGCCGACGTCGATGAGACGCCGAAGCGGGGCGAGCTGCCGCGCGCCTGCGCCAACCGGCTGGCCAGGGCCAAGGCCGACGCTGCGCTGAAGTCGGTGCAGCTCGACGACGAGCTGCGCGGCGCCTTCGTCCTCGCCGCGGACACGGTGGTGGCGGTCGGCCGCCGCATCCTGCCGAAGGCGAACCTCGTGGACGAAGCCGCGCAGTGCCTGCGGCTGCTGTCAGGCCGCAACCACCGCGTCTACACCGCGATCTGCTTGGTCACGCCGCGCGAGGCCTTCCGCCAGCGCCTGGTCGAGACGCGCGTGCGCTTCAAGCGCCTCTCCGAGGACGACATCCAGGCCTATATCGGCTCCGGCGAATGGCGCGGCAAAGCCGGCGGCTACGCCGTGCAGGGCATCGCCGGATCCTTCGTGGTCAAGATGGTGGGGTCCTACACCAACGTCGTCGGCCTGCCGCTCTACGAGACCACGACGCTGCTCGGCGGCGAGGGTTTTCCGATCCGCTTCGGCTGGCTCAATACCACCGCCGTGTGAGCCCCAAGTGAGCCCAACGGCCGCGCCGACAAAACCTCGAAAACAACCCCATGCACAGTAGAATGGCCCGGCCGGGTCCGCGCCCCGGCGCATGTGCGGCTGCACCAGGAACTCGCTTCCTGGCAGGCACTTGAACCCCGTCACCCCGTGTAAGCTGCCGACATCCATGGACGACCAGGTCACCAAGCCCACCGGCCCGCTCAAAACCTGCCCGATCTGCGGCAAGCCGCAGTCGCAGGCCACCCGTCCGTTCTGCTCCTCGCGCTGTCGCGACGTCGATCTGAACCGCTGGCTGAAGGGCTCCTACGTTATCCCCGGCCGCGACGACGAAACCGACGACGTCGAATAATCAAGCTGTATCAAAGCGTTAATCGCCTCGCTGAGGCGCCCCTCACCAGCCGCAGCAACCCCGCCCGATCTTGTGCACAGACGGGCCGCGCCCGGCGCAGCCACTTGGCGAAGCCGGGTGGACAGGCCGCTCCGAGCCCACTATAAACCGCCCGCTCGATGGGCTTTGGCCCCTCTCTTGGAGCACGCCCAGGTAGCTCAGTTGGTAGAGCATGCGACTGAAAATCGCAGTGTCGGTGGTTCGATTCCGCCCCTGGGCACCATTTTCCTGACATCGGACATCCCCGAGCTGTGGCTGCTGCCCCCCCGAGCCACGACCCGCGTTCGCTATACCTGGCCGGCGGCCGCTGATATGATCCTCGGACGGTAAACGGCAGCTCGCCACCAAACTTTTTCTGCGATGCCGGCCTTCTGATCGAACTCGATCCCGCTCGCGCCTTTTCGCATTGCTTCGACAAGAACGCTGAACAAATTCGTCAACGGCTGCCGCGTCCCCGCTCATATCAGGAGATGTGCCATGGCTGCATCGGACTGGCGTCTCGAAGGCGAATGGATGAAGAATTGCACCTGTGCGTTTGGCTGCCCCTGCGATTTCAACGCACGACCGACCCAAGGCTATTGCAAGGGATTGGTCGCCATGCGGATTGCCAAGGGACATTTCGAAGGGACCAGGCTCGATGGTCTCTGCTTTGCGATCACGGTCGATTTCCCCGGGCCGCTGCATGAGGGCAACGGGACAATCCAGCCCATCATCGACGAACGCGCCACGGCGGAGCAGCGACAGGCGTTGTTCGATATCTTCTCCGGCAAGCATTCGGCCGAAGGCACGCTGTTCCAGATCGTCAGCATGATCGTCACCAAGATCCATGATCCCGTGTTTGTGCCGTTCGAGTTCTCCTTCGACAAGGACGGACGCGTCGCACGACTCGTCGCCAAAGGCGTGCTCGAGACCGATGTCGAGCCGATCAAGAATCCGGTGACCGGTGATCCGCACCGCATCCAGGTGGTGATGCCCGAAGGGTTCGAACATCGGGCGGCCGAGGTCGCATCCGCCGACATCCGCTCGACCGGCGCGATCCGGTTCGAGACCCGCGGTACGCATAGCTCGCTCGCCAATGTCGTGCAGACGCCCAAGGGCGTTGCGGCATGATGCGGCGCTGACACCGGCAAAAGATCTCGGTGTCAGCTCCTCGTCGCCATGGACAAGTCGATGCAGGAGCGCTCGATACTCGAACACTTGCTCCACCGCGACCGGCTGATCGTCGCGATCGGGACCGCCGCAGTGGTCGCGCTCGCCTGGGCCTATCTCGCTGCGGGCGCCGGCATGGACACCGAGATGATGGCCGACATGCCGGACATGGCGCCGATGCCGTGGACGCCATTCTATGGCGCGCTGCTGTTCGTGATGTGGTGGGTGATGATGGTCGCCATGATGGCGCCGAGCGCGGTGCCCACCGTTCTCCTGTATGCGACGGTCAAGCGCAGGCAGGAGGCTGCCTCCCGCGCCGCAATCGATAGCTGGATCTTTCTCGCCGGTTATCTCGTGACATGGGCCGGGTTCAGTCTCGCTGCGGTCCTGGTGCAGACAGCGTTCGAACGCTTCGGGTTGCTGTCGATGGCGATGGCAAGCACCAGCGCGATTCTGGGCGGCGGCGTTCTGGTTGCAGCAGGGCTCTATCAGTTCACGCCGCTCAAACAGGCCTGCCTGCGCTATTGCGAAAGCCCGCTGTTGTTTCTCAGCCGACATTGGCGGCCCGGCACGCGCGGCGCATTCCGGATGGGACTTCGCCACGGCAGCTACTGCGTCGGCTGCTGCTGGTTTCTCATGGTATTGCTGTTCGTCGGCGGCGTGATGAACCTGGCCTGGATCATCGGCATTGCGCTCTATGTCGCCGCCGAGAAACTGCTGCCCTTCGGTCAACGACTGAGTTATGCGGCAGGCGCGCTCCTCATCCTGTCCGGCACGATCGTTGTTGCGCGCGCGATGTGAAAAGCGGTCCAAAGATGGTTAACATGCGCCGCTTTCGACATGCCGGTGTGCCTGATTGCCCAAAACCGGCCGACCTCCGTGATGATACGGATGCTTTGAGCTAAGAATTGAGCTTCCTCCAAACAGAAACTTAAGGCTGTTCCAGCTACCTTCGCGCTGTGAACGGCACCCGCGCGGGTGTCCCTGTGCAGTCGAGGCGGAGACAAGCGATGCCAATACTGCAGGCGAGCGCAGTTCTGCTCTGCCGGCCGAAGCGGGGGGTGCGCGTCGTGATTCCGGCAGGGGCATTTCGCAAAGCCGGAAGAACGATCCTGCGGAATGGTCCGCTGCAGATCGCATTGTTCTTTCTGCCCCTGGTCTGGATCGGCTATTTCGCAATCACCGCGTCGGAGCGGATGGATGCGATCCAGCAAGCGCGGTCGCACGGCAACAGCGTCGCCGAATTGTTCGAGGAGAACACCGAGCGCATCTTCGAGCGCGTGGATCAGTCGCTGCTGGTGGTACGGGCCCTTTACGCCCGGGATCCGCAGGCCTTCAGCCTGAAGTTCTGGTCCGACAAGGCCCGCATCGCCACCGGCGACGTGGTCCAGCTCGCTCTTATCGGATCGGACGGATACATGATCGAGACGACGGCGGGCTATTCCGGTCCGCCGCTCTATCTCGGTGATCGCGAGCACTTCATTCATACCATGTCGCAGGCCGCCGATCGCCTTTACGTGGCGAAGCCGGTGCTGGGCCGCGCGTCCAAGAAGTGGACGATACAGCTCGCGAGAAAGCTGTTCGACCTCGCGGGGAATCCGGTCGGCGTGGTCGTCGGCTCGATCAGCGTCGACGTCGTCGGCAGGTTCTACGACACCGCAAAGCTCGGCGTCGGAGGAACGCTGATGCTCAGGAACGCGAGCCACGTCGTGCTCGCCTCCCGAGGCGTGGATCAGGGCTCCGTGCTGGGACAAAGCGCGCCGAGCCGCGTCGAGGGCGAACTGGGCGACGGCTTCTATGCGCAATATTGGAACGAAAACCGACCGAACCGCAGCGACCGGCTGATCACGGCGCGCAGGTCGCGCGCGTTTCCGCTCATCTTCACCGTCGGCATTTCGGAGCAGGAGATCTATTCCCGCTCCGCCTTCAGGCAGAAGGTCTATCTCGGCGGCGCGCTGCTGCTTACGTTCATCATCCTCGCCGCGACGACATTCCATTGGCGACGGCAGCAGGCGCTGGATCGCGCCCACCGCGATCGGCGCGATTTCGCCAGCAAGTTCGAGGATGCGCTCAGGAATCTTCCCCAGGGCTTGAGCATGTTCGACGGCCGTGACCGCCTGATCGCGTTCAACGGGCAATGGCTCGAACTCTATGGCCTCGTACCGGAAGACATTCGGATCGGTATGGATTTCCGGGAGGTGTTCGCGAAGCAGACCGCCGTGCTCGATGTCGAGACGTACCTCGTCGATTTGAAGAACCGGCTCGCTCAGTCGGAGCAGATCTCGAACACCGTGCAGTTTCCGGACGGCCGGGTCGTCTACATCTCCTACGGCCGGCGCGAGGACGGCGGCTGGGTTGCCACGCATGAGGACATCACCGAGCGCAAGGCGTCGGCGGACCGCATCGAGCGGCTCGCGCATTACGACAGCCTCACCGGCCTTGCCAATCGCAACCTGTTCAAGGAGCGCATCGACGAGGCGCTGGCCCGCCCGCGCCGGCCGGAGCCCGCGTGCGCCGTACTCCTGCTCGATCTCGACAAGTTCAAGTCGGTCAATGATGCGCTCGGCCATCAATGCGGCGACGCGTTGCTGAAGCAGGTTGCCGACCGGATCAAGGCGCAGATCCGTGATGCCGATACGGCGGCGCGAATCGGCGGCGACGAATTTGCCGTCATCGTGGCACCCGGCGGGGCCGGGATGCGCGAGGGCGCTGAAAGCCTGGCCGCGCGGCTGGTCCAGGCCATTGCCGAACCCTTTCACATCGATGGCCACCCCGTCGTGAGCGGCTGTAGCATTGGCCTTGCGCTCGTGCCCGAGCACGGCACGCGGGTCGACGAGATCCTTCGCAACGCCGATCTTGCGCTCTACAGGTCGAAGAATGCCGGCAGAAACTGCTTCCACGTCTATTCAGCGGAGCTCAAGGCGGAAGCGGATCAGCGCAACGTGCTCGAGATCGAGCTGCGTGAAGCGATCTGGCGCGAGGAGATAGAGCTGTTTTATCAGCCTGTGATCGAGCTCGGCACCGGTCGGGTAAAATCGGTCGAGGCCCTGGCGCGCTGGCATCACGGCACCAGGGGCTACGTCCCTCCGGCGGAATTCATTGCTGTTGCCGAGGCGGGGGGACTGATCGTCGAGCTCGGCCACCAGGTGCTCGCCAGGGCCTGCCGCGATGCGATGAGCATGCCGGGCGACATCAAGGTCGCTGTCAATCTCTCCGCCCTGCAATTTGCCAGCGCCAATCTCGTCGACACCGTGACCTTTGCGTTGACGCAGAGCGGGCTTCCGCAGACCCGGCTCGAGCTCGAGATCACCGAGAGCGTATTTCTCGCCGACACCGAGGAGAACCTCAGGACGCTCCAACGCCTCAAGGCGCTTGGCGTCTCCATTGCCCTCGACGATTTCGGTGTCGGATACTCGTCGTTGTCCTATTTGACGGCCTTTCCTTTCGACAAGGTCAAGATTGACAAATCCTTCATCGACAGGATCGATCGCTGCGAGACCGTCGCCGTGCTGAAATCCATCGTGCAGCTGGCAAAGACGCTGAAGCTGTCGATCGTCGCCGAGGGGGTCGAGTCCTCCGAGCAGGTCAGACGGCTCCAATCACTCGGCATCCCGCTCGGCCAGGGATTTCACTTCAGCAAGCCCGTGCCCCTTGCAAACCTCTCCTGGCAAGCCCCCACGGCGCGCCGGAAACGGCGGGTGGCGTGAGCTGATTCCTCAGGCGGTTGTCATCATGACCCGCCACTATAGCCGCTTGGACCGAAGAGCGTTCTCAATTGCCGGTTCGGAAGCCTGCGCCCGCCCGTCCTGGCACTCCCCTTGCTCAGTCCTGACCCAAGCCCGGGCCTCGGCGGAGAGGCCGTTTCAGGTTGAGGCAAGTGATGCAGGAAGTGTCCCGTTCTGGTGCTGCTGACGAACTCCGGCTCGACGCGTTGATCGCCGATTTATGGTGGCGCGTTCGGCTGATTAATACCGACATTCTCGAGGAAGAGGCGCGCGCCGGGGTGTTCGACCCGGCTCAGCCGACCTATCCGCTTCTCGCCGCCAACCTTCGCGCCCGACGCGACAATCTGGTCGCGACGATCGGCGTGCTCGAGCAGCGTGCGAGATCGGTGTCGGAAGCGGCTTGAAGCGGTCGCGGGGGCGCGCCAGCCTCCACGTCTTCGCCAACCGGCCGGCTGCAGCGCCAGAGGCGGGCGCGGGATGCAACGCGCATCATCGCATGGCTCGAATGCCTCCGGCGCTGTGCCGCTAACAGTTGAATTCAGGCCGCCGCCTGCCCGTGTTATGGCTGGTCTCCGCACCCTCGCGAGGCCCCCATGCTCCCCATTCCCGCCGATATCTTCACCGAACCCGAGGACGTCTCGCCCGACGGCCTGGCCAATCTCGGCCCGCTTCGGCGTCTTGCCGGCACCTGGCAGGCGGACAAGGGCATCGACATCAATCCGAAGGCGGAAGGGCCGGAGCGGCGGACCTTCATCGAGCACATTCGCATGGATCCGATCGATCCGCAGGCCAACGGGCCGCAGCTGCTGTACGGGCTGCGCTACCACATCCACATCAACACGCCCGAGGAAGACATCACCTTCCACGACCAGGTCGGCTACTGGCTGTGGGAGCCGGCGACCGGGCTGATCATGCAGACCCTGGCGATCCCGCGCGGGCAGGTGCTGCTGGCCTCGGGCAAGGCCGGGCCTGACGACAAGACGATCTCGGTCACCGCCAAGCGCGGCGACACCGCCTACGGGATCTGCTCGACCGATTTTCTGGAACAGGCCTTCCGCACCGATGCTTACCGCTGCGACATCACCTTCAACGACGACGGCAGCTGGACCTATCTGATCCAGACCGAGTTGTTCGTGCGCGGCGCGCCGTTCAATCACCACGACACCAACACGCTCCAGCTCATTGCGCCACCCAGGCTCAATCCGCTGGCGGCGATCGTGAATGATCATGCCGCAGGCGGCGGACCCGCGGCCTGAGCGCTGCCCTGAGGATTGCATGAAACCGTATGTCATCTGCCTGATGCACTCCAGCCTCGACGGGCGCACGCATCCCAGCCGCTGGCGTCCGAAAGGCGCGGGCACGGACTGGTTCGAGAAGGTCCACGATGAGCTTGGCGGCGATGCCTGGGTGATCGGCCGCGTCACGGGTTCGGAGTTCGCCAAGGGCAGGCCCTATCCCCCGACAGACGCAAAATTTCCGCGCGAAAACTGGTTCGCCCGGCGCGATGCGAAGACCTACGGCGTCGTGCTCGATGCTGAGGGCAAGATCGGCTGGGGGCGCGCGGAGATCGGCGGCGATCCGATCGTCGTCGTGCTGACCGAGAATGTCCCGGATTCGCATCTCGCCGGTCTGCGCGGCGAGGGCGTGTCCTACATCTTTGCCGGCAAATCCGAGATCGACCTCGCACTGACGCTGGACATTCTCAGCCGCGAGCTCGGCGTGAAGCGCGTGCTGGTCGAAGGCGGCGGCGTCGCCAACGGCGCCTTCCTGCGCGCCGGCCTGATCGATGAATTCAATCTGATCCTCAGCCCTGCGATCGACGGCGCGAAGGGCGCTCCCTTCGTGTTCGATTCGACCGAGGCGGACAGCGACCGGCGCGCGCCGATCGCCGCGATGACACTGGAGAGCACGCGCGAGCTCGGCGGCGGCGTCCTGCTGCTGCGCTATCTGATCCAGAACGATCCGCAAGCCGTGAGCCGGTAAGGCGCGGCCATGTCCGATCCGTCCGAGCACATCGTCATCGTCGGCGCCGGCGCCGCCGGCCTGATGGCGGCGCGCGAGCTGGCGCGTGCCGGCCGCAAGGTGACGATCCTGGAGGCGCGCCAGCGCTGCGGCGGCCGCATTCATCCGCTGCCGGCCTCGCAGTTCGGCTATGCCGCCGACGGCGGCGCCGAGTTCGTCCATGGCGAGGCGCCGGTCACGCGCGCATTGCTGCGCGAGGCCGGCCTCTCGCTTCAGGAGATCGAAGGCGAGCAGTGGAGCTTTGACGGGACGAAGCTCACGCGCGAGGCGCGTGACGATACCCATGAAGCGGAGCTTCAGGCCAAGCTGGCGGACTTGAAGGACGATCTCACGGTCGCCGACTTCCTGCGCCGGCATTTTGCAGGCGACGACTACGCGCCGCTGCGCCATTCGATCGAGCGGATGGTCGAAGGCTATGACGCGGCCGATCCCGAACGCGCCTCCACGCTGGCGCTGCGCGCGGAATGGATGGACGGCGGGCACGCTCCGCAGGCGCGCATCGAAGGCGGCTATGGCGCGATGATCGAGGCGATGGCGGCCGACTGCCGCGGGCACGGCGTCACCATCCGCCTCGGCAGCGTCGTGTCGGCGATTGCGGAGGAGGGCGGCGCGGTGATCGTTCGCTGCGCCGGCGGCGACGTGCACGCCTGCGACCGCGTGATCCTCACCGTGCCGCTGCCGCTGCTGCGCGAGATCGCGCTGCCGGCAGGCGCGCGTGCCAAGCTGGCTGCTGTCGTCGACATCGGCTTCGGCAACGTCATCAAGATCCTGCTGCGCTTCGCGCGGCCATGGTGGCGCGAGCGCAAGGAAGACCTCGCCGACATGACCTTCCTGCTGTCGGATGAGGCGATCCCGGTCTGGTGGACGCGCTATCCGGACCAGCATCCCGTGCTGACGGGCTGGTTCGGCGGCCCCCGCACGGCGGAGCTGGAAAGCCTTGACGCGCGAGCATTGATCGATGCCGGGCTCGGCTCGCTCGCCGCAATCTTCGGCCTGCCGCGCGATCACATCGCGCGCGAGCTGGTGGCGTCCGCCGCGACCAACTGGGCGCATGATCCGTTCGCGCGCGGCGCCTATTCGTGGGCGACGCCGCGCACCCGAGCGGCACAGGCGATCCTCGCGCGCGGCGACGGCTTGGTGCTGTTTTCCGGTGAAGCGCTCTATCGCGGCCGCGACATGGGAACGGTCGAGGCGGCACTGGCGACTGGCCTGGAGACGGCGCTCACGATCCTGCGCGGACACTAAAAAAGAGGCCCGCATCTGATGCGGGCCTCTCGTCGCGTGTCTCTCCAGATCTTACCAGCGGCCGCCGCCGAAGCTGAACGTCACGCCGGGGCCTCCGCCGTAATAGCCGTACGGTCCGCCGCCGTAATAGCCGTGGTGCCGCGGGTAATAACCGTAGCTCCTGTAATACGGCCGGTAATAGCCGTGATGATGCCGCCAATGATGATGGTGGCGGTAATGCCTGCGGTGCGCGCTGATGTCGGTGGTCTGGCTTTCCTGCGCGGTCTGCTTGGCGCTTACGCTGCCGGCCGCGCTCGCCGATCCACCGGCCAACGCCGCAGCACCGAGGGCGATCGCGGCAATGAGATATTTCATGTCATCACTCCAGTTGAAGGTCGTGTGACAACACATGAGCATCCCGCGCGTTCCTGCCACTGCGGGCGTCGAAACGACGCAGATTTTAGTTCCCCGATGAACGTACGTTAACGTTCGTGAACGAGCGAAGGCCGCGCGTTCTATCGTCGCATGACGAGGCATGGCCTGCGACTCGCGCCCCGAACGCGGCGCAGCGTCTCTTCGACGATGCGGTGCGAGTCCGGGACACGAGAGTGGCGCATGTAGATTTTCGCAACCACTGTCACGGATGCGGATTAGGAAAGCGGTGTCCTTCGGAGAGCGCAGCGAGGATCGCGTCCTTGTCTGCGATGAATGTACGACCGTGATAGCTGAGCGCAGTGCCAGGGATCCATGGCATCATCGCGATCGTACACGTTACGCCAGCGGACACGGACCTACTTGAACGGATCCTGGATCGACGGGGCCGACTGGCGGATGCGGCGCACGCTGACCGGGGTGCCGTCGG
Organism: Bradyrhizobium sp. USDA 336; assembly: GCF_044908355.1. Taxonomy (NCBI): domain Bacteria; kingdom Pseudomonadati; phylum Pseudomonadota; class Alphaproteobacteria; order Hyphomicrobiales; family Nitrobacteraceae; genus Bradyrhizobium; species Bradyrhizobium sp. USDA 336. The sequence goes on along the minus strand of NZ_JBIYDC010000002.1, from coordinate 4,844,458 downwards.
AGACGAACAGCAGCTCGTACTTGCGGCCCTCGCTGTCGGTCGCCGAGCAGGTGACGTCGTTCACCTTTCTGGCGGCGAAGTTGCCGGTCTGCCGGCAGATGCCGGTCGAGGTCTGCTCGGCCGGCACGGGCAGGCCGTCGACCTTGGGGCGGTTCTTGGAGTTAAGCAGCACGCGGTCGATCCGCAGCTCGTAGGAATTGTCGTCGGCGCGCTTGCCGTTCTCGCCGGAGAACGACACCACGTGGCTGTCATCGGAGGGATCGTCGACCGCGACCGCGAAATTGACCCGGCCCGTGTCGCCATGGGCATAGGCCACAGTCTTGCACGGGAAGGTGCGGCCCGCGACCCTGAACGTCTTGCAGTGGCCGGACATCAGCGCCAGGAGATCGATGAAGGCGTTCGGCTGCGCGGGCGGATTGTTGACCGGAACGGGTTTGGAAGTCTCGGCAAAACAAGGACTTGCCGCGATCACGAGCAACGCGGCGAGGACCAATCGGCGAAGGCGCATCGTCGGGCTCATGAGCCAGGGGCCATGGCGGAAGAGTTCCGCACCGTAACCATCGAACCGCAAATTGGTTGCGATCCCGTTTGTGCTGCAAATCCCGTCTGGAATATCACCGCGTCAACCCCGAGGGCGATTCGTCCAAATCGCCCGATCCGTCCCGGCGGCCACATGCCATCAGGGCGGTGTTTTTTTCGTGGCGGAGCATGATCCGAAAAAGTGCGTAGCGGTTTTCCGAAAAAATCATGCTCAGACAATAACCTAACCCATCGCCGCCTGCCAGCGCCTGTCGCGTAAGGAGGGGCGGCGGTGGAGACGGGCGTCCAGCACGGCGCGCGCGCGAGGCAGCTCGCCGCTGCGCATGAGCGCGACGATATAGGTGTCCTCGATCAGCTCGCGCTGGGCGTGGCTGCCGCCGATGCGCACGACCTCGCCGAGCACGGGCGCGAGCATCTGCACGCAAGTCCGGTAATCCTCATCAGTGAAAGCCGCGAGTGCCCGGAAGATCGCCGGCACCACCGGGCCGGCCGGCAGCTTGCCGTCAGCCAGCCGCTGCTCGATCGCCGCAAGGCGCCCGGCCAGCGCTTCGCGGTCCTGCGTCGCGGCCGCGAACAGCGCCATGTGGACGTCCGCAAAGGACAGGCTCGATTTCGGAAACAGTTTTTGCGCGGTGGCGTCGGCCTCCAGCCACAGCGCCTTCGGCACCGTGTGGCCATACATCGCCAAACGCCACAGCAGCGAGGCGCTGTCGGTGATGATGTTGAGCGGCGGCGCCTGCGTGGCCGTGGGCCGCAGCACGTCGGCATAGATCGCGAGCGCCCGCGCCGCATCGCCGTGCTCGAGCGCGCCGAGCGCCTGATGCCAGCTTATATGGCCGTGGAGGATTCCGGAGCGGTCATAAGCCGGGAGCCATTCGTCCACGAGACGATCGGCGTCCTCGATCGATCCATCCTCGAACATCGCATGCAGCACCGCGTGCGCGGCATGGGCGTTTTCCCGGCGCAGATTGAAGCCGCGCTCGGTGACGGCGCGGCCGCGCGTGACGTCGCCATTCTCCGTCATCGCCCAGCCGGACATGGTCAGGAACCACCAGTCCTCGCCGTAATGCTGCGCGACGTTCTCGCAGAGCTCGTGCCGGGCGCGGTCGTGATCGGCCATGCCGGAGAAGGCGAACAGGCCGAACGCTCCGAGCGGCAGCGACAGCACGACAGCGTCGCGCGGCCATGCGTCGATATGCTTCAGCATCGATGCGATCGCCTCCGGCAGCCGGCCCTCGATCGCGAGCGCCAAGGTCTCGACATGCGAGCGCTCGCGCTCGCTGCCGCGCTTCATCACCAGCTCGCGCGCCAGCGCGGCCTTCTGCCGTGCGAGATCGCCCTGCTGGTAGAAGGCATGAACGCGGCCGCGGGCGATATGGGCCAGCGCGAAGTCAGGATCAGCCGCGATCGCGCGCTCCAGCATCTCCGCCGTGCCGGTCCAGCCCGCGAGCATGAGGTCGACGCCGTCGCGGTAGGCACTTGCCGCCTCGTGCGAAGAGGTCGAGAGCGCCAGGCCGTAGCGGTCTTCAAGCCCCATCGTCGTCTCCCGCCCTCAAGCCGTCCGCGCGCGGCGGCCTTCGATCGGATAGGCCGGATCGTTATAGCCCGGCGTCGAGGGATGGCCTGGTGTCACCAGGCGGTCGATCAGCGCCTCGTCCTCCGCGGTGAAACGATAATCGAGCGCACTGATGTAGCCGTCCCATTGCTCCTCGGTGCGGGGACCAGCGATCACCGACGAGACGAAGGCGGAGTTGAGCACCCAGCCGACCGCGAACTGGCCGGCGGTGATGCCTTTCTTCTCGGCGTGAACCTTGATCTCCTGCGCAAGCTGAAGCGATTCCGGCCGCCATTCGGTCTGCATCATGCGGGTGTCGTTACGTCCCGCGCGCGTCTCCTTGTCGGGCGCTGCATCCACCCTGTACTTGCCGGTGAGCACGCCGCGCGCAAGCGGGCTGTAGGGCACGATGCCGAGACCGTAATAGGCGCAGGCCGGGAAGTGCTCGACCTCCGGCATGCGGTTCATGGCGTTGTAATAGGGCTGGCTCACCGCGGGTCGGTCGATGCCGAGCCGGTCGCAGATGTTGCAGATCTCGGCGACGCGCCAGGCGCGGTAGTTGGAGACGCCGAAATAGCGCACCTTGCCGGCGTGGATCAGGTCGCTCATGGCGCGCACCGTCTCCTCCAGCGGCGTGGCATGGTCTTCCTTGTGCAGATAGTAGATGTCGATGTGATCGGTGCCGAGCCGCATCAAGCTCTCGTCCGCCGCCTGCAACACCCAGCGCCGCGACAGCCCGCCGCGATTGGGATCGTCCCCCATGGGATTTGCGAGCTTTGTGGCAAGCACCCACGCGCCACGATTGCGCGCGATCGCGCGGCCGACGACTTCCTCGGAGGCGCCTTTCGAATAAGCGTCCGCCGTGTCGATGAAATTGATCCCGGCGTCGCGTGCCTTGTCGATGATCCGTTTTGAGGTGGCTTCATCGGTCGGCCCGCCGAACATCATGGTGCCCAGGCAAATCGGCGAGACCTTGAGGCCGCTGCGGCCGAGCTGGCGGTATTGCATGGGCGAGTCCTCGATGTCTTGTGAAGGCCAGCATAACCGCCCGGTTCCGTCATTGCGAGCGCAGCGACTTGTCCGCCGAAGCCTTGGCGAAGGCGGAAGCAATCCAGAGCTCCCATTTCCTCTCGTCGTCCCGGACAAGCGCGCCCCCGAGGCGCGCGCTGATCCGGGACCCATAGCCACAGGGAGTTGTTTGACGAAGACTCGGAGTTACCAGCTTCGCGCTACAACTCCGTCCTGGGGTTATGGGTCCCCGCCTTCGCGGGGACGACGGCGGAGCGTATGGCTGCGACGGTGCTAGCCCGACTAGCTACCCCGGCCCCTTCAAGATCTTGAACACGCCGTTCGCCATCACAATGCAGCGGTCGTCCACCGTCACTTCGGTGCTCATGAAGATCAGGCTGCGGGTCGAGCGCACCACGCGCGGACGGGAGATCAGGGTGTCGCCGATCTGGCCGGCCTCGACGAAATGGGTGTCGAGCTGCACCGTCGCCAAGTACTCCTTGCCGGAGACGTAGCGGGCGGTCATGCCGCAGGTGCGGTCGGCGAACGTCATCATCACGCCGCCCTGGACCATGCCGCGGCGGTTGTGGTGCTTGTCCTCGGTCGCGAGCGCGAACTCGTAATGGCCGTCGACCTTGCGCTCCCACAACGGGCCGATCAGATGCAGGAAGCCCGTGGTCTCCAGGATGCTCCAGCCCTCTGATTTCAGCCTTGCGGCGGCCTTGCTGGTCATGTCGTCGTCTGTCCTTGCAACGCGATGTCTCCTCGTTTCATCAGATGCAGTCCTGGTGTAGTCAAGCATCATGAGAGCGTTCGACGATGCCACCAGACGGAATATCGCAGAGGTCTGCGCGGCCTTCGCGCGGCTGCCCGACACAGCCGAGCCGTCGGCGCTGAAGCGCGCCGCGGTGGTGCTGGCGCTGACCGAATCCGACGACGGTGGCGACACCGCCTTCCTGCTCACCAGGCGCGCCTCGCACCTGCGCGCCCATCGCGGCCAATGGGCGCTGCCCGGCGGACGCTGCGATGCCGGCGAGACGCCGGTCGAGGCGGCGCTGCGCGAGCTCGACGAGGAGCTCGCCCTCGCGCTGTCAGGCGATGCGGTGCTCGGCCTGCTCGACGATTATCCGACGCGCTCGGGCTATCTGATCACGCCGGTCGTGGTCTGGGCGGCCGACAGTGCTGCGATCCGCCCGAACCCGGACGAGGTCGCCTCCGTCCATCGCATCGCGCTGGCCACGATCGAGCGCGACGATGCCTTCGACTTCACGGAGATCCCCGAGAGCAGCCGCCGCGTGATCCGCTTCCATCACCAGATGAGCCTGATCCATGCCCCGACCGCGGCGCTGATCTACCAGTTCCGCGAGGTGCTGGCGGGGCGGCACACCCGCGTCACCGACCTGGAACAGCCGGTATTCGCCTGGACGTGACGATGGTAAACGGCGCGTTAACGCGACGGTTACCGGATGCCTGCTAAGAAGGCAGCATGCATCATTCGATTCGAAATAAATTGGCGCTGGTTCCGCTCGCGCTCGTCCTGATCTCGCCTGCGGCGCGCGGCGCCGAGGCCGACGCGCTGTCGCCCGCCGTCCGCAATGCAAACGCCCAGCTGCTGTCGCAGTTTTTCGCGCAAGGCGCGGCGGCTTCACCGGCCGTGCTCGAATATCGCCGCAAGCTCGCGGAATATCAGGCCGCGCGCGCCGCCTTCGATGCCGAGGCCGGCGCCTATTGGAGCCAGATCTCCGAGAAGCGGAAGGCCCGCAACGCCAAGCGGCGCAGCGGACAGCAGATCACGCTTGATGATTACGTGCTGGAGCATCCGCCGCTCTACAACGGACCGAAGAAGCCGGTGAACCCGGAGCCGGAGGAAACGCCTGACCGCCCCACAAGGAGGCCGATCCCGGTCGTCGCCGATTTCCTGCGTGCGGCGCAGGAACTCTACCAGTTCACGCCGCAACGCCCGTCCAGCGAGCTCGAGTTCAAGCGCGCCTATGCGCGCTACGCTCTGGCCCATGGCCTGACGCGCGAGCAGGCGGTGCGGGTCTATTCGTTCGAGACCGGCGGCACCGGCAGTTACGACGTGCAGGCGGGCATCGAGCATGGCGGCAAGCGCGCGATCTCGACCGCGATGGGCTACAACCAGCTGCTCACCACCAACAGCGTCGAACTGCTCGCCGAGCAGGGCCATGAACTGATCCGCGCCCTTTCCGAGAAGGTGGCGCGCACATCAGGACCGGCGCGGCATGCGCTCGAGCACAAGCTCGCTGTCCTGAAGAAGATGGTGGCGCACGCGAAGTCGGTGCCCGATACCTGGTCGGAGCACGAGAAGATGGGCGCTACCCCACAGGGCTGGGCCATGCATGCGATGGTGCTCGACGTCGATATCGGTCCGATGCTGCAGACCCACAAGCTGCTGACATCGGTGCATTTCGCCCGGGCCAAGGGCCACACGCGCCCGCTCTCTGCGGCCGAGCTCGAGATGATGAACCTCACCGGCGACGGCACCGGCCTCGACATGGTGACGATGCCGCAGGCGATGCGCGAGCGGGTGCCGACCTCGAACTTCTTCCAGCGCGGCGGCTATGAGCGCAACCCGGTCGCGATCCGACACAACACGGTGGCGAAGCTGCTGGCCGTGACGGACGAGCGCATGGACGTGAACAGCGGCAAAGCCGGCGCAAGGGAGCTGGCAGGGGCGTTTTAGGACGCTGGCGCTGTCTTCACCTCTCCCCGCTTGCGGGGAGAGGTCGGATTGCATCGTCAGATGCAATCCGGGTGAGGGGGTACAGGTCCCTCGACGATCTCATGCGTGGAGAGAGGCCCCTCACCCCAACCCTCTCAGCGCGAGCGAAGCTCGTCGCGGCCCCGTAAGAACGGGGCGAGGGAGCGCACCGTAATCGCGGCTCCTACTGATCCGGCCCGAACTTGAACTTGCCGTCGCCCTCCAGATACGGACCGGTGCGCATGTAGAGCTGGCCGTTCTGGCCGATGAAGAACAGTGTGCCCTTGGGCACCTTCTTGGCGCCCTTCAAGAGCTCGCCGGCGTTGCTGGTGCCCATCTTGTAGGAATAGGTCTTGCCCTCCCTGTCGTAGGCGTAGGCGGTGTCGGTCTTCAGCTCCCAGGGCGTCGCTGCGGTTTGCGCCAATGCGGGCCAAGCCAATGCGCCGAGCGCGGCTGCGATTGCAAATGTCTTGATTGAAAATGCCGTCATCCCATCCTCCCAAGATCGGGACATTCCAAGATTGAACAAATCACGAACGCTGCGTCCCGGTCAATTTGCGATAGCGCCGCAGCGCATCACGTCTTGCCCAGCAGTTTGTGATTTTCCCTCCGTCCCCTCGCGACTATGTTCCGCTTTCCGTCTAGAACGCAACTCGACAAAAATATTGGTGGGGATGATTCGAATGAACCTTGTCGTCAAAGCCTGCTCGGCTGCCGCGCTGTTGCTCACGGCGCTGGCGCCGGCCGCCCAAGCCGATGACTACCGGCTCAGCCACAACCAGCGGATTTCGTGCAGCCGCGGCCTTGCCCCGGGCAAGCTGAACACGGCGACCTGCAAGTCCTACACCTATCTCTTCAACACCAAGACCTCGGAATATTTCCGCTGCCAGGTTTCCCTGGCGCTGACCCGCGACAACAAGGAAGTCATCAACGTCCAGACCGACGGCGGCTGCACCAAGAAGCCGCGCATTTTCGAGACCGACGGCAAGTACGATTTCGACGCCACCGAGACCGAGCCGCCGAACACCAATTCGTTCTTCGGCCCCGGCGGCTATTCGGTCTGGGCGGCCGACGTCGGCGCGCAGAAGGTGCGCGGCTGCATCACCATCTCCTCCGGCCTCGGCTCCGACATCTCCAAATGCCTGGACATGACGTTCCAGTAGCATTTGCTGCTCGGGGGTGCGTTCGACCATCGCCTCATTGAAGGTGCGCTCCTCCCCCGCCTGCGGGGGGTTGGGGGAGAGGGTGTCTCCACAACGGGACTGTCCCCTAGAGGAAAGAGCCCTCACCCGGATCGCTGCGCGATCCGACTCTCCCGCGAGCGGGAGAGGTGAAGTGCCACCTCGCCGCACCGTCCGGTTCCCAAAAACCCAGCGGGAACGGCCCTTTGCCGCAGTCCTGTTGTGCCTTTTGGATGGGTTGACCCGCATCCCTCATCCGGCCAATTTCGCCGCCGGTTTGGGGAGAACAACAACCATGAAACGGACGATTTTCGGCGCGGCCGCGGCTCTGGCTCTGGCGGCGTCGGCACCTTGCGCGCAGGCGCAATCCTTCATCAACGTGCTGACCGGTGGAACCTCGGGCGTCTACTATCCGCTCGGGGTCGCGATCGGAAAGATCTACGGCGACAAGATTCCGAACGTGAAGACGCAGGTGCAGGCCACCAAGGCGTCGGTCGAGAACCTGATCCTGCTGCAGCAGGGCCGCGGCGAGCTGGCGTTCACGCTGGGCGACTCTCTGAAGGCCGCCTGGGACGGCGAGGAGGAGGCGGGCTTCAAGACCAAGCTCGACAAGCTGCGCACCATCGGCGCGATCTATCCGAACTACATCCAGATCGTCGCGACCGCGGACAGCGGCATCAAGACACTCGCCGACCTCAAGGGCAAGAGCCTGTCGGTCGGTGCGCCGAAGTCGGGCACGGAGCTGAACTCCCGCGCGATCCTGGCCGCTGCCGGCATGAGCTACAAGGAGCTCGGCAAGGTCGAATATCTGCCCTTTGCCGAATCCGTCGATCTCATGAAGAACCGGCAGCTCAACGCCACGCTGCAATCGGCCGGGCTCGGCGTCGCCTCGCTGAAGGACCTCTCGACCTCGAGCCCGATCACGGTGGTGTCGGTGCCGAATGAGACCGTCGACAAGATCGGCCCGCCCTTCGTCGCGGCGACCATTCCGGCCAACACCTATACCGGCCAGGACAAGGACGTGCCGACTGCGGCTGTGATCAATTATCTGGTCACCAGCTCCGCCGTCTCGGACGATCTCGCCTATCAGATGACCAAGCTGGTCTATGAATCGCTGCCCGAGCTCGTCACTGCGCACGCGGCCGGCAAGGAGATCAAGCTCGAGACCGCCGCCACCGGCAGCCCGGTCCCGCTGCACCCCGGCGCGATCCGCTATTACAAGGAAAAGGGGCTGATCAAGTAATCAGCTCCTGTCGTCGGACGTCATGGCCGGGCTTGTCCCGGCCATCCACGTTCTGCGGCGGTGCATGGAAGTTTCGTGGATGCCCGGGACAAGCCCGGGCATGACGGCTCGGGACATACCGTGCCAATGCTACAAGCGCTCGACGATTGGGGATGGGCTGAGATGCTGGAAAAGGCAGAGGGGACTGAGATCGCGCCCGACAAGGTCAAGGTCGAGTTCGACAATTTCGAGCATGGTTTTCCGGAAGGCTTCGGCCCGGGCTGGTGGGGCCGGCTCGCCTACTGGATCGGCATCGCGTTCGCGATCTTCCAGCTCTATGTCGCCGCCTTCAACTATCTGCCGAGCCAGGTGGTGCGCGGCGTCCATGTCGGATTCCTGCTGCTGCTGACCTTCGGCCTGATCGCCAACTTCACCGCGAAGAGCAATTTCGGCCGTGCGCTGGGCTGGGCGATCGGCGCCGCCGGCTTCTACTGCGGTCTCTACCAATGGATCTTCTATGCCGACCTGATCGCGCGAGACGGCGATCCGACCAGGCTCGATCTCGCCGTCGGCACCCTGCTCGCGGTGCTGATCTTCGAGGGCACGCGGCGGCTGATGGGCGCGGCGCTGCCGCTGATGTGCGGCGCGTGTCTCGTCTATTGGTTCTTCGGGCAGTACCTGCCGTCGCCGCTCAACCACCGCGGCTATGATTTCGACCAGATCGTCACGCATCTGTCGTTCGGCACCGAAGGCTTTTACGGCGTACCGGTCTACGTCTCGGCGACCTACATCTTCCTGTTCATCCTGTTCGGCTCGTTCCTGGAGCGCGCCGGCATGATCCAGCTGTTCACCGATGTCTCGCTCGGCCTGTTCGGCCGCACCCGCGGCGGTCCTGCCAAGGTCGCGGTGTTCGCCTCGGGCATGATGGGCACCATCTCCGGCTCGGGCGTCGCCAACGTCGTCACCGTCGGCCAGTTCACGATTCCCTTGATGATCAGGTTCGGCTACCGCCGCGCCTTCGCGGCGGGCGTCGAGGCGACGGCCTCGATGGGCGGCCAGATCATGCCGCCGGTGATGGGCGCGGTCGCCTTCATCATGGCCGAGACGCTCGGCGTGCAATATTCGGAGATCGTCAAGGCGGCCGCGATCCCCGCGATCCTCTATTTCGCCTCCGCGTTCTGGATGGTGCATCTGGAAGCCGGCAAGCACGGCCTCGTCGGCATGAAGCGTTCGGAGATCCCGAGCGCCTGGAAGGCGCTGGTGACGCGCTGGTACCTCGTGCTGCCGCTCGCAGCGCTGGTCTACATGCTGTTCGAGGGCTTCACGCCGCTCTATGCCGGCAGCATGGGCCTCGCGCTGACGGTGACGCTGATCCTCGGCACCGCCATCACGACGGGCGCCTCCTCGAACGTGGTCCGGACCATCTTCTGGGTCGGGCTCGCGCTCGTCGTCGCGGCATTGTCGCGCGACGGCCTCCAGATCGTGCCGGTCGCGACCGTCGTGGTCGGCCTGATCGTGATCACGGCGTTCGTGCGCGGCGGCTTCGCGGCGTTGCGGGCCTGCCGCGATGCACTGGCCGAGAGCGCGAAATCCGCCATCACCGTCGGCATGGCCTGCGCCATCGTCGGCGTCATCATCGGCATGATGTCGCAGACCGGCGTCGGCACCATCTTCGGCGGCTGGGTGATTGGGCTCGGCGAGAAGAGCCTGTTCCTGGCGCTGGTCATGACCATGCTGCTGTCGATCCTGCTCGGCACCGGCATCCCGACCATCCCGACCTACATCATCACCGCCGCCCTCGCGGCTCCCGCGCTGGCCAAGCTCGGCGTGCCCTTGATCGCGAGCCACATGTTCGCATTCTATTACGGCATCATGGCCGACCTCTCGCCGCCGGTGGCGCTCGCCGCGCTCGCGGCGGCGCCGATCGCCAAGGAGAATCCGGACAAGATCGGCTGGGAGGCGATGCGCATCGCGCTCGCGGGCTACGTCATTCCCTTCATCTTCGTCTATTCGCCGGCCTTGATGCTGCAGGCCGGCGATCCCATGGCGGCCAAGCTCGGCTTCTACGGCGCGGTGGCGCTGGCGAGCTTGAAGGCGCTGGTGGCGATCGGCCTGTTCGGCATGGCCGCGATCGGCTTCCTGTTCACGCGGCTGACGTTGATCGAGCGCCTGATCGCGCTCGGCGCCGCGTTCTGCCTGCTCGGCGAATTCCCCTTCAGCGACAGCGCGGGCTTCGTGCTCGCCGCCGCGCTCGCGCTTTGGCAATGGCGGCAGCGTCCGCCGGCGCCGGTCGAGGCGGTGTGAGTCTCTGTCTTGCGACAGCGGGCGGCGTGAAGGCGCTGGCGCTGTCCGCGTTCACGCTTGTCTGGACGCATTCGATCGCGAAGGTCGAATGGCAGGAAGACTGGCACCTCACACCCGCCGGCCTTGAGCTGGTGCAAGCCCGCGTCAAGGGCACCGGCCCCGGCATGGAGCCGCCGGCCGAAGCGCGGCTGGTCGACGGTTGGTTTCAATGGCGGCCGCAGCGTGGGCCGATGCCGGAATTGGTGCTCGGCAATTCCGGCGCAGCCGGAGAATGGCGACTGTGCCATGACGGGAGGTGCCGGACATTGTCGGAGATTGTCGGGCATTCCATTGGTGCTAACGTGACCAAGATGAGCATCTGCGAACAACAAGAGAAATAAGGAGACACGCGATGGATCGGCTCAAGGGCAAGGTTGCGATGGTGGTGGGGGCCGGCTCGATCGGTCCAGGCTGGGGCAACGGCAAGGCGACCGCGGTGACCTTTGCGCGCGAGGGCGCGCAGGTGTTCTGCGTCGATCGCAACGGTGCCGCGGCCGAGGAGACCGCCAGGATCATCACCGAAGAAGGCGGCAAGGCGACGGCATTCACGGCCGACGTGTCGCGGCCTGCCGAGATCGAGGCGATGGTCGCGGCGTGCCTGCAGGCCTATGGCCGCATCGACGTGCTCGACAACAATGTCGGCATCGCCGAGATGGGCAGTGTTGTCGAGGTGAGCGAAGACAGCTGGGACCGCGTCTTCAGCGTCAACCTCAAGAGCGCCTATCTCGCCATGAAGCACGTGATCCCGATCATGGTGAAGCAGGGCGGCGGCTCGATCATCAACATCTCCTCGATCGCCTCGATCCGCCACATGGGCATCTCCTACGTCACCTACGGCACCTCGAAAGCGGCGATGAACCAGATGACGCGCACCACAGCGATCGAGTTCGCGCGCCATCATGTCCGGGTCAACGCGATCCTGCCCGGCCTGATGAAGACGCCGATGGTCGAGCACTCCGCCGGCCTCGCCGCCAGCTACGCCAAGGGCGATGTCGAGGCGATGTGGCGCGCGCGCGACGCCCAGGTGCCGATGGGTCATATGGGCGATGCATGGGACGTCGCCAACGCCGCGCTGTTCCTGGCCTCGGACGAGTCGAAATACGTGACGGGCATCGAGCTCGTTGTCGACGGCGGGATCACGTGCAAGGCCGGGGCTTGATCCAGCCCCAGCTTGCACGCAGCCCGCCGCTGCGAGTCATAGGCGATAGCCCTGGCTCGCAAGAAGGAAGCAGATCATTCACAGCAAGGCGTATTGCGCGCGTTCGCGCCTGGCCAGCAGCGGCAGCGCCTGTTCCGCGATGTAGCTCTTGAAATGCGCGCTCTCCTGGTGCGCCCTAAAGGCGGCTTCGTCGCGGAACAACTCGTAGAACAGGAACTGGGCCGGATTGTCCTTGGCGCGCGAGATCAGGAACAGCTTGACGCCTGGCTCGCGCTGCGCCTGAGGGAGGAAGCCGCGCAGGATTTCAGCAACGCGGTCGACCTCTTCGGCCTTTGCTTCCCATTGCGCCACGACGAGAAGTCCGCCGCCGATGGCCGGGTGGCCGGTCTGTTGATTCATTGCCTGTTCGATCATGATGGAGCTCCCTGAGAATTCTCCATTCGATAGCGCAGCTCTGGGCAACAATGGTTCGATGAACATCGTAGTGCGAATGTCGCCGAACGGCCCAGCGTTCCGTCGCGGGTCGAATTGATTTCCTGCGCGAATTTCGCTACCGCCTTTTCCCGTGGATACGCTCAAGGTCAGAGACGCCAAAGACGTCGAAGAGGTCGTGCGCGCGGCGATCGCGAGCGAGCAGCCGCTCGAGATCATCGGCCATGGCGGCAAGCGCGGCATCGGTCACGCCATGGCGACCAACGCCGTGCTCGACGTCTCCGCGCTCAATGCCGTCACCGCCTACGAGCCGAACGAGCTCATCATCACGCTCCAGGCCGGCGCGCCGCTGGCCGACGTGCTGGCGCTGATCGACGCCAAGAACCAGCAATTCGCCTTCGAGCCTGTAAACACCGCCCCGCTGCTCGGCACGCCGGCAACAGGCACCATCGGCGGCATGATCGCGGCCGGGCTCGCCGGACCCCGGCGGATCCGGGCGGGCGGAGCGCGCGACCACCTGCTCGGCGCGCATGCCGTCTCGGGCTTCGGCGACAGCTTCAAGACCGGCGGCAAGGTGGTGAAGAACGTCACCGGCTATGACCTCTGCAAGCTGCTGGCGGGGTCCTGGGGCACGCTGTCGGTGATGACCGAGGTCACGCTCAAGGTGATGCCCAAGCCCGAGGCCGAGCGGACGCTGCTGCTGCGCGGATTAGATGATGCCACGGCCAACAAGGCCATGACCGCGGCGCTGGGCTCGCCGTTCGACGTCTCCGCCGCCGCGCATCTGCCGAAATCCGCGTTCCGGACCGGCGCCGAGGGGCTGAGCGACATTGCGGGCCAGGGCGAGGGCGAGGCCGAGGCGCTGACCGTGCTGCGGCTCGAGGGCATCACCGCGTCCGCTGCGCACCGCGCCGGCTCGCTGCGCCAATTGCTGGCGCCGTTTGGAACCGCGACGCTGATCGAGGACGTGGCATCCGCGGCCCTGTGGAGCGCGATCCGCGACGTGCTGCCGTTCGCGGCGAGCGGCGCGCTCGGCGCCTGGCCGGTCTGGCGGATCGTCTGCCCGCCGGCCTCGGGCGCGGCGCTGGGCACGCAGCTGGCACGCGAGACGGGCGGCGATGTGATCTACGATTGGGGAGGCGGCCTGATCTGGGTGGCGCTCCCGCCGAAGCCGGACGCGCATGCCCCAGCAGTGCGTGCGCGCGCGAACGCGGCCGGCGGGCATGCCACGCTGATCCGGGCGACTGATGATGTCAGGCGCGAGGTCGACGTGTTCCATCCGCAGGCGCCGGGGATTGCCGCGCTGAGCGAGCGGGTGCGCGCCAGCTTCGATCCGAAGATCATTCTCAACCGGGGGCGGCTCACGCGGAGCGCTGGCTGATGAAGACCGAATTCTCACTCGCGCAGCTCGCCGACCCCGATATCGCGGAAGCCGACAAGATCCTGCGCGCCTGCGTCCATTGCGGCTTCTGCACCGCAACCTGCCCGACCTATGTGCTGCTCGGCGACGAGCTCGATAGCCCGCGCGGCCGCATCTATCTGATCAAGGAGATGCTGGAGAAGGACCAGGCGCCGACCGCCGAGGTGGTCAAGCATATCGACCGTTGCCTGTCGTGCCTTGCCTGCATGACGACCTGCCCCTCGGGCGTGAACTACATGCACCTGGTCGACCAGGCCCGGGTGCGGATCGAGCAGCGCTATCGGCGGCCGCTGACCGAGCGGCTGTTGCGCCAGGTCCTGGCCTTCGTCCTGCCGGACCCGCAGCGCTTTCGCGTAAGTATGTGGCTGGCGCGGCTCGCCCGTCCGCTCGGCGTCTTGCTGCCGACACCCCGGCCTGCGGCGACGCCGGGCTTGATCCAGCGCATCAAGGCGATGCTGGCGCTGGCGCCGGACCGGCTGCCGCCGGCAGGGCCCGCCGCCGGCAGCGTGTTCGCGGCGCTGGGCAAGAAGCGCGGGCGTGTGGCGCTGCTCCAGGGCTGCGCCCAGCAGGTGCTGGCGCCCCGCATCAACCAGGCCGCCATCAATCTTCTGACCCGCCACGGCATCGAGGTCGTCCTTGTCAGGGACGAGCAGTGCTGTGGCGCGCTGACCCACCACCTCGGCAACGACGAGGATGCGCTGGCGCGGGCTCGCGCCAACGTCGCGGCGTGGGGTAAGGAAATAGCCGGCGAGGGGCTCGATGCGATCCTGGTGACGACCTCCGGCTGCGGCACGGTGATCAAGGATTACGGCTATCTCCTGCGCGAGGACACAGCGTTCGCGGCCGATGCTGCGAGGATCTCGGCGCTCGCCAAGGACATCACCGAATACGTCGCCGGCCTCGAGCTTGCGACGGCGGCGCGAGCGGACGACATCGTCGTCGCCTATCACTCCGCGTGTTCGTTGCAGCATGGACAGAAAATCACAGGGCTTCCGAAAGAATTGCTTTCCAAGAATGGATTCGTGGTGAAAGATGTGCCCGAGAGCCATTTGTGTTGCGGTTCGGCGGGGACCTACAACATTCTCCAGCCCGAGCTTGCGGGTCGGTTGCGTGATCGCAAGGTCGCCAACATCGCGAGCGTCAAGCCGGACATGATTGCCGCGGGCAATATCGGCTGCATGGTGCAGATTGCCAGTGGCACGTCAGTTCCGGTCGTACACACGATTGAGCTTCTCGATTGGGCGACGGGCGGGGCGCGGCCGGCACTGAACGCGCAGGTTTGAGCTTTCAGGAGCCCGAACTGTCCTCCCGAGGTGACGACTGAAGACGCCCGATCAAGCATTGTTCGGCGGGCAACAGGAGGACCACGATGGCGAAAGCGAAGAAGAAGAAAAGCAAGAAGGCCAAAAAGGCCAAGAAGGCCGTAGCGGCGAAGAAATCCGCGAAGAAGGCGACGAAGAAGAAGGCGGCCAAGAAGGCCACCAAGAAATCTGCCAAGAAGGCCGCCTCGAAGAAGGCTGCCAAGACGACCGCAAAGAAGTCGGCGGCCAAGAAGGCTGCTCCGAAGAAGGCCGCGAAGAAGGCGGCACCGAAGAAGGCGAAGGCAGCGCCTGCTCCGAAGCCGTCGGCACCGGCGGAGACTCCCGCGCCCGCCGAGACAAGCTGGGCGATGCCTTCGTCTTCTGCGGAAGCGGCGCCGGCCGAGGGGCAGGGGTAGGAAGGCGGTCTCTCATCGCCTTCGGACTGTCACTCGGGACTGTTACTTGGGATTGTAACGAGAAGGCCGCGGCACCCCGGTGCTGCGGCCTTTTTGCATCGCGGGGAGCGGCCCCATCGGCCGCCGTGCGGGGCCCAGCCTGATTCGTAGCGAAGGTGTCACGCCGCCTGGCGATCCCCGGGTTTACACGGGTCTGCACTGCACCCTGGAATGCAAATAATGTGATCGAGATGCCACACAGCCTGACAACCTTTCGTGAATTCGTCAAAACGCCTAAAAAGTCGGCAGATGCTCGCGCTTTTTGCTTCACGGTTCCTGTCCATCGATCCAAATTGCCGCAGTGACGCAATTTTGCAGGTAGGCCGCATGCCCCGGGGGGCTTCCGGGGGCGACTGCTAAGTAAGAACGGGTAGATGGGGACCGAAATGAAAAAAGTGGCTTTGTTGGCAACGGCGCTGGCAATGGTGACGACGGGTTCGGCGTTCGCGGCAGATCTGCGCGTGAAGGCATTGAAGGCCCCGCCGCCCCCGGCGTTCGATCCTTGGGATATCGCCTTCGGCGGCGGCATCATGAGCGATTACGTCTTCCGCGGCATCACCCAGTCGAACCATAAGCCGGCCGTCACGGCCTATTTCGAGCCTCGCTACAACGTCACCAAGGACTTGCAGCTCTACGTCGGTACGTCCGCCTCGAGCATCTCCTTCCCGAACCGCGCTGCGGCGGAAGTCGACTTCTACGGCGGTATCCGCCCGACCTTCGGCATGTTCGCCTTCGACTTCGGTCTCTGGGGCTACCTCTATCCGGGCGGACAATGCTTCGGCTCGCAGGGCACCTTGGCTCAGGGCAATTGTGGCGGCGACATCGACTACTCGCAGGGCGCGATCGGCCTTCCCATCAACGGCAACTTCGCCAAGAAGGACGCCAGCTTCTTCGAAGCGTATGCCAAGCTGAACGTCGTCATCAACGATCAGTGGACGGTCGGCTTCAACGAGTATTACTCGCCGAACTTCCTGAACCTCGGCGCCTGGGGCAATTACGCCTCGATCACCGCCAAGTGGACCGCCCCGAGCACGATCTTCGGTGCCAGCGGCGTCGGCATGTATGTGTCGGGTGAGTTCGGCCGGCAGTGGTTCGGCACTTCCGACATCTTCTACGGCATCGCGGGCGATCCGGTTTATGCGAACGGCATCAAGGAGCCGAGCTATAACACCTGGAACGTCGGCGTTGGCTTCACCTACAAGGTGTTCACGCTCGATCTGCGCTATCACGACACCGACCTGAACAAGGGCGACTGCAACGCCTTGACCAGCGATCACACCGCGAAGTTCACCGGAAGCTTCACCCCCATCAACCCGGGCGGCTTCGGCTCCAACTGGTGCAGCGCGGCCGGCGTGGCCAAGCTCTCGTTCGACCTGACGGCGATGAGCAATCTGAAGTAAGCTTCTTCCCGAAACGACTTCGCGAGGGCGGCAGGGCAACCTGCCGCCCTTTTGCTTTTCTCCACGCCGTCATGGCCGGGCTTGACCCGACTCGAACTTGATGACCAGCGGCCACACAGCGCTCGCCTCAGCGTGCGGCGCTCGGCTCCACCGCACTCCGCTCGCCGCCGACGACGTGGATCGCACCGTCCTTCACCAGGGCCACCTTGCGGGTGTGGAAGGCATCGAGCGTCGAGCGGTGGCCGATCGAGACGATGGTGGCCTGCGGCAGTCTCTCCGTCAGCAGCCGGTAGAGCCGGGCTTCCGACGGCTCGTCGAGCGAGGCGGTGGCTTCGTCCAGGAACAGATAGTCCGGCGCATGCAGCAGCGCGCGCGCAAGCCCGAGACGCTGCTGCTCGCCGAGCGAGAGCATCCTGTTCCAATGGCCGTCCTCGTCCAGCCGCTCGGCGAGATCGGGCAGCCCGACCGCGATCAGGGCCTCGCGGACCTGCGCGGCGTCGAACGCGCCCGGCGCTGCCGGATAGACCACGGCATCGCGCAACACGCCGACCGAGAAATAGGGCCGCTGCGGCAGCATCATCAGCTTTGCCTTTTCCGGGACCACAACCGTGCCGGTGCCGAACGGCCAGATGCCGGCGATGGCCCGGAACAGCGTGGATTTGCCGGAGCCGGACGGTCCGGTCACCAGCACGCGCTCCGAGGCCTGAATGGTGAAGGCCTTGGCGGCGACCAGCGGCGTGCCGTTGGGCAGGTTCACGCAGAGCTGCTCGAGGTCGATATGGCGGCCGGCGACCTCCAGCGCGATGGCAGGCTCATGTGCCGGCAGATTGACCGCCGAGGCGACCGACATTTCGAAGCCATCGAGGCGGGCAACCACCGCACGCCATTCGGCCAGGGATCGGTAGGCGGTCACGAAGAAGGACAGGGCCTTCTGCACGCTGCCGAACGCGGACCCGGTCTGCACCATCCCCCCAAGTTGAATCTTACCGGCGAAATAGGCAGGCGCAGTGAGGATGAAGGGGAAGATCACGGCGGCTTGGGAATAGCTCGCCGTGAAGGCAGTCAGACGCTTGGTCCGGCTCATGATCGCGTACCAATTGCCGACGACATAGCCGTAGCGGAGCAGCAGTCGTTCGCGTTCGGCGCCTTCGCCCTTGAGCAGCGCAATCTGTTCGGAGTTCTCGCGCACGCGGACGAGGTTGAAGCGGAAGTCGGCCTCGTAGCGCTGCTGCTCGAAATTGAGATTGACCAGAGGCGAACCGATCCAGTGCGTGAGCGCGGTGCCGAAGATCGCGTAGACGAGCGCCGCCCATACCAAATAGCCGGGGATGGGAAAGTCGATGCCGGAGATATGCAGCGGTGCCGCGTTCGACAGCCCCCACAGAATAACCACGAACGAGAGCAGCGTGACGATCGAGGAGAGCAGTCCGATGCCGATATTGAGAGTCTGCTCGACGAAACTCCGGACGTCGTCG
The DNA here is from genome assembly GCF_044908355.1 of Bradyrhizobium sp. USDA 336. Classification (NCBI taxonomy): domain Bacteria; kingdom Pseudomonadati; phylum Pseudomonadota; class Alphaproteobacteria; order Hyphomicrobiales; family Nitrobacteraceae; genus Bradyrhizobium; species Bradyrhizobium sp. USDA 336. Next base: position 4,826,245 of record NZ_JBIYDC010000002.1, on the reverse strand, counting down.
GTGATGCGCTGGTCCGGGTTGTCGGCCGCATCGCCCTTGAGCTGCATCCGATAGTGGGTCGCGCTATTCAGCCATTCGGCCAGATAGTGACGCGTCAGCCATTGCCGCCAGCGAATCTGGAGCCACTGATTGAGATAGAGCTGGTAGACGGAAAGCGCGACGCTGGCGCTCGCGAGCAGTGTGAAGACGCCCAGCTCCCAGACGAAGCCGTTCCAGTCGCGCTCCTGGAGATAGTTGTAGAAGCGGCTGTACCATTGGTTCACGAGCACATCGATGGCGACCAGCAGCAGTTCGATCACGATCACCGCGGCGAGCAGGCCGCGGCCGGCCCATTTGTCCTCTGATCGGAAATAAGGGATGGCGATTCGCCAGACGATCGCGAGCGTGGCGCGGATGTTGTTCACAGAGCTGGATCTCCTCAGGGGATGTGCACGATGCCGAGAGCCAAATAGCTGAGGCGATGGCGGAAATGGGCGCGCTTAGACGAAAGTCGCAAGTTCTGCAATTTGCGTTGGATTGTCGCAGCCAGCAACCCTAGCATGGTGCCCGCCGGTGCGGGGCAGGGTGCTCCGGGATTTCGCGACCTTGTGAGCGGCCGGGAACCGCCGCATGCGCGAATTTTGCGGCGCGGCTCGCTTTCTCGTTCGGCGTTCGAGGCGCCCCAGGCTTCGCCATGCCGGTGTGCCCGGATTGACCATGCGCGAACCTTCTCAACGCCCCCGCCGTCTCATAGAAGGTGCGGCAAGTCAGGTCGGTCGAGAGGTCTCATGGTTTCGTTCCAGCGATTGGTGTGTGCGGCGGTTGCAATGTTCGCGATGTCCACACTCGCGCGTGCCCAGGAGGGGTTTCCGTTCGGCACCGAGATGACGCTGGAGGCGTTGCCGCAGGCAGGCTCGAAGCGGATTCCCAACATCGAGATCGGCGACAATGGCGAGGTCGTGCTGGAGCTCTGGTGCAAGGGCGGCAAGGGCCAGTTCTCGGTCGCCGGCAACACCGTGATCTTCGTGCCCGGCCAGATCGAGAACCGCAACTGTCCGCCGGCGAGAGCGCAGGCCGACGACGAGCTCGTCGCAGCCCTCGGCAGCGTCGAGACCTGGAAGCGCCAGGGTGACGTGCTGACGCTGATCGGCCCGAAGCCGCTGCGCTTCAGGACGACGGGGAATTAGGCCTCTGTCATTCCCCGCGAAGGCGGGGAATCCAGTACGCCGCAGCCTATCGATTCCATCGCTGCTGTCTCGGAATACTGGATCGCCCGGTCAAGCCGGGCGATGACAGCGCTGACTGTCTCAGCCTACTTCCACACCGACTTGTCGGCGTCCCAGCGCTGGCCCTTCAGCTCCTTGACGAGCGCCTCGATCGAGCCGTTGTCGTCGGGCAGATCGCCTTCTTCGTCGAGGCTCGCATCGTCGGACAGATTGAGCCTGGCCCCGCTGCCCTCGTCGGCCGTCGTGGTCGCCGGGCTGCCGATCCAGAGCATGAGCTTGTCCGTGGTGCCTGGCTTGTCGGGCGAGACCAGGCCTGCGACCTCGATCGTGTCGGTGAGCTCGAGCGCCGGGAAGTCCTGGTTCGGCCGCTTGAACACCAGCTTGAGCCTGCCGGTGGCCGGGTTGAAGTTTTGCGTGACCGCCTTTGCGGCGAGCGTCCTGCTCAGCACGCTCGCCACCGCCGTTGCAAGCTTGCCCTTGTTGATCTTGTCGCCCTCGCGCCAGTCGGCCGCAGGGAAGCGGATGGTGCGGTCCATCTCGGTCATGCCTGCGGTCCAGCCTGCGGCCGTGACGCCCGGCATCGCCTTGAATTTCGCCAGCAGCGCGCCGGCGCGCTCGGGATCGACCGACATGGTGATGGTCTGCTCGCCCGCGCGCAGCGCATCGCAGCCGACATTGAGGCTCGCCAGCGTCACCTCGACCTCCTGGCCCTTCAGGCTCTTCAGGAAGTCGGTCGCGGCGTCGAGCTTGACCTTGACCGCGATCGCCTCCGGCGAGACGTCGGTGAAATCCTTTGGCTGCGCCGTGATGCCGTCGTCGGAGCTCTGACTGTCCAGGAATTCCTTTTCGCTGAGATCGGAATTGTCCGGCGAGGTCACTTCGGTCACCGCCTGGCCGATCGCGATCTGGCCGCGGAACTCGAACATGTCGCCGGACTGCTTGCGCGTCAGCTTGACACTGACCGGCGACTTCTCACTGATGCTCTGCGTCGTTCCGGTCAGCGTCTGGCCGGCGACCTGGAGGTTGACGACAAAGCGGTCCTTGCGGTCGGAGTTCTTGGCGATGGGGTAGCAGACGTCGAGCACCGCCGCGGTCAGCGTCTTGCCTTGGCGCGTCTCCTTCAGGATCACGTCGGCATTGCCGTCCATCAGCCCGTCCATCGCGGTGAAATAGCGCGTCTCGGCTCCGCCCGGCGCGGTCGCCTTCGGCGACAGCTTCATCTGGGCGGAGGCCTGCGGCGGAACGGCGAGCAGGGCCAGAACGGCCGTGGAGCAAACCAGAAGCGCACGCATCGATGACATCCTCGCGCAACGGCCATGATCCGGAAAGCGTGAAGCGGTCTGAGGATCATGCCCAAACAATCAGAATCGGCGCGCCACCGTAGTGGGTTTTGGCCGCTGGTTGAATCGGAAAGCGAAACGGGCAGGGTCGGCAAAAAAGAAGGCCGCCCGGAGGCGGCCTTCGCAACTCTGTCACGGAACGGGAGGCTTAGAAGCCGCCCATGCCGCCGCCGGGGGGCATGGCGGGCGGAGCTTCCTTCTTCGGCATCTCGGCGACCATGGCCTCGGTGGTGACCAAAAGGCCGGCCACGGAGGAGGCGTCCTGCAGCGCGGTGCGCACCACCTTGGCGGGATCGATGATGCCCTTCTCGACCATGTCGACATAGTCCTCATTCTGGGCGTCGAAGCCGAAGGTCTCGGACTTGTTCTCCAGGATCCTGCCGACCACGATCGAGCCTTCCACGCCGGCATTCTCGGAGATCTGGCGAATCGGGGCTTCCAGCGCCTTCAGCACGATGTTGATGCCGGCCTGGACGTCGTCATTGGCGTTGGTGAGACGGCCGACCGCCTTCTTGGCGCGGAGCAGCGCGACGCCGCCGCCGGGGACGATGCCTTCCTGAACCGCGGCGCGGGTGGCGTTGAGCGCATCCTCGACCCGGTCCTTCTTCTCCTTGACCTCGATCTCGGTGGCGCCGCCGACGCGGATCACCGCGACGCCGCCGGCGAGCTTGGCGAGGCGCTCCTGCAGCTTCTCGCGGTCGTAGTCCGAGGTGGTCTCCTCGATCTGGGCCTTGATCTGGCCGACGCGGGCCTCGATGTCAGGCTTCTTGCCGGCGCCGTTGACGATCGTGGTGTTCTCCTTGTCGATCACCACCTTCTTGGCGCGGCCGAGCATCTTCACCGTGACGTTCTCGAGCTTGATGCCGAGCTCCTCGGAGATCAGCTGGCCGCCGGTCAGGATCGCGATGTCCTCCAGCATGGCCTTGCGGCGGTCACCGAAGCCCGGCGCCTTCACCGCGGCCACCTTCAGGCCGCCACGGAGCCGGTTGACGACCAGGGTAGCCAGCGCCTCGCCCTCGACGTCCTCGGCGATGATGACGAGCGGCTTGCCCGACTGCACCACGGCCTCCAGCACCGGCAGCATGGCCTGCAGGCCCGAGAGCTTCTTCTCGTGCAGGAGGATGTAGGCGTCCTCGAGCTCGGCGGTCATCTTCTCGGCGTTGGTGACGAAGTAGGGGCTGAGATAACCGCGGTCGAACTTCATGCCCTCGACGATATCAACCTCGGTCTCGAGCGACTTGTTCTCCTCGACGGTGATGACGCCCTCGTTGCCGACCTTCTGCATCGCCTGGGCGATCATCTTGCCGATGGCGGCATCGCCGTTGGCCGAGATGGTGCCGACCTGGGCGACCTCGGAGGAGGCGGCGACCGGCTTGGCGCGCTTCTCGATGTCCTTGATGACGGCGGCAACCGCGGTGTCGATGCCGCGCTTGAGGTCCATCGGGTTCATGCCGGCGGCGACTGCCTTGGCGCCTTCGCGCACGATGGCCTGGGCCAGCACGGTCGCGGTGGTGGTGCCGTCGCCGGCGAGGTCGTTGGTCTTGGAGGCGACCTCACGCACCATCTGGGCGCCCATGTTCTCGAACTTGTCCTCGAGCTCGATCTCCTTGGCGACCGTGACGCCGTCCTTGGTGATGCGGGGGGCGCCGAAGCTCTTCTCGATGACGACGTTGCGGCCCTTGGGGCCGAGCGTCACCTTGACGGCGTTGGCGAGAACGTCGACGCCGCGCAGCATGCGATCGCGCGCGTCTCCGGAAAACTTGACGTCTTTGGCAGCCATGGTCTGCAATCCCTCGTGTTATGTGATGTGTGTTGTCTTGTGCCGTGCGGCGGAACGATGGATGCCCGGATCGCCTGGATCCGGGCATGACATTCAGCGTCTGTTCAGGCGGACGGCCTTAGGCCAGCACGCCCATGATGTCCGACTCCTTCATGATCAGGAGCTCTTCGTTGTCGATCTTGACCTCGGTGCCCGACCACTTGCCGAACAGCACGCGGTCGCCGACCTTGAGGTCGATCGGGATCAGCTTGCCGGTCTCGTCGCGGCCGCCGGGGCCGACGGCGACAACCTCGCCCTGGGACGGCTTTTCCTTGGCCGTGTCCGGAATGATGATGCCGCCCTTGGTCTTTTCCTCGGCGTCGATACGTTTGACCACGACACGGTCATGCAGCGGACGAAATTTGGATTTAGCCATGACGTTTCCCTTTGGAGGCTCGCTTCGGAAGTAGTGGGGTCTGTGGGGCGGCGCTTCCGTCCGCCCTCGCGTCGAGGATCGAACGGCGCGCTTAGCAATCGGGCTTTCCGAGTGCTAATAGTGGGTCCGGAAATATGGCTTGGCCGCGATCCTGTCAAGCAAAGGTGGTTAAGCGATTGTTGAGGCGGATATAGGATGGTGGCATTGGAAACTCGCTCGGGGCGTCGCCGTAAAGAACGACGTCATTGCTCCGGCAGCGGTTTTGCGCTTGGCTGCGGGAGGGGTGCGGCCATGGTCTTGTTCGGGGGAATGCCATGATCAGTTCGGCTCACGCGCGCACGGTTGCCAATCTGGCGGCCGCCTCTTGTCTGACGCTGCTGCTGGGCGCCTGCGGCGGCGGCTTCAACCTGCCGTCCCTCACGTCGTCCCCGCCGCCGCCCGAAGCCGAACCTGGCGTCGCTCCGGAAATGCCCGCCAGCATCCGCGCCGACGAGATCGTCGGCCGCTGGGGCCTCGCCTCGTTCCAGAACCCGGCCGATCGCGCCCGCACCGAGAAGATGGCGCGCGAGCAATGCAGAAACCCCTACGTGATCACCGCCGGTTCCTCCGGTGGCGTGATCATGCATCTCGCCGACCAGGCGACGCCGCAGGAGCTGCGGCTGAAGGGCTCGCCGAGCGGCAAGAACTACATCGGGCCGGCCGGCCCGACCCCCGGCGACCAGGACCGCGAAATCGTCTCCTTCGACGGTCGCGTCATGATCACCCGCTTCATCGACAAGGACGCCGGCACCCGCTACGGCAACATGGTCTACGTCCGCTGCGCGCCGAGGGCGTAATATCTTTCCTTCGTCATGCCCCGCGAAGGCGGGGCATCCAGTATGCCGCGGCTTCCCAGCTCAATCACTGATGCCTCTGGAATACTGGATCGTCCGGTCAAGCCGGACGATGACAGCGGAGGGGTCCCAAACAAAAAACGCCGGCCCAAGGCCGGCGTTTTGTTATTCCGATATCGCCCCCGCTCAGTCGAACAGCGCGTCGATGTCGTCCTGCGAGGCGTGGCCGACGTCGCCGGCGAGCTTGGGACCGTTGAGGAGCTTCTCCTCCTCGCTGCGGTTGTCGACCTGCGCCGGCACATGGGACTTGATCGCGTCGACGCCGCCCCAGATCTCCATCATCGCGTTGATGTGCTGCTCGATGAACTTCATCGTGCCCATGACCTTGCTGATGCGCTGGCCGGTCAGGTCCTGGAAGTTGCAGGCTTCGAAGATCGAGATGACGCGTTCCTGGATGTCGTCGGCAAGGCGCTTCTGCTGATCGATCGAGTCCACCTTGGACATCGCGCTGGCGGCCTGGTCGATCGATTCCGCGGCTTCGAGGATCTGCTGGGTCGCCTGCTCGGTGCCGCCGACCACCGCGCCGAGCTCGCCGTTGACCTTGGCCATCTCGCCGCCGTCGAAGCTCTTGCCGTGCAGCGTCGCGATCTCGCGCTTGGTGCGGTCGATGGCGTCGTGGATGAGGTCGAGCTCGACCTTCAGCTTCTCGCACTGCTCGATCTGCGCCCGGTAGGTCTCGAGCATGGTGCGCGCTTCGGCAAGCTCGTGCGCGGTCGAGGCGTCGATCGCCGCCATGGCAGCGCTTCCGGACAGCGGGGCCGCGACGATGCCCTTCGCCATCTGGGCGCGGATCGCGCGCAGCTCGGCCATGATCTCGCTATGCATCGGGAGTGCCTCTTCAGTTACGTCTACAATGGGCATCTCGCCACCGACGATATCTTCGACGCGAAAACGCTTGCGGTGAACAGCCATCAGGATACTCCCCCCACCTCACTCACGCGTCTTTGTAGACAGAAGCGATTTAACACGAAGTTCACAGCAGGAACTGCTGATCGGCCGCGCGCGACGCGGCGCAAAGAAGCGATTAACCATCGCCGCGCGGCGTTCATCGAAAATAAACGCTGATCGCCAAATTGCAGGCGCGCTCGCGACGTGGTGAATCCAAACGCGCTGTCCGTTTACCAAACAAAACGGCTTTTGCTTTCTATTGACCACGTCGAAGAGCGCGGATCAGCCACCGGCTCTCCACGACGCATGTGATCTAGACGAAACAGTACAGAGTACGTCGATGTTCAAGAAAATGTCTGTCGCGCTGCTCGGCAGCGCTTGCACCGTCATGGCCGGCGCGAACGACGCAGGCGCCTTCGACAACAGCGTGCCGAACGATCCGCCCGCGGTGCTGTACCAGCCGCGCGTGCCGCCGGCGCCGGTGCGCGTGGCGTCCCATTCCAACATGGGCGGCGGCTTCATCGAATTCCTGTTCGGCGATGGCCCCGGCCGCGGCCCGGCCTACGCGCCGGAGCGGCCGGTGTATCAGCAGCAGCCGGGCTATTACGACCAGCGGCGCCTGCCCCCGATGGGCGAGCCGCAGATGCAAGGTGGGTATCAACAAGGCGGATATCAGCAGGGCGCGTCTCCGCAGCAGGAGGCGGTCGATCCGCGGCAGCGTCCGTTCGATCCGAAATTCGAGAAACAACTCGTTGACTATAGCGGCAAGGAAAGTCCCGGCACGATCGTAGTCGATACGCCGAACAAGTTCCTCTATCTCGTCGAGGGCAACGGCCGGGCATTGCGCTACGGCATCGGCGTCGGTCGTCCCGGCTTCACCTGGTCCGGCGTGAAATCGATCACCGCCAAGCGCGAATGGCCGGACTGGACGCCGCCGGCGGAAATGCTCGCGCGCCGGCCCGATCTGCCCAGGCACATGGAAGGCGGCCCGGAAAATCCGCTCGGTGCCCGTGCGATGTACCTGGGATCGACGCTCTATCGCATCCACGGCTCCAACGAGCCCTGGACCATCGGTACCAACGTCTCCTCCGGCTGCATCCGCATGCGCAACGAGGACGTCATCGACCTCTATGGCCGCGTCAATGTCGGCACCAAGGTCGTGGTGTTGTGAAGCGTCATGCGCTCGATGGAGCGATCAAGTCCGGGTGCCGCGCCGGCTCGAAACGCGCGGCGTCGAAGGGACGCTGCCGCCGCCAAACGTCTGCCTGAATAGTCCTACGTCCGCTGACGGTGCCTCGACCCGGGACGAGGGACAGCGGAGCGGCGAGGACGAGTTGATGAAGCCGAATGCGGTGCGCGAGCCGAGCGGTTCAGCCGCCGCACCGACAGCTCTGCCTTCCTGAGGCGCTCGTGCAGCCCCTCCAACTCGTACAATTCGGTGATGAGATGGGTCGTGACGTCGCTCAGGGTCGCGATGCGCTGTTGAAGTGAACTCATTCTTAAAACCCCCGACTGTAGCCAAGAGAGGCAGCCACGATGTGTGGCATAAGCAATGTGTTCTTCCAATTGAACACCCATGTCCAAATTTGGAAATCCGGGAGTCTACGGCGGCGTGTGTCGGAGGACGATTTCGCTCGGTATGGTGAAGTCAGGCGCACCTCGTGACGTTTTGCACGGTGCTGTCCGACAACGCACGCACTAGTCATATTATATCGAATGGCATCATGGCGTGTGGTGGCAGAGCAGAAGTGCGTCGAGCTCTGCTCGAACAGAAATCGGCCGCCCGGAGGCGGCCGTTCCACATCTGTCGGTCGAATGGCCTACGCGTAATCGCTGCCGCCGTCGTCGTCGCCGCCGAAATCGCTGTTGTCGGCCGTGTCGAAGCTGTCGTCGTGATCGTTGCCGTAGTTCTGGTCGTAGTTGTCGCGCTCGTTCGACGCCTGGTCGAAGAAGCCCTGGCGGGATTCCCGGTTCGAGCCGATGTCATCGAGGCCGGCCTCGCGCGCCAGCGAGCCGCCGGACTGATCGCCGCCGCCCCAAGGACTTCCACCAGCGCTGCGGTCGCCGAGCGCGTTGCTGTCGCCAAAACCCTGCTGGTGCGATCCGCCCATCATGCCGCGGATGCTCGAGAGCAGCAGCGAGCCGCCGACGACGCCGGCTGCGGCCGCCGCCGCCGTGCCGAGGAACGAGCCGCCGCCACCGCCGATCGGCGGAGCGCCCTGACCCGGACCTTGGCCGTAAGCCTGTCCGTAAGGCGGCGCGCCGTAACCCGGCTGGCCTTGCGGCATCGCCTGTCCGGTATTCCAAGCCGGACGCTGCTCACGCTGCGGCACATTCGGCACCGAGCCGCGGGACGGGCCGCCGCCAAACAATGTGTCGCGCATGGTGTCGAGGAAGCCGCCGGACTGCGCCTGCTCGGGCGCGTGGGCCGCTTCCAGCTCCTGGATGCGGGCATTGGCGCGCTTCAGCGCTTCGTCCTGGACCAGCGTGGTCTGCACCAGCGCGTAGATGGCGCCGGGCGCCTTGCGCAGGCCGTCGGAGATCGCGGCGATCGCATCGGGATCGCGCTGTGCATTCTCCAGCTTAGAAAGCCGGTCAAAAAGGTCGTCGACGAGCTGGCGTTCCTGCGGCGTCATGATCTGTCTCCTTCGCGCCAAACCAAGCGCGAGAGGAGATGTAGGGTTCCATTGTGGCCCCAACAGTGCCGGCCGGATTAAATTTCGGTATGCGACAAGCTGCCTCTGGGCCGCGCTTCGCCGTTCATTCCAGTGTCACCTTGCTGTCGGCCAGCAGGCGCGCGAAGGCATCACCCGCGAGATAGGCGTGCTCGCGCTCACGGACGTCGGTCATCGGATCAAGGCCGATGAGGACATCATCGACGAAGCCGGGATGGCACATCACGAGGCCGCCATCTGGGAGGCCGTCCAGGAATTGCCGCATCAACGCGCCGAAATCGGCGGCGCGCGTGAAATCATAGGCGCCGGCGAAGCCGGGATTGAAGCTGAGGCCGGCGCTGGCGGCGCGGCGGCGGAATTGCGCGCTGAGGATATCGAGCACCATGGCCTTTGGGGAGGCCAGCCGTTGCTTCAGCGGCAGGTCGCGGCCGCCCTGGCGCACCCAGGCGTTCGGCGCGACTTCGCTGACCGCATCGACAAAACCGTCGCGCACCTGCGGGAAGAGCTGCACATGCTGGTGACCGTCGACGAAGTCGGGGGCGCGTCCGAACGCGTCCATGAAGGCGGCCAGCTGCGCCTTCACCTCGTTGCGGATGAATTCACGGTCGAGCCGGCGCATCAGTCCGGCGCGCAGCAGCTTGGGAAAGGCGAAGAACATGTCGCCGTCCAAGGGGCGGAAATGCATGGTAAGCGGCCGGAACGGCGCCGACAGCGTCACGTGCAATCCGATCGCGCAACGCGGGCTTTGCGTTGCCGAAGCCTGCAGCGCCTCGACGTCGCCGCGCGCGATCGCGGGCCCCACCATCATCACCGACGTCGCATTGAGGCGGCCGCGTTCGATCAGGTCGCGGATGGCGCGGTTGACGCCGGGGCTGATGCCGTAATCGTCGGCGCAGAGCCAGATCCGCCGCACCCTCGCGGCCACGTTCATTCGGCGGCCGTCCTGCTCGCGGCCTCATCGGCCTTGGCGGCTTCGAAATGCTTTTCGCTGTGCTCGGCCACGAAGTAGATCGGCCGCGCCTTCAGCTCCGACAGGATCTTGCCGATATATTCGCCGACGATGCCGATCATGATGAGCTGCACGCCGCCGATCGTCATCAGGCCAATCACGAGCGAGGGATAGCCGGGCACCTGCTTGCCGGTCGTGAACACCTCCCAGAGGATCGACAGGCCGAACAGGAAGGCGCCGCCGGCGAGAATGACACCGAACAGGCTGGCGAAGCGCAGAGGTGCCACCGAAAAGGACGTCAGGCCTTCGATCGAGAGGCCGAGCAGGCTTGCGGCGTTGAAGGTGGTGACACCATGGGCACGCGCGGCGGGCTCGTAGTCGACGCGGATCTGGCGGAAGCCGATCCAGCTGGCGAGGCCCTTGAAGAAGCGGTTGCGTTCCGGCAGCTGCCTCAGCGCGGCGACCGCGCGGGGCGACAGCAGGCGGAAATCGCCGGCGTCCTCCGGAATCTTCTGGCGGGCGCCCCAATTGATCAGCGCGTAGAAGCCGTGCACCGCGACCCGGCGCAGGAAGGACTCGTTGTCGCGATGCGCCTTGGCGGTGTAGACGACGTCATAGCCGTCATCGATCCAGTGCCGCACCAGCTGTTCAACCAGCGCCGGCGGATGCTGGCCGTCGCCGTCCATGAACATGACGGCGCCGAGGCGGGCATGGTCGAGGCCCGCCATCAGCGCGGCCTCCTTGCCGAAATTGCGCGACAGCGACACCACCTGAACGTCGATGGCGTCGGCCGGCAATGACCGCGCGATCGACAGCGTCGCATCCTTGCTGCCGTCGTCGACATAGACCACCTCGCAAGACAGGCGATAGCGCTGCCGCAGCGTCTTGGCGAGCTCGCAGATGCGCTGGTGCAGAGCGGCGAGGCCCGCCGCCTCGTTGTAGACGGGGATGACGATCGACAGCCCCTTCGCGGCTGCGCTGGCTGCGGTGGTCGTCATGCCGGAAACGTCAGAGCCCAGCGTCATCGATCAAGGTTCCAGAGGTGTTTAGGTCTTCTCAACCGCATATGGTAGCTGCCCTTTGCTGTCGCAAAGCTGAACAAACCTTGGGCTCACCGATCCAGGAACGCCTCGAGCTTGGCGAACAGCGGGTTCTCCCGGTCGAATACGTAGTCGAGCGACACCACCGAGACGGTCTCGGCGCCATGCTCGCGCAGGAAGCTCGCCAGCGCGTAGAGCTGCCCCGGTGGGCAGTGCAGGGTCAGCATGCCTGACGAGGTCGGACCGCCGAACGGGCCCTCCACGCCGAACCGGCTGTGGGCTTCCCCGAGCAGGGCGGCATCGCATTGGCGGAAGCGGGTGCGGACTTCGCGGTACTTGTTGGCCCGCGCCCGTGCTGCGATGTGATCGAGGATGACACGCGCCGTCTCGCGCGCCTGCGGCGACCAGTCGGCCTCCTTGGCGGCCACCAGATTGGCCTGGCTGCGCAGGATCACGCCGTCGTCGAGCACCCGCAGGCCGTTGGCGGCGAGCGTCGCGCCGGTCGTGGTGATATCGACGATCAGCTCGGCGCTGCCGGCCGCCGGCGCGCCTTCGGTGGCGCCCGCGCTTTCGACGATGCGGTAATCGGTGATGCCGTGAGCCTGGAAGAAGCCGCGGGTGAGGTTGACGAACTTGGTCGCGACCCGCATCCGCATGTGATGCTGCTCGCGGAAGCCGGTGGTGACGTCGTCGAGGTCGGCCATGGTGCGGACGTCGATCCAGGCCTGCGGCACCGCGACGACGACGTCGGCATAGCCGAAGCCGAGCCCGTCGATCAGCGACACGCGCTTGTCGGCATCGGCGATGTTCTCGCGCACGAGATCTTCGCCGGTGACGCCGAGATGCGCGAAGCCGCGCGACAGCTGCGCGGCGATCTCGCTCGCCGAGAGATAGGCGACCTCGACATTGTCGAGGCCTGCGATGGTGCCGCGGTAGTCGCGGGCGCCACCGGCCTTCGACAGTTTGAGGCCGGCACGGGCAAAGAAGGCCTCGGTGTTTTCCTGCAGGCGGCCCTTGGAGGGAACGGCCAGAACGAATGGCGCGCTCATGATTTTACGCTCCCACCTTGCGGCCGATCCGGTTCAGCGCCTCCACCCAGACTGAGAAGCCGACCGCAGGGATCGGCTCGCTTGATCCGAGCTGGGTCATCAGCCCGTCGTAGCGGCCGCCGGCGACCAGCGGCTCAGTGCCGTTGCCGCTGTGATGCAGCTCGAACTCAAAGCCGGTGTAGTAGTCGAGCCCGCGCCCGAACGCGGTCGAGAAACGGGTCTGCTTCACGTCGATGCCGCGGGCGGCCATGAAGCCGACGCGGCTCTCGAACTGATCGATCGCAGACGCGAGATCGAGCTTCGCGTCCGTCGTGAGCGCGCGTAGCTCGGCGATGGCGTCGTCCGGATTGCCCGATATCGACAGGAAGCGCTTGAGCACGGCAATGGCCTCGCGCGGCAGCGCGCCGCCCTTCAGCGTCGATTGCTCGAGGAAGCGATCGGCGATCTCGGCCGTGGTGCGGCCGCCGACATTGGTGGTGCCGGCGATCGACATCAGATCGGTGACGAAGGCGAGCGCCGCCTTGCGGTCCGAGCCGGCAAGGGCCGCCAGCACGCCCTCATATTCGCTGCGCGTCGCGGTGGTCGCGGCCGCCAGCCGCTCCAGATCCTGCTCCAGGCTGATCTTGCGGTTGAAATCCTTGACCAGGCGGCGGCGCCAGACCGGATAGAGGTTGAGGGCGTCGAGCAGCGCATTGAACAAGGCGACGTCGCCGGTGCGGATCTCGACGTCGCGGACGCCGAAAGCGGCCGTCGCCTCTAGTCCCAGCGCCAGCATCTCGGCATCAGCCGCGGCGCGGTCCTGACGGGCGAACGATTCGATGCCGGCCTGGAGGAATTCACGGGCCTGGCCGCTACGGTAGCGGAACACCGGACCGAGATAGCTGAACCCCGCCGGCTGGCCGGCGCGCCCCGAGGCCAGATAGTCGCGCGCGACAGGAATGGTCAGGTCCGGGCGCAGGCAGAGCTCCTCGCCGGAGAGGTCGGTGGTCAGGTACAGGCTCTTGCGGATGTCCTCGCCGGATAGGTCCAGGAACGGCTCGGCCGGCTGCAGGATGGCGGGCTCGGCCCTGACGTAGCCGGCCTGCGCAAACGACAAGAGCAGCGTATCCGCCCAGGCGGCGGAGCCGGCAGCATTTGAGGTGGCAGTCGCGGTCATCTCAGCGGTCCATCGTCCCGGCGGAACCGGGCAGGCAAGGGGAGGCGAATTGGCGCAGCCCTTAGCATGGCCCGACAGCGGTTTCGACCTCCAAAGGATCAATCGCTTAACGGGTGGCTCATTCGTCATGGCCGGGCTTGTCCCGGCCATCCACGCCTTGCCCTCCGGCGCAAAGGACGTGGATGCCCGGGACAAGCCCGGGCATGACGACGCCATGCGTTTGCACGCTGACGAAGCTAGCTGGCCTTGCCGCCCCAATCCCCCAGCACCGCCTGCACCAGCGCCAAGGCGGCGACGGCGGCTGTGTCCGCCCGCATGATGCGGGGGCCGAGCGCCAGCCGCAGGATTTTGGGCTGGCGCAACAACAGCGCCCGCTCTTCTTCGGCAAAACCGCCCTCGGGGCCGATCAGCACGTCGATACCGCGTCCGACCTCGCGCGCGCCTTGCAGGCTCTGAATGGGATCTTGAACCTCCGCCGCCTCGTCGCAGAAGATCAGCAACCGGTCGGCGGGACGCTGGCTCAGGAAGCGCTCCAGCGGCACCGGCTCGGCCACGCTGGCAATGCTGAGGATGCCGCATTGCTCGGCCGCCTCGACCACATTGGCGCGCATCCGCTCGGTGTTGACCCGGGATGCCTGGGTGAACCGGGTCAACACCGGCTGCAGCGCGGCGGCGCCCATCTCGATGGCCTTCTGCACCATGTAGTCCAGCCGGGCATGCTTGAGCGGGGCAAAGACGTAAGTGAGGTCCGCGAGCCGGTCCTGGCGCCGGGTCTGCTGCAGGATCACGAGGCCGTCCGGCCGCTTGCGGCCATCGATGGCGGCCTGCCACTCGCCATCCCTGCCGTTGAAGGCCAGGACCTCGGCCCCGGCCGCCAGCCGCAGCACATTGCCGAGATAATTGCTCTGGTCGCGGTCGAGCGGCACCCTGGCGTCCTGGGCCAGGGGGGCATCGACGAACAGGCGGGGGGCGCGAAAATCGTGAGAAGGCATCGCTTGGGGTCCGATTACCGGCCGTTCTTAACCGAAAGGCGCCATTTCGGGGGTAAATATTGCCGAATCGGTGCGTCCCAGCGCCGCGCTCTCGCCCTATTCCACGGGTTGTTAAGCGCCGGCGGGAATCGTAAAAACGCGAACACGCTGGTCGCGCTTTAATTGGGAAGCCCTGAACCCCGTTAGCTCCTGCCGGAGAGACTTATCTTGATGATCCGCCATTTGATGGTTCCGATCACTGCCGCCACGGTCGCCATGAGTGCTGCGGGCGCTCATGCGCAAAGCGCGTTCCCCGCGCCGCTGCCCAACCAGGCTGCCGCCAGTTCTCCATTTCCTCCCGGTCAACGGTGCGGCGCCGAGCGCGTCGGTCGGCACCGCGCCGCAATCCTCCTTTCCCGTGAACGGTGCTGCCCCGATCGGTGGCCCCGGCGCCTTCAGCGCGGCTCCGCCGACGCAGGCCGGTCCCGGCGAGGACTGCATGAAGGCCTTCATTCCGCTGCGCGAGGAAGCCGAGAAGCGCGGGAAGCTGATCAAGGCCGCGAGCGATCGTCGCGCGCAGCCGGACGAGGCCTGCAAGCTGATCCGCAATTTCAGCCAGGCTGAAGTCAAGATGATCAAGTACATCGAGACCAACGCCGCCAAATGTGGAATCCCGCCGCAGATCGGTGCGCAGCTGAAGGAAGGTCACAAGAACACCGAGGCCATGGCGACGAAGGTCTGCAACGTCGCGCAGCAGATGCAGAACCAGCCGCGCGGTCCGGCCGGTCCGTCGCTGAGCGAGGTGCTGGGCTCTGGCTCGGCGCCCGAGGCCAATGCCGGCAAGAAGGGCGGCAGCACCTTCGATACGCTCAACGGCAACGTCCTGACCCGATGATACACGTGCCGCCGATTTGAACTTCCTACGGTGCTTGCCGCGAGATCCTCATAGGAATTTCAACTCGATAAGCGGCACGTGAATTATAGTTTTCTTGCAGGTGGCCTTGTAGTTTTCGAAGTTCGTACCGGAATGCGCCGCGATGGAATACGAACTTCGAAAACTGGGCACTAGCACATCCGCCCGCGTTGCCGATTCCACCGGCAACTGGGTCGATACGCTCGCGCCGCATTGGGCGCGGCCTTACCTGCGCCTGTCCCGCTTCGATCGCCCGATCGGCTCCTGGCTTCTCCTGATGCCATGCTGGTGGTCGGCGGCGCTGGCCGCCGGCATGGCGCATGACATTCGCGGCTTGCCGCTCACCATCGTGCTGTTCTTCATCGGCGCTTTCGTCATGCGCGGGGCCGGCTGCACCTGGAACGACATCACCGATCGCGACCTCGACGGCAAGGTCGAGCGCACGCGCTCGCGGCCGCTGCCGTCGGGGCAGGTGACCACCAGGCAGGCGCTGGTCTTCATGCTCGCGCAGGCGCTGGTCGGTCTTGCGGTGCTGCTGCAGTTCAACCGCTTCGCGATTGCAACGGGCATCGCCTCACTCCTGATCGTCGCGATCTATCCCTTCATGAAGCGCATCACCTGGTGGCCGCAGATCGTGCTCGGGCTCGCCTTCTCCTGGGGCGCGTTGATGGGGTTTGCCGTCACCTTCGGCCGCATCGACGCTACCGCGCTCGTGCTCTATGCCGGCGCAATCTCCTGGGTGATCGGCTATGACACGATCTACGCGCACCAGGACGCCGAGGACGACGCGCTGATCGGCATCAAGTCGACCGCGCGCCTGTTCGGCGCGCATACGCGCCAGGCGCTTGTCCTGTTCTACGGGCTCGCGGTGATGCTGATCGGCGTCGCGCTGGCGTCCGGCGAAGCGCGCTGGCCGGCCTGGCTCGGGCTTGCCGCCTTCGCCGCGCATCTGGCCTGGCAGATCACGCGGCTAAATATCGCCGATGGCGCGCTCTGCCTGCGCCTGTTCAAGTCGAACCGCGATGCCGGCTTGCTGTTGTTTGCGGGATTGCTCGCCGACGCGGTGCTGCGGGCGGCGTGACGCAAAATGCGTAGGGTGGATTAGCGAAGCGTAATCCACCAACTCCTATCTGCGCGGAAAGCAAAGAGGTGGGTTACGCCCTTCGGGCTAACCCACCCTACGGCATCATTAATTCCTCGCGATGATCTCGCGCTCGCCCTGATGAACCGGCAGCTCGCGCGCCATTGCGGTGCGCCGGCGCATCAAGAATTTCGGGCGGCGGGCGCGGATCGCGTTGGCGCGGCGGCGGCGCGGTGCGGGCTTGCGTGCGCCCTCGTCGAGCTGCGGCAGCGCGAAGATCTCGCTCCAGATCGTCCAGGCCTGTGCGATCTCGTCCGTGTCAGTGCTGATCAGCAGCGGGATGGAGAGCGAGGGATCGCGGTGCACGAGGACGAGCGTCTGCGTCTCGTCATTGCCGCGGAGCGCAACGCCGGTGAAGTCGGCGACGCGCACGTTGATCGCCATCTGCATGCCGCGCACGGCACGGCGCAGCACGACACGCTCGCGATGAAGCTCGATCTGCCTGACATGTCCGTCGGCGCGCGGATCATGCGCATCGAAGCGGACCGGAAGGGAAAGAGGGTCGAGCCGCAAGGAGCGGCTCGACCCGGCGGGGTGGACCCCGCATGTTGCTGTTTGACGCCTCACGGCTTCGTTCTCCCCGCCAGGATTATGTTCCCGGTCGATGCGAGGACCTTAGCGCCGGGCGGTCCGAAACCGCTTAAAAAGGCTGGTTAACCCACCGTCACTCGCTCCTCATGATTGACAAGACCTTGGCGCGCATGATTGACGAGACGTTGCGCCGACGTCGCGAATCTGAGCTTTTGGCGGGCTGAAAATGCTTGAAGTCCGCGCTATCAGGGCACATCTGTGGGTTCCGGTCCCGAACCCCGCCCCAACAGGATTTCGTTCGTGAACTCTTCACCAAGCCCGACGCTTTCGCCTACCGCCAATCGCGACCTGTTCGATCAGTCCGCGCTCTCCGATCTCGCGCAGCGTCTGGTCGAGGCGGCCAAACGCGCCGGCGCGGATGCGGCCGACGCGGTCGCGGTGCGCGGCGTCTCGCAGGGCGTCGAGGTCCGCGACGGACGCGTCGAGGAATCCGAGCGGTCCGAGGGCGACGATGTCGGTCTGCGCGTGCTGGTCGGTCAGCGTCAGGCGGTGGTCTCCACCAACGACGTCAGCGGCGATGCCGTCACCAAGCTCGCCGAGCGCGCGGTTGCGATGGCGCGCGTCGCGCCCGACGACAAATATGTCGGCCTCGCCGATCCCGCGCTGCTCGCGCGCGACTTTCCCGATCTCGACCTGCTCGATCCGGCCGTGCCCACGACGACCGAGCTCGAGCGCCGCGCGCTCGCGGCCGAAGCTGCCGCGCTCGGCGTCAAGGGCGTGACCAAGTCCGGCGGCGCCTCGGCCTCATCCGGCATCGGCGGCATGGTGCTCGTCACCTCGACCGGCTTCCACGGCTCCTATCTGCGCTCCAGCCAGGGCATCTCTGCCACAGCCATATCGGGCGAAGGCACCGGCATGGAGCGCGACTACGACTTCACCTCGGCGCCGCATGGCGCCGATCTGCTGTCGCCGGAGGTCGTCGGCCGCTCCGCCGGTGAGCGCACCGTGGCGCGCTACAATCCGCGCAAGGTCGAGACCTGCAAGGTCCCGGTGGTGTTCGATCCGCGCGTCGCCGGCTCCCTGGTCGGGCATCTCGTCGGCGCCATCAACGGCGCCTCGATCGCGCGCAAGACCAGCTTCCTGAAGGACAAGCTCGGCCAGCAGCTGTTCGCCAGGAATATCCGCATCATCGACGATCCCTTGCGCAAGCGCGGCCTGCGCTCGCAGACCTTCGACGCCGAAGGCGTCGCGGTGAAGCGGACCGCGCTGGTCGATGACGGCGTGCTGACGACCTGGCTGCTCGATTGCGCCACCGCGCGCGAGCTCGGCCTCACCACCACCGGTCACGCCCATCGCGGCGTGTCCTCCTCGCCCTCGCCGGGGCCGTACAATTTGCATCTCGAGCCCGGCACGGCAACGCCGGCCGAGCTGATCGCCGACATCAAGCAGGGTTTCTACGTCACCGACCTGATCGGCTCCGGCGTCAACGGCGTCACCGGCGATTACAGTCGCGGCGCCTCCGGCTTCTGGATCGAGAACGGCGAGATCACCTATCCCGTCAGCGAGGTGACGATCGCCGGGCACCTGTTCGAGATCTTCAAGTCGATGCAGCCCGCGAACAATCTCGAATTCCGCTACGGCATCAATGCGCCGACGGTGCGCATCGAGGGTTTGACGCTTGGCGGACGCTGATCGAGCAGAAGCGAGTTGGCTCACCTCTCCCATAGGGAGAGGTCGAATCGCATCGCAAGATGCGATCCGGGTGAGGGGTTACTCTCTCTCGTGGGATCTGCCCCCCCTCACCCGATTTGCACTCGACGATGCTTCGCATCGCGAGGCGCAAATCGACCTCTCCCCGATGGGGAGAGGTGGTCTCGGCGTGCCGCGCGATTGACCCCGATGGCCGCTGCTCTCGACGACACTATCCTGACCCGCGACGCGGCGCTGCTGAAGGACACGGTGCGGGAGGCGGGCGCGCTGGCGCAGTCGATGTTCCGCACCGAGCTGCGAAAGTGGACCAAGGGCGCGTCCTCGCCGGTGTCGGAGGCGGACATCGCCGTCAATGATCTGCTCGAATCGCGCCTGCGCGCCGCTAGGCCCGATTATGGCTGGCTGTCCGAGGAGAGCGCCGACGATGCGGCGCGGCTGTCGCGGCGGCTGACCTGGATCGTCGATCCCATCGACGGCACGCGCAATTATCTCGGCGGTCACGACGAATGGTGCGTCAGCGTCGCGCTGGTGGCGGACGCTTCGCCGGTGCTTGCCGCCGTGTTCGCCCCGGCCACCGACGAGTTCTTCTTCGCAACGCGCGGTAAGGGCACGACGCTCAACGACAAGCCGGTGCGCGCGACAAGCGGATCCGAGCTCGACTTTGCCCGCGTCGCCGGCCCGAAGCCGCTGGTCGAGCGGCTGAAGCCGTCCCTCGGCGAGATCAAGCTGCACCGGCGGATCGGCTCGCTGGCGCTGCGGCTTTGCCGGGTCGCCCATGGCGCGCTGGATGCGGCTTTTGCCGGCGGCAACAGCCATGATTGGGATCTTGCGGCGGCCGATTTGATCGTGCAGGAAGCGGATGGTAGGATGAGCGACCTCTCCGGAGAACCCATCCTCTATAACCGCCGGGAAGTGGCGCACGGGGTGCTGGTGGCAGCGGGACGCGAACGTCATGCGGGCATTGTCGCGCATTTTCGCAACCGTCCCTTAGCCTAAGGCGCATTCGTCGTGCTTCTCGAACACTGCTTTGCCGGGCAGCCCCTTAGGAACAGAACTCATGCCAGATAGCGCCCCGCAACAACTGCTCCACCTCGTCATCGGCGGCGAGCTCGTCGATCTCGAGCACAACACTTTCAAGAATCTGGACGAGGTCGACATCGTCGGCCTCTATCCGAACTATGCCAGCGCCCACGCCGCCTGGCGGGCCAAGGCGCAGAGCACGGTCGACAACGCGCAGATGCGCTACTTCATCGTCCACCTGCATCGGCTGCTCGATCCGAATCAAGAACCGGCGCGTTGAAGAAACTGCTTCGCAATACGCTGCGAAGCAGCTGGTTTCAGCGTGCCGTCGGGGTCCTGGCGGCCGAATATCTGCGTCTGGTCTGGCGGACCAACACCTTCACCTTCGATCCGCCCGACGTCTACGAGCGCGTCGAGCCGCAGCTCCCTGCGATCTTCGCGTTCTGGCACGGCCAGCATTTCCTGACGCCCTTCATCAAGAACCAGAACAAGGCGTCCTATCGGGCCAAGGTGCTGATCTCCCGGCACCGCGACGGCGAGTTCAATGCCATCGCCGCCGAGCGGCTCGGCATCGGCACGATCCGCGGTTCCGGCGACCATGGCGGCGCGTTCCACCGCAAGGGTGGCGTCGGCGCCTTCAAGGAAATGGTGCGGACGCTCCAGGCCGGTTGTAATGTCGCGCTGACCGCCGATGTCCCCAAGCGCTCGCGCGTGGTCGGGCTCGGCATTATCATGCTGGCACGGGAATCGGGACGGCCGATCATGCCTTTCGCGATGGCGACCAGCCGCTTCGTCCGGCTCAAGAACTGGGATCGCACCACCATCAATTTGCCATTCGGGCGGGGCGCTTTGGTCGGCATCAAGGAAATCCACGTTCCCGCAGATGCCGACGCCGCCATGATGGAGACGTTGCGGCAGGAGCTGGAAGACACGTTGAACGAGGCGACCCGTCGCGCCTATGCGCAGCTCGGCCGCCCGGGACCGGAAGATGCCTAAGTCGCTGCCCATTGCGCTGCCGATCACGCTGCGGATGTATCGGCGCCTGGCCGCCGGCCTGGTGCCGCTCGCGCCTGCGCTGATCAAGCGGCGGCTGAAGCAGGGCAAGGAGGATCCCGCCCGCGTCGGCGAGCGGCGCGGCCTGTCCGCCGACGTGCGGCCGCACGGCCCGCTGGTCTGGATTCATGGTGCCAGCGTCGGCGAGGTGCTGGCGGCGGCCGCGCTGATCGAGCGCCTGCGCGATCTCAATCTGCGCATCCTGCTCACCTCGGGCACGGTCACCTCGGCCGCGGTCGTCGCAAAACGCTTTCCGCCCGACGTCATCCATCAATACGTGCCGTATGACTCGCCGCGCTATGTTGCGCGCTTCCTCGACCATTGGAAGCCGTCGCTGGCGCTGTTCATCGAATCCGATCTGTGGCCGAACCTGATCCTCGCCGGCGCGGCGCGCCGGGTGCCGATGGTGCTGATCAACGGGCGGATGTCGCCGCGTTCCTTCCCGCGCTGGCGGCGCATGCACGGCACCATCTCGGCGCTGCTATCGCGGTTCGACATCTGTCTCGCGCAGTCGAAGACCGATGCCGAGCGCTTTGCCGCCCTCGGCGGCCGCGACGTCGTCACCACGGGCAATCTCAAGCTCGACGTGCCGGCGCCGCCGGCCGATCCCGCCAAGCTCGAACGGCTGATGGCGATGACGCGGGGGCGGCCGATCATTGTCGCGGCGTCGACCCATCCGGGCGAGGACGAGATGCTGGTCGCGGCGCATCGCAGCCTGGTCGGCTTCTTCCCGCAGCTTCTCACCGTGATCGTGCCGCGGCACCCGGATCGCGGCTCCGCGATCGCGGGCCTCGTCACGGCGTCCGGCCTGAAACCGGCCCTGCGCTCGCGCGAGGAGCTGCCGACGGCGACGACCGACGTCTATGTCGCCGACACGATGGGCGAACTCGGCCTGTTCTATCGGCTCTCGGAAATTGTGTTCATGGGTGGATCGCTGATCCACCATGGCGGGCAGAATCCGATCGAGGCGATCAAGCTGGGCGCCGCCATCGTCCACGGCCCGCACGTTTTCAACTTTGCCGACGTCTATGAGGCGCTCGATGGGAGCGGCGGGGCGCGGCAGGCCGACACGCAGGAGGCGCTGGTCAAGCAGCTCGGCCAATTGCTGGCCGATCCGGTCATGCGCGACAAGATGCAGCGCGCGGCCTCCGGCGTGGTCGAGCAGCTTGGCGGTGCGCTCGATCGCACCATGACCGCGCTCGAGCCATATCTCTTGCAGTTGCGGATCGAGATGGGGGCCGCGAATGCGTGAGCCGGCCTTTTGGTACCGGCCACGCTCCCTCCAATCCTACGCGCTATGGCCGCTCGGCGCGCTCTACGGCGCGATCACCGCACGGCGCATGTCGCGCCAGGGCGTGGACGCCGGCATCCCCGTGATCTGCGTCGGCAACTACCATGTTGGCGGCGCCGGCAAGACCCCGACCGTGCTGGCATTGACCAAGCTCTTGCGCGAGCTCGGCGAGACGCCGGTCGTGCTCAGCCGCGGCTATGGCGGGTGCCTGAAGGGGCCGGTGATGGTCGACCGCAAGCGTCACAGCGCGGCCGATGTCGGCGACGAGCCCATGATGATGGCGCGCGACGTCCCGGTCGTGGTCGCGCGCGACCGCCTCGACGGCGTCGCGCTGGCGAAGTCGCAAGGCGCCACCGTGATCCTGATGGATGACGGCTTCCAGAATCCTGCTCTGCTCAAGGACGCTTCGCTGATCGTGATCGACGGCGAGCGCGGCCTCGGCAACGGCAAGGTGTTTCCCGCGGGGCCCCTGCGAGCGCCGCTCGAGGCACAGCTCGCGCGCACCGACGCGCTGGTGATGATCGGCGACGGCAATGCCGCCAACGACGTCGCGGCGGAGATCGCCAAGCGGAACAAGCCCGAGCTGCGTGCGCGCCTGAAGCCGGATGCGGCCTCGCTCGCGCAGCTCTCCGGCAAGCGGGTGTTCGCCTTCGCCGGCATCGGCGATCCCGAGCGTTTCTTCCGCACCTTAAGTGCGAGCGGCATCGACGTCGCGCGCACGCGCGCCTTCGCCGACCACCACATGTTTTCGGACGGCGAGATCTCGGCGCTCGCAGCGGACGCCCAGCGCGAGCAGCTCATGCTGGTGACCACGGAAAAGGATCTTGCACGCTTGCGCGGCCGCGCAGGCGTGCCTAGCGGCATCGTGCCGTTCGCCGTTCAGCTCGAATTCGATGACCCGGCAAAGCTGCGGCAATTGATCAGCGATCATCTCTACAGAGCGCGCGAGCGAAGGTTCAGCGCGCGCTGATCACGCAACGTGAGACAACGTCTCTGCCCCAGTCGCGAAACGCGAAATGTCGCTGCTGGCGAATCTTCTTCCGCGCGTTCGGGAGTTGAAGTAGCCTTGCATGAGAGCCGTCACCGGGACGTGCCGAACTCCCCGAAATCATCGACGGCGTTGATGCCCAGGGCGGGCAATGAATCTTCATCATGTGAGGTGCAGGGGCCGTAACGACCTGAAGCTGATCGCCGGACCCAGAGTACAGCCACCGCCGTCGGACGACGCGGCGGCTGTACTCATGTCGAAGCAGGAAGCAGGTCTGCGACGAGCCGAGGGGCATGCTCACCACGCGCCCGTGGCCATCAATCCGATGATGGTCAGGCACGACATGCAGGCGACGACGACGGTGTAGCATTCGGGTGTATTCATTGCTGTCTCCCAAATGTTGCCAATTGCTTGGTCATTGCTGCGCGGGAGTGATCGTTCGGTCTGGGAGCCGCTTCAATTCGGCGTGGCGTGACCGGTCTTGCTGTGCGTGTCCGTTCTCTCGTCGTCACCCTGGTCCGCAGGACGACAAAGCGCTTCGAGAGCCTCGGATCGTTCGGCTGCGATCAGAAGCTGCTTGCGCATTTCAGCGAGGCGGGCGCGGCAATATTCACGGTAGAGCAGTTCGAATATGGCGGGCATGATCCACCCCCACCGCTTGATTTGATTTACAGATATTCCACCGCTGATTTTCGAGGTGATCGTAGCCCGCTAGAATGGCTCTTCGTATGAGCCCGTTCACAGATCGTCCAGTTCCAGAGCTCAGTGGCTGATTGGTTGGTCGATTGCCTGTGCGGTAAAAAAGAACGGGGGCCGGTTACCTGGCGTGCGATATAGCAGCTCATTGTTTCAGCAAGACTTCGTCAAACAACTTAAAGACGCGGAACTGCAAAAAAAATCCAACCCAAGCGCGAAACGACTCACCCACGGCTGCAAGGAATGTAGAACGCAAGCGTCCGTCCCGACAGAGACCATTTTGCTGAGTTGCCGGCAATGCGGCGCGGGCACATCGCCCTTTACCTTCGCGGCAAAACCGGCTGTCGGCGACCTCAACTCGGAAAACATGCCCGCGCGGTCAGCGTGATCGGAGACAGGTTGATGATCTGCGGAAACTCGAATGAATAGCTCGCGCTGACCTGGTTGCCGCACGCGGCCGTGGCAAAGGTGAATGTCCCCGGCGGCAGCGTGAGGCCGTAGGCCTGCTGGGCGGCGTAGGTCGTGATCGCGCTGCTGTTCGGGCAGAGCGTGTTGTTGACCGTCGCGCAGCGCGCCGCCATTTCGCTCCCATGCTGGATTCCCAGCTGAGTCCAGAACAGCAATCCGCATTCGATGATCCCGAATATGAACAGGAAGAACACGGGAGCGGTCAGCGCGAATTCCAGCGCTGTGGTGCCCCGCGTGTCTCGCCATGCTGCGGTGAGCTTCACTGCAGCCTCGTGGTGGACTGCGCGGTGTACGTGTATGTGGCCGCCACGATCTGATAATCGATGATCGTATAATACGTCGCTTTCGCCGAGACTGTCGTATATGTTCCGGCCGGCGCACCGCCGGTGCAGACCGTTCCGCAGCTGGTGGCGCTCACGCCCGCACTCGTTGGACATCCGCAGAATTGGACCGGCGGAGGTGACGCGGTGATGTTCGTCGCGCTGGTGGCACTTGCGACGGCGTTCGCGATGCCGTTCGTGTCGAAGCCGCGCGCAATCGCGTACTGGGCTCCGGCTTGCGCGGCATTTTCGACCTGCATCTTGCGATAGAGCGCCAGCCCGATGTCCGTGACCGAGACGACCATCAGGGACAGCAGGGGAATTAGAATCGCGAATTCGGCTGCCGCGACGCCCCGTTGATCGCCGGCCGCATTGCTCACGTGGCGCGCCAGAGAACCAAGCAATCGACGGCCAAGCCTGGATGAGTAATTCCGGATCTGCATCGCCCCAAACCTCATTCGACGAGCTGCGCGGTTTGCGAACCGATCGTCGCGGTGCCGAGCGCGGTGCAATTGACCTGCAGGTTCGACGTGCCGCTGAACGTCAGCGTATCCGCGATGATCTTGGTGCAGGATGTGCTGGTGCCGTTGCCGCCGCTGAAGCTGAGATTGGCCTTCGGCAGGTAGATGGCACCGCCGAAATTCTGCGTGCTGCCGCCGGTGAGATTGAAATTGGTCCCGGCAGGCATGTTGCGGTCGCCGTACATGACGATGCCCTTCGTCGGGCCGCTGGTCGGCCCGGTCAGGTCGACGGTCGCGTTGCTGCCGATTGAGGCGGTGCCCCAGTCGCTGCCGGAGCCGGTGAACACCAGGGTGACGCCGCTGCCGGTGATGGTGGCATTTCCGGCGACGCTCAGGCTGGCGCCATCCAGATAGTAGATGCCCGGATTGAGGTTCAGGACTGCGCCGGCGTTGACCGTGATGCTGCCCATGTAGCAGCCGGGGTCGAGCGAGTTTGTCTTTCCGTTGGCGTTGACCGTGATCTTGGCATTGCTGCAGCTCGGCCGCGTAGGCGGAGAGACGTCGGCATAGGGATCGGGGACAGGCGTGATGTGCGTCTTGACCCCGTTGGTCGCCGTGATGCTGCTTGCGCCCGAGACGTCGCCGACCACGCCGACCTGGTTTGCTGCCACCGAGGCGCTGCCGGCGACGTTGAGCGAGGGGCTTGCGCTCGAATTGCTATAGAGATTGCACTTGATCAGGTTGAGCTGGTTGCCGCCGCTGACATTGACGGCGGGGCTTGCGCTCGTGTTGAGCGCAAGTACGCAGCCCGTCCCGGAATTGGGCAGGGCGACCGAGCGCGCGGTGATTGGTACGCGATCCGAGCCGAACAAGGCCGACAGCAGCCGACGCTGCGGCTGACTGACGATGACTTCGATGGCCTGCGCGTTCGACGCTTGACTGCCTGTTTTCGGTGGCTGGTTCACCGTGACAGTGACGTCGTTCGCCCCGTCGGTGTAGCCATAATTTGCCGCGACCGCCTTGGCTTCGGACGAGGGGTCGCCGCCGACACTGGCAGCCGTCGCAGCGCTGACCGCGCCGGAATCTGCAACGCTCTGCATGTTCTTGTGCTTGTAGTACCACCAGCCCACTTCCGTTCCGAGGCCGGCGGTGCCGACCAGGACCGGCATGAGCAGCGCAGAAATGAGCACGTAGCTGCCCTGCTCGTCGCGGATGAACCGTTCGAGCAAATGATTCTTTGCGCTCGAAGGTGCACCGAACGAACGGCTGAAAATTCTCCGGAGGTCCATGCT
>NZ_JBIYDC010000001.1:0-153729 GCF_044908355.1 Bradyrhizobium sp. USDA 336 | reverse complement strand
CGATGGCCACAAGCGAGAACTAATCAACTTGTGCGCGAATAACTATCTTGGGTTGGCCAATCACGAGGAGATTGTCGCGGCCGCCCAGCGAGCCTTAGCCGAGTTCGGCTTCGGCATGGCCTCAGTCCGATTCATATGCGGAACGCACGTCCTACATCGCCAATTGGAAGAAGCGATTGCACGCTATGTTGGCGCAGATGATGCAATCCTTTTCCCTGCTTGCTTTGACGCCAATACCGGGGTGTTCGATGCGCTGCTAACTGCGGACGATGCCATCGTTTCAGACAGCCTAAATCACGCGTCAATTGTTGACGGTGTGCGCCTGTGCAAAGCACAGCGATATCGGTTCGCGAACGGGAACATGAATGCGTTGGAGGACGCTCTCCGGCAGGCGCGGGAAAACGGCTCTCGGTTTATCTTGATCGCAACCGACGGCGTGTTTTCCATGGATGGGTACGTTGCAGATCTGCCGACTGTCTGTGATCTGGCTGATCGGTTTGGCGCGATGGTGATGGTGGACGATTGTCACGCCACAGGGCACCTCGGACCCCAGGGTCGAGGGACGCCGGCATTGACCGGAACGGAAGGGAAAATCGACATTATTAGCGGAACCTTCGGAAAAAGCTTAGGCGGGGCAGCTGGAGGGTTCGTCGCGGGTAGGAGCAAGATCGTTGAAGTTCTCAGACAACGTGCTCGGCCTTACTTGTTTTCTAACAGTATTCCACCTGCGATGGCCGCGGGAGCTCTAAGAGCGATTGAGATAGCAGCGAACGCCGATGATCGTCGATCTCGACTCGGAGCGCACGTCCAACGATTTCGCCAAGGACTCGTCGATGCTGGCTTTGACGTCGTACCAGGGACGACCCCGATCATCCCGGTGATGTTCTTCGACGCACATCGAGCAAAGGCGATGGCGCAGACGTTGGATCGCTTAGGCGTATACGTAGCTGGCTTTTCATACCCAGTCGTTCCCGAGGGGCAGGCACGGATTAGGACCCAAATGTCGGCGGCTCTGACGGACGATGACATCAATGCGGCGTTGCAAGCTTTTCGTGACGCAAGGGAGCTGTTGGCGCTTTGATCGGACTTCGTTTCCTCGTCTCACCACCCGAAATCTGCCATTGGTTCACAACCAGATCGAGTTGGACAATGTTGATCCAGGAACAGAGCAATCTATCGATGCTTCCTCGGCCCGGCACGACGACATCGTTCATGAAAGCGCTATCGTTGTCGAAGTCCACGCCGCGTAAGAGCCAAGGGAACAGGCTCTGTGCGCGGTTGATCGCCTCGACGACCAGCGAACCTTCCCGCGTCACCAACGGCAGACACTCCGTCCAGCCCGTGGCGACATCGACCATCGTCAAGGTCTGGATGAACGAGCCAGTCACCGACGTTCCGCCATGGGCGACCATGTCGACCTCGCAGAAGCCAGGCGGCGGGCTGTTCCAATCATTGAACGTGCGGATCGGGACCTCGCGCCGGATTGCCGAATAGAATCCGGCACGGCGCCGCCTGCCGCCGCTCGCCGCGACCTTCACGTCCACGAGCAGGCGGTCGATGGTAGCGGCACTGATAGCCAGAACTCAATCACGGTCGGCCTGCCCAAGCTGCAATCGGCCATGTTGCTCGAGGGCCGCCAGCAAGGTCGGGATCATCACCTTGAGCCGCTTGCCGCACACCCGATCCGACGCCTCCCACAGCGCCGTCAGCGCGTCCTTGAGTATCCCTCCATTGAGGGCCGCCTTGTTTGACGGACGCGAGCGCTGCAGGTCCTAGGGGTAATCCTAGGAGAAGCGCTATGACGATTTCGCGGGCAGAGGTGATCACAACGGTCGAGCGGCGGCGTCGGTGGTCACAGGATGAGAAGGAACGGCTAGTTGCAGCATCGCTCGAGCCCGGAGCCACTGTTTCCGAGGTGGCTCGCATGGCCGGCCTTCATGTGAGCCAGCTGTTCAGGTGGCGCAAAGAGCTTTGCAAGCACAGTGAAACGAGTGTAGCGCCGTTGGTGCCGGTCGAGATTGGGCCGTCTGTGCCGCCGCGGGAAGTGGCCGAAGCGCCATTGACGACGGCGCCGGCGCGTCGCCGGAGGAGCCAGGGCATCATCGAGATTGATCTCGGTAGCGGACACCGCATCCGGGTCGACGGTGACGTTGATGGAGACGCGCTGCGGCGAGTTCTCGATGCCCTGGTGCGCCGATGATCCCGGTTCCAACCGGCGTGCGAGTGTGGCTCGCGACAGGCTACACGGATATGCGCAGAGGCTTTCCGTTGTTGGCACTTCAAGTGCAGGAGGTGCTGCGCAAAGACCCGCTCTTATGTGTCGGACGAGATTATGTGGCGGAGGCGCCCTAACGCCAGCCAGGGCCGGCCACGGCTGGATTCCTCCGCCACATAATATTTCGTGCCCCTCGTGCGGACGCGGGATCCCCCTGCGCCGTAACGCCGGAGGGGCACAATGCTCGAGTTCTATTTTTCGTACCGCGGGGTGCTTAAACGCCTTCGTGACGGGGCGCTCGGCGCCGAGATGGATCGCATCGCGGGGCACTTTTTCTGTAAAAGTCTCGACTTAATCTGACAGAATGGCTTGGACTGGTGGGGAATGGAGCTGCGGGGCGAGCGGGAGCGCTCACCCGAACTGGCGCTCCCGCGCTGCCCCGCAGCGTCTCACGCAGGAGATGCAACCATGACACAAGAGCAGAAAGTCATTCACGCGAAGGTCGGGGTGTTGGAACTGGCCAAGCAGTTGGGCAATGTCAGCCAGGCCTGCAAGATGATGGGATATAGTCGCGACAGCTTCTACCGATTCAAGGAACTGTACGACAAAGGCGGCGAGCTGGCGCTTGCCGAGATCAGCCGGAAGAAGCCGATCCTCAAGAACCGTGTCGCGCCTGAGATCGAAGCGGCAGTGGTGGCGCTGGCGATCGAACAACCGACCTGGGGCCAGGTGCGTGTTTCCAACGAGCTGAAGAAACATGGCTTGTTGATCTCGCCGTTCGGGGTGCGGGGCGTCTGGTTGCGCCACGATCTGGCGAACACCAAGACGCGGCTCAAGGCGCTCGAAGCCAGAATGGCACAGGAGGGCTTTGTCCTCACCGAAGCCCAGGTCGTGGCGCTGGAGAAAGCCAAGACCGAGAAGGAAGTCCACGGCGAGTTCGAGAGCGAATGTCCCGGCTATTGCGGCGCCCAGGACACCTTCTATGTCGGCAACATGAAGGGCGTGGGCCGCATCTATCAGCAGACCTTCATCGATACTTACACCAAGGTGGTCTTCGCCAAGCTCTACGACCGCAAGACGCCAATCACCGCGGCGGAGACGCTGAACGATCGGGTGCTGCCGTTCTTCGAAGAGCACGGTATTGTACTGTGCCGGGTGCTGACGGATCGTGGCACCGAGTATTGCGGTAACCCCGAGCATCACGACTACGAGCTCTATCTCGCCGTCGAGGACATCGATCATACGCGGACCAAGACCAAGAGCCCGCAGACCAACGGAATCTGCGAGCGCTTCCATCGAACCGTGCTCGATGAGTTCTATCGTGTGGCGTTCCGCAAGAAGATCTATCGAACCATCGACGAGCTGCAGAATGATCTCGATGTTTGGGTGACGGCGTACAACGAAACGCGCCCGCATCAGGGACGATGGTGCTATGGAAAAACACCGATGCAAACCTTCCTTGACGCGCTGCCCATTGCGAGGGAGAAATTGCTACCGGCCGCGTAGCGCCGGACACAATCTTCGTCGGACATCCACCACGACGAAGAGCCAGCCGTCAGGTCAAGTGCATACTTTTACACTTTTTCTCGCTCGGTTACAAGCAAGCATCCGCTAAGCTTTATCTGAGCCGGATCGCGCGGTTCGGCCGTTTTGCTGCAGCACATTGCGGTTCACGGCCGATCGGCGAAGCTATCATCGATAGCTATCTATGCACATTCACCACGGACTCACCGCGGATTGCGGCAGTGTCTGCGCTCCAACACGCGCGGCGGGTGGCGCCCGAACGATTCATTGCTTCGACGCCCATTGTAGTCGATGATCCGGACGCTCCGCTTTTGCGCTCCTTTTCTGACTATCTGAGCAGGGTACGAGGCCTTGAGCCAAGGTCCCGCGATGGCGTTCTCTTGGGCGCACGGCGCTTTCTGGATTGGCTCCGCCATCGCCATCCTGGCCAAGACCTCGAGGCGTTGACGGCAGAGCATGTCCTTGCCGCTGTCGAGTATCGGCTGTCGCTCTCGGCGACCTCCGGCACTCGCACGGCGGCGATCTCTTACATCCGAACGTTTCTCCGCTTTCTGCATTGGGGTGACCACCACGAGCAGGATCTGGCTCCCGTCGTTCCAAGAACGCCATATTGGCGACTGGCCCACTTACCGCCCCGGCTTTCGTGGGATGATGTTCGCCGCGCCATCGATGCGATCGGCAAGGCGACGCCGATCGACCTTCGCGATCGAGCTGTCCTGTTGTTGCTCGCCACCACAGGCATTCGCAACGGCGAGCTACGCGCTCTTCAGCTCCGGGATATCGACTGGCGAGCTGGCGAGGTTTTTGTCCGGCGCACCAAGGGCAAGCGTGACCGAGTGGCCCCGCTCATCGAGGAGACCGGCGCCGCGCTCGCCGACTACATCCTGCGGGCTCGACCGAAGGTCGATAGTCAGCATCTGTTCCTGTCCTTCACGCCGCCCGTGGGACCATTCAAGTACGCGTCGTCTGTTTCGAGGATCGTGCGGAAGCGATTGCAGCATGGTGGGATCGAGCTCGATCGCGTCGGGGGCGCACATCTCCTGCGTCACAGTCTAGCTACCCAGCTCGTGGGGCGACGAAGGCCGATCAACGAGGTCGCCGATCTTCTGGGGCACCGAAGCATCAACACAACGGCGCTGTACGTGAAGGTCGCGGCCTCGCAGCTCGCTGAGGTCGCGCTCCCCTTTCCGGGAGGCGCCGTATGACCGCCTTCGCCGCATTCCTCGGCGACAAGGTCGAGCGCTACATCGAGCTGCGCCGCTCCCTCGGCTACGCCTTCAACAAGCAAGCCGGAACGCTGCGGGCTTTCGTTCGCTACGTCGAGCGATCTCAGCTGGGTGCGCCCGCCACCCGGACGATGGCGCTGGACTTCGTCCTGTCGTTCGGTGGCGCCGCCAACAGCCGCGCGGTCCGTCACGGCGTGCTCCGCCGATTCTACGAGTACCTGGTCGTCTACGACCCCCAGACCGAGGTCTTGGAGCGCAAAGCTTTCCCGCGGTCCAGGGCGATTCCGCCGCCGCGCATCCTAAGTGAGGCTGAGCTGACGTCGCTTATCGACGCATGCAGCTTCATTTCGCCAGGGAACCCTCTCAGGGGCCGCACGATGGCGACGCTAATCGGATTGTTGGCCAGCACGGGACTACGATCGGGCGAAGTGGTCAGCCTTGATCGCGGCGACGTCGATCTGACCAACGGGGTCGTCCTCGTCCGTAAAACCAAGTTCCGTAAAGACCGCCTGATTCCTGTTCACCCAACGACCCAGGCAGCCCTTCGCCGATACGCCCGTGAGCGCGACACCGTGTTTCCCAGGCCCAAAGGCGAGGCCTTCTTCCTCAGCTCGCGAGGCTGCCGTCTGTCGGCGACCGGCCTGCAAAGCAACTTCGCTAAGGCCCGCAAGCTCGCGGGTCTTGACAATGGCAAGCCTCTGCGACCGCACGATCTCCGGCACCGGTTCGCGGTGACCAGGCTCAGGCTGTGGCACCAACAGCACGCAGACGTCCAAGCGCTGCTGCCCTTACTCGCCACCTACCTCGGCCACGCCAACTATAGCGACACAGCCTACTACCTCACCGGCTCGTCGGATCTCCTCGCCATCGCGGCTGAGCGCGCCTTCCTCGACGGAGGCGCGGCATGAACGAACACCTCCTGCTGGCGCCGCTCCTGGAGTCGTACTTTCGTCGCCGGTTGACCAAGCAGCGCAACGCGACCTCCGCGACCTTAGCCAGCTATCGCGAGGCCTTGCGCATGCTGATCCTCTTTGCCGCCGCCCATTTGGGGAAGAAGCCGGCGGCGCTGGCCCTTGAGGATCTCGATCGGGACCTTGTTCTCGCCTTTCTTGACGAGCTTGAGGAGAAGCGGAACAACTCCGTCGCAACGCGCAACGCCCGACTAGCCGCGATCCGATCTTTCTTCCATCACGTCGCTGCCGCCGATCCCGCCTCGTTCGGCGTCGCCCAACGGGTTCTGACGATCCCCACCAAGCGGGCCCACATCGAGGTGACGCATCATCTCACCAACGCCGAGGTGGAGGCCATCATCGCAGCCCCTGATCAGACGACGCCCCGCGGCCGGCGCGACCGGGCCTTTCTGCTCTTCTTGGCGAGAACCGGCGCTCGCGTGTCTGAAGCGACCGGCGTCAACGCGAACGACCTTCAGTTGGAGCGAGGACGCCCGCAGGTGCTCCTTCACCGCAAGGGACGCCGAGATCGCGTCGTTCCCATTCCTAAGGATCTGGTGCGATCGCTGACGGACCTATTGAGCGAACGCGGCCTCGCCAATCACGAACCGCAGCCGATCTTCGTCGGGGTCCGCAACGAGCGCCTGACGCTTTTCGGCGCGACACACATCGTGCGGCGTGCCGCCTCCCAGGCCGGGTCCAAGAGGCCAAGCTTGGAGGGCAAGCCAATATCGCCGCACATCTTCCGGCATTCCCTCGCCATGAAGCTTCTCCGGTCAGGCGTGGACCTCCTGACGATCCAGGCTTGGCTTGGCCATGCTCAGGTCGCCACAACCCACCGATACGCCGCTGCGGATGTCGAGATGATGCGCCGGGGACTCGAGAAGGCGGGCGTCTCAGGCGACCGCAGCGCGCGCTTCCGGCCGAACGACACCATCCTGCAGCTGCTGGCCAACATCTGATTATTATGTTGCATATTTCACTGATGATGAGCAGCGATTTCGTGCGATCATGAGCGCCGAATTCAGACGATCGTGAGCAGCCCGCTCCGGCCGAGGCGGTGATAGAGTCAGCGTTCTGGCTGCTCGTCAAGGGTGATGGTTTTGGCGTTGCGTTTTCGCATGCTTTCGCCGGCAAGCTGGAGGCGGTGAGCGTTATGGACGAGGCGATCTAGGACGGCGTCGGCGTAGGTTGGGTCTCCGATAACTTCGTGCCATGTGTCCACAGGGAGTTGGCTGGTTACGATGGTGGAGGCGCGGCCATGGCGGTCCTCGAGGACTTCCAGTAGATCGCGCCGCTCGGCGGCGGTGAGCACCGACAATCCCCAATCATCCAAAATCAGAAGCTGGGCGCGGCCAATGGTTTTGAGCAAGCGGGCATAACGTCCATCGCCCCGCGCGAGCGCCAACGCTTCGAACAATCTTGGGACGCGATGATAGGGAACCGAGCGATTGTCGCGGCAGGCCTTGTGGCCGAGGGCACAGGCTAACCAACTTTTGCCCAATCCGGTCGCTCCGGTTATGAGCAAATTCTCGTGGCGATCGATCCAGTCGCCGCTGACGAGCTTGGCGAAAACGGCCCGGTCGATACCCCGCGGCGTGCGCAAATCGACGTCCTCCACGCAAGCATTCTGGCGGAGCGCGGCCAGCTTGAGGCGCGTGGTGAGCCGCCTGGTATCGCGTTCCGCGGCTTCCCGGTCGACCAGCAGGCCGATGCGATCTTCGAACGGCAAGGCTTCGAGATCAGGTGATCGTCGCTGCTCCTCGAAGGCGTTGGCCATGCCGCTCAAGCCGAGCTCGATCAGGCGTTCGTGGGTGGGATGGTTGAGCATACAGGTCTCCTTGGCTTCAGTGGAAATAATCCCGGCCGCGGAGGTTGCCGTGGCGCAGGGGTTGGGGTTCGGAGGGCTCGTCGAGAAAGGTGCGATCCAGGCCGTGCTGGAGGATGGAGCGGATCGAGGCGACGGATCGCGCCTTGATCAGAATGCCGCGCCGGCAGGCCGCGTCGACGCGCTCGGCGCTGTAGCTTTTGGCCAGCGACAGAATGCCGAGGCAGGTGCGAAAGCCTTGCTCGGGATGCGGCCGGGCCGCGATCACGGCCTGGAAGAAGGCGGCGGTCGACGGACCGATCCGCTCACCGGCGGCGATCACTCTGACGGGCGTCCATTGGCCGTAGCGCCGATGGGCGCTGAGCATGTGGTCGGTGATGGTGGTGTGGCCCCGCCGGTTGGGCGCGCGAGCGTGGCTGGCGACCCTGCGGCCGTTGTGGAAGATCTCGACCGTCCTGTCGTCAATGCGCGCATCGACGAGCTCACGGATGAGCCGATATGGCGTGGAATACCAGTGTCCATCGATCTCGATATGATAGTCGGGGCCGACCCGGCATCGCTTCCAGCGCGCGAAAGCGTAAGTCTGATCGGGCAGCTTGGTGAGCTTGGGCTTGTCGAGTTCGGAGAACAGTTCGGCGCGGCTGGCGCCAAAGTCGCGCATCTGCCGGGCATTGAGTTCGACGACGAGTATTTTGATGGCTGCGTTCAGCTCCGCCATCGAAAAGAAGCGTTGGTTGCGCAGCCGCGCCAAAATCCATCTCTGGGCGACTTGCACCGCAACTTCGACCTTTGCCTTATCTTTTGGGCGCCGCGGCCGGGCTGCGAGAATGGCCGTGCCGTAATGGCTCGCCATCTCGGCATAGGTTCGGTTGAGGCCAGGATCGTGGCGGTCGGGATTGGTGACGGCGGCTTTGAGATTGTCGCAGACCACGAATGTCGGCGCGCCGCCGAGGAAGGCGAAAAGGTTGATGTGGACCCGGATCCAGTCGGCGAGCCCCTCGCTTGGGCAGGCCTCGGCGTAGGTATAATTGGACGCGCCCATCGCCGCGACGAACAGCTTCATCGACTGCACTTCCCCACTTGAGGGGTCGATGACGTCGATGGTGTCGCCGGCGAAATCCACGAAAACCTTCTCGCCGCCCAGATGGGTCTGCCGCATCGAAGGCCGGGCTCGCCCCTTCCAGGCCTCGTAGGTCGTGCAAAACCATGTGTAGCCGAATCCATCGGGATGGGTGGCGCGATACTCGTCCCACAGCAGCCGCCGGGTCACGTTGCGTCGGCGCAGCTCCTTGTCGACATAGCCCCAGTCGGGAACGGGCCGCTGTGGGTTCTGCGACGCAGGCCTCGGCGCAGGGAAAAGCAGCAGTTCCAGGTCTTCGTCAGTCATTCCGGCCGGCAACGGCCAGTTCAGCCCGGCAGCCCCCGCTCGACGCAGATAGCTGTGCGCGGCACCGTTGCTGATGCCCAGGGTGCGCGCGATGGCTCGCTCCGGCAAGCCTTGAACATGTTTTAAGCGGAGAACCTCTTTGATCCGGCGCATCGACAATCTCTGGGTGGGCATCGGCCTTCCTCGTTCACTGACGAGGCAGTTCCTAAGCCGGTTGAGTTGTCGGCCGAAGCGGGCTGAGCCGCTGAAAAGTTGCTCACGATCCCGCGAAATCCGTGCTCACGATCGTCTGAAATCTCTGCTCACGATCCCCTGAAATCCGTGCTCACGATCCCGCGAAACATGCAATTATGTGGCGGAGAACCCCTGGATGGCCCGGCCCTGGCTGGCGTTAGGGCGCCTCCGCCACATAATCTCGTCCGACGCATAAGAACGGATCTGAGCCGGCATCGCGCACAAGCGCAACAAGGCCATCGATCCCCTTGCGGAAGTCGACCGGATGGCTGGCGAGGAACACCTTCACACCAGAGGGAATCATGCCGAACGGACCGCCCGAATTACCCGCTGCAAGTGCGCCTCGTCGACATCCACGCCGGCGCGCACGACGACCTCGCCAATGGCAATCTCGATCACTGCGTCTGCCACACACGCCACCGCGGCTTCGCGACTCGAAGGCCGCGAGGGATAAGGTCGCTCGGCTCGAGCATCGCGGCGCCAGGCGAACAGTTGCGACGGGTGAATGCCGATCCGATGGGCGATCCCCGATACGCTCGCGCCGGGCTCCAGCGCCTCTGCCACAACTTGTGCCTTGAACTCATCCGACCAGCGTCGGCGAAGCTGTCGCGGCGCCCCCTCAAGACGCTCGGCGACCGCTTCGATCATATGGAAGGTTCTAGTTCCAGAACTAGGCGCAGACATAGAAGCTCACATCGGCTCACAGACTCAGCAGCCGATAGCCGATCGCTCACCCACTCCGCCAGACGGGATCTCTTTGCCGCTTACTGATCAGTGGTGGTGCTTCATACAGATTAGGTGACCTTCGGCCGTCTGCCCGGGTGGGCCGTATCGTTCGCAAGACGCGTAACGCGCGCCATCTTTGTTGAAAAACTTGGGTCCTACCGCAGTTTGTGCACCATTGGAGTTCGTACACGCGGCAGAAATCAAAATATCAGTGCTGTCGCACTTCTCCTCAGTGTATTGTGCAACTGAAGGAATGCGCTTGATATAATAATCGGCGGGCCCGGGGAGTTTTGTTACAAGATCCTTCCGGACCTCCTCAAGCTTTCGATTAAGAGCTGTTACAGCAGCCTCAGCTCTCGCTGCCGCCTCTACGGCTTGTTGAGCACATTGGGCCGCTGAAACGCATTGCTGAGGTTGCTGTGCACATGCGTCAACCGCATCGAAAACCAAACTTACAACGATCGCAAACGGGGCCGCCGGTACTATCCAACGATTCATAGTATCCCCCTTGTTCTAGAATAGTTTGACGTTAATCACGTTAATCCAAGGTTCGGAAAGACGCTCAAGCTCGTTCATTTCGAGAGTAAGAGCAGTGGCCCCTGAAGCGTCGTAACGACACCTCGTCCATCGCGCCATCACTTTTAGATTTTGGTAGGTCCAGAAAATATCTGCGGCATTCGATCGATCAGTGAAGTGATCTTTGCCGAGAGCTCTGAAAGCCTTTTCCTTAGCGTCTCGATAAGCCTCATTCGGATTTTGAATTTGAACTGGATTGACGATGAACTCCATGGCCTTGTAGCC
The DNA here is from genome assembly GCF_044908355.1 of Bradyrhizobium sp. USDA 336. Classification (NCBI taxonomy): domain Bacteria; kingdom Pseudomonadati; phylum Pseudomonadota; class Alphaproteobacteria; order Hyphomicrobiales; family Nitrobacteraceae; genus Bradyrhizobium; species Bradyrhizobium sp. USDA 336. The sequence continues at coordinate 142,838 of NZ_JBIYDC010000001.1, read as the reverse complement.
AGCCACCTCAATTCGCGGGTCAGCCTTAACAAGTTGCTTCAGAATTTCCGCAAAAGCAGCTTGTAGGCGAGAATTTACATTTTCGACCGCGCATTCAACTCTTGCGATTAATCTAACAGCGTCTTCGTAGATCTCTTTCTCAAGCAGCGTCATTCGATGAATCGCCTCAGCTACCGCAGATTGGCCTTTATCGATCACCTCCAATGCGATCGCTCGAATTTGGTCGAGACGTTGCTGAACATTGTAATTTGAAACCTCTCTTAGCTTGTCCAATTGGGCCAAGGAACGTTCTATGCTGTCGGCTAGTGTACTGGATGATGCCCGCAGCTTTAGAGGGTCGGTCACGACACCCCAGACATCCTGAATGACATTCCCCGCGTCGGCTTGCCGGGACGGTCCACCTAACGCGATGCATACAAGTACTACACATAGTCCAGCCCTAAGGAGCGATCGCATTTCCACCCTCCACGGCCGACTTCTTCTATTTGTAGGTTAGGATGTTGCGGCCAGATATGCAACCTGTCGACTTGTCGAGCATCATTTCACTTCTGATCACAACTAACGTCAAAACCCGCATCAGTAGCTGATCATCTCGCCATTGACCGCGTAGTCTAAGTCGCCAATGTCGGCCTGTAAGGGTTCAGAGAACAGTGAACGCTTGCGGCCTAAGTCAGGAAGGACAGCGTGTATAGGTCAACTTTACTGGCTTGTTTCCCTCCATCGACATCCGCTCCAGCCCTCCGAGATCCCCCGTTGCAAGTTATCGTGAGTCGTCCCGCCTTTGATCGTGGAGTACGTTGCAACGAAAATGTTTGACACGGCCTCATAGCCCCAAGACCAGCCATTCCGGCATCACCTCTGGGGTCCGATTGATGCATTTGTTCGTTCACGCAAGATCCGCGATCTGCACAATGGAGGAAATCTCGAGTGCTCTGTCAGCCATTCGAGCTCCGACCTGGCTCGCCTACACCGGTTCACAGAGACGGCCGCGACATCTACATCTGCGCCCTCGGCTTTCAACGAATCCCGCTAATCTTTAGCTGGTCCGAGTGCGGTACAGGTCGCGCGTTGTAACGTCCTATTGGAAGCCGTTGCTAGATCAGCCGGACCGATCCAGCCAAGACAGACCTTTGAACGGTTTCGGAGCACGTACGCGTCCGTTCTTCATGAGCTCCTCGTTTACCAGCTGAACGTTCCGGATTGGCAGGAAAGAGGCTCTGCACCAGAACGTGTTGTACTGTCTAGCCCGAAAGCCTCCTCCGCTGCCTCCAGAGCCGCCGGTTCTCCAACAGATCGCCTGATCGACGAAATTGTTGAAGGAGTGAGTTTCGCTGTTCTGGAACTTGATATCCTGAGTGGTTAGCGCCCGCGGGATGGACCGAATTGTACATCTGCCGTTTACCAGCTTGAGTTTGGTGATCTGAGCTTCCACTTGGCCATTGGACCATGGTTGCGTGATAGCCGCGTGCACCGCGCCCTTATCTTTGGCGATGCCATTCGCGAACGAGCCAATGAGGCTCCGCTTGGATTCATCTATCCAAGGTTCGAGCTCGATCTCGACCCTCTTTCGGATCATCGCGTGGAAGCGGCCAACGAGAGCGTGGGCATCGGCCTGCATAGGAACGCTTTGTTCAATAGCGGCAACCGTTACGGTCTCGGCCTTGCTTAGGTGGTCGCGCTTCGTTGTCAGCACTGCGCTATTGTCCTGGCGGCGGGCCTTCTGCAATTGTTGAGGGCTGATAGTCTCGGCGCGTCGCCGTCGCGTGGCCCATTCCGCCACCACGCGCAGCGATCCCTTAAAGCCTTGCCCTCTCAAACGGCGCCAGAGTTCGGCACCGTTGCGACAGCCGCCGGACCACTGCGCGTCTAGGAACGGCAGGTGCCCATCCAAGGTGCTTTGACGGGTGCGGAACATATCAAACCGGTTGGCGATCCGCCCTAAGACGCGGCGCATGTTGGTGGCCGAAGCATCAACCTCGCCGAATAACCGAACCTCCCCCTCCCGGCCTGCATCCGCAATCGCGACGACATTTCTCAGCTTGGCCACATCGATTCCGACGAATGCTTCCCTATAATCTGCCACGGCTCGTCCTCCTGTGATGAGGATCGGCTCGGTTCGCCCGAGCAACCCTCGGACGCGCAGTGTAGGGCGACGCCACCTCATCGGCAGAGGCGGACATACGGTCTTACGCTGAAACGGACCAGGAGCGCCAACAAATAGTTTGATGAAATGCCCAGAGTTTTGCGATGGATGACGTAGGACTCCCCGCACTCGATGGCCTCCGGATAGCAATCGGTGCGCCTCTCACAGCATAGCGGTGGTACACGAATTCCAGCCCGCCGTCGGCTCGCGAGATGCGTGGGAAGTGCTGTCTCATCGTAAAGGCAGCGGTCAGAGATTTGCAAATGTATCAATATTTACAGATATTTGTGTACAGCGGAGCGATCGTGAGCGGCTGCGATTATTCGCCTGGGCTCATCTTTCGCAACCCCGAATGTAGCAGGTGCCGAGTTACGCAACGGCGTGGAGATAGCGGTGCGTCGCCTGCCCGAGCACGACCTCCGGCGGAGCATCCCACACAACCAAGAATCGTCACAATCGATGCGCACAGCTTCGTTTATCTTCGATTTATCTGGTAGATGTGGCGATGAACGATGCAGGCTCACGACCGTTAATCGAAGCACCTCGTATTCCGAACCTGGATCCTCGACGACTTGGCTATGCCGTTATAGCGGCAGTCTTCAGAACTCTCCGACATGCGGCTGACGAATCTCTTTTCAAACAGTCGGCCCTGATTTGGGCAGATAGGAGATGCAAGCCACCGTCGAAGATCACTCTACCGCGCTCGGAGGTAATGGGTGGGCTGCGGCTCCAATCGAAACATATGAGAAAGGTGAAGGTCATGTCCAATCCAAGGCGATCGGATCGCAACCCATCTCTGACCACATCGAAAGAGAGGACTGAGAAGCCTCGATTGACCGCCACCATGAAAAGGCGGGCTCTAAAGTGTAGAATCGAGCCTTCCACGATCTCGGCCATTCCCTCTGAGTCACCGCCGGAATCGGAATCCTAGCTGCCCGGAATTGACCGCTGACCGATCTGCAGCGGTGGCCAGCTCTTTGGACAGATCTAGTTGGCTCCGAGATGAACTTAAGAGCGAACCTGCCTGACTTCTTGGCTCCAACCTCGTCTCATTTTTGCACTTGCCGAATTGATGGATGCTGAAGCAGCGCAAGCAAATGGAATCGCACATTCAAGAAGAAACTTGGTCACCGCTCCAACTCGCCATAGAGATCCGACAGCGACAGTGGAATTTCGAGATCTACGCTGGGCGGTGCCGCGTCTCAGCATCAAAGCCTCCGTCAAGCGGCGGACACGCTCAGAATCAAGCAGTCTACACTCAGGCACTGCCTGCGAAGGCTCGACCACACGTTGGGGCAGCAGGCTGTTCGAGCGCACAAACAACGGCGGCACGCGCGAGGAACAGTGCAGAGCCCGGCGTCCGTTCCACCACGATAGAAATTGGACCTTGGCTTGAAGAACGCGGTTTGGTCTTCAGATCGGAGCACGGATAGAGGTAGCCGTAGGACACGATCGGATGGAGATCAATAGGTAAGCAAAGAAGGGAGCTTGAATTCCGTCGAGCCACCCGAAACGGTCATCGATTCAGAAGAATGAGAGAATCGTGATGTTTGTCCGACGAGCAAGGATCGGCATCGCACAGTGCTCGGAAAAAGAAAAGGAAGACGAGGAGGAATTTACATTGGATGGGCTATTGCAGGGGTTGATTGACGCTGTCGATCTGGCGCACGACGAACGCTCCATTCGCAATGCGCTCAAGAAGTTTACCGTCTCATCCGGCTTTGATCGCTATGCTTACATTCATGTTCACGCCGACGATGCAGTTGCGTTCAGCGATTATCCCGCGGAATGGCTGAACCTCTATTTTACAAAGCGATACACGATCATCGACCCTGTTGTGACGACCGCCAAGCGCAGCATGCGGATGTTCGCCTGGTCGGCGGAGGACCGCGTCGTGCGCAGGAGCTCGCGCGAGATCAAGCAATTCTATTCTGAGGCAACTGACTTCGGCATCCGCTCCGGCGTTTCCGTTCCAATCAGGACAAGCTTTGGCCGCACCGCGATGATAACGCTCGCAGCGGATCGGCGGTGCGTGGAAATCCCGCCATGGGACCCGATGCAGGCGGCATTGGCCCTCGCCTACATTCATGTTCGCCTCAGTCTGGCATCTGGGTCGTCGTTCAAAACGGGCGATGTGACGTTGTCGACGCAGGAAGCGACCTCGCTCAGCTGGTCGTCGCACGGCAAGTCGATGAATGTGATCGCGGACTTGCTTGGAATCAAGCCACGAACAGTCCAGTTCTATCTGGATAACGCGCGCGACAAACTCGGCGCCAGCAATCTCCAGCAGGCCGTCCGCATCGCCATGGAAAAAAAGTTGATCTAGTCCGGCGTGAGCGCCCGTAGGCGGCACTCACTCTCACATTGGTACCGCCCCGAGCGAGACAGGACGCAAACCACGACGCTTACGCCGGCGCGAGCTGATCTGTGACGTCTGCGACTCGCAGTATCGATTATCCGGCCGGGGCCTTCGGAACGTAGCCGAGCCGATTGACCAGGTGTTCAAGACGAGCTGACGCGCCCGATGCTCCGTCTCTGCATGTTCATGGATTCGTTGGAGCTCCGCCCGGCGCTCGGGACAACAGTGTCGGTGTCAGCCTCTGCGGCTACGCGCTGCAATCGGGCTGTCTCGGCAAGCGCTACGCTAGCACGGTATTCGCGAACGGCGTCGACGGTAAGGCGCTCGAGCTCAGGTTGTGCCATTTCGGTGAAAATGTTCTCAAGATTGCAATTGAGCCCGGAGTCGGGCGACTCATCATAATTGTTCGATACCACAATTCTCACGCAGACCAGGTCCGCGGTGCGCTCCCGCCGACGATAATCCCCTGATCCCAAGCCGGGGGTTTAGAAAACCGTGCATAGCCGGTCCGTGTGACCTTTAGCACCGAGGCGCCTAAACATACATCACAGGCTCCGCGGCCCAATACGTCAGGGGATCCCGGCGCCGTCACGGCCGGCACCAACCGCTGTGCAAGGAGTTTCTAAACCCCAGAGCAGTGCATCTGCCCTGCGGATCCTTATAGATTGAAGTTGTGACATGTTTACTGGACGATCCCTGCTCTTCGCGAACTTCGGTTAAGCGAACAGAGGCCAGGACGCCCAGCCCGGAGCTCGTTTGCCGCGACGATTATCCGGCGGGGACTTTGGGGACGTAGCCGAGGCGATCGATCAGGTTGTTAAGGACAAGCTGACGCGCTCGATGCTCGGTCTCCGCATGTTCATGAATCCGTTGGAGCTCTGCCCGGCGTTCGGGACAACAGTCTGCGTCAGCCTCTGCGGCTACCCGCTGCAATTGGGCCGCCTCGGCGAACGCTACGCTAGCACGGTATTCGCGAACGGCATCAATGGCCAGGCTCTCAAGCTCAGGTTGTGCCATTCCTCCGAAGATATGCTCAAGATCGCAGTTGAGCCCGGCGCCGGGCGATTCATCATCATTGTTCGGTGCCACAATTCTCACACAGACTTGGTCCGCGGTGCGCCTCCGCCGACGATAATCCCCTTGATCCCAAGCCGGGGGTTAGAAAACCGCGATTAGACGGTCCCTATGACCTTTAGCACCGAGGTGCCTGGACATACGTCACAGGCCCCCGGCCGTTAGGTCAGAGGATCCCGGTGCCGTCACGGCCGGCACCAACCGCTAATCGAGGGGTTTCTAAGCCCCGAGGCAGCGCGTACTGCCCTGCGATTCCTTATAGATTGAAGAGAGGTTCGGCGCTAGCCGAGGAGAATGTGACGAATTCGACCAGGCTGATGCGCTCTGGGCGGCCAAGAGCGTGGCGACCTAAATTGTTCGCCGACGATTGGTGAGGTCCGACACCTGTCTGTTGGATATCGAGGAAGTGCTGGAGAGCTGTCTTACGTCGCCGAGACTCACCCGCATGGCCGAATATGCGATAGCCCGTCAGAGCGGCGACCCACGCTCCGCAGAATCGGCCGGATCACGAAGCACTTGCACATCAGCATCAGGGAGCTCACGCTGACAGCGTAGCGCTGCCGCCTATCCACTAGCTAGTCTGACTGAGTCACAAAACCGCCAGCCAGAATCAGCGATGGATGAAGCATGGACCATCAGTCGAGAGGCCGACATGAGCGGGCGTGGCACCAAGACGAGCGAGAAGCGATTTGCGACGTATTTGGAAGGGCTTGCCAGTGTCATCGGTCATGCTGATCGGAAGGCGCCGCTGCGCGACTATTGCGTCGGCCTGATGGCCTGTGGCGGTCGCAAGAGCGTGGAGCCGATGGCGGCGATGACAGCTCCGGAACGGACGGCCGCCCAGCATCAATCGCTGCTGCATTTCGTCGGCAGCGGCGCCTGGTCGGATGAGAAGGTGCTGGGCAAGGTACGTGAGATGGTCCTGCCGGCGATTGAACGCCAGGGCCCCATCGAAGCCTGGATCATCGACGATACCGGATTTCCCAAGCAGGGGCGACATTCTTGGAGTTGCACGGCAATATTGCGGGCAGCTCGGCAAGCAGGATAATTGTCAGGTGGCGGTGTCACTGTCGATTGCCAACCACCACGCCAGCCTGCCTGCCGCCTATCGCCTTTATCTTCCGAAGGAATGGACTGAGGACTGCGATCGGCGGCGCAAGGTGGGCATTCCTGCCGAAGCTGGCTTCCGGACCAAGCCGGAGATCGCGCTGGAGCAGTTGCGGTGGGCCTGTGCGAGCGGCCTTCCGCGCGGTGTCGTACTGATGGACGCGGGCTATGGCAATAACAGCGACCTGCGCACGGAGATCACGGCGCTGGGATTGACCTATGTGGCGGGTCTTCTGTCGAGCACAACGGTATGGCGCCCGGCACCGGTCCCTTGCCGCCGAAGCCATGGTCGGGCCGCAGCCGTCCACCGAAACTGATGCGCCGCAACCGTCAGCATCAGCCGGCCGCCGTCAAGGCGCTCGCGATCGGCCTGCCGGCCAAAGCTTGGCGCACCATCACGTGGCGGCAAGGAACGAACGAAAAGCTGACCTCGCGCTTTGCACGCGTGCGGGTCCGTGCCGCGCATCGTGATCATTGGCAAACCACCCGGCGATTGGAGGAATGGTTGCTGATCGAATGGCCAAAAGGCGAGGACCAGCCTACCAAATACTGGCTCTCGACATTGCCGGAGGATGTGGCATTCCGGACTCTCCCTCAGGCGCTCGGCGCGCCCGGCCGATCCCGCTCGATCGCATTCCCGCAGATTACAGACCCCGCGGATCTGCCGCTGCGGACCCAACGTCACATTCCAAATTCGATCGCGACGATGCGACGGCGCCTCGAACATGGGGGCTCGTCCGAACGCTTTCGAGATGTCCTTGTTGTGCGATCAAGTTCGACCACTAGACAGATCATCGTTTGTGACGCAGTAGGACTAGACCTTGGCTTTTCAGCCGAGGCCGTTGCAATCCGCAAAGGTCTATTTCGGCTTGCCGACGCCAATGCCGGACAGATCGATCCTGATGCCCGCCTTGTTCGGATCACCCGGCTCCTTGTCCCGCTGGGTACCATCGTCCGGACTGCTCGCAGGCCTCGCTGCGTCACCGTCCGCGGGTTTGTCGCCAGCGTCCGACGCCCCCTTTCGGGCTGGCGGGCTGCCGGGATCGGGCTCGTCGAACACATATTTCCCGTCGAAATATCCGGTCTTCCAGGCGTCGATCGCATCGCCGAATGCCTCGTCGACCGGCGCGCCATACCATTTCGTGACGATGCGATAAACCTTGCCGAACAGTGCCGTACCCATCCTGATATTGGCGCAGGCGTCGACGAGATCGGGCTTGAGCTCGGCGACGTCGGTGACGCCGAGCCCGACCGGATATTGGGTCACCCCAACGCGGACCATGGCCTGGCCGACGTAACGGCGGACCAGCTCCATGGCGTCATCCGCGGTCTTGGGCGGCGTCACGAGGACGACGCGGTTTCCGGTCCGGACCGTGACGGCCAGCGGATCGGGTGCCCCGACCGCACGGATGAATTTCTCGACGATCGCGGGCTTCAGACCCGAATCGGCGCATTGATGAATGGTGGCGGCATCGATCATGATGATCCCCCTTCAGGTGTTGAACGAGAGCACGAGGGGCAGCCCGAACAGGCGCGCCCAGGCTTCGGTGCTGGCTTTTTGAATGGCGAGGACGTTGGTTCCGGCGGTCCACCAGTCGTTGCCGATCGCGACAAGCACGTCGGGCGAGTGGAGCATCGACTCGAGGGCCGGCCAGACGAGCAGTTGCTCGTAACAAATCAAGGGCGCGACGCGGTGGCGAGCGGACTCGACGGCGGGGTTGGCAAAGAAGCTGGCCCTGGCGCCTCCGCCCTGCCCCGTCCATGCGAGCCAGGGTTGCCACATCGAGACCGGCACCGGCATGCGCTCGCCATAGAGCCGGCGCGTGCGAGCGGCGCTGATCTCCATCATGGCGTTGTCATAGCCTGCGCGATCGACGATCGCCGCACCGGCTATCACCATGATGTCGGAGCCGCGAAGGCCGTCCATCCAGAAGCCGCTCGTGGTCGGCGTCCACAGCCCGGCCGCACTCTCGGGAAGCACGACAACGCGCGCTCCGGCCGCGGCCGCTTCGCGCACGCGCTGGAGAAGCGCCTGGGATTGTGCAAGGTCCGGAGCCCGGCCGAGCGAGCTGCCAAGCTTCGTATCGAGACCGACCCATCCGTCTGGTTGCGAGGGCGCGATCCAGTGCGCGGCCGACCAGGCCCAGAAGCCGGCCGCAACGATCGCCGCAATGGGCCACTTGCCGGTCGTCATTGTGAACAGGATGGCCGCGGTCGCGGCCAGTCCCCACCATCCCCAACCGGGAAACAAAATGCCGGCCGCGGTGATCGGCTGTGCCCATCCAACGATCCCAAAGGGCGGCACGCTCATCAGGAGCGCCCCAAGCCCAAAGCAAAACGCCCTCTTCCTTCCGGGCTGGCTTTGCCACAGCACAGCGTGAACAAGGACGAAGGCGGCCGCGGCGCCAATCCACAAGGCGATGCCGACGCCGACATCAGTGCCGTAGAAATTGACGACGCCCTGCGGCAGCCCGCGCGATGCCGCAAGGAAATAGGCCGCGCTCACTGCCGCTGAGATCAACCGCGACGGCGCGAATGCCCACAGCGTCGGGAAGGCGCAGGCGAGCGGCAAGGCGAGCGCGTGGCCGCACCAGGCAACAGCCCCGACACCAGCCGCAGCGACGAGCATCGCCACGGCGCGCCAGGCGCTAGGGACCGAAGGTGAAGACGGGCCGGGCGAGGCCGAGAACGCCCGATGACGGGATCGGGCCAAAATAGCGGGAATCATATGAGCCTGCGAAATCGGAGTGGAGATAGAGGTCGCCGGCGGGAATGACGCCGCCGGCAAACGGCATGAGAGGACGGCCGGCCGCATCAGTCGGCCGGACATCGGAATCGGGGAGCGGACGGCCGTCGATCGAGACCTGTTCGGCGACATCGACCTGTTGGCCGCCGATGGCGGCGATGGTCTTGATGAGCGGGCTTAAGCCCCCGGCGCAAAGTCCGCGCCGGATGTAACCGCGCGCGAATGCGCGTTCGAACTCGGCCGTATCGGGCGGACAGATGAAGACGAGATCGCCGGCGGCGGCGGCCCGATCCAGCGTCTTGATCCGCCAGAGACCCCGCGGATAGCTCGGCGTCAGGTTGATGCGCAGTCCGGCGCCCCAGCCGGCGCCTGCCACGGCGGCAACAAGGCCGGCACCAGCCACCAGGATCACCAAGGGGAAGCGCCGTGTGATCATTTCAGGGTCTGTCCCTGGCTCTGGGTCAGACGCTGCGCCTCGGCCTGCTTGAGGGCCTGCGCGGTGCGCTCGCCTGCTGCGAGCTGCTGTGCCGTACGCATGGCTGGCCAGGCTTCTTTCAGCTGCTCGCGTCGCGCCGGATCCATGCCGGCGGCCGCCTTCTCGAAGGTCTGCCCGTTGGGTTCCTTAGCGGCATTCGCCAGGAATGTGCGATCACCAAAGCGCTCTGCGACGGCCTTGTTGAAACCGTCGATCTCCGCTTTCACCATCCTGTCCTCGAGCGCGAATTCGAGCGCGCTCGGCAGGTCATTGCGATCGATCGCATCGCGGATGCGCTCGAGCACGCGACGCGCGTCGCGCGACAAAGCGGGGATGTCGATCGCCACGCGATGCCGGATCGTGCGTTCCTCGGCCTCATGCTTATGCTCGGCCTCGGCGCGAAGACGTAAGTAACGCTCGATGTCGCGCTTGAGCGCCGGCACATTGGCCTCGGCGCGCTGGCGCTCCTGCTTGTCGGCCTTGCCCGCCAGCAGACCGGTCTTCCCGCGCAGCGCCCCGAACGATTCCGGGTTCGTGGCGAGACGGGCGATCGTCGACGACGCCGCGGCGGAATCCTTCAGCATGGTGTCGAAGTTCGTCGCGCGGAACGCGCGCTCGGGATCGGCAAAGACGAGGCGGAAGCGGGTGGAGACATCCTCCCACTGCTTCTTGATGGCGGGGTCGGCGAGGATCCTGTCCTCGATGGTGTCGATGAGGGATTTGGGGAATGTCGTTACGCCTGCGACCATGGGCTTCGGCTCCTTGTGTGCGGTGCTGATGATGGGTTTGCGAGCATCGACAAGGCCGAGTTTCTCGCCGAGGGCGCGGAGCCGCCGGCCGACTTCGGCGAGGCGCTGCTTCTGGCGAATCGTCCAGCGCAAGCGGTCGTTCACTAGCGTGCGCGCCACCTTGACGATATGCAGTCCGCGGTTCGCGGCGAAGCGCAGTGCATCCCGATAGAGGCTGCCGCGTTCGTAATCGAGCGTGGTCTCCTTCGCCCGGCGCTGCGACAGAATCGGGATCAGGCCACCGGCCTTCTGGAACGAACGCCGGCCGTAATAGAGCGCGACATCCTCGCGATGGCGGGTCAGCGCGACATAGGTCAGGTGCTTGTCGAGGGACAGCGTTGCCAGCACCTTGACCCGATCGACGGTGGCTCCTTGCGCCTTATGCACGGTCGTCGCATAGCCGTGGTCGATATTGCGATAGAAGCGTTGATCGACCTCGACGCGGCGGCGGTCCTCGCCCTCCCCGATCTCGGCCACCAGGCAAGCCGGCTTGGCTGCCACGACCTTGCCGATCATGCCGTTCTTGACGCCGAGCGAACCCTCGTTCTTCAGGAAGACGATCTGGTCGCCCGGCGCAAACCGGCGCTCGCCATCCTGGGTCCGGAAGGCATGGCCCTGTTCGAGGAGACCGCGCTCGACCAGCCTGGCCCGCGCCATGTCGTTCAGCGCGCGGACGTCGCGGCGCAGATGGGCCAGGATCAATGTCGACTTGGACGGATCATAGCCGCGATTCCAATCGGCGATGAGATTGTCGATCGCCTGCGCCTTCAACTCCGAGCCGAGCAGGCGTCCATGATGGCGATAGGCGGACAGAGCCTGGGCCGTCCGGCCACGGGCAAGATCGAGCGAAGCGTCGCGCATCCATTGCTGGCCCTGGCGATAGATCGTTTCGAGTTCGGCATAGCCGGTGCGTTCGACGATCGCGCGAAACGCCGCCCCCGCCTCGATCGGCTGCAGCTGTTCGGGATCGCCGACCAGGACGAGCTTCGCTCCCGCCTTTGACGCTGTTTCGACGAACAGCGCCATCTGCCGCGACGCGACCATGCCGGCCTCGTCCAGGACAAAAACCGTTCTATCGTCGAGGCCATCGCGACCGCTCTTCCATCGCAGTTCCCAGGAGGCGAGCGTGCGGGATTCGATGCCCGCCTCCTTCTCCAATCCCTCGGCCGCCTTGCCTGCCAAGGCGCCGCCGACGACGCGATAACCGGCGGCTTCCCACACCTCCCGTGCGGCCCGCATCATCGTGGTCTTGCCTGCGCCTGCACGACCGACAACGGCCGCGATCCTCTCTCCGGACGCCGCCATATGCGCGATGGCGGCGTGCTGCTCGGCCGAGAGGTTGGCGTGACGCGCAGACACGGCGGCAACCACCTGTGTCTTGACCGTGAAAGGCGTGCTGCCCGACAGATGAATCGCGCGCCGCGCCATCTCCGCTTCGAGCCGGATCAGTTCGCGCGTCGTGTATTTCGCGCCCGCCCGCGCGCCCGTCGCGAAGTCGACCTGTTCCCCTTCCAGCCGGAGCACATCGGGGCTTTGCAGCACCCGTGCCATCAAGTGCTGGAAGGTCTCGGCATCGTCGACATAGCGATGCAGCAGCTTGCCGACATCTCGTTCGTCAAAAACGCTCTTCTCCCGGGAGATCATCTCGAGCACGATCTCCGGACGGCGCTGGATTCGCCTCAACGTCTCGGCCCGGTTCTCATCGAAAACGCGCAGCCGTTCGAGATTCGGATCGCGCCCCTCGCGCTCTGCGCGGCGCTGGATGGCCTTGGCCGCGACGCCGATATGGGTGGTCGGCACGACGTCGATCCCGCGCTCCGCGTAGGACCGCCCATCGACCCGAATCTCGTGGCCGTTCAGGGCGAGATGCTGGTTCTGCAGGTCGAGCCAGCCATTGCGCTGATCGAGGAACTCCTGCTTGTCGCCGGCCCAAAGCCGATAGGCGATCTTGCCGGATTTCATGCGCAGCGGCTGTCCGTCTTTTCCGATGACCGGGACCCGCTTTGGCCCGAATCCGTCCTCGGTGAGAGGCCGCAGCGTCGTCATTAGGTGCACATGCGGATTGCCCGGCTCATCGTGATAGACCCAGTCCGCGACCTGTCCGCGGGACAGCACCTGCTCGACCACGAACTGGCGCATCAGCGTGATGTTCTGGTCGGTCGTCAGCTCGACGGGCAGCGCGATGATGAACTCCTTGGCGAACTGCGCATCCGCCCGCTTCTCGAAGGCTTCGACCTTGTTCCAGAAGGCCTCCGACGCGCCGGCAACGGAGCGATCGGCGATCATGGTCCGAAGCCACGCGGGCGCGTCGGCCGGCAGCAGGAATTCCTCGTGGATCATCCCACGCTTGTTGGAATAGTCGACGGTACGGCCCTCGGCCTCGAATTCCATCTTCGCGCAATGCCGGTAGGCGGCCGCCAGCACGGCGCTGCGGCCATCGCCGCGACCGATGAGCTGGGGCGTGAAATGGGTGATGGCCACGGCTGGAGTGATCCCCGAGACGAATGAACATGCTGTTCGTCGGGATCGGCCTGCCCATACAGGGCGGGAAGCAGGACGTCGCATCAGCGACGTATTACTGCGCCCTTGGGAAGCCGCTCCTTCGGAACGGCGGGATGATCTTCCAAAGCGTCGGCTCCGCCGACCCCGTTAATTACCCGGGTCGCGCTTCTCGCTTGCCCCGGCTTTCTTGTTGGGCGCTTCGCGCAAAGCAGAAGAAAGGTCTTCCGGAATGAAAAAGCCCTCGCGGCAGATCAGGGACGAAATCGCTCGGCTTCAGGATCAGCTGAAGCAGGCTGAAACGCGAGAGGCCGAGCGGATCGGCCGCATCGCGCTCAAGGCCGGGATGGGAGAGATCGAGATCGAGGAAGCCGCGCTGCTGACGGCGTTCGAGGAGATCGCCGGCCGGTTTCGCAAAGGCGGGAGCCGAACGGCGAAGGCGGCCGCGGCCGTCGCGCCTGGCGCGTCTTCGGGCGTGGCTGAACAGGGCTGAACGCATGCGCCGCTCCAATTCAACTCACGCCCGCAAGAAGGACACGCGGGAGAAGATCGAGCTCGGTGGCCTGATCGCCAAGGCCGGGCTGCGCTACGAGAAGCGCGCGCTGCTGCTGGGATTGCTGATCGATGCTGCCGACCGTCTGCGCGGCAACGAAGCGGAACGCGAGCGCCTGATGGCGATCGGCGCCAAGGCGTTCGGTCATGAAAGCAAATAAGATCGCATTGGCGATCGTCCCGGCCCTGCTGATGGCGGGCTTATGCCTTGCCCTCACCGGCATCGAAGCCTGGCTTTCGAAGTTCGGGACAACCCCGAAGGCGCACCTGGTGTTTGGCCGAATCGGCATCGCCCTGCCCTACGTGATCGCCGCGGCGATCGGCGTGGTCTTCCTGTTCGCGGCGGCCGGTGCGACGGCAATCCGCTCAGCCGGCTGGAGCGTCGTGTTCGGCGGCCTGCTCGTGGTCTCGATCGCCGCGTCGCGCGAGATCGCGCGCCTCCATTCCTTCACCAGTGCCCTGCCGGCCGGAGACCGGCTTCTCGCCTATGCCGATCCCTCGACCATCGCGGGAGCGATGATCGCTGCGCTTACGGCCGTGTTCGGTCTGCGTGTGGCCATGAGGGGCAACGCCGCCTTCGCGGCCGCTGAGCCGCGCCGCATCCGGGGCCGGCGCGCCATCCATGGCGAGTCCGACTGGATGGCGATGACCGAGGCTGCGCGGCTGTTCCCGGAGGCAGGTGGCATCGTGGTCGGGGAGCGCTATCGCGTCGATCGGGATGCGGTCACTGATCGGTCCTTCCGCGCCGATGACGCTGAGACATGGGGCGCCGGCGGCAAGTCTCCTTTGCTCTGTTTCGATGCGTCCTTCGGCTCGTCGCACGGCATCGTGTTTGCGGGTTCGGGCGGCTTCAAGACGACATCCGTGACGGTGCCGACGGCCCTCAAATGGGCCGGCGGATTGGTCGTCCTTGACCCCTCCAACGAGGTCGCACCGATGGTCACGGGACACCGGCACGGGGCGGGCCACCAGGTCTTCGTGCTCGACCCCCGCTCGTCAGCGATCGGCTTCAACGTGCTCGACTGGATCGGCCTACACGGCGCGACCAAGGAAGAGGACATTGCCGCAGTCGCGTCGTGGATCATGACCGACAATCCGCGCCAGGGCTCGGCGCGGGACGACTTCTTTCGTGCATCGGCGCTGCAACTGCTGACGGCCCTGATCGGCGATGTCTGCCTGTCCGGTCATACGGAAAAGAAGGATCAGCACCTCCGCCAGGTCCGCGCCAACCTGTCCGAGCCGGAGCCGAAGCTCCGCCAGCGGCTTCAGACGATTTACGACAACTCGGAGTCCGGATTCGTGAAGGAGAATGTCGCGCCCTTCATCGCCATGACCCCGGAGACCTTCAGCGGCGTCTACGCCAACGCGGTGAAGGAAACCCACTGGCTCTCTTATGCCAACTATGCCGCACTGGTGTCCGGGTCGAGCTTCACGACGGCCGAGCTCGCGGAGGGCCGGACGGACGTCTTCATCAACCTCGACCTGAAGACGCTGGAGAACCACGCCGGTCTCGCCCGGGTCGTCATCGGCTCCCTGCTCAACGCCATCTACAATCGCAATGGCGAAGTGAACGGCCGCACCCTGTTCCTGCTCGATGAGGTCGCTCGGCTCGGATACTTGCGCATTCTCGAAACTGCGCGCGACGCGGGACGCAAATACGGCATCAGCCTCTTGATGCTATATCAATCGATCGGCCAGATGCGCGAGGCCTATGGCGGACGTGATGCCACCAGCAAGTGGTTCGAGAGCGCGTCCTGGATCTCCTTCTCGGCGATCAACGATCCCGAGACGGCGGACTACATCTCGAAGCGTTGCGGCGACACGACGGTCGAGGTGGATCAGCTCAGCCAGTCCTCGCAAATGTCGGGTTCCTCCCGAACGCGGTCCAAGCAGCTGGCGCGCCGGCCGCTGATGCTGCCGCATGAGGTGCTGCGAATGCGGACCGACGAACAGATCATCTTCACCGCCGGGAACCCGCCGCTGCGATGCGGACGCGCCATCTGGTTCCGGCGCGCGGACATGCGGGCGTGCGTCGGCGAGAACAGGTTCCACCGGAGAGAAGCAGGTCGCCGTAGCTGATGATCGTGAAATCGCCGATCACCCACGAGATCGTCACGCAAATGCGCGGAAAACGCTTGCGGGCTCCGGCAGTGCGCTTCCCGGCCGCGCGAGTAGACCCGTCCCCGAAGGGTCTCGCCCAAACACTCCTACCGCTGCGAGATCAATTCCAAGACGGTGGACCTCCCGAGCCGAGCGAAACAGAGCCAGGACGAGAACGACATCCAGCTCCATGCGGATGTCCGAACATCGGCCTACGTATCGGGGAAATTGACGCGCAAGTAGTCAGTTGCCGCGTCGGCGGTAGCGAACGTCGCCAGTTGTTGCGGTGCCTCGTCCGGCCGCTGGGCCTGCCGGACCACCATGACCTGATCTGCGTCGAACTGGACGCAGGGGCGCTCCCGGAACTTGAGCCACTCCGCTTGCTTTGCCTCGGCCAGCGCACAGGCCGCATCGTAATCATCCGCGATGCCGAGATGGGTCGAACGGTCCCACGCCCCGCCATTCAGGCACCGCACCTCTATCCGGCCATCCGGCAACGTGACACCATAAGGACGATCCCACCATTGATCGAGCTGCGCCTTGCTTCGTGCGTCGTTCGCAGTCGCGTTGAAGGCCTTCGGCAGCTTGGGGTCGAGCGGAATTCTGTTTGGCATTCCTCTGATCAAGCCGAAATTGCCAGAACGCGGGCTGAATTGGGAGAGCTTAATTTAGCCGTGACCGTGTAACTCACGGTCGGCGCCCCGCCCGGCCCTTTTCGACGGGTCGTGGCCGCACTTTAAGGGTGTGTCGTCGTTCCGGGCGAGGATCCTAGCCTGTCAGGTATCATTGTTTGAGTCTCCCCGAGGGGGCTTCTGCTGCAGTTGAGCGCTTGGGATCGATCGATTGAGGCTGGCGGGTTGCCGCGCCCTTGCGAGAGGATCGTTACGCGAATGCGCGGAGACCGCATGCGGGCTCCGTGAGCGAAGCGAATAGAGCCGGCCCGAAGGGGCTCGCCCAATCCGTTATTGACCTGAGGCGAAGAGGTTGGGCTGTCGTAGGTCGCCGATGACGGTGGGTTGACACGAGCATCGCGAGGCAGGCAATCCACGAAGCCCTGAGCTTGAGGATCAACGAGGCTGTTGAAACCTGTCATAACGGCGCCCATGAACTACAGTCCAATGCAACTCGAGCCTTAAGCGAGAACTTTTAGCCCGTGCTTCTGGACAACCGTAAGCAGCTTGAGCGCCATCCCGCTCGGCC
The DNA here is from genome assembly GCF_044908355.1 of Bradyrhizobium sp. USDA 336. NCBI lineage: Bacteria > Pseudomonadati > Pseudomonadota > Alphaproteobacteria > Hyphomicrobiales > Nitrobacteraceae > Bradyrhizobium > Bradyrhizobium sp. USDA 336. The sequence continues at coordinate 125,795 of NZ_JBIYDC010000001.1, read as the reverse complement.
GCTTGGCACCGGTCTCCCACTTTTCAACCGTGCTTTCGCTCGTGTTGAGGTAGCGGGCGAACACCGGCTGACTAACATTGTTGGCCTCACGAAGCCGCTTGATTTGCGCGGGTTTGATCTCGGTCGGAACGGCCAGGTGACGCGCGTCGAAGTCACGCATCGTCGCCTTGTCGAGTGCGCCTACCTTGTGCAGCATGGCCGCAGACGAGTGGACCGCCTCGGAAATATCGCTCTTAAACTTACTCTTACTCGGCATGACATATCTCCGTCAGGTCTTTGTCCTCTAAGAGCTTGGCGATCTGTTCATCATTCAGTGCGGCATAGCTCTTTGCCAGGATGCGGAAATCCTCTAGTTCGTCATCCTCGATATTTGCCCGATCTTTTTTCGCGAACAGATATTCGTAAATCCAGTGTCGGCCGCCCTTCGCGAGAATGATGCTCCGGTGCATGTTCTTGTTCAGGCGCTTCTTGAAGACGCCGCCGCCCAAATCGTCGGCCTGGCCCTTCATCACCTCCTGAATTGCCTCGCATAGCTCGGCATCCTTGATGCGAGCTTTGCGCGCCGCCTTGGAGAACCACGCGGTTTTGAAAGTCCGCGTGGTTTTTTCAGCGTCGGCCATACCGGAAATGTAGCACTGGGTGCTATCGAAATCAAGACCTGCGCGATGAGATGTATAGCGAAATATCGCCGGCCGCAGAACATCACTTGAGGGCGGAATTGATCGGCCCATACACAGTTGGATCACCTAGAGTGGTGACACCGTTACCTATCGAACATCATATGTGGATTTGCCGAGCTAAGCCATTGATCGTAAGACAGTAACTCGTAGCATGAGTCGGCTATCAGTTCGGCGCTAACCTGAGAACGCAATCAGAGCCGCTCTGGCTGTTAGTTTTGTCGATCCGACTGGCTTGGTTGCGCGGTTACTTCGATTAGTGTGGGGGCAAAAGTGATTGATGACATCGGCCAAGGCGACGATGGCGACATCGTCCCAGAAGGGATGCTTGTTTGTGCTCTTACCGGTGAACATAAACCGGCAACGCCTCAAGAAGAAACGCTTCAATCTCTTATCGAGCAGCTTCATGGTGAGTATGGAATCCCGCTGAAGCAAATCAAGCGTGATGTTAGGATTCAGTGCGTTTCCGAAGAAGCGGGCAAGGAGCGAAATAGGACCCGCGTCGTCTCGTTGGCGGTCTACGAAAGCGATGACTCCGCGCTTGAGGATATTGTTCGAGTAGTGATTGTCGCGAAACCCTCAGCGAAGAGTAACAAGAATTCAATCGACGTCCTAGATGAGGTGCTCGGAAACCTCTCTCAAGACCGATCACAGGTCTTTGGAATTTGGACAAATGGAATTGAATTGTCGTTTCGCATGCGAACGTTTCACAGGCGTACCGGCGCTCCTGAATTTACCGATCTCACCGACATTCCAGCGCTCGATGAGAGCCTGGAAGAGCTCGAAACAGCGGATCGACGGCCCCTCCGCGTCGCATCCGGCGATTCACTTCTGCGAACATTCAGGCGTTGCCATGATTATCTTTACGGCAACCAAAACATGCGCGGTGACCGCGCGTTCTGGCAAATTTTATATTTGATCTTCGCAAAAATTCTTGACGAGCGATCGAGCGCACGCGAATTTTTTGTTGGGGCGACCGAGCGTAACTCTGAGAAGGGGCAGCGAGAGATTGCCAAGAGGATCAAGCACCTTTTTGCCAGAGTGAAGGACGAGTACGACGACGTTTTTGATGGAAACGAAGAAATCACCTTAAACGACAGAGCTTTATCCTTTATTGCTGCCGAACTCTCTCGCTACTCTTTTCTGAATACAGACACGGATGCGAAGGGTACTGCGTACGAGGCAATCACATCGACCACATTAAAAAGAGAGAGGGGTCAGTTCTTTACTCCCCGAAACGTAATAAAAATGATGATCGACATGATTGCGCCGACTCCCGACAAGAAGGTGCTTGATCCAGCGTGCGGAAGCGGGGGTTTCCTCGTTGTGGTGCTTTCCAGCATGCGGAAGCTGTTCCTGTCGCGAAACGAGTGCCCTTATCCAGAAAACCCTGTTCCCAGCGAACTGAAAAAGATCGATCCATCCATCCGTAAATACGCGGGCTCGTTTTTGTACGGCATCGATGTCGATCCCGAGCTACGCAAGGCCGCGCGTATGAATATGGTGATGAATAACGACGGACATGGAAATATATACAGCTTCAACAGTCTCGAATTTGGAATTCCCAAATTTGCTTCGCCGGAACAATCTACGTTTAGCAAGAAAAGTGGGGGCGGACACGGGCAATTTGACTACGTTGTAACTAACCCACCTTTCGGTGCCAAAATCCCTGTCGAAGATCCAGACATCCTCAGAGCATTTGAGCTGGGCTACACTTGGAAGAGATCTGGGGATGCATGGACTAAGCGCGAGCTGCAGAAAAAGGTGCCCCCCGAAATTCTATTTATCGAGACTTGCTGGAAGTTTCTGAAGCCCGGTACGGGCGTGGCGGCGATCGTTCTCCCAAATGGGATTTTAGGAAATCCCGGTGAGCAGATGGAGTTTGTCCGATGGTGGATGTTAAGGCACATGGAGTTACTGGCCAGCGTCGATTTACCTGCCGAGGCTTTTCTTCCACAAGTCTCCGTACAGGCTAGCTGTGTGTTTTTGCGACGTCGAGCAGACAATGAGATCAGGATGGCGGGATCAAAGGGTCCAGCACAACGGCCGGTTTTCATGGCAATCTCAGAAAATTGTGGACACGGACGTCGCGGGGAAGTGCAGTACGTACGCAATCTGGACGGTACTGAGAAAATTCAAACACGAACTGTGATCGAACGTCGCGAGAGAAATAGAAAGATAGATCAGATCGAACGCCTCGTCGCATCAAAGGACGTCGCGGATGATCTGCCGTGGATTGCTGAAGAATATCACCGGCTCTGCACCCAAACGGCTCAGAAATGAAGGCGATAACATTCGTTGCTAAGCATCCTCGGACGGCAGCGCTTCGAGCGTTGAATTACACACCCGAAATCGAAAAGATACGCGCCGCTAAGAAAGGCCGTTCAGTTCCGCTTCGTGACCTGCTTGCGAAAATGGGGCCTGCTTATGGAACAGTCTTTACCCGCAAAGACTGTGCCCCAGAGCGGGGCATCGAACTTTTATCTCAATCCGATATGTTCGCCTCCGAACCGCGAGGGCGAATTATCAGACGCGACTCGATGGGAAATCCTGACGCGCACGAGATCACTCGCTTCGACGTGCTTGTCGCAGGCGCGGGTACTTTAGGAGAAAACGAGCTTTACGGGCGATCTATAATTGCCGACCGGCGCCTAGTCGGCAAGTATGTCGGTCCGGATGCCATGTCTCTAATTTTCAAAGAGCCCGGTAATGATATTTCTCTTTTCGCGTATGCGTTTTTGGCCAGCCCGACCGGCGTTCGAGCCATTAGATCGACTAGTTATGGCACCAAAATTCTCAGGTTTCGCGATGATCTTTTTGGAACACTACCAATTCCAATCGTTAGCGAGGAAGTGACGAGACGCGTTGCTTCGCTTGTTAAAGTGGGCATTAAAGGCCGTGAATTGTACGACGAAAAGTTAAGAAGCGCTCGCGCAGTAGTCGATCAGCTGCAAGACATAAAGACCGCGACAGAGATGGGGACCGATCGGCGCATCTCGGCAGTAATGTGGGCCGGCCCCCTTGACACTATCTCAGCGTGGAACTTCGCATCGACTCGCGGAGCTTTCTCGTACCTCAGCTCTGCTTGGAAATCGCGCTTGCGGGATGCAATTGAGGACGGCGGTGCGTTCAATGGACCACGCTTCTCTCGGGTCGAGTGTGATCGACCGTATGGCATCGATTTCATGTCACAGCGAGACGTCTTTCTTATGCGCCCCATCCCACGTAGAATTGCTCGGCCGGCGATCTCAGACCGGCAGCTGCTCGTGCCATCGAATGCAATATTAGCAGGAAGCCACGGTCAGCTTTCTGACGGATCGCTGTTTGGGAAAGTTGAATTAGCCAGCTATTTGGGTGACAAATGCGGAGTTACACAGGACATCCTGAGAATTTTACCTCGAGACGGGCATCGGGCTGTCGCCTATACATTTTTATCAACTGGCGTCGGACAAGCGCTAATCAAATCAACAGCCGTAGGGACAAGTATCCCTTCGGTCAGGCTCGATCTGCTTCTGAATCTCCCTTATCCCGATCTTTCTTCTACTGACGCACAGCTAATTGAGTCACTTACTTCCGACGCAGAGCTCGCCCGGATGCAAGCGTCGGCCGCCGAAATTGAGGCTATTCGGATAATCGAAGAAGAGGTACTTCCAGAATGGCTCGTGTGATTGATGTCTCATCGGGAGGTGGCTTCGTCGGACCCTTTGAGCCGCGGGTGTGCGAGCAGTTAAAAAAGGAATTGCCTGACGATTATACTATAATTCCCAACTTTCAAATTAAGCATAAGCATCTGGGGGCATTCGAATTCGATCTCGTAGTACTTTCTCCGCACGCCATTTACGTAGTTGAAGAAAAAGAATGGTACGGCCGCCTTAGTGGTGACGATCAAGAATGGCTGCTCAACCAAAGTCCGAAGAAGTGTCCCCTCTGGCTAACAAACACAAAGTGCAAGGTTCTGAAGGGACAGCTCCGAGCCTTAGCAAATCTCGTGTATGTTGATCCCCTGCTAATTGTACCGGACGGAACTCAGATACAGGTAAACGGCAATTGGGGGAGCCACGTCGTTCATTTGAGTAGCGCCGCCACGTGGCTCAAAGATTCTAAAAGATTGGGGTCACGCGCATCGAATGTTAAGAGTGCTTACTCCCATATAGAAAAGGCCCTTCTCGGTCGAATGGCCAGCCGTATTCGCGGGCCCAGGCGGCGTGTGGCGGGTTTCGAGATCATAGAAACGCTCTATGCTGACGACTACTGCGGAGAATATATCGCGAGGCGTTCGCATGTTGCGGATGACGCGAGTCGCTTTCGTGTTCGAACATGGCGACTAGATCGCAGCGGGACTCCCCAAGTCGTTGAAAAGCGAAAGGCGATTATCCGTCGACCTACCGAAGCCGTGGCGAAGATCGGTCGCCATCCAAACCTCCTTCCTGTCCTGCACTTCGACTTCATAGATGACGATAATGAGTTCTATGAAGTTACTGAATGGTCCGAATACGGCACGCTGCATGGGTATCTTAACAACCCTGATCGCGAGCAGCTCACTTTGCGGGAACGTTTGGAGATTGCCGCGGGTGTGGCATCGGCCCTCACAGAAATTCACGCACGCGGCGTGGTCCATCGAAATGTTTGTCCCGAAGCAGTCCTCGTCGGGTATGACTATCTCCCCCGGTTGACTGATTTCGATCGCGCCTTTCTTGAGGGAAACATTTCGGTATTTGAAGGAACCGAAGCGAGGCGCAACTTAGCATTTATTCCTCCAGAGCTTGAAAACGTATCATCTTACGATTTCGATACCGCATCAGATATGTATTCGTTCGGCGTGCTTTTGTATCAGCTACTCACTGATACAGTTCCATTCGACGGGCCAAGCGAGGCTCGATCCTCTAAAGGTATGCCTCCAAAATTGCCTTCCCAGTTCCGAGAAGGAGTTGATGCGCGTCTGGATGAACTGATCCTAAATCTTCTCAGCACGAGCAATTTTCATGAGCGACCAAGTGCGCTGAATGCAGGGAAAACTCTTCAAGACTTGTTAAGTGCCGGTTCTTCCTCCGCAGAGATATTGCCCCCGGAAACCTCGCCCGCCCGGTTTGAAGCGGGAAGTTTGGTAGACGGCGTGTGGCGCATTGACGGACTTCTTGGTCAAGGGGCATTTTCCCGCGTTTACCGCGTCTTTCACTTAGACCACCAAAAAACCTACGCGATGAAACTACTTACGAATATTAGCAATCAAGATCTCACGATCCATGAGTGGCGCGACGCCGGCAAAATGCCGCCGCACCCCAACGTTGCGAAGATCATCTGGATGGATCGTCTCGCGCCCCCTGATCAAACTCCCTATGTGCTCTATGAATTCATCGAGGGCGAGACGATCGAACCCTACTGCGACGGGCGCAAACGATTCGCCTGGCCGGATGTTAAGCGCGTAGGCGCTGAGCTTCTTGATGGATTGGCCGCGATGCATGCTGCCAATATCGTTCACAGAGATATCAAGCCGGCAAATTTGCTGCTGGAGCTACCCACTGATCGACTGAAGCTCATAGATTTCAACATCGCAACATTCATCGGTGATGCTTCCGGTCGGGCAGGAACTCCACGCTACTGTCCACCGGATGCCGGTCAGCCATCCTGGGGCGAACAGGACGATCTGTTTTCTGTGGGAGTCGTGCTGTATGAACTGATACTCCAGAGACACCCGTACCCCCAAGACGACCCGTCGAAAGGAAGCCCCTTTCTTCCAAATGATATCCTACCGGAGCTCGACACCCTTTCATCTGAGCTGAATACGTTCTTATTTAAAGCCGTCCAACCTACTCGAAACGAGCGTTTTCAGTCCGCCAGTGAAATGCTCGAGGCTTTCAAATCTATTGAAGCCGTTTACGCAGCCCGGGTGCAATCGGTGTCGCGCGAGGGAAGGTTTCCCGGCTTAACTCTTTTGCCGAACGAAGCAGCACGACGAAATTACAATCCTTACGTGACGCGATTGCTCACCCTCTATAGTCAGGCGCGTGAAACAAACGCTGGGACAAGAGGGCTGGACGAAATTGCTCGGATTACGTATGTCCCCACCCGACTGGATAATAAGCTAGCACCAGCTATCGCAAGCGGAAACTTTCGCCTCGTGATCGTAACGGGGAATGCCGGTGATGGTAAGACTGCGTTCCTCCAGCAAATAGAAAAATCCTTTCATGCCAGTACCAGTGTAGTCGGCCTTCGTAGTGGGAATGGTTCACGATGGAGCCGCGACGGCATCGACTACGAAACGAACTACGATGGCTCTCAAGATGAGGGCGATCGTACAAGCGACGAAGTATTAGCACAATTTTTTGCTCCGTTCGAAGGACCATCACTAGTTGGCTTGGGAGTGAGCGCCGCACGCCTTATCGCCATAAACGAAGGTCGTCTTCTTGACTTTCTCGCTCACAGTCGATTCTCAAAAAACTTCGTTGGGCTTAACGGATTCGTCCATGACGCGTTAGCGGGTAAAGCGCAACCCAACCAAGCACTCCTTGTTAACCTGAATCTCCGCGCCGTCACAGCAGGAGGCGATGAGTCGCTGATCGAGAAGCAACTAGTTAAGATGCTCGATGAAGACATCTGGGCCGCCTGCAAGGCATGTGAACACAAAGTTAGATGCCCGATTAAACACAATGTCGATACGTTAGGTGATCCAGCCTCTGGCATAGAAACGCGTAGACGCGTTAGACGGCTGTTCGAAATTGTTCATCTGCGCCGGCGTGCTCACATTACCATGCGTGATCTGCGCTCAGCCCTCTCTTGGATGATTTTGCGCGATCACAGCTGCGACGATGTGGCTAAGCTTCTCAGTCGCCGAGATCCGGGCGTTACCAAAGCGCTGGCATCACTTTATTACCCTGAAGCGTTTGCAGATCGTGAGCCTGCGGCAATGCAACAACGGAGAAATCGAGATGAACTCCGCGACGAGCGCATCATTGACCGCTTAGTTCGGAAGCTCCGAGAATCTGACGTGGGCCTTGTCAACCTCCCAACCTTAGATCGTCGACTCGATCACTCTCCTCAAAACGCCGTGCCTTGGATGACGTATGAAAGGCGCTCAAACGAAGCGGAAAAGATACTGGGTGAGCTGTGGAACAGTGCGTTAAAACTGAGCGACGAAGCCGATTTCAAGGATGTACTTGAAAACCGACGCGCGGCTTTGGCTCATTGGCGGAGGCGCGCTTTTTTCGAAAGAAGAGATGCTGGTTGGGAACAGCAACTTCCCTACCGGTCATCAAGGACGCTCGAAGAAATAATTGAGCAACCTGCTGGAGAGAAGCGTCTCGATGCTTGTCGCCGCTTAAGAGATATTGCAATCGACGCGATGTCTCTATCAGAAGGACTTCTTAGCTCAAAGGTCTCCAAGAATTTTCTCGCGCTGCGTATCAGCCGGATCAAAGACTCGAAGGTTCGAAGTTATCGACTCTTTCCAAAAGACAGTTTTGAAGTACGGGTACCCTCCCCAGTTAACGTACAGTATCTAGAATACGCTCCTGATTTTGTGGAGTTGATATCTGAACATGGGAATGGACATGCCCGCCTTCGGATCTCTCTCGATTTGTTAGAGATGTTAGAATTGATCCGTAGCGGCTATCGTCCAACCATGAGTGATCTGCAGGGCTTGTTCGTAAATTTGCTTATCTTCCGGAATGAACTCCTCGCCACCCATTTTGATCGACTACTGGTAACGCCGGATGACCAGAGTTTCTTTGAGATTGAAGCGCAGGGCGGCAGCAACGGCATAGCGCTTAAACTCTCTCCCCATATGATCGCGGCGGAAACATCCCCATGAAGTTAAGGAAGCAAGATCAGGAGTTTCGAAACCCAAAAGTATTCTATCCGGATCCTAAGAACGTCGATCTTGACCGCGTTCTCATCAATTTGTTTCTGCTGCTGCGATGCGATGGAACGCGTCCCGCTACGCGTGGGCGCGCTAAAGCGGAGTTCGAGCAGGTTCGTGCTCACGTTGAAACGCTGGCGGCCATGCCCGGTGTGACGGGTATGCTGGAGAACAGAGAAATTGCTCAGCAATGGCTCGAAACAGACATTTTTGACCTAGTGAACCGAAATCGCCCCACTGAAGCTATCGCATCGCTGCGACCACTCCATCTTGATGCCCACAAGATACGCGTTTCAAAATACTGTCGCGACTACAATCATGCCGACGCCCTTTACGCAATGCTGGAGCATGGTGATCGGCAAGCATTGGTGGATCTACGAAAGTACTTGGAGCGAGGACGAGACCCAGCCACCGGCAGATTTGATGGTGCAACGCATCTCGATCTCGAGACACTAACAGTCTTGAAGTTAGTCGAGGACTTGCCGAACATGCATCCTTCCGGAGAGAAGGTTGCCAATTTTGCTCCAGTTTGCGTTGGGCAGTCGCGCATACTGGGTGATGACGTCCAACGGCTATTGGCCTATCAAGACGTCATCCCAAGGCCGGTAATGATTGATTATCTCAAAGCTATCTTTGGCCTGCACATCGGACTGTTCACGCTTCGGGTCGGACGTCAATTGTCCGGTTGGGTGAAAGACCGGGCACCAAACACGAAGTGCCAATCGTGCCCTGTTCAAGGTGCATCGGACGCGCCGTTCCGGGACTGCCCCTATCAACTCAGTTTTACGGTTGATATGGGGAGCGATTTTCGAACTCGGATGGCGCAGCTCGCACAGCAGGACGCTGCAAGCGAGTACAGCGGTTTAATTCACTTGATAAAATCGATCTTCTCAGTGAACCAACTCCTGCGCTATGCGCAAGAGGAGAAGCTCGGAACTTCGCCAGCTGAAGTTGTTGCGCTGTTGACCGATCCGCCAGACGGATTCGAGGCAGACTTCAAAGCCCAATTGAAGGAGCTCAGACGATTAAACGAAGATAATGAGGAGGTTCCCGTCGAAGTACAGTCGATCTTAGACGCCGGATTACCACCGTTTGATACATTTGTCGAAATCGTGACTCATATTCGTCAGAAGCATCATATGACTTATCTTGTTCAGATGCTGGACAAATTATTTCAGAAGAATTCTTCTTTTGGAGCGCTGATACAAGGGCGATCGAAAGCGAATCCTCGTCGTTGGCACCTGGGCGGACGGCTATTGGAGGTGTTTGTACAGCTGGCGGTGCTACGCGCAGATGGGGACGGAATAAACAGGCAGTTTTCCACGAAGCCAATGCTAATCGACGATTTTTTGCGTTGGATTGAAAGAAGGTATGGCTTTGTAATAGGTCCCTCGACGCTTTCTGGGCGCAAGCCTACAACACTCGACGAGCACCGCGCGTTCCGGGAAAATCTTCGGGCATTGAAAGATCGCCTCCGCGAAATCGGCTTTTATGACGACTTAAGTGACGCTTACAATGCGCAGACCGTTAAGCCGCGGTACATTCTCGCTCAGCATGACCTTAGCAAATGACTGATCTAATCACGAACGCGACTGAGGAAGACCTCCACGAATTTGTGGCGACGCAGATCCTTCCGATGATGGTTAGCGCCTTGGAGAAGGCCGGCGCCGGTCAACGCCTTAGGGTAACATCCCTTCCGCCTTCGGTTATGCGGCATATTTGCCAGAAGCTTCAAGGCGACGCTCGATGGTTTGCTAAAGTACTAGCAGACGAAGTCACCCCTGAAGACTGGCAGGCAACGGCTACCAAAATCATTGAACTACGCAATACGCTGCAGCAGCCGTTATTGGTTTTCATCCCGCAAGGCTTGCGGAACGCGGCCGAGGATTCTCTCGATATTGCGACATTCACTGAACTCTCCATGACGTCAGTCGCCAACGATTTGGTTGAGGCCCTTCTCAAAGACATCGAGAAGCCTCTCCAAGAGGCGATGCGTGAAATGCTCGGCAGGCTCAGGCTTGAAAAGTTCACGCGCCATGCCGATGAAGAAGTGCAATATCTATTGACCGTCAAGAAGAACGGTGGAACTCCGGAGAAGGCGGGAGGTGCGCTGTATGCATTGGGCCTAATACCCGACTTCGCTCTTTTCACCCGTGGTTCTCACATCCAATGGCTGTCGCGCAATCAGGCTGTCTGTGGATTTCTTGGGGATATTGCGCAGCCATTGCAGTCGCGGCTCGCACGTCTGCGAGTAACACCCAATACACTTCAGCCGGAACTGTTTCGTTTTCTACGCAATCGCCAATCGGATGATATTCGCATATGGGCTAAACACGTTGCCTGCGACCAGCAGTATCGTCATCTTGCGTTCGATAAATGGCAGTTCTCCGACACACTAAATGAGCGAGAACTGCGCTTAATTTTGGAGCCGCTTACGCTCCCTGTTCAAGGCGCGGACATTGTACCCGGAGCAGTCCGGCTTCCAGTACTTAATTTAGCTGGAAAAGAAGCTCTTAAAGTCGCCTTTCGCTCCGCACCTAAACCAAGTCAGTATCCTTCGTGGAAGCATTTCCGCGTTCAAATTCTCTCCGTTGAGGATGACGGGCCATCAGTCGCGTGGGAAAGCAATAATTACCCACGAACATCGGGCCCCAATTCTCGCATCACGAGGTCGGTACGAGTTACAGATCTGCAGTTCTTAGAAGAAGGTACGTATTACATAAAGGTTGAAGCGTACGACAGCGACGGCGCCCTTCTTAACGCCAGCCCAAGACTAATCGACCCTGAGGACGCGACCAGCCGCGCGGAAAATGAATCCGAAAGGTTTTTGGTCCTTCGCGAGGACACCATTCCGCAACCCGAGGATTCCAGATCGGTATTGGTTTCCTCACTTATGGACGGATGGATGCATGTCGCCGCGAAGTCGCTCGGTGGAAAGGTGCAAGATGAATTGCCTAATCTAAGTGATGCAAATGGCGCGTGGGATGAACCTGTAGGGGCAGCACCTCGATCCGACGTTCATTTTGAGCTCGAAGGCCCCGGCTTCGCAGGATTGGCAATCTCTGTGCCTTCTCTAATGCGAAAGGTACAAGTTGCTATCCTTCAGAATCCTAAACGGGTCGGAAAGCACTACCTTTCGCTCTCCAGGGTGCGGTCTGCAGCGGACATCGAACTAAGTTATGATGATGACTTCCTGCCAGACCATCTCCTAACTAAAGCATTTTTCGATGCACGCGCGGAAGTGTGTCGCTTGATTCTGAGAGACCACATTGCCGAAGGGGCCGACTCCGATGAACTTGCCCGGCGCGCAGGCATCGTAGAAACAGTCAATTTACTAGATCATCAGGCAGCCATCGATAAGTACGTAGACACGTATCTTAAGCTAGGATCGTTTGCGCTCGAAACCGGTGGCGCCAATGGTATGAGACCACAAGTATTAGCGTCTTTGGACGTTGTCGAACTGCGGTGGCGCTCTTCCGTAGGCGACCCGGGACGAGCGCTTCTTCTCTCGCCCACTCATCCACTCCGGTTGGCCTGGCATCTTGCGCATGCTCGGTTATGTGTCGACTCAATTAATTCGTGGTCGGACTCCACCCATGCTGTGCCATCCTGGCGTAGATTCGTTGGACAACTCCGGAACGATCTCATTCCAGCTAACTTGCCTATGGTTGTCTTTGATCGCAAAGGCCGAGGATATGTCGAGCATACCCCCCTAACCCCTTTCTGGCCACTGTACTTGCTTGATCGAGGAGTAGCGGATGCTCCGCTAGACGCTGCTGCCGCACGCGATCGGATCCTTGGCGCAATGGGGATGAGCAATCGCTCGATTCTGTTGAGCGCAGTAAGCTCCGAGGATATTGCGACAAGAATATTTGAGTATCTACAGCAGCATCCCTATGCGGAACAGTTGCGACTGAACGTGTTCAATCCCGGTGATGGTAGATTTGTTGCAGACGTCTTGCGAGCAGTTGAGCGCCGGCGGCTCAGCATTGATAAGAGAAACGCGCCGGCTTTACGATACGCCGTTCATCTTTTTGCAGCAACTAACCAACTAGACCTTGTCGCCGATGGACTTGAAGCTCTTCTCGACCCAGAACGCCAAGTGAGCGAAGACGACGAGTTTACGCTAGCGTCCAGTAATCATTTGCTTCCGAAGTTGGTGTTTGCCAGAAATACAATAGAGGAGTTTTTACAAGCACCTGAACGTTACGCAGCGCATGTCACGATACTGCATGAGCAATTCATTGCACATAGTCGCATCGCGCGTGTCGACCATTTGCGACGCGGGTCCTTTGTTTCAGGATTGGTTCAAGAGCCAGAAGTACAAATCGAGACTTCGGGACAATTTTTTGGGTGGACTAAAGGCCTGCGTCCTGAACCAGATGCGAGCTCGTCAGGTCCAGACATGGGGTCTGCTCTAGCTATAATGCAGCGCCTATGCGCATCCGTTGCACTCGGCAAAACTCCCGCTCAAGGCTTAGCTCCGGTCATTGCTTTGAACTTAGATCCAAGCGCCCAGGCGCTTCTGAGGCGGGTGCACGACTATAGCGACTGGGTCGTTACCATCGACCGCAATCTCGGACTGGATTATTTTGATAGCCCTAGTGCGGCAAATGAAGCAGGATACCTTCTAGACTTTGCTCCGGAGTATTTGAACGAGGATCGCCAACGTCTTCTTCTTACAACCCGAAGCGCTATCGAACTGGAAGATCTAATTCGACCTGCCCTTTCAAGATTCGAACTCCTATTAAGTGATGGAGATGAAGCAGTCGTTCTGGAAGCCATTCGATCCCTGTCCGGACGACTCGCCCTTAGGTTTGAATCTGCCCGAACTCATTCGTCTGAAGTTGTGGGACTATTGTTGGCCCGATGGTTGTTAGAAAGAGTCGGCATTCTTTCCGACCGCATTGTTATTCCGCTCGACGCGCATCGAAGTTGGTTTCGGCAGGAAAGTGCGGAACAGGAGGTGTCGTCTCAAAAACGTGCTGATCTTCTGTTGGTCGGGTTTGGCAATGACAATACCCTTCGCCTTGACATTGTCGAAGTAAAGCTAAGAACCGAACTTGCTGGCTCACCCGCTCGTACACAGCTTTACAGGAACATGTACGATCAGGTTGAGAACACTCAATCGCGCATCCGCGAACTGTTCGATCCTCACCATTACTCGTTGCCAAGAGCAGATTTTGCATTGAAAGCGAAAGAGCTCGGGACCATCCTATCATTCTACGTTCGACGTGCGGTCCGTTACGAGCTTCTGAGCAAAGCAGCAGGTGACTCTGCTTTGGCTAGGATCGAAAGACTCGACCAAGGGTATCAATTTGACATTCGACCGCTCGGTGTCGTTTTCGAACGGGCCGGCGTGGGTATCCATGAGGATGAGGACGAACCTGGATTTCGTGTCTATCGATTTGGTGGAGATGTAGCTCAGCAACTCCTATCGTTTGCGGTTAATCGCCATGCGGAGCGAACGAGCGATCGGAGCCTTATGTCGGATGGTCGAAGATCTTACCTCAAGCCGTCGCCCGCGCCTCCTATTTCCAACCCGGAGCTTGAGTCATTCCGGACCCTACTTGCTGTCCCCCCACTTGAGAAGTCGACTGCGCCCGATATTGAGTTACCGGTAGCAGCCTCGAATGAAATCGTGAAGACAGCGGATGGGCAAGAAGCGGCTGCGTCTTTTGGCGCGGCGGATGAGGCGCGTACGAATAATGATCAGCCAGAGCCGCCGATCACCTCTCCTCAGGATGGCGTTGAGAGGTTGAATCTGCCAGATATTCTGCTGGGGGCGAGCAATTTCTCACCGCAATTTGGAATACTTGGAAAAAGCGCGGATAAGACTGTCGCAATCGACCTGAATGGGTGCAACACTATCAGCCTGTTCGGAGTTCAGGGTTTTGGGAAATCGTACACCCTCGGCACGATTGCTGAAATGGCGACCACTCAAGTCGACGGCATTAGTGTTTTGCCCTCTCCTCTCGCCACTGTGATATTTCATTATCATAAATCCGATGCTTACGAACCCGAGCACGCGGCAGCTGTACGTCCCAATCAGAAGCAATCCGAAATAGAAAGATTGCTATCGGATTACGGCGCCCGGCCCAAGGGACTGCAGGATGTCGTACTGCTAGTGCCCGCCGCAAAAGTGCAGCAGCGTAGAGGCGAGTATCCGGGAATCGATGTGGAACCAATCCAGTTCAGTTCGGCAGAGCTCGGAGCTGAAAGCTGGAAATACCTTCTGGGCGCTTATGGCAATGATTCGCTGTATGTCCGTCAGTTAGTAGCGATCATGCGACAGCACCGAGGTGAATTGACGCTGGATCTTTTCCGTCGCGAGATTGAAGCAGCTGAATTGTCGAAGGGGGCACGCCAGCTGGCCGAAGACAGGATTCGCCTTGCCGAGCCATACATCAACGACAGCAAGAGGATGGGCCAGCTTCTTCGTCCGGGCCGCACCGTAATAGTAGATCTGCGTGATGAATGGATTGAAAAAGATGAAGCACTTGGGCTTTTCGTTGTAATGCTTAGAATTTTTTCGGCTCAAAGGCATGAGAGTCGGGAATTCAACAAGCTGGTCGTTTTCGACGAAGCTCATAAATACATGTCAGAGTCGGCGTTGATTGGACAGGTCGTTGAAACCATTCGCGAAATGCGACACCAAGCCACAAGCGTGGTTATCGCCAGTCAAGATCCGCTTTCCGTTCCCCGCGCTGTAGTAGAGCTGACTTCGGTACTGATCCTGCATCGAATGACATCGCCACAGTGGCTCAAACATCTAAAAGGCGCGATCGCTGCACTTGACGACGTAAGTGAAACGCAACTCGCGGCGCTTAAGCCCGGCGAGGCCCTTATTTGGGCTCAAAGAAGCACCGACAAACGCTACACTATTCGACCCCAGAAACTCGTGATCAGACCGCGCTTTACGCAGCATGGCGGCGGTACAAGAACCGCAGTATCCGGGTCAACCGTTAGATGATTCCGGCGACCAAAGCTCCGATACCGCAGCTTCCGTACTTGGGCTTGAGTCGAGATTTGTCTTGTTCCGTAACCATTGCTCTTCTGAACCCAAAATATAATTCGGGTCGCGCATCTGAGAGCTCAATATCCATCCGAGCTAGGCCGCGGACAGGGGCTCACCGATTCCACCGCTTGAGGAGTTCGGGGTCTTCCTTGTGCATCCTGATGAGCTCCGTCAGGTTTTCGATGCCGAAGTCGGTGAACGCCATGACCTGGTCGTCACCTATGCCGTAAACCCAGATACGCCATCCTCTGCGTCCATTCCGTTGGCCACGTCCCAGAGCCATTCCTCGTCTTCGCCGAGGTCTTTTTCGACGCGAGCGATGGTGAAGACGGCGTGAACCTTGTTGACGTGCATGGCTACGCCGCCTGGGCGGAGGACCTCGACGCAAGAGGCGTCCAGTTCCAGGGCAACAACTCGTGCAGGCGGTTCTGCGGCATGTCGGCGATGCGCGCGAAGACGTCGGCAAGCCAGGCTTTCGGGCGAAGGTCACATTTTATCAAGAACCTTATGTTAACTGGTAGTTGATCGTCGCGGCCGGATGTACGCCGTGGCATCACGAGCCCCGGCTTTCGTGCCGGGGTTTTTCGCGTGGAGAGGCTCCAAAATCAGCCACGTCATCATTGCTTGGGGGGCATCTGAACAGCGGGCCCGGCGACTGATGTATCGAGAAATTGAATCGTTTGGACCTGATCGATTCATAGAAAGCATTGGACCTCGCTTTTGCAGGAAGCGAGAATCCGCGCATGCCGAACTTCAAGCCAGCGCCGCTTCATCTTCGCCGCATCGACGCCACCCTCAACATGCGGCGGTTTTACTTGCTTTCGATTCAGCCGACCTTGTTCGGCGGGGTCTCGCTGATCCGCAACTGGGGCCGGATCGGTACCAATGGCCAAACGATGGTGCAGACCTTTGATGGAGGCGATGAAGCGAGCGACGCATTCGGACGATTGGAGCGCGCCAAGCGCAAACGTGGATACGCGGCTGTGGAGGAGAAGGTCTGATAGACCGTCAGTTCTCCGGGGATTGTGGCTCTGCCTGTGATATCGGCCCCCTACCCGTCCGGCGCTCTTCATGTCAGACGGAGGAAAATCACAGCAAGATGGAGCCTGTTGCATGACCACCGCGAACGAAATCGCCGACAAGATCGCCGCCGAGAACAGCCTGACAAAGACACAGGCGAAGACCATCGTCGACGGCGTGTTCAAGGCGATCACCGATGCAGCCGTGAGCGGGGCCGAGACAAGCATCCCCGGCTTCGGCAAGTTCAAGGTCAAGGACACGCCTGCCCGCGAGGGCCGTAATCCGTCGACTGGCGCGACGATCGCGATCGCGGCTTCCAAGAAGCTTACCTTCACCCCGGCCAAAGCCATCAAGGACGTCCTCAACGGATGAGCGAAGCCGTTGAGTGGTCGTGCCGTCACTAGACGAGGGGGCTTACGCCCCCTCCTCCTCGGCCGCGAGTGCTTCGTTGCGCTGGCGAGGTCGGCCAGTTCGGCTTCGAGCGCCTTGCGCTCCGCGGGCGTGAACAGGCATTCCCGCAGCTCGGCGCGCAATTCCTCGATGGTGTCGACGGTCATGAGGGCATCTCCGATTGAAAGGAAGAGGGCCCCACCTCGCGGCGGAGCCCTCTGGCGGGAGCCTCAGTCCCGGTTCGGCCGGGACCAGATCAGCTGGAGGCCTTCCTCGCCCTCCACCTCGATCAGGGTGGCGTAGATCGGAGCGGGGAAGCCCGGGTCGTCCAGCTTGACCGAGAGGTAGTCGCGGCCCTCGTTGGAGACCTTCTGCCAGGCGGCGCCCAGTTCCACGCTCGCCCCCGCGAAGATGCGGAAGTGCGGTCCCTTCTCGGAGGGGTTCTCGACGCGGACCAGCTTGGCCTTGATGTTGAGGTTCAAAGTCTTGATAGCGCCGGAGAAGCCGTTGCCCGTGGAGGTAAATGCGCCGATGGTAGCCATTGTCTCATTCCTTTGGTTTTCTCGGGCCGCGCCTATCGCGACCTCGATGGCGGTCGTGAGACCGGAGGCGATCGACCTGCACCCGAAGGGCCGAAACGAAGTGGAGGGCGGCCGGGAGCGACTTTCTTGAATCGCGAGGAATGGTGCGTAGCGCCAGGGGAAGAAAGTCGAGGACGGACGTTGCGGGGACAAGATCGAGAGCACGCGTAGCGGGATCGGCCTTCGGTCAGACCAGCCTCTATCGAGGACGCAGATGGGTGTGCCCGTCGCGAAAACACATGGAATGAAGACAGGCGCCGCTGGCCATTCGGATCTCGAGGCAACGAGCACAGGTAACGAAACGCGGTTTTCCTCAACCAGGCCACTTTGGCGCTGCGCATCCCCGTGCGAGAACCGTGCGAGGGGATCGCCGCTGTCAGCAATCTCGGCGCATCTGTCGAGGTCGCTGCCGCAAGGTCGCCAACGAGCCTCCCGACGTGCTTGTCATGCGGATGCAACCTCGTCGCACCAGATCCATGCCGCCGATCAACTTCGGAGGCGCCATCGCCAGCGATCTGCCATGACCTAATCGTGAACGGCATCGGCGAGAGGGCTCCGCCGCGAGGTGGAGCCTTCTTTCTTTTCGAACGTGGCGTGCGAGCTACAAAGACGCCAGCGCAACGAGCACCACTAGCATGGTGGAATGCACGATCGCGTGGAGCAAAATCGCGCCCACGGCGATTGGGAAGGGCACAACGCCCTCCCCTCGGACGCACGGAGCAGGAAACTTCAGGCCGCCTCCTGCTCGCTCTCGGCCTGCGGCTGAAGGCTGTGCAGATACGCAACCGCGCGCTGCGCATGGGCCGCAGCCGAGAAGATTGCGCGTCGATCGTTGGAAAGCACGGTTAGCCAACTTGCCACATATGCCGCGTGTTCCGGCCTCGGCTCGAGCTCAGGGACGATGCCGAGATCTGCGCAGACCAGGGCGGATCCAATTTCGGCGACAAGTTCTTCCCGCGCTCGTTCACTGCGATCCTTCGCGTAGCGGCTGAGATCGCGGCCGACGCGACGGGAATCCGCCGTCCAATGAATGTGCTCGTGGCTCAGCACCGCCACGTATGACGCGGCATCACAGAAGCTTGCGAATATCGGCATGTGGATGGTATCGCTCGATGGCGAGAAGAACGCTCGCGAACCGCCATGCCGGATCACTGAGCCGGTGTTGGCGAAGAATCGATCGGCGTGCTCGATCCGCTCGACGGGATCGAGGATCGGCGTCGGTCGGTGATAAAAGTGTTCCGGCAGACCTGTGATCTGCTCGACGTTGAACACGCTGTAGGCCTTGAGAAACGGGATGTCCCGCTCGACCTCGCCGCCGTGTTCATCTGTCTCGGTCTTGGTAAACCGGCTAGCATAGATGACGGTTGATCCCGTCTCGCCCTTGCGGACATGGGCTCCGAGCTCGATCGACTGCCTGAACGTCATCCAGATCGGCGAGGTAAAGCCGCGAGCCAACCCTTCCGACCACAAGAGCAGCACATTCATGCCAGTGTACGGTTCGCCATTGTGGCGCAGCGGTCGGGTGATCCGGCCGGTCGCATTGCCTGCACTCCAGGGCTGCACCCAGGGCCGCACGCCTTTCTCCAGATCGGCGACGATGCGTTCGGTGATCCGCGCATACACGTCAGTGCGGCTTTGTTCTTTCTTCCTGCTCATTTTCTGAACCTCCGTTGGGAGGCCGCGCCCATCGCGGCCCGTCACGGGGTCCGAAGCCGGGGAATTCAGGGGGCCGGCGCACCCATAGGCCGCAACGAAGTGGAGGGCGGCGGAGCCGCTGCGCCGGCCACCGGCCCCGGCAGGACCGACAGCCGGGACGGCCGCGTGGGCGCGGCCTGCTCTCCTTCGCCCGCGCCCTTCCCTTGCTCTTTTCGAGCATCGCGATGGACGTTCGGCGAACCCGCGCGCTGCATGGCGACGTCGGCGACATGACAAAGGGCCGGACCCTTACGGGACCGGCCCTAAGATGCAGCGATGGAAAGAGGGCGAGGCCGAAGCCTCGCCCGGTGCGGCTCAGCCGAGAGCTTCCATCTGGAGCGCGGCCGCCTTGCGATCGACGGCGTTGCCCGGATTCTCGATCGGACGCTCGAAAGGCTTCCAGTGCTCGCCGACGACCTGCGCGTAGGCTGCGATCGCGCCTTCGGCTGCCATGCGGAGTGCATGGGACTGAAGCGCCATGTCGGCGGCGAACTCACGCTTGCGCTGCGCGGCACCGTCGAAGCCGACCGGACCATCGAGGTCCTCGTCGCGAGCGTCGTTGGCCGCCTTCGCCGTAGCGTCGCGGGCTTCCGTCACCGCGCGGCTGTAGAACTGGCCCGCGCCGTGGGCGGAGCCGACATAGGCGCCGACGATGCGCTGCAGATGGATTTGCATCGCGCGCTCGCCGAGGCCTTCGCTGAGGCTCGTGGCCGTCTCGACGATCAGGCGCTCATGGAGATCACGGATGCCGTCGCTGTCGAGAACGGGAAGGCCGAAGCTCTCGGAGATGCGGGTGGCCTGGGTCGCGTCGGGGCAGGCGAGCCGGACCATTTCGAGGGTGGTGCCCTTGCGGAGCTGGACGACCTTGGCGGACTGGCGGGGAGCGCGAGCGGTCTTGGTCATGAAAACATCCTTTCCTTCGGTTTTCCCCTGAAGGCTTGGGCCGGCTCCTGCCGGTCCTCCCTTCGGGTGCGATCGAGAAAAAACCAGCGGAAAGACGGGCGCTTCAGGGTCCGGGGCTGCCGGATCGAGCGGAGCGGGTTTGCGGACAAGCAGGGCTTTCAGCCCTCGCGCGGGACGCGGACCCGCTATGCCGAGATCGGCGGTCCCGGCCGCAACGCGGCGCGACAGCGGCCTTGAAGCGCCCGGCCGCTGGTTTACGAGCGCGACAAACCCGAGGGGAGATCCGGCGGACCGGAACGATGAAGGGGAAACCGGGCGGCAAGGATCGGCATGACCTGTCGCGAACTCATGCGTCGCCCCAGGATCGAGAACGACGAGGACAGCTCTTCCTTGATGTCAGGCGATTCCGACTGTGCGCGTCCAGACCTCTGACCGCCAGAGCCTGATCAGGTCCTCGATCTCGACGCGGCAGGCCTTTCGGATATTCCGCGACTGGGGATTCGGCAAGGCGGGGCACGATCATTGCCATGTGACGGCCGATATCGCGATCCGCGCGCGCCGTCATCCATGGTCGCGATCCCCTTGGCTGCGCGATCGCACAGCAAGACCGCCCCGATTGCACGGGCCGCCAGCGTTAAGCCGATCGGAGGCAAGCCCGTTGCGAACACAGTACGCCGCGATCGCGGCATCCTGCCGGGCGAGCTTGCGGGACAGTGCGTCGATCTCCGGCTGGCGTTCCGCCGTGATTGCCGCAAGATGCGAGCGATACCGCTCGAGGAAAGCACTCGGATCCGGCGCCCTGCCCCGCCGATAACCGGCGCGTCTCGGCTTTAGTTGCGGGATCAGCGCTGTCATCCGCCGCGTGATCTGGCGGTCGATCAAGTCGAGCTGGCGCTGAATCTGCCGCCGCGCCTCCTGCATGCGGTCAAGGAGCGCCAGACAATCCGGGGATGCGTCGCTCATGTTATCCTCCCGGTCTGCCAGCCGACGAGGTCCGATGGCCCGCTATAGACCTGGTGCCGGTCCGGGTCGATCACGAAGCCAAAGCGTCCAACCTCGTATTCGGAGGATGGAACAAGGAAGCGCCGCTCCTCCGTTCCAGCTCCGCGCCTGCCGCCAGGCGTTGCAACGCACTCCACGAAGCCTTCACAGCGACTTGAGGTGATCGCCGAGATGACGATCCAGTCGTTGGCATGTGTCAGCGCGAAACTGCGACGATCCTTCGCGTAGGACTCTCCCGGTGCGAGCACGGTGCCGAAGATCGTCTCCCAGGCGTCGGGCCAGGAATCCTTGATCGTGCGGTCGGCGCAGCGGCGCTCAAACGCGGTGAAGAGATGCGGAAAGGTAATTGCGACGATCGCCCATTCCGAATCTTCCTCATACCAGCCGCCCTTCGATCGCAGCGTGGGATGGACCTTGCGGTTTCGCTCGGCTGAGAGTTTGAAGCCACCATGTCCAGCGGTCGAGTGCCGCTCGATGCCTTCCGCATAGAGCGTGGCGCCCTGCGAGGCGCCCCAGGGCGTGTGGGCACACGAATACACCTCGACGCGGCCGAGCATTTTACGCTCGCGTTGATGCTCGGCGTTTTCGAGTACGGCAGTGCGGAATGCCGCCTCGTCGGCGAGCTCGCCGGAATGGCCGTAGAAATCGCTGCGCTTCCATTCGCCCATTGGTCGAGGAATGCGCCAGGCTGTGACGAGATAATGCCGGCCATCGCGGCCGGGCACCATCGCAAAAGCCGTCTCGCCGACAAGTGCGACGAGAAGGCCGTCAGCGCCGCGGCCGAAAGCGACTTCGGGAAATTCAGGCACGGTTTGATTCTGGCGCGCGGGAGATGACGGATTTGTGTTGTGGTCCTGTGCCTCGGTGACATGCGCGGACATCGTGTCCTCCGTGTTTTGCGGATGTGTGGAAAAAGAACCGCCGCCGGCATGACCGGCGGCGGCAGATCGCTCGAAAGAAGAAAGCGGCGGGTTGTTATTCAGCCGCCTCCCTGAACGCCTCGGCGTCATCCTCGGCCGGGTCATCGGCGGCGCCGGCGGTTTCCTCATCCACCTCGTCGGCATCGTCCGAGACGGTCGTGCTCGACGACAGCCATCTCGAAAGCTTCGTCGGGTCCGGTGCGAAGAGCGCGGCGGAGTGGACAAAGCGTCCGTCCTTGAAGTGCTCGGCGAGCGCGGCGCGGGTGTCCTTCGCACGCTGGCGCGGAAGGACCGGCGTGTCCTTGCACGACGCCTCGAGCGCAGGGCGCGACAGGCACGAGAGAAAGTCCTCGGTACCCATGTTGGGCAGGAACTCGTCAGCCCCTATCACCTCGCCGGCGATACGGGCGACGATGCCGCTGTTGGTGGCGTTCTCGCGGCACGAGAATACATCGCCCAGCATGGCGCGGGCTGCAACGCGCAGTCTGTCCCTGTCGAAGGCAAGCTTGCCGTCACCGTCGAACAGCGCCGCCGTGTGCTTCGCCAGGCGGCTATGGCCGTTATGGAAACCGCCTCTTCCCGTCGTGACCGAGACGTTCTGGCCGGCGAAGGCGAGGATCAGCAGCGCCATGAGCGTGTCGTCCTCGATCGGTGCGCGGCCGAGCGCTTCGCGCAACGCGTCGGTGCGGTAGTCCCCAATCATCTCGACGCCCTTGCGCGTCACTTCGGGACGAGGCTTCGAGACTACGCCGACATCGTCCGGAGCGATGACCGCGTCCGGCGCAGCCTTGCCCTTTGGCCTCTTCGTCTCGGGCATGCGGTAATGCACGGTCTGCACGCGACCTTCGCGGTCGAGATACATGGCGGCGCAATCGGACTTCGTCGGCTTGCCGTGAACCCGTTCGGCCTTGGGAGGCAGCTTCACCTCGCCCCAGTTGGTGGTTTCAGCGATGATGCCCTTCTTCGGCAGGTTGTTCGCCATCCACTCATGCTGCGCGCCGAGAAACGCCTCGACATTCGTGGTGTAGCGGCTGTCCTCGTCGGCCGGAGCAAAGAGGTCCTCGACCCACTGGATACCATAGGCCTGCGCGAGATCGTCACCGAAGCTCGCGTGCCGTGCATACATGTGCGTCCTCTGAAGGGCCTGGGCGACGCTCCACCAAGACACCTGCGGATCCGCCTTCGACGGCTTGTGCTTCTTCCAGACCTCCTTCTGCTCGTCGAGCGAGGCGGCGGCGGTGGTGCGAAGCTGCTGCTCGTTCGGCATGTCGCCCCTGGCCATGTGGTCAAGCATGGCGGACAGCACGTTGGCGAGCAGGCGCAGCTTCCTGATCTGGCGCACGGCAAGCGCGAGCGCGACCCCGATCGCCTCCTCGGTCCAGCCAAGCGCCACGAGGCGCTCAATCGCCCGCCACTGATCGACCGGGTTCATGGGCTCGAACGCAATATTCTCGACCATCGAGCGCATGGCGCCATTGTCGTTTGCCGCCTCGTCAACGAGCACGTCGATTTCCGTGAGGCCGGCCGCGATTGCCTGCTTCACGCGGCGATGCCCGGCATTGATGACGAAGCCATTGCCGCCGCCGCTGTCCGGGGTGATGAGGGGCGGCTGCACGATGCCGACGGCCTTGATCGTGGCCAGCAGCAGCGCATCGGCCTGCGGGGTGGATTTCGTCTGACGCAGGCGGTCGGGGTTTTCCTTCAGCGCGCGCGGATCGACCTTCATGAGATGCATGGGAATGCTCCTTTTGGGGTTGCGGACCGGCTCGGCCGGCCTTTCTCGTCTTCTTTTCCGAAGACATCCCCCGGCCCGCGGAGCGGACGGGCCGGTGCAACTGCGGCCGAGCATCCCTGCCCGGCAGGACCAGCAGGGCCAAAGCCCTGCGCAGGACGACGGGCCGGGATCGCGCAGGCCGCGGTTGAGCTTCAGCGCCGGCGGCCCGCCCGATCTGCGAGCGGGCCTTTTTTGCTCTTTTCCTCTTCTCGTTACCCTGGCCGCCGCTGCAGCGAGCACAAGCCGATAGAGGGCCGAGGACGTCTACGCCGCGATCGCGCTCGCCTCGCCTGTCCCTTCGATGTCCGAGGCGAGCGCCTTCTCGACGTCGACGAGTTGCCGACGCTTCTCGGCGAGCTCGCCGGCGAAGGCGAAGCCGCCGCCCTCGCGCGACTGATAGGCAGCAAGGCGCCGATGTGCGTCGGCGAGACGCTGACGAAAATGCTCCCGCTCCCCCTCGAAATCATCGAGCGCATGCTCGAGGCGGGAGACTGCGCCAAGCGGCGTCACCGTGAGCGGCAGTTCGATCTCGTAACCCGCGGCGCTGCGCAACAGCATGGTGGTATAGCGATAGCCGTCGCGTCCGAACCGCTCGCCCGCATATTCGAGGTCGAAACCGCCGATCGAGGCGATAACGGTCTCGCCTTCCTGCAGAAGCTGGACGAGAGTCAGAATTTCTTTCATCAGCGCGCGGCCGGCCTCTTTGCGTTCGGTATAGGCCATGCGATTCACGTTCATCGCAAAGGCCTCGCCCGTCGTCGGCACAAGGCGTTCGATGTCCTGTCCGATCTCTGCGATGCGCCGGGTCGAGAACTCAATCTCGCGCTCGGCGTCGCGGATCTGGCGGCGCACGGCATGCTGATCATCGACATGAGCGGTGCGCAAACGCTCCAACCGTGCGATATCGGCCTCTAACCCTGCCTTCTGCATCAGGCGCGGATCGCCCGAGGCGATCGCTTTCGCCATGGCGAACTGGTTCGCCTGCCCCTCGCCCAGGTCCTCGAGCCGCCGGATCGAGGTGTCGCCAGAGAGCGCGGCCGCGATGAAGCGGGCCTTGCGCTCGTTGTTCTGCCACATCGTGGCATCGAGCGAGCCCTCGGTCGCATAGGCAAAGATATCGACCTCGTCGTGCTGGTTGCCCTGGCGCACGATGCGGCCCTCGCGCTGCTCGATCTGAGACGGCAACCAGGGTACGTCGAGATGATGCAGCGCCTTGAGGCGCAACTGCGCATTGACCCCCGTGCCCATCGTATCGGAGGAACCGATCAGAAAGCGGACTTTGCCGGCGCGCAGATCGCCGAACAGGCGCTGCTTGGCCTCGGACTTCTTGTAGTCCTGCATGAAGGCGATTTCCGATGCGGGCACCCCCATGCGGATGAGCTCGTCGCGAATCCAGCGATAGGCCGAGAAGCCTCTGGTTTTCTCGACGCTGATCGTGCCGAGATCGGAGAAGATCATCTGCGCGGCGCCGGGAAGCTCGAACGGCTTGCCGTCCGGGCGCACATAGGTGTTTGCCGCGGTCCCCTTCCATATGCGATAGGCGTTCGCGATGAGAGCGTTGAGCTTGTTGTCGTGCTCGTTGTCATTGTCGGCATCGACCAGACGTAGGTCGATCGCCGCGTGACGACCGTCGGTGATGACCGAGAGCAGGATGTCGTCGCCGGGCTCGGGCGGGCGATCGCGCATCTCGATCGCCTTGATCCGCTCGCCGAGCAGCACTTGGTAGCGCCTGAAGGCGGCGGTCGGCTTGGCGGTCAGAATCTGGCGCCTGCCGGTCGAAATCACCGGCACCCTCACATATCGACGCAAGTCCTCCGGCATCACCACGTCGGCGAAGGAGCGGAACATGGCGATCAGCTCCGGCACATTGACGAAGGTGGCGAAGCGCGTGACCGGTTTGTATTTGCCGGAGGGCTGGAGCTCGAGCTCGGTCGAGACGTCGCCGAAGGTCGACGCCCAGGCATCGAACTCGTGCAGGCCGCGCTGCGCGAGCGCATCGTAACCGAGATAGCGTTGCACCGAGAACATCTCGCCGAGCGTATTGGTGATCGGCGTGCCGGAGGCGAGCACGAGTGCCCGGCCGGGGTTCTTGGTTTCGATGAAGCGCGACTTCACATAAAGGTCCCAGGCGCGCTGCGAGCCGTTTGGATCGACACCCTTCAAGGTGCTCATATTGGTCGCGAAGCTGAGCTTGCGAAACTCCTGCGCCTCGTCGACGATGATCTGGTCAACGCCGATCTCGGAGATCGTCAGAAGATCGTCCTTGCGCGTCGCAAGCGATTCCAGCCGCTCCTTCAGGCCCTCCTTCAACCGTTCGAGCCGCTTGCGCGAGACACGGTCGTCGCTTTCGACCTTGGTCAGCAAGGTTTCGTAAAGCTCCAGCTCGTCCTGGATCATCTGCTGCTCGAACGCCGAGGGCACGGCGATGAAACGGAACGCCGAATGCGTGATGATGATCGCGTCCCATGTCGCGGTCGCAGCGCGCGATAAAAACCGCTGCCGCTTGTCCTTGGTGAAATTGGTCTCGTCGGCAACGAGAATGCGCGCCGCCGGATACAGCGCGAGGAACTCGCGCGCGGCCTGCGCCAGGCAATGGCCGGGCACGACCAGCATCGCCTTGGCGATCAGGCCGAGCCGGCGCTGCTCCATGATGGCGGCCGCCATGGTCATGGTCTTGCCGGCGCCAACCGCGTGGGCGAGATAAGTCGAGCCCGCCGAGACGATCCGCCAGATGCCACGCTTCTGATGTCCATAAAGAACAAAGGCGCCAGAGGCGCCCGGGAGCTTCAGGTGGGAACCGTCGAAGGCTCGCGGCGCGATGTTGTTGAAGCGGTCGTTATAGACCCGGGCCAGCCGGTCGGTGCGATCAGGATCGGACCAGATCCAGCGCTGGAAGGCGTCCTTGATCTTTTGCAATTTCGTCTTCGCGGCCTCGGTGTCGACGACATTGAGCACGCGCCGCTCGCTCATCTCCTCCTTGATGGTGTCGAAAATCTGCGGAACGCGACTGTTCAGGGCATCCGCGAGAAGCTCGCCTGCATGCCGGCGATCCGTTCCCCATTCCGACGTGCCGGCCGCCATCCATCCGAGCTGACGCGCCTCCACTGTCCAGGAGGCCAGTTCGGGCATGTGGTGGATCTTGATCTCGGCGTCCATCGTCTCCTTGACGAAGGCGACGATATCGGCCGCCGGAATCCAGGGAGCGCCGAGCCGTGCGGTGATGTCGGAAGGACGCAGATCGGCAGGCTGCACGGCCTGCAGCGCCGTAACGTTGTGCCCATAGGACGGATCGAGCGCGGTCGCCGCCTCCGCCGCCTTCAGCTTGTCGCGGACATGGCCCGACAGATAAGCGTCGGCCGTCTGCGACGATCCGTCCGCCGGATCGCGAAAGATGGCACTCCCAAGTTCCGCGACAACGTCCTGGGCGTCGCGATGCAGGAGCTCCGCGATGTGGTCGATGTCAACACGCCCGCGCTCGTTGAGCACAACGGCAAGCGCGTCGGCTGCGCTGGTGATCACCGGCGACGCAGGCGGCGAGATCACCCGCTCGGTGAAGATTGGGCCGGGCTTTGCGGTATTGGTCTCGATGTCATAGTCCTCGATCGAGGCAACCAGCCAGCAATCGGGATCGTCGAGGAAAGGCTGGATGTTGGGGCGGCGGTGCGTCTCGCGTGCTTCGCCAGTTTCCTCGTCTTCCGACATCAAGACAGTGGTGAAGTTGATCGGGCCGAAGTCACGGACGAAGTTCGACCAAGCGATGCGCAGGCTGACCTGGGCCTCCTTCCAGGGCCGGTCGAGCTCCTGCGCCTTCAGCACTTCGCGGACCGCATCGCGGATCGGGATCAGCTTCCTGATAATCCGGACATGCTTCTCCGGGATGCCGTCGGCACTGCGGCCCTTGCGGGCCTTAACAGTGACGGGCTGGCCGTCGAGAACCTGCATCAGGCCGTGGGCCTTGTCGAAGAAGAAGCTGCCCTCACGCACATGCCGATCGGATGGCAGGTCGATGAGAGCTCGATCACCGGCGTCATCGAGATCGGGATCGATCGTGTCGGGTTCGCCGTCGTAGATCGCTTCCGGAAGGAGAGCGATGACGGCTGAGAGTGCGACGTCCAAGTCCTCGCCATCGCGAGGACGGCAGGTGTAGGTCTCACCGAAGGGGCCGGAGGCGAGGTCGTGCGTACCGAGCACTGACTGCGGATGGTCAGTGAACCAGCGGTTCACGCGGATGGCGCCTTCATCCTCCGTCGCAGGCCGGACTTCCTTGACGTCGAGCCAGGACGGATCGCCTTCGGGATCGCCGATCTTGCGCTTTCGGAAGAACAGGATGTCGACGACGACGTCGGTGCCGGCGCTGGCGCGGAAGCTGCCCTCGGGCAGCCGGATGGCGGCGACGAGGTCGGCGGTCCTGGCGATATGCCCGCGCGCCGAGCCGTCCGCCTTGTCCATCGTACCCGAGCTGGTCACGAAGGCCGCCAGCGCGCCCGGCTTAAGCAAGTCGATCGCCCGCACGATGAAATAATCATGCAGCCGTAGGCCCATTGATCGATACGCACGAGCCGAGCGCACGGTGCGATCGGAAAAGGGCGGATTGCCGATAGCGAGGTCGAAGTTCGCGGGCAACTCTGTGCGCGCGAAATCGCCGGTGACGATCCGCGCCCGCGGCTGCAACAAACTTGCGATGCGCGCCGTGACCGGATCGAGCTCGATCCCGGTGACATGCGAGATGTCACGAAACCGTTCAGGCATGAGCGCCGGAAACAGCCCCGTGCCGATGCCGGGCTCGAGCACGCGGCCGCCGCGCCAGCCCAGACGCTGCAGGCCTGCCCAGATCGCACGGACGATGAATTCCGGCGTGAAATGCGCGTACTGGGTGCAGCGCGCGAGCGAGGCGAGGTCGAGATCGCCGACGGCATCCTCAAGGTCCGATCCGATCGCATCCCAGCCCTTGCGAAACTCGGTCTCGCCCGGACGCCGGAACACGGAGTTGGCGAGTTCGGACGCGCCGAACCCGGTGAAGCGGATCAGCTGCTCCTGCTCCGCAGGCGTAGCTGGCCGCTGATCGGCCTCGATGGCGGCGGCAAGCCGTATCGCGGCGATATTGTCCCGCGCGCGATCCTTCCAACCCTTGGCCAGCGCGCGATCGCCGGCGAGATGAAAATTCGCGCCGCGCTCGCGATGCGTGGGCGATGCCGAGCATGCGACCGCCGCGACGGGAAGCGCGGGGGCCGGCGTCGATGGATCGGGATCGTCGCCATCGTCCGGCTCGGCGCTGAGGCCGCCGGCGAAAGCGGTGACGCCGAGGCCGAGGCCGGACGACAACGCCGTGTTGCCGAAGAGGTCGAGGGTGAAGGGATCGTCTTGCGCCATGAGATTTTCTCCTTGTGATGAGGGCGCGTGCCGTCGTCCCGCCGAGCTGGCTCGGCGGGTGCGGATGGTCACGGTGATTGGGGGATGGAGGCGCTAGCGCACGATGAGCGACAGCGAGATGTCGGTCTCGCTCAGCTGCAGGCGCAGATGCGTGTATCGAAAATCACGATTGATGAGAGGAATGAGCCGCTCGGTCTCGATGAACTCGATGCCGTCATCACCGCCGAAATGGCGGCGCTTGTAGTCGAACCAGTCCGGATTGCCGACCGGGTGGCATTCCTCGGAATAGACCACAAGCGGGCGACCGCCTTCGCTGAGCTTGCCGTTCGACATGATGTAGACGCCGTTGTCGCCGACAAGCCAGAGGCCGGGCTTTTCGCCCTCGCCAGGCTTGAGGCCGTAATAGGGATTGCGGAACCCGCCATTGGCGGCGGCGTCGGATTTTCCGCGTTCGATAACCGTGCGGACGGCGGGAATGGGGAATGTGAACATCACCACCTCCCTCACGCTGCGATCGCGTCAGGCAAGTAGCGCAGATGCACCGGCAGCTTCGCCGCGATCTCCGCGTCGGTCAGCTGGTCGAGCAGCTTCAGCACGGTGCCGCGCTGGCCGCCGTAGACCAGCACTGTGCGCTCGCCGCGCAGATGCTCGGCCCAGCGTTCTCCGGCATAACCCCGATAATCATCATGCGCGCTCGACCAGATGTGCTCGAGCCGCTCTTCGCGCGTCATTGCCTTAAGCGGCCGCGATTCCCGTTCGATGATTGCGGCGCGCATCCGGTCCGGCGAGTTCTTGTCGCGAAGATCGCAATAGCCGTGGAAGGTGCGCGATCGGCCGTCGATCCTCAGCGCAAAAAAAACGCCGGTAATGCTGCCGGTGAGGAATTCGCGGAGCGCAAACATCTCCGCCTTCATCCAGAGCGGCGGCAGGATCTCGAACATATAGTCGTGGTCGGCCTGGCCGATCTCGAACCATTCGCCGCGATAAAGAGCGCTGTCATCGTTCTCGGAGCGGTTCGGCCGCTGCGCGTGGCGATCGAACATGCGGAACATCTGCCGGCGGTCGGCGATGCCCTGATAGACCTTGCGGATCGGAGAGAGGGTCATTGGCGGGCTCCTTTCAGCCTCGTCGGGCTGGAAGCGCGGCTCATCCTTCCGATTTCGCCATCGTCTTCAGCCCTTCCTGACCCCTCCCCCGCGGCCGCCTCTCCGATCGGCCGGGTCAAGGGCCGCGGCACGCGGGCGAAGCTTCACCCTTGACGCGGCCGGCGGGCATGCGGCAGCCGGGTTTTCCTTCTCGTCCCCCTCCTTCTTCCTCTTGCTGCTCGGATGCAGCTGTTCGTTCCAATCCTCCAGCGCGGGCCGCAGCCGCTCGTACTCGCACCCCACCTCCCGCGCGGTGACGGCGAGCCGATCGGCATAGACCTCTCCTTGCCGGTTGTTATCGGTCGCGGCGACGAGCCGCGCGCCCGGCCGCGCGCTCAGCGCGCAAATGGCGGCGACCGTGGCCGGCGCCCAGCCGCCGCCGGTGCTCAGATAAAGAGTATTCGGCCGCCGGTCTTCGATCGCAGCCAGGCTCATGGCGTCGATCGCGGCCTCGGTGATGCAAAGCCGGGTCGCATTCGCCGGTCCGAATCGGAACAACACCTTATCGCCGCCGCTGGCGAAGCCGCGCCATTGCGGACCGCGCTCCTCCCAGCCTGTGACCACGCCGTCATTGTCGAGATGTGCCGCCCACATGCTGCCGTAAGGGCCTTCGCGCAACCGGTCGTGGCGAAGCGCAGCACGGATGACGGCTTCCGGAATGCCGCGCTCCTCGCACAGATAGCGCCAGGTCAGAGAGCCCCGCCAAGGCTTACGCCGCGCGCGCCAGCGATCAGCAGCAGCAGAATCAGGATCGTGCGCGCGGGATTCTCGTGTCCAGACGGGCTCCGTCGGCACAAAGCCGACCAGGTCGGAGACTCGCCGCAGCACCTCGGGAAAGTCGACGCAGTCGAGATGCTCCACCAGCGAGAGCACGTCGCCTCTGGCGTCTGACAGCGCGTCGAACCAGCCCCTCCCCTGATGGATCACGATGATGATGTCGCCGCCGCGCCGATATTTGATCGCTTTGCGCGTGCTCTCCTTCAGATCGATCGCAAATCCGGCCTTCTCGAGCACGGCGGCGCAGGCCACGCGATTCTTCAGCTCTTCGATATCCTTCTTTTCCATCTCCGCTTCCCGGCGATGCCGTGCCGGACCTTTCCGCTTGAATTTCCTTGTCCCGCACCTTGCGGGACCCGCTAGTCCCCGCCGCGAAGAGCGAAGGGGGCAAGGGCGCGGCTGGCAATTGATGAATTATGCGGGGCACTCGACGTCATCGCGTCGGCCAGTCGCGGCGGCAGCCTCCCTTGCCGCCGCCCGCTCGCAAGCGGCATACAAGAGGAAAAACCGGCTCATTGAGCCGGGCCGAACTCGTGCGGATCGTATTCGTGAAGCAGGGTCACATCGGCATCGCCGAGTTCTTCGCTTGGTAAAACGCCGTAAAGGCCATCGACGAAAAAGAGCGTGACTGGGACCATCAGGGTGCGGGCGAGCGCGAAGGCGCTGGACTGGGCCAAGGAAAGATCGTGCGACATTTGAGGGCTCCATCTTGAGCGAGGCCGATCCCCGCTCGATGGCGTCCGTCAGTGTCCTCAACCGGCCGCGATCACCGCGTAGCCGAAGGCGCAGCGGCGGCATGCTCGCATAGCCGACCCCTTGAGGGTTGATCGTAGAAGGCCGGGCGGAGGACCAGGAAAGCCATCCATGGAGAGCGAGGGTCGGCCTATGCAGTTGATTGGCGCCCTCCTGCGCGATCTTTTCCCGGTCGCAGATTCATGGCGTCGCCCTCGGCTGTTGGTCCCGTGCCACGGACCAGGTCAAAGCGAGGAAATGCTTTAGCGGCGGCGGTAGAAATGGCTGAATCGTCCCCCGACAAGTACAGCTATGAGAATAAGATTGCTGAACGGTTTTGGCGGCCAGAAGGAACTGGAATTGTATGTGCCAACGCCATCGAGTGTGACGATGGACACCACTCGCACTGATTAAATGAAAGAGGCCGCCAACTGAGGCGGCCTTACTTCTAATTCTAAATCGCCATTTATGCCGCTTCTATCGGTTTTAAAAGATGATCCAGCAAGTGTTTCTGAACCCAACTGTTGTGGTCCGATAAATACTCGAGGAACATTTTTGCAAATTTGGGCTGACTGTAAATGGTGGAAAGTATGGCCTCTTTCGTAACCGAAGTAATTCGGCAATCACCTATCGCTGTGGCTGAAGCCATACGCACGGGCACGTCGTGAAGGCAGGCTTCTCCGAAAAACTGCCCTTTCTGCGCTGTTCCGAGCGAAATTTCCAAGCCGGGCCTGGGTGTTGTGGTAATCATTACGCTACCGTCTTGGACGAAGAACACAAAGTCAGCGTCTTCGCCTTGGCTAAAGATTTTTTGATTATTTTTGTAGCTGGCGGTGCTTCGGCCGGTGCTGACCTGCACGAGCAGGCGGTGAGCGTCAATCCGATCGGCCCAAAATGGTGGTTCCATAGTGTTTCTCCGTTTGAGGTGAGCACAACACCTCTCAGTCACCGGACGGATACCCAAAAATTGCGGTGATACAGACCAAGCACTTTCGGTTGTGGCCCGTTCCACGCCAGCCGAACTCGTGGTTTATTTTTCATAAATTCAAAATAGGCCACTGCGAAATTCAAACTAGGCCACTAGGAGTCGAAACAGGCCAGTACCCGGCGGCGAATGATATTGGTGCTGCCGGTCGTCGCCGCGGACATCCGTTCGGCGCTGGGTCTCATCGTCGACGATTTGCCTGGATCACCCATCGTGCGGCGCGCGCTTCGGGCCGACTCCGGACACCAAGCGCGGATCAGGCAGAAGCAGTGAGCGGCAACGATCGTCACCCGAAGGGCGGAGGCGCCTCGCGTCTCCGGTCGCAAGCGCTGCTTGCGGGTAGAGCGTGACCGACCGGCAGGGAGGGGCCGCCGAGCAATACTTCCGCCATGCCCGAATAGGAGACAATCCTCCACAAGACCGCGAAAGTCGCGATAGGCCCAATCGGATGTCGGCTCGACGAGCGCTATCACCTGTTCCGAAGAATACAGTCCAGCGGATGATCGACTATGCGGCAAACTACGGGCTGGAGGTGATCCTGCGTCGTGCAACGCGCGTCCAAGACATCAATCCCGACGAACGCCGGATGGTCGAGGACTGGTTGAGGACCGTGCGCCGGCCGCCCAATCGTCATGGTTGGTCGGCGATCCATGCCCAATGGGAGATCGCCGTCCGGTTCGGGGTGCAGCTCTCGGCTGCGGCCTGTCGCGCTATGCTGATGCACACTCATCCTCGGGACCGCTTTCGTGGCTCCTTCAAACAGCCGTTGCCCTCGGGATCTCAGACCGGAATTTACCAACCAGTTCGGTATCTACCGACCTAATCCGGTCATCTCCCAACTCCGACAAATGCTGTGCAGGCTAGGACTGCCCCGAGCTGGCGCCCGCACCTTCGAAATGATGGTCAATTTGGATTCGCGGGAATCGGAGCACCAGCGGTTATCCGGGGTGACATTTAGGGAATCTGACCAAAGTTTTGATACAATTTATGGTCAGTAGGCAGTTCCGCTTGCTGACTGACCAATTTTTATATATAATCTTTGGACCAATTAGCTGACAGATGCCTGACCCCACGTCCGACACCCTCGATCGCATTCATGACCGGATCGCCCAGGCGGCGCCGGCAGGTGTGTGGTCGCGCGCCGATTTTCTCGACATCGGGACGCCGAACGCCGTCGAGAAGGCTCTACAGCGGCTGACCCTGCGAGGCGACATCCGCCGGCCCTATCGCGGTCTCTATGATAAGCCGGGCCTCAGCAAGCTGACCGGAAAGATGGTGTTTCCGCCGCGGGCCTCGTTCATCGACGCCATCGCGCGGCGCGACAAGCTGCGCGTGCTGGTCGACGGCATGACGGCCGCGAACGACCTCGGCCTGACAACGGCCGTTCCGGCGCGGTCGACGATCTATGCTGATACTTATCCGCGAACGATCGAGATCGAGGCGAGCGCCGG
The DNA here is from genome assembly GCF_044908355.1 of Bradyrhizobium sp. USDA 336. NCBI lineage: Bacteria > Pseudomonadati > Pseudomonadota > Alphaproteobacteria > Hyphomicrobiales > Nitrobacteraceae > Bradyrhizobium > Bradyrhizobium sp. USDA 336. The sequence goes on along the minus strand of NZ_JBIYDC010000001.1, from coordinate 91,500 downwards.
TGATCCAAAGGCGACCAAGCCGGTCATCTACACGCTCGACTTCAAGCGCATTTCGGCCAAGACGGCATTTTGGGCCGGCCGTCCCGCCATGCGCGTGGTCCAGGCATTGACATGGTTTCGGGATGAACGATCGAGCCTCGACGCGGCCGTGAACGGAATCGTCCGGCATCTGTCGCGCGATCCGAACCGGGAAAAAATCGCGCAGGATCTACGCGACAACATCCATGCGGTGCCAGCGTGGATGTATGCGCTGATCGAGACAATCACGCGCAAGCTCAGCGCCGAGGATCACAGCGGCGAGGAAGGCGCAAAGGGCACCCATGCAGAAGACATTCATTGAAATCCTGCGCTCCAGCGTCGACGATCGCCGCGCACTCTTCTCGACGGTTGCCGCCTATCTGGAGACACAGGCGCAGAATATCGAGAAGGACCTCTATGTCTGCTGGGTGCTCGACTTTTTGTTCAATCGGCGGGGCGATGATCCCATTGGTCTTTATTTCAAGGGCGGCACAAGCCTCAGCAAGGCCTATGGACTGATCCGTCGCTTCTCGGAGGACATCGACATCGGCATCTACAAGGCCGATTTGCACGTCCCGCTGGAAGCCGAGATCGCCGCCCTCCCCTCCGTGAATCAGCAGCAGCGCGCCCTCGCCGAGAAAGTAGACGAGGCCGCACGGCAATATATCTCGGGGCCGCTCAAGGAGGAGCTCACGAAGGAGATCGCAACCGTCGAAGGCGCCGCTGAACAGCCGCAACATTTTTCACTCGGCTTCGGCTTCGATACCTATCACAACAAGGAAGCACTCGACATTCTGGTGGTCGGCTACAAGAGCGTCTTTGGTGCCGGCGACGCCTATGTGCAGGCGGCGGTCCGCATCGAAGGTGGTGCGCGTCCCGATCCTGAACCGGCGGAGCCCCGCGAGATCGTTCCCTACATTGCTTCGGAAATGCGAGAGGGAGCGGGCCTCACGGTGCGCAACGTGACGACGGTCAAACCCGAGCGGACCTTCTGGGAAAAAGTCCTGATCCTGCACGCAATGACCGAAATGACCGAGAAGCGAAGCGCGGACGCGACGCCCGACCGTCAGGTGCCCGATCTCAATCGCTACTCGCGCCACTATTACGACGTCCATCAAATCTGGACCCATCCGGACTATGGCGTCGCCACGGCGTCGATGCGCGATCTTGCGGAAGCCTGCCGGCAGCACAAAGAGCTTATGTTTCGCGCGCCGGATCACCGCTACGATCGCGCCGTGCCGGGCAGCTATCGCCTCGTCCCGACCGCGGACATGCGGGCCAAGCTAGCCGCCGACTATGAGCGGATGTCGGCGATGATCTTCGGCACGCCGCCCACCTTTGCGGACGTCATGGCGAGCATCGAGGCCCTCGAGCTGCATCTGAACGCTGCGCTAGGCGGCCCCCCCAATGCATAGAAGGGGGCCTGTGCGGAGAAAAACGCACAGAACTCGGCGGGCCACAATGATAGGATCAAGGCATGGGTGAAGCTCCAGAGAACATCCCAGTTCGACTGCCCGATCCCGCCTCGATCGAGACGGTTCTCGCACGTCTTCCGACCGGGGCTGACGAAGCGGCGCTGGCGGCCGGGCTCACAGAGGCGTTTCCGGGATTTCCGTTTTCGACGGCAAACGTCGACGACCAATATTGGCGCGACACGCGCTCAGTAATCGCTGCCGACGGGACACGGATCGCAGAATATCGGCCGTGGATCGAAGCCGAGCTTGCCAAGGACAACGGCGACATTGGCGCCGTTTGGACGCGATTGCGCGAGAGCGACCTTCAGATCTCGGAATGGCACGGCAACACCGTGTACGCCTTCGCGCCGACCGGACCGGGCGCCGCGGACTATGTGCAAATCCGTCTCGGCCGGGAAGTCGAATGGCGTGCGGGACCGATCGTCAACCCGACCTGCCGCCCTTGGGGCAAGGACGAACTACTCGATCCGTCATGGATCACGCACGAAGATATGTCCGACGACAAGGTAATCGCCGGTCCACTCTACCGGCTGGTGGGTCGCGCGGGCAGCAGCGTCATCCATGTCCGGAGCTTCCTGACGCGGCTTGCCCGCCTCGAGCGCGAGAAACGCGAGGCGCAACGGCCAGAGATGGAACGCCGTGTGGTGCGCGAAGTGACACGGGAAGGCTCGGTCGAGACGCCGTTTCTTGAATTGGTACCGGACTGGTTCGAGTTCGTGCCACGGGAGAATCGCTTCTTCCAGGATTGGGAAGAATCAAGTGCTTCGGCCGAGCGGGTCTACGCGCACTGGGCGCTCGACGTTTACGACTACGACGATAAAGGCACGCGCGAGATCGGATTCGTGCCGCGCCCGCTGCATCTGCCGGAAGAGACGCTCATCGCTGGCGATGCCTCGGTTCATATCTTGATGGATCGCGTTGAAGTCATCGACCGCGAGGTCGGCGTCCCATTTGCTTGGTTCTTCTTGATGACTCATGGTAATCGGGTTGAGCCAGAGGTTGGTCAAGCGATTGCCAAGGGCCTGCGTAATCAGCGCGTGGTCTTACCCGATCGGGATGCGCGCGTGCTTCTGCGTTGGGCCGAACGCTCGTATGGATTCTAGGAAGACAGCGGCCGTGGCAGGACGCATCAGTGAACCTAACGCCACGTTATCGGGGCTTTGCAAAGAGCATCGCGACCGATCTGAGTGAGGCGGTCAGGTCTTATTTCTCCTGTGCTCGCAGCTTGCAGAATTGTCGAGGCAACATGGGTGCGAGCACCGGTATCGTACCGGGAAAGCTTCTTGCAGACGTCGTCGAGGACCACCCGTAGGAGTGCAGTGGTGGGGGCATCTAACATTTGGAAGATCTCCCTCGTTCTCTAGCAGAAAACGCAATGTAGATTTCGCGTGACGAGCGCCACGTAGAAACTACCCAAAGTAGAAAACTCGAGAGGTCACCATGGTAGAAGAAGCTGACAAAAACGCAACAAGCAGATGTCTGTTTGACGCATTCCCGCTGTTTTGAATTGAATTGAATTAAAGAGCGACGCGCGACTGCGCGTTACGCAGATAAGGCCGCCGCATCCCGATCGTTCCTGCGTCTCGTCCGACGCACCTGACTGCATCGCGCGGCTTGCTCGAACGGGGGGCTCGTCCGATCGGGCGGAAGTCCAACGTCTCTCAACCCTGCACCGCAGGTCCATTTGTATGAGCAGGACTAGAGACTAATGTCTCCATCACGCTTAACCATCGGACATCAGCGCGATTGCGCTCTCTGTCGCGCGAACGCGTGGACCGGATTGATGCCGCAATAGGCGTAGGTGCCGGATGCAGTGGCCATGCACTGATCATAGGTCGAGAACTGGCAATTGCCCGGATATCCCCAGGTACGTCCCTGCAGACAATAAACGTCCTGCCGAGCCGGGGGGATATACGAACGACCCCGCGGAGCGGCGGTCGAGGGCGATCCAAAGCCGATGACGATGGGAAGTGCAAGCACGCCGATGAACAGAAGGTTGCGCATGAGACCTCTAGCCTCCGCTAAGTCTCGCTGAAGGATAGAAGAGTCGGATGATGTTTTGATCTTAGTCAATGGCAAACAGCCGGTCGCGGTCCGCGGGCTGATCACTTTCGAGAGACGCTCGAGCGTGACGGCGCTCCGAGTTCGGAGCAGCAATCCTGCTGCTTGTCGAAAGGAACGCATCTTTCCAGCGTGATGAGGTGAAGGTGCGGCGCAAAAGCAAGGGCAAACATTGGATCGAGCTTGAAAACTCTCGCGCTCCGGAATGAGCCGGTTCGGGACAGCAAGTCTACCGCGAGCTCATCAATGACCGAAATGCTGGAAAATAGACCACCCTCAGGTTTGCCGTCGAGCAGGTATTGCTTGAGCTGCACCACGTAAGCGACCCTTGGCGGGGGCTCATGAACGGTTCAGCGAGCTCTTCTAGGTGATCGGCCTGATCCGGCGCAGCAGCGAATCGGCATATTCCTCGCGCTCGCGCATGAAGCGCTCTTGATGCGCTTTGAAGCTCTCGACCCGCTTCCTGATCTCATCGCGTTCGCTGCCGCCATAGTCGGCCACGCTGAGACTACCCCGATCGACAGCTTCTTTTGGCGGAGGCCGGGGCCGCTCGATCTCCACCTTCAATGATTTAGCGAACGCCATCGTTTCAGCGACGAGCGCATCGAGCTCGCTCTTCCAATCATGCATTGACGCGCCCCCAAAAACCCGCCTCGCTAGACGAGCCACTTCATCACAAGCCAGGCTGTGACCATGGCGCAGACGCCGATCGCGATATGGGCAGCCCAACCCTCATCCGCTTCTCCTTGAAAAAGGCCGCCGATGACTGCTCGCAAGGACAAGCTCGCTCTCACGCCGCGCGAGCGGAGATTGGTGCCCAAAACACTAATTCAGTATCCAGAGAGACCGAGCTATTTCGGCGCTCAGCTCTGGCCAGTAGATTATCGCGGCCAGCGACAGCAGTAATCCCGACCCGGAAAAGATCGCGATCATCTTTAGGCTTTCGATATCAGTTTTGCCCTCGCTGCACCGCGGAGAGGAGCATCTTGTAAGGGCGGCAAAATTATCGTTCATCCAATGGGTCTGCAGCACGGGATAAAGGAAGTCGAATGTTAGAGCGCGCGGCGCTGCCGTGGTGCAATGGGCGGTGCTAGCCTACGGCGAAAATGCCAGGCGCGCTTCCTTTCGGCTTGACCACACTTCTCCAAGCATCGCTTGAGCCAGGATCCCAGGTCAGCCGAACGACGAAGATGCGCCTTGCGCAAAACCTCAACAAGATCCTCGGACATTTCGCAATCGCGCACGGGGCTCTCTCAAAATCGCACTATGAAAAGGGATGTTGAACAAACGGATCGACCACAATCTACTTCGGCTGGCTTCGAATAGATCCCCGCTCACCCGCGCCATTTTTCGAACTGCTCGATGGCAAACGGAAATCGCGTCAGGGCGGAGCATCTGCGCGACTACGGTCACATGATGTGCTTGCGCCTCATTTCCTCAATTCGATCAGAAGCCAACTTCGCATCATCTTTGGGCAGCCCGATATCGGTTCTCAAGCTGTTGCGTAAGGGAAATCCTTCGATCCGTCTGCATCTGTTCATGATGGCACGGCGTAGCCAAGACAGGAAAGTTGCGGCGAGCCGCCAAGGGCTCCATTTCGCCGATTCCGAGAAGTAGGCGCCACTACTTGCGACGTCTGTCCGCGGACCAAATTGCTTTGCCAAATCGCAATTCCTAATTTCAAATCTGTCGTTCGGACTAAAATTCCTTTAAACGCACCGCTCTGTAGAATGGGCCTGTCGCGATGACTGTTTGGAGAGAACAGGAACTCGGTGTCGACGATGATCATCACTGATCGAGATACGCACCGAGTTCGTGGCCGCGACGCGGGTATTAGCCGACAATTCGTGCGTTGAGCTGGTTGATCCAGTTACTATTCGAAATCCAGTGCACTATTCCTGCAGTTTCTTGGAAACGGCGCATTTTTTTGGCCTGTCACTTAGTGGTAACGCTGGCTCGCGGAAACGAAATCGTCCGCGATCGCTTGGGGTCTTGGCTTTTCGTATTTTGTAGGCGTGCCAGGTTGGTCTTGCTGCACACGGCACCGCCGATGGCTAGGGTATACTCAGAGACGCGATCCGTTTCGAAACTGCAAAACATTTTTAGAGGTGATCTTTTGAATGCGTGGACTCCTAATTTTCTTTGTAACTATTGTTCTTGTGTTAGCAGCACGCGGCCAGCACCAATCTAACTTTGTGCCGCGTCCGACCGCGCCCCTGCCGCCGGTGAACGTGCCATAGCGAAGATTCAGTCGAGCGCCAGCTTGTGCTACGGATTTTTTCAAATTCGCGGTCAGCTGCCGCCGTTTCCGTTTTCGCCAGGCTTTGGTGCGGTCACGCGCTCGCCGTGCCGCCGAAATCGAAATCGCCAGGCCCTCGTCCGGCCGGCTGAGCATAGCGGAATTGGTATGTGGCATGCCGGAGCATGCTCTGCGCGAGGACTCCAGGCCGGGAGAAGACCGTTGCTTGGTCATTCACCTGCGCTGCGTCGCGGTTGCTATGCGCCGCTTGCTGCACGCAGTCGAATCATTGTCCACATCTAGAGCGATCGAAGCGTTGCATTTGACGATCACGTTGGTGTTTGGACGTTGATATCGCGCCGGGAACGTCCTTGTGATTCGTTCCAGAATCGAATCATGCTAGATCACTCAATACCGTTATGACTGATCCAGCCAAAGTCCAGACGCGCAGCGCCGACGGCATCACCGCCCCGCTGCGGTACGCCACCTTCCGCTGGATCTGGCTTGCGAGCCTTCTCTCCAATCTCGGTATCCTGATTCAAGGCGTCGGCGCGGCCTGGGCGATGACGCAGATGACGTCCTCCGCCGACAAGGTCGCGCTGGTGCAGACTGCGCTGCTGCTGCCAGTGATGCTGATTTCGATGCCGGCGGGCGCGATCGCTGACATGTATGACCGCCGCGTCGTGGCGCTGGTTGCACTTGGCATCGCGTTCGCCGGCGCAGCCGCCTTGACGGTGGTCGCCTGGCTTGGCCTGGTTACACCGAACCTCCTGCTCGTGCTCTGCTTCGTCGTCGGCAGCGGCATGGCGCTGATGGGACCGGCCTGGCAATCGTCGGTCAGCGAACAGGTGCCGTCGGAAGTGCTGCTGCCTGCGGCCGTCGCGCTCAACGGCATCAGCTACAATATCGCGCGCAGCGTAGGGCCGGCGATCGGCGGGGTCGTGGTGGCGACCGCGGGCGCGGTGGCCGCATTCGCCCTCAACACATTGCTCTATCTGCCGTTGATGATCGCGTTGTTCCTTTGGAAACGCATCAGCGCACCCTCGCGCCTGCCACCTGAGAGACTGAGCCGCGCCATGGTGTCTGGTGTGCGCTACATCACCAATTCGCCACCGATCAAGATCGTGCTGGCCCGCACCCTCGTGATGGGCGTCGTTGGCGGCGCGATCACTGCGCTGATGCCGCTGGTGGTGCGCGATCTTTTGCATGGCGATGCCCAGACCTATGGGATCATGCTCGGCGCCTTTGGCCTCGGTGCGGTGGTCGGCGCGCTGAACATCACCGAACTCCGCAAGCGGTTGACCGGCGAGGCCGCAATCCGCACCTGCGCGCTGTCCATGGGCGCGGCGACCGTCGCGATTGCCCTCAGCCGCCAACCAGTGTTGACCGCGGCGGCACTGGCGCTGGCAGGAGCCGTGTGGATGATGGCCTGGGCGGTATTCAACATCGGCGTGCAGTTGTCGGCGCCGCGCTGGGTGGCTGGACGCTCGCTTGCAGCCTATCAGGCGGCAAGCTCAGGTGGGATTGCCGTCGGCAGCTGGGGCTGGGGCCATCTGACCGACGCAGCCGGAGTAGAAACCGCGCTGCTGGTCTCGGCCGCCCTGATGGTCGTCTCACCACTCATCGGCCTCTGGCTTCCCATGCCTCGCGTTGGTGCACGCGGCCAGGAGACCGAGCCGCTCGCCGATCCCGAGGTACGGCTCGCCTTGACCGGGCGCAGCGGGCCGCTCGTCGTCGAGATCGAATACCGGGTTGCACAGGAGAATGCGCGGCCATTCCATGACATCATGCAGAACGTGCAACTGTCCCGCCAGCGCAACGGCGCCTATGGCTGGTTGCGCTGGCGCAACCGCTCGACCCAGTCGGAGCGCGCACTGGAGCAGCAGGCGATCCGCTTCCACATCGGCCCCGCCCCGGTGCGCGTTCGACGCATGCTGGAGAGGCCGTTCGGCTCGGTCCGCTGGAAGGATGATACGCCCGACCACGCGGCCGCCGAAATGCCGCCGGAGATCGCAAGCGGCACGGGACGTAGGCAGTCAGCCGCTCCGGCTGACCAGATGACCGAGAGTGCCGGAAGGCGCCGGAAAGCCGCAAGCGGTTAAGATGACAGGAGCCCGAGCTCTGACATCAAACCTGGATGGGCACGAAGTGGTTGATCGCCAATACGTTCCCAGGACCCGAAACCTACGTCGACGCCGCGTATCCCCATTCGTCAGAAGCGCGAGCTGTTCTGGACGGAATACACTGGCTCGCTGCTCCGCGACCACTTTGTTCAGTCGCTACGCGAAACAGGTGCCGCAAGTCGCGTCGACCCAGCCGCCGCAGGGATCTATCCAAGGGACCGGGCCAGCCGCTCGGCGGGCCCGGTGGGTTGCTTCGCCCGCACGCGCGGGATCACCTCGAGCGCAAATCGGCGCATCTCGGCCTCGAACGGCTGGAATTGCAGCATGAAGAGCTCAATGCCGGCTGCATGGAAGGCCTCGATGCGCGCTGCGACCTCGTCATAGCTCCCGACCAGTCCCGCTGCCGTGCCGCCATTGCTGCCGACGCGCGGCGTCTTCTGCATCGTCTGCATCATCACGACCTTGGGGTCGGTATTCTGCTTCTGGATGGCCCTCATCGGTGCATCCTTTGCAGCAAGGCTAAGCAGCCGCTCATAGGCCGCCTGCGCCTGCTCCCGCGTTTCGCGCGCGACGACGAAGGCGGAGAGGCCGAAACGCAGCGGCGGCGCCGCCCCGCGCGGCCGCGCCGCGACATCGGCGATCAGGCCGGCCACATCTTCGAGAGGCTGCCCGTTGATGAACCAGACATCGCCGTGACCCGCGACGAGGTCGCGCGCCGGCTCGGACTCGCCGCCGACGTAGATCGCCGGACGCTTGCGGTAGAAGCTGGTCGGGCGCAGCGCATAGTCGGTGACGTTGAAATGTTCGCCTGCATAGGTGAGGCGTTCGCCTTCCATGAGGCGCGAGACGACCGATACCCACTCGCGGCCATAAGCATAGCGCGCGTCATGCTAGGGAAAGCCTATCCCCGCCTTCTCCAATTCCGGACGGTTCCAAGCATTGACGAGATTGATCGCAAACCGGCCGCGGCTGATGTTCTCGATCCCCAGCGCCAGCTTTGCCAGCACCACGGGGTGATAGAGGTAAGGCTTGATCGCAGCGATGATCTCGATGCGCTTGGTCAACGCGGCGATCGCTGCAGCAGCGCTCCACGCCTCGAGCTGATCGAGGTCTTCCTGATGTGGATTGATCGTGTGTTGCGCGATCAGCGTGGAATCATAACCGAGCTCTTCAGCTGCAAGGATGAGAGCGCGATTGCGCTCCCAGGACGCATCATAGGGCTCTTCCGGATCCTGATGCGCCGCACGCGGCCCGTGAACCAGGGCCCAGATGCCGAAACGAATGGGTGCAGTCGCCATCGTGCTCTCCCGCAACTTTCTCTCACTATGCCATCGCATCGGTACGCGTTCTCGCCGCGGGCTGACGAAAGATCAAGCACATCCACCTCAAAAGATTTTCTTTGTCGCGCACCGGTGCCGTGACGGCAGCAGATCACTCCTGAGCGAACGATTGAAATAGCGCTCTATTTCTGTCGGCGCGATTTCGTGGGACATTTTACGCGGGCGCCAAATCTTTGGCGTCACACCTCCTGCATCGGATGCGGTGCGTGGAACGAGGTTTCGCGTCTTGAGCAATATCGAACTGAGCCAAATCGGCCGCACAGCGATCGGTGCGGATGGCAGCCTGCCGTCGCAAAGCAGCGACAAATCGCTCGCATCGGCAAGCAGGCTTGGCGCTCGCGGCCTTCAGCTCCTCTCCTGGCTTGCACCTGTGCTGCTGGTCATCATCTGGGAATCGCTCGCGCAAGCGGGATCGCTCTCGCCACAGGTGCTGCCGGCGCCGAGCAAGGTGATCCGGACGGCGTACAAGCTTGCGACCACCGGAACCTTGCTGAACGATCTGGGCGTGAGCTTGCTGCGCGCCGCCGCGGGCTTCGCGCTCGGTGCGGCGGTCGGCGCCGGGCTCGGCGTCCTCGTCGGCTTCTCGCGAATCGCGGAAGCCGCGATCGACCGCAGCGTGCAGATGATCAGGGCCATCCCCTTTCTCGCCGCACTCCCCCTCGTCATCGTCTGGCTGGGCGTCGGCGAAGCGGAAAAGATCTTCCTTGTCGCACTCGGCGTCACTTTCCCGATCTACATCAATGCCGTGCTTGGTATCCGCCAGGTAGATCCCAAGCTGCTCGAACTGGGGCGCGTCCAGGGCCTGAGCTCGCTCCAACTAATCCGCCGGATCATCCTTCCGGGCGCACTGCCGTCGATCCTGACCGGGGTTCGTTATGCTCTCGCCACGGCGTGGCTCGCGCTGGTGGTGGCTGAAACCATCGGTGCCCAATCGGGAATCGGCTTCCTCGCGATGGATGCGCGCGAATTCCTGCGCACAGACGTGATCATCCTGACGATCGTGATCTATGCGCTGATCGGCATCGCGGCCGATGCCATTGCCCGCTTGCTCGAAAGGCGCCTGCTCGCCTGGCATCCGAATTACGGAGCGGCGCGATGAACGTTCACGTCGCTCCGCGTTACGCCGCTCCATCCGAATCCGGACCGGCCGTCGTTGTCAGCAATCTCGTCCGCAGCTATGGCAGCCGGGTCGTCATCGAGAAGCTGAACCTGCGCATCGAGCGCGGCGAGTTCGTCGCCTTGCTGGGCGAGAGCGGCTGCGGCAAGACCACGCTGCTGCGAGCCCTCGCCGGTCTTGATGCCATCCAGGGTGGCCGCATCGTCGCGCCCCGGCGGCCGGCAGTGGTGTTCCAGGAGCATCGCCTGCTGCCTTGGGACAACCTCTGGCGTAACGTCGCGCTCGGCTTGCAGGCACAGGACGCGCGCGAGCGCGCCGCCGAAGCGCTCACCGAGGTCGGCCTCGCTGACAGGCTCGACGACTGGCCGCGCAATCTTTCCGGCGGACAGGCCCAGCGCGTCGCCCTCGCCCGCGCGCTCGTGCAGCAGCCCGAGCTTCTGCTGCTCGACGAGCCGTTTGCCGCGCTCGATGCGCTGACCCGTATCCGGATGCACGAGTTGGTCCGCGAGCTGGTGGCCAATCATCAGCCGGGCGTCCTGCTCGTCACCCACGATGTCGACGAAGCAATCGCCCCCGCCGATCGCATCCTCGTGATGCGCAACGGCGCGATCGCTTTCGAGCATCGCGCCGTGCGTGACGGCTCGACAGCCATCTCGCGCGCCGAGCTCCTCGGCGAGCTTGGCGTGATCTCTCAATCTCCCAACTAGGTTATCCGGAAGGCCAATATGTCCGACTACCCAATCGCCAAACCATCCCGGCGCAGCTTCCTCGGCTCCGCAGCCTTCGGCATGGGCGCGCTCGCCGGGGTGAATATCAGCGAATTTGCGCAGGCCGCGGCCGGGCGCACCACCGACACGGTCCGCCTGACCTGGGGCCTTGGCGGCCTCAATCTGATCGCCAAGGAGCGTGGCGAGTTCGAGAAAGTGCTGGCCAAGGACGGCATCAAGGTCGAATGGCTCGGCCCCTTCCCGAACCATGCGCCGACCCTGCAGGCGGTCACCGGCGGCAGCGCAGACTTCAGCTTCGGCGGCAGCACGACCCCGGCGCTCGCCGCGATCATTGCAGGCTCGCCGCTGGTGTTCACACAGTTCGTGGTCTACGAGCCCCGCACCACGGCGATCATTGCCAAGGACGGCTCCGGCATCGACAAGGTCGAAGACCTCGTCGGCAAGTCAGTTGCGGTCAACCGCTCCGGCCTTGGAGAATTCCTGCTGGTCGCCGCGCTAGAGAAGCACAAGGTTGACCGTTCCGCGGTGAAGTTCGTCTATCTCAATCCGCCTGATGCCGCGCCGGCACTTGCCTCCGGCAAGGTCGACGCCTGGTCGATGTGGAGCCCCGGCGTCGATATCGCGCGGCTTGAATACAAGGCGCACGACATCTTCCTGGAAGGCCGCGATCTCGAATTCCAGATCGACTACACGTCCTACTTGACCACTCGCAAATTCGCGACGGACAATCCCGCGCTGGTGCGGGCCGTGAACGATGCGTTCCGCGCCGAAGGGAAATGGGCCTCGGAGAACGCCAAGGACGCCGAGTACATCGCGCAGAAGGCCGGCAAGTACAGCGATGAGCTCCGCGTCCAGTTCATCGCGCTGAAGCGCCAGTATGGCTATTTCGCGGTCAATGACGAGCAATTCGTCAGCGAGCTGCAAAAGGCCGCCGACTGGCTCGTCGCCCGCAAGGTTTTGCCCGAGCCGGTCAAGGTGGCCGATCATCTCGCCCAGCTTTGAGCTGCGGGGAATCACTGTATCTTGACCAATCGTACCGGGTTCACAATTTCACGGCTGAGAAAAAGATGAATCGTGGTTTGGTTCTCAGGCTATTGTATGCATCTGGGAAGAGAGACTGGGCGCGCGGATCGGGTTGCGGTTCGCTCAGTATATCGATCTGAAAACCGGTCGACTTGAGAGCGTCAAACATGGCGTGGAGTGGCCGATGCCAGAAGCGCATTTCGATATCCCTTCGGTCGCGCTTCCACGTCTCATTGAAACTATAAGTTTCGAAGTAATTGTCGCGACCGGCTGACTGATGATCCATGAAGGGGTGGTGTGTGGAGAACACCAGACGGCCGCCGTCGGACAGCAGACGGTTGAACTCTGAGAGAGGCAGAGACCAGTCGGGCAGATAATGCATGACAAGCGAAGCTAGGATCAGATCGAAAGCGCCATCTCCAAAGGGCAACACCTCATTGAGGTCCGCTAACAACAATCGCGCGCGCCCTCCAAGGCGACGTTGCGCGATCTCCAATAAGCCCGCACTCGAATCGATACCCGTCAATATTGCCCCTCGATCAAGGAGAGCTGCGGCATGCGCTCCACCACCGCATCCCGCATCGAGCACCCGATGTCCGCTTGCATCGCCAACCATCGAGAGAATTGCTGGCCGCTCGTAATAGGCATTCCAAGCGTTGTTCTCATTGTCTGCTTGATAGGCGACCGCAAATGCATCGTAATTATTCTCAGCCATTCATACTTTCCTTATGTACATGACTGCTTTCCTATCAATTTAGGTTGGCCTTATAGAATTCCGCTTCCGCAAACGCCCATTCTGGCCGACTTTTGAGAGCGGACGCGGAATTATGCTGGTTTGACAGTAGAGGCGGGTGATTTCTCGGCTTTGAGCGCTTCGTAGAGTGCGGAGGCGTGTCGCTGCCGCGCGAGTTGATCATCCCGCGCACACTCGCACCGAGATTTCATTCATCGTCTCCGCCGCGCGATCTCGTCAGCGACTGCGCTCGTGGCGCGTAGCAGCCGTTCATGCAAAGTCTCGAACATGTCGAGAATCTCATCATTGGGTTCATTCTTGTCCAGTTCGATAGTGTTGGCGACGAGTTCGTCGAGGGGCGTCTTCTTCAACTGCCCTTCTCCGAGTTCAAATAGCTCCTCGCTAGCGGGCTGCGGCTGCATGCAGCCGTCCGAGTCGCACCAGACCTCGAATGTCCGATGTCCCATAACGGCTTGCTCGACCATCTCCGCCTCCAATTGGATTGTACCCCACGCCACGCCGTCCTCATCGACGAATCCCGCCACGTACATCTCTTGGTCCTCAGCGTCTTCATCGCCAGGGCGGAAGAACGGCGTGAGGACGATTCCAGGGGGCTTTGCCATAATCATCTCTCCAGGTGACTCAAGCACCAGTTGCATCGGTACATGGCAACATGAGGGCCTGCGCCGAGCACCGCTGGATCATGCTAGATGTAAACTGTAGGAGCTGCTGTCGGCGTCCCTCGAATTAGCAGTTCGTTCTCTCATTCATCGCTCTGGCAGATAGATTATCCTGCCCCGCGGATCGCATGGGCCAACCTCTGTCAATCTCCTCGTCTGCCCGCAATCGACAACGACTTTGGCCGCCTGAGTGATCCAACCGATGTTGCGGTCCAAGATCGAGCGCGCAATACTCGGCAGACGCATGCGCTCTGCATGAATCCCATCGTTCCGACCGGCGCAGGGGTTCGGTACGGCAGGATGAAATAGTGGAAAGAACGCTTGCCACCGATTTCCACGGCCTTGTTAGTCGTGCGTGGGAAGCGCCTGACTTCAGCAAGGGCGGGTCGAAGAGGCTGGCCAGAGTTTGCCGAAACACCAGGCTGGGCCAGCAGAGGAGACGCCGGAAGTGGCAGCCGGCGCTTTGGCCATCCTGATGCCTTTTCCATCTCGCGCTCAAGCTGTCGGCAATGTACTACTTGCCCAATATTTGCAGGGCGGAGAAAGGCAATCGTTCACAGTTTCTTTAGGGGAGTCGGCCACACTTTGCCCTTGGGCAGCGTATCCAGCCTAAAGCCGTCGCACCGTTCTCAACCCGGTAGCGGCGGCTTTTGTTTTAGAGATGGGCCCACGAGGAAGCGACGATGCAGTCAGCGACACGATACTCAAATGCCCAGCTTGTGGAAGAAGACCTTGTTTCGCATTTCGGCATCGCGTTGTACCTTAGTCCAACTCAGGACCTCGATATAAAGTTTGATGTTGGCGTACCATCGAAAGTAGCCGAGGCCATCCGGCATCACCGTGAAGTCCTTCTCGCGCTCCAGCCAGTTCTTTACTTTCTGGCTAAAATCGCACACCACGTACCCATAGAATGGTGTGTTCGGGCTGACCAGGATGTCGCGCCCGTAGGGCGTTTTGTATTTCCCGTCTCTTATGTCGTTAACGTAGCGTACGATCTGCGCAATCGGGTCTTCGTCGGATGATGGATTGGCGAAGTCGTGACGCTGAGGCTTTTTGAATTCGAAGATCGTGATTGGATTGGACGCTTCATTATCTCCGCGAAATGCAACACGCTTGCCGAAGATCGATAAATCCGTTCGATCACCGTTTTTCTCATCCATAGGCTTGTCGGACGCGACGTATTCGGTGAAATTTAGTCGCTCGTCGAGTATCCAAAGATTGTGCTGGTCATAATCGATTTGATCGGTGTCTTTCTTACGCGGCATCACGATGTCATGCACATCGCCTTCGGACTTGTATTTTCCGTTATCGCCGAGTTGCAGCGACTTGTCGAAAAGTTCGAGAACGCATTTTCGCAGCGACACGTAGTGAATAAGATCGTTCTTGCTCGTCTGAGAAATTTTTCCAACGACCTCAGTCACGCGATCTTTTAGGCCCTCGGTATCTTTGCTCAGGAGTATTTGCTTTACCTCCGCTCGTGCGCGCGTTTCCATCTGAAATTTCGCGGCCTGAAGGTGAAGTTCGATCTCTTGTGGCGTAGGCTTCATTGACAATGACGAGAAGTCGGTTTCTCGGCTCAGGCCACGGTGCCACGGAGCTTCATCATTGATGTACTCTCTGATGCGTGCCTGCTTGCGCTCTCTACGCGCCGAGATTTCTTGACCAACTGCCTCCTGAGCAATCGTTGCCGCTAGCGCCTCGATCTGAGACTGCGAAATTCCAAAGACCAAATCATCATCTTTTGCAAAGCTGAAAGCTCCGCGCTCCAATGAGACGTTCCGATCGAGATAATCACCAAATACGTACGCCTTTATGATGTAGTTCCGATCCTTGGCATTCTCACCTTCATCAGTCTTGTCATAGAACTCATCCGCAAATTCAGGAATGTACGTCTGCATCGTCACGTCAGTGACCTCTCGCCGATGAGCCACCAAGCTGATCTTGCTCTTGTTCGCGCGGGGAGCGTAGAATTTGAACACGCGGACGGTGAACACTTCGTCTTTGTCTTTATCGAGAGACTTGAGGTGCAGCTCGCGGTTCTGCACAGACAGTTCAACGATCTGTCTATTGGTTTGGCCAAGGTAGTCATTGAGGATCACAATCCCGCCGCCGCCCTGCTCATCTCGCATCACGATCTGGGGGCATTCCGAATTTGGGTCTATAAAGTAGGGTAGTAGCTTTTCAACTAGGACCCTCGCGATCACATCGAGCCCTTTGTCCGGAAATTTGACGTCCCGCGCGCCGGAGATGGTGATCGCTGATCCAGTCGCGACAACTCCCGCGTCTGTCACCTTTTCATCGATTATGATGTCGTTGCCATGACCCATGGCGAACGAGCGCTTTTTCCGCGTTGAGCCGTCTTCGAACACGCTTTCAACTGTGAACCGATGGAAGTACTTGAGACATGTGAACCGCCCGAAGCCTTTACCACCATCACCGGCCTTGAGAGCCGTATACAAGGTGTCGAAGGAGTTTCGGTGCTCTTCGTTAAACCCGATGCCGTCGTCTCGAACGATGAAGCCATCAACTGCGGCACTCTTGTCAATCATGTCGGCTTGGTCGTGCCGAAGGATCGAAACCTCGATCAATCCGCCAGTTGGTTTAACCGCGCGAATGGCTTGGATCGCATTCACGATGAGTTCGATAACAGGGGTGTAAACGGTCGTGCCTGAGCGAATGTTCTCAACCGCTCGTTTGATATTGATGCTGCTCAACTCGCTCCCCCTCTGCTGCTTATTGGCCCGGCGAGCGGAAATTCCGGTCCGACCGTGCGGCTTGGTCGGATACCCAGCGCAATACGCAAGCGCGAGTGTATAAGTCAAAACCGTTTAGGTTGCAAAGGCGCGGCAAGAGGTGCGATGAAGTCCGTCCATGCTTCCATGATCCCGCGCCGGTTCTACGTCGCGATGACCCATTGGTCGTCCCGGGTCTTGGTTTGCTCACCCTCGCCCATTCTCAATCCGCCTTGGTAAGTCGCGCTACGGAGGCTCTACCCAGGACACTTGCGCTGCGGACATGTAGACGATTGCGCCTCGCTCGGCGCCTGTGACGCGCAGATAGTCGCGCAGCTGGGCCACATGCGCACTGTGGGCCGCTGCCGCGGGGTTTACGTCTGACTTCCAGTCGATGACGAGCGCAATGCGCTCTCCCTCAATTGCCGCGGCGTCTGCACGACCCGCAAGAGAACGCGGCGGGTTTGCCGCCCAGAGCGACACTTCGGGCACCAGTTGTGCGAGGAAGGGTGCGAGCTCCGGCAGAGCCAATGTGCGCAGCGCCGTCTGCGCCATCTCGATCGGATCGGGACTTTCCGCATCTGTCCCGTCAGTGGATTGCAGCTGAGTGAGCAGTTCGGCCGCGCGCCGGGTGGCCGCGTCAATGAGGCATACAAGCTCACCAGTGAGAAGTTCCTCCATGAGCTTGTGCAGGATTGTGCCACGGAAGGCGCCCGCCCCTACAATCCGCGCCGTCACGTCGGACGCCGCATCGACTACGAACATATCGACAAGGTCGGCGCCGCGGTCCGCATCACGTTCGCTCGGTCGGTCCCATACGATCGGCGGCGAGGCGTCGGCCAGTCTCTCGCCTTCCGCGGCAAAAACTGTCGTGGTCTGATTGTTGCCGACGGACTGCGAAGCGCTCTGGACGGGCTCAGGCAACAAGTCAGCTCGGATCTCTGAGAGTAGCTTTTGCCCCAGATCCATCACCCTCGACCACGACCGTGAGGGAGCGCCGGGCAGATCGGGGATCACCAAGAGGTCACGGGCTCGCGTCGTCGCGACATACCAAAGCCGTTCGCGCTGCCGCGCCTCGCGAAACTCCTCCTCTTCGCGGGCGGCCGCCAGCGCGGGCGACTCGATACCTCCAACGATCCAGTGGATTGTATCGTCGGATTGCCGATAGACAAACTGATCTTGGGGCTTGAAGCGCGTCGACGAATTCACCGTGATAACGACGGGCCATTCTAGACCCTTCGCGCTGTGCATGGTGACGATCTCCACGGAGTCTTCGGACGCGTCTACCCTTCCTTCCGGATGCCGGCGCTTGCTCTGCCATCCGCGCTGGAGATCGAGTGCAAAGGCGCGCAGCCCGGCAACGTTGTAGGGCCTGGCGAGTTCGACGATGGCGTCAAGGTTCGCGAGAGCGCGCGCGTTCCGCTGGCCATGCCTTGCCGCCATGATCACTCTCAAGTTCAGGCGCTCGATCGCGAAGGCGACGAGCTGCATCGGCGTGAGTTCGGCGGCAAGGCGATGCAGCGCCTGGAGCTTCAAGAGAACATCCTTTGCGAGGGGGTTGATCACCTCGTCCGCTGCGGTTCGCAGCTGGAAGCGCCGGCGCCCGTCCTGATCGGGAGAAAGCGCCGCCGTGATATCAAGAAGATCTTCGTCGCGCAGCCCGACAATGGGACCTCGCATGAGGGCGCCAAAGGCCAGAGTGTCGAGCGGGTCCGCAAGCGCGCGGACCAGGACCAGGATGTCCTGAAGCTCCTGGCGTCGGAACAACGCGTGACCTGCCTGGGAGGCCACCGCGATGCGTTGTGCTTCTAAGGCCCGTTCATAGCGCCAGAGATCGGTGTGTGTCGGCGCAAGCAACGCAATGTCGCCTGCGCGCAAGTATCGTTCCGTCCCATCCGGGCGGCAGATTTTCAGGGCGCCAACGAGGCGGGCGCACAGCGCGGCAACGGCCGCCGCTTCCGCTTCGCGCTGTTCATCGGCGCTTGCGTCCCGCGGGACGTCGATTGTCAGCTTCGCTGCCGCGGCGAACGGGAGAGGCGGCAGCGCAAGGGTTGGAGCGAGCGGTACGAAACCCGGTTGTCCCGCCTTTCCAAGAATGTCCTGGAACACGTGGTTGACGTGCGCGATAACCTCCGGGCGGGATCTGAAATTCGCGGTAATAGCAAGCACGCAGCCGTTCTTGGCCTTTGCAATCACGGACTTCGCGAGCGCGTAAGACTCTACGTCAGCGCCACGAAAGCGATAGATCGCCTGTTTGGGGTCGCCGACAATGAACAGCGCCCCGGGGCGCAAGACTGCACTGCTCCAAGTCGCGGGCTGCGAATGCGCGGCTATGCAGAATACGATTTCGGCCTGCACGGGGTCGGTATCCTGGAATTCATCGACCAACAGGTACGCATAACGACCGGCGAGCCAAGCGCGAATCTCGGGGTTCTCACAGACAAGCGCCCGCGCCTGCCGTAGCAAGTCGTCGAAATCGAGGACGGCCGCCTCGCGCTTGCGCCGGTCATAAGCCTCGATTACCCCGGTTAGGTGTGCAGCCAGTTCATGCGCCAGGCTTTGTGCGATGCAGCCAATCAGCGTTCGGTAGGATTTCCGAATCTTTTCGAAGTGTTCGGCCGCTTCCTCTGCGCGACGACGCCCATCCGCCTCGCCGAGTCCCTGCTTCCAAGCGCGCATCCTGTCATAAGGCAGCAAGTCGATACTTCTCTGCCGCATCATGCTGATGCGCGGCGGCCGGGTCAGGCGCCATAACGCTGAGAACCCAGCGTTGGCGTGATCGCCCGCGAAAAACGCAGAAAGGCCCTCGAGATCGGCAATGAGATCCGCAGTCCACGTCTCTCCAGGGCCCGCGGCATGCCAGCGAGAAAATGCAGCGACGGCTTCTGCGAAAGTGCGGTCTGGACGCGTCGAGAAATCCGGCGCCGGCACCGTCGCGCTGCGATGCTCTCGCCGGAGGATGGCAAGCTCGCGGACACGCTCGACCACCCCCAACGGATCGTCCTTTGCAAGAGTAGAAATTGGACCTTCCCGTTCGTCACCACCAGCCAGCATCTCTTTCAGCCAGGTCTCAAGCACCTCATCAAAGAGGGCATCGGCAATGGTCGCGTCGACGACACGCGAGCCAGGGTCAAGGCCCGCATCGATGCCGTGCGAACGAAGAATGCCTTGGCAAAAGCCGTGGATCGTTGTGGCAGTGATTTCTCCGATGCGTGGCGCGGCCTCATCCAAGTGCACGCGCTCGGCTGTACCTAACGGTAGCGAGAGAATCCCAGCGAGTGCGGGTGGCAGCCGTCCATGGCGAAGCTCCTCGACGGTCCAGCGTATGCGCGCCTCAAGCTCGCTCGCCGCGGGCTCGGTGAAGGTGATCGCTGCAATCTTGGAGGGCTCAATCCCGCTTGCGATCATCATCGCGACGCGCGCGGCCATCAACGACGTCTTGCCAGTGCCAGCCGCAGCCTCGACCAGCATGTTGGTCTCAAAATCGGTGAGTGCTCGCCTGCGCGCGTCGAGGTCAGGCACACTCACGGGCTGCTCCACAGTTTGTCTAGCGCGCTGTTCACCTGAGCGAACAAACGACGCTTTACGCGACGGTAGGAGTCGAGGTCTGCCGGTAGGGCAATCGAAAGTGAATCGAAGAATGCAGGCGCTGGCCCGGGTGCGATCTGGCCCTTGCGTTGCAGGTGTACGCCGGCCGCCGTGAATGCGACCGCCTGGTCAATGGCCTTCGCCAGCTCCTCGTCTGTAAGGCTCAGCGTCCGCGCGGGGTCGTTCTTCAGGTAGGTCAGCTGCGAGCTCACGCTCCGAACATCAGGAAGAAGGGATTGTACCGCGAGGCCGTAGAAGACGCGCTGGAGTTCAGCACCGCGATCGAACACGACCGGCTTCTTTCGGTCAGGCGCCGTCCCGACCTTATAGTCAGTGACGACCGCTGCACCGCGCGCGGCATCTTCATCAAGGCGATCAATCCGCCCTCGGAAGCAAATTCCGGTCTGCCCGATTGGGACAGGCGAGAGTGTAGCCCACGGATGAGGCCCGTCTCTCGGCTCGCCAAAGGAAAGCTCTGTCCAGCTCGTGCCGCGCGGTTCACCGAGTGCATCCCTGAGTCCTCGCACTGCCCGCTCGCGAGCCATCTCCACAGTATGACGCCAGAGAAGGCCCGGCGGAACAGCCCCGGTGATCGGCCAGCTTTCGGTGAGGCGCACCGCTTCTCGTTCCAGGGCGATGTCAATCTCGTCGACATTTTGTGGTGTGCCCTCCCGTAACACGCCCCCAATGAGAGCGTGAACGAGTTCACCGAACGCGCGATGGTCGAGCGCGAGCGGTTGAGGATCTAGATTCGGCTCGCGCCAGTGAAGGGCGTATTCCCAGATGAACCCGAGGGGATCGCAGAGAAGTCGATGGAGGGACGTCGTGGATTGAACTTCGGCTAGGGCATCGACGACGAGCGGGTGGTCGGGACGGACCCTCCCGTCGTGGGCAGTGTGCTGCTCGCCGTCCCACCATGCGCGCCAGCAGGCACGACTTGCGCGCACTTGGGGGTCTTTGCCGGCGTCGGCCGGGCGGGCATACAGTCGATCGCTTTCGCTGAAGGCGTGCACAGGTATCGCGCTCCGCCCGACCACACTCTCTCTTTCTTTCGGCCACAAGGTACTGGCTGCCTGTAGGGATCCCGTCGCACTCCTGTAGGCGCGTGACAGCGTATAGTTGGTCGACTGGCTGAGGATGATGTCATGCATCATCTGGTCACCTTCGGCCGCCTCAGCAGACGGAAGTCGCAACTGCCCAAGAAGGTGCTGCGGTAGCAATGGATTTTCGCTCGACCGTCTTGGCCACGCGTTCGCATCCAGCCCGATGAGGCGAACATGCGCGCGCGGGGCCGCCGCCACATGACGGGCAGGCCCCCACGCAATAGAATTCCCCGGCTCGCGTCCGTCGGCGACGCGCAGGGCCTGCAAGGAGAGTTCGATCGCTTGTGGGGGTGCCATGCGCAAAGCATCCCGCCACAAGGTAAGTGCCGGTGCCTTCAAAAGACGGCGTCCGACTACGTCCGCCGACGCAATTCCGCGGGCCAAGTCTTCGAGAATCGGCAACACTGCACGTTCCGCAAGGTCACCATTCGCCCGCTCGCCTCGCGTCTGCTCGAGAGCATGCCGCCAAAGGCCCGGACTCGTCAGCGCAGCGCTCCGCCGCAAGCCTTTGGCCCAGTCACTGGGCAGGCTCTCTTTGGCCGGACTACGCGGCAGCCGGGCAAACAGGAGCCTCACGCGCTCTTGAGACAGCCCGCGCAACAGGATGTCCGCCAGGGCAGCACAGGCCTGCCCTTCACGGGTCGCCAGCGCCGGAATACCGTGCGTGAAATGCACAGGCAGCCCTGCCTCGCGCGAGAGAACGAGAAACGCATCGTCCCACGCCGCTGGCGAAGCGGCCGAAATGGCGATCTCGTGGGGAGAGGCTTTTCCACCCGCCACAAGCCCACGCGCCCAACGCAATGCTTCCCTCACTTCGTTTCGCGGATCGGCACAGAGATCGGCGGAACCGAGCAACGCTGCACCGGGGGAGCGCGTTTCGATCTCCCCAGCGAACCAGGCGCGCCGGCTGTGTTGTGATGCAATCCATCGCACCGGCACGACATCGCAGAGCGCCTGAATGAGTGGGCGCCAAACGGCTTTGATATCGGGGATGTCTTGAATGATGATGGCGCCGACTACCTTCGGTGCGAAGGAAACTCGCTCCAAGGCTGTTTTGACCAGATCGGGAGGCGACAGCATTCCGGACGGCAGTGCGCCTCGGACGCGGCGCTCGAGCAATGTGAAATCCCTGAGACGGGCATTGTCGGGAAAAGAAGCCGGGATTTCCATGTCCCACCAGTCTCGGAGCGCCGATAGCACAGCCACCGGCATCCCTGGCAGTTGGGAAACCTTGTCGATGTCCTCGTAGCCACCGGCTTCGAGCGCCTCTCTTATGGCCGGATACAAGATTTCTGCGGACGCTGGCGTGATAAAGCCGCCAGCAAGCCGTGCGGCGAGAAGCGGCAACGTCAGGATCTGCCTACCCGTAGCCCCTTCACGAGCTGCATCGAGTCGTCGCATTCGCAGCGCCAAAGGTCCATCGACAACCACGGTTTGGATCTGCATCTGGCGCCCCCTCGCTGCCAAAGACCTAAAGCTGACTAGATCGGCGATATTGTTGTGATTAAGGCCATTCGGTACCAACTCAGAACCGCCAGGTTACTGCAGCCTTTAATGGTGCAGAGATTCGGATTCAGAAACTCATCAGCCAAGCGCCGCCTTTGAGGTTCTCAGCGAGAACCCGAACCACTCAATCTATCCCGCTGCGACTATCTCGGAGACTCCTGACCGGCGAGGGGGTGATGTTGAAGCTAGACTGCAGGGTTGTTTTTGATCCGCGCTCCGCAACTCGGGTGACTAGTATAGCCGCTCATGGTGTCAGCGTAGAGGCCCAGCCGCATTGTTCGTTAGAAATGCGGCGGCTCAGCATGCCATCGGACCAGATCGTCCATCGCTATGAGCACGATCTTATGACTCCGCGTGGCGGATTCGATCGCGTCATCTGTGAAAGTTGACGTAGTGATGATGTAGCCACGATGAGCATGCTGCTCCTCTACAACCCCTTTGAATTGCTGAATAGTTGGACGGCCAACTTTGTTGGACGGTGAGTTGCGTTTACACTGAACGATAATTAGGCCGTCAGGGTGAGTGGCAAAACCATCAACACCGAAGTCATTCGATTTTCGAGTAACCCAAGCTTCAAGGCCGGCCCTGTGAAAGAAGCTCATGCTATGTTGCTCGAAGCTGAACGGGTCCATGCTGAGCAGGTGTTCTCGGAGCGCCATCTCCTCCACTGGCATCGAGAATCTGATCGGATCGAGCGGCTGCTCCTTCATTGCAGCCTTCATTTGCGCGCTCGCGCGACGCAGTCGTTCATCTTCAACAATAACGTCGATGATGTCAGCGATATGGGTTCTGGCCTCAGGACTTGTTACAACGGCTTCGATGATCGACGTGATACCGGCGGTTCCGAGGAAGACCAGCAGGAGTACCGGGACGCCCAGAGCGCCGCCAAATGCTGCTATGCCGGCAGCATGACCTCCGATCAGCGGGATCGCAGCAAGCGTCGCCGGCAGCGCGATCTTCATAGACCACGGAAGGCTTGACTTCCGGTAATTCGAAGCGACCTCGGAAATACCTCTCGCTATAGTTACGATCGCGGTGCGCGAGTTGATCAGCGCATTTAGTTTCTTCAGCTTATCCATGGAGCCAGCGTCGCTCGCGACTACTTCGCGTGACTGGCTTAGCCAACGTATCGCCAGCGCCCGGTCTTCCGGCCGGGTGGTGTGGTTGATGGCCGAGGCGAAGAGGCCCACAAGCCATGTCCTAAATCCGTTCGTTTGATTATCGAACACGCCTGCCCCACTCGTGAGTTCGCAATGCTTCTACCTACAGCTAATCTCTAGATCGTCAGTGTCGCGCAGCAAATCCTCTTTCTCGTTCGCTTTGGGGCTTACGAACTTCATGTTGACGCGAGGCGGGACAGCAAACTCGACGTCGAGATAAGCGGTGCCAAGCTTCATGGTGCCTTGAATCCGCTTTGCCGTTGCGGCGCTCGTTATGAGGGCCGTGACGAGCACACCGCCGTTCGTCGCTTTGGCAACAATGGCATTTACCTTCTGGATGTCGGCGTTGCCGTTTGACTTCAGGCGAAGCCGAGCTTTCGGCGGAAGTCCCCATGTCACCTTAAACGTGGTGACTTCGTAACCCATTTGTTCGAGCACAGGCAGAGCATCGCCCACTTGTTGGGTGAATGCATTGAACTCAGTCATCATTTTACCCGTCGCATCCGAGAAGTCCGGAAGCGAAAGGTCAGGCATCGAAGGCAGGGAGACGGATGGCAGCGACGGCATGGCAGGCATCAAGTCTCGCGCAGATTTTGTGATGCTGTCGATCCGACTTGGTGCGGCCTCTTCGGCCTGAGCGACCGCGGCGGTCACTAGCCACACGGCAATTATCGAGAATGCCTTCATACAATCTCCCCCCTGTCGCCCGATGCGATTAGGCACGGTCATGTGATGATTGCAATAGACATCATGCACTCGGGAAAAGTGTTTGGCGTTAACTTGAGAACCGCTCCAGCGCTAAGCCGGGCCATCGAGTGAGCCGGGCATAACCGCAACAAGAGACCGTCCAGTGATGCGCTCGATTGCCAGCTTCGGTAAGACGTTGTCGAATACACTAATGTAATGCTCGATCAGGGCGCGGATGTGATCCAAGCTACCATCTTCGATTTCGTGCCAAAGTAACGGTAAGTATCTGACCACGATACTCAGCGCATACAGTGTCATCAGGTGGATGATGATGGGATCACGGATTTGAGCCCAGAATGGAACGATGAGGCTCGTGCCGGTATAGCCGGATTTGTAGGTCTCGATGCAGTCCCACCCGTTCTTGTCACTGGGATGCGTGAAGTCCCCGACGAAATAACGCTGCCCGGTGACTTCGTCGAGAGCCGGCCGTATGTTCCTTACTGGCAAATCCAGGCTGTTCAAGAAGTCTGCCGTGAGCTTGCGGCCATGCGGATGGATGCTGATGTAGGTTGTCGTTTGGGGCGTCGCGACAGGAACGTCAAACACTATCTGGCCAGTCTTCGCCGTATGTTGCTGTATCCGCTCGGCGCGCTCTATGTTGTTTTGGTCCGCGTACGCGACGTGGAGCGACAACGGCGCTACTCCTAGTGTCTCTTCGATCAACAGTTGCAGTTCGGGAATGCGCCGCAACAAATCGGCTAGAGAGATCAAGCGTGCTTGGCCGTCCGTCGAGATTTTGTCCCAACTATCAGGCCGCGGCTTGGATGCGAACGGCTGCAGATCAACGCCTCGAAAGCGGCAATACTCATAAAAATGACCGCGGTCCCGACAAGCGACCTTGTAATTGAATGGAAACTCCTCTCCGGTCCCGGTTGCCGCTATCGTCCAAAGCCCGTGGCCGCTTTCCGTGTGAGCTTGGATGTCCTTCAGGTCGGCAGTGGATTGCGGGCTCGCCACCTGCTCAGCAATCGTGATCTGGAGCAGCGCGTAGTATCGCGTGAGCACTCTGGCATTGAGCGAACCAGGTTCGCTCCGCCAATAGCCAAGAGCGCTCCGAACGGCAAATGCAAGTTCCTGTCCCTTCTTCTTTAGGATATCGGGAGCAAGCCCGGGCGCACGGGCCGCAATGGTTCTTTCGCAAAGTGTCGGACTGGTGAAACGTCTCAGGCGCAGCCAGACAGCTTCGCTTAGGTTCTCCGCCACGAGCCACTCGGGATAGAGGTCTCCTGATCCTTCTTCGTTAGTCATAAAGATCGCCGCCCGCGCTATGTATCCAAATAGAAGGGAAGTCCCGTACCTAGAGTCTCTGCGACTCACAATCAATTGACATTGTAGAACCTTAACGGTCGCTGTGGCGCGGCAACGTGAAACGGGAATGCGCCCCCACATGACCGCGTTCGCAGGTCAGCGGCGTGAACCCACGCTTGGGTTCAGCCACTTGGATCCAGCTCGCAAATCGTAGCCTAGTGCGACATTCCAGATCTCCTGAAACAACCTTGCGTACTCACCATCCGCCCAGGGTTTGCAGCTCGCGTTATCATCCCGGACAGATCGCGCGACGTGGTGCGGTCGAATGCGAACGATGGCGGGCCTGCTTTCACGTCCTCGAGCTCCTTGTGCAGCTATCAATTTCATCGTTCGAACATGGCGGCGTGTCAGGGGTCAATTCGGACCGGCGGGTCACGAAATGGATCAAGTAATCGAACGCTGCGCGTCTCGAAGTCCTTGATGTTGCGGGTGACGAGGACGAGATCGTGAACCCGCGCAGTCGCCGCGAGGGCCAGATCCCACCGGTCCTTGTTCTTCGACCCGAGCATTCGGGTCCATTCCGCGACGACACTTGCGTCTATCGGAATGATCCGGTCCGCATAGGCTTTCTCGATCGCACCGATCGTCTTGAGCAAGTTCGCGGCCCTGTCCGGATCGCGGCGCTTCAACATCTCGGCGCCGCGCCGTTTCTCGAAAAGCGTGGCGGCGCTCAGACGGAGGTCCGAATCGTCGACTGTTGCAAGCCACTTGCGCACGTTCGCGTTGCCACGCGCACCAAACTCGCGAAGCACGTTCTCGTCAATCAAATACGCGGTCACGGAATCCGGCGTGGCGCAACCTCGCCCGCCTCGGCTTCGTCATCGAACCCGAGGTCGGCTAGCTCTGCCAGCGTCCGCTTCAGGCTCCGCGGGGGATAGGGGCGCCCTCGCTTTGGATAGGCCTTGGCATATTCGATCGCGGCCTCAACCTGATCGCGCGTCAGCGACGGAAAATCGTCGACAATCTCCTCGGCCGATTGCCCACGGGCGAGGGCAGCCACCATGTAGACAGGAATCTTGGTGCCCTTAATGATGGGTTCGTTGCGGTCACCTCCGACTTGTACCCATCGGCGCAGTTCATCGAGACGATGAAGACGACTTTTGAGGTCGGCGTCGATCTTGCCGAGATCCAGGACTAATTCGCCAAACGCAACTCGGTGCGCGTCGAAAGAGAGCTGCCGGATCGCCTCATACAAGCGACGCCGGCCCGCAGGGGTGAGATCTCTTTCCAGTCTGTCGGCGACCAGCAGAAAACGCATCTCCGCCGGGCCAAGGAGGCGCTGAACACCGTTTCCGACCCGTCGCTGACGTGCGCGAATGATGCCGGTATCGACGGCCTTGTTGAGCGCAGCCGCGGACCGGTTCAGCACGTAACCTGCTTCCGTGAGTGTCAGTACTTCGGCGGAAGACATGCGGAACTCCATCATTAATTCATCCCCAATATAGGGATGAATTAGAAGGTCGACAAGGCACGCCCATAAAGATTCTCGGCGTGGTACCGCCCGGCCCAGTCAGCTCCTGGACGGCCAGCTCTGCGCTGGGATCTGAGGCGCCCTGCGATGTCCCCTTCACTGTTGTGCGATGATCGCAGCGAATCGGATCGGACGACATTTGGCGAATGCGGCTAGCTACCGGATCGAACGCGCGCAGCCGGCGTAGCACTCGATAATCGCTAGTGGCTTCGAGGGCTGTCGCCATCTCCTCTGATGACGGGCGCTCAATCATCAGCCGCCAGTGTCGCCGCGGCCGGCCCGAGCCGCAGCAGTGAAGGCCGGCCCGCCTCGTGGAACCACAGGTCGACAATCTTTGCGTCATCACTCGCCGGCAGCGGAAACGCACTCCGTACCTTGAAGGTTGTTGGAAGGTTGACCGAGTTTCCGAACACCAAGGCGTGCTGCTTCGGCAATGACGGGAGGCGGCGAAGCACGGCGTCTGAGATGAATGGCGTCATCTGCCGGATTTGAGAAAGGTCATCTGGATTCTGAATCCGGTGCACGACGAAATTAGAGCACTGGGATAGGACCGTCTTGGACAATTCGCTTGGTCGCTGCGAAGCAACTAGAAGAAAAAGACCGTACTTTCGACCTTCCTTAGATATGCGTTCGAATATGCGACCTGCATCCATTGCGTACCGTGAAGGCGTCGAAGCGACGTAACGATGCGCTTCTTCCAGGAGAAGATGCACTGGGAAGCGATTGCGCGGGTCGGCGTGCCGAAGCAAGCGAAACACCATGCGCGCGAGTACGGCGCTGACCAGTTCGACCACCTCATCTTCCACGGCGGTCATATCGATGATGACGATCTGCGCAGATTTGGTGTGTCCACCATCCTTGGCCTTTAATCCCAGAAGCCGAGCCAGGAAGTCCGTTGGCTCCAATGCTTCATCGGCCTGGTGGCGCAGAAAGCGATAATCGGCGCGCTCCTGAAGTGCCTTGAAGCGCGTTACCATCTGCGAGCAGTAGTCGCGGATCTGACGATTCCCGTGGGCTTCTTCATAGAGAAGGGAGAGATCAATCGCGTCTCCGAGCGCTGCAAAGTCGAACGGCGTTCCGTCGTAATCGGGGAATTTTAAATCGGGGTTGATAAAGCCGCTCACCCCATTTGAGCCAGCAAGGTATTTATAGGCCTCTTGCAGAGCGGGCATGTTGCCATAGCTGACACTGATCCAACGGCCGAGCTTGGTGGCGTTGATCTCCGGCGTTCGGAATCGCTGGAGAATCCCGCGGATCCGAGTTTCCTTCGCGCCGGGCTGGGTTTCGTCCCCGAGAATCTGGGTGATACAAGTCGCCAAGATGTGGTTGCGAAAGATGTTGAGCTGAGTGTCGTCTGCCTGCCCGAACAGCGTGGTCAATCCCAGTGCCATTCGCAGAATGGGAAGTTGGGTGCGCTCGCTGGCCTGAAGGAGCAATTCCCATTCGGCAAGATCTAGGAACCAGTGCGGCACACGAAATTTATCAGCTGCAGCGCTGCCGTCGAGGATGACACGTTCCTCGCGTTTTGCCTGGGATATATGCCATCAAGCCCACCCGCCATCACGGCAATCGTCCGTCCGCGATGGCGTAGCGCAGCCTGATGACTGAGCGTGTCGACGCCTACCGCGAGACCGCTGACGATTGCCCAATTAGCACCGACGAGTGTTCCAACGATTCTATCGCTGACGATTTCTCCAAACTCGGACGGCTCGCGCGTGCCAATGCAAGCGACGCTGCGAAGTGGCGGCAGCTTGCCTTTGACGAAGAGGACAGGCGGACGGTCGTGGAGTGAGCGAAGCGCCGTTGGGTAGTCTTGGTCAAAGACGGAAAGGACACGTACGCCGCGCCGATCGGCCTCGTCGAGCACGCGCTGAGCCTTCTCACCAGCGTTGGCCAATGCAGTTGGTTCATGAAGGCTTTCGATGACCGAGGCTGAAACTAGTGAGCGCAGTTTCGCAGGCTCGGCGTCCGCAATCGCGGCTAGAAGCTGAAACCGCTCCGCGAGGCGTTCAGCTGTTGCAGGGCCAATGCCACGCAGTGCGGTCAAAGTAAGAATGCCGGCAGCAGTTCGCGTGTCGGTGCTTATCATCGAAATCAACGCCTCTCGGAGAATTGGCCGGATATCAGCGTTTGGGGGATAGGTTTAAATTGACGCGTCATGGCTTACCTCCGCATCCCCAGGTTTGGCTATCAGCCCCAACGACAGACACGCGCACGCTTTGGAAGCTCGTCGACCCCCTAATCGATATAGCTCTAGGCCATGTTCGGTCAATGAGAACGGCAAGGTACGCACTTGTGTCACGCAGCATTCTTCAGCGAGCTCCCGCGGGTTCTCTCGCAGTTCCGCGGACGATCCCATCGCGCTGGCGTGGATGATCGGGAGCCCGTCCGCAATGAAGGCTAGCCAATTGGCGGCCGACATTTGGCAAATGTGGCTAGCCTGCCCCTGTCCGATCTGCAGCTTCTTCGTCATCATCCTGGTCATCGTCATGTGCCCGCAAGGGATCCGGAAACTCCCCGGCCAGCATTTTGTCCTTGCTGAGCAGGCCGGCCTCCTCGAGCATCTCCATGTCCGGAAGATCGCGCAGCGTCTCCAGGCCGAAGTGCGACAGGAACGCCTTGGTCGTCACATAGGTGTAGGGCGCGCCGGGCTGGGGGCTACGCGGCCCGGCAGCGATGAACTCCAGTCCGCGCAGACGGGCGATGGTATCGCGGCTAACCTCTTTGCCGAAGAAGGATGACAATTCGCTGCGATTGATCGGCTGGTAGTAGGCGATGCAGGCAAGGATCAGCGCTTCGGTCTGCGACAACGCCTTGCCGTCGCCGGGAGCGCCGATCGCAACCCGGATCGTTTCGGCGAAGTTTTTCCGGGTGCGGTGCTGCCAGCCGCCAGCGACGGATACGAGCTCGTAAGGCCGGCCGCGCAGTTCGTCGCGGATATCGTCGATGATGAGATCGATTTTGCAATCGCGGCCGACGACGCGCGCCAGCACCTCGCGCGTCACCGGCTCGGGCGAGGCGAAGATCACCGCCTCGACGCGGCCCATCCATTCGCGCCAGCGCAGCTCCGGCGGCAGCTCGGCCAGCTCGGTGTCGAGATCCTCTTTTGGCCGCGCGCGCCGCCCCATGTCAGAGCCCGTACAATCGAAAAGTCGGCCGGCCGGTAAGCTCGCGCACCGCGCCGAGCGACACCAGTCGCTCGAACAGCCGCCGTGTGCTGCGGTCGCTCGCCGTCTTGCCGGCGCCAGCGGGCTGGGCATCTTCCATCAGGAGGATCGCGACCATCATGCCGGCGTCCTTGCCGCGTAGCTTCGGTGCGGCGGCGAGCAGCCGATTGGCCCGGCGCACGAGGTCGGTATAGAGATCCGACGCCGCTGCCGCGGCGCGCGCATAGGCCAGCGCACAAGCCTTCAACCAGGATTCGTCCGGGCCACCCGCCTTGCCAGCGGCACGCAGATCACCGCGTCGAACCTGGCCGGCGAGCAGAGGCACGGCCATCGGCCATTTCAGGCGATGGGCGAGCACGATGTCGGCAAGCCACAGGGCAAGCGGTTCGCTTGCGGGGACGAAACGCATGCTCATCGCCGCAATCTCCGCGGCGGCAGCGACCGCGCTTCCCTGCCCTGCCGCCAGCTTCGCCGCGGCGGTGACGACGTCCACGAGCGCGTCGTTGAAGCTCAGCTCGAACCGAATGGGCAGCGTGATCATCCAGTCGCCCGGCGTCATGGCGGCGCGCTCGCCAAGATACCGCCAGGCCCTGAGGATGCGACCGCCGGGTCCGGGGTCATCGGTCTCGCGGCGCAGATACCAGGCATCGCGCAGCGCCGCTGCGTCTTCCGTGCGACCACCCTGTCGAACCAGCACGGCTGCGTCTGCCAGCGAAAGACGATGCCGCCAGAGCAGGCCGAGCGGGTGCTCGCTGCGCGCGATCGGATGGATTGCGGCGAGCGCCGCGCCGGCAAAAAACGCCGCATCGTCAACGGATTGCCCGGATAGGTCCTGCCGGACCCATGTTGGAAAGGGTGGGAATGTCGGTGGGGCTTCAGGGATGATTCGCGCGGGGGAGGGCATGGCTGAGGCTAACTGAGTGCGGCGCTTTGTGCCATCAAAAACAGCTAAAACCGCCGCGCCTGTCGGTGGATAATAACGAGCGATAATGTTGCCTTATCGTTCGTTTTCGGTTTCAGAGCCCAGAACCCGGAAAAACGTGCTCCAGAGAGCTCTCGACCGCTGAGAGCCCGGCACTGGCTGTCGATCTTTTTCGTCCGTCGAGGGGTCGGCACGGCAAGGGGCCCTATCCTTGACCTCTACCAGGCGCCTTCTATAGTATAGCTAGCCTGTCTAGCTAGGAACGCACAAAAATGGAATGGCCGCTGCAGGACGCCAAGAACCAGTTTTCCAAGGTGGTGCAGAAGGCCCGCCTCGAAGGCCCGCAGGTCGTCACTCTGCGCGGGATGCGCGCCGCGGTGGTGCTGTCGGCCGCCGATTACGATGCGCTGCGCTCCGGGCGGCCGACTTTGGTCGACGACTTGCTGGCCGGGCCAAGCTGGGATGACAAACTGGTCGAGTCAGTAGCGCAGCGCGCCGAGACCCCCAGCCGCGACGCGGCCTTCTGATGTATCTCATTGATACCAATGTCGTTTCCGAGGCTCGGCGCGGCTCTCCAGAGGCAACCGGCTGGCTGCGCTCGGTCGATCCGGCGAGTGTCCACCTGAGCACCCTCACCCTCGGCGAGATCATGCGCGGCATCGCGCTGAAGCAGAAATCGGACCCCAAGGCGGCCGGCCATCTGGCCGAATGGCTGCGCAAGCTGCGCCACGACCACGCCGACCGCATCCTGGCGGTGACCGACCAGATCTCCGTCGAGTGGGGTCGCATCGCCGCGATCCGACCGCGCGGCGACATCGACGGGCTGATCGCCGCCACCGCGATCGTCCACGACCTCATCCTCGTCACCCGCAATGTCGGGGATTTCGAGGATACCGGCGCAACGGTGATCAATCCCTGGGACGACTCGGCATGAGCAGCCCTCCAGCGACCGGTTCGGAACCGCTGGCGGCCGCGGAGATCGACACAGATCCTGCCGCCGCAGCAGTCCCCTCCCCTCTTCCGGCACCCAAAACCGGCCTGCCGGCGCATCTCGAACGGCTTGCCGATCGCGCCCGCGACTACGTCGACGCGGCGAGCTCGGCGAACACCCGCCGGGCCTATGCCTCCGACTGGAAGCACTTTTCCGGATGGTGCCGGTGCCAGGGCCTTGAGGTGCTTCCGCCCTCCCCGCAGACGGTCGGGCTTTACATCACAGCCTGCGCTTCGGGCGCAGCGACGGCCGATCGCCAGGCGAATTCGGTCGCCACGATCGAGCGCAGGCTCTCGGCCCTGACCTGGAACTATGCCCAGCGTGGGACGCCGCTGGACCGCGCGGACCGGCATATCGCAACCGTGCTCGCCGGCATCCGTAACACCCATGGCGCCCCGCCCCGGCAGAAGGAAGCGGTGCTGCCGGAGGACGTCATCGCCATGCTCGAGACGCTCGATCGCGGCACCCTGCGCGGCCTCCGAGACCGCGCGATGCTGCTGCTCGGCTTTGCCGGCGGCCTGCGACGCTCCGAGATCGTCGGCCTCGACGTCCATCGCGACGACACGCAGGATGGCCAAGGCTGGGTCGAGATCCTCGACAAGGGCATGATCGTCACCCTGCGCGGCAAAACCGGCTGGCGCGAGATCGAGATCGGCCGGGGCTCGTCCGACGCCACCTGCCCGCTCGTTGCCTTGCAGACCTGGCTGAAGCTCGCGCGGATCGGCCATGGACCGCTATTCCGCCGGGTGACCGGCCAAGGCAAAGACGTCGGACCGGATCGCCTGAACGATCAACAGGTCGCCCGGCTGGTCAAACGCGCAGCGCTGGCCGCCGGGGTGCGGGCCGACCTGACCGAAGGCGAACGGGTAGAGAAATTCGCCGGGCATTCGCTGCGCGCCGGCCTCGCCTCCTCGGCCGAAGTCGACGAGCGCTATGTCCAGAAGCAGCTCGGGCACGCCAGCGCCGAGCAGACCCGCCGCTATCAGCGGCGGCGCGATCGCTTCCGGGTCAATCTCACCAAGGCCGCCGGTCTCTGACGCCGTTCCCGACCATGGCGCCCTAGAAGTCCCATGGCGAAATCAATTCGAGCCCGGTCGAGCCAAAATCACTGAGATTTCTCGTGGCCAATCGGCCGCCATTGACGCGGGCGACGGCTGCGATCATTCCGTCAGGTGCCGACATCGGTTGGCCACGGCGTGTCGCGTTCCCCATAATATCGCCATACGCCAGCGCAGCCTCTTCCGTCAGGCCGAAGATCCGATCGGCGAAGCGTTGCCGCCAATCCAACAAGCCACGTTCAAGGCGCTCGGCGCGTTGATCGGGCCTGATTTTCTCAATTCCGAACGCAATTTCGGCGATTGTGACCGTGGGAAGCGCAAGCTCTGCATCGTGCCGGACCAGCCAAGCGATAACCGCGTCGTCGGGCGCCTTCCTCAAAGTCTCGGAGATCACATTGGTGTCGAGAAAGATCAAAGCTCGGGTCCGCTGTGGGGTTGTCGGCCTTCGCGGATAATCGCGTCGAGGTCGATATCGGTATCGGTATCGGCGCCGGACCTAAGACGGGCGTAGAACGCCGCCGGTGGTTCACGCCCGGCCGCACGTTCCTCGTAGGCTTCGAGCGCACGCTCGACGACGTCCGCGATCGAGCGGTTTTCCCGACGCGCAAGGCGATGGGCAAGATCTCGTGCCTTGGCACTGCGGACTGAGAGTTGCGGTTCGGCCATATACGACTCCTTCTTGGAGTATATAGGCAGGAAGGGCTTGCCATCAAGCTGGCAGCTGGTGGCTAGCCAGCTTAGGCACCCAGGCTTGGTCGACGCGCCAACTCAGGTGAAGCGCGCATGTTGCTCATCACCTCCCTCATCGCCATTCGCAGCTCGTCCTGGGCATCATCCAGTCCGACATGGCCGGTATAGGCCGCGAGTGCCGCGAATTTTAGGGCGGCTAACATGGCGGCTTCGCTGCCCAGCTCGCGTGAGACCTGCTTCGCCGGATGCTTCTCCAGCACCGAAAGAGCAGACTGGGTGATCGTTTGCCCGATCTCGCCGATCAGATCGTCGAACACGGCAAGCTCAAGATCATCCTCAGAGCGGCTCGGCCGCGGCACAGGCGGGGTGTTTCGGACGGCAAGCGTCACTTCGCCCACCACCTCATCCACCAGGCCAACGATCTCCCCGGCGCGCGCGTCGAGCTCGTCCCATGGGATACACCGTGTCCCGAGGCCTTCCTGAGTCCCATGCTCGGCCGGGGTCCGCGCCGCGATCCGGGCGTTAATCGTGAGACCGGAGCGATCATCGCCAAAGATCGTCATGATCCGCACCCGCGCCGGGCGGTCGCTGAGGCGGCGCAGTTCCTCGGCCCGTTCGAGGGCGGATGCGATCGCGCCGCCGACTGATGTCGTGTCTCTGGTCAAGTCGCCCTCCCCGGTCTCTGCCCGAAAACCGTAGCCGAGTCGTCTTCAACGACGGAGTCCTTCCTGGCGCCGTTTCGGGTCATTTCGGCCTCCTGGCAATTGAGGCGCGTAATTCGGCGCTGGCCTGGTAGGCGCCGGTTTGCGTGGGCTTCCCCCCGAATCTGGCGGGACCACCCGCGGGCGGCGGGGTTGGCTTCGAGCCGTCGAGCTTGGCGCGCAGCAAGGCCATGATCATCGGCCAGACGGAGAATTTGCCGTCCTTGGCACGGTCGGTCAGGCTTCGCAGATAGCCGCCGGCGCTGTTGATCTGGTCCGCTTTCTGGTGGATCGCGGCCAGGGTAATCGCGGCCTGTTGGTCACCCAGCACCTCCCTGGCCTCGCGCCAGGCGCTCGGGCTGATCCCCAGCATCGGCCGGGCAAGCTCCGCCGCGGCCACCAAATCCTTCCAGTGCCGGATTTCACTGCCTTTGCTCAGCCAGCGCATGTTGGGACAGGCATCCAGCACAATTCCCAAGGGGAGCTCACGTTTCGGCAAGCTCCGCAGGTTGTGGTTAGCCGCGGCGTTGCCACCCGCTTCATCTTCCTTTGGTAGGCCTCGTTCAGATTCAGATGGAAGGTCTGGATTTGAATTCTGTATGTGGCAACCAGAATGGGACTCATTGGCGTCCGGATTCTGTGTTTTAGCAAAGGTTTCCAACAGCTCACGGATCTCGCGCCAGAGCTTCTCCATCTCGCCGCCGAGGCTTTCCAGTATCTGCCGTGGGGCAGTCCGGGGAATCCGCCCGGCGATCTCCTGGTAGGCCTGCTGAAACCGCTTCCAATTTCCCGGCACGCCCTCGTCAAGCCCGGCGTCGATCATCTTCACGATGTCCCGGCGCAGGATGGTGAGGCGCTCTTTGGCAACGCGGAACGCCTTCTTCTCGGCCTGCACGGCACCCGCGAGCGTCTTGTACTCCTCGGCGCGGGCCACGATCGGGGCCAAGTCGAAGCCGTAGGCTTGCTCGATCTCTCCGCCCTGCCCTTTGCGCGCATAGCGTTTGCCGTTCGGGCTGTCCCTGCGAATGATCAAACCGCAGTCGACCAGGACGGCGAGATGCCGGCGCAGCGTCGTCGGCGGCATCCCGTTGGCCCGCGCCATCAGCTGCTCGTTGGAGGGCCAGACGACCAACTCGCCGTCGGCCTCGAGCGCGGTCTCAGGATGGAATGACAACAGCGCATGCAGGATCGTCAGCGCACGGTCGGTCGCGCCGAGAACCTGGCGCGCCTCCTTGATGTGCTGAAAGACGTGCCATTTGTGAACAATGGCCGTCTCTGGCTTCGCCTTCGCGGCCAGCTGGCTTGAAATCATGCCAAGCGTCATTGGCCGCCGCCCAAAGGGCGTCGTTGATAAGGGTGTCTGCATTGTTCTTCACCTATCGTTAGGCAAAAGAAGTCCGCCCTCCAAAACGAGCGCATGACTGCGGCCGGTTGGGCTTGACACCGATTCGCGGAAGTGGGATTCTGTCAGTCGCCAAACGTAACAGAGAAGGGCTTCCGGAACCTCGTTTCGGGGGCCTTTTTCTTTTGCTGGGTTAGTCTCCTGTCTCCTGTGGAATCGACCCTCTGCGGAACGCCTCGTAGAGTTGATCGAGGTTCTCCGAGAGATACTCGCCGAACGCACGGGCGTCAGACGTCTTGGCCTTGAGCGCCAGTGTGAACTTCTTCCCTTCGGCTGAAATCTCCGCCGAGAGTGCGCTGTCCGGGGGTGTCCAGTTTCGCCTGCTCGGCTGGTTCTGCTTGCGTGTCGGCTTTGACCTCAATTTGCGGACCAGAAAGTCGAACCGCGCATCGCTCGACAGCGCGGAAAAGGCGTCGTCCCGAATGGTCTCGAGAGCGCGCTCCTGGATTGCCGGACTATCGAGCAGCAGCTTCAACTCATACCAGCGATCGCGGCCGACGTTCTTCGCTTGGCCTATGGCCTCCAAGATGGGGGAGGGCAGGCCTGCGACCGACAGCATCTTTGAGAGTGTCGTTCGGTCGATCGAGAGCGCGCTCAGAATGATTGCATTGTCGTCGTCGTAACGGAGACGCACAACGTCGGCGGCGAAGAGGGCGCGATCGATAAACGGGACGTCCGCACGCGCGGCGTTCTCCTGACCGAGCGCAAGCACATGCTCTCGATCCTCGATGTCCTTGACGACGGCGCGCACCTTTCGGCCAAGGGCCCGAGCGACTTTCCAGCGGCGATGTCCGAAGACCACCATGTACCGGCCGGCCGACTTCGGATTCGGCCTGACCAAAATAGGGGAGTCCTGGCCGCGCTCGCGGATCCGCTCCAGCAGCTGGTTGAACTCGGCCTCATCGTCAGCACGACGATCGCGGACGAACGAAGCGTCGATCAAGTCGGGCTCAAGCTCGACGACCGTTTCACCCTCGACGAGCTTGTCGGCCTTAGCCGCAAGCTCGTCGAGCGACTTAAGGAGCGAGCGAGACGCGCCCTTGGCCGCATAGTCGGACACCGGACGGGACGGCCGTTTGTGATCGGCGGCGACGTCGTCAAGCGCGTGCCGCTGATCGTCAAGAATGTTGGCGAAGGGGTTTTTACGAGCCATGACCAAACCTCCCATTTCGCCTTAGGCTCTTGAAGTCGCAGAGATTTTCGGCGGTTTTGACTGCGGTCAACATTACAGACGCCCCCACGCCCGGTGGATGAGCGCCTGAATCTCGAAATTCACCGCGTCGAGTGCCTCAATGGCACGATCATAGGTGTCCCGATTGAAGCTGCCGCGTTCGACCTCATACAAGGTCTGCTTCGTCAGTCCTGCGTCCGAGATGGCAGTCGACTTCAGCATGGGGTTCTTGAGGATCTCCTCAGCGAGCATCGACTGCATGAAGCCCAGCATTTGAGTTTGCGGAATATCCGTGGGCTCGAATCGGGTGATCAAATATCGAAGCCAGTCGATTTTGACGGGCGCGCCCTTCTCCCGGATTGCCCTAACGAAGTTTCCGAGCATCAGCAGGAACTGGCTCATGGACATAAGGTCCAGCATCTGCGGATGGACGGTAATCAGAACAGAGCTGGAAGCGGTCAGCGCTGTCAGCGTCAGGAAGCCCAGTTGCGGCGGGCAATCAACTACGACGACATCGAATCGATCGTCTACTTCCTCAAGCGCGCGGCCGAGGCGTTCATAGAACCGCTTCCCCTCGTTCGAGCCCTGCATCGAGAGCGGCGTGTCGTACTCGTATTCCTGAAGCTCGAGGTTTGCCGGGATGATCTCAAGCAAAGGGAAATTGGTCGGCAGAATGACGTCGGCAACCGGCCGACGCTTTTCGTCGTACCGGATCGCGTCGTACAGCGACGGATTCCGATCGAGCTCCGGCTGAAAGCCGTGAAGCGCCGAGAGCGAGGCCTGCGGATCGAGGTCAATTGCGAGCACACGATGCCCGGTCAGGGCGAGATGCTGGCTCAGATGGGCGGCCGTCGTGGTCTTCCCAGAGCCCCCCTTGAAATTAACGACAGCGATAACCTGGAGCTTCTCGCCGGGCTTGCGGGAGGGGACGTATTTCTTCGCGTCTGACCGTCCGTTTTTGTCGAGATAGTGCCGCAGCTCCATCATCTGTTCCGCAGTATAGAAGCGCCTTCCACTACCTGCGATAGTGGGCTCCGGACCTTTCTTTTCGAGATGTAGTCTTTTGAGGTTGTTCGGGCTGACGCCGAGATAGTGTGCGACTTCCGACATCGGGAACAGACGTAGCGTCTTCTTCGCGTCCGGAGGAAACTTCTCCAGGCGAAGCTGATCGAGCTTCCTCGAGATCTCGTCGCCCTGTGCGAGGATTTTCTCGTCAAACTCGAATGTCGGGAGCAGGCCCATCCTAATCCACCCCACCTAGAAAATAGCGCCATAAACAGCAAAACGTGCCGGTCAGGCGCCAGTATGGGAGATTCGGCCTGTGTGGCAAGTCCTTTAAGGTTAACAATATCTTAACGGCTATTCTCAGCCGCGCAGAACGAGCGACCGATTCGTTCGGATTCGTCCAATCTTATCGAGGACTTACGAAGCGCTCGTGGAGCGCGGCCGCGTGGTTTTCTGCCCCGTTAATTCTACAGTCAAAGCGACCCTTTTTGCCTCGACTAGAGCTGCAAGCCGACCAAATCCGACGCCGAAGGCGCGACTCACCGCGACTCGGGCCTCGCCCGGCCCCCCGGTAATTCACCAGAGCGTACGAGCCGCCGCGCCGTGCTGACTTGCCTCCGTTCACGCGAACGCGACGGAGGATTCGACGAATGCGGGCAATTGCGATCGATGCCAACGAACACGGCGGATTGGGGTCACTGGTCGATGAGATGCATCAGTTGCGCGCCCGGGTGTTCGCCGGCCGGCTCGGTTGGCAAGTCAAGATCGAGTGCGGTCGCGAGCGCGACGAATACGATGCGCTCAACCCGACCTACATCCTGGCCCTGACGGACCTCGGCGACGTCGCAGGCTGTGCCCGTCTGCTTCCGACCTCGGGCCCGACCATGCTGTCGCGAACCTTCCCGCAACTGCTCCCGGGCGGCCGGTTACGAAGCAATTCGACCATGATCGAGAGCTCGCGCTTTTGCCTCGACACGCGCGTCGGGAAGAGGAGGGGAGGCCGGTTCCTGCACGAAGCCACGCTGACGATGTTCGCGGGGATGATCGAGTGGTCGATGTCGAATGGCTTCGGCAGATCCCCACGGCAACGGACGTGCGCTTCGAACGCATCCTGCAACGGGCGGGCTGGCCGATGACGCGCCTTGGCGGCGTAAAGCTCATCGGCGAGACCATGAGCGTCGCCGGCATCCTGCCGGCCGACCAGGCAAGCTTCGAACGGGTGTGCCCGCCTGGCTATCGGTCCGACCTGCGGCACCTTCAGCGCGTCGCTGCGTGAGCGATATGGCCGAACTTCGTTCACATCCGCGGCTCGTCCGCAAACTCCAGGATGCGCTTGGCGACCAGATATGCGCCGCGCTCGATGATCCGGCGGTCGTCGAAGTGATGCTCAATCCGGATGGCCGGTTGTTCATTGAACGACTAGGCCAAGGGATGACAGCTGCCGGGACCATGCTGGAGGCGACCGCCGAGATCATTATCGGCAGTGTCGCGCATGCGCTGCAATCGGAGGCCGACGACGAGCGTCCGATCATTTCGGGGGAATTGCCGATCGGCGGTCATCGCTTCGAAGGTTTGCTGCCGCCCGTCGTCGGCGCCCCTACATTCACGATCCGAAAGCGGGCTTCGCGTCTCTTCAATCTCGAGGACTACGTGACGCAGGGCATGATGACGGCCGACCATCTTGCGGTCATCCGCAACGCCATCGCTTCGCGCCTGAACATCGTGGTGTCGGGCGGCACGGGCTCAGGTAAGACAACACTCGCCAATGCCGTGATCGCGGCGATCGTGGCGCACGCGCCTGAACACCGCCTGGTCATTCTGGAAGACACGGCCGAGATCCAGTGCGCGGCCGACAACGCCGTCTCGCTTCACACCAGCGACACGGTCGATATGGCGCGCCTGCTCAAGAGCACGATGCGGCTACGGCCCGATCGCATCATCGTCGGAGAAGTACGCGACGGCGCGGCACTCACGCTGCTCAAGGCCTGGAATACCGGCCATCCCGGCGGCATCACCACCATTCACGCCAACAGCGCTTCTTCGGCGCTGCGCCGTCTCGAGCAGCTCACAGCCGAAGCCAGTCAACAGCCCATGCGCCAGGTCATCGGCGAGGCGGTCGATCTGATCATCTCGATCGAACGAACGGATCGCGGCCGCCAGGTCCGTGACGTGCTCCATGTCGAGAGCTTCTCAGCGGGCCAATACCAAACCCAATCCTATGCCCCGAAGGAGGAACGCCATGTCGCATAACCGCATGATGATTGTAGGCGCGAGCGCCGCGTTGCTCGCGCTCCTGATACTCGACCCCGCCTTTGCGTCGACCAGCGGCGGCGGCAATCTGCCTTGGGAGAGCCCGCTTCAGCAGATCCAGCAGTCCATCACCGGCCCAGTGGCCGGCTTCATTGCGCTGGCGGCCGTGGCGGTTGCCGGCGGCATGCTGATCTTCGGTGGCGAGCTGAACGACTTCGCGCGACGCCTCATGTATGTCGTGCTCGTCGCCGGCATTCTCCTCGGCGCCACACAGATCGTGGCTCTATTCGGTGCGAGCGGCGCGTCGATCGGTCATATCGCACCCACGGCGCTGGCAGGGGACCTCGGCCATGGCTGAGGTCGGCGCCAATCTTCGACGCAATCGTATCCATCGCGCGCTGTCGCGGCCGAACCTGCTGTTCGGCGCTGACCGCGAGCTCGTGCTGTTGACAGGCCTTGCCGCCGTCATCCTGATCTTCGTCGTGCTCACCTGGTACGCGGCGCTCCTCGGCGCAGCGATTTGGATCGTCGTCGTGGCAGCGCTGCGGATGATGGCCAAGGCGGACCCAATGATGCGGCGAGTCTATGCCCGTCACATCTCCTATCGACCTC
The DNA here is from genome assembly GCF_044908355.1 of Bradyrhizobium sp. USDA 336. Lineage (NCBI taxonomy): Bacteria > Pseudomonadati > Pseudomonadota > Alphaproteobacteria > Hyphomicrobiales > Nitrobacteraceae > Bradyrhizobium > Bradyrhizobium sp. USDA 336. The sequence continues at coordinate 50,379 of NZ_JBIYDC010000001.1, read as the reverse complement.
ACTACCGGGCAACCTCGACGCCCTGGCGTCGCTACTGAGGTCCGCTCATGGTCGCGCTGCGCTCCTTCCGTCACTCCGGCCCGTCCTTTGCTGATCTCGTGCCTTATGCCGGGCTCGTTGCGAACGGGATCGTGCTGCTGAAGGACGGCTCGCTGATGGCGGGCTGGTATTTTGCCGGACCGGACTCGGAGAGCTCGACCGATCCCGAACGCAACGAGGTCTCGCGCCAGATCAACACCATCCTGGCGCGCCTCGGCTCAGGCTGGATGATCCAGGTCGAGGCAGTGCGCGTGCCGACCACGGATTATCCTGCGCGACAGGACTGCTACTTTCCCGACCCGGTGACGCGGGCGATCGACGATGAACGCCGCAGCCGGTTCGAGCAGGAGAGGGGACATTACGAGAGCCGCCACGCGATCATCCTGTCCTGGCGGCCGCCGGAGCGGCGGCGCGCCGGTCTCGCGCGCTACATCTATTCCGATGCCGAGAGCCGATCGGCGTCCTATGCTGATACGGCGATCGAGAGCTTCCGCACTTCGGTCCGCGAAGTCGAGCAGTACCTCGCGAGCGTCCTGTCCATCCGGCGCATGGAAACGCGCGAGATTGAGGAGCGCGATGGCACGCGCAGGGCCCGCTACGATGAACTGTTCCAGTTCATCCGCTTCTGCATCACCGGCGAGAATCACCCGATCCGCTTGCCGGACATCCCGATGTACCTCGACTGGCTGGCGACGGCCGAACTTCAGCATGGTCTGTCGCCCACAGTTGAGAACCGCTTTCTCGGCGTGGTGGCGATCGACGGCTTTCCGGCCGAGAGCTGGCCGGGGATCCTCAATTCGCTGGATCTGATGCCGCTGACCTATCGCTGGTCGTCGCGCTTCATGTTCCTCGACGATCAGGACGCGCGGCAGAAGCTCGAGCGGACCCGAAAGAAGTGGCAGCAGAAGGTCCGCCCGTTCATCGACCAGCTCTTCCAGACGCAAAGCCGCTCGATCGACCAGGACGCGGCCGCCATGGTGGCGGAGGCCGAGGACGCGATCGCGGAAGCTTCTTCGCAACTCGTTGCCTACGGCTATTACACCCCGGTCATCGTTCTGTTCGACGAGAGCAGCGCGCGCCTGCAGGAGAAGGCCGAGGCGGTCCGTCGCCTGATCCAGGCCGAGGGTTTTGGCGCGCGCATCGAAACGCTGAACGCGACGGAGGCCTTCCTCGGAAGCCTGCCGGGCAATTGGTACGCCAACATCCGCGAGCCGCTCATCAACACGCGTAACCTCGCCGACCTCATCCCGCTCAATTCGGTGTGGTCGGGCAATCCGACCGCGCCATGCCCGTTCTATCCTCCCGCCTCCCCGCCATTGATGCAGGTCGCATCCGGCTCCACACCCTTCTGGCTGAACCTGCATGTCGACGACGTCGGTCATACCCTCGTGTTCGGGCCGACTGGCTCCGGCAAGTCGACGCTGCTCGCGCTGATCGCAGCGCAGTTCCGCAGGTATGCCGGCGCACAGATCTTCGCCTTCGACAAGGGCCGTTCCATGCTGCCGCTGACGCTGGCCGCCGGCGGCGACCACTACGAGATCGGCGACGATGCCGACGGCGCGGCGCCGCTCGCCTTCTGCCCATTGTCGGACTTGTCCACGGACACCGATCGCGCCTGGGCGGCCGAATGGGTGGGGACGCTCGTCGCCGTGCAAGGCGTCCTGATCACGCCCGACCATCGCAACGCCATCTCGCGGCAGATCGGCCTGATGGCCGAGGCCCGTGGACGATCGCTGTCGGATTTCGTGTCGGGCGTGCAGATGCGCGAAATCAAGGACGCCCTGCATCACTACACCGTCGACGGCCCAATGGGCCAACTGCTCGATGCCGAGAGGGACGGCTTGCAACTCGGCTCGTTCCAGACATTCGAGATCGAGCAGCTGATGAATATGGGCGAGCGCAACCTGGTCCCGGTTCTGACATACCTGTTCCGGCGAATCGAGAAAAGGCTGTCTGGCGCGCCGAGTCTGATCATTCTCGACGAGGCCTGGCTGATGCTCGGCCATCCCGTCTTTCGCGACAAGATCCGCGAATGGCTGAAGGTGCTGCGCAAGGCCAATTGCGCGGTGCTGCTCGCAACGCAGTCAATCTCGGACGCCGAGCGTTCCGGCATTATCGATGTGCTGAAGGAGAGCTGCCCGACGAAGATCTGCTTGCCGAATGGCGCCGCGCGCGAGCCCGGCACGCGCGAGTTCTACGAGCGTATCGGCTTCAACGAGCGGCAGATCGAGATTGTCGCGGCAGCTAGCCCCAAGCGGGAATACTACGTCGCCTCGCCCGAAGGCCGTCGCCTCTTCAATATGGCGCTCGGACCCGTCGCGCTCTCCTTTGTCGGTGCGTCCGGCAAGGACGACCTGAAGCGCATCCTGGCGCTGAAGAAGGCCGAGGCCAATTGGCCCGTTCACTGGCTCAAGGAAAGGGGGATCGGCCATGCCGAGACGCTTCTCGCAAATTCGTAACGCGCTCTTCGCCGCCATCATCATCGGATCGCCGACGGCCGGTCCGGCGTTCGCCGGCGCCGCAGCCGGCGGCGCCACCGAGTTCACGCAAATCCTCAATAATGGCGAACTGGTCAGCCTCGTCGGCCAGTCGACGACGCAGATCAACAACCAGATTCAACAAATCTCGCAGCTCGCCCAGCAGATTCAGAACCAGCTAAAGATCTACGAGAACATGCTGCAGAACACCGCACGGTTGCCGTCGCATGTCTGGGGGCAGGTCGAGAACGATCTCAAGCAGCTGCAGAACGTCGTCAACCAGGGCCAGGGCATGGCGTTCTCGATGGGCAACATCGATGACGTGCTCAAGCAGCGCTTCCAGAGCTACGCCCAGTTCAAGACCAATCTGCCCAACGGCGCAAGCTTCGCCTCGACCTATCAGACCTGGTCGGCGACCAACCGCGACACGATCTCGAGCACGCTGCAGGCGGCGGGTCTCACTTCCGAGCATTTTGCGACCGAGAACTCGACGATGGCGCAGCTTAAGACGGCCTCCGAGAGCGCCGACGGCCAGATGAAAGCGCTGCAGGTCGGCCACGAGATCGCCGCGCAGGAAGTCGCCCAGATGCAGAAGCTGCGCGGTCTGATCGCACAGCAGACCACCATGATGGCGACCTGGTTCCAGTCCTCGCAGGCGAGCAAGGATCTGTCGCAGGCGCGACGGGAGCAGTTCTTCAACGCGACCTCGCCCGCGACCTCCGGCGGTCAGACCATGGAGCCGCGCTGGTGAGAGTATCGATCATCATCGTCGTTGTCATCGTGATCGGCGCCTGCGCCGCAGGGGCTTGGCTGTTCCTTGCGCCGCGCACGCCAGTGCCGGGACAAGGGACTGCGTCGCGGGCCAGCGACGTCTTCAAACCGCCGCAGGACTACAAGACGTCCGGCGGCCAGCAGATGAAACCTCGTTGGTAGGAGAAGGGGGCAGGGGGTGCGTGGGATTAAACCGGGGCTCGTTCTGATCACTACGATCGGCATCGTCGTTGCTGCGCATCCCGCATGGGCGCAGCAGGACGGCAGCATTCTCACGGCGCTGGAAAATTCGGTGACGACCGCCGCCAAGGGCTGGCAGTCAACCGTTATGCAGGCGGCCAAGTCGTTGTTCTGGATTCTCGCTGGCATCGAGGTTGGCCTTGCCGCAGTCTGGCTCGCCGTTCAGACTGCAGCCCTCGATGCGTGGTTCGCCGAGATGGTGCGGCGGATCATGTTCATCGGCTTCTTTGCCTTCGTGCTCGACCAGGGACCGAATTTCGCGAAAGCGGTCGTCGACAGTCTGTACCAGATCGGCGCCGGCGGCGGCTCGGCGTCGCCGGCGGATGTGTTCAACGCGGGTCTCAAGGTGGCCTCCGCGATGTCGCAGAATGCGCAGTTCGGCCTGTTCCAGGACAATGCGCTCGCGATTGCCTCGGTGTTCGCCATGGTGATCGTGGTGATCTCCTTCTCGCTGGTCGCGGCGATCTTCGTGGCTGTCATGGTCGAGATGTATGTCGGCCTGCTCGCCGGCATGATCATGCTCGGTCTCGGCGGCTCGTCCTTCACCAAGGATTTTGCCATCCGCTACCTCGTCTATGCCTTCTCGGTCGGCATGAAGCTAATGGCGCTGGTGATGATCGCCAAGATCGGGTCCGACGCCTTGCTGAACCTCGCCAATCAGACGGGCACCGGCAAAGACGCCTTCGTCGGGACGCTGGCGATCGGGGGCATCTCCGTCGTCGTCTTTATCATCTCGATGTACGTGCCGAGTATCGTACAGGGCGTCGTGCAGGGCGTCTCCGTCGGCAGCGGCATGGAGGTGGTGAAGCATGCGGGACAGGCGGCGAGCTTCGCGGTCGGCGGCGCCGCCCTCGCGGTTGGAGGCGCGCGGGCAGGGGCGGCCGGGTTCAGTTCCGCGCGTGCCGACGGCGCCTCGTTTGGCGCGGCCGCCCTCAAGGCCATGACGCAAGGCATCGGCACGGCGGGCGGCGCGCTCGCCTCCGCCGCGCGCGACCAGGCCATCGGCGCGCCGGGCTCCTTCGGCACGTCGACGCTCGGCCTTGCCAACGCCAAGCTCGATCAGAGTGTTGCCCAGAAGAAATCGACCAACAAGCCGTGAGCGACCCGACCCGACAGATGATGAATGGAGATTCTTTCCCGAATGGCTGCGCCTAATCCGCCCAACAATCCCTATCTTGCCGCGCGTCAGGAATGGAACGAGCGCTACGGCTCCTATGTGAAGGCGGCCGCGGCCTGGCGCACAGTCGGCATCGTCGCCATGGTCATGGCGGTGATGGGCTTCGCCTATGCGCTGTTTCAGAGCACGCAGGTCAAGCTCGTTCCCTACATCGTCGAGGTGGACAAGCTCGGCACCGCCGCGAGCGCCGGCTATCCGCAGCAAATCGAGTATGCAGATCCGCGGGTGGTGCGCGCGACGCTCGGAAGCTTCGTTGCAAACTTCCGATCGGTCACGCCCGATGCGGTCGTGCAGAAGCAGTATATCGACCGCACCTACGCGCTGCTGCGGACCTCCGATCCCGCCACGCAAAAGATCAATGATTGGTTCCGGAGCAACTCGCCGTTCGAGAAGGCCAAAACGACGACTGTCGCCGTCGAGGTCAACAATATCGTCGCCCTATCCAACCAGTCCTATCAGATCGACTGGACCGAATTCGAGCGGGACAGGAAGGGAAAGCAAACCGGCGAGCACCGCTATCGCGGCATCGCCACTGTCACGCTGACTCCGCCCCAGGACGAGCAGACCATCCGGCTCAATCCGATCGGCCTCTACCTCCGTGATTTCGACTGGACAGCGCAACTATGAAAGGGGCGGGGACGCAGATGCACCTAAACACAACAAGACTTCATGCATGCAGTGTTCTCGCGGTATCCGCCTGCGGCTTGCTGCTTGCCGATGTCAGCGCGCACGCGCAGCCGATGAGCGCCAAGGAGCGAAAGGGCACGGGCATTTCGAGCCAATGGCGCGGATCGACCGGCCTTGTGACGCGCGGCGCGGACGGCAAGGTCGTCTTCCTGTTCGGCGAGGTCCAGCCCTCCGTCGTCTGCTCGCCGCTCGAGGTTTGCGACATCGAGCTCGAGGCCGGTGAGGTCGTGCGCGATGTGCTGGTTGGCGACACCGTGCGCTGGAAGATCGAACCGGCGACGTCTGGCGCGGTCGGCGGACAAGCCATCCACCTGATCGTCAAGCCGTCGGAGCCAGGGCTTGTCACCTCAATGGTGGTGACGACCTCGCGGCGGACCTATCACATCCAGCTGAAGTCGAATGCGACCCAATACATGGCGCGCGTCGGCTTCGAATATCCGGAGGCTGTCGGCAGCCGGCTCGCGGACGTCAACGCGCGTATTGGCGCTGAGGTGATTCCGGGCGCTGGCGTGCCCGCCGAGCAGTTGAGCTTCGCCTACAGCGTGAGCGGCAGCGCCTCCTGGCGGCCGACCCGCGTCTACAGCGATGGCTTGAAGACCTATATCCAGTTTCCATCATCGCTCTCCGGACAGGATGCACCGGTCCTGTTCGTGGTGTCGGGCGGCCAGAACCGCATCGTCAACTACCGGCTGAAGGGCGATATGATGGTGGTCGATTATCAGATCGACACCGCCATTCTGGTCTCCGGCGTCGGCTTTTGGAACCAGGACAAGGTGACGATCCGGAGGGGAGGATGACCATGCGCGCGGCCTCCTCGATGCGTCAGCTCCTCCTTCTCTCCCTGCTCGGCCTGTCGCTCGCCGGCTGCGCCTCGTTCGGCGGCAGCGCTCTGGTCGCGAGTTCGGCGCCATCAGATCTGTCCGGTCCCGCGGCCTCGGCGATCGCCGGCGACATGGTGACGAAACTCGCCGAGCAGGTCGGGCCCGGCTCTGGCACGATCATCCTGAAGCCCGACGGTACGCCCTTCGGCCAGGCGCTGGAGACATCTCTCAAGAGTTGGGGATATGCAGTGGCGACCGATCAGAAGACCAAGGGCGAGAAGACCATTCCACTCGCCTATGTGATCGAGTCGTACAACGGTCAGGTCCTGGCGCGCTTGTCGACCGGCAGTATCGAGCTCGGCCGCGCTTATAGCGCAACCGCCGCTGGAGCATCGCCGGCCAGCCCGCTCTCCGTCATGCAGCGCGGGTAGGGGAGGGCCGGTCATGGTGCAATCCCTGAAGCTCGGTGGCGCTCAGGAGGGCGAGGGCAGAGGAATTCGACGGCTCAACCGGCTGCCGATCATCGTCGCCATCGTGTTGGTGATAGTCTTCTTCGCCGTCATCTTCTACGGCCTGACGTCGCGCGGACTGTACTTCCGCCGCGAGGCCGGCATTGACACCGCCTCATCCAACCCGGCGTCGACCTACGCTGATCAACTCAAGAAAGGCGTTTCCAACGGAATTATCGGCGAACAGCCGGAGACATTCCAACCTGCACCGGCGCAGCCCGACGCACCGAAGCCGGTGAAGAATCCCTTTACCGGCCGCCCGCAAAGCGAACCGCGGTCCGGCTCACAGCTCGAGTCGGAAGAGCTGTGGCGAGCGCGTCTCGACCGGGAGGCGCACGAGCAGTATCTGCGCGAGCGGCAACGCCAGCGCATGGCCCGCGTGCAGGCGAACGATGCAGCCCATGATTCACCGCTCGCTATCAATCTCAGCAAGCTGCAAACATCGAGCGCACCCGTAAGTAATGCCGCGCAAGGGAAGACAACGACGACACCCGGCCTTGCACGCGGCGCGTCCGACCTTTATGCGGCGGCGCTTCGCGGCGGCCTCAGTACGCAGTACATCGATCCGAACGGGCAAACGGCGAAAGAGGATTTCTTCAATGCAGACCTCAAGAAGCTCGGCTACCTCCCCAACAAGGTGGTCGCGCCGACATCCGCTTACGAATTGAAACGCGGCTCGGTCATTCCAGCGACGCTGATCACCGGTATCAATTCCGATCTTCCCGGTCGCATCACCGCCCAGGTCAGCCAGAACGTCTATGACAGCGCCACAGGTCATCGGCTATTGATCCCGCAGGGCGCCAAACTCTTGGGAAGGTACGATTCCAAGATTGCATTCGGGCAAAGTCGCGTCCTCGTGGTCTGGACCGACATCATCTTCCCGAACGGCTCGACGCTACAGATCGGAGGCATGGCGGGCACGGACGCGGAAGGCTATGGCGGCTTTAATGATCAAGTCGACAATCATTACTTCCAGGTATTCGGCTCCGCGATCCTGATTGCGGCGATCGGCGCGGGCATTGATATGTCTGTGCCCGCGAGTTCGTCGTACGGGTATCGGCAGGCACCCTCCGATGCCGCGCGAAATAGCTTCGCCGAGACATTTGGCCGGGTCGCCGAACAGACGATCAGCAAGAACCTGAACGTCCAGCCCACCCTCGAGATTCGACCAGGCTATGTGTTCAACGTCCTCGTCGACCAGGACATGGTCTTTCCGGGGGCTTACAGGGGATGAAGCGCTTCGGTTCGGTTACGATAGAGTTTCTGGGACATGCCGCGTTGTGCTCGAAGGAAACGATCCGGTTGGCTGATGGAGATTGCTTCTCGTTCTCGCAATTGTCGCGCGCCGCGAAGAGGCGAGGCGGTGGAGCACCCGTACGCAAAATTCCCCGGAGCCCAGCGCCCGATCCCGCCGAACTCGTCGCGCGGATGATTGAAAGACTCATGCCGATAGCCAAGGTCGGATGCCATACATCGATGCCACTGGTGTGAAGCTTTATTTTGAGGAAACTGGGGAGGGTCATCCGATCATTTTCCTGCACGAACTCGGGTCAGACAGCCGCGAATGGGAAGCCCAGGTTCGCTATTTTTCTCGTGCTTTCCGCTGCATCACCTACAATGCCCGCGGATATCCGCCCAGCGACGTTCCTGAAGAGCCTGCTCTATATGGCTGGCAGCTCGCCGTGGATGATATCGACGCTCTCATGCGTGGCCTCGTCGTCGAACGCGCACATCTGGTCGGATTGAGCATGGGCGGATATGCCGCCCTGCAATTTGGGTTGAGGTATCCGGAGAGAGTAAGCGCGATTGTCGCGGCCGGTGTGGGATCTGGGTCGGCTCCTTCCCAGCGTGACGCTTGGTTGCGAGAAACCTCCGTTCTCGCGCGAGCCTTCATCGAGCGCGGGATGGACGCGATGGCTCGGAAGATGGCGTACGGCCCTACTCGCGTTCAGCTCAAATACAAGGACACCCGGAGTTGGCAAGAGTTCATGGAACGCCTGCGTCATCATTCCCAGCGGGGAATATCGAATACGATGGTGCGCTGTCAGGCATTGCGGCCACCGCTACATGATCTGCGCCATCAGTTCTCAAAGATGCGACTACCGGTATTGCTGGCCTTGGGGGATGAAGACGCTCCCTGCCTCGAGACGAACCTGATGCTAAAAACAGTGCTTCAAAACGCCGGCCTTTGGATTTGCCCCAATACGGGCCATACCATCAATCTGGAAGAGCCGACAGCGTTCAATGCTCAGGTCGACTGCTTTCTGGCAGCCGTCGAGCGCGGAAGCTGGCGCCGTGGGTATCCGGCGATTGATGACCAATCCGATCTGAGAATTGAGATGAGGCACGATAGGCGCGCGAACGTCAAGCAGTCCGTTGACCGCATGTCCAACACTCCAACCGCTTCGTAGCGAGTATTCCCTTGGAATTGCGGACCGGCGTTCATCTAAGCGAAGCCATGGCGATTAGCTCATTGAAGCCGCCCTTGATCGCTTTTTGGAGCCTGATAGCGCCAGCGAGCATTTCGCGATAGTGACAGGCCTCACGAAGCTGAACGATCAGGTCGATCGGCTCAGCGCCGATCTCAAGACGGTGAACGAGGTCGTCGTCGCCCATCACGCACGCTTTCACTTGGCCATTACGCCCCTCTAACGAGGTCAGAGCAGAATATTGCATCTCTGGTTGGCTCCGAACGGTTCGAGGAATTCGCCGCGCAAGTAGGACGCCGCGTCGAGCGGGGGACATCCCTTCTACGGGAGACGATGAACCAGCGCGCCATGGCGAATAAAGACCGCTTTGCGCGCGACCTTGCGGCAAGCGCTGCCCGCAGCACGAATTACAACTCTTCAGAACTAGACCGTCGCCCATCGGATACAGTTGATGGTGCGACCAGATCGACGCCCGAGATATTTATCGGCGCTGACACAACGCCCTTTTTGCGGCCGCCCACACCAAGCCATTCTTCGGTGCCGCGACCGGCAGTTGCGGGCGTGATAGGAGGCCCCGCACTTATCGTGCGGGTGTTTCTGCCTTTTGCTGTCGGCTATTACCTCTCCTATCTCTTCAGAACAATCAACGCCTTGATCGCCGCGCCCCTGACGTTGGAGTTGGGGCTCGACGCTGGTGATCTCGGCTTGCTGACCTCAGCCTATTTCCTTTCCTTCGCGGCGGCGCAGATACCGATCGGCATCCTTTTGGACCATTATGGTCCGCGGCAAATCCAGAGCGTTCTGCTGGTTGTTGCTGCAGTGGGCACAGCATTGTTTGCGGTATCAGACAATTTTCTCGTGCTGTTCGTTGGCCGGGCGTTGCTCGGTCTCGGCGTCGCCGCAAGCATGACTGCTGGATTGAAAACCCTCGTTTTGTCTTTTCCGAAGGATCGCCTGCCGTTTCTAAATGGTCTTATGGTCATGGTCGGTGGTTTGGGGGCGGTCACTGCGACCTCGCCGACGCAGTTATTGCTGACTTGGATCGGGTGGAGGATGCTCTTTGCACTGTTAGCCGTCGTCACGGCCGGCTGTTCGGCTCTTATCTATCTCTTAGTGCCCGAAAGTGCATCGACAACGCCAACCATCAGAGGGACGGCCATGGCCGGCCTCAGGAAGATTTACACGGATCCGCATTTCTGGCGTCTAGCACCGTTGTCCGCGACTTCCGTCGGTACGGCTTGGGCGCTGCATGACCTTTGGGCGGCGCAGTGGCTTACCGACGTCGGCCTTGATCGCACGGCGGTGGTGCAGCACTTGTTCGTCATGGCCGCCGCGCTCAGCCTGGGCGCGCTTTTGTTGGGTGTTCTGGCCGACCGGTTTCGTCGTTATGGAATTGGAACCGAGGCGCGGCTTGCGGTTGTCGGCCTTCTATTTATCGCGATCCAGTTCGCGATCATCTTGCGATGCCCGATGTCATCATACTTGCTGTGGGGCGCCGTGGCCGTGGTCGGCGCAGCTACCGTGCTGAGTTATGCAATCCTGGCCACCTACTTCCCGAAAGAACTTGCTGGGCGCGTAATGCTGCGCTTAACGTGTTCTATATCGGCGAAGCATTTGTCCTGCAATCCGCAACGGGCATTGTGCTTGAGCAATGGACGCCCGTGGCGGGGCATTATCCCGCCATCGCTTATCAGACTGCCTTTGCCATCAATCTTAGCCTGCTGATCGTCGCATGGATATGGTTTTCCTTCTCATGGACGTTCCATCCTTCGACCGCCGTTCGGAAGCGTCGAGCCTGTGGCGCGTCAGCGCTACCCCCAACTACATGTCGTCAATGTCGCCGCACCGTTTGAGTTTGGTGCAAGCGCTTGGAGGGACGCTGGACGGGAAGGCAAATCTTCGTTGAAGGCTAAGAAGAAGACGAGGAGGAATTTACATTGGATGGGCTGTTACAGGGATTGATCGACGCTGTCGATCTAGCGCACGACGAACGCTCCATTCGCAGCGCGCTCAAGAGGTTTACTGTCTCATCCGGCTTCGATCGCTATGCCTATACTCATATTCACGCCGACGATGCGGTTGCTTTCAGCGATTATTCTGCGGAATGGCTGAACCTCTATTTTGCGAAGCGATACACGATCATCGACCCTGTCGTGACCACCGCCAAGCGCAGCATGCGGATGTTCGCCCGGTCGGCGGATGAACGCAACCTGCGCAGGAGCTCGCGCGCGAGATCGAGCAATTCTATTCGGAGGCGACTGACTTCGGCATCCGCTCCGGCGTTTCCGTTCCGATCAGGACAAGCTATGGCCGCACCGCGATGATCACACTCGCATCGGATCGGCGGCGGGTCGAGGTCCCGCCGTGGGACCCGATGCAGGCGGCATTGGCACTCACCTACATTCATGTTCGCCTCAGCCTGGCGTCTGGATCGTCGTTCAAAATGGGCGATGTGACGTTGACGACGCAGGAAGCGACCTCGCTCAGCTGGTCGTCGCACGGCAAGTCGATGAATGTGATCGCGAACTTGCTTGGGATCAAGCCACGAACAGTCCAGTTCTATCTGGATAACGCGCGCGACAAACTCGGCGCCAGCAATCTCCAGCAGGCCGTCCGTATCGCCATGGAAAAGCAGTTGATCTAGTCCACCGTGACACGTTCGCCGGTCGGTCCTTTTCTTCGCAGCCTTAGGTCAAAGGAACGGAAACCACGACGTCCCGCCGAATGAGATCGTCGAGAACGATACGCGCCTTATAACGTTGGTTCAGCTGTTCGCGCCTCCTCAACTGTCATTTCTAGTAGCTTGCTCTAGATGACAGACGCATGTCATTTATGGTGGCCGAACGTCGGCGGCGCAGTCTCCTCCAAGGAACTCGGCATGCAATATCAATCACACTTTGTTCTCTCTAATTGTCCCAATCGACTACTAGGGACGTTGTCTCCGCTTGCCGTGACTCCAGGTCGTCTGGGCCGCTCTCACAATGCATCTGTTGTCCGGCTCGATCAGAACGGAGCATCGCAAACAAAAGAGTTGCCGGCTCGAGAGGAGGCGAGTCCGGCGAAGCAGAAGAGAACTACCTCCCGCCAAGTAACATGGATGCTTCAAACGACACCAAAGTCAGGACCTCGGTGAGGGAAATGCCTGAGCTCAGCAGTATGCCGCGTCCCGAAGTGACCGCCGATAGCGGCAAGCCTGTCTTGGGGGCCATCGCGATCACCAGGCTCCGCGAGAGCGACTATCGGGCAGTTGTCGAGCTCTTTCGACATCTCGGACCCAAATATTCATGCGACCTAAATGATCCTAGGACAAAGAGCACCTTCGATCTATACCTCGCCGACGAGCGAAAGCACGGGCTGGTCGCGAGGCTCGGAGACAGAATAGTCGGCGTAATACTCTACGAAATCACGCCCGTTCTTTCTATCGGTTTCAGCCATGGTCGGAACGACGGACTCGCTGTGGATCCGGAGTTCCGTGGATTGGGAATTGCTAAACTCCTGCTGAGATCTGTTTTGTCACACTGTCGCGAAGTCGGCGCGACGACCTACATGGTCAAAGCCTCGAATCCAAAAGTCATATCGCTGTATCGAAGCATGCCGGATCTCGTGGAGCGCGGCATCTATTTTTATACGATTTAGGAAAGCCGTCGAACATCGGGTAGTTGGAATGCATCAGCGTATCTTAGCATCTAGTGCTGCGATTCTCGGACGTCAGCCGCATCAGCAACTCAGAACCATTTCGCGAGCCGAAGGCTTTGCACTCATCGATACTTCGGGAAAACGCTACACTGATGGTATTTCGGGCGCGTATGCCGCGGTATTGGGCTACTCGGAGGTGGATCTTGCCGAATGTCTGTTTGAGACTTCGTCGCTCCTGCCCTACGTCCACAGCGCTCGTTTCGACAACGCTTACGCTGTAAGCCTCGCAGACAAGCTGAGCGGATCCCTACATGGAGTTAAATACCGCGCTTATTTCTCAGTCTCTGGGTCGGACGGGGTCGAAGCGGCACTCCGCATTGCCCGCTCGTATCAGCATTCAGTAGGGTCTCGAAGGCGTTGGAGGACAATTGCTCTCTCATACAGTTATCACGGATCAACGCTCGGTGCGTTGACCGTCACCGGACATGAGACGGCACGTCGTTCCTACACCGAATTGTTGGGGGACGTCATAAGGATTGCGCCTCCGATAAAAGCGTTAACAGCCGGTTCCGCTAAAAACGAAAACGACCGCCCTTACCAACAATTGGAGAACGCATTTGAAGAGCCCCTCGTCAACGACGTCGCAGCGTTCGTCATTGAGCCCGTTCTGGGAAATGCTGCCGGCTGTTCGCCGATCCCTCAAGACTATGCGGAGAGGGTGTCGGCGCTCTGCCATCGGCATAGGATTCTCCTGATCTGCGACGAGATCACCACAGGGCTTTGGCGAACTGGGCCAGTGTATTCGTCCGAGCGCCTTGGAATGAAGCCCGACATTCTCATCCTTGGTAAGGCGATTACCGCCGGTTACTTTCCGATGAGCGTGGTGCTTGTTGCCGATCATATCGCCGAGGCTCTCACGGCTGAGGTAAATCTCCTCGGCCATACCCACAGTGCTCACCCGGTGGGGGCTGCTTTAGGCTCGCGAGTGATCGAGCACCTCAAGAGTCCGGGCATTAGCGCTAACCGAGCGCAACTCGAACGAGTCTTCTTCGAACGCTTGTCGAGCCTCGTCGGCGTGCTACCCGTGGTGGGCGTGCGTGGCGCGGGTCTGTTATACTCGGTCTGCTTGGACCACGACTACTTTCAAAAACGCTGCAGCCGAAACGGGTCCAGCATTGTCTACGAACAGGCTCTCGAGGCCGGCATTCTAACGATGCCCGGCGTCTGCGCCTCGGTTGGCGGCCAAGTCTTAAGCGACCATCTGACGCTCGCGCCCGCTTTCAATATGCCCCAGCAAACGCTCCACGACTTCGTCGATACTTTGACGGGAGTTCTCGGGGCAGCGTAAACGCTCGTGGTCTAGTCCAGCGCCGGTATCTTTGAATTTCAGGAGGAACAATCATGCCCTTACGCCTCGCAGTTGACAACCAAGACGGCACCGCATGTATCGGCAAGGTTGCAAACGGCGGCACTCTACTCACGCTCACTTGGAGCGACGGAGCGGTAAGTCGTTTCAACGCCGTCTGGTTGCGTCATAACGCCCAAGATTCCCAAACCGTTCAGCTCAGCACCGGCCAAAAGCACATTGACATTGAACAACTGGACCCGGCCACGCAAATCGTCGATGCACATCTCAATGCCAACAATCAGGTCGAGGTAACCTTTGCTCCGGACGGTCATCACAGCATTTTCGACCCGACCTGGCTCTTCGCCTCCAAGTATGACTACAACGGTGGACCCGTGAGGGACGAGGTTGCTTTACGGCCTTGGGGAAGCGAGCTCGGTGATAACCTCCCGTCGTTTGAATGGCCGGAAGTGGCCAATGATGCCGCCGCGAAAGACCGATGGTACAGAGCGGTGGTGGAGTTGGGTTTCGCCATTCTCCATCAAGTGCCTGCTGAGAAACGTTATGTTGAAAAGGTTGTCGCCTCATTTGGGAAGATCAAGGAAAGCCGTCTTGGAAAGACCTTCGACGTCAAGTGTGTACCTGATCCCAGCAATCTAGCATTCACAGCAAAGGGGTTGTCGTTGCATACTGACAATCCGTACCGAAATCCAGTTCCCGGCCTTCAACTTCTGCATTGCCTTCAGAATTCGTTCGCGGGCGGCGAGTCGGTCGTTGCAGATGGATTCAAGGCGGCAGATCTCCTGCGCGAAGAGAACTCATCACACTATGATCTTCTCTCGTCGACTGACGTGCAGTTCCGATACAAGACGAACGACGCTTGGTTTGAGGACGCAGCCCCGCTGATCGCCCTCGATCGGCAGGGCCGCCCGAAGCAAATCCGATACAATAATCGATCCATGCTCGGCCCCATCGCGCCGGTTGACATCGTCGAAAACTGGTACGATGCGCTACGACACTTTGCCGAAATCCTGCGACGATCGGAACTCAACGTCACGTTCAAGATGGATACGGGAGATCTGTTCATCGTCGACAATCATCGCGTACTTCATGCTCGAACAGCGTTCTGTGCAAGCGAACCTCGTTTACTAGAGGGCGCCTATGCGGAGCTCGACTGGATGGAGAGTCGTTACCGGCTCGCCAGCAGTCGCCGCTCGAAGGTGGCTACCAAATAGCTATGAGGCATCTAAGCCAACTCTAACCTTCGATCAAAGAACATCCGTCTGGTTCGTCGCAGCTGGAGATTGTGATGCTTAGCGCAGCGACTTTTGTGGACGCCGCTCTGCAGGCGGGCTTTGACTTTTATACTGGAGTGCCGTGCTCTTTCCTAACTTCGCTGGTCAATGAGACGAGCAGGCGACGCGACCTGTCGTATGTCATTGCGACAAGTGAAGGAGAGGCTGTTGCGATAGCCGCAGGCGCCTACCTGGCGGGGAAAAAGACGGTCGTGATGTCCCAGAACTCGGGCTTGGGGAATATGGTCAACCCGCTGACCTCTCTTAATTTTCCATTTCGAATCCCGAGTCTCTTGATCGTTACGTGGCGTGGCCGGCCAGGCGAGACTGATGAGCCCCAACACGAGCTGATGGGAAGAATAACGACATCAATGCTCGATCTTCTCGAAATACCAACGGGCCTCGTACCCAACGAAGAGAACTTGGCCCAAACGTTCAAGACGATCATTTCGCCGACTATTGCATCAGGCTCGTCTTACGGGCTGATCGTCAAGAAGGGCGATTTCGAGGAAACCAGGCCTTCGGAGAAACAACTAGGTCCCAAGCCCACCGGAACCATTGAACGTTGGGGCGAGAACACCGGACGGCCAGCACGAATATCAATCCTTGAACGTTTGCTGGGCCTAGCGCCTGACGATGCGGCAATCATCGCGACCACAGGTAAAACTGGCCGAGAACTCTACTCGCTGCAGGATCGGGACCAGCATCTCTACATGATCGGCGCGATGGGGTCCGCTAGCGCCGTGGGATTAGGTGTCGCGATGAATTCTCCAAAGCCGGTCGTCGTTGTCGACGGTGATGGCGCGGCTCTGATGCGCATGGGTACGTTCGCCACGGTCGGCGCGCGTAGTCCCGAGAATTTCCTTCATATCCTGCTCGACAACGGCGTTCACGATTCCACTGGAGGACAGCAGACTGTTTCCAGCCTGGTGGATTGGGCTTCGATTGCAGCAGCCAACGGCTATCGCCACATCATTTCAGTCACGGGCATTGAGGAGTTTGCGCGGGCATTTCGCGCTCTTCAGCCGAGGCCTGGTCCGAACTGCCTTCACGTGCGCACTCTTCCCGGTTCCATCGAAAATCTCGGACGGCCGAAAGTCGCGCCCCACGAGGTTGCCGAGCGCTTCTCGCATTTCTTGAGCGAGCAGCAGGAGCTCGACCGCCGTCAGCGAATTACGTCGCCGTGAATCTCAAGGAGTCGTTCAAAATGATCGCTTGGCGAAATGGACAGTTCACTGCCGATGATGTCCTCATTTCCACAAATGCCAAGGCAGTTACGCAATCTGCGGCCGTCTTCGATGGAGCACGCGTTTTGACCGACGCCAGAGGCGCGTATATCTTCAACCTCGAGGGGCATCTGGCCCGGTTTCAGAGAAGTTGCGAAGCGCTTTGCCTGCCCATCAGCTTCAGTGCGCGGGAACTCGACTCTGTCATATCTGAAGTCATCCGGAAAAACCGTCCGCAAGAAGCAATGGGCCTGCGGCTATTCGCACTAGCGCGCGAGGGCCGGCGCTCCGCTCAAGAAAGCGCCGAAGTCGTCGTCTTCCTTAGGTCTCTCAGGGGCTACGCGCTGGAGCGGCCCTATCGCTTGGTGATCTCCCGGTTTAAGAGATTCGCCAACAGTGGCGTGCCCCATCACGTCAAGGCAATGAGTCACTACGCCCTCGGGCGGGTCGCGACGAATGAGGCGCTAGCCGCCGGCTTTGATGACGCGGTCTTTGTCAACGAAGATGGGAACGTCACCGAGACCCCTCGCGCCTCGCTGGTGTTTATAAGGGGCGGCGAGGCTCTGACTCCGGCTGTCAGCGATGGGGTTCTCCCCGGCCTCACTCGATACTTGGTCCGGCGAGTGTGCCAGATTGAGTGCGGACTTTCGTGGGTTGAACGATCAATACCGGTGAGCGAGATCTCGACAATGGAAGCGGCCGTGATGTGCAGCTCTTCGCTGGGCATCGTGACAGTTGAGAAAATCGGCTCTGTGACTTTTCCTGTCGCTCCAAGCGGTGAGACAATTTCAGATAACTTTAAGAGATTAACGGGCCCTGAGCGAGCGGCCTGGAATGACATCTTGACGGAATTTCCCCTCCATCAAGAGATGATTCAGAGGCGCGCATGACAACCTTCGTATGGCGCGATAACCAATTTACAACCACTCCCTCCGGTGCCGTTGCGGTCCACGTCCCGACGGTTGCCTACGGGCAGACGGTGTCGATAGATCTTCCGGTCCAGCCAAAATCCGATACTCAGTGGCTTATTATTGGAGATCTTTCCGACGTTATCGCCGAACTCGAGCGCGGTTGCGCTGAGCTTTGCCTCGAACTGCCAGCGGCAAAAGACAATATTGCGGCAGAGATCGAAGAACTCGTTCGGCGGGCAGTACCTCAGCAAGCCTGCGTCTTGCGAATTATCGCGACGAATGCATCTGGCGAGTTTGCACGATCGGCCAGTGCAGACATTTTTATCCGAGTCGTTGATTCGGAAGCGGCCACTTCGGAGGGATCACTCCGCTGCGGGATATTCAGAGATAGACCCGTATCTTCCGACGCGATCTTGGCATCTCGCCTGTTTGCGTGTTTTCACGCATTCGAGCGACTCTCACGACGTTGGGCGGATCGACATGGCTTCGATTGCGCTCTCTTGGTCGACCCACATGGCCACATCATAGGTCGTCCCGACGGCGTCATCCTTCTCTTTGGGAATGACGCTGATCTGGCCTTAATCGTCGAGCAACCGGCGCGGTGCCTACCGATTCCTCAGGCCATTCTACGCGCGGCGTCTCTGGGCGACCAGTGGAAGCTGGTCGCACGCCCGGTTAAAGTCGAAGACATTCCATCTTTCTGGTCCGGTGTCTTCATCGCGCCGACCCTTGAGGCGAGAGCCATCTGCGCAATCGGCGAGACGAAATTCGACGAGGCTGGCCGGGCGCTCGAGCTGTGGTCGCAGCTGTCTTCGACGATTGTCCACAGCGCCGCAACCGATCCTAGATTTGGTCTGATCGTCGAGCCGGAGAATGAACCCCAATGGAAATGACTTCGAACTCCACGGCATTGCTGGAAAAGAAATGCGCCGAAATTCGCTTGAATATCCTCCAGATGATCGCAGAAGCGGGTACGGGGCATCCGGGAAGCTCACTGTCGTGTGTCGAGCTGCTTGTCGCCCTGTACTATCGGGTTATGCGCTTTCGCCCCACCGATCTGATGTGGAAGGAACGAGATTATCTCATATTGTCTAAGGGGCACGCGGCGCCAGCGCTTTATTCAATTCTTTTTGATCTTGGCATCCTTCCGCGTGAAGACATCTGGGGGCTACGAAAATTCGGGACAGCCTTGCAGGGACATCCGGATGTGCGTTTCACGTCTGGCGTTGAGGTCAGCACGGGATCGCTAGGTCAAGGATTGTCCGTTGGCATCGGTTTGGCACTCGGCGCCCAGCGACGTGAGCTCCGTAGCCGGACCTTCGTTATTGTTGGCGATGGGGAATCGCAGGAAGGGCAGATCTGGGAGGCCGGACTCGTCGCATCATCGCTCGGCCTGGACAATCTTTGCGGCATCATTGACTACAACGGCATTCAACATGACGGACGGGTGGAAGATATTATCTCTCTATCACCCCTTAGCGAAAAATGGACCGCCTTCGGATGGGAAACGATCGAGGTCGATGGCCATGACATTGACGCGATCGTATCGGCACTTGAGCGACCCGTTTGCGGCCGAAAGCCCAGAATGATCATTGCCAAAACCATCAAGGGCAGGGGCGTATCCTATATGGAAGACGACTGGCACTGGCATTCGGTCGCTGATGCGGCGCGAATGCGCAATGACTTTGCGCCGACGGAGGCCTTCAATGCGTGACGCCTTCGCTGCCTCATTGATCGAACTCGGGCCAGCTCAGCCGGATATCTTCGTCTTAGACGCCGATTGCTCTCATTCGACCAGATCCTATCGCTTTGGAGAACTCAATCCCAGCGCGTTTCTCAATGTCGGCATCGCTGAGCAGAACATGATGAGCATGGCGGCCGGCTTGGCGATGCACGCGTATATACCGTTTGTGTGTGGTTTTGCCGCTATCATGATCGCCCGGGCCGGCGAGCAAATTATTCAGTCCATCGCCTATCCGAATCTCAATGTAAAAATTGCCGGACATTATTCCGGAATTTCCGCCTCTCGCGAAGGGGCACCCCATCATGCAATAGCGGACATCGCTTTTCTGCGTGCCATTCCCAATATGCGGATCTACTCGCCCGCGGACGATGCTGACGTGGCTGTGCTGTTGCAAGCAGCAGCGGAGCATAGAGGGCCAGTATACTTGCGGCTTGCGCGCGATGCGGCGCCTCCAATTCCGGGCGGTAGGTACGAAGCAGATCGTGAGATCCGGATCTGGGGCGGCCCATGCGATGTGGCACTGGTCACAACGGGAGCGGTGACATCCGAAGCCATTGCGGCCGCAAACTCTCTCCGTGAGATCGGTGTAGCGACATCGGTATTCAGCGTCCTCCGGCTCAAACCCTTTCCGCAACAGTTCTGGCACGAGAGGCTGAGCAGTTGTTCGCTAGTGGTTTCAATCGAGGAACATAACATCATCGGCGGCCTGGGCAGTGCCATGGCTGAGATGATTGCTGAGCTCGGTCTGCCTATCCGGCACCTTCGCTTGGGAATTCAAGATCGGTTTACCGAAACGGGATCCTACAACGAACTACTAGATTTGTTCGGCCTCTCGGCCGACCGCATTGTGGAGAGCTGTTTGGCAGCGCTCGGTCTTGAACGAGGTCGAATTCAATGAACATCCAAACTGTCATCGGCCGCGCAGTCCTCGATTCCAATGCAAATCCGGCGATCGAAGTGGAGATCCGGCTCGCCAATGGCACAAGCACACGATCGATCGCTCCACGAGGATCGACGACGGGCCAATATGAAGCGCTCGTCGTCGAAGACGAAGCTGCGGCTGGCACGCTTGCCGCGGTATTGCCGGCCTTGAATATGGTTGAACAATTCGTTCGACCGGCGTTGGTCGGGTTGGACTGCACCGATCAAACACGACTAGATTCAGTCATCTGTGCGATCGATGGAACGCCGACCAAATCCAGACTCGGCGGTAATGTCTGTGTGGCTACGTCGATGGCGGTGGCCAAAGCCGGTGCCGCGGCGCGCAACATCCCGCTTTATCGACATCTCGGGGGCAGCGGGGAAATGCCTTTGCCGACCGCAATGTTCAATATTGTCGACGGCTCTAAATCGCCGGGGTCGGGCATCTCGGGGATCGAATTTCTGGTCATACCGATTGGATCAACCGGTCCTGCCTTCCATCTTGAAATGGGGATGCGGGCGCGGGCCGCTACCAAAAACGTCCTGCAGAAATATGGTATACCCGCCGCCGACGGCCCTCAGGGCGCCTTCGACGTCGTCGCGAAGAACTGCGACCTTCCGCTTGAGATCATTTCGGAAGCGATGCATCTTTGTGGGTTCGAACCTCGACGTGACTATCTGCTTGGCTTGGATCTCGCGGCGACCGATTTCTTCAACGGTAATGAATATACCTATCCTTGGGCCTATGACGGACCTAATTCGGCGGAACACGCGCAAGCCGTTTCCTCTACCGTGCTGACTCGGGTTTATCGCTCACTGCTGGCTAGATATCCGATCGGCTATATCGAAGATGGGTTTGCGGAAACGGACGAGGCTAGTTGGACCGCTTTTCTCCAGTCCTCCGAACCTACATTGATGGTTGTCGGTGACGACCTTTTCGCATCGTCGCCAGAACGTATTCGACACGGCGCCATGGCAAAGCTCGCAAGTGCGGTGCTCATAAAGCCAAATCAGATCGGCACGGTAACCGAAACGCTGGATGCAATGCGCGTCGCGCATCAGTTTGGCCTTGGCGTACTGGTCTCGCAGCGAAGCGGCGAGAATGACGATGATTTCATCACGCATCTTGCTGTCGCGGGGCAAGCCAGCCACCTCAAGGCCGGCGGACTCTCGCGCATGGACCGTGTAATCAAATATAACGGACTTCTTCGCATCGCCAGCGAGAGCCAATAACTCGCGGCTGACGCCCTTCAGTGAGCAGGCCACAGGACACGACGTTGAAGAGCCATTCTGCCATCGAGCGGCAAACGGTCGCAGGCATCGCATTTTCAGTCTTATCTACGATGCTGTTGACTGTCATGTTCTTTCTGCCTCAGCTCGGGAACGTACCGGCGAACCCAATCCAATCGGCTTTCCTTAGATATGTCGGAGGGAGCTTGGTACTAGGCGCATTGGCCCCGCTTCGTATCTTGCCGGAGCCAGTCTCGTCACGGAAATTGTCCAGAGCTGCTATATGGCTGCATCTCCTGCGAGCATCAGTCGGAATGTCTACGCTTATGTTTACGCTGTTTGCAGCCTCCCGCGTCCCGATTGCAAATGTACAAGCAATATTGTGCTCACACGGCGCCCTCATCCTTCTTTTTGCGGTGGCTATCGACCGTGAAAGTGTAAGCTGGCATCACATCGTGACAATAGCGCTCGCTGTTTCCGGGGCGATACTTGTTGCCGATCCGGTTACAAGCGAGGCGAATTGGTACAATCTAGCGGGGTATGGCGCAGCTGCAGTCGCGTCGGCTTGTTGGGCCACAGAAGTATTCCTATTTCGTAATGCGGCAAAACATCAGACTACCATTTTGACGATGCTGATCGTCAATTTGTTCGGGCTCCTAGTTCTGACCGTACCCGGCTACTATAGTTGGCGAGCTGTTTCGATGGCCGACGCACTGACACTCACAGCAATGGGGCCGCTCGCAGTTTCCGCACAGTTTGCGCAGCTTGCCGCGCTCAAGCGCGCCCCTTTGACGATCGTCGCTCCCTTTCGTTACGCAAACGTTCTCTTCGCTGCGGCCTTGGGAATTGCGTTCCTGAACCAGATACCCGACGGACAAGCAATAACAGGCTTTGTACTGATCATCGCAAGCGCGATCTACATTTATGTAAGGACCATAGCACACAGCAAATATACTCAATCGGCAACGCCGCCCCTCAAGGAGAGATAGGTCCGGCAGATCGGGATCGACCTATGCGCGCCATTTGCGTCAATGGCGATCAGCCGCGTAGGGACATGTTGCGCTGCCGTGGGCGGTTATCGCGACGCGCATCGCAACATCGGTGAAGACCTTTGATAATCAGTGAAATTGTTCGCCGTCAGGGCCTGTGAGACAAACAGAGGGATTTTGCGGAGGGAGAATTTCTGGTTCATCGTAGCCACCAGGAGCGAAGATGAAACAGAAATCCGGACCGGGCAAAAGCACCGGCAGAACAAGTTCTAAAGGACATTAGGCGACAGACCCGCCGGCGTTATTCGGCGGAGGAGAAGATCCGCATCGTGCTGGAAGGGTTGCGTGGCGAGGAGAACATCTCCGAGCTCTGCCGCCGAGAAGGCATTGCGGCCTCGATGTATTACGGCTGGTCCAAGGAGTTCCTCGAAGCCGGCAAGCGCCGCTTGGCCGGCGACGCGGCGCGAGCTGCGACCTCCGGCGAGGTGAAAGACCTCCGCCGGGAGGCGACCGCCTTGAAGGAGGCCGTAGCCGATCTGACCCTAGAGAACCGTCTGCTCAAAAAAAGCATGAACGGGGATGGGGAGGACGAGGCATAAGGTATCCCGCCTCCGAGAAGGCCGAGATCATCCAGCTGGTCGAGCAATCGCATCTTCCGGCCAAGTGCACACTGGACAAGCTCGGTATCCCGCGCGCCACATTCTATCGCTGGTATGATCGCTACCGCGAGGGAGGCGTTGAAGCGCTGGCCGATCACCGGTCTGTCATTCGGCATGCAAAATTTGAACGCCGATTGACATCCGATCGCGCTCAACCGGAAAAATGCGCTGTTCGCTGGCTCCGACGGCGGTGCCGAGCACTGGGCCATCATCGCCTCCCTGGTCGAAACCTGCCTATACCGAGCGCGGCATAGGCAGGTTTATGCCGCCCGCCGAACTATGCCGAATCGGATCATTTTCCCCAGATTTCTCGCCGACCGGCGTTTGATCGGTTCGGCATAGTTCGTTCTGTGCCTCCGCTTTCAACAGCGGAGAACAGGAAGATGGAAGTTGAAGAGTACTTGAGCAGAAGCCGGCTATACCGGCGTCTCAGAAGCGGGCCGCACGGACAGTTCGTCGAGCGCTACGCCGCTCGTCTCGTCGAAGAGAGGCTCGTTCGGCACGGCACATGGCGTTGCCTCAACGTGGTTAGCGGGCTCCTGAATTGGATCGCAGGCCGTCGCTACAAGCTGGTCGATCTCGATGAGCAGGTCGTTGAGCGGTACCTCCGACATCGAGGCGGGAGGCAGTCTATCCAACCCGGTGACCGAGCTGCGCTCAAGCGATGGCTGTCGGTGCTGCGCGAGGAAGGCGCGATCGCGCCGTTGGTGCTACCGCCTCTCACCCCGCACGAACGCATCTTCAAGGAGTTCGATGCCTACCTGCGATCAGAGCGCGGCTTGGCCCCGAGGTCCATCGCCCGCCATCTCCCAGTCATCCGCAGGTTCCTGCACGAGGTATGCTCCGGCAGCGCCGGCGCCCTGTGCAAGATCAGCCAAGAGGACGTGGTCCGCTACGTTGGGCGCCATGCCCAGGATTGGAGCCCGCGAACAGGCAAGGCGATGTGCTGGTCGTTGCGTGTCTTTCTCCGTTACCTCCACCATCGGGGGCTGAACGCGCGCCCGTTGGCGGATTGCGTTCCATCGATGCGCCGATAGAGGCTCGCAACTCTGCCGACCTATCTGTCCGCCGCTCAGGTGCGGAAGGCTCTCGACGGTTGCGACCGGGAGACAGTGATGGGGCGGCGCGACTACGCCATTCTGTTGTTGCTGGCCAAGCTCGGCCTGCGGGCCGACGAAGTCGCGACGCTCGCCCTCGATGATATCGACTGGCGCGCCAGCGAGATGCTCGTTCGGGCCAAGGGTCGACAGCGTGCACGGATGCCGATACCGCCAGACGTTGGCGCGGCCATCGTTGCATATCTGCGCAATGGCCGCCCAAAGACGTCGTGTCGACGGTTGTTCGTCCGCACACTCGCGCCACACGTTGGCTTTGCTTCCGGATGTGCGATCACCATGATCGCCAAGGTCGCTCTCGATCGCGTTGGAATCGAAGGTTGCGCACACCGTGGCGCCCATATCTTCCGACACAGTCTCGCCACCGAGCTTCTCCGATCTGGCGCGACCTTGTCGGAGATCGGACAGTTGCTGCGGCACGAGAGCCACGACACCACCCGGATTTACGCGAAGGTCGACGTCGATGCGCTGAGAACATTGAGCCTGCCCTGGCCGGGAGACGTGCAATGACCAATCTGCGCGCCGCACTCGATAGGTACCTGAGCATGCGCAAGGGGCTGGGATACAAGTACGAGCACCAGACCCGTCGGCTCGCCGACTTCGTCGCCTTCATGAAGAAGCGCAAAGCCAGGATCATCACGACGAAGCTGGCAAGGGAATGGGCAACGCTGGCGCCCGATCGTCATGCATCCTGGGCGCTGAGATTGAGCGACGTGCGCGGGTTCGCGCGCCATGCCGCCAACTTCGATCCGAGAACGGAGGTGCCGCCCGTCGGCATGCTGCCAGGATGGAAGCGTGCCAAGCCATATGCCTATAGCGACGCGGAGATCGATGCGTTGCTGACGGCGGCGCTAGCTCTGCCGCCGGAGGACGGGCTGCGTCGATGGACCTACCATACCCTGTTCGGGCTGATCGCGGTGACGGGCATGCGTATATCCGAGGCGATTTGCGGCGCGGCAATCAGGGGTTCTTCCGCATATTTGGTGCAGCCTGAGCGATCGGGGTTGGGTAGGTTGCCCGGTCATGCTCAAGCAGCCAGAAGGACGCGTCGACGCAATAGCGGATAGCTTGCCCGACCGTACATTTATCGTTTGATGGCTTTGATCCTACTGATCTGGCCTTCGACCGGACTGGTTGTCCAGGAGGTAGTTATTGCCGCTCGGACCGCGTCGATGTCGCGCGCGATGCCGTTGGCGAAGCTCTTGAGCTCGCTGTTGGCTGCTTGTGCGATCCATTCATCGAGCTCGGCGATGTCGCTGCCACTGAGAAGGGACACAAACCGCTTCGCCAGATCGGCCGCCGTGGCGAGTTCCGGAGCTTGCGCAAACAGGCGACCGAGGAACAGCCGGGCTTCAGCATCGATCTGATCCGGATCCTGGCTTAAATACCAGGCACAGCGACGACGCGTGGGAGCTTTCCAGGTCGGGTGCGGTTGTGCTGCTCCTCCCGAGTCTGCATGTGCACGCCTGTCAGCGGCCCATCGCGCGACGGTCACCCGACTTCCAGTATAACCCTGTTGCTGAAGCTCCCGCCAAAGCTGCTGGCCCACCTGGCAGCCGGAGGCCCACCGCGCTTCGAGCCATGCCGCGAAGGGCGCGAGAAGATGTGAAGGTCTGTGAGGACGCGAATGCTCCGGTTCGCCGCTAGCGGCCAGCCAGCGCTGAACAGTGCGCCTGTCGACGCCGAGCAGTTGCGCGATCCTGGATGTCGGGCAACCTTGCTCGCGTAGGCGACAGATTTCATCCCAGCGTTCGCGTCGCGCAGTCTTTCGATCCGCCCGCAACTGTGCAAGGCCGGGCGGCGGCGCGGAACTGCCGGTCTTCGCTCGTTGCGCGGACATCATGATTTTTGCACGGCGGCGGCCACGTTGTGACGATGGCGACCGACCGCGTGGCGCAAGGCCTCACCCAGACTGTTGAGCAGGTGCCAGCGGTCCGCCACCTGCACCGCGTCGGGGGCGCCGCAGCGTGCGCCATCAGCATAAAGTCCCGCACGATCGCGGGCGACGACCTTGATCTCCGGCCAGCGCTTCAGCCAGCTCGCAACACTGCCGGCGTTACGATCGGGAAGCAGATCGAGCACGCAATTGCGCTCCAGATCGCAAATGATCGTTCCATATCGCTGGCCACGACGCCAAGCCCAATCGTCGATGCCGACGACGGTCGGGGGAACGAAATCCGGCAAGGGAGCCGAGTGAATCATTCGGAGCAAGGTGTCGCCGCTGACTGGCATGAACAGTTTGCGCGACAGGCGAGAGCCGGGCTCACCGCCGACCGCAAAGCCGATCGCCAGCTGGCTCCCGCCGAGGCGGGTTGTGCGTCTTGCTTTCGGCCGCACCGTTGCCGGTAGCCGCTCAGTGAATATCCGACGCGCGCATTGCGGATCGCATTGCGCCGCCTGAAGCCGGATTTCGACAACCCGACCCTGCCATGGCAGATCGGCTAAGCGTCGCTCGTAATGGCTGTGGACGCGACCCGTCTGGCCGCCGCAACAGGGGCAGAGCGAGACCGCTGACTTCGGCCGAGCCACGAGCACTACCCTGTCGGTCTGGGGAAGGATCTGGACAATCGAAAGTTCGGGGGAAACCAGTGAGCGGAAGGCATGGAGCAAGGCGAATCACGGGCGTCGACTGCGATTCCGACCTTATGCCCTTATTCGCACTGTTCGTGAATCCTGCACCCTGCACCAAATGTGCGGAAGAACCCCAGATTGTCGCGCTATAGCGATTGGCCTGGAGCGTGATAACGTCGACCTCGACGCCGGCGTGCTGACGGTCCGGCTGACCAAGTTCGGCAAGTCGCGGCTCGTACCATTGCATCCCACGACGAGAACCGCGCTGCGCGACTACGCCGACCGGCGCGATGCACTGCTCGGATCACGCTGCGGCTCGACCTTCTTCGTTGCCGAACAGGGAGGCCGCTTGCTTCACCAGGACGTTCATCGCGTCTTCTGGCGATTGTCCAGAGAGATCGGGCTGCGGCGCCCAGGTGATCGTACCGGGCCACGCGTGCACGACTTCCGTCATCGCTTCGCCATCCGGACGCTGCTCGACTGGTATCGCGAAGGCAAGGACGTCGAGCAGCAACTCCCAGTGCTCTCCACTTACCTCGGCCACGCCTGCGTGCGCGATACTTACTGGTATCTCTCGGCCTGCCCCGAGTTGATGGAAGAAGCGGCGCGGCGTCTCGATCAGCGATGGGAGGTGAAGCCATGAAGCCCGCCTGCAATGTCGCCACGTTGATCGAGCGCTTCTTCACCGAGCGCCTCATGCGCCAGCGCAATGTTAGCGCCAACACGATCGCCTCCTACAGGGACACGTTCCGGCTGCTGTTCATGTTCGCACAGGTGCAGCTGCGGAAGCCCCCATCGGCCCTGACGCTCACCGATCTGGACACAACGTTCATCGGCGCGTTCCTAACCGATCTCGAGGTAAAGCGCGGCGCCAGCGCGAAGACGCGTAACCAAGCGGATCGGTATGAGGAAGGCAAAGGTTGCCATCGCCCGAAAGATCGCAGTCATCCTTCACTGCATCTGGGTCGATGGCACATCCTTCGACTGGGGGCAGCCGCAGCCAGACTGATATTTGCTCGAAAGTTCCTGGTCCGGTCTGCCGGACTGGCGATGTCCCGCTGGGACGGCGTTGAGGTGACCTCGTTCATTCGGCTGGTGGCGGTTCGACCGTATTCCGCTGCAAACGTTGAGGCGCCCAACCCGGACATCATCGTGAGGCGCTGCGCGACCTCGGAAAGGACCATGACCCCAGCGAAGGCATCAACCAGTCCGGGCGATCCAATGCTTGGCCGGCAAAGTACGTATCAGCCGCGCTCGCGCCGTCTCCGCAATCCTGACCAGCGCCGACGGCGCGAGCGCTACCGTCGAGCCGTCGGAACGTTTAAAAGGTGATTGACAACAATCCGCAATTAAAGGGCCGAATGACACCATAATCCACCAAACGCTGGTCCAGCTAGTGAAACGACACCGTGGTGGGCCAACATTTTGGCCCTCATGTTCGGCGCCGAAATGAGTTGCGACGCGGGTATGGAGGGTTCACCGAAGTCCGCTTGGCAAGCGTGCATCACGGTTCACAAGCCTCTCGTAGATCTGGCAAGTGCGTGCTGAATCAGCCTATCGACTAGCTCCGAATACGGGACTCCACTTGCTTGTAGTACTTTGGGGTACATGCTGATATTTGTGAATCCGGGTATCGTATTCAGCTCGTTGACAACGAGCTCCGAGTTTTCTCGCACAAAAAAGTCAACCCTGGCCATTCCTTCGCAGCCTAAGGCCTGAAAGGCGCGTCGTGAAACATCTTTGATCTTTTCGCTCACATCCGAGGGCAGATCGGCCGGAACACGTAGATCCGCGCCGTCATCGACGAGATACTTTGCCTCGTAGCTGTAGAAGGCGTAGCGGTTCGTTGGGATGATCTCGCCAGGAATGGATGCCAAGAGTGACCCGTCCGCGTTTTCGAGAATGCCGCACTCAATTTCGCGGCCGCGGAGGCATTCTTCGATCAGAATTTTCCAATCATGCTTAAACGCCGCGTAGATGGCTGGGCGGAGCTCTTCGGCCGCCTCAACCTTAGTTACGCCAACGGACGAGCCCAACCGTGCGGGTTTCACGAACAACGGTCTTCCCAGCTCGGCCACCAGTTCTTCAAAATCCGGAAGCAGCTGACCAGCAGTAAGCGTTCGATAGCGTGCGACCGTTAGTCCCGCGGCCACGAGCAGGCGCTTGGCGATTTCCTTATCCATGGCTGCTGCAGAAGCAAAGACACCTGGCCCGACACAGGGAACGCCTGCCAGCTCAACCGCCCCCTGCAGCGTCCCGTCTTCGCCAAACGGCCCATGAAGAACAGGAAAAACCAAGTCGATAACGGGGAGCTCTGGGGCTGCCTCGCCGGCATCAACAGCCGCTATGAGCTTACCCTTCCCCCCAGGTAACATACCCACACGCGGTCCGACTTGGGGAACTTGTTCGGGTATCGCTCCAGCACGAAGGTCGCAGAGAATCCACTCGCCGCCTCGGTTCACGCCAATCGGAACGACTTCGTATTTGGACGGATCGAGCGCCGCGCACACGTTCTTCGCCGACATAATCGAAACATCATGCTCGGCGGAGCGCCCACCGAACAGCAGTGCAACACGTAGTTTCTCGGTCATCAAGATCTTCCCACTTAGCCGTTCTATTCGGTGTTCTCAACGCTACGACGAGAGTTGATACTTGTCGCACGGCGGTGGATCTTAGCGCCATTGCCAGCGGCGCTCTGCAATCCGTTGCCTCATCATGTGCGTCCAACGGACCCTTGATCGGAAGCCGTACAACAGCGACTTGAAAGCGCCGGATTGGCTGTCCACGACGCTCCAATCGGCTCATGCATGATCAACAATTGCTCCGGTGACGCATTGATCCCTCGGCGAGATACCCCAACTAGGAAATGATCGTGTGCGTCACGGCAAGTGAAGCAGCTTTACGATTCTCGAAGAGGTCGACAGCATTAATCGCGGACCACTCCGGCAAAGCCATGAGAGCCTATCCGGCAATGTCCTTGCTCGTAAGTTGGCTAGGACGAAACGATGCAAACCCAAAAGGCTTTCTCGCTGACGCCTCCGTTTCTTGTGCGCGCAACTTATCGACGACGGCCTGGCCATCTGCCGTGTTGTGATCCGCGGCGAGTCTGCCCGCACGGTCGACGTCGCCCGCAAGGATCGCGTCGACGATGTCGATATGCGAGGTTACGTAATCCTCGAAGGACATGAACTCGTTGCATAGTACGTAAAAAAGGCGAGTCTGCTGGGCCAGAATACGGTACGCGTATTGAAGGCGACTATGTTCCGTTAGCGAAACGATCGTGCCGTGCAGCTTCGCATCGTGCTCGAAAATAGCCGCCTTGTCGTGTGTCTCAACAACACGCTTCAATGCGCTGAATGCATCGGTGATCCGTTGAATTTTCGACGGATCAATCGATCCTGCGACCATCCGCGCGGCCATGCTCTCGTAGGCATTACGCAGCGTATAGATTTCCCATACGTCATGCGACGTCAGCGAGGTGACCTCGTATCCACGGAAGGCCGAGGGCACGATCAGGCCTTCCGTCGCCAGATGCTGCAGTGCGCCGCGTATGGTGCCTCGACTTAGGGCGAAGGCCTGCGCCACATCGGCCTCCACCAATCTGGTGCCTGGATGAATTCGGCCAGACAATATTTCTGCTCGGAGCGCTTCGGTCGCCTGCTGTTCCGAACTGCGTTTTTCGATAGGTTTCAACATCTCGTAGACTCTCTCCTCTCAGTCAGGCCGCGGCCAGCATCCGCAAGTTCTCACGAATATCCGGGCGCAACGCACTCTCGACCGCGTCTCTGAACTCGTGCAATTGCGCGGGCACGCCACCGGGAGTCATAGCCAGATCGTCCCAGCGGCGAAGCTGTACTGCTTGGTGTGCGAAGGGCAGCGCTTCGAACGCCTTGAGCTGTTCAGGAGTGAAAGGGCCACCTTGCCGTTCTAAACTGCGTCGGGCTGGTGCTGTTAGCGCATTCCGATACGCCTCATCGACGACCACGAGATAGCGCTTTGCAGGAACATGCAGACGAATAGGCTCAGTAACGGCTGGCGGAAAAAAACCGTTCAAGAAGGCCGCGCCAATCTCTTCATGTTTGTTATCCACCCCAACCACCGCATGGCCCACCGCAGCCTTCACGACGAGGGTGCCGACATCGTGAAGCAACGCCGCCGTAATCATCTCGTCACCTGATTTAGCCTCTCGGGCGAGATAAGCTGCCTGCACGGCATGCTCGAACTCGCTCAGCTGCGCCGACCCGTATGGCCCGCTTCCGAGATTCTCGATCAGACTCAAGAGCCTTTCCACAATCGCCAATGTCATTTTTGTCTCCCTTGCGGACCAAATTCGCACGGAAATAATAACGATTCTGGCCTGACGGTCAACGGTCGACGATTGTGGTCAACCGTCAACATACTGTCATGTAATGGCGCTATTGCAACCGCCAAAGCTTCGGACCCGTTCTCATAGGGATTGGACTAATGCGGCACGCGATATCACGACGTCGGACGATCAAATTTCTTTCTCTTGCTACTGTGAGCGTCGCTCTTGCGCTTGCGCAGCCGGTCCAATCGATCGCGAGCGATCAGGTCACCACGCTTCGCGTGGTGCTCGGAGCCGAGGTGAAGATTGTCGACCCGATCGCAACGACAGCAACGGAGTCCGCGATCCACGGGATGATGGTCTTCGATACTTTGTTCGGCTTGGACGCCGATCTGCGGCCTCAGCCGCAGATGGTCAATAGCTTCTCTGTATCGGAGAATCGGAGGATCTACTCGTTCACGCTCCGCGAGGGGTTAAGTTGGAGCGACGGCGCTCCGGTAACGGCGCAGGACTGCGTTGCCTCACTGAAACGTTGGGGAGCGAAGGACGGCGCCGCCCAGATATTGTTCGCCAACATCACGAACATAACTGCTGTTAGTCCTCAGACATTCACGATCGAGCTTTCGAAACATTTCGAGCCCCTGCTCGATCTGTTGGCCAAAAGCGGTCCGATTATCCCCTTCATGATGCCTCGCCGGCTCGCTGAAACGGATCCGAATAAGCGGATCTCAGAGACGATTGGCTCAGGGCCATTCCTGTTTAAGCAGGATGAGTGGGTCCCCGGTAATAAGCTCGTTTACGTCAAAAATCCTCATTACATCCCGCGCGACGAGCCGGCCTCCGGCACGGCTGGCGGAAAGCGGGCATTGGTGGACCGTGTCGAGTTTTTGACTATTGCTGATCCCCAAACTGCTTTTGCTGCCCTCCGAAGGGGTGAGATCGACTTTCTATCGGAACCTGCCCCTGATTACCTGCCCATGTTGAGATCCGATCCGAATATCGGCACCGGCGAGCGCGGCAGGATCGGGTCGCAGGGCATGATCCGCCTCAATCATCTGCAGCCGCCCTTCGACAAGCTTGAGGCGCGGCTGGCAATGGAGAAACTCGTCGATCAGCAAAGCATGATGCGCGCACTTGGCCTCGGCGAACATGCACGCGAGTGTTGGGCTGTCTTCGGGTGCGGTTCGGCGTTGGAAATGGTGGACGGCCGACCGACGCGCGATATTGGAGAAGCCAAGAAGCTGTTTTTGAAGGCCGGATACAGGGGCGAGCCTATCGTCTTGCTCAATGCCACGGACAACGCGGCGCTTGACGCAGCTGCTCTTGTTCTCGCGCAGGAGATGCGCGAGGCCGGCCTAAACGTCGATCTTCAATCGATGGACTGGGGCACACTTGTCCAACGTCGCGAAAACAAGGGTCCAAGGACCGATGGCGGATGGAACATCTTCTTGACTTCGCTTTCCGGGCCGCCAGTCACCAATCCCTTGACGCACCCAGGTATCACTGCCTCATGCGACAAGGCTTGGTATGGGTGGCCGTGTGACCCGCAGATCGAAGATTTGCGCCTTCGCTGGCCGCATGCGCAAACGGAGGAAGCTAGGCGCATCGCCGGGCAGATCCAGCAACGCGTGTATTCCGAGGGCATCTACATACCCTTCGGCCAATGGTCGCTTCCGTTTGCTTACCGCAAGGACCGGCTGACCGGTGTACTGGAGGTGCCAAACTTGAATGTCTTCTGGAACATCAATAAATCGGCCGGCCGGTAAGGGGACGGGTATGCTCAATGCACTATCGGGGCTGCCGTCATTTGCACTGCGCCGCATAGCCGGCGCCGCGGTAACCACACTAGCAGCCTGCATACTCGTATTCTTGTTCTTGGCTCTCGTGCCCGGAGATCCTGCGACAATCATTGCGGGCGATACGGCAACGGAGGCGGCCAAAGCTGCGATTCGCACCGAGCTCGGCCTTGATCTGCCGCTTACGGACAGGCTCCGCACATGGCTGGTCTTGCTGGCGCACGGCGACCTTGGAAGCTCCCTCTACAGCCATGCCCCAGTCGTCACGTTAATTTCCCAGCGCCTCGAGCCGACGTTGGCGCTCGCGAGCATGGCACTCGTTTGGGCACTTGCTATCGGCCTGACCACTGGCATCCTCACAGCATGGTACGCCGAGGGGAATATCGATCGTGTATGGATGATGATAACGGCTGCGGCGTACAGCATGCCAGTCTTCTTCATCGGCTATCTTCTCAGCTTCGCCCTGTCTGTCCGACTCGGGCTGTTTCCGGTCCAAGGATTCAAACCGGTTGGTAACGCGCCCTTGGAGGCCCTCCATCACCTTATCCTCCCGGGTATTGCAGCATCGTTACCGATTGCATGTCTCCTCTCTAGGGTAACACGATCAAGCTTTCTCGAAGTTTTGCGTGAAGATTTTGTTCGAACCGCGAGAGCGAAGGGTGTCCGCCCGGTTGGCCTGCTTCTTCACCATTGCGCGCGCAACGCCGCGCTCCCGATCGTGACAACCATCGGTTCTACACTTGCCATCCTCATTGAGGGTGCGGTCTTTGCCGAGGTGGTCTTCAACATTCCGGGAATTGGTAGCCTCACAGCGGATGCCATCCGCAATCGTGACTATCCAGTCATTCAAGGCTTGCTTGTTGTATTTGCGGTTGTTCACGTAGGGGTCAACCTTCTCGTCGACGTCACTTATTCACTGATTGATCCGAGGATCGCGCTTCGATGACAGCGGACGTGACGCATGAAGAGAACGGGCAGCAGTTAGCCGTTGAATGCCGTCCCCGGTCTCGATGGCCGAAAGTTTCGTCGCGCATGATCATTGGTATCAGCCTGATCGGTGTCCTTGGTGCCTGCGCTATTCTGGCACCATGGATTGTCCAAAACCCTCTCTCGATCGCCCCAGCGGAACGTCTTCGTCCCCCGAGCCATCTTCATTTTCTTGGAACCGACAATCTTGGGCGGGATGTTCTGGCGCGCACCATCTATGCGGCTCGCGTATCCATAATCGTGGGCCTGGGGACTGCGGGCTTGGCCGTCGGCGGCGGGCTTGTTCTAGGACTTGCCTGCGGTCTCGGTCGGCTGGTCGATGAAGTAATCATGAGATTTGTCGATCTCGTTTCGGTCTTCCCGGCATTTCTCCTTGCAGTCGCCCTCTTAACGCTGATGGCCCCCGGTACCCCCACTGTCATCGTCGTTATCGCAATCGCGGACCTTCCGCGCGCGTCGCGGTTGGTGCGAAGCGTCCTGCTTTCTGTGCGCGAGCTGCCTTATATCGATGCGGCGATCAGCAGCGGCACCCATCCAATGTGGATTATCCTCCGCCACATCGCGCCTGCCACTTGGCCTTCATTGATCGTGCTCGCCGCCTATCTTTGCGCCTCAGCCATTTTGGCGGAAGCCGGACTCAGCTTTCTCGGTGCAGGAACGCCGCCGGAAACGCCCAGTTGGGGCAATATGATCGCGGGCGGTGCGCGATTCTTCATTGTTGCTCCCTGGACGACCCTTGCTCCTGGAGCAGCCCTTGCGCTCGCGACACTCGGCGTCATGCTCGTTGCCGACGCGCTTCGGGATCGTTTCGATCCACGTCGGGATTATCCACAATGATTACGGCCTCGATCTACCATTCTGCTATCGGCCCCCAGCAAGAACGATCGCGGGAAGTCATCCGAGTCTCGGATCTTTCGGTAAGCTTTCGCTCTAAATCGAGCGTTACAAGGGCCGTCCGTCGCCTTTCTTTTCACCTCAGCGCCGGCGAGACACTTGCAATGGTTGGTGAATCGGGTTCCGGGAAATCTGCGTCGGCTTTGGCCATCATGGGCCTACTGCCCAGAGCGACCACAGATGTCACCGGTTCAGCGATGCTTAATGGAGAGACGAACCTCCTTGCTATCCCCGATCGCTTGCTGCGCACCTTGCGCGGCGGCCGAATATCGATGATTTTCCAAGAACCGATGACTGCGCTCAATCCACTGATGACCATCGGCGACCAGATTGTTGAGGCGATCCGGCTACATCTTACAATTTCAAAGAGTGCCTCTCGAGCACTGGCACTTGACATGCTGGCAGAGGTGGGGCTTTCGGATCCCAAGCGGGCGTTTGGAAGTTTTCCGCATCAATTGTCAGGAGGCATGCGACAGCGCGCCATGATTGCGATGGCTGTGGCGCCACATCCTTCCGTGCTCATCGCCGACGAACCCACAACAGCACTCGACGTCACCGTTCAATTGCGCGTTCTCGAACTGCTCGACAGGCTCAAGCGCGAATTCAATCTTGGTATCCTGCTGGTCACCCACGATCTTGGGGTCGTCGCGCATTTTGCCGATCGGGCCGTCGTCATGCTCGATGGTCAGAAGGTGGAAGAAGGGCCAGTGCGCCACGTCTTGCGCGAGCCGCAACATTCCTACACCCGCAGCCTCTTGGAAGCGGTCCCCCGGCTCAAGTCGGCTGCCGTCGGCAAGAGCGTTTCTGCGCGCGCCGTGAACTGCTCGGTCGCGGCGTGCTCTCCCCCAAATTCGGCGTAAGCCCGATGGGTAAGCCTTCTCCTCAATCTTCTGAATGCCACGCCCCTGATTCGCGATCCTTGCTACGCGTGGAGCGCCTATCCAAAACTTTCGTATCTGGTCCTCCGTGGCGTCGGATGGAAGTTCGAGCCGTGAGCGATGTTTCCTTCGTCCTGGCTGCAGGCGAAACCTTGGGAATTATTGGTGAGAGTGGTTCCGGGAAATCAACCCTTGGGAGGATGATTTCACGTTTGTTATCTCCGTCTCACGGCCGAGTTTTTCTCGGCGGGCAAGACCTCACAGCACTACGTGGTACCGCTCTCAGACGAGCCAGATTACATTTCCAAGTCATTCAGCAGGATCCCAACGCCGCGCTTAACCCGCGAATGCAAATTAGCCAGATCGTCGAGGAGCCGCTCCGAAACATCGGCATCAAAGCGCTGGATCGCCGACATCGGGCATCCGAAGTGCTGAACCAAGTCGGCTTGGGTGAACACTTTCTCACCCGACTGCCTGGCCAACTCTCTGGCGGTCAGAAACAGCGTGTTTGCATCGCTCGAGCAATCGTCACTCGACCGAAGCTGATCATAGCGGATGAGCCGACCTCGGCGCTCGATGTCAAAGTGCAGGCTCAAATCATAACGCTGCTCGCCGAACTGAAGCGCGTTCTCAACGTTTCCCTGGTGCTGATCTCGCACAATGTCGCGGTCGTTGCGGCTCTCAGCGACCGCATCGCGGTAATGCATCATGGATCGATCGTCGAGACTGGACTGACCGACTCCATCATCGATGCTGCGTCACATCCTTACACACAGTCATTGATCGCATCAGTGCTCGATCCGCACGACAAACGACAGTGCGCAGGTGCCGGCATCGGGACGGGGACGTCGCATCAACAAAAACCGATCTGACCCGCAAGGACAAACGGAATATGACCTACAACCCTTTCTCGTTGCCCGGTAACTTTTACAGGGGAAACCTCCATACGCACTCGACGAAATCCGACGGTCTGCGCTCTCCAGAGCAGGTTGCCAAAGCCTACAAGCAGGCTGGATATGATTTTATCGCGCTGACAGACCATTTCGAGGCTCGCTTCGATTGGCCGATCACGGATTTGGGGCTGCATTCCGACGAGAGGTTCTTGGTGATCCAGGGTGCTGAGTTACATGCGCCCTCGAACTCCCTCGGGGAGCTATGGCACATCGTCGCTGTCGGTTTGCCACTCGATTTCGCAGCGACGGGAAAGGATGAAACCGGTCAGAGCCTGGCCCAACGCGCTGCAAGCACAGGAGCGTTCATTGGCATCGCCCACCCGTCGAGCAGCGGACTTTCAATGACGGACGCTCGCGAAATTGACTGTGCGCATGCAGTCGAAATCTATAACCATGCCAGTCACGTTAGCAGCGACCGAGGCGATGGTTGGTATCTTTGTACGGGTTTATTGAACGAAGGACGTCGCGTGACAGCTTATGCAGCCGACGATGCTCATTTCAAGCCGCGCGATCATTTCGGCGGTTGGGTCGAGGTCCGAGCATCGGATCTATCACCTGAGAGCATCGTCACTGCCTTAAGAGCAGGGCACTTCTACTCGACGCAAGGTCCGCGAATTCACGGCCTGGAAATCACACCCGATCGTCTGATCGTCGAATGCTCCCCATGTCGTCGCATCATCGCCGCGGGCCGTGGTGCCAAGGCGGTTGTCGTACCTGGTGACGAAATCACCCACGCTGAAATTCCCTTATCCGGGCTCAAGAGCCCCTATATTCGCCTGACCTTTGTCGACGCCGCTGGATCGAAAGCTTGGGGTAACCCACTCTGGCTTTCGTGAACGAACGTTTGGCGGGCCCGCCAGCCAATCGAAAGAGCTCGGCGTTACTTGGCTTCGATCAGACACCGTCTCAGATCAGCGGCGACGCCTGCCGAGCGGAGCCGGTACAGGCAGCCAAAGAGTACCATTGGTTCGTAGCTGAAAACGAGTTGAACATGTTGAACCACGAACAGAGCGATCTATCGATCCTTCCTCGGTCCGTCGCCAGCGTCGTGCGGCCGAATATGCGATCATTCGTCAAGAACGCAATTCTGGCGACAGCTCCGCTGCAAGATCTCGCGGCAATAGGGCGATACCTTGAACCGATTGCCTTGCGAGAACGCATGGTCCTTCAAGAGCCGAAAAAGAAAGTCGATTACGTTTATTTCATAGAGTCGGGGCTCGTTTCACTGCGGATTGTTGCGGCTGGAGGTACCTTCGAAACCGCCGTCATAGGACATCGCGGCGCGGTCGGCGCTTCAGCCTTATTGTGGGGCCATGTTTCAACTCACCAATCCGTTGTCCTATTTCCTGGAACTGCACTCAGAATCCGTGTCGGGGAT
Source organism: Bradyrhizobium sp. USDA 336 (assembly GCF_044908355.1). NCBI lineage: Bacteria > Pseudomonadati > Pseudomonadota > Alphaproteobacteria > Hyphomicrobiales > Nitrobacteraceae > Bradyrhizobium > Bradyrhizobium sp. USDA 336. The sequence continues at coordinate 12,395 of NZ_JBIYDC010000001.1, read as the reverse complement.
TTGCGTCGGGTGATGGACGAGTGTCCTAATATCCAGGAGCAGCTTTCTCGGTTCGTTGAAGCGCTAAACCTTCATTGCGCCCAGACGGGATTCTGTGGCGTTTGGCACAATCGCGAAAAACGGCTCGCGAGTTGGTTATGTTTAGCGAGTGATGCTATCGACGCCCACGTGCTTCCAGTTACTCATGATTATCTTTCGTCCGTCTTGGGATTGCCGCGTCCCGGCATCACAGAGACGTTCATCCAATTCACTGAACAGCGGCTCATTCGCAGGATGCGCGGCGTCCTGCAGATCGATGACCGCGACTGCCTCGAGCAGAAGGCATGTGGTTGTTATAGACTTATCGCAGGCGCTTATGCGCTTATGCCTCGTCTGTCTGGATGAATTCAGCGCAAATGTTCGCTGACTAAAATAGTCGTTCGGCATCACGGCTCCTTAATCAAACACGCAAATTGCCTACGGAAGTGTTGGCGGCATGGGCGGCCTGCGCGGCCATACGCATCCGTGCACGCTCATAGGACTCGCATTCGAGATCAACGTCCTTTGCGCAAAGCGCTTTGGCTATCTCAATTGTAGGAAACATACATTCTTCGCCGGCTACGGTCCGAAGCATACCAATATGAGGCGGCGCGAATACGCCTGCTGAGCGCCAGCGTAACTTGGTCTGTTTCATACACAGTTTGCGCGCCAAAAGAGAACGCAATCTGCCAACGTAAGCATGCGGGTGGCGGAATGGTCCGCACAGCGACGTCGACTGGTTCAATGTCTCAGTTGGCGCTTCAGGCAAAGCCCTAGAGGTCGAGAAGATTGGGGGCGAAGGTGATTGGTCTCTTCCACAATAGTTAGGCCATCGTCTTTGAGGTGAACAATTTGGAGAAGTGTAATGAAGATGAGCAAGCGCCTTTTGCTGGTTTCGGCGACCGGTCTGGTCACCGTAGGCGGAGCACAGGCGGCCGATCTGCCCGTTAAGGCCAAGGCTATCGAATACGTGAAGATTTGCTCCCTCTATGGCGCTGGGTTCTACTACATCCCGGGCACTGGCACTTGCATCAAATTGGGGGGATATCTGCGCGCTGACTTGCTGTTGAATACCCACAGCGATTATGACGCAGCCCGCAGCGGCTTGGGAGGCGCGCAAAATCGTCTAAGCAACTACTACACTGCTCGTTCGCGCGAAAACTTCACCGTCGACACTCGTTCCGCGACTGAGTACGGCGTGCTGCGCACCTTCGCCGAATTGACGTTTACGTGGACCAGCGGTGGTTATGCTGGAGCTGGTGCCAGTACCGCCGGTGGCGCGACAGCATACGACGCTGCTCCGGCTGGAACCAGCGGTTCTGGCTCTATCGCCGGTGGTGCGCTCGGCGTCTATTTCGCATTTATTCAGTTCGCCGGGTTCACGGTGGGTAAGTCGCTCTCCCAGTTCTCCGCTCCCTGGGCGAACTATCCGGCGAACAGCTTCGACGGTCTTCCCGGAGGCGCCGGCTGGACCACTGGCGTGAACCAGTTCAGCTATACCGCTGACTTCGGCCAGGGCATCACGGCCTCCTTCTCGGCCCAGGATCAGGTCGCCTATGGCACTACGAATATCTGGAACATCAGCGGTGCCACGGCCGCAGGTCTCGCAACGGGCGCATACGGTGCCAATGACATCGGCGGTTCGCGGTCGCCCGACCTCATCACGATGGTTCGTATCGATCAGGCTTGGGGTCTCTTCCAAGCTTCGTTTGCTGCACACAACAACCATGCTGCCTACTACGGCGCTGACGAGACGACCGGCCACCCTGGCGATAAGTGGGGCTGGGCTGGCCAGCTGGCGTTGTCTATCAAGAACATCCCGACTGGTGCGGGTGATACGATCAACATGTCGGGCGTGTATACAGACGGCGCAAGCCGCTACAACTTCCAAGACTCGATGTCGAGCACCTATGCAATGTACGGCGGTACTAGCCTCGCGGGTGCTTACCGGAGCGTCGGCCTTGCTGGTCTTTCTGATTCCATATTCGTGAGCGGCTCCGGCCAGCAGCTGACGACGACCTATGGATTTCAGGGCGGCTACACTCACAACTGGGATCCTTACTGGAACACGGGCATCTACGGTGGCTGGGGTGCTGTGCGATATAACGCCACGGCAAAAGGCCACATCTGCGGCGCCGTCGTGGCAACCCTTGCGCTCTCGACCGGTCTTGCCGGATGCAACCCCGATTTCAACTATTCATCTGTCGGCGTGGTCACTCGCTGGACCCCGGTCAAGAACCTGACGTTCTCAGGTCACCTCACTTATACGATGCTCGACCAAAGGTATGCGAGCGGAAGCACGGTGACCCTACCGCTGCAGTCGGGTATCGCCAAACCGGGCACTGTGTATGAGCTGAGGGACCAGAGCGCGGTGAGCTTGCTCCTGCGCGCTCAACGCAATTGGTGATTTCAAGTCAAACTAGAGGAAGGAGAAGAGGAGTAGCTCCACAAATCTAGCCTCCAAGAAGGCCTCCGGTATGCCCACCGGAGGCCTTCCGAATTCGATCATCTTTCCTCACTAGGGTGTGATTTGTAGCGACGGTTGCGTCAGGAGAGATCGCAGGCAGACCCATCCCAGCGTGAGCTAGAATCTACTGGCACTCACTTGTGGATCTCGACGAAAAGCGTGATGCCGCCATCGTTGACTTTGCTTACTCACAATAGAGCTACTCGGCATCAATCAAAAAAGACGCTTCCACTTCTGTTGCGATTCCCATCGGAAGCGTTGAGCACCCCAACGAACTCCTGGTGGGCGGGGGAAGATGGGGAAAAATGCTTGTTAGCAGTTCGGAAGCACCGTCAGCGACGCGATGTACGTCCGAAAAATCGGCGCTTGCATTTACAAAGACCATCAAATGAACCGCGCATACCACGCGATCAAGATCTCCGCAAACACTACGAAGATGCGCAAGTACGTTCAGCGCCGAAATTCGAGCTGAATCGCGGCCTTCTAAGAGGCTCAGTGTTTTTCCCACTTTGCCTTTGTAGCGAATACTGCCGTTCCAGTAGGGCGGTTGTCCTGAAATCCGAACCAGGTCACCAACACGACACCATGGTGAGTAGATCGCCGGCGGAGCTGAGGGGCTCGGAAGCAAAACCCCTAATTCATTCATCCGCTGCTCTGTTTTCTGCCCTGCCACTTTCACCCTACCTAAGATTGTAGAACAATTCGCCGTTGACATGTGGACAATCCTTGGACTACCGTCAAGCTGAAACCCGTTCCAGCGGGAGTCACGACATCGCCTAGGGAGAATTTGACGTGAGCGCCTTCGTAGATTCCCTCCTCAAGCTCGTTGAAGGGGTCGGGGCGCAGCCCTACGGCAATGCGGAGCTGTCAGAGATCGAGCACGCGATCCAATCCGCTGTTTTAGCGCGCAATGAAAATGCAGCCGATCATATGGTCGCGGCTGCGCTCCTCCACGACTTGGGACACTTGGTCGTGCGATCCGCCGTGGGGCTGACGGGGCTCGGTGTCGACAACAAGCATGAAGCGATCGCCGCAGCCTTCCTTTCTGGATACTTCCCCCCGTCCGTCACTGAACCGATCCGATTGCACGTTTCCGCAAAGCGGTATCTCTTCACAACGGACGAGGGTTACCGATCTGCGATGACGCCCGTGGCCCGGCGAAGTATGGAGCGGCAGGGTGGAGGATTTACCCGTGAAGAAGCCCGAGAATTCGAGCGGTTGTCTTTTGCGCAGGAGGCGATCCGACTTCGGCGCTGGGACGATGCTGCAATGATCCCGGGGCAATGTCCTGGCACGGTATAGGATTTTCGGGAGATCATTGAAAACAGCCTTAGGCCAGAAGCGCGTGCGAAGCTCTCAGCGAGCACCTCATCTTTGTAGCGCTAGATTTAATGGGGTATTCGATAGTGACCTTGAAGGTAGTCGATCAGCAAAGTTCCGAAATACTGGCTGCCGAAGGGCTAAGAGACGCGATCCTGAGTGGTCAAATCGCTCCAGGTACGAGGCTTGTTGAAGCGGATCTCTCCCGGGTGCTTGCAATCAGTCGAGGCACTCTACGTGCGGCGCTATTGCGTTTGGCGGCTGACGGGTTAGTGGTCTCGTCTCCAAATCGAGGTTACTCTGTCGCCACTCTTGCCTCTCATGATGTTTGGGAGCTTTACACGCTTCGTAACACCTACGAAAGCATGGCGTCCCGGCTGCTCGCCTCAAGTATTGACGATGCTAAGAGGCATCTCGTGATGACTGCATTCGAAGAGCATCAAAAGATCGTCGCGGCCGGCGATAAGCGCGCGATCTTTGAAAGCGATTTCGGACTGCACAGAACGATAGTGCGGTTAACAGGGCACGCGCGATTGCGGGACGCGTATCAGATCTTAGAGCGGCAGATCCGGCTGTTTTACATACTCTGTAGTGAATTTCTCACGCTTGATGAGTATGTCACCTCTCATACTGAAATTGTACACGCGATATGTCGAGGTGATGCCGAAGCTGCCGCGCGTGCCGCAGCCGTGCATAACACGGCAGATGGAGAAGCCGCGCTCGCAAAATTGCGCGCGCAGGAGAACTCCAAACCTGGGCCGGCTCTCACGGTGATCGAAAGATCATAACTTTATCAAAGGCGCTCCGGTCGACGTGCAAGTGGTCGAGCTGCAGGACCAAATTCGCAGGGGAATTTTGTGGTCGAGAAGAGAATTGCTTCGATGGGCGTTAAAGCCGGGTATCCTCCCGGAGTCGCCTACATTGACGGTCAATACGTTTCGATGAGTGACGCCAAGTTATCAATCTTGGACTGGGGTTTTTTGCACTCGGATGCCACTTACGACGTCGTGCATGTCTGGAACGGTTCCTTTTTTCGGCTTCATGATCATATTGCGCGCTTCAATCGCGGCATTCAGAAGCTACGTATGTCGCTGCCGATATCGCAAGACGATCTCATCGAGATATTGAAAGAGTGCGTGAGGCGCTCTGGTCTTCGAAGCGCATATGTCGAGATGATTTGTACGCGCGGAGTACCATTGCCCGGCGCTCGAGATCCCAGAACTGCAACCAATCGCTTCTACGCCTTCGCGATACCATTTGTCTGGATCGCCGATCCAGAAAAGCAAAAGGTCGGTCTCAACTTAGCGATAAGTGAAGTCTTGCGGATACCAGAGAGTTCGGTCGATCCCACGATCAAGAACTATCACTGGCTCGACCTCGTGAAGGGGCTCTTTGAGGCCTACGATAGAGGTGCAGAAACTGCTGTACTCACTGACATCCGCGGTACCGTTGTCGAAGGCCCAGGTTTCAATATCTTCGTTGTTAAGAACGGGAGAATCTCTACCCCCAAGGACGGGGTGCTATCTGGGATTACTAGGCAAACCATCATCGAAATCGTACGAGAAGATGGCCTGCCTATTGACGAAAGAGCAGTCCCCGCGCACGAGCTCCGGAGCGCGGACGAGGTATTCATCAGCAGCACCGCAGGCGGCGTCATGCCCGTGACGCGGATCGAGGGACGCCCAGTGGGATCTGGCAAACCAGGCTCAGCCTATGAGTCTGTGCACCGCCGATACTGGTCGTTGCATGAGAGTGCTCAGTTCACTGTACCCGTGGGTTATCGGGAGGCGGTCGACTAGAGCCAGGCTCTCTCCGTCGAATGAGACGTATCCGATACAAGTCCAGGTAAAATCGACAATTTGGTATCTCAGCGGGAAAACGATGCTGGATCTGACCAACATAACCAAGCGCTTCGGACAACATGTTGCCGTTTCGGGAATAAGCGTGCGCATCGAACAAGGCATGATGGTCGGAATTGTCGGGAGGTCCGGTGCAGGCAAATCAACTCTACTTAGATTGATAAACCAGCTTGAGACACCCACGTCTGGATTAATCGCCTTTAATGACAAAGCCATCGCGAATCTTAGCGGTCGGCGTCTGCACTTGTGGCGGCGCCAATGCGCCCTGATTTTCCAGCAATTCAATCTCGTCGAAAGACTTGACGTGATTACAAACGTGCTAGTGGGACGTCTAAGCTACCGGAGCACCGTTCCAAGCATTCTTGGATTGTTCTCGAAGCGCGAGCGACTAATGGCAATACGCGCATTGCAAAGAGTCGAGATGTTCGCATCCGCGCTTCAGCGCGCGGAGACGCTTTCCGGTGGTCAAAAACAAAGGGTCGCCATAGCTCGCGCTCTGGTTCAAGAGCCCTGTATCATCTTAGCGGACGAGCCTACGGCCTCCCTCGATCCAGTGACTGCAAAACACAATAATGGGTGCGCTGAAGCAGTTGAACAAAGATGCTGGAATAACGGTCATCTGCAATCTGCATCAGCTGGATCTAGCGAAGACATACTGTGATCGAATCATCGGAATGGCTCGAGGAGCCATCGTCTTCGATGGCTTTCCAAGCGAACTTACCGGCGAGGTTATCCAAACAATCTATGGGCCGTCAGCGCAGGACCTGTCACATGCGATGGATGAGTTCGTAACACCAAGCTGACGCTGTGGAGCAAATACAATGAGAAACCCAAAAGGTATCGGCATTGCCTCGCTATTGTTGGCCGCAGAGCCGGCCCCACCAATCTGAACGATGCGATAAGTGGAGTTTCTGCCTGACGGCGGGCAAGATTGGCCCGCGAATCAGGAGAGACGATGAGCAGACGAGCACGCCGGAACCACACACCGGCTTTCAAGGCGAAGGTGGCGCTGGCCGCCGTCAAGGGCGACCGAACACTGGCTCAGCTGGCGGAGCAGTTCGACATCCACCCCAATCAGATCGCATCATGGAAAGCGCAGCTTGAGGGCGGGGCCGCCGACGTGTTCGGCCCTGGGGCGGCAACGCGGTGGCGCTACCCGCCATCGATGTGAAGTCACTGCACGCCAAGATTGGGGAACTGACGCTGGAGAACGATTTTTTAGAAGGAGCGCTCAGCAAAGCCGGCCTGCTGAGCGCAAAGCGATGATTGACCGTGCGCACGATCTGCCGATCACCCGGCAAGCGGAAGCTCTGAACATCAGCCGCGGCAGCGTCTATTATCTGCCGCGCCCGGTGTCGTCCGACGACCTCGCGATCATGCGACGGCTCGACCGGCTGCATCTGGAGTTTCCTTTCGCCGGTTCGCGAATGTTGCGAGGCCTGCTGGCTGCCGAGGGGTGCAAGATCGGCCGCCGGCATGTCAAAACGCTGATGCGGCGGATGGGGATAGAGGCGCTCTACCGCCGTCCGCGCACCACCAAGCCCGAGCCCGGCCACAAGATCTATCCATATCTGCTGCGCGGCATGGAGATCACGCGGCCGAACCAGGTCTGGGCGATGGACATCACGTACATCCCGATGGCGCGTGGCTTTGTGTATCTCGCTGTCGTGCTGGACTGGGCGACCCGCCGGGTTCTGTCGTGGCGGCTGTCGATCACAATGGAAGCGGCATTCTGCGTCGAGACGGTGGAGGATGCTTTGGCGCGTCACGGCAAGCCGGAGATATTCAACACCGATCAGGGCTCGCAGTTCACGGGCGCGGCATTCACCGGCGTTCTCGCCGACAACGGCGTCGCCATCAGCATGGACGGCCGGGGTGCCTGGCGTGACAACGTGTTCGTCGAGCGCCTGTGGCGCAGCGTCAAGTACGAGGAGGTGTATCTGCGCGGCTACGACAGCGTCAGCGAGGCCCGTGCTTCGATCGGCCGTTACCTGGACTTTTATAATGGCCGCCGTCCGCATTCGAGCCTTGACGGCGCGACGCCCGATCAAGCTTACTTCACCACGCTGCCTCTCCGCTTGGCAGCCTAACCTCGGCAGAGGCTCCACTTATCGATGCGGAAAATCTGTTCAGACAACCGGGCCCAGCTCATTCGGTCCAAGCGAGTTGAGTTGGCCTACATTGGCCCTGCGGCTTACGCCCGTCTGTGGATTATAACAAACGGCCAAGTCGAGCCGTTAGCTAAGCCCGTCGATCTCCGTGGTGCGGCAGGATACTACTCCGTCGTCATAGTCCGCAGCGATAGTTCATACCACGCGCTTGACGATCTGAAGGGGAAGAAATTTGGTTTTAATGACCCCAATTCCACTAGCGGGTATCAAGCCCCCAAGTACTACCTAAGGAAAACCGGGTACGATATTGACACATTCTTTGCGACGACGATCTTCACTGGCAGCGATGATAACAACATAACGACGCTGCTGAGCGGAGCGGTCGATGGGGCTACGTCTTGGTGGCAGGACGATAGTAGGTCCGCAATCAAGAGAGTTGAAGACAAGGGATTAATTCCCCAACAGTCAGTCCGCATCATTTGGAAATCACCGATGCTGCCGTCTGATCCGCGGGTTGCACCAACATGGTTGCCGGAAAGGATGCGGTCTGACCTGCGCGATGCCATCGTCTCGATGGCAAAAGATGATCCTGAAGCCCTTCGTGCTTTAGCTGCAGCAGGTAACTTAGCGCGATTCGTTGCCGCATCCCGCCGAAGACTACCAAGGCATCGTTGGGATAGTGCAAGCTAACCAGCAGAAACGATAGCAGAATAACCTCTTTCGTCGCGTGAGGTGAAGGACCTGCCTCAAACTAGACCTCACAGGCCCGTCATGGGCGCAATGTTTTGAAACCAGGAGTCCGGTGCCTATGACACTCGATGCTGCGTCGACAGCAGTTGCTAGGGCGGCGGACGCCAATGAAACTCGCGAGCTGCTTAGAGTATGGTCCAAGCACCGTTCTAGACTCATTAGACGACGAGTTGTCGGTGCTCTCTCAATCGCCATCTGCTTGGCTGCATGTGCGTACCTCAACGAGGTTAACCTTGCGGTCCTATACAACGGGCTGCCGGATGTCGTCGCATACTTTGCCCGCACGGGGCCTACGCTTCACTTTGGCACTCTGTCGGCTGATCTCGCCCATTGGTTCTCGGGGGCCCCTAAGTGGCTGCGTTCGCTAGGCGACACAATCATCATAGCCTTGGTAAGCACTGCAGTCGCTAGTATTGCTGGATTGCTGATTTCGCTCGCCTGTACGCCAACTCTTAGCGGCTCTCCCCGGTTGAGCGCCGCAATTCGCACGATCGCAGATATAACGCGGTCCATTCCAGAACTCCTACTCGCCATGATTTTTGTGTACGCATTCGGCATTGGACCTTTGGCTGGAGTGTTGGCGCTCTCAATTCATTCCAGCTGTGTGCTGGCAACATTCTTTAGCGAAGCAAATGAGAACGTGAGCCTACGCTCTCTTGAGGGCGTCCAGTCTGCCGGTGCTAACCGGATCCAAACCATCGCTTTTGAAGCTTTTCCCCAGGTCTCCCCACTGCTCCTAAGCTACAGTCTTTTTCGTTTCGAGGTGAATATACGTGGTGCATCGATAATTGGATTTGTTGGAGCAGGAGGCATCGGGCAGGATCTGCTGTTTGCAGTGCGTCAGTTCTACTACACGGACATCAGCGCGATTGTCACGATGCTACTCGCGACCGTAGTGATGATTGATGTTCTTTGCACGAAGATCCGTCACTCCATCATTGGGCGGACTTGAGATGAGCGGATTTGATTGTGCTGCTGTACCGCCACTTGCTATGTCAGCTCCCGACGCACACGAACGCAACAGAATCTTAAGAAGAAACAGCCAGCGGCGAATGTTGCGGATTTCGCTAGCTTCGATCTCAATTAGCCTTCTGGTTTGGGGACTTTGGGTTACCGACTGCTTCAATATTGAGCGCCTCGCAGGTGGTTTGGCGAAGCTCACTACTATCACGCTTCTCATGTGGCCGCCTGTACCGAAGGATTCTGCGGCCGACATTCTCCTAGCGCTCGGCCAGTCGATCAGCATGGCGTTTCTCGCGACTGCAATTGCGACTGCACTGGCTCTTCCACTCGGATTCGTAGCCTCCCGAAACGTTACCCGAAGCCACGTGAATAGGCTCTTGCTAAGAAGATCGTTCGATTTCCTGCGTGGGATCGATTCACTTATTTGGGGCCTTGTTTTCGTCTCGGCAGTTGGTCTCGGGCCGTTCGCCGGAGTGCTCGCGCTTGTGGTGGCTGATGTCGGCACTCTATCGAAGCTATTCGCGGAAGCCGTCGAGAATACCGACAGAGCGCAGCGAGAAGGCGTCGAGTCCGTTGGTGCAAGTCGCATTCAGCTAGTTCGATTTGCGCTTTGGCCGCAAGTCGCCCCCGTCATGCTCAGCAATATACTTTACCGACTCGAATCGAACATAAGGTCCGCGTCCGTTCTAGGCGCTGTCGGTGCTGGCGGTATTGGGCTTCAGTTGTTCGAACAGCTTCGCGCGAACAATTGGAGAGAGGTCGGATTCATTGTTCTAATCGTGGCCGGAACTGTCTGGATGGTTAGTGTGATGTCATCTCGCATTAGAACAAGATTGAGCTGATGGAGTTCGCATGAGCCTCTTCGAAATGTCAGCAGTTGAACTCGCACGCGCATTGCGCGATCGAGAGGTCTCCGTCCATGAGCTCCTAAGCGCGCTTGAGGAGCGCGTGCTGACTGAGAATTCGAAGATCAATGCCCTGATAGAGGTAGATTTCCTCGCTGCTAGAGCGCAATTGCAGAGCTACCCCAGCAAGCAATTGCCGGGACCTCTTTATGGTCTACCGGTCGTTGTTAAGGATCAATACGACGTATCGGGCTTCCACACGACGTGGGGGCACCCAAAATTTAAGGAAAACAAGGCATTCCGTGACGACCTCTTTGTCGAGAAGATAAAGGCTTCCGGCGGAATCATTTACTCTAAGAGCAATGTGCCAGAAATGGGGGCCGGAGCGCACACGACCAACAGCGTGTTTGGGACGACCGTCAATCCGCACGATCTAGAGAAATCGGCCGGCGGAAGCTCCGGTGGCTCGGCCGCGGCCGTAGCTGCGAGGATTGCTTGGCTTGCAACTGGAAGCGATTCAGGAGGATCCCTTCGAATTCCCGCGGCGCTCTGCGGAGTTGTAGGCTTCCGCCCATCAGTCGGAGTTGTTCCGTACGGACCGCGTACGTATTCCTACGACGGAATCAGCGTCTGTGGACCAATCGCACGCAGTGTGGCAGACGCGGCACTATTGCTCGATGCGATGGCGGGCTGGGACTACCGCGATCCGATAAGCAGGCCGTGGACTCCTGGAAGCGCCATTGCTGCGGCCGCTACGTCAAAGCGGGCGATCAGAATCGCCGTCTCACAAGACCTGGGACTTTTCAAGTCGGACGCGGAGGTCGTTCGAGTTTTTGAGGCAGCGGTTAGGCGACTTGAGGCCGCCGGATTCGACGTCGACTACGACTGTCCATCCTTTAAAGATGTAGTTGAAGTTGGAAACACGTTGAGGCGAGCGCGTACTACCTCACTGCGCCCTATGCAATCCGAACTCGCGACTCATTTGCAGGATGAAATCAACATGGGAATGGAGATCGGGAGCGATGCAATAGCCCGTGCGGAAGTACGTAGGAGCGAAATTATTAGGGACGTAACCGCGTTTTTTGACGGCTTTGACGCCTTGATCTGTCCGACGACCATTACAACAGCCTTCGATGCGAACATGCTATTTCCTACTGAAGTAGCTGGGATCCGATATCAGCGCTACGCCGACTGGTTTCACATAACCAACGCGCTCACTCTCGCGGGGGTACCGGTGGTGAGTATTCCGTGCGGAGTCACGGAAGGTGGTCTACCGGTCGGAATGCAGATCGCTTCTAGGATCGGATCAGATTTGTCGCTTCTTTCCGTAGCCTCGACGCTTGAGAACGTGCTTGGTTCTGTACCAGCTCCAAGAACGACAACCACGAGCAAACAACGCGGCGATTGCTAGAGGAGACCATCGTGAGCGTCGATCTTAAGGCGAATTGCTATACCTCTCACGCACCGTTGTGCCTAGCGAATGCTAGAGTCATCTATGGTGGATCTTGTCTAGCGCCGGCTGTTTTGGACGCCGATTTGTATGTGGCCCTTGATGCCAGAGGGCAACACACTGTGCTGCCCGCGCGTGCGGCGAACTACGTTTATCCGATACCGGACAGAGGTCCGCCAGAGAACCTTGAGTCTTTTCGAGAATTGCTCGAAGTGATTACTCAAGCACTTGGCGCCAGAAAGAAAGTGCACATCGGGTGTGTTGGTGGTCACGGACGCACCGGTCTCGTGTTATCTGCGCTCTTGCGCATATCGCTGGGCGACCGATGTGCAATCGAAACTGTTCGACGAGAATATTGTCCGAAGGCGGTCGAGACGGAGGCCCAGATCGAATGGCTCACGAAGCACTTTGACATTGAGCCGCCGACAGGAGCGAACGTCAAAACGCAAGCATCGTCGCCCAGCACAAATGAACAGGCGACAGGCGAAGTAAGAAAATGAATCAGCTTGACGCATATCTTGACGAGATCCTGGCGCAGATTAGGAGGGAAGGGACCTACAAGGCTGAACGGCAAGTAACAAGCTCACAGCAGAATCGCATTATAGTGGCCGG